>NZ_MPDJ01000002.1:626594-641436 GCF_001881565.1 Eisenbergiella tayi
AGAGAGCGGAGGTTATAGCGATGTCGATATTTGAATACAACGAAGAAGAAGAAATGAAAAAAATCCGTGCCGATGAATTCAGTGTAGGCAGGGAAACCGGGAAAGCGGAAGGCAAAGCAGAAGGTAAAGCGGAGTTTGTACTGGATCTGCTTGAGAATCTGGGAGAAATACCAGACGGGCTGCGGGAGAGAATCCTTTCGGAAACCGATCTTACGATTCTGAAAAAATGGTTTTCAGAGGCAGTCAAAGCCAAAACCATCCGGGAATTCATGGAACAAACAGGCCTAACAGGAATCACCTGAAGGTTCACTGTCTAGCGCCTTTTCCCAAAACAATTTTACATGGGTTTCCACCCGTATCTCTCCAGTATTTGCCTGGGAAATTCCACGCGCACTGTCATCTGGGGATCTACAATTTGACATATACACATATCCGCTGCCAGGGACATCAGCATTCCTGCTTTCAATTCGTCTATTCCGGCGGTTTCCCGGATATATTCTTCCATCAGCAATACGGCTTTCTTTCCCGCCTCATCCGTCGTGTCCGCCGACTGGATTGTCATCACCTTATCCTCTGTCACAAGAAACGGGGTCGGCATACGGCAGTCCTTCAGCACACTCACCCGCACAGTCACTTCACCCGCCGTCTCCAACCCGCAGATAAACACCTCGCCATCCCCCATCAGGGCATGAAGATCTCCCATGGACAGCAGCGCACCCGGCACGGCGACCGGCAGATACAGGACGGAGCCTTCACCGATTTTACGGCAATCCATGTTTCCTCCATGACCGCCAGGCGTCTCCGTGCCGATTCCCTCCCCTCCGGGAGCCGTACCTATAACCCCGATCATGGGACAGCAGTCCAGCGTCAGTTTCTCGTCAAAACGGATTTTATTATCACTGATTTCAAAGATCACTGCCTTCGGATCCGGAAACCTGCCTGCAAAAGCTCCATAAGAAAAAGAGGAGCACATGACTCCCCAGCTGCGAAGCTCTATTTTAAGGATTTCCACCTTCAGGATATCCCCCGGCCGGGCGCCATGGATATACAAAGGGCCTGTGGCCGGATTTCCCAGCGCGTCCCTGCGGTCTCCCAGGGGCCTTTCCTCACAGGTCACACTGTCATCGTAGCAGTCCCTGGTCTGGAATACCACAGTTTCCCCGCTATCACACACAGCCGCGGGGGCGACTGACTTATCGAGACTGTCCTGAACATATTCTCTGCTGATATATAACATCCGTTTACGATTCCTCTCCGCTTTTCTCCGGCATTTCCGCCGCTTCTGACTCTTCCTTTTTTTCCGTTTCCGCCTCTTCCCCGGCAAGGCCGGTTCCCTTCAGGATCCCCCAGATATAAGGGGCGCCGAACATACTCAGCTTTTTGGGGCCGCGGATAGGCTCTCCGGCCTCTCTGGCTTCCCGGATTTTCTTATATGCCCGGAGAACCGTAGCTTGGGTAATGGACTTTTCCTTCCTGTCACAAAAGAGCTCCCGCCCCTTCACTCTGTATGTAAAAGGCAGCTTCTTGCTGGTATAAAACGTACTGCCCGCATTAAGCTCCACCACATTCCACAGAAGCGTTCCCAGTTCTTCCTCCGATTCACATTTCCTGACCGCTTCCACCGCCGCCTCACATTCCTTTATGTTCATCTCATCCATATATAAACCTGCTTCTTTCCAGCGTGCGCCTCAGAAAGGCTGCCTGCTATGCCAACGGTTCCTCATCCTGAAAAAGCAAGGGGAGAAAGTCCCGGATACACTGACGCCATACATTCCAGTCATGGCCTCCCTCATATTCTCTGCGGATACAGGGGATTTTATTTTCTTCACAGAATGCGTCATCCTCAGCGAAGCGATCCCAAAATTCATCCTGCCTGCCCATGGCGCGGAAAAACAGGTGCAGCCCCTTTTGGAAGCTTTCTTCCTTCATGATTTCCAGGAAACTGTTATCCTGGTTTTCCCCCATGCAGTCGTGCATGAAGCCGCTGAAAAGCCCTTCCCAGCCAAACAGCTCCCCATACCGGCAGACCGTCATGCTGGTCTGCATGGAACCCATGGAAAGCCCCGCCATAGCCCGGAAATCTCTGTCCGCCTTTACCCGGTATTTTTTTTCGATAAAAGGAATAATATCCTCCACCAGCTCCTCCGGGAACAGATTATGCCTTAAAATAGTCTCACCCTCTGCCGTTTCATCCATCACCATGCCGTTTGCCATGACAATGAGCATAGGGACAGCTTTTCCCCGGGCAAGCAGGTTATCCATAATATGATTTACCTTTCCCTGCCATACCCAGCCCCGTTCATTCTCTCCAAACCCATGCTGAAGATAAAGGACCGGATAGGAACCGCGGTTCTCCTCGTAGCCCGGCGGCACATAAACGATACAGGTCTCCGTCCTTCCTGTCACAGAAGAATTGTAATACTCATGACGGATATCCCCGTGGGGTACATCCTTCATCTGGAAAAAGTCGGGCACCGGCCCGATTTCAATATAGTTAACCGGTCTGGAAAACCCATAGCCGATAGGGAGAAAAGGATTGAGCACCAGGCAGTTATCCACGTACAGATTCGTATAATAGAAGCCGGGTTCCAGCGGGAGCGTAACCGTCCACACATCTTTTTCCGTCTCAAGAAAAGGATACATCATATCGCCAATCTGCAGCTGCACATTCATGGCATTGGGATAACGCAGACGCACATAGGGCCTTCCCTCCGCCCGGTACATCAGTCCCTCCTGGGAATTGTGGGGCACCGGCTTTTCATTCGTCTCCACAAGCACCGGCCTGCTGTATGCACAGGACTGCTCCACCACGCCCGGGTTGTCCATCCATTCCTTTCCGGCATCGATCTGTTCCCTTACCTCTATCGTAAGGTTTTCCGTCACTGCCTCCGCATCCCGCAGCGTCTTCAGCACACCGTCCAGATTGCTGCCCAGACGTTTCCGGCTTTTATCCAGGCCTTCCACTATGATATGTATTCTGCCGGATGCCTCAGACAGCATGGCGTATATATTGTCCAGATTTTCTCCTCTGGATTCCGGAAGATTCAGCTTTCCCTGCAGATAACGGTACATTTCCTCCCTGGACCGTATTCCCGCAAAGTTCAGTTTAATCATACCTTTCTCCTTTTCTTTCTCATTATCCTTCATCCTTTGTTTCTTCCTTCCTGTATACAGCTGCCGATCCCGGTTCCATAAAGGAGACAACTGTCCGTGCGGGCAGACGTTTCTTCGCGGACTGCGTTCAATCCCCTGATATTGCCCTGCGGATCTTGCTTTTAATCCTCTGCAGCGCATTATCCGTACTTTTGCCGTCCTTGCCCAGAACCCTTGCAATCTGATTATAGCTCATTCCGGTAATATAAAGATCCAGCACCTGCTTTTCAAAGGTGCTCAATTCCTTATCAATCGCCTGCTCCAGCACCTCCACATTTTCCCGATCGATAAAAAGCTCCTCAGGGCTCATCTCCAAAGCGGCCGGTATGGCATTCATGAGATTGTTTTCTTCATTACCGTCCCCGTCCTGGCTTCCGTCTCCCCCGTAAAGGGAGATATAGGTATTCAGGGGCATGTGCTTTTTCCGGGAAGACGCCTGCACCGCGGTATACATCTGTCTGGATACACACAGATCCGCAAAGGTGCTGAAGCTGGCGTCTCTGCCGCTGTCATAATCCCGGATGGCCTTGAACAGCCCTATCATCCCCTCCTGGATCAGATCGTTGCTGTCCCCGCCCAGAAGATACATGGATTTGGCTTTTGTCTTGACCATCCCTTTATATTTTTCCATGATGTAATCAGTGATGTCATTCTCGCCGTCACGAAGAAGCACAATCAATTCTTCATCACTATATTCCCCGTAGGAATCTTTCATTGGGAAATCATTCCTTTCTGATATTTCCGGTCCAATCAGGCCCCGTGTCTCCGGCCCGCAGTCTTACTGTTCCGTCTTTTGCTGCCTAGACTGCAGAATACGGATTAAATCCGCCGCCACATGCTCTCCCAGGATCTGATAGCCATCCGCATTGGGATGGACTCCGTCCGGCATAAAATGAAGCACATTATCCTTGTCATGTCCGTCCAGGATGTTGGAATTATACAGATCAATTACTTCCATTCCGTGTTCCTGCGCCAGCTGGCTGATCACATCCGCAAACTTATCCTGGGAAATCAGGTAGGGATGCTGGGTTTTCAGATAATCCTGAAGGCTGTTGGGCAGAGGGGTCATGAAAATCACCTCCGCATGGGGATAATTTTCCTTAAGCCCGTCCATCAGTTCATCCAGATCTCCCCAGAAGGTCCGTTTCTTTCTCTCTGCGGAGTTTCCGAACTCCACAAGGCTGGCACAGAATTCGTCATTCGTTCCTCCCATCACAAGGATAATATCGGTGTCTTTGGGAATATTTTCGTACCGATCCACAAAGGCATCCGCCCAGTACCTGCCTATGGAAGAACCGCCGATTCCCAGGTTATATACCTGTCTGGCATCCAGAGCTTCCCCCAGCACGTGAGGATATGCAAGATCCTGATAATTTTCTATACTGTCCAGATTGACCGCCTGGGTGATGCTGTCTCCCAGACAGGTTATTTTAATATCGGTAAAATCAATGTTATTTTCCGAGATGGTCCTTTTATCCTGTTCGTTCACCAGAAGGGTTTCCTTATGGGAGCTTCGCACGGCCTGGCGCTGTGCCAGGGTATAACGCTTCTTTCCGAAAGGATTTTCCAGCCTGGATTCATTTTTCCCTCTCCGGTAAACGATATCGCTGCCGGAAACCGTATTGCCTGAAATATCATTATCCGAAACACCATTGCCGGACACATCGTTGCCGGACACATTATTTCCGGATACGTCATTTCCGGACACGTCATTCCCGGATACACTGTTTCCGGACACTTCGCCTTCTTCTTCCTCTTCGTCGGCAGTATCCTTTTCGGCTTCAGCTTTTTCCGACGTATCGTTTCCCGACACCGAATTATCCGACACGGAATTGCCGGATATCGAATTACCGGATACCGAATTCCCCGAAACCGAATTTCCGGATACGCTGTTTCCGGACACATCATCCCCGCAGGGCCTCAGCAGCTCCCTTGCCGGTATTTTGTTGCCGGACACATCCTGTCCTTCCGTTTCCTCTCCGGAACCGTCTTCATCCGGGATCCCGTCACCGGATACCTGATTGCCGCTCACATTTTCCCCTGCGGAATTCTGAGATACGCCGGAATCCTTTTCCCCTGCTTCTTCTCCCGTATCTTCTCCAGTTTGTCCGCCCTTTTCCTCTGCTGCAGCCGCCTGCTCCCCGCTCTCCGCCGTGCCGTCCTGCGCAAGCGTCTCCACATTCTGTACAAGAACGCTGTCCGCCTGCACCGCAGGGACATCGGAAGGCTCTTCTTTCGGTGTACAGGCTGCCGCAAATGATAACAGGAATACTGCCAGAAGACTGCTCCCCGTTATTTTAAGAAACCCAAACTTTTTCATTATAACAGACGCTGCCTTACGATTTCATATGCCAGAACGCCTGCTGCGACAGAAGCGTTCAGGGAATCGATATTTCCTTTCATAGGAATAGAAGCGATAAAATCGCAGTTTTCCTTCACCAGGCGGCCCACGCCCTCCCCTTCATTTCCGATAACCAGTCCGATAGAGCCAGTGAGATTCAAATCATACATCCTCGTCCCGTCCATATCCGCACAGACAAACCACATCCCCTTCTTTTTCAGTTCCTCCATGGTTTTTACCAGGTTGGTGATCTTGGCAACAGGCGTATAATTCAGTGCCCCCGCAGATGTACGCGCCACAGCAGCCGTAAGCCCTACCGCCCGGTTTTTGGGAATGATCACGCCATGGGCACCTGCCAGGTTGGCGGTACGGATAATGGCTCCCAGGTTATGGGGATCTTCAATATTATCCAGCAAAATCAGAAAGGGAGGCTCCTGTTTTTCCTCCGCCAGCTTCAGTATATCCTCTACCTGGGCATACTCATAAGCGGCTGCATAGGCAATCACTCCCTGATGCTTTCCGGTTTCCGACATCTGATCCAGGCGTTCCCTGGAAACATATTTTATGAGGCAGTCCGTCTTTTTGGCCTCCCTCTTAATGGTCATAATCGGGCCGTCCTGACAGTTATCCAGAATAAAAACCCTGTCGATGGTCTTGCCGGAACGGAATGCTTCGATTACCGCATTACGCCCTTCAATAGTAAGTTCTTCGTATCTCATAACAGCTCCTTCTTATAAATGAATATCCAGTTCATTCAGGGATATCTTAATCAGCTCCATAAGCCTGTCCATGCGGTCATCCAGGTAAAGATAACCATACAGGGCTTCCAGTGCGGTTGCTTTTCTGTAATCCCCCACCGTGGCATTCTTGGCCGTGGTATAGGATTTGGCATTCCTTCCCCTTCGGAAAACCGCCTGCTCTTCCGGGGTGAGGAAACTCTGGATAGCATCGCCAATAAGCGCCTGTGTCTGGGCCTTTACCAGACGGCTTTTTTCCTTATGAAGCCTGTTTGGAGAAGCATTGTGGCATTCCACCACCACGGTCCTTATAATCAGATCATAAATGCAGTCTCCCACAAAGGCAAGAGTCAGGGGGGAGTAGGTCCGCAGATCCACTTCCCCCAGCCCGAATTCTCTTTTTATCTGTGCCAGCAGGCTTATGCTCTCTTCCATTTCACTCCTTCACGGGTGTCCTCCAGGATAATGCCTTTGGCAAGCAGCTCATCCCTGATTTCATCCGCCCTGGCAAAATTCTTTGCTTTTCTGGCAGCCTGGCGTTCTTCGATTAAGGCTTCCACCGAGCTGTCCAGCATTTCTTCCTTTTTCTCCACGATCAGGCCGCAGACATCGGAAAGCTCCTTGATTTCATTCAGAAGCTCCCTGATATAGGCGGCGGAATTATCGGCAGAGGTATTGGTGTTGATGAATTTTACCAGTTCAAAAATTGCGGCAATGGCATCCGCGGTATTCAAATCATCATCCATGGCTTCGTCGAATTTGGCGGCAAAGCCTGTTGCTTCCTCCAGAAGCTTTATCTCTTCCTGGGATTTTTCCCTATCTTCCGCTTTTTCCAGAAGGAAATTCAGGTTCGTTACCGCAGTACGGATTCTGTCCAGGCCGTTCTTTGCCGCTTCCATCAGCTCATCGCTGAAGTTAAGGGGACTTCTGTAATGGGCGGACAGCATGAAGAAACGCACTACCTGAGGATCGTATTTGGCCACGATGTCACGCACGGTGAAAAAGTTTCCGGCCGACTTGCTCATTTTCTTATTATCAATATTCAGGAATGCATTATGCATCCAGTATCTGGCGAAAGGCTTGCCGTTAGCCGCCTCCGACTGGGCAATCTCATTTTCATGATGAGGGAATACCAGATCCTCTCCGCCCGCATGGATGTCAATTTCATCACCCAGATATTTTTTGCTCATGACGGAGCATTCAATGTGCCAGCCGGGACGGCCGTTGCACCAGGGGGATTCCCAATAGGGCTCTCCGTCTTTTTTAGGCTTCCAGAGGACGAAATCCAGGGGATCTTCCTTCTGATCTTCACCGGAAACCAGCAGAGAGCGCTTGCCGCCTTCCAGATCGTCCAGGTTTTTATGGGAAAGCTTGCCGTATTCCTTAAAGCTTCTCACACGGAAATACACGGTTCCGTCGGCGGCCGCATAGGCATGGCCGTCTTCTATCAGCTTCTCTATCATTTCCAGCATTCCGCAGATTTCCTGGGTAGCCTGGGGATGGGTGGTCGCAGGCTTCACATTGAGGGATTCCATATCCTTCCTGCATTCCGCTATATAACGTTCGGAAATGACTGTGGAATCCACGCCTTCCTCTATGGCCTTTTTAATAATTTTATCATCCACATCGGTAAAGTTGCTCACATAATTTACTTTATAGCCTTTATGCTCAAAATAACGGCGTACCGTATCAAATACAATCATGGGACGGGCATTGCCTATATGGATTAAATTATAAACAGTAGGCCCGCAGACATACATCTTTACCTCGCCAGGCGTAATGGGTACAAATTCTTCCTTTTTCTTTGACAGGGTATTGTAGATTTTCATCTTCTTATGATTCTCCTTTTTCTCTATTTTCGTGAAGATACTCTGATTCTTTCTATTATTATCTTAAACTTCGCACACACCCCTGTCCCCTCCGGCCCTGTTTCCGCGGCGTCGGCCCGGTTTGGAACCCCTGCCCTCTGCGCCGGTTTTGCAGGGTTTCCTGTAAGGGGCGTATAAACTCGCCGGGCCTTAGGCCGCGTTTTTTGCGGCCTTAGCACCGCTGCGTGTTTATCCGAGCGAGAGCGTCCCCTGGAAGGATCCCTGCATAGCCGGCGCAGAGGGCAGGGGTTCCAAACCGGGCCGACGCCACGGAAACAGGGCCGGAGGGACAGGGGCGTGTGCGAAGTTTGGGTCTTTATTCTTCCGCCTGCTCCGGGGCAGGACAGGAAACGTCTCCTGCGCCCTTTTTGCAGCACTTCAGCGTTTCATGACACCGTTCCTTCTTCCTGCATTCCTGGCGGAAGCAGCATTCGCCGTCTTCACATTCTTTTTCTTCTGTTCTTTTAAGGTAACGCACTTCCGCTTCCAGGTCAAGCAGTCTGTTGATTAATTCGCTGTTTGCATGCTGTAAATTGGAAATATCCTCTTTTACCGGATCCGGTAAATTCACCTGATCCATGGTATCACGGGGTATCGGCTGGTTTCCCCTTTTCACCACCCGGCCGGGAACACCCACCACCGTGGAATTGGGGGGGACTTCTTCAAGGACCACACTGCCCGCTCCGATTTTCGAATTTTCCCCTATGGTAAAGGAACCAAGCACCTTCGCGCCCGCGCTTATCATTACATTATCCCCCACGGTAGGATGGCGCTTTCCGTGCTCCTTACCCGTTCCGCCCAGGGTAACGCCCTGGTAAAGAGTTACGTTATCCCCTATTATGGCTGTTTCTCCTATGATAACTCCATTCCCGTGATCAATGAAAAACCCTTTTCCGATCTGTGCTCCCGGATGTATTTCGATTCCCGTTTTGCGCACGCCCCGCTGGGAGATCCACCTGGCCAGGAAAAAATGACCGGATCTGTACAGTCTGTGCGCGAGGCGGTAATGAAGCATCGCCTTAAAACTGGGATAGAGAAATACCTCCATGGAAGTATGGATGGCCGGATCCCGTTCCCGGATAATCCGGATTTCTTCTTTTATATTTCCGATTATGCCCATTTTGCTTCCTTCTTTCCTATAGGATTGACAGAAGACACCAACCTCCTTGTTTTCACATATTCTCTCTTGCTTCTTACGTAAAAAGAAAAAACGCGCCTTCTTCCATCCTCTGCTAAGAGACGGTTAAAGCCGCGGTTCCACTCTGCTTCAGGCCATATAAAAAATAACAGCCTGCACTTATATCGCGTAACGTGCGTAAACGTACCCGGTTAAAGGGAATTTCTTCCTTTCACCGGATCAGCTCCCGGAGGCACTTTCAGCTGTCCTTGCCGGGAATGCTTGCAGCCGGTGACACTCCCTCTCTGCGGCAGAATACATACTTACTCTTTCCGTTCATCGCCTTTTTCCTATCATCCGATCGATGTCTATGTATACAGAATATGCAATAATAGCTTTTTTGTCAACTTTTTTCAGCTATATGGGTGTAGATAAAAAACATAGGCGCCGCCGTCCGTGTCCCTGCCGCTCTCCGGCGCTGCCCGGTTCCGTCTCCTTTCTCCTGCCGCTCTGCAAGGATTCCTGTAAGGGGCGTATAAGCACGCCGGTCCTTAGGCTGCGTATTTTGCAGCTTTAGTACTGCTGCGTGATTATCCGAGCGATAAGCAAAAACGACTAAAGTCGTTCCCCTGTAAGGAACCTTGCAGAGCGGCAGGAGAAAGGAGACGGAACCGGGCAGCGCCGGAGAGCGGCAGGGACACGGACGGCGGCGCCTATGTTTTTTATCTACACCCCAGCTATATGATTTCATTGACACATATATCGCTAAGCGTCTGCACCTGTTCCAGGCTGTGCAGCAGCCCTACCATTTCCCAAAGGTAGCCTCCGTTGAAGGTAAAGCATTTCTCTGCCGGTTCCCTGCCGAAAAGGAAGGCACAGAAACGATCCGCCGAAGTTTCCGCGTACAGCTTTCCTTTCACTTCTTCAGATCCTATTTTTTTGACAACGCTTTCTTCCGGCCCGGATTTCCAGTAAAAGTAGCCGTTGTTTTCTTCGATCAGGTTGTCCGTGTACTTCATGAAGACTTCTATTTTCTGTCTGCTGCGGATCAGGGAAAGCATGGACGGCAGATGCATAATTCTTCCCATGACGGCAGGCCTGCGTTCGGGAGCCGGTTCGATCAGAAGCTCCTCATATTCGGGAAGCACCAGGACCTCCTGTATTTCTTCATTCTTATCCGGTCCGTACAGGAAGTAACCCACAACATTATCGTCATTCAAAAGGAGGAATATATCTCCCTGTCTGGCATGCATTTCCTGTAAAGCCATCCGGTAATAGTCCCCGGAACGTTCCGCAAACAGCTGGCACCTGTGTTCCAGCCAGGATGCGGCAAAATCAGCCACATGGGAAATATCCGCCTCTTCCATGGGCCGGATCTGCAGCATGTCGGAGCCCGTATGCTGCTTTTCTTCCCGTACATCCTCCGCCGCCTGCAGAATCTTGCGTTCATATCGGATCGATATGGTCTCTCTTGTTTTTCCCTTTAAAAGGGGCAGTACCTTCAGGATAAATTCCGGCTGAAGTGTCCACTTTGGTTTATTAAAGACATAAATAAACTGAAAAAGTTCATATTCTGCCGCAGCATCCGGAAGCAGATACATAAAAGGGTGTTTCTGCTCATACTGCTGCAGACAGGCCTCTCTCAGAAGCCTGCCCATAAAACCGCTGTGTCTCTGCGTTTCACCGCTTACCGCACCTGCCGCATAATCGGCTTCTATCACCTGGCTGGAATTTCCCGTTTTCATCCGCAGCCTGCCGGTAGTCAGCCAGAGCATCGCCAGCGCCTTCCCGTCCTCTTCCATGACAAGCGCACTGCTTTTCTCCACTCTGTTTTCAAAAGAGGAATCCATAAAAAGCCGGATATCATCGCAAAAGCCTTCTTCCCACAGGGGACGAATACTGCAGCAGACTCTGCCTTCTATTTTTTTTATCTGTTGGTTCTGTATATCCATTTTATTATCCAGCCTTTATTGTATTCCGTTTTTCGGACAGCCTCCGCAGCCCCCACAGCCTGCATTGACATCAGATGAATATAATCCGTAGGGTGTATTTAAAAGGCAGACTGCCTGAGAGGAAATTCCCTCTCCCGTACCGGTGAAGCCCAGCCCTTCTTCCGTAGTTGCCTTTACATTTACCTGGGATACCTCTACCTGAAGAACCCGGGCAATATTTTCCCTCATCGTGTCAATATAGGGGCGCATTTTAGGCGCCTGCGCAATAATGGTCGCATCAATGTTTTCAATAAGAAAACTGTTGTCCTCCAGCAACTGCCCCACCTTTCCCAAAAGCTCCATACTGCTGATTCCTTTATAAGCAGGATCCGAATCCGGAAAATGCTTTCCGATATCTCCAAGAGCCGCCGCTCCGAGAAGCGCGTCCATTATGGCATGGAGAAGCACGTCCGCGTCCGAATGTCCAAGAAGACCTTTCTCATAAGGGATGTCAACTCCGCCGATTATCAGCTTTCTTCCCTCTGTAAGACGGTGCACATCATATCCCATTCCTATTCTCATGTGTTACTCTCCTTGCATCCTTCCATTTTCCTCCCGCGCAAAAGCACCGGGCTTCTGCATGGGAAGGATATATATGTTGAAAGTATACCACAATTCGGGAACAAATAACAGGCAAACCACTCCTCATTTTTTCTCAATAATTTCTTCAATGGTATCCGCAGCCTTCAGGGCTCCGCCGGCCCTTTTGAGGCCTGCTCCTATTTTTCCGGCGTTTTCACGGCAGGATTGGTTTTCCAGGAGATATGTAACTGTTCTTTTCAGTGCTGCGGGGCGCGTGCTTTTCAGAAAAATTCCTGCGCCCAGTTCCCGGACGCGGCGTGCCACAGCACCTTCTTCGGGCTGTTGGGGAAACAGCACAAGAGGTACTCCAAAATAAAGGCTTTCACTCACACTGTTCATGCCGCAGTGGGTTATAAAAACACTGGCTTCCTGCAGAACCTGAAGCTGATCCACCCTGGGGGATATGGTGAAATTGGACGGGACGTCTCCCAGGGAGGGGATATCCGTACGGCTTCCCACCGCCATAATCACATCCATGTTTTCCCCCTTCAGGGCCTCCATGCAATTACGGTAGAAGCTGTCTTTTTTATTCAGCACGGTTCCCAGAGAAACGTAAACCAGGGGACGTCTTCTTTCGGCGGCTGCCGAGACAGGAACCGCAAGGGACGGCCCGGTAAAGCGGTAACGGGAAGAAAAGGTATCCGCCATGGGCTGGAATTCCGGGGAGGTATATACGATGGTATCCGTATCATTGTCATTCTGCAGCAGTTCATAAAATTTATCCGCCTGATAGCCATGCTGCCGCAGTTCCTCCATCCTCGCATTGATTTCGGACATCCCCGCCATCATGCGGA
Organism: Eisenbergiella tayi; assembly: GCF_001881565.1. Lineage (GTDB taxonomy): Bacteria > Bacillota > Clostridia > Lachnospirales > Lachnospiraceae > Eisenbergiella > Eisenbergiella tayi. The sequence goes on from NZ_MPDJ01000002.1 coordinate 639,178, forward strand.
AGATTTCTCCGGGCTTCTGCTTCATCAGCTTTGCGGTGTACCTATTGAACGCAAAGGTGGTTGTCGAACACACATAAGGGATCCCCAGCCTTTTGGCATAGAGCTTTCCCCAGATGCAGATGGAATCGGACACGATGCAGTCGGGCTTCCATTCTCCGAATTCTTTCAGTATTCTCTCTTCCATGGCCAGGGTCACATGGACGGTCATGGAAATCAGAGACGCCAGATCCCTGCCCACTTTCTTATCAATATCCGCAGGGGCGGGAGGCATGTATTCATCACAGCAGATGCAGGCTGCACCAGTGTTCTCTATCCGATCCCGGAATTCCCGGAAGGAATAATAATGAACTTCATGCCCCCTTTTCACTAATTCACGTACCACCTCCAGTGTGGGATTGGTATGGCCATATGCGGGAATGTTAAAAAATGCGATTCTGCTCATTATGTCCTCCTTTTGTTCTACTTTTATTTATTTGTTTTATATGTATTACTTTTCTTACTTTTATAACCAGATTATACTCTTTACAGTATCCAGTGTCAACATAAAAGACTGCCGTCTGAGAAATTGGTTCCTGCCCTCTCTCGTCCGGGCATCCCCTGCCGCCTTCTTCCTGCCGCCTCCCGACGCTCTATGACCAGTGCGGAAGAGCGTCCTCTGTATTTACAGAAACATCTCAAAAAAAGAGAGCTGTTTCTAACAATCTTGATTTTGTGCTCTGCTGCCCGTCTTTAGCGGCGATGTAAGCGACTAAAGTCGCTCTGACGACCAACGGGAGGAGTTCAGCCGCGCTGGCAGCGGAGTATAAAATCAAAATTGTTAGAAACAGCCCCTTTTTTTGTCTGTTTCTGCAAATACAGAGGACGCTCTTCCGCACAGGCCATAGAGCGCCGGGAGGCGGCAGGAAGAAGGCAGCAGGGAATGCCCGGACGAGAGAGGGCAGGAACCAATTTCTCAGACGGCAGTCCTTATTTCATATCCTGGCATCATTCTTCTTCCGGTTCCTTTTTGCTGAAAACATCATCAAACAGCTGAACCGTGCTGTTAAAAGGCAGAATGCCTATTCCCTGCGCTTCATCCGCGAGCAGGAGAAGCATGTCACCGGGTTCGATTCCGAACATATCCCTGACTTCCTTCGGCACAACAATCTGGCCTTTGGGCCCCACTTTTATGGACGCCACAAATTTTCCCTCCGGCGGTTTTAATTTTGCCATATATCTTTCCTTCCTTCTGTCAGCTTTTCAATCCACAGTATCACTTGTAAGAAAAATCTTACCACCGTTCCTGTCAGCCGTCAACTCTGTTCCTTAATTCCAGCTTTTTGCCGGCTAATTTTGTCGGTTTTCAGGCCGAAAAGACTGTTCAGAACAGGAATCCTGCCAAAGCCCATACCCAAAAGAAGCGCGGCTGAAAGGGAAAACAGGAATACAAGGATATAATTCCACAAATAAGGAAGGGTGAAACTGTCGGTCAGAAACCAGGCGGCATAAATCATGGGAACATAATGAAAATAGTAAATCCCAAAGCTGTGGCTACTCATATAGGAGGTAAACCGGCTGCGGAAATTAAACCAGCGGCCGGCGGCTCCCAGAAGCCCAAGGAGCATGAGCCAGGTATACAGCATCACCACCGGATTATTCACTGTCATCTGATAAGGGATTCCCCAGGAAAAAACCGTTTGGGCCGCACCTGCCGCCAGTCCCGTCCCCAGCAGGGGAAGGCAGTATTTCTGAAGCTGCCGCATTATTTTTTCATGGTAAAAAACATAATATCCCATAAGAAAGAGAAGCAGATACAAACCCACGCGGAAGGTATAGGCAATATACAGGATTTGGGCGGAGGCAAGCACCGGGAAGTACAGAAGCAGCAATATGGGCAGCGTACACTTTTCTCCCAGCGCGGACAGCCGTCCTTTTTTGTCCGCTTTCCTGATCCCCGCCAAACATGCGGATAAAACGAACAGCTGCAGAAGGAACCAGGACGGCCCCATTCCCTGAACTGCCCTGATACAGAACACCACCCATTCCGGCAGGGACGCAAACGCTTCGGGGATCCCGTTTACCCGGATGGAAAGCCCGGAATCCAGGGGCCCGATGAACCCTCTTATACACATCCAACTGTGTATAAGAGACAGGGACAGGAAACGTCTCCTGCGCCCTTTTTGCAGCACTTCAGCGTTTCATGACACCGTTCCTTCTTCCTGCATTCCTGGCGGAAGCAGCATTCGCCGTCTTCACATTCTTTTTCTTCTGTTCTTTTAA
>NZ_MPDJ01000020.1 GCF_001881565.1 Eisenbergiella tayi
AGTAGCGTTCCGGCTCCAGTCCACAGCGGGACATCAAAGCGTAAGTGATGCTGACGGTGGCGGCTGCCTTGAACTGCACTCCGATGTTATACTCATCATATTCCTCCAAAAAGGAACCGTCAACGATGTAGAAGAAGTCCTGCTGATGCTCCGTCCAGTATTCCTCAGCCAGTTTCCCGGCTACCTCGGTAAGTTGTCCGGCAAGGTCATCGCCGGAAACATCATAGGTACGCTCCAGCATGGCCTGCACGGAATCAAGATGGCGCTCCTCCAGCTGCCACAGCCAAGGGGTACGGGAATGTTCACGGGTTCCGGTGTCGGAAATATCGAACACATAGCGCAGGCGGGGTCTGTCCCCGGAATCATCCACCAGAGCGATCCCCTTGGAACCGCGCCTTACATATCGGCCCATCTTTTCATTCCACAGGTCGTACTCTGCACAGGCGGTAGCGTCCGGGCGTTGGGCATAGATCAGCAGCTGTTCATGGAATGGATACTTGTAAAGGCGGGCAGCGGTGGTCAGAAATCCCGCCCATTCCTGCCAGCTGCCTGTGAGCTGGGTTGCCACATGGTCGGCCATCTGCCGGTAAAATTCTGTTTTGGATGGCATGGTGTTTTGTCCTCCTTTCAGTTTTGGGTAAAAGAAAAGCAGGAAACCTTGAAAGATTTCCTGCTGCTTATACGTTTATTACCTATTTTTTTGCCAGAATACAGATATGATGTTTTTTGTTTTTATGATCGATGGTGATTTCTGAAAATCCTGCTTCAGTTAGAAAAAATTCTAACTGCTCTACAGTATAAATTTTCATGTTGTCAATGATTTTCAACCACTTATCATCCGCTTTATTTGTACCATCGGATTCATTCACAATTAAAAAACAGCCACCTTTTTTGAGGATTCGGTACACCTCTTTAAAACTTTCAAGAGGTCCTGGCCAGAAATATACGGTTTCAAATGCTGTAGCCAAATCAAAAGTGTCTGCACTAAAAGGAAGATTCAAAACATTTGCATGAGTAACCTGCAATCTTCCGTTTTTAATCGCTTGCTGATTGAACTGTTTTGTTTTTTGGACAGAAACCTCAGAGTAATCTAAAGCATGCACCGTTGCAGCCGGAAATCGCTTTAATAATTCTGCTGCATTTCGCCCACCTCCACACCCCAGATCTATGATTTTAGATGGGTGCAATTTTGTAATATGCTCCATCCCCCAATCCGAAACAGCAGCGTGGCCTTTATTCATACTTTTCACCATAAGTTCGCCCAGCAAGCCTTCTGGTTTTCTTGTGCTATTAAATAATTTTTTTACAATTCCCATTTCCCATTTCCAACCCGTTCTTGATATATTTATATCTTTTTCCTGTATTCGATTCCTAAAATAAACAACCCAGTGATAAATATGATTAAAAAACAACCGATGGGAACAGCAATACCATGTTCAAGCATGGTACAAATCAATCTGCCCGGTGGTGTTATCCAACTCGTTACGGGATTTAAGATACAAGCCACCAGCAGAATAACAATGCCAATCGTTCCACTCAAAGTTAAAAAACCGCCAATTAGTGTTTTTTTCATAGCATCTACCTCTTTTTATATCCGAAGATATTACCGGTTAGCATTAACTAACTATAAATATACCACAACAGTCAGTAATTATCAAGTATTTGCTTATTCATCAAAATCCGGGTACAGTTCCAGCTGGGAAAACTCGGCGTCGCTCATAGCCTGGAGCTTCATCAGGGCGCTGTCCGTCAGCTCCCGCAGTTCCGTTTCCTCCGGCGAAAGTTCGCCGCGCATCTCGGTCAGAGCCTCCATCAGCCCGGTGCGGCTGCCGGTGTTGTAAATGCACATCAGGTTCATTTCCTCAAAAGTAAAGTTTCCCATATCAAATCTCCCTTTCCGCGCTCTTTTTGGGCGCTGCCTTTTTGCGTTCCGTCCGGGGCTGGCTTTTCAGCTGCTCCATGACGGACTTTTTCTTGTCCCGTTCCTCTCGATGGGCGGCGGCAGCTAAATCCATGAGAGAGATTGGCTGGCCGCTGCGGGCCTGCTGTTCCAGCTGCGCCACAGTCGGCTCCTTTGGGCCGTTGTTGATGATGCCGTCGATCATGCCGTAGTCATCCTCCAGCATCATTTCCGCATTTTTCAGCGGATTGTCCGGCAGGAATCCGGGAATCTCGGTGAAACCAACGCTGTCGCAGTAATGACAGGATACCTTACCGTCCTGCTTGATGGCAACGATGTCGCTGACGCTCAGGGACGGGCTGTGAAAATCCACAGGCTTTTTCAGGTTGAACTGTTCATACAGCGTTTCCAGCTGCTCCATAGTGCTGCCGGAACCGTTCAGCGGGGCGGTGTAGATCAGGTCATAATTACTTCGGTCCACGGCCAGATTGTGCGATTGCAGCCAGTCCAGATTCATAAACCGTACATTCTGCGGATCGTCCCGGCTCACCTGATAAATGGCAAAGCAGCTGCCCTCATGGGCAAGAAATGCCTGCTCCCGTTCCAGCTGCCGGTCCTGCCGTTCCAGCACCTTTTCATGGAATTGTGGACTTTGCTCCCATTCCTCGTGTTCCACACCGAAAAGTCCGCCATGCTCCATGATTTCTTCGGTGTCAAACACCATGCTCTCCGTGTTATCTTCATGGAGGACATAGACGGTCAAACCGGCAGCGTCCAGTTCCAGCGCCCGTTCTCTGGTGACAGGCAGCATCCCATCGTAAAAGTAGCCGTATTCCTGCATATCCGAAACAGATACTTCGCTGTCGGGCATGGGGTACTCATTCAAAGACTGTTCCTGAGCATCCGGCAGCTGGGTGGCGGTTGCTTCTGCGGTCTGCTGGCTGACCTGTTCCTGCATTTGCTGACAGGCGGCATCCTGCAAGGTCTCAATCATAGACAGCGGTGCATCCTGAATCGACGGATTTTCCAGTTCCAGCCCCTCACAAATCTGCCGGACAGCGGCGGAACGGGACAGTTCCGGTTCATCCAGCTGGCCGCCGTCCAGTTCTTTCATGGTTTCCTTGTCATAGAGGGTATAGTCCCAGCCAGTATCGCACGGCTGAATATGCAGATAGGTGGCATCGTTCAGAAGAAACAGGGCTTTCTGCGGTATATCCGCCTGTTCCGGCTCCTGTTTGGCGGTCAGGTCAATGCCGCGCTCCTTACAGATTTCCTTATAGTGGCGTTCAATGTCGTTAATCAGCTCACAGGAAGTCTTGTTGATGGTCTCCAGACTGGCTCGCAGCTCCTTCAGTTCCTTGCCCTTGGACCAGGAAGCGATGTAACCGAAACTGTTTTCCCCGGTCTGGATGCCGAAATACTGGCAGACTGCATAGGAAATGCTTTCTGCTTCGACTTCCTCTGTGCGACGGTCTTTTTTCTGTTCTTGCAAAAACTGCGAGAGGGTAAGCATACCGCCGTTAAAATTCAGTCCGTTCTCATCTGTAAAATACAGCCTGCCTTCTTCTGAAAATTCTAACGGAGCAGTCAAAATAACAGAGCCAGCGTGGTTCACCACCACTCTTTCCTCAACACAAATCGGGAAACCGGGGTCATCATCCGAACCGCGCAGGTCATAGCAATAAACGCCTTCGGGCAGATCATCATGGGAAATACGCCCATTGGAAAACAGGGCGGGTTTCTCAAACAACTCCACCTCCTGATATTGCTGGTCATTGTCAATCTGAATCTTTTTCTGATTATGGAGCTTGCTGTGTGCGATTTCATGGACAGCGGCGGAAACAGTCTGCACCTCGCTCATGCCTTCCCGGATGGCGATGCGCTGGCGTTCGGGTGAAAAATAGCCGTCCATGTTGTCCGCCATCGGCTCAAACTCGATGGGAACCGGGGCAGAGCGCCGCACCGCCTCCAGAAACGCTTCATAATGCGGCACAGTCCCCGACAAGCTGGATGCCAACTCCGGCAGCGGCTTGCCGTCTGTCTGGCTCACATCAAACACCTTGACCGGGCGAAACATGGGGATTTCGATTTCCTTTTTCTCCATGACCGCCTTGCCGTCTGCATCCAGAATGGGGGCATGGGTATCCGGGTCGCGCTTCATTTCCTCGATTTTCTTTTTGTAGGGCGTGGGGGCGATGATGGTAATGCCATGCTCACCCTTTTTCACATGGCGCTCAAACTGGTTTTTCCACTTGTTGAACCCGGCCACCAAAGTGGCATCCGGCTTCTGCATATAGATGAGCATGGTGTTGTTTACCGAATAGCGGTGGAAGCGGGACATAACGGACAGATAGCGCATATACTTTTCACTCTCGAACAGTTCCTTGATGCCCTGCTCGATGCCATCTGTGATTTCCCTTAGCCGCTCTCGGTTGGTGGATTTATTCTCAGCCATGATTTTCAGTCTCCTTTCCAAATGTGTGATTTCTGCTGTGTGTTCTGTAATCCATGCCTTTTGTTCTTCTTCATTTTCGTAAAGAAAAAGGTCCAGCAGGTACTCTACATAGGTTTTCTTCTGGATCGCTTCCACAAAGAGGGGGTGTGGTTCTTCCTCCGGTGTGTGAGGAGAATAGGCATTCTCCCATTTTTTCAGCAGATAGTAGTAATCGGACAGTATGCGATAACACCGCTGCCGGTCCTCCCGAAACTGCTGCGTCTCGGTTTTCTGGCGAACATAGTTCCTCCGGGGAGGGGCCTGACTGTCATAAATAAGGCCAAAATCCTGCGCCAGCTTCTCGGCGGCTTCCTTGGGGGACAGGTTGTAGAGCCGGGAAGCCAGGTCGATCACATCGCCGGTGGCTCCGCAACCGAAGCAGTAGAAATATTCCTTGTTCAACTTCATGCTGGGATTTTTGTCATCGTGAAAGGGGCAGCAGACCATGCCGCCCCTTTTGACCTCAATCCCATATCGTTCTGCGGCCTCCCGAATGGTGATAGACTGCTTGACCGTTTCAAAAAGATTGTCCATATTTACTCACTGTCAGCTTTTCTAACAGGCGGTCTGTACCCGGCAGCCTTGGCCCGTTCACTGGCAGCCTTGCGGCGCTCGGCACTGTATGGCTCCCGGACGGACACACAGCGTTTGGGGACCGTAAAATTGTGCTTATCTTTTTTACAGACCTGTTCCGGGTGTTTTTTGGAAAGGCTGGTCAGCTTCTCCATCAGTTTCCGGTCATGGGTATAAACTTCGGCGGTGTCCTCGGCCTGGTTGTAGAGGAGGATGGTTTCCTGTTCGTAGAGGGAAAGTTTCATCGTTTGCCGCCTTTCTGCCGGTCAAACTCCAGCTTGAAACCCACATACTTCCCATCGTCCACCAGAACCACCGTTGCGTCGTAGGTCTTGCCGGTTTTTTCCGAATACAAGCCGCTCACATGAGCGCGTCCCTCTTTGAGCAGCGCTGTCACAATAGCCTTGGTAGGCTGATTACGCTTCATTTCCCACCACTTGTTGTTTTTCCAGATGGCAAATTTACAGGATTCTGTCTGGCAGAAGAACCCTTTTTGCAGTTCCGCCACATCACCGCCGCAGCGAGGGCATTTGCCCACCACTTCGCGGGGCGGCGTGAACAGGTACTCAGTCCCCTTGATGACCTGATAGGTTCCTACCAACTCCCGGAGCATGGCGCAGATCCCGCCCATGAAGTCCTCCGGGGACAGCTCGCCGCGCTCGATCTCGCTTAAACGGTGTTCCCATTCAGCGGTCAGCAGGGGCGATTGCAGCTGTTCCGGCAGAACGGTAATCAGGGACACCGCATCTTTGGATGGCATGAGCTGCACAGCTTTCTTACTCTTTTTTCGCTCCAAAAAGCCGGTGGACACCAGCTTTTCCAGGATACCGGCGCGGGTGGCCGGGGTCCCCAGACCCTTGCGCTCGGCATCGTCCGGCATTTCCTTTGATCCGGCAGTTTCCATCGCGGAAAGCAGCGTATCTTCGGTGAAGTGTTTGGGCGGGCTGGTTTTGCCCTCCTTAACGGCAGAGCTGGAAAGGGGCAGCGTCTGACCCTCGGACAGTTCTGGCAGACGGCCTCCGTCCGGCAGGGCCTTGTCCTCGGTTTCCTTGTCCGGCTCCGCATTTTTCAGCCCAGCGCGGTAGGCAGCGTCCAGCGCCCGCCAGCCGGGGCGCTTCACCGTTTTGCCCTTGGTGGTAAACTCCGCACCGGCACACTCCACGGTGACAGCAGTTTCTGAGTAAGTATGCGGTTCCGCCACCGCGCACAGCAGGCGCAAAGCTACAAGTTCCAAAATCATCCGTTCACCCACCGGCAGGCCGGACAGGTCTGCGCCATGAAGATTGCGGGTAGGAATCACCGCATGGTGGTCGGTCACTTTCTTATCGTTGATGACCAGAGCCTCATCGCAGGAAATGGCGATCCCTTTGCGAAACGGCATGGCGTTGGCAACCAGATTGACCAGCACCGGCAATCCCTCCGCCATATCCGAAGTCAGATAGCGGCTATCCGTGCGGGGATAGGTGCAGAGCTTCTTTTCATACAGATTTTGCAGATAATCAAGCGTTTGCTGGGCCGTATATCCCAACAATCGGTTGGCGTCCCGTTGGAGGGTAGTCAAGTCATAGAGGGCGGGCGGCTTCTCGGTTTTGTCCTTGCGCTCCACCTTTTTCACTGTCACATCCGCACCCTGACAGGCAGTTTTCAGCTGCTCGGCGGCAGCCTTATCCGCCATGCGTTCCCCGGAAACGGAAAACTCAGGTAGCTCCAGGACTATCGTGTAAAACGGAACCGGCTTGAAGGTGTCGATCTCGGCTTCCCGTTGGACGATGAGGGCCAGCGTCGGGGACATGACGCGCCCAATATTCAAAGTGCGGTGGTACAGCACGGAAAACAGTCTTGTGGCGTTGATACCCACCAGCCAATCCGCCTTGGCGCGGCAGAGGGCCGCCTGATGCAGACCGTCATAGTCCGCACCGGGGCGCAGATTTGCAAAGCCCTCCCTTATGGCGGAGTCCTCCATCGAAGAAATCCACAGGCGTTTCATGGGCTTTTGGCAGCCTGCCAGCTCATAGACGCTGCGGAAAATCAGTTCGCCCTCGCGTCCGGCATCACAGGCATTTACCACCTCGGTCACATCCGGGGCGTTCATCAGCTTTTTGAGAACATCAAACTGTTTCTTTTTATCTTTGTCCACCACCATCTGCCAATGTTCCGGCAGAATCGGCAGGTCATCATATCGCCACTTGGCGTACTTGGGGTCATAGCTGTCTGCATCCGCAAGACCGGCCAGATGTCCCACGCACCAGCTGACACGCCAGCCGTTGCCCTCCAGATAGCCGTCTTTGCGGACAGTCGCGCCGATCACGGCAGCCAAACTCTGGGCAACCGACGGCTTTTCAGCGATTACCAGTTTACATCCCATCATCTTCATCCTCCCATTCTTCCCGCACAGATGTGTGCAGTTTTTTCTCAATGCTGTTTTCCTCATCCAGCAGCAGGTCATAGCCGAACCGGTAGTCATAGCGGTACAGTTTCCCCAGCAGATCGTTGATAAGGATACGGCAGGCCAGAATGACACGGGTTTTGTCCACCTGCATCAACCGGTAGCGTTGATAATTGCTGTAATATTCCTCATGGCGGCAGGTACGGCGGACGGTTTCCTCAAACAAAATATCCACCGGGTCCTGGCAGCCGTCCTCTTTTTCACATTCCATACAGTTCAGAAGTTCCATCACCATAGGAAAGCTCCGTTCATCCATTGGGGCTTCTTCTGCCAGAAAACCTACCAGTGCAGACAAAAGCAGGCGGGCGGCTGTCTGTTCCCGGTCTGTCAAAACCGCCATTGTCTGTGCGGCATTCGGCAGGAGCCTTTCTTCCACAAAATCCGCCGCGTCTCCTGAATAAAGCTGACGGATGGAATCTATGGACAGGGGAACCGCTGCGGCATCCAGGGAGAAATCAAAAGGTTCCTCCCGTCTGGGCTTTTTCCGAAATTTGCTCCACACAGTTGAGAGAATGTCGCGGCCAAAATACGCGGCGATCACCAGCAGGTCAAAAACCGCAAGCAGCTTGATAAATGTAATCAGAATACTCATTTTTTCCGTTTCCTTTCTTTGAGCCAGCGTTCCATCTCACGGTGGCAAATGCCCACGCAGGGACTTCCATAATTCCCGCAGCCATAACAGGGGTGGCTTTGGGGCAAAGAGGGAGGACGGGAAGTTTCCTTCCCGCCCTCCGGCCTGCGTGTCATCATTCGTTCATAGGGACTGTCTGTGAAACGAGTCATTTCACGCTGTCCTCGTCATCTTCTTCTGCGCTGCCCCCGTCAGCGTCCGGCTCGCCCGATTCCTCGTCCTCCAATTCGATTTCTTCCTCATCCGGCAGTTCCTCGCCGTCCTCATAGTCATAATCGTCTGGATTGCTGCTGTTTTTGTGGTTGGCCTTACCCTTAATGAATTTGAAATAGGTAAAGGCAGCGCCGCCCATCACAGCCAGCACCAGCAGCAGGACAACCGGGTTTAGTCCTGCGGATTCTTTTTTCTCAGGCTCCGCAGGTTCCGCAGGCGTTTCCGGCTCCGCTTCCTTGCCGGTACAACCGGTCATGTCCGTACTGCACACCTCGCATTTGGTGTTGACCGCACCGGCTTCGCATTTTTCTGTGCAGTTGCAGACAACGGGTGGTTTCTCGGCGGACTGCCCATCCTCCATCAGCGCCATCAGGTCAGCTTCATCCACCTGATTTAAGAAATGGACGGCGGTTTCCTTGTCCTCGTTGGCCCGGTCAATGAGGATGTAAAAGTAGTTGCCCGCCTTGGTGGTGACGGTAATCAGCTGCTTGTTGCCGCCGAAATCATCTACCAGCGCCGCGTTGCCCTCCGGGGTCAGGGCAGGACTGTCCTCGGTTTTTTCCACCACCACATTTTCATCGTTGGTGGCATCCTCTGCCGGGGGCTGCTCCGTTCCCTGGGCAAAGGCGGTCACGGAAAGGCCCATCATCAGCACCAGGGCGGCGCAGAGGGCCGAAAAGGTCTTGAAAATTCTCTTATTCTTCATGGGCGGTGTCCTCCTGTTCGTTGTAGTCGGCGGAGGCAGCGGCCATGCCGGGGACCGTACCGCCGGAGAGCATAGCGTTCAGCTGCTCCGGGGTCAGCCGCAGGGCGCGCACCATCTGGACGATCTCCAGATTTTCCGCTTCGGTTTTCTGCGCTTCCAGCGTTTTCAGCTTTTCCTGATACTCTGCGATTTTCTCACGGGTTTTCGTAATTTCCCGGTCAATGCGTTCAATTTTCGTAGCCATAATCAATCACTCCTATCAAAAGATTTGTCACCAGTTCATCAGGCCGTAGCCCTTGATGCACTCATAGTTCACATCGTAGCTTCTGATTTTGCAGGCATCGCCGCTGTTTCCCTCTACGGTATAAACGCGGCTGCCGTCTGTGCCGATGACGATGCCCACATGGTCGGCGCTGCCGTCCAGGTCCCAATCGAAGAAGATGGCATCGCCGGGGGCGAGGTTGTCATAGCCCCGCGCGCCCCATTGCCCATGTGACTGGAACCAGGGTACACCCTGGGATTGACAGCCCGCAAAGCGCGGTTCAGACAGCCCCATCTGGCCGTAGCACCAGGACACGAAGCAGGCGCACCATTCCACGCGGGAATTGAATCCGTACCAGCTCCAGTAGGGCTGACCGCCCACATTTCCTACCTGACGTTTGGCCAGTTCCACCAGCTCCGGGTTGCCGGGGCGTGTGCCGTTTACAAACTCCACACCCTCCAAACTCTCGGAATCACTGGTATTCGTGGAACCGCCGCCGAAGATCAGCGGCTTGTTGCCCAGTGTCTGCCGGTACACCTGATACATCTCTAGCTGTTCCGGGGTCAGCAGCTCCGAAGCCACAGAGGATATAGGCTTGCTGGTGAGCTTCACATTGAGGATGTAGTAGTTGTAGGGAACCTCAACGGTATAGCTGTTGCCCTCGCTGTCCGTTCGGGTTTCCGTCCGGTAGCGCACCTCGACTTCCTCGGTGAGCGTAAGCTGATACTGTGCATCAAACACACGCTCCAGCTCCGCCTGTGCGCTCTGGCGAGTATAGCCCTGCAACACAGCAGACAGATAAGCCGCCAACTCATGGGGGTCATGCCCGATCATATCCAGGTCATAACGGTATTCGTCATATCCCGGATGGCTGATCTCAATGTTGTCGATCTCAGCTTGCAGCGCCGCTTCCTTGGCGGCGTAATCGGCCTCCACCGCCACCAGCTCCAGGTCATCCGACGGATAGGTAGAGCCGGAAATGGCAGAACCAATGCTCTGCGCCATCATGGAGCAGGAGGACATGGTGTTGAGCAGCAGGCAGATGAGCAGAAAAATCGCGCCCACAAGCAAAAAGCCTTTTTTGTGGCGCATAACAAATGCTCCGGCCTGCTGTGCCTTTTCCTTGACCGTCTTGGCGGCCTTGCCGGTCTTTTTTGCGGTGTTGGCGGTGTTTCCGGCAGCTTGACCGGCGCGCTTGGCGGCGGCGTATTCCTTTTTGATGGCCTGCTTCTGCTGCCAGCGTGAAAACGGATTACTGGTAAGCTGGGGATTTTCCCGCAGGGACTTTTGATACAGGGCGTTTACATTGGCCTTTTCCAGCTTTTGTTCCGCCTGTGCCGCCTTGCGGTATGGCTTCAGCTTGTGGCTGCGGTAGCCTTCCCGGACCAGCCGCGCACCGGTTTCAACAGCTTCCTCGGACTTGTGGGCGCTCTCCACGCCCACATTGTCCTGTTCCGTTTCACGGATTTCCTTGTGGAGTTTCCCCAGCGCCGCATCTCCCGGAGCATCCCGGACCGCATGGGACAGCTTGGAGGGCGGCTTTTTCTTGTCCTCCAGCACCAGTTTGGTAGTCACTTTGCCGGTCCCCAGGTCCACCGCTTTTTGCCGCACCTGCTTTTTCGGGATTTTCGCCTGCGCCTTGTCTGCTTTGACGGCGGCCCGGTCTACTTTACGGATGGGCTTCTCCAGCGCCGGGTCAGCCCGTTCCTCGTCTGTAAAGCGCAGGCGCGGTTCCTTACGCATACCAGCCACCCGCCATCAGGTCATCCAGCAGCACACAGGTTTCCGCATATACCGGAATCTGAATGGTTTCTGCCGGAAAGACCGTTGTGGACAGGAAAAGCGCCATCAGGGTTCCTCTTGCCATGTCCCGATCCTGAATCGGGCTGCCCATAAACAGCTTGGGAACATCCGGTATGCCCTCTGTCCAGATATGGTGAATCCGGGTAAATCCGGCATAGCCCTTGGGCGTGAGATTTTTTGCTGTCTTTTCCTGCTCATAGCAGTAATGGACGGCGGCGCGAAGCAGTTCCACCATCTGCTCACATCCGCTGACAGCGGCCAGAAGCAGACCTGCGCCTTTTTCAATTTCTTTCTTTGTCATGCTGTTCATCCTCCTTTTTTAAGTCCAACGGCTTGGTGGTCATGATACGGTACAGTTCCGTATTCTTGGGGAAGTGGTCCACAAAAGGCAGGATGGTGGAGCCGTAGAACAAAAGTCCCTCGCCCTCGCCGGAGTGGGTCACATAGGATAGCTGGTGCGGGGAAATGCCCAGCTGTTTGGCAAGAATCTGCCGGTCTCCGCCCGCCTGGTTGAGCATATACACGAAGTCGGAGTTTTCAAAGATGTTCTCAACCTCGCGGCTGCTCAAAAGGTCTTTGACATTCTGTGTGATACCAGTCGGGATGCCGCCCCACTTGCGGAACCGCTTCCAGATTTCCACTGTATAGGCGGCGGTCTGTTCCTCTTTCAGCAGCAGGTGCATCTCGTCGATGTAGTAACGGGTGGACTTGTGGGCGGCGCGGTTGATGGTGACGCGGTTCCACACCTGATCCTGCACCACCAGCATCCCGATTTTCTTCAGCTGCTTGCCCAGTTCCTTAATGTCATAGCAGACAATACGGTTGTTGATGTCCACATTGGTTCGGTGGTTGAACACATTGAGGGAGCCGGTCACATAGATTTCCAGCGCTGTGGCGATGTACTGTGCCTCTTTTTCCTCCTGCGCCCGCAAGAGATTATACAAATCCTCCAGAATGGGCATATTCTCCGGGCGCGGATCGTTGAGATAGTCCTGATAGACCAGCCGCACACAGCGGTCGATGATGGTTTTCTGCACCGGCTGCAAGCCCTCCTTGCCGCCCACGATCAGCTCGCACAGGCTGAGAATGAAGTCGGATTTGAGGGACAGCGGGCTTTCATCATCCGAATAGTCCAGGTTCAGGTCCATGGGGTTGATGTAGTTGGTGGAAGTGGGCGAAATTTTGATAACCTGCCCATGCAGACGCTCCACCAGCGGGGCATATTCCGCTTCCGGATCCAGGATTTCCACCTCGTCGGAAGTCAGCAGGAAGCAGTTGGCGATCTCGCGCTTGGCGCTGAAGGACTTGCCGGAACCCGGCGTACCGAGAATCAGGCCGTTGGGGTTTTTCAGCAGCTTGCGGTCCACCATGATAAGGTTGTTGGACAGGGCGTTGATGCCGTAGTACAGCGCCTCTTTACCGTTCTGGAATAATTCCTGTGTGGTGAACGGCACAAAGATAGCCGTGGAACTGGTGGTCAGCCCCCGCTGAATTTCGATCTGATTGAGACCCAAAGGCAGGCAGCTCATCAGCCCTTCTTCCTGCTGGAAGTCCAGCCTTGTCAGCCGGCAGTTGTATTTCTGCGCGATGGAGCTTGCCTGGAACACATTGTTGTCCAGCTGGCGGGGGTTATCCGCCGTGTTCAGCACCAGGAAGGTAACAAGGAACATTCGCTCGTTGCGGCTCTGCAAATCCTGCAAGAGCTTTTTGGCCTCAACACCATAAGTGGCAAGGTCGGAGGGAATGATGTCTATGTCGTACCCGGCACGGACAGCCTTTTTCTGTTCCTCGATTTTGGATTTATCCAGATCGGTGATTTTTCGTTTGACCGTCTTGATGGCCTTGATCTGATCCACTGACTGGATGTGCAGGCTGACAATCAGGTTGGATTCCATATCCAGAAAATCGGCCAGCATCCGGTCATTCAGCTCTGGGGCCAAAATTTGTACGAAGCTGACGGCTCCGTACTTCTTGCCCATGCGGAACTGCTTGCCGGTGCGGAACTCAAAGGAGCTGGGGGCGATAAAGTCCTTGGTGGACAGGCCGCTGGAGGGGAGCCAGTCCCACTCAAACCGGAACGGCAGCTGCTCGTCCATGTGGAAGATACCATGCAGTTGGGCAAGCCGCGCCTTTCCGTCCAGCGTTTCCGCCGCCACGCCCAGCCGCTTGAAGTTATTGAGAATGTCGGTCTCAATGCGCTCCAGACGGGGCTTGGCCGCCTTGATGCTGTCCGCGTCAATGCCAAAGGTGAGATACTTGGTTTTGATCAGGCCGTTATTTCCCTTTGCCAGCTGGTTTTGCAGCATGGTCATGTATTCGATGCGGATGCTGTCAAAATCGTCCCCCTGGAGAGGGATGTTGATGGCGCGGGCAAAGGTTTCCTCCGATGCTGCAAGGTTCAAAAAAGACAGCTCAAACTGAATCGAGCTGTCGAAGTAGTTGAGGAAATCGCACCAGCCCTCGAAAATCGCGGTTTTATCCTCGTTCTGTGAGAGCTGATAGTTGATGTCCTGAAATTGAATGGTTTTTGTGTAGTGACCGTCTGATACCCGGCAGATACCGTCCGGCCACATTCGTTCATAAGGGATACTGTCCTGTGCCGATTTTTCCTTTTTGTCCGTGCGGTTTGCGCGGGCAATCGCAGCTTCAATCTGCTTTCTGTCGGCGCGGGACAGCTTTTTCTTTGTTTTGACCGGCTGCACAGCTTTTTCCTCGTTTTTTCCGAACAGCCGGTGCAGCCAGCGTTTGATTGCCGTAAACAATGTGTGACACCTCCTCGTCGAGATTTGCCTGCCGCTGCAGCACGGCATAGAAGTTATTGGTGCGGTAGGGGCGCTGCCTGGGGCGGATCACCGTGACGCGGATGATATTGCCCACGATCTTTTCCAACGGCTGACCATGCTTTTCGTACATCGCCAGCAGGAAGAAAGGCAGCATCACGAACATCATGCACAGGGCTGCCGTACTGTTCCCGGCAGAGCCACGGAGCAGAAAGAACAGCGGTACGCCCAAAAGCGCCCCTCCGCCGAAGCAGACTAACTGCCGCTTGGTTAAGTTGAAAGCAACCTTGGTTTTGACTTTCGTCAGGTCTTTGGGTACAGGTACATAGGCCATAGAAACTCCCTCCTCCTTAATGAGCCTGGAATACAGCTTTTGCAAGGCTTCCGGTCTTAAAGAGGGTAAAGCACAGTAAAACCGTATAGCCCACACAGCTCCAAATCGCCATAATCACATCTTCCTCGGTAGCGATGCCCTGCACCAGTACAGCATAAATCGCCACACAGACAATGATAAGAAATGCCTGGAATCCCAGCGCCAGCAGGGAGCGCAGATAGTTCTGGCCCATGCCGCCCCATTCCTTGCCCATCATGGCAGCCATGGGGATGGGCGCAACGGATGTCACAAGGTAAATTTCTATCATACGGCCATAAATCACGATGAAAATGCAGATATACAGCGCCCACATGGTAACGCCGATAAACATACTCTGGAACCAAAGCCCGAACAGCGGACCCAAATCCATTTCCATCAGCCGGGGTTCCATGTCCGTAAGGACAGAGGAAATATCAATGGCGGCATCCGAAGAAATGATCCCGGATGCCTGTGCCACCACGCTCTGCGCCATATCGAACACGCCCATGACGATATTCCATGTATTCGTGACAAGGAGTATGGCTGCGGCTGACTTGAACACCCACTTGAAAATCATCCAGGTATCCACATCATGCAGGTTGTTTTTATCGGTAATCATCTGGATTAGTTCCAGCGTCATTACAATCGCCAGAATCACACCGGCGATGGGAACCATAATGGAGTTGGAGAGGTTCTGGATCATGTTGAAAATACCGCCGTTCCAGCCCTGCGGTGTTTGCCCAACCTGCACGGATATATCTCCGACCTGCTGGTTTACAGAATCGAACATCCCGGACAGGTTTCCCATAATGCCGCCTACCAGCATTTCCTTGAGCCACTCAGTAAGCGCGTCCAGCAGAAAATCCATACAGTGCGACCTCCTTTCAGCCCCTCCCGATTATTACGGGAGGGGCAAGGATTTTCCAGGGACAGTTTAGACGGTAAACAGACCGGAGAGCAGGGGTACGAGGACCATGCCGACCACGGCGACGCCAGCGCCAGCCATGAGCTGCTTCATGCCTTGGCTTTTAGCGCCGGGATTGTCATTTCCGTAACCTTCCAGCAGGTTGATGACACCCCAGATGCCGAGACCAGCGCCCAGAGCGATAACGAGAGTCTGCAAAACGGTGATTGCCTGATTAAAAAATGCCATAAATTATAGTTAGCCGGAATCGTTTTGATAAAGTTTCAGTCATTCATAGGCATACAAAAGCCGGACAATCCGCCGCCCGGTTTCCGGGGGCTGATTCCGGCTGTCCTCCTTTTTTCATTATTTTTTGGTGACTGTCCGCCTTGTACGCCAATGGTCCCAAAAGGGCAGTTGCGGCGAATAGATAAGACCACTCCTTTCACAGCGGAACAGATTTAAGCACCCTCTGTATCTACTTCGTACACGTCGCAGACCTCATTGGGCTTGAGCTTCAGCCGGGTGGACAGAAATGCTTCAATGTCAAAAGCGTTCTTGTCGCTTGCATCGGCTGTGTATTTGAAATTGGGGTGTTTGGTGATGTCGTACTTATCCGAAAGGAAAGGGCGCACACCGCGCAGCTGAAGGATGCACTTGCCGCCGTCCATGACGGCCAGCTCGTCCTGGCTCATCAGCTCTTTCCCTAATTTTTGATAATTGAGCGAGTGGGAAGTTTCCCGCCCACGGCTCTCTCCGGTGTTGTAGGTGTCGATGGTTTCCTTGCCCAGCACGGCAGCCAGTTCCTTGAGGGTAGTCGGCTCCTTGCCGCCCAGGAAAATGGAGGTATCCATATTGCCGATGATGGTATCGGCGTTGTCCTTGTAAATGGCTTTGAGCTGGCTTTGCGCCTGCAACACCAGACAAGCGGAGATCTCACGGCTTCGGATGGTGGCCACCAGCTTTTCCAGTTTGGGAATCTGGCCGATGTTGGCGCACTCGTCGATAAGACAGCGCACATGGACCGGAAGTCTGCCGCCGTAAACATCATCCGCTTTTTCACACAGCAGGTTGAACAGCTGGGTGTAGCACATGGAGATCAAAAAGTTAAAGCTATCGTCCGTGTCGCTCATAATGAGGAACAGGGCGGTTTTCCTGTCTCCCAGGGTGTCCAGCTCCAGCTCGTCGTAGGAAGTGACCTCCCGCAGCTCCGCAATGTCGAACACAGCAAGGCGCGCACCGCAGGAAATCAGGATGGATTTTGCGGTTTTGCCAGCTGCCAGCTTGTACTTTTTGTACTGGCGGACAGCGAAATGGTTGGGCTTCTCTGCCTCCAGCGCGTCAAACATCAGGTCAACGGGGTTTTTGAACTCCTCGTCATCCTCCCGGACCTCCATCGCATTGATGAACTCGATGAGGGTGGAAAAATTCTGTTCCTCCACCGGGGCCTCATAGTGGATATACCCGATAAGGGCGCAGTACAAAAGCGTTTCCGCCTTGACCCAGAAATCGTCCCCGGCCTTGCCCTCGCCCTTGGTATTGGCGATCAGCGTGGTGACCAGCTTCAAGATGTCCTTCTCCGAGTGGATGTAGGCAAAGGGGTTATAGTGCATGGACTTCTTGAAGTTAATGGTGTTGAGGACTTTGATCCGGTACGGCTCATAGATGACCTTGCCGTGCTTATCCTTCATGGGTTTGCCGTCCTTGCCCAGCTTGGAGGTGCCTCGCTGGAGCATTTTGCCGCACTCCACCAGGATGGTGCCTTTGGGGTCTGTGACCACATAAGAGCTGTGCATCTGCATCAGGTTCGGTTTCAGCCAGAACCGGGTCTTACCGGAACCGGAGCCGCCAATCACCAGCACATTTTTGTTTCTGGCAGTCTTGGGGTCTTTGGGACGGCTGTTCATAGTCAGGCTCTCGGTTTTCGTCAGAATCACATTGTTCTGGAACACCGGGTCGATGTAAGGAGCGATGTCCTCATGGGTTCCCCAGCGGGCAGAACCATACTCCATGCCGTGGCGATACTTTTTGGCGTTCTTGCTCTTGAGATAGACCGCCAGCCGCAGGCCAGCACCACAGCACAGACCCACCAGTAAATCCAGCGGGTGCAGGCTGGGCCACCAGCTTGCCAGCGCCACCGGCAGCGTGGAGAAGAACGAGAGCATTTTTGCCGAAGCGTCCGCGCCCTGCGCCCTGCGCCATCCTTCTCCGAAGTTGGTGGCAAACAGTCCCATCAGAATATACGGCAGGTTCAAAATCAGGAGCTTTTTGATGTCAAGCTGCTTTTTCATCGTTCCAGCTCCTTTCGCCTGGTGCGATCCACCACGGCATTTTTGACCAGCTCTTTGAACTGGTTCAGCTTTGCCAGCACAGACGGACGCTCTGTTTTCTCTGCTTTTTTCACTTTTTTGCCGGTGTACTCAGTAAAGGCGGCGGTCAGCGCATCCGCATCCCGACCTTTGAAAAAGATCAGGTACTTGGGCGGGGAGGTGCTGCGGTCTTTTTTCACCGCATAATCCACACCGTATTTCCGGGCAATCTTTTCAAACTCCTTGATGGAGGGGTCGGTGATCTCAATGTTGGATACGCCCTGATTCTGCCCTACAAGCTGCTTGACCGTCTGCTTGCCCTGGGGTTTGACTGGGATTTCCCGTTTTCGCTGCTTATTCAGCTTCTTTTCCTTGCAGTGGGCAAGGTATTTACAAATGGCGGCCTTAAACAGCCGCCCGGTGAACTTTGTGCCGTTGACTACCAGCGTTAAAGTCCTGTTTTCCACTTCTTCCTGCATGGGATAACGCCTCCTTTCCGCAGATTTTGCAGGGATGGGTCAGAAAATTTAAGGCGGAACCACCAGCCGCCGCAGAAGATACCGCATCATCATATCATCAGCAGGATGCTGTCCCGCAGCTGGGCAAAAAAGAGCTTGCCCTGGGGCGTTACCAGTGTATAGGAGCCGGTATGCCCATGATTGCAGTAGTCCTTAACGGTAAACAGGCCGTCGTTGGCAGGCTTTGCATAAGGCAGCACATTCCCGGACGGGGCGCGGTACACAAACCGCTGTTCCAGCAGGAATCGGACAAACCGGCGCTCCGGCACAACCAGTTCTTTGGCGGTGGTGCGGAGGTTGGTGCTGTGCTTGAGGTCGATAAACAGGTCATAAAAGGCTGCCTTGCCCTCCAGCATGGCGTTTTCTTTCCGCAGCACCGCATTTTCCTCGCGCTCGGCCAGCAGGTCGGAACAGAGTTTCATCATGGCTTCCGGGGAAGTGGCAACCTCCCACAGCTTTTCTCTGGTGATGTAAGCCCCGTGTTTTCGGATAGAGGGCAGCACCTCATCAAATACCCAGCGTTCAAACCGTTCCGCAGAGGGCAGCTTGCTGTGAACGATTAGGCGGTACACATCGCCTTCGGGAATAAATTTCATTCGCTGAATACCGCCGTTAGAAGGGGTCGGTAAAACGCAGACCCCTTTGCAGTGGGCTGTGATGGCATCAGCGGTACGTTGGTATCCAAGTGCTTTCGCAATATCCTTTCCGCAAAACAGCACTTTGCCGTCCTGCTCAAAAGTGCGGATACTGCCGAACTCCTGATTGCTGAAAATTTCCATCTGATTCATAGCGTAACCTCCTGTAAAAGACATTGTTGTGGGATGAAAAAAGACGGCCTTACCAGCCGCCTGCGTTCATATCGTGATTGACCTGTGAAGTGTAGTGGTTGCTGATGGTGGTGGGAGCGTTAAACAGCACCGTCAGCAGGTATTGCTTCATGTTGCGGACTTCGGTGGTGTTTTTCTGCAAGCTGTCCATGACAAACCGGATATGTTCGCTGTCCAGCTTCAAAAAACGGGAGCGCACCACCTCATGGGGAAAGTCGCTGCCAGCGATCCGGGTGGTTTTGCGTCTGGCACAGACGGTTTCCACCATCAGCTCCACGATCTCGTCCAAATCCTCCCGATAGGTAGCAAACTCCCTGCACAGGTAGTCATACTCAATGTTCTCTAAAATCAAATCCCGATAATTTTCTATCTCGGAGACTGACATCGCATCCCTTCCTTTCCGTTCCGGCAGTCTTGCCGCCGTTTTCTCCCGGAAGGGAATAGAATCGATACTTGATCCATCTGTTATTATTTTTTGAGTATTGGATTTCTCTATATTTAATTCTGCGGGCTTTTCCGTATCCGGTTTCTCCATATCCGGGTTTTCCGTATCTGGTGAAGCCGTATCCGGCTGGGGCGTATCCGGGTTCTTCGGCTGCGGTTGCTCATAGATGACATACTCGGTGTCGCTGATCCGGCCCTGCCGATCCCGCAGTTGATGGCGTACAATGTACCCGGCAGTTTCCAGCTCCCGCAGCGCGCCGCCGATAGCGTCCACGCCCTCCTTGCAGATTTTCGCAAGCCCTCTGGTGGTGTAGTTCCAGTCCTCCGGCAAGGACAGCATCATGGAAAGCAGCCCCTTGGCCTTGAGGGACAGCTTCCCGTTGCGTAAATGATGGTTGCTCATCACGGTATAATCTCTGGTTCGTTCAATACGAAATATGGCCATTGACCTCACTCCTTCCAAATTTCTCAGGGTATGAAAAACGCCACACTCCTGTAAAAAGAATTGTGGCGGTCACGATTTCTGTTCTTTTTTCCTGCGCCGGTAGGGGCGCTTAGGCATGGGCGGTTTATCCAGCAGGCTATTCCTCTGTGAAAACGGGAGCGTCTGGAAAATGCGGTCAATGTCGGCGGTTTCCATATCATGCTGGGAACGACAATCCTCCCGGATTGCTTCCCGGATTTCCTTTACAGTGCACATTTCAATCCTTTCCTTTCGCAGTAATGGCTTGTTTATGAGTGGCGGCGGTGCTTGTCCGGCTTAAAATCGAGGATGTGTCCCTCGATGATACGGGCGTGCCGCCTGATTTTGATTTCCCGGCGCTTCTGGCTTACGAGGGCGGCCTGATAGCCGTCCTCCGTAAGAAACAGCCGCATTTCATCACCGGGACTGCCGTAGGCGCAGGAACGCAGGACAGAAAACTCAATCATCCGGCGAGTGTTATCCTGAAAACGCTCCACGGCAAGAATGTTATGTCCTTTCAGCTCACGGGCTGAAATATCCCTCATAGGCTGCTCCTTTCTCAGCGTTCATGCTGTTGCTGGCGTTTTTTCTGCCACTGTTCCAGCAGCTTGATAATGGTTTCCTGCATCCTGGCCGGAGTATAACTCTTGGGAAAATACTTCCGCAAAGTGTCCGAAGTGAATGTCACCTTGTCCAGATCGCTTTTCTTTTCCTCGCCCATAATGGCCCGCATCACATCAATGGATAAACGCCCCTCTTGGCTGAACTTCTTGAGCCGCTGGGCCTGGGAGAGAGAGGGGGTGGCCTGTTCGCTGTCCATCGCGTCCAAAAGCTGGATCTGTTCCTCTTTTTTGAGGAAAGACAGCTCGTAGGCCGGATTAAAGGCGATTTTCTTTTCATCCACCATATCCAACAGTTCGGGAATTAGCTCGGTTAATCGGATATAACGCATGATCTGAATGCCACTTTTCTCACCAGCATCTTTGGCCACCTTGTCACGGGCACTCAACTTCTGTTCGACTTGAACAGAAGTAAGGTCTGTTCTTGCTCCCTGATGTTTGATGGCCTCTAACTTCATGCGATAAGCCCATGCTTTTTCACTGGGCATAACTTTCTCGCGCTGGATATTGGCATCTACCATCTCTATAACCGCTTCTTCATCGGTCATATCCCTGATAATGACTGGCATATCCTCCAAACCTGCCAACTCGCTGGCTCGGTGGCGGCGATGGCCAGAAATAATCTCATAGCCACCATCCGGGTCAGGGCGCACAAGGCCAGGCGCACGAACACCGCGCTTTTTAACACTATCCAGCGTTTCCTGCATCTTGGGGTCATCATCCTTGAAACGGTAAGGCTGACCTGTAAATGGCACCTCGGTCTGCATAGCTGGATACCCTTTAAAGTAGTGCAATTGTGTAAGGGGGATACGGACAACTCTCTCTTCGTCGGCTTCCTGACGTTCCTGCTCCGTGGTAAAAAGATCATCTACCGATGCCAGCTCTACTTTTTTCGCGCTGCTTTTCAAGTTTCGTCACCTCCTGCGTCAGATTTTTGTAGCTCTCAGCCACCTTGCCGCCAGGGTCATGGGCAAAAATGCTCTTGCCCTCGGCGCTGATTTCCTTTGCCCTAACAGAATGGGGAATCTCGGTGGCGAACACCTTGATTTTGCTGCCGTAGGTCTCCCGCAGCAGGGCGGCGATCTCCTTGGCAAAGTTGGTGCGGTTGTCCACCATCGTCAGCAGGATGCCGTCAATCTGGAGTTTGGGGTTAATCTGTCGCTTCACCTTATTTACTGTTTGGAGCAGCTGTTCTAATCCTTTTGCGGGCAGATACTCAGCCTGGACGGGAATTATGACCCTATTGGCGGCTGCCAGCGCATTGACCGTGAGCATACCCAGGGAGGGCTGACAATCAATCAGGATATGGGAATACTGTCCCTTTACGGTGTCCAGGTATTGCCGCAGGATAGTCTCGCGGCTCATGGCGTTCACCAGAGAAACCTCCATGCCGGAGAGCTGAATGTCAGCAGGCATCAGGTCAACGCCTTCCGGGTGGTGCAGGATGCCCTCACCGGGTCGCAGCGGCTCGTCCATCAGGATGCGTCCCATCGCGTCGGAAAGGGTAAAGGGTAGCTTGTCCGGTTGGGGATAACCCAGGCTGATGGTCAGGCTGCCTTGCGGGTCTCCGTCGATCAGCAGGACTTTCTTCCCAGCCTGCGCCAAACCGATTCCAAGATTGGCACAGGTTGTGGTTTTGCCAACGCCGCCCTTCTGGTTGGCGATGGCGATGATTTGCGTGTTCATTGACTTCACCTCATTTCTGATTGTTGCTGTTGCTTCTGGAAATAGAAAAAGCCGCCACTCCAAAATTAAAAGTGAAGTGACGGCTCTTTCTATCGCCGGAATACGAGTTCTTGAAATGAAAAAACACCCAGTCATTTTACACTGAGTGCTGTATCAAATTCATATTCAATTATCCAAATTAGGTCAAGCTATGCCAAACTGCCACAGCCCAAAACAAAGGGAAGGAGAGCTGAAAAGCGCCCCAAAAACACCGCAAAAATCAGCTCTCGGTTGTCCTATAATTTAACCACTAACCCCTTTTTTTACCCCCATTTTTGCCGGTTGTCCTATATTTAACCACGGAAAATTGGGTGAAAACGGCTCTCGTTTTACCAAATTTAGTCAAACTATATTAGCCCGTTTAGATATAGTAAAACCCCGGAAAACCTTGATTTTCCGGGGTTTTTGAACCATTTTGATACGGTTTGAACAGCAGATTATCTCTTGCTGAACTGAGGTGCTCTACGAGCTGCCTTGAGACCGTATTTCTTTCTTTCTTTCATACGAGGGTCACGTGTCAGATATCCAGCTTTCTTAAGGGTAGGTCTGAACTCAGAATCTGCTTCCAGAAGAGCTCTTGCGATACCATGTCTGATAGCGCCTGCCTGTCCGGTATATCCGCCGCCCTTTACATTAACCAGAACATCAAACTTGCCGTCTGTGTCGGTTGCTGCCATAGGCTGACGAACGATAACTTTCAGAGTCTCCAGTCCGAAATACTCATCGATGGGTCTTTTATTAATAGTAATATCACCTTTTCCAGGTACAAGATATACTCTTGCGATAGATTTTTTTCTTCTGCCAGTTCCGTAATATTTTGCTGCGTTAGCCATTTTCTATTTCCTCCTTAATAGATTCCTTTGGATTAAAATGTCAGTACTTCAGGTTTCTGAGCTTCATGCTTGTGATCCGGTCCTGCATAAACGTGAAGCTTGGTGTACATCTGTCTTCCTAAAGGTCCCTTCGGGAGCATACCCTTAACAGCCAGTTCGATAACCTGTTCCGGTTTCTTAGCCATTTTTTCTTTCAGGGTAACTTCTTTCATGCCTCCAACGTAATCGGAATGATGGTAGTAAATCTTCTGATCCATCTTCTTACCGGTTACCTGAATCTTCTCTGCATTGATTACGATTACGTAATCGCCTGTATCAATATGGGGTGTGAACTCCGGTTTGTTCTTTCCTCTTAAAACCTTGGCAATTTCGGATGCCAGGCGGCCCAGTGTCTGGCCTTCTGCATCAACAACATACCATTTTCTATCAATCTTAGCCGGATTGGCCATAAATGTCTTCATAGTATACCTCCATCGATTTGTACGGATTTTGGATCTTCTGATCCGCATGACTGGCTCATGTACTCACCCTGGGAATTGGGGTTTTCCACATATTATTTATATCAAAATGTCTTTCCGGGGCTTTGGTAAGACATTTTTCAACATCGTCACATTGAGTTATTATATTATACGGATCCGCGCGTGTCAATATCTTTTCTTAAGAAAATTCGCATAAAACTGGCCTTTTTCACCATAAAACAGGGCCTTTTAGATCATTTATCCATCCGAACGGCTTCCGAGGACCTCATTTCGGATTTTTCCAATGGAAATGTACCGTTCCAGAACCGCTTCCATATCCGTTCCCTTTCCTGCCGTCTGTGCTGCTTTGCCGGAAACAAAAAAACAGAAGCTCTTATCTTCCCGCTCTTCCACCTGGTAATCATCCATGAAAAAAGGAATCCTGTCCGGAATACGGTTTTCACGGATTCCCTGCAGTTCTTCCGGAGGGCAGCCGGGGAAGTTTACATTCCATATTTCATCTTTTGCGATTTCCTTTGCCAAAAGCTTTCTGACCACCGGCAGCAGATGGGTATCCGCAGCCGCGCCGCTTCCTCCTCTTTCCTCCGAAAAGGCAATTGCCGGAATCCCATTAAGCAAAGCTTCCATCGCGGCTCCCACCGTACCGGAATACAATATATCCGCTCCCACGTTATAGCCGCAGTTTATCCCGGAAAATACAATATCCGGCTTTTCCGGCAGAAGATACTTTATCCCCACCTTCACACAATCGGCGGGAGTTCCGTCCACACTGTATGCCTTCACTCCGGGGACAGGGAAACTTTCTTCTTTCACATGCAGGCTTCCCCGAACGGTTATACAATGGGACATGGCGCTGCACTGATGTCTGGGAGCCACCACCCATACCTCACCCAGTTCTGCCGCCATTCCGGCAAGCCTGCGGATTCCATCGGACTCAATTCCATCGTCGTTTACCACCATTATCCTCATAGGCCGCTCCTTTTCATAGTCAGAAGTGCAGATACATTCGTTTTCATTCACAATATTTCCTGCCGTTCAGGTGATTCCTTCAGTTCAGGGAATTCATAAGAAATCAAGGTAAGTCCTCTGGCCGGAGCGGTAGGCCCTGCTGCCGTACGCTCCTTCGCCTTCAGTATATCGGCCACTGCTTCGGGCGGATATTTTCCGTTTCCCACCTCCATCAGAGTCCCCGCGATAATACGTACCATATTATAAAGAAAGCCTCCTCCGCTGATCCGGATGACCAGCTCTGTCCCTTCTCTTTGCACCTCGCAGCTGTAAATGGTGCGTACGGTGGATTCCACCTGGGCATTTACACTGCAGAAGCTTTTGAAGTCATGTTCACCGATAAGGAACTTTGCCCCTTCATTCATCTTCTTTTCATCCAGAGGAAGATATGTGAAATGACTGTACAGCCGTTTCACCGGATTGGGAAATTCTTCATTTAAGATCCGGTATTCATACGTCTTTATGCTGTCCGTCTTTCTGGGATGAAAGGTGAGAGGCACCTCTCTGGAGCCCCGGATCCGGATATCCTCCGGCAGACGCTGGTTCAGGGCATAGGAAAATTTATCTCCCGGCATACGGGCCTGTGTGTCAAAAACGGCAATATTCCCGAAGGCATGTACGCCGGAATCCGTCCGGCTCGCGCCGATCACCTGCACCGGTTCCTTCAGAAGCTCCGTCAGGCACCTGTTGAGGACCTCCTCTATACTGATCCCGTTTGACTGCAGCTGCCAGCCATGATAGTTTGTGCCGTCATAAGCCACTGTCAGCATAACTCTTTTCATAACTCATCCCTTCCCGATTTATGGTATCAGCACAGTCAGTACAGCCGCCGCCAGGTAAAGCCCCAGCACCGCAAAAGCAGTATAGTCCCTTTTTTTATAAATCAGCGGTTTCATCTTTGTCCTGCCCTCGCCTCCCCGGTAACAGCGCGCTTCCATAGCCATCGCCAGATCGTTGGCCCGGCGGAAGGCAGAAATAAAAAGAGGAACCAACAGCGGAACCATGCTTTTCGCCTTCTTGATCAGGTTCCCACTTTCAAAATCCGCTCCTCTGGCTATCTGGGCTTTCATAATTTTATCCGTTTCTTCCAGAAGGATCGGGATAAAACGCAGGGCAATGGACATCATCATAGATATTTCATGCACTGGCACATGGATTCTTTTAAGAGGTTTCAGCAGGCTTTCCATCCCGTCTGTCAGGTTATTGGGGGTGGTTGTCAGCGTCATCACGGAGGAACCGATAATCAGGAAACTCAGGCGTACAGCCATGAATACCGCCGTTCGCAGCCCTTCCTTAGTGATGGTCAGCTTCCACAGAGATATCAGCGGTTCTCCGGGAGTGAGAAACAGATTAAATACCACGGTAAGAATTAAAAGGAATAGAATAGCTTTCATTCCTTTTATCATAAATTTAAAGGGGACATGGGACAGCTTGATCATCCCGGCCAGGAACAGCGCCGCCAGCAGATATCCCCAGAAATTATTTACCACAAAAAGAGAAATAATAAAAATAACGGTCGCAATCAGCTTCACTCTCGGATCCAGCCGATGGACCACCGATTCCGTCTGATAATACTGCCCTAATGTAATGTCTCTTAACATAGCCTATTTTTCCTTCCCATGCCCGCAGGCTGCCAGAATGGAGTCCCTGGCTTCCGTCAAAGTAGTGGCGTCTGTTTCCACTGCCAATCCCGCTTCCTTCAGCGTCTGCATAATATAGGTCACCTGAGGGGCCGCGAGTCCTACCGCCTCCAGCTCCTTCCCATGCGCAAATACCCTTTTAGGTTCGTCATCGAACATGACGCTCCCCTTATTCATCACAATAATCCGGTTCACATAATTTGCCACATCTTCCATGCTGTGAGATACCAGCACGATAGTCATTCCGGTTTTTTCACGCAGGAGGGAAATTTCTCCCAATATTTCATCCCGGCCTTTTGGATCCAGGCCGGCCGTAGGCTCATCCAGCACCAGCATGTCCGGCTTCATGGCCAGCACTCCGGCAATCGCCACTCTTCTTTTCTGTCCGCCGGACAGATCAAACGGGGACTGCTTATAATACTCTTCTCCAATCCCCACCAGCTCCAGAGCCTCCATCGCCCGGGCCTGTATTTCTTCCTTAGACAGCCCCAGATTCTTCGGTCCAAAGCAGACATCGGAAAAAACATCGATTTCAAACAGCTGATGCTCCGGATATTGAAATACAAGGCCTACCTTACTGCGCAGCTCCTTCATATTATAATCCTTGTCATAGATATTCTTTCCATTATAATAGATTGCCCCGCTTGTCGCCTTCAAAAGTCCGTTTAAATGCTGTACCAGAGTGGACTTCCCCGAACCGGTATGGCCGATAAGCCCGATGAACTGCCCGTCCTCTATGGAAAGGTTCACATCCTTCAAGGCCGCCACCGACAATTCCGTATCCGCGCCGTATATATAATTCACATGCTCCAGTTTAATTGCCATTTCCCATGCTCCCTGTTTTTAATGCAAGCAGTTCTTTTTTCAGTTCCTCTGTGGTAAGAATCCCATCGGGCAGAGGAAGGCCCGCTTTTTTCAGTTCATAGCTTAAAAGGGTCACCTGCGGCACATCCAGCCGAAGCGCCTTCAGCTCGTCCACACAGGAAAATACCTCTTTCGGCGTACCTTTCATCACTATTCTGCCTTCATCCATAACGACTACCTGATCCGCGTAAATAACTTCTTCCATATAGTGGGTTATCAGGATGACCGTAACATTTTCCACTTCGTTCAATGCCCTGGCCGCCCGGATAACCTCCTTCCGCCCGCTGGGATCCAGCATGGCCGTAGGCTCGTCCAGCACAATACATTTCGGATGCATCGCCAGCACACCGGCTATGGATACCCGCTGTTTCTGACCGCCGGAAAGCTTATTAGGGGAATATTTACGGTACTCATACATTCCCACCGCCTTCAGGCTTTCCTCCACCCGTTCCCATATTTCCTTTGTGGGAACCCCCATGTTTTCCGGCCCGAAGCCAACATCCTCTTCCACCACCTGTCCGATGATCTGATTATCGGGATTCTGGAACACCATTCCCGCCGTCTGGCGGATATCCCATATATTGCTTTCCTCCGAAGTGATTTTTCCATCCACCCAAATGGTGCCTGAGGTTGGAACCAGAAGCGCATTGATATGCTTGGCAAGTGTGGACTTTCCTGAGCCATTATGTCCGAGTATGGCAATAAAATCCCCCGGCTTCACCTCCAGGTTCACACCGTCCACAGCACGGATAGCGCCTTCCTCATTTCCTTCTTCGTCATGCCTGATATAATCAAAGGTAAGATCCTTGGTTTTTATAATATCCTGTTTCTTTTCGTTTTCCATATGTTATCCTGTTTTAAATATTGGTTTACAATTACTGTCACCTTCCTATTTTACTAAAGTCCACACAGAATTACAAGGAGAACTATTGCTTGTGTACGGATAAAAAAAGTGGGTGCCGCCAGGGACAAAGGTTCCTCTCCCGGGGGTAAGGCAGCTTCGCCGCGTCCCTTCCCGGCAGCAGCCCCGGACAGTCAGTGATTCCTGTAAGGGGCGTCTAAAAACGCCAGTCCTTACGCTGCGTCTTTTGCAGCGTTAGTACTGCTGCGTTTTCAGCCGAGTGAGAACGTCCCCTTTAAGGAACACTGACTGTCCGGGGCTGCTGCCGGGAAGGGACGCGGCGAAGCTGCCTTACCCCCGGGAGAGCTGTGTTGAAGAGACAGGTGCGATCCACCACGGCCTCTTTGCACACCCCTTTGAACTGGTTCAGCTTTGCCAACACACACGGACGTTCTGTTCTCTCTGTCTTTTCCACTTTTTTGCCGCTGTT
>NZ_MPDJ01000021.1 GCF_001881565.1 Eisenbergiella tayi
CAACTGGAAATTATCCTCTTAGAGGAATAATAAATGAACCAGAAAAGGAAGAAGAAATATAACAATATCTATTCAGAACATAGTATCCCTTCTTCTTAAATTTGTCCTTGACAAGGGGTACACTTTAGTCGAAACTTGCCGAGAACTGGGTGTCAGCTTTGATGAGACTATAAAAAAGATAAAACAACGATTCGGTATCAGTGAAAAGGAAGCCCGGGAAATTGTCAATAAATATTGGCTTTAACAAAATAAAATATCATCTCTTCCAAGCGAGAAGAAGAAGGCGGGTTCCCCGCCTTCTTCACTCCCATCCCCCAATCCTGACCGCCGTATAATAAATCCCATACACCAGTACAAAAAATCCCAATGCCGTCCCCATCGCCTGCCATATCCAAAACTCACCCGAAAAAACAGGCATCCCCGGTGCATCAAATACGATTCTCCGCGCTCCGTCATAAATCAGCCAACCGCTGATTATAAGCGCCGGCGGAACCGGAAGCAGAAAGAGCAGCAGCAATTGCCGGTTATTTAATCTGTTTATCATCTTTTCATTCATCCCCAGCTGCCCAAGTATCCTGTTCTGCCGTTTCTTTTTATCGCCGTCGCTGAGTGCCTGTGTTGCCAGAACCGCCGTTCCCGCAATTTCCAGAATGACAGACAGATATACCAGGCAGATCAATATCACATAAATCTGTGACAGAGAATCCTTCTGCACCCATTTCCCGGAAAGATAATCTTTATCCGTATATACTAAAGAAGTAACCGCATTCCCATTCTCCGTCTCAACCGATTTTCCAACCCCTCTGTCCAACAGAACAAGCCTC
This sequence comes from Eisenbergiella tayi, assembly GCF_001881565.1. Taxonomy (GTDB): domain Bacteria; phylum Bacillota; class Clostridia; order Lachnospirales; family Lachnospiraceae; genus Eisenbergiella; species Eisenbergiella tayi. Next base: position 825 of record NZ_MPDJ01000021.1, read on the forward strand.
TCACCTTCCGTCAGCTGCCTGAGTTCCATACCGTTCAGCGGAACCTCTGTAATGACCGCATAAAGACTGTAAAGCAGCTCCATTCCCTCCGCTGTTTCGTCCGGAATCACAAGAATATAATCCAGGCCGTTTCCATAAGTGTCATTCTGACTGAAGGATTCTGAAAAAATCTTTCCCATCATCAGGCTCTGCCCGTTTATCTCCAGTTTTCCGGATTTCTCCATATAATCCTCAAATTCATCAGCAAGCTGCGGAATGCAATGGACATAACAGGAATTCTTGTCCAGCTCCGGCTCCTCGTATCCCAGCATATGTCTCAGATAAAGATAATCACTCTGTTTCATATAATTATCATATTGGAATTCCGCACGCGGAGTCATACGAACCTTCTTCCTCTCCTCCACTTCATTTTCCCAAACCGTATAAAATTCCCTGCTTCTCCCGGTATAAATTCCATAGACATGCGCCGACTTCACGGGAAACCTTTCTGAAATTCTTTCTTCATACGATGAAAAATCCGTCATTTCCCCTTCATGCAGAATCAATATATCAAACACATTCAATCCAATACTTTGATCTGCAAAATGGCCGGCAGCTGATGCGATTCCCAAAAAGGTAATGGAAAGCGTAAACAAAACAGACAATGTCCCCAGCACCACACTCATGGAACGGATCTTTGAAGTAAAGCCCCGGAAGACTGTCAGACGGTTTTTCCGATATGTCCAGCCTTTCCGTTTTTCAAGCCTCTCCGACAAAAAAGAAGGGACACTGAAAAAGAATGCAAACAGCCCGATGACCAGAAAGACCAGCCCTGTAAGAAGATCGAATCCTCTGCCGATGGGCCGTATCACAATAAGCGCATAACCTGCAGTAAAAAGGAGCAGTGACAGCAAAAATATCCCCGTGAAAAATGGTTTCCGGCACGGATGGCTGCTTTCAGTCTGTCTGTCATAATACAGCAAATCGTACAGCCGTATTTTATAAATCCTTTTCTTACTTTTATGCAGGGCAGACAAATACATGGCTGCAAAATACAACAGTGTCAGTCCGGCCGTTTTAAATGAGACGGAAAAACCCAACGTAAATGTCATCCCGAACATTTTAAGAACCGCGGATTCTACCAGCCAGGACAGGAGAATCCCCGCCGGGAGACCTGCGATGAAGGCCGTGCCCGCAATAATCAGGTTCTCATACAAAAACAGCCCGGCTATCGTCCTGGCGGAAAGCCCTGAAACCATATACAGACTCAGTTCCCTGCTTCGTCTTTTCAGCATATAGCCGGTCATATAGCTTACAAGCCAGCCCATCACCAGTATAATGAGCAGAGTAACCGCTATGATCATATAAGGCAGTACTTCCAGCTCCGGAAGCTGTCTGACCTTATCTGAAAAAAGCAGGGCATTATACGCATACATACACGCCACAGCGCAGGCAATTGTAATACAATACAGCACATAATCTCCCAGCTGCCTTTTTGCATTGCGCAGTATCAGCTTTTTCAGCATATGCCTTCACCTCCTAAAAGAGAAAGCACATCCAGAATTTCATGATAGAAAACGCTTCTTGTCTTTTCCCCCTTCCGGATTTCATTGAATATTTTTCCATCCTTCAGAAACAGAATACGATCTGCATAGCTAGAGCAGAACGCATCATGGGTAACCATAAAAACAGTCGTACCCATATCCTTATTCAGCTGTGCAATGATTTCCAGCAGAACGCGGGAGGAATGGGAGTCCAGCGCTCCCGTCGGTTCATCTGCCATAATCATCTTCGGACGGCAAATCACGGCCCGTGCAAAGGCACAGCGCTGTTTCTGCCCTCCGGAAACCTGATACGGAAATTTTTCCAGGATATCACTGATATGAAGCTTATCTGCAGTATCCCTTACTCTCTTGTCGATTTCCTCCGGATTCAGTCCCTTAATTGTCAGAGGAAGAGCCACGTTTTCTTCCAAAGTCAGTGTATCCAGCAGATTATATTCCTGAAAAACAAAGCCAAGGTTATCCCGTCTGAATTCGGCAATCTCATTTTCCCGGATGTCCGTAATATCCCTCCCGTCCAGAATAATGTGCCCGGCGCTCACTGTATCAATTGTGGAAAGGCAGTTCAGCAGAGTGGTTTTCCCGGAACCTGACGCGCCCATAATGCTGATATATTCACCTTCCCTTACATGAAAGCTCAGCTGATTAAGAGCCTTTGTCACGCTCCCTTGGTTACCATAATATTTTTCGATATTCTCCACCTGAAGGAGTATCTTATTTCCACTACCCAACTTACTCCACCACCTTTCCGTTTTCGATAACAACATCCCTGTCTTCAAATTTCAGTACATATTTGAAATTCACATCTTCGGCAGAATCAATATCAATTTTATAGGTTCCCTTCCTGTTTAAGGAAAATTCAGCAGAAAATGTGTATATCCTGGTTTCCGATACCGTATTTCCCTGAGAATCCCTGACAATATCCTCCGTCACCTCCGGAATTATAAAACAATAAGGAAAACGGCCTTCGATTTTTACCTGCACCACCCTTTCCCCTTCCCGAATCCATTCCACCCCCGGCGAATCAGATTTAATTGCCCATAAGGAGGGCACATAGAACCTGTCATCCGTTATATGCCTGATTCCGTACATAAAAATGACAGCTATGACCAGACCAGCAAGTAAAGCCGCCGCAGTTTTGGCCGTCTTCCCCCTTCTTTTCCTTCCCTTCCCGTATTTATTTTCCATAATGGACGCCTCCTTCCCGATTTCCTCTTCATTTTACCGGGAGGCTCCGCTTCGTTGTATATATGTTTCCTGATTTTATATGACAGATTTGTAAGATTCCTCCCGGCTGGATGGAGCACTAGACCTTCAGGTGCCCGCTTTTCGGAAAGCTAAGACGGATCGTTGTATACTGCCCCTGCTCTGACTGCGCTTCAATGGAAATCCCCAGCCTGAGGCACAGCTGCCTGCAAAGATACAATCCGATTCCGGTCGCTCCCTTTCCGGCTCTTCCATTGCTTCCCACAAATCCTTTATCAAATATCCTGTCGATCTCGCTCTCCTTAATACCCGCCCCGTTATCCGTGACCGCCAGGACAACATATCCTCCCATATCCGTGGATTCCACAGCAATCACAGGAGGTCTTCCGCCGCTGTATTTCACGCTGTTGATGATAATCTGGTTCATTATGAACACCACCCATTTTTCGTCGGAATATACCGTATCCCTGACCTTCTCCGTGCTCACGCTGACTCCGTTCTGTATCAGGAACTGCTTGTTCGCCGCAAGCGCTTCCATGACGCAGTCTCTCAGGGACAGTTCTTTGATAAAATAGTCTTTTTCCACATTCCCCAGCCTTGCATAAAACAGCACCCGCTCCACATACCGGCCGATCTGCTCGGTCTGTGACATGATTTTACGGATCGTGTCTGATTTGTTATTTTCACACAGAAGCTGTATTCCGGTAATCGGTATCTTGATTTCATGAATCCACTGCTCAATAAAATCCCTGTATTCCTCATTCAGCCGCTTCGCCTGTGAAACCTCATCCGTCATGGATTTAAGCGCTTCTTTTATCATTCGGAAATATACTTTTTCTGCGGATGATACCGGCTTTTGGGCGACCTCCGCCATGAGGTATTTCCTATCCAGGGAATCCAGCAGTGACTGCAGATACAGCAGCCTCTTCTTAAGTAAGACATAACCTCTGCACAAACTGCCCGAAACAATCCCCGCATAGCATATCCAGAGCAGAAACATTTCCTGGGGTGCAATGCCATAAAGATACAGCAGCACCGAAAAGAAAAGTCCTCCCGCCAGACAGGTGAGCAGTACCGCTCTTTTATCAGATAAATAATCGGAAAGCGTCATATTTTATATCCCATCCCTCTTTTTGTCTGTATCAGATTTTCTGCGCCAAGTCCGCTGAGCTTTTCCCGGATTCTCATGATATTCACACTCAGCGTATTATCATCAATATGAATCTGATTATCCCACAAAAATTCCACCAGATCCATTCTCGATACTATTTCCCCCGTATGGCTGAACAGATAATATATGATTTTCAGTTCCGTTTTTGTCAGTTCAGTCTCCTGGCCTTTGAAAGAAAGCGTTCCTGACACCAGGTTCAGACGAATCCCCTTATATTCCAGCCGTTCCGCCTGCTCTCCCGCTTTTCCCCTTTTCAGAAGAAGTCTGATCCTGGCGAGCAGTATCGGAACATTATACGGTTTGCTGACATAATCATCCCCTCCGACCGTAAGCGCATACAATTCATCCATGGATGTGTCACGGCCTGTTATAAACATGATCGGCGTATCGGTAAAGCTCCGGATATCCGCGCACAGACGGTATCCGTCCCTGTCCGGCAGGTTAATATCCAGCAGAATTAAATCCGGACAAAAGGATTTTACCAAATCAGTTACATGATGGAATTCAGCGGCGCTTTCCACCCGGTATCCCTCATTGGATAAAAGGATTTCCAGCTCCTCCCTTATCAGGTCCTCATCCTCAATTATCAGTATTTTTCCCATGCAGGCCTTCTCCTCATATGTCTTTCTTTCTATATTTATACAGTCTCAACACAAGTATAGCATTATCTGTGCCGGAACAAAATAATACATAAACAAAACAAGATTATACATTTTAATTTCCTCCCAATCCCCTAATATAGAATGGAACTTATAACTGTTCAGCAGCTTTGTATATTTCATTTTTTTATATCATCCGGGAGGGGATATCCAAATGACACCTATGAAATGGTTCTATTCTTTTATTAAGCCTTACCGAAAACGGCTCTTTCTGGGATTGTTCCTCGTAACATTTCTGGCAGGGCTGGCCATCATTAACCCTATCGTCAGCGGAAAAGTAGTAGATGATGTTATCAGCGGCGGGCAGTACGACAAGCTTCCCCTGTTTGTTTTCATACTGCTTCTGGTAACTGCAATACGAAGTGTACTCCGCTTCATGGTTCCTTACAATTTCGAAATTTGTTCCCAGGGTGTACTCTACAAAATGAGGGATGCGGTGTACCGCAAGCTCCTGATGGAAGACTTTGCATTCTATAACCGCAACCGGACCGGTGATCTGATGAGCCGCCAGACGGGTGATATGGATGCCATCCGCCACTTTGTGGCCAATGTTATTTCTTCCATTTATGAAAATATCCTTTATTTTGGTTTTGCTCTGATTATGATTTTTACCATCAACACCAAACTGGCCTTATGCATGCTCTGCATCCTTCCTTTTACGGTGGTGCTGACCGTCTGCCAGTTTAAACGGGTAAAACCTGCTTTCCACAACATCCGTACCCGCTTCTCCAGCCTGAACACTTTTGTCCAGGAAAACATCAGCGGCAACCGGGTTGTGAAGGCCTTTGCCAAAGAAGATTATGAAACAGAAAAATTTGAAGCGGAAAACGATGCCTATAAGGCAGCCGAACTGGACTGTGCGGCAATATGGTCCAAATATGTCCCTGTTTTTGAATTTTTCTCCAATATCCTCACCGTTGTGCTCATGCTCTACGGCGGAATCATGGCCATCCGGGGTGAAATCTCCTTAGGAAGCCTTGTTACCGTAAACGGTTACCTCTGGATGCTGAATATGCCTCTGCGTATGGCAGGCTGGTTTGTAAACGATGTACAGCGTTTTGTGACCTCCGTGGAAAAAATCCACACTACCTTTTCCGAGGAGCCCCATATCAGCAAACCTGATAATGCCATTACCAAAAAGCACTACAAAGGAAGCATCGAATTCAGGAATGTCTCCTATCAGGCGGAAGGTGAGGACATTATACAGGATGTGAGCTTTACGGTGAAGCCCGGCCAGACAATAGGTATTCTCGGCCCTACGGGAGCCGGAAAATCCACCATCATGAACCTGCTGTGCCGTTTTTATGACACAACTGCGGGCGATGTACTTGTGGACGGCGTCAACGTAAAGGATCTGGATTTGTATGAGCTGCGAGACAATATCGGCATGGCCATGCAGGATGTTTTCCTCTTTTCCGACACCATCGAGGGAAATATCGCTTATGCCCGCCCCGATTGTCCGTTTGAAAAAGTTAAAAAAGCGGCCATCGCCGCAGATGCCAACCATTTTATCCAGGCTATGCCTGAAGGTTATGACACCATTGTTGGGGAACGGGGCGTCGGACTCTCCGGCGGCCAGAAGCAGCGTATCTCCCTGGCCCGCGCCCTGCTTAAGGATCCGTCCATCCTCATCCTGGATGATACTACCTCCGCTGTGGATATGGAAACGGAAACCTACATACAGACACAGCTGAAAAACCTGGAAGGCAACCATACCATCTTCATCATCGCGTACCGTATATCCTCTTTGAAGGATGCCGATCAGATACTGGTACTGGATCACGGACGGATCGCGGAACGGGGAACCCATGAAGAGCTGCTTAAAAACAACGGCTATTACGCCAGAGTATTTGAGCATCAGTATCATACACCGGCAAAGGAGGGACGTTAATATGGCACGTAACAGATACGATATAGACGAAGTCATGGAAGACCATTTTGACCTTGGACAGCTGAAACGTCTCGGCCATTATGTCCTTCCCTTTAAAAAAGATATGTTCCTGGCGGCGTTTCTCATGCTCTCCGCCAGTGCGCTCACCATGCTCATCCCCCGCTTTTTCATGACAGTCATGAACGACATCATTCCTGCGGGAGATATCAGGGGACTGTTCCTCATCAGCTTCTACACGCTGCTGATTATACTGTATTCAGTCGTCTCCCTGAAAGCCAAAATCAAAATCACCAACCGGGTTGGCCAGTCCGTCATCCACCAGCTGCGGACCGATATTTTCTGCCATCTGCAGGAGCTTCCTTTCTCCTACTACGATGACAAACCCCATGGAAAAATCCAGGTAAGGGTAGTAAACTATGTCAATAACCTGAGCGACCTGCTTTCCAATGGTCTTCTCAATACCATAACGGACCTGTGCAGCCTTATATTCATCATCTTTTTCATGCTTTCCATCAATGTTAAGCTGACCTTGATGTGTATGTGCGGCCTCCCTGTCCTAGCTATTTTTGCCAGTCTTATCAAGAAAAAACAGCACCGCGCCTGGCAGATCCAGAGCAACAAGCAGTCCAACCTGAATGCCTATATCGCAGAAAGCATTAACGGCATCCGGGTAACCCAGTCCTTTGTAAGAGAAAATGAAAACAGCGGTATTTTCAACAATCTCAGCGACGGCTACCGCCAGTCCTGGATGCATGCGGTTCGCTTCAACTTTATGATGGGGCCCACCGTAGATGTTATTTCCGCCGTAACCACTGCTTTCCTGTATGTGGCTATCGTAAATATGGCCATGAATGGCGGAACCGCTTCCGTAGGTGTCCTGGTAGCCTTTACCGGTTACATCAGCCGGTTCTGGTCACCGATCACCACACTGGCAAACTTTTACAATTCCCTGCTGACTGCGATTTCCTATCTGGAACGTATTTTTGAAACCATTGACGAGCCCGTTGCCGTAAAAGATGAGCCGGACGCCGTGGAAATGCCTCCCATCACAGGAAAGGTTACCTTTGATCATGTATCCTTCTCCTACGAGGAAGGCTATAAAACCCTGGATGATGTGAGTTTCACCGCCATGCCCGGCGAGTCCTTTGCTATTGTAGGCCCTACCGGCGCCGGCAAAACCACCATTGTCAACCTGCTCAGCCGATTCTACAACATCGGCAGCGGCACTATCCGGATTGATGATACCGATATATCCAAGGTCACTCTTCATTCCCTGCGTACCCAGATGGGCGTTATGATGCAGGACAGCTTTATCTTTTCCGGCACCATCATGGATAATATCCGTTACGGAAACCGTACCGCCACGGATGAAGAGGTTATCCGTGCCGCCAAAACCGTTTGTGCCCATGACTTCATCATGCAGATGGAGGATGGCTACCATACCCAGGTAAATGAAAGAGGAAGCCGCCTGTCCGCCGGACAGCGACAGCTGATTTCCTTCGCCCGTGCCCTGCTGGCCGATCCCAAAATCCTGATACTGGATGAAGCGACCTCCAGCATCGATACGGAGACAGAAATCATCCTGCAGAAAGGCCTGAACGAGCTTCTTAAAGGACGTACCTCCTTTATCATCGCCCACCGCCTTTCCACCATCCAGAACTGTACCCGCATCCTCTACGTGGATAAAGGCAAAATCCAGGAAAGCGGCAGCCATGAAGAGCTTCTTAAAAACCATGGCCCCTACTACAACCTGTTTATGTCCCAATACAGCTTTATGAACGACAAGGTCCAGGATGATTTCCCGGAAGAAAACTTCCCGGAAGCCTCTTATACCTGACACCGTCCACTACATCATTTCCCGTAATCCGGATGCGTTTCTATAATGACAAGCCGGATTCTGCGGTTATGAAAACCGGCCTCACTGAAAGTCCCCTTTACTTTCAGCGAGGCCGGCTCTTTTTACTGCTTCCTTCTTCTGCCCATTCAGATCACTTTACACCAATCCCCCTAATCCTTCGGAATATAATCCAGCAGATTAATATCCGCCTCCTCATTTCCCGAAGAAACATACAAAACCAGCTCACTCCAGCTTCCTTCCTCTACCAGAAAAGAATACATCTTCCCCTTCTCCCAGCTTCCCGCTTCTGACTCCTCATCCAGGTAATGCACGCTCATACCGCCGCCCTCCGTCTCCAGCCGTCCGCTGATCTGAATATACCAGGAACTATCATACTCCTCCGGAACCGTAAAATGCACCATCCCTTCCGAATACCCCACACTCCTCTCCAGCTTCTCCAAAGGCGAGTTTTTCATGAGCCCTTCCCTGACCAAAATCACCCCAAGGACACATAATAATACACCCCCCAGAACAATTATACCTTTTCTATACCTTACCACTCTTCCTTCCCCCCTCTTTTCAAAGACTCCAGCACCTCAATCAACTCGTCCCAACTGTTAACCGTCAAATAATCAACTCCATCCGGCGCCTCCTGCCCCTTCTTCGCATAAGGAGTATACCATACCGCCTTCATCCCCGCCCCCGCGGCCCCCTTCACATCACAAAAAAGATTATCCCCGCAATACCATATCCTGTCCGCCGGAACCCCCGCCTTAACCTGCGCCATTGCAAAGATCCTCGGATGAGGCTTTCTGAACAGATAATCACACGAAGTCATAACAAAAGAAAAATGATTCCCCGGAAGAAGCCCATCTATCTTTTCCTTGAGACTCTGTGTACTCTTCATCATATTGCTCACTACAGCCGTCCCGATTCCCTCCCTGTAAAGATAATCCAGAAGCTTCTCCACATTTTCCGTAACCCTCACCCTTGCAGCTCCCTTCCAGAATACCCTCTCCACCTCATCCCATGGCATCCCAAGTTCTATTTCCAGATACTCATACAAATACCGATCAAACGAAACAGCAGAAAACTCCCCCTCCGCCTTCCCTCTCTTTTCCTCCCCAAAAAGCCCCTCCATATCCTTCGTCAGCTCATCCGCAAACACCTGAAGCTGCTCCGCCGTAATCCCCCGCGGATTTTTCACCGCCATACTCAACACAGCCCGGTTCCCCCTGACCGCATCATAATCCCCCTCATCCGCCAAAGTCTGCCCATAATCAAAAATCACCATTTCCGGCACCATTCCCATCCTATTTCCCTCCTATATTCATCCATTTCAACCCAAACCCTTACCCCCATTATACTTCCCCCCGCTTACAATACGCAACTCTCCCCTCTTTTTATCTTTTACTCTTTTATCTTTTACTATTTCCCCCTATAATAGATATAGCATTTTACGGATTTCACTATCCGAATTATAAGCCGCCCAGGCGGCAGAATGAGAGGTAATCACATGAACCAGCTTTATACGGGCCGGCTGGCCCGGGTATGCAGCAGGCTCCGGGAACAGGGCCTGACACAAATGATAGTAAGCGATCCCTTAAGCATCGGGTACCTTACCGGTGTATGGATCGAGCCCTACGAACGGCTTTTTGCTTTCTATATCCGCACCGACGGGAAACACATCTTCTTTCTGAACAATCTTTTCGTCATTCCGGACATTGACGTAACTAAAGTCTGGATGTCCGATACGGACGACTGCATCGGCATCGTGGCTTCCCATGTGGACGCCGGATCCGATATGGGGATTGATAAAAGCTGGCCTGCGCGCTTCCTCCTCGACCTGATGGAACGCAATCCCGGAGTACGTTATGTAAACTCCTCCGCGTGTGTGGACCAGGTACGCTCCATCAAGGATGAATATGAAAAGGAAAAAATGAGAGAATCCTCCCGAATCAATGACGCCTGTATGGAAAAAGCCGCCGCTTTCGTCAAAGAAGGGATGACGGAAAAGGAATGTGCGGATTATATCCGTTCCCTTTATAAGGAAGAGGGCTGTGAGGAAGGCTTTGAAACCATTATATCTTTCGGGGCCAACGCTGCGGATCCCCATCATGAACCGGATGACACCGTTTTAAAGGCCGGGGACTGTATTGTCATCGACATGGGCTGTAGGAAAGACGGCTACTGCTCCGACATGACCCGTACCTTTTTCTGCAGAAAGGAAGATCCCGAGTATGCGCCGATTCATGATTTGGTCAGAAGCGCCAATGAAATGGCGGAAAGCCTGATCCGCCCCGGCGTACGTTTCTGTGATCTGGACAAGGCCGCCAGAGATCTCATCACAGAAGCAGGCTACGGGGAATATTTCAATCATCGTCTGGGCCATTCCATCGGGATGCAGGATCATGAGCCCGGAGACGTGAGTCTGGCTAATACCGCTGTAGTGGAAGAAGGCATGACCTTTTCCATAGAGCCGGGAGTTTATCTTCCCGGAAAATTCGGCGTGCGCGTAGAGGATCTGGTACTCGTCACACAAGACGGCTGTGAAGTCCTCAATAAAGTGGATAAACACTGGAAAAATATCGGCTGATGGGCTGGCAGGCTGCAGACGGATCCGTCCGTAATAGGAAAAGCATGAAAATCGCAAGGATTTCTTCCGGGAAAAATCGTCCATAGTATGTTAAAATATTGATATTCTATTTTTAATAACTACTCAGGGAGGGATATCAAATTATGGACAAAACATATATTTCACCGCATGAACGACTGAAAAAGTATGCTTTGGAGGATATTTCCTCTGTTTATGAGGACTTTCATCTGTCTCAGGACGGGCTGAATGAAGCCCAGATCTTTCAGATGCGGAATAAATACGGCGGCAACCAGATTGGTTATGCGGTGAAGAACTCTTTTCTGCACCACCTCAAAAGAGCATTTATCAATCCCTTCAGCATTATCCTCTTTGTCCTTGCTGCCGTTTCTTTTATTACGGACGTCTGCCTGCAGTCCAATTACGGACGCAACGGCACCACCGTTATTATCATTCTGTCCATGCTCCTGCTCAGCGGGACCGTGCGCCTGCTTCAGGAGTTCAAGGCCGGCCATGCCGCCGAACTTCTGACGGAAAAAATACAGACTACCGTCACTGTCCGCCGTGAGGGTCATATCATGGAAGTTCCTTCAGAGGAGCTTGTTGTCGGCGACATTGTCCAGCTTTCTGCCGGCGACCGGGTCCCTGCGGATATCCGCCTGAGCCATACCAATGATCTATTTGTTTCCCAATCCCTGCTGACAGGCGAGAGCACTATTCTGGAAAAGAACGCGGAGCGCCTTAACCCGATGACTCATACCTCCCTGAACAGCTTTTCCAATCTTGCCTTCATGGGAACCATTGTCATCAGCGGTTCCGGGGAAGGAATTGTTCTGGCGGCCGGGATCAATACAGTATATGGAAGCTATCTCTATGAGCTTCAGCAGACAAAGCGCGGCTTCGAACAGGGTGTCAATTCCATCGCATGGGTGTTGATCCGTTTTATGGCGGCGCTCATCCCTTTCGTGTTTGTAATATCCGGCATCACAAAAGGCGACTGGCTGACTTCCTTTCTTTTTTCCCTATCCGTAGCTGTCGGCCTGACGCCGGAGCTTCTTCCCATGGTCGTTAATGCCTGTCTTGCAAAAGGCAGTACCGCCATGGGCAAAAAGCAGACCATTGTAAAAAATATCAACGCCATGCAGAGCTTCGGCAGCATGGATATTCTTTGTGTGGATAAAACCGGAACCCTGACCGGCGATGAGGTTCTTCTGGAATATTACCTGGATATACTCGGTGATGAGCGTCAGGATGTATTGGACTGTGCCTATCTGAACAGCTTCTATCATACCGGCGTGGCAAACCATCTGGACCGGGCGGTTTTAAAATGCTCCTCCATGCCGGGAAAAGAGGAATATTTCAGGAGCCTGCCGGAAAAAGCAGAAAAGCTGGATGAACTGCCCTTCGATTATGACAGGAAATGTGTCAGTATCCTTTTATCCGTTCATGAAAAGGGCAATTATATCATTACAAAGGGGGACGTGGACAGCGTTTATTCACGGTGCCGCTATGTATGCCACCATGATCAGGTGATTGAAGTAGATCCCTCCGATTCCGGCGGCGTGCATACAGTTGTCGATGAAATGCTTGAGGATGGCATGAAGGTACTGGCGGTCGCCTGTAAGCCTGCGCCCGGTCAGTCCCTCCTTTATCCGGAGGATGAAAGGGACTTGATTCTGTTAGGATATGTAGTCTTTTTCGATGCTCCCAAAAGTTCGGCCGCCAGTGCATTGGATAAGCTGCAGCAGCTTCATGTTCATGTAAAGGTGCTGACAGGGGATCAGAAAAGTGTGGCTGTCTCTATCTGCAGGCGTCTTGGCATCCCGACAGACCTCGCTCTCACCGGAGAGGAAATCGAGAGCCTGACAGAGGATGAACTAATCACCTCCGTAGAGCAGGCCTCGATTTTTGCTGAACTGACTCCGAGCCAGAAATCGCAGATTATACAGGTGCTGCGTGAAAACGGCCATTCTGTGGGCTTCCTCGGCGACGGTATGAACGATCTTTCCGCCATGACCGCTGCAGATGTGGGTATCTCTGTTGACACGGCAGCTGAAGCCGCCAAAGAGTCCGCGGATGTCATTCTGCTGAAAAAGGATTTGAATGTACTGGAACAGGGGATAATGGAAGGCAGAAAGGCGTTTGCCAACATGTCCAAATATATCCGGATCACGGCATCCTCCAATTTCGGAAACATCCTTTCCATTGTACTCGCCGGCGCTTTTCTGCCCTTCCTTCCGATGACTGCCGTCCAGCTGCTTCTGCTGAACCTGCTTTACGATATTCTGTGTATGACGCTGCCATGGGACAACGTCGATGCGGATATTTATGATAAGCCTAATGTCTGGTCGGGAAAAACACTGGGCCGGTTCATGCGGTTCTTCGGGCCTTTAAGTTCGCTGTTTGATCTCATTACCTTTGCCTTTTTATATTATTTTTTATGTCCGGCGCTGACAGGAGGGCTGTTTCCGGAGCTGTCCCCCGCCATGCAGGAGCAGTATGCCATCCTGTTCCATACCGGCTGGTTTTTGGAATCCCTCTGGACTCAGGTGCTTATTCTGCACATGCTGCGCACCAAACACCTTCCGTTCGCGCAGAGCAGTGCTTCCGGCATCGTCTGGCTGGTGACCTCCGCAGGCCTTCTGCTGCTGACTGCAGTTGTCTATCTGCCGGCGGCGTCATGGCTTGGGCTCGTGCCTCTGCCCTTATATTATTTTGCATTTCTCGCGGCAGTTGTCCTCGCTTACATGCTGCTTGTGACCCTTGCCAAACGGTGGTATATCAAAAAGTACCACGAGCTGTTATAAAGGAGGGATACCATGAAGAAAATCAACTTTGTAGCATTGGATTCCTCCACCTTGCAATGGCTCAGGCAGGCCCTTATGGAAAGGAGGTCAGAAAGTGAAGCCGCGGCCGAATTATACCGGGGAGTGGAAGAACTCATCTCCGGCCAGCTGGACTCTCTCATGCTGGAACCGGGCAGCAGCGTGTCCGTCCCGGCCAATGACGGACTGACCTGCGGGGATCTCACCATACATGCCAGGAGCCGCCAGGTACTCCGGGGAGGAGAAGAAATCCAGCTGACGCCAAAAGAATTCGACATTCTTTATTTCCTGGCCCGGAACCGGGGCATTGTCTTTACCAAAGAACAGATATACCAGGCCATATGGGAAGAGGATTACTATACCACGGACAGCAACATCATGGCCTTTATCCGGAAGCTCCGCAAGAAAATAGAGCCTAACCCGGATGCGCCGGAATACATTCTTACTATTTGGGGAATCGGCTATAAATTCAATGATAAATTATGAAGAAACTCTCAGAAGCAATTGGTTTTTTTTAAATCAATTGCTTTTTTTCTTGCCGGAAAGCAAGAAAATCGCAAGGGTTCAGCCATGGGATTACGGCGGAAAACCTTCTATACTTTGGTTTGTAAAGGAAAGCGAGGTGATATTTATGGGATATTTGAATTAATTCTCCGGATTGGGCTGTCCATCCTGCCGGGCTTTTTTATCGGTCTGGAACGCCAGATAACAGGGCATCCCGCCGGCATACGGACCAATATCCTGATTTCCATGGGGGCCTGCCTGTTTATGATGTTCCCTCTCATGTCGGGCACCGATGAGGTATACCGTATTGCAAGCTATATTATATCCGGCGTCGGTTTTCTCTGCAGCAGAGTCATTTTCAAAGAAAGCGGAACGGTCCGCGGGCTGAACACAGCAGCTACCCTCTGGTGTACGGCCGCCGTCGGTGTCCTGTCCAGCTCCGGTAATTATCTGTTTGCCGTAACGGCTGCCAGTATGCTGATTGTATCCAATTTACTGTTCCGGCCGATTGCCATAAAAATCAAACCTGTCGCCCGCAGCGAGGAAAGCGAAAAGGTATACCGTATCTCCGCCACCTGCCAGGAAGCCGCTGAAACAGAAATCCGTTCTCTGATCATCAACAGCAACACCTGTCGGACACTGTTCCTTACTAATCTGGAAAGCAGCGATGTGATTGGGGATAAAGTGGAAATACAGGCAGATTTTCTGTCTGTCGGCCGTTCCAAGGCCCAGACAGCAGAATCTATTGTAAGCAGGCTCCTGACGGTACCGAGTGTTGTCAGAGCCGGCTGGGAGCTTCTATAGGAGGAAAACCATATGAATTTTACCTGTCTTATACTCGGCATTCTCTTTGCCGCAGCAGGAGTCTTTTTTTATTCCGGCAGGGCTGTTAACCACATTACGGCCTGGAAGTCAATGTCCGAAGACGAAAAAAGGAAAATACGGATCGGACCGCTCTGCCGGAATGTGGGGACTATGATTTTCATAAGCGGCATTATCTTTATTCTCAGCGGGTTATGGGAAGCCTTCCGCGGTGATGTATTCCTGTGGAGCATGATCGCCTGGCTGATCCTTTCAGGGCTTGATGTCTATTGGATTGGAAAATCCGGCAGATATCAAATCCCGGAATAAAAACTTTACTATTAAACTAAAGGAGGTATCAACACCAATGAATCAGAAAGAAAAGAACCGCGTAATGGTTCATAAAACAACAGCGGAAATGGTACGCAGGGATGAAGCGAATAAAAAGCTGGTTTTTGCGGCCTCCAACAAAATCAAGCCCGTGCTGAAGCAGCTTGATTCCACGCTGACGGGCTTGGATGAAAACGCAGTGGCTTCCCACCGTTCCATGTATGGAAGAAACAAGGTTACACATGAAAAGAAAAAGTCCCTTCCGGCACGTCTCGCGGGCGCTTTTATCAACCCTTTCACCGCGATACTGTTCTGCCTGGCAATCGTGTCGATTTTCACGGATATCCTTGTTCCTATTTATCAGCAAATGCCGGAAGAAGTGTCACCGCTGACCGTCATCATCATTCTGACAATGGTATTCATTTCCGGAACACTGCGCTTTGTGCAGGAATCCCGCTCCGGGAATGCGGCTGAAAAACTGCTGGCAATGATCACCACCACCTGTACCGTCACCCGTAAAGACGGCACAAAGGAAATTCCGCTGGATGAACTGGTTGTCGGCGACATCATCCATCTTTCCGCAGGCGATATGGTTCCTGCCGATGTGAGAGTCCTGGAAGCAAAGGATCTGTTCATCAGCCAGTCAGCGCTGACCGGGGAAAGCAATCCTATCGAAAAAATTCCGGTGGTATGTGAGCAGGAATGTGAAACAGTTACCGATTATACGAACATCGCCTTCATGGGAAGCAATGTTATCAGCGGAAGCGCCACAGCCGTCGTGATTTCCGTAGGTGATGACACCCTGTTCGGATCCATGGCTGTTTCCGTAGCAGGTGAAGCTGTGGAAACCAACTTCACCAAAGGGGTTAACGCCGTTTCCTGGGTATTAATCCGTTTTATGCTGGTCATGGTTCCCATCGTATTTTTCATCAATGGCCTTACGAAGGGCGACTGGCTCGAGGCTTTCCTGTTCGCCATCTCTGTTGCAGTCGGCCTCACTCCCGAGATGCTGCCGATGATCGTAACTACCTGTCTGGCGAAGGGAGCCGTATCCATGTCCAGGAAAAAAGCTATCGTAAAGAATCTGAATTCCATTCAGAATTTCGGGGCCATGGATGTGCTCTGCACGGATAAGACAGGAACTCTGACTCAGGATAAGGTTGTCCTGGAATATCACATGGATATCGCCGGGAAGGAAGATATCCGCGTTCTGCGGCACGCTTACCTGAACAGCTATTTCCAGACCGGCTATAAGAACCTGATGGATGTGGCCATTATTGACCGGACGGAAGAGGAAGAGGCTGCGAATCCACAGCTGGCGGATCTTTCGGAGATTTACCATAAGGTAGATGAGATTCCCTTTGATTTCTCACGCCGCCGTCTGTCCACAGTCGTTGAGGATAAAAACGGAAAACGGCAGATGATCACAAAGGGGGCCGTGGATGAAATGCTTTCTGTCTGCTCTTTTGCAGAGTATAAAGAGCAGATACAGCCGCTTACGGATGATATCCGCAAGGAAATCATGGCCACAGTCGATTCTCTGAATGAAAACGGCATGCGTGTCATTGCAATTGCCCAAAAAGAAGCCCTTCCCACCGTGGATACATACAGTGTCAGGGACGAAGGCGAGATGGTATTGATGGGATACCTGGCTTTCCTGGATCCTCCGAAAAAATCTACCGCTGATGCGCTCCGCGCCCTGAAGGAGCACGGCGTTACCACAAAGATTCTTACCGGAGACAATGACCGTGTAACCCGCTGTATCTGCAAACAGGTGGGCATGAAAGTGAGCAATCTGCTCCTCGGTTCCGATGTGGAACGCATGAGCGATGATGAACTGATACAGGCTGCGGAAACCACCGATGTATTCGCCAAGCTATCCCCTGATCAGAAGGCCCGCGTCGTATCCGCGCTGCGCAGCAACGGACATACGGTCGGCTTTATGGGAGACGGCATCAATGACGCCGCCGCCATGAAATCGGCAGATATCGGTATCTCCGTAGATACCGCCGTGGATATCGCCAAAGAGTCCGCGGACATCATCCTTCTGGAAAAGGATCTGATGGTTCTGGAGCAGGGTATCATTGAAGGCCGCAAGACCTACGCCAACATGATCAAATATATCAAGATGACTGCTTCCTCCAACTTCGGAAACATGTTCTCTGTGCTGGCTGCGTCCGCACTGCTGCCGTTTCTGCCCATGGAAAGCATCCATCTGATTCTGCTGAACCTGATTTATGATTTAAGCTGTACCGCAATTCCATGGGATAATGTGGATGAGGAATTCCTCACTATTCCCCGGAAATGGGATGCTTCCAGCATAGGCAACTTCATGATATGGATCGGGCCCACCAGCTCTGTCTTTGACTGGACGACCTACGCTTTCCTGTACTTTGTACTTTGCCCGTTCTTTGTATCAAACGGTGTCCATTACAACGATCTGGCAGCACACTACAGCGGTGCGGAGCTGGCAAAGATGCAGCAGACCTATGCCGCCATGTTCCATGCGGGATGGTTTGTAGAGTCCATGTGGAGCCAGACCCTTGTTATCCACATGATCCGTACACCGAAGCTGCCTTTCATTCAGAGCCGCGCTTCAGCCCCGCTCACACTGCTTACCTTTACCGGTATCGCTGTGCTGACGATTATCCCCTTTACCGCCCTGGGTACCATGCTCGGCTTCGTAGCCCTGCCTGCAGCATATTTTGCTTATCTGATTCCCTGCATCCTGCTGTATATGGCGCTGGCTACTATTATGAAAAAAGCATATGTGCATCACTTCGGAGAACTGCTGTAACCGGTATTTTCTGCTGTGATTTGGCATAAATGCAAAAGAGACAGGCGCGCAGTATGTGATAGGTTCACATTACCGCCTTCCTGTCTCTCTTTTTAAGCTTCTTATTGAATAACCGGCCTTCCCGCTTTTCTACAGTTCCGGCTCTTCACTGTTCATCCACATGCCGTTCGTAAAATCGGGAACAGCCACCGGCTGCCCTCCAAGGGCGATGGATTCCTCCGACAAAGCGGTGATGCACATCCAGGATGCCGCATCATATACATCCACAGGACACGGCCTTTTCTCTATAACACTGTCAAAGAAAGCTCTCAGCACAAGCCAGTCCATGCCCCCGTGTCCGCCCAGCACTCCGTCATTCAGGAAATCCTTCCAGATAGGATGATCATACTCCTCCTCGTATTCTTTTGCATTTCCCCAATATTTACGGAAATCAAACTCTTCTTCTTCCGTATATTTTCCATCCAGGAATATCGTATCATTTTCTTCCTCATACATACCCTTTGTCCCGCAGACCGTAAAATCCCTGCTGTAAAAACGGGGCAGCGTGGTGTTCAGCGTCAGAAGGATCGTCTCTCCTCCCGCGCATTTGATAATTGTGTTTACCACATCTCCCTGGGCAAATCTGGTCTGTACCAGGCTCTCATTTTCCGGATGCCTTTCCTTCGCAAAGGCGTGCATCCCTTCCGCTCTGGAGGCCATGGATGTCAGCGTCAGCATCCGGTTTCCGTGATTGATATGAAGGATCTTGGCAATAGGCCCCAGCTCATGGGTGGGATAGTTTTCCGCATTCCTGAATTTATAATTGCGCAGGCGGTAATGACGCTTTTCCAGACCGGTTCCCACTTCCTCACGAAGGTCATGCATATAGCCTCCCCTGCAGTGAACCACCTCGCCAAAAAGCCCCTGCCTTACCATGTTCAGTGCCATAAGCTCTCTTCTGCCGTAACAGCAGTTCTCCAGGAACATAAAGGGCGTTCCGGTCCGCTCATAGGCCTCCACCAGATCCCAGCACTGCCTGATACTGTAAGCGCCTCCCACTTCCATGCCGACCGCAATCCCGGCCTGCATTGCCTCCACCGCTACGGGAATATGGCTCTCCCATGCGCAGGAAATCACCACAGCCTCCACATCCTTCCTGGCCAGCAGTTCCCTGTAATCCGTCGTCCATGCCGGGATGTGCCCGCACAGCTCCTCTGTCAGCCGGGCCGCCTCTTCACAGCGGTCCTCATAAACATCACACACCGCCGTCACCTTAACCGAAGGCATTCTGAGTATCGCATCCTTAAGAAGCCCGTATCCCCGGTTTCCAAGTCCTATGATTCCTACTGAAAGTTTTTTCATATGGTTTATCCCCCATTCATTCCCTGTCCCATCCGCTTAAGCGATGTCATAAGGTTTTCTATATCTTTACTTTTACCATATCCAAAAATACATTTCTATAGGATTTGGGGGACAAAATCTTTGAATTCAGGTATGTTCCCTGCGCGCCATATAAATGCGGGGTGCGGCTCCCGTTGTCCTCTTGAAAACCGTGCTGAAATAGTTCTGATCCGAAAATCCCACCGCAGCAGCGGCCTGTCTTACGCTCATTCCCTCTTCCATCAGCCTGGCGGCCCTGCGCATTTTCATCTGGTTAAAATAGGCCATCATGCCGATTCCCGCATATCTGGTGAAGGTTTTCTTTATAGCGGATTCACTCATGCTGCACAAACGGGCCACCTCAGCGACGGTCAGCCTCTCCTCCACATGTTCCTCCAGCACCCGGACCACCCTGCGGTAATTCTCCGCTCCTGCCGACTGAATCCTGGTAAAATCCTCTTCTCCTCTTATACACGCCGAAAGAAGGATATTTTCAAGTCTGCTGACAAACAGATGGGCTTCCGCTTCCTTTCCCGCTATAATCTTCTGTGTATATATCTTTCGATCTATCTGAAAAATACGCGGCACACAGGAAAGCAGTTCGCACAGCTCTTCCACCTCCTTTTTCCCCGGCCGGAATCTCCACTCCTTCATTGCAGGCATGATATCTCCGGTAAATGTCACCACAATAATATCCGGACAGCTGTCCTTCTCCGACCAGAAGCTATGGAATTCCATGGGCCGGTGCAGAACCGCCTGGCCTGCCTCCAGAAGGAAAACATCTTCACCGGCCGTAACCCCTATCGCTCCTTCCACCACACAGACGAGCTCCCAGAAATCGTGGGTTTCCCCTCCGAAATAATAGTCCTTTCCGAAAACCTGCCTGAAAGCGCTGAACAGGGCGGATATACGTATGCACTTTTCCACTACGCAGCCTTTTAATGTTACATTATTTTTCATATTGGATTCCAGTATCCTTTCCTGTTTTCAGGATACCATATGTTTTTCGAAAAGTCATTGGTGAAGTTTTTGGGGGTGGGGGCCCTGAACTTCGTGTCTTCGGCCTGCCTTCCCGCTGCGGATTCCCTGCCCGGCGGATGTGTATCCCCTGCGCAGGCACGCTTTCGCTCTGCCAAAAACGCAGCGGTACTAAGATTGCACAGGACGCAATCTAAGGACCGGCG
>NZ_MPDJ01000022.1 GCF_001881565.1 Eisenbergiella tayi
AAAGGAGTATGTGGAAGCCTGCCGGGAGGAAGGGCTTAAGGTGGGATTTTATTATTCGCCGCTTGACTGGCGGTTTCCGGGCTATTTTATGCCCAGCCTTTTCTGGGAAAATGCCCTGGAGCTGAAACACCAATGCCCTGATCCGCTTTTGCAACTGATGCACAATTACGGAAAGATCGCTTTGCTGTGTTTTACCCGATAATGGATGCAGTCTCTTATACCACTCACGCTTTTTATACGAACCCAACACGCACAAAAACAATAATCTTTCCCCTTTTCCCCATTGAACATTTCTCCGCTTAATGTTATACTTTGGAAAACATAGGATAAAAAGGTGCCCGATACTGCCGGAAGGCGCATCGGGATAATAGGGAACCGGGTGCGAATCCCGGACGATCCCGTCGCTGTAATAGCGTAGTATTTTCAGGCCGCAGGGCAGTCACTGTGTAAACGGGAAGACGGAAAATACGAAAATGCTTAAGTCAGAAGACCTGCCTTTTTATCAGGCTTTATAAGAACTGCGATGGACAGGTACTTATGAAATGAGCTCCTTTGGGGAGCTTATTTGTGTCGGCTGTTTGTACACGCAGGAAGGGATATCTGTGGTACAGGCAGTTTTTTTTATGTCTTGCCGTTTACAGGGAAAAGAGAACATGAAAATTGATTATTATGCATACCATTCAGGAATGAACGGCTGGAATGCGGGGCTGAAGATGCTGCTGGCCGTGGGGACGCTGTGCCTGACCATAGCGCTTGATAAGCCGGCGGTTTCCCTGTTCGTTCTGCTGACCATGAGTCTGCTGACGCTGATAAAGGGGAAAATTCCGGGAAAGGCCTATCTGCATTTCCTTTCCGTACCTCTGGCTTTTGTCATCATGAGCGGAGCTGCCATTGCGGTGGAATTTGGCCGCAGCCCGCTGGGGGACTGGAATCTGCACATATTCTTTTTTTATCTGTGTTTTTACCGCAGCAGCCTTCTGCTGGCGGGAGCCGTATTCCTGAAAGCCATGGCGGGAATCAGCGCGTTGTATATGCTGTCCCTGTCCACGCCGGTCAATCAGCTGGTGCTCGTTCTGCAGAAGCTTCACCTGCCTTCCCTGCTGGTGGAGCTGATGAACCTGATATACCGGTATATTTTTATCTTGATCGATGCCGCGGATCAGATGCAGACAGCGGCAAAGGCCCGTTTTGGATATGTAACCTTCCGGCAGTCCTGCAGGAGCTTTGCACTGGTTGCCGGGAATTTGTTCCTGGTGTCCCTGAAAAAGGCGGGAACCTATTACGACGCCTTGCTTTCCAGGGGATATGAGGGACGGTTGGAATTCCTTACGGAGGAAACGGCCCCGGCCCCGGGCCAGCTGGTATTTACGGGGGTTTACCTTCTGACGGTAATCGTGCTGGGATGTGTGCTGTAAGAATTCAGGTATGCTTTCGGATTGCCGGATGGAATGAGACGGCCGGTACAGAGGACAAAAGGCCGGGAACAGCGGCCGGGAAAGGGAACGGATGAGGGAAGAGGAATTACTGAAGGTGAAGGATTTGTCCTTTACCTACGAGGAAGAACCCGTATTAAAGAATATCAGCCTCACCGTCCGCCATGGAGAAAAGATAGCGGTGATGGGCTCTAACGGAGCGGGAAAATCCACTTTTTTCCTGAATCTGAACGGGGTTTTAAAGCCGGATGCAGGAGAAATTTTCCTGAACGGACGGAAAATCGGGAAAAAGGACATGGGACTGCTGCGCAGACAGGTGGGCTTTGTGTTTCAGGATGCGGACAGCCAGATCATCGCCTCCAATGTACGCGCGGAAATTTCCTTCGGGCCTATGAACCTGGGGCTGGACAGGGCGGAGGTTATCAGACGGGTGGACAGCGCCGTTTCCTATCTGCAGCTGGAAGAACTGCAGAAACGGGCGCCCCATTATCTCAGCGGCGGGGAAAAGAAACGGGTAAGCATTGCCGATATTCTGGCGATGGAACCGGAACTGCTTATTTTTGACGAACCCATGGCGGCCCTGGATCCGGTGAATGCCCAAAAGGTGGAGGATATTTTGAACAAGCTTCATGAAGATGGGAAAACGATGCTGATAGCAACCCATGATGTGGATTTCGCCTGGCGTTTTGCGGACAGGATTCTTGTCTTTTGTGACGGGAATATGATTGCGGACGGAACGCCGGCTGAAATATTTATGCAGACTGACGTGATGGAACAGGCGCATTTGAAGAAGCCTTCCATCATGGTGATCTGGGAAGCCCTGATACAAAAGGGGCTGGCGGCGGATGATGGAAATTATCCGGCAACACCACAGCAGGCAGCGCAGAGAATTGCAGACTGCCGGAATGAGAGAGGAGAGCTGATATGACAGAGAAACAAAAGAAGGTGCTGAAACTGAGTATCGCATTTGCGGTATCCTTTGCGATATACCCGGCAGCAAACGCCATGCATATTATGGAGGGGTATCTCCCTGTGGGATACTGTATCGCGTGGGGCGTTATCTGCCTGCCTTTTCTGGTAAAGGGTTTTTTCAATATCAGAAAACAGTTTCAGGAGAACAGAAAAGCCATTACCATGCTGGCTATGGCGGGCGCATACATATTTGTACTGTCCGCACTGAAAATCCCGTCGGTGACGGGAAGCTGCTCCCATATGACGGGGACGGGGCTGGGGGCCATTTTGTTCGGGCCAAGCACGGTGAGTATACTGGGAATCATTGTCCTTTTATTCCAGGCAATCCTTCTGGCCCACGGCGGCCTGACCACTCTGGGGGCCAATACCTTTTCCATGGCGATAGCAGGCCCCTTTGTGGCATACGGGATATACCTTCTGTGCCGTAAATGTAAGGTAAACAAGATGGCCGGCATTTTTCTGGCGGCCTTCCTGGGCGACCTTTTTACCTATTGCGTGACCAGCATCCAGCTGGCATTGGCCTTCCCCAGCACCCACGGCGGCGTGTTTGCATCCGCACTGGAATTTTTGGGGATATTTGCGCCAACACAGCTGCCTCTGGCTGTTGTGGAAGGGATTCTGACCGTATTGATCATGATGGCGCTGGAAAATTATGCGAAGCCGGAATTGAAATCCATCGGCTTTTTCAAAGCATAGGATAAAGGCGCACGCAGAAGCGTGCAGACAGGAGTAAAAATGAAAAAGGATACCAAGATAGCGATTGTACTGATCGTTCTTGCAATTTTAATAGTAGTAATCCCTCCCTTTGCCTTAAAAGGGGCGGAATTCGGCGGTTCCGATGATGCGGGGAGCCAGAAAATCGAGGAGATTGCAGGAGATTACGAACCCTGGTTCACACCGGTTTTTGAAACCGCTCTGAATGGGGAGATCCCCGGTGAAATAGAGAGTCTTCTGTTTTGTGTCCAGACAGCCATAGGTGTGGGAATCATCGCTTTCCTTATGGGCAGGATGGTGGAACGCAAGAAATGGAGCCGGGAGCAGGATACGGAGCAGGAGGCCGGACAGGGCGCCTGACGGGCGGCATAAAAATGGCTGTATTTATCTTGTAAGCCGGCAGAAACAAGAGTCTGAAACAGGAATAAGAGTGTGCGAATGCGGATAAGATTATGCTTCAGCAGTTGCATACGGCCTGTTTCAGGCTCTTTTTTGGTGCCGGAAAAGGATAGTGGCCGGATTTCCTTGAATTCATCTGATAATAGAGATATTATGTTATAAAATGAATTTCAGTAAGAAGGATATCGTATGCGGAAAGAACGTAAAAGATCCATTTTTAAAAAGGTGCTTTGGTCAATGGGGACGGTAATGGCCGCCGCTATTTTAATTATAGAGATAAGCAGTTTATTTCTGATTCATAAAGATGGGAAGCGGGCGCAGGAGTTGTTTGAGAATACGATTGACAGCTATGGATTGTTCTGGGAAAACAAGCTGAATGAAACCTCAAGGATGATGTTAAGCTTTGTGAGTATTGAAACCGGCTCCTTATATGGACAGCTGTGCAGTTCGGATGATAAGCTTACTGTAGAAACGGCAAAACTGCAGCTGCGATCCCAGATTGCCAATATGAATTCACGGCAGGGATATGAGCTCACGACCTTTGTCTGCGTCCCGGAAAGAAATATTTATTTTTCCGTGGATGAAAAAGATACCTCCTATTTGCGGTGGCAGAGTATAAAAGAAAATGTACTTGCTTATATTTCCAATAATATGATTGCCAGCGCAGATAAATGGAATGTGCTGTATGTGCAGGATACGCCCTGTCTTCTGAAGATTTACCATATGGAAAATGGTTATATAGGAAGCTTGTATTCGATAAACCATATATTAGAAGGACTGTATGACAAGGAAGAAAACTGGGTCCTGGAAATGGTGGACAATGCCGGAAATACAGTTGCACAGAAAGGTACTCCTCACAGAGAGGCGACAATTTCCTACGATAAGGTTCTGGATTATACAAATGTGGGAATCCGTGTGACAGTCGGGAGTGCAAGGCTGTACAGCAGTAAGGGAACGGGTGTGCTTATTCTGATGGGAGCCATGCTGTTTGCCGTTCTTCTGATTTTTATGGTTTTGGGGAGGCAGAGCAGAAATGTATTCGAACCGCTGGAACTGCTGCGGACAACAATGGAAAATTACAGCGGCGGAGATATGGATGTGAGGCTTCCGGTCGTAAATGATAATTCACAGATTGATAATCTGTATCAGACATATAACTCTATGGCGGATCAGATTGAGCATTTAAAAATACAGGTTTATGAGAAAGAACTGGAAAAACAGAGGATCAACAGCAACTATCTGAGAATCCAGATAAAGCCCCATTTTTATACCAATATACTGAATCTGTTTTATGGTATGGCGCAGATGAAGGACTGTGCATCCATTCAGAAGCTTGCGCTTGCCTGCGGAAGGTACTTCCGCTATCTTCTGGGGCAGAAAGGGACCTTTGTCCTGCTGGGAGAAGAACTGAAATGCCTGGACAGCTATATGGAAATCCAGAGATACCGGTATCAGGACAGGTTTGAGGCGAAGATTTTCGTAGAGCCGGGGCTGGAAAAGCAGGCGGTACTGCCGCTTCTGATCCAGACATTTTTTGAAAACAGCCTGAAGCATAACATTATGCGGATCCCTCTTCTTCAGATTGAAGTGGCAGTGACAACCGTGGAAACGGAGAAAATGCAGATCACGGTTAAGGATAATGGTATAGGTTTCAAACAGGAAATTCTGGAAAAACTGGAGAGGAATGAATCAATTGAAAAGGGCGGCGAACATATCGGAATCCAGAACGTGAAGGAAAGAATACGCGTGTTTTTTGGAGAGACTGCAGATATGCGGATAGAGAGTGCGCCTGGGAATACGGTAGTTACCTTGCTGCTGCCGCTTATGATATGGAATGGGGAATCGGAAAATGAAATTACTTCTGGTAGATGATGAATTAACAATGATACAGATTATGGAGAAAGCCATTGACTGGAAAAAGGAAGGGATACAGAAAATTTTTGTAGCCTATAATGCGGATGAAGCGAGAGATATACTGGCTTCATCAGAAATTGATATTATGATCTGTGATATAGAAATGCCCGGGGAAAGCGGGCTTGAGCTGATAAAATGGATGCAGGATATGTATCCTGAGGTTATCTGCATCATTTTGACCGGGTATCCGGATTTTAATTACGCACGGAGTGCCATTTCTCTTGGAGTTTATCAATATCTGCTTAAGCCGGTAGCATTTGAAGAACTGGAGAGCGTGGTAAGATCCGCGATTGAGCGGGCTGAGGAAAATATGGCGGCATCAGCTGTTTCGGATAAGGAAAAGGACAGGGAAATTTCAGATCCCGTAAAATGTGTCAGGGGATATCTGGAAGCGCATTATAACGAAATTATTACGTACAGGAATATTGAATCGCTTGTGCATATGAATGGAGATTACATAAACCGGGAATTTAAAAAAAGTACAGGCTATACCCTGATGGAATATATACAGAGATACCGGATTATTATGGCAAAGAAGCTGCTGAGGGAAACAAATCTTTCCATAGCCGATATCAGTGCACAGATAGGTTATGACTCACCGGCTTATTTTGCCAAGATCTTTAAGAAACTGACTTCTCTGACGCCAAGAGAATACCGCGCCAGGCATGAGAGGGAATAATGAGGGAAAAGCATTTGTGACTGATGGTGCAGATGCTTTTTATTTAGCATAAAAGTCGATTTTGTTATGAAATGCATCGATATTGAAATTGAAAAAATGCGGCCCGGAACTTATGATTAATATGTCAAAGCAAGAGCGGCTGTTGCAAATGAAAACTGGGAGGATGAATATGAAAAAGAAATTAATCACAATATTACTGGCAGCTTCCATGGCAGTATCTGCATTAACGGGCTGTGGAAACTCTTCCGCAAATTCCGGAAGCGATAAACCGGCGGCTGAAACGGTAACCGGAGAGGAAGCGAATCAGGAAGCAAATGCGGCGGATGCTGTTTTAAAGGACGGAGAAATGTCGGAAATTCTTATGGTATGGCCTGGTTCCAACGCTTCCCCCGCCAGCCTGCAGGAGGTAGAGGATGCAATGAATGAAATGATTGCCCAGAAAGCCGATGCCAAGGTGAAGCTGCAGATAATTGAGTGGGGGGCTTATGGAGATCAGTTGAATCTGATGCTGTCCAGCGGGGAAAAACTGGATATCTTCATGGGTATCGGCGGTATCAGAGAAGCCGGGCAAAGAGGCCAGCTGTATGATATTTCGGAGGACATAAAAGTTTATGCACCGGAAGCTTATCAGACGATGGAGAGATACATTAACGCCTGCTATTTTGACGGAGCGTTGTATGGCCTTCCGAATTACCGTGATATGGCTGCACAGGCAGGCCTTATCTGCAGGAAAGACATTCTGGATGAGACCGGTTTTCAGGCGGAGGATATCAAGACTATGGAGGATGTGGAGAAGGTAATAAGCAAGGTGCATGAACTGCATCCGGATATGTATCCGCTGATTCCGTCAGACCTTACAAGCGGATGCTTCCTGAATTATGTGAAAGGACAGTTCGATGTGATTGCCGCAGGCGTTGGTGTGGATATGAAAGATGATCCTTCGGACGGCGTGACGATCATAAATACTTATGATACGGAACAATACAGGGCAATGGCGGAGGCGGCTTATGAATGGAATAAAAAGGGATACTTTATGCCTGATTCCACCACAAACAGCACACCCAGGCAGGATATTCTGAAAGCGGGAAATGCATTTGGATACTTCGGCAATTATCATCCGGGTATTGTAACACAGGAGACCATGAATACAGGCATGAACATTGCTGCGATTCCGATAACGGAGAAGTCGCTGTCCACGGAATCTGTCAATTTTATAGAATGGGTGGTTGCAGGACAGTGTGAACATCCCCAGAAGGCGCTGGCAGTACTGAATCTTCTGTATACCAACGCAGATTTCCAGAACCTGTTCCGTTATGGAATTGAAGGCGTGGATTATGAAGTAAAGGATGCGGCAAAAGGGATTGCCGGTTATCCGGAAGGAATTAATGGTTCCAATGTGGGCTGGGGCAATGAAATGTGGCTTTCCGGAAATGCGGCGGTCGGATATGCATGGGAGACAGATCCGGAGGATGTATTCGCAAAATATTCCGAGTTTAATGATACGGCGGCGCTTTCTCCGCTGTATGGATTCATCTTTGATACAACAAAAGTGAAAAATGAAATTACGGCAATAAGCAACGTTACAGAAAAATACAAGGCGATTATTGAGAATGGTGACGCAGAACCGGCAGATTCTCTGAACGCATTTAATGCAGAACTGAAAGCGGCCGGGATTGAGAATGTTATTTCTGAAATGCAGACACAGGCAGATGCCTGGTTAGCTGAGAAAAAGTAAACAGTAATGCTTATAAGCAGTCGATTAATATCGTTATTGATTGGCTGCTTATTCTTTACCGGAGGGAAACATAAATATGAATAGTAAAAAAAGAAAGGCTTTCCGCAAGGCATTGCCGCTCTATATCATGGTATTGCCGGGATTCTTATATCTATTGATTAATAATTACATACCCATGTTTGGTATTGTGATCGCTTTTAAAAACCTGAATTTTGCAAAGGGTATTCTGAAAAGCGACTGGGCGGGGTTTTCCAACTTTGAGTACCTGTTCAAAGCACCGGATGCACTGCTGGTCACAAGAAATACAATTTTTTACAATGTGGCATTCATTGCGGTCAATACCTTTACGGCGATTTTGATTGCCATTCTTCTGAGTGAAATCCGCAGCAAGTCAAAGGTAAAGCTTTTTCAATCCTGTGTGCTGATTCCATCGTTGATTTCTATCATCATTGTCAGCTATCTGACCTATGCATTCCTGAGCGGACGTACGGGATTTATTAACGGAAGCCTGGCGTCGGCAGGGAAGGAACCGGTTTCCTTTTACACAGAGCCAAAATACTGGCCGGGAATTTTAATTTTTATCAACTGCTGGAAAGGGGCGGGATATTCTTCGATCATCTATCTTGCGGCAATACTGGGAATCGATCAGGAAATGTATGAGGCTGCGGAGATTGACGGCGCCACCAGATGGAGTAAAATCCGGTTTATCACTCTGCCTCTTCTGAAATCGACAGTGATTACATTGACTCTTATGAGTATCGGGAGAATTTTTTATTCGGATTTCGGATTGTTTTATCAGGTGCCGATGAATTCGGGAGCATTGATTAATGCTACCAATACAATAGATACCTATGTGTATCGCGGTTTGATCGAACTGGGGGATATCAGCATGTCATCTGCGGCATGCGTATATCAGTCGCTTGTAGGATTTATTCTGGTGCTGGCAGCCAATTACATTACCAGAAAATACAGCGCTGAGAATGCATTATTTTAATCAGGAGGGAAATATGGTTGGAAATAAAGAAAGACGGTATCAGTTAATACTGACAATAGTGATGACGCTAATATCACTGGTTATGGTCATACCGCTGATTCTGCTGCTAATGGCATCTGTTACCAGCAATAATGAGATAGTAATGCATGGCTATTCATTCTGGCCGAAGGAATTCAGCCTGGAAGCATATCGGTACATATGGAATGAAAAGGGGCAGATTTTCCGGGCATATGGTGTTACACTTATGGTGACTGCCATCGGTACAGTCACAGGAGCGATGATGACGCTGCTCTATGGTTATGTCCTGGCACACCAGGAATTTCCGGGCAGGACGTTTCTTGCATTTTACCTGTTCTTTACCATGCTGTTCAATGGAGGGCTGGTACCCACCTATATCATGTACACCCGTTATCTGCATATGAAAAATACGGTGGGAGCATTGATTATACCGGCACTTTTAATGAATGCCTTTAACGTTATTCTTGCCCGTACTTATATTCAGTCCAATATGCCTGCCGCATTGAGTGAGGCGGCTCAGATTGACGGCGCCACGGAGTTCCGTATTTTCGGTCAGGTAGCACTGCCGCTCTGCAAACCTATTATTGCGACAATAGGCCTGTTTATAGGTCTCGGATATTGGAATGACTGGATGAACGGGCTGTATTATGTGACGGATTCAAAGCTGTTCAGTGTACAGCAGCTTTTGAATAACATGATAAAAAATATTGAATTTCTGTCCAAAAATGCGAACAGCAATATCAACCTGTCCAGTATCGGAGGAGGGATTCCGCAGGAAACCGTCCGGATGGCAATTGCTATTGTGGGCCTGCTGCCGATTCTGGTGGTATTCCCCTTTATGCAGAAATATTTTATCAAGGGAATTTCGGTTGGGGCGGTTAAAGGCTGACAGGGTATTTTGAAAAGGAGAAATGAATGAAAACAATTGAGGAAATGAAGTCTTTTGAGCGGGCACGGGAAACATATGTGCCGGAAAAGGTGAACAGACAGGATGAAAGAAAAATGCAGTGGTTTCGGGATGCCAAATTTGGCATGTTTATCCACTGGGGGCTGTATTCCATGTTGGAAAAAGGGGAGTGGGTTTTATTCAGTGAAAGCCTGGATGTCAGGGAGTATGAGAAACTGGCAGGAGATTTTGAAGCCGGTAAATTCGATGCCCGTGCATGGGCAAAGGCTGCCAAAAATGCAGGGATGAAATATATGGTACTGACAACACGGCATCATGACGGTTTTTGTTTGTTTGACAGCAAATGCAGCAGGTTCAATGCCATGAACAGTGCTGCACACCGTGATTTCGTAAAGGAGTATGTGGAAGCCTGCCGGGAGGAAGGGCTTAAGGTGGGATTTTATTATTCGCCGCTTGACTGGCGGTTTCCGGGCTATTTTATGCCCAGCCTTTTCTGGGAAAATGCCCTGGAGCTGAAA
>NZ_MPDJ01000023.1 GCF_001881565.1 Eisenbergiella tayi
CGCCGCCTTAGCCGGATGCTCCTGCTCCTTCGCCATCTTCATGGTCACCGTCTCATCCTCTTCCAGAATGAGCTTCGATTTTCCGGTGAGCTTCACCACCGCATACTCATCGTTCGTCACCGCCAGGAATTCATTCAGCATCAGGTAATTCATCACCTGCCGCAGCTTATACGTCGGCACCTTTGCCAATTCCGCATAATGAGGATTCTCATCCATCCGGTACTGTCTGATTTTCGCCGTATTCGCACCATGCACGGTATCAATGATCACATTCGTCCCATACCTCTGCCTGCACGCCAGCACACATCCGATCAAGGCCCGTGCAATCTCCGTCACATCCACTTCCTCAAACTGGCTCAGACAGTTGGCACAATTGCCGCAGTAATTCGATCCATACTCTCCAAAATACCGAAGGATATAATCCCGCAGGCATTCATTGGTAAAGCAATAGAAGGTCATCTTCCGCAGCCTGTCCCGATCCCTCTCCGTCACCAGATCCCTGGTAAGCGGATCCATTTCCTGATTATCCTGGTTATTGTCAATAAAGAACTGGTTCGTAACCACATCCTGTCCGCCATACAGCAATATACATTCCGCCGGTTCCCCATCTCTTCCGGCTCTTCCGGGTTGTGTCAAGTCAGTGACAGTAATTTTTTGCTGTTTCTAAATTTACTATCCTATCCTTTCTACTAACATCGTGCCAACTACAGTATTACAGCTTTAAGAAAATTCATTTCATTTATGAATGACTACCCACTTTCCTTTTCGGGAAGATCCCTCTCTTGATAAAAGATTTCTATTTTTTAAATCTGATATAATCCTTTTTACGGTTCTAACTGATACTTTCGACTGTTCTGCGAGTTCTCGTGTCGTAATTTCAGGCTCTTCATTTAAAATTCTTAAAATAATTTTTTCTAATCTATCAGGGTCACTTTTTTGATTATCGGTGCCAATAGTGCCAACATTGGTGCCATTATTAGTGCCATCTGGCATCGTTTGTTCTTGTTCGATAAATTCTAAGCCATAATTCAAATTTTTTAAAATTACAAAAAAAGATGATCTGGTCGAAGTAAAAATAGGTTCCTTCTCCGGAACATAGTTATCCTGATGCTCGTAAGCTCTACAAATCTTACCTAATCCGCTTCCCTGACGCTCCATATATCCCAATCTACCGAAAATGTCTGCAAGCAATGGATTTCTTCGCACGGAACTGACTGTATTGATATCCAGATCCTGTATGAAACTTCCATCGGGCATTCCACCCGGTGAATAGATTTCTAATCGATCATCAAAGATATCAATATGAACTTCACTGCCATTAACAAGATAATCCCGATGTATCAGCGCATTAACTAATGCCTCAAATACGCTGTCTTCACTGTAATCCGGAAATTCCAGCCTTCCTAATGGCTGCTTTTTCCACATAGTTTTCATATTACGTTTTACAAAGGCAAATCCTTCATTCAGAAGAGTAATGAGACTTCCGTTAAATTCCGTATGATCCAATGCATCCAGCAATCCGCCACTCTTGTCTAAACCATTCCATCTGGTACAGAATATACGTGACCACCAGATCGGAGATTCGTCTGCGATAAGAGCGCCTGCATTCGTTAAATGTCCATTACTGTCCTTAATACCAAAAGACTCATACGCATTATCTGGCAAACTTTTCCCAGTCCAAACCTTATATCTCTCGCGGAGCTTAGTAAAAGAATAGTCATCAAACTGATAGGATGAAATTTGGAAATCGTAGCTTGTATTCTTGCCCCTCATCACCAAACGCTTTAATTCTGTCGGGCCGGCAATCACGCTCTCATTTCCAATTCGGATATATGCCTCTGTAACACCGTCCGCACTGTAATAATAGGGAGTTTCAGCTCCTTCCGGGACATGCACAAAGAGTAAATTTTTTTCATCCTCCGTCTTATAAAGCTTCATAACAACTTCCGGAAACGGATAGATTCTCTCTTTTAGCTTCTGGCTGATATATTCGGAATCTGACCTGATATCACTCAGCCCAACCACTTCTTCTTCATTTGATATGCCAAAAATCAATGTACCACCAGAAGTATTAGCGAATGCACTAATACTCTTTAACCAGCTTTTGGGCTTCTTTCGTTCAACTGCCTGTTTTTTGTCATATTCTGTTGCTTCTCCCAACAGTTCTTTCCACTCCATATACCAACCTCCATACCGCTTTATTTCTGAGAGTTATAAGACTAAAAAAAATACATATATTCTCCTGCTGTGTCAAATCGGTGACAGTAAATTTTACGGTACTTTTCGTAACTAATACAGTAAAAGAAATACAGCCTCTCCACGTATTATTCTAATAGTTTTAATCGTCTAATAATTTCCTCTGCCTCAGGTAACATATGTACCAGAGATTTATTCAAATAATATATAAAGAGGCACCTCTTCCTTTTTCATCAGTTCTGCGCGCAGGACCCGCAGAATTTCAAACAGCTCATCATCATCCAGTTCAAAAGCCGTTGCTCCCCTGCTCTTCTTCCCTTTCTTTTCTCCTACAGTTTTAACGGGATGCTCCCGCTCCTTTACCATCTTCATGGTCACAGTCTCATCCTCTTCCAAAATAAGCTTCGCTTTCTCGGCGAACTTCACCACTGCATACTCATCGTTCGTCAACGCCAGATATTCATTCAGCATCAGGTAGTTCATAACCTGCTGCAACTAATACATCGGCACCTTTGCCAGTTTCGTATAATGAGGATTTTCATCCATCCGGTACTACCTGATTTTCGCCGGATTCGCCCCATGCACAGTATCTATTATCTCATTTGTCCCATATCCATACCTCTAACTGAAAGCCAGCACACATCCTACCCGCCGTACAGTAAAATACATTCTGCCGGTTCCTATCTGTGTCGGCACGGCCGGGTTGTATCAAGTTAATGACAGCAACTTAATTTGTTTTTATTAATAACCTATCAGTAATAGGAGTTCTAAGCAACTTTATATTTTCTAAAAATATTTTCCAAATCCTGATTACTAATTCTACCATTTAAATAATTAGATTTAACACTTACCTCAACTACTTCAAAAAGAAGATCAAAATTCAGCCAGTCTCCTGCTTCATAATATTTACCCAGTACTTGAAAATCTCTCAATAATTCTGTTTGTAAATTCTTATCTAAAACAATTGTTTCATCAATATACATAATATCACCCGCGCCTCACTCAATTAACCATCCTTATGATATTCTTATCCTATACTTTATTCAAAGTAAACACGATAACAGGGAACAATCTTTTTACTGACTCTGTATTTCAAATACTTTCTATAATAACCTCTAACACAGCTTTAACAGCATTAGAAATAGCCTCTCCATTCCATCCTAAGAGCCATTCTTCATCTTCAAATACATCCGATATAATATAAATTGCTGATGCGGCACATTCACGATACTTTGCAATTGTAAATAACCCTACACCTTCCATTTCTACACATAACGCTGCTTTATTTCTATATGAAAGCACCTGTCCCACGGTTTCATGATACCCAGCATCAGTTGTCCATGTTTTTCCGTAAAACACCACTTTCTGATGCTGTTTCATTATATTTACCAACTCACCTGAAAGTTCAGAAGAAGTTTCTATATACTTATAATCAAATCCATATAATCGAGCTACGGCAGTATCATTATATGCGCCTTCTGTTATTACAATATCTCCAGAATACAAATTTTTTTGTATTCCGCCTGCATACCCTACATGTATCAACTCTTTTACTCCACAAGCAATCAAATCCTCCGCTTGAGTTGCAATAGCAGGTGAACACATCATTGATTTTATAAATCCAACCATTGGATTATCCTTTAATACCCATAACTTTCCTCCAATTGGAAATCTATACTCTCCACAGTCAAGACTAACCATATAATCAAATATATCATCAGTCAAAAGGTATACTCTATCAGGTACACATATTGTCTCAATATCAATACCTTTATTTTTCAATTCAATTGTCATAAGCTTACGTGGATCTGTTAAAACTTTATCCATCATATTTTATTTCACCTATAAATGTCAATTTCTCGCTCAGTCACCTTCTCAATAAGTTTAAAGATAATTTTCTAAACAATCAATAAACAAATCAATTAAGTTTTCTTTTCCTTTTCAATACAGTTTATATCCTCAAATTTTTTACGATGATATAACAAATATTTTTTATTCTTTTCTGTCAGTGTAATTTTCATATTATCATTGATATTTAAAGCTATTCTATCTCCTTCAGATAAGCCATCGGCTATAATAACATACCCATTCTCATCAAAAGTTAGCCACCCCTGATCAAATAATCTATCATGATTAGGACACATCAATAACCCATTATCAATATCAAGTTTTTCATTTGGTTCACTTTCGCTCCATGATTTAATATGGCTTGCTATTAATAGATTTGGATTACTTACACCACATAAGCAACATTTACTATAACGTTGTAATAATTTATTCCTAAAAACCCCCTGATTTACACGTACTCTAACAACAGCTTCCTTTGATTTTCCCTGAAGATTCAGTTTATCTATTTCTTCTGAAATTGTAGATATATTTATATCTCTCATAAGTGACTTGCCATCAATTGACCGATTACTTCTATACAGCCAGTTGCAAAAGCTAGTGAAAATAGTGTTACTCCATTCTGCTATCTCAGGAACAGCATTTTTCCAATTTATGAGTTCAATGTTACTATAAATCATTTCTTCTTCGGGATTAAATGTCATTCCTACTTTTCCACAATACTGATATAATAATTCTTTTATAGCAACCGGGACAAACTTCTCTGGGAAATAAATAAATAGGAGCATATACTTGAAATTACTATGGAGTTTACAGCATTCAACAGCTGTATAATTATTCTTATCAATTGCATCTAATAGTTTAATTATCTCATTTTTAATAGATATAAATGCTTCGTCATAATCACTACCAAACTCAACCGAAAAGGTCTTGGATAGAGCCAGCTGTGAACCATTCTTTAGTGATATTCCGAAAGTATTCCAACTTATCACACGGATAGGATAAGTAGATTCCAACTTAAAACAAATCTTTCTACAAAAAGAATTGGGATTCCCATAACCATTTTTCCTAGACATAAGATAATCATTCATCGTCATTGAAATTATAGAGTCTCGAGGATATTTTGTAATAAATTCATTTCTCCACTTATTGTCTTTAATCTCGTTTTCTTGGGCCTCACTAAATTTTTCTCTTTTAAATTTTTCTATTGAATCCCAAAATAATTTCTCCTGAAATGTATTCATGGTAATATCTCCACTTTAAACTTGAATTTATCGCCCTATTTTTTATTAGTATAGCATATTGAAATAAGCAAAACCATTATTTTAAAGATAATCATTCTAGTGCTTTTATGTGCCTATACTATATCATTTTATCCCACATATAATCCGTACACCATTTGAGCAGCAAAACACAAAGCGTTGATATTCGTATAAAATAGTAAAATCTAATCTAATACAGATAGAGCCCTCTCCACTGTCACCAAAACAGTCGAAAGGGCCCACACGTCCTCCTTATTTACCACCATTCTCCGCCGTCAGCAGCAGCTCCACAATCCCCCTCTGCGCCTCCTCCGTATAATAAAACACCTCATACTCATTCCCCTTCGAACTGATCCGCGTTTCCGCTTCAATCCCGAAATCCGTCCCATACTCCGTTATCTTCCGCAGCGGCATCCGGTTGACGAATTTCAATTCAAACAGCCCCTCATCCAGCAGCATCTGCTCCACCACCTTTATCGTCAGACGCTTCATCGTGCTCTCATCCCGCAAATCGTTCATCTGTCCCACCAGATCACTTAAGGACATCCTCGCAGAGTAATGCAGCTGGGAAGCAATCTCCTCCGTCATCACAAATTCCGTCTTATTCTTCTTCCCCGCCGAAGTCCTCACAGCAGCCTCTTCTCCAGCTTCAGCAACATCCCCTTCATAATCCTGCACCACATCATAATCCAGACTGGAAAACTCCACCGCTCCCAAACTGTCCGGGTCATCCGTCTTCCCATGCTCCCTATTAAATTCAATCACCTTCTCCAGGAACACTTCCCCATACTTCTCATACTTAAATTCGCCCACTCCGGATACCGAAAGCATCTCATTCCTATTCACAGGACGGATCACACACATATGTACCAGCGATTTATCCGAGA
>NZ_MPDJ01000003.1:0-71158 GCF_001881565.1 Eisenbergiella tayi
ATGATTCCGTTTTATATGGTGCTGCGGTCAATGGGGCTTACCAGCAGCTTCTGGTTATATGTCATTCCGTCCATATACAGTTTTTATAACTTTGTGCTGCTGCGCACCAATTTTGCGAACATACCCTTTGAGCTGAGGGAATCGGCCCAGCTGGACCTGTTTCTTATACACCGCTAGATGGGGAGAAGAGGCAGGGGAAAAGGAGATAAGATGAGGACATTAAAAGAAATTCCCTGCGGGGAAACCGTAAAGGTTGCTAAACTGACCGGAGAAGGCGCGGTAAAGAGACGTATTATGGATATGGGAATTACCAGGGGGATTGATGTTTTTGTCAGAAAGGTGGCTCCGCTGGGAGATCCTGTTGAGGTTACCGTGAGAGGATATGAGCTTTCTTTGCGGAAAGCGGATGCGGAAATGATTATGGTTGAATAATTTTTATCCATAAGTTAGTTGATGCTAATAATGAGTAGATTAAACGAATTCAAAAGCATGAAACATACATAGCTGCTATGAGGCGGAAAGAGGTAGAAGATGTCAATTAAAATTGCATTAGCAGGGAATCCCAACTGCGGAAAGACTACATTATTCAATGCGCTGACCGGTTCCAACCAGTTTGTGGGAAACTGGCCCGGTGTTACGGTGGAAAAAAAGGAAGGCAAGCTGAAAAAAAACTTCGGGGGCAATGGTTCCGAGGATGTGATTATCATGGATCTGCCAGGTATTTATTCCCTTTCCCCGTATACTTTGGAGGAAGTAGTCGCCAGAAATTATCTGATTAACGAAAGGCCGGATGCGATTATCAATATCGTGGATGGTACGAATATTGAAAGAAACCTGTATCTCTCCACACAGCTGATGGAACTTGGCATTCCGGTTGTTATGGCTGTCAATATGATGGACGTTGTGGAGAAGAGCGGTGACGTAATACATATTGACAAGCTGAGTAAAAAGCTGGGCTGTGAGGTTGTTGAGATTTCCGCGTTAAAGGGAACCGGTATCCAGAAGGCGGCGGAAAAGGCGATTGGCCTTGCCGGCAAAAAAAATGCGGCTCCTCCGGTTCATTCCTTTGCACCGGAGGTGGAAGGTGTGCTGGATGTCATTGAAAGTAAACTGGGGAGTGATATTCCCGAAGAACAGAAACGTTTCTTTGCCGTCAAGCTGCTGGAAAAGGATGACAAGATTCAGGAACAGATGAGACAGGTTCCTGATGTATCCGCCGAAATAGCACAGATAGAAAAAGAGATGGATGATGATACGGAAAGTATTATCACAAACGAAAGGTACGTATATATTTCTTCCATTATCGGCGAGTGCTTCAGCAGGAACAGAAAAGAAAATATGACTTCATCAGATAAGATTGACCGGATTGTTACCAACCGCTGGCTGGCGCTCCCTATTTTCGCCGTAGTCATGTTTATTATTTACTACATTTCCGTTACTACAGTGGGAACCTGGGCCACAGACTGGGCGAATGACGGCCTGTTTGGGGAAGGCTGGAGCCTGTTCGGACTGGATATCCCCGGTATCCCCGTACTGATTGAAGCCGGATTGAATGCTGTCGGATGTGCCGTCTGGCTGCAGGGGCTGATACTGGATGGTATTGTGGCCGGTGTGGGAGCGGTGCTTGGTTTTGTCCCTCAGATGCTGGTACTGTTCATCTTTCTGGCTTTCCTGGAAGGCTGCGGTTATATGGCAAGGGTTGCATTCATCATGGACCGTGTCTTCCGTAAATTCGGTCTTTCCGGAAAATCATTTATTCCCATGCTTATCGGAAGCGGCTGCGGCGTGCCCGGCATCATGGCGTCCCGTACGATTGAGAGTGACCGCGACCGTAAAATGACTATTATGACAACGACCTTTATTCCCTGCGGAGCGAAGCTTCCTATTATAGCCCTGATTGCAGGCGCTCTCTTCGGCGGCGCATGGTGGGTGGCACCCAGCGCTTATTTTGTGGGTATCGCTGCGATTATCTGTTCCGGCATTATTTTAAAGAAAACCAGGATGTTTGCAGGAGATCCCGCGCCTTTCGTCATGGAGCTTCCCGCATACCATCTTCCCACTGTCGGCAATGTCCTGCGCAGTATGTGGGAACGCGGCTGGTCCTTTATTAAAAAAGCCGGCACCATCATTCTCCTTTCCACCATTGTAATCTGGTTTACCACTTATTTCGGATGGGTGGACGGACAGTTCAAAATGCTGGAGGATATGGAGCTCGATCACAGTATCCTGGCAGCTGTCGGAAATGCGGTTGCATGGATCTTTATCCCTCTTGGCTGGGGAGACTGGAAATCCACAGTGGCGGCCATCACAGGCCTGGTAGCGAAGGAAAATGTGGTAGGTACCTTCGGTATCCTGTACGGCTTCGCGGAAGTTGCGGAAGATGGTTCGGAAATCTGGGGAAGCCTTGCAGGAAGCATGACGACTGCGGCAGCTTATTCCTTCCTTGTATTCAACCTTCTCTGCGCCCCCTGTTTTGCTGCCATGGGAGCTATCAAGAGAGAAATGAACAATGCAAAATGGTTCTGGTTTGCAATCGGCTATCAGACCGGGCTTGCTTATGTGGTATCCCTGTGTGTTTACCAGCTGGGAACACTGTTCACAGCCGGTACCTTCGGAATCGGAACCGCAGCGGCAGTCCTTCTTGTAATCGGCTTCGTTTATCTGCTGGTAAGGCCTTATAAAGAAAGCAAGACATTGAACGTGAAAATAAGGATGGCAGGTGCAAAAAAAATTCGTGCTTGACCTGAAGAAGAGCCTGCATTTTCATGCAGGCTCTTCTTCTGCAAAAAGGGAGGAAGACAAGTGCCGGATATTAAGAATAACCAGGGAAAAAGAAAGCTGCCTGATTCCAGAAGCTATCACAGGTTACAGATGCAGAGAGATATGATTGTGGAAAAGCTCAGAGAGCGGGGCTGCCGGATAACGAAACAGCGTCTGACCTTAATTGATATTATTTTGGAGGATGACTGCTCCAGCTGTAAGGAAATCTTTTATAAGGCTTCCCGGATAAACAGCAATATCGGTTCCGCAACAGTATACCGGATGGTAAGCGTCCTGGAGGAAATCGGGGCGATCAGCAGGAAAAATATGCTCAGGGTAGCCTGTTCCGAGGACTGCAGCATGGAGGATGTCTGTACGGTGGTACTGGATGACAATACGACCTATCATTTGTCAGCCAGAGAATGGAACCAGGTGGTACAGACCGGGCTCAGGGAACGCGGCTACCTGGGAAAAAGAAAAGTGGCTGCGATCACGGTAAGACCCTGCGAATGCGGACAGGAGGACTGTGAGAGGCCGGCGTGTAATTGAGTAAGAACCGAAAAGATCTCATCAGAGGTCTTTTTTTATTGCCCTTTTTTTCAGCCGGAAAAAAGCCGGATATTTACAGACACACACTTCCTGTGGATTCATGTACATGCAGCGTGGGTGTGATCACACGGTGATATGTGTTGATATCATACAGCTCAATTCTGTTTTTAAGCAGTGTCCCGGCCTCCCGTCCCATCAGGTATTCAGACTGGCTGATATGGGTGAAAAAGTCCGGATTTCTGCTGCTGCATACCGGCTTGTCGAAGGACATCAGTGAAACATCTCCGGGAACCTTGACATCCAGAGAGGTCAGCAGGTCGTAAAGGTAGGTGCAGGTGGAGGATTCCGCCGTAATAAATGCCGTAACACGGTTTTGGGTAATCAGGTTCAGAAACAGATCCTGGTAATAACTGAATTTTTTGTGCTTATCCAGAAATTCCACCAGCTGGACGGCATAATCCGGCAGGTTCAGGGAGAGGGCCGTTTCCTGGATCCCTTCAATCCGGTATTTCACGGAGAATGTGTTCCGGTCTGTGGAGGTAACAAAGGCGATCCGCTGATGGCCCAGCTTGTGCAGATGACGGAGACAGAGCTCCCCTGCAGCTTTGTTGTCCGCAATGACATAATTGGTATTCAGGCGCGGAAGATAGCGGTCCAGCAGCACCAGAGGATAATTCTGCAGCTGCATGGCCAGCAGCTGGTTGCTGAAGAAGGGCTGATCCTGGGGAAACAGGACAATTCCGGAGATATTCAGTTCCAGGCATCTTTGAAGCAGATAATTTTCCACAGTGGGATTGTGGCTCTGGAAAATATGGCAGATATAAGTGTCCTCCGGAAAAACGGACTGGACGCCGTTGACCATGGACAGGGAAAAGGAATCTGTGATAGACGGAAGAATGCAGGCGATTTCCGTCATGGACGCGGGCATGGCCGTATGGGAAGAGGGTATCGGCGCGTCCCTGACCAAAGGGGGAAGAAGAACGGATTTGGTCACAAAGGTTCCCTTATGGGGAAAACGGGTGATAATCCCCTCGCTCTTTAATTCGCTCAGGGCCTTGGATACGGTGATGCGGCTGACACCATATTTCTCCATGAGCTGGTATTCCGTGGGTATTTTATCGCCGGGCAGCAGCTGTCCGTCTTTGATTTGGCGAAGAATATCCTCTTTGATTTTTTGATATAAGGGCTGGTCCGGAAAAGTCGGCATGGTGTAATCTCCTGTCTGGCTTATAAATTCTGCCGGTAAAATGATACCTGAAGTATATCGTTTTGTTATGCTAATGTCAATACAAATATTTGAATTATTTGCTATGTTGTATTTGCGATAATGAAGAAAAATGAAAATGTGCAATATTCACAAAATTCACTATTTACGAGAAAAATTAGTTGTAAAAAATATGAAAGATGTTAGACTAATAATTACAAATTAAACGATATATAGTATATATTAAAGGGCGGACTGACAAAATTACGTTGGTTTGTTATGCATGCATATTGGAGCCGGAAAGAAAGGGGAAAGGTGTGGACGTATGGGAGTAAATGAGGGTAAAGGTACGTTAAGCAAAGCGGGGAAGGCTCATAAAAGAAAAGAGCTGTGGCAGCAGGTAAAACGCCACAGGGTATTGTATCTGTTCGCTTTGCCGTGTGTGATCTGGCTGCTTGTATTCTGCTACGCACCGATGGCAGGAATTGTGCTTGCATTTAAAAATTATCGTTTTGATCTTGGGATTTTCGGCAGTGAATGGGCCGGCCTGAAGCATTTTCAGAAGTTTATCACTTCGCCGGAGTTCTGGACAACAATACGCAATACGCTTGTGATAAGCGGCCTGAAAATTCTGATCTGCTTCCCGGCTCCGATTATCCTGGCACTTCTGCTGAATGAGGTGCGGGCGAAACGGTTTAAGCGGGTGGTACAGACATTGAGCTACCTTCCGAATTTCGTCTCCTGGGTAGTGGTGGTGCAGCTGATGACGGTGCTTTTTACACCGTACGGAGGAATTGTCAATCAGATAAGGCAGATGATGGGGCTGGAAACCGTGTTTATCATGGGAGAGAAAAGTGCCTTCTATCCGCTGGTCATTTTCTCCGATTTGTGGAAGGGAATCGGCTGGGGGTCCATCATTTACCTGGCGGCAATCACCGGCGTGGATCAGGAGCTTTATGAGGCGGCGGGAATTGACGGGGCAGGAAGGCTGAAATGTACATGGTATATTACGCTGCCCGGTATCTCAACCACGATAGGGATTATGTTTATCATGGCAATCGGCGGTATTCTGAATGCGGGCTATGATCAGATTCTTCTGCTGCAGCAGCCGGCCAATACACAGATTTCCCAAATCCTTGACACCTATGTAATCCAGACCGGTATTAAGTACGGCAAATTCGAATATGCCACGGCAATCGGCGTGTTCAAATCAGTATTTTCATTGCTGTTGGTTACGACGACGAATCATTTGACAAAGAAATATGCAGAAGTGGGTCTGTGGTAAAGGAGAGGGAAGGATGAAGGAAACAAAGGGGCAAAAAATATTCAAGGTTTTTAATTATACGATTTTGTGTCTGCTCGGACTGGCAACGTTTTATCCGTTCTGGTATGTGCTGGTGGCGTCCTTCAATACCGGGCGGGATTTCCTGAAAGGCGGGGTCTGGCTTTATCCGAGACAGTTCACTCTGGAAAATTATATCATGGCTTTTAAGGATGAAAGGATTTATCAGTCTCTGTCCATATCGGTAAGTGCAACGCTGCTGAGCGTGGTGGTGGGACTGCTGTTTACGGCGCTGATTGCTTATGCGCTGAGTATCCGTACGCTGCCGGGAAGGACTTTCCTTAACTTTTTCTGGTATTTTACAACCATATTCAGCGGCGGGATGATTCCGTTTTATATGGTGCTGCGGTCAATGGGGCTTACCAGCAGCTTCTGGTTATATGTCATTCCGTCCATATACAGTTTTTATAACTTTGTGCTGCTGCGCACCAATTTTGCGAACATACCCTATGAGCTGAGGGAATCGGCCCAGCTGGACGGAGCGAAGGAA
Source organism: Eisenbergiella tayi (assembly GCF_001881565.1). GTDB lineage: Bacteria > Bacillota > Clostridia > Lachnospirales > Lachnospiraceae > Eisenbergiella > Eisenbergiella tayi. The sequence continues at coordinate 6,346 of NZ_MPDJ01000003.1, forward strand.
ACGACAATTCTCATGCGGATTTATATCCCGCTGTCCAAACCGATTCTGGCGACGCTGGCCCTGTTTATCGGCGTGGGCAAATGGAATGACTGGTTTACGGGTGCTTATTATCAGAGCAAGGCCGCGCTGTATCCGGCGGCAACCGTGCTGCAGAAGATTCTGAGCGAGGCGACCGCAAGCTCCCAGGTAAAAGTAGGGCAGGAAACGGCACTTGGTTCCATGACCAGTTATACTTCCCAGTCCCTGCAGATGGCATTTGTTATGATACTGACGATGCCGATTGTCATTATTTACCCATTTTTACAGAAGTACTATGTAAAAGGGGTCATGGTTGGTTCTGTTAAAGGTTAAGCAGCGTCCGCAATGGTACCAGGCGCGGTTTTTACCCTGAATATATGCTTCACATAAATTATCTTAAGGAGGAAATGGGCGTATGAAAAAGAAAAAAGCTTTGGCGTTATTGCTCACAGCAGCGATGACGGTTGGAATGCTGGCAGGATGCGGCGGTTCCGACAGCGCGGCAACAGCGGGAAATGCGGAGACGGCAGACACGGCGGGAGGCAGCACATCCGCAGCCAGTGAAGAGGCTCCGGATGACGGCGAGTATTATGTTGATGAGGACGGCAATAAGTACAAAAAATTTGACGATGTCACTCTCAACATGCTTATCTGCTGGAACGGCGGCTTTAAAACGGCGCAGGATCAGTACAACAACGACGTAGCGGCTGCCATCAGAGAAAAGATCGGCGTAACCGTGGAATTCGAAGGCATCATGATGAGTGAAGCCGAAAAACTGAATATGATGTTTGCTTCAGGAGATATGCCGGACATGGTGAATGCACCTTACTGGGGCGGAACGGCCGGTGAGACGGCGATCATCAAAAAAGCAGGTGTGGAAGGCCGTCTGATTGATATCAAGGATCTGGTGCCGAATTATCCGAATATTGCCGATGCCTATGACATAGGCGTTATCGGGCAGAAATATCTGGAGACAGACATTGATACCCCGGAAAACAACGGCGCGAGATACGTCCTCCCCACGGAGGTGGCAGGAGATGACGCGGATATCGCACAGTGGGGATACGGCGTATTTGTCCGCGGTGATGTTCCCGAAGCGCTGGGCATTGATCCCACTTCCATCAAGACATCCGAAGAGCTTTATGATTTTATGGTAAAAGCAAGAGATTACGGCTTCAAGGATGTTAACGGGAATGACTGTATTGTAGCGACCACCTATCATGACGGCTGGTCCTATGATGATTATATCCAAAGCTTCCAGACAAAAAAGCTGACAAAATTTGAACTGGATGAGAACGGAAATGTTACCTATGACAGGCTGACCCAAAACTATGTGGATAAATATCTGTTCATCTGGAAGCTCGTCAAAGAAGGAATCCTTGATAAGGAATGTTTCAAGACCTCTGATGACAGGGCAAGAGAAAAGGTCGGAAACGGAACCGCACTTTTTACCTGTGCACAGTATGGCGTGACCGTAGATGCGACCAAGCTGACCGGACTGTACGATTCCAATCCGGAAATGAGATATACATGGGTCGGCCCCCTGAACTATAATGATGGTTCTGCGCTGAAGCAGATTGAGCCTGACGGAAGAAACGGTTCCCCGGTTATCTTTTTCCCGAATACCTGCTCCAATATTGACGCGGCGCTTACATGGCTTGACTACGTCAACAGCAAGGAAGGCACAAAACTGATTTGCTACGGCTTCGAAGGGGATACCTATGAAATGAATGAAGACGGACAGCCGAGAATGAATGCGGAATTGACGGAAAAATACAAAGTGGATACCGAAGGCGTCAATGAAGAGCTTCGCCAGAGAGGCATCAACTACATGGCGGCCAGAACTTATGTGGCAAAGAAAAATATGGCATGGTTCGGTGAATCCGGCCCGTTTATGGCAGACGCCGAAAATGAATTTGTAAGAGAGTACAAAACGCTGAGGCCTGTGGAAAAAATACCGGGCTACTCCATAGAAGCATTTGCACCGGGCTTTGACGGTTATCAGGAATTTGCGGAATGGGCGTTTGACGACACGACAGAAAAAGAATACAAGGAACGCGCTTTCTTTGCCGATACGGAAGAGGAGGCGAGAAAGATTCTGGAGGATTATCAGAACTATCTGCTTACCAGCGACGGAGGCAAGATGCAGGCATTCCTTGATTATCTGACGGAACAGTCCAAGACCAGGGATGATATCGCATACTAGAAAGAGAAGATAGTTAATACTTTGAAAAAAGAGATGGAACTTAATGGGAATATATTAAGGGACATCTCTTTTTTTCAGCGGGGGAAAAGGAAGGGAAAAAAATGGCATATATCAGAAATAAAAAAGAGGAATTGACAGGCTATCAGGCAAGCAGGGATTTCCGGCCGTCCGTGGATTTACAGTGTGACTTTGTCATGGTTTACGGAATTGACGATACTATGCCGGACCGGATCAGGCAGTATCGGGAAAAAGGATATGTGCTCCATCTGATGACCGGTATTGCATGGGGGGAGTACCAGGATTATCTGGACGGTAAATGGGACGGAAGAAAGCACTGGGACGAGGGGCAGGTGGAAAGAAGCGGCAAAGATGTGATTCATAATCCCACCGTGCCTTACATGGTGCCTACGGTTTCTTTTTCGGAATATCTGACGGAGCGCATGAAAATTGCCGTGGACATGGGGGTGGAGGCAATCCATGTGGAAGAGCCGGAATTCTGGGACAGAAGCGGTTATTCGGAGGCTTTCAAAAGAGAATATGAAATCTATTATAAGGAGCCCTGGAGACCCCAGCATGAGGATTTGGATGTGCAGTACAAATCAGCCAGGCTGAAGGCTTATCTTTACAGCAGGGCGATAGACCGTGTGAGCGCGGCGCTGAAGGAATACGCGAAGGTGGTCTATAACAGGGATCTTCGGTTTTATGTGCCTACACACAGCCTGCTGAATTATACCCAGTGGAAAATCATGAGCCCGGAGGCTGCACTCATCAACATTCCCACGGTGGACGGCTACATCGCACAGATTTGGACGGGCACGAGCAGGGAGGCCAACGTATACGAGGGGGTATACAAGGAGCGTACCTTTGAAACCGCCTATCTGGAATATGGAGTCATGCAGGAGCTGGTGAAGGGAACCGGGCGCAGGATGTGGTTCCTGAATGATCCCATTGAGGATCTGCCGTCCTATACATGGGAAAATTATGAGTACAATTACAGGAAGACTGCGGCGGCGTCCCTGCTGCATCCGCATATCTGGCATTATGAGATCTGCCCCTGGCCGCACAGGGTATTCGACGGCAGGTATCCCAGGTTCCAGCCCAATATTGCGAAGAAGGATGAAACCAGCTACGAGACGGACCAGTCCAGGCCGATTCCCGGAAGCTATTCCACCCTGCTTTCCGGCATGTTCCAGCTGTTCGGCGATATGGAACAGAAAGAATTCTGTTTCGAAGGCGCGGGAGATTCTGTGGGGATATGTATGTCGGACAGCGGCCTGTTCCAGAGGACCTTCCCGGACGGCATTGTAAACGGCAGAAAGCTGGGAGATCGGTTTGCCATGGCAAAGCACAAAAATACGGGAAATCCGGTGGATGAAGAAGCGGCGGAGGCACTGATGAAGGAAATCCGGGAGGATGAATCGCTGCTGCTCGATTTTATCCAGAGCGATGCGTTCCCCCAGTTTTACGGCATGTCGCTGCCGCTGCTGAAATACGGCCTTCCGGTGAGGCCGGTGCAGCTTGACAATGTACGGCGGTTTGCGGGATATCTGGATACGCTGAAGGTTTTGATCCTCAGCTACGAGTATATAAAACCGGAGGCCCCGGACATCAATACCGCCGTGCTTTCCTGGGTGATGAACGGAGGAACTCTTCTGTATATCGGGGATGGAAGCGACCCTTTCCACAGAATCGATTCCTGGTGGAGAAAGTCCGGCTATGAGAATCCCGCCCGGCATCTGTTCCGCCTGGCCGGCATGGAGGAGACGCCGGAGGACGGTGTCTATCCTGCCGGAAATGGAAAAATCGTGGTTTGGAATATGGTTCCTGCCAAAATCTGCCTCAGCAGAGAGCTGGCGCAGGAATACCGGTATAAGGTGAAGGACGCGCTGGAGAGCCTGGGGCTGTCATGGGAGTTCCGCAATGATCTGACTCTGCACAGAGGGCCATATATTATTTCCGCGGTTATGGATGAGAGCGTTACGGATGAAAAGAAGGTATGGGAAGGTCTGTTTGCGGATCTGGGTGAGAATGATTACCCGGTTATCACGCACAAGGAAATCGGCCCGGATGAAACGGCGCTGCTGTTTGATTTCGATACGATCCGGGAAGAGACGTTCCGTGTGATCGGCACCTCCGCCAGAGTGCTGGATGCGCAGACAGATGACGGCGGCTTTCAGTTAAAGCTGAAGACTGCGGATAAAATCAGGGCATATACCAGAGTACGTCTCCCTCAGAAGGCGGCTGCTGCGTTAGCGGTGGATGAGCAGGGACAGCATGTGCCAATGGAGGTTAATTGGGATGATGCCTCCCGGACCTTGCTGCTGTGCTATGACAGCCATTCGGAAGAAGTGACGGTGACCGGCAGGTGGGAGAACTGAGGACAGGAGCAGAGGATGCAGACAGTTAATATTTTCAATATACAGCATTTTTCCGTGCATGACGGGCCGGGTGTGAGAACCGTGGTATTTTTTAAAGGCTGCAATCTTCACTGCCGGTGGTGCCATAACCCGGAATCCATTCATAAGGAAAAGGAAATCCTGCTGTATCCGGATCGGTGCATCGGCTGCGGGGCATGCGTAAAACAGTGCCCCGCAGGAGCGCACAGCTTTACGGAGGGCGGGCACAGGATAGACAGGAATAAGTGTATCCATTGTTTCCGCTGCTGTGAGGAATGCTATGCCGACGCGCTTGTATGCGTGGGGGAAGAGACGGATACGGAAACGGTTATGGATGAAATCCGGCGGAATAAAGGATACTTCGACCATTCGGGAGGAGGTGTGACCTTTTCCGGAGGGGAATGCATGCTGCAGACAGAACCGCTTCTGGAGTTGCTGAAAAGCTGCAGAAGGGAAGGGATCCATACGGCGGTGGACACGGCGGGAAACGTGCCATGGTCTTCCCTGGAAGAGGTGCTGCCCTGGACCGATCTGTTTTTATACGATATCAAGGCGTTTGATCCTAAGGTACATAAAGCCTGTACCGGCGTCACCAATGAAAGGATTCTCGAGAACTTCAGGAGTCTGGCGGACCGCGGCGCTGTCGTCACGGTAAGGATACCCTATGTACCGGAGCTGAATGGGACACAGCTGGAAGGAATTGCCTCTTTTCTCTCCGGATATCCGCAGATAAGGGCCGAGCTGCTGCCCTATCACAGTATGGGAAATTCCAAGTACCATGCTTTGGAGGAGACATTTTTTGCAGGGACGGCGCCGGATAAAAAAGCGGTGGAACAGTTAAAAAAGAAATATCATTTTTATTGAGTTTAGGAAGGAGGAGAATGGTGAACACAGAAAAAGTAAAAATGTCTCCGTTATACCTGACCTTAATCAGACAGCTACATCAGGATAAGGTGGAGATTAATGACAGAAAAATCGGGCGGCTCGGTTCGATTGATATCGATGATCACGGATTTATCGACTTCCCGGAATTCCATTTTGAACCGGAGGTGTGTGAGGATGGTCTGGTGCACGGCTGTGCGCTGATAGGGAAAAACTTCCGCCGGTTTCTCAATGAGATGCCCAAATATATCAACAGAAGCAGCGCGCTGGCCTGCTGCTGGGTGGGTACCCTGGATCGGTTCATGCCTCTGAGGCTGGCGGAGGAAGACAGACCTGCGCAGCTTCAGGAGACCATCCGCAAATACAGAATTACGCAGGCAGGCTTCGGCGGCATGAATCATCTGTGCCCCGACACGGAAATCGGCCTGAGGCTGGGCTGGAAGGGGCTGCTGGATAAAATAAGGTATTACAGGAAGAGAAACAACCCGGCGGATCCTGATTTTTATGAAGGGGAGGAACAGCTGGTGCTGGGAATCCTGGAGTGGGTGAAGGCCCATCAGCTGCTGGCCGAACAGCTGGCCCGGGAAGAAACGGATCCCTTCCGGAAGGAAAATTATGAGGCGATAGCGGCGGTGAACGAAGCGCTGTGTTTCAGGGCTCCTGAGACATTCCGTGAGGCCGTTCAGTTCCTCGCCCATTTCCAGTCTGTGGACAGGACTTATTGCGGAGGAGGCGCGCTGGGGTCTCTGGATACCCTGTTGGAGGAATATTTTGAAAGGGATACGGCAAAAGGGATTCTGACGGAGGAAGAGGCCGTATGGATGATCGCCAGCCTGTTTTTTAATGATACACACTATACCCAGATAGGGGGACTCACCCCGGCGGGAGACAGGGAGGTGACAAGCAGGCTTTCCTTTGTTATCCTGGATGCCATGCACCTTCTGCAGATTCCCACGAATCTGGCCGTCCGCGTCCATGCGCCGGTGCCGGGACAGACGGAAGAAGCGGAAATCCTTCTGAAACGGGCGGTGGAGTATACGCTGGAGGACGGCAGCGGCGTCTGCTATTCCCTGGAAAAGGGAATCAGTGAAGGTTTTGCGAAAAACGGGTTTCCCCTGGAGCTGGGCCGGATGCGTGTGAAATGCGGCTGCAACTGGGTTGCCATTCCCGGAAGGGAATATCCGCTTCAGGATGTGACCAGAGTCAACATGGCTGTGGCACTGCACTATGCGCTGGAGGATCTGGAAGCGGAGGGGGAATATACGACGGAACGTCTGTGGGAGCTTTTCTGCACCCATCTGGGAATTATGGTGGATTGTATCAAGAAAGGCTATGACAGACATTACGAGGTGATGCAGAAGGGAATGCCGGAAATTGTGCTGAATCTGTTTATGCACGGCCCGATGGAACGGGGACTCAACTGCTCCAACGGCGGCGTGGATATCCTGGATCTGAATATCGACGGAATTGCCCTTGCCACCACGGCGGATTCCTTTGCCGCGATTGAGCAGAGAGTGGTACAGGAAGGAAAGATCACATGGGAAAGACTCTTTGAACTGCTTCATACCAATTATGAAGGAGCGGAGAGGGAACGGCTGATGCTGAAAAATATCAGGCGGTACGGCTCGCCCCAGTCAGCGGCTGAAGCATGGGCGCTGAGAATCAGGGACTATTATGTGAAAATCTGCAAGGAGACTCCGACGCCTGAGCATCATCTGATGATTGTCCCCGGCATGTTTTCCCATGGGGACGTGTACGCCTATGGAAAGAACCTGGAGGCCACACCCAACGGCAGGTTTGCGGGGGATCCCATTTCCCATTCCTCCGAACCGGATCCGGGATTTGCGAGAGGCCTTGATACCTTTTCCCCCGCGCTGAAGGCCAACGCGGTGGCTGTTACGCAGCCCGGCTATGGAAACTCCGCACCGCTGCATCTGGATATCGATACCGGACTTGTGGAAAACGAAGGCGGGGCCGACGCGCTCGTGGCATTGATTCATGCGCATGAACAGGCGGGCGGGACATTAATAAATATGAACTGCATTTCGAAAGAAAAGCTGTTAAAAGCGCATGAGGATCCGAAGGCCTATCCGGATTTGGTGGTACGTGTGACAGGATATTCCGCATTTTTTGCTTCTCTGTCAAAGGAATACAGGCAGCAGATCGTGGATCGTTTCCTGGCGGAATAAAGGAAGAGAATACAGACAGGGTGAGGAGCGCTCCTTTTCGCTCCTCCCTTTTGTAAAGCGCTTTTGGGCGCGGACAGGAGAGAGATGGGGATAATGAACGCAGAATGGCGGGACAGGGTAAAACACTGGCTCCGCACGTTAAAAGATGATTTTTATGAGCCTTTGGGGGAACTGGCATGGGAGGCATTTCCCACCATGGAATATCTAACACAGGAGGAAGCGCTTCAGGGAGCGTTTGCACCGGTGAAGCCCGGTTTTACTTGGGGAAAGACCTATGAATACTGCTGGTTTAAAGGTAGTCTGACAGTGCCGGAAAGAGCGGCGGGGGAAAGAATTGTCATGAACCTGCAGCCGGGAGGGGAATCGGCGCTTTTTGTGAACGGAAAAGCTTTCGGGACTTATCGGGCGTCCTGGGTGGATCAGCCGCATCAGTTCATGGAAGACAATATCCTTACGGTGTCCGGCAGGCCGGGGGAACGTTTTGAGATCCTGATGGAAACCTATGCCGGGCATTACTTCCCGGAATCGCCCACAGGAGGCTGCTGTACCGGGCCTGTGCTGCCCGGTGCCTATACGGATCCCAAACGGGAGGGGGAGAGATGCACGCTGGGGCTTTGCACCTTCGGCATCTGGAATGAAACGGCTTATCAGCTGTTTATAGATGCAGATACCCTGAACAGACTGCTCGCCGTGCTGGATGAAAATTCGCTGCGCGCGGCAAAAATTGCAAAGGCCCTGGAGCAGTTCACGCTGACCGTGGATTTTGAACAGGGAAGGGAAGAGAGAATCCGTTCCTATGAAAAGGCGAGAGAAGAACTGCAGCCGCTGCTGAAAGCGGAAAACGGATCCACGGCTCCCTGCTTTTATGCCATAGGAAATGCCCATCTTGATTTGGCATGGCTGTGGCCAATGGCGGAAACCTATCGGAAAACGGAACGGACCTTCGCGGCACAGCTCAGGCTGCTGGAGGAATATCCGGAATATAAATTCCTGCAGAGCCAACCGGCTTCCTATGAAATGTGCCGCAAAAATTATCCGGAGCTGTTCGAACGGATCCGGGACGCCATCCAAAAAGGCAGATGGATAGCGGAAGGCGCCATGTGGGTGGAGCCGGATACCAATATGGCGGGCGGCGAAGCGCTGATCCGGCAGCTGGTGCACGGCAAAAGATATTATAAAGAGGTGCTGGGCACAGAGAGCGAAGTGCTGTGGCTTCCGGACACCTTCGGCTATACGGCGGCCCTGCCACAGATATTAAAAGGCTGCGGCGTAAAATATCTTGTGACACAGAAGATATTTTGGTCTTATAATGAAGGGGACCCCTTTCCTTATCATTATTTCAACTGGGAAGGCATGGACGGAACAAAGATCGTTTCCTTCCTTCCCACAAGCTATACCTACAGGACGGATCCGGAAGAAATAAACAATATCTGGAACAACCGGACACAGAAACAGGATCTGGACGCATTTCTGCTTCCTTATGGCTACGGCGACGGAGGCGGCGGCCCTTCCCGCGATTTCATCGAGTATGCGAAACGCCAGGAGAATCTGGAAGGCGGCGCGAAGGTGAAGATGGCCGGCCCGGGAGAATTTTTCAGGGATATGGAAAAACAGGGAGGCCCTGTACATACCTATGTGGGAGAACTTTATTTCAGCGCCCACAGAGGAACCTATACCTCACAGGCGAGGACCAAGCAGTATAACCGGAAATGTGAGCTGGCGCTCCGGGAAATGGAGATGTGGGGTGCCCTGGCGGAGGCGAAGGGAATTCCCTATGAACGGGATAAAGCGGACGCGCTCTGGAAGGAGCTGCTGCTGCATCAGTTCCATGATATTCTTCCCGGCTCTTCCATCGCAAGGGTTTATGAGGAAGCGGAGAAGGCGCTGGGGGCCGTGCTTACGGATGCCGGCAAGCTGGCGGAGGGATCGGCAAAGGCGCTGACGGATCAGAGTGCAGGGGAAGCTGTCACGGTCTTTAATTCTCTTGGCTTTGCACGAAAAGAGCTTGTTTCCCTTCCGGAATGCTTTGCCTCCGGCGCGGAAACGGCAGACGGGGAACCGATTCCGGTACAGGCGGCGCAGGGAACCGTAAAAGCTCTGGTGACCATCCCTTCCTGCGGAGCCGTGACACTGGTTCCGTGCGAAACAGCCGAAAGCCTGCCTGAGGGCGCGTCAATTGCCGTGACGGAGGACGGGTATCGTATGGAAAATGCCCTGATAGCTGCAGAGATCAATAGGAACGGTGAAGTTACCAGCTTTGTTCTGAAGGGATCCGGCAGAGAATTTGCTGCCTCGCCCATGAACCGGTTCCGCATGTACAAGGATGTGCCGCGTATGTTCGATGCCTGGGATATTGATTCCAACTATGTGGATCAGGAGGTGGAAGCGGCAGCCGACATAACCACGGAGATCATCGAGGAAGGCCTGGAGGCCGTGCTGAGGGTAAAAGGAAGAATCGGCAGCTCTTTCTATACCCAGGATATCCGGCTGCGTGCGGACAGCAGAAGGCTGGAATTCGAAACGGAGATCGACTGGAGGGAACTGCACAGGCTTCTGAAGACGGTATTTCCGGTTGATGTGTATGCGGAAAACGGGATCAATGAAATCCAGTTTGGTTATGTGCAGCGACCCACACATCGTTCCAGACAATACGACAAAGACCGCTTTGAGGTATGCAACCACCGTTACAGCGCTCTTTGCGACGGCTCCCACGGCGCCGCGGTACTCAATGACTGTAAGTACGGGATCAGCATGAACGCAAATGCACTGGAATTAACACTGCTGCGCGCAGCCGCCAGCCCGGAAATGCGTGCGGACAACAAAATCCACCGTTTTACCTATGGGTTTACGGTGTGGGAAGGAAGCTTTACGGACAGCGATGTGGTAAGGCAGGGGTATGAACTCAATGTGAAACCGCTGGTCACAGCAGGAAGCACAAAAACCTTTCGTGCAGTTCAGGTGGAAAAAGAAAATGTGATCCTGGACACTCTGAAACCGGCAGAGGATGGAAGCGGGGATCTGATTCTCCGCCTGTATGAGTCTAAGAAGGCATCGGTAAGCACTCGCGTGGAATTCAGTTTCGGCTGCTGCAGGGCTTATCTGTGTGATATGCTGGAAAATGCGGAAGAGGAAATTCCAATGGAAAACGGGGGTATCCGGCTGGAATTCAAGGCTTTTGAGGTAAAAACCGTCAGGGTTCAGACCGGTCTGCATACCTGACGCAGGACGAGACAAACGAAATAACTTTTATAAACATAGGGAGGGAAAGAAAATGAGCCAATTGGCATCAAAATTTATCCGGCTGAAAACAATGATTGGCGGCAACCGGGAAAAATATGGCTATGAAGACACCTTCGGTATGCCGCGGGAGGAACAGGCGCATATAACGCGCCCGGGCAGAGCCAACATACGTATCATCAGTGAGCTGGAATTTGCCATAAATCTGTCGGAAGCGGAGAACGGCCGCTATGACGGCGTGCTGGAGGAGGCGCTGGACTACCTGCTTTCCTGTATGCAGGAGCAGGGAGTGCTTACCAATCAGGCCTGCGAAAAGGCGGAGGATATCCTGTCCCCCATGGAAGCCGCGGCGAAGGAGTATAAGCTGATTCTGGCGTCCCATGCCCATATTGACATGAACTGGATGTGGAGCTTTGATGAAACCGTGGCGGTCACACTGGCCACCTTCCGGTCAATCCTGAACATCATGGAACAGTACCCGGATTTCTGCTTTTCCCAGTCACAGGCTGCCGTTTACAAAATTGTGGAAGAATATGATCCGGATCTGATGGAAGAAATCAAGAAAAGGATCGCGCAGGGGCGGTGGGAAGTGACAGCAACAGCCTGGGTGGAAACCGACAAGAATATGCCTGACGGAGAATCCCTGCTCCGCCATATCCAATATACGAAGGAATATCTGTCCCAGGTATGGGGAGTGAAGAATTTTGATATCGACTTTTCTCCCGACACCTTCGGACACAGCGGAAACGTGCCGGAAATCAACTGTTTCGGCGGGGTGAAATACTATTACCACTGCCGGGGCAACAAAAGAAAAGAGATTCTGTACCGTTATCAGGCGCCCTCCGGAAACGAAGTGCTCGCATACCGGGAGCCTAACTGGTATAACGGCGCGATTACTCCCCATATAGGGGCAGGACTCATTGAGATATCCCGCCGGTCTGCCGGTCTGAAAACAGGCCTCGTCATTTATGGAGTGGGCGATCACGGCGGCGGCCCGACAAGACGCGATGTGGAACGAGCCATGGAGATGATGGACTGGAAAATATATCCGGCAATCAAGTTCGGTACGGTGAGGGAATATTTCCTCGAAGCCGAGGCGGTACGTGATAAGGTGCCGGTGGTGAAGGAAGAGCTGAATTATTTTGCGCCGGGCTGTTATACGACACAGAGCCGTATCAAGAGAGGCAACAGACGGCTGGAGGCCGCCCTGCTGGATGCGGAATCCATGGCGGCGCTGGCGGGAAAAACCGCAGGCTTCCGGTTTGAAAAGGACAGGATGGAGAAAGCATGGCAGAATGTACTGTTCACCCATTTTCATGATATCCTTACCGGTTCCTGCGTGCAGGAATCCAGGGAACATGCCATGGGACTGTACCAAACCTCCATGGCGTGTGCCAATACACAGCTGCAGAACGCCATGCGGGTTATCGGGGAACAGATCGACACATCCTCAATCCTTGTGGATATCGATGCCTACAACAGCCAGTCGGAGGGCGCCGGAGCCGGCTACGGCATTGAGAATTTCACGGGAGTTCCCAGCACGGAAAGAGGAAGCGGCCGGACAAGGATTTTCCATATTTTCAATACACAGACGAGAAAACGCAGTGAGGTGGTGGAACTGACCGTATGGGACTGGACAGGAGATCTGCGCCGTCTGCAGGCAAAGGACTGTACAGGGAAAGAAATCTGCTTCCAGCTGCTGGACAAGGAGCTTCAGACCTATTGGGATCATAAATATATCAGAGTACTGGTGGATGTGACGGTTCCGGCCCTGGGCTATACGACCGTAGTGCTGTCCCAGAAGGAGGCGGAGAACTATCCGGTATATCTGCAGGAAAGAGAGCAGGTATCTTCGGTCTTCGATAATTATGTGCTTTCCAATGATCAGATCACGGTTGAAATCGAGGCGGGCTCCGGAAGAATCCGTTCGCTGAAAGGCAGGGAAACACAGGAAGAACTGATAGCGGAAGGCAAAACGGCGGGACTGAATTTTATAGAGACCGAAACCATAACCTCCAGCGCATGGAACATAGGCCGTCATCTGAAAACGATGCCTGTAGACCGCTGCGTGAAGATGGAACGCGTGACACAGGGACCTTTGCGGGAGAGTATAAAGGCGGTCTACAAGACAGCGGATTCAACGGCGGAAGTGCTTTACATTCTGGATAAGCACCAGCCGTCCGTCAGGATGGAGCTTACCATCGACTGGCATGAAAGCGGGAGTGAAATCATTCCGGTACTGGATTATAAGATCCCGGTTGCATATCGCACATCGGAGTACCGTTATGACATACCTGCGGGTACAGTGGTAAGAAAAGAGCGGAACAATGATGTGCCGGCGCTCCGGTATGGTATGGCGGTCCGGGAAAGCGGGGACTGTGCGGTTCTGATAAGCGACAGCAAATACGGCTACAGAGGCACCGACAATACCCTGGCGCTGACACTGATCAACAGCTCTACCAGTCCGGATCCTTATCCGGAAAGGGGAATACATAAAATCAATCTCTGGCTCGGCATCAGCTCCGGCGATCCCAGGGCGACAGAGGAACTGGCGGCGGCCTATAATCACAGCCTGTTTTACCAGCCGTCCAATTCCCACCATGGAACGCTGCCTATGGAGGAAAGCCTTCTGGAAACAGATTCCGACAGCGTTGTGATTTCGGCAGTGATGCCTTCGGCGGACGGGGCGCTTCTGGTCCGCGGCTATGAGACAGCGGGCAGACGTGCGGAGGCTGTTATTATGCTGAGGGAAAAAACGTCTTCGGCAGTACAGACAGACCTGTTTGAACAGGAAATCCCTGCCGCGGCGGAAGTGGATGGCTGTGCGGTTAAAGTGCATGTAGAGCCTTATTCCTTATTCCAGGTTAAGATACGGTAACTGCAGAGGCAGGAATAGAAACGGGAACGGCAGACAATGGAAATTGCTGCCGCTTCCCGTTTTTTGAATAGAAGGATAACCTGCAGCGTATGGCTCTGTTGTTTGTAAAACCCGTTTTATTGGAATTGGCGCAGTAAGAGTTCTGTGTTATACTGTCATAATAAACAGAAAAATACGGAAAACAATCCGCTGCTGCTTTCTTTTGCGGAAACGGCGGGATGGAGGCAGGCATGCTGAACAACAAAAAGAAAGATATGACACCCTTTGACATGAATAAAAAGCCTGTAAAGCAGTATCCCTTCCTGCTTCCCCTTATCTGGGGAGGAGCCTGGCTGATGACCCGAAGCCTGGGGCTGACGGTCGAAAAAGCAGGGATGGAAAAGATGAAACCGCCTTATCTGGTGCTCTCCACCCATCAGGGCTTTTCCGACTATTATATCGCACCGCTGGCCCTGTTCCCCCACAGAGCCAACTATGTGTCCGATATGGAAGGCTTTGCCGCATTCGGGGAATGGCTGTACAGAGGGATTGGCTGTATCGGAAAGCGAAGATATGTTTCCGATATAGCTGTGGTGAAAAATATCTATACTGCTCTGCATAAGAACAGGCAGATAGTGGCTGTCTTTCCCGAGTCCCGGCATTCCAACGCGGGAACCACCGCCTATATCCCGCAGAATATGGGAAAGCTTGCGAAGCTTATGAAGGTGCCCGTAGTGATGCTGTCCGTCCACGGAAGTTATCTTGCCGGACCTTTTTGGGATGAGGCACACACCAGGAAGGTGCCGCTGCGGGCTAAGCTGGAATGCATTTATACGAAAGAAGAGCTGGCGCAGGCACAGGAAGACGATGTTCAGCAAAAAATAGAAGAACATTTGAGGTATGATGAGTATAAGTGGCAGTGGGAAGAAAAGATAGCCATAACCTATCCCCGGCGGGCCGAAGGGCTGCATATGGCATTGTATCAGTGCCGTTCCTGCGGGGAAGCTTTTTATATGAAAAGCAAGGGCAGCAGCCTGTTTTGCGAAGCCTGCGGATCTGGCTGGGAAATGGATGAATACGGGCGGCTGGTTGGAGAAAAGAAGAAAATAACGGCAATACCGGATTGGTATGAGTGGCAGAGGGGCGAGGTGGAAAAAGAGATCCGGAACGGAACCTACCGATGTGAGTTTGCGGTCCGTGTGGAGGCGTTGCCCAACGCGAAAGGCTTTATTCCGATGGGAGAAGGAAGGTTGGTACAGGAGGAGAGCGGGTTTACCCTTTCCGTGCAGAACAGAGAGCTGTTTTTTGACCATCGTTCCAGGGAGTCCGTTCAGACGGAGTATAATTACCGGGACAGAGGGCCGTGTATTGTCCTGTCGGACAAAGACTGCTGTTACTACATATATTCGGACGATCCGGAATTCTGCCCTACGAAGATACAGTTTGCCGGGGAGTACTATTATCGGATGAGGAAGCAGGGGTAAGTTCCTTACGCATCTTATCACACCTCTTTTCCGCGGGAAATAAGCTCTTCAAAGATAGGGGTGAAATCTATATCCTTGATTGCGCCATAACGATCCACAAAATAGTTCTTCATGTAATCTTCATTTTTGCGGACTCCGGATTTTCCTGTTGTCCCGAAGTCAGATAAGGAATAGTGGCTGCTGTAATGAGTGTCCTCATCTCGTTCAACGAATTTTATCTCGTCTCTCCGATATAAATTTGCATTCAAAAAAATGGGATTGTGGGTATTAAAAACTAATTGCGCATGATTTCTGTTAATTTCATCATTGTGAAAAATATTAATGATATTCATCAATGCCATCGGATGGATGGATGCATCAAATTCATCCACCACCAAAGTCCCGCCATTCATAAGAGCGTTTACCACCAAAGGAAACATATTTATAAATCGGATTGTTCCATAGGATTCAAACAATTCTGCGGGAATAGCAGTTCCCTTCTTATCGCCTTTAAATATGGAACAAAGCTTGGCTTCATTACTGTCGCCTTCTACAACGTAGCCCAGTGCATTAGAGCTGATTCCGAAATAGACGGCAGCCTCATTCAATGTTTTTTCAACATATACAGATTCCTTTTTGGGTTTGCTGAATTTGCGAATTAAATGCATGGAATCGGCTCTGTAAATTACCATAAATTTGTTATCAAGCCAATTACTGATAATTTGAACTAACTTGGAGCTGAACATATTTTTGAAACCATTCATCAGGAACAGTTCCTCATCATTTAAGTTTCCTTGTGCCAGGGCTATTGCGCTCTCTGCATTTTGTTCAAAGGCATTTACCAGCAAAGTGCTGATAGTATCAAGTGAATCAAATTTGAGCTCACCATTTCTCTCGAAAATCAGGCGGTCATTAATCTTTAATTGTTCAGATAAAATTTTACGGGAATAATCAACTTCCAGGAATTTGCCAAGGTCAACAGAAAAAGAATATTCTATAAGATAGTTGTCTGTAATAAACTTAATAAAAAAAGATACGGGATCTCTGTTTTCACTTAAATTATTCGGAATTAACTCTAATTCGCAGGCGGCAGTATTCGGGTCATTTTTATCATCGTCATTACGAATATTTCCTCTGAGTACGATGGATTTAAATGTATCCATTGCACCGATGATGTTTGTCTTCCCGGATGCGTTTGAACCATAGATTACCGCAGAACACAGGCCTTTGTAGCTTTTTTTATTGATGTCCTGCTTGAGTACGCTGTAATCCAGTCCTTTTTGTTTGGGAGCAGGGATGAGCGAAAATATCAACTCTTCTTTAAAAGATTTATAATTAGATGTTTTGAATTCTAACAGCATAAATTTGCCTCCATTCTGCAAAAAATAAGCAAAATCATAATGATATTATATGCCATATGATATATAAAAGTCAATTGTTCTATTCGTAATGCATAAAAAGTGCAAAATCAAATATTTCTGCTTCAGAGGAAACTGTATGAAAGGCGTCAGGCTGTAATTTTTAGCTGAATATGGAAAATTAACAGCTTTTCCGATAACCTCCCGGCGTCATTCCCGTCTTTTTGCGGAAAAGATTGGTGTAATTATTTATATCATGAAAACCTGCCGTCAGGGCAATTTTATTGGCTGGAAGGGTGGTGGATCGAAGCAAAAATTTGGCATGCTCCACCCGGAGGCTTATCAGATAATCGTTTGGCGAGTATCCGGTGTACTTCTTGAATTCCCTGGAAAGATAGTACTTGCTGATGCCGGAAAAACGGGAAAGGAAATCCAGCGTCAGCGCCTGTGTAAAATGCTTTTCCATATAAGCGATCAGATAACGCAGATTTTCCGGTACCGGGGAGTCTGTTTCTTTTTCCTCGGACGCGTTCCTGAGAAGATCGGTAAGGATACTGCTGATACAATCGGAAGCCAGCCAGTCCCGGCAGGGCTGTACGGAGCCATAAATGGATAACAGTTCCTCCAGCTTCTTTTGATAATTGCCGGTAAAAGGCTGATAAAAAGAGACGGATCCATTTTCCATATATCGGGAAAACAGGGCGGGTACCAGAGGCCCGTTCAAGTGGAATACGCCATGCTTCCAGACATCCCCCTCCGTGCGGTACAGATGGGGAACGCGGCAGTCAATAAAGAAACCGTCGCCCGGGCCCAGCGAGTAACTTTTTCCCATATATTCCAGAGCACCGTTTCCTTCATATGTGTAAATGATAAGAAAGGACTGATAATCCTTTCTGTTTGTGAAGAACCCCTTCGGGCAGGTGAAGATGCTGAAGGCCTCCATATAGAAAAGGTTTTCCAGGGCAAAATCCGTAACAGGAGGACGTGAAAAGGTGTCCATTTTCCCAAAGATAAAATAATCTGCATTTCTCATATTGGCAGGAAGTTCTTCCTGTGTTACGTTTGCTTTCTCCTGAAGGTTCTGTGCGTTCCGGGACATCTGTCTTTCGACCTCCGCAGGGGTGACAGGTGTAGGAAACTGTACCTGTGTGAAAAAAATCTGATCAAACATATAGCGTCACCTTTTCTCTATAAGAATGAAAGCAATGGCTGCTGTACCGACCGGATACCGTTGCCATGCATAACTGCAGGATACCAGCTGTATTGGGCAATATAATATGATATATTGGCAAAATCAAATGATTACAATTTGATTATAATAGATTATCATTATTTTACAAGAACAAGATTATATGATTACTCTTCGGGTAAAATCATGCAGACAGCCTACGGCCCGGAGAAAGCAATCATACATAGTGCAGGAGGTAAAAAAGGTGAACCGGAAAATAAAAAAGCTTCTTACCAATCAGGGCGGCAACTACATATTTCCTTTTTTCTGGCAGCATAGGGAAGAGGAAGCTGTTTTACGGGAGTATATGAAGGTTATTGACGAAAGCAATATCAAGGCAGTCTGTGTGGAAAGCCGTCCGCACCCGGATTTCTGCGGCCCCAAATGGTGGGCGGATATGGATGTGATTCTGGATGAGGCCCGGAAAAGAGGGATGAAGGTTTGGATTCTGGATGACAGCCATTTCCCTACCGGTTATGCAAACGGCGCAATGGAGGAACAGCCCGATGAACTTTGCAGACAGAGCGTCAGCTGCCGTACGTACCGGTGTTCCGGCGGAGAAACGCTTTGTATCGGAAAGGAGGAGCTGTTCCATCCGGATCCCTTTCAGCCCACACAGATAGAAAGCTATATCGGGGAGAAGGAACCCCGGCATTTTGACGATGACAGGCTTCTGCGATTGTTTGCGGTTCCCTTCGCGGCACAGGGGGATTCAGGCCGGGGAAGCGCAAAAAGCCTGGCGGAAAAAAGTATCGATTTATCCGGACATATCACGGAAAACGGTATTTCATGGAAGGTACCCGAAGGCATATGGAAGGTTTATGCCCTGCATATATCGAGAAACCTCGGTTATCACAGAAGTTATATCAATATGATGGACAGCGCGTCCTGCCGTGTATTGATTGACGCGGTTTATGAGCCTCATTATGCCCATTACGGGGAAGAATTCGGAAAGACAATTGCCGGCTTCTTTTCCGACGAACCGGAGCTTGGAAACGGCCATTTATATGCGACGGATGTGGTATTCGGAAAAGACATGGATTTCCCCTGGAGCGCTCCTCTTGAGGATGCTTTGAAGGAAGCTCTGGGAGTTGATTATGGAATAAAGCTGGCTCTTCTCTGGGAAGAAGATGCGGATCCGGAAGAGAAGGCAAGGATCCGTTACGCTTACATGGATGCCGTTACCCGGCTTGTGAAAAAGTCATTTTCCGAACAGCTGGGTAGCTGGTGCAGGGAGCACGGAGCAGAATATATCGGTCATTTGATCGAAGACAATAACATGCATGCCAGGACTGGTTCCTCCCTGGGCCATTATTTCCGGGGGCTTTCCGGACAGGATATGTCGGGCATTGACGATATTGGCGGTCAGGTGCTTCCCCAGGGAGAGGATTTGAATTATGATGACGGCGTTTTCTCGAAAAGGATCGGGGAGTTCTATCATTACATGCTTGGGAAGCTGGGGAGTTCTTCCGCTGCGATTGAGCCTCTGAAAAAAGGGAATTCCATGTGTGAGATATTCGGGGCATATGGCTGGTCGGAAGGAGTGCGCCTGGAAAAATACCTGGTGGATCATTTCCTGGTCCGAGGGATTAACCATTATGTACCGCATGCATTTTCCCCGATGGCCTTTCCGGATCCGGACTGCCCGCCCCATTTTTATGCCCATGGAAATAATCCCCAATACCGCCATTTCGGATGCCTGATGGCCTATACCAACCGGGTCTGCGAACTGATTGTCCATGGAAGACATGTGGCGGAAATCGCCGTTTTGTATCACGGGGAGGGGGAATGGACGGGAAAATGTATGTTTTCCCATAAACCGGCCCATTTGCTTGCCGATACCCAGATGGATTATGATTTGATACCCCAGGATGTTTTTGCGGACCGGGACGGCTTTAAAACAGTCTTGGAAAAGGGAGTGCTGCGGGTGAATACGCAGGAATACAGGGTATTGATCGTCCCTTACATGGAATATGTGACACAAGCCTTTGCCCGGGCGGCCGGTGAACTGGAGAGGATGGGGATTCCGGTATTTTTCATGGAAGGCTATCCGGCAGGACTCTGCGATTGTGCGGATAAGGAGGAAGAAAAGAAGCTGCTCGCCGGAATGCATGGCTGCAGACTGGTGAAAACGGAACAGCTGATTCCTGCGCTGAAGGAGCTTGATTTTGCGGATATCTCCATACAGCCTGCGGATGACAGGCTTCGTTATTATCATTATGAGCAGGAGGATGGTTCGGCGGTTTATCTGTTTGTGAACGAAGGGACAGAAGGATACAGGGGCAGGATTGCAATAGGTGATCCCAGAAGGTGTTATCTGTATCATGCATGGGAGAACTGCCTGGAAAGGGCGGATTATGATGGTTCGGTGCTGACTGTGGAGGTGGAACCGCTTAAGAGCCTGATTGCCGTATTTGATAAGGAGGAGCTGACACAGGAGGAAGCGGATGCCTGGATCTGCCGTCCGGTTAAGGCGGATGGGGAAAAGCTGGCTTTTGCCGGGGAATGGGAAAGAAGTATCTGCAGAAGCATCGATTATCCCGATTTTAAGGATGGAAGAAAAATTACCCTGCCTGACAGGCTCGCGGAGGAAAAGCCGGAGTTCAGCGGATTTGTACGGTATGAAAATGAGTTTATTTTGTCAAAGGGACAGATGGCTGAAGGCGGACGGATAGTCCTTGCGGTTACGGATGCCTGGGAAGGTGTGGAACTGTTTGTGAACAAAAACAGCGCGGGAATACAGATAGCGCCTCCATTTCTTTATGATATTACCGGATTGTGCAGGGAAGGGGAAAATGAGATCGTGATTGAAGTCGCTACAACGCTGGAACGGGAAATGGCGAAAGTGCCGGATCCTATCAGGCCTAAGCCGGAACCTGCGGCGTTGTCGGGGATTACCGGGGAGGTCCGGCTGTATTATGACCTTACCATGGGTTGAAAATAAAAGGACTGGCATAATCCTTCCTTTGATGAAAGACCAATGAGGATAATGTAAATTATATCAAAGGTTTTTCCATTACCCCATATTTTATCCATGCTCGTGGTGTCATGCCTGTAGCACTTTTAAACAGCTGAATAAAGTATTGGGGATTGTTGGCAAAGCCAACCTTATCTGCTATAGTATAAATTTTTTCGTTTTGACAGCCTTTAAGCAGTACTTTAGCTTTAGCGATACGCAGATTAGTGAGATAATCTGTAAACTTTTGGCCGGTTTGATGTGTAAATTCCCTGCTTAAATAATCAACATTCATATAGAGAATATTTTGAGCAATCCACTTCAGGGATAAATTGGGATCGGCAAAATGGAGGTCTACATAATCCAGAATTTGATTGATATACTCTTTATAATGGTAACGGGATATATTTTCACTGATAACAGCTTCAGGTACCAGTTCTTTTATTTTTTTCCGCCTCCGGATTTCGCCGGAGGCTTTTTTAATTGCATCGATAACCTGACTTTCGTTGCAGGGCTTTAGAAGATAGTTGGAAACTTTATATATTATGGCCTGTTTGGCGTATTCAATAAACGGATTCCAACAGGGATGTTTTATTTGGGGTAAAAATGGCCCAAAAATCATATTAACTTATGCTTTCTTTTTACAATAATATCAAGTCTATTTTACAGGAACCGGCCCTGTGGAATTATGTATTTCCAGTACGGGAGTTAATACCTTACGCTGAACGGTAAAATCCTTTTTCTGAATCATCCGCTTCAGAATCTGCCCCGCCTCCTGGCTGAGAGCATATTCGGACTGATTGATATGCGTAAAAAAGTTAAAATCGGAAACCGCACTAATAGGATTATCAAAAGAGAGCAGGGAAATATCCTGCGGAATTTTGTAGCCGAGCGATGTAATCAAATCGTATAAATAAAGGCAGGCGGCAGATTCGGAAACAATGATAGCTGTAATTCGATCATGCCGGATAAGCATAGTCATAAGTTCGTAATAATAGGATAACGGTTTTTCGATATCAAATCGCTCATAGATCCGGAGATTGGATGCGGAATTGGCATTGTTCTCCATTTCGTTCTGTATCCCCTGGATTCTGTTTTGGACAGGAGCTGTGGACTGATGAGTCTTTGTAAAAAAAGCAAAATTTCTGTGACCAAGCTGGTGGAGATGATTCATGGCCAGCTGACCCGCCTTATAGTTATCAGTGATAACATAGCTGGTATCTATACCGGGCAGAATCCGGTCGATAAGCACAAGAGGATAACTGTTAATTTTCATGTACAGAAGCTGGTCGCTGTAATATGCCTGATCGACAGGAAACAGTACGATTCCGGAAATCCCGATTTCCAGGCAGCGTTTGAGAATCTGATCCTCCGATTTATCGTTTTGACTGGAAAACAGATACAGCCGGTACTGATCCGGTGAAAATACGGATTTAAGACCGTTTATGAGGGAAAGGGAAAAATAATCCTGTATGGTTGGGAGGATGAATGCAATTTCTGTCAACGAAGCGGAGGTACCGGACACCGATCCTGAAGAAGCTGTCTGCAGGGGCAGTATGGGCTCCGGTTTATTCGCCACAAAGGTGCCTTTTCCCGGATAACGTATTATGATTCCTTCATTTCTTAATTCATTTAAAGCCCGGGATGCGGTTATGCGGCTCACATTATATTGTTCCATTAATTCTGATTCGGTCGGAAGTCTGTCGCCTGGTTTTAATTCCTTAAGCTGCAGTTTCTGCAGTATATCCTGTTTGATTGTCTGAAATAACGCCTGGTGATTTTCCATGGATAATGATCCCCCTCCTCATTTATAAGTTATACGCGCGATGTCAGGTGGCTGTTGAATGGGAAGAACAGAACGCTTGAATGGTTGCGAAGTCTGATTTAATTATAATCATTTTCTGATATATGTCAAATTTTCGTCAATACAAAGTATGCATTTTTGACTTCTAAATGCTATGTTTGCTATGTGAGAAATTGTGGTAATGATCAAAGAAATATATTTAATATATACAAAAAAATAAAATATTTGATACTAATATTGACACTATTAACAAAGAATGTTAGCCTTATAATCACAATAAACATATCGATTAGTATAAATATAACAAACATAATATATATGCTTGTTATAGAGAAAGGAAGGGTTTTATGAAAAAGAAGGTATTATCTCTTTTGCTGGCAGGAGCGCTGGCAATGACTGCCTTGACGGCATGTGGAGGGGCTGTTGAAAGTACAGGAACCGATACGGCAGCACCGCAGTCTGATGATGGCGCAGCTTCATCTGACGGCAAAATAAAGCTGGTGGTTCCTAAGGTAGGATATAATGAGGAACAGATTGCAGCTGCGAATGCCAGAGATGAGGGTCCCACTTATGAAGATAAATATTATATGGCGGTAACCGAAAGCATTGCAAAAAACTATCCCGAATATGATGTGGAATATGTGGACTGGGGCTGGGCGGAAACACTGGATGAGAAACAGCGAGCCCTTTTTGCGGCAGGAAGCGCGCCTGACATTGTAGCTGGTGAGACTTTTATGCCGACCTATGCGAACGAAGGTATTCTGGAGACTCTGCCTGATGATATCGTGCAGTCCGTAAATCCGACTTTCCTGCTTCACGATGCAGATGGGAATGCGGTGGGCGTTGCATATAAAACATCTATTTTCCTGATGTTTTACAATAAAGACCTTCTGTCTGCTGCAGGACTGGATCCTGAAAATCCGCCCACAACCTGGGAAGAATGGCAGCAGGCGTCAGCTGCTATCACCCAGAGCGGCGATGATGTATGGGGCGGTGGGATTCCTTCCTTCCCTCATGCCGGCGGGGCACTCAGGGCAACTCCTTTCCTTCGTATGCTCGGAACGGATTTCGGAGTTGACGGTAAGATTAATCTGACAGATCCTCTGGTACAGCAGGGGCTTGAGTATATTCGTGAAATGAACAAAAACTTACCGGAAGGGCTTGGAAATGGTGCGGACGAAAGTCCTATGTGGAGCGCATTCCAGGAAACAAAGAATATCGGTTTTGTAATAAACGGATCATGGCAGGCCAGTGATGCGACGAAGAATGGTGTAAACTGGGGCGTTACGGAATTGCCCACCTATGACGGAACCTTAGGAAATTGTACGGTTGGTTCTGTATATCTGGGAGTACCTAAAAAAGCAGCCAATAAAGAGGCTTCCTTCAATTTAATCAGAGAAGCATTAAGGGTGGAAAATGAAAAATATTGGCTGGAAGGTTCTTATTGTCCGGCAATAAATGAAATTATTGAGGATACCTCTTATTATGAAAATGATCCGGCGTTAGTAATTGAAATGGATGCAATTAAGAATGGTACATTTACAGGAGTAGCGGTATTCCCTAAAAATGATTCTGCTATCTGGGAAATTATCAATCAGAAGGTGCTTGCCCGTACTACAATGACGGAAGATCCCATTGCAACAATCTGTGAAGAAGCACAGAAGGAAATTGAAGCATTGCAGTAGAATGAATAACAATAGAAGAGCCGGCAGAGCAGTTCTGCCGGCTTTTTAAAAGGAAAGGCGGGGATTTTCTTGAAAGATAACGTGCCGGTATACGGAAAAAAGAGAGAGAAAAAATCACGGAACAGAGCACAGATAAGAAGCAGAAGAGCTTACAGTATTATTTTACCTTTTTTTGCCTACATAGCCCTTTGGGGACTGATTCCTCTGATTTACGGGTTGTATCTGGGATTGACGGAATATAATGGATTGGCTGAAAGCCCCAGGTTTGTTGGTTTGAAGAACTATATAAACTTTTTTACCACAGGAGATTATTTACTTCTTTTATGGAGACAGGTGTGGATCGGAGTTATCTGTCTTGGAGCAAATACTCTGATTTCTTTTGCGATAGGCCTGGCGCTGAATGTTACAAGCAGGGCGAGAGGAGTCTTTCGTGCCAGTGTTTATGTGCCGTGCATCGCTTCCACCTCCATAACTTCAGCCATTTTTGTGGCGCTTCTGGAGCCTAATGGTACCATGAACACGTTATTGAAGGACTTTGGAGCTAAGCCGGTTACCTGGAGTTATTCACAGTTCTGGATGGTGTTTTGGGTGGCGGTATATTTTTTATGGAGAAATCTGGGACCTGCGGCTATAATCTGGCTGGGCGGCCTGCAGTCAATTGATGCATCTTTGTATGAGGCGGCAAAGGTGGATGGAGCGAACGCCGTCCAGAGGATACGGTATATTACTCTTCCCGGCCTGCGTTTTGTGACCTCATATATTATGCTGACAGGTATAATCAGTGTCATGCAGATGTTTGATGTGATTATGTTTATTACTAAGGGCAATCCATATGGTAAGACGGATGTGCTGATGTATAAAATATACCGGGATGGTGTCGTTAACTTTAACCTTGGTATGGCAGGAGCCGAGTCTACCATCCTTGGGCTGATTACGGTAGTGTTTGCACTGATTTATTTTAAGGTCGTGCTTAGTAAGGAGGAATGAGAATGAAAAAAACCGGAAAGATTTTAGTCCGCGCGGTATGGCTGGTATTTATGAGCGCTGTTGCACTTATTATGCTGTTTCCATTGATTTATTCTGTTCTTGGAGGGTTTAACACGAAGACGGAATTTACCAGCCTGAGCCGGATACTGCCGATACCAACAAAATGGGTTATGAGCAACTATATTTTTGCATTTTCCACATCTGCAATTAAACCATTAATCAATACATTTATGAGAACAGCGTGGTATACTGTTATTGTATTGGTAATGTCAACTCTGGTGGGATATGTGATGGCAAGATATGAATTCCGATTCAAAAAAACATTCTTTGCAATCATTATCGCGGCACAGGTTATTCCTTCCGTTTTAACGCTTATTCCTACCTTTGTTATGGTTTCCAATATACCTCTTGTAGGCGGCAATAATATTTTAGGACAGGGAGGGCAGGGCCTGTATAACAACCAGCTGATGCTCTATCTTCCGCTGAGCTGGGGATATCTGCTGTGGGTGTTTCTTTTTATGCAGTCCATGAAATCGCTTCCCATTGCCTTTGAGGAGGCGGCGGAGCTGGATGGCTGCGGCTTTTTCAGAACCCTTCTCCAGGTGGTAGTTCCCATGCAGAAGCCTATATTGACGGTAATAGCGGTAAATGTATCGCTGAATACCTGGAATGACTGGATGACGCCCTTCCTTTATATTAACAGCACTCAAAAGTCAACACTGCCGGCTTATCTTGCAACGCTTACCGCGCAGCTTCAGAATTTTGGAGAGAAGGATTATCCGAAGCTGTTTGCACTCGCCACGGTAGCGATTATTCCTCCGGGAATGATTTTCCTGTTCCTGCAGAAGTATATTGTCCAGGGAATCGCATCGGCGGGCGTTAAGGAATGATAGAGTTATATTACCGGGATTACAGGGGAGGATGGAATGCAAAAGGCAAATATATTTAATATCCAGCATTTTTCCGTTCATGACGGGCCGGGGATCAGAAGTGTTGTTTTTTTTAAGGGATGTAATCTTCGGTGCAGATGGTGCCATAATCCGGAATCTGTCAATTTTGAAAAGGAAATATTATTTTATCCTGAGAAATGTATTGGCTGCGGCGCTTGTATAAGAAACTGTCCGGTGCAGGCGAATATAGTGGATTCCAATGGTATTCATAGGATTGATGAAAAAAAATGTATCCGCTGTTTCCGTTGCTGCAGGGAATGCTATGCGGAGGCCCTTGTTTCGGTAGGCGAAGAGCGGACGACAGAAGAAATCATGAGGCAGCTGGAAGAAAACATAATATATTTTGATAATTCCGGAGGAGGAGTCACTTTTTCCGGCGGAGAATGCATGCTGCAGATTGATGCCTTGCAGGAATTGTTGTGTTTGTGCAGGAAAAAGGGAATACATACGGCTGTTGATACGGCCGGCAATGTGCCATGGCTGTATTTTGAAAAAATACTTCCGGATACGGAGCTGTTTCTTTATGATATTAAGGCGATGGACGGAAAGGTACATAAAGAATGTACAGGGACTGACAATAAGCTGATTCTGGAAAATTTCAAAAAGCTGGCTGCCACGGGCGCCCATATCCTGGTCAGGATTCCGTTCGTACCCGGCTGCAATGATATGGAAATCCCGGCTGTTGCAGAATTTATGAAGTCGTACCCTCACGTAAAGGCGGAACTGCTTGCTTATCATGCGATGGGCAATTCCAAGTATGCCGCACTGAGAAAAGAGCTTACATTTGAAGGCACTGTGCCGGATAAAGCATATGTAAAGGAACTGAAAGAAAGATATGGATTTTTATAAATGAAACTGGTGCATAGAAAGGCGGTATGCAGGAGGTAGGGTAAATGAGAAGTAAAATTAATTCTCAAAAAGCAGAGGTTTCTGACAAGTATATAAAGCTGATTAAATCGCTTCAGGAAGATAAGGTGAAAATCAATGAAGAAAAGATATCCCGGTTTGGTTCTATCGATATTGATGACCATGGATATATTGATTTCCCTGATTTCCGGTTTACGCCGGAATGCTGTGAGGATGGACTGGTGCATGGCTGTGCACTGATTGGCCGTAATTTCAGAAGATTTTTAAATGAAATGCCTAAGTATATTAACAAAAGCAGTGCATTGGCAGGCTGCTGGATTGGTAATCTGCAGCGGTACATTCCGTTTGGCGTTGCAAAGGAAGACAGACCTTCCGAACTGGATGAAATTATTGAAAAATATAGAATCCGCCAATCGGGATTTGCCGGTATGAATCATCTTTGTCCGGATTTGGAAATCGGATTGACGTTGGGCTGGAAAGGCCTTCTTGAAAAGGTAAGACATTACAGGGAGAAAAATGATCCCGTCGACCCGGATTTTTATGATGGGGAAGAAGAACTGCTTCTTGGTATTCTGGAGTGGGTAAAGGCACATGCGGATTATGCGGAAGAACTGGCGAAAAAAGAATCGGATCCCTTCCGCAGACAGAATTATCTGGAAATAGCGCAGGCAAATCGAAATCTGACGGAAGCGCCGCCCCGGACATTCCGGGAGGTGTGTCAGTTCCTGGCCCATTTTCAATCCGTAGACCGTATGTATTATGTAGGCGGCGCGCTGGGAAGAATGGATATGCTGCTGCAGCCTTATTATGAAAAGGATACAGAAAACGGCGCTATCACAGAAGAGGAAGCCGTTTGGATGATCGCGTGCCTGTTGTTTAATGATACCCATTATGCACAGATAGGCGGTCTGTCTCCGGCAGGTGACAGAGAAACCTTGAGCAGGATATCTTTTTTGATACTGGAAGCCACACACCTTTTACATATTCCCAGCAACCTGGCTGTCAGGGTACATCAGCCGGTGGGGGATCAGGATGAGGCTGCAGAGGAACTTCTGCACCGTGCTGTGGAATACACGATAAAGGACGGAAACGGCGTGTGTTATTCTCTGGAGAAAGGAACCTCCGAGGGCTATGCTAAAAACGGATATCCTGTGGAATTGGGCAGAATGCGTGTGAAATGCGGCTGTAACTGGACTGCAATTCCGGGCAGAGAGTATCCGCTGCAGGATGTGACAAGAATCAATATGGGAATGGCCCTGCATTATGCGCTGGAAGAGCTGCAGGAAAGCAAAGAGTATTCCATTGAGCGGCTGTGGGAGCTGTTTTCCCGGCATCTTTCCGTTATGGTTGAATGTGTCAAAAGAGGGTACGATCGGCATTATGAAGTAATGCAGCGTAATCTCCCCGAAATCGTATTGAATCTTTTCATGCATGGTACGATGGAAAGAGGGCTGAACTGCTCAAACGGAGGGGTGGATATCCTTAACCTGAATATTGACGGAATCGCGTTGGCTACGGTGGCTGATTCTTTTGCGGCCATAGAGCAGCGTGTCATCGAAGAAGGAAAGCTCACCTGGGAGAGGTTATTTGAACTTCTGGAAACTGATTACGCGGATGCGGAGCGGGAACGGCTGATGCTGAAAAATATCAGACGTTTTGGGACGCCTGATTCCCCGGCGGAAAAATGGGCACTGCGGATCAGAGATAAATTTGTTGAACTCTGCAGGAGGACCCCTACGCCGAAGCATCATCTTCGGATTATTCCCGGATTATTTTCTCATGGAGATATCGTGATGTACGGCAAAGAGCTGGAGGCCACGCCTAACGGAAGACATGCGGGAGAACCGATTTCTCATTCTTCAGAACCGGATCCTGGCTTCGCAAGAGGGATTGATACCTTTTCACCGGCACTGAAGGCAAATGCGGTTGCGAAGACACAGGCCGGATATGGAAACAGCGCCCCATTGCATCTGGATATTGATACGGGACTGCTGGAAAATGAAGGCGGTGCGGATGCACTGGCAGCCCTGATCCACGCGCATGAGCAGGCGGGCGGAACTTTGATAAACATGAATTGCGTATCAAAAGAGAAATTAATGAAGGCCCATGAAAATCCCCAGGCATATCCGGATCTTGTTGTCAGGGTTACCGGATATTCCGCATTTTTTGCTTCCTTGTCCAAAGAATACAGGCAGCAGATAGTGGATCGGTTTCTTGCTGAATAGGGGATAGGAACAGGCGGGTCGGTGTAATCGCGTGCCGGGGCGTGCAGAGTGCAGAAAAATTATCGCACACCCCGGGGCACGCAGTCAGGAGCAAATCATGAAGAAGACATTGTTTATAACAGGAGGCAGCCGTGGAATCGGCAGAGGTATTGCCCTGGTTTTCGCGCAAAATGGCTATGATGTTGCATTCACCTATCATACAGCAGAGGATGCCGCGGTCTCTCTGAAAAAGGAAATTGAACAGCTGGGGCAAAAGGCTTATTACCGGCAGGCTTCTCTTGAAGAAAAAGGAGCTGCGCATCAGGCCGTATCCTGGGCGGCAGAGGTATTGGGAGAGATTTCCTGTATTGTCTGCAATGCAGGATTGACGGTCCATACGGACATCCGTAAAATGAAGGAAGAGGACATAGACTTTGTCTACAGGCTGGATTACGCCGGGTATTTGCTCTGTGCTTCCGAAGCCGCCAAACATATGATATCCGGGGAAATTCCCGGACGGATCTTGTTCGTCACTTCTTCAAGGGGGCAGAGGGTATATCCCGAGGATGCGCTGTATGGCGGAATGAAGGCGGGACTGCACCGGGCCTGTGAATCCATGGCGCTGGAATTATCGGAATATGGCATTACCGTTAACTGTATTGCTCCCGGAAACACGGCTATCCGCGGGAATTTCACCGGAGAAGAACTATCCGGAAGCAAATTCCAGCAGAAAATACCCATGGGCCGGTCGGGAACACCGAAGGAAGTGGGAAAACTGGCGTGTTTCCTGGCATCAGAGGACGCCGGATATATCACCGGAACGGTGGTAAGGATTGACGGCGGACTGATACTGCCTGTGATGCCGGAGGATGTATCGGAGGGCGCGGGGCCCGGCTGGCATGAGCTGCCTGCCTATATGCAGGAAAAATGAGAGGAGAAAAGGTATGGGGAATGTTACAATCAGGGATGTAAGGGTAATTAATACAAGGCCGTCAGGGGCAAACCTGACGGTGGTGAAGGTGGAGACTTCTGAGCCGGGCCTGTATGGTCTGGGCTGTGCCACCTTTGCCTATCGCTATCTGGCGGTGACGGAGCTGGTGGAAAAGTATCTGAAGCCACTGTTGGCCGGCAGGAATGTTTCGGATATTGAGGACATCTGGCAGCTGATGAATTCCAATTCCTACTGGAGGAACGGGCCCGTGACGAACAATGCCATATCGGGAGTGGATACAGCACTGTGGGATATCAAGGGAAAAATGGCAGGTATGCCGGTTTATGATCTGCTCGGCGGAAAATCCAGAGAAGCAGCAGCCGTGTATCGGCATGCGGACGGCAGGACGCTGGAGGAAGTATGGGAAAATGTACAAAAATACCGTGAACAGGGTGTGCGCCATATACGGGTACAGTTCGGAGGCTATGGGGGGAAAGCTGCGGGCCTGAACAAACCGGAGGGAGCGCCTGCGGGAGAGTATTACTGTCCGGATCAGTATGTATACAATACATTGAAGCTGGTGGATTATATAAGGAACAAAGCGGGAAATGAAATAGAACTGCTGCACGATACCCATGAAAGGCTTTCCGCCATCAATGCGGTGAGACTGGCAAAAGAACTGGAGCCGTACCATCTGTTTTTCCTGGAGGATATCCTGCCGCCGGAGCAGGGTGAATGGTACCGGATGCTGCGGCATCAGTGTGTGACTCCCATTGCCCTGGGTGAATTGTTCTGCAATCCGAAGGAATATGATTATCTTATTGCCGAACGCTTAATTGATTTTATCAGATGCCATATCAGCGATATCGGCGGCATCACCCCGGCAAACAAGCTGGCGGTTTTCGGAGAGCATTTCGGCGTGCGTACGGCATGGCACGGTCCCGGGGATGTATCCCCTGTAGGCCATGCGGCGAATATCCATCTGGATCTGCATGCCCATAATTTCGGAATCCAGGAATGGGCCGGAATTGACGAGACACTGGCAGAGGTATTCCCCGGAAGCCCGGAATTAAGGAACGGGTATGTATATCTGAACGGAAAACCGGGACTGGGTATTGATATCGATGAAAAACTGGCGGCCAAATTCCCATGTGATGACTCCGTGACACAATGGACCCAGACAAGGCTGCCTGACGGAACCTATAATCATCCGTGATGGGAGAGAAGAGGTGCAGGAAATGGAATCACAGAAGCGGTCAGGTCAATTTACAGAAAAGAACATTTTGGTAATTGACAGCAATACAGGATATGGCAGTGCCTGCACGGCGGAATTCCGTAAAAAAGGGTATGACGTTACAGAGATTTCAGCAGAAAAAGAATCCGATCTGATAAAACAGGCAGAGGAGCGGTGGGAACAGGAAGGCGGTTTTAACGGCGTGGTGATAACGGTGCCGGGATGGAAGGAAAGTTCCTTTCTGATGCTTGAGGAGGCCGAACTGGAGGAAGCTTATGGACTGCTGTTCCGACAGCCCTTATGCCTGATACAGTCTGCAGCCCTTCTGGGCAGTGCGGACGGAAGGCTGAAATCTATTGTACTCATCTCCGATGCGGACGGCACCCGTGCATCCAAGACTGATTTTCTGGCGGGCTCTCTGCATGCATCTCTGAACAGGGCGGCGCAAAGCTTTGCACTGCAGCTGGCACCGCAAGGGATCAGGCTGAACATGATAGCCGCAGGCATGACAGAGGAATCGGTAACACCAGGTATGGCGGAGGCCGGCCTGGGAAAAAGGCTGCCGTTTGGAAGAGTGGGCAGCGCGGCGGAAGCGGCCGGCCTGGCAGAACTGCTGATGCAGGACGGAGCCGCCTGGGTTACGGGGAATATCTGGACCGCGGACGGAGGCTATAGCCTTGCGGGGATGCCGGAGAATGATTTTGGGTATGGATGGGATGTCCATAAAAAATTTAATGAATGAATTATGTAAATAGTGTAATGGTATGAAGAATAAAATAGTTATACATTCTATATTAAAAAAGTGGCAGCCGTATATTTCAGCGGTTTCCTCCATATACTGACAATGATTTTTCAGATAACAGAAAGGAATGTCAGCTATGGATGAAAAACAGAAAAAAGAGTATCAGGAGTACGTGAAACAGGTAACTCCGACTCATAACTTATGGCTGCAGATGCTCAAGGCTTTCCTGGTAGGCGGAACTATCTGCGTGATAGGGCAGGTGATTTTAAACACCTGTGCAGGAATGGGATTGGATAAAGAAGCTTCAGGCGGCTGGTCCGCGCTGATTCTGATTTTACTCAGCGTATTGCTCACAGGATTTAATATTTACCCTTCCATTGTAAAATGGGGCGGTGCGGGAGCGCTGGTACCGATTACCGGATTTGCCAATTCAGTGGCGGCTCCGGCAATTGAATTTAAAAAAGAAGGACAGGTTTTCGGTGTGGGCTGCAAGATTTTCACCATTGCAGGGCCGGTTATCCTGTTTGGGGTTTTCACAAGCTGGGTACTGGGGGTGCTGTACTGGCTTGGCGGCCTGATGGGCTGGTTTTAACAGAAAAATGTTTTCAAAGGCAGAGTAATGAGATGGCGGCAGCATTTTATTATTCTGTTTTTTTGCATTATTTTATGCCCATATCATAAGAAAAGTAGCCAGTCAGGAAAAGGCATGATAGAATAGATATCAATATCATTGCGGCACAGGCCGGAAGTCTGGATAACACAAATAAAGACCGGAGAATCCTATGGAACCCTACTATTACAGCCAAATGAACAAAGTACAGCAGAACGCCTATCATGCCATGAAAACAGGGCTTATGTCGATGGCCCCTCTTTTTATGGTTCCCAAACTGGAAAACCGGGAGCTGGGGGATATTTTTTTCCAGCTGCGCCTGGACTGTCCGGAAATATTCTATGCATCCGGATTTCATTATCGTTTTTACCCGGAGGCCAATAAGGTGGAAATGATACCGGAATATCTTTTTGAAAAAGGTAAGATAAAAGAACATCAAAAGGCGATGGAATCACGGTTATCCAAGCTGGCGCGTCCGGCGGTGGATTTGCCGGAATGGGAAAAAGAGCTTTACATCCATGATTTTATCTGTTCCTCCGTCCGATATGATAAGCTGAAAAAAGCCTATTCCCATGAGATTATCGGGCCGTTGGGGCAGGGAGTGGGCGTATGTGAAGGAATTGCCAAGACGGTGAAAGCTCTGTGTGATGCGTTGGGTATTTGGTGCATGATCGCCATTTCAGAAGCAAACCCGGAAAAAAAGATCAAATACCGCCATGCCTGGAATATCATCAGAATCGGCGGAAAATATTATCATCTGGACGCAACCTTCGATAATACGCTGGGCAGCAGGGATGCCATACGATATGATTATTTCAACCTGGAGGATGCCCGTTTTTTCCGCGACCATGAGCCTGTTATTTACAGAGCTCCTTCCTGTAACGAAGGCGGTTTTTCCTACTACATAACGAAAAAGCTTTCCTTTACCAAAGCAGAAGACGTGGAAAAAAGAGCCGTCCAGGCAATAAAAAAGAAAAAAATCTTGACCTTTCACTGGCGCGGCGGCTATCTTACGCGGGAGAAGCTGACGGAACTGCTGGAGCTTCTGGAACGAACGGGAAGGGATAAGGGAAAGTATGCCCAGATCCATGTGAATTGGCCCCAGGCGGTTTTGTCCGTCAGGTTTCTTGATGAACTGCCGGAAAAAGAGGTAGTGATGGAAGAGGCTAATGAAGAAGAACTATAAGCGGTGAAGGCCGCTGTAGGAATGCAGAAAAAATAAAGCCGCCGGGTGTATTGATTCCAACCTGGCGGCTCTGTTTTTTACTCCTGCGTTATTTTTTCTTCAAACAGATTATCCCGTGTTATATTATTCAGCCATTTCTCACTCCGGTAATGCTTGAATACCCACGGCCATTTCACAAATTCATCCGTACACAGCAGGAAATAAACCCACATAACAGGAAGCTTAAATACAAAGGCGGCGATAAAGCCAAGGGGAACCGCATAACACCACATGTCGATAGTATCGCAGACGAATCCGAACCGGCTGTCCCCTCCGGCGCGGAAAACACCGGCTATCAGGGTGGTGTTGACGGCTGCGCCCATGACGTAATAGGTGTTGATGAGCAGCATGTACTTCAGATAATGCATGGCTGTTTCGGAAAGCGAGGCGTATTTCAGTACAAAGGGCGTAGCTGCCAGGATCAGAAGACCTCCCAGGGCGCCGCTTATTACGGTCAGCTTCATCAGCTTCTTAGCATCTTCCCTGGCATCTTCCAGACGGTTCTCACCTATGACCTTGCCGAGCAGAATACCGCCGGCGCTGGCAATTCCGAAGCAGAGGATGGTTCCGAAGTTACGCACTACGATAACGAAGGAATTGGCGGCTACCGCATCGGAACCCAGATGGCCGATGATGATGGAATAGGTGGAAAAAGCCACTCCCCATATGACGTCGTTTCCAAGGGCAGGAAGGGAAAGCTTAATAAAATCCTGGAATAATATTTTGTTGCGGGTGAACATATAACGGAAATCAAGCTTAATGTCCTTACTGAAAGTGGAAACAAAGAAGCAGCAAATCAGTTCGACGATACGGGAAATGGCAGTCGCTAAAGCGACACCCTTTACACCAAGCTTCGGTGCGCCGAACAGACCGAAGATAAAAACGGCATTTAATATGATATTCAGGGAAAATGCGAGCACATTAAGAGCCATGCTGACAGTTACTCTTCCGATACTCCGCAGCACAGCCAGATAAACCTCTGTAATACCCCAGCACAAATAAGTGATACTCATAAAACGTAAATAGGAAGCCCCCAGGGTAATCAGTTCCGGATCATTGGTGAATACCTTCATCATGAGCTCCGGAATCAGCAGGGCGACACTGGCAAAGGCCAGGGAAATGACGAGGGAAAAACGCAGGGCAATCCCTTCCACCACTTCGATGGCATGCATGTCCCCTTTTCCGAAATACTGGGCACAGAGCATGGTGGCTCCGGTACCAAGGCCGTAATAAACCATAAATAAAACGCTGGCATATTGGGAAGCCAGGGAAACCGCTGAAATGGAAGACTGCCCCACATAATTCAGCATGACGATATCTGCGGAGCTGACAGCGGCGCTCAGCAGGTTCTGGATGACAATCGGAAGCACCAGCTTGAAAATCTGTCTGTAAAAACCGGTGCTGTCCGTGAAAAATTTCCTGTGCATATAAAATATCCCCCTCCGTATAAGAAGCACTCCTGAAATGCGGGAATGCTTTCTTAATTATACAACCAAAGAGAGGGGAATGTATACCGCAATATGAGCTGCAGGATGTAAATCGTCAGTTTTACTCAGGCCTGTTCTTAATGACCAGTTCCAACAAGTGCAGATCCTCCGTACTGGTAATGATTTCGGAGATGGATTTCTTTTTGAATTTGTGTAATATGCTGTGGATCTGAGACTTAACTGTGGACATTTCCACATGCCGGATCGCACAGATATCAGCGCGGGTATGGCCGGAGGAAAGCAGGTACAGAGTATCAAGCTCCGTTACGGTAAGGGAGGCGAGCAGATTCAGCATATAAAGGAAGCTGGTTTCATAGGTCTTTACCCGTTTGAATTCGCTGCGGATCTTACCGGCGATTTCAGGTCGGATAGGGGAACGGCCTTCATAGGCGGCCTTTATGCCGGAAATGATTTCCTCGTTAGAAGAATTTTTGAGCATATAATCACATACGCCCAGCTGGAAAGCGGAAAAAATCAGTTCATCGTCCTCATAAACGGTAAGGATTATGATTTTGATATCCGGCAGTGAAGCCAGAATTTCCCGGGAGGCCCTGATGCCTGCGTCCTTTGTTTCCATTTCAATATCCATCAGTATGATGTCAGGAGGAGAGGCGAGAGCGGCGGAAACCGCCTCTGTCCCGCTGCTTACACTCCCTGTAAGTTCAATTTCAGGACACTGGCCCAGATAATAGGCGTATTTTACCCGGATCGGTTCCAAATCCTCTGCAATGAGAACCTTTATCTTATTTTCCATTTGTCTGCCTCTTTTCGGTGAAAATCTGTGTGATTTTAGGAAGGAGTATCTGAAAGGAGGTCCCTTTGCCTAGAGTGCTCTGCACTTCGATCTTTCCTTCATGTGCCTGGATGATGCGGTAAGTGAGGGACAGGCCGATTCCCCAGTGTTTGGATGTGGGTTTGGAAGAAAAGAACGGAGTGAATATTTTCTTTATATTATTTTCCGATATTCCCGTTCCCGTATCCTGGATTTCAAGAAGGATCCAGTCGTCCGTATTGCGCAGATTAACAGTGAGCGCGCGCTCCTCCTGCGTATCGGCGCTGATCTCCTTTGCCTCTATGGCATCCATGGCGTTGCATATAATGTTGTGGAGCGCCTGTTCCAGATAAATGGGATCCGCCAGCGCGAGCACCGGATAATCCGCGAAATTTTTCCTGATTTCAATTCCTGAATCTTCTTTGCAGAATGGGGCGAGTATTTTTTCCAGCAAATCCTTCAAATCGATATCAATCAGATGCAGTTCGCTGGTTTTCGTGCTTTTATGTATTTCATCAATCCTGGTATAAAGTTTTTCACAGCGGTCTATGGTATCCTGTATTGTTTTTTCCGGATAATCCGCAGCCGGAAGCAGTTCAAGGCCGGACTGTATGGCGAGCAGCTCATTCTTTACATAATGGCAGAAGACCTTGGAGGTGGTTTCCGTTGCGTCAATCTGCTTGGAGATTTCAAAAGCCTCCGCATTGATCTGGTGGCTGATATGGGTGAGCCGGTACAGGCTGCCGCAGATGAGCAGCAGGAAAATAATGAATACAAAGGGAAAGAGATTATAAAAAATAAGGCTGTTTCCCAGATTAATATACCAAAAATAGTAGGACTGCGCAATTTTTGAGATTCGCAGCAAAAAGGAGGGCGTTCGGGAAATAAAGGTAAAATACAGGGTGCTCAGAGTGAAAAAGCAGACAGTCATCATCAGAAAATTATAACGGATCAGCTGGATTCGGGGCGAGTGGTAAAAGGAAACCAGAAGCATGAGGACACTGAGCAGGACCAGAAGGTTGTTGCCGGATCTGGTAAGCATATAGAGTATATTTTCCGCATCATAAAATTGTTTGGAGCCCATAAATGCCGGATATAAAAAATAATAGAAACGGATATTGAGGGCGGGATCATAAATGATCAGCTGGAGCAGGAGATAAATCCAGATGGCGATTTTAGTTCTTCGTATGGTTTTTGCGGTGAAGGGAGTGTGGAAGTTCAGGGCGAAATAGACGCTTGCCAGCACGATGCTGAGACTGGCGGCATTAATGAGCCTGATTACGTTAAAACGGGAAATAGGAAGGAAGAAAAGATACCGCCATAAAGGATCCGGCAGGTAAAAGTAATTTTTTATCACATTATAGTAATAGGCATCCCTGGAATAATAAATCATCATGCTTAAAATGGCGAAAAAATAAGCAACAAGAACAAGGGTGAAGGGAATCGTATGCCTTTCCTTATGGTGTTGGTAAAGCATAAAGAAGATGATGAAAAGCAGAATAAATAATACATAAAACATAGTTATTTCTCCCATTATAAATGCCGGTCTGAAACGGATTCCTGCCTTTTATTGTGTTTCCTTGCGCAGGCGTCTGCGGTAAGCCGTGGGTGTTTCACCGGTGTGTTTCCGAAACAGCCGGGTGAAATAATTGTAATCCGGTATCCCAACCTGTTCTGCAAGTGTACAAACCGGTATATCTGTTCGTTCCAAAAGCTGTCGGGCTTTATCCAGCCGGGCATTCCGTATCATTTCGCCTGCCGTACAGCCATACTGTTTTTTTACCTGGGAGCAGAGCATTGTTTTTCCTGTGCCCAGTGCATCACACAACCGTTCCAGGGACAGAGGTTCATCCAGATGTGCCGTAATATACTGCTTTGCCCGGCGGGGCAGGCTTTCACACTGCAGCCGGATACAATCCTCCAGCCAGACGGAAACGGCGCAGGCCCGCAGCACCCGGGCACAGGCGAGGATGTGCTCTTCGTCCGCGAGGGGAAGGCTGGAAAAGGCCGACTGAAGGTTATCAGCCGGGATTCCTATTTCTGACAGATCCTTGATGACTTTTCTGCATTGTCCCTGCGGTTGGGAGGTTCGGCGCATCTGGCCGAACATCAGGAAGCCCAATATTTCCTCTCCATTGCATATCGGGGCGGCGGCTTCTGTAAGTCCCGCGTGGCATTGATAAATGTGAATTTCTCCGGGAGCCTTTTCCCCGGAGAGTTCCAGCGCTGCACGGTCACAGGCAAGGCAGCGTTCCAGTCCTTCCGGGCGTGAACGGATAAGCCTGCAGAAGCCGCTGAGCTTTATCGGGAATGCGGCCACCTCTTTGCAGGCCAGATCAAATACCCCCACCCGCAGGCCGGTTATGGTGTGGAAATCCCGGAGAAGCGGGAGAAGTCTCTTTTTGTCGAAGACAATTTCCATGATGTCCTCCCATATATAATGGTAAAATAGTTCGCTACTGAACGA
The DNA here is from genome assembly GCF_001881565.1 of Eisenbergiella tayi. Lineage (GTDB taxonomy): Bacteria > Bacillota > Clostridia > Lachnospirales > Lachnospiraceae > Eisenbergiella > Eisenbergiella tayi. The sequence goes on from NZ_MPDJ01000003.1 coordinate 45,101, forward strand.
TTATGCTAATAATAGCACAATTGTTCCTATTATGCAAAAAATGGTTTTGGTAGAATGAGGGGTGTGGGGGAGTTCCCGCCGCCTCCCCGTCCGCCGCACCGCCTTTCCCTGCCGCCGTCTTTCTTACTGCCTGCCGCCATGGAGTATGTGTTGTCCTCTCCAGCCTCAAAAACGGGGTGTTTCTAAAGGGTTTGTTCTGCCGGAAGGCGGCCAACGCGGCAAAACTCCTCACCCATGCGGCTTTGGCCGCACGGGTTCGTCAGACAGGCCGCTAAGGGCGGCCGTCTTCCGACAGAACAAACCCTTAAGAAACATCACCGTTTTTTCCCATGGAGAGGGCAACACATACTCCACGGCGGCAGGCAGTAAGAAAGACGGCGGCAGGGAAAGGCGGCGCGGCGGACGGGGAGGCGGCGGGAACCGGCAGGTTATGGTGAAGTGCGGTGGGAAGAACATGTATAGAGAAGGGAGAAGATGTATTATGACGCAAAGGGAGTTAGTTATTGCAGCGTTGAATCATGAAGAAACTACTACGATTCCTTATCATATTGATTTTACGGGGCAGTCGCTGGAGCAGTTGATTGCTTATACGGGGAATCGGGATATCGGGGAGCAGCTGGGGGTGTGTATGAATTATATCCAGTATTGGGGATGGCCTTCGGAGATAGATGGGCGTCCTGGTTATTTCCGGGATGAATTTGGGGTTGTGTGGAACAGGAATGGGGCTGATAAGGATATTGGGGTGGTGGAGAAGCCTCAGATAGAGGATTTGGAGGAATGTGATTATCGCTTTCCGGTATGTGATGAGGCGAGGCTGCGGCGGGAGTATGAGGAGCTTGTGGCGGGTAAAGGGGATCGGTTTACGATGGCTGGGTTCGGGTTTTGCATGTTTGAGAGATCCTGGTCTTTGATGGGGATGGAAAATGTGCTTATGAGTATGATTATATGTCCGGAGGAGCTGGAAAGGCTGTATGATCAGATCTGTGATTATTTCTGCGGGCTTGTGGATATCGCGCTGGAATACGATATCGATGGGGTGTATTTCGGGGATGACTGGGGGCAGCAGAAGGGGCTCATTATGGGGCCGGATCATTGGCGTCGTTTCATCAAGCCCAGAATGGGGCGTTTGTATGAACGTGTTAAAAAGAAGGGGAAGTATATTGTGCAGCATTCCTGTGGGGACTGTCATGAAATTTTTCCGGATTTAATCGAAATCGGGCTGGACTGTTATCAGACGTTTCAGCCGGAGATTTATGATATTGAAAAAATGAAGGATCTGTATGGCGGAAAGCTGGCCTTCTGGGGCGGCGTGTCCACACAGCAGTGTCTTCCCTTTGCGTCGCCGGATGGCGTCAGGGCGGAGGCTGTGCGTATCATGAAGGCGCTGCGAAGGGATGGCGGTTTGATTATTGCGCCCACTCATGCACTTCCTTTTGATGTGCCGCCGGAAAATATTCTGGCTCTGCTGGATGTATTCCGGAATCAGGAGCGGTATCTATAGATATCTTTCAACTCCCTATCTCGTTTTGAATTTTGAATTCAATGACATTACCTTCCATTTCGAATATAATTAAACTGTTTCTAAGAAAGTATTGGTGGAGGGAATCATGGGAATATTTATAAATTTGGATGTAGCGTATAATGTAAGCGATGATGAGTGGGAGCCTGTTTATGAAGAAAGTTTATATCTTGCAAAAAAATTTAAGCTTATGGATTTTGATGAGTTGGACTTGTTTGGCGCTCAGCTATATTGTGGTGTACCTGTAGAGGAACAGGCGGAAGCAGACGAGCGATTCTGGAGCACAATAGGGGATTATGAGACTATGGGGCGGGCTGAGTATCAAAGGCTTTATCGAAAGCTGGGAAATTACCAGTCGGAACAGGAGACGGGAAAATGTTATGATCCGCTGCTTTCTATTGCACCGAGCCGGACTATGCTTGACTGGGAGGATGAAAGGTGCCGTAATTGTTACAGCTTTTGGGGAAATAAGACACAGGGAGAAGCTTATCATATGTATTTGCTGGCGATAGGATGTATGATAGAATCGCGGCTGAACGGGAAAGCATGTGTGAGCGGGGATATAACCCTGGGGCAGTGCAGAAAGGCAGTTGATCTTGCAAATCAGTATTTAAGAGAACCGATCGGGCTGCCGGTACAATGTGATCTGGAACATTTATATAGACGTATACGAGCTCTTCCATTAAAAGGGGCAGAGCCATTAAATGTATTGCAAAGATTGTACCTGGGTAAAATGGACAGAGACTATGGGGAATTTGTCAATACACATTTTTCCAAAGAAGAGAGGATTGAATTCTGGCGCAGGGAATTTGAGCATTTAAGGATAGGGACGATAGGTTTTTCTTCCTCACTAAAAGAATATTTCAATCTGGGTAATGACCTGGAAGAACTTTGTGATATTGTAAATTTGTCAGATGAGGAGGGAAAGAAAGACTATGATGGATTTATAAAAGAAATCATGAGTACGAACCTATATTTGGAAGATAAAGATCTTCGGGATTGCCTGGAAATTGACAGAGAATCTGAAAGCCCTTATACAATTTATACATTAATGGCTCAGTTTGCTTTCGCGGGAGCTGCAAATTACAGCGTAGATGCCTATATGCCGATTGAAAAAATACGGGAAATATTGTGTCGTAAATTTGGCGGATTATGTGATGTTCCGAATATAATTGATGAATATATGAAGAATAAGGAGGAAGACAAGGAAGAAAATCCGCCCGGAATATTAAATGATTTTATAGATACGGCTGAAAAAAACATAGAACGTGATCTACAGTCATATGATATCTGCGAAATCAGGGATTTATTGTATTATGAAACAGGTGATAAGCTAAAACCTGTTCTGGAAGAAACCTGTATTAAATATATAACATTTTATAAAAAGGTATGTGAGGAAGAGCACTTTGCTGATTTGATGAAAAAATCTTCTGAAGATAAGTGTGCTTTTCTGGTTCATCAAAACAAGTACCTTTTTCTGATGAAGAATCGATGGTTTGAGATATTTGATGAAATTAAGGAAAATCCGGAATGTTTCAGACGGTATTATCCTATGGTAAGAGTTAGATTAGATGACACTTCCTGCTGGCTGGTATACGCATATGTTGTAAACGATAATTTTTATCGTTATTGTGAAGAAATGCAGGAAAGGTAAGAAGAAAAGATAGGAAGAAAAGATAAGAAGAAGAGGTCCCGGGTTTTGCATCCGGAGCCTTTTCTTTTTGTGCAATACCCCTAAAGGTTTATGAAATTTCAACCTTTGCACTGGTGAGATATACAGATATACTAAGACATGTCAGTGAAATATACGACAAATAAATAGTATTATGGGAGGAAAAAGTATGAAATTCAAACGTGTATTGGCAATGGCAGTAACGGCGGTTATGACCTGCAGCCTGCTTGCAGGGTGCGGCAGTAGTAAGACGGGAGCCGGAAGCTCCGAATCTGCTGACAGCGCCGGAAGCGGAACAGAACAGAATGCAGCGGCGGCGGATACCGGAAGCGGAGAAAAAACAAATCTGAAATTCTATATCTGGAGTGATGAGGAAAATTATATTTCCAAGGTTGTGGAGCAGTATAATGCGCAGAGTGACAGCGTACATGTGGAAATGATCAGCATTGCCAATGACAGCTACGACGGCAGAAAATTAAGCAATGGGATATTCTTGAATGCCGTTTCAAATCATGTTATATTAAAAATAAGAATGGTATTAATGGAAGGAGGAAGAATTTATGTGTCAGATATCAATTAAAATTCCAGATGCTGTTTTATATGATACCCATATGAATCAGGAAGAGGCGACGGCGTTTGCACAACGTATTGTTGCACTTGGTTATTATACACAGAATAATGTATCAATTGGTTATTGTTCACAGATTGCGGGAATGACGGAAGAGGATTTTATTAAATACTTGGGGATGAATCAGGTCAGTATTTTTCAGTTTGACAACAAGGATGAATTTATGGAGGAATTGAAAAATGCGTAGAGTGATTGTAAATTCAACTCCGCTGATAGTTCTATGTAATGTTGGTAAACTGGATATATTAAGAAAGTTGTATACAGAGATTCATATTCCGCAGGCAGTATTTTATGAGGTTACAGAAAAGTCTGATACGGCTTGCCAGGTACTTAAGGAATCTCTTGATTGGATACATGTTGAAAAGATTCATTCCGAAACAGATAAGAAAATGTACAAGGCTAAGCTGCATGACGGAGAAGTGGAGGTTATGATTCTGGCTCAGGAAGATAAGAGGGCCGACTTAGTGATTATTGATGATAATGCAGCGAAAAAAACGGCAAAGTATTTGGGACTTTCCGTGACTGGAACGATGGGTGTTTTATTAAGGGCGAAACGTGAGGGATATCTTACAGAAATTGCTCCGATTGTAGAAGAACTCCGGGGAAATGGATTTTATATTAGTGACAATTTGGCAGAGATGATTTTAGAACAGGCTGGAGAATAGCTATTTTATTTTGTCAAAAGCAGTCAGTTGGTTGAAAAAGAAGACCGACTGGCTGTTTTTTATATATAATTAATATGTAGTTCCATTGAGAAAAAGAGCGTGGGATAATAGGCTACTGTCATCCCACGCCTTCTTTTATTCAGCTTCCCATTTAAAAAACCTGACAGCAATCAGACTGCAGCAGACAAGCAGTATCACAAGTACCAATACCGGCAGCAGCACGTTTCCCATCGGAAGCCCCAGAGAAGAAGCCTTCAGCAGCTTAATTCCCTGTGTAAGAGGCAGAAAATCAGCGATCCGCTGCAATACGGTTGGCATGACCTCGTAAGGCAGGGTGGCTCCGGACAAAAGCAGCATGGGAAAATAAAGGACACATGCCGCAATGCTGGCCGTCTTCGTATCCGGCGCCAGCCCGCCCACCATCATGCCGATGCTGAACATGGACAGCATGACTAACAGATAGCTGAGGAGAAACGCGGCGGTACTGCCCTGCATGCGGCAGCCGAAAAACAGGACGGAACAGGCATAAACCAGAACAAGAGATACCAGGGAATAAGTGGAATAAATGGCAACATGGACCGCAAGGAGCATTACGGGGCTTACCGGGGTAACCTGGAAACGCTTCAGCACTTTTTTCTGCCGGTAGTCGGAAACCAGCAGGGGAAGTCCCATGACACCGCCGGCGCAGACGGCAATGGTAGTCAGAGCCCCGAATGACTGCTCCAGAAAGGTATAGGAAGAACCGGGAAAGGCCGGTTTCTCTCCATAAAGCATCCCAAGGATGAAAACCATGACCACGGGGAGGCAGACTGCAAAAATAACCATATCCATTCCCCGCAGGGAGAGTTTTAATTCAATTTTATAAAGGGTACGAAAAGTTTTCATATTTCCTCCGATTCCATAAACCAAAGATAAGCATCCTCCAGATTGTCATGAGGACTGCGTGCCACAGCATCATCAACCGTGCCTTCAAAAATGATCTGTCCTTTTTTCAGGATGGCGATTCTGTCACAGAGAATGGCGACTTCATCCATAAAATGGGAAGTCAGCAGAATAGTGAGCCCCTTCTGCCGGAGACTTAACAGATGGTTCCAGACCTCACGCCGGGCTTTCGTGTCCAGACCGGTGGTCAGTTCATCCAGAAAAACTACTTCGGGTCCCGGAATAAGGGCGAGTACGATGAAAAGACGCTGCTTCTGCCCGCCGGACAGCTTACTCACCATGAGTTCCTTTTTCTCCGCCAGGCCGAATTGTTCCAGAAGCTTTTCATAATTTTGTGAACTGCGGTACAAAGAAGCGGTTTCCTCACATAATTCGCTTACCCGTATCCGATCCGGATAATAAGGCTCCTGAAACTGTACCCCTACTTTTTGAAAAAGCCTTTTGCGATCCTTAACAGGCTCCATGCCGAGGAGCGATGTGCTGCCGGAATCCGGTCTGCGGGTTCCCAGCAGACATTCGATAGTGGTACTTTTTCCCGCTCCGTTTTCTCCCAGCAGCCCGAAAATTTCACCGGGATTCACCGAAAAGGAAATATCCCTGACGGCAGGAACTCCATGATAGGCTTTCCGTAGCCCCTTTACACTGATTGGTGCTTCCATTTTTTCTCCTTTCTGCGCGCCTAAACGCGCCGGCAGATCGGATGGGAAAAGGATTTCCTTCACCGCAGCCCGGTCTGCCTGTTTTCAGAAAAAAGAATAACACCGGCGCAAAGGCTGGTGTTAAAGTGGAGGGTTATTTTCCTGTTCTTTTTTCAGAGCTTCCAATTCCTCCAGAATCTGAAGAAAGTTTTTCCTGGCATGGGACAAGGATGAGAGCAGGCTGTCACAGGCGCTGAAAATGTCTTCCTGTTCTTTTGGTGTGTCAATGACCGTCCGGATATCGGCGGCAGGATTTACAGTCAGGGTCCGGAGCATGCGCAGGATGGCGGTCAGGGAATAGTCTGCACAGCGAAGGGAGCGAATGATTTTCAGCCGCCGGATATCCTCTTCCGTATAGATGCGGTAACCGTTGCGTTTCCGTTTTACCTCAAGCAGACCGTTTAATTCCCAGTTCCGCAGAGTATCGATGGAAACTCCCAGGTAATCAGCCGTTTCTTTGCGGGTGAGCGAAAGCGTATCGGATGCAGTATTTTTTTCTTCTATTAAATCCCGCGCGATCCGAATCGCTTCCTCGGCGCGCTCTTTTTCCAGGGAGACCTGCTTCAGATATTTTTCTGACAGGGCAATCGCCCCTGAAAAATCACATTGAGCGGCAGTTTTGATGATATCCACCGCCTGTTTTCTCAGTCCGTTCTGAAGCACCTCAACCTGAAAAGCCAGCCGGGCGATACGGAACTGGTGGATATGCAGATCTGTAAAAATGCGGTAGCCGTTGGATTTCCTTTCGGGCGGGGTAATAAGGCCCAGTTCCTCATACAGGCGCACGGTATTGGGATGGATGCCTATTATTTCGGCAGTTTGTGAAGTTGAGTACGTATGTTTCATTTGTCACCTCTCTTGTCGTTCATTATAGCATATGCAGAAAGTCTGGTGTTATAGTGTATGGTTTCCGGTTATCATTTGGTCATTGACAAACTTAATAACAGAGTATATATTGTATATATAAAAATATATACAATATATACTCCGGAGGTACCATATTGAATATCACAATAAGCAATTCCAGCGGGAAGCCCATCTATGAACAGATCACTTCCCAGATAAAAAACTACATTATAACCGGCGAACTGAAGCCGGGGGATGCCCTGCCCAGTATGAGGCTGCTCGCCAAAGAGCTGCGTATCAGCGTTATTACCACCAAACGCTCCTACAACGATCTGGAACAGGAAGGCTTCATTGAAACCATTACAGGAAAAGGCAGCTTCGTAGCGAACCGGGATGTCTCCATTATCAGGGAAGGCAGTCTGCGCATGGCAGAGGAATATCTGACCAAAGCCGTGGAAATTGCCAGGGAGAATGCCATATCCCTGGAAGAACTGACAGAGGTCCTGAAGGTTCTGTACGAATAAGGCGGCAGGCATGCCTGTTCCTGTAAATTGTCCGGCAGGCGGACAGAAAGGTATCAGATATGGAAATGGATAATGCAATGGTAATCGAAAACCTCTCCAAGGCCTATCCGGGCTTTGCACTCAGTGAGGTTTCCATGACTCTGCCAAGGGGAAGCATCATGGGTTTTATCGGAGAAAACGGCGCGGGAAAAACGACCACGATCAAGCTGATTTTGAATATGCTGCACAGGGACAGCGGTTCTGTCCGGATTCTGGGCAAAGATAATATAAAAGAGGAGAAGGCTGTCAAGGAACGTCTCGGCGTGGTTCTTGGCGATTTGAATCTGCCGGAAACCATGAACGGCCTTAAAATAAACAGTATGATGTCCGGGATTTATCCGGGCTGGGAGGAGGACGTCTTTTTTTCCAACCTGGAACGGTTCGGCCTTCCGAAAAACAGGAAAATCAAGGCCTATTCCCGCGGTATGAAAATGAAGCTGTCCATAGCAATTGCTCTGTCGCATGGGGCTGAGCTGCTTTTGCTGGATGAGCCGACAAGCGGATTGGATCCAATAATAAGGGATGAAATTCTGGATATTTTCCTTGATTTTATCCAGGACGAAAACCACAGCATCTTTGTATCCACTCATATTGTGGAGGATCTGGAAAAAATTGCGGATTATATTACCTTTATTCACAAAGGCAGGATTATCTTGTCGGAGGAAAAGGATACCCTCCTGGAACGTTTTGTCATCCTGAAGGGGCCGAAAGAAGGCTTCGCGGCCTTTGAGAGTTCAGAGCTCATCGGATATAAGGAAAACCGATTTGGCGCGGAAGCGATGGCAGAAGCAAAGGTCTGGAGGAAAAAAGAAGCGGGGGCAGCAGGCCTGGTTGCGGATCCCGTGCGTATCCAGGATATCATGCTTTATTATGTGAAGGGAGAACGTATATGATTGGACTGCTCAAAAAAGAATATTACCTCATGGAGGGCCAGATGAAAAGCTGGCTGATCGTTGCTGTTTTCTGCTTCTTTTATTCTTATTTCATGAACGCAGACAGCTTTCTCTTCATGCTTATTATACTGATAGGCATTATGAGTACAATGACCGTATTCAGTCTGGATAAGGCCTGCGGCTGGGATACCTACGCCATAAGCCTTCCCCTGACGAGAAAAGAAATCGTGGAAGCCAGATATCTGTTCGCTTTCCTGATCGATATCGGTGTCAGCCTTGCCTGCTGTCTGCTTATGCTTCTGCGCGGACTGATAAAAGGCGGAGTAAACATTCCGGAAAGTCTGCACTCTTTGTTTCAGATACTGCTGGTCACCATCTTGATGCAGCTCTTGCTTTTTCCGGTCATTTATAAATTAGGCGTGGAAAAAGCCAGATTTGTCTATATGGCCGTTTTCATCTGTTTAAGTCTGGGAGTGCTTGGCCTCAGCCAGTTGGATGATAATGGGGCAGTGTTGGCAGGGATCCGGATTAATGCAGAAAAAATCATGCAGTATGGGGAAATTGCGGCCGTTATTTTGGCTGCTGCAGGCTTGTTTCTTTCCTTGTGGCTTTCTGTCCGCATCTATGAAAAGAAAGAATTTTAAACTGGAGCTAATTCATTTCAAAACAACATATAAATTCGCATTATTTAAACTGGAATCTGCCTGCTGCATGTAATGAGACCTTCCCGGTTTTCAACAGACAGGGTAAAGGAACGAATTTTTTCATCACGCTTCAGAGTGAGGGAACCGATTCCTTCGCTGCCGGCGCAGAGCCGTCCTATGTGAGAGAGGAATATATGGCGGGTATTTATGACCTTCCAGCTGAGAGTGATTTCCGAACCGGAGGCTTCCGATGTTACCTGGAAGGTCTCTATGGAAGCGGTAAGAGGTTCCAATAAAATGCTTTGAGATACCTGTCTGCTATCACAGTATGCGGTCAGCGTATAACTGGCTTTGCCGGTTAATAGCATCCGGCGGGAGCCTTCTTTTTCCAGAATAAGGCCGCCGGGCTGTAAAACCACCTTATCCGCGCCTGTGACACACCACTCCAGACTCACTGTGTCCCGAAAGCCGGTGACCACGTCTGCGGCGGCAGGCACAAAAACACGGATACTTAACGGACATCTTTTTTTATAGATTATGATGGTTCCTTCCTGAATTCTTCCTTCTGTTACATTGACATATTTCACATGGCAGGAAGCTGTGGTATCTCTTGGCAGCGAGGTCCTGAGCCGATCCAGAATAAATTCGATGCCGGAGAAAGGTTCCAGAGAAAAGGTTCGGGAAGGATACAGGATAAAGGTATCAAGGTCTTTTTGGCAGCAGTACCAGTCGTCCGGCTTTGCAAAAAGAACATTTTTAAAGGATTCCTCATCTGTCAGGCAGTCGGCAGATGTTCCTAAGTCAAAGCGCAGATAAATACAGGTAAGTCCTTCCATGACGGCTGCATTATCATAAGAAGGTAATTCAATATATTCTTTTTTTGCATCATTCTTCAGAATTACGGATTCCTCAGGAGAGGGGTTACGCAATTCCATAACAATTCTGTTTTGTATGGGGATTCGGTCGGGTTCTCCGTTTTGGGTATAAAGATAAGCAGGTGTCAGATCCAAATACAAACCAGCCATTTCTATTCTCCTATAGTCTGAAATCCAGAGACTGCGGGGTCCCCGGATCAATAATGAGTTCTGCGGTAACATTGATTTTGCTGTCATACGCGTATTCCCAGTTTCCTTCCGGCAAGGAGGATACGGTATAACAGGCAGTATCCCAGATCTTAACGACGGCCATCCGGCCATCCGGAATTTTCCAGCTTATGCCTATTACCTTATGATTGGAATAACCATGTATATATTTGTTAAAGGTGATATTAGTTCCCGGAAGCACAAGCCGTATTTCTTCTTCCGAAACAGGATCTCCTGTGCAGCGGATTGCAATGCTTGTGGTATCATCCCGCAGTATACGGCTGTCTGCGGGTTCTATTTTGGAATATACGCCGTTTTCGGCCAGTTCATAGCGGGATGCATAGTGGCATTCCCAGGATGCGCTGCGTCCCTCCAGCAAAAGATTGATAACAGGACTGGGTGTGAAGACCTTTACCTCCTTATAAACGCTCTGTGAACTGCCCGAAGCATATAAAAAGAAACTGTTGCTGTCGAAAGGCATGGGAACCACGCAGGAGGATGAGCTCTGTACGCCGCCGGCAAAAATATTATAGCCGCCGGGAAGGATATAGCCGGCATTTACATTAATTACCTTCCATTCTAAAGTGACAGGCTCACCCGGACAGGCACTGGCAGGTGAAGCCGTGAAATAACAGATCTCAGTGGCTGCCAGGCTTTTATAAAGATAGCAGGTATTTTTTCCATCCAATTCATTCCCGAAACCACTTATTTCAACAGTGACAGAACAAATCCCTTCCGAAGCGGTGGAGATGATGCCGCTCCATTCTAAAGTGAGGGAAGCGTTATCGGCGGGAGCCAGCTTATCTTCAGAGAGAGTCAGTGTATAGGACAGCAGATTTCCGTTTCGGCTGATGCCGCGGAAATCAAAACAGGGACAGGTCATTGTTCCATATGTCGTGTCTGTGGATGAAAACATATTGCCGGAGGCTTCTCCCACAGATGCGGTTATTTTTATTTTGGGGCGCGCATTCGACACCGGATCGGGGGCCTGAAAGGAATAATATAAGGTGTTTTCCGAATATAGAGATACTGCACAGGCAGGATCATTGACGGTAAGGTGTGTATCGTAAAAGGTGCCGTTAGAACAGCTGCTGTGTAGGATCATTTTCCCCCTCCTTATGCTTTTGAATCTGTATATAGCCTTCCAGCGCCTTTACCGGATAAGGAATGGAAAAAGCCTGACTGTCCGTCTGTTCAAGTTTTGTGGTTTTCCAGCAGTTTTCAGAAATACCTTTACCGGAAGCTTCGGTTCGGGAAGTCCTTCCTGCCTGATAGAAAAAATAGCTCCTGTCATTTTGATACGCGGCGGGTATGGATAGCTGCTTTTCATTGCTTAGGACAGGTCCGGTGAAATAAGTGGTACGGATATTGTCAAGGGAGGCGTTTACCAGTTCGTCGGGCAGGGATAAGGTACAGGCCGGTAAAATACCGGGTTTAACCGTCAGGCGGGCATAAGCATCCATAAGAACACACAGCTCATCCGGCGGAAGCTCTGCATCAAGGGCCGCCGGAATCAGATTGTCTTCATAAAAATAAGAGGTCTGGGTGCCGCTTCCCGGGTAAATATGAAGGTGATCGAAATCCTTGTTCAGATAAAAGCCGGCCATACCGTCACGATAGTCATTCAGTTCTCCGATTTGGAGTGAGAAAACGGCATTTTTTACATTGGCAGTGTGGCTTGGGTCAGGAATCTGTCCTTCCAGATGGCGGTAGGATTCCGGGTCACCGGCCTGCTCCAGTTTCAGGCTGAGTCTGCACAGAACAAGAGGACGGCCGATAAATTCCACTTCTGCCGGTCCATGAGGGGCAGGGGTAATCCGGCTGTCCAGCCTGTCGATATAAGAGAGAAGGGCTATGAGATTTTCCTTCGGCCCGGTTTGCAGGGAGTATAAAATCCGGTACAGCTGCGGGTTAATATCCTCCGGCAGGTGATGAGATATTTTTTCTCCGGGGGGACTTTTGAAGTCTATGCCGCTGCCGGTCTGGGTTAGTACAAGACTTCCGACGGGAGTCCCTCCGGCAGTGAATGCCATAAGGCTGTTATCCAGTCCGTTTGGCAGCAGAAAGCCGCAAAGGGGAGAGGCTGTCGGCACGAAGGAGGCTTCCGCTCCATCTATATTATCTGCATCGTTTACAGCTTTTGCTGATACGGCACATATCCATTTTGCATGCAGTCTCGTGTATTGCTCCAGCCGGGGCTGGAGCATGGCTTCATGAGGTTTGGCCGGTGCGTTTAAGGAACGCATTTCTTCACTGCAATAGAGATCAGGAGACAGGATATCCTGAAATCTTCCCAGTTTATCCAGAATTCGTATTCTGCCAAAAGCCAGAAAACCGGCACGAATGGGGGAGAAGAGCCGGTCAAATACGGCGGCGGTACCCATTTCATCCGATGGCAGCGCCTGAAGAAGGGAAAGAGAGGCTTTCACCAGTCCGTCCGTGGAAAACAGAGGCAGCAGCTTCATCTGATCCCGCATGAGCAGCATATCGTTAAAACCGCTCAGGGACTGCGATAAAAGGCTTCTTGTACGCGGATCCTTCAGCGGAAGGACATTCTCCTCAAAAAAGCTGTTCACACCTGTTTCCAGCTGCCTGGATGCGTTGTCGGACAGAAGCTGCCGGCCTGAGACAGAATATCGGTTTTGAGGATCCATAATGGAGATATCTCCGCAGTAATCATAACGCCCATCCTTCAGCCTCCAGTTTTTCAAATCCGGCTGCTCCTTTAGGAGAGCCTTATCAGGATAATAAAAGCACTGCCATTCCAGATACAAAGGGTGCCATTGCGGCTTGAACACGGTAATTGCCCGGATTTCCGGAAGCTCCCTGTCATAGAAGATGGAGGGAAGCTGAACGAACTGCTGCTGTACCTGCCGAAGCTGCTCGGCAAGTTCTTCAGTCCGAGCGGGATCCGGAAGAATAAAACCGGCCTTTTGTAAAGCCTTCCGTGCTATCAGGGCAGCGAAACCGGCAGAAAATAAGGATGCCTCGCCGATTAAGAGAGGAAGGGCTTCCGGCAGGCCGTCGGAAGGTTCTGCATTCCCGAATAAATCATCAGGATACACGGTGACAGGGGATGCACAAAGCCCGGTGAAGGTGACAGAGGTATTCACCTGCTCCGAACGCCGGCAGACGGTGAGCTTTCCGGTCACTTTGCCGTCCGTGTTGGCCAGCTGCCTGACAAGAAGAACAGGATCGGCCGGCTGATAAAAGGGAGGCGCGGGTTCTGTTTTCAGTTCGTATCCCGGTCCGGGCGCAAGGTTATTAATGTCATATCGGATTTGTTCGTCTGTATCCGTTAATATAGTCTGTTCTCTTTGTATTTCAGTTACGTATGCCTGAAGTGCGGCATATAGCCTGTCACGATCCTCCCGGGCGGTATAGAAAAGCTGCCAGGTTTCAAATGCGGTACGGCACCTTTGTTTCTGTTTCATGCGCTCTGAAAAAAGCTGCCTTTGGCGGGAACGAAGGTCGGAGATTTGTTTCATGATCCGTTCGGAAGGCGGCTGTCTGTGTTCTGTGCCGGGGACAGAAGAAAGGCATATTAAATCAGGAGGCTGCAGGGTGGAAAAACCGGCGGCATACAGTTCCTTTTCCACCTCGGCGGAACCTTGCTCTCCTAGGAGATCCGGGCAGAGATTTCGCAGAAAGCATTGAAACAGGCGGGGAGATATTTCGCTGTCCGCTCCTGCCAGTGCTGCCGCAGCCTCATCGGAGGTGTTTCCAAGCGCCAGAGCCGGTTTGTCCTCCACTTCTCCAGGCTGTGGATCGTCCGGTATGCCGGTAGGATAAGAAAAATCCGCCCCTTTCCACTCGATGCCGCATAAAAGGCCATGACAGAGACTGGTTTCCGGCAGCCCGGTTCCCTCCAGCTTCATGAGCAGGACCTCTTCCAGCTGCTGTGCTGTTTTAAGAAGGGAAAGCGGCTCGGGGCCAGCCGCATCCTGATACCAGCCGCATACGAGATAACTTATATTCGCCTTGTGGATCCCATCGGCAGGAAGATCGTCATAAAAGCCAAATACATTCCGGCAATGGGGATAGTAGGCGGAGAAAAACGGATTCACGGGAGAAACGGCAGTAAGGGCAAGCCGTTCCGTATCCTGAGGGACATGCTCTGCCTGGGAAAGGGCATAACTTCTGCCCAGATAGCGGTAGGGACGATCCGGTGTCTGGGGATAGGGCCAGGAGCTGCTTCCCGTATTATTGTAACCTGCGCCCCGTTTCTTTTGAAGTGAGTCGCTTTCTATGAGAAAAAGCTTCTGGCGCAGCAGACTGTCCCCATCCTCCAGCCACATACGAACCACAGCCCACCGGTTGGGAACAAGGGGATAACAAAGCTTGGAGGAGGAGTTCCCATTTGTTCCGGATTCCTCCTGAGTCCCTCTGGTAAAACCCTCCGGCAGGCTGAAGGAAAGATGTATTCCCGGTTCAGGGGGATTGCCGGGAACGAACAGACCATTATCAATGGGAATATCCGGATCATCCAGATCCGTGAAGTCGAGCTGATACCCGGCATATATTTTTTTGGAAGGGGCACGCCCACAGAGGCATGCCCGTACTGTGATCGGAATAAGTAAGGTTTGATTCTGATTCATATTAAAAACTCCCGCTGTTTAAAGTGAAGGAGAGAGCCAGCATCAAACCGGTGGAATGCTGGTAAACAATCCCTTTTCCTTTCCAGTTAACGGAAGAAAAGCCGGAGGCAAGACTTCCTGTCAGTGAGTCCGCTTGAAATGAAATCTGGTTTGCAGCCATATCCATTTTATAGTTTGGCTTTTTTTGCCCCTCTTTTGTAAGGCAGGTAAGACTGACCGAATCTTTGTAAAAGCGCAGCAGAGTGTAATCCTCCTTCAGCTGTACCTGTATCAGAAACCTGGCCTGTGGGGCGGGGAGCGGTCCGATGGCCGGGCAGAGGAAGGACTGAGTCTGCTCCAGCCTTATGTTATCCAGACAATCCGCAGTACCAAACAGATGAATGTCATCAGTCTGCTCCTCCACGATAATGGGTTTCGGTGTATTCCCTGTGATATCCTGTTCAGGCGCAGTGGACTCCGGCGGGGGAGGATCAGGCAGTATACAGACATGTGCATGTAAGGTGAGGTTAACTCCTTTGCTGTTGAAAAGGCTGTAATCATAGCTGACCTCTGCACTGCCCATACCGTTCTGCAGGAGGACATCGTTCATGAGTACCGGATTTTTATCATCCTTTTTCAGAATAATCAGGACAAGCCGATATATTTTATCCTTTTCATATGTTATTTGAGTTTCAGCCCGGACTGCCAGGCTTTGTTTGTCGTCCAGCCGATAATGCAGGGTAATGGCCATTTTTTATTCCTCCTCCCAAAGATGCTGCAGATCATACAGGATTTTTGTATAGCAGAAAAAGTTACGATACTTTTCCTCCGTAGTTTCTTTTGTGGTATCACAGCCGGTGATTTTCCTGAAAACATCCTCCGCATTGTAATTAAAATCCATATCCTGTTGTTCCTTCTGCCATAGGTCGGAAAGGGGGGCAAAATCCTTTACGGTGGATCGGAAGTTCTTTTCTATGCGTGTAAACTGAGGGCTTGTGAGCCAGGATGGATCGGCGGGCAGATCCAGGCAGCTTCTCAAAAAATCGTTGACAAGGGAAAGGCCGCAGGCATAAGTATAGGAATTGGGCTGTGCATAATTGTCCCAGAGATCATAAAGCGATTGGTTGCCGAGAGCGCTCGTATCATTAGGAAACTGGTAGGACAGCTTTAGAAAGGTTTCATTCACCGTCCATCCGATCTTCTCCAGGCCGGCAGGATAGGAAGCGGTATCATCGTAAGCCGCATCATCGTCAAATATATCCTGATAAGGGGGATAATCATTTTCCACATTCTTGCCTTCAGGGGTAAAAACACCTTCCCGGTAAGCCATATTGATCCAGGAGCGTCGGGCGCCGAAATTCTGATGCAGAATCGTGTCAATTAGGATGTGGAGATAAATCCCCAGCTTCATCATGAGCTCCTCCGGCAGTTTGGTCAGATCTTTCTTATAAGGGAGGACGGAAGCAGCAATCTCTTTCAGAAGCCCGCTTAATCTGGGGGGACAGGGAATCACGCGGTCCGCCAGTTCCTGGGCCTCTTCTTCTGAGGCCTCAGGCGTTTCTTCCCCGGGGAAAAAATGAAAGGGACGCAGGAGATCGTCACAGACATGGAAGCAGCATTCATCACTGTCTGTGGGATACCAGGGCTTTGGCGTGTCAAGCTCCCCTGTGTCATACCATTTGGCCATGGCTGTGGGGATGATAGGTACCTCAAACTGGCTGTCTGCCAGGCGATAGAAGGATTTTTCATTCACCCAATCCGGTATCCCGTCTAGCAGCAGGCTTCCTGTTGTGGCATTGTCTGCCATGAACTGACAGTATTCGGCGATGGTCTGCGCCTGTTCCAAGGGAAAGGAATTATAGAACAGCAGGTATTTAACACAAAAGTAGTGCATGGCGTAGCTCTCCGGCTTATCAGAGTGCTTAAAAACAGGAGTATTGTTCCTTTCCCGCGGCAAGGAAGAGCAAAGATTCATGAGCAGTTCCTGCATGTCTGCGGCTTTCGGTGAAAGAGCGTTCATTTTTAGTACATCTCCACCCGGAGGATAATGCCCCTGCATGGTTTGGTCTCCGATGAGCAGCCCGTTTCCGATGAGATATGTCTCTTTGTCGAACTGGAAATTGTAGACGGTATCCTCATAGGGTATCGTGGTGATTTTTATAATTTCCTCTGGCACCGGCTCATTTTTTTCCGGATCCCAGGCATAGATTCTCTGCCCGCACCGTGCATCGCAGGCAGGCGTCGGACAGAAGGAACCGTCATCTCCTGCCAGACACAGGGTGTGGGTTGCAGAAACATTCAGGGTGTTACTGTGGGTTTGAATTCTAAAAAGCGTTTTTTCCGTGCCGGTAGTGATATCTCTTACCGGCATGAAACTGCCGTCAGGGGAAAGGAGAAGATCACCGATATGCACATCCCGTGCGGCGATAATGCCTGATGGAGTGAGAAGCAGGGTGTCCCATGCCATGCAGCCCCACTGGTAAAACAGCCTTTCTGCTTTTACCTGCGTAGGATCCGTGCTCTGGTATTCATACTGGGCTATAACGCTGACATAACCGGCTTTATGCGTGTTTTTCTCCTGATGGCAGATGTTCAGGAGAAGATTGCCGTACAGCTCCGCCTCCGTATTACAATTCATCACAGATTGGGACTTCAGATTGGAATTCCAGTCCTCAGGGAAAGTAATTTTGATTTTATTAGGCTGTTCCGGTATTTTTTCGTCGGAGGATGTCCTGTTATAATCCAAAATTTCCACGTTTTTATCGGAGATCTGTGACCAGGGCTGGATCATACGGGCACAGCCCGGCATTTCTTTTTCGTCATGCAGAATACGGTAAAGACTGATTCGGGGCTGATATTTTTCATAGAAATAGCCGGTTTTTGGCACCTTATAAAAATAAGCCTTATTTTTCAGGGAAACAGTTAATGTGAAAGGCAGATATACAGGCATATCTGTAATCTCGGAGTCCAGCTCTATGTCTTTATGGTAATCGGGATTACTCATCTGGGACTTCCTGTCATAACTGATGCACACATGGCCAGGACGGTACTCATGGCCAGGATGCTTGATTACCGGATCGATCAGCTCCACCTTGCTCACATCATTCTGAAAGGATTGGATGATGGCCGTGGAGGAACAGACTTTTCCTCTCAGAAAGGGTGTTCCGTTACAGGACTGGTCTGTCATGGAATATACGCTGTCAATACGGATGAGGCGTTCATCCAGGCCTGCGGTAAGGCTGTCACAGGATATGGGAGAAATAAAGCTGTTTGTTTCTCCGGACAGAGTCTGATCTATCTGCTTAAGGATGTCTTTTGTTTGGGCATCACGGAAATATTGACTGACACTTACCCGGGGAATCAGTGTGTTGGTGCATAAAGATAACTCTGTTTCCGCTGAAAGCAGGAAGGAGAGTGAATTTCCGTCGGACTTCAGATTAGGTGTGACCTGCAGCTTATGTACCATATAATCATCGGTGAGATTCAATTCGTTCTGCGGTTCCGCCCGCAGAAGGCCCTTTTTCTGAGCATTCAGGCTATTCAGCAGCAGCGGAGCGGTGTTTTTGAGATGTTCGGCGCCGCCCAGATGTTCCAGGAAGAAGGTATAATGGGCTTCCTTTGAAAAATCAAGCTCCAGCATGCCTCCGGCTTCTCTGGCTTCTTCTATGATGCTGTCAGGCAAAATAAATGATTTCATAAATTCCTCCTTCCGAAAATATTAATAATTTTAACGTAGCACAAATATAATTTTCAGACAATAGAAAAAATAAACAAATTATAGTCTGAAAATTTGTACGGCTATTCAACTATTTTATATTGACTTATGGTTTTATAGAACGATACAATAAAACTATATAGTTTATTTTTTCGTTAGTACGTTACGGAGCGAGTTACAATCATCAGAAGGAGGAAAAAAATGAAGGATGAATTATCAGTAAAGGTTCAGGGGACAAATGATCTGACCTTCAATGTACAGGCGGATCTGGATTTCACATTGATCGGCACCAAACTGAAAATGGCCTTTTCAAAGATAGGGGGTGAAAATGCCTTTGTGATTCTGCCTGGTGAACTTCAGACCACAGAAGGAATGACCATCGGGGAGATGGTGGATGCGATTAATCAGTTCGGCAAGGACTATGACCCTTCTATGACCTCTGATCTGACAAAGGATAAGGTAGAGGGAGCGGTGACGGATGTGAGTACGGCAGCGGCTAAGAAAAGCGGGAATGATGCGGATATACAGGCAATTGCAGACAGCCTTGATTTCAACAAAATCAAGATTCGGCTGAAACAGGCCTTCTTGCTGCTTATGACAGGACACCAGCTGGAGTATGCGCTGGAGATCGATGTAATGCTGGACGGTGTGTTTCCAAAACAGACTTTTATTGATGTGGAGAGGCTTTCCCTTATGGTCTGGAATACAAAGCGAAGCAAAATACTGAGTACTATGAATATAGTGGACGTTGATAAATTGCTGGAGGACACTGAGTGAAAGAACTTCCCGCCGCCGGCCGGTCCCGGAAGGAGGAGAACGGCGCTCTTACCAGCCACATATGTCTGGAGGCGGATGCATCCATTGGAAAACTTCATTTCAAGATTTCTTATATCGCGGGGAAGGAGCATAAAGAACTTGTCGGAACCTGGAACAGTAAAGAGAGCGGTAACTGCAGCCTTTCACTGCTTTCGGGAGAACTGGAGAATACGCCTCTTTCCTTTCAGGTGCCGGAACTCATTACCGGATATGGCCTTGCCATTAAAGAACTTCGGTTCGGCTATATATTTGAGGCGGGTGAATTCTCTTTTCGGCTTTCGACCACTGAATATGGGGCATTGTCCGTCAGTACCAGGAAGGATGCAAAGCAGCGGGAATTCACCTTCAAGCTGGAGCTTGGGATGAAGCTGTCCCTTTCTGCAATGCCTTTGATCGGAGAATGTTCCGGATGCGATATGGCGGTTGAACTGGACTGGCTGTCCCTTAAACTGAGAGGCAGTCAGAAAGCGGCTCTTTCAGCCTGCCTTGCCTTTTTATTAGGAAGTACCAGGATTCCTCTGTCCCTGCCCGAAAATAATTATTCGCAGGAGACTTCCGGAAGCAGGGAGCTTCAAAACAGGGGAGAGAAAACAGAAGACGGAGATGTGAAATGGCTGGATGTGAAAAAGAGTCTGGGTCCGGTTCGTCTGTCCCGTCTGGGTTTTCTGCTGGGGGAAGGCAGCATTACGGTGTATGTGGATGCGGGATTCACCCTTTCTATTCTGATGTTTGAAGTGCTGGGGCTTTACGTTACGGTACCTATGAAAAAGGGAATTCCCGTTGCATTTGGGATTCAGGGTATGACGGTGAGCATACATAAAGAACCGCTGAGTATATCCGGAGGGCTGTACATAACCAGGGAAAAGGGGATGGAACTCTATACCGGAGAACTTTCCGTCCAGGTAAAGAATTTTCAGTTGACGGCGGTGGGATCTTACGGAAAGCTGCCGGGTTCCGAAGCCTCTTTTTTTGCATATCTTATGCTTCGTTATCCGTTGGGGGGCCCGCCTGCCTTTTATGTGACAGGGATAGCAGGAGGATTCGGCTACAACCGGACAATCCTGCTGCCTTCCAAAGTAGAGGAGGTCAGAAGCTTTCCGTTTGTGGCGGCGGTCATGGGCGGCGGTACGCTGACGGAAAAAATGACGCCGGCCCAGGTCCTGAAGGAAATGAATGCTTCCATAGTTCCCTGTAAAGGACAGTTTTTTGCCGCCGCAGGTATCCGTTTCACCTCATTTGGCCTGCTGGACAGTTTCCTGCTTTTAAATGTGGTATGGGGAAACGAACTGAAGATTGCGCTGTTGGGAGTTTCAACGCTTTCCCTGCCGCCGGGAGAATCGAAGCCCTTCGTCTATGCAGAGCTTTCTCTTCTGGCAGTCATATCGCCGGTGGTGGGAGAGATAAGCATATCAGGCGCCTTAAGCAGCCAGTCTTTTCTTATGGACCGAAACTGCAGGCTTCAGGGAGGCTTTGCCTTTGTCACATGGTTTGGAAATAATGAGCACAGCGGAGACTTTGTTCTGACTCTGGGAGGATATAAAGAAGGATTTTATGTCGCCCATTACCCAAAGGTAGATCGGATTGGAATAAAATGGAATATTGATAAAAACCTGGTATTGAGCGCTTCCTTTTATTTTGCGCTTACACCGAGCTGTGTTATGCTGGGGGGCAATGCTTCCATTACCTACGAGTGGGGGCGTCTTCGGGCATGGTTTCAGGCCAGATTGGAATTTTACATGAAATGGAAGCCTTTTGCCTATGAATTTTATGTGGGAATCAGTCTGGGAGCCAGTTTCCGCTGGGATTTTTTCCCATTCTACAGGACCTTTACCCTGGAGCTGGGAGCGAGTCTTAACTGCTATGGACCGCCCTTTGGGGGTAAGGTGCACATATCCTGGTTTATCATATCCTTCACCATTTCTTTCGGTGCGGGAAAGGGTGGGGAGAAAGCTCTTAACTGGGAGGAATTTTCGGAGGCTTTTCTTAAAGCAGAGTCTGACAATAACGGAAGAAAGATCCTTTCGGTACAGGCGTCCGGCGACAGTCCGGTGAAGGGTGCGGACGGGCTTTCCTGGTATAGTACGGACAGACTCGTATTGGAAATAAAAAGCCTGCTGCCGGCCACTGCGGTATCTGTAAGCGGTAAAGAAAAGGATTTGGTTCCGGAAACGGGAAATACGGAACCCTTGGGTGTGGTTCCCATGAGAATTGAAACTTTTACAAGCGTCATGAAGGCCGAAGTGACGGACAATGCCGGCAGGATACAGGATGTGAGGGCGGAGTGGATATACGGGAATATTCCCAAAGCACTTTGGGATACGAAAACCCCCGATCCCTATGGAAGTGAAGGACTGAAGAAGGATCAGCTTCTGGGGATCCGCCTGAAGGCGCCGGAACCGAAGGTTTTGAACCGTCTGCCTCAAAAAGGATATTATTCCATGGCTGTTCTGTGTGAAAATGAAAGGCTGGAGCCTTTGTATTTTACGTGGCCGGAACCAAAACCGGTGGAGCCGAAGGTATATCCCGGGGATGTGCTGAAACAGATAGAGAGAACGATAGCGGTGAATGAAAAACGAAGCGGAATTCTGAAACAGCTGTCGGAAAATTATGGGACGGCAGAAAAGGCTGATATGGAGAATTGGGGCGGTGATCTGGAAGAAATCCTTTTGGGGGAACCGGTTCTTTCTGCCATGGGAAGCGAAAGATAAACGGTTCAGGCTTTTTGCCGGTTGAGTTTATAGTTATAAATGGAGAGAATTATGGAACAGGAAATGATCGTACTGGCATCGAAAATGGAACCCGGACTCGCCGCCGGCGCTTATACACTGAAAGCGAGTCAGGATAGTTCGATTCCGGACAGCAAAATCGAACCGGCGCTTTTTTCCTTCCGGTGCGGTGCGGATCCTCTGCGTATGCAGCAGACCGATGTTTATTCCGTTTATCCGCCAAGGGAAGCCTTTGGGAAATTTGAGAGAGTGCTTCCTAATATAGTATTTACAAATAAGACGCTGCCCTGGGAACGTAAAGTCAATAAAGCGGATAAAGCGCCCTGGCTTGCCCTGCTCTTATTTGATGAAACGGAGGACGCTGCGATAACGTCACTTCCGGCAGAAGAAGCATTCACACCGGCACAGGGCAGGTATTGTCCCGTGAATTATGATTCCTCCATGGCCGGAAACTGTATGATATTGGACGCTGCGGCAGGACTGTTCGGCAGCATCTGTCCGGATGCCGGGGATTTGGCCCTGTGCGCCCATGCACGCTGTGTATGCAGGGATAACAAGGTGACGGAAAAAGATCCGCCCGAAGAATGGCTTTCCGTATTGCTGTCCACCAGATATCCGGCAGCTGTTTCAGGGGAAAGGGGAATCAGGAATATCTGCTGTGTAGTATCCCTGGAGCACTTCGGGGAATTCCTGACTGATCCGGCTTTACGGGCAGAAATTGCAAAGGGGGAAACATACAAAACAGTGCGGGTGCCGGTACTGTACAGCTGGAGTTTTTATTGTTCATCAGAGGAATTTGATTTTAAAACGGTTTTTGAAAGACTGGATGCCGGCGCTTTACAATTGCCGGAGATAAAGAAGGACAGCCTGCCGGAAGAACTGCTGAATCTTATGAAGCTGGGATACGGGCCTGTGGATCATCAGCTGAGGGATGGAAGCAGCACGGTTTCTTTTTACCGCGGCCCTTTCCGCGCATATCAGGAAAAGGAAAGCGGCATGACGCCTCAGATGAATGGGGATGCCTGGCTGCGGTATGATCCTGCTATAGGTATGTTTGACATTACCTATAGCGCCGCATATTGTCTGGGCAGACAGCTGGCTCTGCAGAATGGAAGCTATGCGGCGGCTCTGCATAAATGGCGCAGTGAGGATAAGGCACAGGCCGGAAAAATCCGTCAGCGGTATATACTCGCCTGCCGGCTCGGACTGGAGCCCGAGATTAGCAGCTGTTGTATGGAACTTATGACAAAGTCACAGAAAGATGCCGTCCCGGATGGGGGCAGTAACCTATCAGGCATTGAAGGTACCGGATTATTTTCTGAACTTATGGAAAAGGCTATAAAGGAACGGCTGGAACGGGCTGCAAAAGAGTTGTTGAAGCTCACCTGAGTATTTCCGGAAGGAAAGACGAAGGAGAAGAAAGGATACGATTAAAATGGAACAAAGCTGGCTTGCAGCGAATGAGGAACAAAAGAATCTGTTTGATTACTTCAACTGGACAGGAGTACCGGATATCCCGGAAGAAATCCTGAATTCCCTGGCCCGGTGGGTGCTGCTTTACGATGTTCCCTTTCCTTATATGGCGGTGAGAGAGGAGATGCTCCCACCGGAGAGTATCCGTTTTTTCTTTCTGGACAAGAGCTATATTGCCGCCCTTTTGGATGGCGCCATGAGTCTTGGACGCAGTTATACAATCGATTATCAGCATGACTGCAGGGTGATTGACAAGGTGATGGATAGGGCGCTTTGTGAAAGCAGCTTTATCAGGCCGTCGCTGCAGAAGAAGGAACGAAAGCCTTCAGAGGTTGGGAAAAATGCGCTGTCAGGCGCAGTATCCGGTTTCCTTCTGCGTTCTGTTATGGTGAGCGGCTGGCGGGGACTGGAGTTCAAGGCATTTGAAGAAGGAAACGACAAAGAGCCTCTGCGTGCTCTCCGGCTGGAAACGCTGGGGACAGAAGTGCTGCTGGGGCTTTATGTGAATGAGATAAAAAAGTTGGTGATCACGCAGCCTCCCGAGGGAATGCATTTCGGATTTTCCCGTAAAAAGGACGAGTCGGATAAATTTGAAAAACGTGTCCGCAGTTTAAAAGACGGTAAGCTGTTGGAAGGAGAAAGCGCGCTGGCAGATGTGGTCCTTCAGGACAGCGGTTACCGGGTGGTAAATCTTGCGGCAACTGTGGCCAATATCAGGGATGCTTTGGGCGAAGGAGATATCAATTCGGCATTAACCGCGCTGGAAATGATACAGAACCCGTATACCGGGGAAGTGGTGAGAGGCCGGTAAATAAGGCGGATTTTCCGATGGTTTACACAAAATGTATTATTAAATTAAAAAAAATGAAAAGGTTCGAAATGCATGTTCATACCTTCCTGCATACTTTCTGTAAAAATCCAGATAATAACAACAAACCTATACAGAAAGGAATGCATATAAATGGACAAAAATCAGAAAACGGCACAGGAATCCCCGATTCTGGGCAAGCAGAGTGTAAGCCTGAAAAAGCCGGTATACATCATAGAGAGCGCTTCCGTTGTCGGAAAAAAGGAGGGAGAGGGGCCGTTAGGAGAACTGTTTGACCTTGTGGGAGAGGATGACATGTTCGGCGGCCAGACCTGGGAGGACGCGGAAAGCACCTTGCAGAAGGAAGCGCTTGGCACGGCGCTGGGAAAGGCCGGCTGGAAAGCGGAAGAGGTCCGTTATCTGTTTGCAGGTGACCTTTTAGGCCAGGAAATAGCGACCAGCTTCGGCCTGGTCAGCTTTGAAATCCCTTTGTTCGGCCTGTATGGAGCCTGCTCCACCTGCGGGCTTTCCCTGACACTGGCCTCTCTCGTGATAAGCGGAGGTTTTGCGGAGAAAGCGGCCTGTGTGACAAGCAGCCATTTTGCCAGTGCGGAGAAGGAATTCCGCTTTCCTCTGGGCTACGGCAACCAACGCCCGCTTTCCGCCACCTGGACCGTGACTGGAAGCGGCGCTTTTGTGCTTGCCGCTTCCCAAAATGGAAAAGCCAGGGCCAAAATCACCGGACTGACTTCCGGTAAAATCGTGGATTACGGCCTGAAGGACAGCATGAATATGGGGGCCTGCATGGCCCCTGCCGCGGCTTCCACTATCGAACAGCACCTGAAGGATTTCGGAAGGCAGCCGGACTATTACGACAAGATCATTACCGGGGATCTGGGAACGGTAGGGCAGACCGTACTGCTCGATCTCCTGAATAAAAAGGGCATTGATATATCCGGACAGCATATGGACTGCGGCATAGAAATATTTGACGCGAAGGAACAGGATACCCATGCAGGAGGATCCGGCTGCGGCTGTTCTGCAGTAACCCTTTCCGCCTATATCCTCAAAATGCTGGAAGAAGGAGTCTGGAAACGTGTCCTCTTCGCACCGACCGGAGCGCTCTTAAGCAAAACCAGTTTTAATGAAGGCCAGAACGTTCCCGGCATCGCCCATGCGGTAGTGCTGGAAAGCCCGGAGTAAGAGATACCGTACGGCAGAGGACAGCAGCAGCTAATAAGCCGCTGAAAAGAGGGTGCGTTAAAAAAAGGGCACATTGCCAAGAAACACGTATCGGGGTATAATAACGGAAGCGGATTTTTCCATGGAAAACAGGCAGCGATCATAGATTCGAATGCTAAGTCAGGAAAGAAGGGTGTAAGATGCGGACTATGGAATTCAAAATGGAGCGCCCGGGGCTCCTGAAGGAAGGGGACCATGTGACGGTCACAGAAGGCGTCCTTCCCAGCAACTATTATTATACCATCGATCCATCTCTTGCCATGTCAGGCAATTATCCATTCCGGGAAAAGCTTCTCGCCAGAGAAGGGGATGTGACGGCTGTCATAGAAAATGAAAGAGGCTTTTATGTGACGGTGGCCTTTGATGAATGAAGCTCCCACAGGAAATGCGGCGGATCGGGGAAGGTTGATAATAATTTCCCCGATCCGCTGTTGTTGTGATGGGAATGGATTGAGCAAAAGGGATTTTTATCTTCACCCACTGGCATTTTTTGTAGGTTTGTCAAACATTTGTTACAGAGAGAGCAGATAATTGTCCAATACCTGTTGA
>NZ_MPDJ01000003.1:71179-71712 GCF_001881565.1 Eisenbergiella tayi
CATGCGAGAACAGACTCCTTTGTATTTATTTGTGTTGTGGTGATTCAAATATAACACAAAAATCTGTTCTCGTATTTTTTATTTATACTGGTGTAACACATGTATTGTAATCCTACATTTTTATCTTCACCCACTGGCATTTTTAACCTTGCCGGGTGGGAAAAACAATGGTATTATGAAGGTTGTGAAATTAAGAAAACCATGGAAAATGTTGAGACAAAAGAATGAAGGAGGAAAATCCTCTGTTCGCCAGAGGGCAAATTTCTAAAGAAATTGCATTTTTCTCCGCAAAACAAGGAGGATTATTATGTTAAAAAAAATAGCAACAGACAAGGCGCCTGCAGCAATCGGACCTTATTCCCAGGCAATTGCGGCCGGTGATTTTTTATTCGCTTCGGGCCAGATTCCCATTAACCCTGAAAACGGCAATATTGAGGCTGAGGGGATCGTGGCTCAGGCGGAGCAGGTTATGAAAAATATCGGAGCCATCCTGGAAGCGGCGGGCACGGATTATGCCAATGTGGTGAAGACAA
>NZ_MPDJ01000003.1:71733-105455 GCF_001881565.1 Eisenbergiella tayi
GGCATTTAACGGTGTTTATGAGAAATATTTTACGGAAAAGCCTGCCAGGAGCTGTGTGGCGGTTAAGGAACTGCCCAAGAGTGTGCTTTGTGAAGTAGAAGTGATCGCTTATCTGGGCTGATGCTTATGGGTACGAAAGATAATATCGTTCTGATTGGGATGCCCGGAGCGGGGAAAAGTACGGTTGGGGTGGTCCTTGCTAAGGTTTTGGGCTGCCGGTTTCTGGATTCGGATCTGGTTATCCAGGAGGAGACGGGGCGGCTTCTTCATGAGATCATTTCGGAGGATGGCGTCGACGGCTTCCTGGAGATAGAAAATGATGTGAACAGCCGGATAGAGACAAGCCGCAGCATTATTGCCACCGGAGGAAGTGTGGTGTACGGGGAACAGGCCATGCGTCATCTGAAGGAGATCGGGACCGTGGTTTACCTGGAGCTTTCCTGCGAGGAGATCAGAAAAAGGCTTGGTGATCTGAGAAAAAGGGGTGTTGCCCTGAAGGAAGGGCAGACTCTTGAGGCGCTGTATGCGGAGAGGGTCCCTCTTTATGAAAAATATGCGGATGTGACGCTCTGCTGCGGAGGAAAGAGGATGCGGCAGATTGTATCGGAGCTGTCCGCAGTTTTTCAGCCCGAAGGGGAATGACAGACCATAGAATACGGTTTTTAAGTTTATTATAGAAAGTTGGTATGTTTTATGGAACAAAACAGCCAGAGCAATAAAGGCGGGCAGAGCTATCGCAGCAGCCTGCTTCTGTTTCTTGCGGCTTCCATCTGGGGCGTGGCCTTTGTGGCCCAGAGTGTCGGTATGGATTATATGGGGCCTTTTACCTTTAATGGGGCCAGAAGCCTGATAGGCGGGATGGTTCTGCTTCCGCTGATCGCTTTCCGGGAAAGAAGCAGGAAAAGGGATGCAGTGGAAGAAGAGACACCGGAGAAGAAAAAAGCGCGCCGTAAGGTGACGCTGATCGGAGGCTGCTGCTGCGGCCTTGCCATTTGTACCGCAAGTATGTTTCAGCAGTACGGCATCCAGTATACCACGGTGGGAAAGGCTGGTTTTATTACCACCCTTTATATCATCATCGTCCCTATCATGGGGCTTTTCTTCGGGAAAAAAGTGAGAAGGATCGTGTGGGCGGGTGCAGCGCTTGCAGCGGCGGGGATGTACCTGCTGTGCGTCAACGAAACGCTGAGCCTGAATAAAGGAGACCTGCTGGTATTCATATGTGCGGTGATTTTTTCCATACATATCCTGGTGATTGATTATTTCTCTCCGAAAGCGGATGGGGTGAAGCTGTCCTGCATCCAGTTTTTTGTGGCGGGGATCATCTGTACCATCGGGGCCTTCCTTGTGGAAACGCCCACCTGGAGCGCGCTGGTGAGCGGCGCGGTGCCGGTGCTGTATGCGGGCGTCATGTCCTGTGGCGTGGCTTATACCCTGCAGATCATCGGACAGAGGAATCTGGATCCAACGGTGGCATCCCTGATTCTCAGCCTGGAATCTGTGGTTTCGGTCCTGGCGGGCTGGGTGATACTGAACCAGATCATGAGCTCCAAGGAAATTTTCGGCTGTGTCCTTGTCTTTGCAGCCGTAATCCTGGTACAGCTTCCGGAAAAGAAACGGCAGCCGGAGGCGGAGTCAGAAGTCGGTTAGCAGCTTGAAAAACAACAGAATAAGCACGACGATAATGATGGGGCGGACTGTTTTCGCCCCATTTTTTACTACCATGCCGGAGCCGATGAAGTTGCCCAGAATGGAGAAAAGAGCGGCGCAGAGCCCTAACAGGAGAAAGACCTGTCCGTTTATAAGAAAAGTGACAAGAGCCGCGATATTGGAGGCCAGGTTGATGCATTTGGTATTTCCGGAGGCGGTGCGCACGTCCATCCGGGCAAGGCCTGTGAGGATCAGTACCAGGAAGGTGCCTGTCCCGGGACCGTAAAAGCCGTCATAGGCCCCGATGATAAAAGCCGCCAGCGTAGCGATCACAAGCTGTTTTTTCAAAGGAAGGGCAGGCCCCTGGGTATCCAGCGGGCTTTTTTTGCGCAGAACAAAAAAAGCGGTAACGGGAAGGACGATAAAAAGCATCCCCTTTATATAACGCTCGTCCAAAGCAAGGACCAAGCGGGCGCCGATGGAGGAACCGGCAAGGGCCGCAAGGATGGTGGAGGGGACGAGCGGAAGGCTGACGCATCTGTTCTTCAGATAGCGGAAGGCGGAAACCGTGGTGCCGCAGGAAGAGGAGAGCTTATTGGTAGCCACTGCCATATGGGGAGGAAGCCCTGCCATCAGGTAAGCGGGCAGGGAAATAAGGCCGCCTCCCCCTGCTATGGAATCCACGATTCCGGCCAGAAAAACCATCGGGCATACGATAAAAAATACATGTATATTCATTGTCAAAAAAACCTCGGATTGTTACAAAATTTCCCTTTATTCTACCAGTGTGCCGGATCACATGCAAGCGTTTTTGTCAAGAATTTATTCCATGCTTTTTCGTTAACGAATTGTAAATAGACTGTGAATTCTTTCTAGCTTTTTTGTGATTCTATTGTTTTGGACTGGTGTTGCAGGTATAGTATAAACAGGGGATAAAAGAATCTGTTCAGACATGTTAATCAGCAGCATCGGCAGAGAGCGGGGGATGGTTTTTTGTGAAAAAAAAGATTTGGTTTGCTTTATTTGCGGCAGCGGTAATTATTAATCTTGTGGCATGGAACAGCAGTGCCTTCTGTGACTGGCATATCCGGTTTTTCTTTCCCGTTTCCATCAATACCTATGGCAGGATGATGTCGGTTGTTCCTTTTTCCGTCGGGGAATGGATGATCGTATTCGGGCTGCTTTTGCTTGCGGAAGCGCTCATTCTGGGTTTGGTAAGGCTCTTTGTCAAAAAGGAATGGGTGAAAAAGCTGTGCAGTGGGTTTTACAAGGGCTTCGCGTGGGTCCTTCTGGCAGTTTTCTGGATCATGACCTGCAACTGCTTCCTTTTATACCATGCTTCTCCCATCGATGAAAAATACATGCCGGAGAAGACGGAACGTACCTATACGGATACGGAACTGGCGGC
Organism: Eisenbergiella tayi; assembly: GCF_001881565.1. Lineage (GTDB taxonomy): Bacteria > Bacillota > Clostridia > Lachnospirales > Lachnospiraceae > Eisenbergiella > Eisenbergiella tayi. Next base: position 74,792 of record NZ_MPDJ01000003.1, read on the forward strand.
GGTGAGGGATTATATCGTGACCCAGCTGAATGAACTGACGGAACTCATGGAACGGGATGACGCAGGATATCTTGTTTATGATGAGGAGATCAGCGATGGGGCAATCAGGGCCATGCAGAAGCTGGGAAACGAGTATGGACAGCTGGCCGGTTATTACCCTAAAGCAAAAACCATTCATTCTTCGGATTTTCTGAGCCAGGAACATATGATGGGATATTATTTCCCCTTTTCCATGGAGGCTAATTACAATAAAACTATGTATGTGGTGAATAAGCCCGCCACTATCTGTCATGAATTGGCACATCTGAAGGGCTTTATCTATGAAGACGAGGCCAATTTCATCGGCTTTCTTGCCTGTGTCAGCTCCGATGACCTGTTCTTCCGGTACAGCGGCTATATGAGCGTGCTGGGTTATGTGGAAAACGAATTCAGGGATTCCGTCAATCATAAGGCGTCGGCGTATTTCGAACACCCGGAAATCGCCAGAAGCGTATATGACGATGATCTGTTCCTTACGGCGGAGGCCTGGGAAAAGGTGGAAGAAAAAGCGGTGATTCAGACCGCGGTAGTGAAGAAAGCCTCCAACCAGTTTACGGAGGCAACGCTGAAGCTGAACGGCGTGGAAGACGGAATGAAGAGCTACAGCAGGGTAGTGCAGCTGCTTTTAAAATATTACGACGGGATTTTGTATTGAAAAGGTTTGGGAGCTTCTTCCGTAACCTGGAATGATATGGAAATTTAAGCAAAAAATATGGAGAAAATAGTCCTTTCACAGGATGGACTATTTTCTCCATATTTTTTTGTGTAAAAGTGAAATAATCTCCATGTTAAAAAAAGAATCCTCCATGCTAGAATCAGTTAAGTCAGGCGCCCGCAGCGGGTGCAGATAACAATCCAGGAGGAAGAAGTATGAGTGGGACAAAACAAAAATCCATCCGGGCAGAGCGGGAAAAGAAAAAAAGCGTATGGAAAAACTGGCAGCTGTATATCATGTGCCTGCCTGCAGTCATTTATTTTCTTATCTTTGCCTATAAGCCTATGTATGGAATTATCATTGCCTTCAAAAATTACAGCATGAGAAAGGGAATCATGGGAAGTCCCTGGATCGGCTTTGGAAACTTTGAAAGGCTGTTTTCTTCCTACTGGTTTCCCATCATTTTAAAAAATACGCTGACGCTGATTCTGGGATTCCCCATCCCGATCCTTCTGGCGCTGATACTCAATGAAGTGCAGAACAGCCGTTTCAGGAAGGGGTTCCAGACAATATCCTACGCACCCCACTTTATTTCAACAGTAGTCCTATGCGGTATGCTCACCCTGTTCCTGAGCCCGTCCTCCGGCGTGATCAATCGTTTTATTACCATGCTGGGCGGGGAGCACATTAATTTCCTTCAGGAACCGTCCATGTTCAAATGGGTATATGTGCTCAGCGGCGTATGGCAGGAAATGGGCTGGGGGAGCATCATCTATTTCGCAACCCTGTCGGGGGTGGACAAAGCGCTGATCGAGGCGGCGGATATAGACGGCGCTTCCAGGCTGCAGAAGATCTGGTATATCAATCTTCCGGTCCTGGTGCCGACCATCCTGATTCTGCTGATTTTAAACTGCGGCTCCCTGCTGAGTGTGGGATATGAAAAGGTGTTCCTTCTGCAGAATCCCACGAACCTGAGCGCCTCCGAGGTCATTTCAACGTTTGTATACAAATCCGGTCTGGAAAAGTCGGACTTTTCATTCGGAGCAGCGGCGGATTTATTTAATTCTGTCGTGAATACGATTGTCCTGGTGCTTGCGAATACGATTTCCAAGCAGACAACAAAAACGAGCCTGTTCTGATGAAAGGGGTAAGAATAGATGAAAACAAAAAAGCTGAGTAAGACGAAGATAAAGAACGGGATATTCAACGCTGTGATTTATATCCTGCTGCTGCTTCTGGCTGTCATAATGCTGTATCCTCTGATTTTCGTATTGAGTGCGTCCTTCAGTGATCCGAAAGCGGTTGCCGGGGGAGAGATGCTGCTGCTTCCGGTAAAGCCTTCTCTGGAGGGGTACCGGTACCTGATGCAGTATAAGGAAATCTGGGTCGGCTATGGGAATACCATCTTTTATATGATTGCGGGAACCCTGCTGAACCTGGCCGCCACGCTTCCCTGTGCCTATGCCATGTCCCGGAAAGACCTGAAGGGCCGGAAGTATCTGATGATTTACTTTATGATTACCATGTATTTCAGCGGAGGCATGATTCCCGGGTATTTGAATATCAAGAGCCTCGGGCTGCTGGATACACGCGGCGTCATCCTGATAAACGGCCTGGTATCCACCTTTAACCTGATTGTCGCGCGTACCTATTTTATGACCTCAATTCCTTGGGAAATACAGGAAGCGGCAGTTATTGACGGGTGCAATGATTTCCAGATTTTCGGTAAAATCATATTCCCGCTGTCAAAGGCGATTACCGTTGTAATGACTCTGTATTATGGGGTGGGCCGCTGGAATTCTTATTTTGTGGAAATGATTTATCTCAAAGACAGGAACAAATTCCCTCTGCAGCTGTTTCTGCGTGAGATATTGACGAAAAGTACATTTGCCAAAACGGCCATGGCGGACGGCATGAGCTTTTCGGCGGAACAGATGATGGCTCTTATAAAACAGGCGGATACGGCGAACATGATCAAATACGGAGTCATAGTCCTTTCCGCACTGCCGATGCTCATAATTTATCCGTTCCTGCAGAAATACTTCGAGCAGGGCGTGATGATCGGATCTGTGAAAGGCTGATATATCAATTTCATTATCATAGATGATATATAAAATAAAAAAACAGGAGGAAGATGTATGAAGAAGAGATTCCAAAAAACGGCTGCCATTGTTCTGGCGGTCAGCATGGCTGTCAGTCTGGCGGCGTGCGGTAAGCAGGCCGAGGAAACCGGAAATGCCGCAAACACGGAAAATACCGGAAGTGCTGACACACAGGCGTCATCAGGTACCGGCAGTGTGGAGGTGAATGAAACAGGGTATCCCATTACCAGTGAGGAGATCACCGTAACGGCCGCAGGCCCCATGCCATCAGGGTGTGAAGACTGGTCACAGCTGGCGGTTATCGATGAATATGCCAACCGGCTCGGCATCCGTCTGGACTGCGATTTCTATGAGACAGACTGGGAAACCCAGCTGACATTAAAGGTGGCGGGCGATGAACTGCCGGATATGCTGATAGGCTGTTCCATGAATGTCAGCGATGTAAATGAATGGGGCGGAGAAGGCTATTTCCTGGATCTGAGCCAGTATATGGATCTGATGCCTAACCTTAAGGCATATTTCGATCAGTATCCGGAGCTGGAAGCATATTGCACGACTTCCGACGGCCATATCTACGGCCTTCCCAAACTGAAGGTTGATATGACCGACCGTCTGACAAGAAGCTTTATCAACAAGCAGTGGCTGGATAATCTGGGACTTTCCGTGCCCACGTCGATTGATGAGTACTACGATGTGCTGGTTGCATTCAAAGAACAGGATGCCAACGGCAACGGGGATCCGGACGATGAGATACCGCTTCTGTTCACCTCGGACAGCGGAGGCTATACCGCTCTGGAAAAAACATTGCTGGATGCGTATGGTATTTTCACCACGGATCCCAACTATGTCCTTCAGGCAGATGAGAGCGGCAAGGTAGAACTGGCAAATATCAATGATACCTACAAAGAATACCTGAAATTCATGCACAGGCTGTATGCCGAAGGCCTGATGGAGCAGGAAGCGTTTACGATTACAGGCGATGAAGTCACCACAAAACAGCAGGGAGATGTATATGGTTCCTTTGGCTGTGGTTCCGCTCCGTTCGTTATGGCCAATAAAGATATCAGCTATGATGCGAACTGGGCTGCGCTGTCAGGTTTGTCTTCCGATTTGCATACGAAAAGGGAAGCCAGCATTGCCAGCCCTGTCCAGAACAATATCCTTGTTGCGGTAAACGGCAATACAGAGTATCCGGAAGCTTTAGCACGTTTCATTGATTATTTCTATACGGATGAAGGAATGCTTTCCGCTACAAAGGGATATGAAGGGGTTACTTTTGACATGGTGCAGGATGACCTTCTTGGAAAAGAGGTTCCGCAGATGCGTGTTCCCGACGGCTATACTTCAGGGGAAGAATTCCGTTATAAAGGGGCTGTCCTGAATGAGGCGCTGAATCTTGTGGAAAGAAATATAGATCGCCAGGCTATGTTTGAGAGTGACAGAGAAGTGTTGGAAAATCCTGAATTTGTCGAGCAGTACGGATGGGCGGCGCGTGTCATTGATGCCTTCAAGGCAGACGGCGTTACTGGTGTGGAAGCATATCCGGTGGTATCTTATACTTCGGATGAAGTGGAAGAAAGAGGAGCTGTTTACAAAGACATTACTACCTATCTGAAACAGGCGAGAGCGCAGTTTATTACCGGCGAACTGGATCTGGATAAAGACTGGGATACCTATGTGAATACTTTAAATCAGATGAATCTGGGCCGTCTGCTGGAAATCGAGCAGGCTGCATATGACCGTTATGCGGCTGTAAAAGGCTGATAAATCTAGTTGATGAAAAGTTCCTCTTGAAATCGTATATAATCATTCAAGAGGAACTTTTTTTAGAAATTAAGGAGAAGGGCATGCTGTATCAGAAAAAACAGGAAGAGACATTAACGGAAGAATTATTCAAAAACCCGTCCGGTGAATACCGAGGGGCACCCTTTTGGGCCTGGAACTGTAAGGTGACGAAAGAGCAGATAGATGACCAGACGGAGATATTTTTGCGGATGGGGATGGGCGGGGCCCATATCCATTGCAGGACGGGGATGAATATTCCCTATATGAGTGAAGAATTTCTGGATCAGGTATCGTATGCCCATGAAAAGTTCCGGGAAAAGGGGATGCTGACCTGGCTGTACGACGAAGACCGCTGGCCCTCCGGGTACGGCGGCGGATTTGTCACAAAGGATCCGGAATTCCGTATGAGATTCCTTGTCTTTTCTCCGGAGGAAATACCGGAAGGCGTACCCGAAGACAGAGGGCGGGACGTATCGGCGGCCGTGATTATCAGAAGCGCATCCAGAAAACTGCTGAAAAGGTATGGGGTATTGCTGAATGCGGATGGTACCATGGAGGATTACCGGGCTCTGGAAGATGGAGAGGAGATTCCGGAGGGATATGATCCCTGGTATGCCTACCTGGAAATTTCAGGCGATAATGTCTGGTTTAATAATCAGGCCTATGTGAATACCCTGGATGAAAAGGCGATCGCCCGTTTCCTGGAAGTGACGCATGAGAAGTATAATGAAAAAATGGGCGAATATTTTGGAAAGGATATTCCGGCCATTTTTACGGATGAACCGCAGTTTGCCCATAAAACCAGGCTGGGGAGGGCCCATGACAGAAAAGCCCAGTTCATTCCCTATACGGATGATTTTGAAGAAACATATGAAGCGGCTTATGGTGAGGAATTCCTGAAATATCTTCCCGAAGTTTTCTGGGAACGGGCAGAGGAGCCGGTTTCGGAGACGAGATACCGGTATCATGATCATATCGCGGAACGTTTTGCCCGCGCCTATGCGGATCAGACAGGAAGCTGGTGTACCGGACACGGAATTGTGCTGACAGGTCACATGATGGAGGAACCGACCTTGAAAAGCCAGACGGCGGCATTGGGAGAGGCGATGCGTTCCTATCGGAGCTTCCATATTCCGGGAATCGATATTCTGTGTGATTCCAGGGAGCTGACGACGGCAAAGCAGGCGCAGAGTGCGGTTCATCAGTACGGCAGGGAAGGGATGGTCAGTGAAATCTACGGCGTGACAAACTGGGACTTTGATTTCCGGGGACATAAGCTGGCAGGTGACTGGCAGGCGGCCCTCGGTGTGACGGTGAGGGTCCATCATTTGGCCTGGGTTTCCATGGAGGGAGAAGCGAAAAGGGATTATCCGGCCTGTATCGGCTATCAGTCCCCCTGGTTTGAGGAATATAAGCTGATTGAGGATTATTTTGCCAGAGTGAATACGGCGCTTGTCAGAGGAAAGCCTCTGGTACGTATAGGCGTGATACATCCTGTGGAATCTTACTGGCTGAAGTGGGGAAGTGAGGAAACCACCTATGCAGACAGGGAGGCGATGGAAGAAAAATTCGACAGCCTGATAAAATGGCTGCTGTATGGGCTGCAGGATTTTGACTATATCGCGGAATCCCTGCTGGAGGATCTTCAGGAGGGAGAAAAGGGATTTACCGCAGGAAAAATGCGGTATGACGTGATATTGGTGCCGGACTGCCTGACCTTGCGCGAGAATACGGTGATGAGGCTGGAGGCCTTTGTGAAGGAGGGCGGAAACGTCATATTCATGGGAGGCATTCCCGAATATGTGGCGGCCCGCAAGAGTGACCGGGCGGCGAAGCTGGCGGGACATTGTATGAAAATACCCTTTGAAAAGAGGGAATTAATGAGAAGGCTGGAACCGTACCGTATGCTGGATATCCGGAATCAGGCCGGAATTCCCACGGATCATTTCCTTTATCAGATGCGTGAGGACGGAGAAAACAGGTGGATTTTCCTGGCCCATGGCAGAAAGCCGGAAAAGCCGGACAGTATGGAAAAAGAAAAACTGACGATAACCGTTTCGGGAATCTGGAGAGTGGATTTCTATGACGCGCTGTCTGGAAATGTGGAGGAAATTCCTGTATTTTATAAGGAAAACAGGACGGTATGGGAAATCACTTCCTATGCCTGCGATTCCTTCCTGTATTGCCTGAAGCCCGGCAGATGCACCCTGCACAAAACCGTGAAGGCCACAGGACGGCAGCAGGCGGTGAAGCTTCCGGAATCCGCCCGGGTAACGCTGGAGGAAGACAATGTCCTGCCGCTCGATATGGCGGAATTCCGGCTGGATGACGGGGAATGGAGAGAAAAAGAGGAAATACTCCGCCTGGATAATCAAATCCGCGAAGAGCTGGGATATCCCAGAAGGGCCGACGCCTACGCGCAGCCCTGGATCTACGGAAAACAGGAATATGAACACAGGGTATCCCTGCGTTTTCACATAAATTCTGAAATCGATATAACAGACGTCCGGCTGGCGCTGGAAAATGCGGATATCACAGAAGTATTCTGGAATAACAGAAAAATAGAAGATCCCGCAGAGGGTTATTATGTCGACAAACAGATCCGAACAGTAAAACTGGACGGCGTAAAGGCAGGCGGGAATATTCTGGAGGTACATATCCCATATCATGCCAATGTCAATGTGGAAGCCATGTATCTTCTCGGAGATTTCGGCGTAAAGGTCGGGGGCTGTACCGCGGTTCTGACAGAGCCGGTAAGGGAGCTGGCCTTCGGAGATATCTGTACCCAGGGGCTGCCCTTTTACGGAGGGAATCTGACCCTGCATATGCCTGTGGAGATCAGGCAGGACGGCACGCTTTCCGTTTGGGTAACCAAATTCCGGAGTCCATTGATAGAAGTTACGCTGAACGGCACGGAGAAAAGGAAGATTTTTAAGAGCCCCTGCCGGGCGGAATTTGAAGGGGTAAAAAAAGGCAGCTGTGAACTGGCGCTTAAGGTATTCGGAAACCGGAAGAACACGTTCGGCCAGCTGCATAACTGCAGCGATACACAGACCTGGTGCGGGCCGGATGCCTGGAGGACAACAGGAGAAAACTGGGCGTATGAATACCAGCTTACACAGACAGGAATCCTGGTATCCCCATATGCTGTGTTAACGGAGGAACCGTAGGTTTCATGAAGGGAAGGAGTGCATTATGTTTTTAACGTTGGATAAATTCAGGCAGAGAGTCAGGGAACTGGGGGAAAAAAGATATTTCGGCCACAGCTGTATTGCCCCTTTTATATCCATGGAGGGAAATCTTCCTCCGGATGAAAGCTACAAGGAACTGCCTGAAAAGGTAGAAGGGCCGGAGTTCGGCCTCCATGATTTCTTTGTGGGAAGGGACAGGTATTTATGGCTGGAAAGGACCGTTAAGCTTCCGGAAGCAAAAGAAGGCTGTGAGACGGTGGGATTATTTGATTTCGGGGAAACCGGCGGCGGATATAACAGCGGATTTGAATCCCTGCTGTATGTGGACGGGCACCCTTACCAGGGAGTGGATACCCATCATAAGGAAGTGATTTTCCGGGGGAAAGAAGGAAAAGAGGTCTGCCTTACCTTCCTTTTGTGGACGGGCCTTGAGGGAGGCGGGGAGCATACCTCCTTTTACCATCAGTGCCGGCAGGCGGATGTAGCGTATCTTCATAAAAAGACGGATGAGCTTTATTATTTCGCAAAAGCCATCACGGAAACGCTTCTGCTTCTCCCTCCGGAGAATGAGCAGTATGCGAAGCTGAAGGCGGCGCTGGATCGCACCTTTTCCTGTATCAACTGGGATGAAGAATCCTTTTATGAAACGGCGGAAAAGGCTCATGATATGCTGATGGATGAGCTGGATCGGATGGAAAAAAGCACAGAGGTGACGGTGAATGTGGTGGGGCATACCCATATCGATGTGGCCTGGCTGTGGAGGCTGAAGCATACCAGGGAAAAAGCCCAGCGCTCCTTCTCAACCGTACTCCGCCTGATGGAGCTGTACGACGAATATATTTTCCTGCAGACACAGCCCCAGCTTTATAAATATGTGAAGGAGGACTGTCCGGAATTATATGAAAAGATCAGGCAGAAGGCTGCAGAAGGAAAATGGGAGCCGGACGGCGGCATGTGGGTCGAAGCGGACTGCAATCTTTCTTCCGGAGAGGCCCTGGTCCGCCAGTTCCTGTACGGAACCCGTTTCCTGGAACAGGAATTCGGGAAAAAATGCGAATACCTTTGGCTGCCTGACGTATTCGGCTACAGCTGGGCCCTGCCGCAGATTTTAAAGCAGTGTGAAATCAATACCTTTATGACGACGAAAATCAGCTGGAATCAGTTTAACAGCATCCCGGACGACCTGTTCTGGTGGAGGGGCATCGACGGAAGTGAGATCCTCACCTATTTTGTAAATACGCCCGGCGAGGGACAGGATATGGATACCAGATATGCCACCTATAATGGAATGGTTACTCCCCACGCAGTCCTGGGAAGCTGGAATAAGTTCAAAAACAAAGATCTGAGCAGGGATACCCTGATCTCTTACGGCTACGGTGACGGCGGAGGCGGAGTCACCAGGGACATGCTGGAGCTGAGAAGGGCCATGGATGTGATTCCGGGGCTTCCCCATGTAAAATCGGTACAGGCGGGAGAATTTTTCAGAAAGCTGCATGAAAACGTGGAAAATACAGACCGTTATGTTCATACATGGGACGGGGAGCTGTATCTGGAATATCACAGAGGAACATATACTTCGCAGGCATACAATAAAAAAACAAACCGCCATATGGAGAACAAGCTTGTGCAGACGGAATGGCTGTCCTCACTCGCCTATATCCTGGGGGGAGGCTATGCCGGACAGGAACTGAATGACAGCTGGGAATGTGTTCTGCTTCATCAGTTTCATGATATTATTCCGGGTTCTTCCATTCACGAAGTATATGAGGATTCCAGGATCAATTACCGCACGGCGGAAGAACGTGCCGATCATGTGTGGGAAGAAGCCCTGAAAACAGTAATACAGGAAAAAGAGCATACCTACAGCGTGTATTCCACAAACAGCTTCGGAGGAAAAGAACTGGTTTTGATTCCCGAACAGGAAGAAGGAAGCTTCACGGACGGCAGCGGACGAAAGCTGGAAGCACAAAAAACGGAAAGGGGTTATGAAGTACAGGTGGAAACAGAACCCTTTTCCGCGATTCCCGTTATTTTCATACCGGGAGAAAAAAAGACGGCTGTACCAAAGACAGCTTCCTCATTTGATGGGGCATCAATAGAAACGCCCCGCTATTCCATAGCCTGGAATGAAGAAGGGCAGCTGACCCGGATTTACGATAAGAGGGTGGAACGTTCCGTGCTGAAGGAAGGGCAGCTGGGCAATGTCCTGGAGGTATATGAAGATAAGCCCATCAATTTCGATGCCTGGGATATTGATATTTTCTATACACAGAAGATGGAAAGGGCAAAACTGGCGAAAGCCCCGGAGCTGGTGGAAAACGGGAGCCTGAAGGCGGTTGTCCGTTTTGTATTCCGGTATCACAAATCCGTGATCCAACAGGATATGACAGTCTTCAGGGATTCCGGAAATATTGATTTCGTCACCCGTGTGGATTGGCAGGAAACGCACAGACTGCTGAAGGCGGCGTTCTATACGGATATCCGCTCCGTGAAGGCGTCATATGACATCCAGTTCGGGCATGTGGAACGTCCCACGCATTGGAATACAAGCTGGGATTGGGCGAGATTCGAGGTCTGCGGGCACAAATGGGCGGATCTGTCTGAGACCGGCTATGGCGTCAGCCTGCTGAACAACTGTAAGTACGGTTACAGCATTAAGGATCAGGCGATAAAGCTAAGCCTGCTGAAGAGTGCGGTATATCCGGATACAGAAGCCGATAAAGGGACACATGAATTTACCTATTCCCTGTATCCCCATGAAGGCAGCGTGACGGAAGGAGGAACCATTGAAGCAGCCAGCCGTCTTAACCTTCCTGCACAGGCAGTTCCGGGACAGTTTGCCGATCAGAGAAAAATCGTGAAGGTATCCACTGACAGGGTTCAGATTGATGCGGTGAAAAAGGCCGAGGATGAAGACTGCCTTATCGTAAGGCTTCATGAATGCAGAGGAGGGAGAGGGAAGGTGAAGCTGTCTTCCGAATTCCCGGTAAAGAAGCTGGTACCCTGCAATCTGCTGGAGCATGACTGCGGAGAGGCCGTTGAAGGAGCTGAGGCGGTATTTCCCATCACACCTTTTGAGATTAAGACTTTTAAAATGTACTTATAGAGGAAACATCAGTGTCCTGGGAGGGGAAGATGAGAGGGAAGAAATGGACTGTATTGGTGCTGTTGTCTGCCATGTTCCTTTGGAGCATGGCAGGCTGCAAAGCTTCGGAAAGCAGATCGGATATTCCGGAAACCGTTCCGGCGGAAGAAAGCCCGGTAACAGACGGCGGCGGGGAAGAGAAGCCCTTCGCCGGGGTAACGCTGACCTTACTGAATTTTTCATCCGCAACTCCCGGCGGAGTATTGACTGCCACCTGTGAGGCGGCAGAAGAAAAATTCGGTTTTCATATAGAAATAGAGCCCTGCTACGATGACAATGTGGTGAGAACGAGGCTGGCCATAGGTGATTGCCCGGATCTTCTGGTTTATAATACGGGAAGTCTTCTTTATTCACTGGCTCCGTCGGAATTTTTCCTGGATCTTACGGATACGAAGATGGCTGAAAAGCTTGATTCGGATTTTATCCGGGCGGCAAGCGTTGACGGCGTTCTTTATGGGATTCCCCAATGTGACAGCATGAGCGCCGGAGTCTTCTATAATAAAGAGCTCTATGAGGCATATGGGCTGGAGGTGCCGGAAACCTGGGAAGAATTCAGAAAAAACCTGGAAGTTTTACAGCATGCGGGCGTGGACGGAATGGGAATTTCACTGAGCGAACTCGTTTCCTCGCAGCTTCCGTTTCTTGCGGATAATTATCAGGTGATGTATGAAAATCCTGATTTTGCACAGGAGTTCACACATGGTGAAACAGGCTTTGCGGACTCACATGAGGGACTCAGGACGTGGGAACGGTATGAAGAACTGGTTCCTTTTTTAAACGAGGACTGTGCAACAGCATCCAATCAGGAAATCGAGGATCGTTTTTTTGACAACAGAGTGGGACATCTGATTCAGTTTTCCAGCCGCATACCCGAATGGATGAATACCTATGGGGATGAAATTAATAAAATAGGATTTTTTGCCCTGCCGGGGGACACAAAGGAAGCGACAGGACTGACAATATGGCCTTCCAATGGCATTTACGGAAATAAAAAGAGTAAAAACCAGGAGGCCATCCTCACATTTATGGAATGGTATGTATCGGAGGAAGGACAGGATGTGATGGCCTCTTTTTATTCACCCGCCGGAGTATTCCATACGGGATATCAGCCGAAGGAGAAATCCATAGAACTGGTTCAGGAAGTACAGAAATATTATACGGAAGGCAACGTCATGCTGGCGCTGGAATATCTGACTCCCATCAAAGGAATAAACTGCGCCCAGATCTGCAATAAGCTGGGAAACGGACGGATCAGCGCGTTGGAAGCGGCGGAGGCCTATGATGAGGAATGCAGAAAAATGGCGCTGCAGATAGGTTTATGGGAATAGCTGCCTTAAGGAGGAAGTCACTTGAAATTTCAGTCAAAAATGAAAATCGTGTATATTATCCTGGGGATATTGGCAGCGACTGTTTCCGGATTTATTTACTATTCGATCAGTGTGGACAAGCTCTATGGGAGGGAGATGCAGAATCTCACCATCAGCGCAGCCCAGCTGAATCAGCAGTATGATGAAATGATTAAATCCATGGAGGATATCAGCTATTACCTGCTCAGTGATGCGGATATGCTTTCGGCCATCACGTCGATTTCCACCATGGTGCGTTCGGAGAATACGGAGAATTATTTTCAGGATGCGGAAAAGGAAATTATATCCCGGCAAAACAGCGATTACATCAGAAAACGATTCTACCGCGTCATATTCTGTAATGACAATTGCGAACCCATCGGAAACAGCCAGGATATCCGGAAGGATATCAATTATAAAGAAATGCCCTGGTATGAAAAGGCTGAGAAAAACCCCAATACCTATACAACGATCGGACTGCACTGGGATCTGTGGGGACAGAATGATAAGATTCAGGTATTTTCCGTGATTAAGCAGATTCAGGGAAAGAATATGGGATACATAGAGGTTCAGCAAAGTGCCGATAAGGTACATGAGAAGCTCCGTATGGCGGATAAGGATCTGAAGGTATGTCTTGTGAATGAGGAAGGGGAGCTTCTTTACTGGAATACACAGGTAGATATGGGATTTTGCCGCAGTCTGCTGGGCCGGGGAAAGATACCGGCGGGAAGATATGCCGGAGAGGAAGGGACAGACTATCTGGCGGCGGGTGTGTATAATGAAGAGGCCGGAACCATGGTCCTGGTTTATAAGGACAGCTCCCTGATTCAGGGGGATATGGTGCATATTATGTATATGACCATATTCCTGGTGGGCTGTATGCTTTTATTTTCCTTATTATACGTTGCAGTTTCCACCAGCCATTTAACGAAATCCATCATTCAATTGCAGAATGTCCTGGCGAATACAAACCTGGAGACTCTGGATCAGATGGAGCCGCTGGAATTCCGCAATGAAAACGATGAATTTCAGAGGATAGGGCAGGTGTATGAAGAAATGCGGAGCCGTCTCAGCAAATCCATCGGCAGGGAAAGACAGCTGCTCACCCTGCAGCTGCAGGCGCAGTTCGATATGCTGCAGGCACAGGTCAACCCCCATTTTATATACAATGCATTGAATGTGATTTCCAGCAGGGGGATTCTTGATGATGACGAAGTGATCTGTGAGATGTGCGATGAGCTTGCCGGACTGCTCCGGTATTCCACCGATACGAAAGAAAAATATGCCTCCATAAAGACAGAGCTGACTTATCTGGAACTGTATTTTTCCCTGCTGAAATATCGATATGAGCACAAGCTGGAATATACGATAGATTTGGATAAGGCTATTGAAGAAGAGCGGGTGCCGAAGCTGGTGATCCAGCAGCTGGCGGAGAACAGCATCAACCATGGATATGCCAACAGCAGCAAGGTGATGAAGCTTTCCGTGCTGGGCTACAAGGATGAGAAGAACTGGTATATCCGGATCAGAGACAATGGAGAAGGCTTTTCCCCGGAGGTGCTTGTGCAGCTGACGGATGGAATGAAAAAGCTGAAACAGGATCTGCTGGATAACCGACAGAATGTGGAAATGAAAATCGGCGGGATGGGGATTTTGAATACCTTTGCCCGGCTGTATCTTTTGAAGGGGGAAAACCTGATTTTTGATATCCATAACCGTACGGAAGGCGGCGCGGAAATCATTATCGGTTCTGTAATTCAGGAAGAAAGGAATGTTTGATAATTTATGTATCAGGTATTTATAGCAGAAGATGAACCGGCTGCACTGCAGCATCTTTGTACAATCATTAAAATCAAGTGTCCTAATTTCCAGGTAACGGGGACGGCAGAAAACGGAAAAGATGCCCTGGAGCAGCTGGGGGAGCTGAAGCCTGATATATTGATTACCGATGTAAAAATGCCGGTTATGGACGGCATAACTCTGGTAAAACGGGCAAAGGAGAAATATCCGGACATCCTGTCCGTTATTGTCAGCGGATACCAGGAATTTTCCTATGCACGGTCCGCTTTGCGCTATGGAGTCTGTGACTATATCCTGAAGCCGGTGAAGCCATCCGCCCTTCAGGAAAGCATGCGGATCCTTGAGGGCAGGCTGGATGAATATTATTATGGGCTCCGCAACCAGGTGATCCGGGATATGTGTACAGGGACTTTTTCGGAATCCCCCCGTTTCCGCCGGATTTTCCCCGAGGACGAATACTATATTGCGCTGCTCCGGAAGAACAGCCTGCCGAGAAGATTTGTGGAAACCAGGGGGATTGAAATTTTTTCCATCAAAGAAGAACAGATGATGGTATATGGAAGGGACGAAGTGGAGGCCCTCTATATCTGCCCCGGGAAGCTGCTGTTCCATAACAGCTTTTATCAGATGATGATGCACCAGCTGGAAAAGGAAAAACGGACACTGGCATTTTACACGCTCGTACTCAAGGAAACCCCGGTTGCTGCCAATGAGCTCCCGGATGTGATACGCAGTTTATATTATACGCTGGATCACAGGCTTATCATCGGCAAAAACCAGATTATTGATGTGGATCAGGAGTCCCCGGAAGCGGAACAGAGGCCGGATTATGACAGCGTCTCGCTGAACCGGCTGAAATTTCTGATAAAAGAGAGGAATTTCAGGCAGCTGGAGGACGAGATTTTACGATCCTTCGCCGAATGGGAGAAAAAGGGATATACACAGCTCAGTGTCGAAGAAAAGGTACGTGAGATTTTCCGTATTTTCCGTTGTGAAAATATGCTGGATGAGTCTGTGGAAAACAGTGAGTACTTTATAGACGATGCCTTTTACTATGCGGAAAATATGAATAAGCTGGCGGAAAATATCTGTCAGATTCTTTGCAGGAACAGAATGGAAGAGGTCCAGAAAATAAAAATCGATACGCCGGAATTCTTTGAGAAGATAGAAGCTTATATGAAGGAACATCTCTCAGAACCGATGTCCGCCCAGAAAATATGCAGTGTTTTCGGAATTTCGCAGACCTATCTGAGCCGCCTGTTCCGAAAATACAGCAGGACGAGCTTCAGCAAGCGTCTGGCCATTTTCCGGGTGGAAAAGGCGCAGAAAATCATGGAGGAAAATAAGGAGCTGTTTATCAAGGATGTGGCTTCCATGGTGGGGTTCAGCGACCAGTTTTATTTCAGCCGGATATTCCGCTCTGTAACCGGGGTGAGTCCGGCAGAATATTTGAGGGAAATGAAGACGAATCAGACGGAACTGGCTCAGGAAGATGATAATACATCGCCGGATTCAGACATATTTTAGAGAGTTTTATCGGGGGTGTTTTAAATTTTTGGAATACTACTATTGAATTTGAACTTGATGAAAAATTGATTGAAAAGTCAGGGAAGCTTACTGACATTAGATTGAAGAATTGAGTTGTAAGATAGAGAAGTTTTTGACGAGTCTTATATGTACGATAGCTACTTGTTTTTTGGTGTCAGGCGATCATACTGGACTGCAGCCACACCTGACCTGATATCAATCTTTTCTTTTTTGAGGAGAGTGTACTGCATTTGTTCTTTTGTATAGTCTGTTCGTTCCATGGGGAAAAAGCTTCTGCAATAATAAATTCCCTGCTCCGTTTTATCCAAAAACAGAAATGTTATATCGAGGATACTTCCATCGCCCATTTTTAATAGAAATTCACTCTCAATGGAAGAATAAGGATATACTTTTTTATTATAGCGGAAGACCAGTTGATCATGATCCAGTAAAAATTCAAGGTTTGGGAACGTCTGCAGCCTGCTTAAAATTTCCTCTATAAATGTACTTTTGATAATTGTGGCGTATGTAATACGACCCGACAGAATAGCCCTGAAGACGGCACCGCGGTTTGCTCTGGCTACTTCTGTATCTCTGAGCTTGTGCAGGCCAACCAAATGATGAAAATCCGTTTCAGAAAATCCAAGAGTAATCACTTTCAGTTTTCCTTTCCGTCCTAAAGTGAAACGGTATTGATAATTCATCAGATTTTTAAAAACAGACGCACATTCCATTAGTAAATCCATTGCGTTTTCTCCTTTCCGCTCATAACAAAAGCCCTGCCTTGAGGCAGAGCTTTTGTGAGCATTTTCTTTCAGCTTTTCAGCCTACGCCGGTTTGAGGTTTCATTGCACAACCCCTCTTGCAAGCTCCATAAGGCAATGCCTTCCGGCACACTCCCTTATATCTGCGCTTTGACAGACACACGTCGTTGCCTGCCTTGTAATATTATTATACCCGGCAAGTGAAAATATGTCAACGGATTTTCATATGACCCACTTATATTCAAAAATAGAAAATAAGTATATTTTTTATCGGATTGCTCCATAATACAAGGTAGATGAAATGATTTTGTACAGAGATTGGAGCGGACGAAATGGATTATATAAATGCTTTTTGGGTAGGCGGACTGATTTGTGCGCTGGTACAGATACTGATGGAAAAAACCAAGCTGATGCCCGGTCGGATCATGGTCCTGCTGGTATGCACCGGCGCTCTGCTGGGAGCAATTGGCCTGTATGAGCCGTTTCAGGAATTTGCGGGTGCGGGAGCCCGCGTGCCTCTTCTGGGGTTTGGAAATACCCTGATGAAGGGCGTGAAGGAAGCCGTGGATGAGCAGGGGTTCCTGGGATTATTTTCCGGAGGTTTTAAGGCAGGAGCCGTAGGCACCGCGGCAGCATTGATATTCGGATATCTGGCTTCCCTTATATTCAGCCCGAAGATGAAAAAATAATGGTATATAAACGATAAACGCCGTTTAGCAGACTGGCTTACCGATACCGTGCGGTATTGCCTCTGCCAAAACGGCGTTTTCTGCATGTTTACATTTTGGTGCTTTTTTTCCGCTCATTGTATGATACACTTATCATTATGTAAGACAGTGTTGAAAGGCATGGGCTGAACATGAAAACGAAAATATTGGTGATAGAGGATGATACGGCGATTTCCGAGCTGATCTGCATGAACCTGGAGGCCGCCGGATACGATCCTGTGCCCATTTATGACGGGGAAGAGGCGGAAACGGCAGTGCTCGCGGAAAAGGACAAACGGGAAGGTGTGCCGGAATATGCTCTCGCTCTCCTGGATATCATGCTTCCCGGCAAAGACGGTTTTCAGCTGATGGAGGTCATGCAGACGGCAGAGATCCCTGTGATCTACCTCACCGCCAAAGCGGATGTGGTATCCAAGGTGCATGGCCTGCGGGCGGGAGCCGAGGATTATATAGTCAAGCCTTTTGAGGTGCTGGAGCTGCTGGTCCGGATAGAAAAGGTGCTGCAGCGGACGGGGCGCGGCAGGGAAATAATAGAAATACAGGATGTGCGTATCGACCGGAAAGAGCATCAGGTGACGAAGGGCGGAAAGCCGGTGGCGCTCAAACCCATGGAATATGAGCTGCTTGTGCTGTTGGCAGGAAATAAAAATGTTGCTTTTTCCAGAGAACAGCTTCTCAGCCAGGTGTGGGGAAGCGATTATATGGGGGAAACAAGGACCGTGGATGTACATATCGGCCGCCTGCGCAAAAAACTGGATTTCTTTGATGTGATCCGTACCATCCCCAAAACAGGCTATCGGCTGGAGGATTAAGAAATGAAGCTTTGGAAAAAATTGTCTCTGGTAACCACGGTGACGCTGTTTTTGGCGACCGGAGTATCCGGGGCGGCAGTAATCGGGCAGACACTGCGCTACAATGTGGAAAAAACCACCGAAAGCTACAGGCAGCAGCTTCAGGCCACCGCCTATGCTCTGGGAAGGGATATCGGGGAAAGTGAGCTTTTGGGCTACAGCGAGGCTACCAGAAGCTCTTTTTTTAATTTCCTCATGAAAAAATACGGCGCATCCCGGTATATCCTAACTAAAGAAGGAGAAGTTCTCTGCAACCTCACGGATTTCGAGCTGGTTAATCCGCAGGATGAAAGGTGGGATCAGACGGAGCCTGCCGTGGATACCAGGGAGGTGGAAGGGAAAAGGCTTCTGATTATGGGGAAAAAAATTCCCATGGATTCCCCGGCGGATTACCGGCTTGTGCTGGTGGCGGATATCTCTCAGGTTTACCGGGATATGGAGAAGCAGGTCATGCTTTTCCTGGAATTTTATCTGGCGGCGGCAGTCATATCGGTGCTGTTTATTTTCCTGCTGACAAGAAGGATGCTGTCCCCTCTGCGGGAGCTGCAGAAGGCCGCCTCCGATATCAGCGAGGGTGTTCTTAACCGACGCGCCAGGGTAAAATCCCATGATGAAATCGGAGAGATGGCAGGTTCCTTTAACCGGATGGCGGACAGGATAGAAGAGCAGGTCACACAGCTGGAACAGGTTTCCCGGCAGCAGAAGCAGCTGCTGGGCAGCCTTACCCATGAACTGAAAACGCCGATGACATCCATCATCGGCTATTCGGATACCCTGCTTCATGTAAAAGTGGACGAGGAGCGTCAGAATAAGGCGCTGCTCCATATCCACGAGGAATGCCGCAGGCTGGAAAGGCTTTCCGGCAAGCTCATGAGCCTGATAGGACTGTATGATAACGACAGCATACGGATGGAGGAGGTGGATATCGAAGAACTCTTCGCCGGGGTGGCGCAGCTGGAGAAGTATCAGCTTGAAGAAAAAGGAATGAGACTGGAAACGAGAGCCGCCGGGCAAAAGCGTATGCTGGACAGAGATCTTTTCGAAAGCCTTCTGATTAATCTGATCGATAATGCCGTGAAAGCCGGTAAGGAAGGCGATTCCATCCTTCTGGAGGCCACGGAGGGAGGAATCAGCGTCACTGATCATGGGAAAGGTATCCCGGAAGAAGAAATTTCCCGTGTTACAGAAGCCTTTTACATGGTGGATAAATCCAGGAGCAAAAAAGCGGGAGGTATCGGGCTGGGACTTGCCTTATGCAGCCAGATAGCCGCGCTGCACCACGGGAGGCTGCACATCGAAAGCAAAGTCGGGCAGGGAACCCGCGTATCTATCCTTTTCGAATAGGGCAGGCCGTTGACCCCTCCCGCCGCCGTGGCCTGTGCCCTGTCCGGCCTCCCGGGCCTTTTGTCCCGCGTCTGCTGTCCCGCACCCTGTCTGTGCTGCGCATGTCTCCCACCGGGGAAACGATCGCCGCCGCAGATCCTGACTGTTCCGGACATTCCGATGAGCCCGGGGGCGGCAGATAAGGCAGGTGAGGCTGCCTCATCTGCCCGGTCTCATCTCCATGGAACAAAAAGGATCTGTGGCGGCGATCGTTTCCCCGGCAGAAGGCATGCGCAGCACAGACAGGGCGCGGGACAGCAGGCGCGGGAAGGAAGGCACAAGAAGGCCGGACAGGGCACAGGTCACGGCGGCAGGAGGGGATAACTACGTTTATTTCCGCGTGTTTGCAAAATGTTTACATTCTGCTGCATACTTTTTACCGGCCGGCAGGGTAAAGTATAGGTGTCGGAAGGGCGGCGGCTCGGATGTGGGGCCGGTGCCCGGGTGTACGGCAGATAAAAATAAAGTGAGGGTAAAGAGATGTCAAAAAAGAGATGGATTGCTGCGGCAGCGATTATGAGCATGGTATTAACTGTTCCTATTGGTTGTCAGGGAACTTCTGCGGGGAGCGAAAATCCTTCTGCAGGAAGTAAGGATTCCTCCCAGGAGGATTTGGTGGTGCCTAAAAACCAGGAAAGTACTGTTCCTGCCCAGACGGCTAAGGGAGGGAATATTGCGGAACAGGTTCAGGCACCGGATGCTTTTGAACTGCAGTTTTCCGATGAGAGCGGTAAGATAGAAGTGGAAGTGAAGGCCAGGGTAGTGGTTCCGGAGGCGGAAGGGTTCCGGCTGAAAACCGTTACCAGCCGGATATTTACCCAGGAGGATTACGATGCGGTCAACCGGGTGCTTCTGCAGGGTGGAAAGCTCTGGGACAGGGTGGTTGATGAAAACGATCCGGCCCATGGTTTTACCAAATCGGAGATAGAGGAACGGATTAAAATCCTGAAAGAAGAAAAAGAATCCGGGGAATCCTATGTGGATCAGTATGGCGACGGGAAGGATTATGATAAAAAAATAGCGGAATTCGAGGCGATGCTGGAGGCGGCTCCGGAAACCGCGCGGATAAAGGAAATAGAGCCGAAGGTCCGTTTTGATTCAAAGGCGGAGGAAAATGGGGATCCGGACAATAATATGCTTATGGGTTATGTGACCATGGATGGAAAGGATTATTTCACTGTGCTGGATAATAACATTTCCCCTGCATGGAGATGGATATCTTTTTCCTCTGAATATTCAGAGAATGGGGGCAATTATATGCCGGTTGGACTGGAGGGGAGCAATGCGGCGCAACTGAAGACGTCTCCTGCAGATATCGAACAAAAGGCCTCTTCGGCTGTAGAAGAGATGGGGCTCACGGACTTCCAGCCCTGCGGAGGGGAATACTTCGCGTCCTATACGGAAGAAAAAGGGCGGATGGTGCCTGTTGATTATTCCTATGGCGTTCACTTTACCAGGGTGATTGACGGAATTCCCGTAACCTATACCAACAACGATGGCACTACAGTGGAAGATAATAATGCTTCCTGGCCCTATGAACATATTTATCTTGCGTATAATGATGAAGGCCTCACCAGCTTCCGCTGGACGGATCCTTATACTGTGACGGATATGTCGGACGAATATGTATTTCTTATGCCCTTTGAAGAAATCCAGAAAATTTTTAAAGAGATGATTCTGAAAAAAAATAGTGACTTCGCCCAGGCAGGGCTTGATTTCAAATTTCATATAGAAGAAATCCGGCTGGGCTATATGAGGATTATGGAAAAGGGCAACCCTACGGAAGGAACAATGATTCCGGTATGGGATTTCCTGGGAACTAAAGTGATACATTATAATAATACAGAGGAACCCTTTACCGATTCCTTTGGAGGTCCCTTTGAAAGCTGCCTTACCATTAACGCCATGGACGGCACTGTAATCGACAGGGATCTGGGTTATTAAGAGCAGCTTTTCAGACCTGGAAAATGGCGGAAAAGTGAAGAAAACCGGCAGGTCAATATAGTACAATAATCGGTCAAAAAAGAAGAAGAAAAGGGCGGGCAGAAGTGCTAATTTGGTAGTATACAAATTACACGAAAAGAAATTTCCTTTCTGTATACAGGAGGGGAAAAGCGGCGGTACGGACTGGTTTGGCCCGGGACGCTGCGGGGAAAAGGAGGAAAGGGATGCTTATTCAGAAGCTGAATGAAAACTGGCAGATGTGCATCAACAATACGGAGGAATTTATGCCCGCCGTCGTGCCTGGAAGCGTTTACCAGGATCTGCTGGACAACAACAAAATGGAGGATCCTTATTACAGGGACAACGAACTGAAAGCGCTGAAAATCATGGAAAATGATTTTACCTATGTCACCTGTTTCGATGTGCCGGAGGATATCCGGGAGAGGGAAGAAGTCCTGCTTCATTTTGACGGAATTGATACGATCGGAGATATATACCTGAATGGAACCCTGCTGGGACATGTGAAGAACATACACCGGATTTGGGAATATTCCGTAAAAAACCTGCTGAAGCCTGAAGGAAATGAGCTGAAGGTGGTGCTTCATTCCCCCACCCGCTTCATACGGGAAGCCTATGAAGAACGGCCCCTGGAAGGCAGCTCCGATGCCATGAGAGGTTTTCCCTATCTGCGCAAGGCCCACTGTATGTTCGGCTGGGACTGGGGCCCCCGCCTTCCCGATGCGGGTATCTGGCGTGAGGTGGAGCTGATGGCATTCGACACGGCCCGGCTGGACGGTGTATACATTACGCAGAAGCATGAGGAAGGCCGGGTTTCTTTATCCGTACAGGTGGATGTAAAACGGACGGGCGTAAAGCATACCGAACGGTTCGGAAGAGAGGAAAAGGAGCTGGAAGGACTGTCCTGGCGCATAAAAGTGACGGATCCGGAAGGGGTTCCTGTTTTTGAAGGACTCTGCCCCGAAGAGGCGGTTATTGAAAATCCCCGTCTCTGGTGGCCCAATGGCTACGGAAGCCAGCCTTTATATCAGGTAGAGGTGGAGCTTCTGTGCGATGGCTGCGTGCTGGATTCCTGGAGCAAAAAGATTGGCCTGCGCACAATGACCATACACAGGGAAAAAGACGAATACGGCGAGCAGTTTGCCCATGAAGTGAACGGTGTCCGTATTTTTGCCATGGGTGCGGATTATATCCCGGAGGATAATATCCTTCCCCGGGTGAAGCCGGAGAGAACCTATGAGCTGCTAAAACAGGCCAGGGACGCCCATTTCAACTGTATCCGCGTGTGGGGCGGCGGCAATTATCCCTACGATGGCTTTTGGGATGCCTGTGACGAGCTGGGGCTTGTTGTATGGGAAGATTTCATGTTTGCCTGTGCGGTTTATGATCTGACAGAAGAATTTGAACAGGATATTACAGAAGAATTTATTGATAATATCAAACGCATACGCCACCATGCCTGCCTTGGCCTGTGGTGCGGCAATAATGAAATGGAAATGTTTGTGAAAGAAGGACAGTGGGTGACCCGCCCCAGGGAAAAAAGCGACTATGTAAAGATGTATGAATACATAATTCCCAGGGTGCTTAAGGAATATGATCCCAATACCTTTTACTGGCCTGCAAGCCCTTCCTCAGGCGGCGCCTTCGATGAGCCCAACGATGAAAACCGCGGGGATGTGCATTACTGGGATGTGTGGCACGGCAACAAGCCTATTACCGAATACAGAAAATTCTTTTTCCGTTATGTTTCCGAGTTCGGCTTCCAGTCCTTCCCTTCCCTGAAGACGGTAGAGACCTTCACCGAGCCGGAAGACAGGAATGTTTTCTCCTATGTTATGGAAAAGCACCAGCGCAATCAGAGCGCCAACGGAAAAATCATGAACTATATGGAACAGACCTTCCTGTATCCCAATGATTTTGACACCACTTTATATGCATCCCAGCTTCTTCAGGCGGAGGCCATCCGGTATGGTGTGGAGCATTTCCGGAGGAACAGGGGAAGATGTATGGGAACCGTTATCTGGCAGCTCAACGACTGCTGGCCGGTGGCGAGCTGGGCTTCCATAGATTACTGCGGAAGGTGGAAAGCGCTCCACTACTATGCAAAGAGATTTTTCGCGCCGGTAATGCTTTCCTGTGCCGAGGAAGGGATTCTCACACAGGATACCAATCCCAATGCGGAGCCTTATGAGGTGAAAAAGTCCATCCATCTTTGTGTGGCAAATGAGACGATGGAAGAACAGAACCTGACTGTAAAATGGACTCTGCGCAACAACAGGTCAGAAATCCTGCGGGGAGGGGAAGAAGCGGTTCCGGCGGCTCCCCTGTCAAGCGTATGGCTTGCGAAGCAGGACTGCATGGATGCGGATACGTATGGGGATTATGTGAGCTATGAATGCTTCCGGGACGGAGAGCTTATTTCCGGCGGCTGTGTGATCTTCTGCGCTCCCAAGCATTATCGTTTTGTGGATCCGAAGCTTACAGTTACGGCGGAAGGGGATGTGCTGACGGTGAAAGCAAATGCCTATGCCAGAGGCGTGGAAATCATCAACGAAGCGGATGATATGCTTTTAGAGGATAATTATTTTGATATGAATGCAGGAGAAAGAAAAATCCGGATTCTGAAGGGAACACCGGAAGGCCTGAAAATCAGAAGTGTGTATAATATACGCTGATTCTGACTGATAAACATAATTGAACTGTGTGTATAGAAAAAGGGAGGAAAGCACGAGCTTTCTTCCCTTTAAAGATCCTGGATATTCATTTTATCCAGTTGTTTCTTTGTCTTTATCTTTTCCCTGTGGCTGCCGGAAGAATGGTCCATAGAAAAGCCGGGAGACGTTGTCCCTCTCCCGGCCCGATCGTATACTATATGCTATTTTATTCCGGAATCAGAATGTTTTCAGCATCTGAGATTCCAAGATCTAATAAAAAACTCACGGTTCTGCGCAGCTCAAGGACAGCAAGATCCTCCAGGCTGGCGGAGAACCGGCAGAAATCCATTTTTTCCAGAGACTCAATCAATTCATCAAAAAAAGGATCATACATTTCGTTTATTTGTTCCTGTTTCCCATTCATACCGCGGAATGCATAGCCCCAGAAGAACTGCCGCATCAGCTCGGAATAAACGGTTCGGATGGTCTGATAGGGAGCGGACTCCCCAATCGTGCTCAGTATGAAATAAGACAAATTTTCCCCGCGCCGCAGCCCTTTATAGGCCTTCAGCTTCACACAAAGTTCTTCAATGGATTCGGTATTGAGAGAAGAAAGCGTTAACACAGACACGTCTTTGCAGGATAAGGCGAGCATCTGAATGCTCTCCGCCATATCCAGTAGTCTGCGGCGAAGGACGGGCTTGGTGAAATCACTGTTTGCTGAAGTCTGCTCCAATGGAAGAACACGAGTGCCCACATGTCTGGCGGATTTTATAGCACCGACGCTGCCGAGAAGTTCAAGTGTCCTGCGAATGGTACTTACCGAAACATTCTTCTGCCGTGCGAGCTCCTCCTGTGAAGGCAGCAGACTTCCGGCCGGATACAGCCCCCGGTTGATGGAAATGAGAAGCTCCATGGCTATGGAGTAGCATAGCTGCTGGCTTTTTTTATAGGAACTCCAGGTAAAAGCAACTTCCTTTTCCGGGGATGGCATATGGATTCTGTCCTTATAGAACCGGGTAAGAGACGAGGTCAGCTTGTTCATGGATTCCGCCATTTTAACACGCAGCGCTGTCCATTCCTTCTTACGGCAAAGTACGAGCACGATTGAAAGATAATCCTCAGATTGGTCAAAATAATGAAGATTATCTTTTATGCTGAAAAAAGGATCATGTAAAAACATGAAGATTTGCCAGGCGAGACGCATGAGGAGATTATTGCCGAGGGAGCTGTATTTTTGATTGAGATGCCTCAGCATGGCATAGGGCGCTTCTATATTTTTTTCGGTAAAGAGCTCCTCCATCTTTCGCAGCATTTCAGGAGAGGCATTCTTCATCCCTACACACTGTGCATTCCCAAACAGGGGCAGCATGGAATTTATCAGATCTATCATGGCATTTTTGCGTGCCGAAAAAAAAGTCTGGATAAACTGTTCCGTTTCCTGACTGTCATAATTTACTTTCACTGTGGCCCCTACATTTTTAGATAAAGTAATATATCCTTCATCCTTCAGCTTCAGATAAGCTGTGCGGGCCGTATCGATTGACACACAGAGCCGTCTGCTGGTTTCTTCTATAGTGGGAAGCTTTTCTCCGCAGCGATAGGTGCCGAATTGTATCTGAGTGAGCATGATGCTGTAGACTACCTTGCGTAAATCTGTATTGTTTTCCAAAACGGACTCCTTTACTTACGATAGGAATTTCAGATATTTGTCATACAGTATATCATTTTTTTTGACAATTTGCTACAAACAGATTGCGGATTTTAGCTGCCGGATATCCAAACGGTCGAAGTCCTCCCTTCAGATTTTTACAGCATTAAAATTTTTCAGGAAACAGAGCTTTTCGATGGCGGTGATGGATTTCCACCAGTTTTCACTGATGATGAACTCCTTGCCGTAGGATTCCATGTTGTCAAACCAGGTCCAGGAAATGTTCCATACGCCATTTTCCGGTAATGTTTCCAGAAGATAATTGATTTCCTGATCGACGATTTCCTTATTAGCCGGGTAAAAAGGGCTTTGCGGGCTGTGGATATAAGTGGAAGGAAGCACGCCGTAGTATTGCCATTTGTTTACATCACGTTCGATAGATGCATTAACCAGTTCGTTGATTTTGGAATACAGGGCAGGCATGTCATAATCGCCTATATTCAGGGTGGGAAGAGCATCTATAAGGCCGATATATCCGCCGATGCCCATATCTCCGAAGTTTTTTGCAGTCAGAAGATTATCCAGCGCCTGTTTTGCCAGAGTCTCCGCTTTTTTATAAACGGAGGAAGTCTTGTCCATATTCTGCAGGATGAAGGCGCACAAGCCGCAGGTAGGGCCGATGCTTTCCGTTTTGTTGGCATCTTCGCTGTAGTTCCACCAGGGAGCGCGGGGATAGTTGTTATTTTCAGGAACATTGAAGCGCCAGCCATAGTCCGTCAAATCTTTTTCGCTGGATAAATATTCAAAGATTCCTTTATATATGGGATGTGAGGTGTCCGTCATCCCTATTCTCTGAAGAAGGCCCAGCGCATAAAGAGTCACATAAGGCGTGGAAGCAGGATTCCAGTTATCAGGCTCCAGGGCATTTCCGAAGCCGCCGTCCTCATTCTGATAGTGGGACAGCGCAGAAACAACATCTTCCTTTTTCCCGTTTTCAAAGTGGAATTTCCAGACATTCAGGTCAATTTCTCTGGCATTCCGGTATACCCATGTCCTTATTTGTGAAAATTGTTTTTCTGACAGCATAATATTTCCTCCTGGTTTTGGAACTGCTCCGGTAAGATGCTTGCCGGAAGCGTTTTATGTACAGTATAATAATAAGCCGTCGGACAGACTTTGTATTGTAATTTTGCGACATGAATCCGGCTGTATGCCTATTCCTGCAGCAGGGTATTTGACTCCCGGAGAATATCCGCTTTCTTTAATGCGTAATCCTTTGCCTGCGCAGGAAGAAGGGTATGGTACCTTTTAAAATCATGCAGTAAATGGGACTGATCCGTATAACCATATTTATGAACCGCATTCGCCGGATGAAAGGAATCCTCTGTAAGAATATCATGCCATAAATACTGATAACGGACCAAGGAAGAGAGCTGTTTCGGGGAAACGCCGGTATATTCGGCAAAAAGGCGTTCCAGCTGTCTTGTACTCAGGAAAACTTCATCGGCAAGCGAGGTTGTCCGGATGTTGCCTTTCCTGACAAGGAGGGCGCCTATGGCGGCATCAAGAACGGGCTTATACCTTCCGGAATCCAGGCGGCGGAGAAGTATTTTTTCCGCTTCCCTTGCCCGGGCATGGATGTCGGTTATTTCATAGAGAATCGGTTCCAGGGCGGTCTTAATCGCTTCATAGTGATATTGGGCATCAAAGACCTTATTTTTTACCCCATTCATGGAGTCCTGGGAAAACATGGCGGCGGACCAGGCGAAGAAACGGATGCCGAAGGTGGAGCTGGTATCCTTCTCTTCTGTGGAGCCAGCTGAGATGAAGGCTTCATTATTAATACCCACAAATCTGCTTTTCATGCTGTTTTGGGAATGGTTTACTTCAAAAATAATATCCATGCAGGTGTCGGGAATAATCAGTTCACCTGCCGTCGCTTTGGCGGCGGAGGGACCGACACTGCCCCAGAAGCATTTGATATAGGGCCTCAGGGCGCTGCAGGGAGTGATTTCCGTATAGGTGCTGTCGTTCCTGTGGGGAACCGCCGTGGCGGGCCTGTATAACCGGTAAAATTGATTCATTGTCTTCCCTCCTGGTTCAGACGGATAAATTCTTTGGGAGAGCAGCCATACTGCTTCCGGAATATCCGGTAAAAATAACTGAGGTTGTGGATGCCGCATTCCTGGCAGATTTCAATGACCTCCAGGCCGGTTTCCAGAAGCAGCCCCGCCGCATAATCCATCCGTTTTATGTTGATGAATTCGGTGGGAGACATGTGAAGGAACCTGCGGAAGGATCGGTTCAGGTATTCCTGGGAAAAGCTGGCGAGGGATAGCAGGCGGGGAAGGCCTTCGATAAAGTTTTCCGGCTTTTCCATTTCCCGGATGAGCGCCGAGAGCCAGCCCGGCAGAGGGCTGGCCTCCTGCAGGGAAGGGCCGGGACAGAACTGGTACAGAAAAAAGGGCAGTACGGATGACAGGTACAGCCTTCTGCCGGCGCCCGGCTCCAGAGCTCCTATATGAAGCATTTTGCCGCGGATATCGGAGAGCAGGGGCTCTGTCAGTTCGGTCTGGAGGCTTAGGGGAGAGTCGGTAAAAAATGACCGGGGACAGCCGAGAAGCCCGCAGATTTTATGAAAAACCGGTGGCTGAAAGGATATATTGATCAACTCAAGATCATACTGATTCAGAAAATCATAGCCATGCCTGTCCTGTGGGCGCACAAATACAAAGGAACCCTCCGAAAGCAGGATAGAAGCATCATTGATCCGGTGGATTCCCTTTCCCTTGCTGATGAGAAAGAATTCATAAAAGGTATGGGTATGAAAGGGATAAGTTTCCCTCACGCTGAACTGATGCTGAAAGCCGCAGTCCTCATCCTCGAGGGTGAGAATGGGAATCTGCTGCAGGGCATCCATGTCAGGAAGAGACTGGTTAAAGTTCTTCAAAGCCGATCTCCTTTTTGGAAAGGAAGGTCCTCACCGCCTTATCCCAAAGCACGTCCACAGTCTTGTCAGGAAGGAAGGTGGTAAAGGCCGTTCCCGTCACCAGAGTCAGGCTGCCGCCGTCATATTTGCAGGTCAGGACCAGGGCCTTGACCTGATCAGGAGTGATGGGGGTGTCCTCCGGCTTCAGGATACCCGGTATATACCGGGGCATCAGATGAAGGATAAATTTAAACCCGGCGGGTGTCTTTTTTCCTTTTATCAAATCAAAACACAGAGGACGCATCGTTTTCCAGGCAGAAAACTCGTCCGGATGCGTTTCCTTATTTTCCCATTCCTCGTCGCTGTAAAATTCCCGGTTGATGCGGCCGTCAATACGGAACGTATTATAAGTGGTGATAACCGCTTCCTCCAGCAGGAAGGAATCAAAGCATTCCGTTCCCAGGAGCTTGCCCATAAAGCTTTTTATTTCTTTTATCTGTAATGCAATCATGATTCATCTCCGTTACCATTGTAGTCCGAATATAAGGAAGGGCGGCTTCTGCGCAGTGCCAGTATTTCATGCAGAGTATCGCACCAGTCATTCCATAAATGCTGGTAGACATCCGCATCCACAACCCTGTCCTGCAGATCGGATATCGTATGTATGCCCCTGCTGCTGCAGGCGTCCGTACAAAGCTGGTATGCTTCCCAGTCAAGCTCGTCCTCATCCCACACAAGAGGAATCTTTGCCAGGCCCTTCCTGTAAGCGGCAAACGCCCGTGTATGGCCGTCTGTAAAAATAATCCTTCCGTTGAGACATTTGACGGGAACCGGCTCAAAATGGGAAAGATCATCAGACCGGAACCATTTTTCCACCTGTCTTAATTTTTCAAGGGATATATAAAACTGGGAAGGGTGTATATCAGAGAGCTTCAGCCCGGAAAGTTCCATAACATTCCTCCATGAGATCTTACACAGTTCTGCTGTAAGTTTTACCTGTTCATTTTACCACATTACTATCCTGTCCGCCATTCTTTCTTCAGCAGCTGAT
Source organism: Eisenbergiella tayi (assembly GCF_001881565.1). GTDB lineage: Bacteria > Bacillota > Clostridia > Lachnospirales > Lachnospiraceae > Eisenbergiella > Eisenbergiella tayi. Next base: position 104,355 of record NZ_MPDJ01000003.1, read on the forward strand.
AACTTTATAAAAACTCTATAACTTTTAGAAATTCTCTTTACAATATATACAGGCGGGTGTTATTATAAGTGGTAATCAAAACTACGTGTGATTGTAGTGAATAATCGGAGGAACAAATGAGTTATAAAATTGTAGTGGATAGCTGTTGTGAATTACCTGAAGAATTAAAAGGAGATCCCCGCTTTGAAATAGTCCCTCTGGGAATAGAAGTGGGTGATTGGCATATCCAGGACGACGCCGGCTTCAACCAGGCGGAATTCCTGAAAAAAGTGGCGGAATGCCCCACATGCCCCCGTTCTTCCTGTCCATCTCCTGATAGATACAAACAGAGTTTTGACTGTGACGCGGATCATATCTATGTTGTTACTTTGTCTGCAAACCTGAGCGGCAGCCATAACAGCGCTGTCCTGGGAAAAAATCTGTATGAAGAAAAGCACAAAGACAAGAAAATCCATGTGGTGGACTCCAGGTCCGCTTCCTGCGGGGAGGCACAGATCGCCCTGAAGGCCATGGAACTGGAGGAGCAGGGCCTGTCCTTTGAAGAGATAGTGAAGAGGCTGGAAGATTTCCGTGACGAAATGAACACATATTTTGTCCTGAACAATCTGGAAACCCTGCGCAAAAACGGCCGTCTTACAGGCGTAAAGGCGCTGGTGGCTTCCACTCTCAATATAAAGCCCGTTATGGGCGCAACGGCGGAGGGAACCATTATCCAGCTAGGACAGGCCATCGGCTTCAAGAAAGCCCTGCAGAAGCTGGCGGATACTGTTGTCCAGGGGACGAAGAACCCTCAGAAAAAATGCCTTATGATCACCCACTGCAACAATCCGGCCAAGGCCGAGAGCGTGCGGCAGATGATTCTGGAAAAGGTTCAGTTTGCCGATTCCAGAATTCTGGACACTGCAGGAATCAGCAGCATGTATGCCAATGACGGCGGTATTATTATTGCAGTATAAAATCATTGGGAAATAAGAAAACAGCAAGAAGGGGCTGTCGGTTAATACCAATTTTTAACCTCTGACAGCCAGTAAGGAGACAATCCCATAGAATCCGGGCTTTTTTTAAGCCGGAATTCTCTATGGGACTGTCTCTTCCTTTTTT
>NZ_MPDJ01000003.1:105476-148278 GCF_001881565.1 Eisenbergiella tayi
AGATGGTTGTTGTTAGCCATCTTTTTTTCTTTTTGAGGAAATAGTTCAGGGGCCGGTGTGACTCGCTTGAGTCACACCGGCCCCTGTCTGGGACTATCTATTTCCCGACAGCCCCTTTTTTAGAAATCTGTTCTGATTTCGGAAATCATGGCGCACAGCGCCTTTCTGCTAGAGGGCGAAATTTTTATCTTATGTCCGTCAATCATGGAAAGCTGGAAAAAGGAGATCTTGTCCACATATTTCAGATTGATTACCGCGCTGCAGCCGATCATGGCAAGAAGGCCGGATTCACTCACCCGGATATAACCGATGTCGAGCTTTGTGGTGCCTCTTGCGGAATAATCGATGTCAAATCCAAGAGTGGCGCAGAAGTTCAGCATGGTGGCAACGCATTCCCTGTTCTCCCCGTTTGCCTGATGAATGCGGACAAAACGGTCGTCAGGATAAGCGTACATGATATCTTCTTCCTTCAGGTAAAAGGTCTCCGTATCCGTCCGGAATTCCAGCTTTTTTTCCTGGCTGTTTTTTATCGTGAGGAGAATTTCCACCATTTCGGTCAGCTTGTCGGGCTGTATCGGCTTGTCCAGAAAATAACAGTTATCCGGCAGATCCTTTTCTTCCCTGTAATTTATTTTGGAACAGCAGAAGATGATAGGAAGCCTGCTTCCCGCTTTTCGCAGCTCCCGGGCGATTTCTGCCGCATTGCAGCCATCCTCCACCATATCCATAAACAGACCGTCGTAAATCATAGGGGTGGAAAGAATCGCATTTCTGTTGCCGAAAGAGTCCACATACAGGACTCCGGTAGTATTGATCCTCCGATCCGATTCCCTTCCCAGAAGACGTTCCGTCTGTTTTCTGTCCGCAATATTGTCGTCACATACCGCTAGATGCATAGTGCTTCCTCCTGTTATTTTTATTATACTCAAACCTTGCATGAGCCAAGAGGCTTTCCGTCCGCTGTCGGATCAGTGTTACCGGGACTGAAAAGGAATTTTCTCCAGTACTTTTCAGACCATGGAGATGAGACCGGTCAAGTGTGGCAGCCTCATCTGGCACACTTGACGCCTTCGGGCTCATCGGAATGTCCGGTCTGACGGACTGGAGAAAATCCTTTTCAGTCCCGGTAACACTGATCCGACAGCGGACGGAAAGCCTCTTGGCTCATGCAAGGTTTGAGTATTGTACATAAATCCATATGGAAAGGCCCGTCTGAGTATTGTATCAGACGGGCCGGATTCTTTTGCTACATAAGAGTGAACTGTACAGGTGCTGCTAACAAAAGGTATAGAATCGCTGCCAGCTGAACAATCAGTATGGCAGGCATGCCGAAAACAAAGCTTTTATGCTTGGTCTTATGGCGGAAGGCATACATTCCTGCTATGCAGCCTATGCTGCCGCCTATCACGGCGATCAGGAAAAGATTGGCCTCCGGTATGCGGAAAGCGCCTCTTTTGGCCCTTCGCTTGTCAATTCCCATCTCGGCAAAACCCACTATATTCACTATTATAACATAAAGAAGCAGAATTAAAATAACATTCATAAGAAAACCTTTACTTATTTTTTTCGATTTCCTGATGCTTCATGGCGCGTACCTTGCTGGAGAGGCCGAACAGATTGATGAAGCCTTCCGCGTCATGATGGTCATACAGGTCACCTGTGGTAAAGGAAGCGATGGATTCGTTGTACAGGGAATAAGGGGAGGTGGTGCCCGCCTTGATGATATTTCCCTTGTAAAGCTTGAACTTCACTTCTCCGGTAACGTATTCCTGTGTGCTGTCCACAAAAGCCTGAACTGCTTCACGAAGAGGAGTGAACCATTTTCCTTCATATACGATCTGTGCAAATTTATTGCCCATATCCAGTTTCATGGTGGAGGTTTCACGATCAAGAATCAGTTCCTCCAGCTGCTGGTGAGCTTCATAGAGAATGGTTCCTCCGGGAGTCTCGTAAACGCCGCGGGACTTCATGCCCACAACACGGTTCTCCACGATATCCACGATACCGATGCCGTGCTTGCCGCCAAGCTCGTTCAGCTTGCGGATAATATCGGAAACCTTCATCTTTTCTCCGTTAACACTGACAGGAATTCCTTTTTCAAAGGTCATGGTCACATATTCCGGTTCGTCCGGAGCTTTTTCAGGAGTGGTGCCGAGAACAAGCAGATGCTCGAAGTTAGGCTCGTTGGCAGGATCCTCCAGCTCAAGGCCTTCATGGCTGATATGCCACAGGTTGCGGTCACGGCTGTAGCTGCTGTCTGCGGAGAAAGGAAGGTCAATTCCGTGAGCCTTGCAGTATTCGATTTCGGATTCACGGGAATCCATGGTCCACTTGTCATTTCTCCATGCGGCAATAATTTTCAGATCAGGAGCAAGGGCTTTGATTCCCAGCTCAAAACGGATCTGATCATTTCCCTTACCGGTAGCGCCGTGGCAGATGGCGGCAGCGCCTTCTTTGCGGGCAATTTCAACCAGCTTCTTGGCGATGAGGGGCCTTGCCATGGAGGTTCCCAGCAGATACTTGTTCTCATATACGGCATGTGCTTTTACGCAGGGCATTACATATTCGTCACAGAATTCATCGATAACGTCCAGGACATAAAGCTTGGAAGCGCCGCAGAATTTAGCTCTCTCTTCCAGGCCGTCCAGTTCTTCCGCCTGTCCGCAGTCGATGCAGACACAAATGACCTCATAATCAAAGTTTTCTTTCAGCCAGGGGATGATAGCTGTGGTGTCAAGTCCGCCTGAATAAGCAAGGATTACTTTTTCTTTCATAATGTTCCTCTTTCCTGCCGCAGATGCCGGCATATTTGTTATATGTAGATTAATAGGAGCCTTCCGCCTGAAAGGGCCGGCTCATTTGTTCTGGATTTAATATACAACAAAACTTTTTAGATTGCAAGTGAAAAAATATGCATATTTTTGCTCATTATTTATGGAAAATATGCATAAACTTTAAAAAACTATTGCATATTATGCAAAATGGACGTATAATTATGCGAAAACCGGAGCCGGGATGATCTTTGTTCCATTAAATAATAGAAAAGGTTGAGTTTCCTGGAAAATCTGATTATACTGAGGTTAGTGCCGGTACAGGCAGGCGGATTGCTGCTTGCGGAAATACAGGAAAACGGATGGATGCAGGCGAAGGCCAGCCATACGGAACAGAAAGGAATGGAAAAAATGATAAAAGCAGGAATTATTGGAGCAACAGGATATGCAGGCGGAGAACTGGTGAGATTGTTAACCGCACACCCGGAGGTGGAAATCGCCTGGTATGGTTCCAGAAGTTATATTGATAAGAAGTATTACGAAGTTTACAGGAACATGTTCCGTATCGTGGATGATAAATGTATGGATGATAATATGGAAGAACTGGCGGATCTGGTTGACGTGATTTTTACCGCAACCCCCCAGGGCCTGTGCGCCTCCCTTGTGAATGAGGAAATACTCTCTAAAGTGAAAATTGTGGATTTGAGCGCGGATTTCCGTATTAAGGATGTAAAAACCTATGAAGAATGGTATGGCATCGAACATAAATCCCCTCAGTTTATTGAAGAAGCGGTATACGGTTTATGTGAAATCAACAGAGAAGCGGTGCGCGGCGCACGTCTTATTGCGAATCCGGGATGTTACCCCACCTGCTCCACCCTTTCCATTTATCCGCTGCTGAAGGAAGGCCTGATTGATCCCTCCACTATTATTATAGACGCCAAGAGCGGTACCTCAGGCGCAGGGCGGGGAGCCAAGGTGGATAATCTTTACTGCGAGGTAAATGAGAATATAAAAGCCTATGGCGTAGCAAGCCACAGGCATACTCCGGAAATAGAGGAACAGCTTTCCTATGCGGCTGGGCAGGAGGTGCTTCTCAACTTCACCCCTCATCTGGTTCCCATGAACCGCGGCATCCTGATCACGGCTTATGCGTCTTTGATGAAAGAACAGCTGCCGGACGGAACCAGTGTGTGCCCTTCCTATGAAAAAGTGCGCGCGGCTTATGACAAATATTATGATAAGGAAAAATTCGTCCGCGTTCTCGATAAGAATATCTGCCCCGAAACCAAGTGGGTGGAGGGCAGCAACTATGTGGACGTGAATTTTAAGATAGACGAAAGAACCGGCCGCATTATCATGATGGGCGCTATGGATAACCTGGTAAAAGGTGCAGCCGGCCAGGCTGTGCAGAATATGAACCTGATGTTCGGAATGCCGGAGACGGAAGGTCTGGAGCTGGTTCCGATGTTCCCGTAGGAAAAGGATACCTTAAATAAGGGGGAAATAATTATGGAATGTCCCTTTTGCGGCAGGCCTATGCAGGCCGGCAGAATCGATACGGCAAAGCCTGTAAATATTGAATGGTATCCGGAAGATAAGGAATCTTATCTGGAAAAAGCCGAAAACAGCATCACTGTAAAGAATACATATAAATTCGAGCGCCCGGTCGCATATTTATGCTTTCACTGCCACAAGCTGGTGATGGATGTGCCGGAGAGGGCAAACTTCAGGTTTACACAGGACTGATGCCACCAGGGAAAAATATTTTGTTTCAGAAGTTAATCTTCGCTGCAGGCAGCGCGGAGAAAAGGAGAACTGCCATGAGACTGCGTCCATACAGGAAGAGTGATGCCAAGGCCGTTAGGAACTGGATAGAAGACGAACGCACCCATGCCCTATGGTGCGGGAATCTTCTGCCGTTTCCTTTCACGGAAAAGGATTTTAACCAATATCTGGAAGAGACGGAGGAGCGCCGGGGCAACAGCAGCTTTACCGCTGTCATGGATGACGGTACCCCCGCAGGGTTTCTCCGGATGGGAATAAATCCTGCCCTGAACAGTGGATTTTTAGGATTTGTTGTTGTAGATGCCGGGGAACGGGGAAAAGGCTACGGAAAAGAAATGCTGCGTCTGGCTGTAAAATATGCTTTTGAAATAGCGAGTGTGCAGTCTCTGGCTCTGAATGTTTTTGACTGTAATAAAGCGGCCATGGGACTTTACCGGAATATAGGCTTTGAAGAAACCGCCCTGACACCGGAATGCTTTGTATTCCATGATGAAAAATGGGGAAGATGCAGGATGGAGATTAAAAAAGAATGAGGAAAAAATCATGCTGACAGAAACGTTTGATAAGGATACGGAACAAATGATCAGCCCGGAAGCTGTTTACGGAGTCCGGGAAAAGGTTTGCGATATCTGCATTGTTACCTTTTCTGATGTGGTGGTGGAAGAGATAAGGAAAAATTTCGATTGTACCACGGTGGCTGAAATCGGGAGTGTGAACGGGGGACGCCCGATCTATCTTCTGGAATATAAAGGGAAAAAGATTGCTTTCTACATGACGATGATTTCGTCCGCGGCGGCAGGCGCCTGCCTGGAAGAAGCCCGATGCCTTACCGGAGCCGGCAGCTATATTATGTTCGGCTCCTGCGGAGCACTGAATCGTGAGATCACGGCAGGAAAAATCATTGTTCCCACCCAGGCATACCGGGATGAAGGGCTTTCCTACCATTATGCGCCTCCTGCCGACTATATTACGATGAAAAACGCGGGACGGGTGTCGGAATGGCTTGAGGAAATGGGACTCCCCCATGTGTCAGGCCGTACCTGGACCTCCGACGCCATTTACAGGGAAACAAAAGCAAATGTGGATAAAAGAAAAGCGGAAGGCTGTATTGCCGTGGAAATGGAATGTGCCGGTATGCAGGCAGTCTGCGATTTCAGAGGCCTTGACCTGTATTATTACCTGATCAGCGGAGACCTCCTGGACTGTGAGGAATGGGATATGAGAATCCTGGGCGATGATGAAGAAAAGAAACATCAGCTGAAGAATTTTTATATTGCGTTGGAGATGGCCTTGAAGATTTAGATGGTATTTGGGAAGTGTATCATTCCTGGATGGACAGTCATTTGTCAGATTATAATACGGATCTTTATTATCAGGCAAGAGATTATATTGCGGCCTGTTATAAGGCTGGAGAAATATTGTAGGTGTAAAAATGGACCAGAACCAAATCAGAGAATTTGTAAATAAATATGACCCTTCCATCACCCGGTATGAGGCTTATTACTATGGCTATCCGGAAATAGCGGATGAACTGTGCCGCCTTGTAATGGAAGGAGAAAAAAGAGCGACCACCGGGCTGCTGAAACTGTATGAGCTGGAGAACGAGCCTCTGCCCCGGGAAGGAGATTATTCCGTCATCCTGGACAGCCGGGAACAGCCGCGCTGTATCACACGGATCAGCCGGGTGACACAGGTTAAGTTTTCAGATATTACGGAAGAGTATGCCCGGTGTGAGGGGGAAGGGGATAAATCCCTCGCCTATTGGAAAGAAGCCCACAGACAGGTTTTTGAGCGGGAATGCAGAGAAGACTGCGGAATCGGATTCACGGAAGACATGATTTGTGTATGCGAAGAATTTGACGTAGTATATAAGGAAGAAACAGTAGTTATAGAAGTGATGAAACCTGAGGATTATGAAGAAATACTGGATTTATGGCTGAATACGCCCGGAATGGGGCTGAATGAAAGTGATGATTCCAAAGAAGGCATTACGGCATATCTTAAGCGCAATCCAAATACCTGCTTCGTAGCCAGGAAGGGTGCCCGGATTGTGGGGGTGATCCTCAGCGGACATGACGGAAGAAGAGGCTTTATCCATCATACGGCGGTAGCGGTGTCCGAAAGAAAACAGGGAATAGGAAGCGCCCTGGTGGATGCGGCTTTAAAAAGTCTGAAACAGGAAGGTATCAAAAAGGTGGCTTTGGTGGTATTCCGAAATAATGAAACGGGGGATGCTTTCTGGGAAAAACAAGGTTTTTCCGTACGGGAGGATTTGAACTACAGGAATAAGGCACTGGCCAATCTTGTCAGGATTGATACGTAGGGGCACATTCCGTCTGCGCCGGTACCCGTCCCCCGTGCAGACAGAAGTGCAGGGCAGGTAATGACGTGCTGGGGATTGACAGATAAGATACGTAGGCGTAAACTGCAATGGGTTTTAAAATATATGCATAAGGAATGCTAAAATGGAACATGTATCACATGAATTTGAGCCGGTATGGAATAAGGATTCCCGTGTGCTGGTATTGGGCACCTTTCCTTCGGTGAAGTCCAGGCAGCAAAAGTTTTATTACGGGCATCCGCAGAACCGTTTCTGGAAGGTGACGGCGGCGCTGCTGGAGCGCGGAGTGCCGGAAAGGATTGAAGAAAAGAAAAAGCTGCTTCTGGAAGGCCATATTGCTGTTTGGGATGTGATTGACAGCTGTGATATTGAAGGCTCAAGCGACAGCTCCATACGGAATGTGAAGGCGAATGATATTGGCGGCCTTTTAGGAAGGACTTCCATACAGGCCGTATTTGCCAATGGGGATAAAGCGTATCAGCTTTATCTGAAATACTGCAGGGAGCAGGCGGGGATGGATATTATAAAGCTTCCCTCCACCAGTCCGGCCAATGCGGCCTGGTCACTGGAAAGGCTGACGGAAGCCTGGCGCGTGATGGAATGTTTTTTGCAGACAGAATCAGAATATAAAATGAAGGAGTATGGACATGGTACGAACGATGACAATCGATGATTATGAGGAGGTCAGCCTGCTGTGGCATAAAATCAAGGGATTTTCCATCCGCAGCATCGATGATTCCAGGGAAGGAGTTGCACGTTTCCTGAAACGCAATCCCGACAGCAGCGTGGTGGCAGTGGAGGATTCCAGGGTAGTGGGAGCGATTCTGTGCGGTCATGACGGCAGACGGGGATGCATGTACCATGTATGCGTGGATCCGGAGTACCGGATGAGAGGTATTGGCAAATCGATGGTGGTATTTGCGATGAATGCCCTGAAAAAAGAGCATATCAGCAAGGTTTCCTTAATTGCTTTTACTAAAAATGATGTGGGAAATAAATTCTGGCGCTGTATCGGATGGACAAAGCGCGAAGATCTGAATTATTATGATTTCGTCTTAAACAGTGAAAATATAGAGCGGTTTAACGATTGAGCTCCGAAACCTTTAAGCCAGGCAAGGCCGGGCATAAAGGTAAGGCTTTTCAGAAGAAAAGCTATGAAAAACGGGATTCAAGAGAACGGAGAGGAGAGAATATGGAGCGGATTAAGGGCGGCGTTACAGCCGCAAAGGGATTTCAGGCAGCAGGTGTGGAAGCAAATGTAAAGTACAAAAACAGGAAGGATATGGCAATGATAGTGAGCGGGGGTCCCTGCAGGGCCGCCGGTGTTTTTACCAGCAACGTGGTTAAGGCAGCACCGGTGGTATGGGACAGGGAACTGATTGATAACTCCCCTTACATTCAGGCGGTGGTAGTGAATTCCGGTATTGCGAATGCCTGCACGGGACGTCAGGGATATGCATACTGCCAGGAAACAGCACAGGCTGCGGCGTCTGCCTTACATATACCCGAGAACACGGTGCTGGTAGCTTCCACAGGTGTTATCGGCATGCAGCTTCCCATGGATAAAATCACCGCGGGCGTGGAAAAACTGGCTGTTTCTCTTTCGGATACACCGGAGGCGGGAACCCTGGCGGCGGAGGCTATTATGACTACGGATACCATTTCCAAGCAGGTGGCCGTACAGTTTGAAGCAGGCGGAAAAACGGTTACTGTAGGAGGAATGTCCAAGGGCAGCGGTATGATACACCCCAATATGTGCACCATGCTGGGCTTTGTCACTACGGATATCGCGATCTCCAAAGAGCTTCTGCAGGAAGCGCTCCGTGAGGATGTGGTTGATACCTTCAATATGATTTCTGTGGACGGCGACACCTCCACCAATGACACTCTGGTGGTGCTGGCTAACGGGTGTGCGGAAAATCCGGAAATAACGGAAAAGAACGAAGACTATGAGAATTTCGTAAAGGCCCTTCATGAAGTCAATGAAACACTTGCCAAGATGATGGCAGGCGACGGAGAAGGGGCAACCGCCCTTTTTGAAACCAGGGTAATACATGCAGCTACCAAAGAAGACGCCAGAACTCTCGCAAAATCCGTGATCTGTTCCAGCCTTACCAAAGCGGCGATCTTCGGGCATGACGCCAACTGGGGCAGGATCCTGTGCGCTCTCGGCTACAGCGGCGCCAAATTCGATCCGGAAGCCGTTGAGCTCTATTTTGAAAGCGAAGCCGGAAGAATCCTGATCTATAAGGACGGACAGGCGGCAGATTACAGTGAAGAAGAAGCGACCAAAATCCTTTCCTATCCTGCAGTGACCGTAGTGGCGGATATGAAAATGGGTGAAGCACAAGCTACGGCATGGGGCTGTGATCTGACCTATGATTATGTGAAAATAAATGCGGATTACCGCTCGTAGAAAAACGCTCAGGGAGGAAGAAAAATGGAACAGAAAGAAATGGATCAGGTAATGCAGAAAGCATCGGTGCTCATTGAAGCCCTGCCCTATATCCAGAAATTCAACCGTAAAATCATTGTGGTAAAGTATGGCGGAAGCGCCATGAGCAACGAGGAACTGCAGAGAAACGTCATTCAGGATGTCACCCTGCTTAAGCTGGTAGGCTTCAAACCCATTATCGTGCATGGCGGCGGAAAGGCCATCAGCAAATGGGTGGGAAAGGTAGGCAAGGAAGCGAAATTCGTGAACGGCCTGCGTGTGACAGATGAAGAAACCATGGAAATAGCGGAGATGGTTCTGGGCCGTGTGAATAAAAATCTGGTAACCATGGTGGAGGAGCTGGGCGTAAAAGCTGTTGGTATCAGCGGCAAGGACGGCGGTCTTCTCAAGGTGAATAAAAAATATGCGGACGGACAGGATATCGGTTATGTCGGTGAAATAAACAAGGTAGATCCCAAGGTGCTCTATGATCTTCTGGAAAAGGATTTTCTTCCTATTGTAGCGCCTGTCGGGCTGGATGATGATTTCAATACCTATAATATCAATGCGGATGACGCGGCCTGCGCCGTTGCCAGGGCCGTGGGCGCGGATAAGCTGGTTTTCCTCACGGATATCGAAGGCCTGTACAAGGATATCAATGACAAATCCTCTTTTATATCCAGATTATCCGCCGGCCAGGCAGAGGAACTGATTAACAGCGGAGTTATCGGCGGCGGTATGCTGCCCAAGCTGAACAATTGTACCGCGGCTATCCGGAACGGCGTAAACCGGGTACATATCCTGGACGGCAGGGTTCCTCACTGCCTGCTCCTTGAGATATTTACCAATGAAGGGGTAGGAACGGCGATTTATTCCGATGACGATGCGCTTTGAAGGGAGAATTTTGAAACAAAGTACATTTCAAATATTGAATTAATGTCCGCTGAAGCGGACAAGGGGTAAAAAAATGATGGATGAAAAAGTTTTAAGCATGAAAGAATATATCGATGAGGCGGAAGCCGCACTTTTACATACCTATAACCGTTACCAGGTGGTTCTGGATAAAGGCGACGGCGTTTACCTTACCGACATCGAAGGGAAAAAATATCTGGATTTTTGTGCCGGAATCGCCGTATTCGCGCTGGGTTATAATAACAGGGAATACAACGATGCTCTGAAAGGTCAGATAGACAAGGTGATCCACACTTCCAATTATTATTATAATGTTCCGGCAGTGGAAGCGGCGGTGAAGCTGAAAAAGGTCTCCGGCATGGATCGTGTCTTTTTTACCAACAGCGGCGCGGAGGCAGTGGAAGGCGCTCTGAAGGCGGCCCGCAAATATGCTTTCCTTAAGGACGGAAAAACGGATCATGAAATCATCGCCATGAACCATTCCTTCCACGGAAGGACCTTCGGCGCACTTTCCGTGACAGGAAACCCTCATTACAGAGAGGCCTTTGAACCCATGATCGGCAACATCCGTTTTGCGGATCTGAATGATTTCGACAGTGTCCTTGCTCAGGTCACGGATAAAACCTGTGCGATCATCCTGGAAACCGTCCAGGGTGAAGGCGGCATTTATCCCGCAACCGGAGAATTCCTGAAAAAAGTGCGCGCCCTCTGTGATGAAAAGGATATCCTTCTGATTCTGGATGAAATCCAGTGCGGTATGGGAAGAACGGGAGAGATGTTTGCCTGGCAGCGTTACGGTGTGAAGCCGGATATTATGACAACGGCCAAGGCGCTCGGCTGCGGCGTTCCCGTAGGCGCTTTCCTGATGACGGAGAAGGTGGGAGCCCATTCACTTGCCAGCGGCGATCACGGCACGACCTATGGCGGAAATCCTCTGGCCTGTGCGGCGGTGAGCAAAGTGCTTGATTTATTCGAAAAGGGCCATATAATAGATAATGTGAGAGAAGTCGGTGCATATCTGGAAGAAAAGCTGGGTGAGCTTGTGGATAACTATGATTTTATAGAGACGCACAGAGGGCTTGGCCTGATGCAGGGGCTGGTTTTTTCCATTCCGGTAGGCGATATTATTAACCGCGCCCTGGAAAAAGGCCTGATCCTGATTAATGCGGGAACGGATATTATCCGTTTTGTTCCGCCCCTGGTCATCACAAAGGAAAATGTGGATGAAATGCTTGCTATCCTCACAGAATGCCTGGATGAGAAAAAGACATCCTGAAAAAAAGGAGAAATTGCATGAAGCTTTGGAAAAGAATACTGGCTGTGGCAGTGGTTGCGGTGGCTGCCGGCGTGTTACTCTATTTTGGAATCGGCAGCAACAGGCTGGCAAGTCTGGAAGTAATTCCGGATAATGCCCTGATCAGCAGGCCTACGATAAACCTGTGGTATACGGACGAAGCCCTGGGAGATTATCTGGGGAGTGTTGCCCTGGATTTTTCCGAGGAAAAAAATGTCCGTGTTATTCCAAAGCTGGTTTCCGGTCTGGAATATCTGGAAAATATAAACAGGGATTCCCTGCAGACCAATACCTATCCGGATCTTTATATAATAAGCAATGAAAGTTTGGAAAAAGCCAGCCTTTCCGGCCTGGTCAGCCCCATCCGGGACGAGGCGGGAGCAGTGAATGAAAGCAACTTCTCCCGGCCGGCCCTGGAAGCGGTAACCTATGACGGGAAGCTTGTGGGCTATCCTTTTTATTTTGAAACGAGCGCCCTTGTGTATAATAAGACCTATATGGAGGCCCTGGCCCTGAGCGCCCTGGAGGCGGAGGCGGACGCTCTCGCCGGAGAAGAAGCCATGCAGGAGCTGGATGAAAACGGGGAACCGCTGGTGCCGGACGGTGTAGGGAATAATCCGGAGCCGGAGACTTTTACGGCGGACGAAGCCCAGCTTCAGGAGCGGATAGAAGCCATGATACCTGCCACTATTGATGACATACTGACCTTTGCCAACAGCTACGATGCGCCGGAACAGGTGGAGGCGGTTTTCAAATGGGATGTGGCGGATATTTTTTATAATTACTTCTTTGTGGGAAACTATATTGATGTGGGCGGCCCTACGGGTGACAACACAGAGAAAATAGATATTTATAATCTGGATTCCATCAAATGCCTGATGGCTTATCAGGATCTGAACCAGTTTTTTTCCATTGATCCGGAGGAGGTGGATTATGATTCCGTGGTCCGGGAATTTATAGAAGGAAAACTGGTATTCACCGTGGCTACGACGGATATTGTGGCAAAGATTGAGGAAGCGAAAAAGAACGGGGAGTTTCCTTATGAATATGGGGTAACTAATATCCCCAACATCAATGAAGAACTGCAGACAAAGAGTCTTTCTGTGACGAATGCGGTGGTGGTGAACGGCTACAGCCAGAAAAAAGATATCGCCAATGAATTCGCCGCTTACCTGACGGTGGACAGGGCGCAGAACCTGTACGAACGGACCGGAAGGATGCCGGCCAGGAAGGGTGTGACCTTCACCTCTCCCCAGGCGGAGGCTTTCGGCAGGGAATACGGGCTTTCCGTACCCATTCCCAAAATGATGGCAACCAGCAATTACTGGGTACAGATGGAAATCGCATTTACAAGAATCTGGTCGGGAGACGGCGTATCGGATACACTGAAAGCGCTTTCTGAAAAAATAATGACGCAGGTAACCGGACAGCCTTTTGAAGAGGAATATATCGAAGAGCCTGAAAAGGAAGAATATGCAGGCGAAGAAGAATAATCCGCCGGTCATAGGGGTAAAATGTAGGGAGGGAAGAAACGTAACAGTTCAGCCCCTCCCCTTTTGTCAGGTTTGCATTTCCGGCCCGGGATTTCCATCCCTGTGCAGCCTTGGATTCCTGTCCGCCGGTATTCCCCGTTCCCTCTTGTGTGCCGCGGTTCTGCAAGGTTCCTGTCAGGGCACACTTTCGTTCGGATAAATACGCAGCGGTACTAAGGCTGCACAGGGATGGAAATGCAAACCTGACAGAAGGGGAGGAACTGAACTGTTACGAAGAAACAGCTTCCTACGTTAAAATACCGGAGCGTATTTTGCGCTCCTATGACAGGAGGCCCATATGATTGGTTTGATTATTGCTTTGATTTCCGGCGCGCTGATGAGTATCCAGGGAGTTTTTAATACAGAGGTCACCAAGTCCTCCAGTATCTGGGTGGCGAACTGCTTCGTCCAGTTTACGGCACTGCTGGTGTGCCTGATTGCCTGGGCATTTTCCGACCGCAGTTCTCTGCTCGGCGTGTTTCAGGTACAGCCTAAATATATGCTTCTGGGAGGCGCTATCGGCGCTTTTATTACTTATACGGTCATTAAGAGCATGGATATGCTTGGACCGGCCCGGGCCGTAATGCTCATCGTCGTAGCCCAGTTGCTTGTCGCCTATCTCATAGAGCTTTTCGGCATGTTCGGTGTGGAAAAGACCGGCTGGGAGTGGCGCAAGGCCATAGGAATGGCCGTAGCCATAGCAGGAATAGTGATTTTCAAATGGAAATAAAGTGATCAGATAAAATATCCGCCGCCGACCTCAGGCAGTTCCATGCCCGTTTTTCTGAGCCGCCTGTCCGGCTTTCCGCTCCCTGCCGTTCTGCGCGGGCCGCTGCTCTGCAAGGTTCCTGTGCGGGCACGCTTTCGCTCGGATAAACACGCAGCGGTACTAAGGCTGCAAAATACGCAGCCTAAGGACCGGCGAGTTTATACGGCCCTTACAGGAATCCTTGCAGATCAGCGGCCCGTGCAGAACGGCAGGGAGCGGAAAGCCGGACAGGCGGCTCAGAAAAACGGGCATGGAACTGCCTGAGGTCGGCGGCGGATATTTTATCTGTATCAGTAAGTAAACTTTTCCTTGTAAAACCCTGTTTTTTATCTTACAATAAAAGAGCAGCGGCATACGGGGGCCTTTTTGTGCGATTGACGGAATTCCGTTAATGTGTGAAAAGGAGATAACATGTCAAATTGCAGAATTACTCCAGTACTTTTAATGGTACTGGTCTTTCTTTTCGTTTTAAACGGCTGCGGCAGAGGAATGGAGCTGCAGGAGCTGACGCAGCAGTCTGAGTCCGGGCAGGATGAGGACAGGAAAAAGACAGAAGAAGCCGCCGAGGCTTTGGCGGAAACGGCGGGGAGAGAGTCCGGGGAGGAAGAGATACAGCTTTCCCGATGTCTCGTACATATATGCGGCGCTGTGAAGGAGCCGGGAGTGTACAGCCTGCCTGAAGGCAGCCGGGTGGTGGATGCCATACGGGCGGCGGGCGGATTGACGCAGGATGCATCGGAAAGAGATGTGAATCAGGCGTCTGTTGTTGCCGATGGGATGCAGATTGTGGTACCCACGCTGGAAGAAGTGAAGAGCGGCGGTTATACATGGGGTGCTGCGGCAAAAGGCGGCGGGGAATCGGAAGACGGCCTGGTGGATATTAATACGGCGGACGCGGCGCTGCTGATGACGCTTCCCGGTATCGGGCAGACAAGGGCGGACGCCATTGTGGCTTACCGGGAGCAGCATGGAAGCTTCAGCACCATTGAGGATATTATGAAAGTGGACGGAATCAAGGAAGGCAGCTTTGCAAAGCTCAGGGACAGGATTACCGTCAGACAGTAAGGAATGAAATTCTTTAAAGTGAAAATTCGTTGGAGGAGCTATGGGAAAGCGGGTATTGGTTGTAGATGATGAGAAACTGATTGTGAAGGGAATCCGGTTCAGCCTGGAGCAGGACGGAATGGAGGTCACCTGTGCCTACGATGGAGAAGAGGCGCTGGAAAATGCCAAAAATACGGAATTTGATATAATCCTGCTGGATATTATGCTTCCCAAGCTTACCGGCCTGGAGGTCTGCCAGCAGATAAGGGAATTCTCCAATGTGCCCATTGTCATGCTCACGGCGAAGGATGATGATATGGATAAAATCATGGGGCTGGAATACGGGGCGGACGATTATATCACCAAACCGTTCAATATTCTGGAGGTAAAAGCCAGGATCAAGGCCATCATGAGAAGGACTACAGTCAGGGACAGCGCATCCAATGCGCCCAAAACCATTGTGAACGGCGACCTGCGTCTGGATTGTGACAGCAGGCGGGTATATATTGCAGGGAAGGAAGTAAACCTGACTGCGAAGGAATTTGATGTGCTGGAGCTTCTGGCGCTGAATCCCAATAAGGTTTACAGCCGTGAAAATCTTCTGAAGCTTGTATGGGGCAGCGATTACCCCGGCGATGTGCGTACGGTTGACGTACACATCAGGAGACTTCGTGAAAAGATTGAAAGCAATCCCAGTGAACCAAGATATGTGCATACCAAATGGGGCGTAGGCTACTTTTTCCGTGCCTGACCCGGTTTGGGAACAGCCCGGGAATTTCCCGGGCTGCTGAATTTGAACCGATGTCAGGCTGAATAGTAGGAGCTGCCAAAATGCTTACCAGGCTTAAGGAGTTAATTTATAAAATACCGGTTCTTCGGAGCATGAAGGTCTATATATTTTTGCTGATGCTTATTATGGGTATCCTTCCCAGCATTTTTATGAGAATAGGCATTCTTCAAAGCTATGAGGAACGTGCGGTTGACCTTCGGACTTCCGATACACAGACACAATTCAAGATTATCGCAAACCATCTTCTGAATAACAATTATCTTCAGGACACCTCCTCAGAAGCGATCAATGCGGAGCTGGAACAGATGTCCAATCTGTATGACGGACGTGTTATCATAATAAACAGTAATTTCCGGGTTGTAAAAGATACATACAGTATCAGTGAAGGAAAAACCATGATCTCGGAAGAGGTCATTCTCTGCTTTAAAGGCCAGAGCAGAACAAAATATGATAAGAAAAACGGCTATATCGAAATGACCATTCCCATTGAGGAAACCACGTCGGGCAAGAACCAGACAGGGGCGGCCGATGCGGTGAAAAAAGAAAACGGCAGCCAGGTGCAGGGAGTCATGCTTGCCAGTGTTTCCACGGACAGCATAGCCGCGACCATGGAGCTTCTGAACCGGAAGGCCCTGATTATCGAAATCGTTATGATCATCTGTATTTTCGGGGTGGCCGTGGGTTTTTCCACGATCCTTGTGAAGCCCTTTAACCGGGTAACACAGGCCATTACGGAGGTAAAGGACGGTTTTACGGATGAACCCATAGCTGTGCCTGATTATATTGAGACGGAGCATATCATAGACGCCTTCAACCAGCTGCTGACGCAGATGAAGGTAATCGATGATTCCAGGCAGGAGTTTGTATCCAATGTATCCCATGAGCTTAAGACGCCCCTTACTTCCATGAAGGTGCTTGCGGATTCCCTCATGCAGCAGCAGGATGCGCCTGTCGAACTGTACCAGGAATTCATGCAGGATATTGCGGATGAAATCGAACGGGAAAATAAGATCATAAATGATCTGCTGTCCCTTGTAAAAATGGATAAGACAGCGGCTCAGATGAACATTACCTCTGTGGACGTAAATGAATTGATAGAGTCCGTGCTCAAGCGGCTGCGCCCCATAGCGCGCCTTCGTGATGTGGAAGTGGTTTTTGAAAGCATACGGCCTGTGACGGCGGAGCTTGATGAAGTGAAAATAACCCAGGTATTTACGAACCTGGTGGAGAATGCCATAAAATACAATAAGGAGCACGGCTGGGTAAAGGTGCTTCTGGATGCGGATCATCAGTTTTTTACGGTGGAAATCTCGGATTCCGGAATCGGTATTCCGGAGTCGGATTATGATCATATTTTTGAGCGGTTTTACCGGGTGGATAAATCCCATTCCCGGGAAATCGGAGGGACGGGCCTGGGGCTTGCCATCACCAGAAATGCGGTGCTGCTTCACAGGGGTTCCGTGAAGGTAAGCAGCCTGGAGGGCCAGGGAACCTGCTTTACGGTAAAAATCCCCCTTACCTATGTGAGATAATTTCGGAAAAATGAGTGTAAACGCTTCCCCGGTACAAACGCCGGCGGAAAGGAATGATTGGACGGAGGTTCCATAAGCGGATGAAGGATGCTTCAAGCAAAAAAAAGGCGTTGGCGGCGGTATTCCTGCTTTGCGGCGTTTTTTCCCTGCTTTTTTCCGCATGCGGGAAACAGGAGAAAGCGCAGAGCGGAAAGGCGTTCGACATATACTATCTGAACAGAGAAGAAACCAAAATCGTAAAAGAAGTTTTTTATATTGATTCCCAGGAGCCGGAAAGCCAGATCCGTCAGCTGATTTCCGCGCTGGAGGCGACCCCTGAGGATGTGTCCCTGAAATCCCCGGTAGGGAACGGATTCCGGATTACCAGCTTTCAGGTGGAGGAAGGCGGACAGCTGGATCTGGATGTGGATGAGAGCTACAAAAAGCTGCCCTTTACCACGGAAATCCTGGTACGGGCGGCCCTTGTCAGAACACTTTCCCAGGCGGAGGGGATCAATCATGTGCTCATGACGGTGGGAGGACAGCCTCTCACGGATAATATCGGCGTAACCGTAGGCCCCATGACCGCAGACGCGTTTATCGATAATGCGGGAGAAGAGATGAACACCTATGAAGGGGTGAAGCTGAAGCTTTATTTTGCCAACGAAACAGGGGACGGCCTGGTGGAAGTCATCAAGCCGGTGGAATATAACAGCAATATTTCCATGGAAAAGCTGGTAGTGGAATACCTGGTGAAGGGGCCGGATAGCGAAGACGCCTTTCCGGTTATCAACCCCGCCACCAAAATTCTGGGTGTTACGGTAAAGGACGGAATCTGCTATGTGAATGTGGATGAGAATTTCATGACCCAGATTTATAATGTCACTGCCGATGTAGTGATATATTCCATAGTCAATTCCCTGGTCGAGCTTTCCAACGTAAATAAAGTACAGATAGCCGTGAACGGCAAAACAGATATTGTGTTCCGGGAAACCTTTAATCTCGTGAACTTGTACGAAAGGAACCTGGAACTGATTAAGACAGGAGAAAACCAAAAATGAGACGACCCTTATGCCTGGCAATGCTGGGCTTTGTGGCGGCAGTCAGGGTTATAACGTGGATAAAGCCGCTGCCTGTCCCTTCCCCTCCGGCGGAGGACGGGCAGCGGTGCACGATTGTGGGAACGGTCCGGGATATCGTCAGTTATACGGATGTGACGACCGGCCGTCCCATACAGCTTATTTTTTTAATGGCTGCGGCCTCAGATACCAGCTTCGATTTACAAAACAATTCTGAATTCAGCAATTCTGATCATTTCAATCAGCCAATATCCAATACAACAACTGAATATAAAGATGCAGCGCAGGTGATCTGCAGGCTTGCTTCGGAAAACTTGCTTTCCGAAGAAGAAAGCAGGCTTCCCGAAATAGGAAGCAGAGTCCGCTATCAGGGAAAGGCACGTCATTTCAGGGAGGCTACCAATCCGGGAGAATTTGACGAGAGAGCATATTATGCCGGCCTGGGGATCAGCATGCAGCTGACAGATGCAGTGCTTACCGGAAAGAGCAGAAATTATTCCGCTTACCGTCATTTCCTTTATGAAATCAGATGCCGTGCGGGTGATATCCTGGAAACAGTTTTTCCGGAAAAGGAGGCATCTGTGGCGAAGGCGATGCTTCTTGGGGAAAAGAAAGGAATCGACAGGGAGCTTAAGAGCCTGTACCAGGAAGCGGGAATTGCCCATATCCTTGCGATATCGGGATTACATATTTCTTTGCTGGGAATGGGGCTTTACCGGCTGCTGACACTGCGTCTGTCCCGGAAAACAGCTTCTCTGCTTTCCTCCTTCGTTCTTATTTCCTATCTGATAATGACCGGCGCATCCCCGTCGGCCGTACGGGCCGTATTCATGTTTTTCCTATACATGCTGGCCGGTCTGGCGGGCAGAACCTATGACATGCCCACGGCCCTTTCCCTGGCGGCGGCGCTGCTTCTTGTGGAAAATCCGGCTTACCTGTCAAACAGCGGTTTTCAGCTGTCATTCATGGCGGCAGCGGGTGCGGCGGTGGTGATTCCCCGGTTTTCCAGGATGGGAAGTGAAGCGGCCCGTGCGGGGGGAGGGATCAGATATACCCCGCCGGCCGGCCCTCTTAAAAGTAAGCTGATCGAGGGGCTTCGTGCCAGCTTTTGTATCAATCTGACAACACTTCCGGTGCTTCTTGCCTCTTTTTATGAATGGAACCTGTTTTCTGTGCTGCTCAATGTCCTGGTTATCCCGCTTATGGGAGTCCTTATGGGCGGAATCCTTCTGCTTGTGCTGACCGGGGGCCTTTTCACCGGCCTTGGGGCAGCAAGCGGTACGCTGCTTAGCATGATGGCATTGCCGGTCAGGGGAATTTTTCTTATTTATGAAAAATTGTGCCTGCTCACACAGCACCTGCCGGGAAGATGGCATGCGGGTATGCCCCATATGTGGCAGATTCTTCTTTTTTATGCAGGGCTGGCGGTACTCCTTGCGCTGGCTGAAAAAATCCCGAAAAAAGCCGGGTGGCCTCTGGCGGCGATACTGTGCCTGATTTTCGCAGTGAATCCCCGCGGTGAAACACAGCTTACCATGCTGGATGTGGGGCAGGGGGATTGTATTTATATCCGGACGGAGAGCGGAAACCATTATTTATATGATGCGGGCAGCACATCCCGGAAAGATACCGGTACCTGGCAGGTGATCCCCTTTTTGAAGTACCAGGGAGTCGATCGGCTGGAGGCTGTTTTTGTGAGCCACTGGGATGAAGATCATGTCAACGGGCTGGATGCGGTTTTCGAATGGGCGGATCAGAGCGGAATCCCCATAGGAGGCCTGGTGCTGCCGGGTGAAGGCCCTGACGGTGATGAACCGGATAAGCTCCTTGAAAGCGCCCGGAACCATGGAATCCCTGTATACCGCATGATAGCCGGAGAAGAACTATCCGATGGAAAAACATCATTTTTATGCCTGTATCCGCAGAAAAACGGATTTTATAAAGACAGGAATGCCTCCTCTCTGGTGCTGAAGCTGCGTGTGAAAGGGGATGGGGAGAAACCGGCCTTCACGGCGCTGCTTACAGGTGATGTGGAGGCGGAGGGGGAAATGCGTATGCTGGAAGAAGAGGAAGCAAAGTATTCCAGAGAGCTTTTAGAAGGCTGTGATATCCTGAAAACGGCTCATCATGGCTCGGATACCTCCACTACAGAAGAATTCCTGGATGCGGCGGCTCCTTCCCTTGCGCTGATTTCCTGCGGAAAAAATAATTCCTATGGACATCCTCATAAAGAAGTACTTCAGCGCTTCGAGGAAAGAGGAATTCCCGTACTCATAACCACGGACTGCGGCGCGGTTACGATAAGGGCTAAAAATAAAAAAATAAGGGTGGAGCCTTTTTTGGACGTTGACTGACAGACACGAATGTGTCATGATATTAGAGGACAAGAATGAAATGCGGCGAAGGAAGGAGGCCTGAAATGCAGCAGCTGTTGGAAGACATTAAAAACAGGCAGTTCAGGCAGGTTTATTTGTTATACGGACAGGAAGCCTATCTGAAGAACCAGTACAGGGACAAGCTGAAAGAGGCCCTTGTGCAGGACGGGGACACCATGAATTTTACCGTTTTCAAGGGTAAAAACAGTAATCCCGGCGAAATCATAGATCTGGCGGAAACCATGCCCTTTCTTGCGGAAAGAAGAGTGATTCTCATTGAGGACAGCGGTTTTTTCAAGAAAGGCGGCGAGCAGCTGGCGGATTATCTGAAGGAACCGGCATCCACGGTGTGCATCCTTTTTTCAGAGTCCGAGGTGGATAAAAGGAATAAGCTTTTTAAGGCCGTAAAGGACAATGGCTGTGCGGTGGAGTTTGCCACACAGGATGAGACCACGCTGAAAAGATGGGTGCTGGGAAGAATAAAGAAGGAAAACAAGGTGATTTCCTCTGCCAGCCTGGATTTTTTCCTCCAGAAAACCGGTTCGGACATGGAAAATATCAGCAGGGAAATGGAGAAGCTTTTCTGCTATACCCTGAAGAAAGATACGATTACGGAAGAGGATATAGAAGCTGTCTGTACCCATCAGGTGACAAGCCAGATATTTGATATGGTGGAGTCCATCGCCATGGGCAGGCAGCAGCAGGCTTTGAAGCTGTATTATGACCTGCTTGCGCTGAAAGAACCGCCTATGCGTATTCTTTTTCTCATAGGAAGGCAGTTCAATCTGCTCCTTCAGGTAAAAGAACTGAAGGCGAAAGGCTGTGACAACAGGAAGATCGGTGAAAAAACCGGATTGCACAGCTTTATTGCAGGCAAATATGTGAGCCAGGCCGCAAGATTTAAAAAGGAAGAACTGCGCGAGGCCCTGGAGGCCTGCGTGAGCACAGATGAAGCGGTAAAGAGCGGCCGACTGAATGACACCATGGGAGTAGAGCTTCTTATCGTAAGATACAGTTCCGGAGGCAGAGCTTCAGGACGTGCATAGAACAGACAGTACAAAGGAGAAAAGATATGAGCGGATTTATATCTGTCATCGTGTGGGTCGTTATTATGTTGGCCGTATCGGGAGTTTTAAGAGGGAAAAACAGAGGCGGCAGCAGTGATCAGAATCCCTATTATAAAAATAATACGCCGCCCCCGGTACCGCCGGCTTATACACAGCCGCCGTCAGCACCTCAGCCCTCCCGGCAGCCTGTGGGGAGAGAGACACAGGCCATGACAGGAACACAGGTGAAAACAGGGACAGCCAAGCCGGGCATGACCAATTATTCGGCCGGTACAGTGCCGGAGAAGAATAAAAAAGAGGGCATAAAGAATGTCGCCCACTCCGCTGTTCATAAAAAGGGCGGGGAAGCCGACATGTCCACAACCGATTATCTCAGGCAGAAGGCTGTTCTGGATGAAGCGGAACACCGTCAGGAAAAGAGGCAGGAGAACCAGCGGGCCAGATGGGAAACCGGCGGGCTGCCCGCTGCAAAGAGGTTATATGAAGGAGACAGCGTACCACAGGGTATGAGGCGTGTGACCTGTTCCTATTGCGGTGCGGACAATCTGGTTCCCCAGGGGAGCAGACAGAAGTATACCTGCTATTTCTGCAGGGAAGAATTAGAATAAGACTTTGATGGATGCGTTAAGCGCACGGAAAGGAGTAAATATGGGAAAAATAGAAGAAGTAAGGGCAGAGATGGTTGCGGCTATGAAGAATAAGGATAAGGACAGAAAGGATACTTTATCCGCTCTTCTGGCTGCGCTCAAAAACAAAGCCATTGATAAAAGAGCGGATCTGACCGAAGCAGAAGAAAACGAAGTTATCAAAAAGGAAATCAAGCAGACTCAGGAGACTAAGGAATTGGCCCCTGCGGACAGAACGGATATCATCGAGGAATGCGAAAAACGTCTGGCTGTCCTGAAGGAATTTGCGCCTGAAGAGATGAGCGAGGAAGCTATCCGCAAAGAAATCAGCGAAGTTCTTGCCGGGCTGGGAATTGAAGCTCCTACAGGGAAGGATAAGGGCAGGATTATGAAGGAGCTTATGCCCCGCGTTAAGGGAAAGGCTGACGGAGCCCTGGTAAATAAGCTTGTTGGAGAAGTGATACAATAATAAAGAAGCGGCTGGGCCTCTTCGTCCCTGTGCTTTTTCCGGTTGGAGAAAAGTACAGGGACGGAGGGGCCTTGTTATTATCTGATGTATTTGGATGGAACTGGCAGGGAGGGACAGAAATGCTGCGGACAATTTTGTTTGATATGTATGGAGTAATATTAAAGGAAAGCAAAGGTAATTTTGTTCCATATACTTTGAACTATTTTCCTGATCAGGAACATGAAAGACTGATTAGACAGTTTAAGGAAGAACAGCTGTTTACAAAAGCTGGAAATGGTTTAATAAGCTCAGATGATTTTTTATTACAATTAGGATTTACAAATCCGCAGCGTCATATGAAAAATTATCTGGAAAATTATTTGACACTGGATAATAGTTTTATACCTTTTGCTGAAAAATACTTTAGGAAATTCAGGTTTATTTTAGTGTCCAATGATGTTTCAGAGTGGAGTGCGTATATTACGGAATTTTATAATCTTAATAAGTTTTTTCATGAGAAAATTGTGAGCGGCGATATAAAATGCAGAAAGCCGGATATAAGAGTATTTAAATATGCATTAAAGCAAAGCAAAAGTTTACCACAAGAGTGTATTTTCATAGACAATAGTGTGGATAATTTGGTTGCAGCAGAAAGTCTGGGTATTATTCCTGTTTTATTTAATCGAGATAATGTGGCGTATGAGGGATTAACAGTTAATAATTTTGAAGAATTGGATCGGTTGATTATCAAAGGGATAAAATTGAATGAATAGTGATATCAACCTGTTGATAAGTAAACGAGATATACATATGCATAGGAGCATGCGGAGAAAGAAATGATAAAAGCTGTATATTTTGACCTGTTTTTTACGCTGATAATTCCATCTTATGAAAAAATTAATAATGAATATGATATACTGCATTTGTCGATGACTGAATGGGAAAATTATGCAGAAAATGATATGGTGTACCAGGAAAGAGCTTTGGGACAAGTCAAATCGGAAATGGAAATTATAGACAGAATTATTTCTGTTATTCCATTTCAAGTGAATGATATTCAAAAAAAGAAGATTTTATCTGCACGTGAAAAAAGAATGAAAAATGCATTACATAATGTACCAGAAGATTTGATTGATGTCTTAAAAATATTAAAAAACCGAAAGATAAAAATAGGTTTAATAAGCAATGCTGACATTATAGACTGTAAATATTGGGGTGAATCAAAATTAGCTTCCTTTTTTGATGATGTGATATTTTCTTGTAATGTGGGATATTTAAAACCGGACAGACAGATTTACGAACTTGCAATGCAGAATCTAAAGGTACTGCCGGATGAGAGTTTATTTGTGGGGGATGGCGGCTCCAATGAATTATTTGGAGCAAAATCAGCCGGGATGAAAACAATATTTACAGAGGCGCTTGAAAATAAGAATGGCGAAAAAAGGAATAATATTATGAAGTATGCGGATTATCATATTAATAATTTTGCCGAAATATTAAAGTATGTTTGATATGCATGCAGACGGGAATAGAAATGAGAAAAATTCTAACAGATGGTGCTAAAACATTTTCTATTTATAATTAATGAAGAGTTCCCTGAAATCAATGATAATTTATTTAAAGAAGCACAAAATAAAATGAAAGGTTTTTTTAATGCTCTGCCCAAAATTCTTTTTAAATAAATATTTTTATCTCAATTGAAACTTTTTTCTTCCATGCCGCATCTAATCTATAAAAGCTCGGTAATTACTGCCTGACAAATCCGAACAGGCGGTTAAGTCCGTATTATAGTACAGATGAAGTGCCATAATAGGCAAAAAGGTGCAGGGCGGAGGAAATGATCATGAGGGAAAAACTAAGGAAAAGAACAGGGCTTCTGGCAGTTACCGGGGTAATAATGCTTGTATGCGCATTCTTTATCACGGGAACGGTGATGAGCCAGACAAGGGACAGGGTGAAGGTGGATGAGAAGTATTATGTCCTTCTGGAGGAAGAATATCTGAAACAGGTAAGGGAGATCCTCAAACAGGAAGGCTATTCCAACTGCGGGCTGACGCTGACCTATACAAAGGAAGTGGGCGGTGAGCGCAGATATCATCTGCGTATCCATAACCAGCGGTTTGACCGGCTGAATGATATAGAAAAGAAGGCCATTCTTAACCGTGTTGGTAAAGTGGATTTCGGAGTGGAAGGCTGCAGCCTTTACCAGGAATATAACTGATCACACCCTGCGGGTACGATCAGTTATGGCATCCGTCTATGATAGCCGCCTTATCGGCGGGGACGGATGCTCTTAGGCCACTATGTTAACGGCATGGTCTGGACGGAAATCCAGGAATTTCTATAAGCACTTTAGATTTGGGGAATGACATTAAAATCGTTTGGGGGTATAATATAGCATAAAGCACGCCCGGAAACCTGAAAACATAACATAAATATACATCGGGCCATACGTGCGGACGGGAGAAAAATATGGAAAGAACCCCCAGGCCAAATGAAATATATCAGCATTTTAAAGGAAATCTTTATAAGGTAATCACGCTTGCAACCCACTCTGAGACAGGGGAAAGCATGGTGGTTTACCAGGCGCTCTACGGTGATTTTCAGGTGTTTGTAAGACCCCTGGAAATGTTCGTAAGCAAGGTGGATCATGACAAATATCCGCAGGTAAAGGCAGAATACCGTTTTACCCTGGTGCCCCAGATTCTGGGACAGGGAGCTCCGGAGGAAGAGCCGTTGCCCTCAGAACCTGAGGAAGAAAAGGGAATGAACGGTGACTCCTTCCGCCAGGAGGAAAATCTGTGGATGGAAGAGGAAGAAGCAGTTCTTGATCCTCTGCTCATGAAATTCCTGGATGCGGATACCTATGAGGATAAACTGAATATACTGGTCGGTCTGCAAAGCCGTATCACGGATGATATGCTGAATACCATAGCTGTTTCCCTGGATCTGGAACTGGAAGAAGGAGAGCTGGAAGAGCGATACCAGACATTAAAAAATTGTCTGATAACTTTGGAAAAGTATGAATGTAACCGCCTCAGATAGTATCGGGGCATTATGAAGACTCCGAACTGCACCGAAGGAGGAGTGCTTCATGGCATATGAATTGGATAACAGGCTGGTAATCGGTATTTCCACAAGGGCACTTTTTGACCTGAGCCTGGAAAATGAAATTTTTGAGAAAGAGGGAGTGGAAAGCTACCGGAAGTACCAGACAGAGCATGAAGGGGATATCCTGCGGCCCGGTCCCGGTTTTCCGCTGGTAAAGGCTCTGCTCGCGATCAATGCCCTGCCCGGGCAGGAGGGCAGAGTGGAAGTGATCATAATGTCCAGAAACAGTGCGGATACTTCTTTGCGTGTTTTCCGTTCCATCGAGTATTACGGTCTGGATATCACCCGCGCAGTACTGGCAGGAGGCGCGTCTCTTGCCCCTTACCTGGAAGCTTTCCGGACAGATCTGTTTCTTTCCGCATATGAGGATGATGTGCAAAGAGCGGTGGATTCAGGCATTGCTGCGGGAATAATCTGTGACGGAGGCAGGGAATATGCGCAGCAAGAGAATATCCGGCAGATTCGGATTGCCTTTGACGGGGATGCCGTTTTATTTACGGATGAATCGGAACGGATTTTTCAGGAGCAGGGTCTTGCTGCCTTTGAGGAAAATGAACGGCTGAAGGCGGACAGTCCGCTGGAGGAAGGGCCCTTTGCCCGCTTCCTCAAAACCATAGCGGCGCTGCAGCAGGAGTTTTCGCCGGAGCAGACTCCTATCAGGACAGCCTTGGTCACGGCCAGAAGCGCACCTGCCCATGAACGAGTGGTACGGACTCTTCGTGCATGGAATATAAGGATAGATGAAGCTTTTTTTCTGGGAGGCATTTCTAAAAAAGAAATTCTGGCGGCCTTTGGCGCCCATATCTTTTTTGACGATCAGGCGGCGCACACGGGAAATGCCTCGGCAGCAGTGCCTTCAGCCAGAGTGCCCAGCCCGGAAAGAAAAGGAAGAGATGACAGGAAAAAGAATCCTGGCAGAAAGAACATAGTGTAACGGTTCAGACTTATCTGAACTGTTATGACATAATAAAAAATACGGACAGCAGGTAATATATGAAGTATGAGAATATAAAGGAAGGTATATTTATAGAAAGGCCGAACCGGTTTATTGCTTATGTGGAAATAGACGGAAATCCGGAAAAGGTACATGTGAAAAATACCGGAAGATGCAAAGAACTGCTTCGGAAGGGAGTCCGGGTATATCTGGAAAAAAGCAGCAATCCGGAACGGAAGACAGCCTATGACCTGGTCGGAGTGGAAAAAAAAGGACTCATGGTAAATATGGATTCGGCGGCGCCCAATAAAGCCGCCGGTGAATGGCTGGCTTCGGGAGGTCTGTTCCCGGATGTGGAGGTGCTCAGGCCGGAATGTACCTATGGCAATTCCAGATTTGATTTTTATCTGGAAACAAAAGAAAACAAAATGTGGCTGGAGGTGAAAGGCGTTACCCTGGAAACAGAAGGTGTGGCAATGTTTCCGGATGCGCCTTCTTTACGTGCGCTTAAGCATGTGGAAGAACTGATAACCGCCAGGGAAAATGGCTATGAGGCGGGAATCCTTTTTGTGGTACAGATGGAAGGGATCCGGTATTTCACTCCCAACAGGCAGGCTCAGCCCGCCTTTGCCCAGGCGCTGGAAAGGGCGGAAGCGGCCGGAGTAGGGCTGTATGCCTATGGCTGCCATGTGACCAGGGACAGTATGCAAATCAGTTATGAAATTCCGGTGATTCTGAATCCGGATAAAGAACAGGATGGACTGGAAACTATTGCGGCTCCGCTGCTTAAATGGTATGATAAAAACAGGCGTGTCCTTCCATGGAGGGAGGATCCCGCACCCTACCGGGTATGGATTTCGGAGATTATGCTTCAGCAGACCCGTGTGGAGGCTGTGAAGCCTTATTTTCAGCGTTTTATGGAGAGCCTTCCCGATATTGCGGCACTTGCCGATGTGCCTGAAGACAGGCTTCTGAAGCTGTGGGAGGGCCTGGGCTATTATAACAGGGCCAGGAACCTGAAGAAGGCGGCCGGAGTGATCATGGCCGAGTATGCGGGTGTAATGCCTGCAGAGACGGAGGAACTTCTTAAGCTGCCGGGAATAGGCAGCTATACGGCAGGTGCGGTGGCTTCTATTGCCTATGGAGAACCTGTTCCTGCGGTGGATGGAAATGTGCTTCGGGTTATATCCAGATATCGTATGGATGACAGGGATATGCTGAATACTAAAGTAAGAAAAAGCGTGGAAGATGATCTGCAGGCGGTTATTCCGCAGGACCGCCCAGGTGATTTCAACCAGGCACTGATGGAACTGGGCGCTACGGTATGCATTCCCAACGGGATGCCGAAATGCGGAGAATGCCCATGGAAAGATTCCTGTAAGGCCCATATTCAGTCAAAAGAGACGGACTTTCCTAAAAAGGCGCCAAAGAAAATACGCACTGTAGAGAAAAAGACGATTTTGATTATACAGGATGCTGTGAGAACAGCGATACGCAAACGGCCGGATAAAGGGCTTCTGGCGGGAATGTACGAATTTCCTTCCGCAGAAGGCCATCTGAGCCGTGAGGAAGTCCTGGCTCTTTTAAAAGAAAAGGGGATGCATCCTTTACGGATAAGCAGGCTGCCTGACTCCAGACATGTTTTTTCCCATAAGGAATGGGAAATGATAGGTTATTGTATCCGTGTGGATGAGCTGGAGCCGGTGGGAGGCGTGAAGGAAGGGCTTTTATTTGTGGAGCCTGCCCGTACGGAGAAGGAATATCCAATTCCTTCCGCCTATGCGGCTTATACGGATTATCTGCAGATCCGTATAGGAAACGGGAAATATGAAGCTGAAAATGTAGATAATCAGTAACTGTGAAGGAAATGAGCAGTTACGATAATTGATGAATGCCGGGCGAACGGAAAGGAACGCTGCCGGTGCGGAATGGAGGAAGCTATGAAACTGCTGACAATAACAATACCCTGCTATAACTCAGAAAAATATATGCATAAATGCATCGAATCCCTTCTCCCGGGAGGGGAGGATGTGGAAATCCTGATTGTGGACGATGGCTCCACAGATGGAACAGCTGCTATTGCGGATGAATATGCGTTGAAATATCCTTCCATTATCAGAGTGATCCATAAGGAAAACGGAGGCCATGGATCAGCGGTCAACACCGGTATCGAAAATGCCACCGGGCTGTATTTTAAAGTGGTGGACAGCGATGACTGGGTGTCGGATACTGCCTATCGGGAGATCCTGGATAAGCTTACAGAGCTTACCGGCGGTGAAGAAGTGCTGGATATGATGATTGCCAACTATGTGTACGAAAAGGAAGGCGAGAAGCGTAAAAAGGTAATCCGTTACCATCATGTATTGCCGGAGGAAGAGTTATTTACCTGGAATGATGTCCACAGGTTCCATAAAGGACAATATATCCTCATGCATTCCGTGATTTTCAGGACAAAGCTGCTGAAGGACTGCGGGCTGAAGCTGCCGGAGCATACCTTCTATGTGGATAACATTTTTGTATTTGAGCCGCTGCCCTATGTGAAGAAAATGTACTATATGGACGTGAATTTCTACCGTTATTATATCGGAAGAGCGGATCAGTCCGTGAATGAACAGGTTATGATAGGCAGAATCGACCAGCAGCTCAAGGTGAATAAGATTATGGTTGATTATGTGGTGTCTAAAAAGCAGTTCCTTGCAACCCACAAAAAACTGCGTAACTATATGCTCAACTATCTGGATATCATCACTACGGTTTCATCGATCATGCTGATCTATTCCGGAGTTGAAGAAAATCTGGAGAAGAAAAATGAACTCTGGAAATATATCAAGCAGAAAGATCCTGTTGTTTTCTTCCGTCTCCGTTACGGCCTGCTGGGAAGCTATACCAACCTGCCGGGCAAAGGGGGAAGAAAAATATCCGTGGAGGGGTATAAGCTTTGCCAGAGGTTTTTTAAGTTTAATTAGTGGGGAGTTCCCCTGTGCCGTTCCCCGTTCCTCAGCCAGGCGCATTGGCGGGACAGGGGTGTGCGCTTTGCACTGACCAGTCAGACCGGGCATTGCGATGAGCCTTGGACGAAAAAAGTGCCGGATCAGCCGGCACTTTTTTTAGTCTTTTTATTCTTTGCGCAGGGCGGCAAAGAACGTGATCCAGAGGAGGAGGAACTGGAGGGCGAAGCGGATCCAGGAGAGGGTGTTGTCCCAGGGGGTGTAGTAGAGGTCCTGGATGCCAAGGGAGCTTTCGTCGAGAAGGAGGCCTTGATTCCAGAGGATCCGGCCGCTGATTCTGGTGGTGATGAAGAGGAGAATGAAGATGATGAGGAGGGCGAGGCGTTTTCTCCGGATGGTTTTTTTGAGGCGGCGGGTGGTGTCTTCCAGGATGGCGTTGGCTTTTTGCAGATCGATGCTGTTGTCCTGGTGGCGCTGGGCGTCCAGCAGTTCTACTACGGAGATGCCGAGGGCCTGGGAGAGGGGCTGAAGCAGATCGACTGCGGGCAGGGAGAGGCCGCGTTCCCATTTGGATACGGCTTTGTCTGTTACGTGAAGCCGGTCGGCTAGTTCCTTTTGGGTAAGATTTTTTTCGGTGCGGAGTTGTTTTATGAAAAGGCCGGTTGCTTGATTGTCCATAGCGGTTACCTCCTGTTTATTTGGTTATATTATAAGATATAGAGGGCAAAAAATCACCCGACTGTCGGTAGACAGACGGGTGATTTGAAAAATTCAGGTTATTTGGCTTCGTTGCGGGCGGTTTTGGCGGCCCTTCTGGCAGTGCGGTGCTGTTTGAGGTAGATAAGAACATCATAGTGGTAAACAATGCCGTACATGGCAGCTGCCATAACGAAGGCTGTCAGCATATCGAATACGGAATGCTGTTTGATGAATACGGTAGCCAGAATTATGGAAACACACAGGATACCGGAGGAAACGCGCACCCATTTCTTTTTGCCTGCCTGGGAACGGGACAGGGCTATGTGGGCTCCAAGGGAATTATAAACATGGATGCTCGGCCAGAGGTTGGTTGGCGTGTCGGTTCTGTAAAGGGATGCAACCATCTGGGTAAAAATGTTGTCCCGGGGCATGACGATGGGCCGTAAGCGCTGCCCGTTGGGGAAAAAGGTGGAAACCAACAGAAAGACAGTCATTCCGGTACAGAGGAATATTGCCGTTCTGTAATAATCATCCTTGTTGCGGAAGGCCAGGTACAGGACAACTCCCGGTACGTAGACAAACCACAGAAAGTAAGGAATGACAAATATTTCATTGAAAGGTATATAATCGTCTATCGCAAGATGTATAATCTGGTATTGCCAGATATGCCTTTGTTCAAGCCATGAAAACCAGGTCATGTAAACGAGGAAATACAAGGCAAAGGGGATAATGTGTTTATACTTTTCATAGATGTTTTTCATAATAGTCGCCTCATAATCAATTAGTAGTAAAAACGCAGCAGCTGTCTGGAACAGCTCACCAGGATGTCATCTGAAAGGCAGGTTACCTCACCGTCGGTATGCACCCAGAGGGGAACCGTGGTTCGGATTCGTATGGAGCTGCCGCAATAACGCTCCACACCATTGTAGCGGTAATGTTTTCCTGTGAAGGCTGAAGGCAGTACCATGAGAACCTTCCATTTGGGTACGCCGCTCACCGTACACAAATCCAGGATTCCGTCCGATGCATCGGCGCCGGGACAGAAATAGAATCCGCCGCCTTCATAGCAATGAGACATACAGGCAATGAACATCAGGCGGGATAAACTCACCTTTTGGGAGGAATCCCCATTTCCTTCCACTGTCAGTTCAGCAGCCGCATTCCCGGAGCGTATCAGCTGTTTTAAGGCGATGCCAAGGTAGGTCAGCTTGCCCATGCCTGCTTTGTTCAGGAAATCTTTTATTTTTGAGTGCATGGCCTCCTGGCATACCCCCGCATCAAAGCCGATGCCGCTGCTTACCAGAAAACGTCTGTCCTCCGCCGGTTTTTCCAAAGGCTGTCCGCCGTCGGAACTGTAAGCGGTATTATAATGAAGGAAGCCTACATCCATGGGCTGTTCCCTGGCGGAAGCCAGAATGCGTTCCAACGCTTCCACAGGGTCACGGCTGATTCCGGTATCCCGTGCGAGGTCGTTGCTGGAACCGGTAGGAATATAGCTGAAACGGGTTTTGGAAAAATTTACAATCCCCTGTACCACTTCATTGGCGGTGCCGTCGCCGCCTAATACCACCAGGTGGATATCTTCTCCGTCAGGAGTCAGAGCTCCGGTAAGGCGGCGGGACAGATTAACCATATCGCCGGGGCCTTTTGAAAAATAGACCTGATAAGGTATTAGTCTCTCCTCAAGAATGCTTTTTATCCGTTCCCAGTACTTCTGTCCCCGTCCGGAACGAGAGGCAGGATTTACCAAAAATGAATACATATGTATCTCCCCGGCTTTCCCCATAATTATTGATTTTCTAAGGTTGTATTGTAGCAGAAAAAAATAGGCAAGTAAAGGGTCTGGCGAGGTATTAAGAAAAGAATAAGAATAATTTTTAGATTTTTTTATATTTGCATTTCGAAGGATATATGCTATAATCATCCCATCGCAATTTAATATATTAACGCACCGCAATGTCGTTTGGCGGTGGATTTACTTATGCAGGAGGTTGAAAGGATGTATTCTCTGGACGATGTGAAGAAGACCGACCCGGAAATCGCACAGGCGATTGTGGACGAACAGGAAAGACAGAACAGCCATATTGAGCTGATTGCTTCTGAAAACTGGGTGAGCAAGGCTGTTATGGCCACAATGGGAAGCGTACTTACCAATAAATATGCGGAAGGGTATCCGGCCAAGAGATATTACGGCGGATGCGACTGTGTGGATGTGGTAGAGAATCTGGCAATTGAACGCGCCAAAGAACTGTTTGGCTGTGACTATGCCAATGTACAGCCCCATTCCGGCGCACAGGCCAATATGGCAGTACAGTTTGCCGTATTGAATCCGGGAGATACGATCATGGGCATGAACCTGGATCACGGCGGACATCTGACACACGGAAGCCCGGTGAATATGTCCGGAAAATATTTTAATGTCGTACCCTACGGCGTGAATGACGACGGCTTTATCGATTATGATAAAATGAAACAGATTGCCAGAGAATGCAAGCCTAAAATGATTATTGCAGGAGCCTCCGCTTATGCAAGAACCATTGATTTCAAGGCTTTCAGAGAGGCTGCCGATGAAGTGGGAGCCTGCCTGATGGTGGACATGGCCCATATCGCCGGCCTGGTTGCCGCAGGGCTTCATCCGAGCCCTATCCCTTATGCGGATGTGGTTACCACCACTACCCATAAGACACTGCGCGGGCCGAGAGGAGGCATGATCCTCTGCAATAAGGAAGCGGCTGAGAAGTATAACTTCAACAAGGCAATTTTCCCCGGAACCCAGGGCGGCCCTCTTATGCATGTCATCGCCGCCAAGGCAGTATGCTTCAAGGAAGCTTTAAGCGATGATTTCAAGGTTTACCAGCAGGGGATTATTGACAATGCGCAGGCGCTCTGCCACGGCCTGATGGAACGCGGTATCAAGATTGTTTCCGGAGGTACGGATAACCATCTGATGCTCGTGGATCTGACCAATTTTGACCTCACGGGAAAAGCTGTGGAAAAGCTGCTTGATGCTGCTCATATCACCTGCAATAAAAATACGATTCCCAATGATCCGAAGTCCCCGTTTGTAACGAGCGGTGTCCGTCTGGGAACGCCTGCCGTTACTTCAAGAGGAATGAATACGGAGGATATGGACAGGATTGCAGAGGCAATCGCTCTGGTGATCAAGGGAGGCGAAGACAAAATCCCTGAGGCAAGAGCCATTGTACAGACATTGACAGATAAGTATCCGCTTATATAAGCCGGAATTACAAGAAACGGGGCCGCTGGCCCCGTTATTTTTTGCCGCCTGAACCTGCAGCAGCGGCAGATAATACAAATGGAATGGACGGAAAGGATTATTATGGGAAAAAAGAAGAGCGGTGCACAGACCGTAATGAGAAATCTCAGGGATAAAAACGGGAGGTTTTCCGAAGATGCTCTGAAGATGCTGGCGTTGGTGACTATGTTTATCGATCATGCGGGAGCAGGCATCATAGAGTCTTTTTTCCTTGGGAAGCTCCCTTATGACAGCCAGGCATTTCAGGTCTGTCTGACTGTGGATGAAATAATGAGAAGTGTTGGACGTCTGGCCTTTCCCATATATTGCTATCTTTTGGTCCAGGGGTTCCTCCATACGAGGAGTACGGCCCGGTATGCCTTCCGGCTTCTGGGCTTTGCCCTGCTTTCCGAGATTCCCTTTGACCTGCTCCTTTTTGGAGGGATAACATTCGAGTACCAGAATGTATTCTGGACACTTCTGATTGGCCTTCTGACACTGGCGGGGCTGAGATGGGCGGAAAAAAGAGAAAACCGCTGTCTGTCCGTTGGAGCAGGCGTGGTATTTATCGCGGCGGGAATGGCGGCGGCCGGGCTTGTAGGCGCAGATTACGATTATAAGGGTGTCGTATTGATTGCAGCCCTTTATCTGCTGCGCGGCAACAGGAAGAGTCAGTGTATCTTTGCACCGCTGCTCTTTCTCGGTTCCTTTTTGCTGGATGTGCCTCTGGGGCTTCGTACGGGAGCTTCGGTTACCGCATCCCTCAGCATTGAGTTTTTCTGTATTTTTTCCTTCTTTTTCCTGTATGCCGATAATGGAAAGAGATATATGAAAAAAGGCAAATATTTCTTCTATTTCTTTTATCCCGGCCATTTGCTGCTTCTTCTGGGTATTCGCTGTCTGCTTATCTGGCTGTGGTAAAGACGAAAAAGCTGATAATCTGCGGTCTTCGGACGGATTGTATTTACAAAAATACAATCCGTCCGAAAGTTTTTATTGCTTTCCGGGTAGCCCTATGCTACAATATCCATCGGTGACACACAAATGTATGCAGTGGAAAGACAACTTTTAATAAAGGCTTTTACAGAGGAAGAGGCTTCGGATACAATATGAAAAATATGCAGAAAACAACAGATTATTACGTAGTAAAACAGAAGGCGGTTCCGGAGGTGCTCCTTAAGGTTGTAGAGGCAAAACGGCTTCTGGATTCAGGAAAAGCTGCAACCATCCAGGATGCGGTGGAAAAAGTGGATATCAGCCGGAGTTCTTTTTATAAGTACAAGGATGATATATTTCCCTTTCATGACAATGCACAGGGTACCACAATTACCCTCGCCATGTCAATTGAAGATGAGCCGGGGCTTTTGTCCGATGTGCTTAAGATAATCGCGGACTTTGGCGCCAATATTCTGACAATCCATCAGAGTATTCCCATCAACGGCGTTGCATCATTAAGCATCAGCGTACAGGTCTTAAGCACCACAGGAGATGTTTCCAGGATGCTTGAAACCATGGAAGAGAAGTCGGGAGTCCGTAACGTCAAGATTTTGGCGAAGGAATAGAGCTTTACAAAGAAAAGCAGATGGAGGAAGAGATATGATAAACGTAGCGGTACTTGGATATGGCACGGTAGGAAGCGGAGTTGTTGAAGTAATTGAGACCAATAAAGAAGTCATTGATAAAAGAGCAGGAGAAGAGCTGCATGTAAAATATATCCTGGATTTAAGAGATTTCCCCGGGGATCCTTATGAAGACAGGGTAGTGCATGATTACAGCATCATCCTGAACGATCCCGAGGTATCCATCATCTGCGAAACTATGGGAGGCAATGAACCGGCCTTCACTTTTTCCATGCAGGCGCTTAAAGCAGGAAAAAGCGTATGTACCTCCAATAAAGAACTGGTTGCCAATCATGGAGCGGAGCTGATCCGTACAGCCAGGGAAAATTGCTGCAATTATCTGTTTGAAGCAAGTGTGGGTGGGGGAATCCCTATCATCCGGCCTTTGAATGTGGCTCTTACCGCTGAACGGATTGAACTGATTAACGGTATTCTGAACGGGACGACGAACTATATTCTGACAAAAATGGCGGAAGAAGGCAGCGATTTTGACGCCTGCCTGAAGGAAGCCCAGGAAAAAGGCTATGCAGAGCGTAACCCGGAGGCGGATGTGGAGGGCTATGACGCCTGTCGTAAGATAGCCATTCTTTCTTCTCTGATGACGGGAAAAACGGTCCGCTATGAAGATATATATACGGAAGGAATTACCAAAATAACAAAAGAGGATTTCCTTTACGCTAAAAAGATGAATAAATTCATTAAGCTGCTGGCGAGCGCCAAAGCGCTGGACGGCGGATATGCGGCGATAGTCGCGCCCTTTATGGTAGGAGAAAAGAACCCGCTGCACAGCGTGAACGAT
Organism: Eisenbergiella tayi; assembly: GCF_001881565.1. Classification (GTDB taxonomy): domain Bacteria; phylum Bacillota; class Clostridia; order Lachnospirales; family Lachnospiraceae; genus Eisenbergiella; species Eisenbergiella tayi. The sequence goes on from NZ_MPDJ01000003.1 coordinate 141,624, forward strand.
GTTTTCAATGCCATATTTATCAGAGGAAATACCCTGGGAGACTCCATGTATTATGGAAGGGGAGCAGGAAAGCTTCCGACCGCCAGCGCGGTGGTATCCGATGTGATAGACTGCGCAAAGCACGGACGCAAGCATATCATCTGTATCTGGGAGGAAGAAAAGCTTTCCCTTAAGAGTGTTGATGATGCTTCCCGAAAGTTTTTTGTCCGTGTATCCGAAGGGGCTGAGGCCGAGGTGGCTAAGCTGTTCGGTGACGTGGAAAAAATAGAAGCGGAAGGTGTGAGCGGAGAATTCGGCTTTGTGACTCCGGTGATGACAGAAAAGGAATTTGCCGGAAAAATTGCGGAGCTGCCCGGCTTCATCAGCCGGATCCGCATGGAAGAAGATTAAAGACTGGCCGTGTTTCGGCGGAATCGAGGAATAGATGAAATATGTGGTTGTTTTAGGAGACGGGATGGCGGATGAACCCCTGTCCCGCCTGAATGGCAAAACACCTTTGTCCTATGCGAAGACACCGGCTCTGGATGTCCTCAGCAAAAAGTCTGAGATCGGCATGGTGAGCACCATACCGGAGGGCATGAAGCCGGGTTCCGATACGGCAAACCTTTCCGTGATCGGATATGACCCGAGAAAATATTATTCAGGACGTTCCCCTCTGGAAGCGCTCAGCATCGGCGTACCCATGAAGGATACGGACATTGCCATGCGCTGTAATATCGTTACTCTTTCGGAAGAGGAAGGAATCCCTTTCCCTAAAAGGAGGATCCTTGATCACAGCTCCGGAGAAATCAGTACGGAGGACTGCAGTATTCTCCTGCATGCGGTTATGGAAGAGATGGATAAGGATCCCTATCATTTTTATGTGGGAACCAGCTACCGCCATTGCCTGATCTGGGAAAATGGCCGGGTGGAAGAGCTGACTCCGCCCCATGACGTGCTGGGAAGGGAAATAGCCCCTTATCTTCCCTACGATGAAAAGCTGTATAAAATGATGGAAAGAAGCTATGAGATCCTGAAGGACCACCCCGTTAATGCAGAGCGCAGGCGTAATGGGCTGAATCCGGCCAATTGCTGCTGGTTCTGGGGGGCGGGAACCCGTCCGGCCCTTCCTTCCTTCCGGGAAAAAACCGGGAAAAAGGGCATTATGATATCCGCGGTGGATTTGCTGAAGGGCATTGCCGTAGGAGCCGGAATGGATGTGGCTGAAGTGGAAGGCGCCAATGGCGGTTTACATACCAACTATGAAGGAAAGACGCAGGCGGCTGTAGATGCCCTCACCAGGGATGGCTACGATTTTGCATATATCCATGTGGAAGCTCCGGATGAAATGGGCCATCAGGGAAGCCTGGAGAAGAAACTGAAGGCCATAGAATACCTGGATTCCAGGGTGATAGGCCCGCTTGTGTCGGCCCTTGACAAAAGCGGAGAGGAATACCGGCTGCTTGTAATGCCGGATCATCCCACGCCCATCCGGATACGTACCCATACGTCGGAAAATGTGCCCTATCTCATTTATGACAGTACAAATCAGCAGAAAAATGACTGGAATTATAACGAGGCAGAAGCGATCTTAAGCGGCAATTATATCCCGGAAGGGTATAAGCTCATGGATAAATTCCTGGAAATCAAGCATAAAAATCATCTGTAAAGAAAGGATAAAAGCCGCCGTCTTCCGGTGGCAGAGGAAAAGTAATTATGAAAAAAGTGGTTAAATTCGGCGGCAGTTCCCTCGCCAGTGCAGAACAGTTCATGAAGGTGAGCGGGATTATCAAGGCTGATGATGAAAGAAGGTTTGTAATACCCTCCGCGCCGGGAAAGAGGAATAAGAAAGATACCAAAGTGACGGATATGCTTTATGCCTGTTATGAGGCGGCGGAAAATGATAAGCCCTGCCAGGAGCTGCTGAAAGGGATCGAAGCCAGATATGATGAGATCATCAAGGGTCTGGGTCTGGAGCTTTCCCTTAAGGAAGAATTTAAAACCATTGCAGAAAACTTTAAAAAGAAAGCGGGCAAGGATTACGCGGCGTCCAGAGGGGAATATCTGAACGGAATCATAATGGCTGCTTATCTGAAATTTACTTTTATAGATGCGGCTGAAGTGATATTCTTCGATGAAAATGGAATTTTTGATGCAGCCAAAACCGACAAGGTGATGTCCGAACGTCTGGAAAAAGAAGAATATGCTGTTATTCCCGGATTTTACGGTTCACAGCCCGACGGCAGCATTCGGACTTTCTCCAGAGGAGGTTCTGATATTACCGGCTCTATTGTGGCGAGGGCTGTCCATGCGGAGGTTTATGAGAACTGGACGGATGTATCCGGCTTTCTGATCGCGGATCCCCGCATCATCCCTAATCCTGTGGGTATTGATACGATTACCTATAAGGAGCTCAGGGAGCTTTCCTATATGGGAGCCACAGTCCTTCATGAGGATGCCATTTTCCCTGTAAGAAAAGAAGGAATCCCGATCAATATCCGCAATACCAATGCGCCGGAAGAAAACGGAACCTGGATTGTGGAAAGTACCTGCCAGAAATCTAAATTTGTCATCACAGGAATCGCCGGCAAAAAAGGCTTTTGCTCCGTGAACATTGAAAAAGATATGATGAATGCGGAGATCGGGTTCGGACGCAAGGTGCTTCAGGCCTTTGAAGACAGCGGCATTTCCTTTGAACATGTTCCTTCCGGTATTGACACCATGACTGTATTTGTGCATCAGGATGAATTTATGGATAAGGAGCAGAAGGTAGTTTCCGCCATTCATCGCCTTGCACATCCGGATACCATTGATATTGAGTCTGATCTGGCATTGATCGCAGTGGTTGGCCGTGGTATGAAATCCACAAGAGGTACCGCCGGCAGGATCTTTTCCGCACTGGCTCATGCCAATGTCAACGTAAAAATGATTGATCAGGGCTCCAGCGAGCTGAATATTATTATCGGTGTGAGAAATGAAGACTTTGAAGCTGCCATCCGCGCTATCTACAATATTTTTGTGCTGGTGCAGATTTAAAAGCAGTATTTAAGTCAGCGGATAGAAGAAGAGTCCGGGACTGCCTCAGTAAGGGCAGCTCCGGACTCTTCTATATTATCCTTTTTTCCCGCGGGGGCTTTGACTGTAAAGTTCAGAAAATTATCAGAATCCCAGATCTTCAGCCACCAGAAAAACTTTGATCCTGCCGGTATGTCCGCTGCGTCTGGTGACCACAATCTGATTGCAGAAGCAGTCCGGAGAGAGGCAGTCCCCGCATTTCCCTGTGGCGGCGCAGGGTGTTTTTTTATCCAGCCGGACAGCGTTGGGAGGGCAGGCCATAGTCCTGGCCCGTTCAAAGGCCCCTTCCAGAGTAGTGGCTACCTTATTCATACCGGCAATAATTATCACATGCCGGGGGCCGTGAATCAAACAGGCCACACGGTTGCCGTTTCCGTCAATATTGACAAGCTCTCCCTCATATGTAATGGCATTGGTGCTCATAAAATAATAATCGGACATGACAGTGCGCCCATAGATTTCCCGCTGCTCCTCAGGAGTTTTAGCCAGGGAACGGTCAATTAATTCATAGCTCCCGTTTTTGAGAGCATCCATCATGCCGCTTTCCTGTACGGAGGCGCTCCCTCCCCAGGAAATACTGCTTCCATCCGGTATCAAGTCAAGGATTGCCCTGACACAGGATGCGCTGTCTTCATAAAAATAGCCTTCCATATTCCTTTTTTTCAAATTGGCAATGATTCCGTCACATGCTTTTGCAAATGCCTTTTGTCTGTTATCCATATTCTCCTCCATTTCAAACGATGTCCGGATTCCGTTCCGGTTCGGCAGCAGTTTCTTATTTTCAGTTTAAAACCACAGAATCCCATTGTCAATTCGTTATCAGTGCTCTCTCAGCACCTGACACATCCCAGGCATTACAATTACCGGTTCACAATATCGGAAAAAGAAGAAAATGTTTTAAATTGTCAGATAATTCTAAAAATAATAAGCAAAATATATATAATTGTATGTAATTGCTTGTTAAAAATGTAAAAATTAAAATAAAATGGTAAAAAGACAAAAAACATATTGACATTTTGAGTTTATACAGATATAATGAAGTCACAAACAAAGAAGAAATAAAAAAACAGAGGAAAGGAAGGTACAGACCACCGAAAACGTAAAGTAATTCCTTAAAAGAAATTTTAAAGGAGAAAAACAAAAACAGTACAAAACAACTTAATAGAGAAGCCTTAAAGATTGTTCATAAAGAAGAAAGGATTTTCTTTCAAGCGGAAGAACTTTAAAATGAAGGAAACGGGAACTATCTGGTAAACTGGTAACTGTAAATAAAGATTCTTTTGAAGAACGAGAAAATTTCTGACAGCAAAGAAGATTATCTTTAGTTTAAAGTAACGACAGAAGCCGATAGCTTTAGTTTAAAGAAAAGGTTCTATGAAGCGTAAAGAAACAGTATCTTTAGTTGAAAGAAGTAATTTATTATAGATGGTGACCAGATAAGAACAAAAGCCGTCATATTAAAGAAATCCCGGAAAGAAAAGAATGGAATCTTTAAAGAACAATAATAATATACTTTAGGGACGATGCTAAAACCGAAGCGAAATGAGTACACTTACTTGAGTGACGAAGGATCATCAAAGATTTATGATGAACACCGTTACAGTACATGAGTACAAGAAGTAGGAGGAGTGGAAAGTAAGCGGAGGAGAAAAAATGGAGGAAGAGGCCATTGGATAGCATAGTTTAGGAGCGGGTATCAATGATGAAAAGTGATTGATACCCGCTTCTATTTGTGGTACTGTTATGATAAGAACGGAAGGAGTGTTGGTATGGACCGGAGAGACAGAAGACGGAAGAGACGGGTTAGGAACCAGATAATTTCCTATATTGTGGCAGTAGTGCTGCTTGCCGGGTTAGTGACCGGCGGTTTTTTTGGTGTCCGGCACATTTCCAACGCGATGGAAGAGAAAAAACAGCAGGAGGAGTCCCAGTCTCAGGAGGAGTCGCTGGCCCAGGCTGAGGCCATGGATCAGACGGCTTCAGAAGCGGATGGGACGGGGGAGGAAACGTCGGAGACGGAAAGCGTGGAGTCTCAGGAGGAAATATTGGAGGAACTGGTGGAAGCCTGTGTGGCGGATATGAGCCTGGAGGATAAGGTCGCCGGACTGTTTATCATAACACCGGAGCAGCTGACCGGCGTGGGAACTGCGATACAGGCAGGGGAAGGCACGCAGGAGGCACTGAAGAAATATCCTGTGGGAGGCCTGGTTTATTTTGCCAAGAACATCCAGTCGGCGGATCAGCTGAAGGAGATGCTTGCCAAAACCGTGAACTATGCCACTTATCCCCTTTTTCTTGGAGTGGATGAGGAAGGCGGAAGCGTGGCAAGGGTAGCGGATCAGCTGAAGCTGACCAATGTGGGGCCGATGGCCGATATCGGGGCCGGAGGGGATCCCGGCGCAGCCTATACGGCCGGCCAGACAATCGGCAGTTATTTGAAGGAGTATGGTTTTAACCTGGATTTTGCACCGGTCGCGGATGTGCTGACCAATCCGGATAACAAGGTGATAGGAGATCGGGCTTTCGGCAGCGATGCGGCTTTGGTATCCCAAATGGTGGCAAGCGCGGTGCAGGGCCTTCAGGATACGGGAGTAAGCGCCTGTATTAAGCATTTTCCCGGACACGGAGACACCTCAGGGGATTCCCATGAAGGAGCGGTGGAAACGGACAGAACTGCGGAAGAAATGCAGGCAACGGAGTTCCTGCCTTTTCAGGCCGGAATAGAGGCGGGAACGGATATGGTAATGGTAGGCCATATATCGGCTCCGGGACTGACCGGAGGGGATGCGGCGCCGGCGTCAATCAATGAGAATATCATAACCGGAGTCCTGCGCAGACAGCTTGGCTATGATGGTATCGTGATTACGGATGCCATGAATATGTCGGCGATATCGGAGTATTATACGGCTGATGAAGCGGCGATAAAGGCTTTGAAGGCGGGGGCGGATATGATTCTTATGCCGGAAGATTTTGTCACGGCCTATGAAGGTGTGATTGCAGCGGTGAAGGACGGCACCATTGATGAAAACCGGATTAATGATTCGCTGAAGAGAGTTTACCGGGTGAAATATGCGGGTACCCTGCAATAAAACAGCGGCTTGTAATGAATGGAAGAGGTTCATTACAGGCCGTATTTATATGGAGAATGAATGGATAACATGAAAATCAGGCGAGGCAGGCAGAAAATCCTTTTTGTAAAATGTGCTTTGATAGTATAAAAACAGCGGCTTACCGGTATTCCGGAAGCCGCTGTTTTGCCGATTCTATAAGAGCGATAGACGGGGCTCGAACCCGCGGTCTCGACCTTGGCAAGGTCGCGCGTTACCAACTACGCCACTATCGCATTTCCTGAACAGAAATGAAGTGGAGATTCCTCTGTCCAACAGGCAAATATTACTATACAATAAGGATGCAAAAATGTCAATCCCTTTTTTTGAGAAATTTGTGGTGTGGGTTGAAAAACAATGAACCGGTAAGTCCCTGCGGCGTGTTTATGGAGCCCGTCTGCCCCAGCCATGTCCTCTGCGTGCCGGTATGGGGGTTCGCAGGCGCTGATCTGCCGGACATTCCAATGAGCCCAGGGGCATCCAAGTCGGCAGGT
>NZ_MPDJ01000003.1:148300-225566 GCF_001881565.1 Eisenbergiella tayi
CCATGGCAGATAAAGGTCCTGTGAACCCCCATACCGGCGCGCGGAGGGCATGGCTGGGGCAGACGGGCTCCATAAACACGCCGCAGGGACTTACCGGTTCATTGTTTTTCAACAGGGAAGGTTTACGAAGAGGGGATTTTATTTTTTTATAAGAATGTGTTATACTAATCCCCATATAAGCTGGAGATGGGCCGTAGGTTGATATATTACCTGGTATGGAAGGAGGCTTTCTATGAGCAGGGAAAACGGGAATGAAATGGAGCAGATTCAGAAAAATCTGGAGCGGTTCCTGGACAGAGAAGTGGAGAAGTACGAAAAAGGGGAAGCCGGTTATCGGGGTGATGTGGATATGGATGAGGCGGAATACGAGGAGGAGTCTTTGTATGAGGACGAGGCTGAGTATGATGAGGAATCGGAGTACGGGGACGAAGAGGAATATGACGGGGAGCCGGAATATGAGGACGAAGAGGAATATGACGAGGAGCCGGAATATGACGACGAGGGGGAGTATGACGGGGAACCGGAATATGAGGATGAGCGGGAAGATGAGGAACCGGAATACGACGAGGAGCTGTATGATGAGGAAGAGGAGCCTTTGTATGAAGAGGAACGGTACGGCGGGAGGCGTCCGGGGCATCGCAGGTATGATGAGCCTGAGCGTGCTGTGAGGAAAGATAAGGGCAGAGAAAAACCAAAGAAGGAAAAACGGAAGCGGGAGGAGGATAAACACGCCGTAATGAGCAGGGATAAGAAGAAAAATGGAAAGAAGAAATCCCGGGGGAAAAAGGTTTTAACGGTTCTGGCGGTGCTTCTGGTACTTTTTGGAGTAGTTTGGTATCTGGCAATCGGAAGTATTTACGGGAAAATGAGATACAGCAGGGTGGAAACGCTTGCCGGGGAGCCTTTGAAGGAAAATGGTGTGGTTAATATTCTGCTGATTGGAAGTGATTCCCGGACGGAGGGGGATGACGGGCGATCAGATGCCATGATTCTTCTTTCTGTCAGCAGTAAGACCAGGACGATCCATATGACTTCCCTGCTGCGGGATATGTATGTGGATATTCCTGGGCGGGACGGCAACAGGCTGAATGCGGCTTATTCCTTTGGAGGGCCGGAGCTTTTGCTGGAAACGGTAAAGCAGAATCTGGGAATTGAGGTAAACAGGTATGCGGTGGTAAATTTCCAGGCTTTTGCAAATCTTGTGGATGCGGTGAACGGAGTGGATCTGGAGCTGACAAATGAAGAAGTGAAATGGGTGAATGCTTATTTGAACGAGTATAACGAGCTTCGGGGAATGCCCATGGAGACGGACTATCTGGATACCTCTTTAAGCGGGATGATACATCTGAACGGGGCGCAGTCTCTGGCATACAGCAGAAACCGTTTTATTGGAACGGATTTCGGCCGGACGGAGAGGCAGAGAAAGGTGCTTTCCGCCGTGATGAAAAAGCTTCCGGCGGCTTTGGTAACTAATCCGAACGGATTGATCAATGGCCTGTTTCCCAATCTGACTACGAATCTGACTCAGACGGAATGTCTGCGGCTGAGCCTGATGGGGGGAAAGCTGCTGACCTATGATATCGTTCAGGAGAGTATTCCTCTGGAAGGGACGTATTCCAGTGTCACAATCAGAGGGATGGATGTCCTTCAGGTGGATTTTGACAGGAACAGGGCTTATCTGCAGGAACAGCTTTATGGTAAAAAGACACAGTAAAAAAATGCAGTAAAAAAGAGGATAACAGGTTATCTGGCTGCAGTAAAAAGATGGCGGATTCCCGGATATGGGGCCGCTGTCTTTTTTTGTAAGGCTGTTTTGGGGGCTGAAAAACTGAGGCAGGATTGTTTGCCGGAATATGAATGAAATCAGGAAATCACAGGTAGACTTTATTCATAAATGTAAAATCCTATAGATTTATTTTACATTTGTGGAGTGATGTAAGCAGAATATTTGTATAATATTTACATCATGTTTATTATCTGCAAAAACTAAAATAAAATATTGACAATTTAACACGTGTATGCTATCTTTGTATTAACAACAAAACACAACGATTAAATCTCTTTTTTTTGAAAGAAAATTTAACACGTGTAAAACAGGAGGAAAAAATGACACAGCAACAATATTTCGAGGTAATTGAAAAAGTCGAAAAAAACCTTAATGATTTTCTTTATTCATCTGACGACCGGTATCGTAAACATTTAGTGGATTCACTCGGCTGGACGCCGGTGCAGGCCAAACGTTTTTCCTGCTGGGACTGGACTCACGGAGTAGGGCTTTATGGAATATATAAGCTGTATCAGTACACGAATGATGAAAAACATCTGGATTACATAGAAGCATGGCTGAAGGACAGAATGGAAATCGGCCTGCCGGAGAAGAATGTAAATACGGTAGCTCCGCTGCTTACAATGGCCTGTGTATATGAGCACCGCCCTAATCAAGAGTATGAAGCGATAATGCGTGAGTGGGCGGAATGGATTATGCATGATATGAAGAGGACGAAGGAGGAAGGTCTTCAGCACTGTCATGCGGAGCTGGAAAACAACCAGGAACTCTGGGATGATACCCTGCTGATGACGGTGCTGTTTCTGGCAAAGGCAGGAAAGGTTTTTGGGCGGCAGGATTATACGGAGGAGGCGATTTACCAGTTCCTGATCCATGTAAAGTATCTGACGAACACAAAGACCGGCCTGTGGTATCATGGCTGGACATTTGAGGAAAGAAACAATTTTGCCGGAGCCCTTTGGGGAAGAGGAAATTGCTGGGTGACTATCTTTATTCCGGAATTCCTGGAGATAGTGGAGCTGCCGCCTTCCATAAGAAAGTACGCTATCTATGTGCTGCAGGGGCAGGTAAAGGCGTTGGAACAGTATCAGGCGTCATCCGGAATGTGGCATACGCTGATTGACGATGACACTTCTTATTTGGAATCATCCTGTACAGCCGGTTTTTGCTACGGAATATTGAAAGGCATCAGAAAAGGCTATATTGACAGGGAATATGAAGAATGCGGCAGGAAGGCTCTGGAAGCGGTGCTGGAGAAAATCAGCCCGGAGGGAGAGCTGATGGAGGTTTCTTATGGAACAAATGTAGGCAGGACATTGGAACATTATAAGGAAATCCCCATGTCTAAGATGCATTATGGACAGGCGCTGGCCATGCTTGTACTGATTGAGGGGCTGGAAGAACATGCGGAGTAAGACCGGTCATGTGGAATAGGAGGAAAAGTTGAAAGGTAAAAAAATTAGTCTCTATATTATGTTGTTTATCCCCATTATTTATTTTATCGTTTTTCATTATCTTCCATTGGGGGGAATTGTCGTTGCCTTTAAACAGTACAATATTTTCCAGGGGATATGGGACAGCCCATGGGTGGGGCTGGCTCACTTTAAGGAAGTGTTTGCATCCGGCGAGTTCCGGACGGCCCTGAAAAATACCATAGTTTTAAATCTGGGTGAGTTGTTTATCACTTTCCCGTTCCCGATTGTCCTGGCCGTGCTTTTGAATGAAATGAGCAACCAGAGGATGAAAAAACTGACACAGACCGTTCTTTATCTTCCCCACTTCCTGTCTATGGTTGTAATTGCCGGTATTGTATACCAGGTATTCGGAACCAGCGGAATAGTCAATAATGTACTTTCTTCTTTTCATATAGGGCCTGTTAACTTCGTGGGGGATTCTTCGAAGTGGCGTGCGATTTACTGGGGGACCGGCATCTGGATGGGAGCCGGATATGGAATGATTGTTTATCTGGCCGCCATGGCGGGAATCAACGTCGAGCTTTACGATGCGGCTTATATGGACGGGGCCGGACGGTGGAAACGTATCTGGCATGTGACGCTTCCACAGATCAGGCCGACGGTTGTCACCATGACCATAATGAATGTGGGAAAAATCCTGTCCATCAGTTTTGAACGCCCGTACCTGATGGGAAATGTGCTTGTCCAGGATGTTTCTTCCGTTATCAGCACCTACGTGTATTCCGTGGGTCTGCAGGCGGGAAGATATGATTTTGCAACCGCGGTCGGATTGTTCCAGTCGATTGTCGCGGTATGTATGGTGGTGGCGGCCAATCAGGTTGCCAAGAGACTCGGAGAGGAGGGAATCATGTAATGAATTCAGTTTATGATAAAAAATGGAGCCCGTATCAGATAGTAATAACGATTGCCTGTATTCTTATGATTATTGTGACATTGCTCCCCGTATTGAATATCGTGGCGATTTCCCTCAGCGGCAAAAATGCGATTGCGAAGGGGCTTGTGGGTGTCTGGCCAAAGGAATTTACCCTGGAAGCTTATAAAATGGTATTTCAGAACAACAACATTGTACATTCTTTATTTTATTCCGTTTTCCTGACACTTGGCTCCGCATTACTGTCCACCTTTATGACGATATTGGCGGCGTATCCTCTTTCCAAATCTGATTTAAAGGGGAGACACGTATTCCTGGTCCTGATTACGATTACCATGTATGTGGGCGCGGGCATTGTGCCGAATTACCTGCTTGTAAAAGAACTGCATCTGATGAATACGGTCTGGGCTCTGGTCCTGCCCGGAATGATCAGTCCGTTCAACCTGATAATCCTGCGCACGTTCTTTTCAGGGATTAATAAGGCACTGTATGAAGCGGCCTATATGGACGGGTGCGGAGAATGGGGATGTCTGTTCCGGATCACGATTCCGCTGTCCCTGCCTTCTATTTTCACCATCATGCTGTTTTATGCGATTTCCAGATGGAACGGCATTACCGACGTATTGTACTACATCAACAAGACGGAGCTGTATACCTTACAGTATCAGCTTAAGCTCCTGCTGGATACGTTGTCGATTACATATAACCCGGAGGAAATGGCGACAGTGCTTGTGGCGCCGGAGAATGTCAAGTCCTCAACCATTGTGTTTGCCATGGTTCCCATGCTGATTGTATATCCCTTTGTGCAGAAGTATTTCACCAAGGGCGTTATGATTGGAGGCGTTAAAGAATAAGGTGGCAGGAAGAAAAGCAGAGGCAGCGGCGATGCAGAGTAAAGGTTTGAATTATACCGTTAAAAAAGGGGAATATGTTTCAAACTGGCTTACCAGTGATGTGATAGAAATCCCTTTCGAGGCCGGAATGGTGCCGACCGTATTTGAAAACTATCACCCGGGCGCCAGTGTGAAAAGGGCGGATGGGAAAGAACGCACTTCACCGGCGAAGGATGAATTTTTGGAACGGGGCGATTTTAAAAAGAGCGGCTATCCGGAAGACATAGCTATGGACAGGCTGTATTACCCCTTTCAGACGAAAAAAGTGGATTTTTCCGATTTCTGGAGCTTCCCCCATGACATTCGTTTTTATGCGAGAGTATATGTGAACTGCAGGACGGACTGTACATGGCGGGTGGAGTTGTCCACCTGCGGCGGGATGAAGGTATGGGTTCAGGGCAGAGAGGAAGCTTCTTTTTTTCCATATGAATCCAATATAGAAGCCAGGCAGGAAACAGAGCTTTTTCTGCGGGCGGGAACGAACGAAATCGTGGTTGGGTGCAGCAATTACGGAGAACGAAATATCATTTTTAACTTTGGAATCAAGAACCTGTCGGAAGAAGAACTGGAATTTTCCCTTCCCGTGTCTGCGGATATCCGTGCCGTACAGTCTGTACATAGAAGTCTTGCCTCCATGTATCTGGATCGGCTGACTTATGAAGAGGGCAGGATTACGATTTGTACGGATTATCCTTTTGAGAAGGACACGGTGATTGAGGTGAAGGCCGGAGACGTGAAAAAGAGAAAGGAGGTGAAGGCCGGGAGCGGTGAAGTGATATGGGGAGATACAGATGAGCTTCCTATTGGTTACTATGAATTTACAGTCTGCAGCGAGGTGGAAGGGGTTTCCCTGAGCACTGCTCTTGGGGCGGAAGTATTTCCGAAACGCCTGGAGTACCGTTTTACACCGGACACTGTGGAGGAACGTAAAAAAGCGGCGCTGGATTTTATTATCAGCAGCACGCCGAAGAGCTTTGAGCAGTATATTGCGCATCTGGCCCGCGGACAGAATCTGTATGAGGAGTACAGGAGCTGCTGTGAAGAGTATGTGGAATTTGTCCGCAGAAGAGGTGACTGTTCGGACTTCCGGGTTGTGAAGCTTTTGTGGGTGCTGATTAAGTTCGGCCATCTGCTTACGGAAGAGCAGAGGGCATACTTCAGGGAGGTATGCATCGGTTTCCGATATTGGTTTGACGAGCCGGGAAATGACGCCATGTGGTTTTTCAGTGAAAACCATGCGCTGTGTTTCCATACGGCGCAGATGCTGGCGGGAGAGCTGTATCCGGAGGAGGTTTTTACCAACAGCGGTTTTACGGGACGGGAGCAGAGCGCGAGAGCCAAGAGGCTTATCGTGGAGTGGCTGCAAAAGCTTTTGGATTTCGGATACAACGAGTGGAATTCTCCCTGTTATATTCCGGTGGATATGTTAAGCTACGTTTCCCTGCTCGTACTTTGCAGGGATGAAGAGGTGAAAGAGCTTGCCGGGCGGGCATTGGACTATACGTATGAAATATTTGCTGAAAACAGTTTTCACGGGCTTTTGGCAGGTGCCTGCGGCAGGATATACACAAAAGAGCTTCTTGCCAATAAGAATCTGGAAACAAACCCGCTTATGTGGCTTGCCTGGGGGGAAGGCTGTCTGAACGGCCGTGTGGATCCTCTTATTTTCCTGGCGCTTTCCGATTATCAGCCGCCGGAAAAGCTGGGAGAGGCGGCATGCTGGAATAAGGAAAAGCCTTTTACCGTACAGAGGCTGCAGGGTACCATGGAGGTACCGACAACTATATATAAGACAAAGAACTATAGTATCGCTTCCTGTGTGACGCCGAGAACGGGAGGGCCGGGATCGCAGGAGCTGCTGATGAACGTATTTTTGAAGGATTACCGTTCCCGTATCTGGATCAATCATCCGGGAGAACGGAAGATATTCGGAATCCGCAGGCCGGGATATTTTAACGGCAACGGTCTCACCCCTTTGGTGAGCCAGCAGAAAAATGTGGTGGTGCTGAGCTATCAGTTCTGTGATAAGCTGCTGGATTACGCAGAAGCGGATTTTACGCATATGTTCTGTGATATGAGTGTCTGCGACGAGACAGAAGTGAGGGAACACTGGGCGTTCCTGCGAAGAGGTGATGCCTATCTGGCGGTATATGCGCAGAACGGGCTGTCTGTGAACCGGAAGCCTCCGCTGACGGAGAAGGAGCTGCTTTCTCCGGGAATCAATACCAATTGGCTTGTGAAAGCGGCTTCCCGTTCGGAGGCTGGGGATTTTAAGAGTTTTATTGCGTGGCATATGGCACATACTCCTGTAAAGGAGAAGGGAAAACTGGTATTCCGGGATATGACTTACGGACAGATGGAGTTTGAAACGATGAAGGAGACTTTTTATGCCTGATATTTTTACTTATGAGATTCATAAAGGGGATCTGATAAGCAGATGGATGCTCAGTCCGTTGAAAGAAGAGCATTATCGAAGCAGACCGGAGCCCTATCCTTCTTCCTATGGTGTGAATATGCCCTGGAGAGAGGCTGTTTCCCCGGTCAGGGTTCAGTATGTGGAGGAGAGGCCGTTTGAAAGGGAAGAGGAGGAGTTCCTGCCATGCAGCGAGGTTTATTTCCCGTTTGAAACCGAAAAGGTGGAACGGAGCGCTTTTTGGAAGCTTCCGACGAAGGTGACATTCGGAGCGCAGCTTGAACTGGAGACGGCAGCAGGGGGATTATATCCGTTCCGCCTTATGACCTGCGGAGGCGCAAAAGTCTTTGTAAACGGGGAGAAGCAGGCAGAGTTTTATTCTTACCTGCGTAATGAGGAAAAGGTAGCAGAATGTTCTGTCACTCTGAAACAGGGGAAAAATACACTGTATATTCTGACAAATGAGCTGGCGGAGCGGGATACGAGTCTTTCCTTTAAACTGAGATATATGGGTGAGGAAGTCCTGAAGGCGTACCTGCCCTGCGCGGCGGATCCGGAGGCTCTGGACAGGACCCGGAAGCTGCTTTCAGGAATATATCTGAAAAGGTTTAACTATCAGGATACGGATATCGAACTTGATTTTACGGAGCCTGCAGGGGATGAGCTGACCGTTTCCGTGGAAATGGTATTTTATGACTCACATGCGGATCCGGTGAGCAAAGAGAAAACGGTGACGATACATCCGGGAGAGAAAGCAATCCCCATTGGAGATCTTGTTTCCAAAAGGGTGGGCATGGTGGCAGTAACAGTCCGTACATGCGTGGGAGATGTAAAGCTGAACCGTGTCCTGAATTTTGAATACTATGACGAAACAGTGATGCCGGACAGCGGTATCGGAACGGCGGCAGAACGGAAACAGGCCGCCATCAGGTTCATGGCGGAGAACGGGCTGGACAATTTGGCGAAGGCGCTGGCTCTCAGGATAATGGGGGGACAGGAGGCGCTGGTTAAAAGGATATGGGAAAAGGAGCTGTCTTGTATCAGGCAGAGGGAGGACTGTGCGGATTTCAGGCTTCCGGCGCTTTTCCATGCATACCATTCCCCTCTTTTTACAGGGGAAGAAAAAGAAAGCATCAAACAGGTATTGTTGGATTTCCGGTACTGGACGGACGAACCGGGCAATGATGTCATGTGGTTTTTCAGTGAAAACCACGCGCTTTTGTTCCATACCGCGGAATACCTTGCGGGTGGGCTGTTTGAGCAGGAAATTTTTACAAACAGCGGGATGACCGGTGCAATGCATAAAAGAAAGGCGGAGCGTCTTCTAAAGATCTGGTTCCGCAATTTCCTGAGCTATGGCTTTAATGAGTGGAATTCGCCGGTGTACATTCCCATCGATATGACAGGATTTTTCGCCTTGTATGACCTGGCTTCGGACGAGGAGATAAGGAAACTGGCCAAAAAAGCGCTGGATAAGGCATTTTCAATATTGGGGATCAATTCCTTTAAAGGAATCGTCGCAGCGAGCTACGGCAGAATTTATTTCAAGAATCTGATTGGACGCAGGACCAGTGAATCCACCGCGCTGAACTTTATAGCGAACGGCGAAGGGTATCTGGGACAGCATACACTTGCCACGCTGATGTTTGCCCTCTCCTCATATGAGCCGCCGGCGGAAGTCATGGAGTCTTATCATGTACCGGCAGAAGGAAGGATAACAGAGAGTGCGGAAGGTGAGGAAAAGGTACATCTTTACAGTTACAGAACGCCGGATTATGTTATGGGCAGCGTACTGGATTATCATCCGGGAGAACCCGGTTCACAGGAACATGTCCTGCAGGTGATGATTAAGGACTGTGATACGCAGATCTGGATCAATCATCCGGGAGAAGCGGTGTATTTCGGAGAAGGACGGCCCGGTTATTTTGCAGGGAACGGCACACTCCCGCTGATAAGGCAGGATAAAAACCTCGCTGTGGCTGAGTTTCATCTGCTGGATCAGGAAGTGCAGTACACCCATGCGTTCTGTCCGCTGGAGCAATTCAGCGAATGGCGCCTGGAAGGCCGCTGGCTTTTTTTGAAAAAAGATAATTTCTGTGCGGCGGTTTATGCAGACAACGGGATTTGGATTACCGATAAAGGTCCGTTGAAAAATTACGAGTTGGTTTCCCCTGGTAAGGATAATGTATGGAAGATCCTTGTGGAAGAGGAATCGGTTTACGGCAGTTTTGAAAAATTTATTCATAAACTACACCAAAATGGAGGTAAAGAGAGATGAGAAAAAGTTTTACTAAGGCATGCGCGCTTGTCATGGCGGCGGCAATGGCAGTGACGGGCTGCGGCAACGCGTCAAAAACGGAGCCTTCGGCAGCAGCGCCGGAGAACACAGCGGGAGAATCAACAGCCGCAGCAACAGAAGCACAGAATGTGAAGCCGGAAGATATCGTAGACATAAACGTAATGGTTTATGACAGAGGATCTGAATTTTCCTCGGGGAATTCCCTGACGGACAATGAACTGACACGCTGGATTAATGAAGCGATGGAACCCCAGGGAGTTCATGTGAATTTCGTTCCTGTCCCGCGTTCCGGCGCCGATGATCAGGTGAACCTGATGCTGACTGCTGGTACTGCGCCTGATATCATCAGGACATATGACAGACAGCGTGTTGCCACTTACGGAAGCCAGGGAGGACTGGTAGATCTGGGGCCTTATCTGGAGCGTATGGATCCGAAGTATGTATCTGAGAATCAGGAAGCGATCGAATTCGCCCAGTTTGACGGAAAGCAGTATGCCCTTCCCGGCGTATACTCCTATCATGGCAAAGGACATGATACTTACATCCGTCAGGATCTTGTGGAGAAGATGGGGATGGAGATGCCCACCGACAGAGAAGAACTGATAGAAGTACTCTATGCAATGAAGGAAAACTACCCTGATATCACACCTTATGCATTTGCAGGTAAGATTACGGACGGAAACTATACAAACTTCCTGCTTTCTTATGTAAGCCGTGAAAATGAAAGAGACAACTATATCTATGAGCCTACCTTTACAACCATTTTGAAGCCGGGCCATAAAGACGGTCTCAGACAGCTGAACCAGTTCGTATTGGATGGAATCATACCTGCTGATTTTGCTGTAGATGTGGATTCCACAAAGTATAAACAGGATATTGCCAACGGTAAGGTTGGATTTGTATTAGACGGAGGCTCAGACTGCATCAAAGCATATGCTACCGCAGAGGATCCGGATTACCATATGGTTGAATTTGATGTCCTGAAAAATGCGGATGGTTCCTATGAAGTGCCTTCCCAGGATGCTTTGTCCCACTATGTATATGTACCCAAGACCGCTGAAAAGAAGATTGACGCAGTAGTGAAATATCTGTCATGGCTGTCCAATGAAGAGAATGCGATGAATGTGGCATATGGTATTGTTGGTTTAGGCAGTGATATGGTAGACGGCGTTCCTGTGAGAAAAACTTCTGAGGAAATGACAAAGCTGGGCCTGAACCCGAGCCCTGGCGATTCCAACTTCTTAATTGCCAACTTTGATTTTGAGAAAGACAGGCTGGTAGAAAACTTCATGAGCGGCAATCCCGGTGTACCGCAGGAGGTTGTAGAGGAGAAAATAAAAGTCCAGTACAGCAACTATTATGATAAGTGTCTGATACCTTCCGCACTGGAAACGGATCAGTATGTGCCGCTGCTGCAGTCCCTGATTGTAGAATTCGTATTTAAGGTAATGTCCGCACCGGAAGGCAAGTTTGATGAAGTATATGATAAAGAATATCAGACACTTGTTGATAATCATTTACAGGATGTTTTGGACGAAAGAGCAGCCTGGTATGACGCAAATATGAAATAATCCTTATACAAATTTATGCGGCGTTTGCCGCGTGCGCGTGAAAGCGTGCGGATGGGAGCAGAAATGAAGTTTACTAATTTTATAGAAGACGGCATATGGCTCAAAGGCAACCTTCATACACATACGACCAACTCCGACGGCGAACTGCCGCCGGAGCGGGTTGTCCGCGCCTACAGAGAGAGGGGCTATCAGTTTCTCTGCCTGTCTGACCACAATATTTTCACAGCTTATCCTCAGTTCAATGAAAAGGATAAATTCGTGATGATACCCGGATTTGAGTTAAGCATCCATAATGACAAGTCACCGGAGAAGGTGATGCATGTGAATGTGATGAGCAGGAACAGCACCTATGATTTTGAACAGGATGAGGAATTCGATATCCCGGATCCGGAAGATGGGCTGGCATTCTTAAGAAACCATGCAAAGAACAACATCCTTATGCTGAACCACCCTTACTGGTCGGCGTTGGAATGGGACGAAATCATTGATCTTCCGGGAATTACCTGTATGGAGGTATATAACCATGCCAGCGAGTGGCTGGATCTTCTTGGGGATGATGCGAGAGAGTGGGATGCCCTTCTGAAAAAAGGCAGAAGACTCTGGGGACTGGCAACGGATGACAGCCATAACGGCTATGTCCACCGCGACGGCTGGCCGTTCCATCTGATTGAAAATGATTCCTTCGGCGGATTTATTGTGGTAAAAGCCAAATCCTTTACGCAGGAAGGCATAATAGAGGCCATTGATACAGGCAGCTTCTATGCCAGCATGGGGCCTGAAATTCATGATTTTTATGTGGAGGATGGGGAAGCGGTTGTGAAATGCTCTCCCTGTGAGCGTATCTGCCTCAGCGGAAACAGAGGCAAGGTCATGCGTGCACTGGGTGTGGACCTGATGGAAGGACGGATTCCTTTAAAGGGTAATGAAACCTTTGTGCGTGTTCAGTGTGTAGACAAGTACGGACATATTGCATATTCCAATCCCATTTTCTTATGAGATGGGGGGAACGCTTATGACAATGGAAGAAATGGCCCGTATCATCGGTATATCACGGATTACCTTATCCAAGGTGATGAATAACAAGGACGGTGTTTCTGAGGAGACAAGGCAAAGGGTAAAGGAATATATTGAGAGATATAATTTTGAACCGAACAGCCAGGCGAGAAGCCTGGTGGGGAAGAAGGAACAGATTATCGGCTTCTTTACCACATACTCCGAAGAGGCCGGAGGAAACACCCACGTCACTTCCCATTTTGCGACAGAGCTTGTAAACCTTGTGGTAAATGCGGCGCAGAAACGGGGATATAAGACGCTGGTGGATATCACGCCGAAGGAAGACGATTTTTCCGAGGTTGAAAAGTATTTGAATTCAGGGCTGATCCGGGGGGCGATTCTTTTCGGTTATGCGAGCGGAAGCCCGAACCTGGAATATCTGTCAAGGAAAGGGGTTCCCCTGGTACTCATCAATCAGGAGGTGACTCTGGATCTGCCTAATATTTCCCTTGTCAATATGGATGATGAAACCTGGGGATATCAGGCAATCGAATGTCTTGTGAAGCTGAACCACAGGCGGCTGTTATACCTTACCTGTTCGAGGAGGAGACTTCCTATTAAAAGAAGGGCTCATGGAGTGAAACGGGCGCTTGAGGCATACAAGGATCAGATTCTTTCGTTTCAGGAATGCAACGGGGAATTCAATGAAGACTTATCTTACGAAATAGTAAAAAAGATTTACACGCAGGAAGGGGAAAAACCTACCGGTATCTTTGCTGCAAATGACCAGATGGCGATCGGCGCGATCAATGCGCTGAAGGATTTGGGGATCAGGGTGCCGGAAGAGGTTTCGGTAATCGGGTTTGATGATATTTCGATTTCCAAATACCTGACGCCCGCACTGACAACGATTCACTGTGATTTCAAGGAAATCGCAGACAGGAGCGTGGAGGCTTTGATCGACAGTATTGAAGGAAAGGTGGAAAAATCCCACCAGGAGCTTCCATTAGAGTTTGTTAAGAGAGAAAGCCTGGCTTTCCATAAAGAATAAAAGAGGATGCGCAATTATGAAAAAGACAATATTTTTACAGGATGAGAATGCAGTCTGGTTAAAGGGGAACATTCACAGCCATACCGTTTTTTCGGACGGCAGCTGGACGCCGGAGCAGATGAAGGATCAGTATAAGAAACACGGCTATGATTTCCTGGCGGTTACCGATCATGATACCTATACGGATACCCGCAGCCTGACGGACGATACCTTTACCATGATCCAGGGCTTTGAATTATGGGGAAACGCGTCAAATGACAAGGATATCCATGTCAATTTCCTCTGGGCGGATGAGGTGGAAGGGATCGCACCCGGACAGAAAATGACGCTTCCCGAACGGACCGGAAAGGTTTCCCTCGGTTTGTGTTATGAACTGCGTGAAAAAGGCTGCTATGTCATGCTGAATCATCCTCACTGGTCTTTGCTTACCAGCCCGGAGATTGAAAATGAGAACCCCTATCATGCGGTTGAAATTATGAATTATGCAACCGAATGGCTGGAAAACATGGGAGACGGAAGCGTTTTCTGGACAGAGATGCTTCTGCGCGGCTGCAGGCTGTGGAACGGGGGCAGTGATGATAATCATAACGGCCATTGTCCCATTGACGGCGATGTGGATTCCATGTACTGTGATTCCTTCGGCGGCTTTACCGTGGTGAAGGCGGCGGACAGATCTCCCCGGGCGATCATTGAGGCTATGAAGGCAGGAAGCTTTTATACTTCAACCGGGCCTTCTATTTATGATTTTTATGTGGAAGACGGGTATGTCCATGTAAAATGTTCTCCCTGTATACGAATTTATATCAATGGGGAAACAAGGCAGTATCAGCGTAAGATGGGAAGGCATGTTACCGAATTCGTGACAAAGCTGAAAGGTACCGAGAAACTGATTCGGGCAGAATGTATGGATGCAGCAGGCCGTTCTGCTTATTCGAATCCTATTTTTCTGGATTAGGCGGATAAATTATGAAATTTTTGGAATATAAGCTGTTTTCGGGCGGGTTTATCAACCGTTTTCTCACTGCCGGAGTATTTACAAAGGAAAACCCGTTCCGGAAAACGGTTCTTCAGGGTAAGGTGAATGAATGGCTGATAAAAGGTTATTCCATTCATGATAATCCCTGCCGTATGGAGGTTTTCAGGGACCGTATTGGGAATATCCCGCCCTATATGGATATCTGCGGCATGCTGCCGGGGGACGAGCTTGAGGTTTTCGGACAGAAAAAGGAGCTGAAGGTATATTTCCCCTTTGGGAATGCCGGCATTGCCGATTCCGGTTTTTATGAGAATCCCGCATACCTGAGAAGCTATGGCTATACCCTTTTAGAGGTGCCTGAGGAAGAGGATGCGGAGTTTGAGATTTCCACCTGCGGCGCCGTGACGGTCTGGCTGAATGAGGAACTGGTGACGGATTTTGTCCCGTTTCAGAGAAACAGCGAACAGCATACGACTGTTTCCGCGGCGCTGCGGAAGGGTACGAATAAACTGGTGGTCTGCCTGGAGGATCTGGCGGAGCGGGATACGGATTACCATTACCAGATCCGGTACCTGGGCGCACAGGATATAATGATCCGGGTTCCGGTAAAGGAGGAAACCGATACCGAAACAATCAGGAGGGCGGAGCAGGCTCTTTCCGACATGTATTTTGACAAAGAAGCGTATATGAGCGAAGCGGTATACCTGAATCTGGAAGCGTTTACATCTGTTCCGGTAAAGATGCTTCTCACCCCGGATCGGGGCTTCGGACAGAGGCAGTATATCATACAGCCGGGACAGAAGGGGATGACGCTGTTCCACGCCGATGAGGTGCCTTCCAATTTCTATTTTTTCAGGCTGGAAATTATGGTATCCGGACTTGTGATGAGCAAGGTAATCGGCACCTATTCGTTCAATATACGGTTCATGAAATATCAGGAAGACAGCTATGAAGAGCGCAAGCAGAGGATCAGGAAGATCATCCGGGATTCGGATGAAATGAGTGATTACCGTGCGATTATCTGTATGGATGAAGGGGAGACTCCGGATAACCTGGAAAAGATTCTGTCCTATCATCTGGGTTGGGTGAATGAAAAAAGGGACTGTTCGGATTTCCGCCTTATCATCCTGGTATATATGTATGTGAGGTTTTCCGGCCGTTTTTCTGAAAAGCTGCGGAAGGATGTGGAGGACGCCATGGCGGGATATCGTTACTGGGCTGATGAGCCCGGCGATGATGTGATGTGGTTTTTCAGTGAAAATCATGCGCTTATGTTCCACATATGCCAGTATTTTGCGGGAAAATCCATGCCGGAACGCATGTTTACATGCAGCGGACTGACAGGGGCACAGGCCGCCCGGAAAGCGGAGGGGCTGCTGGATGCCTGGTTCGAAAGCTTTTTTACGGAATTTGCGACGGAGTGGAATTCCAGTACCTATCTGCCCATTGATGTCATGGGGCTTGCCTACCTGTATGATTTGACTGAAAAAGGCTCCTCCCTTCACGAGAAGGCGAAGAAAGCGCTGGATATGCTGGCATTTTCCCTGGCGGTAAACGAGCATAAGGGCAATATCATGACCAGCTTTGGCAGAACCTATGAGAGAGAGCTTAAGGGGAGCTACAGCACGGGAATGCCGTCCCTACTTTATCTGTTCTACAATGCGGGCCATATGAACGACCATTTCCGGGCATTGGTGCCTGTTGTTGTGGGAGATTATGAACCGCCGGAGGAATATAAGCAATTTGTCAATCTGAGCGGAGAGGAAGAACTGATCCATCAGAATACCCAGGGAATCGGCGGATTCGTTAACCTGTATCTGTATAAGAACTCCAGGGCCCTTCTTTCCACGGCTGTGGGCTTCAGGCCTTATGGCCCGGGGTATCAGGAAAATATTGTCCAGGCAGATCTTGACGGAACGGCACAGGTATTTATCAATCATCCCGGCGAGACTGAAATTTATGGAAACGGCCGTCCCGGCTTCTGGGCGGGCAATGGATGCCTGCCGCTTGCGGTCCAATACAGGAATATCAGTATTCTGGAATATCATATCGGCAGCGGGAGCCGGCTGGATTATACACATGCCTATATACCGTTAAGTGAATTTGAAAGCTTTAAACTGAGCGGACGATCCGCCGCGCTGGAAAAGGACGGCGGCTTTATCGGAGTCAGGGCCTTAAACGGACTTCACAGGCAGACGGTGGGACATTGCCGAAACCGGGAATTCATCAGTCCGGGGCGCGATAATGTCTGGGTACTGAAGGTGGGAGCCTGCGGCGAATACCGGAATGTGGATGAGCTTCTGGATGATATGGAACGAATGGAAATCAGCATGGGCGAAGACGGGAAGGTAACGGTAACAGACGGTACAAGCCGTTATGAAATAGAAAACAATAAGCTGTATGTGAACGGGGAAAGCGTTCATCATTATCCGCTGGATGTGGCAGGGCATCTGGTAATAACAGGAGGAAAAGAAAGTGGAAATTAAGTGTTTGAAGGAGTTTGATCTGGGTATGGAACTGGGACAGGTGCGCTCTGTCCCGGTATCCCTGGGAAAGGATATGCCGGAAGCGGTATTGTTTGTATATTCCAGCCAGGGGAACCTGGATCCCTGGCCGGAGCTGTTTAATTATCCCAAGGACACCCTGAAAATGGCGCTGTATACCCTGGACGGAGTCAGGATGTGGAAGAGGGACCTGGGGAACGGCGTGATCCCCGGCGTATGGTATGCCCCGTTCATTTCTTTTGATCTGGATCAGGATGGTGTGGATGAAATCTGGTTTGTCAATAATCTGAACCCGAATATCCCGTTCAGCTTAAATGCCAGGGTACTTGAGAGAATCGACCCTCTGACCGGAGAGACCACCGGACAGTGGACATGGCCGGATAATACCATTGACGATACTATGTCACATTCCTATCGTTTCTTCATAACCGGAGGCTATGTACACGACAAGCCCGTTCTGGTTACCGCACAGGGAACCTACAGAGACATGTATCTGCAGGGCTATGGCGAGGGGATGGAAAAGCGCTGGGATATCAAGATCCCCTATGACGACGGCGGCGCGCGTTCCAGCCACCTGTGTCCTGTCCTGGATTTCAATGATGACGGAGTGGACGAACTGTTCTGGGGGGAGCGCCTGATCAGCCTGGAGGACGGACATGAGGTATTCTGCGGGGATAAGGGAAAATATCTGGGACATTCCGATATTGTGGTTCCCTTTGAAGATATCAAAACCGGAAAGAAGTATATTTACACCTGCCGTGAGGACTATGAGCAGGAAGGCGAACCGAGAGTTGTTACCTATAACGAAAAAGGGGAAAGAGAATGGACGGCTGTGGACAGCATCGGCCATATGCATAACGGCTGGATTGCCAATATCGGCCCGGATTACCGGAAGGTGGCGATGGCAATGCGCATTACCCGCCGTGTAATTGACAACGCCATTGTGGACACGGAGCCGGAAGATTTTTATTTTGATGCCGTGACGGGCGAACCCCTGGAATCACCCCTTCCTTTTAAGGGAGATGAATTCATGCCGGTAGATTTTGACGGAGACGGCTATCATGAATTTTATGGGGCAGGAGGCGCCAAAAAAGGCTGCGTTGTGGATCGCGAAGGCAAGGTACAGGGCTTTATCGGCGGTGACGGAGTGGTAAGAAGCGGCAAGATCATGCAGTGGCCGGGTGAACTGTTGATGGTATACTACCAGGATGAGGGAAAGGTCCGCATCTGGGGCGATGCCGATGCCGTGGAAAGCGAATACTGCAAAAAGAGATTTGCACACAGCTATCACTGGAGAATGCAGCATTTCATGGGAACCGGATACAACCATGGCAGCAGCCATATTACCTGCGGAATGTAGGAAAATTAGTAATACATAAAAGGAGCGGCGTCAGGATTTTTTGTCCTGGCGCCCTTTTTCTGTAACAGGTAACGGAGCCGTTACGGAATAATAACCGTTCATGCAAAAATCAATGAAAAAACAATTGACTTTCTCAGCCGTCATGGTCAAAATAATAGTATACCGTACATAGCAGAGGGAAATGACTTCGTATGCAAATACTATTTATCTGCAGAAAGGAAAGCAGCTTATGACAATGGAGGAAATGGCCCGTATTATCGGGGTTTCTCGCATTACCTTATCAAAGGTGATGAATGACAAGGAAGGCGTTTCGGAAAAGACAAGAGAACGGGTAAAAGAATACATAAAGAAGTATAATTTTGAACCAAACAGCCAGGCGCGGAGCCTGGTAGGGAAAAAGGAGCCGATTATCGGTTTTTTTACCACCTACTCCGAGGAATCCAGCGGAAGTACACATATTACATCCCATTTTGCTACGGAACTGGTTAATCTTGTGGTCAATGCGGCGCAGAAACGGGATTATAAGACCCTGGTGGATATAACCGGCGGGGATGATGATTTTTCCGATATTGAGAGATATCTCAGTTCAGGCCTGGTTCGCGGGGCTATTCTCCTGGGCTATGCCACCGGGAACAAAAAGCTGGAAAGATTATCTCAGAAAGGGATTCCCCTCGTACTGATTAATCAGGAAGAGGAAACCGATCTGCCGAATATCATGACCGTTAATATGAACGATGAAGTGTGGGCCTTTGAGGCCATCGAGAGACTGGTGAAGCTGCAGCATAAAAGAATTCTCTATATCGGCTGTTCGCGGAACCGGCTTCCGGCCATGCGCCGTGCCCATGGCGTACACCGGGCCTGTGACATGTATAAGGATCAGATTCTTTCTTATCAGGAGCGCAACGGAGATTTTAATGAGGATCTGGCTTATGATATCACCAAGGAGATCTTCTCGGCAGGGGGAGAGACTCCCACCGGGATTTTTGCAGCCAATGATCTGATGGCTATCGGGGCAGTCAACGCTTTGAAGGATATGGGAATCAGGATACCGGAGGAGGTTTCTGTCATAGGGTTTGACGATATTACTTTTTCAAGATACCTGACACCTTCCTTATCAACGGTTCACTGTGATTTCAGGATGATTGCGGAAAAAAGCGTGAAAACGCTGATTGACAGTATAGAAGGGAAAAAAGTACAGCGCCATCAGGAGCTTGATCTGGAATTCATTGAGAGGGAAAGCCTGGGCAGATGCAGATGAGCCCTGTATATGCATGTCGTACATACGGCACAAAGCAGGGGGCTGTAAATGCGCCCAGGGGAATGAAAATATTCGGAATTATGGCAGGAAAAATTGTAACGCCCGGATAAATGTGGTAAAATATGGATATTAAAAAATAGAAAGGGGTAAATTTAGTTATGGGTAAAGAAGTGTTAGAGTATGTAATTGAAAAAACAAACGATCTGATAAATGCAGCTTCATGCAGCAGCGAGGCGAAGGAGGCTGCGCAGGCATGGCTGGATGCGGTCGGAACATCAGAGGAAGCGGAGGAAACCAGGAAATATCTGGCGGAACTGGAAGCGGATATCATACCGATTGACGGTTTGATTGCATTTGCGGAATCGGAACACGGAGCCGAAGTCTTCGGAGCGGAATCAGCTAAAGATGTTGCGGCCCACGCAAGGGAGATCAAGGCGGCCGGAGCGGTATATTGTGACTGTCCGGCCTGTGCGGCGGCGGAAGCGATTCTGGAGAAGAAGGACATGCTGCTTGCTGAGTAAGGGATGGCATTTGTGTGCCGCCGATAATGGAAAGACTACACGATTGAAACAGGAATCTATTATGACGACAAAAACAGGAACCTTTGAGATCAGGGACAAATTTTATTTGAACGGGGAACCGTTCCAAATCATTTCAGGAGGGATCCACTATTTCCGGATCCTTCCTGAATACTGGGAGGACCGGCTGCAGAAGCTCAAAGAGCTGGGCTGCAATACAGTGGAAACGTACATTCCCTGGAACATGCATGAGCCGGTAAAAGGAAAATTTGATTTTTATGGGGAACACGTTCATGGAATGCTGGACGTGGTTTCCTTTGTCAGGACGGCACAAAGGCTGGGGCTGTGGGTAATACTGCGCCCTTCGCCTTATATTTGTGCGGAATGGGATTTCGGAGGCCTGCCTTTCTGGCTTCTGGCCGGGGAAGAAATGGATCTGAGGACCAGCGACGAGCGGTATCTGCGCCATGTAAGGGACTATTATGACCGCCTGATGCCTCTGCTGGCGCCGCTTCAGATCGATCAGGGCGGACCGGTGCTCATGCTCCAGGTGGAAAATGAATACGGTTCTTTCGGTAATGATAAGAAATATCTGGAAAGTCTCAGGGACATGATGCGTGAGAGAGGAATCACTGTGCCGCTTTTCGCTTCGGACGGCCCGGATCACAACATGCTTTCCAATACAAAAACAGAAGGTATCTTTCCAACAGCCAATTTCGGATCCGGAGCCTCAAAAGCATTTTCCATTCTGGAGGAATATACGGATGGCGGCCCATGCATGTGCACGGAATTTTGGATAGGATGGTTCGATGCCTGGCACGATGCGGCTCACCATGAGGGCAATACGGAAACTGCCGTGAAGGAACTGGAAAACATACTTGAAATGGGCAATGTAAACATTTATATGTTTGAAGGCGGCACCAATTTTGGTTTTATGAACGGATCAAATTACAGCGATCATCTGACGGCAGACGTCACCTCTTATGATTACGACGCACTGCTTACGGAAGACGGGCAGATTACGGACAAATACAGACGTTTCCAGAAAGTGATATCCCAATTCAGTAAAGAAGAAACGCTTATCCGTGAGAAAGAACCTTCCTCCGAAAGGGTCGCTTATGGTTCCTGTACCGTTGCCCAGAAGGTGGATTTATTCCATGCGCTGGATTGTCTGTCTGAACCAGTAAAAACGGTCAGCCCCAAATCAATGGAGCAGCTGGGGCAGGGCTATGGCTATATGCTGTATTCTTCCGTGCTTCATACGGAGAGGGAGCTGCGGAGTCTGCGGCTTTACAAAGCGGCGGATCGTGCGATTGCTTTTGCGGATGGGAAGCGGGTTCTCACCGCGATGGACAGGGAACTGCTGGAACGCCATGAGATAGAACCGCCGGCCGCCGGAAATATCAGGCTGGATATTCTTATGGAAAATATGGGAAGAGTAAATTATGGCCCCATGATAAACTGGCAGCGTAAGGGTGTTGACGGCTGTGTGATGATAAATGACCGGTTTGCCAAACATGGCTGGCTGCAGTACAGCCTTCCTTTGGATAATCTGGATAAGCTTGATTATACAAGAGGATATGAAAAGGGAATGCCCGCCTTTTACCGGTTTGTATTTACTGTGAAAAAAATCGGAGATACTTTTCTGTACTGCGAAGGCTGGGGAAAAGGCTGTGCTTTTGTTAATGGTTTTCATCTGGGAAGATTCTGGGAAGTTGGCCCGCAGAAGCGGCTGTATCTGCCGGGAGTGCTTCTGAAAGAAGGGGAGAACGAGATTATTCTGTTTGAAACAGAAGGAAAATGTAGGGAAAGTATTTCCCTTCAGGCGGAGCCGGATCTGGGTTGAAGACCCCTATGAAAATGTGTAAAAAAATAAGAAAGGCATGGCCTGGACAGCCATGTTTTTTTTATGGAAATAATACAGAATTTGTGATACACTAAAAAACGGCACATGGCGCTGTAAGCAGTCAAATACCCCGCCGTAAGCATCGGGACATTTGAACCTCGCGCTGTGGAATGAATAAACATAAAGGATATAAACATAAACGATATGAAAACAAGTACACTGCTTAAAAGATTTGTCCCCTATTACCGGAACTACATAGGAATCATGATAATGGATCTGTTCTGCGCCGCCCTCACAACGGTCTGCGAACTGGTACTGCCGCTGATACTGCGCTACATTACCAACATAGGCATGAATGATCTGGCATCCCTGACCATACGAACCATCGTCATAATCGGCGGCGTATACTTTGCGCTCCGCATCATAGACGGAATGGCAAGCTTTTACATGGCCTATACCGGCCATGTAATGGGAGCCTCCATAGAGACAGACATGCGGGAGGATGCCTTCGCACACCTGCAGAAACTGTCCGATAACTATTTCAACAACACCAAAGTCGGACAGATTATGTCACGCATTACCAGCGATTTATTTGATGTCACAGAATTTGCCCACCACTGCCCCGAAGAATTCTTCATTGCATTCTTAAAAGCCGTGGTATCCTTTGTCATCCTTGCAGGAATCAACCCCTTACTGACTGTCATCATTTTTGTACTCATTCCCGTAATGGCTGTATCCTGCTCCTATTTCAACCTCCAGGTGAGAAAAGCCTTCAAACGCCAGAGAAACCACATCGGCGAACTGAATGCCAGAATCGAAGACAGCCTTCTGGGCAACAAAGTAGTCAGAGCCTTCGCCAACGAAGACGTGGAACTCGGAAAATTCAATAAGGACAATCAGGAATTCCTGAAAATAAAACGTGAAACCTACAAATATATGGCCGCCTTCCAGAACACCATCCGCATCTTCGACGGCCTCATGTACGTGGTAGTGATTGTAGCAGGCGGCATATTCATGATAAAAGGCCTGATTTCCCCCGCGGATCTCGTGGCATATACCATGTACGTAACCACCCTCCTGGCAACCATCCGCCGCATTATCGAATTCGCCGAACAATTCCAGCGCGGAATGACAGGAATCGAACGCTTCACCGAACTCATGGACGCAAACATAGATATCTTTGACGAAGAAGGAGCCGTGCCCCTTCACAACGTAGAAGGAAAAATCACCTTTAAACACGTATCCTTTGAATATCCGGATGACCACACCCCCGTTCTTGCGGATATCGACCTCACCATTAAACCCGGAGAAAAAGTAGCCCTGGTTGGTCCCTCCGGAGGCGGAAAGACAACACTCTGCAACCTGCTCCCCCGTTTTTACGATCCCACCGAGGGTGAAATCCTCCTCGACGACCAGAACATCAAAAAAGTAACGCTCCAAAGCCTGAGAAGCAACGTAGGCGTAGTCCAGCAGGACGTTTACCTCTTCTCCGGCAGTGTCTACGAAAATATTGCATACGGCAAACCCGGCGCATCCAAAGAAGAAGTCATCAAAGCCGCCAAACTGGCAGGCGCCCATGATTTTATCCAGGAACTCAAAGACGGCTACGAAACCTACGTAGGAGAACGAGGAGTCAAACTGTCAGGCGGACAAAAACAAAGAATCAGCATCGCCCGCGTCTTCCTCAAATCCCCCAAAGTCCTCCTCCTTGACGAAGCCACCGCCGCCCTGGACAACGAAAGCGAACACCTGGTATCAGAATCCCTAGATAAACTGGCCGCCGGCAGAACCACCCTCACAATAGCCCACCGCCTGACCACAATCCACGGCGCCGACCGCATCCTTGTCCTCTCCGGAAGCCGCATCGTAGAAGAAGGAAACCACGAAACCCTAATGAAAAAGAAGGGAATCTACTACCAACTCTACACCTCAGCCAACATAGTAGATCACCCTATTGCAGATCAACCATAAACATCCCTCCTACATTCTGCCAAAGAACTACCCGGCCCAAACAGTCTCTCCCTCGCGCCCTGCTATCTGCCCTGAGGAGCCCGGCTGTGTGTCTTGTGTCTCTTCAGGGACATCTCAAAAAAAGGGAGCTGTTTCTTACCGTTTTGCTTCTCTAATCCACTGCCCGCCCTTAGCGGCGCTGTCTGACGACCAGCGGGAGGAGTTTAAGCCGCGTTGGCAGCGGATTAGAGAAGCAAAATGGTTAGAAACAGCCCCTTTTTTTGTCTGACACTGAAGAGACACAAGACACACAGCCGGGCTCCTCAGGGCAGATAGCAGGGCGTGAGGGAGAGACTGTTTGGGCCCCCACTCCACCACCAGAAATAAAATTGCCCGGGACTGCATATCATGTTATACTAAAGATCAGCAGGCCGGTGATAAAAAAGGCCTGACAGGACACACCTCTGTCGGGCCTTTTCCGGCGTCCGGTTTTCAAACAGGCTAACGTGCCGAAGGCACAGAACAGGAGTATGCATGAAATTAATGTTTATCGGAGCAGACCATGAAGTGACCGGCAGCTGCCATTATCTGGAGGCTGCAGGAAAGCACATACTGGTTGACAGAGGTATGGAACAGGGTATCAATCCCTTTGAAAATGCAGAACTTCCGGTACAGGAAGCGATGATTGATTATGTGTTTCTGACACATGCCCATGTGGATCATTCGGGCATGCTTCCCCAGCTGTTCGCCAGGGGATTCCGGGGGAAGATATATGCTACAAGGGCAACCGCAGAGCTTTGCGACATCATGCTGCGTGACTGCGCGCATATCCAGCAGCAGGAAGCGGAGTGGAAAAACCGTAAGGCCAGGAGACATTCCGGTACGGAAAAGCATGAGCCGCCCTATACGATGGAGGATGCGCAGGGAACAATCGGCCTTTTAGTACCCTGTGAGTATGGGGAGCTTATAGAGGTCTGCGATGGAATACAGATCCGTTTTACGGATATCGGGCACCTTCTGGGTTCCTCCAGCATTGAAGTGTGGGCGGAGGAAAAGGGCTTTAAGCGGAAACTGTGTTTTTCGGGAGATATCGGAAATAAGCATCAGCCGTTGATAAGGGATCCCCAGCCGACGGCGCAGGCAGATTATGTTATTATGGAATCCACCTACGGCGACAGGCTGCACAGCACGGAACGGCCGGATTATATCGCCGGTCTTGCGGAGGTGATCCAGGAGACCTTTGACAAAGGCGGGAATGTGGTAATCCCTTCTTTTGCGGTGGGCAGAACCCAGGAAATTCTTTATTTTCTGCGTAAAATAAAGGAAGACGGCCTGGTGGTAAATCATGGAAGATTCCCGGTTTATGTGGATAGCCCTCTGGCAGTGGAGGCTACGGGAATCTTTGAGAAGAATATTTATGAATGCTTTGATGCGGAAGCTCTGGAACTGGTGCACAGGGGCATCAATCCCATATCCTTTCCCGGACTGCATCTGTCCATTACGAGTGATGAATCCAAGGCAATCAACTTTGATGATACGCCGAAGGTTATCATTTCCGCTTCCGGTATGTGTGATGCGGGGCGTATTAAACACCATCTGAAGCATAATCTGTGGCGGGAAGAATGTACGATTCTGTTTGTGGGCTATCAGTCGGTGGGCACATTGGGCAGGACGATACTGGAAGGAGCCTCGGAGGTGAAGCTTTTCGGGGAAACTGTGGATGTGCGGGCCCGGATCATGGCGTTCCAGGGGCTGAGCGGACACGCGGATAAGAATGGGCTGATTGAATGGCTGAAGGGCTTTCAGGAAAAGCCCCGCAAGGTTTTTATTGTACACGGGGAAGATACGGTCTGCACCTCCTTTGCGGAATGCCTGAAATATGAGCATGGTTATGATACCTATGCACCCTTCAGCGGCACCCGGTTTGACCTGATTAACAATGTCTTTGAATTGGAAGCGGCGCCGAAGGCAAAGGAAAAGAAGGCGAAGGCGGCCGTGGTTAACAGTGTTTATGCCCGTCTGGAGGCAGCGGGACAGAGACTGCTGGCAATTATCCGCAACGGAAAAGGTATGGCCAATAAGGATATGGGCAAGTTTGCGGATCAGATAAACGCTTTGTGTGATAAGTGGCAGTAGGGAACGGTCTGTGACAGTAAGAAACAGTCGGTGACAGTAATAAACTGTCGGTGACAGTTCCTGAGAAAAAGAACAGGAGAGAAAAAGCAATATGAGTTTGGCTGATATGACATTTATTCAGATGTGTAAGGATATTTTGGAAAATGGAACGAGTACGGAAGGGGAGAAGGTGCGCCCGAAATGGCCGGACGGAACCCCTGCCTATACGGTAAAGAAATTCGGTGTGGTTAACAGATATGATCTTTCCAAAGAGTTTCCCCTGTTAACCCTGCGCCGTACGGCCCTGAAATCCGCTACGGACGAGATTCTCTGGATATGGCAGCAAAAATCCAATAATATCCATGACCTGCACAGCCATATATGGGATGAATGGGCGGACGAGGACGGTTCCATAGGAAAAGCCTATGGCTATCAGCTGGGAGTCAAGCATCAGTATAAAGAAGGCATGATGGATCAGGTGGACAGAGTTATCTACGATCTGAAAAATAATCCCTTCAGCAGGCGGATTATGACGAATATTTATGTTCATCAGGATCTGCATGAAATGAACCTGTATCCCTGTGCCTACAGCATGACCTTTAATGTGACCCAGAAAAAGGGAGAAGAGAAGCTGACACTGAATGCGGTGCTCAATCAGCGTTCCCAGGACGTGCTGGCGGCGAATAACTGGAATGTGGTACAGTATTCGGTTCTGGTTCATATGCTGGCCCAGGTGTGCGATATGCAGGTGGGCGAACTGGTGCATGTGATTGCGGATGCCCATATTTATGACAGGCATATTCCCATCATTCAGGAGCTGATTGCAAGACAGCCGTATCCGGCGCCCAAATTCAGCCTGAATCCGGAGGTGAAGGATTTCTATCAGTTTACCAGAAATGATGTTTCGGTGGAGGATTACATTACCGGAGAACAGATAAAGGATATTCCCATTGCTATCTGACGGAAGAAGGATACCTTTAGAAGAGATGGAAATGAGGATATGGAGAGGAGCGGTATTATGAATATTATTGTTGCTGTGGATGAAAACTGGGCTATCGGATGCAGGGGGGACCTGCTTGTACGGATACCGGCGGACCATAAAATGTTCCGGAATGAGACTTTGGGAAAGGTAGTGGTACTGGGAAGGAAGACTATGGATACCTTTCCCGGCGGACTGCCTCTTCAGGGCAGGACAAACATTGTCCTCACAAGGAATCCGGAGTACCAGGTGAAGGATGCAGTGGCAGTGCATTCCGTGGAAGAGCTTCTTGAGGAAGTAAAAAAGTATGATTCCCGGGATGTCTATGTTATCGGAGGGGACAGCGTTTACCGTCTGCTGCTTCCTTACTGCGATACGGCCCATGTGACCAAAATAGACAGGGCCTACGAGGCGGATGCGTATTTCCCCAACCTTGATGAAGACGGGGAATGGGAAATAACGGCCGACAGCGAGGAGCAGACCTATTTTGATACCACCTATCATTTTGTTAAATATGAAAGAAAAAGATAAGAATATAGCAGGCCTGCGCATTTACTGCGCAGGCCGTAAGAAAAAGTATGATTGTCCCCATCTTTTACTCATCAATTTCAATAATCACTTTCTCTGCGATGAACTCATTCCCATCAAAACAGCCCAGTGCCTCCAGAACGGTTCCTTCCTGAATCTCTGAAAAAGCGGCTTCCTCTTGTACTATATCTGCACCGCCGCCCTTGATTGTCCAGCGTTCAAACATTGTCGAATCCGTATACCGGACAGTTACCAGCTCTTTTTCAGGGCTTTCAGACTCCGGCATCACAACAATACCTCCATGTCCAATTGAAGATTCTTCCAACAGCGTGCGGCTGATTACAAATGAATTCTGCGAAGTGCTTTTTACTGTTCCGCCTATAAAAATCATTTCCTGGCTTCCCGTCTCCTTATTTTCTGTTTCCTCATTCGCTATATCCTCCTCTTTTTCAGATACATCGCCATCCTGATCTTGCAGAGGTGAATACCCGGACTCAGCTTCGGTTGTCTGTTCCGTCGGTAAAATGGCAGGGCTGCCGCTCTCTGCCTCCGGTTTGCTGCCGCATCCTGCGGCTGCCATGGTTAATGACAGTACCACTGCTGCCAACATGTATTTTTTGTTCATTTCCAATTACCTCTCTTTACTGTTTTTCCCCCCGAAGGACTGCCTCCTGCAGGCCTGTCCTGGCGTAGTAGTAATTATACGAAAGCAGTCTCTAATCTATCTCTAAGAAGGGCGGCATAACTGCGTCGGGTATCGGCGGCAGCCGTAAAAGTATATTAAATATCCAAATTATCCAAAAAGGAAAATTAACGCTTCCCTAACCGCTTTCTTTATATTATAATATTTTTGTGCGTCTGCACAAAGAGTACAGGCCGGGACGAGGCAGGTGGAATGCCCCTTCCGGACAAGAGAAAAAAGTGGAAACAGCAAAAGAGGGATATGTATGGAAAGAAAAGTAGGTACCGTATCAAGAGGAATCCGTTGTCCTATCATCCGCGAAGGAGATAATCTGGCTGACATTGTGGTGGCAAGTGTGCTGGAGGCGGCGGAAAGTGAAGGCTTTGAACTGAGAGACCGGGATGTGATTTCCGTAACGGAATCCATTGTTGCAAGAGCGCAGGGAAATTATGCGCCTGTTGCCGCAATCGCTGAGGACGTGAAAGAAAAGCTGGGCGGAGAAACGGTTGGCGTGATATTCCCCATTCTTTCCAGAAACCGTTTTGCCATCTGCCTGCGCGGTATAGCCATGGGGGCGAAGAAGGTGGTTCTGATGCTGAGCTATCCCAGCGATGAAGTGGGAAATGAACTGGTTTCCCTGGATCAGCTGGACGAAGCGGGAGTGAATCCTTACAGTGATGTACTGACACTGGAAAAATACAGGGAGCTGTTCGGAGAGAATAAGCATCCTTTTACCGGAGTGGATTATGTGGCTTATTACAGTGAAATAATCCGGGGGTCCGGAGCTGACGTGGAAGTGATTTTTGCAAACAATCCGAGAGAAATCCTGAAATATACAAAGAATGTGCTCACCTGTGATATCCACAGCAGAGCCCGCACCAAGAGGATACTGAAGGAGAGCGGGGCACAGACCGTATGTGGTCTGGACGATATTCTTAATGCACCGGTAAACGGAAGCGGCTGCAACGAGAAATATGGCCTGCTGGGTTCCAATAAATCCACGGAGGACACGATTAAGCTGTTCCCCAGGGACTGTACGGATCTGGTATTGGATATCCAGGCTAAGGTTCTGCAGAAAACAGGAAAGCACGTGGAAGTCATGGTTTATGGTGACGGTGCTTTCAAGGATCCGGTTGGAAAGATTTGGGAGCTGGCCGACCCCTGTGTCGCTGTGGCGAATACGGAAGGGCTGGAAGGAACTCCTAACGAAGTGAAGCTGAAGTATCTGGCGGACAATGATTTCAGGGATTTGTCCGGCGAAGCGTTGAAGGAAGCGATATCCTCCAGGATTAAAGGAAAGAAGGACAACCTGGTGGGAGACATGGCATCCCAGGGAACGACACCCAGAAGGCTTACCGATTTGATCGGATCCCTGTGTGATCTGACCAGCGGTTCAGGAGACAAGGGTACTCCTGTTATTCTGGTGCAGGGTTATTTTGATAACTTTACGGATTAATACATAAGGAACTGAAGATTATCTAAGGTTTCATCCGCTTTTTTAGCAGGGCGGAATAAAAAGAAAGGCGCTGACTTGCGGTTTGAAGTCAGCGCTTTTTATGCTGATGAAGATTTCATATTTCTGTTCCGGCCGTGCCGTGTATATCCGCAGGGCATGAACAGCAGCGATTTTATCGGAATAATTTACTGTTTATGTATGGCAGAATGGCCGGAATTTTATTATACTGGTAATAATGGAAGGCTATTGTGGGGAGGGTAAAATGCGGAAATCTAAAAGTACAGCGGTTTTTTGGTTATGTGCGGTTCTGATCGGATCCGTTTTCATTACCGGATGCAGTTCTGAATCTACGAATAACAGAAAAGCGGTTACGCTGAAGTGGAATCAGGAAACGGAAGAGACAGAAAGTGCGGTTGAAAGCACGGAAGAAGAAGACAACAGCGCATTTAATTGGGAAATCCTTCAGAAAATGAAAGAACTAAATGAGAACGGAGAATATCTGGACGCCGTAAAGGCAGCGCAGGATATGGACAAAATGTCAGATTACTCGCCCGAAATAGCGGCATTAAGAAACCAGATTATAAGGGAGAACAGGGAGTACTTTGAAACACAGATAGATCCCGCTTTTGAAAACGGTGATTATTATTTGATAGGAGCCTTGTCAAATTTATTTTTATTTGATAAAGAAAAAAAAATAGAATATGATTTCGTGAAAAAACTACAGGGAGAGTACGTATTATCGGCAGAACCCGATGGCGTAATCTGTGTGATTATCAGCGGGTATGAAATTCAGATAAATGGCAGGAAAAGCAAGTTTTCTTATAAAAGAATAAAACCCTTTGAGCAAATCGACTATTATGAAAACAGGCTGTTTCTGGAAGATGGGACAAAAGTGGAAGAAGTGAACGTCGGAGTAATCGCTGTCACTTATAAAAATAAAATGTGCATTAAATACACAATTGCCGGAGAAAAGGAAAATACGGACAAAACAGAGAAAGAGAGTGAAGTGGAAAAAGAAAAAGAATATTCGGAAAACGAACCCTGTATCGGTATGACCAAGGGAGAAGTTTTAAACTCAGATTGGGGAATGCCGACAGAGATAAATAAAACCACTTATGAATGGGGTGTATCCGAACAATGGGTCTATCCTGATAACAAATACATTTATATTGAAGAAGATGTGGTCGTCGCCATTACGGAGTAGAATGTTACAGATCACCTTCCTTCCGCGCCGGCCGTCTTCTCCATGCCGCGTGCCAGGCCTGCCTCATCGGCCTATCCGAACGGGTCTCTGCGCTGTAAGGTTCCTTACAGGACACGCTTTCGCTCGGATAATCACGCAGCGGTACTAAGGCTGTAAAGGACACAGCCTTAGTACCGGCGTGCTTATAACGGTCCTTACAGGAATCCTTACAGCGCAGAGACCCGTTCGGATAGGCCGATGAGGCAGGCCTGGCACGCGGCATGGAGAAGACGGCCGGCGCGGAAGGAAGGTGATCTGTCCTCAGCATATATAAAAGAAAGGAAAGGATGTATATGAAAATCTCTTTCAGAGAACGCCGTAGCAGCAAATATCAGAACCGGATATTCGTCCTTTTATTGCTGATGGCGGCGGTACCATTGCTGATAGCGGGGGCGATATCCTATAAGATATATATGGATGAGGTGACGAAGCAGACGGATCTGTCCATGGAAGCAATAGAAACCCAGATTTATAATGATGTGGAGGTAGTCCTTTCCTCTATTCGTCAGTATTATCTGGAAAATTCCTCATCAGATGAAATAGGGTGGCTGATTCAGACGGACAGCATCCCCTACAGGGAATACAGCAATCTGTTCGATGCGCAGAAGCTTTTGAAGGGGCCCACGTATATTGATGATTATGTGGGGAAATATGCTTTTATTAATCTGGAAAAAGGGTGGATACTTACCAATAACGGTATGTACCGCCTGGATTCGGTAAGAAATAAAACCCAGATGGAGGAATTCCTGGATGAGATCCGGGATAATTATTCAAGCCTGTTCTGGAGCAATAACATCGAGAAGCCGTCTCCTTACAGCAATGGGGTTTATCAGAGCAATACTCTGGACTTATCAGGATTTTTCCTGGTGATGAAGCTGCCGGGAAGTATCCAGCGTATGGATCAGGCGGTGCTTGTGGGGCTGAATCTGACAAAGCTGCAGCAGCAGCTGGATAAAAATCTGGCTGGATATGAGTTATGTGTGCTCAATTATGACGGGACGCCTCTTTTTGCTTCGGATGAAGGCCTGCAGGCTTATTGTTCCGCTAACCTGGAACAGCTGCAGAACGGAAACGATATCCGGAGTATACAGCTGGATAAAAATGTGGATTACCGTATCCGGGTGAGGGAGGCCTCACCGAACGGCCTGATTTATGTCCTGGGCTATGATTTGGGAAATGTGAGGGAAGGGGCAGGAAGGATATTATCGGTGTCCCTCATCATAACCGGAATACTGGTGGTGCTTTTTCTTATCAGCCGGATCTTCACGGCTATTTTATACAGACCTGTAAAGAACCTGAAGGATTATGTCTCCCAGGTGACGGGGAGCGGAGAGCAGGAGCAGGATGAATTCACGGCGATCCGGGAAAACGTGGTTCATCTGGTGGATACCAGGGAAAGCCTGCAGCTGATGGTCCGGCAGCAGGAAAAAATGCTTGTGGAGCAGTTTATGCTGCGGGCGATCCGGGGAGGCCTGACGCCGGAAGCGATGAACAGCCTGCAGGAACAGTTCCGTCTTCCGAAAGCGAAAGGATACCGCCTGCTGACCGTTATGTGTATGCTGGAGGGCGAAACAAATGAGGAAAGCGAGCTGGAAACAGAGGCTTTGAGCATGACGGCGGCCAGGAAAATACCGGAAAGGATAAGTGAACTGCTGATATGTTCTCCTTTCAGTATGAACGGGCAGATATTTCTGGTTATCGGGGCGGATACCGACGAGGAGCTTCAGGAGCGGACGAAGGAGATACATAGCAGCCTGACTGCTTTTTTTGAAAAGGAATTTGGCTGTTCTGTTATTTCCGGGGTCAGCCAGCCCTTCCCGAGGCTGAAATATCTGAGGACTGCTTATAACGAATGTATGGAGACCTTGAGAAATACGGGAAGGCTGCATGCGGCACACAGCGATATCACCTTTTATGAAGATATCACCCGGAATGACGGTATTATAGGCGGATATGATTTTGTGATTGAAAATTCCATGATGAAAGCGGTTAATGACGGAAATGGGGAAGAAGCCGCCCAGCTGGTGGATAAATTTGTAAACAGCCTGTATAACAGGGAAATCGCCAGCCATGACAGAAGCTTTTTCCTCCACAGGCTGGTGGTATCCGTGCTGTCGGTGCTGTCTGATGCGGGGCTTTCCGCCAATCAGATATTTAAGGAGCGTTCGGAGGATGTTTTTTCCAAGCTGAATGACTTTTTTGAACGGGATAAGTTAAAGTCTTATCTGAACCGGTGTATCATACAGCCGGCCGTGGAAGCGCTCAGGCAGTACCGTTATAATGCTTCGTCGGATATCCTGCGCAGTATTATGGAAATAGTGAGGGAGAAAAGGGGAGATATCACGCTTACGGAATGTGCGGAGCGGCTGAATTATCATCCAAGCTATATTTGGAAGGTACTGAAGGCTGAACGGAATATGACCTTTACGGATTTAGTCAATCTGGAAAAGCTGGATGCGGCGAAGGAGCTGCTGCTCAATTCCGATTGTTCCATTTCAGAAATCGCGGAGCAGCTTAACTATGCGAACACGCAGAATTTCATCCGGTTTTTCAGCAAGTATGAAAATACCACGCCCGGCCGTTACCGGAAGGAGCATAAGAAGGAGGACAGCGCCTCCGAAAGTGATAATAAGCAGGATCCGGAATAATCATTTTCTGTCTGACGGGCGGAAAGAAATGGATTATTTCGGAAAAAACCGCGTAAAGATAATGATTATTGACAGGATAAGGAGCACGGAATATCCCGGAAAAAGGGAGTTCCGGCTCTTTTTTTGTGCTCCGGGAAAAGGGAAGATATTCCTCATTGAAAACGCTTACATTTTGTTTTATGATTGCAGCAGCAGGCAGAGGCAAGCAAAAAAACGTATGGAAGCATTTCTTTGCAGCGCTGCCGAAATAAGAAAAAGGAGGACTTTTCGTGAGCGGACTAAGAGGTAAGACAGCCGTTCCCGCCGTCAGGAATAAGAAAGAATCTTTATGGCATTTTGTGATGGCGCATAAGTGGCTGTACATTTTATTGATACCAGGCGTGCTTTATATGCTGATATTTAATTATCTTCCGATGTTTGGTATTGTGATTGCATTTCAGGATTTCAGGCCCTTCAGTGCGGACAGCGCCATCGGTGCTTATCTGTCGAGTGAATGGGTGGGACTGGCGAACTTCAGGAAATTTTTTACAGGCTATGATTTCTTTATGCTTCTGAAAAATACGCTTTCCATTTCCATACTGAGTCTGCTGTTCTTTTTCCCCGCACCTATCCTGCTGGCGCTTCTTTTGAATGAAATCAGGAGCCAGGGCTACAAGCGGGCGACACAGACACTGGTATACATTCCCCACTTTATATCGCTGGTTATTGTGGCAACACTGACTCAGCAGCTGTTCAGCACTACGGACGGTATTATCTATAAGATAATGGAAAATATTATGGGACGGGGAAATGCACCGGACATCCTTGCGACGCCCAAGTATTTTTACGGACTTATCGTAGGGCAGAATGTGTGGAAGGAAACGGGATATGGTACCATCATTTTCCTGGCGGCGCTGGCCGGAGTGGATATGGAGCTGTATGAGGCGGCAAGGATTGACGGCGCCGGACGCTGGAGGCTGATGTGGCATATCACGCTGCCGGCCATACGGGGAACCATTGTCATCATGCTGATACTGAAGGTCGGTTCCATATTAAATACGGGTTATGAACAGATTTTCCTGATGCAGAACGATTTGAACTATACGGCGTCGGAGGTATTTGACACCTATATTTACAACAAGGGAATTAAGCTTGCCCAGTATTCCATGGCGACGGCCGCAGGTGTATTCAAATCCGTGGTAAGCCTGATTATGGTGCTGGCGGCTAATAAAATCGCTAAAATGTGCGGTGAATCCGGATTTTATTAAGAGGAGGTTAACATGTCTAAGGTGCGTGAAGGTTCCAAGATAAAGAGAAGTCCTGGTGATCAGGCCGTACAGGTTTTGATATACATATTCGTGGGCGTGTGCGCGGTGGTCACGGTTCTGCCTTTCCTTTATGTACTGGCCGGTTCCTTTGCTACGGAGAGGGAACTGACGGAAAGGGCTTTTTTCATTATTCCCACAGAGTTTTCGCTGAATGCCTATAAATATATAATCCGGACAGGCGATGTATTTAAGGGGCTGAAAAATTCAGTTATTGTTACGGTGATCGGTACGGCGATTAATATGCTGTTTACCACAACCCTGGCCTATCCCCTTTCCCGGTCTTATCTGAGGGGGCGTAACTTTTTCATCAATATGGTTATCATTACCATGCTTTTTTCCGGGGGTATGGTTCCCAGCTATCTGGTGGTAAGCAGCCTGAAGCTGACCAATACCTACTGGTCCCTGTGGCTGCCCGGTGCGATAAGCGCCTTTAATATGATAATCATAAAAAATTATTTCCAGGGCATTCCCAAAGAACTGGAAGAGGCGGCCAGGGTGGACGGCTGCTCGGATTTGGGGATTTTCCTGAAAATCATTCTGCCTTTGTCCAAACCCACGATAGCCTCTGTGTCTCTGTTCTACGCGGTAGGACACTGGAATTCCTATTTCAGCGCCATGCTGTATATCAGTGACAGAAGCAAGGAAGTGGTTCAGATTGCGCTGCGAAGAATCATTTTCCTCGCAGGGGGCATCAACACGGACGGAACCCCCATTGACTGGGGTGCTATGGGACAGCCGCCGGAAAAAGCGGTGAAAATGGCCACTACGGTGGTGGCTACCGTCCCCATACTGATCATTTATCCGTTTGTCCAGAAGTATTTTACCCAAGGTGTTATGGTCGGCGCTGTAAAGGGCTGATTTGACATAAACCATCTAATGTATTTTCATATAAGGGAGGAAAAAATATGAAGCGTAAAAAAATGATGTCTTTACTGCTGTCAGCCGTTGCCGCTGTCAGTATGATCGCCGGCTGCGGAAATCAGGCTGCAGGGACCAGCGGGGAAGGAAACGCGCCGACGAGTGAGAGCCGGGAGGCGGGGACGGATGCCGCTGCAGCCGAAGAAACGGGCGAAAGACCGACTATCAGCATCATGTGTATCGATATCTATGGCTCGGCGATGGGAAATGTGGGCTCAGAAGACGTGCTGAAGGCGGCCGAGGACTATACGGGTGTCAATGTGGATTTCAACTGGGTAGCCAACGATTCTTATAACGATATATTGGGCGTGACCCTGATGGATAAGGCGAATATGCCCATGGTAATTACCTACGGCAGCGACCTGCAGGCAAATCTTGTCCAGGCAGCAAAGGACGGGGCGTTCTGGGATTTGAATGATTTTGTGTGGGATAAAGAAAAATACCCCAATCTTTCCCAGATGAATGAAAATGTTATCAAAGGGTTTACCGTGGACGGCCAGCTGGTAGGAATTTACCGTTCCAGGCCCATCGGACGTAATGGCCTTGGCTAC
Source organism: Eisenbergiella tayi (assembly GCF_001881565.1). Lineage (GTDB taxonomy): Bacteria > Bacillota > Clostridia > Lachnospirales > Lachnospiraceae > Eisenbergiella > Eisenbergiella tayi. The sequence continues at coordinate 184,492 of NZ_MPDJ01000003.1, forward strand.
CGGGCAGACTGGGCGGAAAAGCTCGGGCTGGATGAGCCCAAGACAATCGAAGACGTATACAATATGATGTATCAGTTCACCTATGGGGATCCGGACGGAAACGGCAAAGATGATACCTACGGCCTGTGCCTTTGCAAATATACAGGTCCGCTGGATATCATACAGGCCTGGTTCGGCGCCGGAAACCAGTGGAAGGAAGTGGACGGAAAGCTGATTCCCATCCATCAGACAGAGGAATATATGGAGGCCCTGAGATGGATGAAAAAGATGTATGACGACGGACTGGTATACCGGGATTGGGCAACAAGAGAAACCAATACCTGGACGGACGGCGTAAAGAACGGGGAATGCGGTATGTTCCTGGACGTTCTGGATAATTCCCGCAGAATCTGGGATTACCTCGTAACGGAAAATATCCCTTCCGCAACAGGAGAAGGCGTTGCCAGCATGAAGCTTATCGGCGGCATTGCTGCGGAAGAAGGAGGAGAACCTCATACTCTGGCAACCTCCGGCGCCAGTGGCTGTCTGCTTATCACAAAAGCAGGGGCCAAGACGGAGCAGGATGTGGAAAACTGTCTTACCTATCTGGATAAGATGTGCGATAATGAAATGAGGATACTTGCTGATTACGGCCTGGAAGGAAGAGATTACGAGCTTGATGAAGAAGGATATATTGTGGATTTGCTGGTAGATAAAGAAATCCAGGAGAAGCCTCAGATAGGCCTGAACCAGTCCGTGCCTTATGTGCCGGAGGTTCTTCCCAATGCGACGACAGTTAAGAAGAGCGACAGGCTTGTGGAAGAGGAAGCTATTAAAGAGGCCAATGCGGATATCGCCGTATTTAACCCGGCTATCGGTTATCTGGTGAGCTCCAAGGTGAATGCTGAGGTGGGAACCGATCTGAAGGATATCCTGGACAGGGCGAGAACACAGTACATCTGCGGGCAGATTGATGAAAAGGGCCTGCAGGATCAGTTTAAGGTATGGGAACAGAGGGGCGGCGCCGATTTGATTGCGGAAGTGAACGAAATGTATCAGGCGGATACGTCCAAATAAGAGAATCAGCTATGCAGATAAGAGGCTGCGAAGGTACGAATGGCCTTCGCAGCCTCTTTTGAAAGGAGTGCAGGATGCGTATAACATGGGAACAGGTGACGGACAGCAGCATCGGTATTTCCTGGGAGCCGGTACAAAAAGCTGACTGTTACCGCGTATATTGGGCGGACAGTGCGGGCAGTACCGTACGGTACCGCCTCATGGCGGAGACGAAAGCCTGCCGTTATACCCTGGAAAAGGCCACGCATGTCCCCCATTATCTCCGGGTGGCGGCGGTGAGGAACGGAGAAGAAACGGAGTGCAGTGATACCCTGCGGACGCCGGTGAAAAAGGTGTTCTGGGAACAGCTGGAACGGCTGAACAGAGGGCTTGTGGCCGTGAAGACGGGAAACGGAATTTTCCTGAGCTGGCGGCTGTTTTTGGAGGAAGTGAGCGGATATTCCGACACAGGCATGACCGGGACGGATTTCGCGGTATACCGGAACGGAGAACGGATCGGGACGGTGATGGAGAGCACGAATTATCTGGATGCCCGGGGAACGGAAAAAGACAGGTATGCAGTGGCTCCCATAAAGGACGGCAGGGAAGGGGAGCCGTGCGGCGAGGTGAAGGTCTGGGAAAAGGAGTACCTGGATATCCCCCTTCATAAACCTGAGGGAGGCGTGACGCCCGCAGGAGAGGCTTATGAATATCATGCCAACGATATGAGCATCGGGGATGTGGACGGAGACGGCGAATATGAATACATCGTAAAATGGGATCCTTCCAATTCCCATGATGTTTCCATTAAGGGATATACGGGAAAATGCTATCTGGACTGTATGAAGCTGGACGGCACTCTTTTGTGGCGTCTGGATATGGGGGTGAATATCCGGGCGGGAGCCCATTATACCCAGTTTATGGTCTATGATTTCAACGGTGACGGGAAAGCGGAAATGGCGGTAAAAACAGCGCCCGGAACCAAAATGATCCGGTACGGGGTGGACGGAACGGCAAAAGAGGAACGGTATATCACGCTCCTGCCCGAGGATATTGCGGCGGGAGTGGGGCATGAGGATAACTATGTCTGTTCGGCAGAAGATTACAGGCGGCATATGGCGGAGGTATTTATGCATTGGCAGGATTGTCCGCAGGTGAAATCAGGACAGTGGCCGGAAACATTGGAGGAATGCTTTAAAATGGAGGGGATTGCTCCCCCGAGGAGCTGTTCCTATCCGCTGAAGGAACAGGATGCCCTGGATCTTGCCGATTATTTCATCCATGTATATGCGCCGGCGAGGAGTGAAAAAAATGAACTGGATAAATTCGAAGGCTTTATTTATGAAGGGCCGGAATATCTGACCATGTTCGCCGGCGACGGAAGGGAGCTGCAGACGGTACGTTTCCCGGTGGGCCGTGAGGATGACGGGCTTCTCTGGGGGGATTATGCCCTGCCGCGTATAGAGCCCTGCAACCGGGTGGATCGTTTCCTTTCCGGTGTGGCTTATCTGGACGGGGAACGTCCCTATCTGATTATGGCAAGAGGCTACTATACCAGAACGACAGTGACCGCTTATGATTTCTTTGATAATTGTTTCCGGGAGAAATTCCGGGTTGACAGCGGGCATGTGCCTATGGCTAATCCGTTTAGGGCGGAAGGGATACATGAGGTGGAAGGGCCGGATCCGGTATATGGCGCTCTTGCCGGACAGGGCAACCACAGCCTTGCCGCTGCGGATGTGGACGGCGACGGCTGTATGGAAATCATATACGGCGCCGCGGTAATTGATCATGACGGTTCCCTGCTTTACAGCAGCTATGACTACAGGCCGGACGGCGTGCGTGCCAAGCTCGGACATGGAGACGCCATGCATGTGGCTAAGATCGATCCGGATCGTCCGGGGTACCAGATTTTCAATGTGTTCGAAGGAGGGGAAGCGGTTCCCTATGGATTTGCCCTGCGCGATGCACAGACCGGGGAGGTTCTGTTCGGTGAGTATGCCGCGGAGGATTTGGGAAGATGCATGATCGGCAAAATCGACCCCGGCACAAGAGGGTTTCAGGTATGGGTAAATGAGGTGTTTGACTGCAGGGGACGGAAGCTGGAGGTGCCTGTGCCGGGAACGAATCAGAGTATCCGCTGGGCGGGGGACATGAGCACGCAGATCATAGACAGGGCGCAGTATATCGGTACGGTTCAGACGGGAGTCATCAATGATAATACCCACGGTACGATGCTTGTGCCGGAGGATACCATGACCAACAACGGGACAAAAGGGAATCCCTGCCTGGTAGCGGATATTTTCGGGGATTTCAGGGAAGAACTCCTTCTGCGTAAAAAGGATGACAGTGCCATTCGTATTTATACGAATACGGAGCTTACGGGGCATAAGCTTTTTACATTGATGCATGATTCCATGTACCGCTGCGGTGTGGCCTGGCAGAACAATTGTTATAACCAGCCCTGCTATACCAAATTTTATTATGGAAATGACTGCGATTTCAGGGATGTCCTTCCCTGGCTGGCGGCGGAGGACGGAGAAGAGTAATCAGACAGAAGCTTGTAAGAAGTCAGAGGCTTGTAAGCAGGCAGATGCGTGTAAGAAAACAGATGGGGATTCCCGGAAAAAGAAAGGGAGGCTGGTTTTATGGAAGCAAAACTGATAGGAAAATTTGACATTGCAGCGGCCGGCGGGGGAAAAGGGCTGCTGGGGGATATTGACGGAGACGGGCGGATGGAGGTAGTATTTGTACAGGCGGACAGCGGCATTGACGATCGCTATGTCCCTCATCAGATTACCTGTGTGACCGCTTACCGGCTGACCGGTGAACTGCTGTGGCAGAGAGGTGACAGCTCCGGCAGGCCCGGCAGTTTCGGCTCGGATTTTCCCGCACAGATTTATGATATTGACGGGGACGGATGCCTGGAAATCCTGTGTGTGATGGACAAAAGGTTTCTCATACTCGAAGGAGCCACAGGAAGGGTGAAGGAGGAGCATGCGCTTCCGTCAGAAGAGGCCCATGACTGTATTATCATAGCAAACCTCAGCGGGAAAGACAGGCCGGAGGACATTATCCTGAAGGATCGGTATTTCCACATGTGGGCGCTGAACAGGCAGTTTGAACTGCTTTGGACCCATGAGGGGAACCTGGGACACTTCCCCTGGTGCAGTGATGTGAACGGGGACGGCTATGACGAGGTGATGGCTGGCTACGATCTGCTGGATCATAATGGACAGGTGCTTTGGTCCTGCCGGGATCTGGAGGATCATGCGGACTGCCTCTGGGTGGGGGATGTGAATGGAGACGGAAAACCGGAAATCGCCGTGGGAGGCAGTGTGACCTGCCTGTACAGCGCGGAAGGAGAAGAGCTTTGGCGTTATGACGGATCCGTGGAATCCCAGCATATTGCTCTGGGGAAATTCCTGCCCGGGCGGCCGGGGCTGCAGGTGGCGGGGCTTGACCGGATACGCAGGGGAGACGGCTACAAAGGGCAGTGGGACGGAAAGGACGGCATGTTTATGCTGGACGGTGAAGGGAAGGAGCTTTGGAAGGAAGACAGGCAGACCAAGGGCTGGCTGACGATTGTGGACGGACTTTACAACTGGAACGGCGAAGGGAAGGATTATATTCTTGCCTACCGGCGCGGGGGCGGCGTAAAACCGGCCTTGTATGACGGCTGGGGAAATACGGCGGTGTCCTTCCCGGAGGATGGCTATGTCCTCCATGGGGATTTGTTCGGACGGGATAAAGAGGATGTAATTATTTATTCCGAAGATACGGCCTGGGTATTCAGCGGGACGCCCGCAGACCTGGCGGAGAAGCCTTCCGGAAAGCCGGTTCCCCAGGTGAAAAGGCTTTACAGGTCAACGCTGTATCCCGGAGGGGAACGGTAAAAAAGGCACGGGCTTGAGAACAGTCCGGCTTAAGAAAGAAAAGGAGAGGGAACATGGCAGCAGGAAGAATTATCAGGAACAATTTTAAGGAATTTACGGATGAACTGACGGGTACGAAGGTTACGCGTCTCACGGAGCCGGATCATGTGAGCCATCATATGTATTTTTATAACCGGATGACTACGGCTGACGGATCCAGGCTTTTATACTGTGCGGAGCTTGAAGGAGAGAGGCAGCTGTATCTTATGGATCTGCATACCGGGGATGCCGTGCAGCTTACGGAGGGAGACGGGCTGGAAGATTACGGCGGTTTGATTTCCGCGGAGGATACCCATATTTTTTATCAGCAGAAGGATGGCATCTGGAAGCTTTGTCTGGAAACACTGGAAAAGGAATGCGTTTACCGCATACCGGAGGGCTGGAACGGAGGCAACTGGGGGATGAGCCAGGACAACCGTTTTATGGCGATTGTGGAAACCTTGAAGTCTTCCCTTCCGGAGAGGAAGAAAGGGGACAACTGGGACTTTTTCGCTTTGACCTGTAAGGCAAAGCCCCATTGCCGGATCGTATATGTGGATCTGCAGACGGGCAGCAGCCATACGGTGCTGGAGGATGACTGCTGGTTCGGGCATGCCCAGATCCGTCCGGGGGATCCGGATACCATCATGTTCTGCCATGAGGGCCCCTATGATTTGATAGATGCCAGACTGTGGCTGGTACAGAGTGACGGAAGCAATTACCGCTGCTGCAGGGAGCAGCCGTCGGATTTGATACTGACACATGAATTCTGGCTTCCCGACGGTTCGAAGCTGGCCTTCGTTTATCGGGAGACGACAGGCAGCAAGGAGGAAAACATCCGTATGATCAACCCGGATACTATGGAAGAAGAGATTTTCATGCCCTGTTCTCCTTATGCTCATTTTATCTGTGACAAGAGGAACCGTTATATGGTTGGGGATTCCCAGGGAAGCGATGTCCCCATCCATCTGCTGGAGGAAACGGACGAGGAAGAAAACGGCGAAATCAAGAACGATTTTATTTACCTTGTAGACGTGGAAAAGAGAGAAGAGAGGAAGCTGTGCTACCATGGAACCTCCTGGAGGGCGGTGCACGGAAATCCGCAGGATTCCCATCCCCACCCCTGCTTTACGGAAGATAACAGGTATGTTATATTTGTATCAGACAAAGAGGGAAAGCCCTGCATTTACAGAGTGGATTTGGAACAGTTTAATAAGTAGAAGGCCGTGCGGCAAAGAAAGCTGATATCCGGAAAGACAGAAGGGCGCCGCCGGCGGAAGGAGGCATTATGAAGGTTTGTGCAGTGACCGGCGGAGCCATGGGTATCGGTAAGGAAATCGTGAAGACCTTTGCCGGGGCGGGATACCGGGTGGTTTTTATCGACAAGGATGAGACTGCGGCGAGGAAGACGGAAGAGGAGCTGCAGGCGGAAAACCGGAATGTGAGTGCCATGGTGGGTGACATCGGGGACGAGGTGGCGGTAAAAGCTTTTGCGGATTATGTTATAAAAGAATGCGGAAGTGTAAATGCTTTGATTAATAATGCATGTATCAGCAGAAGAGGGCTGCTTTCCGGCTGCGGCGCAGAGGATTTTAATTACGTCCTGCGTGTCGGAGTGACGGCCCCCTACCTGCTCACCCTTTATCTGAAAGAGCATTTTGCAAAACAGGCAGCCATCGTGAATATTTCCTCTACAAGGGCGTTTATGTCCCAGCAGGATACAGAAAGCTATACGGCCGCCAAAGGCGGAATTACGGCGCTGACCCATGCGCTGGCGGTGAGCCTTTCCGGAAAAGTGCGGGTTAATTCCATCGCTCCGGGCTGGATTGATACCTGGGAATCCCATGGATTGCCGGAGCCGGTTTACTCAGCGCCGGACAGGGAACAGCATCCCTCCGGCAGAGTGGGGAATCCGGCCGATATTGCCCGGGCAGCCCTCTTTTTGTGCGATGAGAGGAATTCCTTTATCAACGGGGAAAATATCAATATTGACGGAGGAATGAGCCATTTGATGGTGTACCACGACGACTGCGGGTGGAGGTATGAAGGGGACAGCTCCGGAAATCCGTGAATGAGAAAGATATTCCCAAAGACCTGGTAAAATCAGAATAAAGTTTATTGGAAAATGAATTCTCTTATGATATGATAAATCTGCTGTTCCATTCTTCCTGTGAATATTGTGACACAGTTACTGCGACGCAGACGGGAGCAAAATTTTAAGAAGCGGAGAGCGGATTATGGTAAGAAGATATATCACGGATAGCAATATCCTTCGCGAAATTAATGACTTCAGACCGGGAATCTGGGTGAATATGGTGAACCCTACTCTGGAAGAATGCACTCTGGTCGCCAACGAATTTCAGGTGGATATCACAGATATCAGGGCGGCGCTGGATGACGAGGAAAGTTCCCGTGTGGATGTAAGCAATGATTATACGATGATTCTGTTTGATATCCCGTCTATTGAATACCGTCATAAAAGAGAAGCTTATACGACCCTCCCCCTGGGACTTATTTTTGCGGCAGATACATTGATAACCATATGCGCGGAGGAAACGCCGGTGCTGAAGTATTTTACAGAAAATGCGGTGAAGGAATTCAGCACCAAAAAGCAGATACGCTTCATTTATCAGATAATTCTGCGAACCTGTATGCTGTATCAGTCCTATCTGCGCATTGTGGATCGCAGGCGCAAGGAAATTGAAGAGCATATCGGCGGGGATACAGAGGATGTGGATCTCATTGATCTTCATGAGCTGGAATCCAACCTGGTATATTTCGACACTTCCCTTCGGGCCAATAAGATGGTTCTGGAAAGACTTGTCCGTTACAGTAAGATAAAAAAATATCCGGAGGATCAGGAGCTTCTGGAGGATGTGGTGGTAGAAAACCAGCAGGCTATCGAAATGACCCAGATATACCGGGACATTATCAAAGGTACCAGGGAGCTGCTCTCTTCCGTGATTGACAACCGTCTGAATACGGCGATGAAATATCTGGCTTCCATTACTATTGTAATGGCAATCCCCACGATTATTTCCGGTATTTATGGAATGAATGTGGATGAAAAATGGATGCCGCTGGCAAACACTCCTTTTGGGTTCGGCATTATTTGTATGCTTACCCTGCTGCTGTGCATTCTGGTGATTCGGATTCTGCGGAAACGGAAAATGCTTTAAAGAAATTTATAAAAACAGATAACTGCCAAATGGAGGGAGAGAGTGCCCTGCGTTTGGCAGTTTACTTTTATTTTTGGACCGCAGGCGAGGAATTGCCTGTTTAATGAAATCCAATCGTGTAATAAAGAGAAAAAGTGCGGCAGCCGTTTTAAAAGAAGGGGAATAGAACGGTTGACATATTTACAAAGAGAGGGTATGAACGTGATTAAGATTGATAAAGGAAATATTTCTCTGGCCAAAAAATTAGCTTTGGAATCTTCCTGTCCAAGTTTTACGAGTATTCTGGCTGGAATAGCGAAGGGTGATTTGTGGATTGATGACAGGGAGAATCCAACGCTCGCATTGGTATATTCCGCACCTGTAGGAGGATACCGAATTATGGGGGAAATTAAGAATAAAAACAAATTGGGGGAATTTACAAGATTTCTTGAGGAGGAACTTTTTCTTCAGCTAAAAGAAGCAAAGATAGATGAATTTGAGTTTGCCGCAGAAAGCATTGAAGTTGAAAAAATGATATTAATGCATTTTCGCGGATACAAAATTATTGAAGATAAAGAGTTGGCATTTATCAGGAAACCGGATCAGGAGAGACCAGTGGTATCTGGAATAAGCGGATACGATTTTCTGGAAATTAATGAAGAGTGTTTACAGAACAATTATCAAAATAAAGACTATATAGTAACGCGAATAATTGAAGCATGGGGAACCATAGAAAAATATCTGAATTACGGGATCGGATTTATTGCGGTTGAAGGCGATCGGATAGCAGGAATGATTTTAGGAACAGCGAATTATGAGAATATTTTGCCTATTGATATAGAAACGTTAAAGGATCATAGAAAAAAAGGGATTGCAACTGAACTGACCAGACGGTTTTTAGCTTACTGTTATGATAACAAATTAACTGCGTATTGGAATTGCATTATTTCTAATGCTGAATCGCGAAATATCGCAGAAAAAGCTGGTTTTCAATTTATTGGATCTAAAGATTATTATTATTTCAATATTTAATTGCCAAGAGAATCAGATTTATAACCATGGGAGTTAATTATATCATTGACATATATAGATTCCCGATATATATTATATGTAGATAATCTATATAAGGAGGAAATAAGATGTCAGTTGATAAAACACTGTTATCCGGCAGTACATCCATGCTGTTGTTAAAACTTCTGGAAGAGAAGGATCTATATGGCTATGAAATGATAGAATCTCTTCGCGCACGTTCCAATAATGTTTTTGAATTAAAGGCGGGAACTCTGTATCCTCTGCTGCACTCCCTGGAAGAAAAGGGCTTTTTGACAAGCTACGAAAAAGAGATTGGCGGCAAAACCCGAAAATACTATTCCATTACGGAGGCAGGAAAAAAACACTTAATTCAAAAAAAGAAAGAATGGAATGAGTATTCTCAGGCAGTTGCGGGAATTCTCACTTTTTCGGCGGAGGGTGTGTGATGGATAAAAGGCAGTTTCTTGAAGCAGTTACGGAGCAGATTCGGTTCGAAAAAGCGAGGGAAATGATTTCGGATGAATTGGAAAATCATATTGAAGATCAAAAAGAAGCATTTATGTCTGAAGGAATCAGTGAGACGGAAAGCTATCAAAAAGCAATCGAAGACATGGGAGACCCTGTCGAGGTCGGCATTTCTTTAGATCGAATACACAGGCCTAAAATGGAATGGAAAATGATTCTGCTGGTATTGGGCTTAAGCATTTTGGGATTATTTTTCCAATATGTAATGTTTAAGGATATGGGCTCTGAAACTTATCCGTATAATATTAATTCCCAATGCGTGTATATTATGATCGGGCTGGCAGTCATGATGTTTTTCTGCTTTTTTGATTATACGAGAATAGGCTTTTGGGGAAAGACAGGGGCGGCGGTATTGCTGCTGCTTTTACTATATAGTTATTTCGGCGGTCTGTCAGTATTCGGACAGCGGGGGTATCTGCGTGTCGGAGGATTGTCTGTCAGTCTGCGTCAGTTAATATATTTGTATATTCCTTTTTATGGAGGAATTTTATACTCCTACAAAAATCAGGGCAGAAAAGGATTTACAAAAAGTATGGTGTGGAGCGTGCTCCCTGTCGTTCTTGTCTTAAAATTGCCGGACTTATCCACAGCAGGCTCATTGATGTTAATTATGCTGATTCAGGTTTGTTTCATTACCAGAAAAGGATGGTTTGGTGAATGGAAGAAAAAACTGGCATTTGTTGTTTCAGCAGTGATCGGACTGCCTGTTTTCCTGATTCTGTATTTTGTTTTCTTTGGGGCAGAATATCAAAAAGCCCGTTTGTTTTCTGTTTTTAGCACAGCAGGGGATCAGAGCTATCAGATAAATATGGCAAGAAACCTGATAAGCGGCAGCAAATGGATAGGGGAAGGCAGGCTGAATGCAAAAGGTTTTCTTCCGGCGGCAGCAAGTGATTATATTGTGACTTATGTTATGTCTTATTATGGAATACTGGCTGTAATAGTACTGCTGGCAGTTTTGGGACTTTTCGTCTTTAAAACCTTCAAGATCAGCGTTCATCAGAAAAACCAGTTGGGAACCGTGATCGGAGTCGGATGCAGTCTGGTATTTATGATACAGATTGTTTTATATGTCATGGTAAATCTTACGATTTTCCCTTCCACCGCAGTATTCCTTCCCTTATTTACCTACGGCGGGACCGGTACCATTGTTTCCTTTGCTTTAATTGGAATTCTGCTCAGCATCTATCGATATCAGAATGTGCTGCCGGTTCATATGGTGAGAAAACAGAAAGTGAAACTGGGATTGTAACTGATTAAGGACAGGGGATTCATTTATCCTTTGAGTATCAGGAGGAGCAAAAATTGGAAATCAGGGAATACCGGCCGGAGGACTGCAGTGAGATGGCCTCACTTTTTTATGATACCGTACATACGGTAAATGCGGCCGATTATACAAAGGAACAGCTGGATGCCTGGGCGGATGGGGCAGTGGATTGTGAGGCATGGGATCATTCCTTCCGGGAGCATTATACGCTGGTGGCTATAGAGGATGGTAAGCTGGCAGGGTTTGGCGACATGGATGAGAGTGGATATCTTGACCGGCTTTATATACATAAGGACTTTCAGAAAAGAGGAATAGCCGCCGCCTTGTGTGACCGGCTGGAGAAGCGGTTTGCCGTGCCTGAGATCATAACCCATGCGTCCATTACGGCAAGGCCCTTTTTTGAAAAAAGAGGGTACCGTGTGCGGAAGGCACAGCAGGTGGAGAGGAAGGGAGTCCTTCTAACCAATTATGTAATGGCGCTTTCGAAGGCCGGACAAAAATGAGCAAGGCAGTCAGGGACAGCCATATAAAAAAGCCTTACAATGGGAACACGAGGTGAGAGAAAATGGATTGTATTCAGAGCATACAGAAAGCAATAGACTATATGGAAGCCAATATGCTGGAAAACATCAGCTATGAAGATGCGGCACGGCATCTGCATATGTCAAATTATCATTTTCATCGGTTGTTCAGCATGCTGACAGGGATGACGGCGAATGAGTATATCCGCAGCCGGAGACTGTCCATGGCAGGGCAGGAACTGATTATGTCCGATGCGAAGATTATTGATATCGCTTTGAAGTACGGCTATGATTCACCGGACGGTTTTGCCAAGGCTTTTTACAGGTTTCACGGAGTGACACCTAATATGGCAAAGCAGCCGGGGGCCGGATTACAGCTGTTTAACCGCCTCGTAATAAATATTACATGGAAAGGCGGTATGGTTATGGAGTACAGGATTGTAGAAAGAGAAAAATTTAAGGTTCTTGCAAAGGTTGAGCAATTTCGCAACAGCTCTATTGATGAGGAAGGGAATACGGAGATTCCGGATTTCTGGAAGAAGTGCGGTGAGGAGGGCGTGTTTGACACGCTGACAGCCTGCACCGGCAAAGGGGATATTTACGGGGTCTGCGGGCCAGTCTCCAAGGAATGTGATTTCTTTAGCTATGGGATAGGTAAGGAGTATGAAGGCGGCGATGTTCCGGACGGATTTTGTGTATGGGAGATTAACCCTACCCTCTGGGCGGTCTTTTCCTGTATCGGAAAGGACGGGGACTGTATTGGTGAAACCTGGGATCGGATTTTTAAGGAGTTTTTGCCGGGTTCCGACTATAATATGAAAGATGACGATGATTTTGAACTATATTTGGAAAATCCCGCTCCGGGCTGCTTCTGTGAAATATGGATCCCGGTGGAGAAGAAATAGTCCGGATATTGTGCGCATTCGCAGCTTATTTCTTATAAACAAAAAAATCTTTGACGGATAAGGATTTAGTGATATAATAAGTTTCAATGGATTAAATCAGTAAAGTTTATAACGAAGGAGTGAGCTGCGATGGAAAAGAAAAATATTGATTGGGCCAATCTGGGATTTGGTTATCGTGTGACTGATGTACGTTACGTTTCCAATTTCAGGAATGGCGCATGGGATGAAGGAGTGCTGACAGAGGATGCCACGATCCAGCTGAATGAATGTGCGGGAATCCTGCAGTACTGCCAGGAAATATTTGAAGGACTGAAGGCATATACCACAGAGGACGGACATATTGTTACTTTCCGCCCTGACCTGAATGCAGAACGTATGATAGACAGTGCCAGACGTCTGGAAATGCCGGCTTTCCCCAAGGAAAGATTCCTGGATGCCATCGATAAGGTCGTAACAGCCAACGCAGCATGGGTTCCCCCTTATGGAAGCGGGGCCACTCTTTATATCCGTCCTTATATGTTCGCAAGCTCACCGGTTATCGGGGTTAAGCCTGCGGAGGAATATCAGTTCCGTGTATTCGTTACGCCGGTAGGCCCTTATTTTAAGGGAGGCGCAAAGCCCTTAACTCTGTGTGTCAGCGATTTTGACAGAGCGGCGCCCCATGGTACAGGCCATATCAAGGCAGGCCTGAATTATGCCATGAGCTTACATGCAGGTGTTACCGCCCATGCCAACGGATTTGATGAAAACCTGTTCCTGGATCCTGCTACGAGAACCTACGTGGAGGAAACAGGCGGGGCCAACTTCCTGTTTGTAGACAAGAACGGGACAATCATCACTCCCAAATCCGAAAGCATCCTTCCTTCCATAACAAGGCGTTCCCTTGTAACGGTAGCAAGAGATATCCTGGGGCTGGAAGTACAGGAACGTCCTGTGAAGCTGGAAGAACTGAAGGATTTTGCGGAATGCGGCCTCTGCGGTACGGCGGCGGTTATCAGCCCTGTAGGAAAAGTTGTGGATCACGGCAAAGATATCTGTTTTGCCAGCGGTATGGAGGAGATGGGGCCGGTTATCAAGAAGCTGTATGATACCCTCACCGGAATCCAGATGGGAAGAATTGAAGGGCCGGAAGGCTGGGTAAGAACGATTCTGTAAAATAAATAGTTCCGTATATTTAACACTGCCTGTCTTGTAAAAAGAAGGCAGTGTTTTTTTGCTGATGGAAAAAAAGCGGGAGTATGATATACTGAAACAGGTGAGAAATGCATCGGTAACTACAGAAAAAGGAGAATTACAATCATGTCAAAATGGACGGTAGAATCAATAAAGGAAGCCTATTCTTATTTATATGAAACACATCTTCATACCTCTCAGGGCAGCCTCTGCGGCAGGGCGGAGGGACGGGAGATGGCGGATGCCTGCAAAAAGGCGGGCTATACCGGTATCTTTGTGACGGATCACAACTGGGGAGGAAATACGGCGGCGGACAGCTCGCTTCCCTGGGAAACATGGGTGTCGGAATTTGCAAAAGGCTTCCTGGATGCAAAGGAAGAAGGGGAACGGATTGGCCTGGATGTTTTCTTTGGCTGGGAGGCCGGCTTTCAGGGAACCGAGTTCCTTATTTTCGGCCTGTCCCCGGAGTGGCTGGCCGCCCATCCGGAAATCCGGGAAGCGGGAGTTGAGGAGCAGTACCGTCTTGTGAAGGCAGACGGAGGGATGGTGATCCATGCCCATCCGTTCCGTGAGGAAGCGTATATTCCCGAAATCAGGCTTTTTCCGGAATTCGTGGACGGAGCGGAGGGAATGAATGCGACGCATACAAGCCCTCTTAGCGCATCCCACAAGAGCGGAGATTATGACAGAAAGGCCCGGACTTATGCAAAGGAACATGGGCTGGTGATGACGGCAGGATCAGACGTGCACAGCACCAATATTTTCGGGGGAGGCACCGCCTTCGCGCGAAAGCTGTCGGACGATAAAGATTTTATACAGGCAATTCAGGGCGGCGAGGATTATGTGCTGACGGACGGATTCAGCTGGTATTCCAGAGAAGGGGAGCTGCTGTGCACCGCTGCCCGGGAGGAAGGAGAGAAGGAATGAAGCTGATACACACAGGGGATCTCCATATTGGAAAAACGATGAGTGATTTTTCCCTGATACCGGATCAGCGTTTTATTCTGGATCAGCTGCTGGCGGCAGCGAGGGAAGAAAAAGCGGATGCCTTCGTCATTGCGGGCGACGTATATGACCGGGCGGTGCCCCCCGGAGAGGCGGTACAGCTTCTGGACAGCTTCCTGACCTCCCTGCTGGAGGAAGGAATTCCCGTGCTGTTAATCAGCGGCAATCATGATTCGCCGGAACGGCTTGGCTTCGGGGAGGAAATCCTGCAGAAGCAGGGGCTTTATATTGCAGGTTCCTTCCGGACTCCGTTAAAAAAAGTGACGCTGCAGGATGCCTTCGGGCCGGTAAATTTTTTCCTCTTTCCATTTGTCCGCCCTGCCGTGGCAGGAGCCAGGACGGCGGATGAAGCGGTGGGAGCGGTACTGGAAGAGGAAGGGAAAGAGGGCAGGATCGATCCCGGGGAACGCAATGTCCTGATCAGCCATTTTTTTGTGACCTTTCAGGATAAGGAACCGGAGCTTTCCGATGCGGAGACTACGATTCATGTGGGCGGAATCGACAACGTGGACGCCGGTCATTTTGCCCCCTTTGACTACGTCGCTTTGGGGCATATCCATAAGCCCCAGAAAATAGGGCAGGATAATGTCTGGTATGCGGGAGCGCCTCTGGCTTACAGCTTTTCGGAATGCGCCCATGTGAAAAGCATAAATGTGGTGGAGCTGGGGGAAAAGGGGAAGGTAACCGTGAACCAGCGTCCTTTGCTTCCCCTGCATGCCCTCAGGAAGGCGGAGGGAACGCTGGAAGAGCTGCTGAAAAAGGGCGGTGAGGAAGGCAGCCGGGCGGAGGATTATATCCAGGCGATCCTGACAAACGAAGAGGAACTGGTAGATCCAATAGGCACACTGCGCAGCGTCTATCCAAACATCTGTCAGATCATACTTGCCAAAAGGGAAAAGGAAGCGCGGCAGACGGTTAAGGAACGGCATGCCATACGCCGGAAAAGCACGGCGGAGCTGTTCGCGGATTTTTACGGGCTGGTGCGGGGAATCGAAATGGATGAAGCCAGGAAAAAGGTGACGGAAGAAACGGTGAAAAAGGTGGAGCAGGAATGAAACCAATAACGTTGACATTATGCGGCTGGGGTCCTTTCCGGGACAAGCAGACCGTTGACTTTACGAAGGTGTCGGAAAAAGGGATCTTTCTGATAACAGGCCAGACCGGTGCGGGAAAGACCACAATTTTTGACGGGATCACCTATGCCCTGTACGGCAGCATGAGCGGGGAGATCCGGGAGAAAAACAGTGTGCGGAGCGATTTTGCGGATGCGGATACTCCCACCTATGCGGAGCTTACTATGATGCATAACGGCCTCCTTTATCAGATTTACCGGAATCCGGAGTACATGCGTCCCAAGAAACGGAAAAACGGGGGACAGGCCATGACCAAGGAACGGGAAAAGGCGGTGCTGACGCTTCCGGACGGTTCCGTTATGGAAGGCAGCGGAGAGGTGACCCGTAAAATCCAGGAAATACTGCGGCTGGATTATCGTCAGTTTAAACAGATTTCCATGATTGCCCAGGGAGAATTCGCCCGCCTTCTTACCGCATCGCCGGGAGAAAAGACAAGGATTTTCCGGGAAATCTTTGACACCGCCCTTTATGACCGGTTTGCGTCGGTGCTCAGGGATGAGGCCAACACCCTGTATAAAGAGGTTATGGAATACCGTCATCGTATGGATGAGGATGTCCGCCAGTTCCATACGGAGGATGAAATATGGAAGGAACTCACCTCAGGGGAAGCTCATCCCTATGAACAGCTTATGGACAGGCTGGAGGCGCTGGAAAAGGACTGCCGCAGGGAAGAAAAAGAAGCGGCCCGAAGGCTGGAAAAGCTGGATCAGGAAATGGTGGAGCTTGAAAAAAGAATCCAGCAGGCCGAAACGGATCAGAAGGCATTTCAAAAGCTGAGGGAAACAAAAGCAAGGCTTGAGGCGCTTAAAGGCCAGTCCGGGGATATGGCACAGAAGGAAGAGCGGCTGAAAAGAGGAGAGCATGCGGCTGAAATCCGCGCGGAATACCAGCAGGTAAACGGAGTGGAAAAACAGCTTTATGCGCTGGAAAGGCAGGAAAAGGAAGAAGAAGAGGCAATCAGGCGGGAAGTCGCTCTTGTTCAGGAATGCAGCGGTATCTATGAAAAAAGGGATCTTCTTCTGGCTTATTATGATCTCAGCCAGTCCATGGAGGAACTGGAAAAAAGGAAGGCGGCAGGGCTTAACAGACAGAAGCAGCTGGAGAAGAAGCTGCTTTGCCACCAGCAGGATTATCTGGAACAGGAGAAACGGACCGCAGACAGGCAGCATGAGCTGACGGAGGCCCAGAGCCGTTACCGCCGGGCAGTTATCGGACTTGCGGCCCGGCTGGTGGAAGAGGGAAAGCCCTGCCCGGTCTGCGGTTCGCTGGAGCATCCGCATGTGGCAGGCACCGGTGAGGATGTGCCGGATGAAGAACAGCTGAACAGGCTTCAGGAGGCGTATGATCAGAGCGCAGCCAGACTTACCGCCCTTCACGGACAGGCGGCGGCAGCCAGGGCGGAGGCGGAAGGACAGGCGGAACAGAACCGCCAACTGGCCGATGAGGAAAATGCCCTGTTGGAGAAGAGGGGATCCTTTTCCGAAGAACTGGTTTCCTTTGCTTCTATCCATAACAGAGAGGAAGTCCGGGAACAGGCGGAACTCTATACCGGTCTGATAAAGGGACTTGAGGTACGCAGGCAGAACAAAGAACGCCTGTCCGCAGATAAGGCAAGGCTGGAAAAGGAGCTTGCGGCCGCCAGGGAAAGCTGGGAAAAAGCCCTTGAAAAGGGCGGTTTTGCAGGGCCGGAGGCTTATCAGGAGGCGGTCCTGGAGGAAACGGACAGAAAAAATCTTTCGGAGGCAATCGCCCGGTACCGGCTGGAACTGGGAGCGGCGGCAGAACTGTGCTCGCATATGGAAGAGGAACTGAAGGGAAAGGAAGAAACGGATACCGCCCCCTTCCTGGACAAAAGGAACAGTCTTCTGGAAGAAAAGAAAAGGGAAGAAAGCATGCGCACCCGCTGGAGTATCGGCGCGTCCGATGCCGCCCGCACCTATGGCCTTCTTAAGGAAAAGAAAAAGGACATGGAAAAGAAGGAGAAGGCCTACGGAATTATAAGGGATCTGGATAATATGGCATCCGGAAACAATGCCAAGAAACTGGTGTTTGAACAGTACGTGCTGGCCGGTTACTTTGAAGATATCCTGGAAGCGGCCAATCTGCGCCTGCGCCGTATGACGGGCGGCAGATATGAGCTGTCCAGAGTGGAAGAGGCGGGTGACGGCCGCAGCAAGGACAGCCTGGAAATACGGGTGATGGATTACTATACCGGAAAGTACCGCTCGGTGAAGACCCTTTCAGGCGGAGAGAGCTTTAAGGCATCGCTGGCCCTGGCGCTGGGAATGAGCGATGTGATCCAGGCGGAAAGCGGAGGCATCCGGGTGGAAGCGCTGTTCATTGACGAAGGTTTCGGCGCGCTGGATACGGAGTCGCTGGATCAGGCCTGCGGAGCGCTGATGGGCTTAGTGGAAAGCGACCGTATGATAGGAATCATTTCCCATGTGCCCGAGCTTCAGGAAAGGATTGCCAGCCAGATTTATATTGAAAAGAAAAATACAGGCAGCCATGTCCGGTAGGTAAAAAAGTGCTTGCCGCCTGAGGCAGCGGATTCATTCCTGCGGGTGCGTTTTCCTTGCCGCCGCCATGGTCCTTCCCGGAAGCCATCCCCGAACAGTCAGTGTTCCTTGCAGGGGACGTTCTCACTCGGCTGAAAACGCAGCAGTACTAACGCTGCAGAAGACGCAGCGTAAGGACTGGCGTTTTCAGACGCCCCTTTCAGGAATCACTGACTGTTCGGGGATGGCTTCCGGGAAGGACCATGGCGGCGGCAAGGAAAACGCACCCGCAGGAATGAATCCGCTGCCTCAGGCGGCAAGCACTTTTTTATTTGTATCCGGATATGTCCGGCAGAATTGACTTTAGCCTGTAAAATGGGTATAATGAACCCGGCAAAGACAGTGTGCCGGAACAGGGTTTTCCGGGACGGAACAGGGGGTTTTATGGAACAAAAATATGATGTGATTATAATCGGTGCAGGGCCGGGAGGTATTTTCTGTGCTTATGAGCTGATGGAGAAAAATAAAGATTTAAAGGTGCTGATGGTGGAAAAGGGCCGTCCCATTGAGAAGAGGACCTGCCCGAAACGGAAAACAAAGGTGTGTGTGGGCTGTAAGCCTTGCTCCATCACTACAGGGTTTGCAGGTGCGGGGGCATTTTCCGACGGTAAGCTTTCCCTGTCACCCGATGTGGGAGGAAATCTGCCGGAAATCCTTGGCTATGAACAGACAAAAGAACTGATTAAGGAATCCGATAACATCTATTTAAAATATGGAGCCGACACCAGGGTTTATGGTATGGATAAGGAAAAGGAAATCCGTGAAATCCGCAGAGAGGCCATTAATGCCAACCTGAAGCTGGTGGAATGTCCCATAAGGCATCTGGGGACGGAAGAAGGCTATAAGATCTATTCCCGCCTGCAGGACGCGCTTGCGGAAAAAGGCGTGGAGATGATGTTTCACACAATGGTGGAGGAAATCCTGGTGGAAGGCGGCCGCGCGGCAGGCATTGTCACGGATAAGGGTGACACCTATCTGGCGGATGAAATCGTATCTGCGGTAGGACGGGAGGGCGCCGACTGGTTTAAAGACAAATGTGCCCAGATCGGTATTGCCACCACGCCTGGTACGGTGGATATCGGCGTGCGTGTGGAAGTGCGGGATGAAGTGATGCAGTTCCTGAATGAAAATCTGTATGAGGCGAAGCTGATTTTCTATACGCCTACCTTTGATGATAAGGTGCGTACCTTCTGTACCAATCCTTCCGGGGAAGTGGCTACGGAATACTATGAGGGAGGCCTGGCGGTGGTAAACGGCCATGCATACAAATCCCAGGATTATAAAACAAGCAATACCAATTTCGCCCTTCTGGTATCCAAGAATTTTACAAAGCCCTTCAGCACGCCCATTGAATACGGACGTAAAATTGCGGAGCTTTCCAATATGCTCTGCGGAGGAAAGATCCTGGTACAGACCTTCGGTGATTTCAGGCGGGGGAGAAGGACAACGGAAGAACGGCTTTGCAGAAACAATCTGATCCCCACCCTGAAGGATGCGGTGCCGGGTGACCTTTCGCTCGTATTCCCTCACAGGATCATGGTGGATATCGCGGAAATGATAGAAGCCCTGGATAAGGTAACACCGGGCATTGCAAGTGATGAAACTCTGCTTTACGGGGTGGAGGTAAAGTTCTATTCCAATAAAGTAGTGGTGGATAAGGATTTTGAAACCAGTATAAAGGGGCTTCGTGCTATCGGCGACGGCGCGGGCGTTACAAGAGGCCTGCAGCAGGCCTCCGCCAACGGCATCAGCGTGGCAAGAAGCATTTTGCAGAGTATGGGAAATAAGGAATGAATAAAATGAAAGTAAAACTGGCTGCCTGTCTTCTGGCAGTCAGCCTGGCGCTGCCGCTGTCCGGCTGCAGTGAACAGGAACCGGTGAAGCTGGTTCTGACTACCGGTTTCCGGCATAATGAAATATTCCGGCTGGAGGACGCTTCCTGCACCCTCCCGGAGCTGATGGTCTATCTGACGACGGAGCAGAATACCTATGAAGGGGTATACGGCCCCCGGATCTGGGAAGTGAAGGAGGGAGAGGAAGGGCTTTCGGATAAGCTCAAGAACAAGGTCCTTGCGGAAATCTCTCAGATCAAGGCTATGACCCTTCTTGCGGACAGAAGAGGAATTCAGCTGACCCCTCAGGAGGAGGAGATGGTTGCAGCAGCAGCAGAGGAGTATTATGCTTCGCTGAACGACCGTGAACGGGAAGCCATGGAAGTGAACCGGCAGCTGATCGAAAGCATGTACCGGGATTATGCCCTGGCGGATAAGGTGTACCGGCAGATTATCAGTGACATCAATCCGGAGATCAGTGATGACGAAGCCAGAACGATCACCGTACAGCATATTCTCATAAAGACAGTGACCGAAAATGCGGACGGGACCATTTCTCCTTACTCGGATAAGGAAAAGACCAAATGCTATCAAAAGGCACAGGAGGTCTTAAGCGCCGCTCAGGAGGGAGAGGCGTTTGAAGCGCTGATTGAGAAATACAGCGATGATTCCCAGGGAACACTGTCCTTCGGCAAAGGAGAACAGGAGCAGGCCTTCGCCAACGCCGCCTTTAATCTGGGAAATGATGAGATCAGCGGCATTGTGGAAACCTCCAGAGGATATGAAATCATCAAATGCATCAGCACCTTTAACCGGGAAGAAACGGACCGGAACAAGCTGAAAATAGTGGAAAAGCGCAAAGATGAGGTATTCGGACAGGAATACGACAGCTTCGTGAATTCCCTGGCTAAAAACCTGAATGAACCCTTATGGGAATCCGTTGCCCTGATCCATGATGACCAGGTGACAACCAGCAGCTTTTTTGATATCTATAAAGAATATTTCGGACAGCAGTAAAGCCGTCCACGCATCCCTGCGCGGTGCCCGCTTATGCCCTTTTTCCTTCCACAGGCTCTCCGTAATGCCGGCAGCCGGATCAGGCTATGGAAACTGAGCGGGCATGCTCTCGCTCGGCTAACCACGCAGCGGTACTAACGCTGCAAAAAACGCAGCGTAAGGACCGGCGTGTTTAGAACGGCCCTTTCAGTTTTCCATAGCCTGATCCGGCTGCCGGCATTACGGAGAGCCTGCGGAAGGAAAAAGGACATAAGCGGGCACCACGCAGGGATGCATGGACATATTATCAATAAGGAGGCTATAGATGAAAACCTTTGAGTATGTGGTGGAAAGCCTGGATGGTGATTATGCTAATTTAAGGCGGACAGATGAGGAAAGTGATGAGCTCAAGCTGGTGGCCAGGGCGCTTCTGCCGCCGGAAACGGGAGAGGGAACCAGGTTGAAATATGAGCTGCTCCAGTATAGAATTATGGAGTAAATGCGAGTTGGAATAAGGCTTTGTTTCATTTTATAAAAAATTTATAATTAAGCAATCCAGCTATTTTAAGGGGTTTCAAGCCATTGTTAGCACTCAATTATATTGAGTGCTAATTTTCTATTGACTTTTCAGAAAGTTGGAAGTACACTTATTCCTAGAGTGAAAAGCGGACAAAACAAAAGAAGAAGGTCCGTAGAAAAAAGAAAGGAATGTGATGAATTATGGCAGAGAAACATGGCAGCTTGTCTATTAACAGCGAAAATATTTTCCCTATTATTAAGAAGTGGCTGTATTCTGACCACGATATTTTTTACAGGGAGCTGGTTTCCAATGGCTGCGACGCAATTACGAAGTTAAAGAAGCTGGATGTGATGGGAGAGTATTCCCTTCCGGAAGGCTATAAGCCTGAAATACGGGTTATTGTGAATCCCGAGGAAAAGACCCTGAAATTTATTGATAATGGTATCGGTATGACTGCGGATGAGGTGGAAGAATATATCAATCAGATCGCCTTCTCCGGCGCTACGGATTTTATTGAAAAATATAAGGATAAATCAGATGATAATCAGATCATCGGCCATTTCGGACTTGGTTTTTATTCCGCGTTCATGGTAGCCGATGAGGTGCATATTGATACTCTTTCCTTTAAGGAAGGCGCGGTTCCGGTACATTGGGAATGTGACGGCGGCACCGAATTTGAAATGGAGGACGGTACCTGGAATCAGGTAGGTACCCAGATCACCCTGTTCCTCAATGAGGACTGCCTGCAGTTCTGCAATGAGTACAAGGCTTCCGAAGTCATTCAGAAATATTGTTCTTTCATGCCTGTGGAAATTTTCCTGTCCAGGGAAAACACACCGGAAACCCAGACCATCGACGAGAACGTGAAGCTGGATACGGATGAGGTTCTGGAAACCATCCAGCCTGAGAAGAAGGAAGATGATAAAGAGGAGGAAGAGAAGCCTGTACGGCTGAAAATCAAAAAACGTCCTTCCCTGATGAATGACATCCATCCTCTTTGGACAAAGAACCCCAGCGAGTGCAGCAAGGAAGATTATATAGAGTTTTACCGCAAGGTTTTCCAGGATTACAAAGAGCCCCTGTTCTGGATCCACCTGAATATGGATTATCCCTTTAACCTGAAGGGAATCCTGTATTTCCCCAAGATTAATATGGAATATGAATCAATTGAGGGAACCATTAAGCTGTATAACAATCAGGTATTTATCGCCGACAATATTAAAGAAGTCATTCCCGAATTCCTTATGCTCTTAAAGGGCGTAATCGACTGCCCGGATCTGCCGCTGAACGTTTCCAGAAGCGCGCTGCAGAATGACGGATTTGTTAAGAAGATTTCCGATTACATCACCAAGAAGGTGGCGGATAAGCTGGCCGGAATGTGCAAGACCGACAGGGAAGAATATGAAAAATACTGGGATGATATCAGTCCCTTCGTAAAATACGGCTGTCTGAAGGATGATAAGTTCTGTGAGAAGATGACAGATTACATCCTGTTCAAGAATCTGGACGGCAAGTATATGACCCTGCCTGACTGCCTGGAAGTAAATAAGGTAGATCCGGATGAAGCTGAAAACACTGCTGTTGATGAAAACGGCGAAAAGGTAGAAGCAGAGGTAGTGGAAGAAGAAGCTTCTTCTGAAGAAGGTGAAAACAGCGAGGAAGAGAAGAAAGAAAAAACCATCTATTATGCAACGGATTTAAAGGTGCAGAGCCAGTATGTAAATATGTTCAAACAGGCTAAGATGGACGCTGTCGTGCTTCCGGATCAGATTGACCAGCCTTTTATCAATCAGCTGGAAATGAAGAATGAGGGCATCAAGTTCCAGAGAATCGATGCGGATCTGACAGATACCTTCAAGGCAAAAACCTCCAAGAAAGCACAGGAGGAGCTGGAAGCCCAGTCAGAAGAAATTCAGAAGCTGGTGCGCAAGGCATTAAAGAACGAGAAGCTTACGGTTAAGATCGAAAAGCTTAAAAATAAAAAGGTTTCTTCTGTACTCACAATTTCTGAAGAGAGCAGAAGAATGCAGGATATGATGAAGATGTATGCCATGAACGGTATGGATATGGGCATGTTCGGCGGTGAAGGGGAAACCCTGGTGCTGAATGCCGGCCATCCTCTTGTTCAGTATGTTCTGGATCATAAGGATGATAAGGATAATAAGAATGAAACCCTTATCTGTGAACAGCTGTATGATCTTGCCAAGCTGCAGCAGGGACCGCTGGACGGAGAAGCGATGACTAAATTCGTGAACCGTTCCAATGACATTATGGTCGCTCTGACACAGTAAAAAGGCAGAAGAAGATTGTTCTCCTGTAAAGATATAAATCCCGGCGGTATGAGCCTGTTTAAGGCAGATACCGCCGGGATTTTTATGACTGAAATATTTTAACGAAAAAATACGGTAATTAACGGCTACATTAAGAAACCGGCAAGAAACATCAGCAGGGACAGCAGGGTAAAGAGGACGAGCTTTACATAGGAAGGGGGATCTATCAGGGTATCCGGAAAAAGAACGGCATACCATACGGTGACCTGGCTGCCGATATCCTTATCGGCAGAGACCGGGATTTCCCTTTGGGAAAAATAACTGCGGCTATCCACACTATAGGTAACATAGGCCATATTCCTTTTTCTTTTCTGTTCCCCGGAAAAAGGTCCGGCATGGCGGCTGTCTTCGGCGGACCGGAGACGGATTTTGGTGACGGTAGCCACCGTTTTACGGGCGCGGGGCTGTATGGCAATAAGATTGATAGCTTCCATAAGTATCAGGAATAAAAACAGGACCCCGAGCACATAAAAGAGCTGGTTGACTGGGTGACTCATATCGTGCTCCTTTCACATCAGTTCTTTTCGTTGGAATATTTTTACGGTAATGCCGGCCGAAAGGATCAACAGGATTACACTCAAAAGCAGCAGGAACAGAAAAGCAGGAAGGACAGGCAGCCCGTTCAGCCAGTTTGCCTCCAGCAGATCGGTTTTGAGCAGAAGGGGCAGCAGAAAACAGGAGGCCATGATAATGATTACGAGCACGAATTTGGAATTTTCAAATCCGAACAGATGCTGAAGCGGAGTCAGGATACTGAAAAGAAGGGCATTCAGGAAGAATGCGACGGCATATTCCGGCGGGGAAAGGCGGAAAGAGGCCGCCAACACCAGCGAGAGCCCTGTATAAATGATCGCGGTTGCCGCAAACACCAGGCAGAAAAGAATATATCTGCTGATGATAATATCACTTCTCCGATAAGGGGAGGCGCAGAGCAGGGAGAGAGCCCTCGGGCATTCCGCATCCTTCAGGAAAATCTGCTCATAGGCAAGGAATTCACTGTATATGGAGGCTATGATAAGAATCAGCAGGCCCGTGCCCTTCTGTTCGGCGTATTGCGGGAGACGCCAATAATAAAAGAAGGGAAGTACGAAAGTAATGGCGGGGATGAAAAAAAGGTAATTCCCCATAAGGAACAGGTCTTTTTTTAACAGAGAGGTATATTGTTTCATGAGGAAGTCATCCTCCTTTCGGCGTTGTTTCCGGCAGTTGACAGGGGCGGTGTGCGCCCTTCGCACAGGGCGATCATGATATCTTCAATGGAGGCGTGTTCCAGCAGGGCATCGGGGAAAAGCTGTTTCGCTTTTTCCGGATCATCAATAAGGGCCGTGAAGCCGTAATCCGTGGTTCTCAGACAGTTCAGGAATTCCTTTTTGCCTTCCGTGAGGGAAGACAGGCCGCCCTTCACCAGCCGCCATTTATCCAGCAGAATGTCCTTATCTTCTTCCAGAAGGATTTTCCCCTGATGGAGAAAAACAATGTTATCCGCACATTTATCCAGATCCGAAGTGATATGGGTGGAAAAGAGGACACCCTTGCCCCCCTTGTCCATGAATTCACGGATGAGAGAAAGAAATTTATCTCTTATCAGAGGATCCAGCCCGCTGGTAGGTTCATCCATGATCAGCAGTTCAGCTCTGTGAGACAGGGCAAAAGCCAGTGCAAGCTTCATTTTGGTACCGGAGGAAAGGGTTTTTATTTTCTGGGATGGATTCAGCTTGAAGCGGGAGGCCAGCTCCTGGTATTCCTTTTCCTGCCATTGGGAATATGCGCCGGCAACGATCTGTTTCATCTGGGAAACGGTGAGGCCTTCATAAAAGGCGCCTGCTCCCAGAACCACGCCGATACGATCGGCCAGGGCCCTTCTGTCAGAACTCCTGCGCCCCTCGGAAGAAGCCTGTTTTTTGGAAGAAGGGACTGGTTCGCCGAACAGACGGATTTCCCCGCTGTCTGGTTCCAGCAGTCCGAGAATGGCACGGAGCGTGGTGGTTTTGCCGGCACCGTTGGCACCTACAAAACCGGTTATGCAGCCTTCCGGAACGGTGAAGCTGGCTTCGGAAAGAGAAAAGTCAGGGTAATGTTTGCTTAAGCCGTTTACTTCTATAATATTATTCATTTGCTTCGTCTCCTTTGCAGATATCGTCGTACAGAATATCCAGCATATCATGCAGTTCATTGAGCGGAATGCCAAGCCCGGAAGCTGTCTGAAGGGTTTCCTGCATCTTCAGTTCCACCAGATGACGTTTGGCATCCCTGAGCAGCTCCATATTTGCCGCAGAAATAAATGTGCCGATGCCTACCTGCTGCTTCAGATACCCTTCGGCCTCCAGCTCATCGTAAACCCGCCGTACCGTCAGGACACTGACCCCCAGGTCATTGGCAAAACGCCGTATGGAGGGCATGCTGTCCCCGTCTTTCAGTTCTTCGCGCAAAATGGCATCCTTCAGCTGTTCCTTAATCTGCATATACAGAGGCTGATCGGAACTGTTAGAAATCAGTATTTTCATGAAATTTACACCTTTCCGGCAACCGGTTTGCCAAGTGTGCATGTGTATAATACACACTATACACTTAAATCTCTCTTTTGTCAATTCATATAATAACACTTCATGGCTCAGGAATCATGAATGGCAGCATGCAGAAATTTCCAAAAAAGTATTTGACAAATAAAGGCCTCTTTATTATAATCAATTAAAATATACTAATCCAATAGGAATTGTAAACAATGAGATTGGATACTGCGAAGGCAGGAAGGAGAGACATTATGGGCACAAAGACGGAAAGAAAATTCAGGTTTGAAACATTACAGCTTCATGTGGGACAGGAGCAGGCGGATCCGGCTACGGATGCCAGGGCTGTTCCCATATATCAGACATCTTCCTATGTATTTCATGACTGCCAGGATGCTGCCGACAGATTTGCCCTTTCCGCAGGCGGTAATATATACGGTAGACTGACCAATCCTACGGAAGATATATTTGAACGGAGGATGGCGGCTCTGGAGGGCGGAAGCGCTGCTCTGGCCGTGGCGTCGGGAGCGGCGGCGATTGCCTATACCTTTCAGAATCTGGCCCATCAGGGAGATCATATTGTGGCGGCCAGGAACATATATGGCGGTACATATAATTTTCTGGCACATACCTTTCCTGATTTCGGGGTGACAACTACCTTTGTTGATCCCTTTGACGAAAAAGAGCTGGAAGGTGCAATCCGTGAAAATACGAAGGCTGTTTTCCTGGAGACACTGGGGAATCCGAATTCCGATGTGGTGGATATCGAAGGGATTGCCCGCATAGCCCATGCCCATAAGCTCCCCCTGGTGGTGGATAATACCTTCGCGACTCCTTATCTTGTGCAGCCCATAGCGTATGGCGCGGATATTGTAGTCCATTCGGCTACTAAATTTATCGGCGGGCACGGAACGGCGGTAGGAGGAGTTATTGTGGAAGGAGGCTCCTTTGACTGGGAGGCTTCCGGCAGGTTCCCTTCTCTTACGGAGCCAAATGAAAGCTATCACGGCGTTTCCTTTACGAAGGCGGCAGGCCCTGCGGCCTTTGTAACGAAGATACGGGCCATCCTCCTGCGTGATACCGGAGCCACCCTTTCCCCTTTTCATGCATTTCTCTTTCTGCAGGGACTTGAAACGCTTTCTCTGAGAGTGGAACGGCATGTATCCAATGCTTTGAAGGTAGCTTCCTATCTGGCGTCCCATCCCCAGGTGGAAAAGGTCCATCATCCGTCTGTAACGGAGAATGCTTCCCAGAAAGCCCTGTATTCCAAGTATTTTCCTAATGGAGGAGGTTCCATTTTTACCTTTGAAATCAAGGGAGACGATAGGACGGCTAAAAAGTTTATTGACCATCTTCAGCTGTTTTCTCTTCTGGCTAATGTGGCTGACGTTAAATCTCTGGTAATCCATCCCGCATCCACTACTCATGGGCAGCTGAACGAAGAGGAGCTAAGACAGCAGGGAATCCGTCCCAACACGATCCGGCTTTCTGTGGGAACGGAGCATATTGATGATATCCTTCAGGATTTGGAAGAAGCTTTCCGGGCAGTGGCAGAAGAAAAATAAGAATGAGAAAATAAGAATAAAAGAAAAGAATAAGAAAGCGGCGGCACGCATCGATTGGAATCGTTGCGTGCCGCCTTTATCCCCACAGGCAGCTGCGGAAGTACCCCGGCGGCTGCTGAGAGGGTCCAATCCCCTGCAGTCAGCAGAAGATTGGACGGATAAGGAGGAGGCTCGAAGAAGGCTGTTTAAAAAGTGGGATAAGGGGTCAGTCCGGCTCGGCAATCCGGGAAACGCCCACAAATATCCTGGAAATTTCATACCAGGTGGGATAATCCACAGCCCCTGTTTGGGGAAGGCCGAAAACCCGCTGGAAAACCTTTACCGCATCCGCTGTCTGCTGTCCGTAAACCCCGTCTGCGGCTACATAAGGGATAGCGGGATAATTCTGGCTGATCCGGTTAAGCTGTTCCTGCATCTGCAGTACCTTAGCGCCAGAGGAGCCTATAGTCAGGGTATAGCCGGGCCAGGAGGAGGGGATACCGCTGATGGCATCGGCAGTGTTGATATACATATCGCTGCCATAATAATAATGTATGATCTCCATAGCGCTGTAGCCTTCGTCTCCCAGATATTTGGAACCCCATTGGCTTAAGCCTGAGCAGTTAACCCTGCGGCCGTCACAATAGCTGGTCAGGATGGGCTGGCGCACGCCGGGCCGGGAGAGGTAATTGGCGAAAATGGTATCCACAAGGTAGCTGATGTTTTCATAAATATTTCTGCCATAAATCCATTTCTGATCAAAGGCAGTAGAGGAGGTAATGGTAAAATTATATCCCTGGTTCCGGTACCATTCCGTATAAACACGGTTGAGGGTAAAGGACATAATAGCCAGTATGTTCGCATAAATGGTGGATTCCGGCCAGGTGGCATAAATTTCTGAGGAAGCCACATTTTTAATGTAATCCGTATAGCGTACATAATAATTGGGCGCAGAGGAGTCGGTGGGAACTCCGTCGTGTACCACTACATATTCCGGGATAACCACACGGCTTAAAACGATTTCGCCGGTTTCATCCACGGGTTTTATCTCGGCTTCGGGGATTTTAGGGGGGTAATCTCCGTATAAGGTATGATCGGGGATGACGATGTCTTCCTCCTGCCCCGGTACTGCCTCGGGGATCAGGGCGATGGGCTGCAGGGAAAGAACATCCGGAAGGATTTCTGAGCCTTCTACCACCACCGGTTCATAGCCGGGTGCTTCAACTGTAATATTATATTCGGAATAGGGTCGTTGTTCGGAAGGTGACAGACTGTAATCCAGGGGAGGCGCGGGCAGCTCGACCACATCGGTCTGACCGGAAGCATCTGTGGTCAGTGTATCTAAGATCACATCAGGTGATTCAGTCAGAGCGATGGATACGGTTGCGCCTTCTATGGGAATCTGTCCCTCGGTGGATGTAATGCTGATTTTCAGCCCGCCGGCGTAGGGACTGTCAGTGGTCTGCGCGGCATGTAGTTTTTTTGCCATATGTGCGGTAGCCTCACGATTGTTACTTACGTTTAGTATATGCAGGAATTTCCGGCAGGTTCCAAAGGACAGGACAAAAAAAGCAGGCGGAATTTGGAATGATTTCCCGCCTGTTTTTTTCATTATACTGTTTATCAATCCAGATTCAATTGCTTTTTCATCAGGTACTCGGAAAGAATGTAGCAGCCGATGCCGGTAAGAACACATGCCACGAGACTGAAAATAAAGGTATTTCGCATGAAAGCTCCCATAAATTCCGGTATTTCAAGACTGGTTGAGTTGCCGACGTGGGTTACGACCATTTTCGTAAGGTAAGGGGTCATAGCCAGGGAGGTCAAGGTCTGGATTATAATAGTAACACCGATATAGCACAGGATAGAAGCCATTACCTTATGCTTGGAGAACATCTGTCCCAGAGAAACCGCGCCATATACAATCAGTACATTACTTACTGCTGATATGAGGAAATAAAAGAACATAAATACTGTAAAAACGGGCAGGGACATTCCGAAGAGTGCATGGGAATATTCCTTCGCATAATTCACCAGCAGGGTAAATGACAAATTTAAATCATCTTTAACCATGACAGGTAAACCAAAAATCATAATTAAAAACACAGCCCACAGTGTCAGGACAGTAACAAGAAAACTCCATAAGGATCCAACCGTGAGCTTGGAAACGAGCAGCTGTCTGGGCGTTACCGGAAGAGTATGCATAAGATAACCTTCGTCGGTGTACAGATTCTTATAAAAACGCACCGCTATATAAATGCTGACAACCACACTGACACAGCTTATGGTGAGAACATAAAACATCATCAGTACAAATGCGCCTGCATTCAGTTCGTCGGCATTTGCGGGAGGCGACATCCGGGTAAAACATATGACGGATACCAGGGTGAGTATGATCATGAGTGCACAGGCCAGCGCAGGTATGCGCCAGGTTTCTTTCCATTCATGTTTCAGTAATTTTTTCAGCATGCGAACACCTCCCTGAAATAGCTGTCTACGGATTTCCCGTAGGTTTCGCGGATTTCTTCCACAGAGGAGCATAGCATAACCTGACCGTCCCTGATAAAGATGCAGTCATCCAGAATCGCTTCAATATCGGATATTAAATGCGTGGAAAGAAGTATCGTTGCATTTTCATTATAATTGCCGATGATAGTCTTCAGGATAAAATCCCTCGCAGCCGGATCCACGCCGGCAATGGGCTCATCCAGAATATACAGGTCGGCATCCCTGCTCATAACCAGTACAAGCTGTACTTTTTCCTTGGTGCCCTTGGAAAGGGTTTTCAGCCGGGCATGAAGATCGATATGAAGGCTTTCCAGCATACCCAGTGCTTTTTCCTTATTAAAGTTATCATAAAAATCTACAAAATATTCCACTAAATCCTCTACCCTGCGGTTGCTTGTCAGGTAACTGCGCTCCGGCAGATAGGAAATCATGGCCTTAGTCTCAACTCCGGGCGTATGGCCGTTTATCAGAATCTGCCCCGAAGCAGGGGTCAGAAGGCCGTTCAGCAGCTTGATTAAGGTGGTTTTGCCACTGCCGTTGGGGCCCAGCAGACCAATAATACGTCCCCTTGGAATAACCAGGTTCATATTATTCAGCGCTGTGAAATGACCATAGGTCTTGGACAGGCCGGTAATAGTTACCAGTTCATTCATGCGAGCTCCCTCCTTGTATTTTCGGGTTCCTCTGCAGCAGCTGAGAGTAATGTGATAATATCCTTTTTCTCAAAGCCCAGCTCTTTCATCTTAGCGATAAATGCATTAATTTCTTCTTTTGCCAGCTGAGTCCGAATTTGTGTAATCATATTTTTGTCCTCCGTTACGAATCTGCCGCTGGTTCGTTTGGTTTCAATCAGGCCGCTGCGTTCCAGCTCGGCAAAGGCCTTCTGCATTGTGTTCGGGTTAACACTGGCCTCGGCAGCCAAATCCCTTACACTTGGTAGCTTATCGCCGGGAGCATATATGCCGGACACGATCTGAAGCTGGATACGCTCCAGAAGCTGTGCATAGATGGGGCGATCTGAATCCAGGTTCCATGCCATATCATCATTCCTTTCTGTGATTCCTTATTCTTAATCTGTATTACTATAATAATACAATAATGCAGAATGAATAAAATGTCAATAGTAAATTGTTAGTTTTCGGAGTCAGGAAGTAAGGTATGGCTGTTCTGACGGCCTTCAGCTGCAGCCAGGAGCTGCTGCGGATATAATTGCTATGCCGCCTGTTTCCTGCTATACTTGATATCAGGAAACAGGCGGGGAAAAACAGCAAAAAAGTACGG
Organism: Eisenbergiella tayi; assembly: GCF_001881565.1. Taxonomy (GTDB): domain Bacteria; phylum Bacillota; class Clostridia; order Lachnospirales; family Lachnospiraceae; genus Eisenbergiella; species Eisenbergiella tayi. The sequence continues at coordinate 216,236 of NZ_MPDJ01000003.1, forward strand.
AAGATTGCCGGTACAGATGCACTCCTGGCTTTACTTCGGCGATCTATGATGAAAGAGGAGAAGCTAACCGGATATGAAGACTTGGATAGAAAAAGCGGCAGCAGCGGATATTGATGAAATGGGGAGACTTTATGACAGCCTGAATGACTATCTGGAACAGCATGTCAATTATCCCGGATGGAGAAAAGGCATTTATCCTGCGCGGGAGGATGCGGAAAAAGGGATTAAGGAAAAGAACTTATATGTGCTTAGAAATGAGCGGGAGATTATGGGCAGCATTATATTAAGCCATGAGCCGGAAGCCGCTTATGAAAAGGCGGACTGGCATGTGGATTTAGAATATAAGGATATTTTTGTAATACATACCTTTGCAGTCCATCCCCTTTATCTCGGAAACGGCACAGGAAAAAGGCTGATGGAATTCGCACTGGAGCAAAGCCGGGAGGAGAAGATAAAGGCCATCCGTCTTGATGTATATGAAAAGAATACACCGGCCATTTCCCTTTACAGAAAATATGGCTTCCGCTATATAGATACTGTTGATTTGGGATATGGAGAGTTCGGCCTGGATAATTTTGAGCTTTATCAAAAATTAATATAAAGACAAAGGAGAAAAAGCTTATGCAGGACAAACCGTTTTGGGAACAGAGCTATTCGGATTATGAGGTTTCCACTTTTTCCAAGGGGCCTACGGTGGATGTGGAAGAATTTTATGAAATGTTTCCCCGTAATGCAGATGTATTGGATGTGGGCTGCGGGGAGGGGAGGAATTCCATTTTTCTGGCAAAGCTGGGAAACAGAGTGGAAGCTTTTGATATTTCAGAAAATGGAATAAAAAAGGCTGTAAAAATAGCAGAACATGAAAAGATCCCTGTCACCTTTTTTACCTGTGAACTGGGAGAATTTGTATTTAAAAAAGAGTATGACATGATTCTTTCCCACGGGGTACTGCATCTTCCTGTCAAAGAGGTACGCGATAAATTTATACGGGATATGCAGGTGCATACCAAAGCAGAAGGCTTCCATGTGATTGGAGTTTTCACAAACCGGCTTCCTGCCACACCTGACAATGCGCCTTTTACCCACAGCCTTTTTGATGTGGGGGAACTGCCCGCTAAATATGCCGGATGGGAAATCGTACATCACGAGGAAGGTACGTTTACGGACAGCCATCCGGGAGATATCCATCATGAGCATGCTTATGAGCGGATTATTGCGAAAAAGGTGCAGAAATAAAACTGCCGTCAATCACATCCTTTATACATTCCATAAGCCTTACATTATCCTCATGTCTCATAAAACAGAAGCGGAAAAAGCTTTCATCAAGGCTGTGAAAGCTGGAGCAGTCCCTGATCATCATTTTTCTCCGGATCGCGGCTTCAAAGATATCACCGGCAGTGATTCCCTGTTTCAGTATCCGTACGAGGACGAAATTGGCGTATGCGGGGAATATCTTCAGGCCGGGGAGTTCTGAAAGGAAGGAGACGCAGTATTCCCTCTCCTCCCGGATCAGGCGGCGTGTCCGGTTTATATATTCGGTATCCGTGAACATAACCTGGCCTGCGGCGTCTGCAAGGGAACTGACGGTCCAGGGATTTTTGGCGGCGTTTATCTGTTCCTGAAGCTTCCGGTTCCCGGTGACGGCATATCCCAGGCGAAGTCCGGGAGCGGCCCAGAACTTGGATACGCCCCGCAGGACAATCAGATTATCATAGCTCTCAGTGAGCGGAATGGTGGTGATATCGGAAAGGCAGGGGGCGAATTCCGCATAGGTTTCATCGGCCATGACCAGAATGCCATTACGTTTGCACAGCGACAGCAGGCGTTTCATCTGCTCTGTTGTTATGGCGCTGGAGGTTGGATTATTGGGATTGCACAGAACCAGAAGCTGCGGCAGGCAGGGGATGCTTTTGCCGGGAATCGTGTCCGTATCATGAGAAAAAATGTCTTCGGTAATAAATTTTTCCAAATCCTCCACATCCAGATGGAAATCCTCCGATGCCTTCAGATCATAATAATGCATCCTGCTCCCCACAAGGGAAAGCTCCCGCTCATATTCCGAATAGGCGGGGCCAAGGACAACGGCATCCTTTGGATGGACGGCCTGGATACCGGCAGAAATTAGCTCCGTGGAGCCGTTCCCCACGAGGATATGTTCAGCCGGAGCTCCTGTGTAGGCGGATATGGCACGGCGGAGAGCGGTATAATTCCGATCAGGATAAGCGCATAATACATCCAGATGCCCGGCCAGATATTCCTTCAGGAAAGGGGAGAGCCCCAGGGGATTTACATTGGCCCCGAAGCCTGTGATTTCTTCCTTCCTGATGCCATAAACCTGTTCTATTTTTTCCAGATCACTTCCATGAAATGTGTTCATATCGGCTCCTTTTTCTGCTTTGAAATGTTGCAGGAATCCTTCCGGTAATGTTATACTGTATACTGATATTAATTCTTTTTCAATAGAAATACAAGGCAGGATATAGATTTTACAGGAGGTGAGAGCTTTGAAGGAGCTTTATGCGAAGGTTTCTATGGAAGATTGGCAGGAAAGTGGCGGGCCTTTGGAGCTTTCATGCCAGGAAGTGGGACTGGCTCTGAAAAGAGATGAAGTGAAGGAAGGTTTCTTTACGGTGACCGGGGAACCGGGGCAGGTGACGGAAGGATATGTCTCCTGTGATGAAGAGCGTATGGAATGCCTGACTTCTTTTTTTTCAGGAACCAGGGAGAATATAGAGTACCGTTTTGATTCCAGGGGAATGCGGGAAGGGGAGGAGCGGAAGGGCAGGTTCCTCATCGTTTCCAATCGTGGGGAATATGAGATCCCTTTTCATGTGGTGGTACTGCACAAGGTGCTGGAAAGTTCGGAAGGGGAACTGATGAATCTGTTTCAGTTCACAAATCTGGCGAGAAACAACTGGGAGGAAGCGGTGAAGCTGTTTTATTCCCCCGATTTTATCCGTGTTTTCAATGGTCAGGATAAAAAGTACCGGAACCTGTACAAGGGATTTTCCCAGATACCGGGGAATATGCAGAATGTGGAGGAATTTCTGGTTTCCATACATAAAAAGCAGCCGGTGGAATATATGCTGCCCCGGACGGAAATCGTGATAACAAGCCTTCACGGACAGTTGTGCGAAACCCTGCAGGTGGTAAAAAACGGGTGGGGCTACAGCCGTCTTCAGGTGGAGGTGGAAGGAGATTTCATTTCCACGGAGAAAAAAATCCTGCGGGATGAAGATTTTTTGGGAAACCAGTGCGGGCTGCCTGTCTTTGTGAAGCAGGAAGCCCTGCATGAAGGGAAAAACTTCGGCAGAATTATTTTAAGCCATGCCTACGGACAAATGCAGGCGTCGGTTACTGTCATAAAAAGAGGCGAGCATCGTGTGGTGAGGACAGGCCGGCGGCTGGAAATGAAGCGGCTGACGGTGGAGCTGGTGCGGCTATACCAGACTTATAAAATGAAAAAAATAAATATGAAGCTGTGGAAAGCGCAGACAGGCGAAGTGGTGGAGCGTATGAAGCGGCTGGATGACAAAAATCCGGCGATACTGCTTTTCCAGGCGCATCTGCGTATTACGGAGGAAAGCTTCGACGAGGCGGGCCGGATTTTGGAGCATCTGGACATTATGCCGGATGAAAACATGCCGGAGCTTTATTGCTATTATCTGTATTTAAGCAGCCTTTATCAGAGGAGTGAATCCTATACGGCAGAGGTTACCATTCAGGTGGAGGATTATCACCGGACATTCCGGGATAACTGGCGGATTGCCTGGCTTTTGCTGTATCTGTCCCCAACCCTGGGCAGGAGTGTTTCCCAGAAATGGCTTTTCCTGGAGGATCAGTTCCGTCACAGCGGCACCAGTCCTGTCCTGTATCTGGAAGCGCTTCATCTGGCTAATTTCAGCCCCACGCTGTTGATGAAGCTGGATACCTATGAGCTTCAGCTGCTGCATTTCGGGGCCAGAAACGGGATCCTTTCGGAGGATCTCATCGGACATATGGTGTATCTGGCAGGAAAAGAAAAGTATTACAGGGAGAGCTTGTTTGGTATCCTGAAGGACTGCTACCAGCAGAAAAGCGATCCCCAGCTGCTCACAGCAATCTGTTCTCTTTTGATCAAGGGAAATAAAAGCGGGCCGGAATATTATCAGTGGTACCGCAGGGGCGTGGAGCAGGAGCTTCGGGTGACAAGGCTGTATGAGTATTATATGATGTCGGTGGATACGGAAAAGGAAGTGGAGATTCCCCGTATCGTGCTCATGTATTTTGCTTACCAGAGTAACCTTGATTATGATAAATGTGCCTATTTATATGCTTACATACAGAAGCACCGGGAGGAATTTCCCGAGCTGTATCTGGCTTATAAAAGCCAGATGGATCGGTTTGTGCTTCAGCAGCTTTACAAGGGGCGGATCAACAGACAGCTGGCCTTCCTTTATCAGACCGTGCTGGATGAAAAAATGCTGACCAGGGATAACTGCCAGGCGCTGGCTCCTCTGCTTTTTATTCAGCAGCTGGATTGTGAGGGAAAGGATATCAGGAAGGCGGTTGTCATCCATACGAGGCTGCGTGGAGAGCAGGTCTATCCAGTGGAGAACGGCAGGTCCTATGTGGCGGTTTTCGACAGGGATTATGAGATCCTTCTCGAGGATGAGGAGAGGAACCGTTATGCGGCGGGGCGTCCCTTCGTGCTGGATCGGCTGATGTATCCGGCCAGATGTGTGAATGCGCTGGAGCCTCTTGTGGAGAAATCTCTTGGTTTCAATCTTTTCTTCTGCGAGAGCAGCAAGGGGAAGATACGTGTTACGGAGAAAAATGCATCCCGGTTTCGGGAGCTGGCGGAGGATTCCCGTATTATTCCGGCTTTTGCGAGGGCGATACGGATAGAGCTTCTGAGATATTATTATGGACATGAAGAGCTGGAGGAACTGGATTTACTGCTGGAAGCCTTGAAGAGAGAGGATTTGGACGGCTCCGATGTTTATGAGGCCATTGGTTTTCTGGTGCTTCGTTCCTTCTATGAAAAAGCATTTGCCTGGCTGACCGGACTGGCTCCGGAACGGGCGGATGCCAAAATCCTTCTCCGGTTATGCAGCAGGATGCTGGAGACGGGGCTTGGTATGCAGGAAGAGGAAATGACGAGGCTGGCCTACAGCGCTTTTTGCCGGGAAAAATATGACAGCCGTGTCCTGCAGCATCTGGTGGAGCATTATGAAGGAAGTACCAGGGAGCTGACGGATATCCGGCTTGCGGCAGAGAATTTCGCTGTGGATACCTATGTGCTGACGGAAAGGCTTCTTGTGCAGCTTCTCTATATCGGGGACAACGTGATGGGGCGGATCGGGCTGCTCCGGAAATATATTATCGGCGGGGGAAAGAGCGAACTGGAGTCGGCATTCCTTCACAGGTGCAGCGGCCTGTATCTGATGAATGCGGAGCCAATGGATCGTTATGTCATTACCGATATCGGAAGAGTGGCCGGCAGGGGGGAAACGCTCAGTGATATGTGCAGGCTGGCTTATCTGGAATATTTTGCCCGCCACAGGGATGAACGCAGCCCCAGGACGGATGCCCTTATCAAGTGTTTCGGGGATCAGCTCATCCAGAATAACATGAAGCTTCCGCTTTTTCAGGAATATGTGGATATTCTTGAGGGGGCGGAAACCATGATGGATAAGACAATGGTGGTCTTCCGGGGAAACAGGGAACGTCCGGTAACCATAAACTATAGAATCGTTCCGTCCCCTGCCGACGGAGGGGAGCTGACGGCAGCACAGGGAACATACCGTTCCTTTGATTTGCAGCATATGTATGCAGGGATTTATACGGCCAGTTTTGTGCTGTTTGCGGGGGAAAGCCTGCAGTATTTCATAACTGACAATTCCGGCGGCGGTGAAATCCTTGACAGCGGTGAGCTGAAAATGGGGGAATGCAGCGTCTTTGTGAAGGAAAGCAGATATGGAATGATAAATGACATTGCTTCCGCCCGACTCATGAGGGAAGAAGGGGAAGCGCAGGAGCTGCTGGAGCAGTATCTGCTTACGGAGTGGATGACGGAGGGGCTTTTTAAAGCAATGGAGTAGCAGCGTCCCGACAGAACTGAGTAGTTATACCGAACAGAAAGGCAGGTGAGGAAGATGTTTCTGGGAAATCCGGACAGAAAAGGCGGCGCGGGCGCTTTCATAGGATATGATATCAGTGACAGGTATGCCCAGATCAGCTTCTGGCTGCCGGGAGCTGATAAGCCGGAAACACTCTCCCAGGTTATGGGAGAGGAAGAATATATGATACCGGCAGTGTTATGCCGCCGCAGGGATAGGGATGTGTGGACCTATGGAAGGGAAGCATTGAAGAATGCGGAGGCAGGAGAGGGCGTTCTTGTGAAAAACATGCTGTCCCGGGCGCTTGCCGGGGAGAGTGTGGAAGTGGAGGGAGAGTGCTTTGATGCGGCGGTGCTGCTTTCCCTGTTTGTGAAGAGAAGCCTTTCTCTTCTTTCCGGGGCGTTGGTTCCGGAAAAAGCGGCCATGTTTTTATTTACGGTAGATGAGGTGAATAAGCAGACAATAGAGGTGCTTTCCAGGGTGGCGGCCCTCATTTCCCTGCCGCCGGATCATGTTTCCTGCCAGAGCAGGGGAGAGAGTTTCTTCTATTATAATATCAACCAGCCGGAGGAACTTTGGCGTCACCAGGTAATGATTTGTGATTTTTCCGGGACGGCCATGAAGCTTCTTATGTTTGAGATGAACCACCATACAAGGCCGGTGACGGTAATCGTAAGGGAAGATACCTACCCGGAAATCGCAAGAAGGCTGCCGCCGGAGGAAGAGCTGGTGGAATCGGAAAAGCAGAGGATGGATGAGCGGTTTGCAGCCGTCCTGGAACGGGTGTGTTCCGGAAAAATCATCGATACGATATACCTGATTGGCGACGGTTTTGAAGGGGACTGGTATACCCGTTCGCTGCCCGTGCTCTGCCGGGGAAGAAGGGTTTTCCAGGGAAATAACCTGTACAGCAAGGGCGCCTGTTATGGGGCCAGGGCGAAACAGCAGCCTGGAGAAAACGGACAGAATTACGTATATCTGGGAAAGGATATGCTGAAGGCAAATATCGGCCTGGAAGCTTCCTTCAGAGGGCAGGATTCCTATTTTGCCCTGCTGGATGCCGGTGTCAACTGGTATGATGCGAGAAGGGAATGCGATTTTCTTCTGAATGAGGATCATTCGTTTTCCCTGAGAATTACGCCTCTTACCGGCCGTGAGGTGAAGGAAGTGGCGGTGACGCTGGACGGAGTCCCGGAGCGGCCGGCAAGGACGACAAGGATACATCTGACGGTTTTTCTCAGTGATGCGGATACGGTACAGCTGAAGATGGAGGATATGGGTTTCGGTGAAATGTTTCCTGCTTCCCATAAAATCTGGGAGGAAGCCTTCAGCCTGAAGGAGGAAAACGATCAGAAAAAGGAAGGGGATCGGGTATGAGCAGAGTCCATTTATGCCTTGGAAGGACGGCGTCAGCTCCATACAGCTTCGACAAGGCCCGGGTCCGCGTTTATTCCGTAGAGGAATTATGTTATTTCCTGAAGGAAAATGCATATCTTCTGGATGAAACCATTTTTACCAGAGGCCTGTCGGACTGGCTTTATAAGGAATGCGGCCTGCCGGATTTGGGTCAGAAGCTGAATATGCTTCAGAAAAACAAGGAAAAGCCGGAGGCTTTTGTAACGGCGATTTTTGAATATACGGGTTATTTCAGGCAGGAGGAAATACAGGAAACGGAACGTCTTGTAAGGGTCAGCGCCGACGTTTCTCTGGTGGAAAAGCAGAAAGCGAGAGCGGATTATTTCCTGGAGAGCCGTCGTTATGTGCTGGCTATGCAGGAATACCGGAATCTGCTTCAGGATGGAGATGCCCTGGCGCCGGATTTTTCGGGTAAGATTTATCATAATCTGGGGACCGCCCAGGCGAAGCTGTTCCTGTTTGAAAAAGCGGCGGCTTCTTTTGAGCAGGCTTACCGGCTTACCGGGGATCCGGAGAGTCTTTTTCAGTATCTGGCGGCCATGCGCCTGCATTTGAAGGAGCCGGAATATCTGAATTTCCTTACGGAGCATGCGGAGTATTATGAGGCTTCCCTGGAACTGGAAAAAAGGGTGGTTGCCCGGAAGGAAGCCTGGGTGGATTCCCGTAACCAGTCGATGGTGGCGGAAATCAAGGGGGCTTTTTTCTCGGGAGAGGAGGAGGCCTGCCGGGAATTGATGCGGCAGGAAATAGGAAAGCTGGAGGAGGAGTACCGCGATTATGTGGTGCAGTGAGTCGATTCCACGTTCCTCTCCTTTCCTCGTTGCTGTGCCCGTCTCCCGCCGCTGTCCGGGTGTGAGTGGTCTGGGGGTTCGGACATAAAAAGGATGGCATTTCTAAGCGTTCCCATGTTCTGTACTGCTGTCAAATGGCTTAAACTCCTCGCATAAGCGGCCTTTGGCCGTTTATGTTCGTCAGACAGCGCCATTTGGGCGGACAGCAGTACAGAACATGGGAACGCTAAGAAATGTCATCCTTTTTATGTGACTCACCCTCAGACCACTCACACCCGGACAGCGGCGGGAGACGGGCACAGGACGAGGAAAGGAGAGGAACGTGGAATCTGTACGATATCGGGAGGGAGAAGGACAAGAGCAAGGGAAAAAGGATTAGGGAAAAGATAAGAGATAGGAGAACGGGAAAGAGTTTGGATATGGGTGAGGTGTTGGGTGGGTAATATTTATAGTTGGTGAATGGGAAAGGATTGGTGTCGATATGGCTTTTATGGGTGTTTTGATTGCGGCGGGGCTTTTTTATGTGGTGTTTTTGATTTGGCTGGGGGTTTTGGTTCTTGGGGTTGTTTTGTTGGTTTTGGGGATTTTGTTTGAGGTGTTTTATGGGAGGAATAAGAGGAGGCTGGGGGCTGAGGGAGTTGGGAAGAAGAAGTGGCAGAAGGTGGCAGGGATTGTCTGTCTGGTGATTTCTGTGATTAATTTGGGGCTGGCGGGGGGAAGCTTTTATTTTATTACGCATATGGGACCGGAAACGAAGACGGTTAGTACTGAAAATGGGGTTGTGAGTGTTTTGCAGGAGGAGAGATTTGCTTTTGAGGGGGCTGTGGAACGGGATGATTTGGATGAGGTGAAGAGGATGCTGGAGGAAAAACCGGCGTATTGGGATTATAAGGCGGTTGATGGTTCTACGGTTATCGGGATTGCAATTGCGAATGGTTCTGTGGAGGTTACCAGGTTTTTGCTGGAAAACGGAGTGGATGCGGATGCTGTGGGGAGCAGAACGGACACGGCTTTCTGGAGGTA
>NZ_MPDJ01000003.1:225587-236937 GCF_001881565.1 Eisenbergiella tayi
TATTTATAATCCGGAAATGCTGGAGCTGTTGTTGGATTATGGAGCGTCTGCTTATCGGGAGGAAGTGTCTTATCTGAATCCGATTATCGCGGCAATGTGTGAGGATGGTGATTTGACAGATGAGGAGCTGGATCTTCTTGAACGGCTGGTGGATGCCGGGATGAGCCTTACGAATACGAATGGAATCGGGGAGAATGCGGAGGCGTATTTGGAGAGAATAGGAAAAGAAAAGGGAATCGCGGATGACCAGCCGGAGCAGTATGAGCGGGGATTGGAGTTGCTTAGAGGCTGACATACAGCGCCGTTTCTAAATTCACAATGGGTTTTGCTCGCTGTGAGTAGTGGAGAGTGTATAAAATATTTAATAGGATGATATAAAAAATTGGCTTTGCTGAATGAATTGTCAGGCTGATTTTATTCATGGGGGCATTTTCGGCAATGGAGGTGTCTTTTGTCATGAAATGATACATGAGGTGTGGGGACGGAGGGGCTGCGGTCGGGACTGATGTTTCTATACTGGAACGGAGTGCTGGTTTGTGGTGGCCTTTCCTCTATATTCGTCGTAATTAGTGTTGGACATATACTGAATATCATTGTAATAAGTGTCAACACTTGATATAATATAATTATCTTATGTTGCAGAATATCCGAAAGATAGCGAGGAGTGTTACCTTATGTATCGTAGTGCAATGGAACAGCTAAATAAATGGAAGCAAAAAACCAATAAAAAACCTCTTATTATCCGTGGGGCGCGTCAGGTAGGCAAAACGTGGCTCATGAAAGAGTTTGGCAAGACCGCTTACGAAAAAGCGGTCTATATTAACTTTGATAATAACCCGCAGATGAAAGAACTTTTTTCTTTGGATATGCGTATTGACCGCATTATCATGGGAATTGAACTTTATGTGGGGCATAAAATCAGTCCTCACAATACCCTGCTTATCTTTGACGAGGTTCAGGAAGTGCCAAAGGCGCTGTCCTCACTGAAATATTTCAATGAAACCGCACCGGAGTATCAAATCGTTTGTGCTGGTTCGCTTTTAGGCATAGCACTCCATCAGGGTACATCGTTTCCCGTGGGCAAGGTGGAGTTCATGGACTTGTATCCGCTGTCTTTCACTGAGTTTATGCGGGCAATGGGTAAGGAGCAGTTTGTGGATTTGCTTGACAAGGGTGATTTTGAGATGGCAACCATGTTCAGGCAGGATTATGTCGACTTGCTCAAGTATTATTATTATGTTGGCGGTATGCCGGAAGTTGTCCAGAGCTTTGTCGATAATCGGGATTTCAATGAAGCGCGGGAGATACAAGAGCGTATCTTAGCTGCATATGAGCAGGATTTTTCCAAGCATGCTCCGAATGAGGTGGTGCCGCGCATCCGTATGCTCTGGAACAGTATTCCCGCACAGCTTACTAAAGAGAACAAGAAGTTTATTTACGGTATCATCAAAGAGGGTGCCCGGGCAAAGGATTACGAAACGGCGCTTATGTGGCTGACCGATTGCGGACTTGTCCATAAGGTGTATCGGGTGACTGCGCCGAGTATCCCCCTGAAAGCCTATGAGGACTTAAAAGCCTTTAAGCTCTTTCTGGCGGATGTTGGTTTGCTTGGCTGTATGGTGCGCTTGAACCAGTCTGTCCTTTTGAACGGGAATGAGCTTTTCAAGGAGTTCAAAGGAGCGTTGACAGAGCAATATGTATTGCAGCAGCTTAAGACAGTTAAAGGTGTGGACACCTACTACTGGACAAATGACAGAGGGAATGCTGAGATAGATTTTCTCATCGACACAGGCAATGAGATTGTCCCCATTGAGGTCAAGGCAGAAACTAATTTAAAGGCGAAGAGCCTCAAGACCTTCTGCGAGAAATACAATCCCAAAATGGCGATACGCACGTCTATGACAGATTATAAGCAGGAGGATTGGCTGTTGAATCTGCCGCTTTGGGCGGTGGAGAAAAAGTTGAGTTCATTTTGACCATAATGAGAAGAAAAGGTCAGAATGAATGGAACGGAAAGCAATCGTGGCTGAGGACATAAAAAAGAGATTATTGCTTTTGTATTGACATATGAAATCTCTTCATGATAGGATAATGCCAGCGGCAGTTTAGCCTGATAAACTGCTAAATTACTAAAGAAGCAGTGCGATGCATTGTTTCCGGCATGAGGAGGAGAAAATTATGAAAAAGGCAGTTGCAATTTTGCTGGCAGGCATGATGGTATTCGGGCTTGCGGGCTGTGGTTCAAAGACTTCCGAAGGAGCGGGCAGTGAGGCAGTTTCGGCTCCGGAGAGCAGCGTGGCGGCAGAGAGTGCGGTGACGGAGAGCACGGCGGATACGCAGGAAGCGGAGAGCACGGCGGCAGCGGATACGGGAGAAGGGCGTCAGTTTGTAGTTGGTTTCGATGCGGAATTCCCGCCCTATGGTTATAAGGATGGAAGCGGAGAATATGTGGGCTTTGATCTGGATCTGGCGGCTGAGGTGTGTAAGCGTCAGGGCTGGGAGCTGGTTAAGCAGCCTATTGACTGGGATTCCAAGGATATGGAGCTGGATTCCGGCGCGATTGATTGTATATGGAACGGCTTTACAATGAACGGAAGGGAAGATCAGTATACTTGGAGCGTTCCTTATGTGGATAACAGCCAGGTATTTGTTGTGGCTGATGATTCCGGTATTTCCGTGAAGGCGGATCTTGCAGGCAAGGCTGTAGGGGTACAGAAGGATTCTTCCGCACTCGCCGCTTTGGAAGGTGATGAGAAAGAGCTGGCAGATACCTTCGGAGCATTGAATCAGTATGCGGATTACAATACGGCATTTATGGATCTGGAAGCAGGGGCCATCGATGCGCTGGCGATTGATATCGGTGTTGCCAATTATCAGATTTCCTCCAGAGAGGGCGGTTATGTGATTCTGGAAGGAACGGATCATGCAGAGTATTTATCCACGGAGCAGTACGGGATCGGATTTAAAAAAGGGAATGAAGAGCTTAAGGATATTGTGGAAGCCACTCTGCTGGAAATGGTGGATGACGGAAGCTTTATGACGATTGCTGAGAAGTATGCGGATTACGGTCTGCTGGACAGTATCTGCCTTGGCAAATAAGTCAGGTATCCTAAAGCTTACGGGAAGAATATATACAGGGAGAAAGCCGCAGCAGCGGCTTTTTTCCGGTTGAAGCAGTAGAAAAATGCAACAGCGCAGTCTTCTGGGCTGTTACAGGAAAAGGAAGTTGGAGGAAACCATGGAATTGGGTAAAATGCTGCAGCAGCTCACAGGGGGCATGCTGATTACAACGGAGATTTTTATTTTAACCCTGTTGTTCTCTCTGCCTTTGGGGCTGGTATTATCTTTTGGGAGGATGTCCAAAGTCGGGGTGATTCGTTTTCTGACGAAGGTATACATATCGATCATGAGGGGAACGCCGTTGATGCTGCAGCTGATTGTGGTTTACTTTGCGCCCTATTATGTATTTGGTCTGAAAATTTCCCAGGGTTACCGGATGGTGGCGGTAATTCTGGCTTTTGTCCTGAATTATGCGGCTTATTTTGCGGAAATATATCGTTCAGGCATAGAGTCCATGCCCGTAGGACAGTATGAGGCGGCGAAGATGCTGGGGTACAGCAAGGCTCAGACATTTCTGAAGATAATCCTGCCTCAGGTGATTAAGAGAGTGCTTCCGGCGGTGACGAATGAAATGATCACTCTGGTCAAGGATACTTCCCTGGCTTTTGTGTTAACGGTTACCGAAATGTTTACCATCGCCAAGCAGATCGCGGCGGCGCAGGCTTCCGTTATGCCCTTGATGGCGGCCGGTGTCTTTTACTATATTTTCAATCTGATAGTGGCGATGGTTATGGAGCATGTGGAAAAACGCCTGAACTATTACAGAGGATAAGGCGGAAAGAATGACTAAGGAAGCAGAGAACGCTTCCCAAGTCATTCTATGTTCCGCCTTGGAAGAATGGCTTTGCCATTCTTCCGGGCAGATAAAAAAGAGTAAGGGATAGGAGCAAAATGAGCGGAAATTTTCTTGAGATTAAAAATATGAAAAAAACCTTTGGGGAGCTGGAGGTCATAAAGGACATCTCTCTTTCTGTAAAAGAGGGAGAAGTGGTTTCTGTGATCGGTCCCTCAGGTTCCGGTAAATCCACATTGCTGCGCTGTGCGACCATGCTGGAAAAAATGGACGGCGGCGAGCTTTCCTATCTGGGAGAGCGGGCGGCATATGAGGAAAACGGAAAATGTGTGTATGTCTCCAAAGCCGATCGGAAAAGGATTCATAAATATTTCGGGCTCGTATTTCAGAATTTCAATCTGTTCCCTCATTATTCGGTACTGAAGAATATCATTGACGCGCCCATGACGGTAGACGGAATCTCCAGGAAGGAAGCGGAGGAGCGGGCGGAGAAGCTTCTCGCGCAGCTGGGGCTCTCCGACAAAAGAGACGCTTATCCCTATCAGCTGTCCGGCGGGCAGCAGCAGAGGGTTTCGATAGCCAGGGCGCTGGCCCTTCAGCCTAAAATTCTGTTTTTTGACGAGCCTACCTCGGCTCTGGATCCGGAGCTTACGGGGGAAGTGCTGAAGGTTATCAGGCAGCTGGCCCAGGAGCATATGACGATGATCATAGTAACCCATGAAATGCAGTTCGCAAGAGAGCTGTCGGATCGGATCATTTTTATGGAGCAGGGTGTGATTTGTCAGGAAGGCACACCGGAGGAGCTTTTTAATTCTCCGAATGCACGGGTTCGTGAGTTTATTGGGCGTGTTATGAACGTATGATTTGTAGGGTTATGCTTTTTCAGAAGGCTGACGGCCGTATTTTTTGGCATTATGTAGAAAATTGGGGAGTACGGTCTATGAGTTCTTGATTTCTGAAAATTGGTGCGCTATACTTGTAACAGTAATGCCGCTTTTTTTACAGGGTAATTTCTATGGAATTGCCGGCAGATACTCTTTTTCAGAGGAAAAGTGGTATGGAAAATTACGCAGGATGGCTTTCAGAAAGCCATCTTTCAAATTTACGGCGCTTTCATGAGCGCAGATGGAGGATAAGATGCAGAAACTGGAACAGCTTTATGAAGGAAAGGCAAAGAAAGTTTTTAAAACAGATGATCCCGATGTGTTAATCGTGGATTACAAGGATGATGCTACAGCTTTCAACGGAGAGAAGAAGGGTACTATTGTAGGAAAAGGTGTCATCAATAACAAGATGAGCAACCGTGTGCACCAGCTTCTGGAAGAAAAAGGTGTTCCGACTCATTATATCCAGGAATTAAGCGACAGAGAAACCGCCGTAAAGAAAGTGGAGATCGTACCGGTTGAAGTTATTATCAGAAACGTGGCAGCCGGAAGCTTTTCCAAGAGACTCGGTGTGCCGGAGGGAACTCCCTTTGAACAGCCCACCGTGGAGTTCAGTTATAAGAATGACGAACTGGGCGATCCTCTGATCAACGATTATTTTGCAGTAGCGCTGAAGCTGGCAACCTGGGATGAAATCAAGACCATCCAGGATTATGCATTTAAGGTAAATGATGTGCTGAAGGAGTATTTCCTCCAGGCAGGCATCAAACTGATTGACTTTAAGATTGAGTTTGGCCGTTACCACGGACAGATCATCCTGGCAGACGAAATCAGCCCGGATACCTGCCGTCTGTGGGATGTCAACACGAATGAAAAACTGGATAAGGATCGTTTCCGCCGTGATCTTGGAAATGTGGAAGAAGCCTACAACGAAGTTTTCAAACGTCTGGGACTATAAGAAACATACCGACGGAGGCCTGAAGGAAAAGGGATTGGGTAAGCCGCGGTAAAACCGCGGCTTTCTGCGTGATACGGGACAACAAAACACAACACAGAAACGAGGAGGCATATGACGGAAAAGAGCATCTATGAGCAGGCAAAAGTAACGGACAAGCCCGGAGAAGAATGTGGTGTTTTCGGGATGTATGATTTTGACGGCAGTGATGTATCAGGCAGCATCTATTACGGATTGCTTGCACTGCAGCACAGAGGGCAGGAAAGCTGTGGTATCGCTGTGAGCGACACCTCAGGCCCGAAGGGGAAGGTTTTAAGCGTTAAGGATATGGGGCTGGTGAACGAGGCCTTTAACCCGGAGAACCTGGAAAAGCTTAAGGGGGATATCGGCGTCGGCCATGTGAGGTATTCCACCGCGGGCAGCAGTACGAGAGAAAATGCACAGCCGCTGGTACTCAATTACGTGAAGGGGACACTGGCGCTGGCGCATAACGGAAATCTGGTGAACGCTCCCGAACTTCGAAGGGATCTGGCATACACAGGCGCTATTTTCCAGACAACGATAGACTCAGAGGTCATAGCCTATTACATTGCAAGGGAGCGGCTGAATTCCAAATCCGCAGAAGAAGCGGTGGGGCGCGCTATGGGGAAGATCAAAGGAGCTTATTCCCTGGTCATCATGTCTCCCCGCAAGCTCATAGGAGCCAGAGATCCTTACGGCTTCCGCCCGCTGTGTATCGGGAAAAGGGATAATGCCTATATACTGACCTCGGAAAGCTGTGCCCTTGATACCCTGGGAGTCACTTTTGTGAGGGATGTCCTTCCCGGTGAAATCGTGACGATTACCCCGGAAAAGGGGATTATATCGGATACCAGCATGTGTATTTCCAAAGAAGAGCATGCCAGATGTGTGTTCGAATATATTTATTTTGCCCGGCCTGACAGTTATATTGACGGTGTGAGCGTATACCATTCCAGAATCCTGGCAGGAAAATTCCTGGCGATGGATTCCCCTGTGGAGGCGGATATTGTAGTGGGTGTGCCGGAATCAGGAAACTGTGCGGCCATGGGATATGCGCTGCAGTCGGGAATCCCCTACGGGACGGCTTTCGTAAAAAATGCCTATATTGGCAGAACCTTCATCAAGCCGAAGCAGAAAACCAGGGAGAGCAGTGTCCAGGTAAAACTGAATGCCCTGAAGGAAGTGGTGAATGGAAAAAGAGTCATTATGATCGATGATTCCATCGTCCGGGGAACCACTTCAGACAGAATCGTGCATATGCTCAGAGAAGCCGGAGCAAAGGAAGTGCATATGCGCGTCAGTTCCCCTCCCTTTTTATGGCCCTGCTACTTCGGGACGGATGTCCCGGCCAGAGAGCAGCTGATAGCCTATAACCGCAGTGTGGATGAAATCTGTAAAATTATCGGGGCGGATTCCCTGGCTTACCTGCGCACGGAGCGCCTGGATGAGATGGTAAATGAGCTGGGGATCTGCAAAGGCTGTTTTACAGGGAAATATCCCATAGACCCGCCTGAGGAAGACATCCGCGGAGAATTTGATAAATAAAACCTACAAAAGGAGTTGCCGGATTATGAGTGACAATACGGACAGATATGTAAGCCCGCTTTCAGAAAGATATGCCAGTAAGGAAATGCAGTATATTTTTTCCCCGGATATGAAATTCCGTACATGGAGAAAGCTGTGGATCGCCCTGGCGGAAACAGAAAAAGAACTGGGCCTGCCCATTACGGAGGAACAGATCGAAGAATTGAAGGCCCATGCGGAGGATATCAATTATGATGTCGCCAAAGCAAGGGAAAAAGAGGTGCGTCACGATGTTATGAGCCATGTGTACGCTTACGGCGTGCAGTGCCCGAAGGCAAAGGGGATCATCCATCTGGGCGCCACCTCCTGCTATGTAGGGGATAACACGGATATCATCGTTATGACAGAGGCCCTGAAGCTTGTAAAAAAGAAACTGGTGAATGTTCTTTCTGAGCTTTCTTCCTTTGCGGACAAGTACAAAGACCTTCCCACGCTGGCGTTCACCCATTTCCAGCCCGCCCAGCCTACCACGGTGGGAAAAAGGGCAACCCTGTGGATGCAGGAGTTCTTTCTGGATCTGGAAGATTTGGATTATGTGCTTTCCACAATGAAGCTGCTTGGTTCCAAGGGGACAACGGGAACCCAGGCTTCCTTCCTGGAGCTGTTTGACGGAAATATGGACAAGGTGAATGCCCTGGATCCCATGATTGCTGAGAAAATGGGCTTTGGCTCCTGCTATCCGGTATCCGGCCAGACCTATTCACGTAAGGTGGATACCAGAGTCCTGAATGTACTTGCCGGGATTGCCGCCAGCGCGACCAAGATGTCCAACGATATCCGTCTCCTGCAGCACTTAAAGGAAGTGGAAGAGCCTTTTGAAAAGAGCCAGATCGGTTCTTCCGCCATGGCCTATAAGAGAAACCCCATGCGCAGCGAACGTATCGCCTCCCTTTCCCGATATGTGATTGCGGATGCGCTTAATCCCGCCATTACTTCGGCGACCCAATGGTTCGAAAGAACCCTGGATGATTCGGCCAATAAACGCCTCAGCGTACCGGAAGGCTTCCTGGCTGTGGACGGCATCCTGGATCTGTGCTTGAATGTAGTGGACGGCCTTGTGGTATATCCCAAGGTCATTGAGAAGCGCCTGATGAGCGAACTGCCGTTTATGGCTACGGAAAACATCATGATGGATGCGGTGAAGAAGGGCGGAGACCGTCAGGAGCTGCATGAAAGAATCCGTGAGCTTTCCATGGAAGCTGGAAAAAGAGTCAAGGAGGAAGGCCTGGATAATAACCTGATAGATCTGATCGCACAGGAGCCTATGTTCATGACAACTCCGGAGGAACTGGCAAAAGCCATGGATCCTTCCCGCTATGTGGGATGTGCGCCGGCGCAGGTGGAAAACTTCCTGAAAGATGTGATTGCCCCGGTTATGGAAGAAAACAAAGAACTGCTGGGAGTGAAGGCAGAGATCAACGTATAACTTTTTTATGAACCGGATAACAGGTGTAAAAAGCTCTGCTTATGCAGGGCTTTTTCTGTATGTTGCCTGAAAAAGAAAAGGGGAAATGCTGAAATGGCATATAAACAGGAACTGTGGCAGGAGGCAAAGAAACGGTGCCGTTTGGGAGATGAGGAAATCCGCATGGCGAAGGAGATGGGACTGAATCCGAAAAGCCTGATCAAAAATATTCCCGGCCCAAAGGAAAGCTGGAAGGCGCCGGTTAAATACTGGATAAGGGATATGTATGAGGAAAGACAGATAAAAGCGGCACAAAAGCCGAAAAAGGCGGAAAGAAGTATCCTTCTTTTTCCAGAATTTCAAAACATGGAATTGATTGAAGGAATAAGAAAACAATATGATCCTTTTGTCTCGTTGATCAGCCCGCATATTACATTGGTTTTTCCTTTTGTCAGCAGATATAAAGAAAAAGATGTGAAAGAGCTGGTAAAGGAGAAGAGTTAGGCATTTTCTCCCTTCCGGCTCAGTATGCAGGGAATTGTGAAATACCAGGAGAACGGGGAGCAATATCTGTTCCTGCAGGTAAAGGAAGGCGCGGAGGAAATAAGGCGGCTGCATGACAGCCTTTATCAGGGGATGCTTGCCGCCTTTAAAAAGGACATTCCTTATGTTCCTCATATGACGGTTGGAAAGCTCTCATCTTCCGAAGAGCTGGATACGGCATGGGAACAGGTAAAGGATATGAATGTGGTATTTCAAACAGAGATAAAGCATATTACTGTGGAAAAGATCGGAGAGAAGGGAGAATCCATTACAGAAGCGGAAATACCGCTGCTGTAAATCCACTCCTGTCACAGAGTTTTGTTAAGAAACTCCAGAACTCTTTGGGACATCTCATCCTGATAAAATTCCATGCCCATATGCGCGGCACCCTGAATGCGGTAATACTCCACAGGCACATGGTTTTGAGAAAGTTTCCGATAAAACTCATCGCTTCCGGAAATATCAACCAGCGTATCGCCCGTCCCGTGGGCCAGGAAAAAGGGTACCGTATTTTCATTAATATAATACTGCGCTGCCGTTTTTGCCGCCCTTTCCGGTTCTGCTTCAGGATCGAAGCCCAGAAGCTGGATTGTGCGGGAATATCCTGCCGTATCGGGCAGCGGGATACCGTCCATGGAGCGTTTTCCCGGTTCCTTAACTAAGACGGCAGGGCCGTAAAAGTTGACAACGGCTGAAACATGGCTGGATTGTTCCGGATATTCTCCCACGTCAAAAGCGGCGATATCGTTGGTGACGCCAACCATGGACGCCAAATTTCCTCCTGCAGATTCACCGCCGACGGCAACCCTGTCCGGATCAATCCCGTATTCATCAGCATGTGCCCTTAAAAAGCGGATCGCTTTTTTCACATCTTCGATCTGCGCAGGAAAATGAGCGCTGTTTGACAGCCGGTATTCTATGCTTGCCGCTATATATCCCCGTTTTGCAAAATAGGTAAGCCAGGGGATATAAGCGGAACGCTCCATTGTTGCGAAACCGCCGCCGCAGATCCATACAAACAGAGGCCTTTTTCCCTGACCGGAGCTTCCGGACGGAGCTAGGAGATCCATTTTCAGATCTTTATAATTATAGAAAGGGAACCAGTAGGGAACCTGGGCAAAGGTTATGCCGGAAATCAGAGTGATGGGCTGCTCTTTTACCGGAACATCAATTTTATATCTCATCATTATTTCCTCACTTTCGTTTCCATTTTTCCCGGATAATTAGACCGGCAGATGAACCTGTATCGGTATATTGCCCCGGACATCAATGGGTTACCTCTCTGCGATTGCATATTCCATCCAGAAATCCCATGATTCTGTCAGCCATTTCCGCCTGATAAAACCGGGGATCGGCATGCCCCGCACCCTGAACCGCACAGAACTCCACAGGTACATTATTCATTTCCAGTGCGCTGCAGAGCGCCTCACTGTTATCAATTGATACAACAACATCCTCGGTGCCATGAGCGATAAAGAAAGGAGGCGCGGAAGGACTGATATAAGAAAGCGGCGCCGCAGTATCCGCCTTTTCAGGATCGTCGGCAGGATCATATCCGAGAAGCATATTTACAGGCGACGGACCTCTTAAAAAATCCGGTATTTCTCCATCCGCCTTTACCCGTGTATCTTTAGGATTCCATGTAAAACTCGCAGGCCCATAATAATCAATCACTGCCTGAACCCTGCCGGACTGCTCCAGATATTCCCCCTTATCAAATTCCTTCCTGTTGCCGGTAACCCCTGCCATGCAAGCCAGATGAGCCCCTGCGGATTCTCCCCCGATTATTACCTTTTCCGGATCAATCCCGAATTCTCCGGCATGAGCCTTCAGAAAACGGATTCCCTTTTTCACATCCTCCAGCTGAGAAGGAAAGTGCGAACAGTTAGACAGACGATATTCCACACTGGCAATCACATAACCGCTTCGTGCAAAATTCATAAGCCAGGGAAGATGCGCACTGCGTTCCATCGTCATCCAGGCCCCTCCGCAGACCCACACTAGAAGCGGCCTTTTTTCTCCCCCTCCGCGCCTGAAGGGCAAAA
>NZ_MPDJ01000003.1:236992-237087 GCF_001881565.1 Eisenbergiella tayi
AAGTGAGCGGAGTATCGGTCAATGGTACGATAATATCTTTTTTCATGAGAGCCTCCTTAAACTTAATTTGATTTACACAACCTTCGCGCCTGCGT
>NZ_MPDJ01000003.1:237108-327514 GCF_001881565.1 Eisenbergiella tayi
AGGGGAACGACTTTAGTCGTTTTTGCTTATCGCTCGGATAATCACGCAGCGGTACTAAGGCTGCAAAATACGCAGCCTAAGGACCGGCGAGCTTATAACGCCCCTTACAGGAATCCCTGCATGGCCTGGGCCAGGAGGAAGGACAAACGGCAAGCAGACGGGCAGCGGGCGCAGACGCAGGCGCGAAGGTTGTGTAAATGATACTTTAATTATAAAAATGATGCCGCCATGAAAACAGAACAAAACTGTTTCCTTTTGACAGTATTGTGTCAATTGACAGCAGAATCGTTCTTTTTTCAAAGGAATGCTTCCCATAAAATGAATGTAACATCAGAAGAACGATTTCACAGTGCAATTAAGAAAGAGAGGAAAATGATATGAAAAAGAAAGTGTTAGCATTCATGCTCGCAGCCATGATGACAGCCGGCCTTACTGCCTGCGGCGGCAATGGCGGCAGCAGTTTGGCCGGTACAGACAGTCCTTCTGCAGCATCCGGGCAATCTGAAGCGGCGGATTCAGGCAGTTCAGAAGCTGCGGATGCGGCGGCGGGGGATCTTTATTTTGAAGAACTGCAGCATTTGATTGTGGCCTTTCCTACATGGACAGGCGCGCCTGCGGATACGGAGATGGTCACGGAAAAAGTGAATGAGATTTTAAGAGAGAAATATAATATTGAGGTGGAATTCCAGATCAGTGATTCCGGCTCCTATAAGCAGAATATGACGCTTGCGCTTTCCAGCGGGGAACAGATTGATGTCCTGAGTACATTGTTTTCAAGCTATTCCAATATGGTAAACCAGGGTTATCTGATGGATCTGGAAGAGGATGAGCTGCTTCAGACCTATGGCCAGGGGATCATCGATGTACTCGGCCAGGAATATATTGATGCCTGCCGGGTCGGCGGAGTTCTCTATGGCCTCACCAATACCCGTGATTATGCGGCAGGCCGCGGCTGTATTGCGGTAGGTACCGAATATCTGGATGCGGTTGGCTATGAAGCCCCTGCAGATGCCGGCGAAATCATTAAAATTACGGAAGATGAGCTGAATGATATTTTTGCAAAGCTGCATGCCCAGTATCCTAATCTTGAGGTATACCGCCCTGCGGCAAATGACCTGGTTCAGCAGACCATGATCGATCAGATTGGCGGAAATAACTTTGGTGTCCTTCTGGGAACAAGTGATGAGCTTAAGATTATAAATCTGTTTGAGTCCGATGAATATATGAATTTCTGTAAGAGAGTATATAACTGGAATCAGCTTGGCTATATAAGCAAGGATGCCGCGGCGGATACCACAAATGTGGGCACTCTGGTAAAGGAAAATGTTCTGATGGCATATGGCACCGGTGGCAAACCGGGCAGCAAGGTTCAGGAATCCACCGGTGACGGGCGGGATATGACTATCTTCCAGACCAGGGAGGATTATATTTCTTCCTCTTCCATATCAAGCTATCCCTGGGTTATGCCCATAACTACGGCAAATCCCAAAGCCTCTATGATTCTGTTGAATGAACTGTATACCAATCCCCAGCTGGCGGACCTTATTATTTACGGAATTGAAGGGGTACATTATGAAATCACGGAAGATGGTTTCCTGGATGCCAACGCTGGCTCAAGCCCGGATACCTACTCTACATTGAACTGGCTGTATCCCAATCAGTTCGCCAGTACGGTCCTGGTAGGAAATACTGCGGATCTGTGGGAACGGACGGAAACCTTTAATAATGAAGCCATTAAATCCCCTGCCCTGGGCTTTGCCTTTGACAGCACGAAAATCGCAACAGAACTGACCTCGGTTACAAACGTATATGAAGAATATCAGAAAAGCCTGGAGTACGGCTTCGTGGATCCGGAGGTAGGAATTCCCGAAATGCTGGAAAAAATGAACAATGCGGGCCTTCAGAAGATCATTGATGAAAAACAGGCGCAGCTTGATGCCTGGGCTGCTGCCAGATAGGACGGAACAAAACCCAAAAAGAGGACTGATGAAGCAGAAAAAGCTTCACCGGTCCTCTTTTTTCGAATTATCATGCAGAACCCCTATCCCCGGAACTCCCTCGGCGTTACCCCTGTAAAACGCCTGAACTGCCTGGAAAAGTAAGATATATTCTGAAAACCGCATCTGGTGGCAATCTCGCTGACACTTTTATCTGTCCCCGCCAGCATCCGTTTGGCTTCTTCAATCCGTTCATAAATAATATAATTGGTCAGTGAAAAGCCAGTCTCACGTTTAAATAAATGAGAGAGATAATCCGGTGTAAGATATACCATGGCCGCCAGTGATTCCCTTGTCAAATCCTGCTCCAGATGTGAATGGATATAATTTTTTATCGTAGTGACAGCAGCATCCTGATTCGATGCATTTGTGATATATTCTTCATATTGTTCCAGCACTCCGCTGACCCATTCCCGCAGGTTCTGTACGGACGAGCAGGCCTTCTCAACGGAAAACTGAGAGATCTGTTTTTGAAACATTGGGAGAGCATCTGCGTTGGAAATCTCCATGCAGCTGAACAGCGTCTGCAGAAAGCTGTAATAAAAATTGGAGAGGGTATCCCGGGTTATGCTGTGGGAGTGCTGCAGCGAATTCAGGAACATATCCGTTTCAGACAGAAGATTCCCGATTTTACGGGACAGCAGCAGGTCGCTCCAGCGTTTTGTGGTAAAGTCCACATCGGATCCTGCGGTCTCCGCATTCGTGTATTGTGCAAGGTCAAATACATAATTTTCCCGGGATACATTTTTTATAGCCGCATCCTGCAGTCCTTTCAGGGTTTCCTGAAAATCTGAAATCCTGCAGCCCGAAGCGGCGATATAAAAGTTGAATGTATTGGGGAAGCGGGGGACAAAGTCTGTCAGCGCCTGCCCGCACCGGGACAGCAGCGCTTCTCTGCTGCGTCCCGCTTCGGGCAGCGGCAGGAAATAAAATTGTCTGCTTTGGCGCACAGCCACAGGGATTTCCTCTCTGTTATAAAAATATTCCCGTACGATATTTTTCAGGAGAAATTCATGCAGGTCTTTTTCCACGGGGAGTTTGTCCATGCCGTTACACTGGATTAAAAGAACAAGATAAGAAAGATCGGCCGCGGCAGGATTCAGATTCCGCAAATTCAGTTCGCTGATGATATCCTCTTTCCTGTTGGAAACAGCTCCTTCGGATAGATCCAGCCAGAACAGCTCCCACAGATAAAGCTCACTTTCCTTCCAGTAATTTGCCTGCTGTGTCTCCAGCTTTGCATTCGCCTGCTGACGATACTGGTTCACCGCTTTTGAAACCGCGCTGAGAAGATCCTCTTCCGCCACCGGCTTTAACAGATAATCAATGCTGGTCAGCCTCATTGCCTTTGAAATATATTCAAACTTGGCATAAGCGGTCAAAAAAATGCAGATGGTATCCAATCCCTGCTGACGGATATGATCCAAAAGCTCCAGTCCGCTTCCTCCCGGCATTTCGATGTCCAGTATCATGATGGCAACACTGTGACCTGCAAGATATTCCAATGCCTGAGTCATATTATAGGCACAGAATATTTCGTCAAAAAGCGGCCCTTTCTGCGCTATCTTTTTCTTGGTGCCTTCCGCGCTGTAATATTCATCATCCACAATCAGTAAATTCATTTTTCCTCCCCTTTTCTACAGGCCCTGCTTTGCCGTATCTTCATACGGCTGATATGGGAACTCAATATCTATCTGCGCTCCTTCACCGGGACGATTGCTGAATACAAACCGGGCGTCAGGAAAAATATGACGCATTCTGAAAATCACATTTGTTATTCCGATATGCGAGGTATCACCGGCCGATGGATAAGAGGGATCCGTTATCCTGGCAAGCATTTTCGGAGAAAATCCCTTTCCGTTATCCCAGATACAGATATGCAGCCGGATTTCGTCATTTGTTTCATACGAGGTGATATCTATATGCATTTCCAGGACTTTTCCCATCACCACTTCGTATTTGATCGTATTTTCAATGAAATTTAAAATGAGCAGCGGCACAATAACCGCCTGACGGAATGCATCAGGGCAGTTTGAATAAAGAGCCAGACAGCCCGGATAACGGATTCCTGACATCTCCACATAGTTTTTTACCAAATCCAGATCTTCATGCAGAGGTACGGTTTGACCGGAAGACAGGGTATAACGCAGATGCCTGCTGAGATCCATAAGCATGGAACGTGACAGATCCAGATGCTCCGGCTCCGAAAGCTGATAAGCCGTATTCAGGCAGTTGATCATGAAATGCGGTGTGATCTGCTGCTTTAAATACTGATTTTCAAGCTCCTGATACTGGAGCTTATCTTCGTAGACATCGATTTTCAGATTTTTTATTTCTGTAACCATTTCATTAAAGGTGGTTGACATCTGGCGGTATTCCTTGAGCTGCCCCGCCGTGGAAATATGGTTTTCCAGGTTGCCGCCCGATACATCCTCCAGGGCGTTCGTCAGATTTGTGACAGGCCGGATGATCTGTCTTTTTACAAAAAAGACAAGGGATAGGCAGATGCTGAGAAACAGTGCCGTCGTAATAAACGCATCACGGTTTAAGGAGGCGTTCAGAGCCTGAACTTCAGAGTAGGGTATCATTCTTGTCAGATAAAGTTCGCCGTTAGAAAGAGGCTGCTGTACAATCAGCATTTTCTGACCGTCAATATTTTTAATCCCGTAGGTATCGGTAAGAATTTCAAAATTCAATTCCACGGATTCCGTTCCCGGGCCGTACAAACGATTTTCAGGGGTGGTGAGATACAGGGCCACCTCATCGGAATCCGTGTTTGTGAGAGAACCCAGCAGGGAACTGACGCCGACCAGCGCACCGAGGCGGGCCCCTCCTATATTAATAAAACGGACAAGATAACAGGAGCCGTTTATCTCTGTGATTTCCCAGTCCCGGAAAATATCATCCCCGGAAATCACATTCCGAAGTGTGCTCTGCATAGCCACACTGATATTTGCGATCTGGTTGGAGAACAGAAAGGTATCGTTGGCAGGAAGATAAAACAGAAATCCATCTGCCGTATACACCGACAGCGCGCCATTGAAATTTTTATTCAGATGATAAAGAGAACTGTACCAGGAGGTGGAACCGAAGTCCTTGTAAATCAGGTTTGTATAATCCGCATTATCAATCGCAACGGTATAAAGATATGTTTCTATCCGGTCCAGCTCGGAATCGATCTGCTTTTGATACAGAACCACAGTGTCCTGTGTGTTATAGTACACATGGTTCAGCAGGAGGGAGGTGGCTTTATAATTATGGAAGACGATGAGCGCAAGAAAAAACAGAAGAACTACAAACAACAGAAAAAGCGTATAGGTGTTTACAGATAACTGCTGCAGTTTCTTTTTCATCGGAACCTCCCCTTGTGCAGCTCTGTTGCAACAGAGTACTTTATCAGTGTAGTCATTCCTATTTTAATTGTCAAGAAATGCGGATTACAATGTCCGGATAATACCAATACAAGTCAGGATTGTTGTTTTTTGTGCCGCTGCAGGCAGGCTATAATCAGGATACAGTGAGCGGCAATGTGTTTTGCTGCCGCCATATTGCAGCAAAATGACAGGATATTTGGCAGACTGCCTTATGGTAACGAAAGGAGCGTATCGATGACGATGTCTAAAGCGCAGAAAATGAAAGCGGTCAGGACAGACCGCAGAACCAAAATGACATGGCGGAGATTCCGCCGCTATATCCCCATTTACCTTATCATGCTTCCGGGGCTTGTTTATCTGTTCATTAATAACTATATGCCTCTGCCGGGACTGATTGTAGCGTTCAAACAGTATAATGCAAGAAAGGGTATCTATAAAAGTGACTGGATTGGATTCAAAAATTTTGAATACCTGTTCACGACAAACGACGCCTGGGTGATCACGAGAAATACGATCTGCTATAATCTGGCCTTCATCGTGATCAATACGATTCTTGCAATCTTTGTCGCAATCCTCTTAAGCGAAATGTGGGGCAGGGCAAAAAAAGCCTACCAGAGCCTGATTTTACTTCCTTACCTCGTTTCCTCCGTTATCGTGGGGTACCTGGTATTCGCGTTCCTTTCTGTGGAAAATGGCTTTGTGAACAACGCGATCCTGCCTTTGTTCGGGAAAGAAGGGATCAACTGGTATTCCGAACCCAAATACTGGCCGTTCATCCTTGTTTTTGTCAGCGCATGGAAAGCGATCGGTTATAACTGCATCATTTATCTTTCAACTCTGATGGGTTTTGATCGTTCCTATTATGAATCGGCCCAGATTGACGGGGCGACGAAAATGCAGCAGATCCGATACATAACACTCCCAATGCTTAAGCCTACCATAATCATGCTGACGCTGATGGCGATTGGACGTATTTTCTACTCTGACTTCGGGCTGTTCTATCAGGTTCCCATGAATCAGGGAGCGCTGTATTCCACAACACAGACCATTGATACATACGTCTACCGCGGGCTTCTGCAGCTTGGCAATATTTCCATGTCGGCCGCAGCCGGTGTATATCAGTCCATCGTCGGATTCATCCTGATTCTGGCTGCAAATTTGGTCGTGCGCAGGATTGATAATGAAAGCGCACTCTGGTAAAAAGGAAGGTAATGGATTATGAAAACAAGAGAAGATAAAATATTTAACGCGGTTGGTCATGCTGTCATGCTTGTACTGTCGGCAGCGGCAGTCATCCCTATTATTCTGATGGTCATATCATCCCTGACCTCCAATGGGGCGCT
Source organism: Eisenbergiella tayi (assembly GCF_001881565.1). Classification (GTDB taxonomy): domain Bacteria; phylum Bacillota; class Clostridia; order Lachnospirales; family Lachnospiraceae; genus Eisenbergiella; species Eisenbergiella tayi. The sequence goes on from NZ_MPDJ01000003.1 coordinate 243,823, forward strand.
TCTGCGCGACGGGTACTCTTTTTTCCCGAAAGAATGGAGCGTCTATGCTTATAAATGGGTGTTCGCCTCCAATGGCGGTATGGTGCTGAAGGCATACGGAATTTCCTTCCTGATCACAACGGCAGGAACCGCCTGCAGCCTTCTTCTGACCATCGGCCTCGCCTATGGCCTTGCTAAAAAAAGCCTGCCGGGCAGGAAGATATTCACGTTCCTTGTTGTGTTCACTATGCTTTTTAACGGCGGCCTTGTACCGACCTACATTAACTATACCAACGTCTTCCATATTAAGGATACCATTTTTGCTCTGCTGGTTCCGTCCTTATTGATGAACGCATTTAATGTCCTGCTGATGAAAAGTTATTTTGTCAGCAGTGTGCCGGATGAAATTCTCGAAGCGGCTTATATTGATGGGGCGAGTGAATTCCAGACCATGAGAAAAATCGCAGTTCCCTTGTCAAAGCCGATCATCGCCACGATAGGAATGTTCGCCGGAATCGCCTACTGGAATGACTGGAACAACGGCTATATCTATCTGGTAAAAAGGACCGATCTCTACAGCATTCAGAACCTCTTAAACCGTCTGATGCAGAATATCAATGCTCTGACACAGAATGCGAGCCAGGTGGGGAATGTGAATCAGGGACTGTCGGAAATTCCTTCCGTATCCGTACGTATGGCAATGGCAACGCTGGGCATTCTGCCGATTGTGGTCATCTATCCGTTTATTCAGAAAAACTTTGTAAAGGGTATCACTTTGGGCGGTGTAAAAGGATAAAAATATAAAGGATGAAGGAGAAAAGAGATGGGAAGACAGTATAAAACAATAACCGAGGTATTTGATTTTGGCCCACATATCAGTAAAGTGATATTGCATGTGGGAAGAAGCCTGAAAGGCGCGAAGCTTACTGAAAATCAGTTCAGGGTTTCCGTTAAGCGCACCGCCATGTCGGGAGAAGATTTTGCCTGGCCTGTATTTATGGGGGAAAAGCCCTATGATTCCATGAAAGGAACCCGGAGAATCACAGATCTGTATGTATCGGACGCAGAAGGCTGCTGTGTTGAAGACGGAGAGTACATTACACTTTGTATGTACTGCGATCCCAGAGAGGGTCTTGGATCCATCATCCGTTTTGACGGAAATTTTAATGTAACCGTAAATACGGCTTATAAAATAGTCCAGCTCGCACCCATAGAAACCGGAGCGGATACACTGGAAGGCCTTGTATTCGACGAAAACGGCGGGAACCGCTTTATTTACGGAGAACTTCTGCAGACGGCAGTACATGAAGATCCCGAAGTCCCTCTGGCCTACTGCTATTACCGTCCCGAAGAAGCGGACGCTCATAAGGTTCCGCTGTTAATATGGCTGCACGGCGCTGGGGAAGGCGGGAAAGAGCCATTAATCGCGGCGACTGGAAATAAGGTCGTAAACCTGATTTCGCCCGAAATCCAGAAGCTGTTCGGCGGCGCTTATCTTCTGGCGCCCCAGGCGCCTACCATGTGGATGGATGATGGAAGCGGCGAATATACAAAGGATGGTTCCTCTATGTATGTGGAACCCCTGGAGCGTCTGATTGCAGACTTCGTCAAAGAACATGAGGATATCGATACAAAACGGATTTACCTGGGCGGAGATTCCAACGGTGGCTTCATGACCATGAAAATGTTGATCCGCAATCCCGGCAGATATGCGGCCGCCTTCCCGGTGTGCGAAGCTCTGGATGACAGCGCTATAACGGATAAGGACATAGCGAATATCGCACAAAAGCCTGTCTGGTTTACCCACTCAAAGGATGATCCGGTGGTTATTCCGGACAAGTGTGTGGTTCCTACCTATAAAAGGCTGATCGCTGCCGGAGGGAAAAATATCCATTTCACTTTCTGGGATCATATCACTGACCAGACCGGCCAGTATTTTAATGAGGACGGTACACCCTATACATATATAGGGCACTGGGCCTGGATTCCTATGCTGAATAATCAGTGTACGCTTGATTTCGATGGGCAGCCGGTAATTTGCGGCGGGAAACAGGCTGCTGTCATTGACTGGATTGCGCAGCAGAGACTGGAAGAACAGATGTAGATAATAAAACTGATATCGCTGACAGGACCTTTGCAGGTAGTTATAATTTCATTAGTAATTACGAAAATCCCAGAGTACATTTTAAAAGTAAGGTACTCTGGGATCTTATTTTTGGTTAATGACAGCCGGTAAATCAGAATGACAGCAATGAAAAAAAATTTGCTTTTAGTACTTAAGTATACGAATTTAAACTTTTATGCCGTATGTTTTTGCGCATCGTTTATGTGATTTTCCAAGAATCCATGTACACGTACGATTTCATCAAGAATCATATGGTCATCAGCGTGAAGGCATTGTAAATCAACCTTAATATCAGTCACATTCTGTTGAAGAACAGTAACATCCTGCCTCAATTCAGAAACATCCTGTTGAAGAACAGTAACATCCTGTCTCAATTCAGAAACATCCTGTTTAAGAACAGTAACATCCTGCTTCAATTCAGAAACATCCTGTTGAAGAACAGTAACATCCTGCCTCAATTCAGAAACATCCTGTTGAAGAACAGTAACATCCTGCCTCAATTCAGAAACATCCTGTTTAAGACCGGTCATGTCTTGCCTCAGTTCAGCAACATCCTGTTTAAGGCCATTGACATCCTGATCAATACCTGTTATTTTTTCTATAATTAAGTCAAGCTTTTCGTTTTGTGTCATAGGTTCAGTCCTTCCTTTTTATAATTGAATACAAATTTAATAGTAAGCCAGAAGTTTCGCTATTCACATTTAATTCACAAAGAAGTTAAAAAATCAAATCCATCACTAATAAGTATGGTATCATAATAAATGAAGAAAGTCTATCTCATTTTCATAAGATCTATATTCTGAATATTGTGTATTAGGAAAATAATCTTATTGCCTGCGAACAGGATTTTCATATCCTGTCTGAGCCGGAGGATCTGTTTCATCTGGCGCGGACAGAAGATATTGAAAAGTTGGATGTAACCATAGATGCAGAACGATTAATGCTGGTGGCTACGGATGGGCCTACCGGTTACATGCGTCCGGTAATCGACAGCATGGATGATGATATGTTTGCTCTTTACATGCGTTATCATTTCGCAGTCTGTGAACGCGGTGATCTGATAGGCACGAGTCATCATACCCTGGATATCCTGAAAAAAAGATAACAGACAATGCATTTCACCGCCCTTTTCTGCATTCTGCCCTGCTTCTTATTGAGAAAAAAATGCTCCCGTTCTATACTTGCAGCAGGTCAAAATCCTGCGGGCATTTATATAAGCTGAACCCAAATAATCTTGGAAAGTCTTCGCAGGAAATACCGGACAGGAGGCGTCTATGGTTATCTATTGGTTTATCGGTGCTTTTTTCCTTGCAGAAGCAATAAAAGAAGGGATTTTTGTATACAGTAAAAGGAGACTTCCGGGTTTTCAGCTGCTCTTCGGCCTCGGAGAACTGCTGCTGTTTCTCCTGTTTTCCATAATAGGAGTATGGGGCTGGAGGAATTCCTGTATTTTTCCGGCGGCATTTCTTTTGTGGAACCTGGCAGGGGCATGGTATGCCTTAGTCAGGAAAAGGAGGAAGAAGGCAGGGATCGGAAGAGCGGTGCTCCGCCTGCTGGTATTGGCGTTCTGTCTGCTTCCGGTGGTTTTATTCCCGCCCATGAAGCCGGTTCCTGCGTCCGGAAGCTATGCCTGTGAGACGGCAAGCTATGTCTGGACGGATGAAACCAGAGAGGAGAGCTTCCAGAATGACGGATCTTTCAGGCAGGTAGCGGTACAGTTCTGGTATCCGGCAACGGAGAAGGAGGAGAAGTTTCCGCTGGTAGTGTTTTCACATGGGGCCTTTGGCTATCGGATGAGCAATTACTCCACCTATATGGAGCTGGCAAGTAACGGCTATGTGGTATGCAGTGTGGAGCATCCCTATCATGCCATATTTTCAGAACTGGAAGACGGACAGATAATAATGGCGGATAAAAATTTTATAAACGATGTATTCCGGGTAAACGAAGAAGGAATGCCAGAAGAGGAAGTCTTTGCACTCAACAGGCCCTGGATAAACCTTCGGACGGAAGATATGAATTTTGTGCTGGACCGGATAGAAGAGGAATGCGGGCGGGAAACGGCGGATTTGCCTTTCCGGTTGGCAGACACACAGCGGACAGGGCTGATGGGGCATTCCCTCGGCGGTGCGGCAGCGGTTACCGTAGGGCGGGAAACGCCCGGTATAAAGGCGGTTATTGATCTGGACGGAACCATGCTGGGAGAAGAACTGGATTATACAGACGGAAAATATCTGATGAATACCGAGCCTTATCCGGTTCCCCTGCTTTGCATTGATACCACAGGACACTATGAGGAAGGCCTGAAGTATGGAGATCAATATGTGAATCATGTGATACTTGCTGAAGCGGAGGAGGCAAAAGAAATCCATTTTGATGATGCGGAGCATATGAATTTTACGGATCTGCCGCTCTTTTCCCCGCCTCTTGCCGGGCTTCTGGGAACAGGAAAGCGTGATGCAAGGGAATGCATCATGACGATGAACCGGGTGGTTTTGGAATATTTTGATTATTACCTGAAGGAAAAGGGGGAGCTTTCCCTTCAGGAGGTTTACTGATTATTGATATATAAAAAAGAACGGAACTGCTTAAACAGTGCGGTGCGCCGGGAAGGGGCTGACAGGGATATATGCGGGTAACGGTGGAAACGATTGACCGGCAGCAGGAAGAACAGGTGCTGATACGCTGCCATGAGGTAACGGATACGGTTCGGGAGATCCGGCATTTTATTCTGTCCAGGCAGGAAAGCCTGGAGGGGTATGAAGCCGGAAAACAGTTTCAGATCCCTCTTCCGGAGATTTATTATGCCGAGGCTGTGGATAACCGTCTTTTTATTTATACGAAAGAGAAGGTTTATGAAGTGAAAATGAAGCTGTATGCTTTCGAGGAAGCATATGGAAGCAAGCAGTTTTTCCGATGCTCCCGGACGACGGTTGTCAATCTGATGCGGATAGATTATCTGAGGCCGGCCCTGAATGGCCGTCTTTGCGCCAGGCTGCAGAACGGAGAGGATATTATCATATCCAGAAAATATGTAAACAGCCTGCGTGAGATATTAAAACGCAGAGAAGGGAGCGGGAATGAGTAAAAGAGAGTTTATCGAACACCTGGTAATCAGTTTTTTTGTTGTGGTCACCTGTGTGAACCTGGTTATGGCATTCCTGGGAATGCGATATGAGCCGGAAATCAGATTCGGCTACCAGGCTTTTCTGCTTCCTGTTATCTATGGTGGTCTGGGAATTCTGCCATCGGCGGTGACCTACAGCAGGAAGGAGCTTTCCGTCAGACAGATGCTTGTCCGGAAGCTGCTGCAGCTGCTTCTGCTGGAAGGAATTATGGTCAGCATCGTATTTTTCATCGGAAAAACGGATTGGGAGGTACTGCTGCCTTTTATGTTTCTGATAGTGATTATCAGTCTGGCGGCGGAGGGAGTCTTGTGGTTTGTTGCCGACAAAAAGGCGAAGGACATGAACGAGGAGTTAAAGCATTTTCAAAACAGAAAGACGGAAAGCTGAGGGGAGGCCCCCTGCTTTCCGTTTTTCTCATACTGGAACCTTGAATAGCAGCATTGTGGTACCGGGATCCGATTGTGTAAGGAAAGAACCTTTACACAGAGCCTTTTTTTCGGTATGATAAAGAAAATTGGGGGCTGCAGTCCGGGAGGGGCGGACAATGGCGGCGGCTGAATCGGACAAGGGGTATAAAAATGATAAAAGCAATTGTGGTAGATGATGAAATCCTGACGAGGGAGGGAATCAGCGCCAACGTTCCCTGGGAAAAGCTGGGATACGAACTGGCGGCGGCATGTGCGGACGGACGGGAAGCGCAGGCCTATGTGAAGGAGCATGAGGTGGATGTGGTGCTGACGGATATCTGCATGCCCTATATGGACGGCCTGCAGTTAAGTGAATTTTTGTACCGCGAATATCCTCAGATTAAAATCATTATTTTCAGCGGCTATGATGAATTTGAGTATGCGAAGCAGGCCCTGAAATATCAGGTTACCGAATATCTTTTAAAGCCGGTGACGGCCTTTGAGCTTTCGGAGGTCCTTCTGCAGGTAGGGGAAAAAATCAGCGAACAGAAGAAAAAGGACGAGCGGATCGGAAAAATGAGCACGACCTATCACCGGAACCATCTGCTTGTCCGTTCCAATGCATTGATGAGCCTGGTTATGGGGGATAAAACGAGAGAGGAAAACGACCGTGAGCTGGAGGATGTGGGAATTACCCTTTGGGGCAGCGCCTTTCGGGTAACGGTGGTGGAAATAGATGATTACCGTGATGCCAACAGCCTGGATGACAAGCAGAAGCAGGAGCGTTCACTCATGGCTTTTGTCGTTTATAATGTAGCCCAGGAAATCGTGGAAAAACAGCATGCGGGTGAGGTATTCCAGGGAAAGGATTATCGTACGGTGCTGCTTCTTGAAACGAACCGGCCGGCGGAGCTGGGGCAGCGGCTTCATGAAATTGCAGGAGAAATCAACAGACGTCTCCTGGAAATCATGAATATGAAAACCACAATAGGGATCGGCGGCTGTGTAAAGGAACGGGGAGAGCTGTTCCGGTCTTATGAAGAGGCGATGACAGCCCTGCAGTACCGCTATACCTATGGAGAAGAATCCGTGCTGATCCTGGAGGAAATCAGTGGTACGCCGGAACGCTCCGAGGCGGAGGCCATCATGGAAAGAATCCTTGACTGTGTAAAACGCGGCGACAGGGATGGGATCAAGCAGTGTGTTGACAAGATGAAAGAGGATATCCGCAGGGCGGCATGGAACCGGGAAAGAGTCAATCTTCAGCTTCAGCAGCAGCTGGACGAAACGGTGGAGCTGCTTCGAACCTTTCAGCTGGAGGAACAGGATATCCTGTGGGAAAAGGAGAGGACTCTTGAAAAAATCATAGGAGCCGCGGGCCTGGAGCAGGCGCTTGGAGTTATGGAAGAGTATTTCCTGAAGGTGTCCGGAATGCTGGATACGGGAAGGAATGACGGCGGGAAAAAATACGCCCTCCTTGCCATGGAATACATAGAAAAGCATTACGGAGAAAATGATCTGGGCCTGAGTACGGTATGCTCTTATCTGAATATCAGCACAAGCCGTTTCAGCACCATTTTTAAAAATATCACTGGAGAGACCTTTATGGAGGTGCTCACCGGTATCCGGATGCAGAAGGCAAGGGAGCTTTTGGAAAACACTTCTTTGAAAAACTATGAAATCGCTGAAAAGGTAGGATTTTCCGATCCTCATTATTTCAGCGCAGCTTTTAAAAAAGCCATAGGGAAATCACCTACGGAATATGCAAGGGAAAAGAGGAAGTAAGAATGAAGGAAGAAAAGGAAAAGCCGGGAAGGCAGGGGATTCTGCCCTTTTCCAGTATCCGCACCACCATGCTGGCGGTGTTTTCCACTTTGATCGTGGCAACGCTCACTTTTTTCTATATCATTTCCCTGAATTATACGGAACGGACGATTCTGAACAATTCCATAGACTATACCACCCGGCTCATCGGACAGGTTAACAGGGATATTGATTCTTATATTGATTATATGGAAAATATATCCTCCCTGGTGGCCCACAGCAGTGATGTGCAGACCTATCTGATGGAAGGAAGGAATTCCGGGGATCCCAATCTGTACCGCCGGATCGTTACCCAGTTTTCCACCGTGCTGGAGACCAGAACGGATATTTCCAATATTGCCGTGCTTTCAGGGGACGGAAAAAGCATAATTAATGACGGAAACGACGTGCTGAATGAAAATATCCCACTCTACAGTGTGGACTGGTACCGTGAAGCAGAAGAGGAGGGCAGCACCTGCCTTACCTCATCCCATGTGCAGAATGTCATCAGGGATAATTACAAATGGGTGATCACCATGAGCAGGGGGCTGGAAAACCCCGATACAGGGGAAATCATGGGAGTTTTTTTCATTGATCTGAATTATAAGGCGCTGAAGGATCTGTGTGAAAGAAACAATATCGGCTCGGATTATATTTATATCATCGATCCCACCGGAAAAATCATTTACCATCCCAAACAGAAGCTCATCTACAGCTCCCTGAAAACAGAACTGGTCGATGAAGTGCTGGAATGTGAAGACAGCTTTTTCCTCACAGACGATGAGAAAAACAGAAGGCTGTACACGATTTCCGTATCGGATAAAACCGGCTGGAGCGTGGTCGGAGTTACCGATATGGCGGAGCTGATGCGGGGGCGCTCGGAGGCCCAGAGGCTGTACATTGTCATAACAGCGGCCTTTCTTGTGGTGACAATCCTGCTGTGTGTGATTTTCTCTTCGGCAATCACACGTCCGCTGGAACGGCTGAAGGATTCCATGAAAGAAGCGGAAAAAGGAAAGTTTGAAGGAATCCGGGTAAAGGAAGAAGGAAATAACGAAATTGCGAGCCTGGGAAAAACCTTTAATATCATGATTGTCCGTATCCGGCAGCTTATGGAGCAGAATACTTACGAGCAGGAACAGAAACGCCTGAGTGAGCTGAAGGCCCTGCAGTCCCAGATCAATCCGCATTTTCTGTACAATACCCTGGATTCCATTATCTGGATGGCGGAGGGCGGGAAAACAAAAGAGGTGGTGCTCATGACCTCTTCCCTGGCCAGGTTGCTTCGGCAGAGCATCAGCAACGAGGATGAGCTGGTGTCCATAAAAAGGGAGGTTGACTATGCCAGGAGCTACCTGACCATACAGAAGATGCGGTATCAGGATAAAATGGAATTTGAAATCCATGTGGAAGAAGAAATCCTGGAGCAGCAGATCATCAAGCTGGTGCTTCAGCCTGTGGTGGAAAATGCCATATACCATGGAATCAAATATAAGGACGGAAAGGGGCTCATCAAGATCACCGGCGTGCACCGCAGCGGCTGCATTAACCTCACCGTATATGATAACGGTAAAGGGATGGAACCGGAGGTTCTGGAGCATATTTTCGATCCTAAAACCGGGCACAAATCCAAATCCGGAATAGGCATCAGCAATGTGCAGATGCGTCTGCAGCTGTATTACGGAAAGGAATACGGGATTTCTTATAAAAGCATTCCCGGCGAGGGTACGGCTGCCACGATAAGGATCCCGTTTGCCGGAGGGGAGGCGGAAACTATTGAAAAATAACACAGGCCATGTCCTGAAAAATATGATAATGTCCAATAAAAAGAGAATCCTTTCTGCCGCCCTGCTCCTTATTGCCGCCGCGTTCCTGCTTTCCTACGCTTTCGGAAGAGAGGACAGGGAAAAGAAACAGCTGTCCATTATTTTTATATCCAAGACAATCGACGACAGTGATTTCTGGACACAGCTAATCGACGGCGCCCGTATGGCGGCAGAGGAATACGAAGTGAAGTTCTCCGTCTGCGCGCCGGAGACGGAGGATGACTATGTACGGCAGAATGAACTGATAGAACAGGCCATTCTTGAGAAGCCGGATGCTATTGTCCTCACACCCTCCAGCTTTACCGAAACCACCCCTATGGCGGAAAAAATCGTGGAAAACGGAATCCGCCTCTTCCTTCTGGATTCCGAAATTGACACAAAGGTAGCGGAATGTATGATATCCACCGACAACATAAAGGCCGGAAGGCTGCAGGGAGAATTCGTCAAGGAAATCCTCAGGCCGGACTCCCGTATCGCGGTGGTAGCCCATGTAAAGAATTCCTCCACTGCCATGGAACGGGAGCAGGGGCTGCGGGAAGGACTGGGCAGTGACACGGAAAAAATAGCGGACGTGGTTTTCTGCGATTCCAACTATGATAAAGCCTATCAGCTGATGCTGCAGATCCTTGTGGAACACCCCGATGTGGACGTTGTGGTAGGCCTCAACGAATACTCCGCCGTAGGCGCTGCCCGCGCTATTGTGGACAAAGGGCTGGCAGGAAAAATCAGCTTTGTAGGCTTTGACAGCTCCCTGGAAGAAATAAAAATGCTGGAAGGCGGTATTTTCCGTGGGATGGTAATCCAGAACCCTTTCAAGATGGGATACCTCGGCGTAGAAACTGCCGTAAAAGCCCTGAACGGAGAAAAGGTTCCCGATCAGATCGATTCCGGTTCCGTCCTTATCACGAGAGAAAATATGTATCTGGATGAAAACCAGGAAATGCTTTTTCCTTTTAAAGGAGAGTAACCGATAACCCACCCTTCGTCCGTCTCTTTTCCTTTCCTCCGAAGGTTATGTCGTGCTTCGTCAACACGACAAGAATCAACAAAGAAAAACTATATTTTTGTGGTATTTGCAGAACAAAAAGGGTAAAAATTTACAAAACAGTAAATTTTTACCCTTTTTTTATAAAAAATCACATGTAGTTTTATTTAAGGTGTCACTATAATGAAAACATCAGCAAGAGAGAAAAAGGCAGTTTAATCTGAAAGAGAAGGGATGGAAGGTGAAAAAGTGGGGGAAGTAATTCTGACGATGAAGGATATCGATAAATCCTTTCCCGGAGTCCATGCTCTGAAAAAGGTAAACCTGGAAGTACGCCGGGGCGAGATTCATGCGCTGATGGGTGAGAACGGAGCCGGTAAATCCACGCTTATGAAGATTCTGACCGGCATTTATTTCAAAGACAGCGGCCAGATTATATATGAAGGAAAAGAAGTGGCGTTTACCAATCCCAGGGAGGCTCAGGACGCGGGAATCGCGATTGTGCATCAGGAACTGAACATGATGCAGCAGCTGACTGTGGCGCAGAACATATTCATCGGACGGGAGTATATGAAAGGCAAAATCATAGACGACGGAAGGATGAATGAGGAAGCAGGGAAGCTGTTTGAAAAGCTGAACATTGAAATCGACCCCTCCCAGGTTATGGGGGATTTGACTGTAGGCAAACAGCAGATGTGCGAAATTGCCAAGGCCATTTCCAGGGACGTTAAGGTATTGGTGTTTGATGAGCCGACAGCGGCGCTGACGGATTCGGAAATCAGTGAGCTGTTTAAAATCATAAGGGATCTGCGGGCCAGGAACATCGGTATTATCTATATTTCCCACCGCATGGATGAAATTAAAATCATCACCGACAGGGTAACTGTCATGCGTGACGGCGAGTATGTGGGAACCTTAGTCAGCAAAGACTGTACCAAGGATGACATCATCAACATGATGGTAGGCCGTACGATTTATGAGGATCCGAAAACCGAAAGCAGTGTGCCGGCGGATGCACCGGTGGTGCTGAAGGTAGAGCATCTGCAGGCGGGAAAGATGGTGCAGGATATCAGCTTTGAACTGAGAAAGGGTGAAATCCTCGGCTTTTCCGGTCTGATGGGCGCAGGGCGGACGGAAACGGCAAGGGCCATTTTCGGAGCAGACAGAAAAGAAAGCGGAGATATATACGTGAACGGCAGAAAGGTGGAAATACACAGCCCGCAGGATGCGGTCAAAGCCGGAATCGGGTATCTTTCCGAGGACAGGAAGCGTTACGGCGTGGTACTGGATAAAACAATTGCGGAGAACACCACTATGGCGTCTCTTGAAAAATTTGTAAAAGGAATCTTCATCAACAGAAAGAGTGAAGAGGCAACGGCCCAGGATTATGTGGAGCGTCTGAATACCAAAACACCTACGGTGAATACGCCGACACTCAGCTTGTCCGGAGGAAACCAACAGAAGGTGGTCATTGCCAAATGGCTGGTGCGTGACTGCGATATTCTTATTTTTGATGAGCCCACCAGAGGAATTGACGTAGGGGCTAAGAGTGAAATTTATCATTTGATGAACGAACTGGCCGCTTCCGGAAAATCCATTATCATGATATCCTCCGAACTGCCGGAAATCCTGCGTATGAGCGACAGGATCATGGTTATGTGCGAGGGGAAAAAGACAGCGGAGATTCCGATTGAAGAAGCGTCGCAGGAAGTGATTATGCAGGCTGCTACGGTCGGTATGTAAAGGGGGAGGAAACAAATGGCTAAAATAACAAATACGGAGGGGGCCGTAAAGAAAAACCCTCTTGCAAAATTTGCAAAGTCCGTGGGAACCCAGAGGCTGATAGCCCTGCTGGCCCTGATTATTATTTATCTGGTGTTTGGGTTTATCAATCCGGCATTCCGTTCCTATGCCACACTGGTAAACATTTTTGACGCATCCTACTACATAGGACTGATGGCTATCGGCGTTACCTTTGCCATCACTTCCGATGGTATTGACCTTTCCATCGGCACCGTACTCACCTGTTCCGCATTGATTTCCGGACAGCTGATTACCAAATACCATCTGCCGGTGGCCCTCGGCCTTCTGGTATGTATCCTCATCGGCAGCCTGTTCGGCCTGGTGAACGGCCTGATGGTATCTTACATGCACCTGCCGCCCTTTATCGCAACATTGGGTTCCATGATGCTTTCCAAGGGCCTGGGTTCCATTTTTACCAAGGCGCAGAGCGTTACCTGGCCGCAGTCCAGCCAGGCGGAAGGCTGGTTCCGCAACATTTTCAAAATCAATCAGAACGGAGTGCTGATACCTACCGGATTTATCCTTTTAATCATCGTGGCTGTTATCGCTTCCATCGTGCTGAATAAGACACGGCCCGGACGTTATATCGTGGCTCTGGGCAGCAACAGTGAAGCGACAAGGCTTTCCGGCGTCAACATTGCCAAATGGCGTACTCTGGCCTATATTATCAGCGGCACGCTGGCCGGTCTGGCCGGTCTGGCCTATGCATCCATCTACTCCACCATCCTGCCCGGGGGCGGGGGCGGTTTCGAACTGGATGCCATCGCAGGCGTAGTAATCGGCGGAACCTCCATGAGCGGCGGCTACGGAACGATTTCCGGTACCCTGATTGGTGTGTTTATCATGTCCGTACTCAAAACCGGCCTTCCTTTTGTAGGGCTGCAGAGCAACTGGCAGCAGGCGGTTACCGGTGTCGTACTGGTATTCGCGGTATTTATGGATGTCATGAACAGGCAGAAAAAGAAAAAAGCCTGACAGTTCCTGTTTATAATGCCTTTTATTCCAAATAAAAAGAAGAATGAAGGCTTGTAATTACAAAACCGGCGGAAAAGCTGCCGGGGGTATAACAAATTTTAAGGAGGGTTTTACATGAAAAAGAAATTACTCAGTATCGTATTAGGTGCAGCCATGGTGGCGAGTATGCTCGCCGGCTGCGGAAACAGTGCCGGTACATCGGCTCCGGCAGAATCAGCGGCTCCGGCACCGGCAGAGTCCAAGGAGGAAGCTCCTGCCGCATCTGCGGATGCAGCAGAAACAACCGCGGACACAGCGGAGGCTTCCGCAGAAATAACAGGAAAGATTTATCTGGTATCCAAGGGCTTCCAGCATCAGTTCTGGCAGGCAGTTCTCCAGGGCGCTAACGAAGCCGCTGAAAAATACGGTGTGGAAATTGATTTCCAGGGACCGGATACCGAATCTGATATCGCACAGCAGGTACAGATGCTGAACAATGCTTTCAATAACAATCCGCCTGCAATCGGCCTGGCAGCCCTGGATACCGAAGCCTGTCTGGATACCATTAAGGAAATCCAGAAAGCCGGCATTCCGATTATCGGTTTTGACTCCGGTGTACCCGGCGCTCCTGAAGGAGCTATTGCAGCCAATGCGGCAACCGACAACTATGCGGCAGGCGAGCTTGCAGCAGACGAAACCTACAAACTGATTAAAGATAAAGTAGCTTCCGCAACCGGTACTGTCAGAATCGGCGTTATGAACCAGGAAGCCAACTCCGAATCCATCGTACAGCGTGGCTCAGGCTTCGTTGACAAGATGAAAACCCTTCTGGAAGCTGACGGCAAGACCGTTTCCGTAGAAGGACATGACAAATGGGCGAACAAGGTTGACGGCGCAGACGTTATTATCGACGTTGCAGTTCCCGCTTCCGTAAGTGCCGACCTGTCCTCCGTAGATGCACAGAATCTGCTGAACAAACCGGATACCATCTGCATTTATGGTTCCAACCAGTTCTCAGGAGAAGGCCTCATCAACGGCGATGCCAATATCGGCAAGCTGGGCAAAGACATAATCGGTGTAGCATTTGACTCCGGCGTTCTTATCAAAACCGCTGTAAGAGACGGCAAGCTGGCTGGCGCTGTTACCCAGGATCCTCTTCAGATTGGCTACAAGACCGTTGAACTGTGTGTGAAAGCCATCAAAGGCGAGCCCGTAAGTGATGTTGACACAGGCTGCCAGTGGTATACCGCAGAAAACATGGACGATCCCAAGATTGCTCCCAACCTTTATGATTAATGAATTAACATAAGCTTAACTTATTCCGAACATAATAAATATTGATTTTACTTATGGTATATAATAATATATAATCATTAAGTAAAAGACGTAGAAAGCGGGTTTTTTACAATGGGTTTGTAAAAGCCCGCTTTTTATTGACAAAAACAGAAAACAGGCCCAAAGGCGGTTTTCCTGTGTGTGCGCCCGGCGGACGATATTATCCATCGCCTGCGGGAGCGGAATAGTTAGGAGGAATAAAGAAATGGTAAAAGCAGTTGTAGGAGCTAACTGGGGTGACGAAGGAAAAGGCAAGATCACGGATATGCTGGCCAAAGAGGCAGATATCATCATCCGTTTCCAGGGTGGTGCAAATGCGGGGCATACGATTGTGAACGATTATGGAAAATTCGCCCTTCACACACTTCCTTCCGGTGTTTTTTACGGACATACCACAAGCATTATCGGCAACGGCGTCGCATTGAATATTCCGGTGCTTATCAAGGAAATCAGTTCCATTACGGAAAAAAATGTGCCTATGCCTAAAATACTGGTATCAGACAGGGCACAGGTAGTAATGCCTTACCATATTCTGTTTGATCAATATGAAGAGGAGCGCCTGGGAGGCAAATCCTTCGGCTCCACCAAATCGGGCATCGCACCTTTTTATTCTGATAAATATGCAAAGATCGGCTTTCAGGTTTGCGAGCTGTTTGACGAGGACGGGCTGAAAACCAAGCTGGCCAGTGTATGCGAGACAAAAAATGTGCTTCTGGAGCATTTATACCATAAGCCGAAGCTGGATGTGGAAGAGCTGTATGCTACGATGATGGAGTATCGGGAAATGATAGCCCCTTACGTATGCGATACCTCCGCATATCTGGATCAGGCGATCAAGGATGGAAAAAATATCCTGCTGGAAGGCCAGCTGGGAACCCTGAAGGATCCGGATCACGGGATTTACCCCATGGTTACTTCTTCCTCCACACTGGCTGCATACGGCGCTATCGGAGCGGGAATCCCTCCTTATGAAATTAAGCAGGTTATTACAGTCTGCAAGGCATATTCCTCCGCTGTCGGCGCGGGAGCTTTTGTATCGGAAATCTTCGGCGAAGAAGCGGATGAATTAAGACGCCGCGGAGGCGATGGCGGCGAATACGGAGCGACCACAGGACGTCCCCGCCGTATGGGCTGGTTTGACTGTGTGGCCTCCAGATATGGCTGCCGTCTCCAGGGAACCACGGATGTGGCCTTTACCGTGCTGGACGTGCTGGGCTATCTCGATGAGATCCCGGTATGCGTGGGCTACGATGTGGACGGGGAGGTTTCCACGGATTTCCCTGTGACGTGGAAGCTGGAAAAGGCAAAACCGGTTCTGGAAACCCTGCCCGGCTGGAAATGTGATATCCGGGGAATCAAAAACTATGAGGAACTGCCGGAAAACTGCCGGAATTATATAGAATTTGTGGAGAAGCACATCGGCTATCCCATTACCATGGTGAGCAACGGCCCGGGAAGAGATGATATTATTTACAGAAAGAGTACGCTTGAAAAATAATCGGCAGTGTTCAGCCATAAAGATTGAAAGCATCGGGAAACGACAGTCATGAAGCAGTCCTGCCGGCGGCAGGATCAGCCGGAAGGGAGCAGCGGTGGTTCAGAATCTGGAATATTATAAGGTTTTTTATCATGTGGCCCGCTGCGGTTCCCTTACGCTGGCGGCCCAGGAACTTTCCATCAGCCAGCCCGCCGTGAGCCAGTCCGTCAAGCTTCTGGAAACATCGGTGGGGGTCAAGCTTTTTGTACGCAGCGCCAAGGGAGTGAAGCTGACCAAAGAGGGAGAACTGCTCTATTCCTATGTGGCCGGGGGCTATGAGCAGATTGAAATGGGGGAAAAGAAGCTGAAACAGATGATGGATCTGGAGCTGGGAGAAATCCGCATCGGAGCTTCCGATATGACCCTTCGCTTTTATCTCCTCCCTTATCTGGAACGTTTTCATGAGCTCTGCCCGGGCATAAAGGTTATGGTGACCAATGCGCCGACGCCGGAAACCTTGGTATTCCTGAAAAGCGGGAAAATCGATTTCGGCGTGGTGAGCACCCCCTTTTCAGGCGAGGGCGTACACAGCGAGACCGTCCGGGAAATAGAAGATATTTTTGTGGCAGGAAGACAGTTTTTCCAGTATAAAAATAAAACACTGGATTTACATGACCTGGAAAACCTGCCTCTCATCACCCTGGAGAAGAATACCAGCACAAGAAGCTGCATGGATTCTTTTCTGGCCGAAAACGGCGTGCGCATCAATCCGGAATTCGAACTGGCGACCAGCGATATGATCGTACAGTTTGCCCTGCGCAGCCTGGGCATCGGAAATGTAGTGAGGGATTTTGCCGCGGAATATCTGGAAAGCGGCAGACTTTTTGAACTGCGTTTTAACAAAATGATTCCAAGGCGCCATTTCTGCGTGGTGACGGGAAAAGGGAACCTGCTGTCCGCAGCGGCCCGCAGGCTGCTGGAATTAATACAGACGGAAGAGTACAGAAAGGAATAGGAATGATACGGACTATTATTTTTGATATCGGAAATGTCCTCACCGTTTTCGGATGGAAGAATTTCCTTCACAGCTTCGGCTTCCCTCCGGAAATCGAGAAACGCGTGGGGAAGGCAACGGTGGATAACCCATTCTGGCATGAATTTGACAAAGGATTCTTAAGTGATGAAGAAATGCTGGAGGGCTTTATACGCAATGACCCTTCCGTGGAAAAGGAGCTCAGGGAAATCTATGTGAGCCTCCATGGCATAGTGACAAAGGCGGATTATGCGATTCCCTGGATAAAGGCTCTGAAAAAAGCCGGCTATCAGGTTCTGGTGCTGTCCAATTTCTCCGATAAGGTGAGGCGTGAAAACGGCGATGCCCTTGATTTCCTGGAATATGTGGACGGAGGGATCCTTTCCTATAAGGACGGGGTGATAAAGCCGGATCCCGCTATTTACAGCCTTTTGCTGGAACGGTATGGACTGAAGCCGGAAGAATGTGTGTTTCTTGATGATATGCAGCCCAATCTGGACGCGGCAGCCCGGTTCGGCATACATACGATACTTTTCCGGAGCTATGAAGAGGCGCAGGAAGAACTGAAAAAGCTGGGTGTGGAAGTATGAGGCACAGCCTGCAGAAAGCAATTCATAAATACGCTTATGCCGCGGCAGGGATACCGGGGCGTTAAGGCTGCTGAAGGAGATTCTTTCAGGAATATAGGAAAAAGCAATAAAATACAGGAGTAACAAAAACGGAAGCGGAGAAGGGATATTGCCGCTTCCGTTTTTTGTTACTCTTCCGAATCCTGTTCCTTAAACCTGTCCTTCATCTTTCCATACAGCCACATATAAATCCATAAAAGAATAGGAAGCCCCACAGTCGCCACCAGACAGGCCTGGAACAGCCGGTCTGCGCCGGGAAAATTCAGGCAAGCCACAACCAGGGTAACGACATAAAGCAATACCAGCAGCCCTACACATATCAGGGCCGCTATTTGTTTTGGTGTTTTTTTCTTTTTATCCATTTTTATCTCCTCAGTCATCCACATCAAAAGCTTCCAGCTTGCTCTTTTTAGGAATTGGCTTGCTGTCTCCATGCTTTACGAACAGCATGGTAAAGAAGGCTGCGGTTACAAAAAGGGCAGCATAAGGGAATAACGTATGATATCCTACATGTTCCAGCAGAAAACCGGAAAGAATAGGAGTAACGATCTGCGCGGCCATGGAAAAAGTATAATAAAAACCGGTAAATTTGCCGATGTCACTTCCCTTGCTCATTTCCACCACCATAGGATAGGAATTGACATTTATGGCAGCCCACGCCACGCCGACCAGCGCGAACAGCCCATTGATCCACACATGATATTCCTTTACGGTCGCACCCAGTGCAAACATGGACGCCAGCAATACAACGCCCCCCAAAATCGTTTTTTTACGGCCGATACGGGATGCAATAGCTCCCACAGGAATATAAGAACAAATAGCCGCAATCGTAGCCACCAGCAGACAGTTGGCAAAACCGCCGCCCTGAATCCCCCAGTAAATCTGGGCATATTTGGAAAATGCCGTAGTAACCGCATTATAACCCATAAACCAGAAGGAAACGGAAATCAATATAAGTATCAGACTCCTCTTGACCTCAGGAGCCATCGGTGCGCTGACCGTACCTTCCTCCTGAACCGTACCTTCTTCAATGTCCAAAGCAAGATCAATTTTTTCCCTCTCCTCCCGCAAAGGATTTTCCTTGACTTTCCAAAGCAGGATCAGTACAGAGGCGGCCATAACCAATGCCACAACAAGGAAAATAGGGAAATAATCGGGCTTTCCTGTTTTAGGAATCAGCGTAGATATCAAAATCAGAGAGATAACCCCGCCGACGGCCCCCATCAGATTAATGATGGCATTTGCTTTGGAACGAAGCGGTTTTGGCGTAACATCCGGCATAAGCGAAACCGCCGGCGAACGATAACTCCCCATAGCAACCAACGTAACACACAGCGCGGTCACAAACAGCCCAAGAGAAACAATATTATCAGCAAAAGGCAGAAACAGCATTGCAATAACCGCCGCCGCCGTCCCGCACAAAATAAAAGGCGTACGCCTTCCAAGACGGGTATGTACCTTATCGGAAAGACTTCCGAAAAATGGAAGCATAAACAGCGCCAGCACATTATCCATAGCCATAATACCGCCCGAAACAGTATCGCTGATGTGGAAAGTGTTCTTGAGAATCAGCGGAATAATGCTGTCATACAGCTGCCAGAAAGCGCTGATAGACAGAAAAGCCAGACCTACCAGAATAGTCCGTTTTGTGTTGAGCTTCATAAGAATTACCTCACTTTGCAAGTTTGTCTAGTTCTTATCTAATGATATATCATTGACGCTGAAAGGGCAATGATATAATTGCGCCTGCAATTGTAAAATCAATGAAAAATATTACAAATCACATAAACGCAGTACCATCGTAATCAGTGACTGAAAAACGCCGCCGTATCCATTCCCAAAAAGCAAAATCCCGCCTGCAGCACTGCTGCTGCAGACGGGATCCTGAACTAGGGGAGGAATCCTCCCCGTAATGGGAGGATAAGTAATTATTTATCTTGCGTAATCACAAACCGGAAAATAAACCATCCGATTCATGAATCATCAAAGGAGGGGGTTCCGATGATAATAACAGTATGCCCCGCTGAAAGAAGACTATACAGATTTCAATAAAAATTTTTCTATTTCTTTTTCCACCTGTTCCGGATTATCCAGATTAGTACCATGATGTGCATTTTCAATTATCACTAAACTTGAATTTCGGATATGCTCATGAATGTATTGCTGCTGCCGCCGTGTCATGCTGTCATGGTCACCAATAAGAATTAAAGCAGGGCAAGTGATCTTTGACAGTCCGTCCCTGCTCTCCATACTTGTTACAGCCTTCCAAACACGATTAAAAGCATCATGATTGAGACTGCCTACAACCCTGCGGATATACGGTTTGGCTTCGGGGTTAAAATTTCCCATACCCGCAGATATACTCCATGCAATCCAACTCATAGGCATAAGACGTAAGGAAAAGCGGTTAATCGGAAGAACAATTCGTTCATAATTATTAAACCGGTTGGTACATATCGCTCCTATCAGTATAATACTCTCAACTCGCTCCGCCGCAAAAATTGCTGTCTGAATGGCAACGTGCCCTCCCATGGAAAGACCGCAAATGACTGCTTTTGGAATACTCAGAAAATCCATCATCGCAACTACATCCCGCCAAAATATATCGGGTGACACTTTTCCCGGAGGGAGGGATGATTTTCCATGACCACGGGCATCTAAAGCGATTACCCTATAATCTTTAGAAAAATATCTTATCTGTTCATCCCACTGGTGCATATCCCATGCGGCACCATGCAGAAAAATCAATGGATTGCCACAACCTGTTTCTTCAAAATAGAGCTTTGCGCCTGAGTTTTCAAAGTATGGCATAATCAGCCTCCATTCTCCGGGTTATAAATTCCGGTTCTTAACAATTCGATATACTTATCAAATTCAGAATAAATTTTTTCATCAAAGACTAACCCATGACTATTGACTTCACGCACAAAACCCTCTGCAAGCCACGTGACAGCAGCAATAGCAGTGTTGGGAGAAACCCCTTCTTTCAGCTTTGACCAGTCAATATTAACAGCAACCCCCGCATAGCTTTTTTGTAAAAGCTCTTTGTTTTTATCTTTTATCTCAAAGGCTACATCCGGGTGTTGTTCATAATATGCAGAATATAAGAAATTCCATAAATCAGGAAATTGATTGATAAATGCTATCCTTAAACGCGAAATCTGCTTCAACCTGTCAAAAAAGTCCGTATTGCTTGTATCAACCTCCTTTCCCACACTCTCGCTTAAAGCCGCAGTATAAGTATCATAAATATAAAGATAGACCTGCTTTTTGTTTTGATAATAATGATAGAATAACCCTTTTGATATACCCGCTTCTGCTACAATTTCATCAACTGTAGTTTTTTTATACCCATACTTTGCAAATAAAGCAGCGGCGGCATTTACTATCAAAGTATGCTTTTCCGTATCCTGCATAATATCCCTCCCTTATTGACTAAAATCGTCGGTTTCCTGCATTATAACAAAACCGACGATTTTAGTCAATCCATTTGCTGGAAAAGCTAAGGACGCTGCACCGAATAAAACAAAAAGCATTGAAAGTTTTTACCCCTTCCCTTAATCATGCGCCGCGTTTTTGCTTGCTGGCCTCATCCCAAACCCTTATAAATCGCCATTTAACTTTGTATATATCCTAACTTTTTCAAGAAATCAGCATAGCGAATTTTTTGAACTGGTATCATATGGACAGAATTGACAAAAGCAATATATTCATTTTCTGTCAGCCATCTATATGCTGCTGTTTCACCTTCTTGAAGTGACACTGTTGTTTTGCCACAATCCGTAATACAAAGAAATTGATAGTAAATTGTATCATGGGAAATATACCGGCCTATTTCCTCTAATGAAATCGCTGTAATACCCGTTTCTTCAAACAATTCCCGTTTCGCACAAGTAATCTTGTCCTCACCTTTTAACGCAGAACCACCAGCGGTTGCCTCATAATATCCACCGAAATTTGGTTTGCGGAAATCTCTTTGCATGAGCAAATAATCGCCGTCCGTATGGCGAACTAAGATTTCACATACCATATGATATAAACCATTGGGTATTGGTTCTCCGCGAACTAAATCTTTATTTGCCAACGAGCCATCTTCCCAACCTCTCAAAACTAAAATTTACCATTATTTTATTTTACACATTTTACCATCAAGATGTATATTTTTCTTCTCTCCAATAAGCCTGTATAGCCGCCAAGATAGCGAAAGCAACAAGTTTTTTCTCTCACATAGTATTGTATTCCCTTATACCCACCTGTATCTTTTTTACCTCCCGACTCCGACACCCTTCCCCGCAGAAGAATCTCCTTGTGTCCCTCTCCCTGCCTGGGGCGTCCCGGATTTTCTCCGGCAGGGAGAGGGACACAAGGAGATTCTTCTGCCCACCCACCACCACCCACAGTATGCAATGACCCGCTGGACTTTACCGCCATTTTGTTATATACTATTTCTATTCTGAGCGTCAGCAAAGAAAGATGCGGCTAATCCTGCAGCAGCAATGCTTAAGAAAGCAATGCTGAATAAAAGAACCGGTCCTGACCGGTGAAAATACATGGACGAGGTGATAAAAATGGCATTATTGGAACAATGGAGAGCAATGGCTTACTCTGAAACAGCCAACAAAGCAGATCTGCAGAGACTCTGGGCGGTATATTTTGAAAAGGAAAAAGAGATCTACGCCCAGCTTTTAAAGAATCCTGACGAGGTGGTTACAGGTACCGTAAAGGAACTGGCTGAAAAATATGATGTGGATATCATGACCATGACCGGTTTCCTGGATGGAATCGACGACAGCCTTGTGGAATCCAATCCCATTGAAGAAATGGAAGAGGATACCCAGGTTAGCCTTGGATTTGATAAAGCCCTTCTGTATAAAAATATGGTAGCGGCAGGTGCTGACTGGCTGTATGAGCTGGAAGAGTGGAACGATATCTTTGACGAAGATACGAGGAAGGATCTTTATAAGGAACAGAAATCTTCCACAACTATCGTGAAGGATAAAAAAGTATATCCCAATGATCCCTGTCCCTGCGGCAGCGGAAAGAAATACAAGAAATGCTGCGGTAAAGGCAAATAAGGCGGAATGAAGATGAAAAGCAGGATACAGGATGCAGTTAATATGTTTGAATCGGGCTTTAACTGTGCCCAGTCTGTTTTTGTTACCTATGCAGATATCTTCGGAATGGACAGGCAGACGGCATTGAAGCTTGCCGGGCCAATGGGTGCCGGTGTGGGACGGATGCGTGAAGTATGCGGTACTGTATCGGCTATGGCCATGCTTTCCGGCCTGAAAATGGGCAATACGGATCCTGCCGATGAGGAAGCGAAGACCCGTTCCTATGAAATGGTGCGGAAAATGAGCGATGCCTTCCGTGAGAGAAGAGGCAGCATAATCTGCCGTGAGCTTCTGGGAATGTCTGCCGGAATGCAGCGGGAAGAAAGTGCGAAGCCTTCTGCAAGAACGGCGGAATATTATGCATCCAGGCCCTGCAGCCATCTGGTTGCGGAAGCGGCCGGGATTGTGGAAGAAATGCTTCTTGAAATGGAAGAATAAGGTTATATGAAGAAGAACTCCTGTGCGAAAAGGTACAGGAGTTTTTTATTTTTGGAAAAATCAGAGGGTAAAATCAGCAGCAGGAAGAGCTTGACAATTCTATTTTACTGTAATAGAATGAATGAAAGACATTCTACTGCAGTAGAACAAAAAACAACAGGGAAGCTCCTTCCAGCCTTCCTGATTTGTATACGGCTTCAGCCGTATACGTGCGCAAAAAGCACAGATAGGAGCAAAAATGAAACGATACCTGATGATTATTATGCTGGTTATTATGGTGACATTCTGTATTTCCTGCGGAAAAGAGCCGGGAAATACCGCATCGGATAAGGAAGAGTTTACGGACAGCCTGACGGAAACAGGAAGCGGCCTTGCCCGCCAGGTGGGGCCTTCGGAGGAGATTCGGATATACCGGGGAGAGGAATATATTTCTCTGAAGGAAGATATGGCGGATATCCGCTGGTATGACTGCAGAAATATGGACAAAAAGGAGAAGGCGCTTCTGGAGGGTTGTGTTCCCAATATTACCTTTAACGAAGAGACGGTTTTCCCGGAAGAAATGTCGGATACCTTTCCTGCCAAAGAATATCTGGAAGCAGGGAAAAAGCCCGGACTGGGTGTGGAAGCCCTGCATGAACAGGGGATCACGGGAAAGGGCGTATCTATCGCGGTGATCGATCAGGTCCTTTATACCGGACATCCGGAATATGCGTCCAAGCTGGCTCTTTATGAAGAAATGCATGTCACACCGAATCAGACGGGTTCCATGCATGCTGCCGCGCTTGCTTCTCTGTCTGTGGGAGACAGCTGCGGTGTGGCTCCGGATGCGAAGCTGTACTTCTGGGGATTGGATAATGTGTTAAGCTGGAAAGAGGACGGGGAAAATAATCTTGCATGGGAGGAATATGCCCGCGTGATTGACCGGATTATTGAGGTGAACAAGACATTGCCTGAAAACGATAAAATACGGGTGATTGCCATAGCCAGAGGCTATGATTTTACCGGAGATGAGGAAGAGGATAAACGGCTGCAGGTGATGCTTGACGCTGTGGAGAGGGCCAAAAAGGAAGGGATATTTGTGCTTACCACTTCCACGGAACAGAATTACGATTTCTTTTCCGATTATCAGACAGAAGCGCCCTTTGCGGGGCTGGGGAAAATAGATCCCGCTGCTGATCCGGATTCTGTTGATAATTACACGCTGGGTGCCTGGCAGTGGTCCAGCCCGGATATGTTTGCCAATTCCCTTCTGGTTCCCATGGACGGACGTACCACAGCGGATATGTCAGGAGATACATATGTTTATTATGCCGATGGAGGCTGGAGCTGGACTGTGCCTTATGTGGCAGGAGTTTATGCACTTTGCTGCCAGGTCAGGCCGGATATGACCCCGGAGGAGTTTTACCATGCGGCTATGGAGACATCCACGGAAATTACCCGCATGCAGCCGGGAGGCAGTCAAAGCTGCACCTTTCATGTTATCAATCCTCAGGCCCTTATTTCCTGTTTGCAGGAAGAACGCTGACAGAATTTTTGCGATACGCCCCGTTGGAATATCTGACGGGGCTTTTTTGTGCGTAAAAAAGAGAAGTAAGAGGAAGCGCTCGCTCAGGTATACCGGAAAAGAGCGGAACGGAGCGCTTTCCGTCCATATCTGCGTACATCATTCTTAATAAATATAAAAATATTGTGCGCATGGAAACATTATTTCAAAGGGAAGATAAAATCTTGTGAGTTGTTTTCCTTTCCAGGTATTGATACTATTAGAGATAATACGGAAGTATTGCGCCGATACCGCGGCTGGAGGGCGGCGAAGACAGAGAATTTTTGATAAAGGAGGAAAGGATTCCTATGGAAAAGATAAGGTTTCCTAAAGATTTTATATTTGGCACGGCCACCAGTGCCGCCCAGTTGGAGGGTGCGGCCGGGGAGGATGGCAGGGGGCTGTCGATCTGGGATGCCTTTTCCCGGATACCAGGCAGTATAGCGGATGGTTCCACCCCGGAAAACGCCTGTGACATGTATCACAGGTATGAGGAGGATCTGGATTTGGCGAAGCGGATGAATCTGGACAGCTTCCGTTTTTCCTTTTCCTGGTCAAGAATCCTGCCGGAGGGGAAAGGTAAGGTCAGCCAGAAGGGAATTGATTTCTATAAAAGACTCATAGACGGGATGCGGAAAAGGGATTTGATTCCCAACGCCACCATTTACCACTGGGATCTGCCCTATGAGCTGGAACGGCTGGGCGGGTGGCTTAACAGGGATGTGGTGGACTGGTATGGAGAATATGCATCAATATTGTACCGGGAATTCGGGGATACGGTTCCGCTCTGGGCAACCGTCAATGAACCGATTGCAACCTATGTGGGGTATGCACTGGGCGGTTTTGCGCCGGGCTTTAAGCTGGAAAAATACGGAAGGCAGGCAAACCACCATATTCTTCTTGCCCATGGGGAGGGGATCAGACGTTTCCGGCAGGAAAATCTGAAGGACAGCAAGGCCGGCATAGTCGTGGATGTATGGCAGCATTATCCCCTGCGCCCGGAAAATGAAAAAGACTGTGAAATAGCCCGTCTTGAAAATGAAAAGACATTCCGCTCCTACTTAAACCCCATATTCAAGGGCTGCTACCGCCAGGAACTGCTGCGGTATATGGAAGAAAAGGACTGCATGCCTGTCATAAAAGACGGAGATATGGAACGGATACACCAGCCTCTGGACTTTTTCGGGCTGAACTGCTACAACCGAGTGCTGGACTGTGCGGAACCGGAGTCGGTGCCGGATCGGAAGAAAAATGGCGGGAATTTCATGGAAAATGGAATGGAGTTTTACCCGAAAGCCGTTTATGAAGCCGTGAAAATGCTGAAAAAGGATTATCAGCTTACAATTCCTATATACATAACGGAAAACGGCACCTGCAACTGCAATGAAAGGGTGCAGGAAGACGGACGCATCCGGGATGAGCAGCGGATCGAATATATCCGGGGTAACCTGTACTGGATTGCGAAAGCCATCGAGGAGGGTGCGGATATCAGGGGATATTATGTCTGGTCGCTGCTGGATAACTGGGAGTGGTGCGCCGGCTTTGAAAGCCGGTTCGGGCTGGTGCATGTGGATTTTGACACTCAGAAGAGAACGGTAAAGGACAGCGGCAGATGGTATGCCGGGGTTGCCGGTTCCGGAGAACTGGACTGGAAAGAGGGAGGATTATGATGAGAATTGAGGACAGAGAGCAGCTTTTTGAAAACCCTGCGGGCGAATACAGGGGAAGGCCGTTCTGGGCATGGAACGGAAAACTGACGGAGGAGGAGCTGCTGCGTCAGATCGATATTTTCGGGCAGATGGGTTTCAGCGGGTTTTTCATGCATTCCAGAACCGGGCTGGAGACGGAATATCTGGGGGAGGAATGGTTCCGCCTGATAAACCGCTGTGCAGATTATGCGGCGGAGAAAGGAATGGAGGCCTGGCTGTATGATGAGGATCGGTGGCCCTCGGGATCGGCGGGAGGTATGGTGACAAAAACGGAAGAATACCGGGCTTCTTTCCTGGAAATGAGAGAGTATACCGCACAGGAGTGGGCGGAATATCCGGGGACGGAGAAGGATGTCGCTTCCTTTGCCATAGTATTTGAAGAGGGGGATATGCGGAAGGTACGCCCTTTGAAGCTAAAAGAGCTTCCGGAAAAAGGAGAGACTGCGGTTGTTTTTGGAATCATCCGGGCGGAGTGCAGCGATAATTATAACGAATTCACCTATGTGGATACGATGAGCAGACCCGCCGTGGAGCAATATATTCGGCTGACCCATGAACGCTACGCCCGGGAATGCGGGACACGGCTGGGAGAAAGCATTCCCGGCATTTTTACGGATGAGCCCCACAGAGGCCCCCTTTTCTCCGTGTTTTCCGGCGGAAAAGAAACGGCGGTGCCTTATACCCCCACCCTGTTTGCTGAATTTAAGAAGCGTTTCGGATATGACTTAAAGGAAAGACTCCCGGAGCTCTTTTTCCGGTATGCAGGGGAGGAACTGTCGGCAGCGTCCAGAGATTACATCGAATTATGCCAGGAACTGTTTCTTGAAAATTTTGCGCAGCCAATCCAGAACTGGTGCCATGAGAATAAGCTGCTGTTTACCGGCCATGTCCTCCATGAAGACAGCCTGACGGCCCAGACCGTGATGCAGGGCTCCCTGATGCGCTTCTATGAATATATGGATTATCCGGGAGTGGATGTTCTGACCGAGAAAAACGATAACTGGTGGATTGTAAAGCAGATAGCTTCTGTGGCGAGGCAGCTGGATAAAAAATGGGTGCTTTCCGAGCTGTACGGGTGCACCGGCTGGCAGATGGATCTGGAGGATTATAAGCAGGTCGGCGACTGGCAGGCGCTGTTCGGCATCAACCTTCGCTGCCCCCATCTTTCCTGGTATACGATGAAAGGGGAGGCTAAACGGGATTATCCCGCCAGCATCTTTTTCCAGAGCGCATGGTATCCGGAATACCGGAACCTGGAAGATTATTTTTCCAGGATCAATGTGCTTATGGCCGATGCGGATCCGGTCTGCGGCGTCCTGGTGATCAATCCCATAGAGAGTGTATGGGCGCGTTCCCGCAGCGGGGCTTTCCGCGGCCTGGAATCTGTCCGGGAGGGCATCAACCGGCTGGAAGAAAGATATCGGGATACCTTCCGGATCCTGACGGACAATCATATTGATTTTGATTATGGCGAAGAAGATATTCTCGCCCGGCATGGGAGCGTGCGGGACGGCTTGCTCTGTGTGGGAAAATGTGCCTATCACACGGTGCTTGTGGCAGGAATGGAGACGATGCGCACCACCACCTGGGAACTGCTTGAGGAATACCGGAAACAGGGCGGCAGGCTTGTTTTCGCCGGAGAGGCCCCCGGTTATGTGGATGTGCAGCCCACCGAAAAGGTGCGGGAACTGGCCCGGCGTGCACTGCAGATCCCTTTTGAAAAAGAAAAAATCGTGAGCAGCTGTTCTGCACAGCAGATAAAACTGACAGGAAAAAATGCTTCCGGGGTTGCCGTACAGATGAGGAAAACCGGACAGGAAACATTAATCTTTCTGCTGAATATGGATCGGGATCATGCCGCGGGTAAAGTAACGCTGTCTCTGGAAGAAGACGGTTATCCGGAGCTTTGGGATGCAATGAGCGGAAAAATATCTGCCTGTGTCTTCAGGAAGAAGGACGGCAGAATGGAAATCCCCCTTACCTTCGCCGCAGGGGAAGAGAAGCTCCTTGTAATCACCGCTCAATGCCGGCCGTGCCCCAAACCGGAAAAACACAGCTGGGAGAAAATATCCTGCCTTCCGGAGGAATATGAGTATCAGCTGTCGGAAGAAAACATATGTGTGCTGGATATGGTGCGGGTGACGCTGGAGGATGGAAGAGGGCTGCCCTGCCGTGAGGTGCTGAAGGCAGACAGGGAGCTGCGTGATATCCTGGGAATCCCCTGGCGCGGCGGAGAGATGCTGCAGCCCTGGTATGAGGAGAAGAAAAACGGGATACCTGCGGAGCCGTTGTCTGTGATTGCCATGGAATACCGCTTCGAAGCGGAAGCGGTTCCCCGGGAATGCTCTCTCGTCCTGGAGGATTTGGAGCATGTGACGGGCATTTCATTGGGAGAGACGGAGATTCCTTTGAAGGCGGAGGGTAAGTGGCTGGACACCTGTTTTGACAGAATCAGCCTGCCGTCCGGCTGTATCCGTGAGGGCGTCAATAGCCTGAGAATTACGTATGCTTATTATAAAACCTGCGGAATAGAGGCGGTTTACCTTCTGGGGAATTTTGGCGTGAGGCTGGACGGCGGAAAGAAAAAGGCCGTGCTGACCGAACTTCCCAAAAGACTGAAAGCAGGGGATATCACGGCTCAGGGACTTCCTTTTTATTCCGGCCGAATCCGTTATTTCCTGCCGGATTTGGAGAAAGGGCTTTATAAAATCCGGGTCGCAGGAACGAATGCAGCCTGTGTCAGAGTGATCGGCAGGGAAGATGCTTTGATTATGCAGGCGCCCTATGAAGCCGTGAGCGAAGACACGCAGGCCATCGAGCTGGTCTTCGGCAGAAGAAATACCTTCGGGCCGCTCCATCAATGGCCGGCAGTGGATGCCGCTTACGGCCCCGGAAATTTTGTAACAGAAGGCAGGGCCTTCAGGGATTCCTATGTGCTGATTAAGCAGGGACTTCTGAAGGAGCCGGTTATCCGAAAGGAAAGAAAGGAAGCCGCAGATGAATGACAGAACCATTTTCAGGGTTATGGATAAGGAAACAACGGATACGATTCATCCCGATGAAAGGAAAAGCGCATATCTGCTTCCACGCAGGATTGTGTGGAAGCAGGGGAGGATAAGCAATGAAGAGGTGCTCCTGAAGGAAAGGGAATCCCAGATATCTCTGGCGGCATGGGACGACTGTGTAATGGACAGCACGGACGGGCAGGCCTCCCTTCTGCTGGATTTCGGCTATGAGATCCACGGCGGTATCCGCATTCTTGCCTGGAAGGACAGTACGGACAGGGGGGCGAGGGTCCGGATCCGGTTCGGGGAATCCGTAATGGAGGCCATGAGCGAACCCGGAGGGGAAGGCAATGCCACCAACGATCATGCGAGAAGGGACATCCGTACGGAAATCGGGATGATGAGCATGAACCGGATTGGGGAAACGGGCTTCCGTTTCGTGCGAATTGATTTGGAGGAGGAGAATGCCAGCCTTTCCCTCAAGTCAATAGCTGCGGTGCTGGTATATAAGGATGCTCCCTATCTGGGCAGTTTTTCCTGCAGCGATCCGCTTCTGAACCGTATCTGGGACGTGGGAGCCTACACGGTGCATCTGAATATGCAGGAATATATCTGGGATGGAATTAAAAGAGACAGGCTGGTGTGGGTGGGAGATATGCATCCGGAAACACTGACAATCCGAACCGTTTTCGGAGCAGACGCGTCTGTTGCCAGGAGTCTGGAATTTATCAGAAAAGAGACGCCTCTTCCCGGCTGGATGAACGGAATGGCAAGCTATACCATGTGGTATGCCATTATTGTACATGACTGGTTCATGTATACGGGTGATCTGGAATGGCTACGGAGCCAGGAGGAATACCTGGAAGGCATCAGCAGGCAGCTTTCGGAATGCATCGATGAAAAGGGAAAGGATACGGTGACGGAAGGCCGTTTCCTGGACTGGCCGTCCAGTGACAGGCCTGATGTGGTGGACGCCGGTGTACAGGCCATTCACCTGCTTGCGGCGGACAGCCTGCGGAAGCTGTTTATGGCGCTGGGAAAGCAGGGGTCTGCGGAGGAATGTGCGCGGGATATGGAAAGGCTGGCCTGTTTCCCGGCTGATGCGGATGGATCCAAGCAGGCTGCGGCGCTGCTTGTACTCGCAGGGCTTCGGGATGCGGAAGAAATGAACGGAAGTGTTCTTGCAGAAGGAGGCGCGGAAGGGATGTCCACCTTTATGGGTTATTATATCCTGACTGCCCGTGCGATGGCGGGGGATTATGAAGGGTGCCTTGCATGTATCCGCGACTACTGGGGCGGAATGCTGGAACTGGGAGCTACCACCTTCTGGGAGGATTTCGATGTGAAATGGATGGAAGGGGCGGCGCCTATCGACCGGTTCCCGAAGGAAGGGGAAACCGATGTGCACGGAACTTATGGGGATTACTGCTACAAGGGATACCGTCACAGCCTGTGCCATGGCTGGGCGTCCGGCGTCACCCCCTGGCTGACCGAAAATGTCCTGGGCGTCAGGATAATGGAGCCGGGCTGTACCAAGCTTGAAATAAAGCCCCACCTGGGAAATTTATCATGGGCGAAGGGAACCTTCCCCACTCCTTTTGGCGTTGTCCATATTTCCCATAAGAAAAAGAAGGACGGCAGCATAGAGTCCAAAATAAAAGCGCCGGCAGGAGTGACCGTCATTTCCTGAACCAGGATAGGAAACGGCTTGTGATACGTGCGCCCCGGGCGCACAGAGGGAGAGGGAATGGAAAAGAAAATATTTCAGAAGGCAAGGCCGGTCTTTGTGCCGGGAATGGAAGCTAAGCCGGATACTTTGGCGGCATTCCGGTGTGATTTTACGGTGCAGCCTGGCAAGACCTATAAGCTGGCAATTGCCGCACATACTTTTTACAGAGCATATATAAACGGCGTATTCCTGGGGGCGGGCCCGGCACCTGCGCCCTTTGGCATGCTGAAAGCGGACCGATACCGGCTGGAAGGGCTCAAAGAGGGGCTTAACCGGCTGGCTGTGGAGGTGATTGGTTATGTACCCTCGGAAAATAATTATGCGACACATGAGACCTCCTGTCTGATCGCCGAACTCACAGAGGAGAACAAGGTGATCTGCGCAACAGGGGACGCCGGCTTTACCTGCGGCCTCCTGACACAGAAGGACTGTGAAGCGGAGACCCTGTCCTTTGGGCGGAGAGTCCCTCTTGAGGCCTATCATCTGGATGAGGCATATACCGCGTGGAGGACAGGAGCAATTCCCGGGGCAGCCGCCTGCCGGGAGACAGGAGAAGAGAGGATAATCAGGGAAAGAGGCACGGCCATGCCGGATTTCAGCATTCGGGAAGGCTTTCGGATGCTTGGAATTTACAGTCTCCGGGAACGCCCGGAAGAATGGAAAGCACAGAGCTGGTGGGAATCGGATGCCTATATTGCCCGCTGCGGAGGAGAGGGGATGAAGCGGCCCGCGTACGAAGATTCCCTTCTGGAAGATACGGTTTATGAGGGAAGGCTGGAGGAAGAAAAAGGCACGGACGGCAGATGCATCTATAAGCTTTCCGGACACGAAGCTCCCGCGGCTCTGGAATTTGTTATGGAAGAGGCGGAAACGGGATTTATCGGCATTGCCTTTTCATCGGAAGGGCCGGTCACGGTGGATATTCTCTGGAATGATTATCTGGACGGCCGCGGACTGCTTCCGGTAAAAGCGGATAACGTTAACCGCGTGATACGTCTGTATTCGGAGGGCGGAAGCTTTGCCTTTGAAGCGATGGAGCCGCATTTCCTGAAATACATCAAGGTTATATTCCGGGGAGGAAAACGTGTTTCCCTGGATCGGCTTTATGTGCGCACCTATCATTTCCCGGATTCCCCGGCATCCGGTTTTGTCTGTTCCGACAAAGAAATGAACCGCATTTATGAAGGGGCAAGAAGGACTCTGCTGACGAATTCCCTGGCGTTTTTCCTGGATTCCCCGGAGCGGGAGCGGGGAGGCTGGGCCGGTGACAGCTACTGGACGGGCAGGGCGGCAGCCATGCTGCTTTCCGATACGACCCTGGAACGCAGTATGCTAACGGATTTTCTCGCGGCGGATTACTCCGTGATGCAGGAAGGTTCGTTCCCGGCCTGCTGCAGCGGCGGAGCCAGGAAGGATCCGTGCATGATGTATTCCTGGAACCTGTTTCTGCTGCTGGAGCTGACGGATTACTACAGGAGGACCTGCGATGAGGAAATGAAGGAGGCCTACAGAGAACGTGTAAGCCTGTTCCTGGAGGCTTCCCAGGCTTATAAAAACAGCCTCGGGGTACTGGAAAACATCCCCGGCTCCATGTTCATCGACTGGTCCCAGTCCAACGATGCGTCCCATACGGCCCCCATCTGTACGGCGGCGAACGGTCTCTATGCATTTACCCTGCAGCGCCTGGGAGAAATGTATCACAGGGCGGATTATATAGAGGAAGCGGAATGCGTCCGCACTGTGTTCCGTAAGTTTTATGATAAGGTGAAGGGCAGCAGGAACGATTTGTTCACCATGTATCCCCTTTTGCCGGATTCCATGACGGTCACGGAGGATGGATTAACGGGAAACGGCGCATACAGCGAAGCCGCGCAGTATTATTATTTCTGGACGGGGCTTCTGTCCGTAAAGGACGCGCCTGCCCTGTGGAAAATACTGAAGGAGGAATATGGCCCCTGCCCTGAAAAGTACAGAGGAACCGCACATCTGAGAGTAGGAAACTGCGGTGTGTTCTTCGGATATATGATGAGGTTCGAACTGTTGGCCCGCCATGGGGAAACGGCTTTGCTGGAAAAAGAAATGAAGCACCTGTGCGGCTATATGCTGTCACAGGATCCGGGAACCTTCTGGGAGACGCTCAGCGGAACGGACAGCAGAAACCACGGCTTCGGCGCCTATTACGGCGCGATTCTTATGCGGGTATTTCTGGGAATAGAGATTCCGAACAGGGAAAACAAAAGAGTGTGCTTCGCACCTCATCCGGGCAGCCTGCAATGGGCAAAAGGAACCATGGATACCGCGGACGGACGCATCAGCGCGTTATGGAGCCTGGGCGATGAGGGAATCCGTATGGAAATGAGCGCGCCGGAGGGCTATCAGATTGAGGCCGTCATCCCGGAGGAATACGGCTTCGCCCGCTGTATGACGGTCAATGGAGTACAGACGGACATTTCCGGCCCGATCCTGACAGGTAATAAGCTTTCTTTGGAGCTTCGCAGGAAGGAATGACACCAACGTTGTACATGTCCCAGGCTTCCGGCCGCTGCTTTACAATATGCACGAAGCCGGTACCGGCAGAATCAGCCCTTCCCGTTACGGAACTGGGAAGGAGTAATTCCGATTTCCTGCTTGAATTTGCGGCGGAAGCTGGACACATTAATATATCCTACACTTATACTGATCTGATCAATGGGCATGCTTGTATTAAGAAGCATGTCCTTTGCTTTGGCCAGACGCAGTTCCCAGAGATAATCAGAAAAATTCTTATCGAATTTCTTTTTGAAAAGATAACTCATGTAGGCGATACTCACCTCGAATTTATCCGCG
The DNA here is from genome assembly GCF_001881565.1 of Eisenbergiella tayi. Lineage (GTDB taxonomy): Bacteria > Bacillota > Clostridia > Lachnospirales > Lachnospiraceae > Eisenbergiella > Eisenbergiella tayi. The sequence continues at coordinate 277,671 of NZ_MPDJ01000003.1, forward strand.
AGTACGGAAATGGAAAAATCGGGCGAGGTATAGCATTCCTGCAGAATCTCCATTATCTGGGAAGCATGCACGGCAGAATTGGCATACTCCGCCTCAAAGGTGGCAAGGAGTTCATCCACATTCCGGGAAATTTCTCCTCCCTTTTCCTGATAAGGACAGCTGCGGCATAAATACAGCGTTTCAAAATAGAGATCGCTGTAATTTTTAAATTTAATATTCATCCGGTTCATGGCATTGATGATGATAGTCAGGATATCGATCAAGACACACCGGATAAAGAAGTCGGGAAAAAGAGTTCCGTTTTCAGAGGCGCTGTCGATCTGGGAAAAGAGCTCTTTTTTCAGTTCATGGGCCTGTTTGAAATCTGGCGTTTTCAGGCATAGGGCAAGGGCATCCAGATTTTTATAAGGATAAGCCAGATTGGAAGGGGAGGGTATCAGGGGAGCGATTTCCGTATAGGAGACCACTGCGGCATCCTGCCGGTACTTATCGGCCAGCAGGGCATTTTCATAAAGGTAGGGGATTTCCAGAGGGGAGGAGGCTCCGTTGCTCACGGCCGCCGTACATCCTGTTTCCCGGCAGTAGTCCGACAGGAGAAGGCGGATGACCTCGTCCTTGTTGTCTTCGATACCCGGATAATTTATCATGAATATCCCATGTGCTTTGCCGGCTTCCAGCAGGGCGCAGGAATTTTTATCGGGCAGGGCGTTCTCCAGATATTCCACAACCTCATTGGCATTGAAATTTTTTCTGGGAAGGCTGATTTTAATTACAAAAATCATGTTGTCCGGTTCGTCGCTGAAAAACTGATCAATATCCATGATTCCGTTCATTTTGGAATTGCTGCTGTCGGAAACGATGGAATCCAGAATGGATTTCTGCATGGACAGCCTGTATTTATCCAGTTTTTTCTGCAGCTCCTTCTTTTCGGACAGCGCCGTGGTGAAGGCGGCGTCTATCTGATCCACATAGCTGCGGCCCGGAAGGGGCTTGTCCACCAGCTTGGTGAGCAGCCTGTGAAGGGGCCAGTAGGTGATCCGCATGGAACAAAGGATCAGGATGATCCCGCAGGCGGCCAGCAGGACCAGTATCATATAAGTATTGCGGAAGGCCAGGCTGACCTGATCCAGTATGGCTTTGTTGGAGGACAGCGCCAGCAGGGACAGATCGCTGGGAAGGCCTTTGTATACAAACATGCTGTCGTCGGAGTCAATGGGATAGCAGCCGGGTTCTTTTACCAGGCCGTCCAGATAGGGCCGGATGGTATCCGTATGAATGCCGGAAACTATCCGGTTATCCGAGGTGACAAGGCAAACGGAGGTGATGCCGTTAAAACTGCCTGTTTCCAGGGTTGTCTGAAGATCCTTGGCACTGATGACATAGAAAATAGAGTAGGATTCCACATTGCTGTTGTAAGGCAGATAGAGAAGCAGGCTGGAGGTTTCGTCAGACAGAAAAATGAGCTGGCTTTTATTGGAGTCCGTATACTGCATCATGGGAAAAGGAAGGTAATGGGTGCCGGTATATACATAATAGATACCGTCCTCCTTATAAACATGCTTGCCGGAGGATAGAATACTGTCCGTTTTATTGTCCACATAGACAATGGTATCTATAAAACTGTTGCTTACCGTATATTCATTCATGCGCTGGGCGGCCTGATAGTTATACCAGTTTTCATTTTTATAACGGGAAAGAACAAGATTGATATCATTGGAAAGAAGGGAATGCACCTGATTGACATCCGACAGATCGTCATCGAGCTGGAGCATGACATTTGTCAGACGTTTATCGGTCTGATCCTTCAAATCCTTAAAGTAAATATGATTCAGCTGCAGGCGGACGGCGAGGAAGAAGCCAAGGAAAAGAATGCTCAGAATGATGAAATAGGATAAAAAATATTTAATGAGCGTAGTATTTTTGCTGCTTGAAAAAAGACGGGCCGTGTATTTCATAGGGTCTCCTTTGTATATCAGAAAATATATGATTATCATACAATAAATGGAAATTAGGCGCAATATCGGTGAACACTTATCCTGCCCGGGCGGACGGAACAGTTTTTAAATAATTTTTTTGTTATTTGTATGTTTACAGCGGAAATGCCGGAAATAAGCGGGGTTCAGGCGGCAAAAGAGGAATACAGAATTTATTTGCAAATGGCAGAATCATGTATCTTGATGATATAGATTTGTAGTACCTATAATAGAGCCAGGCTCACAAAGCAATGGAGAGGCGCCTCCGAGTGACAGATGAGTGGGCATACAAAGGTTTTGACAAAAAACAGGAGGTATTACTTATGAACATGAAAAAGCTTACGGCATTATTCTGTGCTTTTGCAATGACGTTTTCGCTGACGGCATGCGGAGGAGCAAAGGAGACATCGGATGCGGCAGCGGTACCGGAAAGCAGCAAGGCGGCTGAGGGAACTGCGGACGGAGGGGCAGACACAGGGGAAAGCCAGGCATCCGGTGATGCCATAACCTTCCCTTTGGCAGAGACAAAGGAATACAGTGTATTTGCCATTTTGAATCAGGAATACGATTTGCAGGATAATATTTCCATGCAGACCGTAACGGAAGCAGCCAACCTGAAATTTAATTTCCAATCTGTTATGGGAGCGGATTTGAAAGAAAAAAGAAACCTGGTTCTTGCTTCCGGGGAATATCCCGATATGTTTTTCAAGGCAGGCTTTGAGGCGAATGATTTGGAGAAATACGGAAAACAGGGACTGTTCCTTCCGTTAGAGGATATGATCAAACAGTATGCGCCCAATCTCAGCGCAAGGCTGGATGAAATGGACGGCTGGGATTATCTCACATCTTCAGACGGACACATTTATTCCCTGCCGGGCATCGAGAGACAGAATGGCGCGATGACAACCTATTGGATCAATAAAAGATGGATGGATAATCTGGGCCTGCAGGAGCCGAAGAGCCTGGATGAGCTGTATGAGGTGCTGAAGGCATTCAAGGAAGAGGACGCGAACGGAAACGGGGATCCGAACGATGAGATACCTCTGACCGCAACCGATGTGGTGAAACCGGATCTGCTGCTTGCCTACTTTGGCATCCCTTATGATTATGGAACCAAAACCGCTGTGATTGACGGGGAACTGACCTATATCCCCACTTCCGAAACCTTTAAGAAATATGTGGAATATGTGGCAAAGCTTTACCAGGAAGGGCTGCTTGACAAGAATGCATTTACCCAGAAGCATGAGCAGCAGGGAGCCATCGGCCAGTCCGGCGATGTGCTGGGAAGCTTCTTTGATGCAGGCGCATTCCTTACGGTCGGAAGAGATAACGATGACGATTACATCGCCCTCACACCCTTTGAAGACGGGCTCTATCCCCTCGGTACCGGTATTGTTCCCGGAACCATGGTTTTGACGGACACCTGTAAGGATCCTGAGGTCCTGATCGCATGGGCGGATCAGTTCTATACGGAGGAAGGCGGTATCCTGACATGGCTCGGTATAGAAGGAAAAACCTGGCAGATGGATGAGGACGGAAACTGGGAATGGATTGTGGGCCAGGGATACGGCGACGATATTGCGACTGTACGTTCCAGCTCTACCATTCAGGGAGCGGCATACCATCCTTCCATCCAGCCTGATTTCTGGTTTGACAAGATGTCTGAAAAGGTTGATCCGGATGAAGTATACCTGAACGGAGAAAGAGCCAAGGTCGCTGCAAAAGGTGCTGTTCCGCTGCCGATGATGCGCTACAGTGACGGCGATGCCAAGACCATATCAACCATTAAGCCCGACATTGACGCATACATAGACCAGTACGTGGCACAGGTTGCTACCGGAGAACTCAATCTGGAGGACAGCTGGGATGAATATGTGGCAACCGTAGGAAACATGGGCGGAGGCCAGCTGGAAGAAATCTATAAAAATACCTATAAGGAAGCTATAGGAAAGTAAAAAGAATTACAGAGAAACGCATAAGGCCGCTGCGGAATGCTGTAGCGGCCTTATCCTTGTCAGGAATAAAATTAAATTCAAAGGGGGAAAACCAATGGCTGCAGGGACCAAGGGAAAAATGGCCAAACAGAAGAAGGCAGGATTTGCAGGAAGACAGACAGAGAGCTTGCCGGCCCGTCTGCTGAAGGACATGAGAAAAAACTGGATTCTCTATGTGATGATTCTGCCGGTGGTCGTTTATTATATTATATTTGCATATGCGCCGATTTACGGCATCCAGCTGGCATTTAAGGATTATATAGTCAAAAAGGGAATCTGGGGAAGCCCGTGGATTGGAATGGAAAATTTCACCCGTTTTTTCAGCAGCTATAATTTCGGACTGCTGCTCAAAAACACAATAGGAATCAGTGTTTACAGTATTCTGGTGGGCTTTCCCATTCCGATTGTTTTCGCGCTGATGCTCAATTATCTGAAGAACAAATATCTGAAAAAAACGGTGCAGATGGTTTCTTATGCGCCTTATTTTATCTCGACCGTAGTTATGTGCGGTATGATCACTATTTTTCTGAATCCGGATACGGGGATTTTCAATACGATCAGAGGCTTTTTCGGAATGGAAAGCGTTGATTTCCTGGGAAAACCGGAGCTGTTTAAATCGATCTATGTATGGACCGGCGTATGGCAGGGGATGGGATGGAGCTCCATTATCTATATATCGGCCCTGTCCGGAGTGGATTACCAGCTGCATGAAGCGGCTATTGTGGACGGAGCCAACAAGCTGCAGCGGATCCTTCATGTAGATCTTCCCTCCATCAAGCCGACCATTGTCATGCTTCTGATCCTTCAGATGGGCTCCCTGATGAGCGTGGGCTTTGAAAAAGTCTTCCTGCTTCAGAATACACTGAATAAACAGGCCGCCTCTGTTATTTCCACCTATGTATATGAAGTCGGCCTGATTAACAGCGATTATGGCTACTCCACGGCAATAGGCCTTTTCAATTCGGTTATCAATATGATACTGATTGTTGCGGCAAACCAGATCTGTAAGAAATTTACAGAAGAAAGTCTGTTTTAGGAGGGGAAAAAAGTGAATAAAGGAAAAACAGAAAAAATAAAGAAATCCTATTCGGACAGGGTTTTTGATATTGTCAATATCATTATTATGCTGGCCCTTCTGGTGATTTTTCTCTGGCCGCTGTGGTTTGTGGTCATAGCCTCCTTCAGTAATCCCAACGAGGTATGGAACGGGAATGTCATCCTGCTTCCCAAAGGCTTTACCCTGTCGGCATATGAGGCCGTTTCACAATATAAGATGATCTGGACCGGTTATAAGAATACGATCATTTACACGGTGGTTGGTACCTTTATCAATCTCATTATGACCATATGTGCGGCTTATCCGCTGTCAAGAAAGGAATTTGTCCCGCGCAACTTCCTGATGTTTATATTCATGCTCACCATGTATTTCAGCGGAGGCCTGATTCCCACCTATCTGGTGGTGAGCAAAATGCATCTTCTGAATACCCCCTGGGCAATGATGATACCGGGAGCTGTTTCCATTTATAATGTCATTATAACGAGGACCTATTTTGTGAACAGCATTCCCTCCAGCCTGCAGGAGGCGGCAGAACTGGACGGAGCCAATACCTTCCAGTTCCTGATGAAAATCGTCCTTCCTCTGTCCAAGCCGATCATAGCGGTCATCGCCCTGTATTATGCCGTAGGCCACTGGAATGATTTCTTTACGGCACTGATTTATCTGAATGACAAGGAACTGATGCCGCTTCAGTCCTTCCTGAGGGATTTGCTGATGTCCAATAAAATGAGCCTGAACAACATGCAGGGACTGGATGCCGCACAGGCGGAGGCGAAGATGCAGCTGTCACAGACCCTGAAATACAGTGCGATTATTGTGTCCACGGTTCCGGTTCTGTGCATATATCCGTTTATCCAGAAATATTTTGTAAAAGGGGTTATGATCGGATCTGTTAAAGGCTGATGGAATCCGTAAGCTCCGCCTGAATATACGGAAGGTAATCTTATATTATAATAGAAGGCTCCCGGCCGACAGGATGATTTCCTGTCCGGATGGGAGCCTGATTTATGTCCTTTTCCGGCTGTAAACGGCATTCCTGTCAATTGTTCATTTATATGAGGTGCCATACAGACCCTCTGGAAAACCCTAAAATAATGCACATAAAAATACAAAAACCAGGCTGGACGAGAACAATTATATACAAAATATCACATATCTGACTATAGCCGGATTGACCGTGAGCCATTATAATAAATTTAATAAGACATTCACTGCGCAATAATACGCGGCATACGCCGCATATGGAGGATTGCTATGCAATATGGACATTTTGATAATGAAAAAAGAGAATATGTGATAGACAGGGTGGATTTGCCCGCCTCTTGGACTAATTACCTGGGGCTGAAGGACATGTGTGCCGTGGTGAACCATACGGCAGGCGGGTATATGTTCTACAAGACGCCGGAGTACCACCGCATCACCCGTTTCCGGGGAAACAGCATTCCCATGGACCGGCCGGGGCATTATGTATACATAAGGGACAATTCCGACGGGGATTACTGGAGCATATCCTGGCAGCCCGTGGGAAAGAGCCTGGAGGAAGCGGCATACCGCTGCCGCCACGGCATGTCTTACACCGTATATGAAAGCGAATATAAAGGCATCAGCGCCAGCCAGAAGCTTTCCATACCGCTTCAGGATCCGGTGGAGCTGTGGGATGTGAAAATTAAAAACGACAGCGACAGGAAGCGGGATTTAAGCGTCTTTTCCTATTGTGAATTTTCCTTCCACCATATCATGACAGACAACCAGAATTTCCAGATGAGCATGTATTGTGCCGGTTCTTCCTATGAGGACGGTATCATTGAGCATGATCTTTTCTACGAAGAGTTTGGTTTCCAGTATTTTACCGGCAATTTTGAGCCTGACGGATTTGACTGCCTGCGGGATAAATTCATAGGGCCTTACCGCACAGAGGATAATCCGCTGTCCGTGGAAAAGGGCCAATGCGGCGGTTCCTTTGAGCTTGGCAACAACCACTGCGGCAGCCTGCAGAAAAATATCACACTGGAGCCGGGAGAAGAGATCCGTCTCGTGTTCATGCTCGGTGAAGGCAGCAGGGAAGCGGGCCGGAGAATGAGGGAAAAATATAATTCTCCGGAGGCTGTGGATCTTTCCTACGAGGAACTCAGGGAATACTGGAACAGCAAATTCAGCAAGCTTCAGATTCATACTCCCAATGAGGGGATGAACACTTTGATTAATACATGGACTCTGTACCAGGCGGAAATCAACGTCATGTTTTCCCGTTTTGCCTCTTTCATAGAAGTGGGGGGCAGGACAGGGCTTGGCTACAGAGATACGGCACAGGATGCCATGACCATACCTCACTCCAATCCCGGAAAATGCAGGCAGAGACTGGAGGAATTATGCAGAGGTCTGGTATCAGAAGGTTATGGACTGCACCTTTTCCAGCCGGAGTGGTTTGTTCCTGACAACGAGGTCAAGCCCTTCAAATCCCCTACAGTCATCCCAACGCCGAATAAGGATGACTATGTGCATGGTCTCGCTGACGCCTGCTCGGACGATGCGCTCTGGCTGGTGTCCTCCCTGGTGGAATACATCAAGGAGACCGGAGAATTTGATTTCGCGGATATGCAGCTTACCTACGCCGACGGCGGGGAAGGCACTGTCTATGAGCATATGAAAAAAATACTGGATTTCAGCGCCAGACAGGTGGGCAGCACCGGGATCTGCAAGGGACTTCGCGCTGACTGGAACGACTGCCTGAATCTGGGCGGCGGCGAAAGCGCCCTCGTTTCCTTCCTGCATTACTGGGCGCTGAGCCGTTTCATCGAACTGGCGGCTTTCCTGGGCAGGGAAGAGGATGTAAAGACCTATACGGAGATGGCGGAGCACGTAAAAGAGGTCTGCGACAGGGAACTGTGGGATGAGGAATGGTTTATCCGCGGCATTACCAAAAACGGCCGGAAAATAGGAACCAGCCGGGATGAGGAAGGCAAGGTACATCTGGAATCCAATGCATGGGCTGTTCTTTCCGGCGCGGCCAGCCCGGAAAAGGGAAGGCTGGCTATGGACAGCGTGGATAAATATCTGTATACCCCTTATGGAATCCAGCTGAATGCGCCCTCCTATACGGTGCCGGATGATGACATCGGATTTGTGACCAGGGTTTATCCGGGACTGAAGGAAAACGGTTCTATTTTCTCCCATCCCAATCCCTGGGCCTGGGCGGCGGAATGCATGCTGGGACGGGGAGACCGGGCGATGAAGTTTTATGATGCCCTCTGCCCGTATTACCAGAACGATAAGATAGAAATCAGGGAGGCGGAGCCTTATTCCTACTGTCAGTTCATTATGGGAAGAGATCACAGCGCCTTCGGACGCGCAAGACATCCGTTTATGACCGGAACCGGCGGCTGGGCCTATTTCTCGGCAACAAGATACATGCTGGGAATGAAGCCGGAATTCGACCATTTTGAAATCGACCCCTGTGTCCCCGGAGACTGGAAAGAATTCCGGATGACCCGTGAGTGGCGCGGAGCCCGGATGGAAATAAGCGTGGAAAACCCGGACGGCGTCATGAAGGGTGTCAGGGAAATCCGGCTGGATGGGGAAAAGGTTGACCGCATACCGGTACTGCCGGAAGGAAGCACCCATCAGGTACAGGTGATCATGGGCCGCTGACAGGCGCCGCAAAACAGGCATGTATACAAATGTGTTCAGGAAAAGGGAGGAAAACCGATGATTAAGTTTGGAACAGGCGGATGGAGAGCAGTGATTGGAGATGATTTCACCAAGGCGAATATACAGCTTCTGGCGAAAGCGCTCTGCAGGAAGATGAAAGACGAAAACGCCGCGGATAAAGGAATTGTAATAGGCTATGACAGGCGTTTCCTGGCAAAGGAAGCCATGCAGTGGGCGGGCCAGGTGTTCGCAGCCGAAGGAGTGACCGCATATCTTGTGAATAAATCAGCGCCCACGCCGCTTGTCATGTTTTATGTGATGAAGCATGAAATGCCCTATGGAATGATGATTACCGCCAGCCATAACCCGGCTATTTATAACGGCATCAAGGTGTTCACTGCAGGCGGCAGGGATGCCAGCGCGCAGCAGACGGATGAAATCGAAGAATATATCGGCCGTATTGAAAATGAAGAAGTGGGGGCGATGGAATACGACAGGGCGCTGGAAACCGGACTGATTCAGGAAATCTATCCGCTGAATGAATACCTGGACAATATCATCGACAATATCGATATGCAGGCTATCCGCAGCAGCAGGCTGAAGATCGCCTTGGATCCCATGTACGGCGTGAGTGAAACCTCTATCAAGACCATCCTTCTCACCGCCAGATGTGAGGTGGACACCATCCATGAGCGCCACGATACCCTGTTCGGCGGGAAGCTTCCTGCGCCTACGGCGGCAACCCTGCGTCCTCTGCAGAATTTCGTTCTGGACGGCAAATGCGACATCGGAATCGCTACGGACGGGGACGCGGACCGGCTGGGAGTCATCGATGATAAGGGCAAATTCCTTCATCCCAACGATATCATGGTCCTGCTGTACTATTACCTTGTGAAATATAAAGGCTGGCACGGCCCTGTTGTCCGCAATATCTGCACCACGCATATGCTGGATAAGGTGGCAGAAAAATTCGGGGAAAAATGTTATGAGGTTCCGGTAGGCTTCAAACATATTTCCGCCAAGATGACGGAAACGGATGCCGTTATCGGCGGCGAATCCTCCGGAGGCCTTACCGTAAGAGGCCATATCCATGGAAAGGACGGCGTATATGCCGCCTGCCTGCTGGTGGAAATGATAGCCGTGACGGGAAAAAAACTGTCCCAGATCTATGCAGATATCGAAGCGGAATGCGGCAGGATCTATATGGAAGAGCGGGATTATAAGTTCAATCAGGAGAAAAAGGATGCCGTGCACAAAATCCTTCTGGAAGACAGACTCCTTCCTGAGCTTCCCTATGAAATTGACCACGTATCCTATCTGGACGGCAGCAAGGTCTACTTTAAGAACGGCGGCTGGGTAGTGGGACGTTTTTCAGGAACGGAGCCGTTGATCCGTATTTTCTGTGAGATGCCGGAGGAAGAGCAGGCGAAGGATGTCTGCAGGACTTATGAAGAATTCCTTGATTTGAAATAGAAAGCGAACGAAAAAACAGGCATTCCCGGTAATGCGGAAGCCTGTATAACTACATTTGATAGTGTGTTATGGATTCCCAGTTGGCCGGAAAGCCCATCATAGCCAGCAGGGAATCCCTTCCGATCCTGCTGCTTTGTTTATGGTAATGTGCAATACTCTTTATCAGGGAACGCTTGAATTCAATAAAACTCTGTCTGGGCAGCAGATAGCGGAAGGCAATCGTTAATCCGAACAAGTCACGTTTACCAAGCAGGTATTGGTTTCCCTTTTTGTCAATATTTAACTTGGCATGCAGGACGGTATCGGGAAAATCAATCCGGGTACGAAAGGAAAAAAGCCGTTCATTATGCGCGCATACATTGCGGAACAGCGTAAGGATTTTCATATACCGTTCCAGTCCCCGTTCATTTACTTTGGGAAATTCTTTACTGATGTCACTTTGAAGATGGAAAGGAAGTAATGTATATAATTTTGAAATCTGTCCATACGTGAGGGTGTTGACTAATACCCACATAGGTACATTATGATATACTTTACGCTGGTGGAGCAGATAAGCATGTTCGGTATTACGGTTGGCCTGATACTCCAATATGGAAATCAGCCGGTTTACCGCATCCATATTTTTGGGGCTGTTATTATAATTGGAGGGATTAAGGTAAGCGGCCTGCGTCTCTCCATGTAAATTACAAAAACTATATGAGATAAGCTGCCGCAGCTTTCTTTCTATCTGACAGAGATATTTAAACACAAGTTCCCGTAATGCCAGGTCAAACTGGTAGAGGGCATAGATATCTTCAAAGGCAGTGTTATCTTCATAGACACGGGTCATAGGATTGATAAACGGAGTCTTGTACCCGCCAATCAGGGAGAAGTAGCCTATATCCCTTAAAATTTCTTTCGCTTTTTCACAGTCTGTGATGCAGAGTTTTTTCCCATTTATCAATTTGTCGAGTTGTTGGTCATATGTAAGAAATGGTTTTGCCATATTTCAAACCGCCTATGTATATTTATGGGGGATACAGGAAGTGCGTCATTGGCTCCCTGCCCTATAAGGTATAAAAAAGGAGGGCCCTCAGGTCCTCCCCCGGTTTCAGTCCTCGCAAGTATCTGAAACCTGATCACTAAAAACATTTTAGCATAGGCAGTAAGAAAAGTCAACGCTTTTACAGATGCTTCTGCATTTGTTTTCAGTGATAGTATATACAATAAGGAAGAAAATAATGCATGCAAGGCGTTTCAAGTCTGGCGTTCCGATGATTGCGCAGGAGTATTTTATTTCGGTACAGCTTCCTTCAGCATTTCCAGAAAAAGTGATTCAGCCCTGCTGGGACGGTAATCCTCCGGATAAATCAGCAGGTCGGTCATTTTTTTTGGAGAGCCCTGGTATTTTTTCTGTACCAGATGATATCCGGATAAAACGGAATCCGGTACCGGGGAGACAAACATAAAGGTACCGGGAACACCTGTGAGAATATCAAACTGGCTGCCCCGTTCATGGATGTGTATACTGTTCTCGTTATGCTCCGTATCGGGCGCCTCATGGAGGTAGGTGGAGAGGGCGGTGTCGTCACATACCACCTCTATCGCCTGGGAGAGCAGATCCGGAGTCAGCACGGAGGCCTTTGCCAGGGGGTGCCGGTCTGACATGATGACTGTCAGTTCGAATTTGCAGATGGTTTCATAAGAAAGCTCCCGCAGCCTCAGCAGGGGGAGAAGAGTCTTCTCATAGCGGTCGGGATAGCGGATGACGGCCAGTGATGCCGTCCGGTCGGATACCTGGCAGATCGCATCCAGCGTTCCCGTTTCATTATAATTGACGGACAGCTGGCGGCCTTTGGCATATTTTTTGAGGAATGCGGTAAAGGCGCAGGTGATATAGCTGGCCCGGGGGACACAGATATGCAGGCTGATATTGTCTTTTTCTTCCCGGCTGCAGTAATTTTCCAGGGCCTGATACTGCTTTACCGCTTTTTTGGCCAGCACAAGGAATTCCCTTCCTTTCTCCGTGGGGATTACGCCGCGGGAGCTGCGCGTGAAAACCGTAAACCCGATTTCCTCTTCCAGCTCCCGGATGTCACGGCTTAAATTGGGCTGGCTGATGAACAGCTGCTTTGCCGCTCCGGTAATGGAACGGCTCCGCTCCACTTCTATAATATAACGCAGGACATTGAGATTCATTTAGGCAGGTCTCCTTTCATTCGTATCCGTGTACTTTATAAAGTACAAAGGGGTTCATGGGCGGCTGCATTTCCGCCATGCCCGCTAAAATCCATATTTGTGATCTTGTATTTCATTTTATACATTGTATACAAAATGTATCCGGTTTCGTACAATCACCGGAAACCTGCTATAAGCATAGCTTTTCCTGAGAAAAAAAGCAATATAATATGTAAAAAAATATATAGTTGCCATATAAAAAATGTATACCCATGCTTGTCTCATAAGATGTATAATATTGAGTATCATTAAGATAAATTTTTAACAGCCCTCAAGGGATTCCTTAAGGGCAAGTGTGTATGCAAGCGGATTAAACGTATGTATATACACTGTAAAAATTGACTATCTATAACAGAGATAAGAAAGGAAGGTTTTTATGGCAAGGAAAATGAAAACCATGGATGGTAACCATGCAGCAGCTCATGCGTCATATGCATTTACAGATGTTGCGGCTATCTATCCTATCACCCCTTCTTCACCCATGGCGGAAGCTACGGATGAGTGGGCAACAGCAGACAGAAAGAATATGTTCGGCCAGATCGTGCACATCACAGAGATGCAGTCTGAAGCAGGTGCGGCAGGTGCCGTTCACGGATCTTTGGCAGCAGGCGCTCTGACAACTACCTACACGGCATCCCAGGGTCTGCTTCTTATGATTCCTAACCTTTACAAAATTGCCGGCGAGCAGCTCCCCGGTGTTTTCAATGTTTCAGCGAGAGCAATCGCATCTCATGCACTGAGCATTTTCGGTGATCATTCCGACGTATATGCATGCCGCCAGACCGGCTGTGCAATGCTTTGCGAAAGCAGCGTACAGGAAGTTATGGACCTGACTGCAGTAGCACATCTTGCAGCTATTAAGGGAAGCATTCCTTTCATTAACTTCTTCGACGGCTTCCGTACATCTCATGAAATCCAGAAGATTGAAACCTGGGATTACGAAGACCTGAAGGATATGGTAGATATGGATGCCGTTGACGCATTCCGTAAGAAAGCGCTGAATCCTAACCATCCCTGTCAGAGAGGTTCCGCTCAGAACCCTGATATCTTCTTCCAGGCAAGAGAAGCAAGCAATCCTTATTATGATGCTCTTCCCGGAATTGTTCAGACATATATGGACAAGGTTAATGAAAAAATCGGAACAGATTATAAGCTGTTCAACTACTATGGCGCAGAAGATGCTGAGCACGTAATCGTTGCTATGGGTTCTGTAAATGATACCATTGAAGAAACCATCGATTACATGATCAAGACAACAGGCGCTAAGGTTGGTGTTGTTAAGGTTCGTCTGTACAGACCTTTCTGTGCGGATGCGCTGATCGATGCTATTCCTGAAACCGTTAAGCAGATTACCGTACTTGACAGAACCAAAGAGCCCGGCGCACAGGGTGAACCCCTTTACCTTGATGTTGTGGCAGCTCTGAAGGATTCCAAGTTTGATGCGGTTCCGGTATTCACAGGACGTTACGGCCTGGGCTCCAAAGATACCACTCCCGCACAGATCGTTGCTGTATATGCTAATTCCGAGAAGAAGAAATTCACTATCGGTATCGAAGATGATGTTACCAACCTGTCCCTGAAGCTGGGCGCTGAGCTGGTTACAACTCCCGAAGGAACCACCAACTGTAAGTTCTGGGGTCTGGGCGCAGACGGTACTGTAGGCGCTAACAAGAACTCCATTAAGATCATTGGTGATAACACCGATATGTATGCACAGGCATACTTTGATTATGACTCCAAGAAGTCCGGCGGCGTTACCATGTCCCATTTACGTTTCGGACATTCCAAGATTAAATCCACTTACCTGATCCGTCAGGCTAACTTCGTTGCATGCCACAATCCTGCTTATGTACGTAAGTACAATATGGTTCAGGAACTGGTTGACGGCGGTACTTTCCTGCTGAACTGCGCATGGAATGCAGAAGAACTGGACAAGCACCTTCCCGGACAGATGAAGAAATTCATCGCTGACCACAATATCAACTTCTACACCATCGACGGTGTTAAGATTGGTATCGAAACCGGCATGGGCCCCACACGTATCAACACCATCCTTCAGTCCGCATTCTTCGAACTGACCGGAATCATTCCTGCTGAGAAGGCAAATGAACTGATGAAGGCAGCTGCAAAGGCTACTTACGGACGTAAGGGCGAAGACGTTGTTATGAAGAACTGGGCTGCTATCGATGCAGGCGCCAAGGGCGTTGTTAAGGTAGAAGTACCTGAAAGCTGGAAGAACTGCGAAGATGAAGGCCTTGATTACGCAGTGGTAAGTGGAGACAGAAAAGATGTAGTTGACTTCGTTAACAATATCCAGACCAAGGTAAGCGCTCAGGAAGGCAATACGCTGCCTGTATCCGCATTCAAGGATTATGCAGACGGCTCCACTCCTTCCGGATCTTCCGCTTATGAGAAGAGAGGTATTGCTGTTAATGTTCCCACATGGGATCCTTCCAAGTGTATCCAGTGTAACTTCTGTTCCTATGTATGTCCTCATGCTGTAATCCGTCCTGCTGTTATGACAGAAGACGAAGCTGCCAAGGCTCCTGAAGGAATGAAGATGCTTGATATGACCGGAATGCCCGGAAAGAAATTCGCTGTTACCGTTTCCGTACTTGACTGTACCGGATGTGGATCCTGTGCGAATGTTTGTCCCGGCATGAGAGGTGAAAAGGCTCTGACCATGAATCCTCTTGAAACACAGCTTTCCGAGGAGAAGATGTTCAATTATGGACAGTCCGTATCCGAGAAGCCTGAAGTTCTTGAGAAATTCAAAGAGACTTCCGTTAAGGGATCTCAGTTCAAGCAGCCTCTGCTTGAGTTCTCCGGAGCTTGTGCAGGATGTGGTGAGACACCTTATGCTAAATTGATTACCCAGCTGTTCGGTGACAGAATGTACATTGCAAATGCAACAGGCTGTTCCTCCATCTGGGGCAACTCTTCACCGAGTACACCTTATACCGTAAACAAAGCAGGCAGAGGACCCGCTTGGGATAACTCCCTGTTTGAAGACAATGCTGAGTTCGGTATGGGTATGCTTCTCGCTCAGAACGCTATCAGAGGCGGACTGAAAGAAAAGGTTGAAGATGTACTTGCCAATACCGCAGACGAAGCTGTTAAGGCTGCATGCCAGGAATACCTGGATACCTATAACAGCGGCGTTACCAACGGACCTGCAACTGATAAACTGGTAGCAGCTCTGGAAGGACAGGATTGCGGAACATGCCAGGATATCGTTAAGAATAAAGATTTCCTGTCCAAGAAGTCCCAGTGGGTATTCGGTGGTGACGGATGGGCATATGATATCGGATTCGGCGGCGTTGACCATATCCTTGCCAGCGGAAAAGATATCAATGTTATGGTATTCAATACCGAAGTATATTCCAATACAGGCGGACAGGCTTCCAAGGCTACACCTACCGGCGCTGTTGCACAGTTCGCAGCAGGCGGTAAAGAAGTGAAGCAGAAAGACCTTGCCGGTATCGCAATGAGCTATGGTTATGTATATGTGGCACAGATTTCCATGGGTGCTGATTACAACCAGACCGTTAAGGCTATCGCAGAAGCAGAAGCTTATCCGGGACCTTCCCTGATCATTGCTTACGCTCCTTGTATCAACCATGGTATCAAGAAGGGGATGAGCAAAGCTCAGACCGAAGAAAAACTGGCTGTAGAGACCGGTTACTGGAATATGTTCCGTTTCAACCCTGCTGCAGAGAAGAAATTCGTTCTTGACAGCAAGGCACCTACCAAGGATTTCCAGGAATTCATCGGCGGTGAAGTAAGATACACCTCCCTGGCTCTGAAGGATGCCGATAAGGCTTCAAGACTTCAGGATCAGGCAGCTGAGAATGCAAAAGAGAGATATGAATATCTGCAGAAGCTGCAGGTTCTGTACGGTGATAACTAATAACTGACCATGTAAGGGAAGTTTGCCGGACAGTATGTCATTACATGGCTGCTGTCCGGCAGCGGTACAAAAGCCGCGGACAAGATTAAAAACATAAGCTGGCTTGGGATTGTCTCAAATCCAGCTTTGTTTTTAGACACACCAGTTAATTTTTTAACAATCAGAAAGAGGATAAACAAAAGAATATGGGTATTGTATCTGATGACGCTACCATCTTAAAAATTAAGCACGAGGTACTCACTGAAGTGGCTAAGCTGGCGTTTGCCGGTGAATTAGACGAGAAAAAAGATAACCTTCCTTATGAAATGATTCCCGGGCCCGAAGCGCGTTTCCGCTGCTGTATTTACAAGGAAAGGGAAATTATCAGACAGAGAGTCAGACTCGCAGAAGGAAAATGTCCTGGTACAAGAGAAAGCAGCAACATTGTGCAGGTTATCAACTCAGCCTGTGAGGAATGTCCTATTTCATCAGGCTACGTTGTAACCGACCTGTGCAGGGGATGCCTGGCAAAATCCTGTAAGCAGTCATGTAATTTCGGCGCCATAACTATCGGAGATAACCGTTCTTTCATCGATCAGGATAAGTGCAAGAGCTGCGGAAAATGTTCCCAGGCCTGTTCCTATTCGGCAATCGTAAAAATACAGAGACCCTGTATGAAGAGCTGCCCTGTAAGCGCGATCACCATGGATGAGCATGGAGTATGCCAGATCGACGAGTCCAAATGTATCCAGTGCGGACAGTGTATCCATAATTGTCCTTTTGGAGCCATCGCATCCAAAACGAGTATTGTGGATGTCATTAATGAAATCCGTGCCGGGAAAAAGGTTGTGACCATGCTGGCGCCGGCCGGTGAAGGACAGTTTGGCGAAAACATTACCATGGCGAGCTGGAAGACTGCTATGAAGAAGCTCGGCTTTGCCGATTTCGTGGAAGTAGGCCTGGGCGGCGATATGACTGCAGCTTTTGAAGCGGAAGAATGGGCGGAAAACTTCAAGGAAGGCAAGAAAATGACCACCTCCTGCTGTCCCGCTTTTGTTAACTATATAAAGAAACATTTCCCTGAATTGGTAGATAATATCTCCACCACAGTTTCCCCTATGTGCGCGGTATCCAGAATGCTGAAAGCTAAGGATCCTGAAGTTATTACCGTATTTATCGGGCCGTGCATCGGCAAAAAATCGGAAGCACAGGATAAGAGCATTAAAGGGAATGCGGACTATGTCCTGACCTTCGGGGAAATCCGTGCTATGATGCGTGCCAAAGGCGTAGAACTGGAGCCGGAAGAGAATACCAGTCAGGAAGCCAGCGTATTCGGAAAACGCTTCGGCAATGGCGGCGGCGTGACCGAAGCCGTTGTGGAATGCCTGAAGGAAACCGGTGAAAGCACCGATATTAAGGTGGCAAAGTGCAGCGGTATTGCAGACTGCAAGAAAGCGCTCATGCTTCTCAAGCTGGGCAAGCTGCCGGAAGATTTCATTGAGGGTATGATTTGTGAAGGCGGCTGTGTAGGCGGCCCCAGCCGGCATAAAGCAGCTTTGGCTGCCAAGAAAGACAGGGATAAACTGATTTCCCAGGCAGACGGAAGAGGCGTACATGAAAACCTGAAAAATTATAACATGGATTCTTTTTCCATGCACCGCTAGGTACATTGCACCGCTAGGTACATTGACGGTCATATAATCCCGGTTATGGGACATGAATGATTTTTGCGGAAGGAGCTGGTAGTTTACTGGCTCCTTTCTTTATATTATAATGAATGTACATTTACTATAAAGAGCCAGTAGGATCCGCCGAAGGCGGTTCTGTTTATGGCCCGGGGAATGAGGGGGATTTATAATTGAAAAAAGTACAGCCTGTGCAGAACACATTTTTTCCGGAGAGAAAACGGAAGCCGCCGCAGTTAAAGTGGAGTATGACCATTTTAATGCTGCTATGCTGGCTTTTGCCTCTGGCAATTCTCACCATGGCTATTTTAACCTATGTGTCCAACCGTTTTTCAGGTCAGATGAGGGAAAATATAGAAAAATCCATGGATACGGCTGTGGAAATATGTGAAATGAGGGTGGAGGCCGCGGTCCGGGTTTCGAGAAATGCTTCGTATATTCCTCAGATCAAGGAAAGCTGGAGACAGTACCAGAGTGACGGAAATCGTCTGGGACTGTATGAAAAGGTCACTACCTTCCTGGAACAGATGTACCGTTATGACAGCAGCTTTTTGAGTACAATCCTGTATTTTACAGAAGAACCGGATCGAATCTATTACAGCTACAGCAGCAATAATTACAGCAGCATTAAGGAATTCAGGAGCCAGGCAAGAGACAGTGTGGATCAGAAAGCAAAGGAAATAGATACCGGGATAGGCTGGGTGAATGAACAGGGACATTTATATATGGTGCGTAATATTATGACCCCGGTATACACGCCCTATGCGGTAATTGTCATGGATATCGACAAGGACAGCGTCTTTCAGAGCGTGGAGGGAGTTCCCTGGTATCTGGATTATGATGTCAGCATAGATGATGAGTGGGTGTTCGGCACCGGTTGGGCGGAGGATTTTATCAGCCGGCAGGATACGGAAAGAAACAGTGTATACCATGAAGAAGATGAAGTGGCCTATGTGACCTGTGAACGGAAAATGGACAATCATGTTATCCGTTATGTGGTGAAGATGGACTACGACGCCATCCATTATGAGAAGGAGGCCATCCGGTATATCACCATCCTGATGATGGCGTTCACCCTTCCTCTTATATTCATTGTATTTTATTTCCTGTACAGGAAGGTTACCACGCCTGTACAGCGGCTGATTGACGTGGCTTCGGAAATCGAAAAGGGGCATTTCGGGGTAAAAATTGAAAAGAAAGAAACAAGCAGAGAATTTTTGTATCTGGACAATGCGTTCAACAGCATGTCGGATAAGCTGAAGAATCAGTTTGAACAGATTTATCTGGAGGAGCTGGCCCTGCGGGATGCGAATATCATGGCGCTCCAGTCCCAGATAAACCCGCATTTCCTCAATAATACCCTGGAAATCATCAACTGGGAGGCGAGGATGGAGGGCAATGATCGGGTGAGCAGCATGATCGAGGCGCTTTCCACCATGCTGGAGGCCACGATGGACAGGAAGAAGCAGCAGATGATACCTCTGTCTGAGGAAATCAGCTATGTGGAAGCCTATTGTTATATAATCAGACAGCGGTTCGGAGAGAAATTCCAGTTTGAAAAACAGATTGACCCTGAGCTTCTTCAGACGGAGGTTCCAAGGCTGATTATACAGCCGATCATGGAAAATGCGGTGGAACATGGCCTGTCAGGGCGTGCGGGAAAGATTGTACTCCGTATTTATGCGGAGGAAGACAAGCTGAAAATAGCCATAATCAATGACGGGCTCATGTCAATAGAGGATAAAAGGAAAGTGGATAACCTCCTGGGCAGTGGGGAGGACGGCGGCGAGCAGCATTCCGTAAGCCTGGGCATCCGCAATGTGAACAAGAGACTTAAGATTATCTATGGCCTGGACTGCGGCTTGACAATAAAAAACGACAAAGAAGAATGTACGGTGAGCACAATAACAGTCAAATTGCATAAATGATTTCCTGGGGAACAGAACAATAAAAGACAAATAATCACAATAGGAATCATTAACCTTTACGCTGGATTGTTATATGATAAGTACAGATGAAAAACAAGTCATCCAAAACGAAAGGGAGGTTTCTTAGATGAAAAGAAAATTATTAGCTTGTGTATTGGCATGTACGATGGCAGCTTCACTGGCAGGCTGCGGAAGCAGCGCGAGCCAGACAGCAAATGACTCCAAACCTGCGGAGTCCGTAGCGGCGGAACAGAGCCAGGCATCGGAGGAAAGCACACCGGCGGAGGAATCTGCGGCAGAAACCGGAGAGCTTGATGTCAAGAGCGGCACAACGCTGAATGTGACAACTACCTTCGCAGGCGAAGAAAGCAACGTACAGAATTATCAGGATTCTGTGAAGAGATGGGAAGAAAAATACGGATGTACCGTAGCGGATTCCTCAGGAACAGCGGATGAAACCTTTAAGTCCCGTGTTATCTCCGACTTTGAGGCAGGCGCAGAACCGGATGTACTCTTTTACTTTAACGGAAATGACTCCAATCCCTTCGTAGAAGCGGGAAAGGTAGTTACCATAGACGAAATCCGTTCCGTATATCCTGATTATGCATCCAACATGAAAGACGAAATGATTCCCGCATGTCCTGCAGACGGCAAACAGTATGCAGTTCCCTTCTATGGATACTGGGAAGGCATGTATGTAAATAAATCCGTATGTGAGCAGGCTGGCGTAGAGGTTCCCGGAGCAAATACCACATGGGATGAATTCCTGGAAATCTGCCAGACAATCAAGGATGCCGGATTTACACCTATTGCAGCATCCCTGGCAAAAGAGCCCCATTACTGGTTTGAGTTTTCCATTTACAACCATGATACCCCGGCTACACATGCATCTGTCCCCGCTTCCCTGGATGACGCGGCAGGAAAGGCATGGGCTGCAGGACTGGGCGATATCAAGGATCTGTTTGAAAAAGGCTATTTCTCTGAAAATACAAATACCGCAGAAGCTTCTGAAGTATTCCAGAGCTTTATCGACGGAAAAGCAGCATTTTATGTAGATGGTTCCTGGAAAATGGGCGGTATTGCGGAAGCAACGGATGACATTGATAACTTTACCGTAACCTTTGTTCCCGGCGCAAATGACCGTAAAGCAAGCGATATCATCAGCGGACTTTCTTCAGGCTGGTATATTACCAAAAAAGCATGGGACGATCCGGAAAAACGTGCGGCAGCCGTATCCTTTATCACTGACATGATTACTGATGAAAACGTATCCCTGTTCGCACAGACTGCAGCAACAGCCCTGAAAAACGGCGTTCAGCTGGATGAAGCTTCTCTGAATTCCCTGCAGAAAGACAGTCTTGTAATGATTAAAACAGCTACCGGTGTTACCGATGCGGCACAGGATCTTTGCACACAGGAACAGAGAGCACCTATCTTTGACCATATGCCTGAAATCGTGACCGGCAGTGTCAGCATTGAAGATGCGATTTCCCAGGTACTTGAGAATATGAACGAATAATCGGATGATATCCGGTGTTTGCGGAACTGTCATAAACATACGCAGACTATTAACAGCACAAGGGCCGAAGGCTTTTCCTCCGGCCCTTTCATGAAGAAAATAATGATGGAATGACGTAATAATAAAGCTGTAAAAAGATTTATATCGTCAGCGCCCGGCGAAACGGGCAGAGAGGTGTTGGTATGAACAGTCAACCAAATATCTATAAAAATAAAAAACCTGTCTTTTTCTTCCTTCTCCCGGCTTTCCTTTTTCTGGCGCTGTACCTGTTTTACCCGTTTGTCAGAAACATCTTAAACAGCTTCCAGATTATCAAGGATTTGGGAGCGCCTGCAAAAGGATGGAATGACCCGATATATAAGAATTATGCAAAGCTGTTTACGGATAAGAACATGGGAATCGCCATGAAAAACACGCTTATCATGATTGTGGTAACGCTTTTGGGCCAGGTGGGAATCGCCCTGATTCTTTCCCTCATGGTGGATAATATTAAGAGGGGGGCCAAATTTTTCCGTATCGTTTACTTTTTTCCCATCGTAGTATCCGCTACCGCACTTGGTCTTTTGTTTAACCTGATTTTCCTGTATGACAAAGGTATGCTTAATCAGTTCCTGGGATTCTTCGGGGCGGATAAGCTGACGGACTGGAAGGATTCAGCCCACGCAATGGTGACAATGCTGGTTCCGGTAATGTGGCAGTATGTAGGCTTTTACTTTATCATCCTGCTGACGGGACTTAACAATATTTCAGATGAATTATATGAATCGGCGGCTATTGACGGCGCCACAACCTGGCAGAAGGTGAAATACATATCCCTGCCCCTGCTCCACAACGTTATCTGCACCTGCAGCGTCCTTGCTGTTACGGGCGCGCTGAAGGTATTCGATTTGCCCTGGATAATGCTGCCGAACGGCATGCCTATGGGAGAAACATGGCTGACCGGTACCTACATGTACTATTGGGCCTTCCAGGGAAAGGATATTGACTACAGTTGTACGGTGGCTATCGTTATCGTAATACTGGGAATCCTGCTTTCCAAGGTCGTGAACATGATTTTCAAAGAAAAAGATTATTAGGAAGGGGTATACAAAGATGAAAAAGAAGAAATTTTCCTTAGGAATGCCGCTTGTGTATCTGCTTCTTATAGTATGGGCATTAACCACAATTTACCCTCTCATCTGGGTAGTGATGAATTCCTTTAAGGATAAGAAACAGATTGTTTCCAATTCCTTTGCCCTGCCGTTTGGCGGCCTGTTCACATTGGATAATTATGAAAAGGCCATCAATAAATTCAGTATTTTTACGGCTTACCGGAACAGCCTTATTATTTCCTGCACAGTTGCGGCTGTGGTTATCCTGTTCGCAGGTCTGGCATCCTATGCTCTGGTCCGGTATAAATTCAGAGGCAGCAACCTGATGAACAGCCTTGTCATTGCGGCAATGATGTTTCCCGTATTCGCAACCATAATCCCCGTATTCCGGATGGAATCCAGCTGGGGGATTGTAAATACCAATAATCTCTGGCTCGCACTGCTGTCCTGTGCGCTGCCGCAGATAGCCGGTAATCTGGCTTTTGCCATCGTGGTGCTTTCCGGGTATATCAAGGGACTGCCTGTGGAGCTGGAGGAAGCGGCATATATGGAAGGCTGCAATGCATACCAGATTTTCTTCAAGGTGATTATGCCGCTGACGAAGCCCTCCTTTGCCACCGTTGGTATTTTCAGTTTCCTGTGGAGCTATAACGACCTGTTTACCCAGACCTTCTTCCTGCGTTTCCCCAATCACTGGGCGATAACCAGGCTGCTGAGTGAAATTTCAGGAAAGCAGGGTACGGATTACGGTCTGATGGCTGCGGCGGTTTCCCTTATTGTAGTACCGTTGATTGTAGTTTATGTCTGCCTGCAGAAATACATTATCAAGGGTATGACGGCAGGAGCGATTAAAGGATAAAAAACAAAACAGGGAAGATGCGGAAAGTGTTTCTTAACAGAACGCTTTCCGTTTTTGTGCGTTTATGATATAATGATAAAACGTTTTGGATAACAGGAGAAATAAATGCACTCGGCGGGGCATGTGTTCTTGTCAGGGCATATGTCCCGCCAAAGGGCATGAACATACAGGGGGATATTATGTATAAGGTTGCGATTGTGGATGATGAACCGGTAATTGTCAGGGGACTTACCAAGATGATTCCATGGGAAAGCTATAACTGCCGGGTAGTGGGAACTGCCGGGGACGGACAGGAGGGCATGAAGCTGATTCGGGAGCAGAAGCCGGATATCCTGATATCGGATATCTGTATGCCGGGCATAGACGGCCTGACAATGATCGCCGGTATGAAATCGGAATTCGGCCATATGCAGATCACCATACTCACCGGTTTCAGGGATTTTGACTATGCCCAGCAGGCCATCCGCCTTGGGGTGACCCGTTTCCTTTTAAAGCCTTCTAAGATGGATGAACTGGAGGAAGCGGTCCGGGTTATGATCGAGAACCTGGAAAAGCAGGGAATCACAGGAAAAGAAGACGGGACGGATGAGAGCGTTGGTGAGAATACCTCGAAAGCGGAAGGAAACCGGGAGGGAGAAGAAGGAAAAGAGAAAGCGGAGCCTTCGGAAGGGAAAGAAGGCGAGGAGACAGACAGCCCGGCCAGCTGCTTTATCGTAAAGAACGCCCTGGCATACATAGAGGAAAATTACAGGGAGAAGCTGAAGCTTTCGGATGTGGCGGATCAGATTTACGTGAGCCAGTGGCATCTGAGCAAGCTGCTGAACAAGCATACCGGCCAGAATTTTTCTGAAATCCTCAATACTATCCGGATTGAAAAGGCAAAGGAACTGCTGAAGGATCCTTCCCTGCGTATCGGCGATATCGCGGAGGAAGTCGGGTTTCTGGATGTGGCCCATTTTTCCAGGGTATTTAAAAAGCAGGCAGGGATATCCGCCAATGAATACCGGAATACAAAGCTGGGAAGCTGAAATAAGGCAGGGCTTTTATACATTATAATAAAAAGAAGAGGAACAGCGGCATTTGGTATGCGCCGTTCCTCTTCCTTTTATGGAATATGCGGATGGCTCACAGGGCGTGGCATCCGTTGTTTATGGCTTTGCCGATCATGAATTGGCAGAAGGAATCCGTTCAGGAGCATTGAGGATTTCCATAAATTCATCCCCGGTAATGGTTTCCCTTTCATACAGGAATTTTGCCAGCTCATGCAGCTTCCCGATGTTGGTGTTCAGGATATCGCAGGCCTTGGCATGTTCTTTTTTTACCATTCCCACTACAAGACGGTCGATTTGCGCGGCAGTCTGTTCGGAACAGGCAAGGGAGGTGTCGCCGCCCAGATACTGGTTGGTAACGGTCTCCAGGGCTACCATGTCAAAGTCCTCAGACATTCCGTAGCGGGTGATGCAGGCTCTGGCAAGCTTGGTGGCCTGCTCGATATCGTTGCTTGCCCCGGTGGTGATGCTGTGGAATATAATCTCCTCTGCAGCACGGCCGCCGCAGAAGGTGGCTATCTTGTTCTCCAGTTCTTCCTTGCTGAGCAGGTATTGATCACCCTGATCCACCTGCATGGTATAACCTAAGGCTCCGGAAGTACGGGGGATAATGGTTATTTTAGTAACAGGCGCCGAATTGGTCTGCTTTGCAGCAACCAGCGCATGGCCGATTTCGTGGTAGGAAACAATCATTTTTTCCTTGTCGCTGAGCAGGCGGTCCTTCTTCTGGTAACCTGCGATAACAACCTCCACGCTTTCCTCCAAATCCGTCTGGGTCACAAATTTACGTCCGGAGCGGACGGCATTTAAGGCGGCCTCGTTTACCATGTTGGCAAGCTCTGCTCCGGATGCGCCTGCAGCCATCCTGGCAATTGCCTTGAAATCCACATTATCACCCAGCTTCACTTTCTGGGCATGAACCTTCAGGATGGATATACGGCCGTTCAAATCAGGCAGCTCCACCGGGACACGCCGGTCGAAACGGCCCGGACGCAGCAATGCGGGATCCAGGGATTCCGGACGGTTGGTGGCGGCCAGGATCAGAACACCGTTGTTGCTGGAAAAGCCATCCATTTCCGTGAGCAGCTGATTCAGAGTCTGTTCCCGCTCGTCATTGCCTGAAAATCCGCCGCCGTCACGTTTCTTGCCGATGGTATCGATTTCATCGATAAATACGATACAGGGAGCCTTTTCGTTGGCCTGCTTGAAAAGATCCCTTACCTTGGCGGCTCCGGCGCCTACGAACATTTCCACGAACTCCGAACCGGAAATGGAAAAGAAGGGAACATTGGCTTCTCCGGCCACAGCCTTGGCAAGCAGGGTCTTACCTGTTCCGGGAGGTCCTACCAATAAAGCGCCTTTAGGCATGGACGCGCCGATTTCCTGGTATTTTTTAGGGTCATGGAGATAGTCAACCAGCTCGGAGAGCACTTCCTTGGCTTCATCCTCACCGGCGACATCATCGAATTTAATGCCGGTTTCCGACTGGACATAAACCTTGGCGTTGCTTTTGCCGAAGGTCATGGAATCCATGCCTCCGCCGCCTTTCATCATCTTGCGCATTGCAAACTGGCCGATGGCAACCATGACGATAATGGGCAGGATCCAGGTCAGAAGGAAAGTGACCAGGAAGGGCTGCTGTTTTACAATTTCTGTGCCGAAGGTTGCCCCGGATGCATAAAGACGGTCCACCAGGGCAGGATCCTCCATGGGGCCGGTCTTATAGAAACCGGTAGGTGAATTTTTATCTGAAAAAATGATCTGGTTGCTTTCAATCTGAACCTGCGCAATCTGCTGTTTCTCCATCATTTCCATGAAGGTATTATATCCGACTTCTTCCACCTGGGCCGACATCAGCCTGGGGAAAAGAAAAGCGTTCAGGACCAGAAGGACGAGCATGGCGATACAATAATAATAAAGTAATGGTTTTTTAGGTGGTTTCACTTCTTGCATAGTATTTCCGCTCCTTTTCGGCTGGTATGATCCGTATAAAACAATTATATATACTAATTTTGAGGGAAGTCAACAAGAGTCATCATTATTTCATATTATTTATCTTTTTTTCATAACCATGGAATTATGTTCCGGTTTCCCGGGGATATCTGATAAGTAAACAGGTGTGTCCGCAGGCAGGGGCTGCCCCGTACAATAAAATAAATTGTGCCGGGGCAGCGGGACATAAGTATTGTATCATGTCGTTTTTATACAATACCGGATGAGACTTCGGCTTTATAATTAGAAATGGAACAGTAAGGTATGTCTTCCTTGTTTGGTATCACATCATACAATAAAAAATGCCGGGGTGATAATATATACTATAAGATTTGGCTGCCCCTGTCTGGGCCTCCGCTTAGTACCGGGGTTTGGGGTTCGCAACTTCAAGCTGCATAAAAGCAAACAGGGGGTGGTAGATAAATCAGCAATGAGAATCTATACTGTAACCATAAAATATGAAAGGAGCAGTATTTTATGAGTTTTGCAGAAAATTTGAAGAAAATAAGAAAAGAAAAAGGATTTTCACAGGAAGAGTTAGCGGAAACAATGAATGTTAGCAGACAAGCTGTTTCTAAATGGGAGCAGGGGGGCGGGTATCCTGAGGTTGAAAAGCTATTGCTTCTTTCAAGTAAGCTAAATATTTCTTTAGACAGTCTTATGTCTGAGGAAATTGCCCAAAATAACAATTCGGAAAATCAAAAAGTTACAGGAACAATCATTATATCATCTCCAAATGAGAATGTGATAGCAACGTGCTACAAGGTTATGTCCTCAGGGAAAATGAAGAGGGGAAAGAAGTCTCCGCAATACGCTTTGTTTTGTGTCAGCAATGGAAGCTCATCGTTCTGGGGAGAGCCGACCATTTTTTTGGGATGGTATGCCAGCCATGATTTACTTTCAAAAGAGGTCAGTGAAATACAAAAGGCTATTATGCAGGGAATTCCTTCGTATGAATTAAAATACAACGCAAAAGTCGAAAGAAAATGGTTTAGAATGACAATGATAGATGAGTGATACAAATATAAATTTACAGTACCTGCATCGTCAGACGGAAAGGAATATTTTATGAATTATAATAAAGCCAGAAGCTTTGTTTACAAGAATGCGAGGCCATTGGACCTTGCCCGATGGAAATATCTGTTCGAAGGGGGCAGCAAAGAAGATGTGTTGACTGCATTGGCGGCATATCAAAATGAAGATGGCGGCTTTGGCCATGCCCTGGAGCCTGATTGCTGGAATCCGGATTCTTCACCGATCCAGACATGGGTCGCCACGGAAATCATCAAAGAGGTTGGATTGGAGGAAAAGGATCATCCTATTATTCAGGGAATCCTTCAATATTTAGCTTCCGAAAAGGATTTTGACGGCCATACCTGGGCTAATACCATTGCTTCCAATAATAACGTTCCTCATGCCCCATGGTGGGATTATGATCCTGCTGCTGAAGCATCTTACAATCCAACCGCAAGTCTGATTACGTTTATTTTGAAATTTGCGGATCGGGAAAGCGGGCTCTTTACCTTAGCCCGTACCCTTGTAAAGGAGGCTTACAGCTATTTTAAGGCGCATTTCCCGATGGAGTCTGTGGGAAATGTTTCCTGCTTTGTAAAGCTTTATGAGTATTTGAAGGAAAACTCTGCAGATACGCTGATAGATTTAACGGAATTCAGAGCCCTGCTTCAGCAGCAAATACGGCATGTCATTACTTATGATACCTCCATATGGGCCACCGAATATGTATGTAAGCCGTCAACTTTAATCGGATCGAAGGCAAGCGATTTCTATGCGGAGAATCAGGAAATATGTGCGTATGAGTGTGAATTTATAGAAAATACCCAGAAACCGGATGGAACCTGGGCGATTACCTGGTCGTGGGAGGATTATGATTATCCGGAGGAGTGGAGTATCAGTAAGAACTGGTGGAAATCTGACTGGATTATTAAATATATTCGTTATTTAAAAACAATTCGTTAGCCTTAACTGAATAAATGAAAGAATAAAAGGTCAAATCAAAGCGGTTTGACTTTTTATTTGATTGGAATTAGACTGATTATAGAAGTTTTTGTTGGTATAATTGATATACACGGAAAGAATAGATGGAGATGGGGAATGAAACAAATTAAGTTGATTGTACTGGTATTTGTTTTAATGGTTTCACTTACCTGCTGTAACAATGAAAAAGCAGGGAATGAAAAGAATGGGGAAACGAGTGTGAATGAAGCATCAGAAGAGAGGGAACCGGCTGAGGTCATTACGTTTCCTGCATATGAAGAGGCAAATCCGGAAAAGCTGCCTTTTATTGATAAGGTAAATAATACTTCGGCTTTTCATGTGAAGGTGAATTTGCCTGAAAACTGGGTGGTGGAAAACAGAAAGCCTGATGTTGAAAATTTGGTTCCCGGTGATTTTTATTCTATGCTTTCTATTTATGAAAAGGACACCTTAATCGGATATATAGGTTTTAATATATTTGATCCTTATGAAGATCCGATTCCTGAGGAACAATATTATCAGACGGTTTATCCGGGACTGCGGCTGTCATCAGTTTTTCACTGGGATCCCTATGAGGCAGTAAAAACTACAGATACGGCGGAAACAGGGATTGCGGATATATGGTATCTGGAACCGGGAGAAATCGATAAGCATCCGGGGGCGATGGCGGATGTGCCGCAGCAGGAAACGATAGGTATTTTATCCTATGATAAGGAATTGAAGGTATTTATCGGCATGGCATTCATGCCCGGGACTGTGAGCCGTGAGCAGGCGGAGGCTGTTGCGCAAAGCATCAGTCTGTCGGCGGAGACAGGAACGACGGCGGATACAGGAACAAAAAGTACTTTACATCCTGCATGAAGTAGACTAAAATACAGCTATGTAACGTATTTTTGCGTTGGAATTGGAAACCAAAAGGACAATCAGGGTGGAAACGCGAGTATTCGTCCCTTATATCCCAGCCGGACTGGATAAGATATGGGGGGCGTTTTTTTTAGCCGAAGCCTGAAATGGGGTATAGCGGAAGCAGAATCCTCCTGATTAAGAAAGGAGTGTTATATGCGCGGAGTTAACGATTTGGATTGGGAAGAAATCAAAAATATAACAGCAGAAGGCGGCCGGAAGGTTAAGGAAAAAATGACTGCGGAGAGCAAACTCAGCAATATGAACCTGGGGCTTTTGCTGGGCGTTACCTTTTTGCTTGGAATTGTCATCGGATTTATATGGGCGCCGATCAAGAGAGGTCTGTATATTGCGGGTGCGGATATAAATCTGGGAGAAAAAGATAAAGAAAAGATACAGGACGAGGGAGAAAACAAAGAGAAATGAAAATCACATTAAAAGATGGATCCTTTAAGGAGTATGAGGAAGGCAGAAGTATTATTGAGATTGCAGGGGATATCAGCGAAGGGCTTGCACGGGCGGCCTGCGCCGGACTGGTTAACGGGAAGGTGGAGGATCTGCGTACGGTGCTGACGGAGGACTGCGAGCTTTCCATCCTGACGGCGAGAGACAAGGAAGGACTTACCGTTGTGCGCCATACGGCATCCCATGTGCTGGCACAGGCCATGAAGCATGTCTTTCCGGAAGCGAAGCTGGCGATAGGGCCCAGCATTGAAAACGGCTTCTATTATGATTTTGAGCACGAGCCTTTTTCCAGGGAGGATCTGGATAAGCTGGAAGCCGAAATGAAGAAAATCATCAAAAAAGGGGAAAAGCTGGAGCGTTTCACTCTTCCCAGGCAGGAAGCCATCGCTTTTATGGAAGAAAAAGGAGAGCCTTATAAGGTGGAGCTGATCCGGGATCTTCCGGAGGATGCGGAAATTTCTTTTTACAGCCAGGGTGATTTCACGGATTTATGTGCGGGACCTCATTTGATGAGCACGAAAGGAATCAAGGCTTTCAAGCTCACCTCTTCCTCAGGCGCTTACTGGAGAGGGGATTCCAACCGGGCCATGCTGCAGAGGATTTACGGAACTGCTTTTAATACGAAGGAAGAGCTGGCTGAGTATCTGGAATACCTGGATAATATCAAAAACCGTGATCATAATAAGCTGGGACGGGATATGGAGCTGTTTGCTACTGTTGATGTTATCGGACAGGGGCTTCCGCTGCTGATGCCCAAAGGGGCTAAAATTATTCAGACGCTGCAGCGCTGGATTGAGGATGAAGAAGAAAAAAGAGGCTATATGAGGACAAAAACTCCTCTGATGGCTAAAAAAGATCTGTATATTATTTCCGATCACTGGAATCATTATAAGGAAGGCATGTTCGTCCTTGGGGATGAGGAAAAGGATGATGAGATTTTCGCCCTTCGTCCTATGACATGTCCGTTCCAGTATTATGTGTATAAGCAGAGCCAGAAATCCTACCGGGATCTGCCCTGCCGTTATGGAGAGACATCCACTTTGTTCAGAAACGAGGACTCCGGGGAAATGCACGGACTCACCAGAGTGCGCCAGTTTACCATTTCCGAAGGCCATCTGATCGTAAGGCCGGATCAGATTGAAGAGGAATTCCGCGGCTGTGTGGATCTGGCAAAATATTGTCTGACGACTCTCGGGCTGGAGGAGGATGTGACCTACCGTCTTTCCAAATGGGATCCTAACAATAAAGAGAAATATCTTGGGGATGAGGAAACCTGGAATTACGTGCAGGACATGATGCGTGATATCCTGAACCATATCGGCATTGAATTTACCGAAGAAGACGGCGAGGCGGCTTTCTATGGCCCTAAGCTGGATATCCAGGCTAAAAACGTATACGGCAAGGAAGATACGATGATCACGATCCAGCTGGATATGTTCCTGGCTGAACGGTTTGATATGACCTATATTGATGCGGACGGGGAGAAAAAGCGCCCTTATATCATCCACAGGACATCCATCGGATGCTATGAAAGAACACTGGCCTGGCTGATTGAAAAGCATGAAGGCAAGTTCCCCACCTGGTTGTGTCCGGAACAGGTGCGTGTGCTTCCTATTTCTGAGAAATACGAGGAATATGCCCAGAAGGTGAATGCAGCGCTGAAGGATAACGGTATCCTGAGCACGGTGGACAGCCGTTCTGAAAAGATCGGATACAAAATCCGTCAGGCGAGACTGGATAAGCTTCCTTACATGCTGGTTGTGGGGCAGAAGGAAGAAGAGGACGGTACGGTATCGGTAAGGAGCCGCTTTGCAGGGGACGAGGGTGTGAAGGCCCTGGATGAGTTCATCGACTGCATATGCAAAGAAATCAGAACGAAGGAAATCCGTAAGGTTACGGTTACGGAGGATGGCCAGCAGGCGAAATAGTGCCGGTCCATCGGACGCCTGTATCACGGAGACGGACAGATGAAGAATAAAGAAAAAACAACATGGCTGCAGACGGCGGGGATCCTGCTGTTTGCAGCTGCCTGCACAATGGCATTATACAGCCTGTATCTGTGTTTTGGCAGCGATATATGGTATGACGAGCTTTTTACGGAAGGCTTTATCAGCCAGCCGGTGGGGCGCATGATTTCCCTTGCGGTGAAGGATGTGCATCCGCCGCTTTATTATCTTCTGGTAAAAATAGCGGTGGATTTCTGCCGCTTTTTTGTGCCTTCCGCGAATGCGGTGATTATAAGCAAGGTCGTGTCGGTGCTGCCTTATCTGGGGCTGCTGGGATATTCCCTTGTCTTCTTACGCAGACGGTATGGCTGGCTGTGCGCCGGGCTATTTTCCTTCTGTATCTTTGCCATGCCGCAGATGGCCAACTATACTACAGAAGTGAGAATGTACGGTTTCGCGTTGTTTTTTATCACGGCAGCTTTCTTTCATGCGGGGGCAATCCTGGAAAACGGCGGGAAAAGGAACTGGATCGCATTGACGGTCTTTGGAATCTGCGCCGCCTATACCCATTATTTCGCCGCAGTATCTGCTGCGGTGCTGTATGTGGGTCTTGCGGTGCTGTTGTATGTAAGGAAAAAAGATACCAGGACGAAAAGCCTGCTGACCTGGCTTTTGTGCGTGGGTATTTCTGTCCTTGCTTATCTGCCGTGGATTCCTGACGCGGTGGGGCAGGTGTCCCAGGTACGGGAGAATTATTGGATTCTGCCCCTTACCTTAAGCTGCTTCGGAGGCTGCGTGAAGTTTGTATTGAAGCCTTCCACCGGCTACCAGTGGCCGGATTACGTGCTGGCTGTACTCCTTTTTGTCCTGCTGGCGGGATTGCTGGCAGCGGCTTTTTTCAAAAGAAAAGAGGATGAAAAAAAGGCAGGCGAGGATGTGTATGCCTTTTTTGGCCTGTGTATCCTCGCAGGAACAGCCCTTTTCGGCATTGCGGTATCTTTTCTCATGCGTCCGGTGTTCATTTACCGGTATATGCTGCCTTCCATGGGCTGCTTCTGGTTCGGCTTCGTTTCTTTGCTGAGCAGGCAGAAGAAAAAAAGGGTGCTGGTTCCGGCGCTGGTTCTGCTCTGTCTGGTCGGGGCCGCGGACTATTCTGCTTTTGCAAAAGGAGAATTTTTAAAAAAGGAACAGATGGACAGGACATTGGAGGAGCTTTCCAGGATAGGGGAAGAGGATGCGGTGATCTTTAATTTTGACCAGGTCCAGGCGGTTGCGGGCTACTATATGGATCAGGAAAGCTGGCTGTATGGGAACGAGCCGGAGTCTTTGATAAAAGAAATGTTTCCGGATATCCATGGCATACAGGATATGGAAGGGATCCGGCAGAAGCTTCAGGAAGGCCAGCGGGTGTGGTTTATAGGCAGCGGGCTGATCCGGGAGGATATTCTGAAAGAATGGGCCAAAGAGGGTATCCTTTCGGTGGAAACGGCGGACAGCTGCCTGCTGGAGCGTTATTGGTTTAATATTTACCGTCTGGAGCTGGGCGGGATGACAGGAACGGCGGAGCGGACAATAAGCCGGGTGAAGGATTAACATGAATATTTTCCTGAAAATCAGACAGAATAATTCTGGAACCATCTAACAGGGTTTAGTTTGAATTGATTTCAGGAGGCAAGCAGAAATGGCAGAATTAAAATGCGGAGTAAACAATTGTACCTACAATAATGACAGATGTTGCTGCAAAGGTGATATCATGGTTGGCGGCAAAAGCGCACAGCAGGAGGATGATACCTGCTGCGACAGCTTTAAGCAGAGAAGCGGGGACAGCACATCCAATTCCATGAATCCCTGCAGGACTATCAGCATTGACTGTGAAGCGGTAAAATGTGTATTCAACACAAATTACAAATGCTATGCGGAGCATGTTGATATAAAGGGATGCGGAGCATGTGACTGCAGAGAAACAGCATGTGCAACCTTTAAAGAAAAATAAGAATATAATGTGAAGCCGGTACCGGCTTCAGAAAACGGTGGAAAAGTCTGTAATGCTGCAGATTTTTCCGCCGTTTTTTTGTTGCGCTGAACTTGATTGATAAATATGCCGATAAAAATAGTATAAAAATGTTGTATTTGCAGCATGTGTTATTGAAAAAATAGAATTTTCAATGAAAATCAAAAAATATTCTATATAATATTGGCGAAATATTGTATAAACTATCGATATTGACAAACAACAAGGAAACGTGTCAAACAGAAGGGAGAAAAATATGAAGAGAAAATTAGGTTGTATGGCAATGGCAGCAGTGCTGAGTCTTTCCCTGGCCGCATGCGGCTCCGGTGAGAAGCCTGCAGTGACAGAGTCACCGGCTGCGGGTACAGAGACGACGGCGGCAGGTACGGAGACATCCGCTCCCGCGGAAGCGGCACCGGCTGATGGAGGAACTGTTGCAAACAAGGATAAACCGCTGGTATGGTTTAACCGTCAGCCTTCAAGCAGCGCCACCGGACAGCTTGATATGACGGCTTTGAATTATAACAAGGATACATATTATGTAGGCTTTGATGCCAACCAGGGAGCGGAACTCCAGGGGACCATGGTAAAAGATTATATCGAGCAGAACATAGACGCCATTGACCGTAATGGCGACGGCATCATCGGCTATGTGTTGGCTATCGGTGATATCGGCCATAACGATTCCATCGCACGTACAAGAGGTGTCCGCAAGGCTCTCGGCACAGGAATTGAGAAGGACGGAAATATCAACAGTGAGCCGGTAGGAACCAATACGGACGGCACGGCAGCGGCGGTACAGGACGGAACCCTTGAGGTAAACGGAAAGCAGTATATCGTCCGTGAGCTTGCTTCCCAGGAAATGAAGAACTCCGCGGGCGCTACATGGGATGCGGCCACAGCAGGAAATGCCATAGGAACATGGTCCTCCTCCTTCGGTGATCAGATTGATATTGTTGTTTCCAATAACGATGGTATGGGAATGTCAATGTTCAATGCATGGTCCAAGGATAATGAAGTTCCCACCTTTGGCTATGATGCAAACAGTGATGCGGTAGCAGCCATCGCAGAAGGCTATGGCGGAACCATCAGCCAGCATGCGGACGTACAGGCATATCTGACACTTCGTGTTCTGCGCAACGCTCTTGACGGAGTTGATATCAACACAGGTATCGCCACTGCGGATGCGGCAGGAAATGTCCTGAGTGAAGACGTGTATGTATACAGAGAAGAAGAACGTTCCTATTATGCACTGAATGTTGCCGTTACTTCTGACAACTACAAGGATTTTATGGATTCCACAATGGTTTATGCGCCGGTATCCAATCAGCTGGATGAGAGCACAAGCCCTGCAAAGAAGGTATGGCTGGATATCTACAATTCATCCGATAACTTCCTGGGCTCTACCTATCAGCCGCTCCTTCAGAAGTATGATAAGCTCCTCAACCTTGATGTTGACTACATCGGCGGCGACGGACAGACAGAGTCCAATATTACCAACCGTCTGGGCAACCCCAGCCAGTATGATGCATTTGCAATCAACATGGTTAAGACGGACAACGCAGCGTCTTATACATCCCTGCTCGATCAGTAATTTTTGTTGATACGAAAGCCGGGCAGGTTATTAGGGAGAAGAAATTCTCCCTAATAACCTCTTTTGGGAAGCAGGCGTTTTAATAACAGAGGAGTAAAAATTATGGCAGATAAGAAAGATGATATCGTCTTATCAATACGCGGCATGAGCAAATCCTTTGGCCGGAACAGGGTTCTGGACCGTATCAGCATGGATGTAAAGAGCGGAACCGTCATGGGCCTTATGGGTGAAAACGGAGCCGGTAAGTCAACCATGATGAAGTGCCTTTTCGGTACATATCAGAAGGATGAGGGTACGATTTTCCTGAATGGTAAGGAGGTGAGCTTTTCCGGCCCCAAGGATGCGCTTGAAAACGGAATTGCCATGGTCCACCAGGAGCTGAATCAGTGCCTGGAACGGAATGTGGTGGATAATCTGTTCCTCGGGCGGTATCCTGTGAATTCCATGGGAATCGTCGATGAAGGCAGAATGAAAAAGGAAGCCTCTGATCTTTTCAGAAAGCTGGGCATGACGGTCAACCTGACCCAGCCCATGAGGAATATGTCTGTGTCACAGAGGCAGATGTGCGAAATAGCCAAGGCTATTTCCTATAATTCCAGAGTGATCGTTCTTGATGAACCCACATCCTCTCTGACGGTACAGGAGGTTGATAAGCTCTTTGAGATGATGAGGATGTTGAAAAAACAGGGAATCGCCCTGATTTATATCTCTCATAAGATGGATGAGATATTTGAAATCTGTGATGAGATATCGGTGCTCCGGGACGGAAACCTGGTCATGACAAAGAGCACCAGTGATGCGAACATGAATGAGCTGATTGCTGCCATGGTAGGCCGTTCCCTTGATAATCGGTTCCCTCCGGTGGACAACGTTCCCAAGGGTGTGATTTTATCCATCCAGAATCTGTCTACGAAATTTGAGCCTCATCTGCAGGATGTCTCCTTTGATGTAAGGGAAGGGGAGATCTTCGGGCTGTACGGCCTGGTGGGAGCGGGGAGGACGGAGCTTCTGGAAACAATCTTCGGCGTCCGCACCAGAGCGGCAGGACGGGTATACTTCAACAACCGCCTTATGAATTTTAACAGTGCAAGGGAGGCCATGGAGCATGGCTTCGCCATGATTACCGAAGAACGTAAGGCCAACGGGCTTTTCCTGAAGGGCGATCTTACCTTTAATACCACGATTGCCAATCTGGAACAGTATAAGACCGGTGTGGCGCTTTCTGACGCAAAGATGATAAAGGCCACCGGAAATGAAATCAAAATCATGCATACCAAATGTATGGGACCGGATGATATGATTTCAAGCCTTTCCGGCGGCAATCAGCAGAAGGTTATTTTTGGAAAATGGCTGGAGCGCGGACCCCGGGTATTCATGATGGATGAACCTACAAGAGGAATTGATGTGGGTGCAAAATACGAAATATATGAACTGATCATCAATATGGCGAAGCAGGGAAAGACGATTATCGTTGTTTCTTCTGAAATGCCGGAAATTCTGGGAATTACCAACCGTATTGGTGTTATGTCAAACGGCCGTCTGTCCGGGATTGTCAATACAAAAGAGACAAACCAGGAGGAGCTGTTGAGACTCAGTGCTAAATACCTATAATGGGGGAGATTGTGATATGGATAATGAAATTAGTAAAACCCTTACGGCGGAACAGGAAATGCAGCTGCGTAAGCCAATTGAGGATTATGTGGGTGAGATTCAGGAAAAGATTGACAGTCTCAGAGAGGATGGCTCAAATAAGGTAATTTCTCTTCAAAGCGAAATAGACGGAGTGAAGAGGGACCATGGCCTTTCGAAGGAAGAGAAGGCGTCGAGGACTGCACAGCTTAAGGCTTCCATGGATAAAGCGAAAGCGGTGGAAGCGAAGAATAAGGAAGAGGTTTCCAAGCTGATTTCGAAGGCGGAGTCTTATCTGAACGAGCATTTTGACAAGGACTACTACCAGGCGGTGAAACAGAGCTGTGCACAGGAAAAAATGCTTGTAAAGAGAAAACATGCGGATAATATGGCTCTGCTGGAGCAGGAGCATAAGAAAACGCTTGCGAAGCTTACCGATCGCAAGGAAATAAAGAACGAAAAGTATGTGTATAAGAACCGCCGTTTTGATGCGAAAATGGAGCTGGATAAGGAACTGGCGCAGATAAAGGACAGAAGACATGCGGCTCTTGTCTGGAAATATCATCTGATCGATATGCTGCGTATATCTAAATTTACGTTTATGCAGAAACGGGCGCAGAAATGGGAAAATTATAAATACACCTTTAACCGCAGGACATTTCTGCTGCAGAATGGTCTGTATATAGCGATTATCCTGATTTTTATCGGGCTGTGTATAGCAACTCCCATTGTAAAGCATGTTCCGCTGCTGACTTATAACAATATTTTAAATATACTGCAGCAGGCATCTCCGAGAATGTTTCTTGCCCTCGGTGTTGCAGGCCTGATTCTCCTTACCGGCACGGACCTTTCCATCGGGCGTATGGTCGGTATGGGCATGACGACGGCAACCATCATCATGCATCAGGGTATCAATACGGGTGCTGTTTTCGGACATGTATTTGACTTTACGGGCATGCCTGTCGGCTTGAGAGTGATTTTTGCCCTGGTAATGTGTATTCTCCTGTGCACATTCTTTACAGCCATCGGCGGATTCTTTACAGCCAAATTTAAAATGCATCCCTTTATCTCCACGATGTCCAATATGCTGGTGATTTTCGGCCTCGTTACCTATGCTACCAAAGGGGTGTCCTTCGGCGCCATAGAGCCGTCGATCCCCAAAATGATTATCCCCAGGCTCAATGGCTTCCCTACAATTATTCTCTGGGCGGTAGCGGCCATCGTCATTGTATGGTTTATCTGGAATAAAACCACCTTTGGTAAAAATCTGTACGCGGTGGGAGGGAATCCGGAGGCGGCATCCGTTTCAGGTATCTCCGTATTCGCCGTAACCATGGGGGCATTCATCCTGGCAGGTATTCTTTACGGCTTCGGCTCATGGCTTGAGTGTGCAAGAATGGTAGGCTCCGGTTCCGCAGCCTATGGGCAGGGCTGGGAAATGGATGCAATCGCGGCCTGCGTGGTCGGCGGTGTATCCTTTACCGGCGGTATCGGAAAGATTTCGGGCGTGGTAGTCGGTGTATTGATTTTCACCGTGCTCATATATTCCCTTACTATCCTTGGCATTGATACAAACCTTCAGTTCGTATTTGAAGGCATTATCATCATTACTGCAGTAACCCTTGACTGTCTGAAGTATGTTCAGAAAAAATAGTGGTTTATGCCGCAAAAAAGAGTCAGAAGGCCTTCTGGCTCTTTTCGTGGTGGTGGGGTTCCCGGCGCCCTGTGCGTCTGCCATCGTTTCCGTCCGGCGGCCCTCCCCCGTTCCCTCCTGCGGGTGGCGGCTCTGCAAGGTTCCTGTGCGGGTGCGCTTTCGCTCGGATAAACACGCAGCGGTACTAAGGCTGCAGAGGACGCAGCCTAAGGACCGGCGTGTTTATACGACCCTTACAGGAATCCTTGCAGAGCCGCCGCCCGCAGGAGGGAACGGGGGAGGGCCGCCGGACGGAAACGATGGCAGACGCACAGGGCTCCGGGAACAGGTAGGCTGTGTAGGGCGGGAGAGCAGGGCGTGGGAAGCGGATCGGGAAGAGCAGGGGGGAGAGATGAGTTAGGGAGGGGATGGCGGCTTGCTGATGTAGGGGTATGATATATGGGGCATGCGATATATGGGGTGTACATTTACATAGCTTTGGGCATTTGTTATAATTAGGATATTGGAAAGCGGAGCCCGGATTGATGAATGGAGAATAGGTATGGATACATATACGGTGCTTCTGGTGGATGATGAGGAAGAGGTGCTTCAGGCCATCAGGAGGAAAATTAATTGGGAAGGGCTGGGCTTCTCTGTGATCGGATTTGCCAATAATGGCGTTAAGGCGCTGGAAATGGTGGAGGAATTTCAGCCGGATGTGGTTTTGACGGATATTAAGATGCCTTATATGGACGGTATGGAGCTGGCGAAGAATATAAAGGCGGAATTTACCACGACCAAGATTTTGTTCCTTACGGGTTTTGATGAGTTTGAATATGCGAAGGAGGCCGTTCATCTGGAGGTGGAGGAATATATTCTGAAGCCGGTTAATTCAACGGAGCTCATTAATGTATTCACGCAGCTGAAAATAAAGCTGGATCAGGAAATCAGTGAAAAACGGAATGTGGCGGTGCTGCAGAAATATTATATGGAGTCTCTGCCGTTTCTGCAGGCTAATTTTTATTCTACCCTGATCGAAGGAAGGCTGCGGGAGGAGGAGATTTCCAGGTATCTTTCCGATTATCAGGTTTCTTTTGAAGGGCCGTTTTACTGCTGTCTTGTGGTTCACACTTCATCCAGCCGGGTGCCGGAGAATATGAATCCTCTGCTTCTGGCAGCGTCTGTCCAGAGGCAGGCAAGGGAGCATCTGGGAGAGAAGTGGCAGGCGAAATGCTTTTCCTATCTTGAGAACACGGTTTTGATCGCACAGCTGAAGAGTGAAAATGAGGTTCCGGAGCTGACGGATGAATGTGACAGGTTCTGCAGGTATGCCCAGCGTATCATCGGCGCTGTTGTCACCGTGGGAATCGGACAGGTCTGCGGGCGGCTTACCGGTCTGGCGCAGTCCTACAGCAGCGCGAGGGAGGCTGTTTCTTACCGTGTTATCTATGGCGTTTCCAGGGCCATTAACATGAAGGAGATTGCGCCGAAGGAAATGAGCAAATCCGACGGGACTCTCGATGCGGAGCTGCTTAACCTCTTCGGCATGATCCGGCTGAATTCCGACGAGGATATTATCAAAGCGGCCAGACGGTATCTGAACCATATATCCTATCCGGCCAAATCCCTGCAGCAGTATCATATTGATCTTATGGATCTGATAAGCGCGCTGTACCGGTTCGCTGTCAATAATGATATTGAGGTTCCGGAATTTACGGGGAATATCAGAAATCTGTATATACGGATTCTGGATCTGGAGCCGGAGGCGCTGGAAAAATGGCTCATTGATATCTGCCTTTTGCTCCGGGAAACCTTGATCAGCGCAAGAAGCAAATCAACGCAGTCCTTTGTATTCCGGGCAAAAGAATATGTGGCAAGCCATTATTCGGACGAAGAAATTTCTCTGGATAATATCTGTGAGATGCTGGGTGTTTCCAATTCTTACTTTTCTACCGTTTTTAAAAAGGAGACAGGGAATTCTTTTATCGGCTATCTGACGGAATACCGTATGGAACGGGCATCGCGGATGCTGATTGAAACAAATGAAAAAAGCTATATAATAGCGAAGAACGTTGGTTATACCGATCCCAATTATTTCAGCTATGTATTTAAGAGGCGGTTCGGTGTATCCCCTTCCAAATACAGAATGGAGCACGGCTCATGTGAAAAATAAATATTTCCGTAAATTTAAAATTTTCAGGCCCAGAGGGATACAGTCTACGATCATGCTGGTGTTTTCCGTCATATCCATTTCGATCATGCTGATCCTGGGCATTGTGATGTACAGCAGGTTTTCCGCCCTGTCCCGGGAAAATACAATACACAGTACGGAAAAGCTGATGGAGCAGGCCGGGGAAAATCTGGAGGATTATCTGGTAAGCATGCGGCAGATTTCGGATGCGGTTTATTATAATGTCATAAAAGAGAATGATTTCTCTTATCAGAGTGATGCCATTCAGAAAGGAATGGATCTTCTGTATGAAGCCAATAAAAGCAATCTGCGCAGCATTGCCATATATAACGGGAGCGGGAGCCTGATTGCGGCGGAGCCGGTTGCGCGCCAGAAGGAGGATCCGGATGTCACCAGGCAGGACTGGTATATACAGGCTATGGGCAAAATGGAGAATATGCATTTTTCCACGCCTCATATCCAGAATCTGTTCGATGACGGTACCTTACGTTATTACTGGGTGATTTCACTGAGCAGGTTTGCGGAATTTTCCGATCACGGGGAGCCGCAGACAGGGGTTCTGCTTGTGGATATGGATTATTTCAGCATTTCCCGTATGATGAAACAGATCAATGCATTAAATAACGGGCAGTATTACTATCTGTGTGACAGCAACGGGCAGATTATCTATCATCCGCGCCAGATACAGATAAGCGACGGGATCGCAAGTGAAAACAGTGCGGTCGCCGCAAAGTACAGAGACGGTGTCTGTGACGAAACCTTTGAAGGGGAGCACAGGACGGTGATTGTAAATACCATAAGCTATACCGGCTGGAAGCTTGTGGGGGTGATTCCTGATTCCACATTCACTCATGGAATGATTAATGTCCGGTATTTTATTGTTATGCTCATGCTGCTGATGGTAATTACGCTGGTCATTATTTACCGTGTGGTTTCGGTAAGGATATCCAGCCCTATCTGCAGGCTGAATGATTCGGTTATGGGATATGAGGCGGGGGGAAAGCCGAAGATTTATATCGGCGGTTCCTCGGAAATCAGGTATCTGGGACATTCGATTCAAAGCTCTTATGAAAAGATTGAAGTTCTTATGAAGGAGATTGTCCAGGAGCAGAATGAAAGAAGAAGAAGTGAACTGGATGCGCTGCAGAGCCAGATCAATCCCCACTTTTTATACAATACGCTGGATTCCATTACGTGGATGGTGGAAGGCGGACGCAATGACGAGGCCGTATTTATGATTTCCCAGCTGGCAAAGCTTTTCCGGATCAGCCTGTCCCAGGGACGAACGGTGATCAGTGTGAAGGATGAACTGCAGCATGCGGAAAGCTATATGAACATACAGAAGGTACGGTATAAAAATTCATTTTCCGTTGTATTTGACGTAGAGCCTGATATCTGTTCCTATTGTACGGTAAAGCTGGTTTTGCAGCCAATCCTTGAAAACGCTATCAATTATGGGGTCAGCGGTATGGATGACTGCGGGGAAATAAAGGTGACAGGGAGACTCAGGGAAGGCAGTATTGTTCTGTCAGTAGAAGATAACGGAATCGGGATGTCGGAGGAAGAGGTGCGCTTCCTGCTTACGGACAGCAGCAGAGTACGTAAGCATGGTTCCGGGGTTGGCCTTGTGAATGTAAACAACCGGGTTCAGATTCTTTTCGGAAAGGAATTTGGGCTCCGGGTGGAAAGTGAGCCGGACGAGGGGACCACTGTCTCCGTCTTTCTTCCGGCAGTGCCGTATACGGAGGAAAACAGGAAGATTCTGGAGATGGGACATATATTCAACCGGGAAGAAATGAATAACAAAGATACGTAGAGTAATTGCGGCTGTGAGGGGACAGGGCAGTTACGAGTAAGTTTAAAATACGTTCTGGGGCAGGTGGAGATGAAGAACAACAAAAAAATGTTTTTTCTTACGGAAACCCTTTTGGCAGTCATGGTGATTGCCGTGGCTTTTATTATGGTGCGGGAGAGGAACGGAAAGGAACAGGATAAGATTTCCGTGATAATCCAGGATTCGGAGGACACCCAATGGGCGGCCTTTCAATACGGGCTGAAAATGGCGGCGGAGGATATGGATGTCAGGATGTTTATTGTCAGTACCGGCAGCACGTTAACTGTGGAAGAGGAAAAGAGCCTGATAGAAAGGGAAATTGATAACGGGGCGGATGCGATCATCGTGCAGCCTGTTCCGGGCTCGGAAGAAATGCTGTGGAAAATGGGAAACCGGGTTCCCGTGATGCTGATAGGGAATGCGGCATCTGAAGAAGGTGAGGAATCCCTGCTTCCGGTGGTGGGACCGGATAATTATGCCCTGGGAGCTGCTTTGGCGGAGGAGCTCCTGAAGGATTATAACGGAAATCTGAGCGGAAAGACTCTGGGCATATTTTCCAAAACAGGGGATTCACGCGCGGCCATCGAACGGAGAAGGGGATTTACGGATGCCATGGAACATACGGATGCCAGCATCAGCTGGTCTGCGGCGGCGCCCTTTTCGGAAGAGGGGGAAGCTCTTTTGGACAGCCAGCCTGCTGTGGATTTAGTGATTGCCCTGGATGACAACAGCCTTACCATGGCGGGTGAATATGCCGCTGCGAATAATCTGCATGGTGCGCTGGTGTATGGGATCGGGAATTCCACGGAAGCAGTTTATTACCTTGATACGGGCATCGTGGGCTGCCTGGTGGTGCCCGATGAGTTTAATGTAGGCTACCAGAGTCTGAAAGAGGCGGCGGAGAGTCTCACACATTATCTGCACAAAATGCAGGATCGGATGGTTTCCTATAACGTTATCCGAAGAGATAACCTGTTTTCCAGGGAAAATCAGGAGATTATTTTTACAATGAGCCAGTAGAATGGCAGGGTAAAACGAGGGGGTATCATGAAGGCAAAAAAATATACGGCAGGAATGCTCGTCCTGTCAGGAGCGCTTCTTCTTGCCGCCTGCGGTAAGCAGCCGGCCGCGCCTGATAAGGTCTATGTGGGAGTGGCAAGTTACGATGGCGGCGACGTGTTTATCGGGGAATTGATTGACTGTCTCAAAGAACAGCTGAATGGATTTTCGGGGGACGGAATGGAGACAACGGTGACGGTCCGGGATGCGGCAGGCTCCCAGCGCACCCAGAACGATCAGGTGAAGGCACTGATAGATGAGGGGAGTAATGTATTGTGCATCAATCTGGTGGATCGGGCCGACCCCTCGGAGATCATTGATCTGGCAAGGGAAAATGATGTG
Source organism: Eisenbergiella tayi (assembly GCF_001881565.1). GTDB lineage: Bacteria > Bacillota > Clostridia > Lachnospirales > Lachnospiraceae > Eisenbergiella > Eisenbergiella tayi. The sequence continues at coordinate 321,647 of NZ_MPDJ01000003.1, forward strand.
CCTGTCATATTTTTTAACAGGGAACCTGTTGCAGAGGATATGATGCAGTGGGAAAAGCTTTATTATGTGGGTGCGGATGCGAAGCAGTCGGGGGTGATGCAGGGTGAGCTGGCGGCGGAGCTGATACATTCGGACAGTCGGGTGGACCGCAACAGGGACGGGAAGATTCAGTATGTGGTGCTGGAAGGAGAGCCGGGGCATCAGGATTCCATTATCCGGACGGAAAATGCGGTGGATACGCTGAAAAATAATGGAATTGAGCTTGAAAAACTGAGCTACGGAATAGCCAACTGGAACCGTGCACAGGCCCAGAACCGGATGATGCAGATGATCGGCCAGCATTCCAATGAGATTGAGCTTGTCCTGGCGAACAATGACGATATGGCTTTGGGAGCCATTGACGCTTATGCGAAGCTGAATATTACGGAATCCGCCCTGCCTGTGTTTTTTGGGATAGACGGTACGGATGCGGGGCTGAAAGCCGTCCTGGAATCTAAATTGTCCGGAACCGTGTATAATGATAAGGAAGGGCAGGCTGCGGCAATGGCAAAGCTGGCGGTTTCGCTTGTTTCAGGGGAAGGCCTGGAGGAAATCGAGTTTGAGAACGGAAAATATATTTATCTTCCCTATTATAAAGTCACAATGGATAATGCGGAGGCTTTCCTGAATAATTCCGGCAATTGAGCAGCCTGCTTGCAGTCAGGTGAATCTACAGTGTAATTACTTATTTGACATGTAGTTTTAAACATGAAATTCAGAAAATTCAGAACATGAAATTCAGAACATGAAATTCGGAAAATGTGTTGACATGACCGGGTGGATATGATAGAGTATTCAAGTACGTGAGTACATTACATGCAAGCAGAGTATCCACTCTCACCCTATAGCAATCGGGCTCATAGGTGTTCATAGGTTCAGTAAACCGGCAGGAAACTGCATGGATTTAGGGAATTTAGGTGGATAGTCTGACTATCCACTTTTTTTGGATGTCAGGATGTACCGCATGGCGCGGCATCCGCAGATCAGGCGGCAGGGAAGTCCGGCCGCAGGCAGTTTATTTATCTTTTAATTGAGGACGCACGGAAAGTGCGGATCCGTTTGTTTCTTAGGAGGGCAAAACAATTAGCGAATTATTAATTAACGAACAGATCAGAGACAGGGAGATACGTTTGATAGGAGAGGATGGCTCTCAGCTTGGCGTCATGTCTTCTAAGGATGCTATGAAGATAGCGGAAGAAGCAGGCCTTGATTTGGTTAAGATCGCGCCTACGGCAAAGCCGCCCGTATGTAGAATAGTGGATTACGGGAAATACAGATATGAGCTTGCACGTAAGGAAAAGGAAGCAAAGAAAAAACAGAGGACAATCGAGATTAAAGAAATCCGTATGTCTCCCAATATCGATACGAATGATATGAACACCAAGGTTACCGCGGCGAAGAAGTTTATCACCAAAGGAAACAAGGTAAAGGTTACCCTGCGTTTCCGCGGACGTGAGATGGCTCATATGTCCAAGAGTAAACATATTCTGGATGATTTTGCCCAGATGCTGGCAGATGTGGCAGTAGTGGAAAAGGCTCCCAAGGTGGAAGGACGTACTATGACCATGTTTTTAACTGAAAAGCGTTAATACGTACAGTTAAAATAGATTTTCAGGATAATGAGTATAGGAGGATTTTGTTATGCCCAAAATGAAGACAAGCAGATCAGCTGCAAAACGTTTTAAAGTTACCGGAACCGGTAAGTTAAAAAGATCCAAAGCTTACAAGAGCCATATCTTAACGAAGAAATCCACAAAGAGAAAAAGAAATCTCAGAAAGCCGGCTATTACGGATGCAACCAATGTTAAGAATATGAAGAAGATATTACCGTATTTATAAGTCGTAAGGAGGAAAATTAAGAGATGGCAAGAATTAAAGGCGGCATGAATGCCAGAAGAAAACATAACAAGGTATTAAAACTTGCGAAAGGTTACAGAGGAGCTAGATCCAAACAGTACAGAGTAGCAAAGCAGTCTGTTATGAGAGCTCTTACCTCTTCTTACGCAGGACGTAAAGAGAGAAAGCGTCAGTTCAGACAGCTGTGGATCGCACGTATCAATGCAGCGGCAAGAATGAATGGTTTATCTTACAGCAAATTTATGTATGGCCTGAAGCTGGCTGGTATCGATATGAACAGAAAGATGCTGGCAGAAATGGCTGTTAATGATGCAGAAGGATTCACAACTCTTGCAGAAGTGGCTAAATCCAAAATTGCATAAGACAGAAAACGTATTTTTGCAGATTTGTTATTAAGGCTCCGGGTAAACCGGAGTCTTTTTGCTTGTAGGATAGGCTGCTGTGTGCTATAATAACAAAAGCGGACAGGCATTCACGAAATGCCGCAGGCCAGTACTAATTGAATGGATATGGAGGATGTCGATAGATGGAAATATTGCTTTTGATGGGCGGTATGTTATTGATTATTATTGTTGCAGTAGTTGTTGCGGCGGTTTCTTCCGTTGTTTCGGCCGTTGCGGCAAGTGAAGCGGATGACGAAGACTGATTTTGAAACTGTGACAGGGCGGCCAATACTGGCCGCCCTGTTTTTCTTGGACGATGACGGTCAGAAGAGCCTGGCCGCCGCTGCTTGTTCAGGAGTCCTTTCCGATTGTAAAGGAATTTTTGTAAATTGTAATAAAGGTCAAAAGAAATTTTCCGCAGACAATTGCAATAATGGCTCCTATGAGAATCCCCGCTGTCATAGTAACACCTCTTTCTTTATTACGTCTTTTTCTTATACCTGAATTATAGCACTTATTATAAAAAAAGGATGGTTTTTGAGGTTAAGATAGTGCTAAAAAGCTTTTGATGCTTTTGGTTTCCTTCGTGCAGGAATTGTCATCAGAGATAAAGGCGCCGGGAAGGAAAAAGCGGGAAAAAAGCCGGCAGGGGTGGAAAAAGGGTTGATGGGCGGAAAATCATCTGTTATAATGAATTCATGTTTTAAAAGGAGGTGTGTGGATGTCGTCTGTTCGATAAAATGGGAGACAATAAAATCAGAGACTCTCAGGTCATGAGGGCTTTTTGTTGTACTTATTTTGCGGATGGATGAATTCAGGATGCTGTTTGGGAAAACGGCGGGCTTCTTTTTGATTATCGCTTATAGTAGGCAGAAACTCCGAATGGCAGGGGTTTCTGCTTCTTTTTTGTCCGGTAAAATTAAGAAAACGGAATATTTTAAGTCAAAAACAGAAAAAGGAGAAAATTTTCATGAAGAAATCAAGTCTTTCCGGTGTGTTTTGTTATGCGTAGCAAAGGCTGTCGTGTAACATTTTCAGAAGAATAAAAATGATACTTGTATAGCCTTTGCTCATTCCTGACAAAACAAAAAGGAGAGAGCATGATGAGCTATAAAAAAGCGGCAGATGTACTGCCGGAAGAATTAATAGATTTGATACAGAATTATGTGGACGGAGAATATCTTTATATTCCGCGGAAGGAAATGAACCGGAAGGCCTGGGGGGAAAACACCGACAGAAAAAAGGAGACCCAGGTGAGAAACAGGGAAATATATCGCAGATACAGGGAAGGAGTGCCGGTTTCCCATCTGTCTGAGGATTATTATCTTTCTCCGAAGAGTATTCAGAAGATCATTGCCCGGTGTCGGGAGGGTTCCGCATGACGGAAGATAAGGGGACAGCTCTGTGGGCTGTCCCCTGTCTGATGGACTATGGTTTTTTCAAGGCGGCTATAAATTTGCCGGATATTCTCTGTGAGAGCCGCCTTTTCTTTTCAGAAATATCAAATCGGTTGCGGAGGAGTTAAGCCGGTACCTATAATAGCCTCATAATAGTAACAGTTTGACGGCAGAGAGGATGTATTTTCATGAAAAGAAAAAAGAATAAAGCGGAATGGGGGAACCTTGAGGGACAAAAAGAGCGGCAGCAGGGGCTTGTTGCCCGGATCGGGAATAAACAGGCTCTGGTGCTGCTGGAAGGAAAGGAAATTGTGTGTATGCTGCCCGGCGGTGAAAACAGCCTGGAAACGGCAGTGGGTGACCGGGTGATTGTAGAACAGGTATCGGCACAGCAGTATCGTCTGATTGAAATCCTGCCCCGCAGTACGGAATTATACCGCGGAAACCGAAGGCAGGGGAAAAGAAGGGAAGGAAAACAGCAGCAGGAAGGCAGAGATGATATCAGGATTGCAGTCAATGCAGATTGCCTTGTTGCCGTAGTGAGTGCGGATTATCTTCTTTATCAGGCCGGATATCTGGAAATGGCGGCTGCGGCGGCGAGACGGGCCGGTATGGAGGCAGGCTTTTTTATCAGCAAATGGGATCTGGTGAAGGAGAGCGCGCAGGGGCTTTTATATGAGAAACTGGATATTTACAGGAAGACGGGGAATTTTGTATATGTGGGATCCGCACGGGAACCACAGGAGGAGCTGATTAATGCTGTAAAGGGAAAAAGCGTGGTGATAGCCGGTGACAGAGGCTGCGGAAAGACAACGCTGATCCGGGGAATACTGCAGGCGTCAGATGGTATAGAAGGGATGGAAGGCCCTGCGGGCGGAACGAATACCGCGCATCTGTATGCGGGGACAGACGGGACATTGCTGACGGATACGCCGGGCTTCCGGGACTGGGCGCTGTCTCATATGACAGAAGAAGAGCTCGGGGCTGTTTTTCCGGAAATCACAGAATTGGCGGAAGAATGCAGGTTTGCGGATTGTTCCCATACACATGAGGATGGCTGCAGGGTATTGGAAGCGCTGCGGGAAAAACGTATAAGGCGGGAACGGTTTGATGTTTATCAGATGATGAAGGAAGAGACGGATGGGATGCCGGCTAAAATGAGGCGGACACGGATTGATTACAGACATAATCCATGTATGGAAAGCTTTGTCTGTCAGGTGTGCGGCAATCCGGCAGCGCCGGACGGAGCGGGGAGTATGCACAGAAACCATTGTCCCAAATGTCTTTGCAGTGTTCATGTGGATAATGAGCCGGGAGACAGGGCGTCCCTGTGTAAGGGAATAATGGATCCGGTGAGCGTATGGGTGCGTAAAAACGGGGAATGGGCTATTATACACAGGTGCCGGTTATGCGGCACTCTGAGCTCCAACAGAATAGCGGCTGATGATAATCCGGCCATGCTCATGTCTATTGCGGTGAAGCCGCTGGCGATGCCGCCTTTTCCTCTGGACAGGCTGGAAGAAGGATTGAAAGGGAAATAAACGGATTAATGTCAAGGCCGTGCCGTACACGTGATGTACGGCATCGGAGCCGCTGAAGCGGCATCTTCAGGGCATTCGCAGGGGAAACAGTATAATTAACTTGGCAAACTGACAGAAAAAGTGAATATCTGCTATTGACAAGGGGAATACTGGAAACTATAATCATATTTAGTGGCAGAAAACCACCAATAATATATTCCTCGATAGCTCAATGGTAGAGCACTCGGCTGTTAACCGAGTTGTTGTAGGTTCGAGCCCTACTCGGGGAGTTTTAAGTACCGCATTACGTAAATTCGGATATCAGCGCATAGGAATTTACGCAAGGCGGTATTTGGGATTAAGCGGTTTGATAGTATACTATCAGGCCGCTTTATCGGTTAATGACTCAAACTCCGCATATGTCCCTGTCCCCTCCGGCAAGTGCTTTTGGGACTGCCGTCCGGCCCGGCATCCCTTCCTTCCCTCCGCCGGCTATGCAGGGATCCTTACAGGAGACGCTTTCGCTCGGATAAACACGCAGCGGTACTAAGGCCGCAAAGGACGCGGCCTAAGGACCGGCGAGTTTATACGCCCCTTACAGGAAACCCTGCATAGCCGGCGGAGGGAAGGAAGGGATGCCGGGCCGGACGGCAGTCCCAAAAGTACTTGCCG
>NZ_MPDJ01000003.1:327536-382300 GCF_001881565.1 Eisenbergiella tayi
GAGTTTGAGTCATTAGCGTAATTAATACACATATAAAATGACCGGTCAAAAGGAGAATATAGGATATGAGCAAAGTAAGCCAGTTGGAACCCAAGTCGGTTTTTCACTTTTTTGAAGAAATCTGTGAGATACCCCATGGCTCCGGAAATGTGGAGAGAATCAGCAATTACCTTGTGGATTTCGCTAAAGAAAGGAATCTTGCTTATTTTCAGGATGAGCTGAAAAATGTGGTTATTATCAAGGAAGCCACTGCCGGATATGAGAAAGAGGAACCTGTGATTCTTCAGGGGCATATGGATATGGTTGCGGTAAAGAAACCGGACTGCGCCAAAGATATGACGAAAGAAGGCCTTGATTTGGATGTGGACGGAGATTATCTTCTTGCCAGGGGAACGAGCCTGGGCGGGGATGACGGGATCGCCGTAGCATATGGGCTGGCTCTTCTGGATTCGGAAAGCATTGCCCATCCCCGTCTTGAGGTGGTAATAACCGTGGACGAGGAAACCGGAATGGAAGGAGCCAATGGAATTGATCTTTCTATGTGCAGGGGACGCCGGATGCTGAATCTGGATAATGAAGAAGAAGGCGTGCTTCTGACAAGCTGTGCGGGAGGAGCCAGGGTTCACGGCAGGCTGCCGGTGGAAACAGAGAAAAAGCAGGGCTGCCGGCTTCTGATAGAAATAGGCGGACTGACAGGCGGCCACTCCGGGGCGGAAATTGATAAGGGAAGAGCCAACGCAAATTGTCTCCTGGGAAGGCTCATACATTTCTGCAGAAAAAAAGGTGACGTCAGGTTTATGTCTGTGGAAGGAGGCAGTGCGGATAACGCAATCCCTTCGGCTTCCAGGGCGGAGCTTTTTGCGGAACAGGATAATTGTGCGGATTTGGAAGATTCTTTAGGGCAGCTGGAAAAAATACTGCAGAGAGAATATACGGTTACGGATTCGGGAATCAGGATCCGGGTATTGGAAAAAGGACAGGGTGAATGGAAGGTATTTACGGAGGAAAGCACTAAAAAGGCGGAGATGCTTCTCTTTATGATGCCGAACGGAATCCAGAGCATAAGCGCGGATATCAGCGGACTGGTGCAGACCTCTCTGAATCTCGGTATCCTGCGGACAGAAGGCAGGGAAGTGGAGTTGGATTACTCCGTGCGCAGTTCCGTTATGAGTGAAAAAGAAATGATTATTGATAAGGTTTGCCTGCTTTTGGAATCCCAGGGAGGAAAATGGGATATTTCAGGTGACTATCCCGCTTGGGAGTTCAAACAGAATTCGCCCCTTCGTGAAAAGATGGTGAAGGTATATGAAGAGATGTACGGAAAATCCCCCCGAATTGAAGCGATTCATGCCGGTCTGGAATGCGGAATACTTGCAGGAAAGCTGCCGGGACTTGATTGTGTATCCATCGGCCCTGATATGAAGGATATCCATACACCGGAGGAAAGGCTGAGCATTTCTTCCACTAAGAGGGTATGGGATTATGTTCTTGAAATACTGAAGAAAAAAGAGAATTAAGGAGCGGGAATTATCATGATTTTATTTCAATGTGACTATAACGAAGGCGCGCATCCCAGGATTATGGAAAGAATGATGGAAACGAATTTGGAGCAGTCCCCCGGTTATGGGGAAGACGCGCACTGCCGCCGGGCAGCGCAGCTCATCTGTAAGGCCTGCGGAAATGACAGGCTTGCTGTACATTTTCTGGTAGGAGGAACCCAGGCCAATATGACAGTGATTGATGCGGCGCTTCGTTCCCACCAGGGAGTGATTTCAGCAGGGAGCGGCCATATCAACGTTCATGAGACAGGCGCTGTGGAATCCCTTGGACATAAAGTCCTGGCGGTACCCCATAAGGACGGCAAGCTGACCGCGGCTCAGGTGGAAGAACTGTACCAGTCTCATATCCATGACAGTTCCTTTGAACATATGGTTCAGCCTAAAATGGTTTATATATCAAACCCCACGGAATACGGGACCCTTTACAGCAGAAAAGAGCTGGAAGAGCTGAGCCGGGTATGCAGGGAACATGATTTGTATCTGTTTATGGATGGAGCCAGGCTTGGTTATGGGCTGGCGGCACCTGATAATGAACTGGATCTCCCTTTTCTGGCAGAGCATTGTGATGTCTTTTATATCGGAGGGACTAAGGTAGGCGCCCTGTTTGGGGAAGCTGTGGTAATCGTGAATGAGGAACTGAAAAAAGATTTCCGTTATTTTATCAAACAAAAAGGCGGTATGCTGGCAAAGGGAAGATTGCTCGGCATTCAGTTTGAGACACTGTTTGAAGATGATCTATATATGGAAATTTCCCGGCATGCAATCCGCATGGCGGAAAAACTGAGAGAGGCTTTCCGGGAAAAAGGTTATCCCTTTCTTGTGGAGAACAGGACAAATCAGATTTTTCCTGTAATGCCCGATTCCGTGCTGGAAAAACTTTCCGGCAGTTATGGGTACAGTTATCAGGAGCGTGTGGATGATACCCACAGCGCCGTACGCTTTTGTACCAGCTGGGCTACCAAAGAAGAAAATGTAAATAGTCTCATTGAAGATTTGAAGAATTGCTGACAGACCGTCCTGCGGATAGAAATTGCGGGAAGGGAGAGGAAACGCTCCCTTCTCTTTTTTACTATATAACATAAAATCATAATTAACAGGAGCATTTTTGAAGTAAATACAAACATATAGTTTCTAAAAAGCCATTCCTAATCACAGTATCATAATAACGTACAACTTGGAAAAAACTGGAAATGGGAGGGATTGGCGGAATGGCAGCAACTCAGGTATTAGTGGAAATGGGAGAACGTCTTCGCAGGCAGCGGAAGAAAATGAAGTTGACACAGGAAGAGACAGCAGAACTGCTGGAGATATCAACAACCTTTTATGGGGAAATCGAAAGAGGCAACAAAAGGCTTTCCATAGAAAAAATATTGCTTGTATACAAAAAAATGGATTTAGATCCTACATATCTTTTGACAGGAGAGATGACTTCGAATAAAATGCTGGTAGAAATATTTAAAGACTGCCCTAAAGAAAAAGAACACATTTTGGAGCAGATTCTTATATATTTGAAAATGCTGTGTAAATAAGTTTGACTGAAGAAGGGTTACCGGGACAGATACGAAAGAGGATATGGTGGACAATGGATAATAGCAAGGAATTTTTTGACGAACTATATAATTCTGAGTTTACTCAGATAGAAAAATATGTCCGCCGTATGCTTTATGACAGTAATGCCGTGGAAGATATTGTGCAGGAAACTTTTTTTGAAGTTTACAGGAAAAGAGAAGAACTGATGAAGCATCCCAACATCAAGGGCTGGTTACGTGTGACGGCTAAAAACAAGGTGATGAAATGGGAAGAAAAGCAAAGAAAGTACAGCCTGGATTTTGATTTCCTCATAGATAATACTGTATCGGATTTAAACCCTAAAGTCGATGATTTTAAAATGGTGGAGGTCTATACTGCGGTTAAAGAAATTTTGTCAGAGGAAGAATTGGAGCTTTTACGCTGTTATTATGAATATGGTTATACTTCGCAGGAAATAGCACAGAAGCTGGGCGTCACAGAGACCTGCTTTAAAGTACGTATTCTCAGGATGAAGCAGAAAATACGCAACAGCATGCTGCTGCCATTTCTTTTTGGTGTTTGCGGAGTATTATATCAGCTGATTATATTCATAGGAGACAAGATATGACACAGTCGAAAGAGCTTCAAAATGAAAAATTGATTAATGATCTGTATGAAAAGCTGCATTGGTATACGTTTGAAGCCAGCGATGAACAGTTTGACGCCGAAGAAGTGGATGCCATCGTGCAGCTTTTGGATGTATTGGAGCCGATGAAAGAGGACCCGCGGTTTCCGTCTGATCCTGCGGCGGCCAGAGAGCGGTTTAACAGGCGGTTTGGGGTGGAAGAAGATAGGGCCGAGCGTTTAATTGAGGGAGTGGCTGATGTAGAAGGGGATGAAAGCGTTAAAATATCGAATAGTATGTCTGTGGCAGGGATAGGTAGTGGTAAGGCAGGGATAAAAAAAGTCTGGAAGAGAAAAAAGGTGTTTGTTCGAATAGGTGTAGGAGTTGCGGCCTGTCTGGTGTTGATGTTGTCGGTGAATGTGGGGAGTTATGCTTTGAAGAAGAAGTCGTTCTTTGAGGTAGTTCAGGATGGGATTGGCAGAACAAAACTTACTGTAACGGGAAATGAAGATATTCTGACAGAAGGTAAAAGTGAAATAGAATTTTCTTCGTGGAAAGAGGTTGAAAATTATTTAAATGTAGAGTTATTAAAGCCTGATTATTTGCCAGCCAATTATGAACTTGATACAATAACACTATCGAAATCTGGAGCTAGAACAGTACTTTTGGTTATATATGAAAACCGATTATCAAGTAATGACTTATCAATTGAAGTAGATTTTTTTGAAGGTGATTATTCTGAACGTATTCTGGTAAATGATCCAAACTGGATACTACTAGATGATATTCATGATGGATTAAATTCAGAATATTATATGAGTGATACATATAAGAGCGTTAAAGTTATGTTTACTAAAGACAAAAAAATGTATATATTGTTATGCCAAGAAACTGTGCAGGAGTTGAAAAAGATAGCAGAAAGTATGAAATAGATATATATATCCAAATTGATTATGTAACCTTTTTGTAGATTTTGCGAATACACAGATGTGTAGATTTGAGGAGGTATACAAAAGAAAAGAGGTTACGGATATGGGAAAAAGATACTTAGTTTTATTATTAGTCATCAGTATATTTCTGAATGTTCCAATGAAAATTAATGCGGCAGAAATTATGGAATATAATTCAGATATGCAGGTTCTTAGCAAATCTATTGTTAGTGGTAATCGTACAAGAAGTGGGGAACCCTTTTTATTTGATTGCGAACTGGCAATTGGTATAGCGAAAAATGGGCTTGGTGTAGAATTCACAACAAGATGTTCAACAGATGCAACTGAAATAGGAATCAAAGATGCAGTTCTTCAGGAAAAAACGCTTTTGGGTTGGAAAAATATACCTATTAAGGATTATTGTGATTATGACCAGCGCATATATATCGGAGCTGTAGTATATGTTAAAGCTGAGGCTGGAAAGACATACAGAGTGTCCTGTACACATTATGCTATTATAGATGATGTAGAACTTACGTTAGATAATTATACAGATGAAATAGTTTATAATTAATTTATTTTTCCTCAAATTTACATTGTATTTATTGTCAGATTAATTTTGATGATTATTCGTAGATAATGAACTGTCATAATGCAGATATGCTGTTATGGCAGTTCATTTTAATTTATGGATTATATGATTATATGAATACGGAAGCCTCATTGTAGAAACTACATATCAGTGGTATAATAAATTTCGGATATCATTACAAATGGCTCATAGGAGGAACTATGGATCAGCATATAGAACAGCTCATGCGGATGGCAAGTTTGGAAATAGAGGCATATGATATGCAGACGAGGAGAGAAATGTCTTCTCTGAATCGAAGAATGCCCTGTTATGTTATGTCGTATTTACAGTTAGGAACAGCTATATTAGAAATTTACGACGAGGTTTATGAAGTCGGACCGGGCAGTATTGTTATTATTCCAGAGAACGTGTTACATAGCCATTATAAAACGGATTGTAAGCCCGCCACATTTTTGTGGTGGCATTTTTCTTTTAAAATTCAATATACAATAGATGCCCTGAAATTGTTTAACTTTCCGGTGGTATCTTATCTGAAAAATCGTGAGGAATTTGAAAAGATATTTCACAGGTTTTACGATGGAAGCAGGGAAATGAATAAATTATCGGAATTGTTAATGCATAGGGCCTGTGGTTTGGAACTGATGGCATATCTGTTTGAAGAACTGATAACGGATAAAAGATTATTGGTTAATGCCAGGATACCCGAGGCATTCTGGCAGATTTTCCGTATGCTGAACGGTGAAGATATTCAGCGAATTACATTGTCGGGACTGGCGCAGCAGTTTCATATGAGTCCGACTTATATTTCTAATCGATTTAAACATTATTTCGGAATTTCTCCTATCGCAATGAAAAACAGAATCTTATTTGAAAGGTCTAAGTTAATGCTGACGGACAGAGATATGACGATAAGTGAAATCGCAGAGGAGACAGGATTCGAAAGTATTACCGGTTTTACTCACTTTTTTTCACAGAGGGCTGGTCAGAGCCCCAGTGAATACCGTTCCCAAAATCGTCACTATTAAAAGCTGCTGATTATATAAAAATTGGACAAGTTTAAGAGCAGAATAAGGCAAGTGAAATGTATGGATGCATTAACTTGCCCTTTTTTTATACATATGAATATATTTATATTCAGCGATAAGAAAAAATGCACTATATTTTGAAATATATAAAAATAAATTATGCGAAATGACGAAGGAAAATATTGTTATAAATTATTTTCTGCCTGATTAAATAAATACTATTATGGATCAGAATATGTATTTTGAACAAATAACGAATAAGAATAATCATTCCAAAGGAAATCAGTCAAACCTATAATTAGTCTATCACATAAAAACAAGGAAGGTTATGAAAGGAGTCAACTATGAGAAGAAAAAGATTGCTATCTGTCACAGCATTGATGCTTACTGCATCTATGGTTTTTACCGGATGTATGAGCAGTACTGTGAAGAAGAACGCAGAACAAAACGAACCGGCATCTGCTCCGGAGGCAGTGGCAGAGAACAACACATCAGAAGCTGTATCAGATGAGGAAGGTGAGGCAGAGGAAGCCTATACTGATATTGTATTATGGGACGATTCTACGGATGGAGACGCTAATACTTTATTTCAGGAACTGGCAGATGGCTTTGCAGAGAAATATGGCGTGAATGTGGAGCGTGTTGTCATAAAGGGTGAGGACCTGCGTACAACGGTAAAAGCTGCTATTAATTCAGGGGAAGGACCTGATATCTTCACATATGACAGTGGTGCAGGGTATCTTGGGGTACTCGCAAAGTCAGGACTTGCCTATGATTTGACAGCAGTGGCAGAACAGGATAGCTGGAATGATTTGTTTAAAGAAAGTGCATTGGATGCTTGTACCTTTGATGGGAAATTATATGGTGTTGGAAACCAGCTCGAATCTGTCGGAGTATATTATAATAAGGATATATTTGATAAATATGGATACTCAGAGCCTTCTACTTATGAAGAATTTGAAGCAATATGTGCGGAATTAAAGGAAAACGGCGAACTGCCATTGATGCTGGATGATTTGGATCAATGGCCAGGTTATCATTATGAAAGTATATGGCTGAATGCGTTTGCTGGGTGTGATGCAGTATCTGATGTCCTCGCATTAAAGAGCCAATTTAATCAGGATGATTTTGCGCTCGGGCTTGATAAGCTGCAGGAGATTGTAAAAAATGGCTGGACCATTGAATCGCCGAATGCCATGGGGCATGATGATGCCAGAAAAATGTTTCTTTCCGGCAAGGTGGCCATGTATCCGACCGGTACTTGGGAAGTAGGAGCTTTTGGCGGTGAAGAAGGATTGGGGGATAAGTGCGGCTTTTTCTTCCTTCCCGCTCCGGAAGGAAAGGAAACAACGGGTGTGTTTGGTCTGGGACAGGCAATTGTGGTTAACGGCAAATCCGCGAATACATATACGGCTGTCAAATTCCTGGAATATATGTTCAGTGATGAAATAGTAAATAAATGGCTGGATGCAGGTTTTATACCGGCTACAAATAATACAGATATCACAGCATGTGATGTTACCCCTTTATTTGCCGATGCAGCGAATACCATTGTGACTGCGGATAAGATGGGAAGTAATCTGGATGTTTTGCTGCCTTCCAAAGTAAATGAAGTGACGGCTAATAATATACAGGAACTTCTGGCCGGGAAAAAGACCGGAATGGAATGTATGGAAGAAAAACAGAAGATTCTTGATGAAGAAGTGGAAAAAGGTAATTTTGAGGCGATTGTGAATTAAAAAGGATTGAATAAAAAGGCGCAGACTGCCTGCGGTATGTTAAGACTTAAATGCTGCGCCTTTTGTTTTGGCAGGGAGGAAAGGAGAGATACAGCGTGAATATCTCCATTAAACAAAGGCGCAAAATTGGAAAATGGTGCAGAGCTATGCTTTTTGTTGCACCTGCATTATTATGTTATATTATTTTTTCTATAATTCCTATTTTTAATACCATTGAGTTGAGCTTCTATGAGTGGGATGGGGCTTCCGCTTTAATGAATTTTGTGGGGTTAGATAATTATAAGGCTATTTTTCAAAATGAGATTTTCTGGAAAGCCCTCAGCCACAACATATTCTGGATTCTGTTCACTGTTTTTATACCCACAATTTTTGGTATTATTCTGGCGGTATTGCTGAATCAGAGTTTTGTAAAAGGCAGACTTTTATTCCGGGTTATTTTTTATATGCCTGCTATTGTTTCCATGGTTGCCGTTGGAATCGTCTGGAACTGGATTTTGAATCCGGAGTTTGGCATACTTAACAGGGCGCTCAAATTTATCGGCCTGGATTTTCTGGCATTTAATTGGCTGGGAGATGAACATACAGTTATGTGGGCGCTTCTGATTGCCGGAAGCTGGGTCCATTATGGTTTCTGTATGGTAATTACCATGGCAGCACTTTCCGGCCTGGATGCATGTTATGTAGAAGCGGCAAAGCTGGAAGGCGCAAATCCTGTACAGACATTTTTTTATGTGACACTTCCCCTGCTTAAAAATACATTTACACTGCTTGTATTGAATTCATTAATCGGTTCTTTTAAGGTTTTTGAAATTGTCTATATTATGACGAAAGGCGGGCCGTATCATTCCTCTGAAGTTATTTCGACATTAATGTACCGTACTGCATTTATGGACAGTGAATTCGGAATGGGATCCGCAGTAGCGGTGGTACTGTCGGTTATTATAGCAGTGTGTTCCGCTGTTTATATGAAATACTCAGAAAAAGAATAGGGGGTGTAATGATTATGAAGGAGCGAAAAAAATATCCGGTTAGAAAACTGGTAAAACAGATATTTACATATGCTGTCCTGATAGCTACATTTTTTATTTCCATACTCCCCTTATACTGGATGTGGCAGGCCGCACTGGTGCCGACAGATCGATTGAACATGGATCCGTTCGCCCTGCCTGTGAAAATCACGTTTGACAATATTATAAAAGCATGGACCGTAGGTAAAATGAGTACGTATATGATAAACAGTGTTTTAGTTGCGGTTCCCAGAGTGGCAGGGGTATTAATTCTGTCCTCATTGGCAGGTTATGCATTTGGAAAGCTTAAGTTTTGGGGACGTGATAAAATATTTTCCTTTATGCTTTTTGGAATGATGATACCTGTTCAGGCAATGGTAATACCATTATATTATAATCTGCAGAATCTGGGTCTGATTAACACCAGGTGGGCGATGGTTATTCCGTATTTTGGTTTATCGATGCCATTTGCCATATTTATGATGAGGGCTTTTTTCAAAGATTTACCGGAGGAGTTAATCGAGTCGGCTTCCATTGATGGATGCAATGAGTTCACTACATTTTATTATATTATGATGCCGCTCATTAAACCTGCATTATCAGCACTGCTGGTATTTGAATTTATGTGGTCCTGGAATGACATGTTTATTCCCATGCTGGTAGTGTATAATGATTCAGCGAGGACTCTGCCTTTGGGGCTTATGTTCTTTTTCGGAAAATATACGGTAGATCATTCTTTGGTTGCGGCAGGTGTAACCATATGTACATTGCCGGTTGTTATTGTATATACATTGTTTCAGAAGAGTTTTATTACGGGAATAACTGCGGGAGCAGTGAAAGGATAAGCGCAGAATAATTGAAGAAGACGGGAGAACGAAAAAATGGATAAAGTAAAGGTTGGAATTTTAGGCGCAGGTGGTATGGGAAATGTGCATATTGAAAATCTTCTTAAAATAGAAGAGGCCGAGGTTAAGGCTGTATGTGATATCGACGGACAGAAGGCAGAAAAACTGGCAGCTATGGCTGGTGCTGCGGTATATGCTGATTTTGATGAGATGCTTGAAAAAGAGGAACTGGATGTACTTTATATCCTTTTGCCGCCTTATGCACAAGCAGGACAGTTTGAGAAAGCTGCGGATAAAAAAATACATATATTTATCGAAAAGCCTATCGCCATTACAAGTGACAGAGGAAAAAGCATGGTGGATGCGGCAAGAAAGAACGGGATAAAAACACAGGTAGGATTTCATATGAGATATGGAACTGCTGTCAGTAAATTAAAGAGATTAATTGAAGATGGATCAGCCGGAAAACCTGTATTATTTAATGGAAGATATCAGTGCAATTCCCTGCATGCGCCATGGTGGAGAGATGTAAATTTATGCGGCGGACAGATTTTTGAACAGGCGATTCATGTATATGACATCTGTCGTTATATGTATGGACATCCGAAAGCGGTGGCAAGTTTTATGGGAAATGTATGCCATGCGGATGTGCCGGGCTATACAGTGGAAGATGTAAGCGTATCAATCAGCAGCTTTACCACTGGCGCGCAGGCATCTATCACGGCAAATAATTGTTCGGTTCCCGGCAGATGGGATGCTTTATTTGATATGATATTTGAAAAGGTCAGTGTTTTTTTCAAAAGCCCGGATGAAGCGGAATTCCATTATATAACCGGCGAAGGGGAACGGGTGGAATATTTTAATGAACCGGCTGATCATAAATTTTTGGAAGACGAGGATTTTATCAGGATGGTCAAAGAGAACAGAACGGAATTCTGTCCGGTAGAGGAAGGGCTGAGAAGTCTGCTGTATGTGGAAGCTTCCCTGTTCTCAGCTAAAATGGATGGAGAGAAAATGCGTGTGGAAAATTATTAAGAATGTGGGGAGTGGATGAAATGAGAGAATTACTGGCAAATGAAAATTATATTCCTCAGCTTTTTGAATATGAGGAAAAACCTCTTGAAAAAGGTGAAGTACGTGTAAAATGCATATATGGGGCTCCAAAGCATGGAACAGAAATGACAGGGATTAAGGAACAGCCTTTCGAAGAAAAATACTATGATGAAGAGATGAAGATATTCCTGCAAAGGGAAGAGAAGGTCAGTTCTGTATACAGCGGTTTAGGCAATATGTGGGTAGGAACAATAACGGAAGTAGGAAGTGATGTGGAAGCGTATCATGTAGGAGATCAGGTGGTCGGCTACGGGAATCTGGCACAGACACATACGGTTAATGCGCAGGAACTCCTTGTAATGCCGGAAGGGATGACCTGGAAACAGGCAATGTGTTATGATCCCATGCAGTTTGCATTAAGTGCAGTCAGAGATGCGAAGTTAAGGCTGGGAGATACCGTATTGATTTCCGGCCTGGGCGCTATCGGACAAATGGCGGCACAGGCGGCAAAAGCAGCAGGGGCTTCTCTGGTTGCGGTATCGGATCCGATTGAAATAAGGCGAAAAGCAGCTTTGGAAAACGGAGCGGACATCGCATTCAATCCGTTAGAGTGTGATATGGGAATGGAACTGCGTAAACTGACAAATGGTGTGGGAGTTGATGTGGTGATTGAAACGAGTGCCAATTATAAAGCTCTCGAACAGGGAATCAGGGCACTGGCCTATAATGGAAGCATGGCATTGGCAGGCTGGTTCAAAGAATGCCATATTCCCATACATCTGGGCAGGGAAGGGCATTTCAACCAGCAAAATATTTTCTTTTCAAGGGCCTGCAGCGAGCCGAACAGGGATTACCCAAGGTGGGATTTTGACCGGATATGCAAAGAAAGCTGGAAACTGCTGGGAACAGGGAAAATACAGTGTGAGAACATTGTATATCCAATTGTAGATTTTAATGAGTGTGACAAAGCGTACATTCATTACATCATCGAACATCCGGATGAAAGTATTAAAATGGGTGTAAAATTCTGACAGCAATACAAATAGGCCGCTTCTGTCTCCAAGGCAGGAGCGGCCCTTTCATACAAAAAACAATGGCCATATTATCCTTTCACTAAACGAAATAAAGACAAAATGAAATAAAAAGTAGAATAAAACCTGTTTCTTCTTTTCCTTTTCGTAGTATAATAAAGCCATCCAAAAGAAAGGAATGACCACAAAAGAAAATGTTAAAATCATACATAGCCTTCGACCTGGAAACAACAGGGCTGGATCCGGAGCAAAATGAGATTATAGAAATCGGCGCCCTTAAAGTAAGGGATGGAAAAGTGGAAGAGAGATTTATGGAGTTTATCCGTCCCTGCCAGCCTGTTTCCAAGACGATAACGGATCTTACGGGGATTACCAATGAGATGGTGGCGGATGCGGAGGACAGTAAGACTGTTATTCCCGCTTTTCTGGAATTCTGCGGGAATGATGTGTTAGTGGGCCATAATATCATATTTGACTATAGCTTCATGAAAAATCAGGCGGCCATTCTGGGCTATGGCTTTGAAAAGCAGGGAGTGGATACTCTGAGGATTGCGCGGAGGGTACATAAGGATATGCGTTCCAAAAGCCTGGAGGCCTTATGCTCCTATTATTCCATAGTGAATTCCGCCGCTCACAGGGCTTATCATGATGCTCTTGCGACAGCAAAGCTGTACCAGACGCTGGCGCATTATTATGAAGAAAAGGAACCCCAGGTCTTTCAGCCGGTGGTTCTTAATTATAAGGAAAAGGGAAGGGAGGAAATGCCTGCGACGAAAAAACAGGTGGATTTTCTTATGCGCCTGGCCGTACAGAAAAAGGCGGCTGTAACCTGGGATCCGGATAAGCTGACTAAGAGTGAGGCTTCCGGATTAATTGAAAGCCTTCTGTCCGGACAGGGAGGAAAGTAATCGTTAATTGCTTTTGAAAAAGGTTCTGTAAAGCAGCTGTACCTGCCGTATTTTCTATGGAAAAGAAAATACGGCAGGCAGGAAAACAGGTTTACTGGCCTTTTGCATTCCAGATATTTGCCAAAATATCTTTTAGTACAAGGAAGGCGTCGATATCATTATATCCATACTCTTTTTTTAAACGATCTGTCATTTCTTTTAATTGGTCCGCGTAATCCTTGATATTAACCTCATTCTGATAGGAGGTTAAAATCGGATATTTTTTACCCCAGACCTTTGTCCAGTCTACTTTCTTTTGTGTTTCTTCGCTTGTGTTTTCAATGACCTGTTCTATTTCTTTTAAATTTACGTCAAAGTCAATCAGTTCATCTAAAGACAGATGATACAGGAGCGCCAGTTTCTTTGCCTGGCGTATGTCAGGAAGGGTTTCATCTGTTTCCCATTTCGAAATAGTCTGCCTGCTTACCCCCAGTTTTTCAGCCACCTCTTCCTGGGATAAGCCGCTTTTTTTCCTTGCGTTAAATAAATTGTTTCCTAAGTTCATATATCTTACCTCCTCGTTTCGTATGAGATAAGTATAAGGGGGAAGGAAAAGAAAATCCATCAATTATGTTTTGCATTTATGCAATTATTATTAACATTCCTGAAGTTCTGTTTTTTCCTTTTAACAATGGAAAAAAAGGAGGGCAGGTAGGCGAGGAGAATAAGAATCAGGCATACGGTTCCCAAGGTGAGGGTATATTCTGTGAAATTCCTTTCGTTGCCCGCGTAGGCTCCATTCAGGAAGGGGATTCCCAGCGCAATGGCAAAGTACCAGAACACGGGCGGCAGGCATTTGCGCAGTGTACCAAGGATGAGGGAGGAGAAACGGCCGGGCTGCCGCACAGGGGCTTCTGTTCGGTGTATTTCCTCAGGCTTTCCCGCTATCAGGACGGCAAGGTTTCCGGCCGGTCTGTATAGGATAAAGAGGGCGGTGAAATATACGACGGCCCCTGTTATCGTATGGAGCCTTTCCGCTGTCATCCACCCGTTGTCCCACATATTCTGCGGAAGGGCCAGGGGCAGATAAATGGAGAGGACGATCCGAAGGCCGTTTATCAGGATCGTGTAAATGTAGGAAATAAGGAAGCTGAGTATGGTCCAGCATATTCCTTTTTTTCGTGTGGGCATTCTGTGTACGAAGGAGTAAAGCAGCGTTGCTGCGGTAATGAGCATGAACTGGACGCCGGAGCAGGAAGGGGCTATGATGAAACGGAAGGAATGGCTGACATAGCCGGAGCCGGGTTCATAGTCAAAAGGAATCCCGCTGAGGATTCTGACCCAAAGGGAGGTCGGGGCCAGAATCCATTTAAGGTCGGGGACGGAAGCTTTGCTGTAAAAAAGCTTGATGCCCAGAATGAAGAGCAGGCCTGTCAGGTAGAAAATCCCGTTTTGCCGCAGCATTGCTTTTGCATTATTTTTCATCTTGCGCTCTTTCTTTACTGAAAGCAGGTTTCTTTTTACTGTTTTGGTACCAGACATTTAGAAGCACTGCGGCGGCCATGAGAAGGACAAGAAGGAGGCTTCCCGGTTCCGAGCCGACAGTGTAGCCGTTTCCTATGGCCCATTCGGATACATTCATGGGGATAGGAAGGGGCTGTTTTACATCGGTACTTTTTCCTTCGGTGTTGCGTACTTTTTCGGTAACGGCAATGAAGGAGGTATAGGGGGTCATCATGCTGTAGCGCAGTCCCAGTTCCGTCACTTCTTTTTTGGCATTGGCCTGGAGGTCTTCTGTCATTCCGTAATCAGTCAGCCGTTCCACTCTGGTGCGTGCCCACAGGTATTGTATGATGTTATTGGCCTCCAGGGGAATCGCGGCAGATACAGGAATATCTTCCGCATAGTCCCGGCCGCCGGTCTTGCCGGTTATGTGTATGGTTCCGGATGGCTCTCCTTTCCATTTGCCGAAAAGGACGATGGGTCTGCTGGCAAAGAGGGTGGAAAGGGTGGGAGGCTCGATATCATAGACGTCAAAGCCGTCATAGGTTACCTGAACATCGGTCAATACGGGGGACTGTATATAAGTACGGAAACGATCGGCAGTGGCGGCGGCTTCCGAAGGATCGGTTACCACAAAGGATTCGCCCAGGCCGGTTTTGGCAATCCCGTCAATCAGATAGCGGTTGACGGAGCTTCCGATTCCGAAGGAGAAGAAATTGGTGGTGCCGATGTTCCTGCCGATGATATCGAATATCTCTCTTTCACCGGAGATATAGCCGTCGGTAATGGCAATGACGCTGCGCGCTGCGCCGGGGGAGGCAGGAATGGCGAGTGCCGTTTCCAGGGCAGGAGCCAGTTCGGTACCGCCGCCGCCTTCTTCATTGTCAATGAGGGCAAACGCCTTTTGTACATTTTCCGCTGTGGCAGGTACGGATTCCGGTGACATCTGAATAAGGGAATCGGAAAACAAAATGACATTAAAACGGTCGGTTTCCCGGAGGCTGCCTGCCAAATTCCGGATGAGTTCTTTTGAGGTATCAAGAGGAAAGCCGTACATGGAGCCGGATACATCCAGAATAAAAATATATTCTCTGGGAGGAATCGTTTCAGGAGTATAACGTTCCGGTGGCTGGACCATGAGCAGGAAGAAGTTTTCCGATTCTCCGGTACCCAGCATCAGGCCGCTGCTTATTTCCGTGCCTGTGAGCTTATAATCCAGGATAAAATCCCGGTTCCCGGCAAATTCTTCCGGATTGGAGAGGGAGATCCGGGCGGAGGTCTGATTGTCCCATGCCACATCAATTTTGTGGGAGCCGCACTGCAGATCCGTAATGGGTACGCCTGCGGAAAGATTGACATTAATGTTGTATTTTTCCCTGGGGGTATCTCCCAATCTCAGAAAAGGGCTGGCAATCCATGTTTCCGCCTTCAGGCTTTTGGGAACGGAAGGGCTTGTATAACGGGGGCCGGCCACGGTGGGAAAGACGAACTGATAGATGCCGTCGGTGGGAGTAATCATTTCCGTATAATGCAGTTCAATGCGGATGATATCACCGGGCATAACGTTTGCCACGTCCATGGTAAAGACATTGGGCCGCTGCTGTTCAAGCAGGGAAGCGCTTTTCCCTTCGCTTTTAGCCTGCTCATAATCATGTCTTGCTTCTTCCTTTTCCTTTATTTTGGCAGTGATGATCTCATCCCCGATTTCCATTTTCATGCCATGGATGGTTACTCTGGAGGAAGCCGGAAAGACATAGGTGGCGTTTATCGGTTCCTGGCCTTCGTTGGAATAGGTCTGAGTGACGAAGGTTTCGGCAAAAATGCCGTTGATATTTACAGACACATTGGTTTCCTTCAGCGGGAAGCTGTCTGTCGCCGTATCCATTCCATCGATCAGAAAGTATGGAGCGAGAGTGGCGTCGGTATCGTCATCGTATTGTGCTCCGCAGATAGTAGTAGAGTGTGCAAAGAACAGTAAAAGTGTAAAAAGGATGCATAGCCGGTGTTTCATTTTTCTCATGATATTTACCCCTCATTCGTCTGGCGGACTGCTGAAATTAAGTATCCGCCGTTTCTGTTTTTTCTCCGCGGAGGCTCCGGTCAGTTAAAAATGACTTTGCCTGCGGCGTTCTTTAAGGGTAGCGTATCATGTGCCGGCATCATAAAAGCATCAAATGTGCATCATTTTTGTATCATGGAAAACCGAACGCCTCCTTTCAGGATTCCCAATAGGGAAAACAGGGCAAAGGCCGCGATGTCAACGGCTACGATGGTGGATCCCACCGGCGTACCGGCCAGGATGGATATGAGGATTCCCGTCAATGCGCAGATAACGGAAAGTATGGCGGAACATATGGTAACGGACCGAAAGCTTTTAAACAGGCGCATGGCTGACAGCGCCGGAAAAATCACCAGGGCGGAAATAAGCAGGGAGCCCACCAGATTCATGGCCAGTACAATGATAACAGCGATGATGACTGCGATCAGAAGATTGTACATACCGGCTTTTACACCGGTGGCCTGCGCGAAGCCTTCATCGAAGGTGACGGCAAAAATTTTATTATAAAAAAGGATAAAGGTGATTACCACGATCACGGATAAAACGGTGCAGAGCCAGACTTCCGTTTTTGTCAGAGTCAGGATGGAGGTGGAGCCGAACAGGGTGCTGCACACGTCGCCGGATAAATTGGACGAGGTTGAAAACAGGTTCATCAGCAGATAGCCGATGGCCAGCGCCCCGACGGAAATCATGGCAATCGCGGCGTCTCCCTTTATTTTGGTATTCTGACCTGTGCGCAGCAGCAGTATGGCACAGAGTACCGTAGCAGGCAGGACAAAAAGCATGCTGTCGCTCAGGTTCAGTACGGCAGCTACCGCCATGGCCCCGAATGCCACATGGGACAGGCCGTCCCCGATAAAGGAGAAGCGTTTCAGGACAAGGGTGACACCGAGCAAAGAGGAGCAGAGGGCTATCAGAACACCTACGATAAGGGCATAGCGGACAAAGGGATACTGCAGATACAGTTTCAGAGTTTCTATCATTGTGCTCATTGCATTTCTCCTCCTTCCGGCATGGTAAAACGCCTGCCGATGTCACTTTCCATATATTCCTGCTTTGTCCCGAGGAAGATTTTTTCCCCCATATGCAGGATATGGGTGGCATAGGTCAGAGCTGCGCCTATATCATGGGAAATCATCAGTATGGTAATGCCGTCTTGCCGGTTCAGTCTGGCTATCAGAGCATACATTTCGGAAGCCACCTTCGGATCCAGGCCGGATACCAGTTCATCCAGAAGCAGCAGCTTCCGGGTGGCGCAGAGAGCGCGGGCTAAAAGGACTCTTTGCTGCTGGCCGCCGGACAATTCACGGTAACAGCGGCCGGAGAATCCTTTGATCCCCAATTTTTCCATGTTTTCTTCTGCAAGTTCTTTTTCCGCCTTCGTATAAAACGGCCTGCTTCCGCAGCGCCCCTGGCACCCGGAGAGAACAATTTCTCTCACGGATGCGGGAAAATCCCTTTGTACAAGGGTCTGCTGGGGAAGATAGCCAATCTCATTCGTCTTAAGGCCGTCACCTGTAAGGATGCTTCCGCTGACGGGCGGCTGCAGATGAAGCAGGGTTCTCATCAGCGTGGATTTACCGGAACCGTTTTCGCCTACAATGCAGAAATAATCGCCTGCATTTACACGGAAGTTCAGATTGCGTACGATAGCCTTGCCTGCGTAACCCAAGGCAAGATCCTGACAAATTAGCTGAGACATAGCAATTTCCTTTCTTACTGCAAAGCTTCTTTTAATACATCCAGATTGCTTTCCATAATGGAAAGATAGCCGGTGCCTGCAGCGACGTCGTTGGACGTGACGGACTGCATGGAATTAAGCGTTAAAATGTTCTGATTTTTTTCTTTGGTATTCTGTATAATCGTCTGTGCTATTTTCTGATCCGATGATTCTATGGTAAGAACGGAGGTAAGGTTGAATTCATCCACTTTATCGGCCAGGAAGGTGATTGTCCGGAAGCTGGCTTCTGTTTCCGCAGAGCATCCGGCAAATGCGGCATAATAGCTGAGGCCGTAATCATCCACAAGGTATCGGAAAGGGAATCTGTCGCCAAAGAGCAGTGTTTTCCGGGAGGCGGAATCAACCGCAGACTGATAAGCGGCGTCCAGGGCATCCAGCTTTTCGCTGTAAGAGGTCAGATTGGACCGGTAATCGGCTGCGTGGTCAGGATCAATTTCTGTCAGGGCGTTGGTGATAGCTTCGCAGAGAACCTTTGCGTTTCTGAGAGACAGCCAAACGTGTTCATCGTATTCGGGGCCTTCTTCTTCCTCTTCGTGCTCCTCGTCTTCCCCGTCACCGTGTTCCTCCCCGGCTTCCATGCCTTCTACGATTTCCTCCTCTTTGACGGCATCGTCCAGCACATCCAGAAGATCAATTACCTTCATATCTTTATTGGCTGCTTCCTGGAGAGCGTCAGACACCCAGCCGTCGGACTCGCCGCCTACATAAATAAACAGATCGCAGGTGGAAATTTTCAAAATGTCCTGTGCGGTGGGCTGGTAGCTGTGCAGATCGACACCGTTGTCCAGAAGCATAGTGAGGTCGGCGTTTTCCGCATTGTCTCCGAGAATCTCCCGCACCCAGTCATATTCCGAGAAAATAGTGGTCACGATGTTGAGATGTTTTTCGGGAACGGACTGTGCATCGGCTGTTACCATGGCAGAAGAAGCTTCGGAAAAGTCTTCCCCGGAAGATGGGGCAGAAGAGCTTGCGGCAGTATTATCCGCAGAGCTGCCGCAGGCAATAAGGCCCGTTAAGGCCAGAAGGGCAGCCAGAATAAACATACATTTTTTCATAGAATAAAAACCTCCATAATTTTGCTGATTAAAAAAGGGTGCAAAAATAACAGGGTATCTGACTATACCTGCCTGAAAAAAGAGTATAGGATACCCCTGACCGGAAATCGATTTTTATTCAATTATTCAGTCGTACCTTATGGCTTACCAGTGAAGCTGCGGGGATGAAGTGAAGAGCCCGCGGGAGAAAAGAAAGAAACAGTAAAATAAGAAATGCCCCGGATACCGCGCCGGAAAATCCGGTGCCAAGCTGCCGGAGGCTCTGCTCCGCATTATGAACACAGGCACAGACAGGGCAGTCCTCGCCCGTACAGTTATGATTGAGTTCATGACCAATAAAGGAGATGGAAAAAAGTGTGATGAAAAATATGACCCCACAGATAAGCAGAGCAAGGCTTCTTTGCTTCTTGGTATACACTGTTTTCCTCCTTTCATTGTGAATGTCTGAAAGCTGATTTTTTATTATAGCACTTCAGCCGGTAAAGTCAATACGGAACATGGTTGTAATACGGTCGGAAACAAGCTTAAAATGGCAGCGGGCATACAGGAAGGCAAGCCTCTGAGGATGGATGGGTATTTATAAAATAAGTTATAAAATGCGTGTATTCCTCAC
Source organism: Eisenbergiella tayi (assembly GCF_001881565.1). Taxonomy (GTDB): domain Bacteria; phylum Bacillota; class Clostridia; order Lachnospirales; family Lachnospiraceae; genus Eisenbergiella; species Eisenbergiella tayi. The sequence goes on from NZ_MPDJ01000003.1 coordinate 347,309, forward strand.
TCATATGCGGGAAAAACCTATTTATTGCCGCCGTAAACGGTTGTAAAATATAACTGTTTGATGTGTGTCCGGAATGTCAGATGCGCAGAGCGGCATAAGGGACAAGCGGAAATGATAATTTTTAATGTATAACATGTGGCGCGGACAGCGCGGAAAAGGAGTGACAGGATGAAGGTAAAAAGGGCAGCCAGCATACCGCTTATTTTGCATGATCCGTATTTCAGCATCTGGTCCGGAACGGATAAGCTTTATGATTCCGATACCGTACATTGGTGCGGAAAGAGACAGAAAATCAGAGGTTACATAACGATTGACGGGGAAAGCTTCTGCTTTATGGGGGATAAGGAATTTCATCAGGTGATTCCCCAGACCGGTATAGAGCTTACGGCGACAGGGACAAAATATACCTTTGAAAATGAAAAAGTAATATTGACGGCGGCATTTACCTCCCCGCTTCTGCTTGAGGAACCGGTGCTGGTATCCAGGCCGTGTACTTATGTGGATTTCGAGGTGGAGAGGAAGGCAGGAGAGGCCGATGTGACCATAGATGTGCAGATCTCGGCGGATCTAGTGCGTTTTACACAGGGAGCGGTAGTGGGAGGCTCTTATCGGACAGATGCCTTTTCCTATTCGGTGATGGGGAAGGCTGAGCAGAAACCTCTGGGACACAGCGGGGACAATATCACAATCGACTGGGGATATGTATATCTGGCGGTGCAGGATGCCTTTTCACAGGTGTGCTTCGATAAGGCAAACGAACAGCTTACGGCTTCGGTGAAGCTGGGAACACAAAGGGGCTGCGGAACGCTCGTGGCAGCCTATGATGATCTGCTGTCCATCAACTATTTCGGAGACTGGAAAAAGGCCTATTGGACAGAAACCTATGCCACGATTCTGGATGCGGTGGGAGCCAGCTTTGCGGATAAGGACAGTGTACAGGAAAAATGCAGGAAGCTGGATGCAAAGATTGAGGAACAGGCGGCGGCTATCGGCGGCGAGGATTATGTATTGCTTTGCTGCCTGAGCTACAGACATTCCATTGCAGCCCATAAGCTGATTGCGGATAAGGACGGCAATCTTGTTTTCCTTTCCAAAGAGAACGATTCTAACGGCTGTCTGGGGACGGTGGATGTGACCTATCCTTCGGTGCCGCTTTATATGCTTTATAATACGGAATATGTAAAGGGTATGCTGCGTCCGGTATTTACCTTTGCCGCCTGTGATGTATGGGAATTTGACTTCGCGCCTCATGATGTGGGACGTTTCCCTTACGCTACAGGCCAGGTGTACGGACTTGCGGGAGAAAAGAGCGGTTCCGCCTTTGACGGCAGCAACGGAACTGTGTTCCCGTTTTTCTATCAGTATCCTGCCGGAAGCCGGATTTATGATTTTAAATACCAGATGCCGGTGGAGGAATGCGGCAATATGCTGATACTGACTGCGGCGGTCTGCAAGCTGGACGGTTCACCGGATTTCGCGGCGCCTCATATGGAAGTACTGAAGAAATGGTGTGAATATCTGCTCACCTATGGTGCGGATCCGGGGGAACAGCTGTGTACCGATGACTTTGCAGGCCATCTGTCCCATAATGTAAATCTTTCTGCCAAGGCGATCATGGGAATCGAAGCCTTTGCCCTGCTGGCCCGCCAGATGGGACAGGAAGAGGTTTATAGGGAATATCATGAAAAAGCTGTGAAAATGGCCGGGGATTGGGAAAAGAGGGCCGATGCCGGGGATCATACCGCTCTCTCCTTCGGTGACAGGGATTCCTGGAGCCTGAAATATAACCTGGTATGGGATAAATTCTTTGGAAGCAGCCTGTTCCGGGAAGAGGTGTACCGGAAGGAAATCGATTACTATATTAAAAAGAGTAATGTCTACGGTGTGCCGCTGGATTCCAGGAAGGAATACACAAAGAGCGACTGGATTCTCTGGTGTGCTTCCATGACTGACGATAGGAAGAAGGTGGATGCGCTTATCGCTCCTATTGCAGCTTATGTGAACGAGACCCCTTCCAGGGTGCCTTTTTCTGACTGGTATGAGACTGTTACCGGCGAATACTGCCATTTTATTGCACGAAGCGTGCAGGGCGGGATTTTTATGCCTATGTTGATACATAAGAATGGAATTTGACGGATTCCTTCAGATTGATTGGGGTGGAAGAAGGAATATTTTTTGAACTTGAGCCGGGGCGGCAGTCCCGGCTCAAGCTATAGATACAATATCTTCGTATTGTTGTTATGCATTAATTCATGTTATAATTTTAGTTAAATCAGAAGTCCGGAAGGAGCAGCAATTATGAAAATGCCAAAAGAAAATATGGATATCAATATGTTTGCCCCCTGCGGAATGAATTGTATGGTCTGTTATAAGCATTGTTATCATAAAAAGCCATGTGCAGGCTGTCTGAACAGTGATACGGGGAAACCGGAACATTGCCGTAAATGTAAGATAAAGGATTGCATTGGGCTTAAAGAGGGGAATTACTGCTTTGAATGTTCCGATTATCCCTGCAAGCAGATAAAAAATCTTGAGAAAAGCTATAACAAAAGATATCAGGCAAGCCTCATGGAAAACAGTGAATTTGTCCGGGAGCACGGTCTGGAGCTTTTTATGGAAAAGCAAAAAGAAAAATATACATGTGCTAAGTGCGGCGGTATAATTTCCATTCATGACAGGGAATGCAGCGAGTGTCAGGAAAAGATGAAATGATTATATTCTAAATAGAAGAAAAAAGTATAGTTTACATACAGTCGGAGCCTGGGCGGATGCCCCGGCTTTTGCAGTGCCATATCATCTTATGGAACATGGGATGTGATCCGGTTCCCGGATAAGCCCATATATGCGATCAGGAGTGAAATAATGGGAAATATAGTTACCAGGCGTTTAAGAATTAAAGAATGGCAGCCTTCAGATGCTCCGGCGTTATATGACATTTTTCAGGATCAGGAAATAAGACAAAGTGGGATTTGTTTTTGTTCTTCAATAGAAGAGTGCCAAAGAATAATAGAAAAATGGACAGAAAAGAACGAAATGAAGGCCATTTGCAGAAAAGAGGATAATTGTCTCATCGGCTTAATCGGGTTAAATGATATGGGACGGTATGAACAGTATAAAGAACTGGAATATGCCATTGCGGCAGATTACAGGAGAAACGGTTATGGAGCGGAGGCGGTCAGAGGCATGCTGGATTTTGGCTTTCGAAAGCTTGATTTATCAGTAATTGCGGCATGGGTTCATGCTGCTAATATTAAAAGTGCACGTGTGCTGGAAAAGTGTGGATTTACACTGGAGGGACGGCTGAGAAGACATGGCCGTGACAGAGGAGACACATTGTGTTATTCCATATTGTCTGAAGAATTTCTTAATTGAAAACAAGGCGGTTTTGAATAGGAATCCGCCTTGTCATATTACATCTGCAGAATGTATAAATTCAATAATCGCATTTCCTGTACATTATCCTGTTTATATGATTGGAGTCTTTAATCCTATATACCCATTGAATGCTGTTAAAAAAGCAATCATTACCGCGTTTACTAAAAAAGCGCCTGCCAGTTTGCCTCCCTGTAAGGCGGCTGCTTCCTTCAGGAAAATGATATACAGGATAATCTTCCAAATCAGGATTCCCACAAAAACAATGCTGAGAACCATGCTCCACAGCAGGCTGTTCCAGAATACATAGAAATAGGCTTCTGTGACTGCCACGATAAAGGAACAAAGGATGTTGGGGAAAAAGGATAGTCCCCATGTGTTAATGTAAACCGATAATGCGGTCTTGCTTCCGAAGCATTTACAGATAAGCCACAGTATACAGCTTATCAGCAGATAGCCTGCGATCCCCCATAGGGCAGTACGGAATATGTGAAATAAATCAGCATGATATCCCGGATTGGAAAAATGATGCAGAATCGGGTCGAAGACAGTGACTATAATAATTGTGGCTGCCACAAACAGCCAGGCTATAGCTCTGCTTTGCCGCCGGTAAGCGTCGGCTGGCCTGTTTAGGGCTTCTAAAAAGTTCTTCATAATTTAGCCTCCGAATATGCTTAAAAACAAATTTGTGTATTTAGTTCCGAATAAGAGGGTGCATATCACCGTTTGTACGGTGGAAATACCGAAAGCGAATCTCCATGGATAGATAGTAATAATGCCGCGGAGCTTATCCCAAAGAGAAGCTTTTTTTCCTCCTTCTGACAAAATATAGTTCAGCATGTTATCCTTCTGCCGTTTTGTTGGCTGTTCGATTTCGTTCAGCGTATCAAATGCGTTTTTCAATGAGTCTTTATTCTCAGTCATTTGGTACCTCCATTTCCCGATATTGTCTGATAAATGCGCTTCTGGCCCGTCCGAGCATGCTTTCCACGGACTTGGGGGATTTATCAACAATTCGTGCAATTTGTTTCACACTGATTTCCTCAATATATTTGAGTGAGAGTAATATCTGATACTGCTTCGGCAGCTGGCTTAGACATTCCCTTACCTGCCGGTTCTCAAAGGTAACCTGCATACAGATATCGATATTCTGCTTCGGGTCACTTAACTGATCGGACAGCTGATCATCCAGGGGAAGGATTTCCGTCTTTTGGCTATATTGTCTTCGGTAATAGTCAAACAGTTTGTTTTGGGCTATTTTGAAAATCCACGTTTTTTCTGAAGACAGTCCTTTAAAACCCCATAACCCTTTAAAAACATCGAGAAAAATATCCTGTGTCAGATCCTCGGCCAGAGGAACATCAAAACCGGTACGCAGTAGAACATACTGATATACTTCGTCCACATGTTTTCTGTATATTGAGATGAAACGCCGTTCTCTTGCTTCTTTAGCCTGGTTCATAGGCATACACCTCATTTTACGGTAATTTCTGTCGAGATTAGAAGCTCATTATTGTAGAATACTTCAAATTGTAAGCTTCCCTTCTTTACATCGTCAGCTTCCAGCCGGTAGATAACAGCGCCGGATTTATCTGTGATTGTTTCCTGCGTGTCGGATTTTATTTCTTCTCCGTTCAGGTACCATTTTCCCGTATATTCCATACCTTTTGGAGATTCAATAAAGTAAATGCTGGCATAGATGTCTGTTCCGGCAGAAACCTGTTCCGGCTGTACGGCATCTTCAATATCCTCTTTTGCTGTGTATGGTTCATTTGATACAACAAGGCTTTCGACGGTATTGAGCTGTCCGCATCCGGTGAGAAAAATGGTAATCATTGCAAGTGCAAAACATGGCCGGAATATTTTTTCGAGCGCTTTCATTGTGCAGTTGCCTCCTTTTTCGTTTTTTGTGTAAACAAAGCCATATCTCCTTTCCGGAGCTGATTTACAGTTCCTAAAAGGGTAGTCGTATAGAAGCCTGAAATCATTCGCATGATTCAAAAATATTTACTGAAGGGATAATCACGATGAAATTTTTCTGACAAATATATGTATTTGAACATACATGAAGGAATGAGAGTACGGGGCAGCAGCCATAGAAATAAGCTGCTTCTGAAATAATGATTGCGGCATATTTGTTGACATTAACAAATATGTCCACTAAAATTTTAAGTAAGTAATTATGGTTTATCTTATGACAGCTTGATTTAACTTCAGGATTACTCTTAATTTTGAATTACATATTTATTCAGCTATGAAGGGAGGTAAGATATGGAAATAATTGAGGTTTCAGACAGAACGCCGGAATTAATGGAACAGCTTCTTATTATTTGGGAAAATTCTGTAAAAGAAACGCATTTGTTCTTAAGCGAAGCGGAAATTGCTGATATCAGGAAATGTGTTCCCCAGGCATTAGCGGGCGTGCCCCATTTAATTGTGGCAAAGGATGATGCAAATGAGCCGGTTGCATTTATGGGGATTGATAACAGGAGACTGGAAATGCTGTTTGTAAGCCCGCAAATGCGGGGGCAGGGTGTTGGAAAGAAGCTTGTTCTCTATGGAATTAAAGAATATGCGGTCAACGAAGTAACGGTAAATGAACAGAATCCGCAGGCAACAGGCTTTTATGAACATATTGGTTTCAGAGTTTACAGAAAGACAGATATGGACGAACAGGGAAAGCCTTATCCGCTCCTATATATGAAATTGTATATGGATTCAGAGACTGCAGGGAAGAAGAGAAAAAAAGCAGTGACGGCAGTGTTTATCGTTGCCGCCGCAGTTGTAGTGGGAGTGGCGGCAGCCGTAGTTTTTTTAATCTCTCTTTTTACAGAGAAAAATGTAGTCACTGATATCAGGGAATATGAGAAATATTTTGGGCCGCAGGGGATACATCAGTCGAAAAATACGGATGCATGGGAGAAAACCAGGGAATCCTATCTGGTTCTGAATTATATATTTCCTGAAAAGCTGCCTGAGTCGGCGGATGTGGAAGCTTTCTATTATGAATATTATAATCCATGGGATCCCTGTTATCTGTGTTATCTGGTATATAGCTGTGATGAGGAAGACTATAAAGCGGAAACGGAACGTCTGAGGCAAATCAGTATGCCCAAGGATTATTTGATTTACGGCTCAACCGGATTTCCTTATCCGCTGCTTGCCGTGGATAGCAGCAGCTATGGTTATATATATGCCATGACAGATGAGGCTCAGAATAAAATAATCTATGTGGAATTAACCTTCTGTAATTATTTCACGGATATTCATTATGAGAGGGTGATACCAAAGGAACATCTTCCGATAGGGTTTGATGCGAAATCGGGTAATCCATACAGGGAGGAGTATTTGTCTCAGTTAAAATAAAAGGGACGGCCGCACTTCAACAACAGTGCGGCCGTTTCTGCATAGTCTAATCTTCATCAGGAAGTACATTCTTTTTCAGACTGTTATATGCCAATCCGATATAAAGAAGGTAAATGGATAAAAACAGGGCGAGTATGATTCCCACAATAGCCAGGAGTTCTGCCGGTCCGGTCACAACACCGGGATCGAAGGAGCTTCCCAGGGCGAGGATAAAAGGAATGCCGATTAACAGCGGCGGTATGGCGGGCATGGTATAAAAGATAAGGAACTGACGTCGCAGCGCCTGTTTCATTTCCTGCCTCTCCATTCCCAGCTTGTGAAGCAGTTCAAACTGCCGCCGGTAACGGCCGGTTTCACTGAGCTGCTGAATGGTAAGGATGGTAGCGGATACCATGGTGAGCACAAGCGCCAGGTAAAAAAGAGGAAAGACGGTGATGGCATAAGTGGATGCATTTTCGTGTTCTATTTGGGTTTTACAGAAAATAGTATCGTAGCCGGAGATGATTTCATCCCTGTTATCCCGTATTTCATTTATCCGGTTATATTGCTCCATGGTCATGGGTTCTTCTGTCATGGCAGCATAAATATTGTGGCTGACAGGAAGCGCTACGGCCGCATCATCGGGAATAATGAGAAGGAAACCGCGGCCGTTGCCGTCCCACAGAGACTGGGTAAAGCCTTCGCTGTATACGCCTCCCGGAAGCAGTGTCTGATCATCTATGGTGAGCGGTTCGGTGTAGCTGTCCATTCTTTTTTTCAAATAGGGCATGCAGTGAATGAGATACTGTCCGGGCTTGAGGGAAACCTCCGGGTAACCGAGCATGGCGCGCAGGGCCAGGTAATCGCTGGCCTTCATTATGGTATCATAATCAAAGGTCTGCCAATAATCGCCGCCCGATATGACATAGCGGGTCACCTGTGTGTCTTTGCCCCGGTAAATGTCATACTGCCGGGATTCCCGGATGGGGACATTGCCGTCAATATAGGCCAGATATTCATCAAAGCGTGTGGAATCCCGCCCGGAGGAGGAGATAAACAAATCAAAGCAGGTAGTCTGTTCGTTCCGATCCTGAAGCAGGACGTGGAACAGCATTCCTGCGCCTTCTGTGATAAGGGTTGCCGTTAACAGCAGGGCTATTGTGGCCATGACAACACCCATTGTGGCAAGCTTGGCTGACAGGGTACGGAAAATCAGCAGCGTGTGGCCTTTGTATTTTTTCCCGGGGCGTTTGTCGAAATAGGCGGGTACGCCGGAGGAGAAGCTGATAAAAAAGCCGTAAAGGAAAACGATGATACATGCGGATCCCAAAATACCCAGCGGAAGGCTGCGCAGGAGCAGCAGGATAGTGCCGATCAGGCCTGAAATGATGGATATAACGAATATTTTCCGGCGGCTGCGGCTTTTTTTCAGAAGTTCTTTTTCATTTTGGCGATCAGAATAAATCAAGTCACAGATTTTCATGGTACGTATGCGCCGGCGGCTGCGGAAGAGGGCAAACAGGTACACCAGAGCAAAATAGAAGATCGTTAAAAGCACGGTATTCAGCGAAAAAGAAAAACGGAAGGTATAAGGCGCCCGGAACAGAGTGAGCATGACCGCGCGCAGGGCCTGAAAAATCAGATTGCCCAGAATCGTTCCCAAAAGCAGGGCAATTCCGCCTACTGCCAGATTCTCCAGAAAAAACAGCCTTGCAACCTGGCTGTTTTCCAGGCCGGTCAGGATATAGGTGCCCAGCTCCCGTCCGCGCCGCGTCAGCATGAAGCTGATGGTATACTGCACCAGCCAGCCGATGATGCAGACTACAACTATGCTGGCAAGTACGATTATCAGGGGCATAACATCCAATGCCGCCGACAGTCTCCGGATTTCCTGAGAAAAAACCAGTCCGTTGAAGGCATAGATCAGGGCTGCCGACATCACAATCGTGACAAAATAAACCAGATAATCCCGGGCCTGCCGCCGGGCGTTCCGAAGGGAGAGTTTAGATAACGTCACTGATATCACCTCCCAGCAAGGCGAGAACATCCAGGATTTCATGGTAAAACACGGTCCGTGAGCGTTCTCCGCGGATGAGCTCGTTGAACAGGCGGCCATCCTTTAAGAAAAGGATTCTGGACGCATAGCTGGCGCTGTAGGCATCATGGGTGACCATGAGAATGGTGGCGTTCATATCCCGGTTTATCCGGGTCATGATTTCCAGAAGATTTTTGGAGGATTTGGAATCAAGGGCGCCGGTAGGCTCATCTGCCAGAATCAGCGACTGCCCCGCCACCATGGCACGTGCGCAGGCGGCCCGCTGTTTTTGCCCGCCGGATACCTGATAGGGGAATTTGGAGAGGGCGTCTTCGATACCAAGCTTAATCGCCACATCATGGACTTTTTTCTGAACGGTAAGAGCATCCGCATGATTGATAGTGAGGGCCAGACCGATATTTTCTTCCAGGGTCAGGGTATCAAGGAGGTTAAAATCCTGAAAAACAAAGCCCAGCCGTTCCCGGCGGAAACGCGCCAGTTCACCGGAGGGTATTTCCGTGATATTTTCCCCGTCCAGCAGGATACTCCCGGCACTGGCCGTGTCAATGGTGGAAATACAGTTGAGCAGTGTGGTTTTGCCGCTTCCCGAAGCCCCCATGATAGCGATGAATTCGCCGTCCTCCACGTCAAAGCTGATCCGATCCAGCGCTTTTGTGACATTGTTTTTGCTTCCATAATATTTCTCTATGTTTTTTATGTGCAGCATAATCGTGTCTCCCTTCTTTCAATGGTATAAGAGCAGGATACCTCATAAGCAAGGGCGGCGGTATCGAAGTTATATTGCACTTTCTTACATTTTTGAAAGGTTTGTGTGTCAGTCAGTCTGTGGAGTTATGGATTCCGGGGAAGGGAAAGTCAGGATTACGCTTGTTCCCTGTCCTTCGGCAGAATGAATCTGCAGATCGATTTCCATGGATCCGGCAAGGCGGCGGCACAGATACAGTCCCATACCGGTGGAACCGCCGCGTGACCGTCCGTTGCTGCCGGTGAAGCCCCGTTCAAAGACCCGGGGGAGTTCATGAGATGGGATGCCGATCCCGTTATCCTCGACGGTAAGCTGTATCTGCCGGCCCAGCTGCCGGGCGGACAGGGTGATGACCGGAGTACCGGTGCGGTATCGGACCGCATTCTGCAGAAGCTGTCCTAAGATAAAGCATACCCACTTGCCGTCCGTATACACGGTTTGTGCCAGATCCCCGGTTTCGATCCGCACACCGCTCTGTATAAGAAGAGACTGGTGCTGTTCGATCGCCTCTTCCGCGATCCCGGCGAGATCGGTCCGTGAAATGATAAAGTCATTTTCAGGGCTTTCCGCCCGGGCATAAAAAAGAACCCGCTCCACATGATTATCGATTTGGCTGAGTTCCCGGGAAAGCTTTGCCCTCAGCCGGGGATCGGCGCTGCGGCAGATCAGCCTGGCGGCCGTAATGGGTGTCTTGATTTCATGAACCCAGCTTTCGATATATTCCCGGTAGTCCCGCTGCGCGCAGCGGGCGTCGGATACGGCTTCGATCATGGCTTTGCCCGACCGGCGCATCAGCTGATAAATCCGGCGTTCATAGGCGTTATGGGGAGTGGGCACACATTCGGAAAACAGGTGCTTCTGATCGAGCCCGTCCATAATAGACTTCAGCTCATCCAGATGAGAACGTAACTTCAGAAAATCATATGCCTGCAGGATAAGAAACAGCAGGAACCAGACGATAAGGATGATGATCAATATGCCGGCCTGTGTGCCGGTTGCCAGCAGAAAAACGGTCATGACAGCCATGGATACCGGCTGAAGGACGAGCCGTCCGAGCCTGTCGGATAAGAATTCTTTTAATGTCATAGCTGATACCCCAATCCGCGCCGTGTTCTGATGTAACCCGGGAAACCAAGTTCCTCCAGCTTTGTCCTGAGACGTGTTATGTTTACGCTCAGTGTGTTATCATCAATGTAAATATGACTGTTCCATAATAATTCGATCAAATCGTTCCGTGAAATGATTTCACCGGGATGATTCATGAGATGCGCCAGGATTTTGATTTCGTTTTTCGTCAGCTCCGCAGTCCGTTCACCTGAGGTAACCACACCCTTTGAGAGACAGAGGCTGAGCCCGTTTACGTTCAGCACATCAGGTTCCTGCTGTCTGCTGCTCCTGCGCAGAACGGCTTTGATATGGGCAAGCAGAACAGGGATGTTGTAGGGCTTGGTAATATAGTCATCACCGCCCAGACTCAGCGCCCGCAGCTCGTCCATGGCGGAATTGCGGCTGGTGACGAAGATGATTGGGACGCCTGTTTTGCTGTGGATATCTGCGCACAGGGAGAAGCCGTCCCGCCCGGGAAGCCCGAGATCGAGAAGAATGAGATCAGGGCCGCTGTCCGTGACCTGTTCCGGTATATTAACGAAGTCATTTATAACCAGGGCCTGATAGCCTTCATTATTCAAAAGGATAGCCAGTTCCTCCCGGACGGACGGCTCATCCTCGATAATCATTATTTTCTGCATAGGGCACCACCTTTATTTCTTTTGCCTCCATAGTAACACAGAACAATCGTTTTGGGCAATTTCTATTAAGACATACGGTTTCCTTTTATGGTAAAATGGGAACAGTTCAGGCAGGATTGAACTGCGATACAAAAAGAAACCGTTTATGGGATTACTGTACCGGAGCCTTGCCGTGAGACGTACAGGGGTATGGGCGAAGTTTGAGTAAAATAAAAAAGGAAAGAGGCTTTCATATATGAGTAATGAATCAGCGGTCAGAAGCGTGCTGCAATACATCCGGGATAACCTCAATGAAGATCTGACATTGGAAAAAATCGCAAAAGAACTCAATTATTCCAGGTTCTATATAGCCAGGGCTTTTGCAGAAAATACGGGCTGTACCATATATAAATACATTCAGGGGCGGCGGCTTACGGAAGCGGCGGAAAAGCTGGTATATACAGATATACCAATTGTGGAAATCGCCTGTGAAGCCAGCTATAGTTCCCAGCAGGCGTTTACGCTGGCCTTTCACAAGCTGTATGGATGTACGCCGCAGGAATATAGAATAAAAGGTGATTTTTATCCCAAGCAGACGGAGATATCCATGTGCAGCAGATTTTATTCTGCGTCCTGCAGGAACAAGGCGGGGAGGATGGCGGCATGAGTACAGCGATACCCTACGTGATAGAACAGACTAAAAATGGGGAGAGAAGCTATGATATTATGTCAAGGCTTTTGTCCGACCGTATTATTTTTCTGGGAACACAGGTGGATGATGTTTCGGCAGAGCTGATCGTGGCGCAGCTGCTGTTTCTGGAATCCCAGGATCCTGAAAAGGATATCCAGCTGTACATTAACAGCCCGGGAGGCTCCATTACGGCCGGGTTCGCCATTTATGATACGATGCAGTATATCAAATGTGATGTTTCCACTGTGTGTATCGGGATGGCGGCGAGCTTTGGTGCGGTTCTTCTTGCGGGAGGAACGAAGGGAAAACGGATGGCGCTTCCCAATGCGGAAATTATGATCCATCAGGCGGCGATCAGCGGAAACGGGATACAGGGACCGGCCAGTGATATCAAGATTCTGTCGGATCATATGCAGAGAAGCAATCAGAGGGTGATACGGATCCTGGCGGAAAGTACGGGGAAAACGGAAGAGGAACTGAAGGCGGATACAGACAGGGATTATTATATGTCCGCGGCGGAGGCGCTGGAGTATGGGATGATTGATCAGATATTTGATGGGAGAAGGCGTTAAAAGACCTGATAAGAAACTGATAAAAAGAAATAACAAAAAAGGAGAAAGTTAAGCAGCTTTCTCCTTTTTGTATCAGTCCTTCACAAGAATATCAGTGATTTCCGCAATATACAGCAGATGATAACCTCCTCCGGTTCCGTCCGCATGATTATCTCCGCCGTACCACTTCTGTGTAAATTCCTTATCCCCGAGGAAATCCTCTTCCTTCAGCGGCGTGACGCAAAGCTTTTTACACAGAATAGCCATCCGGCATTCTTCAAAATAAGGAACTTCGCCGGAATGGGCTACTGTAAGCCCTGATTCCTTAACCTTATCCTGGTCACGGCCGGAAACAGTCCCGCAGTAGCCAAGCATCTTCCGGCAGCTGTTGTCGAATACTGTGAGTGAAAAGACATCGGAGGCGTCCAGGAATTCCCGGGTAAAGCGTTCCGGGCGGACTGCGCACATTACAACCGGCTTCTGCCATAAAATACCTGCCGTAGCCCACGCCACGGTCATGGGATTGACGCGTCCTTCTTTTTCGGCAGACATAAGGAACCAGTCTTTGCTGATCAGACTGAATATATTTTCCGTCATCTGTACGGGTTTGATTGAATGAAATGCCATGATTCAAGCTCCTTCCATAAGCTGTTGATTCCCCTGGCGGGGGATTTTATTTACCGGTTTCCAGATATTCTTTTAATTCTTCCTTTGTCATGCCTTCTATTCCCAAATCCTGAAGAGAGTGCCCTTTTGTCCAGCAGTCATAGCCGAGAAGGGCAGAACCGATTGTGATCATGGACCCGATGACCGGCACATCTACGTTCATGGCCCGGGCGAGCTTTGCCCAGGGGGCCAGGCCGTAGGGGATATCTTCTGCATAGTAGCGGCTGTTGGTATCGGCAGGCCCTTTTATTTTGGCAAAATTGGGATCACTGGCAATCGCCTCACCAATATCGTCCGTTACGATTGAACCGCCGACTCCGTGGGCAACGATATCACTGGCATAGCCGAAGCTGTCCAGCAGTGCGATACGTTCCTTGTCGATGGCCTCTGTGGTACGGGCAACACAGGGGGTAAAGCCCTCTGTATAGAAATAAAATTCGCCCTTTGCATATTCAATCCTTCCTGCGTTCAGAATGCAGCCCGGAACATGGATGATGGGATTCAGACTGGAAAGTCCGCAGGCGATTACGCTTTCCACCGCTTCCAGAGAAGGATAGAAGGTGCGGAGCTTCTCCACGGTCTCCTGCGTTCTGCATGCGGGCATCACACCGACTTTGAGGGGATTAAATAGGCTCATAATCAACGTGCTTCCGGGCCCCTGAAGGCGGGTGGCATAGGGCAGGGTGTTTGTCTCTGCAACGACCACATCCTCCAGTCCTTTTTTCCTGAATTCCTTCCAGAAAATAAGACTGTCGAAGGTACCGGGCATCACCATAACAGTCTGGCCGGGATGTACGAGTTCCGCCAGCGCTCTGGCATAAACGTCATGGGCAAAGGCGGGTACCGCCACAAAAATAAATTCCACATCCTGTATGGCTTCACGCAGATCGGATGTCACCATGCCGATTTTGACGGTGGCGTTTCCGGCAGCTCCTGCCATTGTGATTTCGTGGGTGTCAAAAACCTTTTTAATATTACCTGCAAAACGTGCATCTTCATACATATGTACGCAAAAACCGCGGTTGGAGAGATCCGCCGCAGCGGCATGTCCTCCGTTTCCTCCTCCTAATACAGCAACCTTAACAGCCATATCCACACATCCTTTCCTAAAAATTAATATTTTACTGTATTCATTGTAACGCTTGCATATGAATTACGTATCATATAAAATTGCTATCAGGATATATAAAAAGAATATGACATTTTTTCATCCGGTCATTGTGGGAGGCGTCTATGAATCTTCAGCAATTAAAATATGTACTGGCTATTTATAAAGAAGGCTCCATCACAAAAGCGTCCCATGCGCTGTTCTGTGCACAGCCGAATGTGAGCAGCGCCCTGAAGAGCCTGGAAAGCGAACTGCATATACGTATATTTGACCGCACGCTCAACGGTGTGGAACTCACGCCGCAGGGAGAGGCCTTTATTTCCTATGCGGTAAATATCATGGCGCAGGTGGAGCGGCTGGAGAACATCGGGAATGAATCCGTGGAAATCCCGGCGTCCCTGGGGATTTCCGTTTCCCGTGCCTCCTATTGCACGCAGGCGCTGTCGCTGTGGATGAATGAGGAAATCCGTCCGGAACAGCCGCTTTCCCTTCATTTCTGTGAAACAAATACAGAGAAGGTGATCGATCAGGTTTTCCGGGCGGAAAGCGATTTGGGGGTCATACGCATTCCCGCTTTTTATGAAAGCTACTACGGACAGCTGCTGGCAAACAAGAATCTGTGCCATACGCTTCTGATGCGTTTTCAGATGCTGCTGGTCATGCGCCGGGATCATCCCCTGGCAGGGAAGGCGGATATCACTCCGGATATGCTCAAACGGTACACGGAGATCGTGCACGGTGACCACCGCAACCCTTCCATGACTATGGCGCGCATCGATCCGCTTTTGCAGGAGACGCCGCCGCGGCGGATTTATGTCTATGACAGAGGGAGTCAGATTGATCTTTTGAAAACGCTTCCGGGCGCTTATATGTGGGCATCGCCCATACCGGAGGATATTCTGGAGGAAGCCGGTATGATTTTGCGTTCCAGTTCCATGGCAAAGGTCTATAACCTGGATTTGCTTATACGGAGGAAAAACAGTCCGGAAAACACTATGGCGAAGAGCTTTGCAGACTATCTGAAGAAGTATGCGGAGCGGCTTGCAAATGAGGCAGACAACTGCAGTGCAGAAAAGGAAATAAAGTGATGAAAGAGGAGATTTTAATAGTTGAGGATGATGTCGATATCAGCGGATTGCTGAAGCGGATTCTGGAGGATGCGGGCTATGAGACGAAGCAGGCTTATTCAGGAACGGAAGCGCTTCTGTGCTGCGAGAAAAAACAGCCTGATCTCATCATGCTGGATCTCATGCTTCCGGGTATGACAGGTGAGGAGCTTCTGCTGACGCTGCGGGAGGGCGGCTGTGATATCCCTGTATTGGTATTGTCAGCAAGATCGTCGCTTCAGGATAAGGTAACTCTGCTGAAAGAGGGCGCGGATGATTATATCACAAAGCCCTTTGAGCCGGAAGAGATGACGGCGAGAGTGGAAGCAGCGCTCAGGCGGAGAGGGCATCATGAAGAAAAAAGCGGTGCAAAGGTATATTCCTATAAGGAGCTGAAACTTTATCCGGAAGGACGAAAGGTTCTTGTATTGGACACGCCCCTTTCACTCACCGCGTATGAATATGAAATTTTATTTCTGCTAATCCAGAATCCGGAAAAAGTATATTCCAGAGAGCTTCTATATGAGCAGATATGGAAAGGCGGGTACTACGGCGAAAACAATACGGTGAATGTACACGTCAGCAATCTGCGCAGAAAAATAAAGGAAGCCGGAGCCGGGGATGAATATATCAGGACGGTATATGGGATCGGCTTTAAGCTGGAATAATCTTTATCACTTCTTTAAAAGTTCTTAAGTACTATTTATAATCCAATGCGATATACTTCATTTGCAGCAGGGAAGCGCTTCCCTGCCGGCAAATGCCTGAAACCCCTGAAAAGGAGGAACCGAATGAAAGATTTTGTGGTGCAGACCAGGCAGGCTTCCAAAGCCTACGGCTCTTTTTATGCGCTGAAGCAGGTCTCCATGCATGTGAAGCAGGGCGATATTTACGGACTGATAGGCGACAACGGAGCGGGCAAATCAACCCTTCTTAAGCTGCTGACGGGCCTTGCCCGGGCTACCGAGGGAGAAATCCGGCTTTGGGGGAAATATGAGGAAAAGGAGCTGAAACGCTGCCGGAAGCAGATCGGCGCCATGGTGGAACAGCCGGGCCTTCTGCCCGGATTATCCGCAGAAAAAAATCTGGAATATTATCGGATCCAGAAGGGGATTCCGGGCAAAACATGCGGAGAGGAGGTTCTGAAGCTTGTCGGATTATGGGAGCGGAGAAAGGATAAGTGCGGGAAGCTTTCGCCGGGAATGAAACAGCGGCTGGGCTTGGCGATGGCTATGCTGGGAGAACCCAGGTTCCTTATCCTGGACGAACCTGTTAACGGTCTGGATCCCAGTGGGATCCGGGAATTCAGAAGCCTTATGCACCGGCTCAATGAAGAAAAGAATGTTACGATTCTGCTGTCCAGCCATATTCTGGCGGAGCTGCAGCAGACAGCCACTGTTTTCGGATTTTTAAGCAAGGGAAGGCTGCTGGAGGAGATCACCGCGGCGCAGCTGGAAGAACGATGTGCGGACTGTATCATAATCCGGGTTGTGGAAGCGGATACCGAAAGGTACGCGGCACAGCTGGAACGTTTTTTCCCGGAGGCCCGTTACCGGGTACTGGCGGATAAATCCATACGGATTACCGGTAAGGACATGGAAGAAGAGGTGGTCAGCCGCCTGGCCTATGAGAACGGGATTCTCATTACCGCGCTGGAACGCCGCAGATATACTCTGGAGGATTATTACATGAATCTGAAGAACGGAGGTGCGGGGGCATGCTGAATTATATGAAAAGCGAAGGCTACCGGATCTTACACAGCAGGGGCATGTATCTTTTTACCGGAATTACGGCAGCAGCGGTATTTTTTCTGAACTGGCTGCTTTCCTGCCAGGGGCAGATTCCCTATGCAACGGCACATTTTTCGTTGGGGATGCTAGTGGGAAGCCCCATGCTGTATTGTTACATGGCATTGTTGGCAGCGGGCATTATGTTCGGAGAAGACAGGAAAAACGGGATGATGAAAAATGCTGTGGTTTATGGCATTACGGGACCTGTCATATTTATGGGGAAATGTATGGTGGGAATCTTCGCCGCGGCCTGCAGTCTGATTGTAATTATGACGGCCTATGTGGGAAGCGCCCGGCTGTTCCTGCCGATGGAAGAAATGGAGCTGAGGGCCGTGCTGCTGGAAATACCGGCGATGTCTCTTATCGCCGGGGCGGCAATGATGCTGGGGATCCTTGTGCTGGATGCGGTGGAAAAGACGGCGACAGGTATTGTGGTGTGGTTTTTTCTTGTGATCGGCATACCCAGGGGGCTGCTGTATCTCAGCCATGTGCTGCAGTCGGAGCTTCTGAAGAAAGCTGCGCTGTTTTTCCCGGAAAATTTCCTGGCAGAGGAAGTCAGGGTCACTCTCGGCGGATATGCCATATTGTGGGATACGCCTCAGGGGATGATGAAATGCCTGGTATCCGGAGCAGCAGGAATTCTTGTTTTCACTGCGGCGGGGATACTTGCCTTCAGGAATAAAGAATTGTGAGAAAGGGTTACAGGATGGCAGAAATGCCGTATTGGGTAAAGGTAGAAAAATGATATATGTGATATTGGCAGCATTGGCATTGGCAGCTATCTGTTTCAGCATCCGTTTTTATGCCCTGAAACACTCTATTCGGGAGGCCTGCCGGGAGCTTGAGGAAATCAGGAAGGAACCGGATCAGGATCGGATCCTGCACATTTCTGTGCCCGACAGGAGCATGGAAAAGCTTCTGCAGTCCATGAATCTTACCTTGAAGGAAATAAGGTCGGAGGGGCAGCAGTACAGAAAGAGAGAAAAGCAGTTTCAGGAGCAGATAGAAAATATCAGCCACGATCTGCGGACTCCGCTGACGGTTATCCTTGGCTATCTGAGGCTGCTGAGGGAAAAGGAAGGAACGGAATATAAGGGAGCGGAACTGGAGGAAATACTCGGCTTAATGGAACGTAAAGCCCGTTTCCTGGAACAGCTGGTCAGCCGGTTCTACAGCTTCTCCAGACTGACAGCAGGGGATTTCCGGCTGAAGCTGTGCCGGATTGATGCGGGAAGAATTCTCAGGGAAACACTGACGGACAATTATCGTGTGCTGCAGGAGACCCGCCTGACTGTGGATGCGGATATTCCGGAGCATCCGGTCTGGATATGGGGAGAGCAGGAGGCGCTGGAGAGGATTTTTTCCAATCTCTATCAGAATGCGGGCCGGTATGCGGAGAGTTTTCTTCGCATTTCGGTTAATGAAAAAAAAGAACAGACGGAAATTTATTTTGAGAATGATACAAATAGAATTACGGAGGAAGAGGCAGAACATCTTTTTGAACGTTTTTTCGTGCCTGATAATTCTGAAAAACAGGGGAGCACAGGGCTGGGATTAACCATAGCCAGATACCTTGCGGAGGCCATGGGAGCGTCGCTGGAAGCGGAGCTGACGGACGCTGCGGGCAGTGAAACGGGAAAAAAGGGGAGTGCGGCAGGAGTGATTCGCTTCACGCTTCGTTTTTCAAAAGGACAGATCAGTGCAATATCGGAAAAAGACTAAAATAAGAGCAGACAGGAGAAAAATTTCGATGAAAGCAAAAAACAGGAAAGTAAAACGTATGACAGCGATTTTTATGGCGGCGGCCATGAGTATGACACTGCTGGCCGGCTGCGGCGGCAAATCCCTGACAGAGGAGGAGCTTTCCTTCTGTCAGACAGATATCGGAACGCTTACGGCGCCGGATCATGTAAAGATAGTCGGACTGGGGGAATCCAGTCATGGGGCATCGGAATATCAGCAGATGAAGGCTGAGGTATTTAAGGCTTTAGTGAAAAATAACGGCTGCCGTACCTTTGTGATAGAAGGTGATTTTGGCGGGGGACTGAAGGTGGACGCCTATATCCATGGCGGGGAAGGAACCGCGCAGGAGGCGGTGGCGGAGCTTGGATTTGGGATTTACCGCACAAAGGAGCTTGCCGAACTGGCGGATTGGATGCGCAGCTATAATGCGGAGGCGGCGGAAGGCCGGGATCTTCATTTTTACGGGATGGATATGCAGAGATACGATAATAATAAAGAATATCTCTTTTCCGTATTGGATGAGGCGACCCCGGAACTGAGTGAAGAATATAAAGAGATATTTTCCCAGCTGACGGATGATAACCGGTACGTATTGGATAATTCTGTGCTGGAGCAGGCAAAGACTGACGCCCTGGCCCTCCTGAAGGCGATGGATAAAAAGGAGGAGGAAATCACAGCTGTTTCGGGGAAAAGGGATTTCGCTTTTGCCAGAGAATGTGCAAACAGTATTTATGAATCCAGCGAGCTGTGTGCCAGCGGAACGGACTACAATTCCCTGCGGGATGGGCATATGGCGGAAAAGGTGGAATGGTTTGTCAGCCAGGGCGACGGCAGCCTCATTTTCATTAATGGACATAACGGGCATATCGGTAAAAGTTCGGTTTCGGGCTATACCTGCCTTGGCGCGCATCTGACGGAAGCCTACGGGGATGGCTATTTCGCAATTGGAACCGACGCTGCGGCAACCCGGTTTAATTCACAGAAAGACAGCGGCGGATTTGAGGTTATGGAAGTGAAAAATAAAAACGATCTCAACAGACAGCTGGATAAGCTTCAAGGTGATTATTATTATCTGGATTTTTCGGAGGTATCGGAGGACAGCGGCTGGCAGGAAATACTGAATTCTTCACAAAAAATAACGTCACTGAATGTGGGGATTGCAGGCTGGCAGAAGATTTCGAAAATGTTTTATACACAGGCGGTGGTTCCTTCCGCAGATTTTGATGGTATGATAGTTTTCAGGGAGGTTTCTCCTACTACGATAGTTGATTAAGACAGGAATTTTTTACAAGGCGGCGGCACTGTTGATTGGTGCGGCCGTTTCTTTTTTGGAGTGAGACATACGGAGATAACGGATTGCATGCGGTAATCATACAGAGTATAATTAACAGGAAATGATTTTGTTCCCACTGGGGATTCGGATATGGAATATTGAGGTAGTAATTAGAATGAGTGAAGATAATATGAAAAAGAAGAATATCGGAAAGATAATCTGCACGGTAATACTGAGTCTTGCCATAGCAGCGTTAGGTGGGGCAGCCGCGCTTTACCGCCTGCTCATCATCCCGGGAGGCTCTGCCCGGCTCCTTCCATGGATGGAATTTGCAGTATTTGCAGGCCTGTTCCTGGCGGTGTTATGGATTCTTTTCCTGTGGCTTCCGATTGGGAAGAAGGAAAAATGGATCTTATTCGGAAACAGTATTCTGTCAGCCATATTGGCCGTAGTCTGTATTGCGCTGATACTGCCCGAAAAAGTGAGCATACAGGGAACTCCGGAGGTGATAAATCCTATTAGGGGGATCGGTCTGGATGAAGGAGAGGCATGGAACGAAATCGAAGCTGTACAGGGAGACGAAACAGAAAACGTATTCCAGGTTAAGCTGAATCAGTACCTTGGACAAATAGAACAGGGGAAACAAGGCCCGGAAGAATCTGTTATTAAGGAAATGCGTTTCCTGGCCGAGCGCAATCCTTTCGGGGAGGGTTATGAGCCGTCACAGACAGGAATCTTTTTTGTAGAAACGACAGATGCGGAAGAATGCTGGAATGTGCGGAATATATTGAAGGAATTTCAAAGCTGTTACCAGATAAACGGGGTGGACAGTGCCGTTCAGATTGACTCTGTCCGGTGTCTTGCGGGGGATCAGGCAGATGGACTGTATGAGGTGAATACGGCGGAATACCTTGTCTCACCAGGAATTGCGGGACAGGTGGCGGACGGAAGTTTCATGGAAATGAGATATGATTTCCGTCTGGTAAAGACACCGGCCGGATATTACGTTTATTGTTTTCTGAATGGCATGGACGGCGGATGGGGGCTGGAAACAGCGGCGGGAGAAGCTTATAAACTGTCGGACAAAGAGGAATACTACTTTTACTTGCCGGGGGAATATGATACGTCCGATATGTATAAGTTTGCCAAATCACCGGAAGAGGGGATGAAGGAACTGTATCAGGCAGTGCTGGGAGATCGATATCCGAACGCTTCGGAAGTGGTTTATGATGGCTTCCCGGCCATGCAGCTGGATGATTCCGGTTTGCTGTTTCTCCTGTATGACGGGATCACGAAGGACTGCCTGCATTACCGTTACCGGGTGGTGAGTTCACAGACGCCGGGGCTGCATAGATACGGCAGACTTGAGACACAGGAAGCGTATCAGGCCGCGATAAAGAGAGGAATGTCTGATATTGCCGCGGCGGACAGGACGGTTAAGATGGTAAGGGCCTCAGAAACGAAGCAGACGGCGGGAGCGGAATCGCCGACCGGAACGAATCCGGCGGACGGAAAAGCGGAAAACAAGAAAGACGTACCGGTTCAGGGAAAAGAAAGCAGCGGGCCAAGGGAGGGTGAAGAATTATGGGATACCTATAATGGCGACTATGCCAGGGAAGTATCTCTGAAGGAACAGGGGATAACCTTCCGCATGGTGGTGCTGGATGCTGCTTTGGGCAGCCGGTTTTATGGCCTGATAAAAAGCTATGACGGCGGGAAAACCTGGTATCAGGTAGGAAAGGATCCGTTTCACTCCCAGACCGGTATGGATATCGACTTTACCTTTTTCGATGAGGATTTCGGATTTGCCGCGCTCGCCCATAATGGCGGTGACAGCGCAGATCTGTATGTAACGGAGGACGGAGGATTTTCCTACAGTCTTGTGAAAATGGAAGAAAAACTGGTGACGCTTGACGGGGACTATACCTATGCGCCCTATGATTATCCGAAAATGCCTTATCTGGAGAACGGAACTCTTTATGTCCTCTGCGGTCAGGGTGCCGACGGGGATTATGACGGAGGCGATGCGTGGACATTGGCGCGGTACCGGTCGGAGGATCATGGGAAAAGTTTCCGGTTCGATGGAATTGTGCCTGGAACCGGCAGGTAGTGGGGGAGGGCGAGTTATGGTATAGGAACGCCGCCTGTGCAGTCTCTCCCTGGCTGTCCCCGGCATCCTCCGCCGTCTCTCCGGCCGCGTACACTCTGCTCCTCCAGTGCCAGACAAAAAAAGGGGCTGTTTCTAACTGTTTTATTTCTATACTTTACTGCCAACGCGGCTTAAACTCCTCCCTTTGGTCGTCAGACAGCGCCGCTAAGGGCGGGCAGTAAAGTATAGAAATAAAGCAGTAAGAAACAGTTCCCTTTTTTTGAGATGGCACTGGGGGAGCAGAGTGTACGCGGCCGGAGAGGCGGCGGAGGATGCCGGGGACAGCGGGGAGAGACTGCACAGACGGCGTTCCTATACCATAACTCTGGGAAGTACGGGTGAGATGGGTATGTGCTTTGAGGATTAAGGGGTTATTGGATTAGGTGGAGCATGGTGGTTATGTCTTGGGAGGCCATTTGGGCTTTGGATTTTTCTATGAGGATGTTGCCTCCGGTTATGATGTAGGAGGGGATGATCCGGATGGTTTCGTAGTAGAGTTCGGTGGTTCTCAGTTTGTAGGTTGAGGTGGAGGGGACTGCGTTTTTGCCGGTGGCTTTTTTGGTTAGCATGTTGAAGGCTTTTTTGGCGACGTCGCCCATGAGCATGATTACTTTGGTGTTTGGGAAGAGGGAAAGTTCTTTTTCCAGATAGGGCAGGCTTGTTTCGATGGTGCTTCTTTCAATGGTGTAATCGGATTTTGGGGTTTTGACGGCGTTTGTGATGTAGATGCCTGTTTGCAGGATGTCCTGGATGTTTTGGGCCGGAAGGCCGGCTTTTTGGAAGAGGGGAATTGTTGTTTTGAGGTAATCTGGGTCGGGGGAACCGTAAAAATCCTGGGAAGGGTCGGAGGGGACTACCTCGTTTATCATGATTGCCTTGATTTTCTCAGGATCAAGGTCTAAATCGTTCAGTTGTACGGGGAGGGCGGCGGGTATTGTTTTTTCGAGTTCTGTTTTTATATTCATTTTTTTCTCCTGTCTGTGCGTTTCTGTACACTTATGGCCATTGGCGGCTGTGGGGCTGAAAGGTTTTTTCAGCGGTTACGTTTCTTTGTAGTGGTTCAGGGCGGCTTCGTATTTTTCGATGATTTTTTGTTTGATGTATTGGGGGCGGATGATGGTTACTTTTTCGCCGAAGGACATGAGAAAGTCGTAGATCCAGTCGGTTTCGGGCAATGTCAGGTTAACGGTGTATCCGTGCTGTGTTTGGGTGATGGCGTCGTCTTCCAGCTGGTCATACAGTTTGAAGCCGACTTCAGGGGGAAACTGTAATTCCAGATTAATTAAAGGTCTCGTATCCTGGGGCTGGGAAAAATTGTTTTGGTCTGTTTCGGGGATTGCGTCAAAATGTGTTTCGGTTAAAAATAAATGTTTGATGCGGGTGAAGCGGAACAGCCGGCAGCCATTGTGCGAAAGGCAGTACGCATGGAGGTACCATGCTTTATCTTTGTAAATTAGTTTCTGCGGGAGGGCTTCGCGTATGCTGGCGGTGCCGGAGGAATTGAAGTATTCAAAGCGGATTTTCCTCTTTTCGAGGACGGCCTGTTTCAGTTGGATAAATAATTGATTTTCATGTTCAGCGGCACTTCCCCAGCGTGAAAAGTCGATCTCTATCCAATCGGTAAGTCCTGTTTGAAAAACGGCGCTGAGTTTTCTCAAAATATTGTCGATATCAGGATATTGTACGGCGGAAAGGCTTTGTATGGCTGATAAGATTTCCTGTTTTTCTCCGGATGAAAAAAAGGTTTTATCAAGAATGTGGCCGTCGAGAAAACGGATGCCGCCGTTTCTTCCTGCGGTAACGTAAATGGGAATGCCGGCGCTGCTCATTGCGTCTATATCCCGATAGATAGTTCTTACGGATACTTCGAATTTTTCAGCCAGCTCAGGTGCGGTGGCTTGTCCTTTGTCCAATAAATAGTATAAAATCCGGAACAGTCTGCTTTCCTGCAATCAATCACCTCCATAATGCTGATATGATTATACTATAAAAACCCTGACACGTGATGGCAAGGTTTTTATTTCAGCTGTTTCCGTTTTCATATACGATTTCTTCCATCAGTATTCCCATTTGTTCCGGTGTTTTCCGGGGATTTTCTTCGCACCAGATGAGTGTGAGCCGCCAGAAACCGGCCAGTCGGAATTGAAAAAGATACCTGTATTTTTCCAGATCGGCAGAAGGCGTTATCCGTTCATATTCCGGGGGGATATGTTTTATTTTTACCGCAGTATCGCGGATGAGGGCAGGCATATCATCCTCGAGGAAATACAGCAGGTGCTGTTTTTTCAGAAGGAGGAGGATATCAATATAGTTTTCCCAGAATTCGAAATATGACTGCGCGATGCCTTTCAGATCGGCCGCATGGTTTTTAAGCAGGGTATCAGCAAATTCATCCATGAGCAGGGCTGAGGTATATTTCATCACATCATCTTTTGTCTGGAAGCAGCGGTAGAAAGTCCTGCGGCTGATATTGGCCTTCTGTGCAAGGCGGCTTATTGTGATGTCGTGATAGTTTTTGTGTTCAAGCAGTTCGAACAGCGCTTTTACGATGTATTGGCGCGGCTGTTTTTGTTCTCTGACCGGTATTTTCATAGGGGACTCCTGTTCTATGGATTTCTTTCTGTCAGAAACTTCTCCAGGGCGGATAGATATGTTTCACGGCTCAGCAGCATTGCGAGGTGTCCGCCTTTGAGGCCGGGGATGACGGCGGGCTCCGGCATCAGGCGGATCAGCGCATCCTTCAGGCTGTCACAGAATATATGGTCTTCCTGGGAAAAGAAAAGCAGGACTTCTTTGCGGAAGGGTTCGAAGTCTTCCGGTTTATGGGTTCCGAATTCGGTGGTCAGATCTCCCAGGAGGGTATCCATATGGACAAGATAGTCATTGGAGAAGTCTTTTTTCAGAATGTCAAAAACAGCGCCGGCGATTTCAGCCGATTGTTTCTCTGCGATGGTTCGTCTGCACATCAGTTTGAAGAGAGGGAATAGGAGAAACATGGGGAGGTATTTATCCATTCTGATATTTTTCTTTATTTTATCCGGGTTAATCATGGTTACAATATTCTGCATTCCTTCATAATCAATATCGTTGGACAGGGAACAGGTACCTGACAGAACCATTCCCTTTATGATTTCAGGATGGCGTTTTGCGGTGATCTGCGCCAGGAGTCCTCCATAGGACTGTCCGATCAGGTAGATATTCCGGGCGCCGATTTGTTCGAACAGTTCAGCCATGGCATCGCAAAGGGAAGCATTTGTGGGGAAATCCATGGGATAATTGAAGGTTATAAGGCTGTATTTGGGAAGCAGGGAATCATACAGGTAGAATAAACTGTCGCCGATCCCGGTTCCGCCGGCCAGAAATACAAGGGTGATGTTTCCGGATGGGCTTTGATTGTTTTTGTAGTATCGGTATGTAAAGCTGCCATGCGTCAGCCTGGCGGTGCGTAAGGGCGCTGTTTTATCAAATTGTGTGTATTTCTCTTTTAAGGTCATGGCAGAGCCTCCTTATTTGAATTGGGGATTAGAAGAAACTAACTTCTGGATAAAATAAAAGTTGTTACTGTACTTTGGGACCTATGAGGACTGTGGGAAATCGAGCCGGGGAACAATAACTGGAAAGCAGCGGGGCAGAAATTCTTTTTAATGGATTTGAGATGGGTACAGTATACTATATGGGGAAATTCTTTTCAATTATCCGGGATAAAGGCGGCACAGATTTTTGATTTTGTGCCTTTTGTTTCATGATGGTTTGGGACAGGGAGGATTCGGGTTTGCCATTTTTTCTTACTTGACATGAGAAATTGATTATAATAATGTTAAAGGTATCAGTGTTATTGTGATATAATAAAGATAACGGATATGAGTACATAATACGCATGCGCGGGCAAAATATCAGGAAAATGAAGTGTTTGTATGATAATAAAGAGAAATGCAGGAGGGATTTATGGGTAGAAACAGCGGCGGCGGAAGCCGCAGAACGGGAGGTTCTTCATCCGGAGGAGGTTCCTCATCCGGAAGCAGTTCCTCTTCAGGAGGAAGCCCTTCTTCAGGAGGCCGTTCTTCAGGGGGCGGTCGGATCAGCGGAGGGAGAACGACACGAATATCTTCCGGCAGCAGTTCCTCATCGGGGAGCAGCCGTCCGGCTTCAGGAAACAGCGGTTCTTCATCGGGGAACCGATATTCATCAGGGAACAGCAGCCGTTCGTCATCAGGCGGAAGCGGCCGGTCGGGAGCAGGAAGCAGCCGTATATCGTCAGGGAGCAGCACAGCGTCAGGGAGCAGCACAGCGTCAGGGAGCAGCAGGAGTTCTTCCGGTTTCTCTTCGGGGAATACGTCATCTTACGGGCGTGAAAGCCGTAAGTGGGGGGCGGCCCCGCCGCCCGGCCAGTCTCCTTATAACAGACCGCCTCAGTATAATGGCTGGAATAATGGCGGATACCCACCGCCGCCACCTGGAGGAAATCCGCCGCCCGGAGGATATTCATCGCCGCCGCCCGGACCGCCGCCAAGGGTATCTAGACCGCCCAGACCACCGAGGGAAAGGTGGTTTCGTAACGGTTCTGGTTATGGCGGCGTAAGACCTGCCCGTTCCATGGGATGTCTTGGAGGCTGTCTCACGCCTTTCCTGATTTTGTTTGTGATAGGAATTGCTGTTGTGGTGATTGTTTCTTCGGGCGGCCGGAAATCGGCTCCTAGTGGAACCCGCGAGCAGCAGAATGTACAGGAACAGGCGCCGCCGCCTATACAGCAGAAGGCGGAAACGGAGTCAGACGATCAGTCTTCAGAGGCTGCGGTACCTACCGTGGCAGAGTACTTTACCGACAAGATGGGGTGGATTAAGCAGGCTGATGTACTGAATGCCGGAATGGAGGCTTTCTTTAAGAAAACTGGTGTAAAACCGTATCTTTATCTTACAGATAATATCAATGGCAATACAGAGCCTTCGGATGAAGAGATGGATACGTTTGCAGGTGATCTATATGATAAGCTTTTTACTGATGAAAATCACTTCCTGCTGGTATTCCAGGAATATGGTGACTATTATATGACATGGTATGTGTCCGGCGGTGACGCCGCTGAAATTATGGATGAAGAGGCGGCGAATATTGTTCTGGATTATGTGGATGAATACTACAGTTCTGATATGGGTGAGGAAGAATACTTCAGTAACGTATTCTCCATGGCCGCAGGTAAAATTATGGAAACCAGGCCATAAATACTGTTTATGCAAGTGAACAGCGAGCCAGACGGATGCGCTGTTCATTTTGCGACTGCAGCAGGCAGAGACGGAAGACAGCTATTTTCCGTCTCTGTCTTATTTTAATTTAATTATATGGAAAAGCTCAGGGAGCAGATGCATCCATCGGGATACTGTCAGATGTCATATCAGGATAAAGCGTGGCATCCAGCTGAAGTTCGTCTTTCAGCCGTTTTATTACCGTATTCTGAATGGCAGATGCTTCCGCGGAACGGGGGGATTCCCGGAACCTTACTTTGATGAAGGCCAGTTTTTCTTCCGGACCGTAATCATGCAGGTTGATGTCTTCCACCTCTTCAAAAAGAGTGTATTCGGAGAGAAGCTGCCGGATTTTCCGTTCTGTTTCCGGAGTGACTCCTTTTCCGAGAAGAAGTACGAGATTTTCTTTGAAGGAAGTAAAGCCTGACCACAGGATAGAAAAGGCTACAACGATTCCGAGAATGCCGTCAAGAGGAATGCTGGTAAAAGGGATCAGCAGGATTCCGGCCAGAGTTACCGAGGTTACCAGGGAATCGGAAAGATTGTCGTTGCAGACGGCCCTCAGTGCGGCAGAATCAGCCGATTTATTCAGCCGGTTTACATACCAGGCCATGGCAAGCTTGAGAAGGATACCTATGATTAACGGCAGTATTATGGATGGCGAGACGAGGACATTCATTGGGTGAAGAAGCCGGTTCAGGGAGGATTTCCCCACGGAGACGGCGGTCAACAGGATGAGGATGGAAATCAGAAATCCGCAGATATATTCCATGCGTCCGTGGCCGTAAGGGTGAGTGCGGTCTTTTTCCCTTGCCGCCAGGGTGAAGCCTGTTATGGTTAAAAGGGAAGAACAGCAGTCAGTAAGATTGTTCAGGGCATCCGCCGTAATAGCTATACTTTGGCTGAAATACCCGGCGATAAGTTTTATCAGAACCAGCAGCAGGTTCCCGACAAGCCCAATCCATCCGGTTTTGCGGCCGATGAGGTCACGGCTGCTGTTTTTTTCGTAAACAGGGTATGTTTGTTCCATAGTTTTGCTCTCCTTTCTTATAATGCTAGGTACCTTGTGAACTATAACTTATCACTTTGCAATTAAAATGTCAAGGTACCTAGCTAAAAAAGAAAAATAGCTTTTGCTTAATGTATATATTTTACTTGACAGGCTAGTGAATACTAGCTATTATGAAAGAAGCTAGTATTCACTAGCTAGAAGGGATGTGTAAAATATGAAGGAATATAATCTGGAGTCCTATTTAAGCAGAGGTGTGGCCAATATAGTAAAGGGAATTCTGAAAGCATCTGCCGGAAATCCGAAGGAAAGTTTTTTTCTGATGCAATATGCAAAAGAGAGCCTGGAGGCCGGCAGGCTGAGGAAGGAGGCGGAAGAGCGCGGGGAACATATACCACCGTTCCTGATTGCCAGTATTACGCAGCAGTGTAATCTTCATTGTAAGGGGTGCTATGCCAGAGCCAATCACAGCTGCTTTGACGGCGCAGTCCGGGAGAATCTGACGGCAGGACAGTGGGGGAATATTTTTGAACAGGCAGCTGAGCTGGGAATTGGATTTATTCTGCTGGCGGGGGGAGAACCCTTTATGCGCCGGGATGTACTGGAAGCGGCTGCAGGACAGAAGAAAATTCTTTTCCCTGTTTTTACCAACGGAACCATGATAGATGCAGACTTCCGGAAGCTGCTCTGTGAAAACAGGAATCTGATTCCCATACTGAGCATGGAAGGAGAGAAAGATACAACCGATGCGCGGAGGGGAAAGGGAACATATCAGAAGCTGCGGCAGACCATGCAGGAACTGCAGGAAAACGGTATTTTATTCGGGGCGTCGGTTACCGTACAGAAGCAAAATATGCAGGAGGTGCTGTCCCGGGAATTCACAGAAGCTTTGTTTCTGGCTGGCTGCAGAGCGCTTGTTTATGTGGAGTATGTACCTGCAGATCGCAGCTCCGCCGATCTCGCGCCGGATGAAAAGGACAGAGTATACATAGAAGACAGGCTTCGTCAGCTAAGGGAAACGCAGAAAGAGCTGTTATTCCTTTCTTTCCCGGGAGACGAGAAAAGCTCAGGCGGCTGTCTGGCGGCCGGAAGAGGGTTTTTCCATATCAATCCGACGGGAGGAGCGGAACCGTGTCCGTTTTCCCCTTATTCGGATACGAGTCTTGCAAATATTTCCCTGAAGGAAGCCCTGCAGTCTCCCTTGTTTTTGCTGCTGCGAAGCAGCGGGAATCTGATGCAGGAGCATAACGGCGGCTGTGTGCTTTTTGAGCAGGAAGAGCAGGTGAAGAAGCTGCGGGATAAGGCGGCAGCCATGTTTCCGGCAGGGGGGTGTATCACTGCCGGCAATGAGAATGGAGAGAAAGAGGCTTGGGCATGACGACGAAAGAGAGAATAGTTCAGGAAGCGCTTAACCTATTTTCCATAAAAGGATTTAAGGGGACGAGTGTTAAAAATATCGCGGATGAGGTAGGGATTAAGGACAGCTCCCTGTATAAACATTTCGGCAGCAAACAGGAGATTTTCGATACGATAGTCCTGGAGATGAAACAGCGCATGAGCCGGCTGGCGGAGCGTATGAAGCTGCCGGAGGAAGAGGATTATGTGAAATCGGCACAGGCCTATGGGGCGCTGTCCCTGGAAGATCTGCTCGCCTTAAGCCGGAACATCTTTCTTTTTTATCTGAAAGATGATTTTATGTCCCGGTTCTGGCGTATGGCGAATATGGAGCAGTATCAGAATTCAGAGGTTTATGAGATATTCCGCCAGATTTTTATGGAGGACAGCATTATGTATCAGGCGGAGTTATTTGGTGAAATGATGAACCAGGGGATTTTTGTGAAAGCGGATCCTGTGGCTGCAGCCATGAATTTTTATACGCCGATTTTTTTCCTGCTGAGCAAATATAACGGCAGGGAGGATGGGGAAGAAGAGGCTCTGAAGACGCTGGATAACCAGGTGAGGGAATTTTACCGGATTTACAGGTGTCAACAGTGAATTTTCGGCTTATTATGTTATAAACGGCGGAAGATTTTGAAAAAGTAAAAAGCCGATGATAGCTGATAGAAAAATTTTACAGGGAAGGAAGAGGGGCGATTCGTTTTACCCCGCTTCCTTTTCTGTTTTTGTTATTTGAACCTATTTTAATGACGGCAGTCCTGGCATAACGGTTTAATTCCAAAAATCTTCTGTTTCTTTCAGGATATCTTCGGTCGGCAGGATAGTCGCTTCGTAAAGATTTTTGCCCGTCTTTTCAAGAAAATGGCGGATTAAGGCATATCCGCATGCATAGCCGGCACAGTAGGGCATTCCCACAGGAGTGCCGCCTCGCATGGCCATGATGTCATCGC
The DNA here is from genome assembly GCF_001881565.1 of Eisenbergiella tayi. Lineage (GTDB taxonomy): Bacteria > Bacillota > Clostridia > Lachnospirales > Lachnospiraceae > Eisenbergiella > Eisenbergiella tayi. Next base: position 378,226 of record NZ_MPDJ01000003.1, read on the forward strand.
CGTACAGATAGGAGGAAAGGAGCTGGAAATCATTTTCCTGTAAATGCGCTTTTATGGCAGGCTTAATTACAGTCCTCAGCGTTTCCGCAGAGGTGTTTTTTACCCATATTCCAATCTTATCTTCTCCGTAAAGACTTGCTGCAAAGTTTTCGGCAAGGCCTTCGGATACCAGCATATCAGCCAGAGTAATGGAGGGGCTCCACTGCATGAACTGCCATCTGACATTATGGTTTGTCTCGTGGGCCAATGCCACCGGCAGCATTTGCATCGCGTGTTCAGCAGGGATAATGGTACCTGTAAGGTAACCGGGGATGCCGCCGTCCCCGCAGTAGTCACCGGTCATTTTTGACATGGGATTTTCCGGATCGTTCAATAGGACGGTAAAAATATAATCCTGCACAGGCAGCTTAATTCCATGTTGTTCAAAGCCGGAAAGGGAAGTTTGTATGCTGTTTTCACAGCTTTCCCAGAAGGCATCATCGCTGATCCTTTCGATTTCGGGAAGGCGGGCCTCCGTAATCTGAGAAGGAGAATAGCCGCCGCTCATAATGCCTGCAGAGATAACATCACAGCCGCCTTCCTTCTCCGCTTTCAGCGGGATCCCCATACAATTCCACTTGAATGCAAAGGGCTCCATTAATTCATAACGGTAAATATTATCTTTTTCCTCCTTTGACGCGCCTGCCATTCTGCGGTAGATTGCGTCGGAACGGATTGCTTTTATATTCATAATCAGTACCTCGATTCGTAATTTAGTATTGGGTTCGAACCACAAGAATACCCTACACTATTACGCTGCGTCAAAGTCAAGCTTTTTGCAGGAGGCTTATAACATCATTTTTAACTGAATAAACGAATATAACAGAATGATAAAAAGAATTATTAAAATATTTAGCATGTTGTATGAAAAATAATATGACAAAATAAAACCAGAAAGCAATTTGCATAATTAATATGTAAAATATCTTGTTTTACTTTGTGATGTATGATATTATAATGATATTGATAATTATTACTGATTAAGAAAGGAAGGTATTTTATGGAGAACAAGAAACTGACCAATGAGGTTGGGGCACCCGTATCGGAAAACGAGCATTCCCTGACATCCGGCCCAAGGGGGCCTGTAGCACTTCAGGATGTCTGGCTGCTGGAAAAACTGGCTCATTTTGACAGAGAGGTCATTCCGGAAAGACGTATGCATGCCAAGGGGTGGGGCGCATACGGTACATTTACCTGTACCCATGATATCTCTCAGTGGACGAAAGCCAAGGTCCTGCAGAAAGGGGCGACAACAGACCTTTTCATCCGGTTTTCCACCGTGGCGGGCGAACGGGGCGCTGCCGATGCCGAGCGTGATATCAGAGGGGTTGCGGTTAAATTTTATACCGAAGAAGGCAACTGGGACCTGGTGGGAAATAATACCCCTACATTTTTCCTGCGGGATGTACATAATTTCCCGGATTTGAACCGGGCCGTAAAACGCGATCCCCGGACGGGAATGCGTTCCGCACAGAATAATTGGGATTTCTGGACTCTTTTGCCGGAAACGTTCCATCAGACCACCATTGTTATGTCCGACAGGGGAATTCCTGCAACATTCCGCAACATGCACTTTTTCGGAGAGCATACCTTTGCTTTCTATAACCAGAAGAATGAAAGGGTATGGTGTAAGTTCCATTTCAAGACACAGCAGGGAATTAAGAATCTGACCAATGCGGAGGCGGAGGCACTGATTGCCAAAGACAGAGAAAGCCACGGCAGAGATTTGTTCATGGCCATAGAAAAGGGAGATTATCCCCGCTGGACGATGTATGTTCAGATCATGACGGAGGAACAGGCCAGGAACCATTATGAAAATCCTTTTGATATTACCAAAATATGGCGTCATGCGGAATATCCCCTTCATGAAGTGGGGGTGCTGGAGCTTAACCGGAATCCGGAAAATTATTTTGCGGAGGTGGAGCAGGCCGCATTTACACCGGCGCATGTAGTTCCCGGAATTGGCTTTTCTCCCGATAAATTCCTTCAGGGCAGGCTGTTTGTTTACGGCGATGCACAGAGATACCGTCTGGGAGTCAATTATAATCAGATACCGGTGAACCGCGCCAAAGTGGAGGTACACGATTATCACCGTGACGGTTTGATGCGCACCGACGGCAATTACGGCGGAGCACCGGCGTATTCACCTAACAGCCAGGGCGAATGGGCGGCGCAGCCTGACGTTATGGAACCGCCGCTGAATCTGGAAGGCGCGCTGTATGCATATGATCCCCAGGACGATCCAACGGATGACTGCTTCCGTGCCGGCGGTGATCTCTGGCGGGTAATGGAACCGGATAAGCGGGATTTGCTGATTGAGAATACGGTGGAAAATATGGAAGGCGTGACAGAAAATATCAAATACCGCCATGCGGTACATTGTTACTGGGCGGATGAAGAGTATGGACGCCGCATGACAGCCGGCCTTGGACTGGATATGGAAAAAGTAAAGGAATTGGCGGCGGGAAACCATAAGACATTGGTTCAGGCAACGATCTGATAATCAGCCCGTGATGGGACATCCTTATTGTGGATTATCTGCTTTGAAAGGAAAACCGATAGGCAGTATGTCCCCTGCCTGCTAAAAGGTAACAGAAGTCTGTAATTACAAATCCTTGCATTACCTTTAAAACAGGTATGCAAGGATTTGTCCGTATCAGACTTAGAGGAGTAGTTAAATATCCCCTGAAAGCTCCGCTTTCTCTATAAATTCCGGGAGAGTACCGGCTCTGGCGGCTTCCTTATGCCATTTTTTCAGGAGGGTAAGATTAGTTTCTGAGAGAATCCGTTTGCGTAAGGCAGCAGGTATAACGTCCAAATCCTCCAGAAGTTCCAGAATGGCCTCGGCTGTCCCTTCTGCCTTTCCTTCCGCTCTCCCGGCTTCTACTCCTATACTATATTCATCGGCACGGATTTTTTTCAATTCTTCTTCTTCATTGTATTCAAATATCGACACCGCAATCACCTCCGCCCTCTGCGCGGATAAAAAGTCCGCCAGTATATCATTACGTATACATTCCGTCACCGCCCGGTCTACGGCTTCCGCAATATCCATCTCTGCCGCATATTTTCGGATGCATTCCACAAACAGGCAGTATTCCCTGAGAGTTCTGCATTTTTCCATCAGTTCTCGGTTATTCCCGAGATTGATGTTAAGCATTGTCACCGTAACCTCCAGTTCGGGGGAGGTTACCTCCTTTTCAAACGCATCGGACAGCTTTAACAGCCTGCTTTCCGGCTGCTCCTGCGTCCCATTATAGAATACCACGAAGCGGGGAACGGGGATTTGTACCAGATTACTGGAATAGAGTGTCTTTCCGACTACATACTTTTCCAGCTGCCTGGCAATATAAAGGAGATCCCGAAGCGGCATATTAGGGTTAAAAGAGGACTGATGCTCGTATAAATTCATTTCCGAATCAAACAGGAATGAAACATCATTCTTAAATCCCATATAAATTGCGTTTTCCAGTGTACAGATCTCCATATCGTCGGTATTTTCATATGCGGTTCCGTTAAGTGCATTGTATAACTCCAAGAGTTTTTCCTTATCATTGTACAGCATACGAAAAACTGTATCCTTGTGGTTCCTCACCACGTGCAGTTCATTTCCTTCTATAGAATAATTTTCTTCCATAGACGTCTCCTTTCTAAAATTGTGCGCAGGAAACTGTCTGAAAGAACAGGACATATACATCCTCTGTTCAGCAACCCCTGCTTGTTTAAAATGGATTGTAAGCATAGAGTTTCTGAATAGAAATAGAAAATAGATGGCCTGAGCCTGGATTATTAGAAAATTATGCTTGTCTTTACTTTACCATATTGTTATCAATTCTGCAATAATAAGAGAATATAAAATAATTTATTTAAAAAGATTATTTCATTGCAGTCCAGCAGTCTTCAAGTTTTCTGTGCCGTTGGCCTTATGGTTCCGCCTGCCCCCGTCTTCCCTGCCCTGTCTTTCTGTACGGCCCGCGGTTCTGCAAGGTTCCTGTCAGGGCACGCTTTCGCTCGGATAAATACGCAGCGGTACTAA
>NZ_MPDJ01000003.1:382321-426248 GCF_001881565.1 Eisenbergiella tayi
AGGACCGGCGTATTTATACGGCCCATACAGGAATCCTTGCAGAACCGCGGGCCGTACAGAAAGACAGGGCAGGGAAGACGGGGGCAGGCGGAACCATAAGGCTAACGGCACAGAAAACTTGAAGACTGTCGGCATTATTTGCTTCTATACAGTCCGCATGCTTTGGCGTAAAATAAGTCTATAACCGGCTGTTTCAAAGCAGGTCAGTTCAGGCTGTCACGAATATATGCCGCAGAGGAGGAACGGAAGTGGGAGAAAGAAAGGGAATATATCAGGGAATGCTTTGCAAGATTCTGCTGCTGTCTGCGGCTGCCGCAGTCCTGGTAGGGTGCGGCAGGCAGGAGGAACCGGAGGTGACGGAGCTGACATTCATCCATGGCTGGGGAGGGACGGTCAAGACACACTCCACCATGCAGGAAATATACCGCGCCTTTGATGAGGCGAATCCGGACATCGTGCTGAACTACCAGCCATCCTCCGACAGCAATATTGCTGTGGAACAGGCCAATAATATGCTCGCCATAGATAAAATGCCGGATATTGTGAGCACAAACGGACAGTCCTATTATGTGCAGAATGCGGTAAAACGCGGTATGGCGCTGGATCTTCTTCCCTATATAGAAGCGGATGAGGCTTTTATCCGGAGTATCCACCCATCGGTTTTGGAAACCTGGACAGAGGAAAACGGCGGCCTTTATACTGTGCCGGATGCGCTGGAGGTGATGGGCTACTGGTATAATGCGGAATATTTCCGGGAAGCCGGGATTGTGGACGAAAAAGGGAATGCCAGGCCTCCGCAGACCTGGGAGGAGTTCCGGGAAGCTTTTGCAAAGCTGGATGCCTGGGGCGAAGACAGGGTGAATGAGCGGGGAGAGGGCAGAGTAGATACCTGCGCGCTGGAAAATGTGCAGGTGGCGGAAAATCTTTTTCTTGCGGTATTAGCGGGAAAAGGGCCGGAGGGACTGCAGATGGCCGGGGCGCTGCCCGATACCTTCGACACGCCGGTGTTTCGGGATGCGGTTCGGGAGTTCTCCTGGATTTTCAGCCATTCCGTTTCAGCGGAAAGTCTGGATGATGCGAGGGAATATTTCCGTGAGGGCAGGACGGCGGTTTACTTTAACGGCATATGGGAATGTGAGGAGTTTAAAGGCTGTGCGTTCGAGGCAGATATTGCATACGCCAACTATCCCACCGAATCGGGGGAGAGTCTCTCCTATATTTCCCCATCCTCCGGCTATGTTCTTTTCGACAGCTATGATGAGAAGAAAAAAGAGGCTTCCATACGTTTTTTAAAGTATATGCTCAGTGAAGAGGTACAGCTGAAGCTGGCGCTGGAAACGGGGCAGGCTCCCTCCAACCCCAATGTCGATCTGGCGGTAATCAGGGAGGAATACCCGCTGCTGGGAAATGCGCTGGAGCAGGCGCATGCGGCGGATATACAGATTAAGACGATCACAAGCGTATGGAACAGCGGGATCATGGAAACAATCGGTGCGGATATCCGGCGCGCCTGTATGGAGGAAGAGGCTCTGGATTCCCTGATTTCGGCCCTGGATAAAGGTCTTTGATAAGCAGGCTGAAAGTTGAATGAAAACACTCGGCTGATATGCGGACTAACAGGAACTGTTTCTGAAAAAGATGTTATTTTTTTACTGCCCTGCCCTGTAAAAGGGCTGCCGGTAAAAAAATAACATCTTTTTTCATTTAACTGTGGCAACAGGTGAAAAAAAAACAAAATTGTCTGCGGCTTTGTTTATTCAGAACGAACCTCCAACATGGTAAATTGTAAGCATCAGGAAAATGCAGCGGCTTCTGTTCACAGATAAAGAACCGGTGCAGCTTCGTTACCGAAAGGGAGGAAACAAAATATGAAAAGAAAATCTTTAACATGGCTGCTTTGTACCGCAATGATGGCTTTGCTTCTGGCAGGCTGTGGGAACAGTGCGGAAACGATGGATTCCGGGCAGACGGCGCAGGAGAGTAAAACGGCGGAGGAAAGCAAGGGGGAAGACAGCGAACCGGCGGAACCCGCAGCCGATGCAAATGCGGCAGACGGGGAGCTTCCCACCATCACCTTTGTCCATGGCTATTATCATGACGAATCGGAATGGGCGGCAGCCGCTGAGATGCGTTCGATCTACCAGGAATTTGCGGATGCTCACAAAGATGAATTCCATTTTGTGATACAGGCGGATGAAACAGGGGCGGAAGGGATTTATAATACGGCGCTGAACGATATCAGTGCGGGAGAATTTTACGATATTGCGGACTTCGGAGGCTGGGATATCACCCCGGTTGCATCTGCGGCGGGGATGATACTGGATCTGAAGCCCTACCTGGATGAGGACAGCGGCTTTAAGGACGGAGCCGGCGTCTGCTATGAACAGAATCTTACAGAGGACGGGAAAATTTATTCCGTGAGAGAGCAGATCGAAGGCGTGGGCTTCTGGTATAATGAAGCGCTTTTTAAAGAGGCGGGAGCGGATACGCCGGATGCATGGAAGACCTGGGATGATTTCAACGGGGCGGTGGATAAGCTGACGGCGGCAGGTATCATGCCCTTCGGCCTGAATGCGGGATGGCCCACCAATATCCTTACGGCGGCTTATCTTCAGAGGAGCGGGGATTCCAGAAACTTTTATGCGGAAGGAAAAATGACGGAGAGCTTTAATCAGCCGGCGTTTGTGGACACTCTTTCTTTTATACAGAAAAATGCCCTGCAGAAAATTGATTCCGCTAATTTCGGCCCTGGCGGAGATGATGACGAGGCTTATCGTTCCGATTTCTTTGCCGGAAAGACGGCAATGCTCTTTAACGGGGTTTGGGATGCAGGCGGATCCGTAGATTGTGAGGCAGGCGCAGAAAACATCAAGCCTGCGGTGTTCCCTACGGATGAAGCCGGCAAGAAAGCGGCATTGCTGTCAGGCGGCTGCGGTTATGTCGTATCCTCACAGCTGGATGAGGCACAGACGGCGGCAGCGGTGGAATTTATTAAATACATGACCAGCCCGGAGGTGGCGGCCCGTATTATCGAAAAAGGCATCGGTATGGCTCCAAGCACGGCTGTGGATTATGACGCGCTGGCGGATTCTGTGGAAGCGCCCGAGGCAAAGCTTCTGGTAGAAGCCTGCAGACTGTGTCAGAATGCAGATTACCAGGCACTGGGACTGGGAAACAACTTCGGGGATGCGGAAGGCGAAATCCAGGCCAAATATGCCGGCCTTAAGGATGGAAGCAAGACCGTGGAAAGTGCTGTGGAGGAACTGGACGCGTTCCTGGAAGCGGCGGAATAAGGCGGCTTGTTGGAAGAAAAGAACATATGGATGAAAGAGGCTGTCTTGCGGATGGCCTTTTCCCATATGCGGTCTTCCGGATAACAGTGGGGAGAAGAGGATGTATATGAAAAAAATAAGGAAAGTGATGACAAGAAAAAATGGGTTTATCCTGGCATTTCTGCTGCCCGGTATTCTGCTGTTCGGTATTATTTATGCCTATCCGCTTGTGAATATTTTTATGACCTCTTTCTGCAAATGGAATTACAAGAATTTCCTCAGGCCGGAATTCCTTGGCTGGGGCCATATGTTTGATAACTATATCAAATTATTTACCGCAGACAGGAATTTTCAGATGGCTCTGGTGAATTCGCTGAAATGGGTTGCCCTTACCATGCTGTTACAGATCCCGTTTACGCTGCTCGTAGCTTTAATATTGGCAAAAAAGCCGCTGGGCTGGAAATTTACAAGGAATGCCTTCATCATTCCCAACATCATTTCCACGGCGGCCATAGGCCTGATATTTTTGAACCTTTACAGTCCCTCCAGAGGAATCGTGACAGAAATCTGCAATTGGATACGTCCGGGAAGTGATATCAGTGTGCTGGCAAATGAGACTTATGCTTTTTGGGGAGTGACCTTTTCTTTTATCCTCTTCGGCGGTTCCTCCTGCCTGCTTCTGCTGACGCAGATTTTCAGCATCGATACCAGCCTGCTGGAGGCAGCGCGGGTGGACGGGGCCGGCGCAGGGCAGATAGACCGGAAAATTATCCTGCCTCTTCTGCGCCCCATGCTCGGTACGGTATCCGTGATGGCAGCGAACTATGGCCTGCTTTTGTATAATGAAATTGCCCTGATTACAGGCGGCGGACCGGATAATGCTACCTACAGCCTGAGTTATTATGTCTACAAGACCGCTCTGGGAAGCACGAAGCTGAATTTTGCCAGAGGCAATACGGCCGGGGTGATTCAGTTCCTGCTGGGACTGCTTCTGGTGGGGATGATCAACAGGGCCTTCCGTACGGACTATGTAGATTAAGGAAAGCATCGGGCTGCTCTGAAGGGCGGCCGCATGATTAAAAGCAGAAAGGAACGGATATGGAAAAAAAATCACCTGAAAAGCGCAGTGCTTTGCATATTCTGACAGGAGCAGGACGCTGTCTTGTTATGGCCTTTGTCCTGTTTATTTCGATTTATCCCATCCTCTGGGTTTTTCTCTCCTCCTTTAAGAAAAATCCCGGAGGGCTTGCCCTTCCTACGGAATGGGTTTTTGACGGTTATATCACTATTTTTACAAAGCTTAGTATTCAGACCTATTTTGGAAACAGCATTTTCATTACGGTTATTTCCACCGTTATCAGCGTATTGGTGGTGGCTATGTCCGCCTATGTGTCGGCGCGTATGGAGTTTAAGCTGAAGGGGCTTGTCACCCTGATGTTTACCACCACGCTTTTTATTCCGTCCATTTCCATCAGCTTTCCTATCTACAGACTGCTTGGGGATCTGGGGCTGAAGGATACGAGAGGCGGGCTTATTTTCATTTACTCCGGCCTTGGCATAGCGGTAACCTTTTTTATCATCCGCAGCTATTTCCTCACGATCCCGAGAGAAATGGAGGAAGCGGCCAGAATAGACGGCTGCGGCTACTGTGCCTCCTTTTTCCGGATCATAGTGCCGATCGCGAAGCCGGGCCTTTCCACGGCGGCCATCATGGTATTTCTGAATAACTGGAACGAATTTTATTTCGCCTCGATTTTACTGAAAAGCAAGGGAAAAATGACGATACCGGCACTGCTGGGGCAGTTCACCACGGCCTATTCCAAGAATCTGAACGGCATGTTTTCGGCAATTATTGTCTCCGTGGTGCCTACGATCCTGATTTTCTGCCTTTTGTCCGAAACCTTTGTCAAATCACTGACAGCAGGAGCCGTTAAGGGCTGAGCGCCGTACAGGCGGCGGGGGGAGACGGTGCCGCCGTGCGGCATATACAGGAAATGGCCCGGACGGCAATTGCCTCCTTCTGTTGTGCCGGCACAGTAAGAGGCGTGACTTCCCGCTTCCGGCAGGGTATAATACCTTTATAAGAAAAAGGCGGATAAAAATGTGGGGGAACTATGGCCGGAAAAAAGAAAAAACGGTATTCCATGCGCGGAAAAATGATAACGGTAAATATGGGGATCATGCTGGGGGCGCTGCTTTTGTGCGGTAGCATCTTTGTGTTCTCCGTGTTTTTTATTATCAGCGACTATATCCACCATGACATGGATTTTTTCCTGACCGCCACGGCTGACGGTATGGAATCCGGCCTTTCCTATCTGGAGAAGGTGATCTATGCGCTCCGGGATTCGGAAACCGTGATGGGGTATATGGAAAAGAGCAGGAATGGCAGGCTTACAGAGGAAGAGTGCAGGACGCTGGAAGCCGCTTTTTCCCGTGCAGTGGATATCAGCAGTCCGGAAAATCTGGGGAACGTACAGATGCCGGCAGCGCTTGAAATCAGTCTGGCCGATTCCCGGGGAGATTTTGTGAGCACCGGCTATTATGCGATGCCGACCTCAGAAAAGGAAACGGGCGCCCGTGTATTCCGGGAAGTATTCCGGGCTTTTGAAAAAGAATCCGCGGAAAGCGGCGCCGGATATTTTTATCAGGAGAGGGAAGACGGCCTTTTCCTGGCTTTTCCCCTTTATGACGGACTTATGGACAAGGCGGGCACCGTTCTTTTCAAGCTGAATAAGGATGCCCTGGAAAAAAGGATGGAAGAGCTGACGGCAAGTTATCCTGGAGCTTTCTGGGCTCTTTGTGACAGAACGGGGAAATCCCTTGACGGAGGAAATCAGGAAGCCTTCTGGAATACGGCGGGAGCTGAGCGGGAAACCTTTGAGGAGTACCGGTACGAACCCTTCCGTATGGAAACAGGCGGGCGGGATTATCGGGCTTACAGGAAGCTTTTGCCCATGGATTTACAGGTGTTTCTGGGAATCCCGGAAAACCATGCCATGATGCTGATGTATTCCTCCGTCCGTATTTATGTGCTTCTCATTGCGGTCATTACCGGCTGCGGCTGCCTGTTCCTGCTTGTTCTGATCTACCGTCTGACCAGGCCTATCGAGGAAATTACGGATAAGCTGCAGGCCGTGAAGGAAGGGAACTTTGAGACAAAGCTTCCGGCGTATGACAGCCGGGAGTTCAATGAAATCAGCGAAGTGTTTAATGAGATGACGGCCTATGTGAACAATCTCATAAAAGAGGTTTATGAGAAGCAGATATCCATCAAGGAGATGGAACTGAAATTCCTGCAGACGCAGATGAATCCCCATTTTATGTTCAATGTCCTCAACACCTTATCCCTGCAGGCGAAAATGGACGGCAATGAAGAGCTGTTCCGCATGATATCCACCTTCAGCCAGCTGATCCAGGCTAAAATATACAGAAGCGGGGAAGAAAAGGTGACGCTGGGACAGGAGCTTTCCTATGTGGAATATTATCTGTATCTGCAAAGTTATCGCTTCGGGGAACGGTTATCCTATGAAATTGCGGTTTCCGAGGAGAAACTGAAGGAGCAGTATATTCCCAAGCTTTGTATCCAGCTTATTGTGGAAAATGCGGTGGTACACGGACTGGAGCCGAAGGTGGACAATGGTTTTGTGAAGGTGAGCGTTTACCGGCAGGAGGGCTGCATATGCATCGATACCGTGGATGATGGCGTTGGTTTCGATGCGGACGGGGAGGTGGCGCTGCCTCTTGAAAAAAGGGAGAAGGACAGCGCCCATAACCACGTGGGCCTTGGCAACGTACACCATATGATTCAGCTCATGTATGGAGAGGCCTACGGCGTAACTGTCTTTTCCTCTCCCGGCAGGGGCTCCACGGTGCGGATCCGCATACCGGAGGATCAGGGGGAACCGGAGAAGCCGGAAGAGGAACGGCAGAAAAAGGAAAGCGGATAAAAACCAGAAAGGGAGAACGCCATGTACAGGGTAATGCTGGCAGATGACGAACCGATAGTGAGAAAGGCGCTGCAGACGCTGATTGACTGGAAGCGTCTGGGCTGCGAAGTGGTTTTTGTGGCATCCAACGGAAGAGAAGTCCTGGAACATATGGAAGAGGAAGCGCCGGATATTCTTGTGACGGATATCCGCATGCCCGGCGCGGACGGGATTGCGCTTGTTAAGTATGTGAAGGAGCATGAGCTGCCGGTACAGGTAATCATACTGACCGCATATGCGGATTTTTCTTATGCCCAGGCGGCCGTGAAATACGGCGCGGCGGATTATGTGACCAAAACAGGAGCGCTGGACGGCCTGGAATCGGCTGTCTCCAGGTGCTGCAGCCAGCTGGAAAAAGAGCGGAGGGCGGAAGGGGAATACGGCAGGGATGAGGCGGTGGAAAACTTTCTGCGCGCCGTGCTGGACGGAAGCCTTTATGACGAGGAGGAGCTGGAGCAGAGGTACCGGGCGCTGCCCCTCCGGCTTGAAAATTACCTGGTGCTTTTATTCCGTTTCCGTCTCAGCCCGGAAACGGACAGCGGCACGCGGAGCCGGATATATAAAAGCCTGAGCGATTTTTTGGCCATGGCCTTTGAGGAACATATGGAAAAAATGCTTTTCATACAGAGGGATATGCTTTGTGTGCTTCTTAAAGGGATGGAAGAAGGATATGAAACGGCGGTGAGGGCCAAATGCGGACAGATCATTGAGATGATGGATAATTTTATGCAGCTTTTTGTATGTGTGGGAGTCAGCGGCATGGGAAGAGGGGCAGGAGATTTGAAGCGCCTTTATGAACAGGCGGCTTCCGCTCTGGCTTACCGGTTTCCGGATGGTACCGGGAAACTGAACTTTTACAGGGAAGGAACGGAACCGGAGGAAATACGCCTGCCGGGGGAAGAAAAGTGGATAGAGGATATCTGCGGCACTGTGGAAAAGGGGGACGCCGAAAAAGCCGTTTCTCTGTTTCATGGGCTGCTTCAGCGGCAGAAGGAATACGGCTGTACCGCTTCCGCCGTCAGGAATTCCGGGATGTCCCTTCAGGAACGGTGCCGGAAGCTGCTGACGGAGGGGGAGGCGGATGAACGCAGCAGACAGGGCCGGCCCGGAGGGATCGCCCATCAGATCTATGGCTGTGTCTATCTAGAGGAATACAGCCTGCTGATGGAAAGCCTGCTGAAGAATACCGCACAGGCCATGAAGGGCGCTGCCCAGGGGAAGGAATCCCTTATCAGCGCCTGTCTGCGCTGTATCGACGATCATTACCGGGAAAACCTGTCCGTGTCGGATATCGCGGGCAGAATCGGCGTGAATGCCAGCTACCTGAGCCGGATATTCCGGGAAGAGACAGGCAATACCATAATCCATACAATCAATGAAAAAAAACTCAGCAGGGCCAGGGAATATCTGGTTCAGACAGATATGAAAATATATGAAATCGCGGAAATACTGGGATTTGAGAACGTGACCTATTTTTCCCACTTTTTCAAAAAACACACCGGTTTGTCACCGAAGGATTATAAGGATAAAACGGAGCATAATCAGAAATAGAAAAGAAGCGTCGTCCGGGCATTTTTTCCCGAATGACGCTTCTTTTCATTCCTTCCATATATCTCTCACAAACCCGACATAGGCTGCAACGAAGTAAAGCAGATATATCCCCGTAAATAAAACAAGAGAGGGGCCGAAATAATGGAAAAAGGTACCGTTTAAACCTGTTATATCCAGAAACTTTCCGCTCACGATCCAGGCGATCGTTCCGCTTATCAGTACAGCGGGGATAACCGGACAGAGGTAAAAGAAGAACATCTGGCGCAGAACTGTCATGTTTATCTGCCTCCTGCGCAGTCCGAGAGAGGAAAGGAGGTGGCAGTGGAAACGGTATTTACCGGAATCACTCAGCTGTTGGACGGATAAAATGGTGAGAGCCGCACACAGATAGACCAGGCCGATATAGATAAGGGGAAGAGACATCATAGTATATCCCCATCGTCCTTCTTCCAGCAGTGTCTCGGAGAAAAGAATATCGGAAATGACAAGGGACATGGAATCTGTGCCGCTGGCATTTATTCCGCTGTATTCTGTGTGGGCATTCCAGAGGGCATTCTCCAGTCCGTCAGGAAGCTGTCCGGGAATCATGGAGGAAAGTCCGGTATAATAAGTTTCCATGGCTTCCGCTGTCTCATCAGCCACGACTAACAGATAGTCCGAACCATTATGTCCGTCCTGGCAGAAGGCGTCCGTGTAGATTCTTTCCAGATGCAGTTCCTTTCCTTTTACAGGAACGGTAACATCACGGATTCCATCCCCCAGTTCCCTCACAAGCCGGTTCTTTGTCTGCAGCAGATAGCCATCCCCGGAAAGAACGGCCTCTTCAAAGCCCAGCATGCGCCGCAGCACATTGTAATCGCTCAGCTTCATAAAAGTATCTTCCGCATGGTATTGGCCCCACATATTGGCAGGCATGGGAATGAGACCGGGAGTGCCGGTATTGTCCTCCTCTTCTGTGCCGGCTTTTGTAAATGCTTTCAGATGAGCATAGTAATAGTCTTTTACCGAAGTGCTGCCATTGTGGTAGATTTTATATACCAGGGTATCCGCATCAGGAGAATAACGGCGGATAACTTCCTCTTCTTCCTTCAGGCTGTCACCTGCATTTCCGACTATGTTGACGGAAAAAGGATATTTATAATTAATTTCGGTATTCTGATACCGGTTGAGCATCAGTGCGAAGCTGCAGCCGAGCAGGGCCAGGGTGAAGAGTACGGTCAGTGTGCCGAAGGTGAAACGCATCGTACGTATTTTGGAGGAGAGCTGGCGGATGAGGAACAGATTGGTACCCTTATACATCCGTTTGCCCCGTTTCCTTAAGTAGAGGCTGAACAGAGAGGCAAGACCCCAGTACATCAGATAAATGGAAAGGATCAGGAGGAGCATCATAAATACAATATCTCCGCCTTCTAAAGAGCGGCTGAAAAAAGTGAGAACAAGTATGATGGAGAGGATACCTGCAAAGCCTGCCAGAAAGACAGTAGTTCCGATTATCAGGTTTCCTTCCCGTATTTGTTCATTTTCCCGATCGGCCTGCAGAAGTCCGGATATGTTCATTCCCCGGAATTTTTTATGATGGAAGGCCAGGGACAGGAGATAACAGCCAAAAAAGCAAAGGACAGTCATCAGGAATGCGGCCGGGGTAAAACAGAAATTCAGTTGATAACTTTTGCCTATAAGAGCATAAAAACAGGCAAACAGGAATTGTCGGAAAAAGATGCCGCATCCGGTACCGAGCAAAAATGCGGCGATACCCAGAACCAGGCTTTCTCCCCAGAAAATTTTCGAGATCTGCCTCCGTTTCATTCCCAAAAGAAGATATGTGGCAAACTCCCGGCTTCGTTTGCTCATCATAAAACGGACCATATATTGAAGCAGCCAGGTCAGGACCAGGAGGATAAAGAAGGTTGCTATGCCGAGCATTACGGCCATTATAGCGGAATCATCCTGAAGCCTGCGGATATCTGGGTCGAACAGAAGCCCGTTGAAGGAAAACATGATCGCCGCAATCAGAAGCAGAGTGACAAAAAATACAAGATAATCCCGCCATGTACGCTTTGCGTTGCGGAGACTCAGTTTAATCAGCATGATTAAGTTCACCTCCTGTCAATGCGAGAACATCCAGGATCTCATTCAGAAATTGCCTTCGGTCCTGTCCGCTTCGCACCAGTTCGTGAAAGATCTGCCCATCTTTTAAAAAGAGGATTCTTTTGCACCAGCTGGCGGAGAAAGCATCGTGAGTGACCATGAGGATGGTGGAACACATGGTTGTGTTCAGCTGATGAAAGGTTTCCATGAGCATCAGGGAGGATTTGGAATCCAGGGCGCCGGTGGGTTCGTCAGCAAGAATCAGTTTTGGTCCGGTTACCAGTGCGCGGGCACAGGCACAGCGCTGTTTTTGACCGCCGGATACCTGATAGGGGAATTTATCCTGAATGGCCGCTATATCAAGTATATCCATAACCTCCCGCGCTTTTTCTTCCGATTTTTTTCCCTGTTTTCCCTGGAGGGAAAGCGCAAGGACAATATTTTCCCGGATTGTGAGAGTATCCAGCAGATTGAAATCCTGGAAAACGAAACCCAGATTATCCCGTCTGAAATCGGAGAGCTGATCCTCATTCATCAAGGTAATGTCATCATTTTCATAAAAAATATGTCCGCTGGTAACGGTATCTATTGTAGAAAGAATATTTAAAAGCGTTGTCTTGCCGGAACCGGAGGCTCCCATAATTCCAAGAAATTCTCCCTGTTCCACATGAAAACTGACCCGATCCACAGCTTTTGTTACATTGGTTCCCGTGCCATAATACTTTTCTACATCACATATACGGATAAAATCCTTCATACGATTCCTGCCTTTCTTATCCTGTTGGGCCTGAAAGGGCCGCTGTTATAAGTTGTTGTGCGCCGGCTTTAAGTATAGTATAAAGGGTCTTCCTGCCGTGAGGTATCACATCAGCTTTCCTCAGCCTTACAGTTTTGAAAGATTTGCCGCCCGGAATCGGGGCCGTTAAAACGGGGAAGGTTTTCTTCCCGGGGAATTTCCAGCAGGATTTCCGTAAAAACACCTTCACAGGAATGGGCACGGATAGAAAGTCCCAGCTTCTGACATAGCTTTTTGCTGAGGTACAGCCCCATACCGGTGGAACTTTTTGTTTTACGTCCATTGGATCCGGTAAATCCTTTTTCAAAGATCCTGCTTAATTCATTATCAGGAATACCTGTGCCCTCATCCCGAACCGAAAGAAGCACCTGCATTGGGCGCTCCTTTGCGGTGATTGTAATGTTACCGCAGTCTCCCTTTTTGTACTGGGCGCTGTTGCGCAGAAGCTGGCTCAGTATAAAAACAAGCCAGATACCATCGCAGTAAACCGTACAGGACACAGGGATATGCAGTTCCACCTTCATATGGCAGGCGGTCAGCAGGCGCCGGCAGCGGGTGACGGACTCTTTTACGATGTCGTTCAGGCTGCAGGGGGTAATGAGAAAATCACGGTAGACTTCATCGGAGCGGGCATAATATAAGGCTTGTTCCACAGCATTTTCTATGGCTTCCGTTTCCTGCAGAAGCTTTCTTGCAAAATGCCCTTCCTCTTCCTGAGCGGATAGCTGATTGGCGCACATCAGGTTTATGGAGGTAAGGGGAGCCTTGACCTCGTGAATCCAGCTTTCAATATATTCCCTGTATTCCTGCTTCTCTTTTTCCAGTGTATGTATGCTTTCTATGACAGAACGGTTGGATACACGGATGACCTGACGGTATAACCTATCCGTCAGACAAGGTGATTTTTCCATGATTTCTCCGATAAGATACGGCTTGTCCAACTGATTCAGCTGCAGCAGAAGATGGTCAAAGAAAGTTTTTTTATGACAGTAATCGATACCTCCGTACAGGAGCGTCAGTCCGGCCGCCAGCGAAAGAAAAAGGAGTGCATAAGCCGCAGGGTATCCGGTAATCCGCAGAAAACAGAAAAGAAAAAGAAGAAAGAAAGCGAAAAAGCAAAGAAAACGTATTTTATCTCTTATATAGTCCAGCAGATTCATATTTGATACCCCAATCCCCGTCTTGTCCCGATAAAGTCCGGTGCGCCGATGGATTCCAGCTTACTCCGGAGCCGGGTCATGTTTACGCTCAGTGCATTGTCGTCAATAAAAATTTCCTCATCCCAGAGATAATCGACCAGCTCCTCGCGTGATACGATTTTTCCCGCATGCTTCATAAGATAATACAGGATTTTCAGTTCATTTCTGGATAACTCGGCAGGATGGCTTTTTCCCTCCGGCAGGGATATGGTTCCGGAAGCCAGATCGAGCTTTAAATTTTTCCAGTGAAGGGCTGCATCCTCTTCCCGTTTCGTCCTGCGCAGCACGGCGGATATACGGGCCAGCAGAATTGCCGGCTGATAGGGTTTGGACAAAAAATCGTCTCCGCCCCGCAGCAGACAGTTCAGTTCATCCATGGAGGTATTTCGGCCTGTGACAAATATAATCGGGACTGCGGACTCCTTCCTCAGAAGGGAGCAGAGCGTGAGCCCGTCTATTCCCGGAAGGCCAAGATCCAGCAGGATCAGATCCGGGCGGGCTTCCCGTATAAGCGTGAGCAGATCCCCTTCCGGTTTTGGTGCGGATACCCGGTAAGGGACACTTTCCAGAAGAAGCATCAGTTCTTCCCTTATATTCGTTTCATCTTCGATAATCATAATGTGCTGCATGGCATCAGCCTCTTTTCCAGGGGAATTTGGTATTTTAACAGGCCCGGCCGGATAGGATTCCGGGCAGGGCCTGTAATTGTCCGTATATTCAGATTACCATAAAAGAAGGAAACAGGATAGTGCTTACCGCATGATCCTTCCGTCGGAAAGCAGAACGATCCGGCGCCCCTCCTCCGAAGAAGGGCAGGATATCTCATAAGTATGGGAAGTAGTTTCCAACACATAATCCATAGGAAGCAAACTGCGATTCTCTTCGCAGGGAGAGTATTCCCGGAGGATATCCCGCAGGGTGTCCAGGCTGCCGCACCAGGAACCGTGCAGGTCCTGATAGATATTCTGCGCATAATAGAGCTTGCGCAGCTCCCACTTGCGCAGCTCATCCTCCGGTATACTGCAGGTATCGTCCTGAGTGTCGTCCTCTGTAAAGAAAACAAAACCCCACAGCTCCGGATAATGGATATTGATAACCCCGGTAGGGGACCAGACCCAGTTATCCTCCGGCAAAGGATTTCCGTCCGGAGCGGTCAGCTTCCGGTAACAGCCGTCTTCCTTCTCCACTTTCCACTGGACCCTGGAAAAATTAATCCTGTAATATTCTCCGGCCCTGGGCGCCCGTTTCTCAGGCAGGCATTCCGTAATGGCGGCGAAAGGGATGGCCACCTCCACGGACCAGCTTTTATTCTCCGGGCCGGGCGTATTAATGCTTCCGCAGACCGAAACCGCCGTGCGGAGTCCGTGAATATCATAACCATTCAGGGCATTCCCTCCGTCCCGGTAAGCGGAGGGCAGGAAGAGATCCCAGACCGTGTTCAGAACATTCATTTCAAATTCATAATACTGCCGGGTATCCGAGTCCGGATCAATAAAAATTTCAAAATCATTATCCCGGAAAATCACATCGTCCCGTTCGGTAACGTTTCCCCAGATCTCATCCCCCTCCAGCTGCGCGCCTATGTACAGATTTTCGTCATCCCACAGCAATTTTGCCCGGGTAACAAACCGTGGGAGGGGCATATGTTTTCCTTCGATATCCGCAAAATCACAGGTGAATTCCGCTTTTTCCCAGAAAGGCTTATCCAGCCGCCCGTCGGGGATAAAGGGGAGCTCGGCGCGTCTGCACAGATAAACAGGGGGATGAAAACCAACGGAAGGAATCGGAATGCGTATAGCGTCCATAGTTTACCTCTTTCTGCACGTAATGGGAATGTAAAAAACTTGTGAACGTGCGTCACAGAAAATATTTTATTGAAGCAGTTTCATGATTATAACATGCAAAGTATGCTGTTGCAATATAAGGTAACAAAATGAACATTATCCATATATTTAACATGGCAAAAGTGAACGAAAAAATACACTAAAAAGAAAAGATTGTTTGTTGAAAAGGGAAAAAATGGAAAAGCATTATGAGAAATGTTGACATATAAGTTAAATGTATGTATTATTTTAATGACAAAAGCACTCGAAATGTTCAGGAATTAAAAGAGTATTTGTTCATAATGTATAAGCGAGATTTGAGAAGAAAATGTTCACTAATGTTCACTATTGCCTTGGTGAAATATGCTGCCGGATGTATGAAATGCAGCAGTATAAAATATATTGCGCAGGGCCGCAAAAGTAATTTCAGAAGGGAGAAAGTATGAAAACGAGAAAGGTGAGAAAGAAAGGATCCACAATGAGGGCGCTGAGGAGGGACATATCTCTCTGGCTGTTCTGTGTCCCGGGTGTTGTATTGACATTTATATTCAGTTACATACCTATGTATGGTGTCCAGCTGGCATTCCGGCGATACAATGCCAAGGCGGGTATATGGGGAAGCCCCTGGGTGGGGCTGTATTATTTTAAACGGTTCTTTGAATCCCCGTATTTTGCATCCACGATCAAAAATACACTGATACTGAGTCTGTACGGACTGGTCGTATCCTTTCCCATTCCGATTATCCTGGCCCTTCTGCTGAATTCCTTCCGGCATAAGAGATATCGGAAGGTCATCCAGACCGTTACTTATGCGCCGAACTTTATATCCACGGTGGTTATGTGCGGTATGATTATTCTTTTTCTTTCACCCTCTGTTGGTGTTATTAACAACATAGTGCGGTTTCTCGGAGGGGATCCCGTCAATTTCATGGCTAAAAAAGAGTACTGGCGCCATATTTACGTTTGGACCGGTGTCTGGCAGGGAATGGGATGGAATTCCGTTATTTATTTCGCGGCGCTTTCCGGTATCAGCCCGGAGCTGCATGAGGCGGCCAAGTGTGACGGAGCCACCAAATTCCAGCTCATCCGCCACATCGATCTTCCTTCCATCCTTCCCACGGCAACAATCCTGCTGATTATGAACTGCGGAAGTATTCTTTCCATCGGCTTTGAAAAGGCGTATCTGCTGCAGAACAACCTGAACCTGAATGTTTCGGAGATTATTTCTACATATGTTTATAAAGTGGGTCTTATCAATAATGATATGTCTTATTCCACTGCAATTGGTCTTTTCAATACATTGGTTAACCTGGTGATGCTGCTGATTGTAAATAAAACCGCGGACAAGCTTTCCGGCAACAGCCTGTGGTAGGAGGATGACGATGAATCAGAAAACAATGAAAAATAATAAAGGGAAAAAAATGAAACGCTGCAGGGAGGATATGATTTTTGACACAGTAGTCTTTATCCTTCTTACGGTAATCCTGATAGTGGTGGCATATCCTCTGTATTGGGTAATCATTTCCTCCATCAGTGATCCTGCCGCCGTGTCGGGCGGAAAGGTGCTCTGGAAACCCATAGGTTTTACGCTGAAGGGCTATGTGGAGGTGTTTAAAAACAACGCCGTTATGAAGGGCTTTCTGAACTCCATTATTTATACGGTGTGCGGGGTATGTATCAACCTGATCGTCACGCTGCCGACCGCTTATGCGCTTTCCAGGGACCGGTTCGGGGGAAAGAAAATAGTGACGTTATTTTATATGGTCACCATGTTTTTCGGAGGCGGGCTGATTCCCACCTATCTGGTAATCCGTAACCTGCACATGCTCAATACCATGTGGGCGCTGGTGCTTCCGGGGTGTCTGAGCGTGTATAACATGATTGTCGCAAGAACCTTTTTTAAATCCAATATATCGGAAGAATTATATGAAGCGGCGGAAATTGACGGATGTACACAGGGGCAGTTTTTCTTCCGGATAGCGCTTCCCCTGTCTGCGGCTATCACGGCTATCCTGGTGCTGTATTACGGTGTCGGTCACTGGAATGCCTATTTTTCCGCATTGGTTTATATTTCCGATTCAGAGAAATACCCGCTGCAGCTGGTACTGCGAAACATCCTGATCACCAATGAAACCGCACTGTCCCAGACGGCCACCACGGAAGCGGCCAGAGCGGCGCTCAGGGAAAAACAGGAGCTGATAGATGTTATGAAGTATTCACTGATCATCATCAGCAGTATTCCCGTCCTGCTTCTCTATCCGTTTATTCAGAAGCATTTTGTAAAGGGTGTCATGATCGGTTCCCTGAAGGGCTGAGGAAAAAAGATTATTTACCGGCAGTGTGCCGGATAAATATAGAAAAAAACAGGAGGTAAAAGAATGAAAAAGAGAATAGTTGCACTGCTGCTCACTGCGGCAATGTGTGCGGGTCTGCTGGCAGGCTGCGGCAAAAGCAGCGATACCGCGGCGACAGGGGGAGATGCTCCGGAGGAAGGAAGCGTACAGTCTGCCCAGACGGATGACAGCGGAAAAGTAAACGGCGTGTTATACAAGGAGGGTCTGCCTCTGGTGGATGAGGGAACTTACAGTTTTTCCATATTCTGCGATGATTCCAGCGACACCGGTGAGTTTTATATGCTCAACGAGTTTAAGAAGCAAACAAATGTGGATGTGGATCTGCGGATTTTCCCTTATGAAACAGCTACGGAGAGACTGAACCTGGATCTGAATTCCGGAGACTATGCAGATGTAATCGGCGGCTGGACACTGAGCGACAGCATGATTCTTACATATGGAGTAAACCAGGGCGTGTTCATTCCGCTGGAGGATTACTTTGCCGAGTACTGCCCCAAGATCACGGAAATACTGGATCTTCCGGGAGTGCGGGAGGAAATGACGGCTCCTGACGGTCACATTTATGCAATCCCTTATGTATGTGATGACACGATGGTCGGTTATTCTCCGTACATCAATACGAAGTGGCTTGAAAACGTAGGCATGGATATGCCAACAACCACAGAGGAATTTGAGGCGGTTCTCAAGGCCTTTAAAGAACAGGATGCCAATGGAAACGGGGATCCCAATGATGAAATTCCTTTTTCCACAGACCCGAATAATAAGCATATTGAAGCGATGGCGGGATGGTTCGGCCTCCCCATGGATAAATATGGCGTAGGAATCAAGGACTCTGAGGTAGTATATGCCGGAGCGAGCAGTACCTACCGGGAGCTGTTAAGCTGGCTTAACGGGATGTATAAACAGGGGCTCATTGACCTGGAAATTTTCACACAGGACAGCGCTACCTGGGAAGGCAAAGGAAACAGGGATTTGTATGGTGTTTCCATCGCTTATGAAAGCAATGAATTTTCCGGTCATGTAAGAGGCACGGAGAGGGACGAATATGATATCCTTCCTGTTCTCAATACCGATAACGGCGGCAGATGGCTGCGTGATACCAACGGCTTCAGCGTATACAGGACGCAGGCAGTGGTTACGGATAATGCCAAGAACCCCGAAGTGATCTGCCGGTGGTTTGACAACGCCTTTGAGCTGGAAAACGGTATCGGCTGCAACAGGGGACCTGTAGGCACGCTGGTATTTAAAGAGGATGACGGCTATCACGCAATCGATAACAAGACGCTTCCTGAGGATGAGCAGGAAAAACTCAGCTGGGGCAATCTGTGGCCGCAGTCCCTTCCTAAATATATGCCTTCCGGATTTAAGTATATTGAAGACAATCCGCTGTATGATGAGAAGAAAGCGCTGGAAGCGGCTTATGAGCCTTATCTGACAAAAGAAATCGTACCTTCCTTCTGGATACCGCTCGATAAGATTGACCGTTATTCAGATATAGCAACCGCAATAAAGGATTATTTCAATCAGCAGCAGGCCATGTTTGTATCCGGTGAGCTGAATATTAATGACGATGCCCAGTGGAAGAGCTATGTGGACGGACTCTATGCACTCGGTCTGGAGGACTGGCTGGAGGTTCGCGGAGTTGACAAGATAGCGGATTAAGGACGAATAAGTAAGCTGTACTGTGATCAGAGAGAAAAGGCATATTACCGTAAAAAGTAATATGTCCTTTTCCATGCAGCTGTCCCGCTGCTGCTGCCGGAAATAGATGCGGGCGCGTCCGTCCGGCTTGCTGTCTGCGGGGAAAATAAGAAATCCGGAGGAAATCAGATTATGATGCAGGAATGGTTCAGAAAGGCCAAGCTGGGTATTTTTATCCATTACGGAATTTATGCGGTGGGAGATGTGTCCGAATCCTGGTCCTTTCATAACGGAAATATCTCTTATGAGGATTACATGAAGCAATGCGAAGGCTTTACCGCCTCAAAATATGATCCCGCCGCATGGGCGGAGCTGTTTAAAAAAGCGGGCGCGCAGTATGTGGTCATGACCGCCAAGCACCATGACGGGGTGGCGCTTTTTGATACACAGTACAGTGACCTGAGTGTGGTAAAGAAAACACCGGCGGGAAGGGATCTGATCAGGGAATATATGGACGCCATGAGTGAGGCGGGGCTGAAAACAGGCATTTATTTTTCCCTGATTGACTGGTCGGATCCCCGGTACCGGAGCATTTATCCTGAGGGGATGAAAAGAGAAGACTGCCTGAAGGATATTTACGGTTCCCCGGCGGGCGGGGAAGAGGATTATGAGGCCTGGGAAGAATTCCTGCAGTTTAACAGACACCAGCTTGCGGAGCTGATGACCGGCTATAAAACCGTGGATCTCCTCTGGTTTGACGGCGACTGGGAACGCAGCGCCGCGCAGTGGAAGATGCCGGAGTTTCGGGAGTATCTCCATTCCCTGAATCCCAACGTGGTTTTAAATTCCAGGATGCAGGGATATGGGGACTATGAAACGCCTGAGCAGGGCATTCCCATCTATGGGCCTGAGGGAGAATGGGAATTCTGTACCACCATAAATGACTCCTGGGGATACCGGCCCAGCGATAATGACTATAAAACGAGCGGGCAGATCATACGAATGTTCTGCGACTGTATCACGCTGGGAGGCAGGCTCCTGCTGGATGTGGGGCCAAAAGAGGATGGTACGCTGGATGGGCGCCAGGAAAAAGTGCTGCTTGATCTGGGAAGCTGGATTCATGATCATGAAGAAGCGGTATACGGAACGGGAAAGGGCCTGAGCTACCATCAGTTTCTGGGCGGAAGCACCATTTCCGAGGATCAGGAGACCCTGTATCTGATTGTATATGACAAGCCCCTTGAGGCAGTATGCGTAAAGGGACTGAAAACACCTGTAAAGAGGGTGACGGTTCTGCACAGTTTAGAAGAGCTGGACTTTACCTATACCGGAGCCCTGCCCTGGAGCGGTATTCCCGGTACCCTGTGGATTTGGGCGCAGAATATGCAGCTGCATCCTTTTGCAACCGTACTGAAGGTAGAGCTGGAGGGAAAAATAACCTATAATCTGGGACATGGAGAGGCGGTAACGAACAATGACTGAAAAAGAAATTACGGAAGAAGTGGTTGAAGAGGGCGTACACAATTACAGCGCCGCGGATGCCTATGTATGGCCGGCGGATCCGAAGGTCCGGCAGAAGCTGGAGTGGTTCCAGGATCAGAAGCTGGCACTGATGATGCACTGGGGGCCATATTCCCAGCTGGGTATTGTGGAATCCTGGGCTCTGTCGGACGCCGATGCGGAATGGTCAAGAAAGGGAATTGACTGGGAAGCGAGCGGAAAGGAATTTAAGGAACAGTACTTCGGGCTGAACAGGACTTTCAATCCCATCCGCTTTGATCCTGAAAGATGGGCGGATTTGGCGGAGGAAGCAGGCATACGCTATCTTCTTTTTACGACCAAGCACCATGACGGCTTCTGTATGTGGGACAGCAGGTATTCGGACTACAAAATCACGGCGGAGGACTGCCCGTTCCATACCCATAAGTATGCGGATATCTGCGGGCATTTATTTGAAGCCTTCCGTAAAAGAGGAATCGGAATCGGAGCCTATTTTTCCAAGGCCGACTGGCATGTGGACAGCTATTGGAAAAAGGGCTGCGCGAGGGGTGACTATATGTGGCGGGGCCCCTCTTATGACCCTGCGGCGCGTCCCGAGGAATGGGAATGTTTTGTGACGTTTACGCAGAATCAGATCAAAGAACTGGCAGCCAGGTACGGAAAACTGGATATCATGTGGTTTGACGCGGGATGGGTGTGTCCTCAGTCCGGCCAGGATATACGTCTGGGTGAGGTGATAGATGAAATACGTAGCTGGCAGCCGGGAATGCTCTGCGCGGACAGGACGGTGGGCGGGCCTTACGAGAATTATATTACGCCGGAGCAGTGTGTGCCCGACCAGCCTCTGGGTGTGCCGTGGGAGAGCTGTATCACGCTGGGAACCTCTTTTTCCTTCGCCTATGAGGATACCTATAAAAAGCCGAGGGAAGTGATCCTGCTGCTGATTGATATCGTGGCAAAGGGCGGGAACCTGGCCATTAACGTAGGGCCGCAGCCTGACGGCAGGCTGCCTGCGGGAGCGGTGGAATCCCTGAAGGGGATGGGCAGATGGCTGAAGCTTTACGGAGATGCCATTTACGGCACGAGGGTGTGCGCTCCCTATAAGAAGGGAAATATTGCTTTTACCCAAAAGGACGGGAAGGTTTATGCGCTGGAACTGTTCCCGGAGGAAAGTTCGCCGGTTCCGGAGGAGGTTTTTCTTCCATGGGAAGGGGAAGTAAAGAAGGTGAGTCTTCTGGACTGTGGGAAAGAGGTTCCTTTTACCGCAGGGGAAGGAGGCATCCTTGTAAAAATGCCTTCCTTCGAGGAAGAGACGGCGCCGATAGCAAGAGTATACGTACTGCATAGGTAAGAGGGAGAAATGTCAATGAATAAAGTAATCGGATATGTGGGACCCCGGGATTTGGGAGGAATGAGGAATGCGGACATCCGCTGTCTGGATGTCATTAATATCGCGTTCGGACAGGTGGAGGATTCCCGGATGGTATGGGATGGAAGCGGAGCAAAGGAAGCACTGGCGCAAATCCGCGGGGTAAATCCCGGAATAAAAATATTGCTTTCCGTAGGCGGCTGGGGAGCCGACGGATTTTCCCAGGGATCCCGGACTGCACAGAACAGGGAAAAAATGGCGCAGAGTGCGGCAGAGCTGGTAAAGGAATACGGACTGGACGGCATTGATATTGACTGGGAATATCCGTGCAGCTCCCTGGCGGGGATTGCTTCGGATCCGGGGGATAAAGAGAATTTTACGCTGCTGCTGAAGGCCGTCAGGGAATGTCTTGACGAAGCCGGAGACGGGTATATGCTTACCATCGCGGCCGGCGGGGACGCCTATTTTACGGCTCAGACGGACATGAAGGAAGCGGTGCGGTATCTGGATTATGTGCAGCTCATGGCCTATGACCTGCAGGGCGGTTTCCAGAAAGCGACCGGGCACCATGCGGCCCTCTATTTCGGCAGCAGGAACATGTCGGATGCCTGTGCGGACAAAGCGGTGAGGCTGTTCATGGAAGCGGGGGTGCCTGCGGCAAAAATAGTGCTTGGCATTCCTTTTTACTCCAGAAAATGGGAGGATGTGAAGGGCGGCGGAACAGGACTGGGACAGGAAGCGCTCACGGTGGGAGGCTATGGCCCGGACTACGGAGAACTGGAGGCCTCCTATATCGGTAAAAACGGCTTCCGCCGCTATTGGGATGAAGAAGCGAAGGCTCCCTATCTGTTTGACGGCAAAACATTCATCAGCTATGAAGATCCGATGTCCATAACAGAAAAAGTGGCCTACTGCAGAGAAAAGGGATTGTACGGGATCATGTATTGGGAATATAAATGTGACTCTGCCGGTGTGCTGACATGCTTTATTCGGGAAAAAATGGACGGACAGGCGGAAGAAAGGCGGAAATAGGAAATGGTTTCAGCGCGTTTTCAGGATTATGCCCGGAAGAAATATGCGGAAAGAGAAGTTTTTCTCGCGCCCCTTCGGGAGGAGTTGGAGAATGGCTTTTCCGGCTGTACCGGCGATGAGGCGGTCTGTATGAAATTCCTATATGGCACCATGCCGCTGCGTGACGCCGGGGAATATGCATTTTCCGCATTTCTCGGTTTTGTGCGGCATGCGTTGTGGCTTCGGGAAAATGTGGAATGGTGCAAAAGCCTGCCGGAGGACATTTTTGCCGATTATGTCCTTTCCTATCGGATAAACAATGAAGATATCACTGACTGCAGAGCCTTTTTTTATTCTCAGCTCAGGGAGCGGATTGACGGTCTGGAGCCGGAGGAGGCGGTAAAGGAAATTAATTACTGGTGTGCGGAAAATGCGGCATATGAGGCCTCCGATGAAAGGACAGCTTCTCCCATGACGGTCTACCGCTGCGGAAAAGGACGATGCGGGGAGGAATCGGTGTTTGCGGTTACGGCATACCGCAGCGCAGGCATACCGGCAAGGCAGATCTATACACCCAGATGGTCCCATTGTGATGACAATCATGCCTGGGTGGAGGTATATATCCGCGGCTCATGGTATTTCCTTGGCGCATGTGAACCCGAGGAGGTGCTCAATAAAGGATGGTTTGCAGCACCGGCCAGCCGGGCCATACTGATTCACAGCCGGGCCTTCAGTGATTTCAGCACAGATGGACAGCAGGAGAGCCTGGGGAGGGACGGGGCGGCGGTGTATTACAACAATACGCCGGCTTACGCCAGAACCTGCCGTCTTGGCATTACCGTTGAGGACGAACAGGGCCGGCCCTGTGAAAAAGCGGGTGTGGCGGTGGAAATCCTGAATATGGCGGAATATTATCCCGCCGCCGTGCTCGCTGCGGACGGGCAGGGAAGAGCGGAAATCACAGTCGGTATGGGAACCGTCAGAGTAAGAGCGTGGAAGGATGACCGGTTTGCCGAAGCGCTGGCGGTTCTGCCGGAGGAAAAGGAAATAAGGCTGGTGCCGGAATTTTCGGCTGAAGAAAAAGAGTGGGCGGCGGATATATGGGAGCAGGAAGAATGGACGCCCCCTCAGGAGTATCCCATGCATCCCGGAAAGCAGTCTGAGGAACAGAAGCGGAGAAGGGAACGGCGGTTTGCCGAAGCCGGCGCAAAAAGAGAGAGCCGTTTTTCGTCTTATTATGAGGAAGAAAAGGCCGCGGAATATCCGCAGGAGGCTTTTATGCTGCGGGCTGCGGGAGAAAACTTCGGGGAATTATATGAATTTCTTGTCCGGGACGGTTCGGCGGACAGAAGGCGTATGCTGCATTCTCTTTCGGCGAAGGATTACAAGGATCTGAAGAAAGAGGTTCTGGAGGATCATCTGCTTTGTGAAAGAGGGGACTGGCCTGAGGATATTTATGTAAAATATCTCCTCTGTCCGAGAATCGGCAGGGAGGAACTCACGGCATGGCGCAGTTTTATCAGAGCCTATTTTACAGAGGAAGAAAAAAGGGAATTCCGCCGGGATCCTGAACGGATATACCGATACATACAGGAAAATATCCGTTATGCCCCGGAACAGGAGTATGCGGCGCTTTGTGCGACTCCGGCAGGGTGCCTGAAGCTGAAATACGGCAGCCCCGAGTCACAGAACATCCTGTTTGCAGCCATATGCCGCAGCCTGGGGATTCCGGCAAGGCTGAACCGTGTTACCGGGAAGCCGGAGTATTGGAGAGGGGATTCGTTCAGAATACCTGAGGAAGCCGGGGATGAAAACACGAAGGGCAGAGCGGCGCTTGTGCTTTTGGCGGAGGACGGAGACAGCTGGAATTATTTCCGCAGCTGGACCCTGGGCAGGCTGGAAGGAACAGGCTTTCGTACCCTGGATTATTCCGGCTGCATGCCGGAAAATAATTCGCTGTACCTGGCACTGGAAAAAGGTATTTACAGACTGATCACTGTCCGCCGAAGGCCTGACGGAAGCCAGAGTGTTCTCAGGAGGACGTTCGCACTGGAGACGGGAGAGACGAAACGGATTAGGCTGAAATGCCCGGAAGAAAAGAACGGGGATCGGAACGAGAAAATTCCGCTGCAGGATTTTGCTTTAAGGGATGCGGACGGGAACGCACACATGCTTTCCGCGCTGACGAAGGAGGAAGCGGCAGTACTGGCCTTTCTGGGGACGGGAGAAGAACCGACGGAGCATGTGCTCAATGAACTGCTGGACTGCGCATCCCGCTGGAACGAAAGAGGGCACAGGCTGCTTGCGGTTCTGCGCAGCCCGGAAGAACTGGAAAACAGAACACTTCGGAAGGTGCTGGACAACGTATCAGGCATTCAGGTATATGCTGCCGACAGGGAAGATATGGAAAGAACAGCGGAAAGCATGGGTGTGGACAGCGAGAAGCTTCCGGTGCTGGTCATTGTGGGGAATGGACCAGCCGGAATTTATGCCTGTGCCGGCTATCACGTGGGAAGTGTGGAACTCATGCTCGGGATAACCGGGCAGTACGAGAAATAAAGGAGCCGGAAATGATATCCGTAGTAAAAAAGAAAAATGAAATATATTCTGTGGATTTTGTATGGGAAAAGGATGCCCATATCCGCAGCTTCAAAATGGGGCTTGAGAAGGTTTTCCGTGGAGAATACCTGGAAAGCTTGCTGGTACCTCTCAGCAGCCAGGCCGTATTGCTGGCAGGCT
Organism: Eisenbergiella tayi; assembly: GCF_001881565.1. Lineage (GTDB taxonomy): Bacteria > Bacillota > Clostridia > Lachnospirales > Lachnospiraceae > Eisenbergiella > Eisenbergiella tayi. The sequence goes on from NZ_MPDJ01000003.1 coordinate 407,651, forward strand.
GCGGTAAAGAGGAAGAATTGGGGCTTCTTCAGGTTAAGGAGATTTTGGCTGCGGTTTCCAAACGGTGCAAGGAACTGCATATCAGGGAAATTTCCCTGGATCCCGGATGTTTTGTGGAAAAACTGGGAGAAAAGGCAATTACGGCCGTGGTATTAGGGCTGGGACTTGGCGGCTATTCTTACGAATACAGCAAGACAGAGAAACAGGAATCCGCGGACTGTAATTTCCAGCTGGAAATTACGGAGGGCTTCGAAGACAGTCTTCAGGAAGGGCTGGAACTCTTAAAAGGTGTCTGTTTTGCCAGGGACATGGTTAATACGCCGGGCAACCATCTGCGGCCCATGGATTTTGCCCGGAAAATCACGGACTATGTCAGTGACTGCGGTGTGGAAACGGAAATGCTTGTATATGGGCAGCTGAGAGCTCTTCATATGGAGGCTCTTTATGGTGTGGGAGGCAGCAGCGAATATCCGCCCTGCCTGCTGATCCTGCGTTATAAGGGAGATCCCGGGAGCAAGGAAATTTATGGGCTGATCGGGAAGGGAATCACCTGTGATACGGGAGGCTATTGCTTAAAGGAAAGCTCCTCCATGGCGGGAATCAAAGGGGATATGGCGGGAGCCGCCGCAGTGACGGCCGCGGTTCATGCGGCTGCGGCCAGAAAGCTTAAGGTGAATATTACGGCCTGCCTACCGCTGAGTGAAAACCGGATATCCCAGTCCGCGCTTCTTCCCGGAGATGTCATAACGGGTTATTCCGGCAAGACAATAGAGGTGCTCAATACGGATGCGGAGGGGCGGCTTGTGCTGTCGGATGCGGTCAGCTACGGGATACGTAAGGAAGGCATTACCAAAGTGCTGGATATTGCCACCTTGACAGGCGCGGTGGGGCAGATGCTGGGAAATACCATCGGCGGAACCATGTCGGATGACGATTCTTTTTATCAGCTGTTCGAGCGTGCCCAGTCCTGGTCAGCGGAACGTTATCTGCGGCTTCCCTATGGCAAAGAACACGAAAAGATGATCGACAGCGATGTGGCGGATGTAAAAAATGTGGGAGGAGGATGCTGCGGAACGATTACGGCAGGACTGTTCATCCGCAGATTCTGTGAGGGGAAACCCTGGATTCACATGGATATTGCAGGAACGGCGTGGTGCGGGACTCCCACCTATGCGTTTGAAAGCAAGGGGGCAACCGGTGCGGGCGTGACAACGCTGTACTATCTGATGAAAGAGGCGCAGGCAGACTGAAGCACAGTGGTGCCCGCGGCCCGGCGGCAGAAATGCATAGAAAGCCTCATAACAGAAAAATACATAAGGATGCATATGGGAAATGCCGGGCTGAATGCCCGGCATTTCCTGTGTCACGCTTATTTCGCACTGCCTGTTGAAGAACGGAAAATGGTCTGGGTGGAAATATAAATAATTTCAGAACGTGTGTCTGGGTGTTCAATACGGTATAAAATCTGCAGGGCGAGACGCAGCCCGATATCCTGATTGAATACCTGCACGGTAGTCAGATCCTCCGCCAGAGGGCTTTCCATATTTCCGTCAAACCCGGATACGGCAACGTCTTCCGGTATTTTCAGCCCGCGCTTTAACAGAAGCTGCATCAGAAGGCAGGCCACATAATCGCTGACACAGACAAAGGCATCCGGCATGCTGGGAAGCGTATTGAGAAACGCATCGATTTCCTCCTTATACGTATCGGTTCCGATGGAACCGGTAAGAGAAAGCTCCGGAGACGGTGAAAGGCCATAACGCTCCAGCGTTTTGGAAAAACCCTCATACCGTTCGTAATTGGACTGCGCATAATTGATATCGCCGATGAATCCGATTTTTTTACGTCCCTGCTTCAGCAGATGCTCCGTGATTTCCGAAATGCTGATGCTGCTTTCCATTAAAATAAGATCACCATTCAGTGACGAGGGAGGGATGGAAGTGGCGGTATCCAGAAAAACCTTGGGGACAGGAGCCTCTGACAAAAGGCGGATTAACTGATAGTTATATACATTCAGGACAATAATTCCATGAGTATTTCCGTTTACAAGGGAAGCCGGCAGAGTATAATCCTCATCGATGGAAGAAGGAAGATAAGTATAAACCAGATTGACATTGTGGAATGAAAGCTCCTTTGCGATCTGGTGGATAATGTTCATCCAGAAAATGGAGGATTCCGGCCGGCAGACAGCAACCGCAATATTGACCGGAGGCGCAGCAGTCGTTTGGGAAGGGAGAAGAGGAGCGCATTCCGGAAATTCGTATCCCATTTCCTGCGCCGTTGTCAGAATTTTCCTGCGCAGGTTATCGGAAACACCTTTCTGACCGCTGAATACCTTCCAGACAGTGGTTCGTGAAATGCCGAGGGAACTGGCAATATCCTGCAGTGTGACCTTTTTCATTATCATACCAATCTGCGCGCTGCGCTGCGCGCCATAACAGGGAAAAGAACGGAAGCCGGACACGCGTAATTACGGCTCCCGCAGGTGGGAAAAAACGAGCATACAAAAGGCTTTTCGGGCCTGTTCCAATTATATTATTATATCATTACAGGACATATTTTTTCAATGAAATGTTTGGTATAGGGGACTGTTACTTTTCAAAAATATCCTGTCAGATCCGTCTGTTTCATAAAATCCTGAAGAGTGCCGGCTCTGGCGGCTTCCTTTCGCACGGACAGGTTTTCTCCTATACATGCAGACTGTTTTGCAGTAAAATGAAAGTGCAATCAGAAGTCCTTCGATTCAGCAACAAAAAATATTCTACAATGACAGATACAGATTTAGGAAGGGAAAATGGTTAGAAAGGAAGAGAAAATCATATGAAAAGAAAGACACTGTTCGTACTTTGTCTGCTTTCCGCCCTGGTGATGGCGGGCTGTTCGCGGAAGAATACGGAATCGGCTGTCCCGGACTCTGTTACAGAAGAGAATGGCGGGGAAACCGGTAATGTATCACAGGGAGGCGAAACGGAGGAGGTGTCCGGTGAGCTTACATTCCGTGGGGAAAAGCTGTCCGGGGAGGATGCCGTTTTATTTTCTGAGATTAAGGAAGCGGCAGGGGCTGAAGTCCTGCTGTTCGACTGTGCCGATTATGATGGTGACGGGAACAGGGAGGCGTTTGCCTTTGCGGGTGTGAATAATGACGGCATTCTGGAAGGGCAGAGGTGGTTTGCGGGGGCTGAGGGAGCCGTCCCTTTAAAGAACGGCGGGGAAGCGGCGGAATATCTGCAGGATAAGAGTGCCGTGGTGGAAACACCGGAAAATACCGCCTTTTGGTATACGGAATCAGACGGAGGCAGCGCCTCATCTTCCCTGCTGTGGGGTGTTTCGGACAAGGTTCCTTATGAAAGCGTCCTTTCCGGAAAAGGAGAAGCCTTTACGGTGATGGAGGACGGCACCTATATACTGTACCAAAGCAGCACGGATGCCCGCGAGGATGGAACGGGGCGTACGGTAAAGCCCTGTTATTTTTATTATGAAAACGGCAGCTTTCATGAATATGGGGCGATGGCCGTGGGACAGGACAGCTTCCTGGGCCTGCCCGGCGCGGCGGAATGCTTCGCGCCTTACGAAGCGGATGGCTATTGGGTCAGGGATATACGCATTCGTGGAAACGGTCTTGTACAGCTGAACCTGAGAAAAGAAGACCGGAATGTAAATGTGACCTGTGCATGGAAGGATGGTAAGCTTTCAAAAGAAGAAGAAAATGATGGCATTGCCGGGCTTTTGGTGGGAGAACTGGCTTCGTCGGAGTGGCATGGACCCGAAGGAGCGCTGCAGCAGCTGTGGGAGAACCGGCGTGCTGCAGAGGAAGCGGATGGTACTGCCATCAATATAGAACCGGCGCAGGCGGCCTGGTATGACCTGGACGGAGACGGAGTCCCGGAAGAGATCCGGTACACAGTGAGGACAGGGGAAGACATGTATGGAGCGGATGGTATGGAAGTCAGCATCAATGGAAAGACTGTCTGGGAGACAGATCAGACGGTTTCCATCGGTTATCAGCTGCTGGTGGTTGATCTTGACAGAAATGACGGGAAAAAGGAACTGGCAGTATATGGGTTGGAAGACAGCGGAAGCTTTTCCATGCTGAAATTTTTTGCCGCGGAGGACGGAAAGCTTAAGGAACTGGGAGATCTGAGAGAGGTTTCGATTCTGGGCGGGCTGGGGAATCTGTACCGGATTGGGGTATTCGATTTTGACAGCGGCAGAATGATGCGGCTTCCCGGTGACGGCAGCATAGAGATCTGGGCGGATACGCCTGTGTTCGCCGAGGGGCTTGGCTCTTATTATGTGAAGCTGGATTTTGTGTTTGGTGGTTCGGGAATAGCGCAGACAGAGCGGCAGGAATATGACATGAAGGTTCCCCTGACAGGGGGAGAGCCTTATCTTTATACCGCACAGCAGCCCATACCTTTTTACAGCACCCGGGAAGAATGTCTGTCGGGAGAACCCTCTTTTTTTGCAGCTCCGGGAGAACAGCTGAACTGTGCAGCGCTTACACCCGCTGCGGAAAATCAGATTTATGTAAAAATGAGACGGACAGGTACCGGAGAGGAAGGCTGGACGGTATTATCTGATACTCAGGTGTTTGCGGAAACGCCGGGCTGGGGCTGAGAATCTGTAACAGGCTGAATCATTGTTATTCCTCGTAATTCTCCATGATCATAAGAAATCAAAGAAAATGAGAAACGGATTCCATTACCTTTTCTGTAAAAACGGGGTAGAATCAGGGCATGAAAGGAGGAATAACATGAACAAATATAAAATGACAGGGAGCGTTCTGCTGGCCGCCGTCCTTGTTTCCGGCCTGCTGGCGGGATGTGCCGCTGCCTCGGGGAATACAACAGGAATGGAAGGAGAGGAAGAGAATATGTCAGTGAATACGGAAAATAAGATGACGGATGAAGAAAACCTGCACACCATATATTTGGCAGGCGGCTGTTTCTGGGGAGTAGAAGCTTATATGAAGAAGCTTCCCGGCGTCAAAGACACGGAAGTGGGATATGCCAACGGAAACACGGAAAATCCGTCCTATGAGGAGGTATGCTATAACAATACCGGTCATGCGGAAACGGTAAAGGTGGTTTATGATACACAGCTCATCACCACACAGCAGCTGCTGGACGGCTTCTTCAAGGTGGTGGATCCCACCAGTGTCAATAAACAGGGGAATGATCGGGGAAGCCAGTATCGTTCCGGTATCTACTATGTGGACGAGGAAGACCGGGATATCGCGGAAAAGGTGCTGGCAGAGCAGGAGAAAAGGAATGATGTTCCTGTAGTTACCGAGCTTCTGCCCTTATCCAATTTCTATCCGGCAGAAGAATACCATCAGGATTACCTGGACAAGAACCCGGGCGGTTACTGTCACATCAATCTGAACAGTGCGGACGAATTTATTAAGGAAGAAGGATTGGGGGCGGAGGATCTGTCGGGCCTGATCAGGCCGGAAGACTATACGGTGCCCGAGGATGAGGAATTAAGGGAAAGCCTTACGGATATCCAGTATGCGGTCACACAGCTGAATGAGACGGAACGGCCCTTTATGAATGAATATGATGAGGAATTCCGTAAAGGTATTTATGTGGATATCGTTACGGGAGAACCGCTTTTCAGTTCGGAGGATAAGTTTGATTCCGGCTGCGGCTGGCCCAGCTTTTCCAAATCCATTGTTCCTGAGGTGGTGAATGAAAAGGAGGATACCAGCCACAACATGAACCGTACGGAGGTGCGCAGCCGAGTGGGTGACAGCCATTTGGGCCATGTTTTCAACGACGGGCCTGCGGAATCGGGCGGCCTGCGTTATTGCATCAACAGTGCTTCCATCCGCTTTATCCCTTATGAAAATATGGAAGAGGAAGGCTACGGCTTCCTGCTCTCAATCTTTGATGAGTAAAAATTCCTTCAGGGATCTGTGTGTCCAGCCCGCAGGTCCCTGAAATATGTGGCTGAAGGATTAAAACAGGGGGAGGGATCGGCTTATGTATAATCTTCTGGTGGTGGATGACGAAAGTATTATCCGCAGAGGAATCAGGGAGCTTGTGGATTTTGAAAGCCTGGGTATCGGCGGATGCTTTGAGGCGGAAGACGGGGAAAAGGCGCTTGCGGTCATGAAGGAGCATCCGATTGACCTGATTCTGGCCGATATCAACATGCCCGTAATGAGCGGCCTGGAGTTCTGCCGGAGGGCAAAAGAGCTTGATGCCGGTGTGAAAATAGCCATACTTACCGGGTATGATTACCTGGACTATGCGATCCGCGCCATTAAGATCGGGGTGGATGATTATGCCCTGAAGCCGCTTTCGAAGGACGATATACAAAAGCTGCTCTCCAGGCTTGCGGAAAAGAAAAGGGAAACCGACAGCTTCACCGCTGTACGGCAGGCGGTGGATAATCTGACGATGGAAGCCGGCTCGGACGGAAAGGGCGGCCTTCGCGGCCAGATTTCGGAAGCATTGGAAAAGCATCTGTCCGATACCGGTTTTTCCCTCAGTATGCTGGCGGAGGAATTGGGATACAGTGTGAGTTATTTAAGCACTTTGTTTAAAAAATATTTTGGTGGGAATTTCAGAGACTATCTTCTGGACGTGAGGCTGGAACGAGCCAAAATCCTTCTTTTGTCCACGGAAATGAAAAACTATGAGGTTGCCGCGGCGGTGGGAATCGAGGATCCGAACTATTTCAGCGTGTGTTTCCGGCGTAAGTATAAAACAACCCCAAGGGAGTTCAGAACGGAGGCGGGACGTGGAAAACAGATGTAGGATCCGAAACTGGCTCCGCAGGTTCGGCGTGCAGATTTCTTTTTTTTATCTGGGCCTGGGGCTGGCGATAATACTGATTCTGAGCGGGACCATTTATTTCTTTACAGCCAGTCTGCTGATGAATGAGATGGTTTCCAAAACCCATGATCTTCTGGAACTGAGCGGTAATAACATTGCTACCTATATTGCCAGAGTGAAGGGGGAATCGGATGTTTTTGCCAACAGCCCGGTCCTGCGGCAGTATCTGGAGGAAAACGATGAGAGCCTCCGTCCCGCGCTGATGTCGGACATTGAACAGCTGCTTAAAAATGATGACTGCAAGAAATCCATCGTGGTGGTTTCCAAGGACGGACGTATCCTTTCCAATGAGGAAAATCTGGATATGTCGGTTTCGGAAGATATGATGAAGGAAGACTGGTACATGGAATCCATCCATAACACGATGCCCGTTCTTACCGGAGCGAGGATGCAGAGCTTTTCCCCGGATAAAGACAACTGGGTGATTTCGGTGAGCACGGAGATCACGGACAGCGCTGGTGAGAATCTGGGCGTCCTTCTGATGGATATGGAATATGGGGTGGTTGAAGAACATCTGCGCAGCCTGGACGTAGGCAGAGAGGGCTATGTCTTTCTGGTAAATGACAGGGGGGAGCTGGTGTATCATAAGGATACCGGATTTTTTACTTCTCCTGAAAAAAAGGAGCAGCTGCTGACACTGCTTGCAGAGGGGGATCGTTACGATAAAAAGAAAAATCTTCTTGTTTATCAGACGGAAATAGAAAATACCGGCTGGATATTGGTCGGCGTGGTGTCTCTGGATACTCTGAAAATGCTGGAACAGCAGCTTCTTGAGGTGGTGCTTTTTGTGGGAGCACTGCTTTTCGGCGCGGTGATCCTGCTGGGGATCCTGTTTACCCGCCGTCTGGCAGTTCCCATGGCTGATCTGGAAAAGGGGATGGGGGAAATCGAAAAACTGGCCGAAATCAGTGTGCGTAAGCATAGCTTTCAGGAAGCGGAGATTTTGGCTGAAAATTATAATAAAATGATTTTCCGCATCCGGGGGCTGATGAAGGAAATCGCACAGAAAGAGGAAACACTTCACCAGGCGCAGCTGAATGCCCTTGTGAGCCAAATCAATCCCCATTTTCTTTACAATACCCTGGATACCATTGTCTGGATGGCGGAATTTAACGACAGCGCGAAGGTTATCGCCCTCACCAAGTCCCTTGCGGCTTTTTTCCGGCTGTCCCTGAATGGGGGAAGGGAGCTGGTTACGGCTGCCGATGAGCTGGAACATGTACGTCAGTATCTCTATATCCAGAAGGAGAGGTACGGGGATAAGCTCAGCTATGAAATCCGGGTTCCGGAGGAGTTTCTGGACTATACCGTGCCAAAAATCATCCTTCAGCCCATTGTGGAAAACAGTATTTATCATGGTATCAAGCCAATGGAGGGATTGGGCAGGATTCTGGTGACGGCGCGGGAGGAAGGAGAATATCTGATATTCATAGTGGAAGATAACGGAGCGGGCTTTAACCCCGCGTCGCCAAAGGATGGCAGGTGTGTCCGGAAAGGAAGCGTGGGGCTTAAAAATGTGGAGGAACGCCTGAAGCTTTATTATGGGCAGGACTGCGGCATATCGATTGTTTCCTCTCCGGGCGCGGGCTGTACGGTGAAGCTTATGCTCAAAAAGCATGTGGTGCACAGGGAAACGGAATAGCTATGTGCTATTGAAAACCGGCCTGCTTCAGTACATGGCCGATGCGGGCAAGCCCTTCTTCGATCTTTTCTTCCGGTGTGTTGGAAAAATTAATGCGGAGGGTATTGAGCCTGCATTTGTTGGGGAAAAAGGAATAGCCCGGTACAAAGGCTACATTTTCCGCAATACAGCGTTCAAGAAGCTCTGTGGTATTTATCGCTTCATTCAGTTCCACCCAGAGGAAAAGTCCGCCTTCGGGCCTGGTGAATACGGTGTCGGAAGGAAAATACCGGGTTATGGCTTCGATGGCTGTATCGCGGCGTCTGCGGTATACTTCCCTTATTTTATCGATGTGGGCATCAATATCATATTGCTCCAGATAGGCGGAGATTACGATCTGTGCGATGGTGTTGCACTGCAGATCGGCTCCCTGCTTTACCAGCACATATTTGCGGATCACCTCCGCATCCCCTGCAATCCAGCCGATACGGTAGCCGGGGCAGAATATTTTGGAGAAGGTTCCGGTACATATCACGCTTCCCGAGCGGTCGAAGGACTTGACGGAGGGTAAGAAGTCCCCCTCATACCGCAGTTCTCCGTAAGGATTATCCTCGATAACGGCGACACGGTATTTTGCGGACAGCTCGGCAGCCTGCTTCCGCCGCTCCAGGCTCCAGGTTTTCCCTGTGGGATTTTGAAAATTGGGTATGATATAGATCAGTTTGGCGGCGGGGTATTCCTTCAGCGCTTTTTCCAGGCTTGCGGGTATCATTCCCTCATCGTCGGTATCGATTTCGACAAAACGGCAGCCATAAGCCTTGAACGCACTTATTGCGGCCAGATACGTGGGGCTTTCACACAGAACCACGTCGCCCTCATCCAGGAACACCTTCCCGGAAAGATCAAGGGCCTGCTGGGAACCGTGGGTTATCATAATGTTCTCATCACAGAAGGAAGTGCCAAGCTGTGTATTCATGCGTTCTGCGATCCATTTGCGCAGCGGCTGCCAGCCTTCCGTTGTGGTGTATTGAAGCGCCTGTTCACCGCAGCGGTCCAGGACATAATTGTTGACAGCCCTTATTTCTTCGATGGGGAAAAGCTCAGGGGCGGGCAGGCCGCCGGCAAAGGAAATAACCTCCGGCTTTTCCGTCAGCTTCAGCAGCTCCCTGATTTCCGACGCTTTTATTTCAGACATTCTTCTCGCATATTTATATTCCATGTTAATGCTCCTTATAAGATAGGGTTGATTTCATTTTCAGCGGGCCATGCCGCTTCTTTTGACAGACGTAATAATTCCCTGATGGCTTCACATAACAGCCTGATTCCTTCGGAAATCCTGTTTTTCGCAGGAAAGGTGTAATTCAGCCGGACGTGGGCTTCACCCTTCCGGGTTACGAGATAGGAGGGCATTCCCGGCAGGATGGCAACGCCTCCGGCTGCGGCTTTCTGGGCAAGCGCCTCTGCGGAAACGCCTTCCGGGAGAGTGCACCACAGATAATAGCCTCCGGCTGGAATATTCCAGGACAGGCCGGGAGGGGCATATCTGTCCAGCGCCTCCGCCATGATATCCCTTCTTTCCTTATATTCCCTGCGGATCAGGGTGAGATAGTCGGCCATTCCGCCGCTGACGATAAAACGCTCCACGACCTGCTGGGAAATGCAGTTGGAATGCAGGTCGGCTAGCTGGCGGATATTGCAGAGCTGGTGTATCAGTTTTTTGCCCGTGCAGATCCAGCCGAGACGAAGTCCGGGGGAAATGGTTTTGGAGAAGGTGGAAAGATACATGACATATCCGTTTTTGTCCATGGATTTCAGGGGGGAGAGCGGCTGTCCCTCAAAGTACAGCTCTCCGTAAGGATCATCCTCCAATACCGGAATTCCATATTTATTTACCAGCTCCAACAGCCGGATACGTTTGGCAAGGCTCATGCAGATGCCGGTGGGATTATGGTAGGCAGGCATTGTATAAATGAATTTGGGCCGGTACCGGGACAAAAGCTGCTCAAGGATTTCCATATCCATCCCGTCATTTTCCATGGGAACCGCCATGATTTTGGCCCCGGCGGCCCGGAAGCTCTGTATGGCGGGAAAGAAGGAGGGTTCCTCAATCAGGATGAGATCGCCCGGATTGATAAAGGCTCTGGTGATGAGATCTATCCCCTGCTGGGAACCCGACAGCACCATGATTTCCGAGGGCTGGCAGAAGCAGGAACGCTTCTGCATATAAGTGCTGATCACCTTGCGCAGAGAGGAAAAACCCGCCACAGGTGAAACCAGCAGTTCCTTCTGCCTGGATAACAGCTCCGCTTCTATTCCTTCAAAGGCCTGTGTGGGCAGGTTTTCAAAAGAGGCAATACCTGCCGCAAAAGAGATAACATCCTTCTGATTGGCTATTTCCAGATATTTATTTACATCGAAGGGCTCATGGTTTTTCAGGTAGTCGCTGTACAGGAATTCCCAGATGGGCTCTTTCTGATAAAGTGTTTTGACGGGATATTCACCGGCGGTGCTGACAGCCACGGTACCGCGTCCCACATGGGAGGCCATCAGTCCGTCCGCCTTCAGTTCCTTATAAGCATTCAGCACGGTAGTCCGGTTTACGCCAAGAGCGTCCGCCAGCTGGCGTTCCGAAGGAAACTGAAAACCGTGGGGGATTTCGCCGGATGTGATCTGGGCCTGTATCTGCTCCACGATTTGTTTGTACAGCGGTATTTTTTTCGTCTTGTCAACCTGAATTTTCATAGCAGCTCCGATCTGTGCACGTTATTTCGTAATGAAAACAAGAAGATAAAAAGTGATCTTCTGTTTTTGAATTGGTTCGAACCAATATCAGTATGCATGTAAAATTATTGGATTTCAACATCCAATTTGGATTATATTTATACATCCAATTTATTCTTGGAGATAGAAGCAGAGGGAGTTGAAGAAAAGCGTATATGACACAGAAGCGAATTTTTTTGATTTTATAAAAAGAAAGGATGGCTGATCACAACCATCCTTTCCCTATTTTTTGGAAGAGAAGACTAATAAAAAAACATCATCACGTATCCGCACCTGTTTCATAAAACGGCTTAACAGCACCGAACAGTGCGGCATCATTAGCGAGCCGGGCAGGAACGATTTCTGCCAGCTGCCGATACTGGGGAGGAAGCTGTCGGTTTGTCTGTTTTTCCAGGAGCGGAATCAGGATGTCACTTTGCTTTGATATGCCGCCTCCGATTACCACCCTGTCAGGATCCAGCATCAGGATATTATTAGCCAGGACGCGCCCCAACTTCGCGGTCCAGTCCTCCAGAAGCTGCAGGCAGCAGGGATCATTGTCCCGGATACGCTGGATAAAGGAAAAGCCGTCAAGCTGGGAGCCGGTGAGCGCCGATGCCCTTCTGAGGATTCCGAGGGTGGAATAATCGATTTCAAGGTATTCTTCGGAGGAGGAATAATCACTGTAGCCAATTTCCCCGCTTTGAAAATGGCTGCCAGGATAAGGTCTGCCGTCCAGAATCAGGGCGCTGCCGATACCGGTACCGAGGGTGATGCACAGCAGGACACGGCTGCCCCGGCCGCTGCCCAGCCAGTACTCCCCCAAAGCGGCGGCCGTGCCGTCATTCATAATGGATACCTTGAGAGACGGATTGCGCTGCCGGAGGAATCCGGGAATATCCACACCCTTTAAATAGGGCAGATTTTCCACACCGCCCATACACAGCCCGTCCGAATGGATAAAACCCGGACAGGACAAGCCCACGTTTACAGCGCCGCAGGCAAAGCCCTCATCGATGACAGGCAGCAGCTGTTGGTAGAATTCATCCAGATTTTTAAGGCCGGAGGTGGAAAAGGAATTTTTCCCCGTGAGCCGGCCATCGGCCGTTACATAAGCATATTTGGCGGAGGTTCCGCCGATATCAATGGATAGTGAAAGGTTATTCTGCATATAAATCTCCTTACCTGTTTTTATTTAAATGAACTCAAACTTGGCACATGCCCCCGCCCCCTGCGTCCCGTTCCTTCGGGGCTGCTGTCCGGTTCGGATTCCCATCCTTCCCGCTGCCGGCTAAGCAGGGTTTCCTGTAAGGGGCGTATAAACTCGCCGGTCCTTAGGCCGCGTACTTTGCGGCCTTAGTACCGCTGCGTGTTTATCCGAGCGAGAGCGTCCCCTGCAAGGATCCCTGCTTAGCCGGCAGCGGGAAGGATGGGAATCCGAACCGGACAGCAGCCCCGAAGGAACGGGACGCAGGGGGCGGGGGCATGTGCCAAATTTGAGTTAAAGAAGGCAAAAGGGCTCCTTCAGAATAACAGATCTGTAATTTCATCTTTTTCCAGAAGAGCATAAGGACTGAACGCGAACACGGTCATCCGCTCCAGTTCTCCCTTCCCGTTCTGTTCCCAGTTAATGGGAAGCAGCCTGTCCGTAATTCTTTCGTAGATTCTTTTCCCGGATTCCGTCGTCTGCAGCAGGTTCCATATCAAGCCGCACAGAACACAGATGTTATTATAAAAGCGCTCATAGTCGCTGTTTAGTTCAAACATCATGCTGCTTATTTCGGAATAACCGATTGTCAGCAGCGGATAAATCAGAGGCTGGTAGACAAGGTTCCATTTTTCCACAAGAGCATTATCCCGGAGAAAAGCGTCGATCTGTTCCAGCATACGGGCCGCGTGGACAGGAAGGCCATCGTGCTTTAAGGACGCTATTTTTTCAGCCTGCTGGGCTGTTTTTTTACTGCTGTAGGTGAGCTGCTCCGGGGTGAGGGCGGAAATAATGTATTTCATGCTGCGCAGGAAGGGCTGGTAGTCCTCGATTACCTTTCGGGAAATTTTGCTCCAGATGAATTCCTGGTATTCGCTTCGGTTTCCGGAGAGATAGGGCGTCCATATAAAAAGAGGGATGATTCTCTTGTCCAGCTCCGTGAAATCATCGGCGGCCGCCTTCTTTTCCTCATAGGATTCCATGAGCTTTAGGCTGGCGGCAAGGGAATCACAGTCGATTGGGGCGGGATTGTTCTCAAAATAGCGGGCAAGGATGTCCACATTCCGCCGCATGGTATCGATCCGTTTTGTCAGAGTGTCAATCTGGCGGTAAAAATAATAGGAAGCGGTTCCGGGAAAACGAAGGATATGGCGGATATCCGAAACGGGAAAATCCAGCCTGCGAAGCCGTGAGATAATAATGAGATTGCGCACATCCTCATCTGAAAAATCATGGTATCCGTTAACCGGATCCTCCTTCGGAGTGATCAGCTTCTGGGATATATAAAATTGAATGGTTCTTCTGGAAAGTCCTGTTTTTTGAATCACTTCTTTAATTCTCATGGACACTCCTTCCTTTTACAAAAAGCTGCCGCTCATTTGATGCAAAAGTCTCCGGCTGCCCGGCATCACCTAAAGTGTACACCAGGTGCACACTTTTTGGAAGGCACATTGTGGATAAAAATACATTTCATGTAATAATCCCCTGATAATTATAACAAAAGCTGAATAAAAAAACACCATTGACTGTACAGATTGTGGATAGTTTATAATGAAAATATAAGAAAAGGAGGACGGCGCATATGTATGAAAAATTATTTTCTCCCATCACAATCAAAGGGATGGAACTGAAAAACCGTGTCATCCTGCCCGCGATGGGCACCCGTATGAGTGATCATAAAATGGTAACGGATAAGCTGATCCGGTATCATGTCGCCAGGGTGAAGGGCGGAAACGGACTGAATATGGTAGAGGTTGCCAGCGTGGAGCCGTTAAGCTCCCCCAAGCAGTTCCTTTCCATTGCGGAGGATATGTATATCCCGGGGCTGAAAAAGCTGACCGACGCCATTCATGAGGCGGGCGGCAAGGCGGGAATCCAGCTTTGGCAGGGAAGTATCGCCGTGAGCTTTGATCCGGCTGCGATAATGTATGTGGCATCGGATATGCCTGTATCGGCGGAGCTGACGCTGCCCGGCATCAGCGTGGAACAGATTCATTACATAGCGGACTGCTTCGGAAAGGCGGCGGCAAGAGCGGCAAAAGCCGGCTTTGACTGTGTGGAATTCCATTGTGCCCATAACTACCTGCCTCATTCCTTCCTGTCAGGCGGAATCAACCATCGGACGGACGAATATGGCGGATCCCTGGAAAACAGGGCGCGTTTCCCTTTGGAGGCTATCCGTGCCATCCGTAGTGCAATCCCTGAGGATATGCCGATTTTCATGCGGATTGATGCCCATGATGATTATCTGGAAAACGGACTGACCATAGAAGAGGTGGCTCAGTTCTGTAAATGGGCAAAGGAAGCAGGAGTGGATGTCCTGGATATCTCCAGAGGAAATATTATAACGCCTGCATTGAAATATGAGGTGCCTTCCCTTGATTTGCCCTGCGGCTTCAACATTGACAATGCGGCATATATCAGGAAAGAAACAGGTATGCTGACGGTCGGTGTGGGCAGAATCAATACGCCGGAGCTGGCGGAGCAGATCCTGGAAGAAGACAAGGTGGATATGGTGGTTATCGGCAGGGGACAGCTGGCGGATCCTGAATTCTGCAACAAGGCAAAATCGGGAAAAAGAGAGGACATCGTAACCTGTGTGGGCTGTGACCAGGGCTGCTATGACGGCTTTTCCAATCTGGATATGCCCCATATCACCTGCCTGAGAAATCCGGCGGTGGGACTGGAAGCGGAGCTGGAACCGGTTCCCTGTGAAGAGCCGGAAAAGGTGCTCATCGCAGGCGGCGGAATCGCCGGAATGCAGGCGGCACTGATATTAAAGGAACGCGGTGCCAGACCTGTGATTTATGAAAGCGGCGATCATCTGGGAGGACAGTTCCTTCTGGCAGGGGAAGCTCCCCGCAAACAGGAAATGAAGGCGGCCATGCTTTCCATGGCATCCCAGGTAAAAAGAGCGGGAATTGAGGTGCACCTGAATACACCGGCAACTCCTGAACTGATTGCGGAGGAAAAGCCGCATACCGTAATCTGTGCGATTGGTTCCTCACCGATCAGCCTGAAAATTCCCGGTGCGGACGGGGAAAATGTGGTGAATTCCCATCAGGTACTGGGTGGTAAGGTGAAGGTTTCCGGTACGGCGGTGGTAATCGGCGGCGGCCTTGTGGGTATGGAAGCGGCGGAATACCTGGCTGAAAATGGCTGTAAGGTTACCGTTCTTGAAATGCTTCCGGAGGTATGCGCTGATATCGGGCCTGTCCGGAAAATCTGTGTTATGGAAGAAATAGCAAAACGTGGAATCGCCATTGTTACAAATATCACGGTCAACAGGATTGAGAACGGATGTGTTTATGGAAGCAAGGATGGAAAAGAAGAGTCCTACCCCTGCGATTATGCGGTTGTTGCGGTTGGTTCCAGAAGCAATGACTCATCCGCATTGGAAGAAAGCTGCCGCAGTGAGGGCATCGCTTTTGTGAAGGTTGGGGATGCGCTCCGCGCCCGCCGTGCGATGAATGCCACCTTTGAAGCGCAGGAAGCGGCAGTGAAATTCGACCAGCCGGAATACCGTGCGGCGATTTCCAAAGCGCCCAGGACCGTTTTTGTAACAGGCGGAACCGGCAAGATGGGAATTGAAACGGTGAAACAGCTGCTGGCAAGGAAACCCAAATTTGCGGTCCGTATGCTGGCCCGTCCATCCGCCAAGAACAAAGAGCTTGTGAAGAAAATAGCCGATCCTTATCTGGAAGTGATCTGGGGAGATATGAAGGATTACGAAACCATTTTGAAATGTGTGACAGGCGCGGATTATGTGCTGCACATCGGAGCCATGGTATCTCCCGCGGCGGATAAGTATCCGGAAGAGACGCTGTATACGAATATCGGCTCCACGCTGAATATTATTAAGGCCATTAAGGAACAGCCGGATCCGGACAAGGTGAAATTTGCCTATGTGGGTACTGTGGCCATGACAGGTGACAGGCCGGTGCCTGTAAACTGGGGACGCTGCGGGGATCCCATCAATCCTTCCGCACATGATTATTATGCGATGTCAAAGGTATTTTCCGAGCTTTCCGTATTTGACAGCGGCCTTAAATATTGGGTTTCCATTCGTCAGACCGGGCAGTATCCGCCGGATCAGGGGGCGGGCGAGGAACCGATTCAGCATCACCAGAACCCCAACAATGTTCTGGAATGGAGCACCGCGGTGGAATCCGGTATCTGTATGGCAAATCTCTGCGAAGACTGGGTGCCTGAAGAATTCTGGAGAAAGGCCTATAATTTAAGCAGCGGCAAGGGATGGCGTTTTGCCCATTGGGAACTGATGAATTTCAGCTTCGGTCCTATGGGAATCCGTTATCAGGATGTGTTTGACGTGACAAAATGTGCGCTTTACAACTTCCATGGGCAGTACTATACGGATTCCGATCTGCTGGATGACTATTTACATTTCAGGGTTATTCCTCCGGAAAGCTACCGGGCGGAGGTTACGGCGGAGATGGAAGCGATGATGAAGAATCCCATGATTGCCGCAATGATGCCTAATACGCAGTCTATGAAGGAGAATCTGGAAAAAATCAGCCATAAGGAGATGGGAACCTCCTGGATGCTGGAAAAGGATCAGGAAGACTGGATTCATGCATTTTTCGGCTCCAGGGAAAAACAGCAGCAGATAAAGACTGTGGAGGAAGGATATGAGTTTTATCATCCTTCAGAGGAAAATCCGGTTTATATGGATCATGGCTATGATGAAAATAAGGCTTTGGAAGACCTGGATGCTGAGGATATCAGGAAAGCAGCACAGTTCAGAGGCTGTGAGCTGCTGGACGAAACCATCCCCGACATTTATACGCCTCTCCGGTTCAGATGTTCGCAGGGACATGAGTATAAAATGAGCGTCAACGCAATGCTGCGCGGCGGACACTGGTGTCCGGAATGCCAGCGGAACACCTGGCACTATGCCGATATGGCCCGCAAGAGCCCGTTCTATGCGCAGGTTTGGACGCCGGTACATGGAAATGAGGACGACTACAGCATACCCATGCGTTTCTCCGCATTTGATATCTGGAATGAGCTGAAGGAAAAGCTGGGTCTTGTATAAGAGGATATAAAAAGATAATACACAACAGGGGGACAGCAGTTCACACGGGCCGCTGTCCCCCTCATTTTTTCAGCAAAAAAATTTATTACTAATCAAAATGATATATGGTAATTTCTTCCGCATGAAATACAGAACCGTTGCGGGTGCCTGTAGCGTACATACTCCTTCCTTTTTCCAGATCAGCGGCGGTTGCCTCACTGGTAGTGGAAGTAATACCCATATCGGAAGAAGAACAGATGGTAAATACCGTATCCTCCGTATAGGTTACCTCAATGAAAGCTGTCGGATCGGGGTCAGCGGGAGAGACAGCAAGCAATCCATCCTCACCCAGATCCTCCGTAAAGGTTTCGCTGACCCTGAAGCTGGACGAGTCGATTTCTTCAATGGTTCCATCTAACCTGTCTTTGGAAGCCGAGGTTTGCCCCGAAGCTGTTTCCTGAGCTTCGGATGAGGATACCCCTTCCGGTGCTTCCGCCGAAGCGACAGGCTCAGAAACCGCTTCACCAGTATTCTCCACAGATGCAGCAGACGCTCCCGGATCTCCAGAAGAGGCCTCCGCCTTATCACCCGAACCGCATGCACTCAAAAGCAGTGCACACAACAATAAAGCAGACAGTCTGCAAAAAATATTGTCCGTTGTTCTTTCCATCACTTTTTTCATTTGTTTCCTTCCTCTCATTTTCATATTGGCTATTAACAAAAATATCATACCAGCTAATTCTCTAAAGTATTTCTAAACGAGTAATCCCTTTCCTCCCGGCCCTCCCTCCTGCGCACCGTGTCCCTGTCCTTTTCCCTGGCCCCTGCCCTTTCCGGAAACCGTCCGGCGGCACACCTCTCTGCCTGTCGGCTGCAGACAAAAAAAGGGGCGTTTCTAACTGTTTTGTGCCGATACTCCGCTGCCAACGCGGCTGCACCCCCCCCTTTGGTCGACAAACACCCCCGCTAAGAAGGGGCCTTCCCCTTCTCCCCCTCTAACTTTGTATAAGAACAAGACATAAGCATATTTGGCGGAGGTTCCGCCGATATCAATGGATAGTGAAAGGTTATTCTGCATATAAATCTCCTTACCTGTTTTTATTTAAATGAACTCAAACTTGGCACATGCCCCC
>NZ_MPDJ01000003.1:426269-553657 GCF_001881565.1 Eisenbergiella tayi
TGCAGCCGACAGGCAGAGAGGTGTGCCGCCGGACGGTTTCCGGAAAGGGCAGGGGCCAGGGAAAAGGACAGGGACACGGTGCGCAGGAGGGAGGGCCGGGAGGAAAGGGATTACTCGCTTATACAATAAAAACGACAAAAAGTGACAATTACCTTGTGCACTTTATATTTTGTGAGTATAATTGATATCATATCGTTGTATGTGAGGAGAAGGTCCGATGGTTAAGAAAAACGAAGGTAATTTAAAGAAAGCAATGAATGAATTGCTGGGAATCGACGGCGCTGAAAAACGCAGTGAAGTGCAGGCAGGCGGAGCGGAAGAAAGGAAAGAGGAGGCTGAACCGGAAAGAGAACCGGATTCTCCGGTGAGTGAAGAGCCGGAACAGCAGGTACAGGTTCCTTCTGCGGCAGGCGCTGATATGGCTTCCGGCAGGGGAACGCAGGTGAGGGCAGAGAACTTTGCCATGCCCGTTATGGATACTCCCAAGATGGAGTCGGTTATCACCTCAGATGTTATTATTGAAGGAAATGTGAGATCCGGATCAAACCTCAAGATACTTGGTGAGATCGTAGGGGATGTAGCCTGTGAAGGACAGATAACCCTGACGGGTAATATCACAGGAGATGTGAGGGCATCTTCTCTGCGTTTTAATTCCGGAAATATCCAGGGAAATGTTACTGTTGTCAACGATGTCACTGTGGAAAAGCAGTCTCACATAAAAGGAGATATTACGGCTGGCAGCCTTATATTTAACGGCTCTGCGGAAGGCAATCTGATGATTTCCCAGAATATGGAGCTGAGGGAATCCTCAGTGGTCATAGGAAATGTATCTGCAGATTGTGTTTCCATGTATAATGGCGCCAGATTAAAAGGCCTGCTGGATGTTGGCGGCTCTGAAAAGTGAGAGGGTTGTTGACATGTCGGATATGGAAATGCAGCTTGAGGCCGCTCCGCAGGAAAACCGCGAAGGAAGGCCTTATTTGGGGAGTGTAGCCTTTTATAAACATGTAATATTGTTTTGTGTATTTCTTTTGTTTGTATTGCTGACCGGAACCGTCATTTTCTTTTCTGCACATTATGTATCTCTTAAGAAGGATTATGCTGCTGTCTGTGAAGAGTACCGGACTGTTTCTCAGGAGCGGGATGATTATAAAAAACAGTTTGCTGCCGCTGCGGCTGAAAGCGGCCGTGTGCTGAAGGATGAAACTTCAAAAACAGACATTGTACGCGGAGATTTTTCGATTCCTTTTCATGCGGATCCGGAGGACTGGAGATATCTTCTCATCAATGAGGCCCATCCGCTGAATCCTGAATATACGGTAAAGCTGGCGCCGACACGGAACGGGCAGTTTGTGGATCAGCGAATCGTTTACCAGCTGGAAAAGATGATTGATGATGCGGCAAAAGAAGGATATTCCCTTATTATCTGTTCTTCCTACAGAGATTATGAAAGGCAGAACGAACTGCAGAAAGAATCTATTTCACAGTATATGGACAAGGGGCTTTCTTATCATGATGCTTTTTTCCGGGTAAAGCGTACGCTTGCCTTAACCGGCACGAGTGAACATCATACAGGGCTTTCCGTAGATATTGTGGGAGAGGATTACCAGTGCCTTGATGAGGAACAGGCGAAGAGGCCGGAAGCGATCTGGCTGGCGGAACATTGTGCCGAGTATGGGTTTGTTGTCCGTTATGACAGGGGAAAAGAAGATATTACCGGAATGGATTATGAATCCTGGCATTTCCGTTATGTGGGAAAAGAGGCGGCGGCCTTCATGGAGGAGTATGATCTCTGCCTGGAGGAATTTTCGGATATGGTTGAATTTTTTCACCGGCCTGATGAAAGCGAATAAATTGTGGCTTTAGAAAAGTTATAACAATTTATAAAAAAGGGATCTGCTGTTAGGGCGGCACTCATAAAATAGCATAGGAATGTTTTAGGGAAACGGCGTAGCATCGGATATGCCGTTTCTCCGTTTGATAGGTCATAGAGCAAGGATGCTGGGATTATTCCCACAAAGTCATAGGAAATATCAATCTGCTGTTCCCTATGCTCGCTTGACTTGGCGGGAGTATGGACATATACTGTCTTTACCATATCATTCAAAATGGGGTGCATCAGCTCGTCCAAGTCGAGATACTTCCGTACTTTGCCGATAAACCTGCCAATGCTTTCTGACTGTTCTTCCTGCTCATAGTCGTTGGAGAGCATTTGAAATCTGCTGTCAGATAATTTCCCGTTGGCGTTATCTTCGTAAATACGCTTAAATAGTCGGTAAAGTTCTATAACGCGCCGTTCACTTTGCGCCAGTTGCCACTGCTTTGTCGTAAGTTCTCTCTTTACTTCGGCTTTCTGTTTTGCGCCCATTGCCGCCCTAAAGTGTTCCTCATGGGTAGACACACAGGCAATCACAAGATGCATATGAGCAAATACACCCTGTTCCAATACAACGGCGCGGATAAAATGAGTAGGGCAGACTTCTTTCCTTTTCAGCCTTGAAGTGGAACAAACAAAATGGTCTTGCCGCGCTTCAAAGTTCTTACGTGTACAGTAATTCAGCTTTTCCCCACAATCGGTGCAACGTATAATTCCATAAAATAGATTGGTCTTTCCTGTCCTCGTCAGGCGGTGTTTGTTTTACGGAGTTCCTGCACCCGTTCCCATGTGTCAGCATCTATGATTGCTTCATGGGTGTTTTCAAATACTAGCTGTTTTTTGAGGGAATTGTAATAGGTCTTTTGCTCCTGTAGGACTGTTTGTAGGTCTTGCGGTTTACCGTATATCGCTGATACTCTGGACGCTATAAAATGTCGGCTATGGTGTCGCTCGTCCAGTTATACGGATTATCCGGCTACGTGTTCCATGTCGCTTTGCCTGTCCGTTGAAAATGGATAGTCTGTGTGATGATTTTATCCTCTTTCAGAATACAGGCAATCTGCGACGGTCCGTATCCCTCTAAGCAGAGAGGAAATATCCGCTTGACTACTTCGGCGGCGGTTTCGTCCACAATCCATTGTGTTTATTGTCGGGGGCTTTCATGTAGCTATTGGGCGGACTGGTACAGCGATGCTCGTCCACTTCGCCTTTGGATTTCATCACAGCGTGGATTTTCTTGCTTGTGTCTTTTATATACCACTCGTTAATGATATTCAAAAAAGGGGTGAAGTAGTTTTCTTGTTGGTTTGCGCTGTTGATACCGTTATTGATAGCGATAAACCGAACGTCCTTTTCTACAAATATGACTTCGGTATAAAAGCCCACTTTCAGATAATCACGCCCAAGCCGCGACATATCCTTGACTATCAACGTAGATACTTCGCCATTCTCAAGCCGCTCTAACAGTTTGTTTCAACTCGGACGGTTGAAGTTCGTACCCGAACTTCCTGTAAATCCAATTAAATGATGTACCCGTTATTTCACTGTTACTCGCACAATGATTTGCACATTTCGTTTTCAGTTTTCCATTCGAACTCTCTTTTCACTACCTACAATACCGCAGAGAACGATTTTACCAAAGTTTCAGAGAAGATTTTTCAAAAAGTTTCTCTCATTTCTTAATACGGGGAGAATCCCAAAATGCCAAACACAAAACCAATTTAGGGCAAAAAATATTGCTGCACATAACGGCTGCAATACCATAACGTTTGACTTTATTTAATTCACCTAAAAACCTTAAGCTTTTGTTTTTCTCTTACCGTTGATTTCAGAAAAGAAATGAGGTATATTTATAACACAAAGTGCGAAATATATCACTATAGAAGGAGTAGAACAATGAAAAATTGGTATGGCTGTATAGGTTTTCTTTCGCTGTTAGGATTTTGAGGTATATTTGGAGATGAACCTTTAGTCCTATATTTCTTTGCATTTGCCTTATTCTTTGAATATTTTTGGGTGACTCCTGATGAAATGTTCATAGTAACAATGAGAAAATGCGCTACATTTGCTTTCGCTTCAAATCTTTTAATTATCACGTCTGCAACTTTGATACTGTCATATTTTAATCTTAGCAGCAATCCATTAGCTGCTGGAACAGCATTAGGGGTTGGAGCGTCAATAGCTGTTTTTGTATTTTTAACGTTTGCTATGGAAATAAAAGAAAGGTTAAATGCAAAAAATGATTAAAAACAGAATAAAAGAGTATAGAGCGAGATTTGATATGAAGCAGGAGGAATTAGCCTCAAAAGTAGGTGTACGTCGTGAAACAATCGGAAACCTCAAAAAGGGAAAGTATAACCCCTCTTTAGTTTTGGCATGGAATATAGCAAAAGTGTTTGATGTAACGATTGAAGAAATATTTACGGTTGAGGAGGAGAAAAAATTGAAGTAAAAATAAATAAAGTCGAATGGATCTTATGCCCTGTTTGTGGCATAAGATACGATTAAAATTCGAGCATATATGGAGCTAAAGAAGTTCCCTCTGTACTGTCTCAAATGTAAGCGAGAAACTTTATATTAACATACGACAATTACACATGTCAGTTATCAAAGAGCCAGATGCACAGACGCAGTAAGGGCATGGGTAAGTTTTTTATACTAGTACCCCTCAAAATGGCGTCCTATTGCGTAACAAAACAGGATATATTTCATTATTTTAAATTAGCTTATCTGCAACTTTCAGCTCTTCTAATTCCAATTCATATTGCTTGATTGCATTTTTCAATAACCATTTTCGATTTTCACTTTTCCATGTTTGTAAGTTTTTTCTATCATAAAAAAGAGAAAAATCTTGTATTGTACAGGAAAGTTTTGTATGTATATGTGCCCAATCGTGTAGCTCTTTTGGGGGTATTGGCAACTCGCTTTGCTTAAAAGACCATTTTGAAATTTCAATATTAAGAGGGGCAACGCTATCTATGAGTTGTTCCTCTGTTATGGTGTTGTTAAGGTATTCTCTAAAGATTTTGATATACTGCTCTGCCGCCGATATAATATTTACGGTGTATTCTCTCGTGATTTTAATTAATTCGTCTTTGCTCATGGTATCTTCTTTAAGGCTCTTGATTAATTCATATGAACCATGCACATCGATGTGAACCCCTTTTGTAAAAATGGTATTCTTTGAACTACGATACCACCATTTTTTGTCCTGCAAATCATCAACCCATGTGGTGTGGCAAATATAATTACAATCTACCATATCGTCTTCGTCATATCCGAAATAACACCAAACAATATTTGCCGCATGGCCTTTATGATGTGCTTCTGCAATTTCATTCTGGTGTACTTCATAATAAAGCACTTTGTTTTTTATTTCCGTTGCAATTTCAGCAATTTGCTCCATAGAGCATTGGAAGCGCAAAATTACTTTAACAGACAGTCTTTTTGCTCCGGCATGATGTACTGGTTCAACATTATAGATAATGTAGTCATCTGTTTCCTCATATATTTTTGCAACTTTGTAGGGATTGTATTCTTCAACATCAAAAAATATCGTTCCCCCTATACTTGAACGGAAAATAGGTTGTTGAAAGTTGTGTCCATTTTTCCTATTTGAAACTTCTGCAAAGTGAAATATTGCTTCGTTTATTGCTTCAAGAGATTTCTTTCCTTTTCTAATCCAAAAATGTGAGGTTAGTGCATCACACACGAAACTTGTATACAGACTTATTTTTCTATTTTCATCAAAGCCGGAAAACTGCTCAGCTCCACAAGAGGCTAAAACTGCAAAACCACGTCCGGCAAAATGCTCTACCGTTTCATCAAGGTTTATTATCGGAACATTATCAAGTGCAAAACCTCCAGAATGGCAACTATCTATAATTACAATTTTATTTTTTGTTTGTATTTGTTCTATTGTATTAATGAGGTCTTGTAGTTCAATTAAACCATCGCTTAATACTAAACAATTCTTCCCGCCATGACCAGAAAAGTATAAGATAAATGTATCATCCTCTGTTGAGTCTTTAAGGGCAGTATGTATTGATGTAACAAGCTCGATTTTTGTTACTATTCCCGTTTCGCCACATAGAATTATATTGTTTGAACTTACATTCAATCCATGAATAAGTGCCGTTCTCATTGCAAACAAATCATTTTTGCACAAAGGCAAAGGAGAACACTTAATTGTTAAATAATCACATACTCCCACTAATAGTGCCTTTATAGTTCCCATGTTTACCATCCACCTTTTAATTTTAATACTTTTACGAATTTCTCCTTGATATTTTACTACGAGTTTATGCTTTTTGCTATCAAAATCATTATTAAACTCCAAGTTGTGTCGCACATTAGGACACAAGTTAACAAAGCAGGCATATGGTCTTTTAAACGATATGCCCGTTTTGGTTTCACCCTGTATGGCAGCTACCCTAATTCAGTTTATTAGTTGATACTGTTTTATGAATAGTTACCTTTTGCGGATTCCTTTTTTATTGATCTTAAAAACTACACAGGTTCGTCAAAGTATAACAGGAAGTATAATGATTCTATTGCGTAAATACCCTCTGTATGTTATTCTTATTTCGTCATCTGGCAGTATCTAAGCTGCCGGATTATTCAGGCCCGGGTGGCCGTCTATCATTTCCGTGCTTCCTTTTCGGAGCAAATACCAGGTGATGACAGGAAAATAAAATAAAGGAGGGCATTGCTTATGGCAAACAGGCTCAAAGACTATTTCCCGCTCATAAGGGAAAGAAAGGAGGTGCTGGAGGAGATCGACGCATCGGTGGGCTTAAGAACCATTTTTAACAGCTGGGAACAGGAGCAGAGGGAAGAATTCCTTGATTTCTGTACCGGGGTAAAAGGGGTTAAAATTCTCTATGATTCTTTTTTTAAGGAAATAATGAACCCGGAATATGCGCCGGGCAGGCTGAATCAATTCCTGTCACTGCTTATAGGGGAAAAGGTTACAATTAAGCAGGTAATTCCCAATGACAGTACGAGGATTGCGGCAGAGGGTTCTCTGCTCATTACCGATATTGTCGTGGAATTTGAAGATGGAGCTCTGGCGGATATCGAGATCCAGAAAATAGGCTATGCTTTTCCCGGAGAACGCAGCGCATGCTATTCGGCGGATCTGCTGCTGAGACAGTACAAAAGAGTCAGGGAGAAGCAGCGGGGGCAAAAAGGAAAGTTCAGCTATAAGAATATCAAAAATGTCTATACTATCGTTATATTTGAAAAAAGCCCCATGGAAATCAGGATGCTGGAAAACAGGTATATCCATAAATCGTTCTGGGGATTTGATACGGGGCTGAAGATGAATCTTCTGCAAAATTTTATCTTCATAGCGCTTGACATATTTCGAAAAAACATGGAAAATAAAACTGTAGAAAACGAATTGGATGCCTGGCTGATGTTTTTTGCTTCGGAGGAACCGAAGCGCATTATTGAACTGATTGAAAGCTATCCGGGCTTCCGTGAAATCTACGGGGATATTTATGAAATCTGTCTCAATATGGAGAAGGTGATGGGAATGTATTCAAAGGAATTGCAGGAACTTGATCGGAATACGGTGCAATATATGATTGATGAAATGCAGGAAACGATAGATGCCCAGAAGCAGGCTCTGAATGAGCAGTCTGAAACTATTAAGAGCCAGGCGCAGATAATAAGCGAACAAAAACGACAATATGAGGAACTTCTCCGCCGTGTAGAAAAACTAGAAGAAAAATAAAGTAAACAAGAAATAAGCAACAGGCCATGGAACCGCAGAATCAGGGAACCATGGCCTGTTTGTATATGGTTACCCTGTCTTCAAAAAGCACCTTACCTAACTCGTTTTTTGAATAGAAACAAATTCTTTTTTCTCCATACATGTTTCAAAATCCGTTATTCTGCAGAAAATAGGAAAAGTAATATTGCAGATTTTATAAAAACAGCCATATGAGCAGCTGTATTACTAGTCAGACAGAATAAGGAAAATAAAGAGGAGAAAACGAGATGGCGATAGACTATCGGAAAACAGCCGGCGAGCTTGTCAGAGAACTTGGCGGTAATGAAAATATCATCAATGTCACACATTGTGCGACCAGACTCAGGTTCATATTGAAGGATGAATCTGTTGTGGATAAAGACAGAGTCGCAAAAGTCCCGGGCGTCATTACTACCGTGCAGGCCGGAGGCCAGTTCCAGGTAGTTATTGGAAATCATGTAAAGGATGCGTATGGGTTTGTAACGCAGCTGGTCAGTATAGATGAAGAAGAGGCGCAGAAGAGCGGCGGGCAGAAGGCCGGCATTTTTACGCGGATTGTGGATGTCATATCCGCAATTTTTGCTCCGTTTCTGTATACACTGGCGGCCTGCGGTATCCTGCAGGGGATTCTGGGCGTGCTGGCTGCCATGAATCTTATTAATACGGCGGGCGGAACCTATCAGATCCTGAACTTTATATCCTGGACGGCATTTACCTTCCTTCCGGTTATGATAGCGGTGACGGCGGCCAAAAAATTCGGAGTGAATACTTTTATTGCGGTCGTAATTGCATGTGCTCTGGTGAGCCCGGATTACATGGCCATGGTCAATGCGGGAGAGCCGGTATACTTCCTTGGAATCAGGGTTCAGCTGTTAAGCTATACTTCTTCCGTTATTCCCATTATTCTGGCAATCTGGATTGCTTCTTATGTGGAACGTTTCTTTGAAAAGTATCTGCCCCTGGTAGTGAGGAATCTATTCACACCGATGTTTACCATTGCCGTTATGGTGCCGCTTACCCTGCTGGCCTTCGGGCCCGTGGGAAACACAATCGGCGGTGCTATCGGTGATGTTTATAATTTCCTGTATGGGCTGAGCCCGATTGTGGCGGGTATTATTGTGGGCGGCCTTTGGGAGGTATTGGTTATATTCGGCGTACATTGGGGAATCACACCCGTTACGGTGGGAAATTATGCCGCACTGGGATATGATACTTTTACCGGCCTTCAGGCAGCAGCCGTATTTTCCCAGGCAGGCGCAGCCCTTGGTGTGTTCCTGAAAACAAAGGATAAAGAAATGAAGGGAATTTCCGCTTCTGCGGCCATTACAGGGCTTTTTGGTATTACGGAGCCTGCCATTTACGGCGTGAACCTGCGTCTGAAAAGACCCATGATCTGCGGATGTATTGCAGGCGCTGTGGGCGGAGCGGTCGCAGGCGCATTCCGCGCGGTGTCCTGGGGCTATAATATGCCCGGGATCGCCACCCTTCCCGCCTATTTTAAAGCAGGGCATATGTCCCAGTTTACAGGACTTTTGCTATCCGTTCTGATCGCATTTGTATTGGGAATCATTCTTACCTATATTGCCGGATTTAAGGAAGAAGCAGCCGAAGCCGGTGTGCGGAATGCGGAGAATGCAGAGGTGCCGGAAGGCTGTGAAACGAATATAAAGGTTTCCAAAGCAAACACAGAGAATACAGAACTGGCTTCTCCGGTTACCGGGAATGTAATTCCTTTAAATAAGGTAAGGGATGAGGCCTTTGCTTCCGGAGCGCTGGGGAACGGCGTGGGCATACAGCCGGAGGAAGGCAGGATTTACGCGCCCTTTGACGGAACCGCGACGGTGGTATTTCCTACCGGACATGCCGTTGGCCTGACGGACAGAAGAGGAAATGAATTTTTAATCCATATCGGTATTGACACGGTTAAGCTGGGCGGAAAAGGCTTTACGGCTCATATCAGCCAGGGAGATCCGGTAAAAAGAGGGGATCTGCTTGTGGAATTTGATAAAAAGAAACTGGAAAAAGAGGGATACGACAGTACCGTTATCTATATTGTAACGGATACGGACAGAGCAGTGGAAACAGGGACAGGCAGGCATGAAGCCTTAACCGATACCATCATGAGTTTAAAATAAAGGAGTAAAAAGATGCGTACATTACCGGAGAATTTTTTGTGGGGAGGCGCTATTGCCGCCCATCAGATAGAAGGAGGATGGGATAAGGGAGGCAAAGGTGTAAGCATTGCCGATGTGCTTACCGCCGGGGCCCACGGAGTGGATCGTAAGATAACGGACGGCGTTCTGGAAGGATATTATTATCCGAACCTTGAGGCTTCGGATTTTTATGGGAAATACAAGGAAGATATCAAGCTCCTGGCGGAGATGGGATTCAAGTGTCTGCGCACCTCCATCGCGTGGACGAGGATTTTTCCGAAGGGCGACGAAGAGGAGCCTAATGAGGAGGGGCTTATGTTCTATGACAAGCTCTTTGACGAACTCCTGAAATATGGAATAGAGCCTGTGGTAACCCTTTCCCATTTTGAAATGCCTTATCATCTGGTGAAGAATTACGGCGGCTGGAAAAACCGGAAGGTGATTGATTTTTTTGTGAAATATTCCCTTACAGTCATGAAAAGGTATAAAGATAAGGTAAAATACTGGATGACCTTCAATGAAATTAACAACCAGAAAAATTACAAGTATCCTTTGTTTGGCTATACCTGTTCCGGAGTAATATTTAACGACGATCCCCATCCGGAACAGTGCATGTACCAGGTGGTCCATCATGAACTGGTTGCCAGCGCCCTGGTGGTAAAGGAAGGGCACAGGATCAATCCGGATTTCAAAATCGGTTGTATGATGGCCTGTGTTCCGCTGTATCCGTATTCCTGCAATCCCGAGGATATGATGTATTCTGTGGAAGCCATGCATGATCGGTATCTGTTCGGGGATGTGCATGTGAGGGGATATTATCCCTCATATGTATGGCCGGAATGGGAGCGCAAAAACATTCATGTGAAGATGGAGCCTCAGGATGAAAGGATTCTCAGGGAGGGGACGGTGGATTATGTGGGATTGAGCTACTATATGACGAATGCCGTAAAGGCAGGCGCCGTGGCGGAAGGAAACGGACTGGACGGGTTCCCGGGAAGTGTGCCGAACCCTTATGTTAAGGCCAGTGAATGGGGCTGGCAGATTGATCCCGTGGGACTGCGCTACGCGCTGAACCTGCTGTACGAGCGTTATCAGATCCCCCTTTTTATTGTGGAAAATGGTTTCGGAGCCGTGGATAAAATAGAGACGGACGGGAGCATCCGTGACGATTACCGTATAGAATATCTGAAAGCGCATATTGAAGAAATGAAGAAGGCCGTCATACAGGACGGCGTGGATCTGATAGGCTATACGCCCTGGGGATGTATTGACTGCGTATCGTTTACAACAGGAGAGATGAAAAAAAGGTACGGTTTTATCTATGTTGATAAAGACAATGAAGGGAACGGAACGCTGGAGAGGAAGAAAAAGAAGTCCTTTTCCTGGTATAAGAAGGTGATTGAAAGTAATGGAGAGGATTTGGATTTCTAAGCTGTAAGTGCCGCCGCGCTGCTGGAATATCTGCGCGGAACAGATAAAAGAAAGTCGAATGTCCGTCATAAGAGGAAAACGGACGGAATAATAATGGAGTATATCTGACTGAGGCAAAAACTCACAGATATACTCTTTTTTCTTTTCAGATACTCTTATTTTTTTGAACAAATAACCGATAGAAATAATAGAGTGTAACAAACGGAGACAGGAGAGGGGAGGGACTGCTCATTATGATTAGAGCCGAGTCTTGTCAATTTGGAAAAAACCTGTATATGTATCCCGGTGAAAGAGCGGCGGATACCTTAAAACAGACGGAACTTCCTTTATCGTTCAATGACAGAGTCAAGACAAAAGACGTCATGCGAAGCAGTGTACCCGCAAACGGGGAAAGCGGGCTCAAAACCTCCGATGCGTTGAAGGAAGAGGAATATATTCGATATCTGGAATCCTTATTTCCCGGAAGGAGTATTTCTGTTGCAGATTTATCGGGGAAAGACAGCATAAAGGATTATGCCCTTTCCCATAAGGGCAGCTTCCAAATCGTCATATCCAGAGAAACGCTGGAAAGAATGCAGAAGGATCCGGAGTTTGAAAAAAAATGTATGGAAGCCCTGAAATCCGCAAGGCAGGAGCAGGCGGGAAAACTCGGAAAGCTCCCGTCCCAGGGAAAACATCTCCTGGGCTGCGGACTGGTGTTGGATAAAGACGGGGAGGTCACCCAATGGGTGCTTTCCCAGAAGGATATACAGCCGAAGCCGGTATCCAATGGTTCCGGCATCAGGAATGTGGGTAAGGAGGATGGTTCTTATTTCCGCATAAGGACGGAAAAAGGGACTATGACGATAGAAAAGAAAAAGCTGAGGTATGTACCGGCGAAGGATCTGGTGAAAATTGCCAGAGCGGGGAACCGTCAGGCGGTCCGCAGGACGATATCAGGAATCCAGGCGCAGATAAACCAGCTGAAATCAGGGAGCGGGGACAGAAGGACAAAGGCCGTACTGGTAAAGCAGGCGGAACAGGTTCTGCTGAAGGCAAAGCTGAAGGATAAGCTTCTTAAAAAAGAAGAAATACTGCAGCTGCAGCAGAAAAAAGCGGCAAAAAAAGCGGAATATGAAAAAAGCCTCCGTCTTAAGCTGCTTCTTAAAAAGAAGCGCGAGGGACGTAAGATCAGGGAATATGGGCAGATCAGGGATTATTATGAAACACCGCAGGAACGAAGGCTGGAGAAAGAGCTGGAAAAATATGAAAACAGCGTGGAAACGGATACTACCTGCCAGGATCAAAGTTATGGATCATATGGGGCGGCAGCAGGGATGGGTCCGTCAGCCGGAGGCGCTGATATTTCGATGGCAGGCGGCATATTGGATATAACGGTTTAAAACCGTAAAAGAGGCGGACGGACAGAAAACGCCTGCAATTTGTTTCAGGAGGATTATGTATGAAGATATACGCCGCCAGGCAGCCTGTTTTTGATTCGACCGGGAAATTATTCGGTTATGAATTCTTATACAGGGACAGCGATCGTAATGAATTTAACATGGAGATAGACGGCAGTATGGCGACCTGTCTGTTGCTTTCCAATATGCTGAGCGAGTTTGGGCTGGAGAATCTTACCGGTGGTGTGTATGCTTTTGTCAACCTGACGCAGGAGCTTCTTCGGAACGAATACATCAGTATTATGGATCCCAAGCATTTCATAATAGAAATATTGGAAGATATTAATGATGATTCCAATCTGGAATCCACACTGGCAGCATTCCGGGAAAAAGGATATGTCTTTGCCATGGATGATTATACGGGGGAAGATAATAAGGACAGGCTCATATCGGTTTCGGATATCCTCAAGGTGGATTTCCGGCTGACAGATAAGAAGGTACAGACAGCAATTGCGCAGAAGTATAAGGATTCCAAGATTCTTCTGGCAGAAAAAATAGAAACAGAGGAAGAACAAAAATGGGCCGTGGATAACGGCTATTCCCTTTTGCAGGGGTATTATTATTCCAAACCGGTCCTGCTGTCCAAGGAAAAAACAGAAATCGCACTGACTACCTATATGCGTCTGCTTAAGGAATTTTCCAAGCCTGATACGGACTTCACCAAGCTGGCGGAGATTATTATGATGGACGTAAATCTGTCTTATAAATTCCTGATGAGGGTGAACACCCTGCAGTATGGAGGGAAGTACCGGGTAAAAACGGTGAAACAGTCTTTGGTGCGTATGGGGCTCATTGAAGTGAGAAGATGGACCTTAGCCATATTGCTGAGCGATGTATTCGGCAAAAAGGATAATGAAACTGCAAAACGCGCGCTGATAAGGGGTGTTTTTGCAGAAAAACTGGTTAGTCTGATGAAACGGGGAGATTTGCAGGAGGAGGCCTACCTGGTAGGTATGTTCTCCACAATAGATATTACCGTCCGTGATAACCTTGAGAGTCTTTTGAAACAGATCAAGGTTTCCGATGAATCAAGGGAAGCTTTGTTTTACCGAAGCGGAATCCTGGGTGAGGTGCTGAATTTTGTGGAAGATTACGAAACCGGAAGATGGGATAAGCTGAATGAGTTCATGAGGAAAAACAAGCTTAAGCAGAGCAAAATTTCATATGTTTATTTTGAGGCCGTAAAATATGCCGAAATTATGTTTGAAGAATACGGAAGAGGAGGCATAGGAGATTATGGTTCCTTCATGCAGAATAAGAGTCCGCTGATAGAAATGCTGAATAAGCAGCGGAGCAGAGAAATGAAGGAAGGGGAAGCGGACAAAGGGGTTCAGGGATAGTTTTGCCGGAATATATGAAGGAAATATAAATCTTATATGAAATATACTTTATTTTTTTAACATATGCGCCGATAAAATAAAATAAGACCGCTTAGGGTGGTGAAAGAGTTCAACAGAATACACTGGAGTGACAGGAGAAAGGGATATGGAGATGGATGGAACTGAAAAACTTATGAGTGAAGAAGCTGCTCTGTCCGAAGAATTGGGGAGCAAGTATCTGACCTATTTTACGGACGGACAGCTCTTTGGAATTCCGATAGCAGATGTGGTACAGATT
The DNA here is from genome assembly GCF_001881565.1 of Eisenbergiella tayi. Classification (GTDB taxonomy): domain Bacteria; phylum Bacillota; class Clostridia; order Lachnospirales; family Lachnospiraceae; genus Eisenbergiella; species Eisenbergiella tayi. The sequence continues at coordinate 440,544 of NZ_MPDJ01000003.1, forward strand.
ATAGGAATGCAGCAAATAACTGAAATTCCGGAATTCCCGGAGTATGCAAAGGGGATTATTAATCTGAGAGGAGAGATCATACCTGTTATCGATGTCAGAATCAGGCTTTTTAAACCGGTTATAGAATATAGTGACCGTACCTGTATTATTGTGACGGATGTTCGGGGAAGCTATTTCGGATTTGTGGTGGAACAGGTGGATGAAGTGGCGGAAATTCCGGATGAACTGATTACACAGCCTCCGCGTATGGGAAATGATGCGGCAGCCCGTTACCTGACAGGGGTTGCTAAGGTGAAGGATAAAATTGTTTTACTTATGGATATCAAGAAGCTTCTGGGAGAGCAGGAATTTGAGAGCCTTGCGCAGACAGCATACCAGAGCGAAATATAGTTAAGGAGAAAGCACAAATGAGAAACTTAAAAATAGGACAAAAATTATCCATTACATTCGAGGTTATTCTTATCTTGCTTCTTGTAACGGTAGGTGTTGCAATTTACAGCCTCAGCAGCCTTTCAAGCAGTTTTACGGATTTCTATTCGGTAGGATATCAGGTGTCGCATAAGGCGACTGATATGCGCAGGACAATACAGTCTGCGATTCAGGATATCGCTTTCGGCATGCTGGAAACAGATCAGCAGAAAGCGCAGGATTATTTTGCAGAGGCAGACACGGAAATGCAGATTCTGAAAGAAGAATTTGATTATATGGAGAAGAATTACCGCGGCGATAAGAGCGACGTCGCGAAGGCACTGGAGATTATGAATTCCAGCATACAGTACAGAACTGAGGTGCAGGATCTGGCAACACGGGGCAGAAATGAGGAAGCGGTGGAAGTGTTCTTTAACAGCTATAAGCCTCTGTTGACGGAGGCACAGGATCTGCTGGAAAAGATGGATAATTATACCACCAATCTTGCGGCAGATGATTATGAAGCTTCGATGTCTGATAAATCTGCAACTATGGTTCTGCTGATTATTATATCAGCTGTGGCTTTACTGACAACCATCATTCTGGCTGTGGATGTTACCCGCAGAATCACCAAACCGATAAAGGAGATTGAAGCGGCGGTAAAAGAGATGGCAGGAGGAAACCTGGATGTTACCATCGCATATGAATCCAGGGATGAGCTGGGAAGCCTGTCAAACAGTGTACGGGAAATGACAGGCAGGCTGAAAGCCATTATTTCGGATGAAGCTTATGTCCTTGGGGAACTGGCAACCGGCAATTTCAATGTTTTGTCAAGAATGGCAGACAGTTATGTTGGTGCATTCCAGGGGATTCTGGAAGCCATGAGAGGTATCAAGAAGAGTCTTAACGAAACGCTGCGTCAGATTAACCAGTCCGCCGATCAGGTGGCAAGCGGAAGTGAGCAGGTATCCTCCGGTGCCCAGGCTTTGTCACAGGGAGCCACGGAACAGGCTTCTTCCATTGAAGAACTGGCAGCTACCATCAATGAGATTTCCGAGCAGGTTAAGAGCAATGCAGAGAATGCGATGGATGTCAGCGCGAAAGCGGTGCAGACAGGCAGACAGATGGCGGAAAGCAATGGCCAGATGCAGGAAATGATCGCGGCTATGGAAGAAATCAGCAATTCTTCCAATGAAATAGGAAAGATTATTAAAACAATTGAAGATATCGCATTCCAGACGAATATTCTTGCCCTGAATGCAGCTGTGGAAGCGGCGCGTGCAGGCAGTGCCGGAAAAGGGTTTGCGGTTGTTGCAGATGAGGTGCGTAACCTTGCAAGCAAATCGGCAGATGCTTCCAAGAGTACGGCTGCTCTGATAGAGGCTTCCCTGAAGGCTGTTGAAAACGGGACCAGGATAGCAGGCCAGACGGCAGACTTCATGACGGAAGTAGTGGAAGGAACCAAGGTTCTTACCGAAACCATTGACAAGATCTCCGAAGCATCCAATGCACAGGCAGCTTCCATTAACCAGGTAACACAGGGTGTGGATCAGATTTCCAGTGTTGTCCAGACGAATTCTGCAACGGCTGAGGAAAGCGCCGCTGCAAGCGAGGAGCTTTCCGGACAGGCACAGATCCTGAAACGTCTGGTAGGAAGATTTACTTTGCAGGATGACGGAACGGCAAATACTGGTTTCATTACAGGATGTGAGGTGAATAGCTACGATACTGTGCCAGGAGGAGCGGCAACCGTAAGTTCCTTTGACAACAGTAAATACTGATTGGAGTATGAGTCAAAAAGCTCACATAAGTTTAGGGTAATGGAACAGAATGTATAAAACGGAGGGTAAATGGATGATTAAGAACCTGAAAATAAGAGTGAAATTAATGGTTGCTTTCGCGATTGTGGTGACCTTATGTACGGCGATGATGATTTACACCATGTCAAAGATGGAGAAGGTAGGGAAACTGACTGATCAGCTGTATCAAAGCCCGTTTACCGTCAGCACGCAAAGCAGCATGATGCAGGCGCAGCTGCAGAGAATGGGACGCGGCATGGTTGAGATGTGTCTGTATGAAGATTCCACCTATTTTGATGATGTAATGGAAGCCGGCGATATAATCGCAAAAAGCCTGCCTGTTATCCAGGAGCGTTTTTTGGGAGAGCAGCAGATGATAGGGAAAGTATCCCAGGATCTGGAGAAGCTGGAGGCTCTGTCGAAGGAGATCAATCAGCTCATTTTGAACGGAAGAGCCAATGATGCGCAGCAGAAGCTGATGGCGGAATACAAACCTATTTTTGAGTCAACGCTGGACGATGCGCAGAAGATTGTGGATAATTCAATGAACAGGGCGCTGGAATTCAATAATAATGCCAGCGCAACCCTGAAAAGCTCAAGCAACCTGGCGCTTATCCTGATGATTATACTGGATATCCTGTGTGTGGTGATTGCTATTACGCTTTCCAGAGCGATCTGCCGACCGGTTCTGCAGATCAGGGATGCCGCAAGTAAGCTTGCAGCTGGCTCTCTGGATATCAAGGTGGACTATTATTCCAAGGATGAGCTGGGTATTCTGGCGGAAGCCTTCCGGGAAATGAGCGCTTACATAAAAGCGGTTATCAAAGATGTTGATATGCAGCTGGGCGCAATCGGCAAGGGTGATTTTACAGTTATGCCTCAGGCGGATTATGTGGGCGACTATATTCCTATTAAAGAAGCGATTATAAGCATTACAGACAATCTGTCAAGGACGCTGAACCAAATCAATCAGTCATCCAGCCAGGTATCGGCAGGAAGCGAGCAGGTTTCTTCAGGCGCTCAGGCACTTTCCCAGGGAGCTACCGAACAGGCCAGCTCCGTGGAAGAACTGGCAGCTACGATTAATGAAATATCCACCCAGATCAGGGAAAGCTCTGAAAATGCCCGTCACGGCAATGAACTGGCGGAGGATGCCGGTGTGAAGATTGAAGAAGGCAATCATCAGATGCAGGAAATGATTGATGCCATGGGTGAAATCAGCGAAAAATCTGGCCAGATCAGTAAAATTATCAAAACGATTGAAGATATTGCATTCCAGACCAATATTCTTGCACTGAATGCTGCCGTTGAAGCGGCCCGTGCCGGTGTGGCAGGCAAAGGCTTTGCTGTTGTGGCGGATGAGGTGCGTAACCTTGCCAGTAAGTCAGCAGAGGCATCAAAGAGTACGGCAGCGCTGATAGAAGGTTCTATCCATGCGGTGGAGAGGGGAACCAAGCTGGCGGATGCTACGGCACATACGCTGACGGAAATCGTGGATAATGCGAAGAAGGTAGTGGTGGTTGTGGATAATATTTCACAGGCAGCCAGCGAACAGGCATCTGCTATTGCCCAGGTTACACAGGGAATTGATCAGATTTCCAGCGTTGTCCAGACTAATTCGGCTACTGCTGAGGAAAGTGCCGCTGCTAGTGAAGAGCTTTCCGGACAGGCACAGATGCTGAAGAATCTGGTGAGCCAGTTCAGGCTGAAGCAGCTGGGCGGAGAGTCCTATGCAATGGAAAATGAGTTATACGACAGCCCGATCAATGATTACAGCAGTCAGCAGACAGCATCCTATTATGATTCCAAATATTGATTTTCTTAGTTAATAGCTGATATATGAACAGTAAACCGCGTTCTCTGCAGAGGGAACGCGGTATTTTTATGTCCAAAAAGCGAAGATTCATTCATCGCGCACGCAGGAAAAAGTGTATAAATCTGTCATAATTTCCCGGAGTAAGCATATATTTATATTATATTGACACGAAAGGAGAGGTTCAGAATGAAAAAAGATGATAACAAGAAAAGCAGAATGGGACAGGCTATGGGGATTCTGCATATTACAGGGTATATCGTGGCGGCTGCAGCCGTTATGGTATTTCTTACAATCCTTTGCTATGCCTTTGTCAAAGATGAAAATCTGATAGGGGAAAGCGCGGAAAGCAGGCTGCAGCTCATGCTGTATGCATTCGGATGGCTGTTGGTCCTGCTGACGATAATATTGTGCGGAACGTGGATCCTGCTCACTTTTATGAGGGCTTTTATGGATGTGATAGGTTCGGTATTTGATGAAAACAGGAAGATAGATGTGAGGAATCCGTCTTTTCTGAAGATGCTGAGTATCTTTTTGTTTATCCTGATTGCCGCATATCTGGTGCTTCCCGGAGAAAGGTTCGACGGGTGGCTGGCCCTGTTTGAAAACGCGGGAGGCCTGACAGTGCCGCTTCTGGCAGCCGCAGCACTGGCGGCAGGCTATGTGGGGGTACATGTGATATACAAGCTGCTGGAGGCCTTTATCAATAAGGAAAGCGGGCTGAAAAAATATATGGACCGGGTAGCCCGCATAATAATGGGAATGGCCGGGGATTTGCTTCTGTGTCTGCTGCAGTTCGTAAAGTTTGTGCCGGAATTTATGAACTGGGGATATGATTTAATCCGTGCGGATGATGAGGATGAAATGGATGAGGAGATACAGGAGGAACTGGGATGAACCGGATAAAGAAAAAAGAAACGGAATTCTGGAATTTTATTAATATATGTTCTGTCTTTCTGGCTTTTATTTCCCTGTATACTACGGCAGAAGGCATGAACCGCTTCTTTTTCAGGGAGGACAGGATCCATGGCTATCTGATATCCCTGGCGGTTCAGGGGATACTGCTTTCCCTGAATCTCCGGCTGCCCAGATATCTGATGGGAAAAGCCCTGCCCGCAAAGGCCTGTGCCATAGGGCTGTATGTTTTCACTGTTTTGTGGTCTTCCGGCTTCAGCTACATATTTATGTCCAATGTTATTTATCAGGATACCTGGATGAAGGATGCCCAGATAGAGATGACAGGACTTTATCAGGAAGGAAAACAGAAACTTACGGTACAGGCGGGAGAAGCCATGGAAAAGGCTGTTGGGGAGGTCCTTGGGGATGTAACCGCTTTTAAAAGCAGGGCGGTACAAAATGACGGGACAGTCCTGACTGCGGGTACTTCGGTGGAGTATCAGAATTATCTTCCTCTGTTTGCGGAGGATCCCCGTATGCTGCAGGCCATTTATGCCCTGCAGGAAGGAAAAAGCGCATCCGGGGAGGTCTCCGTCATTCTGGATACGCTAAAAGAAAAAGAAGAGACCTTGAGCGGGGAACTGGAGGCGGTTACGCAGAAGCTGGAGGAAACGGACAGCAAGCTCTTCCAGCTGGATCAGCAGAGGACGGAGCTGATTGATAAACGGACGAAGGTTGCCGCAGGTTCGGATGCCCATAGCAGCTATACCGACTCCATCAATGAGAAAACGGAAAGCATTCGTTCCCTGAAGGATGAAAAAGAAAATGATGCGAAGGAAGCGCAGGAAATCCGGGACAGGCTCCGTGCGGTGCAGTCCATGCTGTCCGCCGGACAGCTGACACAAAACAGTGCGTCCGGGCAGACGGATCAGGACTTTGCGGGAATAATGGCCCAGCTGGGGAGTTCGGAACCGGATCTCGAGGAAATAGGGCGGATGACCGATAATATTTATGCCACCCTCGTTGGCGGGACGCAGGCAGGCCAGAACATGGAAGAATATGAACAGCTTCTGGAAGACTATCTGAAGCTGCGGTCAGATTTGGGAACAGCCTCGGATATCAGAGGCGTTATCGCCTGGCTGGAAGAGGAAGATACTGTTGCGGAAGAAACAGAGAGGCTTGTTAAAATGGACGGCGGCGAGGAAGGGCTGAATCTGTGGAGAGACACCTGGAACCAGGCTCTGACAGGGCTGAAAAGCCAGGTACTGCTCATCCCTGAGGATATAGACGTAACGGATATGGTACAGACAGGGAAAAAGGCGGAACAATGGAAGAAGGAGAGGGAAAAGCTTCTGGGGGGCATTACGGGGATGCAGAGAAATTACCTGCTGGAATTAAATGATGTGGAAAAGGCCGGTAACTATCTGTTCGGAAGATTTCCGGCCATGGCATGGTTTTCTTTGTTGTTTGCCGTTTATCTGGATACCGCGCCCATGCTTCTTGCAGTGTTCAAGTATTGCAGTGCAAAGAGGGTAAAAGAAGACGGGAAAGAGAAAACGAAGAGCATGGTTTTCAGGACGGCCGTCGGAGCCGGCTGTATGGCATTTGTGATACTTAATTCCATCATTCTTATGAGATTTTTCTGACTGACATAACGGCGGAAATACACAGAAAACGCGGGGAAATGCCCCGCGTTTTTTGTGCTGCGGTGACCTTCAAAAAAAATCTTATTTTTTTTTCTAAAAATACTAAAAAAACTTAATTAATTAAAAATCATGACGATATAGTATTTGAACACAGTTGGATGAACTTGTTCCCAAGTGTTTAACTGGCAATGGCGCGCCAAAGAAGTTCATTGTTTCAGGTGGAAACTATTGTTTCACACCACACTAATTCTAAGGGAAAAGGATTTCCCTTACATAATTACATGGAGGTATATTTATGAGAATTCAACACAACATCGCAGCATTAAACTCTTACAGAAACCTTAGCGGAAACAACAATGCTGTATCAAAGAACCTTGAAAAACTGTCTTCCGGTTACAGAATCAACCGTGCAGGTGATGATGCCGCTGGTCTGGCTATCTCTGAAAAGATGAGAGCACAGATTACCGGTCTGAAGACAGCACAGAAGAACGCCAACGATGGTATCTCTCTTGTTCAGACAGCAGAAGGCGCTCTTACAGAAGTTCATTCCATGCTGAATCGTATGGTTGAGCTGGCTGACCAGTCTGCAAATGGAACCTATGACAACAAGGTTGACCGTGCAAACCTGCAGAAGGAACTGGATTCCCTGAAATCTGAAATTGACCGTATTTCTGAAGGAACCAACTTCAACGGAATTAACCTGCTGGATGGCTCTCTGAGCGGAACAGGTGCAGGCGGCGGACTGACAGGTGCTCAGGTTGTTACTTATAAGGCTGCTACTGGCAACGCAGATGCTGCCACTGCTACTGCTGACACAACGGGAAACAATGTAAATTGGGCAAATACTGATAAAGTTGTGGTAGATGGTACAGAAATTGAAGTTGATTGGAGTGTTCTTGATGCAGATGACAGAGCACTGCTTGCAAAGGATTGGACTTCAGTAGATGCAGCAGATACTAAAAAAGCAGCGGAAGTTATTCAGAGAACAATAAATGATGCCATTGAAAAATATAATACTCAGTATGGCGCTTCTGTTTCCAGTATTACAGTAAAAGGAAATGGTTCCGGAACATTTGATATTACAAGTGGTCAGAAAGATGGAAATTCTAATGTAACAATAAAGGACAGCAATAACACGGGATTTCTTGGAGTATTAACAGGTATAGACGGAACTGGTAATGATTTTTCCACTGCAGGACCTGTCAGCGCATTGAAGAATGCTGCAGGTGATTATAATGGCAGTTTTACCATGACTATTGATGGGGAAGAAATTGCTATTACAACAGCTGGTGTAGCTACCCCGGCAAATATTGCTTCTTCACTGCAGACAGCGATTAATAATGCTCTTGCTAATTATGATACAGCAAAAGGTACTACCGGTACTGATGAAGCCCTTAATGGAAAAGTTACTGTAAAGTTGAATGCGAACGGTCAGTTGGAATTCAATAATACCACAGGTAAGAAGATTGGTTTCGAAGATAAAGATGGTGGCAATATTGCTTCAACTCTCGGAATTTCCACCGAAGGCAAGAACAGCATGAATGGTGGTCTTACCCTTCAGATCGGTGATACCGCAGCAGATTTCAATCAGCTGACAGTTTCTGTTGGCGATATGAGCTCCAGCTCTCTTGGAATCGGCGGAATCAGCATTGCTACACAGTCCGGAGCAAAAGCGGCTGTAGATAAGATCAAATCCGCTATCAACTCCGTATCTTCCACCCGTGGTGATCTGGGTGCTATCCAGAATCGTCTGGAGCACACCATCAACAACCTGGGTGTAACTACAGAGAACATGACCGCAGCAGAAAGCCGTATCCGTGACGTTGACATGGCTGATGAGATGATGTCTTATACCAAGAATAATATCCTGGTTCAGGCTTCTCAGGCTATGCTTGCTCAGGCTAATCAGCTGCCTCAGGGTGTTCTTCAGTTATTACAGTAATATCAGTCATAATATATTGCATTTTAATCAGTCATAATATATTACATTTATATCAGTCATAATATCAGATTACAGTTTAATCAGTCATAAATTATACGACAGTTTAATCAGTCATAATGATATACCTGTATCATCTGTAAAATTAAGGATGAGCGCTGCCTGGCAACAGGCAAGCAGCTATCACAGGCGTTCCATAGCCAGGCTGGAACGCCTGTTTTAGCGTTTAACGGACTGCAGCATAAAGAGTAAAAGAAGAAAAGGAATACTCCTCCGGACGAATTGTACCGGAGGAGTATTCCTTTTCTTTTCTTCTTATATATGCCGCATTACAGCTTCTGCAGAACAAATTCTATCGTTCCTTCTTCCTCGATCCGGCGTCGGCTGATAATATCGAAACCAAGGATATCTTTCAGGTATTCGATGCCCTGCGGGAATAAAAAAACGTTCGTATCCGCCGATTCCGGAAGGGGAGTGCCCTTCATAACCAGATTCAGAAGGTCAACGCCCAGATTCCTTACTTCAAACCATAAGATACCTGAGTCATCCAGGTAGTATAACGCATTTTCCAATAACTTTTTTAAATCTGCGGAACGGCCGGGATGCTCAATGAGGACGGCCTGAAAGCAGCCCTGTAATTCTTCTGAGAAAGAACGATCCTCCAGCTGTTTCAGGGAGCACCTCTGAATGATATAATTGTTGTCATCCAATGCAGATGTAAAGGCATTGTTATTTTCGCCTGCAAACAGCAGAAAACCGCCTTTCATATGCTCCTTTACCACCTCAGCTATACGGATATATCTGTTGGAGCCTGTATCGGCGTCAGCCGGTACGGGGAAAGGATAGGATGAATTTTTTACCGCATAGCAGTTCAGACAGCCGGGACACTGCATCCACAAACGGGAAACAGAGGCAGAACCATCCGAACCGCCGGTATTACGGTAGAAATAGGCGGTATAAAAGGGATTCCCGGGCTTATCGCAGACAGGACACCTCTGTGACTCGGCAGTCCACAGCATTTGTATGGTTCTGAGGACAGAAGTATGCCAGTGGCTTACGATGGATGCGAAATCCCCGGAATACAGATATAAGTCGTTTTCAACGCAGGATCTGAAAAGCCGGGTCGCCTGTATGGCAGAATAGGCTTTAAAAGATTCCAGACTCGCCTCAAGGGTATTCAGGCCGGTAACAGTATCCTGCTTCAGAAAGTGATCTTCACTGTATTCGTTCAAATGTTCAGCGCTCTCCGCGATAGTTTTGCATAAGGCAAACATCATGGATAAATGCTTTTTCCCTTTAACAGACATTCTTATATCTCCGGTATTTTAGTTTCCATCAAATCTTTCATGCCGGGAAGATCCGGCAGGGTATCCTTTTTTAATTCCTCCACAGCCTTTGTCATGGAACATTTTCCGTCAAAGACAGCGCTTTCATCCATGATCAGGGTTTTCGTCAGAATATCACCATATAATTTGCCGGTGGAAAGGATCTCGGCTTTTCCCCTGACTTTGGCATTTCCGGTGAGTTCACCGCCCAGGGTGAAATTTTCGGCGGAAATGTTCCCCTTAATTAGACCTTTTTCACTGACAACCACTTTGCTGTCAGAGATGACATCTCCTTCAATCACCCCGTCCACACGAAGCAGGGTCTTGCAGTGCAGGGTCCCTAAAATCCGTGTGCCTTCACCGATGATCGTATCAATACGTTCTACCGGCTTGGGGACGGGAACGGGGGCAGGCTCCGGTTCAGCCGCCAGGGAAGGAAATTCTGTTTCCGGTTTCGGTTCATTAGAAGGTTTTCCAAACATCATAATGTATACTCCTTTGCTTAGTTGATTAAAATAAGTTGAAAGGATAAAAAGAAAGCTATCCTTTTATTTCAAGCACATCTTCGGGATCGATATAGTCTCCGTTCCATGTGACACGGAATTCCATATGCGGCTCGCCGTTCTCATTGAGAGCCCCTGTCAGGGCCACCGTTTGTCCCGCGGCAACGGTTTCCCCGGCATTTACCCTGAGCTCCTTGTTGTAACAATAATGGGTAATATAACCGTTTCCATGGTCAATACGCACGGTCAGTCCCGTCTCTTCATCTTCACCGGCAAAAAGTACGGTACCACTTTCCGCAGCTATGACATCCGTATCCTGTTCCGTGCCCAGGTCCAGCCCGTAGGAGTAGGCGCTGCTGCCGTCTGAAGCGGCATAGGGGCCGTAGGTATGCAGGATAACGCAGCTGCTGGTCAATGGATAAATTGCGGTAAAGGATGCGGAAGGAACGGTCTCTTCCTGTACGTCCGAAGCGGTTTCCTCAGTCTCTGCGGCAGATTCTTCCGTGGGTTCGGCACTTCCGTTCTGTGACAGAATGTTTTCTTCCAGCTGTGACAGCTGCTCCAGATTGGAGGTCAGTTCCTTTTGCAGGGCCTTGTTCCTTTCATTTGTAACCCGCAGCTGATTGCCGATAAAAAAATAGCAGAAAGCGGTGACAATAACTGCAGCCCCGAAAAAAATGTGTCTGAATCTGATACGAAACCGGCGGGAAGGTTTTCTGTTCCTCACCGGCTCTGCCGTTCCAGGGGTGATTTCATATGAAATAATTTTCTGGTATTCTTCCAGAGCCTCCCGGCGTTTTTGTTTCCGTTCCTGTTCGAGATCTTCCATGTGAGCAGTCTCCTGTAAAGGCATATATAAGTTAAATATTCTATTATATATCGGCATAAAATGCGGGAAAATAAATGAATAACAGATTTTTTGAAATTACTTATTTTTTATTTGGATCATCCGATATATAAATTACAGTTTCAGGAAAAAATCACACTATAAAAAAGAAGAGAATGATTGCGTATGTTTAAGAATGTTAAGAAAAAAACAGTTGTTATTATGATGGCCATTATCCTGCCCGTTGCGGCAGCGGCATTGGTCTGCACCTTTCTTGTGGTAAAAAAGGACGAGAAGGAAAAGCCGGTGCTTCCGCCGGAATATTATTTTGCCAAGGCGGATGAGCTTTCTTCTGTTACGGATATTGTGGGGGAGAGGAGCTTTGAAGATCTTTCTCCCAGGGAGGAAGCTTCCGGTTCCCCGGATGGGACAGGAGAAACACAGATACAGGAATACTCAGAGGAAGGAAATACGGAAGCAGCGACGGCAGAAGAACCCGGAAACACGGATAAAGAGGGTCTTTCTGTGGAAAAGTACAGATATATTGCCGGTGAGAATACACCCACAGATGTGAAGGAGTATATCGCTTACCTCACGGAGAAAAAGAATTTCATTGATCTGACTCAGGAAGAGGAGGAGGATGAAGAGGAGCCGGAGGAAGAGAAGAAAACTTATACCTATAAGCTTGCGGGACCTTCCCATGATTCCGACGCTTATCTGGAGATTATCATTGAAGCGGAGGATGACAGCTTCACGGTGACGGCCCTTAAGAAAGGGGAAGCCTGGAACAGTTACGTCACACAGCTGTGGGATGAGGAAAAGAAAAAGAACCGGCAGAAAACCCCGGAAGAGCCTAAAAGCACAATGCAGATTGCGGAAGAAAAAGTGCGTTCCATGAGCCAGGAAGCCCTGAAGCTTCAGGAACCGGTGGATACCTATTCCTTTGTATGCACTCCGGGATTAATCAAGCTGGAAGACAAAGATTTCTACAGAGTGTCCGCATATAAAAAGAAGGAAAACGGCACCATGATCTATGAATGCGCTTATCTGGTGGAATGCGCTTCCAGAAAGGTGTCTTATAAATATAATTACGTGACGGAAGAAGCCGAGCTTTTAGAATAAACGGAGAGAAATTCCGCCTTAAATGAGAGGTAATGGAAGGTATGGACAGAGAGGAAGCCGGGAAAAAGGAACTGCCCAAAGAAGCCGTATTTGCTCTGGATATTGGAACGCGGAGTATTATAGGGATGCTGGGCTTTGTGGAAAAGGATAAATTAAGGATTACCGCCGTAGAAAGAGCCGAGCATTCCAAAAGGGCTATGGTGGACGGACAGATCGAAGATATCAGGGAAGTCGCCCGCCTTGCAGGCCAGGTGAAGGAAGCGCTGGAAGAAAAAAGCGGCTACAGGCTGGATCATGTATTTGTGGCGGCCGCAGGACGTGCCCTGAAGACGGAAACTGCCTCCTTTGAAATGGAATTCCCGGGAACGGAACGTATCAGCGAGGAGATAATCAGCCGGCTGGAGGCCGGGGCCGTGAGTGAAGCCCAGAAAAATTTCCTGGAGAGGGAAAATGACCGGGATAAACAGTTTTTTCTGGTAGGCTATACGGTTTCCCAATACTATCTTGATGGCTATCTGATTTCCAGCCTGGTAGATCACAAGGGAAAGAAAATAAAAGCAGATATTGTGGCAACCTTCTTGCCCGGAGAGGTTGTGGAAAGTCTTTACTCAGCCATGAACCAGGCAGGAATGGAAGTGGCGGGCCTGACTCTGGAGCCGATTGCGGCAATAAATGTGGCTATTCCGGAAAAACTGAGGCTGCTGAACCTGGTTATGGTGGATATCGGGGCAGGAACCTCCGATATTGCTGTCTGCCGTGACGGGAAAGTAGTGGGTTATACCATGGCTACGCTTGCGGGTGACGAAATCACGGAAAGCATTATGAAGAAGTGCCTGGTGGATTTTGATACAGCGGAGATGATTAAAATACAGCTGGGAGATAAGAAGGAAGTTGTTTTTACGGATATCCTGGGATTTGAACACAGGGTTCCCACGGAACAGCTCCTGGAAACGCTGGAGGATGCTGTATCAAGGCTTGGCAGGGAGATTGCCGACAGGATACTGGAGGTAAACGGAGGAGCGCCGTCTGCGGTATTCCTGGCGGGAGGCGGAAGCAGGATGAACGGACTGATGGAGCAGATAACAGGCAGCCTCGGCCTGGATGCAGCCCGCGCTTCGGTGGCGGGCCGTTATTTTTCCATACATGCCTTTTCTGATATCTGCAATATAGAGGATCCTGAGTATGCGACACCGCTGGGAATTGCTGTATCCGCAGGGCTGAACCTGATAAATGACAGCTTTTCCGTAATTCTGAACGGAAAGCAGGCCAAGCTGTTCAGCAACGGAACCCTTCATATATCGGATCTGCTTATGATGAATGGTTATACCTATGGGGATTTAATGGGCCGCTCCGGCAAGAGTATTGTGGTTACGGTGGACGGTGTGCGAAGGATTTTTTACGGAACGCCTGCGGAGCCTGCAGTCCTGAAGCTGAATGGGGAAGAGGCGAAGATTTCAGATTTGGTACATGCGGGAGATGATATTTTATTTATCCCGGCCGTCAACGGAACGGATGCACGGGCGACGGCGGCAGACATTTATGACGAAACGGGCAGCGGCCCGGAACATTCCCCAATCATGATAAACGGGGAATATGCCGGGATGGACAGAGTGCTGAACTATGGGGATGAAATCATTACCGTAAATGCCGGGAAGAAAGAAACGCCGGCGGAAGCTGCGGCTGCGGAAGCCCCGGCGGCGGAAACCGTTCCAGAGGAAGAGGAACAGCCGCTTATCCCGGAGCCTGAACAGACAATTCAGTTTCAGCTAAACGGCAAAAATATAAGGCTTCCCGGAAAAACGGACGGCACCCCCTATTATCTTATGGATATGCTTCAGTATTCCGGGCTGGATATGGATAATATAACAGCGCCAGTTGTCCTGGAGGTAAACGGCGTCAGCGCATCCTTCCAAAGGATACTGAAGGAAAATGATATCATAGCTATTTATGAAGAAAAATCAAACAGGCCTTAATCATTTATGAGATCAGCCGATATGTAAAGGTATAGATTCAGCAAGGAGGAATAATAGAATATGAATGGAATATATGGCAACTCACTGTCTCTGATGACCAAAGCACTTGACGGCTTATGGAAACGGCAGGAGGTTATATCCAATAATCTGGCGAATGTGGATACGCCGGGGTATAAATCAAAATATGTAACCTTTGAAGACGCTCTCAGAAAAAGTCTTGAAAATTCTCATACAAATGGCCGTGAAGGTATTCTGAAAGCCATCGAAGTTGCTCCTATTGAGGTAAAAGAAGTGACGGGCCGTACGGAACGTCTTGATGGAAATAATGTGGATGCGACCGACGAAATGGTCGAAATGACACGTGCAACCTACCAATACCAGTATTTACTAAATGCTGTAAACCATGATTTATCAAGGCTTCGCACGGTCATCAAGGGTAACTGATAAAATTTCGCAATAAAAATTATTGTAAAATTTTCAAAAACCTTTACAATAATGTTATATGGTTGTTTAAGGTACAAGCATATTTTTAAATTTTTGGTGAAGAATAAGCAGGGGAAAGTAATTCAATGATACTGAAAAAGAAAGTGACGATGAGGGGTAGAAAGATGAATAAAAAATGATATTGAACTGATTGGAGGTCTACATGAAACCACATAAGCTAACGGATTCAATGATTCAGGACTATGGAAAAAATCTTTTTGAAGAAGAAAAAAGCAAGGCTACTATTGATAAATATTTAAGGGATATCCGGTCTTTTTATGAGAGCCTTCCGGATGATAAGATAGTAGACAAGAACCGTGTGATACATTATAAAATGCAGCTGACCGGAACTTATAAGGCAACAAGCGTAAATTCCATGCTGACTGCAGTAAACGGTATTTTTTCTTATTTAGGATGGACTGAATGCAAAGTTAAGCTTTTAAAGATACAAAAGAGTTCCTTTCGAAACGCTCAGCAGGACATGTCCAGAGATGATTATATAAAGCTGGTGGAAACGGCGAATCAGCAGGGAAAAGTCAGACTTGGGATGATTATCCAGACAATCTGTGCGGCAGGCATCCGGGTGAGTGAATTGAAATATATAACGGTGGAGGCTGTGAAAAGCAGCAGGGCCGTGATAAACAATAAGGGAAAAACCAGAATCATTCTGATTCCTCCGGAACTGCAGAGTGCATTGCTGACATACTGCGAGGAGCAGGAAATCTGCTCGGGAATGATTTTCTCCACACGCAGCGGGAAACCATTGGACAGAAGCAATATATGGCGGGAAATGAAAAATCTCGGCAAAAGCGCCACTGTCATGGACGAAAAAGTATTTCCGCATAATCTGCGTCATTTGTTTGCTGTAACCTATTACAAAAAAGAGAAAAATGTTGTTTATCTTTCCGATGTACTGGGACACAGCAGCGTGGAAACAACAAGGATTTATACGAGTGTGGATGAAGCCGAACATTACAAACATTTAACCGGTCTGGGTCTTGTCTTATAACTATTTCGAGGTAAAAAAAACAACATAATATGAATTATGTTGTAGATAAATTCTTTTCATCTATTAATTTGCGTTTTCTTTTTTTAAATTCTTTTATATTATAAAGGCATATTCAAAAAAATGCAACACTAATACAAAAAATCGACATATTTTTCTCTGTTCAGTATGCAAATGCGTAAATTTCTCTTCCCTTTTTAATGCTTATTCTTTAAATGGTACATAAATTTAACTATAAAAAGTTTATGTGTTACACCGAGCCAAAAATTTAACTCTTCATTTAGTGTTGCCATAAGCAAAAAACCCGTCCTTTTTCAGGACGGGTTTTTTTTGGAATTTTATGTACGAAAAAAAACAACATAATTCATATTATGTTGTTTTGCGTGTTTAGAACAAATAATGGAGGGGTAATATGGATAATTTTTTTATTGTTCCCATGAATCCGGTAAGCTTTCAGAATGACTTTGATTTGTCGAAAAATGAGAAAATCCTGGGGAGCAGCGGCACAGATATGTTCAGGGATATATTCCAGAGCATGATATCAGACGCGGCGGCAGCTGATACGGAGTACGAAAAGCAGAAATATCTTCTTGCCACAGGACAGATTGAGGACGCCCATTCGGTTACGATAGCCGGTTCCTATGCACAGCTGACGGTGGATATGCTTGTTTCCTTAAGAAATAAGGCGATGGAATCTTACAATGAGCTGATGCGTATGAACGTTTAAGCTGCAGTTTGTAAAAAATGAGAACAGAGAAACGGAACATAAAACCATGAATGTAAAAGAAATTATACCAAAGATTAAAGAGGCAGCCGCGAAAGTAAGCACAAAAAGCAGAAGAGCCATTCTTATAGGTGGAGCCGCAGTACTTGTTTTCGCGGTGGTTTTTGCTGTTCTGATTAACCGTAAGGATTATACGGTACTGTACTCTGCGGTAAATGCAGAGGAGGCGACTGAAATTGTATCAAAACTTCAGGAGTCGGGAGTCGCCTATCAATATAAAGATAATGGCGATGTTCTCGTGGATAAGAAGCAGGTGGATAAGGTCAGGGCACAGCTCGCGCAGGAGGGGTATCCCAAGAGCGGCTTCTCTTACGGCATTTTTATCGACAATGCGGGCGGCATGACTACGGATTCGGATAAGCAGACATATAAGCTTTATGATCTGCAGAACCGCATCGGAGCGACGATAGGCCTGTTTGACGGAGTGAAGGATGCCAAGGTGACCATCGCCCTGGGAGAAAAACAGAGATATGTCCTGCAGGAGGATTCCGATAATGGTTCCAGCGCTTCCGTTGTGGTGATTATGAAGGACGGAGGTTCCCCCACAAGTGAACAGGCAGCTGCCATACAGCGGCTGGTAGCCGGCAGCGTGGCAGGAATGGATATGGATAAAGTTTCTGTGTTTGACGGCAACGGGCTGGAGATAACCTCTTCCCTGCAGAAGGCAGAAGGCGAAGAGAACGGCAGCGGGGAAGAACTGGCACGGATCGTAGAAGGACAGATTACCGGAAAAGTGATGAATCTTCTGGGGGCCGTTTATGGCCCGGAAAATGTCAGGGTTTCCGTAAAGTGCAGGATTAATATGGAAAAGCTGATCCGGGAGACATTGACCTACAGCACTCCGGATAAAATCGATGAAACGGATAAAACGGGTATTGTTTCCAAAGAAAATGTCAGCGAGCAGACGAGCGACGGTGTTGCCGGAGTCGGAGGCGTTGCGGGAGCTGAGACGAATGCGGATGTTACCCAGTATGCAGGAAATACAGGCACGGCAGGTACGAACAGCTATTACAGCTCCGAGGCAACCCGGGAATATGTGATTAACCAGGTGAAGGAACAGGGACAGGTACCTGCGGGAGCGGTAGAGGATCTTACGATTTCCGTTGCGGTTAACGGCAAGGATCTCGGCGATCTGACAATGAACCAGCTGAAGGCGTTGATTGGCAATGCGGCCGGCATCGCCGCCGAAGCACAGAACGAGAAAATAGCGGTAGTCAGCGCTCCTTTCTACAGAGGCGAGGGCGGTTCCATGCAGACAGTGAATCCGCTGGAAAGCCTGATGGAGGAATTGAGCCGGAATCCGTTCATCCTGCTGATTGCAGCCGGGATCATTCTGATTATCATCCTGCTGGTTGTTCTGATTCTTGTCATCAGATGGCGCAGGAAAAAGAAACGGAAAAAAGCCGCGAATATACAGGAAATACCGGTTGTGGCTGTTATGCCGGACAACAATCCTGAAATTACCAAAATTCAAAATGAGAAGGCTCAGGGCCTGCGTGAGGATATCAGGGATTTCACAGATCAGAATCCTGAAATATCCGCACAGCTGCTGAAAAGCTGGCTGAATGGAGGTGGAGAGAATGGCGGCTGAGAGCACAAAAAAATTAACATCTGAACAAAAGGCCGCAGCTGTTATTGTGGCGCTCGGGGCGGATAAAGCTTCTAAGGTATATAAATATCTCGGTGAGGAAGAAGTGGAAAAGCTCACCGTTGAGGTAGCTAAGCTCGGACATCTGGATGCGGATCAATCAGATGCCGCCCTGGATGATTTCTATAAAACATGTCTGACACAGAAGGTAGTTACGGACGGCGGACTGGAATATGCCCGTTCCGTATTGGAAAAGGCCTATGGTGAAGCCACTGCAAATGAGCTGCTGTCAAAGGTGACCAAGTACCTGAAAAACCGTTCCTTTGAATTTATAAGGAAAACGGACAGCAAGAACCTGTACTCCATGCTCCAGCATGAACGGCCGCAGACGATAGCGCTGATATTATCCTATACGGATTCCGAACAGGCGGCGCAGGTAATCGCAGAACTGCCGGAAGATAAGAAGATACCGGTTGTGGAATGCATAGCCCGTATGGAAAGCGCTTCTCCGGAAGCTATCAAGCTGGTGGAATCACAGCTCCGCCATAAGTTCGATAATATTCTGACCACGGATTACACCGTGATCGGCGGTGTGGATTACATTGCGGATGTAATGAACCATATGGACAGAAGCAACGAAAAAGCCATTTTCGACGAAATGGGAAAAGACGATCCGGAGCTTGCAGATACCATCCGGAAGAAGATGTTCGTTTTCGAGGATATCCTCACCATGGACGAACGGTCTATACAGCGTTTTATCCGCGACTGCGATATGAAGGATATCGTTTATGCTCTTAAGAACGCCACTGAGGAGATGTCGGATCTGTTCTACAGGAACATGTCTTCCCGTATGGCAGAGACAATACAGTCCGATCTGGAAATTACAGTTAATGTAAGGCTCCGCGATATAGAAGAGGCGCAGCAGCATATCGTAAATACGATAAGGCGTCTTGAGGAAGCGGGCGAACTGATTATAAATAAGGGTGGTAAGGATGATATCGTTGTTTAACAGTATCAATACGGAAAAAGAAGAATCGAATATCAGGATCTTTGACTCCTATCAGGATTTTCTCGCCGCGGATCCGGTTCCGGAGCTTGAGGAGGCGCCGGAGAGCGGGGAGGAAAAGGAGGATGAAGCGGAAAGCTGGGGAGCCCTGTTTAACATGGAGTATCAGCGTAAGATCCAGCAGGCCGAAGATTTGCTGAATGCGGCCCGGGAAGAAGCGGAGGTCATCCGCGGGGAAGCCTTTGAAAAAGGGGAAAAAGAAGGCTATGACGCGGGTTACGAAGCAGGAAGACAGCAGGCTTACGATGATTATATGGCAACCTATGACAAGGAATTGAACAGCCTGAAGCAGGAGATCGTCACCCTGGTTCAGGATATGGGAAATAAAAAGGATAAGGTCCTGGAGAAATACATTGATGATCTTAAGGACATATCGCTGGCTGTGGCTGAGAAAATAATACACACAAGCCTGAAATCCAGCAGCGAGATCATTAAACGGATGATCATTTCCAGTACGGAAAAACTGAAAAAAACATCCTGGGTAAAGATTTATATCGGTAAGGAAGAGCCCGGAATCAATATTCAGGGAGATGCGGAACTGATCCATGAGCTGTCTAAGCTGTCCGAAAATGTGAAGATTGTGGTCATGGAAGAAGAATCAGGAACCTGTATCGTTGAGCTTCCGAATGAAATTATCGATGTGAGCGCCGGAACACAGCTGGAGAACATCAGGGGAATTCTGGAGAACGCGCGTCTTTAACAGGAAAGCAGGGAGGAAATATGCTGAAAAAACTGCCCGGGCTGATAACGAGTTCAGAAACAGTCAGCCATATCGGAAAAATCGAAAATATAGTGGGTATGGCAATGGAAGCCTCCGGAGGTGCGGGGAGTATAGGCGATATCGTTATGATTTATAACGAGGATTTAAAGAAACAGGTTCCGGCCGAGGTGGTAGGTTTTCACGAAGATATGCTTCAGCTGATGGCTTATGACGACATGAGCGGAATCGGGGCCGGAAGCTTTGTGAGAAATACAAGGAAAAGGCTTAAGATCCCGGTGGGGGAAGCCCTTCGGGGGAGAGTGATAGATTCCATGGGCCAGCCCATGGATGACAAAGGGCCTATTGAGTCTTCCAGATACTACTATGTGGAAAGTCCGAAGATCAATCCGCTCAGCAGGCCGAGAATCGATGAAAAGCTGGATTTCGGCATTAAGGCAATTGATGGGCTCAATACGATCGGAAAGGGACAGAGAATTGGCATCTTTGCAGGCAGCGGTGTGGGAAAGAGTACGCTTCTGGGTATGATAGCCAAGAATGTCAAGACAGACATTAATGTAATTGCCCTTGTGGGAGAGCGAGGCAGGGAGGTTCGGGAGTTTATAGAGAAGGATCTGGGAGAGGAAGGTATGCGGCGTACCGTACTGGTGGTTGCAACCTCAGACCAGCCGGCCATGCTGCGTATGAAATGCCCGCTGGTGGCGACAACCATTGCGGAATATTTCAAGGATCAGGGGAAGGATGTGCTTCTCATGATGGATTCCCTTACCAGATTCGCAATGGCACAGCGTGAAATCGGGCTTGCCACAGGAGAGCCGCCTGTGGCGAGAGGCTACACGCCGTCCATCTATGCAGAATTCCCCAAGCTGCTTGAACGCAGCGGAAATTTTGAAAATGGTTCTATCACCGGTGTATATACGGTCCTGGTGGAAGGCGATGATACGAATGAACCGGTTGCAGATACGGTGAGAGGTATCCTGGACGGACATATTGTACTGACAAGAAAGCTTGCCAATGAAGGCCACTTCCCGGCAATCGATATCGGCGCCAGTATATCCCGTCTTATGACGAGCATTGTGTCCAGGGAACATCAGGATGCGGCTTCCGGTATCCGGAATATACTGAGCATTTATATGCAGAATGAGGATTTGGTTTCTATCGGCGCCTACAAAGCGGGAACCAATCCCAAGCTTGATTATGCCATCTCCAAAATAAACCAGGTAAATGATTTTCTGATGCAGAAAGTGGATGAAAAGTTTACATACGAAGAAATCATTGCGGAGATGGAACGTATTTTGGCTAAGCCGAAGGATGCAAAAGAAAAATAAAGGGAGAATGTACAATCCCAAAATGAGAGGCAGGACTGAATATGAAAAAGTTTGCTTTTGCTTTGGATAAAGTACTGGATTACAAAGGCCAGGTGGAGAACAGTCTCCGGAGTGAATACGCACAGAAGATGGCAAAGGTAAAAAAACAGGAGGTATACATAGACAGCCTGATTTCACAGTTCGCAGGCTGCAGGAACGAATTCGAGGCGAGAAAGAAGCAGGGCTGTACGGTTAATCTCATGGTTTCCTATGACGGATATCTTAACAGCCTGAGAAAACAGATAGAAAAAGAAAAACAGGTTTTGACAGAACTGAGAATAGACGCAGAGAAAAAAAGAGAAGAAATGGTTGCGGCCAAGGTGGAGACTTCATCCTTTGAGAAGCTGAAAGAAAAGAAACAGCTGGAATACGATAAGGAAGCGGCGAAAAAGGAAGAACAGTTCATAGATGAATTCGTATCCAATACAGCCAATTCCGCCAGGAGAGAAGCGCTGGCTGCATCGGTATAAAACAGGGGTAATCCTGCTTATGCAGATTACTGATAGATATTCTGGAAGAAAGGAGGAGAGAAAATGGTCAGTGATGTCAGTGCAATGATGAATACCGTGAGCCAGACTTCAAACCGGCCGTCATCTGAACGCCCGCAGCAGACAGACAGTTATCATGACATGATGAAAAATATGCTGAAGGAACAGAAGCGGATAAAGGAAGAAAAGAAGCCGGGTTCAGACAGTGACAGCACGAAGGTGAATGCAAAGGAAAAACCGGATAAAGACGAAGAAGGAAAGAAACCTGCAGAGACAGACGGCAGTGCTGTATTTCTGCCGCCGGGAAATGGTGAATTCCAATCTGTTCTCTGGATGCAGCAGCCTGCGGCAATGGGAGATGCGGTTCCTGAAACCGGGCTTCAGCCTGGTGACGAAGGAAAGGTTGCAGCGGTTATGGCTGAAATGCAGACGGAAACCGTAGAGGAAGCTGCAGACGGCCCTATGGTTGACAGCCCGACTGAAAAGCCGGAAGGAAAAGAATTTTTATCGGAACCGGCCTTTACGGTGCCGGAGAAGGAAATCCCGGAAGAAACCAGTGCGGCGGTTCCTGTGCCGGTACAGACTTCCGAAGGGAAGGAAGAAATGGTTTCAGACCTGCGGACAGCTGTAAATATGCAGACTGAGCCGGAGAATGTTTCAGAAAATGAAAATATTTCCGAAAAGCGGGCTGATGAAAACGCGCAGCTGTATGCGCAGACAGATGTGAAAGCAGCAGATGACCGGATCGTACAGCAGAGCCAGCAGACGGAAGTTCCTGTCACGCAGGAAACGCCCGAAAGTCCGGAAGAGATGTTTCAGACGCTGCCGAAGGAGATCTTCACCCGTATATCTGCCGGTGAAAAAGAATTTACCGTACAGCTGGAACCGGAAAATCTGGGTAAGTTGATGATTAAAGCTTCTTATGCAGACGGCAAAGCAAGTATATCCATTATCTGCACCAATGAAAAGACAATGGAGCTTCTTTCCGGGCATGCCAGAGAAATCGGCGGCATTATGGAAAGCAATCTGGGAACACCCACTACGGTGCTGCTGGATAAAACGGAGCCGGATTACTTGGAACAGGGACAGGACGGACAAAACGGCCGGCAGGAAAATGCAAGGGACGACGAAGGCAGAGATAAGAAAGAACAGAAGAAAAATGGCCTGGATTTCCTGCATCAGCTCAGGTTGGGATTGGTCTGACAAGAAAACGGCAGCACAGATATAAAAAGGAGAATGAAAGATGCCGGATATACAATTTCGTACGTATGAATCCCAGGATACGTCATTAAACCGGACATCGTCAAAAGCGGCGTCGGGAAATATGGGACTTTCCATCGATGATTTTTATAAGATACTGGCAGCCCAGTTAAGATATCAGGATGCCGATAATCCGATGGATACAAGTGAAATGATGTCTCAGATGGTGCAGACACAGATGATTGCAACCATTAATCAGATGAATCAGATTTCGGTTATAACCTATGCGTCTTCCATGATTGGGAAAGAAGTGACGATAGGGCTTCGGGATGCACAGGGCTGGCCCACTGGTGAAACAACAACAGGAACGGTGACAGGCGCTTATATTTTCGGAGATGATCCGGTCATTGTTGTAGACGGAGTCGGTTATTCCGTTTCTCAGGTGGTTATGCTTGGAAACGCGAAGACGGAAGCACCGGAAGATCCAGGCGATGGCGATGGTGATGGCCCTGATGTGCCAGGCACTGAGGGCGGTGATGGCGATAATAGCGGAACACCGCCGGTAGACGGTTCAGGAGATGGGAATGGCGCACCTCCGGTAGATGGCGCAGGAGATGGGAATGAAGCACCTCCGGTAGACGGTGGAGGAGATGGAAATACAGACCCGTCAACAGGAAATGAAGGAAATAGCGAACCATAGGAGTGGTGAGATGGATGGATTACATACAGTTTCCGGTATAGGGGAACTGCGGCTTAAGCATGATGCACAGCTGGTACAAAAGGATCCGTCTTCTTCCTTCGCGGATATGCTGAGGGATAAGCTGAACCAGGAAGGATCCGTCAGATTTTCCAGACATGCGGCGGAAAGAATTGCGCAGAGGGGAGCTGATATTTCGGAGGGACTTCTTGAAAACCTGAATAAAGCTGTGGAGACAGCGAGGGATAAAGGAGCCAGGGATACCGTAATTATCAGCAGGGATGATGTGTTTATCGTGAACATTCCCCATAATGTCGTAGTGACGATGGTGCCCTATCAGGAAATGAAAGAGAACATTTTTACAAATATTGACAGCGCTGTTTTAATTTAACGGGACCGGTTGCGGAGGTTAATCCGGATATCGGAAGTATATCCGGAATACAGCAGCTGTATTCAGTAAAGAAAAGGAGAACATAAAGAATGGTTGGATCAATGTTTGCCGCGATTTCAGGTTTGAAATCGCATCAGACCAAGATGGATGTTATAGGTAATAATATTGCGAATGTAAATACGTGGGGTTACAAAACCCAGACAGCAAACTTTATGGATGCTGCATACCGTACCGCTATCTCCGGATCTGCCGGTTCGGCAACCTCAGGAGGTGTGAATTCTTCTCAGATTGGTTATGGAGCGAATGTAGGTTCCATTGGGGTTAATTATTCATTAGGAAACAGAAATCCTACATACGATGGTAAGGACTGCATGATTGACGGACCGGGCTTTTTTATTGTTAAGTCCACACCTCTGGCTGGTCCAATTCCACAAGGTACCGCGTTGACAAGTAATGATGGAATTATGCTTTCCAGAGTAGGAATGTTAACGTTTGACAGTGCAGGAAATCTTACGGATCCTCAGGGTTCCTTTATCCTTGGTTACCCGTCAGATAATAATGGGAATATAGGAACCGATTTGAATATGATTACGGCTAAGCCGAATCAGACATATTCTTCTATTTCTGTTCAGGCGGACGGAACAATTACCGGCGTGGTATCTGAGGATACAGCGACTCCTGCAAATAAGGGTACCGTTGTAACACTTGGCAGGATAGCGGTTGCATCGGTAAGCAATCCGAATGGTCTGGATAAAACGCAGGGATATTATTACAAAATAGGGCCTAATGCAGGTACAGTAAGCCATATGGAGGCCGATGCTACAACAGGGAATATCCTCAGCGGCTATTTGGAAATGTCCAATACGGATCTTTCCACGGAAATGGCCAATATGATCACCACACAGCGTGGTTTCCAGGCCAATACCAAAATCATTACCGTAACAGATCAGATGCTGGAAGAACTTGTGAATATGAAACGATAACAGTGAGCGGAGGGGTCCGTCCCCTCCGCAGCTAGAGTAAGGGGAAGACGAAGTGATTGAGTTAACAAAAATTAACGGTGAGCTAATCGTAGTGAACAGCCGGCTTATAGAATACATCGTTGCCATTCCTGAAACAAAAATCATTATGAATAACGGCAGATACCATCTGGTAATGGAGCCCCCGCAGGAGATTATCAGAAAAGTAATAGCGTTTGAGCAGAAGGTGGCTGAGGGCTGGGTAAAAATGAATTGTTGCATGGCCGGGGAATACATTGCTAACACACCGGAGGAAGAGGAGAAGGGGGAGGATTAGCATATGGACATTTCTACGATTCTCGGCATTATCCTTGGCTTTGCTGTAATAATTTATGGAATCGGAATGGAATCTCTGGGTAACTTCATAGATACGTCGAGTATTTTTATTACTATAGGCGGAACCCTTTGTGCACTGATGGCATCCTTCCCTCTGAAACAGCTGGTCAAAATAGGCGTTCATATGAAAATTGTGCTTTTCGGTAATAAGTTTAAACCGGAGGAAGCGATAAATAAGCTGGTGGATCTCGCACAGCTGGCAAGAAAAAATGGTCTGCTGGCGCTGGAGGAACAGGCCGGAGACATAAAAGATCCGTTTTTTAAGCGGGGAGTGCTTCTTGTGGTGGATGCGATGGAAGCAGAGAAGGTACGGAGTCTGCTGGAGGAAGAGATTGCTGCCATGGATCAGCGGCATGATTCCGATGTTGCATTTTATGAGAAAGGAAGTATTTACGCCCCTGCATTCGGTATGATTGGAACCCTGGTAGGGCTGATAAATATGCTGAAGGAAATGAACCTTGATGAAGGCTCATCTTCCAGTCTGGGATTGAGTATGGCAACCGCGCTGGTAACTACATTTTACGGCTGTATTCTTGCAAATCTGATATTTCAGCCGATAGCCAAAAAGCTTCGTATCAGAAATGATGATGAGATACTTTACCGTCAGATTATAGTGGAAGGCGTAGTGGGGATACAGTGTGGGGATAACCCCAAGAGCCTTAAGGAAAAGCTGGTTTCCACCTTAAGCCAGAAGCAGCAGAACAGGATGTTGAATGACGCTAACGCCAAAAAAGGCGGAAGGAACAGAGAAAAGAGCGCGGAAGAATAAAAGCCGGCAGTTAGTTTCAGACGGCAGGTAAAGGATTATAGCAGGTGCTTATATGAAAAAAAGAAAAAAAAATTCAGAACAGGGCGATTGGCTTAACACATATGCTGATATGGTAACGCTGCTTCTGTGCTTCTTTGTTCTGTTATACAGTATTTCATCGGTTGACCAGGATAAATGGAAAAATTTTGTATTGAGTATCAATCCGCAGGCGGCTGAAGCACTGCAGGAGCCAAAAGCAAACGGTGCATTTCAGGAAGGCATTATGGAAGAATATCCGGAAGGTGATGCGGATGCATTTGAAGAAATGTTCCGGGCGCTTATCGAAGCGGCAAACCAGCTTGGCATAGAAAACCAGGTAAGCATAACCCAGGGCGATGGTTATACGTTTATATCCTTTAAGGATAAGGTGTTTTTTGACGGAGACAGTCCGGTGCTGAAGGAAGAGGGCAAAACTGTTCTGGATGCATTTGCGGAAGCGATTGCTCCTGCTGCGGACAGTGTAAAACAGATAGAGGTACTGGGGCATACATCCCAGGGTGATCCGGAAATTCCGAATGAAGTGATGACAGACAGGGTGCTGTCGGCAGAACGGTCAGCACAGATTGTAGCTTATTTGCAGGGAAAAGACATAATAGAGCCGGCTAAATTAGTGAGTATGGCTTTTGGACAGTTCAGACCTATAGATACCTTCCAGACATCAGAAGGAAGGGCACATAACAGAAGAGCGGAAATCCTGATAACGAAGGACGGAACGGTGGAACGCAGCCTGAGCTATTATTACGAACAGGTTTACGGGAGCGGAACCTTTGAAGAAGGGATGGATGCCCTGAAAGAGGAAGGCGGGAATACGGATGCGGGTGACAGCGCAGGCGATAAACAGGCGCCTTCAGAGGGAAAGAACGGGGAATAAAAATACAGGAGTAAGCACATGGCTGAAGTATTATCACAAAGTCAGATAGACGCATTATTGAATTCCATGGTAAGCGGCGGGGAAGACGCAGTGGAAACAGTTCAGAAAGAAGAACAGGCCTACCGCTATTATGATTTCAATAGTCCGAAAAAGTTTACCAAGGACAGATTAAAGCTGCTGAAGGGAATTTATGATAATTATTGTCGTATTGCAACTTCCCAGATAAACAGCTTATTCCGGGTAAACAGCGAGGTAGAAGTGGTAACGGTTGAGGAACAGAGATATTACGAATTCAGCAATGCGCTGGGGGATAACGATATATTGACGCTGGTTGATATCAAGTTCGCGGACAATACCAGCAAATATCCTCCTCTGCTGATTCATATCAGCCAGCCGTTGATGGTCAATATGATTGACCGGATGCTGGGAGGCAACGCGGAGGATATGAGCATAGACACTTCGTACGTATATACGGAGCTTGAGATGCCTTTATACCGTAAGATTATCGAATATCTTACGATGATACTGCGGGATGCATGGAGCAGTTATTTGAAGCTTCAGCCCAAGGTGGAGCGTATCGAGGAGAATCCCAGCCTTTTCCAGGATATCAGCCTGGACGAAACCGTTGTAATTATTTTATTGGATGCCAAGCTGCAGGGGGTAACAGGAAAGGTAAGCTTTTGTATACCGGAAACCCTGCTGGCGGGAGTATTTGACGTAATTGATAACAGAAAGCGCACAGAGGATGAATACGAGAATGCGCTTCCGGATGTCCATCAGGTTATCATGAACAAAATAAAGGATTCCATTCTTACCGTAAAGGCAGATTTGGGCGAGGCGGAGCTTGATCTGGAGGATATTTATAACCTGCAGGTCGGAGATGTAATCGATTTGAACAAGCCTCATGATTCCGAAGTTGTTTTGTATGTGGAAGAGCAGCCCTGGTTTGTAGGAAAGCTTGGAGTGAGCAATAAAAATGTGGCTGTAAAAATCGACAGCCGTCTTGATAAAGCAGAAAATGCAAAAAATGAAATACAAGCAGATGATTTTACACCTGCTATGTAGATAGATGTTAAAAAAGTGAGGTATACAGAAATGGCAAAGATTCTGGTAGTTGATGATGCGGCATTTATGAGAATGATGGTAAAGGATGCTTTATCGAAAGGCGGATATACGGATGTATATGAGGCTGAAGATGGAGCGAGGGCAGTGGAGGAATACGAAAAACTGAGTCCGGATCTGGTGATCATGGATATTACCATGCCTAATATGGATGGACTTCAGGCCCTGAAAAAAATTAAAGAAATCAATCCGAATGCCACAGTGGTTATGTGTTCCGCCATGGGACAGGAGAGTATGGTAATTGAAGCAATTAAATCGGGTGCGAAGGATTTTATCGTAAAACCCTTTAAAGCGGACAGGATTCTGAAGACAGTATCCAGTATCGTGGATGCATAAAGGAGGTTGAGTATGTCTTTTATCAATTCATTAAATATCAGCGCCTCCGGCATGTCGGCCCAGAAACTGCGTCTTGATGTGGCGGCGGAAAACATAGCCAACCAGGAGACGACCAGGACGGAAAACGGAGGACCTTACAGAAGAAAAATGGTAGTGCTCCAGGCGGCGGAGGACAACAGCTTCCGCAAAGCCATGGATTTTGCTTCTTCACAGGCCAGGCCCGCCGGTGTCAGGGCGGTACAGATCGCTGATGACGCAACACAGCTCAATCCTGTTTATGATCCGACACATCCGGATGCGGATGCAAATGGCTATGTCCAGATGCCGAATGTGGATTTGGTGAAGGAAACCATAGACAGCATGTCCGCAACCAGATCCTATGATGCAAATATTACGGCCTTCAATGCTATGAAGCTGATGATGCAGAAAGCATTGGAAATAGGAAAGTAAGCAGATAACTTTGGCCAGAAAGAGAGATTGGAAAGATGGGTGCGAATAGATTTAGTCCGGTAGAGATAGATGCGATAGGCGAAATCCTGAATATAAGCCTTGGAGCTTCTGCAACTGCCGCATCAACAATGCTTGATGCGAGAGTTGATATTACGACTCCGGTAGTACGGGTGGAAAGCAGAGACGAATTCAGCTTTAAAAATCTGGAGCCGGCAGTCGGAGTGGAAATAACGTATGTAGATGGGCTTACCGGGGATAACGTCATGCTTTTGAAAAGGCAGGACGTGAAGGCCATTGTGGAAATGCTGATGGGTATGGAGATAGCGGATGAGGATTTCGAATTAAACGAAATGAATATCAGCGCTATCTGCGAAGTTATGAATCAGATGATGGGAGCTTCGGCCACCGCTTTGTCAGAGCTTCTGGGGAAGCCAGTGAATATTTCCACGCCCAGATCATTTGAAATTACCAGTGACGAACAGTTTAAGGAAAAATATTTCACCGAAGGAAACCATAGTATGGTGGTTATCAGTTTTCACCTGAAAATAGCAGGTAAGCTGGAAAGTGAATTTTTGAACCTGATGCCGATTGGATTGGCAAAGGAACTGGTATTAGGATTTTTCTCGGAAGGCTTCGAGGGGATCGAAGGAGCCGGGGAAGAACAGACAATGCAGGAAGAAATACCGGCAGAACAGCCTGTGTACGAAGCACAGCCGGAAGCAGCTCCGGATACTTTCGGATTTGTAATGGATCAAACCGTTCCGGATACTACTTCCATGGATACTACTTCCATGGATACTTCTTTAATGGATAAGCCTGCCGCACAAATGCAGGCACCGCCGGAAGAAAGGGAGATTCCCATGCAGGAACAGTCAGCAGTCCCGCCTGTTACGGGACAGGATACAGCACAGCAAATGTATATGCAGCCTCAGCAGACTGCAGCAGTCCAGATGGATTCCGCAGCCCTTTCCAAGGAGCTTTTGGAAATGCAGAGGATACAGATGGAGCTTATGGAGCAGATGCGTCAGATGCAGGCGGAGCGCATGGAAAGAAAGCCGAAACAGATCCGTGTACATTCTTCCGTCCAGCCGTCCCTGCATGATGAAAGCGTCGGAGAAGGAGATCCGGACAGCAATCTGGATTTGATTATGAATGTTCCCGTGGAAGTATCTGTTGAAATGGGCAGAACGAAGAAGCTGGTTAAGGACATTCTGGAACTGAATAAGGGTTCTCTTGTCGTTTTGGATAAGCTTGCAGGAGAACAGGTAGATCTGTTCGTAAACGGACAGTGCATTGCCAAGGGCGATGTTGTTGTAGTGGATGATAATTTCGGCATCCGGATCACACAGATACTGAGTGAGGATATTCCGGTTGCATAAGGATAAAGAATATGTTTGAAGGATTTTTTACTGCTGCGGGAACGCTGATTTTAGTAGTTGGTATTTTAGTACTTTGCTATTTTACAACACGGAAGCTGGGAAGAATGCAGCCCGGAGGGGGAGGCGGCAGATATATCAGGCTTTTGGAGCGGATAGTCATAGGACAGGATAAAACGATAGCGCTCGTTCAGGCAGGAGATAAATACCTGTTGCTGGGTGTTGCATCATCCCAGATAACCGTACTGATGGAATTGAATAAGGAACAGTTAACAGAGCTTGAAGTAAGCCAGGGACAGACGGCGGATTTCAAAAGCATCTTGGAAATGATAAAGGATAGAAAGAAGTAGCTATATGGATGAAAATTCACTGATAAGTATCAACGGCAATGGGATGCCTACCTTACAAATATTGTTAATGATGACAATCATCTCATTGCTGCCATCGATTGTGGTCATGATGACTTCCTTTATGAGAATCGTCATCATCCTGTCCTTCACGAGAAGTGCGATTGGCGTTCAGCAGACTCCTCCCAATATGGTCCTCATAGGGCTTGCGCTGTTTCTTACCTTATTTATTATGAATCCGGTGCTGAAAGAAATCAATGAAGAAGCTTACCAGCCGTATCTGGCGGAACAAATAACGCAGGAGGAGGCCCTGGAACGAATGCAGGTGCCCCTGAAGGAATTCATGCTTAAGCAGACGGATGTAAGCTCCCTGGAATTATTTAACGAGATGGCAGGTAATGAGAAGGTGGAAGAGCCCAGGGATTTACCTATGACGGTAGTGATTCCATCCTTTATGACAAGTGAACTGAAGAGAGGGTTTATGGCAGGATTTTTTATTTATATTCCCTTCCTGCTGATTGATATTGTGGTTTCCAGCACGCTGATGTCCATGGGTATGATCATGCTCCCGCCGGCCACAATTGCACTGCCCTTTAAGCTTCTTTTGTTTGTTACGGTAAATGGCTGGGAGCTGTTATTTTCAGTTATAGTAAAGAGTTTTAATTACTGAGAGAGGTTATTGGAATGACTAACGGTGAAGTATCGGATTTGATGTATAAGGTTTTTATTATGGCGCTGCAGCTTGGAGGACCTGTCCTGGTTGTCAGTATGGCAGTGGGTATCATTATATCCATCCTTCAGGCCGCCACCCAGATACACGAGCAGACGCTGACGTTTGTTCCAAAACTTCTGGTGATAGCAATCATCCTGGTTTTTACCGGATCGAATATGCTTCAGTCCCTGCAGGATTTTACAAAAGAAGTATTTGCATTGATTACGGCAATATAGTGCGGGAGGGAAAGAATGACCGGGGAAGTTACGGATCAGATTATACTTTTCTCCATGATTTTAATGAGAATGTCGGGATTTGTGCTGCTTAACCCTGTTCTGGGAAGAAGAGGAATACCGGGCATGATAAAAGCCGGTATGATTATGGTTCTTACGATTATGATATACCCGATTTTCGAAATCACAGGGAGGGTACCTGTGATGGCGCTGGAGTTGGTGCTGTGTCTTTTGAAGGAGTTTGCAATCGGATATCTTATGGGCTTCATAATGCAGCTGTTTGATTATGTGGTGACCTTTGCAGGCTCTCTGATAGATTTTCATATGGGTTTGTCAATGGCGAGTGTTTATGATCCCGCAAGCGGGGCTCAGGTTGCCCTGACGGGTTCTGTTCTCAATATTTATTATATGCTTTTGTTTTTTGTGGCGGACGGTCATCTGGCTTTGATGAAAATTCTAGTTACATCAGCCGATGTGGTTCCTTATGGGCAGATAGCATTCGGACCGGATGTCTGGAACGCGATGCTGGTAATTTTCACAGAATGTACGGTGCTTGCCGTTAAGCTGGCGTTTCCGCTGATAGCTATTGAGTTCCTGACGGAAATGGGAATCGGGATTCTGATGAAAATTGTTCCCCAGATGAATTTGTTTGTTCTCAATATTCAGATAAAAGTGCTGATGGGATTAGCAGTTATTATCTTTTTTATTTCTCCGATAGGAGATTACTTTGGCCGTCTGATCACACAGATGATGGATACGATGCAGGAAATATTAAGACTGACGGCAGGATAAAGGATGTGATTAAATGGCGGCCGATTCTAAAACTGAAAAAGCGACACCCAAAAGACGCCGTGACGAGCGTAAAAAGGGAAATGTATTCATGAGCAATGATGTCATCGTTGTTCTGGGGCTGGTGGGAATCTTTTGTATGCTCAGGCTTTATTTTCCCATTCTTATCGACACAGTCCGCGATTACATGGTCCGTACGTTTGAGGAAGTGGCGGTACAGACTGAGTTTACGCAGGACAGTTTGAAGAGTTTTTCCTATAACTTCTTTATAACGGGTATGAAGGCGGGATTCCCGCTGCTCATAGTTTCTGCTGTTCTTCCTATCCTTGCGGTGGGAATCCAGACGAAGTTCCTTTTTACAACGAAACATATTTCACCCAAATTCAACCGGCTGAATCCGCTGCAGGGAATTAAGAAGCTTTTTTCACTGCGAAGCGTCATCGAGTTGTTAAAGAGTATTCTGAAGACCATTGTATTGGTGATTATTCTCTATAACATACTGAAATCAGACTTTCTGCAAATCACGAAAACAATGGATATGGATTTGGCGATATCGTCCGGGTTCATGCTGAATATGGTTTTTCAGATGATCATGAAGGTGATCCTCGTTTTCACTGTCATCGCCGGTTTCGATTTTATGTATCAGAAATGGGAATACGAAAAAGGAATTAAGATGACAAAGCAGGAAATCAAGGAAGAATACAAAGAGACTGAGGGTAATCCGGAAATAAAAGGCAAAATAAAGAGTCTGCAGCGGCAGGCGGCACAGAAAAGAATGATGCAGGCAGTGCCTACCGCGGATGTTATTGTCCGTAACCCCACACATTTTGCTGTGGCCCTGAAATATGACATGGAAAAGGATACGGCGCCGATAGTGGTGGCGAAGGGGCAGGATGAACTGGCTTTCCGTATTATTGCCGTCGGTGAAGAAAACGGGGTTGCGATTGTGGAAAACAGGCCTTTGGCGAGAGCATTGTATGCAGAATGCAAATTAGACAGGCAGATACCTGCACAATATTATGGCGCTGTGGCAGAGATTCTTATCTATGTCTTTAGAGCGAATCAGAAGTGGAGTAGTAACAGGTAATGAAGAAACTAACAAATTATGCAGTATCTTTGTTCGTCATCGTAATTGTACTGCTGTTGATTATACCGCTTAGTCCATTTTTACTGGATGTTTTTATCGTTATAAATATTTCCATTTCCCTGATTATTCTGCTTGTCAGCATGAATATACGGGAACCGCTGGAATTTTCCATATTCCCCTCCCTGCTGCTGATAACAACCTTGTTCCGGCTGGGCATCAATGTTTCTTCCACAAGAAATATTCTGATGAACCAGGGGCAGGCAGGCCAGGTCATTAAGTCCTTCGGTACTTTCGTACTGCAGGGAAATGCCATTGTCGGTTTTATTATTTTCTTTATCATCGTTCTGGTGCAGTTCATTGTTATAACAAAGGGCGCGGAACGTGTATCGGAAGTAGCGGCGAGGTTTACACTGGATGCCATGCCGGGAAAACAGATGGCAATTGATGCGGATTTAAGCTCAGGCCTTATTGATGAAACAGCGGCGCGTACGCGCAGGGAAAAAATCCAGAGAGAAGCTGATTTTTACGGCGCTATGGATGGTGCGACCAAGATTGTTAAGGGTGATTCCATCATGTCAATCATCATTACCGCAATCAACCTTATCGGCGGTGTGGCGATGGGTATGGTGATGTCGGATATGCCATTTACCGAGGTCCTGTCCGTTTATTCTATTGCGACAATCGGTGACGGACTGGTATCCCAGATTCCTGCTTTGCTGATTTCCACGGCGACGGGCATGATCGTTACGAGAGCTGTCTCCGAAGGAAGCCTGAACGATGATGTATCCAAGCAGTTCACCGCACAGCCGCAGGCAATTATGATGACCGGCGGTATCATGCTTGTACTGCTTCTGGTGCCGGGAATGCCCAAATTCCAGATGCTTTTGCTGGGCGGCGGGCTGATAGCTGCCGGGTACTTCCTCAACAGGAAGACGAAAGAGGCGGCACAGCAGGAAGCAGCTGCAGTTGCAGGAGCGGTCGTTGAAGAACAGAAGAAGACTGCCGACGAAGGAGAATATTTCAAGGATATCAACAATGTGTATTCCATGATAGGAGTGGATCCTATAGAAATGGAATTCGGCTACAGCCTGATACCGCTTGTGGATGAATCCAGCGGAGGCAAAATGATAAACCGTATCGTTATTTTCCGAAGACAGTATGCCCAGGAAATGGGCGTGGTCATACCTTCCATCAGTCTTCGGGACAGCAGCAGCCTCAATACCAACCAATATGTGATCAAGATCAAGGGGGAAGAGGTTGCCGGAGGGGAAATCCTGGTGGATTACTATCTTGCGCTGGAGCCGGCCGAACCGACAGGAGAGGTTGACGGTATAGAAACAATTGAACCGGCCTATGGTATCCCCAGTAAGTGGATACTTCCCGAAAATAAGGAAATGGCCGAAATATATGGCTACACAGTTATTGATCCGCTGTCTGTTATGATTACACATTTGTCTGAAACAATCAAACAGCATGCCTATGAAGTGATCAACAGGCAGGAAGTGATGCATCTGCTTGAGAACGTCCGTAAAACGACCCCGGAACTTGTGGATGAAGTATTCCCGGGAATTATAAGTTACGGCAACTTCCAGAAAATATTAGTCAATCTGGTAAAAGAAGGAATTCCTGTAAAAGATATGGAAACAATTCTGGAAACAGTAGCTGATGTGGGAGCGACGGTAAAGGACATTACACAGATTACAGAAAGTATCCGTATAGCTCTGAAACGTACAATTACAAGAAAATTCTGTCAGGGCGGACAGATGCGTGTCCTTACGTTGGATGCTGAACTGGAAAAGGTGATAGTTACAAGCCTGACAAAAGGAGAGCAGGGAGTATATACGGCTTTGAGTCCCGATACGATGCAGAGCCTTATTTCCCAGGTAGGTGAAGGAATTAAGAAATTCAATGATCTCTCCCAGGATGTGGTAATACTCACCAGCCAGGTAATCAGGATATATTTGTACAGACTGTTGGAACAGTTTTATCCCAACGTTTATGTCCTTTCCTTTCAGGAAATAGCGAACAATGTACAGATTCAGTCAATCGGAAATATTGCATTATAACTGCTGGAGGGAAAGATGGTGCTAGAAGTTAAACCAAAGAAAACAGACTACGGAAAAATGACAGATGAAGAGCTGTGGGAAGAATATGAAAAAAAAGGCGGCCTGGAACTGAAACAGGAGCTGGCTCTCAGATACATTTATATTGTCCGTAATGTGGCAATACAGATGAGAGACGTTTATATGAGCTTTGCCCAGCTTGACGACATTATTAATGAAGGCGTAATCGTGGTGATGAGCGCGATTGACAAGTACGATCTTCATCTTAATGTGAAGTTTGAAACCTTTGTATCCAAACGGATCCGGGGAATGATAATCGATATGGCCCGGAAGCAGGATTGGGTACCGCGCACGGTGAGAAAGAATGCAAGGGAAATCGATGAAGCCACCATGCATTTATACGGAAAAACCGGGAGAATGCCTACGGCACAGGAAACCGCAGAATATCTGAATATGCCTCTTGATAAGTATGAGAAGGTTCTCAGCAAGGCAAATCTTTTTTACATTTTGTCTCTGGATATGCTGATGGAGGAGAAGGCGGAAAACAGACAGACAGTCCAGATCCCGTCACATAATTACAGGGAACAGCCGGAGGAATGCTATCTGGGAGATGAATTTAAGGGGATTCTGGCCGATGGAATCAGAAGCCTGAAGGAAAACGAACAGACGGTTATCTCTCTTTATTATAAAGAGGAATTGAGTGCAAGAGATATTGCCAAGGTTCTTGGCGTAAGTGAACCGAGGATTTCGCAGATCCATTCCAGTGCAATACGCAAGTTGAAAACATATATAGAAAACAGAGTGAAATAAAGAAAGTGAGGGCGTGTTATGTTCCAGGGATTCTATAACCTCGGCTCAGAAATGCTGTGCCAGACCAGGAATATGAATGTTATCAGCAATAACATGGCAAATGTGGCGACGGCCGGATTCAAAAGAGATGATTTCCAGGCATCGGCTTTCCGCGAAGTGATGATGTCCAGATATCAGGGAAGCAGTGATACCTCCCCGGCGGCGCTGGGAAATATGGCGATGGTCCGTTCGGCGGATACGACTGTGACAGACTATTCACAGGGGATGTTCAGGGAGACGGAAAATACGTTGGATTTTGCGCTGACGACTCCGGGATTTTTCTGTGTACAGACAGAAGGAGGGACCGTTTATACAAGAAATGGTTCTTTTGCACTTGATGAGGAAGGATATCTCACCTTACCCACAGTAGGGCGGGTATTGGGACAGAACGGACCCATTCAGCTTCCCACGGATGATATTATTTCGGATTCCAGGGGGAATATATTCAGTGCGGACGGACAGACCCTGTATGGGACGCTTTCCGTAGTGGACTTTCAGAATTATGACGAACAGCTTGTAAAGACAACGGGAGGCGCGTTTACCGCTCAGGATGCGGGGACTCCCGTGGATGCTGATGTGAAGTGGAAAGCGACGGAAGGGTCCAATGTGAATCCCATGGACGAGATGACCGCGATGATGAGCGGACAGCGTTCCCTGCAGAGCGCCGCGCAGATCTTGAAAATGTATGATCATTT
This sequence comes from Eisenbergiella tayi, assembly GCF_001881565.1. Lineage (GTDB taxonomy): Bacteria > Bacillota > Clostridia > Lachnospirales > Lachnospiraceae > Eisenbergiella > Eisenbergiella tayi. The sequence goes on from NZ_MPDJ01000003.1 coordinate 477,676, forward strand.
GATGGATAAAACAGTAACACAGCTGGGGCCGGCATAAACGGCAGAGGAATAAAAAATAAGTTTGATATGTGTGCCTGAGGGCACAGATGGGAGCGGAAAATGAATATGTCATTTTACACGGCGGCGCTGGGAGCTGTCGGTCAGCAGGAAAAGATGAATGTTATCGCCAATAACATTGCAAATGTGAATACGGATGGATTCCGGAGCAAGAACGCGGTGTTTTCGGATTTGATGTACTATAACATGCGCGATGAGCAGGGGGCGGATACCAGGGTAAAGGCGGGAAGCGGCATAGCCATGGGGCGTACGGATACGGATTTCAGCGAATCATCAATGGCTCCCACAGGAGGAAATACCGATTTCGCAATTTCCGGAAGGGGCTTTTTCATGCTTCAGGATCCCAATACACAGGCTGTTTCTTATTCAAGAAACGGGAAATTCAATATGTCTCTGAGAGCGGACGGATTTTACCTTGTTAATGACAATGGAAAACTGGTGCTGGATGAAAACCGGAACCCAATCCGGCTGGATGAAGAAGGAATTGTGGGCGGAGCCCGGCCCGGTATTTATACGTTTCCTGTGCAGCAGGGGATGCTGAATACGGGAAACAATGAATTGACGGCAACGGAAAAGAACGGTGAGCCTGTGCTTTCGGCGGATGCAGAACTGCGTCAGGGTTATCTGGAACAGTCCAATGTAAATCTTGCCGATGAAATGAGCAAAACGATTGAATGCTCCAGAGCTTACTCCTATGTGCTTAAAATGATCCAGACTTCTGATGAAATAGAGCAGGTAATAAACAGCCTGCGGTAAGGGTGGTAGGAAATGAACAGCTATGATGATATGAACTATATGGAAATGGATGTTATAAAGGAGGTGGGAAGTATCGGAACCGGGAACGCGGCCTCCGCCTTGTCGGGAATGCTGGGTACAAGGGTCCGTATGGTGCTTCCCCAGGTGAATGTGCTGGATTTTAACGAGGCATTGAACGCCATAGGAAATCCGGAAACCATCGTTGCCGCGGTTATGGCTCAGATGAGCCTGGAAATCAATGGCATCATGCTATTTATTCTGAAGCCGGATCTGGTAAATGATATAGTAGGACGCCTTCTGGGACATCATATTGATGATTATTCCCAGTTGGATCAAATGGATATATCCGCATTAAATGAAGTGGGCAATATTATGATTTCCTCCTATGTGAATGCATTGTCGGGACTTGCAGGCGTGGATGTGGCGCTGTCGGTGCCGGAGATATCCGTGAATATGCTGGGGGGAATACTGAGCGTGCCGATGATTGAGTTTGGTTATCAGACAGATAAGCTCATGATCATCCGCGGAAAATTCATTATTGATGAAAAGGAACTTGACAGTGACCTGCTTATGCTTCCGGACATTGTCTCTTTAAACTATCTTATGAAAAAGCTGGTACATAATAATGGATAAAGAAATCAAGGTTGGTATTGCAGATATGAAGGTTGCCCGAGTGCAGGGCCTTTTGATCACATATGCGTTAGGGTCGTGCATCGGAGTGACTCTTTATGATCCGGTGATTAAGCTGGGCGGCCTTTTGCATATTATGCTCCCCTCCGCAGAAAATGTGTCCGGGGATAATGTATATAAATTCGCTGACTCAGGGATCCGGGAAATGCTGCGGAAAATGCAGGCCTTCGGGGGAATGAAAGTCAGATATGTCTGTAAAATAGCAGGCGGTGCAAAAATGTTTGAAATGCAGGGAAGTTTGGGAAATATAGGACAAAGGAATATACAGAGTGTGCAGAATGTGCTGCGCCAGGAAGGCATCCGCATTGTCAGGCAGGATGTGGGCGCCAATTATGCGAGGACACTTTCCATGGATGTGGAAACAGGAACTGTAAAAGTCAGGTCATACGGCAGGCCTGAGATCATCTTGTAAGGCAGGTAAGGGAGGGCAAATGAAATGGATAAATGTGTAGTAAGACAGGCAATAAAGGAAGTCAGCACTCAGAATATTATCGGATATGAAATTCTGTTCCAGACAAACGGAGACGATTTGTACTCGAAGACGGAAAATTCAGCGGCAGATAAAATGATTAATTTCCTGATGCAGAACAGCGGCAAGATCTTTTCTGATAAGCCGACGTTTATGACATTTACCCCTTCTTTATTGTTCAGGAATCTGCCGAAAATGTTTGGGAAGGAAACACTGGTAATTCAGATCGAAGACAATCTGATAGTACATCCCCTGGCGCTTCCCATGATTAAGAAATATAAAGCGGAAGGATATCTTTTTGCCATCAATGATTTCCAGTTTTCACCCAAGTACTTCGGTATGCTGGAATACACCGATTATATCAGGATATCGGTGAGCGGTAAGGATGAGAAAGAAAGGACTTCCCTGGACAATGTAGTGAAAATGGCCCAGGCCTTCGGCAAAAAATGTATTGCCACAGGAGTGAACGCAAAAGAGGAATACGAACTGGCTGCCGCTCTTAACGTGGAATATATGGAAGGCAACTACATTGCGGAAACACTGATGACAAAAGCGAACAAAATAGATTATCTGCAGGGAAATTTCTTCCAGCTGGTCGGAGCCATATCCAAGGATGAGCCGGACATGGATGAGCTGGAAGAAATCATCAGCAGAGATGCGGGATTGACCTATGCACTGCTGAAAATGGTGAATTCCGCATATTTTGCCCTGAGAAAAAGGACGGCTTCCGTCCGTCAGGCCATTGTGACAATGGGGCTCGGACAGCTGCGGGAATGGGTTTATATGCTCAGCATAGATGAGGAAGATCCTACAGGAAGCTCTGCGGAAATACTGAAGATGTCCTTCCTGAGGGCCAAATTTGCCCAGGAGCTTACCGGACTCATTCATAAACCTGATTTCCCCATCAATAAATTCGAGGCCTATATGATGGGAATGTTCTCCAATCTGGAATATATGGTGGACGCCACAATGGAAGAAATCCTGGAAGAGATTCCGGTAAAGGATGAGGTAAAGAAGGCGCTCATTTCTTATGAAGGAGATGCCGGAAAGCTGATGCTTCTGATATTGGCCTATGAAAAGGCTGACTGGAAGGAAAGCAAGAAGCTGGCCGGTGAACTGGGAATCGATGCGACTACGCTGGCACAGATTTATATGGACTGTATTCAGAATGTAAATGAGATATGGCAGGCGCTTACCACAGATTTTAAGCGTAAAGAAGACAGCGTGGAAAGGGAGGAATAGCTTTGGCAGTTAATATTGTGCTGACCAATCAAAAGGGAGGCGTGGGAAAAACAACAACGGCCGCTTCCCTCGCGGCGGGACTTGTCATGGAAGGCAAAAGGGTGCTGGCGCTGGATCTGGATCCCCAGGGGAATCTGGGTTTCAGCCTCGGCTTAAATGCGGATGCCGAGGGGACGATCTATGATTTAATGAAAGGCAATGTGGATATCCGGGAGATTATCTGTCCCACGGAGTATGGGGACATCATTCCCTCGGATATCACTCTCAGCGCGGGTGTGAAAGAGTTTTATGAAAAGGGAAGAGAGTCCCTTTTAAAGGAAGCGCTTTCTGATATCGGAGACGAATATGATTATATTATTATCGATACACCGCCGGCCCTGAATATACTGACAATAAATGCCTATGTGGCCTCGGACTATATCATTGTTCCCATGTCTTCTGAAATCCTGAGTCTGGTCGGCCTGACACAGCTGAAGGAAACCGTAGATTCAGTACGGTTATCCCTGAATCCGCAGATTCGTATCCTGGGAATCCTGCTGACCAAATTCAACAGCAGGACACGGCTGGCAAATGAAGTAAAGGAAATGGCGGAAAGCGTGGCATTGCAGATGGATACAGCCCTGTTTGACAATAAAATAAGAAACAGTGTATCCGTATCGGAGATGCCCGCACATGGAATGAGTATTTTTAAGTACGCACCCCGTTCCAAGCCGGCGGAGGATTATCTCTGTTTTGTAAGGGAAGTTATTGAGAGAATCGGATAAGGGGGAAGGAATGGCAAAGAAAACAAATAAGACAGAGCATGTGCTCAGCCTGCTGTCCGGAACAGATGCAGCTGTTGAAAAAGATGAAAAGAAAGAAACAGAAAAAAAAGGAACAGGGCAGGAAAACGATACGGCAGTACCGGAAAATCCCGCAGTGAACCGCCGGGGAAATGTGCATGTGGTATTGGCAAACGGGGGAGAAGGAGATCCGGTTGCGGAAATCGTGAAAGAAAAGCTGCAGGAGGAACTGGATAATTATCCGCTGCCTTCAGAGGAAGACAGTTCCATTGACAGGGATATTCCTTCGGAAGAACCGGCGGCGGAAGCCGTCCCGGGATCTGATGAAGCCCGGGGAAAACAGACTTCCGGAGAGGCGCAGCTTCCTGAAAAAGAAGAGCTTTCACAAAAAGAGGAGCAGTCCCCAAAGGAGCAGAAGCCTGAAGTCATGGATGGCTTTGTATTCTATAATATTATGGAATCTATTGTACAGGAAAAGGCCATTAAGTATATGAAACAGTTTGGAAACTGTACGTGCAAAAGGTGTGAAGCCGATACGATTGCATTGGCTTTGAGTAAATTACCTCCCAAGTATGTAGTGGCAAAGGCGGATTCCATTTCGCCGCTGCTCAATTTTTATGAAGATCATTATGCGGGCCAGATTATTGTGGAGATCACAAAAGCCTGTATCGTTGTAAATAAAAATCCAAGACATAACAGATAAAATTTATTTCCTGTTTACGGAAAAAGTCGGTATGGTATATTAAATTCATTTTGTTTCTGTCGATAATGAATGTAGATACCATTGATATTTTAGAAGAAAAGGGGTGTACATATGGCTTCTATAGGCGGATTAAGCAGCAATGCAAGTACAAACAGTGCATCTTCCCTCAGAGGTTACGGCGGGCTGGCCAGTGGGCTGGACCGTGACAGTCTGATCGAAAGCATGACCTATGCAACCACATCGAAGATACAGAAACAGCAGCAGGCAAAGCAGAAAATAACATGGACACAAGAGGCTATGAGAGGAATTACGGATAAGCTTTATAATTTCTCTCAGAGTTTTATTTCTTATACCTCTCCCAAGAGTCTGCTCAGCACTAAGCTTTTCAGTTCGAATCAGATCACCGCGTTGGGAGAAAACAGCAAATACATCGGTGTGTCCGGCAGTTCTTCTCTGGCGAAATCCATGTCCATCGCAGGCGTGAAGCAGATGGCATCGGATGCAAAATGCAATTTCACAGGGGCTGCATCGGATCAGAAGCTGGCCAGCGGCGGGATTGATCAGGATTTATCCACATTGAATGATTACAGTACCGTAGCAGGAACAAGCTTTACTGTTAAATATGGCTCCAAATATTACAGTGTCAGCCTTCCGGAGAATAATGAAGATTATAAATATGATACGCTGAGCGACGTGGCCGCATCCATAAACAAGGCAATGGGGGAGATCTCTGTCGGCGACGGCAAGACTCTGGCGGATGCCATGGCTGTTTCCGAGGATGGAAGCAGGCTTACGTTTACCAATAAGGATACCGCAGGAAATGCGCTTGAACTGACAGGCAGCAGCGATAATCTTCTTGGCAACCTGGGATTTCAGTTTGGACAGGATAATAAGGGCATTGAAATCACTTCATCCGGCGTCCGCGGTTCCAGCAATGCAAAGCTCACGGAACAGAAATCGGTTGCGGATCAAATCGGAGGAAAGCAGATTTGCTTTACCTATAATGGAAAAACGGAATGGATTCAGCTGGCCAGTGCTGCGGATTTAAAGGATCCTTCAAAGGGAAATAACGATTTGGATTATCTGGTTTCCGATCTGCAGGCGAAACTGGACAAAGCGTTCGGGGCAGGCAGAATCAATGTTAAGGCGGATCCCACAGCTACTCCGGGACAAAGCAGCCTGTCTTTTAAAACGACTGTTCCGACCAATAACAACAGTATTGTAGAAGATAAAAGCTCCGTGCTTTCCCTGGCAGCCGGAGAAAGAGGATTGCTGGGACAGTACGGCGCCTTAACCGGACTTTCCGCAGGGGATTCCAACAGACTGAATCTGGAAAGCAGCTGGACGAAATCAGGCCTGAAACATATGGAAGGGATGACGGATGCACAAATCGCCGCGCTGCCGGATGAGGATACTCTGAAAATAAACGGAACGGAAATCAAAATCAAAAAGGGCATGAGCCTGACGGATATTATGGATGCCATTAACGCTTCCGACGCAGGCGTGAAAGCCAGCTACCTGGCTGAAGGAGATCGTTTTGTGCTCACTTCCACAGAAAACGGAGCGAGCGGAAAGATTGAGATAGACAGTGATCAGGGAATAGACCAGCTTCTGTTTGGTGTAAAAGGAACGGATTACGAGGTACAGGAAGGAAAAGATGCCATTATTGCGGTGAAATATGCAGGTTCCGATACGCCGGTAGAGGTGACGAGAGGAAGCAATAGCTTTAATCTGAATGGCCTTACTGTGACCGTTAAAGGGGAATTCGGATATAATAGCGGGGTGCTGGATCCCGCTGCCGAAGCGATAACCTTCGACGTGACTATGAATACGGAACCGGCGGTAACCGCAGTAAAGGAAATGATTGACGCGTTCAATGAAATCGTGAAGCTGGTCAATGACGAGGTCTCCACCAAGCCGAACCGTAAATATGATCCTCTCACCGCTGAGCAGGAAGACGAGATGTCGGAAAGCCAGATCAATGCATGGAATGAAAAAGCCAAGGCGGGGATGCTTTTTAATGACAGTGATATCCGCGGGCTGGCTGACGCGCTTCGTACAATTATAAGCGGCGATGCCTCAAATATGCAGAAAATGGGTCTGTCGGTATCCACCGATTATTCGGATAACGGAAAGCTTGTATTTGATGAAGAAGCCTTCAAGAAGGCTTTGGAAACGGATCCGGATGGGGTGATAAATGCTTTTACCCGCCCTTCTGAGAAAGATGCCAATGGAAATGTGACGGATGCCGGAGGCGTGATGGTCCGCCTTCAGTCGGTAATGGAGAAGTATGCTTCCACAACCGGTGCTACAAAAGGAATCCTGATTGAGCGGGCCGGATCCAAATATGCGCCTACATCGATACTCACCAATTCCATGCAGAAACAGTTGGATGCAATAGATAAAGAGATCGACCGGCTGACAGATAAGCTGTCAGTAGAGCAGGATCGCTACATTTCCCAGTTCACCAACCTTGAAAGACTGATTTCTCAAATGAACAGTCAGAGCAGCTGGCTGGCTTCTGCTTTCGGCGGCGTGTAAAAAAGGCTGTTTTGGGAATAGAGAGAAAAGGGATATTGAAATGAATAAAAACGGATATCAGCAATATAAGGAGCAGTCGGTAAATACCATGACAAAAGGGGAAATGCTGTTGCTGCTATATGACGAATTACTGAAACGGCTTATGCGGGCCGAGCTTGCCCTTGGCAAGGAGGACTATGAGACTTTTACCAATTCGGTAATACGCTGCAGGGATATTGTCTGTTATCTTCGTGATTGTCTGGATCCTCAATACGCTATCAGCAGTGAGTTGAGAAGGATGTATGAGTTTTTCCTCTATGAGTTCGGCCGTCTGGAGGCCGGCAGGAATAAAGAAATTATTCAGGAAGTGCGGCCACTGGTAACGGAGCTCCGGGAAGCTTTCCAGGAAGCGGATAAGATAGCTCAGTATTAGAAGATGGGATTGCATAACATGAACGAAGAATTGTTAATGGAAGTTTTAAGCCAGAGCAGGAAAAAATATGGCTGCGTGAGTGAAATAGGCAGAATGACAAAAGAGCTGGCAGAGGCCCTGTCGAGAAATGACAAGGTCTCCGCCCAGCTTCTGTTGGAGATGCGCGGCGAAGAAATGGCTAAAGCGGATACCTGTGAAAAAAATATCCGGCTTTTAGTGGAAGAAGCAGGCATTCAAGACAGAGAACGGCTTGAATGCCTGCTTTACAGAAAAGGGGAATATGGGAAGTCCGAAGAGGAAAGCGGACAGGAAGCCTTCCTTGTGAAACAGATTAATGATGTGAATACAAAAATACGCGATATTCTCAAAAACGCCATCACGGTTGACAAGGTGGTCAGCAAAAGGATGGCGGGCGAAGAGTCTTTTTATAAGGAATAAAATAATTCCGGATTCTATGATTCCTGTTCCATTTTAGCAGAGGCGGATATGACCCACACCGGTCCGCCGGCCGTGGATCTTGATGAAAGTTCATCCAGCAGAAGCTCAGGCGGCCAGCTGACAGCGTTGTTGGAAGGATTGAACGGATCCGCCACGGTAATGTTCCCATTATCGGTTACGCCGGTCAGAATGATAAAATGTCCTCTCTGTGTAAAATGGCCGGGACCCATCAGCAGTACAATCAGCTTATTATAGTATAACGGCAGCTTAAGGGCTTCCGGGGAACGGATGGAAAGACTTTCGGCTTTCAGGCCGAAGGCTATGGCGCCTTCCGGTATCAGATTATGTCTGCTTCCGCCTCCGGCACTCCAATATCCGTGTTCTGATGCCCAGTCGGCCATATCAACAGGAGTGACAGTCCGGGAAGTCAGATTGGAAACCAGCATGGCGAGGACAGTAGGGCCGCATCCATATTTGGAAAGGGGATCCCTTCCTCCGTACAGGTAATCTTTCCATTCAGGATCTGTCTGGCTGTAGTAAATGAAAGACGACTGGGGCGATAAATACAGAGACGAGAGTATCCCGGATGATTTGGTACTGTTTTTTTCCGGCTTGAAGCAGCTTTCCGCATTTGAAGAAAATATGGGAAAGGCATTTACCTTTATTGCTGCGAACAGGAAACATGCCGCTATTATGAATAGAAACAGAAGGATTTTTTTTCTCATAAGAAACCTCTTGACCCGTAGGTGTATATTTTAAGATATTGTCTTTTTAGATAATAGATTATACCTATATTATCGGTTGAAATCCAAAAATAATAAGAAAATTGCCTCTGGGCAAAATGGAAGGTAATATGGCAGAAATACGTTTTGTAAATGTGAGTAAAGTATATGATGAAGATATAATTGCACTGGAGCGTGCTTCTTTTGATATCGGTCAGGGGGAGTTCCTGTTTTTTATAGGAAGAAACGGAGCGGGGAAAAGCACGGCTTTAAAGCTGCTGACCGGCCAGGAGACGGTTACCGGCGGAGAAGTTTATATGAACGGCAGTTCGGTGAGCGCGCTCAATAAAAAACAGCTGCCCTACTTCAGAAGACAATTCGGCATCATGAAACCGGATCTGGGACTTTTACGGAACAGAAGCATCCTGGATAACATCATTTTTTCCCTGAGGGCGACAGGGCACTATGGAAGAAAGATGGAGGAGCTTGCCAGGGCATCGCTGGGGATAACCGGAATGCTTCATAAGATGAATGCCTATCCGGATGAGCTTTCCGGGGGAGAAAATGCCAAGGCGCTGCTTGCCAGGGCAATTTCCGGAAACCCCAGGATACTGGTGCTGGATGAACCTACGGCAAACCTGGATCCCGACAGCTCCTGGGATATCTTCTGCCTGCTGGAGGAACTGAACCGGCAGGGAATGACGATACTCGCGGCGAGCCATGACCGTGAAATGGTAAGTGTTATGAGAAAACGGGTCATAACCCTTTCGGCGGGACGGGTTGTTGCAGACGAAAGACGGGCCATATACAATGCGATGGCTGCCGATATATTGGAAGAAAGAAGAGTGCTCAATGAAAGGCAATTACTTAGAGGCAGAGAAATTAATTGACTGTCTGAAGGCAGTTATCAACCAACAGAAAATACCGGCCAATGATATTCTGATGAATTGGGAACTGTTTTTTAAAACAGCAGATTTTCATCATGTTTCCAACATGGTTTACTACACGGTCATGGGGATGAAGCAGGGAATTCCCCAGGAGTGGCCGAACCGGTTTGCGGTCCGTTACAGAAAGGCTGTAGCGGCGGAGGAGCAGTACAGGAACCTTGTGGAAGCCGTGCTCTGGAATTGCGATCAGAACGGCATTCATGTGATGGCTCTGGACGACGCCATATATCCCGGCTTTTATCCCATGCGTGAGATGCGGCTGGTGGATAAAGTGGATTTCTGGGTAGAGGGGAAAAAACGGGGAGAACTGGACCGGATGATGTATTGTCTTGACTTCATACCGGAGGAAAACACACAGCCTGGGGTATACCGCTATACCAGATCGGGAGTCTGTCTTACTTTTTATGAGAAGCTTATATTTGGAAATAAGAAGCTTACCAGGTATTTCAGCATGCCCGTAAAATCACTGCCGAGAAAAGAAGACAGCCTGTATGTCCATAAAATGGAAGAACCCGGATTGTTTATCTATCTTATGTGCAGCAAAGCCCAGCGGTTCGTGGACGGTGAATTTGATTTGAGGGATATGGTGGATATCTGGCTGTATTACAGGGCCGTGGTTAGAGGAAGCAGCTGGAAATACATCATGAAGCAGCTGGGCAGACTGGAAGTATGGAATTTCACCAATAAGATGCTCGACCTGACCGATATCTGGTTCGGAGGCGGCGGAGTGGGAGAGGCAGAGTCTCAGGAAACCTTTGAAGAACTGGAAAATTACATATTTTTCAAGGGAGCGCAGGGACAGGAAACAGCCATGCAGATCCTGCCGCTTCTGAAACAGACCATCCGGGAAAAGCGGAAAAAACAAAAGAAAGAAAAGCGGATAAAAATCCAGAAGTGGATGTTTCCCGACAGGGAATACATGACCATGATATATCCGAGAATGGGAAAATACCGTATCCTGCTCCCTCTGTGCTGGATGAGAAGACTTGTGCGCAGCTTTTTTATCTATATAAAGACGAAACTCAGAAAAAAGAGAAAAATGGAAAACGTTTCTTAATATTTTACAGATTGTGACGATAATTTAGGTAAAGAGGTGATTGTATGAAAATATCTATGGAACATATTCATAATATGTACCGCCAGAATGAAGCACAGTCTGTAAAAAAAGATGAAAATGAATATGGAATAAACAGGAAACGTAATTTTGATGAAATAAAAATCAGCGCCCAGACAGAAATGATTCCGGGAGAAACGGAGTTTGCTAAAATACTCGCTGAAAAGCTGTCAGCGGAGGTGAGGCAGGAGGCGCCTGCTGAAAAGCTGGATATTCTCAGGGAAAAAATCCAATCTGGATGCTATGAAATAGATGTTTCCGCCATTGCATCAAGGATACTTTTGGAAGATAAAGGAGATAGTTAAGATGGAGGAACTGAAGAAAATTATTGTTGAGCTGAACAGTGTTTTTGAGGAACTGATACCGATAGAAAAAAATAAGCTGACAGCGGCTGCTGACCATAATGTGGTGGAGTTGGAAGAATGCATGAAAAGGGAACAGGTGGCAATTCTTCAGCTGAAGGGACTTGATCAGAGAAGGGAAGCCCTGCAGCAGAAGCATGGGTGGAACGGAATGAGCTTCCGGCAGCTGGCGGAAAACCTGGATGAAGAGCAAAAGGCAGATATTCAGCTGGTGTTTGATGAGCTGGATCGGAATCTGCAGTCCTTCCGTGATATCAACGGGGATGTGAATGAAGTGATTAAGACGAATCTACACGTAGTTGAGAACATGCTTGACAAAACGGGACCATATTCCGAACAGGGCAAGGAAAAAGAAACAGAGAAACATTATACGAGCAGAAAGGCTTAGAGGAGGTAACACATGCGGTCAACATTTTCAGGCCTGAACATGGCGCTGCTGGGTATGAATGCCAGCCAGAGAGCGCTGGATGTGACGGGACAGAATCTTACTAATATTAATAACAGCGTCTATACGAGACAGCGTCTGGATCTGGCGAGTATCAGCCCTACTGGTGCAGAATATTTTAATACCAAATACGCGGTTAAGGTAGGCCAGGGTGTACTGATGACCGGGGTGAGCCAGATAAGGGATCCTTTTCTGGATATCCAGTTCAGAAACCAGCTCTCCAGGGTGGGCAGTGTCGATGCGAAGAATCAGGTGCTGACAGGAATTGGTGATGTATTTGATAATGTGGATGTGACTACAGTACAAAATGCCCTGGATGATGTGGTAAAGCAGCTGCAGACACTTTCCACAAAAGTGGGACAGAACGGTAATGATAATCTGGTCCGTTCTTCCTTTGAAGTTCTGCTTTCTTATATACACCAGAATGCTACGGATTTGTCGAAGGTACGTACGGAATTGGAATCGAAGATGGAGACGACAGTAATTCCGGATATTAACAAGATTCTGACCTCTATACAGCAATTAAATGAATCCATCAAACAAAGCCAGGTTTTGGGAAGCCCCGCTCTTGAGCTTAAGGATAAGAGGAATCAGTTGATTGATGATCTGGCGACCTATCTTCCCATTGATGTGGTTTATGGAGAAGAGGTTGTCGGCGGCAGCTTCAAGGTGGAAACCATGAGTATTAAGCTTAAGGATGGTTTCAATAATCCGCCGGAAGATGCCTATCTTATACAGGATGATCAGGCAGGTTCCCTGAAATATTCCATTGATCCGGCAACCGGGGAAAGCAAGATTGATCTGGAATATCTGGATTCTACGGGAAGCATAAGACATGATACAGATGCTGCGGATAAGTTTACGGAAGGTATCCTGAAAGGGAATCTGGATATGCTTAATAAGGAAGGCATATTTGATGGCTCGGATGTAAAGGGGATTGGATATTATCAGAAAATGTTTGATTCTTTCGTCAATACGCTGGCTACAAAAATGAACGAGATGAATACCTTTACAGATGGATTGGGAAATAATCTGTACGACGGAGGTCCTTTGTTCGAGGCAGAGGGAGGCGGGACTATTACAGCCGCCAATATTAAAATATCAGACGGCTGGATGGATGGTACCGTTCGGCTGGTAGCGGACGAGACAGATGATCCAGACAACACTTCAGGAAAGAATATTCTGAAGATGAGTAATCTTCTGTCTACCGATACCATTGAATTTATGGGAACGAATAGTTCTGGAGTTTCCATTCAGGTCTTCAAGGGAACTATGCCGGGAGCTTATGCCAATATACAGGCAGAACAGGGTATTGAGAAAAAATCAACAGAGTCCATTCTTGATAACCGGGTAACAGTATTGGCTAATTCGGCAGATGCCAGGGACTCCGTAATGGGAGTGAATATGGACGAGGAGGTTATGAATCTGATGCGCTATCAGCAGTCATACAGTGCTGCGGCCAGACTTATGACAACAATGGATGAGGCATTGGATAAGCTGATAAATAATACAGGTGTCGTAGGCAGATAACAGGAGGATTGAGCAGATGAGAATAACGACAAATATGCTGATGAGAAATTATCAGAACAGCCTGAGCAAAAATATCGGCGGATTGTCGGAAGCACGCAACGCGGTTCTGACAGGGCGCAGGTTTACCAAAGCTTCGGAAGATCCCGGAGGTGCGCTTTCAGCATCCTTGCTGGAAAGAAAATATGTGAGGAATAAAAGCTACCTCACCACACTGACGGAGGTGCAGTCCAAACAGGATGCACAGGAAGATGCGATTATGCAGATGACAAATATCTGCAAGACGATCGACAGGGATTATTCGGTCAGTGCCATGAACGGAAGCAATCAGGAAAAGAGTATACGCGCCACATATGCCGCAGCCATGAAGGAATTGCAGCGGTCTATGGTCAGCAGCCTGAATGCCCAGTATGGGGATGAATTTGTTTTTGCAGGTGCGGGCGGTATGAAGGCTCCGTTTGAATTGAGTGACAGCGGCGTCCTTACCTACAGAGGAATTGATGTTAATACAACGGATCCGACTGAACTGGCCAAATTGCAGGAATATTCCAAAGAGGGGACCTATGTGGATATCGGCTTCGGCCTCAATTTTGACAGCAGTGGTGAGGTGGTTCCTTCCAGCGCATTTAATACGGCTCTTCCCGGTATCAATGTAGTGGGATACGGCGATAAAAATCTGGTTACAACAATCGGAAAAATGGTAAAAGTGTTAGAAGCCGATACCTTTGATCGGGATGCATATGCGGAACTCTGGACAGACTTCAGGGAAGGCACAAATACTCTGAACGATATGACGACAAAACTGGGAACCAAAACCACTCTGCTGGAAGCGACGAAGACGAGGCTTACCGATCTGGATCTTTCGCTGTCCACACAGATTGACAGCATTGTAAATGTGGATCCTGCAGAAGCGATTATGAATTTCTCATGGGCGAATTATACCTATACTACGGCACTGAAAATAGGAACTAATATTATCTCTCCGTCATTACTAGATTTTATGCGTTAGTTTTCATAAGCGGGAGGTGTTTGAGTGATGGAACAACTTTTACAGATTAAAACCATTCCGGTCAATTATGAGCTGACAGTCCATAATGCAAGACTGGAAATAAAAAGCGGAACGGCTGAGCTGGAAATCAGCCGTGATAAAGGCGGCATGCATATTAAAAGCCGTCCCGTAAAGCTGAATATTGATACGTTTGAAGCGCGTAATTCAGTAGTGCCCACTGTGGCAACCGCCATTAAGCAGGCTGCGGGCAGGGGGAAGAGTGCTTCGTATGAGGCCACGGCTCAGTATGCATCCGAAGGGAAGCTGATGCTTAAGACCCAGATTGGTGAGGGAAACGAAATGCTGAATCAAATTATCGGACAGCGTGTGGCCCAGCCGGAAGGCAATTTCAATATAAAATTCATACCTTCCCAGGGCGCGAAGTTCTCTTATGAGGCGCCGTCTCTTTCTATAGAGTATGAGATGGATAAGCTGCAGTTTGATTTGAAGGTGGAAAAAGGACGGGTGGAATTTATCCCCGGCACAATTGAACTTTCGATTACCCAGCAGCCGGATGTGATCATTGAATATGTGGGCAAACCCATATATGTGCCCCCGAGTGTGGCAGCTCATTTTAACGGTGAGAATATTAATGTAAAGGCGTGACTGAAATAACGTTTACCCGCGTGGTAACGAAGAAAATGGAGTATGGATATGAAAGCGGATACAATGTATTTTGGTATGCTTGAATTCAATAAAGAAGAATTAATTTGTTTTGAAGAAGGTCTTTTTGGTTTTGAAAACCGAAAAGACTTTCTCCCTGTTCCTTTTGAGGCGGATGATGATACCATTCTCTGCCTGCAGAGTATTGAAGACAGGGATACCTCTTTTATTATTATGAATCCTTTCCGGCTGTCGCCGGATTATAATCCCAAATTAAAGCCTGAGGACTATAAAAGGCTGGGGACGTCGAGGGAAGAGGATTTATCTTATTATGTGATATGTGTTATCCGTAATACGCCGGAAGAAAGTACGGTAAACCTTAAGTGCCCTGTTGTAGTGAATTCCGTTACGAGGAAAGCGATTCAGGTGATTCTGGAGGACGGGAACTACAGGTTCCGTCATTCCCTTTCTGAATTTTCCGGAAGGGAGGTCTGATATGCTGGTACTTCGAAGAAAAAAAGGCGAGGCAATCAAAATAGGTGATAATATCACCGTGACTGTTTCCGATATCGGCCAGGATTGTGTCCAGATTGCCATTGATGCGCCGAGGGAAATCAGTATTCTGCGTTCTGAGCTGGCGGAAGCCGCCAAGGTAAACCAGGAGTCGGCCAAAGTTGACCGAGAGTCGATAAAGAATCTGAAAAACATGCTGAAGAATCAAAAGGATAAAACGAATACATGAAGAAAATAAGGTTAACGGTAACTGCTTTTTTTAGCATAATCATTCTGTTTACGGCTTTTATTGTCTTTTTCAGGCTGCAGACAGAGGCGGCAAACCGTTCCACAGGGGATTTGAAGGTGACCGGCGGCAGCTATGGCGAGGATTACCGGTACGAAAACAACACCCTTGTTATTTTATCGGATAAACCGGTTACCATCTCCGGAGAAACAAAAAAAGATCGGATTCAGGTGAAGACGGGTGTTGATGCGAACCTGACATTGAAGAATCTGGATATAAGGACCAGCGGCTGTGCGCTGGATGCGGGAGACGGGAAGGTCTCCATAAAATTCAGCGGCAGCAATTATGTGAAAAGCGGCGCCAAGTATGCAGGAATTCGTGTGCAGGAGGGGGCGCAGGTGACTCTCTCCGGAGGAAAAAAGGATACGCTCATGGTCTTCGGGGGAAGCCAGGCAGCCGGGATCGGCAGTGAAAAGGATATGGCCTTTGGCAAAATTACTGTTTCGGGGGGAACAGTGACTGCCACCGGCGGAGCCAGGGCAGCCGGAATCGGCAGCGGTTATCAGGGAACAGGGGGAGATATCCTGTTAAAAGGCGGCTGTATCAGTGCATACGGGGGAGCAGGAGCTGCCGATTTGGGCTCTCCCCAGGAACAGGACGGAAAGGGTACGGTTACTCTGAATGGAAATAGTATGCTGTTCGCTGATGATATCCTGGATGAATTCAAAAAAGAAAATGGGATCTGGCAGTCAAAAAATACGATTGAAGTGTATCAGAAGGTCACGCTTACCTATCCTCTGGAAATCGGCAGCGGCCGGAAGCTGGTAATTCCTCCGGATGGAGAGCTTGTCATACCTGAAGGTACGGAATGTGTGAATAAGGGTGAAATATATGCTTACGGCATATTGGATGTGTCCGGGACACTACGTAATGAAGGGGAGATTTATGATTATCAGGGAGACCTGGAGGAGGTTTCCGGAATAACGGGGAAGCAGGCTTCTTTCCGTGATTTAAAGGATATTTATCTTTCTGATGGAACCATCCTTTTTACGGAGGACGGTTATGAACAGAACGGCATGCAGTTCCTCATTGCGGACAGTTCTTACAGAGGATATACGATATATGGAGACGGAAAAGAACATAAGGCCTCAATAGAGGTGTCCTCCGGTGTATCGGTGAGCTGTACACTGGAGGATGTGCTGCTTACCCCCGAAGGGAATGCTTATGCATTAACTGTGGGAGAAGGGGCGGAGGCTGTCCTTACATTAAAAGGAGAGAATACATTTACCGGCGGAGCCAGCCCGATATCGGGAAGTATCCTCATGCAGAAGGATGCGGAACTTGAGTTAAAGGGCAATGGTTCCCTCACATTGCAAAGCGGGAACGGAAGCAAAATGGTTCTGAGCGGTGACGGTTCTGGTGATGATGAAGAAGAGCTTCCGGAAGAGGAAGCGGACGAAGAGACTGAGGTTCGGATAACAGAGGATGAAAAGAAGATGGAGGCCTTCCTGGAACGCGACATGCTGGAACGGCTGTCTGATGCAGGTGAGTCCCTGGATATCAACGGCAGGATGGTGCGGCTCCGTTTGAATGGACGGGGAATTGACGAGCTTCTGGCGGCAACCGCAGGGGATATCAAGGTTCGCGTGCGTCCGTTTGTCCTGACGGATAAATTTACGGAAGGAAAGCTTTACATAGAGGACAGGCCGGTTCTGGATATACAGGTTCTGGAGGTGCTGGGAGAAGAGGAAGAGATAGTTGATATCCACTTCAAAAATGGCCTGGCTACTCTTTCTATCCCCTATCAGAAGCCATCGGCGGAAGATGCCGGAAATCTTGGCCTCGTATATGTCGGGGCGGACAACACTCTTGACTGGATTAAGAATTCTTATTATGACGGTGATAAAAAAGTCATGATATCCGATGTAACACATTTTTCTGTTTACGGAATCGGATATAAAAGTCCGGCGGCCAAGGATAGTGAACAGAAATCCACAGTATCCGGGAATACGGTAAATAAGCAATAAATATAAGAATAAGAGGAATAAAAAATCAGCGATACCGGAAGAGGATATCGCTGATTTTTTTATCAGTGTATTTTATTTAAGTAATTTGTCAGCACCCTGGGAATATTGGCACAGGAGGCCTGGACGTTGACAGCACCTATGTTATGCGCCACCATGGGCATGCCGTAGACAACACAGGAATCCTTATCCTGGCCGATGGTATAGGCGCCTGCCCTTCGCATCTTCAGGAGCCCGTCCGCGCCGTCATGCCCCATTCCTGTCAGAATAATGCCCACGGCGTCGCTTTTTGCCACATCGGCAACAGAGCGGAACAGGACGTCAACGGAGGGCCTGTGGCCGTTTACCTTATCTGATGAGAAGCAGTTGACGGTGTAGGAAGAGCCGAGCCGTACCACCTTCATGTGAAGGCTTCCGGGGGCAATCAGCACGGTGCCGCGCTCTATTTTGTCTCCGGTACAGGCTTCCTTTACATGAAGCCTGCAAAGGCGGTTAAGACGTTCCGCATACATTTTGGTGAAACCCTCAGGCATATGCTGAGTGATTACAATACCGGGAATGTTTTCGGGAAGTGCCTGAAGAATCTGGAGAGTGGCTTCTGTGCCTCCGGTAGAAGCCCCGATGGCAATGATCATGGAATTCAGTTTCGCAGGATTGATAGGACTGAGTCTTGGGACTATGGGAGAAAGGGGCTCTTTTTTTACAGAAGACGGGCCTGCCACACGCACCTTGGAGCGGGAAGCAATGATGATTTTAGATGCCAGGCTTTCGACGAATTCCTGACGGCCGAAGTTGGCGGCGGGATTTGGCTTTTTGACAAAATCCACAGCGCCGTTTGAGAGCGCCTCGAAGACATTCATGTTTACGGCGGATACCAGGATAACCGGTATCGGATGCTTGGGCATGACCTGTTTCAGGAATTCTATCCCGTTCATTTTAGGCATTTCCACATCCATGGTGATGACATCCGGTGCACACTGGGGTATTTTTTCAATGGCCTCATACGCATTGGCAGCATATCCAACGATTTGGATACGGCTGTTTGCCTTAGGCAGATTGCTGGTAAGAAAACGGCCGAAGACCAGTGAATCATCGACAACCAGAACTTTAATAGGAGTATTAAGTAGCATATTCATATCGCCTTTCTGATATTTCTAAAGGATACGGGCTATTTTCTATATGTTGCCGGCATTATGTAATTATAACGGGTCGTGGTTTTGTTAAGGCTTTCGGAGTGGCCGATTAACAGGTAACCGCCGGGGGCGGTGGCATTATAAAACCTTTCTATTAATCCGTTCTTCGTTGCCTGGTCAAAATAAATCATTACATTCCGGCAGAAAATCACATCAAATTTTAATTGGAAACGTATAGGATCCATGAGATTGAAGGTCCTGAAAATAACGTTGGATTTCAGGTTCTGTTTTACGGTCCAGATACCGGGTTCCGCTGTCCGGTCAAAGTATTTGCTCTTCCATAGCGGAGGAAGCTTAGACAGGGATTCCTCATCGTACTGGGCGTTCTGGGCGGCCGTAAGGGCATTCTGGGATATATCGGTGGCCAGCACCCTGGTATCCCACATGGCGGCTTTATTGCCGAAATATTCTTTTAATATCATGGAAATGGTATAGGGCTCCTGGCCGGTGGAGCAGCCCGCGCTCCAGATGCTTAATACGTGATCCGTCTTTGTCCTCTCCAGATAAGGGAGGATTGTTTCCCGGAAGAAGGTGAAATGCTCTTCCTCCCTCATAAAGTAGGTATAATTTGTAGTAAGACGGTTCAGCATACTGTCAATGTCCGCCGGGCTGGCCTTGGTGAGGATATCATTCACATAGTCTGTAAAGTTGGTATATCCCTTTGCGAGGATGTCATTGGATAATCTTCCGATAATCAGCTGTCTTTTCTTGGAGAGATCGATACCATATTTACTTTTGATAAAAGTATATAAGCGTTTAAAATCATTATCACTTATAGTCAGCATTATATTGGCTCCTGTCCGTTTTATTGTTTATTCAACAAGCGCTTCGTAGTTCAACAGCAGAATAACGGTTCCGTCCGGTAAAGATACCATGCCGTTGGTTAATTCCTGTCTGCTTTCAACCGGAATTGACGAGGTCTGGCGTAAGTCAATATCAAGTACCTGGGACACGCTGTCCACCATCATGCCTATGGTGTTGGATTCAACCTGAAGGATGATGGTGCTGTTGGATTCCAGGTCTTCCATACAGCCAAGGCGCAGACGGAAATCAATGATGGGAATGATCTGCCCTCTCAGGTTGATGATGCCCTTTATATATTCGGGGACAAGAGGGACGGGCCGTATGGAATAATCGGTAATGATTTCCACAACATGCATGGTGTCCACACCATAGGTCAGGCCGTTTGCTATAAAGGTAAGATAGCTTCGGATATTGGTATTTTCTTCAATCATCTGTTCTTCATCTGTTCTGTCGTTTATTTGTTCAGCCATTTTAAAGCCTCCATAATTTTATTGATCATATGCGGGCCGGTATACGGCCTCTGTTATCCGGGCGCAGTTTAAAAAAGGGACTGTGCCGAATGATATACATTGGCGATATCCAGTATGATACTGATATTTCCGTCTCCCAGAATCGTACAGCCGCTGATTCCGGAATTCTTGATATTAAAATTGTTCAGATAGGGAGGGAGAGGCTTTACAACAACCTGCTGTTCTCCCAAAAGCTCATCTATGAACAGGCAGTAGGACTTGTCGCTGGCATCCACCCACATAAGAAGTCCGTCTTCCAGGCTGGTAATGGCGTCGTTGATATTATACAGCTGGTGAAGACGTACAAGCGGGTAAAAATCACCCATGCAGCGTATCATCTCATGGCCTTCGGAATCATAGATGATATCCTCCGGAAGAGCCTTGAAGGACTTGCGGATATTGGAGATAGGCACGGTGAAAATAGTGCCGCCGACACTGACCTCCATGCCGTCCACAATGGCCAGGGTAAGAGGAATGCGCAGTGTCATGCAGGTCCCCTTTCCGTATTCACTGGTTATGGTTACGGTGCCGCCTATGCTTTCCACATTCCGTTTTACAACATCCATACCCACACCGCGTCCGGAGTATTCCGTTACCTCCTTATTGGTGGAGAAGCCGGGAAGCATCAGGAGAGAGAGGATTTCCTTCTGGCTGTATTCTTCTTCCGGTTTTGTAAGAATGCCGTTTTCACGGGCCTTTGCCAGAACAGCGGCAGGATCGATTCCCTTTCCGTCATCTTTTACTATAATGATAACCTCGCTGCCGGTATGGCGGGCGGATAAAAGAACCTCGCCCTGGGGATTCTTCCCTGCGTCAATACGTTCCTGCGCCGTTTTCTCAATTCCGTGATCCATGGCGTTGCGGACAATGTGCATGATAGGATCGCTGATATTATCCACAATGCTTTTGTCAACCTCTGTATCTTCTCCTTCTATTGTCAGCCGCACATCCTTGTTCAGCTCCTGCTTCATATCACGGACAATACGGTTCATTTTTTGGAAGGTTCCTGAAATGGGCACCATACGAAGCGACATGGCGATATCCTGCAGATCATCGGTGAGCTTGCGCAGCTGTCTTGCAGATTTCAGGAAGCTGTCGAGCTTCAGGTCATGAAGCTCAGGGGAAGAAATTACCATGGACTCAGTAATGACGATTTCTCCCACAACAGCCATGAGCATATCCAGCTTGGAAAGGTTGACACTGATTAAATTCTGCTTTACAGGAGCATTATGGGCGGCGGGAGCCGCGGGCTTTTTAGCAGGGGCTGCAGCCGCATTTCCGGTATTCCGGGATTCCTCCTGCGCCGCCTTTGCAGCCTCCCGCGCCGCATAAGCCGGATTGTCAATCAGCTCATAGGAACGGATATTGCTGCTGTCTTTTATGATAGTGATGGCAATTTCAGCCGTTTCCCTTGAATCGAAGGCAAAATAAAAACCGTCCTGTACTATGCTTTCGGCGGAGCTGCTGTTTGTTTCAATATCGTCAGGATAAAAGCGGAAATCAGAAGTGGCATCCTTTACAGAGGTGACCAGCATGAACGCCCGGAGATTTTCCATGCCGCAGCCCTCATCAAAGAAAATATGCACAAAACACATTCCCTTATCCTCCGGGAGATGGGACATCGGCAATTCCTGGCCTGCGGCCGTTTCAGGAGCAGCATTCTGAGGTGTTTCCGAAACAGCGGCGGCGCCTTCCGATCCGCCTTCCGTTTCTTTGTCACTGATTTTGTCAAGAAAACTATTAATTTCTGCTATTACATTGTCGATATTAGTACTGAGAGGTTCATTATTTTCCACCTTCTGCACTTCTTCGCGCAGCTTATCGGTAGATTTGAACATGAGGTTAAACAGTTCGGACTTGTGCGTGCTGTCTAACTTGCTGATTCCATTCTCCCGAATATAAAAGAACAGGTCTTCGATGTGATGTGCAATGGTCATGAGGGAAGTAAACTCAAGCATTGCGGAAGAACCTTTAATTGTGTGCATGATACGGAAGATTTCATTCACGTCATCTGATGTGAAATCCGTATTCTTTTCCGCATTTATTAACAACTCATCAAGCTGTTCCAGAAGAGAATTCGTTTCGAATAAATAGGTATCAAGTAGATTGTCCAGGTTGTTGTCCATAATCTTTACACCGCCTTATCTGTCAGTTATATTTTTGTACTTAAAACACATACTTATATATCGGCAGAATACATCAAAAAATAATTGGAGTCAGAGAAAAAATGTCTAATATTTTAAAAGTTACCAGTCCCATAGGGGGATATGAAAACGGCAACAATATAAAAATGAATCCGACCGCAAACGCGGAGGTTCAGGGCGTACAGGCGCCGATTACCCCCCAGAAGGTATCCAGGCCGGGAGGGCGGGATGATGCAGGTCAGAACAGCACACAGCTGAAACTGAATTATGAATCTAATTTTAACCATTTTATAAAGCTGCTTAACAATTCGCCTGATCAGGTGGAGGATCTGATGCGGCTTCTTATGGAAAAAAAGGAGCTGCTTGTACAGGCGGGCATGAATAAGGGGACAGCGGAGGATATCGCCCGGTTTTTCTCCATGATCGGACTGAAGGAGGGCAATATGTCGGCGTTTCTGAAGGAACAGGCCGATATGGGAATCCGCTACAGAGGACCCTTTTTTGATTTGCTCCGGCAGGTGTTCAACAACACGGATTCTGTGGATTTAAAGGCGGGGCTCCTTGATTTTGTTAGGCGTTATGGAGACATGGCCTCCGGCGGCCACATTATGCAGTCCATTTCAGAACTGCTGGAAAAATGCAGGGAACAAATGTTCAGCAAATCAGCCGGTGAACTGGAGCGGATGGCCGCCCGTCTTAAGACGGGAGAGCAGCATGTGAACGGGGATACACAGAAGAACGCCGCGCTGCTGAAGGAAAAGATTCTTCCTTTTCTGAACAAGTATATATCCGCCACCCATGACAGAGGGCTGCTGCGTCAGTATACCGCGCATCTGGCATACCAGCTTGCCCGTTATGAAAACGGAAGCATGGACGGACTGATGCAGACATTTGGAAAATTAATGGGGTTCCAGGGCTTTAAAAAGGTCTTCGGAAGTATGGATGAGGCGCTGATAGAATCGGTCCTGCGCAAGGCTTCACAGACGGATGAAGGCTGGAATAAGGAGTTCTTAAATATCCTGCGTTCCGGTATGAACGGGGACGCCAGCACGGAAGGAAAGATGATAAGCCAGAATTTTGTCCATTCCATGCTTTTGAATGAGAGCGTGTATATGCCGGTCCTCCACCTCATGCTTCCCATGATGGTGGACGGCAGGCTGATGTATTCGGAGCTCTGGGTGGATCCGGATGACAAAGGGGCCGCCGAAGATGACGAGGAGGATGGCCGTGTTGTAAAGGCTTTAATTAAATTTGATATTGAAAAACTGGGATTTTTCGACATGTTTTTTGTTTATAAAAACGGGAAGATGGATATGCAGCTGGATTTTCCGGATAATCTGAAGGGGAAAGAGAAGGAAATAAGGCAGAATATAAATCGTATCATGGCCGAGAACGGAATCCGGCTGCAGAATCTGGTCACCGGATCCAGCCAGGAATCCATACCGATTACGGAAGCATTTCCGAAAATTTACGAAAGGAAGAATGGAGTAAATGTCAGAGTTTAGGGAAACATTGAATAAAAAAGCCGTAGCGCTCACTTATGATGAGGATAAACAGAACGCGCCGGTTATTGTGGCTTCCGGAATGGGATATATGGCGGAGAAGATTGTGGAGATAGCAACGGAAAACGGTGTTCCTGTCTATGAGGATGATTCCCTTGCCACAGTCCTTACACAGCTGGAGCTGGGAAGTGAAATACCGGAGGAGCTGTATCAGGCCGTGGTTGATATTTATGCTTATTTTTTGCATTTTACACTGAACGGGGAAGAGAAAAAAACAGAAGCCGCCAAACCGGAAGTGGTAAGTCAGGAAGAAGAAATGCAGGAGGAATAAGGGAGCGGCATTCATTGCCATATCCTCCTGCCGATTATAAAAGCCGCACGAAAAAAGCCATCCCGGCGTTAATACGCTGAGGGATGGCTTTTTTGCCGTCCGATGTTATTTTTTATGGATGGATTCCATGTGGAAGATAAATCTCCGCAGCAGGCTTTCCGTGTAAGAGGAGAGATCCTCGAAACAGCAGCCATAACCATATTTCCCATTACTCAGAGGTTCTGTCCGCAGGACCCGTGTCTGGGGGGCGATGGGCAGGACATTATGCTGAAAATGGGTATAGAAAACCTGGACGGGAAGCTTCTGCGCTGCGATAATATATACGCCTCCGGCGGAAATATTGGAGGTCACGCCGCCTATACCGCCGCTTCGTCCCGTTTCGGGGTCAATGTATGACATATTTACGGTTATTGTCAGAGGCAGCCGGAAGTCTTCATGACGGTCGGCTGTATTTTTTACGGACAGGATATGACAGAAACCATGGTAATACCCCTTTTTGTCTATGACAGGCTCGATTTGGCAAATGCTGCAGTTACAGGTCACCAGACCGTTTATTGAATCAAAAAATACCACCGGCATCAGATAAGCTTCCTCCATTACCAGCTCCCATCCGGGAAAGGTAAGGTATATTTCATTTTCTCTTGTATAGCTTACAGCGGCTTCACTGAGCATTGCGCCGGTCTGTGGATCAAGAATATGACATTTTCTACAGTTTTTTATTGATAAATCCATATAGGCCTCCGGAAAAAAAATTTATGCTGCATAGGAGCAGATGTCACTATTTATTATCGGATTGAATGCTTAAAATGAAAGGGAGGACTTGTCAGGAAATTTTCTTTTTACATTTCAGAAGGTACCAAGAACAAGTTCAGCGTCTTTATAATAGATATTGCAGTGTTCTTTAGTGTCTTTTATGATGAGATGGGAATGATTGAGACTGATTTCTGTAACACCATAGATAATATCGCTTTTCACACGGCATTTGCTGTAATTCGGTTTTGCCCGCAGCATTTTGTCGATTTGTTCATTGAGATCCTTCACCTTTTTTTCGTAAAGAGCTTTTTGTTCACTTAAAATATTGAAAATTTCTTTTTTGTTTTCAGGAACGGAGGGCTGTTCCGTCAGATAACGGTAATTCAGACGGATTTTTTCGAGTGTTTTAACAGCCTCTTCCAATTCGGCCGACAAATGCTCCGTGTTCTTTTCTTCCTGCACAGCCTGGCCGATTGTTATCCGTGTTTCATTATTGGACGGTGTGCCGATTTTCCTGGCCTCCACACTTTTTGACGCGCTGATATTTCCTCCGATAATGGTACCGCGTCCCGACAGGGCCAGAACGGAGCCTCCGCAGGTGATATTGCTGTTAATGATGGTTTCGGAGGATACATTTCCGTTGGCCGTTACCCGGACGTGCTCCAGGAAAAGGGAAGAAACATTGCCTCCGGCCTTCAAAAAACCACCGCCGCTTCCATTCATGCCCTTTCTGATTTCTATGTCCTCCCCTGCCGTGACAGAAGCATTTTCCACCATCCCGTAAACAATAACATTTCCGCCGGCATGAACCGTAAATCCCCGGCAGATATCGTCCATTACCAGAATATCGCCCGCAAAATCCAGGTTTCCTACCGAACCGTCCACGCTTCCGGGGATTGTCAGCCGGGATGCCACACGGAAGACGTCGTTTTGAAAGGAAATCTCTCCGCTTACCTTTGCCGTGAGAGCCGTTTTTTCCTCATTCAGGACCGTATTTTTCCCCTGGGGGATAACCGGTGCGTTTCCTTTTTTTGCGGGCACGGCATAGCCCAGCACATCGATGCCGTCCGTTCCGTCACCGGGCGGGATGATATCACAGATAACCTCACCGGCTTCAATGTTCTGGAAAAGGTTCAGATCCTTATAATTAATACTTCCGCGGGAGTCCTCCTGAAGGTGAATCTGCCTGATTCTGGAAAAATGGTCGACTATTTTTCCGTTTTCACCATCAACGGGAGGTGTGCCCCGGGCGATGGGAAAGACACAGTAATAGCTTCTGTGCTGATAAATCTGCTTCAGAAGGTCCATGTCGATTCCTGTGGTTATCCCGGTGTCTTGTGCCGCAGAAATAATATCGTTTTCCTCAGGTTCGGCGCCGCCGTCTGTGGGAGGAAGGAGATACAGAAAAGCGGTCATGCGGTCCGGGGACAGAAGGATCCGTACAGCGGCATCCGCGGGCTCCGGATTTTCAGCGTGCTGTCCGCAGATTTCCATTATTTCAGGAAGACGGCTTTGGATGAATTCCAGATCCTGCGGGTGTTCTGCCTGACGGTTTTGCAGCTCCTGGAGAAGAGTCTGCGCAGAAAAGGCAGTGACGCCGGATTCCCGGGAATCGGTTTCTTTATCAGGAGTAATTTCGGAGCTTGTGTCCGCAGGCGCCGGAGGAGGGGCTGCAGCGGAGTTTTCTTTTTTATTTTTTGATTTCTTAAAAAATGGCATATGTTTCCACTCCTCTTTATCTGATATAGACTATTGTTATATTATCGGCTTGTTTTGGCGGAAATTAAGAGGGTGGGGATAAACGCCTGAATCACAGCCGTCATGCCGCCCTGCCCCGGCCGGCCCTGTTTCCTTCCTGGGCGAGGGGGAGCGCTGTGTATGTGTTCTGTGGCCCAGCTTCAAAAAAGGGGTGTTTCTAAATATTCCGTTCCGCCGGAATTCTGCTGACGCGGCAGAACTCCTCGCGGTGTTAATTATTGGTTTTGAGCCAGAAGGGGTGGCGCTCGTCAGACAGGCCGCTAAGGGCAGCAGAATTCCGGCGGAACGGAATATTAAGAAACATCTCCTTTTTTTCAGATGGGTCACAGAACACATACACAGCGCTCCCCCCTCGCCCAGGAAGGAAACAGGGCCGGCCGGGGCAGGGCGGCATGACGGCTGTGATTCAGGCGTTTATCCTGGCGAAGGTAGTTGGTATGGGGAGGTATCGTTTAGAGGATATGGGGCTGTATGTTGTTGGGAGGGAATGTAAAAAAATTGCAGTGATTTTTCGTTTCAGGAATGAATTTTTTGATAGGGTTCTTTTGTGAATATGTTTTTCTCAGTATGACAAATAATGTGATGACAAATAATGCAGGGGGATGGATTTATTTGGTAAATATGTGTTTCTTAACTGGTAGTAAATGAAATAGTTAACTGACGGGCAAAAATTGGGCTGGTATGAAATGCTGTTATGGAGAATCAAAATGACGGTAAAATTGTGCCGGGCTGCCATTTTATGGAAGGGCACGAAATTCCGTAATTTTTTACTTGCTGGTAACCGGAGGGATATCTTGATCACAATATATCAGGAAAGGGGCACAAAACGTGAAAAAGAAAAGGAAAATTCTTGCTTGATGTGTTTGGAAATTGAAAAAAAGAATGGAGTATATTAACTGAATATCGTTTAAAATAAATGTAATTATAAAACGTTTAATTGAATTAGAAAATATTGTAAAAAGAATATATAAACAAAAAATACACATAAACGATCATATGAGAATGTTAAAAAACGTTAAATGTTATAAAAATTCAGAAATATACTTAAAAATGTTTGTAGAAAATAATAAAAAATACTTTTGTAATTGCTAAAATGTGATATAATAGGCTAGCAGTCTACATATGATACGAGGTGTAATTAATGTTTATTGTACCGATAACAAAAATGGAGCCTTCTCTTACTCTTGAGGAACTGAAAAAGAGTGAAGGAAGTCAGCTGCCGTCTGAAGGGAAAGAATTCGGCAGCTTTTTAAAGGAAGCGATCAGGGAAGCCGACCAGGCCCTGCAGGAAACTTCGGAAATGGACAGAAAGCTCGCTCTGGGAGAGATAGATGATCTGCATTCCGCCATGATTCAGGCGGAACAGTCAGCTGCTGCGGTGGAGTTTACTACCCAGCTGACCAGCAAAGCGGTAAGCGCATACAATCAGATAATGGGAATGCAGGTATAAACTTGCTGCGGTGGAGATAGATGAGTATAAAGGATAATGTGAAGGCTAAGGTGGAAAGCAATAAGACCCTTAACCGCTTTTTTGGCGGAAAGAAGCTTGTTTTGGCGGTCGGTATCGCAGCAGCTGTTTTGGTTGCATTGGGAGCAGCGATTTTTCTTAATGTAAAAAATACGGGAAAATATGAAGTGCTGTTTCCGGGAATATCTGTGGATGAGAATACGGAAGTGTATACCGTGCTGAGAAGCCGCGGGGTGGATGCAAAGCGTAATGAATCGGGAGAGGTTACGGTTCCGGAAGCGGAGCTGGGGGATATTATGCTGGATATGTCCCTGCTGGGATATCCCAAGACGGCCCTGCCTTTTAATATTTTTTCTGATAATACGGGTTTTACGACCACGGAATTCGAGAAGAAGCAGTATCTTCTTTTGAATCTTCAGGATCGCCTGGAGCGGACGCTGAAGGATATGAGCGGGATTTCCAATGCCATCGTAACCCTGAATGTTTCTGATGACAGTATCTATGTCTGGGATGAGCAAAGCTCGGACAGCACAGGTTCTGTCTCTTTGACGTTAGTGCCTTCTTATGAGCTGTCCCCGGAAAAGGTCGCAGCCATCAAGAAGCTGGTGGCCAACAGCGTGCCCAGGCTTCTTCCGGAAAACGTTGCCGTAATCAATGCCGTGACCATGGAAGAACTGCAGGGGCAGAGCCTGGACAGCGGGAGCTATTACGGGCTGGATCGTCTGGATTTTGAGTCCAAGGTGGAAAAGCGTCTGGAAGATAAGATCATGAATGTACTGACTCTGGCATATAAGCCCAGCCAGATTCGTGTTTCCGCCACAGTCGTCATCGATTATGACAAGATGATTACGGAAAATATGCAGTATGTTCCCCAGGAAAACGGCAGCGGGGTTGTGGGAAAGTCGGAAGAAAGCAAATCCCAGGGCTCCACCCAGGGGGCGGGCGGTGTGGCCGGAGAAGAAAATAATACCGATATTCCTTCTTACGGGACGGCGGACAGCGGGCAGAGCGGGACGCAGTCGGAGGAGTATTACAATAACGTGGATTATCTGGTGGGATATATAAAGCAGCAGATAGAAAAGGATAATGTAAAGCTGCAGAAAGCCACCGTGTCGGTAACGGTTAATGATAATAATCTGACGGAAAACAGAAAACAGCAGCTGATTGACACGGTTTCCAAGGCTGCCAATATTGCGCCGGAGGATATTGTCATAACCAGCTTCCGGCAGACTGAGGTTCAGCCGGAAACTGTCCAGCCGGAGAAAAAAGAGACCGAACCGCAGGGTATTGTATGGGACAGGAATACACTCTTTCTTGCAGGAGCCGGGCTGCTCATCCTTCTGCTGCTGATTTTTCTGCTTGTTCACAGGAGCAGAAGACATAACAGAGAAGATGAAGAGATGTTTGCCCGGGCGGAGAACCAGGGGGATGGAGCCGCCGTTCTGGAGCGGGCCGGTGAGGGAGCCGTTGTGAATACGATAGGAAGCGGAACCCAGGATCCTGTGGGAGCAGCAGAAGAAAATCCCATGGATCAGGTACGCAGCTTTGCCAAAACCAACCCGGAAATTATTGCGGCTATGATTAAGTCCTGGCTGAAGGAAGGAAATGAGTAATATGGCTACAGAAGATAGAAGCGCTGCGGAGAAGGCGGCGGCGGTGATATCCGTTATCGGGGTGGAAAATGCATCCGAGGTCCTCAGGCACCTTTCCGAAGGGGAAATCGAACAGTTGTCCGTGGAACTCTCCCGTCTTCCCAAGATTTCAAGCGGCGAGCTGGAAGAAATATCAAAAGATTTTTATGAATGCTGTGTGACAGAAAAAGTGATAGCAGGCGGCGGCCGGGAATACGCCAAAGAGGTGCTGGAAAAGGCGTTCGGGCAGCAGCAGGCAAGAAGCATGATGGACAGGGTCAGCAAAGCCCTGCATACCAAATCCTTTTCTTTTATAAGGAAAGTTGATTATAAATCCCTGATGGCTGTCATTCAGAATGAACATCCCCAGACACTGGCCTTTATCCTCTCTTATGCCAACGCGGAGCAGGCTTCCAAAATCATAGCGGAGCTGCCGGGAGATATCCGGATTGACGTAGTGGAGCGTATCGCCGGCATGGAACGGGCCTATCCTCCCATTGTTAAGGTGGTTGAGGAGGTGGTCCGGGGAAAAATCGGGATATCCGCGTCAGAAGATGCCATGGAGATAGGCGGGCTGAATTATGTGGCTGATGTGATGAACCACGTGGACCGCAGCACGGAGAAGGATATTTTCGATGAGTTGAATATCAAGAATCCCCGCCTGGCGGAAGGCGTCAGAAAGCTCATGTTTGTATTTGAGGATATCGCCTATCTGGATCCCATGTCCATCCAGCGTTTTATCCGGGATACCGATTCCAGGGATCTGGCCGTGGCCCTGAAGGTGGCTAACAGAGATGTGACCAATGCGATCTTTTCCAATATGTCAACCCGTATGAGGGAAAGCATACAGACGGATATGAAGTTTCTGCATAATCTCCGGATGAGTTCGGTAGAGGAAGCGCAACAGAGGATTGTTTCCACCATCCGCCGCCTGGAGGAGGAAGGGGAAATTGTGATTTCCAAAGATGGAAAGGATGAAGTAATTGTCTAGAATTATTAAAAGCGGTCAGACCGTATATCAGGATCTTGAGGTGGCCGTATATGGAGAAACCTTCGAATCGGCGGAAGAGGAAGAATGGCCGGAAGCTCAGGAAGAGAGCTATACACTGATTTCGGAAGAAAAAAGGCATATTCTGGAGCATGCAAGAAACCAGGCCCGGGAATCCATGGCGGAGATCCTTTCGGATGCTTACGCACAGAGAGATAAAATAGTGAACACGGCGGAAAAAGAGGCTGTGAGGATCCGGGAACAGGCCCGGGAGCAGGGACATGAACAGGGACTGGAGGAAGCCCTGTCATCGGTGGAGGACCTGACCGTTCGCCTGCGGCAGGAAATAGGGGAAGCCTATGAACGGATGGAGAACCAGCTGGAGGATATCCGCAGCCAGATTGTGGAGCTGTCCCTGGATATTGCCGGCAAAATCCTGGAAAAGCGGATTGAAGAGGACAGCGGGGAAATGGCCGAGCTGGTAAAAAAGGCCATTCAGTCTGAACGGGATAAAAAGAAGATTGACATACATATTTCCGCAAAAGCCCTGGAGCTTGCGGAGGCACTGGAAAAGGAACTGGAACCCCTTCAGGAAAAATACGGAGGGACCATTAAAGTGAAAAAAGAAGAATGTCCGTTGGACAGGGTACGGATAGAAACCAGTGACGGGATTCTGGATGCTTCGGTGTTCCGTCAGCTGGAACAGCTGAAATGCCAGCTGGCCTCCCTGGAGGGGCAGATATGAGGATGGAAACAGAAAAAGTCCGTGATTATTTAAAACGGGCGGATTTGTACACCTATATGGGGCGTATTGATAAAATTGTAGGAACCACGGTGGAAGCCACAGGGCCGGAATGCCGTATCGGTGATGTATGTACGATAGAGGTGGCGGGAAGCAGTCGGGAGATGGCCGCTGAGGTGGTGGGCTTTCGGGAAAACAAGGTCCTGCTGATGCCCTATGAGGATATCGAAGGAATCGGTTACGGAAGTGCGGTTCACAATACCGGCAGCAAGCTTCTGATTCCGGTGGCCGACAGCCTGGTCGGACGTACGGTGGACGCGCTCGGCCAGCCAATTGACGGAGGGCCTCCCGTGGAACAGCCTGCTTTTTATCCCATTACCGGAGTATCTTCCAATCCCATGGATCGGCCGCGTATCGATACCGCCATCCAGATGGGAGTAAAAGCGATTGATGGCCTTTTGACCATAGGAAAAGGCCAGAGAATGGGAATATTTGCCGGAAGCGGCGTGGGCAAAAGTACGCTGATGGGTATGATTGCCAAAAACGTGAAGGCGGATGTGAACGTGATCGCCCTGGTGGGGGAACGAAGCCGTGAAGTGGTGGAATTCATTAACCGGGATCTGGGAGAGGAAGGACTGAAACGATCGGTCCTGGTGGTGGCAACCTCCAACCAGTCCGCCATGATGCGCGCCAAATGTACGATGACAGCCACCACGATTGCAGAATATTTCCGGGATCAGGGGAAGGATGTGCTTCTTATGATGGATTCCCTGACCCGTTTTGCCATGGCACAGAGGGAAATCGGCCTGAGTATCGGAGAGCCGCCCGTGGCCAGAGGCTATACACCCTCCATTTATTCGGAGCTGCCAAGACTTTTGGAACGTTCCGGTAATTTCGAACAGGGCTCCATCACAGGCATTTATACCGTTCTTGTGGAAGGGGACGATGCCAATGA
Organism: Eisenbergiella tayi; assembly: GCF_001881565.1. Taxonomy (GTDB): domain Bacteria; phylum Bacillota; class Clostridia; order Lachnospirales; family Lachnospiraceae; genus Eisenbergiella; species Eisenbergiella tayi. Next base: position 510,075 of record NZ_MPDJ01000003.1, read on the forward strand.
ACCGATTTCCGACACAGTGCGCGGTATCATAGACGGCCATATCATGCTTTCCAGGAAGGTGGCTACCAGCAACCGCTATCCGGCAATTGATATCCTTTCCAGCATCAGCCGTCTGATGAACGAAATCGTTCTGCCGGAGCATAAGGAAGCCGCCGGAAGGCTGCGGAAAATGCGTTCTGTTTATGAAAGCAACCTGGATCTGGTATCCATAGGCGCTTACAAAAAAGGGACGAATCCGGAGCTGGATGAAGCGCTGGAGAGGATCCGGCAGATTTACGATTTCCTGCAGCAGAAGACGGATGAAAGCTTTACCCTGGAAGAAACGGTGCTTCAGATGATCAAACTGATGCAGTAGGAGGCAGTCAATGAAAAAGTTTAACTTTCCCCTGGAACGGATGCTGAATTATCAGGAACAGGATCTGGAAAAGGAACGGGGGATTATGAGCCGGCTTCTGGCAGCCAGGACGGGGCTTGAAGAAAAAAGGCTGAGACTTATGGAGGAAATGGAAGAAATACAGTCCGAACGGGGAAAGGAAATCCGTAAAGGAACCACCATTTTTTCCCTGCGCTCGTCCAGCGTGCTGCTGGTCAGCGGGAAGAAACAGTTGGAGGAAATCCGGAATGAACTGAACCGCATCGATGAGGAAATCGAAAAACAGCGCCAGATAGTGGTCAGCGTTTCCCAGGAAGTGAAAAAGCTGGAAAACCTGAAAGAAAAACAGTTGGAGGAATACCGCCATGCAGAAGCAAAGGAAGAGCAGGAGATGATATCTGAGCATGTTTCCGGCAGCTTCGTGCGCAATGGCGTTTCCTATATATGATTCCTGCCTCCTGTGGCGGGAAGAAATGGAAAAGAAAGGTGGTGAAAAACATGACAGTACAGACAGTACAGAACGCAGGAATAACAGGAACGGGTAAGGATAACCGGCAAAGCGCCGCGGCCCGGGACTCTTTTATGGAGATGCTGAATACTCATCTGAATCAGGCGTCCGACAGAAAAAGTGCGAATGCAGGCCCGGGAAAAGCGGCATCACAGCCCGGTCAGAAAAGCGGTGAGCCGGTGAAAAAAGAAGAAAACGCAGCTGGAAAAGCATCGCGGGATACGCAGGATAAGACAGGGGATGCCCTGAAGGAAACTGCCGGGAATGCGGAAGACAAACCCGCAGACAAGGTGGAAAAACCGGGCAAAGAACAGACAGAAGCGGCAGCGGGAATCCTGATGGAGGAACAGATGCAGCAGAACGGCTGGGAAATGATTCTGCCCGGGGAGGAGCTTTCCGGAAATACCGGCAGCAGGGAAGAAGAAATGTCTCTTTCCGGTATTGTGCAGACAGCCGATGCGGCAGAAACGTTTCCGGCAGGAAGCGAACAAAATCCAGCGGCCATTGCCAATCCGGCGGCGGGGGAAATGCAGTATGCCCGGGGAAAGAAAACCGACCGACAGACAGCCGGAGCGGCAGAAGATATTTCTGTCCTGAAAGACAGCGGACTGGAAAATGCGGCACAGGCCGGCAGTACCGGTGTAAAAGCAGCCGGAAACGGGCAGGAAGCTTTTGGAGACAGCGCATCCTCTTATGGAGATATGCTGAAGGAACAGTCGGAGCTTCTGAAAGCCATGGCAGGGAAAAGCAAAGAGGAAAAAGATACCGAAACCTCTTATGTTTTGCAGGACAAAGAAACCGATACTGAGGCCCTGCAGAAAAAGGTGGATGAAAAAGCCTATCTTCCCTTAGATCGCATGATAGCCGTGAGAACGGCGGACAGGCCGGAAATGACGGCAGTTCCCAATACGCAGACAGAAGCGGTTCCGGTTATGCAGCAGGTAAAAACAGGTCTGGAGGAAGGAATGGCAAAGGGCATGAACCATTTTACCATTCGTCTTAAGCCGGAAGGCCTGGGAGAAATCGTAGTCCGCATGGTTACGGAAGGCGGCAGAATCTCCATGCGTATCGGCGTGAGCAATGAAGACACACAGCGTCTGATAAACAGCGAGCTGCTCCAGCTGAAGGAAGCTCTTCAGCCACTGAATGCCCAGGTGCAGGAGGTTTATCACAGCGGCTTCGGCGGAATGGATTTTTCCGGATACCAGCAGGATATGTACCGACAGCAGCATCAGATGACGGGCGGGATACTCCGTCACTTTGGAGCAACGGCAGCCGGAGAGGAGGAAGATACTCCGGAAATTCCGGTCTATAACCGGATGGAAGGAAGCTTGTACGCTTATATCTGACAAAAACGGGAAAGGAGGAAACAGCCCAAATGGCAGTAGACGGTTTGAACAGTAGCTATGACACCTATGCTTCCGCTTATGCAAGAAGCACGGAAAATACAGCCGGAGAGAGCAGCGGTACAGGCAATGTAATCGATGCGGTATTCGAGAAGGAATCGGACAGACAGGTTTCGATTGACGACTTTCTGGTGCTGATGGTGGAACAGCTGAAAAACCAGGATTTTATGAATCCGGTTGACGATACCCAGTACGTGACACAGCTCGCACAATTTACTACCATGCAGCAGATGCAGGAACTGGCCTATAACGCGAAAAGCACCTATGCAACCTCTCTTGTGGGAAAGGACGTGACGGCGGCGAAGATCACCGTAAACGGCGACCTGGCCACAACGGAAGGACCGGTGGAGAAGGTTTCCCTGCTGGACGGGGAATATGTGATATACGTGGGAGGCAAAGGCTTTACCCTGGATGAGATCATGGAAGTGAAGCCCTCCAGCCAGAGCGACGGTGCCCTGAAAAAAATAAGCAGCCAGCTGGAAGATATGAATAAGATGCTGGACGGAAAACTGACGGAAGGCTTTGAAAGCATTCGGAATGCCGCGGATAGCGGTGCGGCCGGCAGTGCGGATGGAAATAAAGTTACTGGCGGAACGCAGGGAAGCGGCAGCGCAGACGGAAATGAAGGAACAGACGGAAGCGGGAACGCGGACGGAGTTGGCGGGATGGACGGCAGCGGAAACGCGGGCGGAACCGGTGGAGCAGAAGGCGGCGGTAGTGCGGGCGAAACCGGTGGAGCAGAAAGCAGCGGAAGCACAGATGGAACCGGCGGAGCAGAGAATAACGGAAACGCGAATGAAACAGACGGAGCGGATGGAACCGGAGACGGCTCGAACGCAGACAGTCCGGAAGGTGTATAGGGACGGGAAGGAGGATTAGGGATGGATCCATTACGATATAATCAATTGCTGCAAAGGCCAGTTTATACCGGCAATCCCGTTGATATCCAACAAAACCGGGACAGCAGGGAGACTTCCGGAGAAGAAAATACTTCTTTTCAGAAGGTTCTGGAAGAGAAGCTCAGGGAAGAGAGTGGGATTTCTTTTTCCAAACACGCGATGGAACGCGTGGCAGAACGGAATGTGGATGTATCCGCAGAACAGCTGGAACGCCTGAATGAGGGAGTGCGGCTGGCAGAGGAAAAAGGCCTGAAAACGCCTTTGATTCTTATGGATACCACAGCTTTTGTAGTTAATGTACCCAATAACAAAGTAGTTACCGTCGTGAATGACGAGAGCCTGAAGGGCAGCGTATTCACCAATATTGACGGAACCGTTATGATATAGCCGGTCCTTTTTAGGAGGCTATCTTACCCCGACTGACAGAAGGGTAAGAACGGTGGAAAAGGAGATTTGTAATGTTACGATCATTATATTCGGCGGTGTCCGGTATGAAGGCACACCAGAGCCAGCTTGATGTTATCGGCAATAATATTGCCAATGTTAATACATTTGGTTTTAAATCCAGCCGCGGACGTTTTTCTGATGTGTTTTACCAGACACTCCAGAACGCTACGGGCGGAAGCGCAACTATGGGAGGAACTAATGCTTCCCAGATCGGTTATGGTACCCAGTTGGCTGGCATCGACCTGGACATGAGCCGTTCCGCATTTCAGTCCACCAACAGAGGGCTGGATGTGGCTATTGCCGGAGAAGGCTTTTTCCAGGTACAGGATTCGGACGGAAATATTTTCTATACAAGGGCCGGAGCCCTTCAGATCGATCCCAACAGCGGGAACCTGACAGACGCCAATGGTTATACGGTACTGGGTGTTTCCGGGGATCCGCTTGGCAAAGCGCCGGGCTCCAATAAGATCCATCTGGACATTCCTTCCCAGCAGGCGGCGAAAGCGGTAAAAACGGAAACCATTAACGGGATCCGCTATACGCTGACTTCAGAAAAAGCGACGACAGATGCCAATGTATCCGTGAACTTTGTGGTGGATGATACCCTGCCGGACGGAGCGGACGCTGTGGTAAAGGATACGGAAATGAATACCGGTTCCCTGACAGTCCGCGTCAATGCCAAATCTGTGTTCAGCAGCCTCAGTGATTTGATGGATAAAGTGAACACTGCCATTACCCAGGCTAACGGAGGAAAAGAATACCCTACCGGAAAGCTGTCTCTGACAGCGGTGCCTGACGGCGGCCTGTTCCCCGCAGGAGGTCTGACCGGTGCGGAAATCCTCGGTTATAACTTCGATGTGGTTCCGGGAGAACTGACACTGTCCGCAGACGATGCTGCAACGAATGGTGTTTTTGGTTCCATGCTTCCTAAGACGGTGAGCAGTGTACCTAAATTTACTGCAGAAGGAGACGTGACATTTAATGCCAAATATATCAAGGCAACGGCTGACACAAAAGCAGCGTGGGAAATTACGGCTACTGTGGTAAAAGGCGGAGATACAAGGACTTTTGTGGGACGTATTGATGAAAGCAGTACGGCGGCCAATTCGGTGCTTCTGAAAGAAAGCCCTGTAAAACCCGGAGAAGAAACCGGACAGTATATTGAAATGAAGCATGAAGGCTTTACCAAGCTGTCGGATGAATGGCTGAAGGATCATGCAGGAGCGGATATTGGTACGGCGACAATGACTTCCAAGGGAACCAGTACAGTTACCGCATCACAGGATTCCAAAGAGCTCGGCCTGGGACAGAAAGGCTTTGTCCTGGAAGGCGGAACCGCAGGCGGCACGCTGTCCTCCTCTCAGGTAGGAGTTTCTATTCTGGCGAACGGTATTGTGGAAGTCAACCATCCCGACAAAGGAAAAATCCAGGTAGGCCGTATTGACCTTGCCACCTTTGAGAACCCGTACGGCCTGGAGGAGGTGGGAAATTCCTACTTCCAGCAGACAGCCAATTCCGGCAATGCCAAGCTGTGCCAGGCGGGAACCAACGGCTCCGGCGCTCTGAAATCATCGGCGCTGGAAATGTCAAACGTTGACATTTCCTCCGAGTTTTCTGACATGATAGTGACCCAGAGAGGGTTCCAGGCCAACTCCAGAATAATTACGGTATCGGATACCATCCTGGAAGAACTGGTAAATCTGAAGAGATAACACATACATAAAAAATAAATGGCAGAGATAAGGAGAAGGTATCCGTGATTTTTTTAAGAAAGCTGAACGGGGAACGTTTTGTACTGAACCCGGATTTGATTGAAATGGTTTCCGAAAATCCGGATACTACAATCCTTCTCACCAACGGCAAGCATCTCATCGTGAGGGAAACCATGGATGAGGTAGTGGAAAAAATACGGGAAGAACGAAGGAACATCGTACGCGAGCTGCTGGGCGGAGCCGGCCCCTCCTGAAGGAGGCCGAAAGAAACAAAAGAGAAAAGGATATAACAGGTTATGGACATTTTGTCGATTATTGGTTTGATTTTGGCAGTTGGAATGGTGTTGTTCGGAATTATGTTCGATTCCGATACCACCCGGGTAGTACTCGGGAATCTGCATGCGTTCTGGGATTATCCAAGCCTTGCCATAACAATAGGAGGAACGATAGGCGTTATGATGCTTTCCTTTCCCCCCAGTGCATTTAAAAAAATCGGAAAGCATATGCAGATCATTTTCCGGCCCCAGAAGTTTGACCCCAGGCAGTCTATTCAACAGATAGTGGAGCTTGCGACGGAAGCCAGAATGAAAGGGCTTTTGTCCCTTGAAGATAAGCTGAATGAAATTGATGAACCATTCCTGCACAACAGCCTTATGCTGGTAGTGGATTCTGTGGATTCGGAAAAGGTAAAGGCGGCGATGGAAACGGAACTGGATCAGCTGGATGCACGGCACGCCCTGGATCGCAGCTTTTACGAAAAAGCGGCCAGCTTCGCCCCTGCTTTCGGAATGATCGGTACCTTAATCGGCCTGATCCTGATGCTTGGAAACATGCAGGATGTGAATGCTCTTGCGAGCGGTATGGCGGTGGCCCTTATTACAACCCTCTATGGCTCCCTGCTGGCAAACATTGTATGTCTGCCTGTGGCAAGCAAGCTGAAGGCCCGGCATGAGGAAGAATTTCTGTGCAAGCAGCTTGTCATGGAAGGGGTTATAGCCATACAGGAGGGAGAAAATCCCAGATACATCGAAGAAAAGCTCTACAAGCTTCTGCCGGCCCACATGAAACTCGGAAAAGAGGAAGAAGAGGGCTCGGAAGAGGAAAGCGGCACACCCAGACGTTTCGGCAGAAGAAATAAGAATAATCAGGATAAAAGGAGTTAGGCAAAATGGCAGCAGAGCAGGAAATCCGGAATTTGTCGGAGGATAATATCTTTGACGCGCTTATGGAACAATACGGAAAAGCAGCAGGGGAATCCATCTCCGCCATGCTTAAGACGAAGGTGGAGATCAAGGCTCCGGAAAAATCAGAAACATTGGTTAAGGATGTGGAATACAGCATTCTGGAACCAGCCTTGTTTGTCAAGAGCTGCCTTACTTCGAATGCCGCCGGAAACATTGTCATGATTTTCAGGCAGCGGGATATACAGGCTTTCCTGAACAAGCTGATGGGAAGCGACGACCTGCCGGATCCGGATTTTGAATTCGACGAAGTGGCTATGAGCGCGGCAGGGGAGCTTCTGAACCAGATGGTGCACAGCGCTGCCAAATCGGTGGCGGAGTACCTGGAAAATACTATGGATTCTTCGGACTGCCAGCTGTTTTTATCGGACAGCGGACAGCGTCTGTGGGAAATTATGGGAGAGGATGCCGCATGTAAGACCACTGTCATCCGCTATGGCATGACAATTGGGGATCTGATGGAAACAGAGTTCCTGGAATGCATATCCGAAACGGCAACGGACAGCCTGATGCAGGAAATTACGGTGAAAAAGCAGAAGGAGGAGGAACGGGCCGTCCGGGAGGAAGAAGAACGAAACAGCATTCAAATCATGGACAGCATGCCGGACGAGAACGGTACCGGGCTTCTGGCCGCCGGGCGGATTGACGGAACCGCATACCGGGAAACGGCGCAGCTGCAGCCGGTATCCATCCCGCAGGGAAATCTGGGACTGCTGATGGATGTCCCCCTTCATGTGTCTGTGGAAATCGGTAAAACAAGACGTAAGCTGAAAGAGATTCTGAGCCTTAATAACGGCATGGTAGTGGAGCTTGATAAACAGGCTGACGCGCCGGTGGACATTATTGTTAACGGCCAGCTGATTGCGAGAGGCGAAGTAGTGGTCATAGACGATAACTTCGGGGTGCGCATCAGTGAAATAGTAAATACCAAAAGTATTATAGAAAATGGTGATCTGTAATTGAAACGATATAACATAGTGGTGACTGCCGGTGTAATCGGAATTATTTTCCTGATTTTGATACCCCTCCCTACCTTTTTATTAGACTTTTTCTTTATATTGAACATTACCCTGTCGCTGGTGATTCTGTGTATGGCGATGTATATCAGGGAAACCCTGGAATTTTCCGTTTTTCCCTCGATGCTGCTGATCACCACACTTTTCCGGCTGGGACTTAATATTTCCTCCACCCGGAAAATCCTGTTTGACAACGGATATGCAGGACAGGTGGTAAAGACCTTCGGAGAATTTGTCATCCGGGGAAATGCCATTATCGGATTTATTATTTTCCTGATTATCGTGTTGGTTCAGTTCATCGTAATTACCAAAGGCTCCGAGCGTGTGGCTGAGGTTGCGGCACGTTTTACCCTGGATGCCATGCCGGGAAAACAGATGGCGATTGATGCAGATCTCAATACCGGCCTGATCGATGAACAGGAAGCCAGAATCAGAAGATCCAAGGTACAGCGGGAAGCCGATTTCTTCGGTTCCATGGACGGTGCCACGAAGTTTGTAAAAGGAGATGCCATTATCTCTATCATCATTACGCTGATCAACTTTATAGGCGGCATTCTGGTAGGGACAATGAACAAACAGGGAAGCATCACCGAGATCATGCAGATATACACCACCTCCACAATAGGCGACGGCCTGGTATCCCAGATACCGGCGCTGCTCATATCTGTTGCTACCGGTATGATCGTAACACGCTCCGCTTCCGAAAACAGCCTCAGCGAAGAGGTGACAAGGCAGTTCCTCGCCCAGCCCCGCGTCATTATGATGGCCGGTGCGGCCGCCGCGTGCCTGAGCCTGATACCGGGATTTCCGGTAATTCAGATACTCTGTACATCGGCAGCATTGCTGGCAGGCGGTTATTACCTGCAGCGGAAACAGAAAAATCTGATAGAAGAAACCGTTCCCGGAATGGTGGAAGCGGAAGTGACAAGCGAAGCTGATTTTTATAAAAATATGGACAATGTCTATGGGCTTCTGAATGTGGAGCAGATAGAAATGGAGTTCGGCTACAGCCTGATTCCCCTGGCGGATGAAAGCAACGGCGGGAATTTCATAGACCGTGTGGTCATGTTCCGTAAGCAGATGGCGCTGGAAATGGGCTTTGTCATCCCTTCCGTCCGGATCAAGGACAGCGGGCAGCTTAATCCGAATCAGTACAGCATCCTGCTGAAAGGAGAAGAAGTGGCAAGAGGAGATATCCTTATGGATCATTTCCTGGCGCTTTCTCCCGGCCCGGACGCGGATGACATCCCGGGAATCGACACCATAGACCCGGCCTTTCACATCCCTGCCAAATGGATCAGTGAGGATAGGAAAATACAGGCGGAAATGGCAGGCTATACCCTGATCGATCCGGCTTCGGTAGTCATCACACATCTGTCGGAGGTAATCAAAGAACATCTTTACGAACTGCTCAACCGTCAGGAGGTCAACAACCTGCTGGAAAACCTGAAAAAGACCAATGCGAGCATTGTGGAGGACACAATCCCCGGCGTTATCAGTCCGGGCAGCCTGCAGAAGGTGCTGGCAAATCTGCTTAGAGAAGGAATTCCCATCCGTGATATGGAAACGATCATTGAAACGGTGGGCGATTACGGAAAACAGATCAAAGATACGGATATGCTCACGGAATACGTGCGCCAGGCGCTGAAACGCACCATTTCCCACCGCTTTTCCGAAGCAGGACAGATGAAGGTGATCAGCCTGGATGAAAAAATCGAGAACATGCTCATGGCCTCCGTGAAAAAGATGGAAACAGGCTCCTATCTGGCCCTGGATCCTTCCTCCATACAAAGCATCATTACCGCTTCCACCGGGGAAATCAACAAAATCAAGGATCTGGTTAATGTTCCGATTGTGCTGACCTCACCCGTGGTGCGGATTTACTTTAAAAAGCTGATAGACCAGTTTTACCCCAATGTTACGGTGCTGTCGTTCAGTGAAATAGATAATAATATCCAGATTCAGGCGCTTGGAAATATCGTCCTGACGTAGAAAGGAAAAAATGTTGGCGGAGTTGACGGAAACCCGGGAAGCCCGGATGCTGAAGGAATACCAGCAGACCGGCAGCCCGGAGTTAAGAGAAAAACTGATAAATGAATATATCCACCTTGTGCGTTCCGCCGCGGTGCAGATGAGAGGCATGGCATCCGGCTATGCACAGGAAGAAGATTTGGTGAACCAGGGCGTACTTGCGCTGATGGATTGTCTGGAACGATACGATGAAACAAGGGGCGCGAAGTTTGAAACCTTTGCATTCCTGCGGGTAAGAGGTTCGCTGATAGATTTTGTACGAAGCCAGGACTGGGTGCCTCATCGGGCCCGTTCCCTGCAGAGACATATCGAAGAAGCCTTCCGGCAGCTGGCAAATGAAAAAATGAGGGAACCGGATGCGGCGGAGGTAGCCGCTTACATGGGCCTTCCAACAGAAAAAATTGAGAGCCACCTGCAGTATATGGATCGTGCCTCCATCCTTTCTTTTGAAGGGATGATGCAGGATGCACAGGAAAATGCCAGCCGGATGGAACCGGAAAGCCCGGATCTTTCTTTAAGGCCGGAAGAAAGCTACTGCCGGCAGGAGCTTACGGAAGTGCTGGCCCGGGCTGTGGAGGGACTTACGGAAAAAGAACGGCTGGTCATCACCCTTTACTATTATGAAGAATTAAAATATGCGGATATCGCCCGGATTCTGGACGTAGTGGAATCCCGCGTATGCCAGATCCATACGAAGGCTGTCAAAAAACTCAGAGACAGTCTGCGGGAATATATGGAAGGTTAGGAGGAAACCGATGTTATCAGGTTTTTATACGGCGGCTTCAGGCGTGCTCACCAATCAGAGGGCACTGAACCTGAACGCCAATAATATGGCAAATGTTAAGACACCCGGTTATCGGGAACAAAGACTGATTAAAACCACCTTTGAAGAAGAATTCCTGCGTATGCAGGGAGGAAAATCCACTTCCATGGGAAGCGGATCACTCATGACGGCGGCCGCATCCCAGGCGGTTTCCTTTAAACCCGGGGACCTGACCGAGACCGGAGGCGCCTATGATCTGGCCCTTGGCGGAGACGGTTATTTCGTCATCCAGGGAGAGAACGGAGAGTATCTGACCCGGAACGGCAATTTCCGCATGGATGCCGAAGGATATCTGAGCCTGAACGGAATAGGAAGGCTCATGGGAGAAAATGGCCCCGTCCGTCCCGGAAATGAAGGTTTTCAGGTAGATGAACAGGGTACCTTCCGGAACGGAAAGGGAGATATCCTGGGAACGCTCAGAATCGTGATGCCGGATATACCCGAAAATATGCAGTTCTATGAAAACGGAATGTTCCAGGCGGGAAATGCACAGCTTCTTCCCGTGAATACCGCCGTGATTCAGGGCAGCCTGGAGGGCTCCAACGTGGACTTGAGCGCGGAAATGACCAGAACCATGGAAATCCAGCGCGCGTTTCAGTCCTGCAGCAAGGCGCTTACCATCATCGACCAGATGAACCAGAAGACGGTTTCGGAAATCGGAAAAATCTGAGGGTAAAAAGCGCAGCGCAGAATTCACGCGCGCATACACCCTGCATACGGCGAAGCGTGCAGATGGGAGAAAAGAAAGATGAATACAGCATTTTATACGGCGGTTTCCGGGATGAGGACCTTTCAGTCCGCCCTGGATATCACCGCCAATAACATGGCAAATGTGAACACTACGGCTTACAAGGCAGAAAGAGGAGCCTTTCAGGATCTGCTGTACACGCAGATGGACGTCAAATCCGGAGAGCTTCTTACCGGACACGGCGTAAAAATGAGTGATGTGCAGCCGGTTTTCATCCAGGGGGCATTTGAAAAAAGCGGACAGCCGCTGGATTTTGCCATTACAGGAGACGGTTTTTTCGCCGTGGAAAAAGGAAACGGAGGAACCCAGCCGCTGTATACCAGGGATGGCTCCTTCAAAATATCCGTATCGGAGGAGGGGGACTTCCTGGCTACCAGGGACGGATATTTTGTGCTGGACGGAGATGGAAAGCGCATCCAGCTGACCAAAAAGGTTGTGAAAGATAAAGACGGAAAAGAACAGGCCACCAATCAGCTGGACCTGGACGGCCTGAATAAAAAAATAGGCCTGTTTACCTGTGATAATCCGGAAGGACTCGTGCATATGGGTAATAACAGATACCGTTCCGGAGAGTTTTCCGGCCAGTGGACAGCGGTTAAGGAACAGACAAACAGCAACCGTATCGTATCCGGAGCCCTTGAACTGTCCGGCACCGAGCTCTCTTCGGAAATGGTGAATGTCATTGAGGCCCAACGCGCATTCCAGCTGAACGGAAGGATTGTGACAACTGCGGATCAGATCGAAGAGATCATCAATAATCTGAGATAAGTGATGCAAAAGGGCGGAAAACAGGTATGTCAACCGGTAAAGGAGAGTTCCCATGAAGGAAAAAAGTCTGCTTTATAATCTGTTTATGAAATACCTCGGGGAAGATGGGGAGGAAGAAGCAAAGCAGGAAACCCCTCTGTCGGACCACGGGGGGGACGATAAACAGGAACATATGCATGATGGCGGAGAAGCAATTCCTCAGGAGACAGATGAGGAGCTTTCCGAACAGCCGGATATACCGCGGAAAACGGAGCCTGAGCCCCTGATTGAAACCGTGGAAGACTGGAATGAAGCGGAGCTGCAGAAGCAGAGGGAGCTGGACGCCAGAAGCCGGGGCGCGGAAGAACCGGACTCTGAGGAAATGCCTGCAGAACCGGAAGAAGAGATCGTCCCATCCAGGGATGCTTCCCTGGAGCTTGCTATAACAGATGATAAAATGAAAGCAACCATGATGGTATGGGAACCGGAAGGGGACGGGGCGGATATAACAGAGGAGGCCCTTTACAAAGCCCTTCAGGAGAAGCATATCACCTATGGGATTGATGAGGAAAAAATCCGTGATATCGCGGAAAACAAACGTTACCGTCAGCTGTTTGTCATTGCCTCGGGCAAGCCTGCAAAGGACGGAACCAGCGGGAAAATAAAGGATTTTTTTCCGAGACAGGTACAGCTGAAATATGCCACCAAACAAAATGGGGGCATTGATTTTAAAAACATGAACCTGATCCATAATGTAAAGGAAGGCGATGTGGTATGTCAGATCACCCGTCCCACAGACCCGGAAGACGGCATGAATATTTACGGACAGCCGGTCCGGGGCAGACAGGGCGCTATGCCGGCCATCCCCCAGGGAAAAAACATCACCTATAACGAGGACGGCACACAGCTCGTGGCGGCCTGCGAGGGCAATCTGACCTTCCGCAGCGGCCGTTTCCATGTGGAAAAGGTATTCGAAGTGGCCGGAAATGTGGATAATTCCATTGGAAATATTAATTTCAGCGGCAGCGTATTTATCCAGGGAGATGTATTTGAGGGCTATGAAGTACGCGCCAAAGGGAATATTACGGTTATGGGAATGGTGGAGGGAGCCGCGCTCATCGCGGGCGGAGATATCCAGCTCCAGAAAGGAATGCGCGGCATGCACTGCGGCGTCCTGGAAGCGGGAGGCGATATTACCGCCAAATTCCTGGAGGACTGTACCATTCACGCCGGCAGCAATATCCAGGCGGAATATATCATCAACTCCCAGGTTGCCTGTGAAAACAATCTCACCCTTGTGGGACGCAGGGGAGCCTTTATCGGGGGAAGCTGTTCCGTATACAATGAAATGAATGTCAAAGCGGTAGGGGCGGCGAGCCACATCACCACCTCCGTCACGCTGGGAGCCACCCCGCAGCTTATTGCGGAAGCGGAAAAAGCGGCCCGGGAAATTCGTGAAGTATCCGAACAGATGGAAGAAAACCGCAAAAATACGGCCTGGCTTACCGAAAAGCAGAACCGGGGAAGCCTGACGCCCGTCCAGCAGCAGAGACTGAGCGCCCTGAACCTGGAAGCATCGGTAAACAAACTCAAACAGCGTCAGCTGCAGAGCAAAGCAGCACAGCTGGCAAAACAAATCCGGGAGGTAGGAAGGACCCGCCTCCAGGCGGATGAGGTTTATCCCGGTACGATTATCTGCATCGGGGATTCCAGGCTTGTGGTTATGGATAAAGAAGACAGTGTGAGCTATTACTATCTGGACGGAGAAATCCGCAAGGGCATGCTCTGACAGAAATAAAATGAGGGGAAACGGGAAATATGGCTGACATCTTGAAGGTAACATCTCCGGTAATCGGCAAGAACATCGTCCAACAGAATAAAAACGTAACAGACCCTTCCATCCCCTTTGATCTCCAGGAAATCAGCCACATCGCAAGAAATCCCAACAGCAGCGCCCTTCTTTCCCAGCATAACATCTTCCAGCGGGATGCGGGCGCCGCCACACTGATGAATCTGCTCAAGGATCCGGATGTGACCGTGAACTACCTGAAAAACATCACTATGCTTGAAGAAATCATCAGCCTTCTGCCCGTGAACAACAACACGGTAACGGAAGAAATCCAGCAGCTTTTCCAGGCTCTTTTGATCCATCCCGATTCCATTGTGGATGAAATGATGCGCCAGGAATACTCCTCCACCCTTTTTAAAGGCCCGCTTTTTGATTTCCTGCGCTCCCTGGTCAAAGAAAATCCCGAGCTTCGCACAGAAACCGCAGAATTACTGAAAGCGATCAATTCCATCCTTTCCAGAAAGGATGCGGAAGACTCCGCCGCCAATGGCTTTTCCTTCCTTGCGGAACAGCTCTCCGCCAGCAAAAACCTGGCGCCCCGCCTCCGGGAACTGGCGGCAGGCTTCCGCCAGGATGACGGAACCCTTTTCCAGGAACTCAAATTACAGGCACAGGCCCTTCTTAAGGAAATGGAGGGGAGCATCCTGTATACCCCCCAGGCGGCCCGGGTAGTGCCGAACATCATCTATAATCTTTCCCGCTACCGGGAAAATGAAGCCTTTCTCCAGGAAGCCCTGTTCGGCCTTCTGGTCAGGATGAACAGCAGAGAGGCCAAGGATCAGCTGCGTATGCTTGTGAAGGAATATATAGAACAATTCCCGAAAGCCGACAACAGCCGGACACGCTCCCACGTAGTGGATACCCTGGCGGAAATCATTGCAAAACAGGATAAGGAAAGCGGCATGCAGAGCTTAAACGGCGACCGCATCGAAAAAATCCTCACCAGCCTTCTTTCCTCCCCCTGCAATTACACGCCCCTCCTGCATTTCGTCATACCTGTGGACTTCCAGGGAATGAAAGCCTTCTCCGAACTGTGGATCGATCCTGACGACCGGGAAGCTTCGGCAAAGGACGGCGGAGACGGCAGCCATATCCACATCCTGATTACTTTTGACATTGAGGGGATCGGACAGCTGGAAGCGGAATTCATGGTGAGCGGAAAAACCATCAATTTTCTTCTGCTCTGCCCCAAAGGCTATGTAAAGCTTTTTTCAGGCCTTCTTCCCGAATTTAAGAAGATTGCGGAACAAAAAGGATACCAGATGAGCGATGCCAAGGTGGAGAAGCTGGAGCATATCCGCTCTCTGATGGATGTATTTAAAACCCTGCCCTACAGGAGGACCGGCGTAGATGTCAAAATTTAAGAAAAATAAAGCCGCCGCCCTCAAATACAACATGGAAGAGGATACGGCCCCGGTGGTCATAGCCTCCGGTTACGGCCCCATGGCCGAAAAAATCATAGATATTGCCGAGCAGAAAGGCATTCCTGTTTTTAAAGATGACAGCGCCGCCTCTCTTTTGTGCATGCTGGACGTGGGAACCAACATACCGGTGGAGCTGTACGAGGTGATAGCGGCTATTTATGGAAAACTGATGGAAGCTTCTGCCAGAACCCATGGGAATTCTCCGGCTGTGGGAAAAACTCCGGCAGCAGGAAAAGTTCCAACCGCAGGAAAATCACCAACCGCAGGAAAAACATCCGCTTCCGCAGAATATAAGACCCAAAATACGGAAGCCGGCCCGGAAAAAAGAACGGCACGCCCCTCTCTCAGGGACGGACTCGTATCTGCCGGGAAAAAAGAAACGGAGAAAGACAGCACAGAAACTAAGTGAGGGGAAACAACAGCATGATTGATCTGTCGGAAGGATATATAGGCTCTTCCTGTGTGGTGAAAGCCAAGAACAACGATTTGTTGATGATGGGTACCCTGCACAGGATTAAGACCAGCTTTATAGATATCAGCAGTACCAGGAATGAACTTCCTGTAATAAGCTATAACCTCTTTGTCAAGGTGGAAGTCTACAATGCACGGCTGGGATTCCGCGTGCTTATAGGCAGAGTCTATATTTCCAATCAGGAATTGATTCGGATTATAGACTTAAACGAAGCTACTAACGATGAACGCCGCGAATATTTCCGAATCAGTACGAGACGTGACGGCATTATCTTTAACCTCACCCACCAGCAGCCGGACGGCACAATAAAAGAATACCAGGATTTCAAGGTTTCCCTCGTGGATATCAGCCTGGGCGGCCTGATGTTCAGGACAAAGGAAGTGCTGGGAGTGGGAGAAACCTTCAGCATTGTAATCCCCGCCATGAAAGAAAACATGCTCTATGAATGCACCATCCGCAGAAGTGTGGAGAAACCGGAAAACTACATCGGTTACGGCTGTGAATTCAGTGAGATGACCAATCTGCAGGAGGATATCCTCTACCGCTATATCTTACGGTGCCAGAACGAACAGCTTAAAAGAATACGTTGATCAGAAAGGAAAAACTGATCAGGAAGGGAAAGAAACGTGAGCAGGAAAAAGCCGGAAGACCGGAGAGTGGTCAGGACCAGAAGGACGGTGATTTATACCTTCCTTCTGATCCTGATTTTTATGTATATATCCGCCCATGCCCAGCTGGAAGAAGAGCGGGCGCAGGCACTGCAGGCGGAGACGTTGGAAACGGGAAACGCTGCGCAGGCCGGGCTTGCTGCCGGGCAGGAAGAAAACGGAGAACAGGTGATGGAGCAGGAGAAGGGAGACGGGAAAGCGGAAGGTCAGGAAGGATTGATACTTAATCCTGAAGATATGTGGTGCCTGATACTGACCAATGCCCAATATCCTATCCCGGAAGACTATCTGCCTGTTTTGAAGGAGGTTCCCGGACAGGGGCAGTCCGTAGACGAACGCATTTACGATCCGCTTATGGAGATGCTTTCGGATATGAAGGAGCAGGGATTGTCACCTGTTGTCTGTTCCGGCTACCGGACTCTGGATAAGCAGGAAATGCTGTTTAACCGGAAGGTTTCCGCCTATGTGAAACAGGGCTATTCCATGGAAGAAGCCAATCAGATGGCCCGCAGGTTGCTTTCTATTCCAGGATCCGGTGAACATTGCCTCGGCCTGGCTGTGGATATTTACTGTGAATCCTATCAGAAGCTGGAAGCCGGTTTTGCTGATACCAAAGAGGGAAAATGGCTGCGTGAGAATTGCTGGGATTATGGGTTTATCCTGCGTTATGACCAGGGGAAAGAAGAACTGACCGGGATTGATTATGAACCCTGGCATTTCAGATATGTGGGGAAAGCGGCTGCCCAGTATCTGAAGGAGACAGGGATGTGCTTGGAGGAATTTTATATTGAAGAAAGCCTGTATGGGTGATGTGGTGAGTCGGGTACAACTGTGATTTGAAAAATAGGTATAATACTCAAACTTCGCACATGCCCTTGTCCCTTCCGGCCAGTGATTACGGTGCTGCTGCCCGGCTTGGATTCCCTTCCTTCCCTCTGCCGGCTATGCAGGGATCCTTGCAGGGGACGCTCTCGCTCGGATAAACACGCAGCGGTACTAAGGCCGCAAAGTACGCGGCCTAAGGACCGGCGAGTTTATACGCCCCTTACAGGAAACCCTGTATGGCCGGCAGAGGGAAGGAAGGGAATCCAAGCCGGGCAGCAGCACCGTAATCACTGGCCGGAAGGGACAAGGGCAAGTGCGAAGTTTGAGTATTATATGTAAAATAGCACAAAATGAAATTTACTTTTTGTGAAATATCACGATAAAGAATAAAAAATTAGGTACGATCACTTAGGTAGAACAGCAGGGACAGTAAGTTCCTCCTGTTTGGTGCCGGGCAAGGGCCCGTCCGGTACTGCTTAATAAAATAAAAATGAGGGAAAAGGATTTCCCGAAGAAATTATTACATGGAGGTAATAGTATGAGAATTCAACACAACATTATGGCATTAAATTCCCACAGACAGTTGGGAAACAACAACAGCGCAGTATCCAAATCTTTGGAGAAGTTATCATCCGGCTACAGAATCAACCGCGCAGGTGATGATGCTGCAGGGCTGGCTATTTCCGAGAAGATGAGAGCTCAGATTAAAGGTTTGACCGCAGCTTCCGATAACTCCCAGGATGCTATTTCCTTAGTACAGACAGCTGAAGGCGGATTACAGGAAGTTCATTCCATGCTGAACCGTATGCAGGAACTGGCTACCAAATCTTCCAATGGTACTTATACCGATGATGTTGATCGTAAGGCTCTGCAGGATGAAGTCAGTGCATTGAAGGATGAAATTAACCGTATTGCTGATAGTACTAACTTTAATGGGATTAATCTTTTGGATGGGTCTATGGGTGTTGGCAAGGTCGGTGATACTGCAAATGTTTTGGCAGCAGCAGATAAAATTGTTGAAGGTGCTGAGTTTACCTTATCAGCTCCAACAGGGTATAAGGTAGTTATAAAAAATGGTACAGCAGAAAGTGCCGCATGGAATGATGGAACAAAGACAATTACCTTAACTATGAAGAACGGTGATACATATAATCAGGATAAGCTAAATAAGTTGATAAATGGACTTAGTGGACTTCCTGGTGAAGCTGTTGGCAAAATAAATCTAACAGTTGATAAAAATAGTTTTACGGCAGGTACAGGAACAGATACTCTTGCTACATTGGAAGCAAAAGAAGCAGCACAATCGCAAAAAGATGGAGCGACAGGTAAATTAACAGTAACTGCGATTAAAGCAGGAAAAGATTTTGATGGTAAAATTTTTAAGGCTACTGCTAATAATGCTAATGTACTTGGGGCAGTACAAGGTGCAGATGGTAATGTTACCGTTAATTTAGTTGGAAATCAAAAATATAGTGCTAGTGATATTAATAAAATGTTGGCTGATGCTGGTGCAAATATGCGTGTATCCTTTGAGGGTACAATGGATGGATCTTCTTTTGTAACTGAAGCAGGAGCAGGAGCAGGTTTAACATTAGCTGGTGGTGCCGGTTTAGCGGCTGGAGGCGGTATAGAACTTCAAATCGGAGATACTAATGATGCTTGGAATCAGTTAGAACTTTCTATAGACGATATGCATGTTTCCTCCTTAGGCATTGGTGATATAGATATTAGCACAAGGCCTGGAGCATCTGCTGCAATCAGTAAAATCAAAGACGCAATTAATCAGGTTTCCACTAGCCGCGGTAAATTAGGTGCCATCCAGAATCGTCTGGAGCACACCATCAACAACCTTGGCGTAACAACCGAAAATATCACAGCGGCGGAATCCCGTATCCGTGACGTTGATATGGCAAAAGAGATGATGGAATTCACAAAGAACAGCGTTCTTATGCAGTCCGCACAGGCAATGCTGGCTCAGGCAAATCAGCAGCCTCAGTCCATCTTACAGTTATTACAGTAATTCTTATAAACAAATGGGAAGGCCGCAGACTCCTTCGGGAGCGCGGCCTTCTTTTTTATTATGAAATAAATAATAAATCTTCATATCATAGCTGCTTTTATGTTTATACTTTTTTAATGATTCAAAAGTAAGATCCTCATTTCATTTTTCGGAAAATTATGATATAAATAATTTATCTGGTTATCAGTTTCTTGTATTTTTCTCAGGCTGTATCAGCCATTTATTCATTTTTATTTTCTATTTTATATCCCAAAAGAATTGCTTTTTTGCTGGTATATCACTATAATAATCCATATAAAGCACATATCTTTTGGATTAACCATCAATTCATAAGGAGGTATTGTGCTTATATGTCAAACGAGAAGGACGCGGTAATAAAGAAATTCCTGGAGAAGCCTGAGAATTTCAGTGATTTATTTAATGGCTCTCTCTTTCAGGGAAAGCAGGTGCTGAAGGCAGATATGCTGGGTGATCTGCCAGGAGAATCTATGATTTCTTTCTCAGATAAAGAAGGAAAAAAGGTATCGGCCAGACGGTACCGTGACATAATCCGTAAAGCATCCGGCCGAACAACGTATGCAGTTTTCGCAGTGGAAGGGCAGGAAAAAACACATTATGCCATGCCGGTCAGGGAAATGGTTTATGATGCCTTGAATTATGCAACGCAGGTAAAAGAAATTTCCGACATGCACCGGAGAGATAAGGATTATCGTGACAGTTCGGAATTTTTGTCCGGTTTGCTGCGGGAAGACAGGCTTGCGCCGGTGATTACCATTTGCCTGTATTATGGGACAGGGGAATGGGAAGGGCCGAGGGAGCTTTATGACCTTTTGGATATCCCGGAAGAATATGAAGATATGAAACCGTTTATGTCCAATTACAAAGTGAATCTGGTACAGCCAACCGATGTGGATCCGGAAAATTTCAGGACTGATTTAAAGCTTATTTTTTCTCTGCTGGCAATATCGTCAGATGGAATGGGTATGAGGAAATACATACAGGAACATTCGGAAGAGTTCAGTCATATTCCTTATGAAACATATGATTGTCTCAGAGAACTGCTTCACGTGGATAAGTGGTGGAAGGCAGAAAGTAAAAAAGAGAAAGGGGAAGTGGATATGTGCAGGGCATTGGAAGAAATTGCTGAGATGGCAAGGCAGGAAGGCCAGGAAAATGGAGAACAAATGATGTTGATCAAGTTTGTCACAAAGAAACTTCTGAAAGGAAAACAGGAAGAAGAAATTGCTCTTGAATTGGATGAGGATAGAGATACCGTGACTCGGATTTGCCGGGCGGCCGCGAAGTTTGCACCGGAGTATGACAGTGAAGCAATATATCGTGAAATGAAAAAGTTATAAAATATGAGTCAGGAACTGAAGTGAGCCGCAGCTAATGCCGCGGCTCCTTTTTTACAACCAGGATTGCCTGAACAAGCGCTCCCGTTACTTCAGATGCATATTTTTCTTCCGCTTCTTTCTGCTTTTGTTCCCGGTTGCCTTCGATTACCGTATAGTGAGGGGCAAGGCGGTTTAAAGCAAGGGCGGCAATATCTTTTTTACATTTATCACACCGGCAGCAGTTAAAACGCTGAATGGTGGAATCCAGTCGGGTAAGGACAAGCTCTTCCATCAGGTTCACAAGTACGGAATCCTTATTTTCCCGCATCTGTACAGGTGTGGTGAGGGAGCGGCGCAGTGCATCGGCCATACCTGCGGAAGTAGGGGAAGGGGCGCTGTCCATATTACTAACGGAGGTAGGTGCCTCTGTATGAACCGGCTGGGAACGGGTAGAGGAAGGCATGATTTTGCGGTACATGATTTCCTTGTCTATTTCAGCTTTGCTTTTAGCCATGCCTACAGCCCCCTTTCCTGAAGTTCATCCGTCAGCGTTTTATAATCCTGTACGGCATTACAGGAAGGGGCATAATCCAGTACGGACTGCTGGATGGACTGTGCTTCCCGCAGAGCTACGCTTTCCCTGATAAAAGTATCCAGAACAGGGATGGAAAAGTCCTGGGCGATCATATTCAAGGCTCCTTTGACTTCCCGGCTGAAACGGGTCTTGGGATTGTGTTTGGTGAGAAAAACTCCCAGAATCTGCAGATCCGGGTTGCAGAAATTTTTCACCCTGGAAACGGTCTCCGAAAGCTGGGTGAGTCCCTGGAGGCTGAATATATCGGACATCATGGGCACCAGGACAAAATCCGACGCAGTGAAAGCATTGACAGTCAGAATACCCAGGGCAGGAGGGGAATCGATAAAAATATAATCATAAACCTGCTGCAGCGGTTCCAGCGCCCTTCGCAGCAGATATTCCCTCTGCGTGCCGGTAAATTCCAGTTCGATGGAACTGAGCAGTATATTGGAAGGAATGATATCCACAAGCCCGGTTTTCTGAATGGCAAAACGGGGTTTGACTTCCTCCTTCAGAACTTCATAAATAGTCGCCGTGCCGTCGGTATCGGCCCCTGTGCTGAAACTCAGGTTTCCCTGGGGATCCAGGTCAACCGCAAGAACTTTATATCCTCTTTCCCGAAAAATGAGGGCGAGGGCGTTAGCAGTGGTAGTTTTTCCCACACCGCCTTTCTGGTTGGAAAGAACGATGGTTTTAGCCATAAGTAAAGTAACCTCCGTGTGTTGCGGTAACAATTTATACATGGTTATCATGCGGTTTTTCTCTGTGTACCTTGGGAGTCCGGAGGACAGGAAAAAGTGTCGGAGGAACCCCGAAAGCGTAGATGCAGAGAGAAAAACCGCACCTCAATCACATTATATTATAACAACAAACAGCAGGGGAAACAACTATCCAAATTTTTTTGTAAAATAGCTAAAGATATACAACGGATGTACGACAATACAGTTGACAGAGTAAATACCGGGAAAGGGTGCTGAAAATGGATATAAAGATAACAGGCAAATATGCAATATATCAGAGTGCCGTAAGCAGCGGCAGGAAACTGGAAAAAAATACAGCTGTCCCGGCCGGAAGTGCAGGCGGGAAGGGCGATGAGATCTGTATCAGCAGCGATGCTGTGAAGAAGCAGGAGGCATCGGTTTATTCTTCCGCAGTGAGTTCCTCCCTTAAGGAACCGGCTTCGGAGGAGCGTATTGCGCAGCTGAAGCAGCAGATCGGGGATGGCACTTATCAGATATCCGCCGAGCTGGTGGCTAAGAAACTGATGTCAGGTTTATAAGAAAAGGCGGCCGATGTGGAAGAAATATTTGTATTTTTAACAGAATATACGGAATTCCTGGAAAAAATGGAAGTGACCCAGCAGGAGAAGCTGGATTTGCTGCTATCCGGGGATCTGAAGAAAATAGAACAGAGCATCATGGTACAGCAGGCGATGGATAAGCAGCTGGAAAATCTGGAACAGGCCAGGATGCGTCTTTTTCAGGAGCATGGAGTGGAAGGGAAAACCTTCCGTGAGCTCATACCTCTTCAGCCGGAGGCCGGGAATGGAGAGGGCTCTTCCTCCTGCAGGCAGGACTGGCAGCTGCTTTATGACAGGCTGCAGAAGGCGATTGACAACATCCGGTACTATAACAAAAAATCACAGGATTTTGCCCGCTCGGAGCTGATAAAAACGGGATCCGATGCAGGGACTGTGGATCCGTCCAGCGGGGTTTACCATCCGGATTACGGCGGAAGAAAGAATATGTTTAGTAAGAAAATATAGCGGTTGTCAGATACGGCTGCAGCATATACAGAAAGCAGGGGCACAGGGGATGAGACCGACATTCATGGGGCTGGAAACAGCCAAAAGAGGCCTGATGGTGAATCAGAAGGCTATCGATATTGTAGGAAACAACATTACGAACATGCAGACCAAGGGTTATACCAGGCAGCGGCTGGATACGGTGAGCGTGCAGGTATACGGAGGAATGGGCGGTTTTCAGACAAGCTCCATTCCGCTGGCGGGCCAGGGCGTTGATATGCTGGGAGTGGCACAGATAAGGAATCCCTATCTGGACAGTAAGTTCCGGGAGCAGTACGGGGAAGTGGGTTATTACGATCAGAGAACCGCTATCATGCAGGAGCTGGAAGGAATCATCAGCGATCCGGAAACGGAAGGGACAGGACTGAAGGATGCCCTTACCATCCTTTCCCAGGCATTGGCGGATTTCGGGGAGCAGCCCTATCAGGAAACAAATGCCAACATCACACTGAATGCGGTGAAGGGAATTACCCATATATTGAATGAATACGACAGCAAGCTTAAAAATGCCATGCAGGAACAGAAGGATGATCTTGCGGCATCAGTGAAGGATATCAACGGAAAACTGAAACAGCTGGCGGAACTGAATAAATCCATCGTCCATGAGGTATTTGTGAGTGATGACTTGGACGGTGTGAGCTATGGCCCGAATGATCTGCTGGATCAGAGAAATGTCATTCTGGACGATTTGTCCCGCTATGGCAATGTTTCCGTTACGGAAGGCGGAGACGGATGGATTCAGGTGAAATTCAACGGCAAAACCGTGGTGGATTCCAGCGGAAACCAGTTCACCAGTGATGAACTTCTTATCGGGCCGGATGGAGTGACGCTTACCTGGAACAGTGACAATTCAGGCATGCATTTGGAGAATGGCGCGCTGAAGGCTTATACGGATGTGATTACGGGGAATGCGCCGGGCAATGCGGGAATTCCTTATTATCAGCAGAAGCTGGATGATTTCGCGGCGGCTTTCGGTGAACTTATGAATAATACAATCCATGAGGATGACGGGACAGCGGTGTTCAAGACTCTGATCGAGGCAGAGGGCGGAGGAGCGCTGACGGCGGGAAATATATCGGTCAGTACTGCATGGGCGGAAGACCCGTCCTATGTTATCCGGGATCAGAATCCGGACGGAACGCTTGACAATACCGATATCATGAAGCTCAAGGCCGGTCTGACAGAGGAACGGACCTTTGGGAAGGAGTATAAGTATTCCGGTAATTTCAGCGGATTCATTACCAATTATACGGATACTCTGGGCAGTGATATCAAAACGACCAAGGCAAGGCTGAACGCATCGCTTGCCATTGCGGAAAGTGTGGAAAAAGATCGCCAGGGAGTGTCAGGGGTATCTCTTAATGAAGAGGGTATCAACCTGATGACCTATAACAAAGCGTATCAGGCACTGGGAAGGCTCATGACCACCATGGATGAGCAGCTTGATATGATAATCAATCAGATGGGCATGGTGGGACGCTGATAATGGCAGAGCGCGCCCCGGGCGCGGGATGGGAGTCGGAATGAGAATTACGGAAAGCATGCTGACAGGATCCTATACCAGGAACCTTCAGCGCAATATCAGCAATCTGGCACAGTCCAATCTGAAGCTTTCCTCCGAACGGGAATACAATCATGTATCGGAGGATCCGGCAAGGGCTGCAAAGGCTTTTGCGGTAAGGGATCAGATTGCTTTAAGCGAAGAACATATAAGAACGGTAAAAAGCGCCATGGGGGAACTGGATACGGCGGATAAAAATATCCAGTCCATTAATTCTATCCTCCAAACTGTTTTTGAGAAAGCCACTAAGGCAGGTGGTGTGACAAATCAGGAAAACCTGAATGCCATTGCGGAGGAGCTGCATGGCCTGAATGAAGAAATCCTCCAGACCATGAATGCCAGATACGGAGACAAATATCTTTTTTCCGGATCCGGTAATGAGGAAGCGCCGTTTACCGTGGATGGCGGGAGACTTTTTTTCAACGGAAAAGCTGTGGATGATTATGATAAGGACGATCCGGATACCTATTTTGACAACAACAAGGAAGTTTATCTGGATGTGGGCTTCGGCGCTTATGGTTCCGGTGCGGTAAATGCCAAAACCGGTGTGAAGATATCCACCTCAGGTGTGGATGTGCTCGGATATGGAACAAAGGACGGCCAGCCCAATAATATATACAGTCTGATATCCCAGATAGAGGGGCAGCTGCGCAGCGGAAACACTAAGGATGCCATGGATACGCTGGAGCATTTGAAGGATAAGCAGAATAATATTTCCATTGCCACTGCGGAAATCGGTACGAGAGAAACACTTCTGGACAGGGCGCAGGACCGGCTTGAGGGCGGCCTGGTGAACCTGAAGGAGAGGCAGAAGGATCTGGAAGCAGTGGATTTGGCGGGGGAATCCATTAATAATAAGGCGTATGAAGCAGCCTGGATGGTTACGCTTCAGCTGGGAAGCAGCCTGATTCCTCCATCTATTTTTGATTTTATGAAGTAGTAAGTGGATAACAGGAGGTCATTCAAATGAATGTGCTTAAAATAACCACAACACCCATCAAGCTTTCCATGTCGTCCCAGAAAGCCCGTCTGGAAAGCCATCTTCCGGAACCGGAGCTGGGAATTATTCGTACCCCGTCCCGTCTGAATATGAAATCGGAAAATATCAAGGTGAATATTGATACTTCGGCGGCCAGGGACAGCCTGGGATTCAAGACGGCCCGTTCGCTGAACCGGGATGCGGCGGTTTTCGGAAAGCAGGCGGCAGCGGATGCCACAGGGCGTTATGCCCAGATGGGCAATCAGATGATGCAGATCCAAAAAGGGGTGACGATTCCCGAAATTGTACAGAACCAGATGATGGCTCAGACAAAGGTTACGACAGGCTTTGAATTCCTTCCTGCCGTAGGGCCGGATATCAGCTGGGATCCGGGAAGCCTTGCCATAGATTATACCCCTTCCCGGATAGAATTTGATCCGCAGCCGGATATACAGGATGCGGTTTATGTTCCCGGAGAGCTGAATATTAATGTGGAGCAGTATCCCAAGGTGGAGATCGAATATATAGGGGAGCCGATGTATGTCCCTCCCAGCGCGAGCCCTGAGTATGAGGAAAGAGACGGACTTTCATAAAGAGGCGCTCGGAAGGAATGGCTTACAGGAGGAATGGGCAGTTGAAAATAGAGACAAGGGATTTTGGCATCATTGATGTGGAGGAAGAGAATATCATTACCTTTAAGCAGCCGGTTTTCGGGTTTGAGGATTATACCCAGTTCGTTCTCGTGACGGATTCCAACATGGGAAACGGGATATGCTGGCTGCAGTCCATAGAACAGAAGGGAATCTGTTTTATTATGCTTAATCCTCTGGAGATCTGCCCGGATTACGCTCCGGCAGTCATGCAGGATGTGCTTTTCACCCTGCAGGCGGTGCCTAAGGATGACCTGGACTGCTGGGTGATCGCAGTGATAGGAGATACCTTCCGTGAGTCTACAGTGAATCTGAAAAGTCCGATTATCATAAACCATAAAACCAATCTGGGAATGCAGGTGATTCTCGATCAGGATTACCCGATCCGCCAGCCGATTTTCGATTCGAAAGGTGGTGGGGTATCATGCTGATCCTGTCCCGGAAAAAAGGGGAATCCATTATAATCGGAGAAGATATTGAGATTTTTGTGGCAGATGTGAAAGGGGATAAGGTCCGTCTTGGCATATCTGCTCCGGAGGATATGAAGATATCCCGAAAAGAACTCTATCTGACCGTGGAAAACAATAAAGAAGCATCGGATAAAGTGGATCTGCTGAAGGTGTTCCAGCTGTCCCGCAGCCTGTATGCGCAGCAGGGAACGGATAAAGCAAAAGGAAAGGACGAACCGGATGCAGATACAGACAATAAATAAGCTTAAGGAACTGACAGATAACAGAAAACAGCTTTTTACAGAATATCTAACAATCACGCAGAAGCTCACTGACCTGAAGGAAGAGGACGTGGAACAGATTACGGCAGGGATGGAACAGAGAGCAGCGCTGGCCGAGCAGATCGATGACCTGGGAATACAGAGCAGGAAAGTTTGCCGGGCGGATGGAGGAGAAGAGCATCTGACTGAAATTCTGCAGTGCCGGGCGGATTTTTCTTTGTTGAGCGAAGCGGAAAAAGAATTGTTTTCCCTGTGCCAGTCCGTTAACCGGATTCTGTTAGAGATTCAGGATCAGGAGGTCCTGGTGCACAGGAATTTTGAGGACATCCGGAATAAACTCCAGGAATCCATACACAGGAACAATACAGGGGCGAAATTCGCGGGTTATCTGAATCATATGAATTACGGAGCATCCAAGGGTGTCCTGTATGACAGTAAAAAGTAGGAGGCAGTATGGCATCTTCAATTAATACAGTGAGCGGGAACCGGGTTGCAGGCCTGGCTTCCGGGATGGATACCGAAAGTATAGTGGAAAAAATGCTTTCCGGCACACAGTCCAAGATCGATAAACAGACAGGATTAAAACAGCAGCTGGAATGGAAACAGGAAATGGTAAGGGGAATTATAACGGATATCAATTCCTTCCATGATAAATACTTTTCCTTCTACAGCAGCGCCAATACCAACCTGCTGAGCAATGCTTTTTACAATACAATGAATGCGGCGAGCAGTACCAGTGCAATAAAAGTGATATCCGCCGCTTCCAATGCAGCAGGAAAGGTGACCATAGATAGCATCGACCAGCTGGCATCTGCGTGTACGGTGAAGTCAGGAGGCCGGGTGAGCGGCGAACTGAAAGGTACGGTTATCGATCCCGGTCAGTTTACGGAAGAGTCCTATTCCTTTGAAATGACTCTGGATGGTGTCAGCAGGACAATTTCCTTTAAAAAAGGAACGAATGCGGATGAAACAGAGGCGCTTAAGGAAACGGTAAATAATCTGAATGACAGTATGTACAGGGCTTTCGGTACTGCCGCAGGATTTCAATTGGATACAACACAGCCAGGCGGCCCCAGGCTGAATTTGACCCAATTGGTATGGGATGAAACACAGAATGGCGGTCAGGGCGGAGCAGTACCGAAAAGTAATGGTTCAGGCGGTTATGTTCCTGTGGATACCTCCAGAAAGCTGTATATGGAAAATACGCAGGGGAAAACAGCGGTACTTCCCCTTCTGGGATTTAAAAATGAAGCTTCCAATAAGCTTGACTATAATACCAGTCTGGATTCCCTTCCGCTGGCAGAGTCTCTTCAGGGAAAGGAGTTTTCCTTTAAGATTAACGGCGTTGTTATAGATGGGATAACAAGTTCCAGTACATTGGGCGATGTAATCAATAAAATAAATACATCAGAAGCAGGGGTAAAGGTTTCCTATTCTTCCATAGAAGATAAGTTTATTATGGAATCAAAGACCACCGGAGATATCTCCAATATTCTCATGGAACAGACTTCAGGGAATCTGCTTACAGTCATGTTCGGTACAAAAAGCGCCGATACAGTGACAGGAAGCCTGGACGGAGTGAAGAGCAGTAAGGATCTGGTTTCTGTAAATACAATTGAAGATATCATGAGAGATGCAGTGCTGGGCGGTGTAAACGGCGGAACCCCGCATATCTTTTCACTAAATGTTGACGGAAAAGATGTGGATATCATAGTTAAGAGAGAATTAACCGCAGACAGTACGGACTGGAATATGAGTGAGCTGGCTGACGAAATCAACAGACAGCTGGATGAAAAATTCGGGGCAGGCGAAATTGTTTTGAGCGTTGATGATCCGGATTCACCTACCAGAGCTACCGTCTCTTCCGCAAACCATCTGGTCAGCTTCAATGATGAAAATCTGAACAGGGATATCACCTCCATGCTGGGCTTTACGACGGCGAATACGCAGAAGGCCGGTATGCAGTCCACTCTGGGTGAGTTGGGTTTTTACGGAAAAATAACATTTACCGGAACGCAGCCTGATGCTTCCGGTTCGTCCGCTATGCAATCTGTCACCATAGATTTTGATAATGTTGACACGCAAGGTCAGACGGTAGAGTGGCTGGTAAATCAGGTACGGGCTGCAGGAGTGGAACTCACGTTTGACAATGGAGCAGTTCAGATTGGTTCTGCCAGCAGTGTGACAGGGGATGGGGAAGGAAAGAAAATCCTTAATTCTCTGTTTGGAACAGACAGTCTCACCTTTGGCACGGCAGGCAGTGCAGCCGTGGTAACGGAAGGGCAAAATGCAAAGTTTGTGGTAAACGGACAGGTCGTTGAAAGGAACACCAATACCTTTGAATTAGAGGGCATTACACTGGAACTGACAGAAAAATCCAGCGGCCCAATTACCTTGACTACGACTAAGGATACTGATAAAATAGTAGAAGGGTTTAAGAGCTTTGTCGAAGACTATAATAAGCTGATTGAACAGCTGAATGATCGCATTAATGAAAGCGCTACATATAAGAAATATGCCCCTCTGACAGAGGAACAGAGAAAGTCCATGAGTGACCGGGAAGTGGAGCTTTGGGAAGAAAAAGCAAAAGAAGGTCTGCTCAGAAACGATTCCAATATCAGTTCATTCCTGAGTGATATGAGAACAGCGCTGTACCAGTCTGTGGACGGTGCGGGCCTGGCTCTGTATGATATGGGCATTGAGACTTCGGACAGCTGGAGGGATAACGGCAAGCTGATTCTGGATGAGAGCAAGCTGAATGCGGCGATAAGCACCAATCTGGACGGTGTGAAGAAGCTGATGACGGATAAGGAACACGGAATAGGCGTACTGCTGGACAACGCGGTGAAAGCGGCGGCCAATGTGAGTACGGGCAGTCCGGGAAGCCTTGTTTCCTACGCCGGAACGAAAGCGGTCCTCACCACGGACAACAGCCTCTATCAGCAGCTTAAGAGCGTGAGTAATACGCTGGCGAATCTGAACATAAGGTATGAGTCGGAACGGACGCGTTATTGGAATCAGTTTACGGCAATGGAACAGGCGATTTCCAATCTGAACAATCAGAGTTCCTGGCTGACACAGCAGTTCTCATCAGGCAGTTGATGAAACCGGTAGGAAAAGGAGCGGCAAAATGCAGAACCCATATGAAAAGTACAGACAGCAGTCGGTCATGACTATGACACAGGGAGATATGATTTCCCTCTTATATTCAGAGCTTGGTGATCGTCTTGGAAAAGGGCTGATTTGTCTGGAAAATAAGGACTATGAAGGCTGTAACACAGCGTTTAAAAAAGCGCAGGAAATTCTGACACATCTCACTGCGACACTGGATCGCAAATATGAGGTGGCCGATAAGCTGGCGGCACTGTATGATTTCTTTAAATACCAGATCATACAGTCCAACATCCGGAAGGAAGCCGGGCCGGTAGAGGAAATCCTGCCGATGATAAAGGAATTGCAGGAAGTATTTGTACAGGCGGATAAGCAGGTGCGGATAGAGAACAGCGTCGGTTAGAAGACGCGCAGAGGGGGATACAGAGGATGGCTTTTTGGGAAGACCCGTCAGTAAAGGCATTGAGCAGCGGCATGGATGCGCTTTGGCAGAAGCAGCAGGTAATCAGCCATAATATTGCCAATGTGGAGACGCCGGGATATAAGGCAAAGCATGTGGAATTTAAAGAGGTTCTGAAAAAGACAGAGGACGGGGGAGAACCCGTCAAAGAGTACAGGACAGTAGTATCTGTGGACGAGGCCACACAGGCCAGGGCCGATGGGAACAATGTCCAGGTGGAGTCTGAAGAGCTTGAGCTTTGGAAGACCTATGTAGAGTACTCCACACTGACGAGCCGCATGTCAAAGAAATTTTCCTCTCTCCGGTATGTGATCAACAATGCCGGTAAATAACGGAATACGAAGGAGCGAATGATGGGATATCTGGATTCATTGAATATAACCGGTTCCGCACTGACGGCGGAACGGTTCCGTACGGATGTCATACTGCAGAATATGGCTAACCAGAACACTACCAGGACGGAAGACGGCGGGCCTTACCGCAGGAAGCAGGTAGTGCTTCGTGAAAATTCCATGAGCTTTGAAACACAGCTGGATAAAGCGGTGAAAAAGACAGATGGAGGCGGAGTATACGCGGAGCAGGTGGTGGAGAGCGGGAATCCCTTTGTACCGGTATACGATCCGGAACATCCGGATGCGGATGCGGACGGTTATGTTATGATGCCCAATGTGAACAGCGCGGAGGAAATGGTGGATTTGATGGCGGCGACAAGAGCCTATGAAGCCAACATTACGGCGCTGAACATTGCCAAGAGCATGGCGATGAAGGCACTGGAGATCGGAAAATAACAGATCCTGCAGGGAAAAATAATATGAAGAGAAGAAAAGAAGAAGAGGGCGGCGGCCAGGAGTGGCTGAATACCTACGCGGATATGATCACTCTGGTACTGACCTTCTTCGTTTTATTGTACAGTATATCCAATGTGAATATAACCAAACTGGAACAGATAGCGGCAGCCATGCAGAAAAAGCTGGGCATGGAACAGGCGGTGAGTCTGGATGAGGTTCCGGAGGATATCAAATATCCCACAATCGGAGAAGAAACAGGCGGCGTCCCGGACAGTACTTCCACGGAAAGCATTCAGAAGATGGCGGAGGAACTCCGGGAATATTTTGCGAATTCCAATATTGATGCACAGACAAGCAGCAGCGATGATGTGATTTACATACGTTTTAAGAATGATCTCCTGTTCGGGCCGGACAGTGCACAGCTGCGTGAGGAAAGCGTTTCCATGCTGGATTCCCTGGGGAATATGCTGATGGAAAAAGAGGATGAAATCCTTGCGGTTTATATTAACGGCCATACCGCACAGGCAGCGGGATCTCCCGTCAATGACAGGGTGTTATCTTCCATGCGGGCTGACAATGTGGCAATCTATCTGGAGGATCATGTGGGCTTCGATCCGAAGAAGCTCATATGCAGGGGGTACGGAAAGTATTATCCCATTGCGGATAACAGCACAAAAGAAGGGCGGGAGCTGAACCGCCGTGTGGATATTATTATTCTCGGAAACGATTTTAAAATGTCCGATGTGGACGAAAGGCAGCAGGAGGTAATCGATCCTCTGGCGCCTGTCACACTGCCGGAATTAGAGAAAGGGCAGGACAAATGATAAAGGCATACGACTTTAAATCCCCTAAAAAATTTACAAAAGAAAGAATGAGCACCGTGGAAAATCTGTACGACAGTTTTTCACGGTCTCTTGCACCTTACCTGACCGGACTGCTGCAGTCCTATTGTGAAATCTCCATTAACGGGATCCAGGAAATGCGGTTTCAGGAATACAGTGCGGAGCTGGATGACCGTTCTTTGTTCGGCCTTATTACCCTTGCGCCGGAAAATAAGGATTACAGCGATGCTCCCATGATTTTTGAAATGGATACCTCTCTTGGATTTTTTATGATTGAAAGACTGCTGGGAGGGGCCGGTACAGAATATGAGCTGCATCGGGATTTTACGGATATTGAAAAGGCGATGCTGCACTATCTTCTGGAAAAGATCACCGGCTTTATCGGGGATGCCTGGGGCGGCTACATGGACGCGGAAGTGACGCTTACAGGCCTGCAGACCAATCCTCATCTGCTTCAGCTGGGGGCGGCAGAGGATGTGGTCATTCTGGTGGAGCTGGGTATTGTGGTGAATGAGCTGAAGGCGAAGCTTCATATCGTTATGCCTGCGCCCAACGTGGAAGAGCTGACCTCCCGTTTCGGATATAAGTTTGCCATGAACCGTAAGAATAAGGATGAGGCAAAGGCGGCGGAACGTCAGAAATACATTGAGAAAAATCTTCTGGATGCCGATGTGGAAATGCGGGCGGTGCTTCATGAATTTTATCTGGACGCCCAGGATATCCTTCAGCTTCAGCCGGGGGATGTGGTACCTATCGGTAAAAATATGGCGAGCGATATCCAGGTTTACGTGGAAGATATGCCCTGCTTTGAAGCGAAGCCCGGGCATACCAGCATGCATAAAGCCGTGCGCATCAGTAAGGTGCTGTAAAGACAGGCGGAGAAACAGGAGAAAATCATGATTAGTGCGGATAGGGATGCGATGCGGGAGCTGCTTGAGCTGGCGGCTGTTCCTGCGCAAAAAACGCTGAATTCATTGATGGGCGGTGCGGCCGTTACATTGAAAGAAATAAAGGAAGTGTCTTTGGAAGCTTTGGCAGAGAGGCTTCCACATTTTTCCATGGTGGTGGAAGGACGTGCTTTTTCTGAAAAAGAAGAGGTGCGTATGTTGTATTTTATGGACAGGGAACAGGCGCAGCATCTGATAAGCGCGATCTGCGGCCTGCCGCAGGCCGGTTCAGGCGCTATGGATGAGATCGCTATCAGTGCGTTCCGTGAAGTGCTTTCCCAGTGCCTGGAGACCTCGGTAACGGAACTCAGAAATTTTCTTGCGAGGGATATGCAGCAGGAGCTCGGCAGGGCCTATCTGTCCGATTCCGCAGGAAGTATGGTAAAAACTCCCGGAATGTGGCAGGAAGGAAGCATTCTCATGCTGGAATACCGGATCACTCTGGAGGGAGTGGGGGAATTCACCCTGTTCTGTGCGGCCTCCATGCTTTTATTTAATATATTCGGCATGGAATACAAGGCTCAGAAAGCGGCCGGAGGCGGGCGCAGCCCGGCAATACCGGTGCGCAGTGTGAGTTTCCCGGAGTTCCGCTATATGAGCCTGGAGGATACCGTGGATGAAATCGGTGAAGACCGGGGACGTATCAGAGACATGAGTCTGGATGTGTCGGTGCGGATCGGGGAAACTGTCTGCAAGGTGCGCGATATCCTGGCGCTGAAGCCCGGCCAGATGATCGTTCTGGATAAGCAGGCGGGCGCGCCTGCCGATGTGGTGGTGAAGGATCGGCTTATAGGGAAGGGCGATGTCCTTGTAAGCAGTGATAATTTTGCGGTACGGATCACGGAGATCGTAAATAAAGCGGAATAAGAGTAGTTGAGGGAGTATTCATGGTAATATTAAAGTTGCTGCTGTATCTGTTTGTCCTTGTGCTCGTGGTTTTCCTGGCCTACTATACCACGAAGCTGGTGGGAAAAAGCGCAGGGGGAAAACAGATGGGCAAGAGCATCCATGTCCTGGAACGGACAGGCATAGGCAGGGACAGCTGGCTTATGATTGTGGAGGTTCAGGGGAAGGTGATGCTTCTGGGGCTTTCGCCTGCGGGAATTCAGCAAATCAGCGAGCTCGAAGATTATGTACGGCCCAAAGAGGATGGAGAAGGAGATAAAAGCTTTCTGGCCATGCTGACCAAGCAGATGGAAGAGGGGCAGGCAGCTTTTCACAGACAAAAGAATGATCGGGATAAATAAACAAATCGGGAAAAAGGGACATCCGGCACACCGGACCGGATGGAAGGCCGCAGGAGCGGGATGTATGCTGTCTGTACTGGCCGCATTTTTATATGCAGGCAGGGTTTATGCGGCGGAGGTGTCCATGACCTTATCTGATACGCAGGGAAATGCCAGAGCTTTCGATACGATGGATATTCTGATTCTTTTCCTGCTTCTTGCTGTTGTGCCTTCTCTGCTGGTTATGATGACCAGCTTCACCAGGATTATTATCGTCCTGTCTTTTCTGCGGAGTGCCCTGGGAACCCAGCAGTCGCCGCCCAACCAGATTCTGGTGGGACTGGCTCTGTTTCTGACCCTCTTTATCATGCAGCCCGTTTTTTCCCAGGTGAATACACAGGCTTACCAGCCCTATAAAGACGGGACGCTGACCAGGGAAGAAGCGCTGGAGCTCGCGCAGGATCCGATGAAGGAATTCATGCTCAAACAGACCGAAAAGAAAAGCCTGGAGCTTTTTATGGATATCTCTAAAACAGAACTGCCGGAAATAAAAGCAGGAGAAGGCCCGGAGCGGTATAAACAGCTGGGGCTGACGGTCATCGTTCCTTCTTTTATTTTAAGCGAACTGAATAAGGCCTTTACCATGGGCTTTCTTATATTCATCCCGTTTCTCATTGTGGATCTGGTGGTGTCCAGCACCCTGATGTCCATGGGTATGGTTATGCTTCCGCCGACCATGATCGCGCTGCCTTTTAAAATCATGCTGTTCGTATTGGTGGACGGCTGGGATCTGGTAATAAAAACGCTGGTTGAGGGATTTCATTAAGGAGGCGCGCTATGACGACAGAACAGGTTATGGAAGTGATGAAGGAAGCCATGCTGGTAGCCTTTGAGATGGCCGGGCCGCTTCTGATTCTGAGTATTATTGTAGGCCTTATCGTGGCGGTATTCCAGGCGGCCACGCAGATTCATGAGCAGACGCTGACCTTTGTGCCGAAGCTTATAGTCATTGCGGTGGTCCTGCTGGCTACGGGTTCCTGGATGCTGAATACCTTCGACGGATTTGTCCAGAGGCTTTTTGAAATTATGGCTTCCCTGTAGGTGATTTTTATATGTTGACAGAGATAGTGGTTTCCCTTAATCTCTTCCTTCTGGTTTTTGCCAGGCTCGGGGCGATGATATTCCCCAGTCCGGTATTCGGCAGGAAGAACGTTCCCATGCGGATCAGGGCCGGTCTTGTACTGGCGCTGACTCTTTTGCTTGTCCCGGTCCTGAATGCGGGCGCAGTTTCCGCATTGTCGGGCTTTGACATGGTGGAAGGTTTGGTGCGGGAAATCCTTCTGGGACTGATAGTTGGTTTTGTATTCCAGATTTTCTTTTTTATGATCTTTGTGGCGGGGGATATGCTGGATACTGTATTCGGCCTGGCCATGGGAAAGGTGATGGATCCCGGCGGGGGCGTACAGGTTTCAGTGCTGGGGCAGTTTCTGAATGTGTTCTTTTTCCTGTACTTCTTTGCCACGGGAAGCCACCGGCTGATGATTAAGCTGTTTGCCTATTCCTTTGAACTCATTCCTGCGGGAGCGGCGGCTGTTTCCATGGAAAAGGCCGGGCCGTTTGTGCTGGCTCTTTTTCATTCCGTTTTTGTGCTGGCTATCCGGTTGACCCTGCCCTTTGTGGCGGCGGAATTCGTGCTGGAGGCGGCTATGGGGGTGTTGATGAAATTAATCCCTCAGATCCATATTTTTGTGATTAACCTGCAGGTGAAAATCATCGCGGGTATTCTGCTCATGATGCTGTTTGCGGTGCCGATGGGACAGTTTATCGACCGGTACATTGGGACGCTGTTTGAGGATGTACAGAAGCTGCTTCTGCAATTGTGAAGAACAGCGTTACGAAAGGCAGGTGGTGAACGGTGGCAGCGGATGAAAAGACCGAAAAAGCCACACCCAAACGAAAACAGGACGAACGTAAAAAGGGTAATGTATTTCAGAGCAGCGATGTGGCCGCCGTTGCATCTCTGCTGGCGGTGTTCAACGGTCTGAAAATATTTGCCTCTTTTATGTATAAGAGTATGTATCAGGGTGTGATTCTCTTTTTTGGATATGCGCGGATGGAATATCCGGTCAATTCCGAAAGCCTTCAGGACAAGCTGATTCAGGCCATGCTCCTGTTTGCGCAGGCCGCGCTGCCGCTTCTGCTGATTGCCGGGGTAACGGCAGTGGCGGTGGCGGCTTTACAGACCAGAATGGCTTTTTCCATGGAAACCATTAAATTCAAGGCAAACCGTATCAGCCCGCTCCAGGGCTTTAAACGACTGTTCAGCATCCGTTCCGTGGTGGAATTGCTGAAAGCGCTGATTAAGATTACAGTGCTGGGCTGGATGATATATTCCTTTTTAAGCAGCCGGATGCATGAATTTGTCCGTCTGATGGATGGTACGGTTATGGATGCCATTTCTTTTGCGGGAAATACGGTGCTGTCCCTGGTGAACACAGTGGGTGTCGCCTTCCTGTTTCTGGCGGCGTTTGATTATCTGTATCAGTGGTGGGATTATGAAAAGAACCTGCGTATGAGCAAGCAGGAAATTAAGGAAGAGTATAAACAAACAGAAGGAGATCCCCAGATCAAAGGGAAAATCCGGGAAAAACAGCGTCAGATGTCCTCCAAGCGTATGATGCAGAATGTGCCGAAGGCGGATGTGATCATCCGTAACCCTACACATTTTGCAGTGGCTCTGGGGTATGATCCGGAACGGAATAAGGCGCCGGTGGTGCTTGCCAAGGGAGCGGATCGGGTGGCTTTGAAAATCGTGGAAATCGGGGAAGCCAACGACGTATATATCATGGAAAACAGACCCCTGGCCAGAGGCCTGTATGACGCGGCTGAAATTGACATGGAGATTCCCGGTGAATTTTACCAGGCCGTGGCAGGCGTTCTGGCATTTGTATACAAGCTGAAAAAGGAGAAATAGCCGGTGGATAGCAGTATGGTGGTATTAAACGGGGTAAGCAAGGTTTATTCCAATGGGCAGAAGGCTCTTGACAACATAAATC
The DNA here is from genome assembly GCF_001881565.1 of Eisenbergiella tayi. GTDB lineage: Bacteria > Bacillota > Clostridia > Lachnospirales > Lachnospiraceae > Eisenbergiella > Eisenbergiella tayi. The sequence continues at coordinate 547,352 of NZ_MPDJ01000003.1, forward strand.
TGGATATCAGGAAAGGGGAATTTTTATTCTTGTCAGGAAGCAGCGGAGCAGGGAAAACCAGCCTGCTGGAGCTTTTGCTGAAGGAGGAGGAGCCAACCCGCGGAATGATACAGGTAAACGGGATCGATCTGGGAAAGCTGAAGGAACGCCAGGTATACCGTTACCGTCGTATGATTGGGATGGTTTTCCAGGACTTCCGTCTTTTTCCCGATTTTACCGTATATGAGAATGTCGCTTTTGCCCAGAGGGTGCTGGAGGTACGCCCCAATGCGATTAAAAGCCGTGTGCGCAGCGTTCTGGCCCAGGTGGGGCTGGAAAGCAAGGAGCGCTATTATCCGAGTCAGCTTTCCGGCGGGGAAAAACAGCGGGCGGCTCTGGCGAGGGCCATAGTGAACAAACCTGTCCTTCTTCTGGCGGATGAGCCTACGGGAAATCTGGATCACGAAAACGGAGAGGACATTATGCGTCTTCTGAATACCATCAATGAAACAGGGACTACTGTGCTGGTAGTATCCCATAACAGGGATTTGGTACGTTCCATGAAGAAGAGGGAAGTCACGCTGAAAAACGGCAGGATTATCAAGGACAGTGACAGAGGGGGATTTTTATATGAGCTTTAGGAATTTCATTTATCTCATCCGTCTCGGTTTGAAAAATGTATGGAACAATAAAGTATATGCAGCGGCTGCGGTGATGTCCATGGCGGCCTGTATTTTCCTGTTCGGGATTTTTTATATCGCAATGGTTAATATTAACAGCGCTGTGCGGAATGTGGAAAAGGATGTGGCTGTTTCCGTTTTTTTTGAGGAAGGGATTTCCGAAGAAAGAGTGGAGGAGCTGGGAGAAGAGATACGGGGACGGGAAGAAGTGACCAATACCGTATATATTTCGGAAGACGAGGCCTGGGACAGCTTCCGCGAGGACTTCCTTGACAGTGAAGAGCTGAGAGAAGGGATTTTTGAGGGAGATAATCCTCTGGCCGGATGTGACAGCTATGAGGTGTATATTAATGACATTAGCAGGCAGGAGGAGTTTGTGGCCTATGTAAAAAGCCTGGAAGGAGTGGGGACGGTAACCCATTCGTCCGAGGTGGTGAATGCATTGATGGGGCTGAAGGAGAGGATCACGGGGATCGGCGCAGGATGTCTTTTTGTACTGATTCTGCTATCGGTACTGATGATCAGAAGCACGCTTCTGGTTACGGTGGCTTCCCAGAAGGATAAGGTGCGGGTCATGCGGCTGATCGGGGCCAGAGAGGATTTTATCCGCATTCCCTTTATTGTGGAGGGCCTGGTGCTGGGAATTGCGGGAATGTGTATTCCTATCGCTTTACTCTATGCAACATATGTATATGGTATCCGGTTTGTTGATGTTCATTTCGGGCTGTTCGGCGCGCCTCTGAAGCTTCTGCCGGCAGGACAGGTGATGCCTGAATTGATACAGGCTTCTGTCGCTTTGGGTGTGCTGACGGGGATAATAGGGAGTATTGCGGTTATGGGGAGGTTAAAAAGTAAGTGAGTGAATGGCGTTTGGAGGAATGGCAGAACGGCGGATTGGGGAAAGAAAATATTTGAGAAAAATTTGTTGCGAAAAATGAAAAAACATATTGACAGATCTGGTATTATTTTGTATACTAACATTCGTCGGCTGGATGTCTGACTCGCTGAAATGCATCGGGTTCAGATGATAAAAGTTGTAATTTGGTAATGGTATTTAACGATTATCAGACAGCTTTACAAGAAGCCAAATCCGCAGAAAGCCGGGCGGGTGTGGTATATATATCGGGGTGTGGCTCAGGTGGTAGAGCGCTACTTTAGGGAAGTAGAGGCCGCAAGTTCAAGTCTTGTCACTCCGACTGTAAAAGCCCAGTAATTACTGGGCTTTATTTTTTGTGTTGTATTTCGTGTTACATGCTCATATCATTTAATAAGGGTGAAATAGCCACATGTGATTAATTCATTTAAGATTCTATTGTAATCCTCTATTTTTTCATGGTTGAATAATAATAGTTGTCCATCATAAGGATGGCGTGATAATACAAATAATGTTGAGAGATCCGGAGACATCATCGCACCTTCACGTAAATTGAGAATCCAGCCACGTTATTCCAATACAGTTTTATATTTGTACAATATTTCTGTCGCTTCATCGTTTTTAATCTTGATTTCTTCGTAGGAATTCACGGGTTGTAATATTTTATTATTATAGTCTATCAGAATAGCCTTTCTTATCTGTACATTTTCCGTCATTGTCTCAAAATAATTATTTGCCTTTTGACTTATCTCTGCCTTTTTGTCTTCAAGTGTATGGCGGTATACATTCTTTAAAGTCTCATCATCTTCCCATCCGCCTCGTTCCATAATATATGCATCGGCCATGACGCTGCAAGGCTGCTGGGTGATTTCAAATATCCGCAAATGCAGTCAACATAACGAATTCAAACGATTCAAGTACGAAAAGTACTGCTCTGTCATGGTTGGATTGAACTTTCAAAAATGATTGAAAGCAGAATCCAGCTATGAAAGAAAAGCTGGAAATATCAGAAATGGACCGGGAAAATGTCCACCGAAAGGTGCCGGTATAGGAATGATTATAAACAGGTCAGTAAGACTTAAAATAAAGAATGAGCTAGTAGTCGACAGGAATAATCACCATAGGGCAAGACCCTGCTAAGGAGCTGAGCTGACACCCTAGATATGGGCAGACAAAACGAAGGAAGGGTAAGCACGAAAGAACAGTATTGGAATTCTTGTTTTCCACTGGCGCCAGAGTGGGAGAAGTGCCGGACGTCAAGATAGCTGACATAGATTTTGTGTCTGGTTCATTGATGATTGATGTGCAAAAAAACCGGGAGTACCGCGAGGTATATCTTAATAATGCCGAACAGGCGCCGGGATAGTTGCGGAATGTATATAAGGCATGCATAGCATAAAAAGATATAATAAGGATACACAGATATGTTTAAAAAATAGTGAAGACTATTCCGATAACACTGCGGGAGTTGCCATAGAACGGACGGACAAGCCGCCACATGCAGTAAAGCAGGTAATCAATATTCTGCATTTCATTACAAGTGTGGCCAGTATGGAAATTGTTGGGAGGATTACTTTAAAGGATAAGGATACAGGAAGGACATGGGAATAATGAATAGGAAAACATTGGAGTCCAATCAGTCGAATAAGCGACTGATTGAACGTAGTAAGAAAAAATAGAGGATGAACAGTTCAGAGAAATTCCCGCGGGAAAGGGAAAAGTAACTGGATCCTCCCGTGAATTCCTGTACATTGTATAGGAATTTTTCTGTTGAGATGGAGGAACCGCTGGAAACAGATAAACAGCGCATGAATATAGATAAATTAAATGAGGATGTCCAGAAAGCGGAAAAAGAGATAAAAGAAGTCGAAAATTTATTACAGGGATTTTAGATACTTGGGGGTGGGAGATTTTCATATACCGTTAAATTGATGATATGAAAGTTAAGGAAGTTTCTGCAGCAGTAGGTTACACGCATGGTAGGGTTTCACAGATAATTTCAAAATACTTGAAAGATTAACGAAATTAACACCGTTAACAAGAAAAGTGTGTTCTAAATACACTAAAATAATTAGAACAATTGTCCTTTTTACCCTTTCAAACATTTTTCAAGAAAAAACATCCTGTGTACTGCAAAATGCTTCTTTATTATATTAATTATATTAATAAAAAATTTTATGAAGTACACATAAAAAGCTTGATTGAAAATTTAATTTTTGCTACAGTGTGGTCACAGTTAACTGAAAATAAAAGGGAGATAAAATAATGGGACTAATTGATAATAACAAAGAAGAATGTTTTGCATGTGATAATACAGGAGTCATGCTAATACCAAACAATATTAAAAAATTTGATTGGCTTTTTGATAAATACGCAGATTCTGGGCAATGGAATTTGTACGAGTGTAGAAAGAAGGCGCTCAATGAAGTAGGATATAAAAGAATTTCTTGTCAGTATTGTCTTAAGGGAAAAGAAAAATAGGAGAAGGTGACCCATACATCTGTTTTGCGTCTGTAGTAAACAGCTAGTGTGATATTATGAGGTGGCTCAGTGCTGCCTCCTTTGTTCTAAATGTATATGTACTTCAAAATAATAACGATTTCATTGAAAAGATTGGAATTAAATATCTATCTATATAGTGAAACGATAAGGGAGTCTAGTTTATGAAAATCAGTATGGATAGATGGATTTTAGTTAGTGAATACACACCAAGTATAGATGGATATTATTTAATAACTATTTGTAGAAAATATGTAAAGAATACACTGGTGAAATATAGTAAATTTGATGTGGAGAATGTAATTACGTGGATGAATTTGCCTATTCCATACAATTTTTAATGATTTCAATGTTAAAATATGCTATAATCTATCTAAAACATTTTGTGTGAGGGATTATTGTGAATCAGGATATAGCGGAAGATAAAATTAAGTGTGAGAAATTAAAATTGCACATAAGATATATAATTTTCATGTGTGCAGCATGTGTTACATTGGTAGTTATTTTAAGTTTTTGCGAGGATACAATGTTTAAAAATTGTGTATCCGTTGCAAGTACTGTTACTTCTATAATTCTTTCTGTGATCGCTATTATTTTAAGTGTTACAGGGGAAAGAACTACGAATGAAATCCGTAATAAAGTATCTGATTCTGTTGGACAGTTGGAAGCTTGTACAACTAAGTCGAGTGGTTTAGCGGAGGAATTAACAGCAACGTTGCAGCAGTTAAATCAGTTATACAGTAATATAAATGAAAAAATATTGAACCCAATGCATCTATCCGAGGAAGGTTTAAAATCACACATAACTCAAAATGAAGATTTTTCAGTATTTGAGAAAGATTATATTGAAAAAAAGGCTGAGAGTATTTCGGGGTTTTTAAATGTACTACCAATTCAGACTAGGCAAGGTGTGAAAAACGCGCTGAAGTTTATGCAAATTGAAATGCAGGAAAAGCATAACTCTATCAAGCCTGAGGATATTATGAATCATTTATTAAGTAATGGAGTGAATGCAAATCTGGCAACTTTGGTAGTTGGTTTGACGTTAGGATACCTTTCTTCAGGTGCTTTGAATTATGATGGATTAGAAATTATACTTGAAAAAATAAATTCAGAGGAATAAGGTTACATCCTATAATCATTCCCCAAATAAACACACAATGAGAGGCAGTATTATTACCGCCTCTTTTTAATTGCAGAAAAGAATGTGAGCCTGATGGTATTAAAGCCCAATCAGGAAATATTTGCTGATGAATACTTAATAGACCTTAATGCCATCAAGGCTTACAAGGTAGATTATTCGAAGGTTAAGAAAGATGAAACCGCGGCTGGTACAGGAGCACAAAGGTTAAGGTAGCGGAGTATATCCAGAAACGAATGGATGAGTGGTCGCAACGAACAGAAATAACTCAGGATATTGTTCTGCAAGAGTTGGCGCAGAGAGGGGTTGCAAACATTACTGATTTTGTGACAATAGAAGGACCATATGTGAAAATATAAGAGACAGCATCCATGCCACAGGATAAGCTTGGAGTCATTGCTGGAATCAAAGAAGGTGCCAACTCAACAGTATAGAAATCAAACTGAATGATAAAGAAAAGACTCTGAAACTATCGGTATCAGATTGGGAAACAAGGTAGTAGATCGGATTGACAGCAGACATTTTCAGATATTCGTATATGTGTTTCTTGCTGCATCTGGAATCTTAACGTGTATATCATCATTCTTTTAATTAGGGGGAAATTTTGATGGATATATAGACTTATTGTCAGTGACATTGACACAAATAAAAGATGTCTTTCGGAGAGTGAGAAATATTTTTATTATGGGCTGATCCGGGGTGAGGCAATTCATTCAGTTTATGTGAGCAGAGGTGCAAATCCGGATTATCTATCCAGAAGAGGAGTCCCTTGTACTCGTAAATCAGTGGATAACTCTGGATCGGCCTAATCTTTTTCTTGATAATATGGAGGATAAGTCCTGAGGATATCAGGCAAATAAGTGCCATGGGTACATTCTAAGGGGGACAGGTCCTTAACATGCCCAGGCAGTGGTAAATACATAGACGAACAGAAAGGGTGTCCATCGTGAGGCGGAATATGAAGGAAGCTTAGAGCATAACAGAGAAGAGGCTTCTGAAATGGAAGGGGAGTAAGAGCAAACAAGAGACTGTCTATATAACTGTGTATTGTCGTAAATTGGTATGTACCCGGTTCCCTTTTTCGGCACTCCGCGATTTGGTTTTACCTATGTTTGCATGACGGTTTTTTCCAA
>NZ_MPDJ01000003.1:553678-716525 GCF_001881565.1 Eisenbergiella tayi
AATTTATTTACCAATTTATTCCACTTACATGCAGTATTGTCAGTAATGCTGATACCTATTCAAAAAAGAGGTGTGTCGAATAATCTGCAAGTGATACACAGTTTATTTGACACACCCGCAAACAAAGAATCTTTGTGCCTTCAGTCTAATCTGCATCATTTGATTTCAAAGTCATTATTTCGCCATTCCTTACAGGAACTCAAAATACCATACATAAAGCTATTGTCCTATTCGCCTTTTATTTCCTCATATGTCTTCGCACCGTTTGCTATTAAGTAATTAATTATTTCATCGTTATTGGTAAAATAAGCTTTATCTAAAGGTGTTTGTTCAAATTTGACATAATTTACATCTGCATTATATTCAACAAATAGTTTTACATATTTAAAATCATTATTTTGTATGACAAAATAAAACAGCTGCGTACTCCATGTCGCTTCTGCATTGGGATCTGCGCCATAGTCCAACAGCATTTTTGCCATATCATAATTATCATTTTTAACAGCGTAGTAAATTGGCGGATATATGTATTCTTTTTGTTTATTTGGGTCTGCACCTTTTTCAAGAAGAGTTTTTGCTCTATCTATGTTATCCGCGTAAACATTATATTCAATTGAATTCCTTTGCGAAATGCTCTGCTTAATGTCACTGGTGATATTAAAACCAATGATTAAGAGTAACGGCAATGCAGATAAAAAACCTAAAACAAAGGATATTATGCCAAACACCGACAAAACCCGGCTTTTCTTATTTCTTTTTTTAGCCCATCTTGAATTTACGAATCTAAAAACAATGCTGAGAATTATTCCGCCAATACCAAGCACAAATAGAAATAAAGAAATACTGGCAATCATCATTGCAATAAACGCCATAACAATACTCCTTTCAATATGAGGACGTATAATCACTTTTCTAAACTATGCGTCTATCTTTTGTTTCTGAGGCTGAGAATTAAAGATCCCTTAAGTATATGAATAATACCATTCATATACTGACCCCATAAGAATAATGTCCGTTCATTGAGACATAAGCATTACTATTATTGGCAGGCCTAATATTAAATATATAACATTTAACCCTAATACAATAATCCCACCTATTACATTCATTCTTCTCCTGAATAAAAAATAAATTGAGACTGCTGCATAAATAACGGCAGCGATTGGAGTGACAAAACAAATTACTAAAAACAGCAACCCCAATATCATACCAAAAGGTAACGAGAGAAACAGGAAGGCAAGCATAGGAAGGCAGTTAAGGATGCTTAAACTGAGTAAAGCTATTAAATATTTTTTCATAATAAATCCCCATTATAGAAAACCTCATCAGTATATGTATACATCGTCATATCACAAAAGAATATAAGAACAGGAGATAATATTTTTTTCAAGATTCCCCTCTGGATCTTTTCATGATAAAATCATCTTACAAGAATTTTCTGTAGCAGGCAACGAAATAAGACTGAAAATCAAATAATATTATTTGAAAAAGAGAAAAGAAATATTACCTATACTATCTATAATAAGGAAGGAACAGAAAAAATGAGAGTTTTATTTATCGGGAACAGCCATACCTACGTAAATGACATGCCGGAATTGTTTGCCGGGATGGCGAGAGAAAAGGGGATACCCTGTGAGGTGACGATGATCGCCCACGGAGGATGGTTTCTTCATCAGCATCAGAAGGAACCGGATGTGAGATTTAACATTCTTTTCGGCAATTATGACTATGTGGTTCTTCAGGAGCATGCTCATCCTTTTGGGCCGGAGTCGGTTATGATAGAGGCGGCAAGGGAAATCAGCAAATGGATACGGGAGGCAGGGAGCATCCCTGTAGCTTATATGACCTGGGCGGAAAAAGAAAATGAGGTGGGGCAGCAGCAGATGACGGATGCTTATCGGAGAATGGCGGTTGAAACAGGAGCGGTTTTGGCGCCGGTGGGAGAAGAATGGTGGAAGTATAAGCATGCCCACCCGGAAGTGGAGATGTATGCTTCGGACGGCGAACATGCTTCACTTGAAGGATCCACGCTGGCGGCACGGATTCTTCTGGAGGCAATTCTGGAGAATGAGCAGGAAAAGGAAAGCTGAATGTTACGTAAGGAGCCGGAAATGGCTGCGGCTGAAGTCGATCAGGCCATCCTGCTTCATCCGGGAAAGTTCCCGGGAAAGTGCGCTGCGATCCACGTTCAGGTATTCAGCCATAGCAGCCCTGTTAAGAGGGATGCTGAAGGAACGGGAGCCTGTCTTTTCGGCCTCCTGGGAAAGGTAAGTCAGTACCTTGTCACGGATGGTGGGCTTTATAAGACAATCGTTGCGATCGTGTAATACGAGAGCCATTTCCGCGATTCCGTGCAGAAGGTTATAAAGGAGACGGGCGTGTCCGGGGCAGCTGCTTTGGGTGAGCAGCTTCCGATAGGGAAGGTACAGGACGGAAGAGGTTTCGTCTGCCTGTACGGTTACCGGACTTTTCCTTTCCTGGCTGGCGGCCAGAAGTACGCCGACATAGCTGCCGGGCTTCAGCAGGGTCACGATGACCTGTTTTCCGGTAATATCGGTTTTCAGGGAATGCGCGCTGCCTGAGAGGAGAATACCGAGATCCGATACCGAATCTCCCTGCAGAAGGATTCCTTCATTTTTATGATAATCCTTCTGCACGGCGGACAGGGATTCCAGTATTTCAGGGATCTGGTTCCGGGCGATGTTTTCAAAGAGAGGCGTTCCCTCCGGAATAAGTGTTTTTTTCATAAAGGTTCCTTTCGTTGCATGTGCAACCGATGGATTTTTTCTATCATACTATAATGCTAAGAAAAATCCAAGTCGGAGGTATATTTTTATGGAACAGAAAAAAAGGATTATCCGGATAACACGGACGGCGGTATTTCTCGCCCTTTTGATCGTACTGCAGGCGGCTACGGCACCTTTGAGAAGTACTCTTCTCACAGGTTCTGTGGTCAATTTCCTCCTGATTACCTCGGTAATGCTCTGCGGGCCTGCTTCGGGCTTTACGGTTGCCGTACTTTCCCCGGTGCTGGCAAGATTTCTGGGGATAGGTCCGCTGTGGGCGCTTATTCCTTTTATTATTGCGGGAAATATCACGATTTGCGCCGTATGGTATCTGATTGCGGGAAGAGGAGGAAGGACAGGCGTTTTCAGAAAATGCCTGGCAGTGGCGGGAGGTGCTGCGGCAAAGACGGCGGTATTGTATGGAGGGATTGCCTGTTTCGCGGTGCCTTACCTTCTTGTACTGGCGGAACCGCAGGCATCGCTGGTTTCCGGGATGTTTTCCCTTCCTCAGTTTATTACGGCCATGGCGGGAGGGACGGCGGCAGCAGTTCTGCTTCCGGTTCTGAGAAAAGCGGTAAAAGAAATATAAAAAACAGCACTGCCAGGGGTATGATTTTCCCTGGCAGTGCTGTTTCTGGCAGAAAGAGCCGGTGAAGTACGGCTCCTTATCTGGTATCGGAAGGAAGTACGGTTTTAATTTGTTCCCGGATAAAGGCGGCTGTATCCGAGATATCTGCGGCGTCCGGATGGCCTTTGGCGATACCGCCGATGAGCTTCCAGGGGCCATTGGTATCAAAGCCCTTACACTGAAAACTGCCTGTGATGCTGCAGCCGCAGTTTTCTAAGAGAGCGCGGAAGTTTTTGCTGTAATTTTTCTGGTTGGATCCGCTGGTGAGGATGGTGAAGACCTTACGTCCTGCCAGGTCTTTCCTGTGTTTTTCCAAAAAAGCAAGCATGGCGGCATGAGGTTCGCCCATATAAACGCCGGAAGCCAGGCCGATAAGGCTGTATTGGGACAGATCCGGGAGGGGAGTATCAGTCAGGGGAACCAGTTCGGCGAGGGGTTCACCGCCGATGGCCTGTTTCAGCAGCTTTTCTGTATTTTGGTGGTGTTGGGATACATAGAAAATAATACATTTATTCATGAGAGATACCTCCTGTCAGAGCGTTTTCAACAGCTTTCTGGATAACCAGGCTGGAACAGGTGGCGCCGGAAACGGCATCCACCGGCAGGGTCTGGGTATCGGTGATAACATCAAGCACCTGCTCAGCCGCTTTTCCGCGTTCGTTGTCATGGGAAAGCAGGTCGATATGGGTAATTCGGCCATTCCGGAGGGTGACCTGTACTTTGGCATAAATATAACCGGCATCATATTCCCCTTCATAGTTTCCGTCAGGCATGCGGGAAAAATCTGTACCGGACAGGTGGATATCTGCAATGGCCGAACGGTAGTTTCCATAGTCAATACTGTAGGAAACAATATGTAAAACAATGCACAGAAGCATGATGCAGGTGAGGAGCCGGTGCTGCTTGAGCCGGAGCCGGTCATCCCGGCAGATATGGCACAGGGTTATCAGGAGAACCAGGGTAATCAGGATGGCCGCTCCCGACAGGTATACGGAAATGTGTCTTGTTTTTATAAGAGAGAGGGCACAGATAAGATGAATCAGTCCGATGATTAGCAGGGCGGCGGATAAGGGCTTATGAAGCTTCATAAATAAGTTATCCGCCGCTGAAAGGCCGAATTTTCTTGTTATTCCTTTGGTGCCCAGCAGGCAGAAGCACAGAAGGCATAAGAGGCCGGTGAGGATACCCATATCAACATCCTCCTTTTAAGGATTGAAGCAGCATGCGGAAGCTGTGCTGAAGAAATTCTGATTTATCCATGTTCATTCTTTTTTTCAGATAGCATTCTTTTTCATTCGCCATGGGTATCAGGCTTCCCAATGCGGCCCAGAGAGTAAAGGCGGAGGGCATGATATTGATGTCGGGGGAGAGTATGCCTTCCCGGATTCCCTGCCGGAAAATCTCTGTAATGCAGTCATTGATTTCTTCACCCACATCATAAATAAGATGAAGGATCTCGCTGTCGGCAAGAGACTGCTCATCCACGGGGATATTCCCGAGAATACTGGGAAAATACAGCGGATATTGTTCATACAGCTGTGACAGCTTCGCGCAGATACGAAAATAGCACTGTTCAAAATCCAGGTTTTCCCGGGTGCATTCTTCCATACTTTCCTTCAGGCGGCACATGTGGCTGTATATAATGTGTTCATAAATTTCGTCTTTGCTTTTGAAATATACGTAAAGGGTGGATTTGCTGTAATCCGCAGCTTTGGCAATATCGTCCATGGTGGTCTGGCGGATGCCTTTTTCTGAAAACAGCTTTTCTGCGGTATCCAGTATGCTTTTTTTATGAAATTGGACGAGGGCTTCTTTTTTTCTTCCGGCCATAAGGATTCCTTTCATAATCGAACTATAGTTTCAATAATCATACTATTAGTTCGAATTCGTGTCAAGGCTTTGTTGGCCAGACTTTGCAGCTGCCGGTTTTTTTATCTGTAAAAGTGGGAAAACCGCAAGAATGATTAAAAGCGATTCCCCGTAATTGGGTATAATAAGATTTCTGAAGGAGGAAACACCTATGGCAAACCGCAATATCGAAAATATCACGGCAGTCATTGACTATGTGGAAGATCATCTCACCGAAAAACTGGATCTGGACAGGATAGCGGAGGCGGTACACTACTCCAAATATCATCTCCATCGTATGTTCGCCGATACCGTAGGGCTTACCGTCCATGATTATATTCAGCGGCGGAGACTGACGGAGGCGGCCAAGCTGCTCGTTTTTTCCGACAAGCCTATTCTGGAAATCGCTTTGACGGCAGGATTTGAAAGCCAGCAGGCATTTACGGCCTGCTTTACTTCCATGTATAAAACGGCGCCGGGCAGATACCGGGAAACAGAACGGTTTTATCCCCTTCAGCTGAGATTTCATTTAGAAGGGAGTTATGCAATGCTGGAACAAAAACAAAGACGGCAGTGGGATATTGCCTTTGCCGTGCAGGAGGACATCCCCTGCTGGATGGAACTGGTACGGCTTGTTGTCGATGGCTTTCCCTGCCTGGATGAAGCGGAATATATCCGGGTGCTGAAGGAAAAGATCCGCACCGGACAGGCGCTGATTCTAAAGGACGGGGCAATGGCCGTGGGAATTCTGCTTTTTACCGGTGAGACAGGAAGCATTGATTTCATGGGATGCCATCCTTTATACCGGAAAATGGGGATTCCGAAGGCTTTTTTAGATAAGGTGATGGGAGAACTTCTGAAGGGGAGGGAGCTCAGCATTACCACCTTCCGGGAAGGCGACAGGGCGGATACCGGACACCGCAGGGCGATTAAAGGCCTGGGATTTGCCGAAGCGGAACTGCTGGTGGAATTCGGCTACCCCACACAGCGGTTTGTGCTGCACAGAAAGGAGGGAGAGGATGGAGGAGAATAAAATACCTTTTCCGGAGGAAATCACGCATCTGGCCCGGATAAATGCCATTCTGGAAAAGGCGCTGGACAAAGCGGAGAATTCTGTGGGACAGCTGGAAAGAGAATACCGGGATGCAAAGCGTTATATGGCCGACAATCGGGGAGAAATAGATCCCGACGAAATGTTCCAGAACGAGCTGCTGCTGAAGCAGACGGACAGGACAGGCGCCTTTGCCGCGGAGGGCAGAAACCGGCTGGTACGGCTGAAGGAGTCTCCGTATTTCGCCAGAATCGATTTTCTGGAAGAGGGAAGCAGCCATGCGGAAACCTACTATATCGGCCGTTTCGCTTTTCAGTATGACAGGGAACCCTTGATTTTTGATTGGAGGGCTCCTGTGGCAGGGCTTTTCTATGATTTTGAAAATGGCCCTGCAGGCTTTGAAGCGCCGGCGGGATATATCGGCGGCGAACTCACCGGAAAAAGACAGTTTAAAATTACGGCAGGGGTGTTGGAATATGCACTGGAAAGCTCCGGAAATGTCCGGGATGAGGTGCTGTTAAAAGAATTGAACCATACTTCGGATGAAAAAATGAAATCCATCATTTCCACCATTCAGAAGGAGCAGAACCGGATCATCCGCAATGAAAAGGCGGAAACACTCATTATCCAGGGAGCGGCGGGTTCCGGGAAGACCTCCATTGCCCTGCACAGGATCGCCTATCTGCTGTACCGCTTCCAGGACCGGCTCCATTCCCGTGAAGTGATGATTCTTTCGCCCAATAAGGTCTTTGGGGATTACATATCCAATGTCATACCTGAGCTGGGGGAAGAACCCATATCCGGGACGAGCCTGTCGGATATTGCACATCATCAGCTGGAAAAGGTCATCGGCTTTCTGCCGGAAGAGGATCCCCTTAAGAAAATGGGTAAAGGCCGGGCGGAACGGATACGGTTCAAGTCTTCTATGAGATTCCTGCGGCTTATAAATGAATATAAAATACAACTGCCCTATGCTGTTTTTTCGCCGGAAGAATACTGTTTCGGAGTATTTCATGTAACAAAAGAATGGATCCGTGCCCGTTTCCTTGCCTATGACGGACAGCCGGTGAAACGGCGGCTGGAACTGGCCGCGGAGGATATCCTGGAACGTCTGCGGACGGAGAATATAAGGGAAGAGACCCTTCCAAGGTCAGCGCAGATCAGAAAGAGCCTGGAAGCCATGCTTATTATCAAAAATCCTCTGGCTGTTTATAAGGATTTTTATGTCAAAATGGGAATTGCGGATTTTTTTGTAATGCCCGCGGCTAAAACTCTGGCATGGGAGGATGTCTGTCCGTTTCTGTACCTTTACGGCGCTTTTGAAGGCTTTCGGGAAAATGGTATTACTAAGCATCTGGTTATTGACGAAATGCAGGATTATACGCCGGTACAATTTGCGGTTCTTAACGAGATGTTCCGCTGCCCCAAGACGATACTGGGGGATTTCGGACAGTTTATCAATCCCAACCATCTTCATACATTGAAGGATATACGAAGCCTTTACAAAAATGCGGAATTTGTCATGCTGAATAAAAGCTATCGCTCCACATGGGAAATTATCCGGTTTGCCAAAAGAATATGTCCCAATGATCTGATAGAACCTGTGGAACGGCACGGAGAGGAACCGGATGTGATTTGCTGCGCGGACAGGAAGGAGGAGATAAGGCAGATTAAGAAGGAAATACACCGTTTTGCTGCGGGGCCGAATGCCTCCATGGGAATCCTTATGAGAACCAATGAAGAGGCGGAAAGGATGGCAGAGCTTCTTTCGGAGGACTGTGAAGTGAACCGGATTGCACCGGAAAGTACGGCTTTTGTCAACGGAGTGTCCATAGCTTCGATTCAGATGTCTAAAGGGTTGGAATTTGATGAAGTAATCGTTCCGGATGTGGCTCAGGACACTTATCGGACGGAGAAGGACCGGGGACTGCTTTATATTGCCTGTACACGGGCAATGCACAGACTGACGGTTATGTACGCGGGAGAGAGATCGAAGCTGCTGGCCGGGGAGGGAGAATCCCTCCGCCGACCTGAGAAACTGTAGTATGATGCAGCCATGCGGAATCAGAAAATGTTCCATATGGGGAAATGGAAGGTGGGGATTCCTGTGGAATAGGGGGCTATGTCGTATTGCTGGAAGTAAAGGATGCCGTTATATGGCTCCAGATAGAAATTAGCCAGATTCAGGTTTTCCCTTATTAAAAACTCGTAGTTGTCAAAATAAGTATCGGGATTTTCCTGCTGTCTCTCGGCTATTTGATGGGTGATGTTTTTCTGCAGCTTACACAGGGAATCCGGGGTGAGAGGATATACGTCGCCAAGCTGAAGCAGCGTGCAGTTCCTTAAATTCCATGTGTTTGAGGTACGTTTTGTACCGCCGTGGGCTCCGCCGGTATAGGTGTAGGTGTCTGTGTACAGGCTTAAAATGCATTTTTCATTATAAGTCACTGTGAAATCGATGATAAATTCGTAGCTGTTGAAGGGATGGGCCTGCGTATCCTTTGCGTTTTCAAGGGCTTGTTGGTATAATATAGTGCGGCAGTAGTTTTCACTGTTTTTCGCTTCCCTGTAATAAAAATCGTTGATGCTCTGTACGGAGCAGAACGAGGAAGAAATGCAGGGATAGTTGATTTTGTAGGTGAGAACGGGGGTATCTTCATCGTATAGGGTGTCCTCTAAGGTGGTTTTATAATATGTCTGCATAATATCATCCGGGGATTTTGATTATTAGTAATATATGCGGTGGAGAGGGAAAATGATAAGCTTTATTTTGGAATGGGAATTGTAAGGGAAGAGGGGGATAAGGTATGGATCGGTTTGTAAGAGTTTACAGTCAGGGAATCGTTGATGCGGTTGAAATATGGGTTGATATGGAAACGGGGGTTAATTATATGTGGCGTAAGGCGGCTAATGCCGGAGGGCTGACACCGCTTTTGGATGAGAACGGGAATGTGGTGGTTACGAAGGGCGGGGATGGACGTCAGTGAGTGGCAGCTTGTCTTAAGGGTTTCTGTAACGAGAAAATAGTTTTCTTATTAATCGGCATGATCCAATTACACGGGTTATGCCGCTTTTCTATGGGGATAAGAATGAAGTATCAAAAATAAGCAAAGAGAAAAGCTGAATGGATATGTTATTAAAAGATCTCTTGACATGCATTGCATGTTATGCAACAATAGTTGCATAACATTTGTTTTTTATAAAAGTGAGGTGAAAATATGCCGCCCAAAGCAAAAATATCGAAGGAAATGATTTTGGATACTGTATTGGACATTACAAGACAGGCAGGATTTGATGCTGTAAATGCGAGAAGCATTGCAGACAAGCTGCAGTGCTCAACACGCCCGATTTTTACCTGTTATAAAAATATGGATGAATTAAAGTGTGAATTCCTTGATTTTGCCTTTGAATTTTATAATCAGTATGTTGCTGATTACAGAGCATCCGTAAATACAGATTCTTGCCTGATTCTTCCTTTGTCATATATTGCGTTCGCCAGAGACGAAACAAATTTGTTTAAACTGCTTTTTATTAATGATATGGATTTGGATATGACAGAGGCAAAGGATTTTTATAAGGAAGTGGGAAATGAAGAAAAGGCAAAGATTTTTTCAGACAGCATTGGAGTTGAATGGGAACGCGGAAAAGCCATATTTTTAGATCTGTTCCTTTATACACATGGCATTGCGGTCTTAACAGCGACCGGAAAACTGACATTTGACCGAAATAATGTTGAAAAAATGCTGAAGAATTTACTTTCTGCTTTTATAAAACAGGAAAAGCCGGATTGGGAATTTTTTGCTTAATGATACTTTTCAACTACTTTAAACCGAAGGAGCAGTAATATGAAAACAAATCCGTATTTAATTGATTTTTACAATAATTATGATGAAGACAGCCGTCTGGCGTTAAAAAGCGGGTCGGTGGAATTCCTTACCACCATGCGTTATATAGAGAAATATATAAACCTGAGTGCCCGTGTGCTGGAAATTGGTGCGGGAACGGGACGGTATTCCCATGCACTGGCACGCCGGGGATACGCTGTTGATGCGGTGGAATTGGTGGAGCATAACATTGAGGTATTCCGAAAAAATACCTTATCAACTGAAAATATAACGATTACCCAGGGCAATGCTTTGGATTTATCTGCTTTCCCGGATAATGAATATGATATTACGTTGCTGTTGGGGCCGCTGTATCATCTTTATAGCAAAGAGGATAAAAGACAGGCCCTGGGTGAAGCGATTCGCGTTACAAAACCGGGCGGCTGTATTTTTGCAGCCTATGTTATTTCCGATGGCTGCCTTCTGGATGAAGGATTCCGGCGGGGAAATATCAATGTTGCGGAATATATTGAAAAGGGGCTGATTGACGCCGAAACATTCGCTGCAAAATCGGAGCCAAAGGATTTGTTTGAACTTGTGCGTAAAGAAGATATTGACGATTTGATGTCTGTGTTTCCGACAGCACGCTTACACTATGTCGCAGCAGACGGCTGTGCTTTGTTTATGCGTGAAGTGATTGATGAAATGGAGGATGATACCTTTGAATTATATTTGAAATATCATTTTGCCGTTTGTGAACGGGTTGATTTGGCCGGTATTACAAGCCATGCGCTGGATATATTTAAGAAGTGAGTCTGTTTATCCCTGTTTTCAGGGAATTTGGGCAAAACAAAAAGCAGATAGCGGGAATCGAACCCGTCTCTCCAGCTTGGGAAGCTAGCGTTCTACCGATGAACTATATCTGCATGTATTAGAGTATATCATAAGGTTTAAAATTTGAAAAGAGGGAATTTATTATCCGAATATAAATGAATGATAAAAAATATACAGACAAACAGGAGCTGCTTCCATCATTAGCCCGCAGCGCCTGTTTTGACTGGCAATTGAGAGACATACCGCCCCTTCTACTGTATATTTGTTTTAACCGTACGCAGCACCTGCAGTACTCCGTCATTGATATTGGTATCTGCCACAAACCGGGTCAGGCTCTTGATTTCCTTTCGTGCATTGCCGATGGCATAGCTCTGATCCGCACGAAGCAGCATGCTTGCATCGTTCATATTGTCTCCAAAGGCCATGGTTTCACCGGGAGTTATTCCATACCGGTTCTGAAATTCGGAAAGGGCGATCCCTTTATCTGCATTGATGGGAGTGAAATTCATCCATTGCTTTCCGGCGCATACCAGCTGCAGTTCTTTGTGACCGTGCCATTTCTGGTAAAGCCCCTGGTGTGCGATTTCCTCGGCTCTCGTGGGATGATACATTTCCACGCTGAGAATACCGTCATTAGCAGGCAGATCCTCAGGCATCCGTTTCAGCTTTTTAATATCCAGCTGGTACCCTTCCGTCAGCCAGCGGTAAAGTTCGTCGGCCCCTTCTTTAACATACCCGTCCTTGACTGCGGAAATATAAGTAGTGCATCCGGGAAGAGCCTCAATCTCACGCACAATTTCTATAGCCAGTTCCCGGCGTATGGTATAACAGGACAAAAGATTGCCGTGATAAATCGTACGCGCGCCGTTATCACAGATGAACAGAATATCATCAATTACCGGTGCAAACAATTTTTTCAGGCTGGAATAGGAACGGCCGGATACAGCGGCAAAAAGAATGCCATTTTTTTTCAAATGGCGTATCTGGGTAAAGTATTCCGGGTTCAGATCATGGCCTCCGTCCGGTACCAGAGTGCCGTCCACATCAGAACAAATTAATTTGAGCATGCAGAAAACCTCCCTCAGTCTTCTTAATGGAATTAACGGAAATTATATCGTTCATTGTAGTCTGTATGGGAGAAAACGTCAAGAAAATATGGAAAAAAGAAGAGAGAAGCACATCGGAACGTCAGGAAAATGCCGTATGGAAAGGAATAAATAAAAGTTATCTTTATTTCTTTTTATATAAGGCTATGTTATTATTAATAAAGAGAAAAAGCAGGAAAACCGGCGGAAAATGACAGCCGGAAAAGGCTAAGGGAAAAGGAGAACTCATGCAGGATTTTCGGATGGAAACCTTTCTGGCAGTGTGCCGAAACCTGAATTATACGAAGGCAGCGGAAGAACTGTGCATTACACAGCCCGCGGTGTCACAGCATATCAGGCATTTGGAAGAATACTACGGAACACGGCTTTTTGTCAGCGAGGGAAAAAAGATGGTGCTTACGGAGGCTGGCCGCCTTCTGCAGAGCGCGGGCCTCACTATGCGCCACGATGAATACGCATTAAAGGAACTTATGGCCCGGGCCGGGGCGACAGAACGCAGCCTGCACATGGGCGCGACTATGACAATCGGTGAGTTTGTCCTTCCGTCCATGCTCAGCAGATACATGCTCAGGGCGCCGGAGGCTTCCGTCCATGTTACGGTTGCCAATACGTCGGACCTTCTGGGGCTTATAGATGAAGGAAAACTGGATTTTGCACTGGTTGAAGGCTATTTTTCCCGCCAGGATTATGATTATCAGATTTACTCCACGGAAAAATATATTCCTATCGCAGGAGCCAGGTACCAGACCCGGGCGGGCATGAATGACAGCCGCAAGATCAGGACGGAGGATCTGCTCGGAGAAGCGCTTCTCATCAGAGAAAAAGGAAGCGGCACAAGGGAGGTCCTGGAACGCATACTGGAAGGAAAGAACCTGTCGGTAAGAGATTTCCGCAAGCTCCACGAAATCAACAATATCCACGTTATGAAATATCTGGTGCAGGAAGGCCATGGGATTAGCTTCCTCTATGAAGCCGCCGTCCGGCAGGAACTGGATCAGGGCAGTATTCGGGAAATTCCGCTGAAGGATTTTAATGTGGAGCATGATTTTTATTTTGTATGGAGAAAAGGCAGTATTTTCGGCGGGGAATACAAAGAGATTTTTAAACAATTGAAGGATAAGGAATGAGCATATGGAAAAGAAATGCGTAAATGAAAAAAAGTGCGGAAGCTGCAAATATCTGCACATGACCTATAAAGAACAGCTGAAGAAAAAAGAAGAATTTGTAAAGCATGAGCTGGAGAAATGCCCGGAACTGAAAGGGCATTTCAAACCGATTATCGGCATGGAAAATCCATGGAATTACAGGAATAAGGTAACCGCTGTTTTTGACAGAGACCGGAAAGGAAATCCGATTTCCGGAGTCTATCAGGAAGGCACGCACCGCGTGATCCCGGTAGAGAAATGTCTGATTGAGGACGAGCTTGCGGATAAGATTATCGGGACAATCCGCGGGATGCTGCGTTCTTTTAAAATCAAGGTTTATGATGAGGATACGGGCTATGGCCTGCTTCGCTATGTGCTGGTGAGAAGAGGCTTTGCCACCGGTGAGGTTATGGTGGTTCTTGTGACGGCCTCGCCGATTTTCCCTTCTAAGAGAAATTTTACCAATGCATTGCTGAAGGCTCATCCGGAAATCACAACAGTGGTACAGAATGTGAATAACCGTACGGACAGCTTGATTCTGGGGGATAAACAGCAGATTCTGTATGGGAAGGGATATATTGAAGATATTCTCTGCGGCTGCAGATTCCGGATTTCTCCGGCGTCTTTCTATCAGATTAATCCGGTGCAAACGGAGAAGCTTTACAGTAAAGCGGTGGAGCTTGCAGGGCTGAGCGGGAAGGAAACCGTTATTGATGCTTACTGCGGTATTGGGACGATTGGGCTGATCGCGTCGAAGCATGCGAAGAATGTGATTTCGGTGGAACTGAATCCGGATGCGGTCAGGGATGCGATTGTTAATGCGAAGGTGAATGGGATTAAAAATGTGCGTTTTTATAAGGCGGATGCGGGGCGGTTTTTGACGCAGATGGCGGAAGAAGGGGCGAAGGCGGATGTGCTGCTGATGGATCCGCCGAGGAATGGGAGTTCGGAGGAATTCCTGCGCAGCGCGGCTTTGCTGGGGCCGGGGAAGATTGTGTATATTTCCTGTAATCCGGTGAGTTTGGGGAGAGATTTGGGAGTGCTGAAGAAGATGGGGTATCGGGCGGAGGAGTGTTGGATGGTGGATATGTTTCCTTGGACTGCGCATTGCGAGGTTTGTGTGGAATTGTGTCGAAAATAGACGAGCTGGTATGAGTTAGCATAAGTGTTTATTTATGATGTTAAGTTAAAACAATACTGTTTATAAGAAAAGTTTAATATGTGTTAATTTTAAATCACATATTTATATCTGAATAAAAAGAAAAATGACTTTGGATAAGTAGCAAATAGTTAGATAGATGTTTTGACCAGGTACAATTAAAAAGGTAAGGCTCATCATAGTAATTATTTAATAATAATCATATTGGAGGACTAAATTGTGATTACATCAGAAGAAATTAAACGTAGATTATGGGATGGAGCAACGGAACTGCGAGGGTCGATGGATGCAAGCCGTTATAAAGATTATATGCTTGGTCTAATGTTTTATAAGTTTTTAAGTGATAAGACTTTAGAAACATTTAAATCAACAGCGGGTTTAGGGCAGATGTCGGAAGCAGAGTTAGTTGATGAATATGTAAAGGCAAGAGTCGATTATGATACTGAATTGGATAAAATGATTCAAGATGTATTGGGGTATTATGTAGTACCAGAATACCTTTATCAAACATGGGTGAAAGATATAAATAAAGGTGATTTTGAAGTCCAAAAAGTAACAGACGCACTGAATAATTTTGAACTAACGATTTCGGTAACCGGTGATTCGAATGATTTTAAAGGACTATTTTCAAGTTCAACACTAGATCTGACAGATACGGCACTTGGTAGTAATTTAAATGAGCGCAGTAAAAATATCAAGGCGTTGATTTTATTATTTGCTGATTTGGATATGGTGGCGCTGCAAAAAGGAGATGTTTTAGGTGATGCGTATGAATACTTGATCGGTCAGTTTGCTATGGAGTCGGGGAAAAAGGCTGGGGAATTCTATACACCACGTCAAGTAAGCGAGGTTTTGGCGCAAATAGTAGCCAAAACCCCAAATATTAAATCAATCTATGATCCAACGGTTGGAAGCGGCTCCTTACTTCTTACGGTCAAAAAACATTTGGAAAAAAATATTCAAAAGAATTTAGAATATTATGGGCAAGAAAAAAACACTGCTACCTATAATCTTACCCGCATGAATTTGCTTCTTCATGGTATTCGTCCTGAAAAAATGACTATAAAAAATGGAGATACCTTGTCCCAGGATTGGCCGGAAGATCCAGAACATCCAAATGAAGGTATCCTATTTGACGCGGTAGTTATGAATCCTCCCTATTCAGCAAAGAACTGGAATAAAGCGGGACTGAAAGTAAGCGATCCGAGGTTTGAATTGGCTGGAGTATTACCTCCTGATTCCAGGGGTGATTTTGCCTTTCTTTTGCATGGATTATATCATTTAGGGCAAAATGGAACTATGGCTATCGTACTACCTCATGGTGTGCTTTTTCGTGGTGGTACGGAAGGTGAGATTCGTCAAAGACTTATAGATAAAAATTGTATTGATGCAATTATTGGTTTACCAATTAATTTGTTTACAAATACTGGCATTGCTGTCGTTGTTATGATATTAAAGAAAAATCGCGAATTAAACGCGCCGATTCTTATGATAGATGCGTCAAACGGTTTTATAAAGAATGGAAAACAAAACACGTTGCAAGAGAAGGATATAGCCAAAATTGTAGATACCTATACAGACAGAAAAAAAATACATGGGTACAGTTATTTAGCGACTCGGGAGGAGATTATTGAAAATGATTATAATATAAACATCCCACGCTATATTGAGGCGATGAATGAAGAAATTCCGCATGATGTGGATGCTCATTTGTTTGGCGGTATTCCAAAGAAAAATATAGATGATTTACAAGTTTTACAAACTAGTGTATCTGATTTATTATTAACATCTATGAAGGAACTTCGTCCCAATTATGTGGAATTGACAAAGACAATAACGGAATTAGCGAACGAAATATTATCGGACAAGCGTATTCTTAAAAAATCAGAGGTGCTTAAAATAAAAATAAAAAAATATATTGACAGATATTGGTCTATTTTGCGACAGATTGAGAAAGATACAAACTTGAAAATGCTCATGGATGATATGCTCTTTGAAATAAAAATTATGTTGGCAGAGTTTGATTATATTAATGTTTATGATGGTTATCAGATTGTTGCTGAGATTTGGAAATCCTTTCTCACCCACGACACGGAATTAATTGCCTCGAGTAACTTTTATCAAATCGGCCGCACTCGTGTACCTAACATGGTTACAAAGGGCAGCGGGAATAACAAACATGAGGAACAGGATGGCTGGATTGGTGCGATTGTACCAAATGATTTGATAGCCAAGCGTTTATATCCGGCGGAACTTCTGGAGATTGAAAACAAAAGATTACGTTATATAGAACTTGACACTGAGCTTTCAGAACTTGTTGAAGCTGCCAAAGTGGAAGACAGTGATGAATTTAATGCGTTATATGACACACTCAAAAAAAATGACGACGGAGAACCTCAGGATAGTTTTGAAACTAAAATTGTAAAAGATGAATTAAAAAATTCGGAAAAAGGTAAAAATGAATATAACTTGCTAAGAAAAGTCGATAAACTAATCACGGATAAATTATTGCTGAATAAATCTATAAAGGCTGAAGAAAAAGAACTGAAAAAGAAAATCGAAGAACGCATTCTCGTTCTCACAGATGATGAAATTGACAGTTTGGTTTATGAGAAATGGTTTGGAACTATAGTAGATTTAATGACGGATTTGGTGGTTCAGCCATTAAAAGAAGAATTGAATATTTTAGAAATGTTAATTAATCGTTATTCACAGACCTTATCTGCGATAGAACTTGAATGTGAAACATTAGAAAAAGAGCTTGAAATTTTGGCAAACGAATTGGTGGTGGAAGGATGAGTAAAACTAGAAAATTAGTGCCAAGAAGGCGATTTAAGAAGTATCTAAATGATGGGGATTGGGAACAGCACAAGGTAGGCGAAGTTGTCGATGTTCGAAATGGAAAGGATTACAAACATCTTTCTGAAGGCAGTATTCCAGTATATGGAACGAGCGGGTATATGCTGAGTGTTAATGAAGCTCTTTCATATGACGAGGACGCCGTTGGTATAGGAAGAAAAGGTACAATAGATAAACCTTATGTATTAAAAGCTCCATTTTGGACAGTAGATACACTGTTTTATGCAGTCCCGAGAGAAAAGATGGATTTGGATTTTGTCTTAAACATTTTTCAAAATATTGACTGGAAAAAGAAAGATGAGTCTACAGGAGTTCCTAGTTTATCAAAAACGGCTATAAATGCAACAAGAGTAATGATACCTCAATATAAAGAACAGTGTGTTATTGGGGAATATTTAACTAAGATCGACAATCTATTGACCCTTCATCAGCGTAAGCTAGAGAAAATGAAAGCGTTAAAGGCTGCTTACCTTTCTGAAATGTTTCCCGCGAAGGGGGAGTGCAAACCAAAACGTAGATTTAAGGGCTTCACTGATGATTGGGAACTGCGTAAGTTGGGAGAAATCGGCTCAGTTTCGATGTGCAAAAGGATATTTAAAGAGCAAACATCAGTGAAAGGTGATGTACCCTTCTATAAGATAGGCACTTTTGGCGGAGATGCTGATGCCTTTATCTCACAGGAGCTATTTGAAGAATACAAGGTAAAATACCCGTATCCGTCTAAGGGAGCAATATTGATTTCCGCTTCAGGAAGTATAGGGCGAACTGTTGAATTTACTGGGAAAGACGAGTATTTTCAGGATTCTAATATAGTATGGCTGACTCACGATAAAAGGCTTTGCGACAGCTTCTTGAAGTGCTTTTATGAAACTGTTAAGTGGGCTGGGATTGAGGGGAGTACTATTAAACGACTGTATAATGATAACATTCTTAAAACGGAAATTGCTCTGCCGTGCATAAGTGAGCAAAAGGCTATCGGAAATTTTTTTAGTAATCTCGATCACCTCATTGCCCTCCACCAGCGTACTCTCGAAAAGCTTCAAAATATGAAAAAAGCATATTTAAATGAAATGTTCGTAGGAGGTGAGTAATAATCATGAGCAATAAGGCTAAAGATGCCAGTGAAAAAGCTTTTCAGGAGAATTTTGTATCAGAATTACAAAAATACAAATGGGAGGCGCCAGAATTTTTAAATGGTAACAAACAAAAAGTAACGGTTGATACGTTGCTTGCCCATTGGCGTTCGGAGTTAAACCGAATCAATGCCGACCAATTAGAAGGTGTCCCCTTAACGGATGGTGAATTTAATCAGGTTCTTTTCAAAATCAGCCAGATATCCAATAGCTTTGAAGCGGCTAAAGTTTTAGCAATGGAAGAATCAAAAGGAAAAATTGACGGTATTTACCGTGATGACAATTCAAAGCTTACGAGAAAACAAATCACGTTGACTATTTTTCAAAAAGCACAGGTGCGTGGTGGAGATTCAAGTTATCGGATTGCCAGAGAAGTAGTAACAAAAAAAAATAACCGTTTTGATATTGTGTTGCTAATAAATGGTCTGCCATTAATTAATATTGAGCAAAAGCGAACCGACAAAACGCTTGATGAGGCCTTTAGACAGTTTATCCGTTATTACCATGATGGGGAATATAGTAATAATTTTATGGTATTTTCACAAATGATGGTGATAGCAACAGAAATAGAAACTCGTTACTTTGCCACTCCTAAAACTATAAATGATTTTAACCCAAGCTTTGTTTTTCACTGGTCAAACAAAAATAATAAGCCGGTTAATAACTGGCAGGAGGTAATTGAGCAGTTTTTGATGATACCAATGGCACATCAGATGGTTGGGGATTATCTTGTGATTGATGAGGCGAAAGAGGAAGAAAACAGGCGTCATATGTTAATGCGGCCCTATCAGGTATATGCCCTGCAATCAATAGAGGCGGCAGCCTTTGGCTGGGACAATTATAAAAAGGAACCACACGGTGGTTTTATTTGGCATACCACGGGCTCGGGTAAAACAATTACCAGCTTTAAAACCGCTCTGTTTTTGTCTACGCGGGCAGGGTTTGATAAAATTGTCTTTCTGGTTGATAGACGTGAGCTTGATAACCGCACCAGTGAGAATTTTAAAGCTTATGCTAAATATGAATCCGTGTCTGTTGATGATACAAAACATACCTATCAGCTAAAAAAACAATTAAAGTCGGCGAAAAATGGTATTGTTGTTACGACAACTTTTAAATTGAACAATTTAGTGGAGGATTTAGAAAGCAATGGTGACACCAGTGTAGCTGATAAGAAAATGGTTTTTATCATTGATGAAGCGCATCGCACAACGATGGGACAGATGATGAGCAGAATTAAAAATTATTTCAAAAAGAATGGGCTATTTTATGGTTTTACAGGAACACCTCTGTTTGATGAAAATAAAGTCAAGGGTAAAGTGAATGAGAAAAGTGAAGTTATTAACACAACTGAAAAGCTATTTGGTCCGCTCTTACATCAGTATACAATAGATGAAGCGATTGCCGATGGAAATGTGTTGGGTTTCCATGTTGACTATATCAATACGGGGGAGTTTAAAAGTTACGACGATTTAAGAGATCAGTTAGTGGATAAAGTATTGGAAGAAAGACCAGATCAGGCAAAGAAAGACGTAGAACGACTTGTTCAGGGATGGTCTGAAACAGAAGTGGAGAAACAGGCAAGCATTCGTAAGTTGTTTGTCTATCAAGATGAAACACATATTCCAAGAGTTGTGGAAGAAATTTTATGTAATTGGGAATCTCAGTCACAGGGGCGTGAATTTAATGGGATTTTGACAGTTGCTTATAAAAACCGTGTGATTGCTTATTATAATGAGTTTAAAAAGCAGATAGCTAAAAGTGGTTCCAAATTAAATATTGCAATGACGTTTAGTTTTGGAAATGAAAACGATCCTGATATTATTCCAATTGAAGTTATTAAGGAAATGTTTGATGATTATGCGACTTTTACTGGCATTAAATTCATTGCTGGCGATAAAAAACAGGGAGAAGATGCTTATTTTGAAGATTTAGTGGAGCGCGCAACCCATGGTGGAAGTAATCGTAATTCAAAGAATATTGATTTAGTGATTGTAGCTGACCAGCTTTTAACAGGTTATGACTCAAAACGTTTGAATACCTTATATGTTGATCGTACACTCGAATTACAAGGATTGATACAGGCGTATTCACGGACTAACCGTGTTTTTGGAAAAGCGAAAGAGTTTGGTACGATTATTAATTTCCAATATCCGAGAATCACAGAGGAGATGGTAAATACGGCGCTGAAACTCTATGGTAGTGGAGGTAAGAGCAGCCATGCAATTGTTGATACATATCATACAGCAGTAGAAAAGCTTAATATTAAAATCGTTGAAATGATTGTAACATTATCTGATCCGACTAAATGGGCGGAAATAAAAATTGATGAAGAGAAAAAAGAAGCATTTCTTTTAGCCTTTAAAGATGCGGCAGAACAGTTAAATCTTGTAGAACAGTATTATGAGTTTCGGTGGGATGAGAAATCTTTTGGGATAGATGAGCATACCTGGTTGAAATATATGGGAGCATATAAAAATCTGATTTATAGGCCGGCTACTCCACTGCCAATGACCAATATAAGACCTCTTGTCGGCAAAACCAAACTGGCACGAACACAGGTAATTGATGCAGCACATATTCTGAGTTTGATTGGATCTAAAGTTAGAAGTGTAGATGGGGTTCAAACAGTAAATGATGAAACATTGCGAATTATTCATGAGGAAATTCAAGAACTTAGTAATATGGGAGAAGATGAACAGGCAGCACTCTTAAAAGAATTTGTAGATACTGAACTGGTTCCCGGAAATTTATCAAGCAGTTTAAATTTTGATGAATCTTTTGAAAAATGGAAGAATCATAAACGTGAACGATGTATTTTTACCTTTGCTGAAGAATGGGGATTAGAGCCTCAGTTGCTTAGAGAATCGGTAACTTCATACTCATATTCTCAGCCATCCACGGTTCCTTATATTGATGAATTAATTGAAAGCGTTGTTTTTGAAAATGCCGTAAATAAGTCGGCAGGAAACAGATTGAAACATATTATGGCTTTAACTAAGAAATTACCTACGTGGTTGGCAGAAACGAAGCAAAGGTATGACTAATTATCTCTTTTTTCCGCTGATTGTAACGACTGTTCCGAAAGGTATTTATTATATTTTTTAACGAGAATTTTAAAATATGGCCTTATGTGCAAGTGTTAGAGATGTTATAATTGGCCGGAAACTACACATGGAAGGAAGATAAGGTACAATAGATCTTAAGCTAAGGTTAGTTCATGCCATGAGGGAATCTTTATTATACACTCAACACACGTTGAGACGGTTTGTCTGCTGTCCAAGAAGACTTGATTATGTGTGAGTTTGTGGGATTTTTTTGAGGGATATGCAGTAGTCTTTTTACGAAAAGAAAGATTGTCAGCAGTAGAGAACAATCCTATCACAGAAACTCGGAGTCATATCATGGAAATGGAATATTTTGAACCAATTAATGAGTCATCTTATTTATCTGTTCTCAGGGCACCGGTATACCGTAAAATTATGAGGTGTTTTTAACGTGAATATGAGAAAAAGCATTTCCAGATATATATAGAAGATATCTTCCAGTTGTTTATGCAGGATGAGATGGTAACGGAATTTGTAATGGAACAGCTGATGACAGATCTAGAAGCCTTGGTCAGGTCGAAAATCTTACTACGATCCAGGATCCCAGAATGCTTTACACTATAGCGGATTACAAGAATAAGTAGTATCACATATACTATGTCAGAATATGCGGTTGAGATTGAGTGTCTCACTGTACGACAGGAGAATATCTTTTGCAATCTGACAAATTATCCACGAATTTTTGTACGGCTGAAAAAACTGCAAAAGGCAGAAAAAAAGATAGCAGTCTGAAGGAGAACAATGAGTGGTGAGGCTGCTACAGAAGAATTTTAATCGGCTAAATCAGAATTATCGGCGGGGTTTTTATTACGGAAAAACAGAACATCTGATGAAGTTAGTGGAATTTGATGTACATAAAGATAAGTTTATTAAGTATATAAATGAATTTGTGCAGGAATTGCAGTGTCATTCCAAGTGGATTGGGCTAATTATGAAGGATAATATGTCTGTAATTGAAGAATAATCCTGACAAGAGTAAATTGGACATTCCACATGTGGTTTTATGGGAATGCAGAGCCGAGTATACGTGAAAATATGATGGGAAATGGATTTCTCTTAAAAACTGGTTTATAGATTCTTTTGGAAATGAGAGCGAGTGCATAAAGTTCTGGAAATAATGGATGATGTAATAAGAAGTATTATTCAAAATACAACTCTGCACGTACAGCTCCAGAATGGCGAAATCAGCAGAAAGGATGATTACCGCAAGTTTTGGAATTGCTTTTTTAGGTGAGAATTTGGAAGAGTTATAGAAGTTATCGGCTCATTTTTTGGAGTACAGAAAACACAGCATTTTAAGACATTGGAACCTAGTGAGTGGAAGGGGCATTTTCTTTTATCAGAGTTAATTATGTTGAAATGTAGCTAAAATCTTATGAGATGGTTTCCTGCTATTTAATTCATAATCTGAAAAATTCGGACTATACCCTTTTATGTACTTCCGGTCAGCCCCGTTCTGTGGCACAGGTTCTGATTCCTTATATTTTAGCCGGTGGAGCAGAAGTCTGCTATAATGGAGATATTGCTTCGGATGGGATCTGTATAGCTGACAGACTTTGGAAGAAATTCGGGGATCACGTCCATATATGGAGAATGTCGCCGGCAGATTATGTAAAAAGCCTCTCAAAAGAAAAAATAGGGGATATTGGAAGAACAAAACTTGAGAATATCAGTCATCCTATATTGAAAAAAACGGCAGAATGCATGAAGGAAAAACAGCTGGCCGGATATCAGGAGAATATGCTGAAAGAGCTGTTGAAGGATATGAAGAACTGAATCAGAAAACTTGATTCCGGATAATGCATAAAAACAGTAACAGAATGGAGCACACAGTGAACACAGAACAAAAGAAAAAATCATTACTAAACCATCCCTTACTTCAATTGCTGAAGCATAACAAAGGAAATCCAAGAACATTGATACTAATGGAGCCTCTATGGGGCATTCCATATAATCTAATCACGCCATTTGCCACACTATACATGTATTCGCAGGGAGTAACGGACGTTCAAATCGGACTGATTCTGTCTATCGCCATGGTGGTTCAGGTACTTTTTTCTTTCTTTGGCGGTATATTAACGGATAAGCTTGGGCGGAAATTCACGACTATGATGGGCGATTTCTTCGGATGGAGTGTTGCCTGCCTGATATGGAGCATATCAAATAACTTCTGGCTTTTTTTAATTGCCATGCTCTTTAACTGTTTTGAACAGATTAACCAGACCGCATGGTATTGTTTGCTGATTGAAGATGCGGAGCCCAAAGATTTATTGGGAATATATACATGGGTGAATATAGGCGGTTTGATTGCAATCTTTTTTGCACCGATTTCAGGCTTGCTAATCAATTCATTTACCGTGATTCCCGTTATCCGGGTTTTATATTTGGTCTTTTCCGTAAATATGCTGATTAAGGTAGCAGTTACTTTCCGCTATTGTAAGGAAACCCGGCAGGGAAAGATCCGAATGGCTGAGACAAAGAATACCTCTTTGCTTCATATGTTATATGAATACAAGGAGCTAATTCCTAAAGTATTGAAGGATAAGGAGGTTATGAAGGTTCTGGCTGTTTCTGTCATATTATATATCACGAATATGGTCAGTACGAACTTCTTCAGCTTATATGTGACGCAGTGGCTGGGCATAGAATCTCGTTATCTGGCCTTCTTCCCGATTCTGAACGCGGCTGTAATGTTGATTTTTATGATTGGGATACAGCATAAGCTGGAGCTTGTAAAATTTCGGATACCTATGTGGGTTGGATTGGCATTATATGCAATAGCGGTGATTCTTCTGATATTGGCGCCAATAGGAAATATGCTGTTTGTCATTATTTATGTATTCATTGTGGCAGTAGCAGGGGCTCTTGTTATGCCTCGAAAAGATACTCTGATCCAGCTGAGTATTAATGCGGAGGAGCGTGCCAGGATTAATGCGCTGATTATGTCCTTTACAATTGCCTTTTCTTCCCCATTCGGCTATTTTGCAGGATGGTTATCAAGCATTGACAGACGGCTGCCGTTTGCATTTGCATTTGCTTTGTTCCTAGCAGCATTTATTATTGTGGGCCGGATCCGTGATCCCGAATTCTCTAAGTAGTTATTTAATAAACAGCATTCTGTCATGCCATGGGATTTGCTGCGGGATATAAATATCACGGTTAAAATAATCGGCTGTAATTCATGTCTTATACCTCCGGATAATAACCGTATAATCTGAATTAGGATGAATATGAAGAACTACAGGCAGGGTGCGCCCATAGAATTACACCAATCAATAGGAGGGTGAAACACATGAAAAAAGCTATGCTGCCGTCACTTAAAATAGATTCATGGACAGAGGAAGCTTTGTCCGATCTGACAGCAAAAATATCAGATAATAAAGTCAAATCACTTATACTCATCGATGGAGCAGCCGGTTCAGGAAAGACAACTTTAGCGGTAAAAATCGCTGAACGATTGCATGCAAATCTGGTCCATACAGACGATGTAAGCTGGTGCGCCGATCCAATCCGCTGGGATGAGGAATTGCTTGACGGTATTGTTAAACCCTGGTCCGCTGGAAAGAAGGCGGCGTATAAACCAACCGGCTGGAAAAAAGAGAATCGTCCGGGAGCCATCGAGGTGGATCCGGATAAGGCGCTTATCATAGAAGGCATGGGAGCCGGCAGAAAAACACTGCGTGCGGCGGCAGAATATTTGATTTGGGTGGATACCGAGCCGGAAACAGCCAGGGCACGAGTTGTGCAGAGAGACCTTGCAAACGGGGAAAATGGCGGAACTGTTGAGTCTGTCACAGAATTCGCCGATTGGTGGGATTCCTTACTGGTGCCTTTATTTTTGGAGGAGGAGCCGTGGAAATATGCAGATATTATTGTCAGCGGTTCCAGGTCTGATTTAATTTCTGATAAGCTTATGATCCATGTAATATAAGTCCTATATTGATACCCCGGAATAAATTTTCACCCGTATTCCCCCTCGTACAAGGAGGAAAAACATGCCAGAACAAATTCAAAACATGGAACAAGCAGAAAAAATCTTAGATTATTGGTATGCCATAGAGTTTCTGGCACAGGATAAATTCGATGATATGTGGGAAATACGCAGTAAATTTCTGAGGGCACAGGATGTTTTTACAATAAGTGTGATGAAATGGCACCAACAAGATATAAAACACCTTCCGAATATCCTCAAAATAAAATTGAAAAAATAAATGAGGTTGTGAAAACGAAAAGACAAAAGAAAATGATATCTATCATGTAAAGAATGGAGTAGAGATCCTATGGATAGTACAATAAGAAATAATATTAAAATTGGCCAAACCGTTAAAGTGATTCAAAAACAAGATCAAAGAACGGGAAAGCAAACGGAAGGAGTGGTAGAACGGATATTAACAAACTCCGCCAATCATCCCAGAGGCATTAAAGTGAAATTAGAGGGTGGTATTGTCGGAAGAGTTTGTGAAATTAAAGGATAATAAATTCGATATCAGAGGGATATTTATGCAGCCAGTATTGACTATGATCTGAAAGAAAAAAGTGTAGTGTTGGATGCACTAAACTAAATTGTAACTGCGTATTTATCCTTACCTCAAAGATAAGAATTCACAAAAAAACCGTTTCACCTAAAATTTGACACATCAATGACACATCCTGCAGGTAAAATAATAAACATGTAAATTAAGAAGCAGGAGTTCACCCCAAATGAAGTCATTCATCCATCGATTTTTCGCGGTTCTGTTAATCCTGAGTATAACAGTAACCATAATAATCTATTATGCAGTTAAAATAGAACCATACACAGTTACAATAAATAATGTGAACCTAAATAACAACTTCCCTGAAAATCTTAAAATAATCCAAATATCTGACATCCAAATCAGTGAAAACTATCAGGCTTCAGATTTCCAAACAATAATTTCTCAAATAAATCAGTTAAGTCCAGACATCTTCATATTTACCGGAGATTTATACGAGAATTACTCCTCTTATGGCCCTGAAGAAGAGCTGATCCAACTATTAGCAGGCATTTCAGCAGCCTACGGAAAATACGCAGTCTGGGGAAATCGTGATTATGGCGGCGGAGCTGTAAGGCGGTTTGAAAAAATCATGACCGCCGGAGGTTTTCAGGTCTTGTGCAATGAAGGAGTCCATATTATGCTGAATAACGGAGAACGCCTGTTTCTTGCCGGATTAGATGATTCACTGATGGGTAGTCCAAATATCACGCCGATATTATCCCAAATGAAAGAAGATGACGCCTATCGTATCTTAATGCTACATGAACCGGATGCCGCTGATTTATATGCAGACTATGGATTTGAGTTGATGCTGGCCGGACACAGCCATGGAGGCCAGGTAAATCTCCCTTTTCTTTCCTCGCCGACGACATCCATGGCAGAGAAGTACCAAAAAGGTTTATATGACATGGAAACATCGGGAAAAATAAAATTATACGTTAATTCAGGAATAGGAACCTCCCATTTTCCCATACGTTTTCGTGTTCCCCCGGAGATAACAGTACTTTATTAAAAGTAGGAGGACAACTGTGAATATATTAATTGTCGAAGATGATTCTGACATGCAGAAAATTTTGAAGATCTATCTTCAGCGTGAAGGCTATCAGGTAAACAGCGTTTCTAACGGACGGGACGCAATTGATTTCCTGATCGTGAAGGCTGTGGATATTGTCCTGCTGGATTGGATGATGCCGATAAAAAACGGAATGGAAACGCTGAAAGAAATCAGGCAGCTGAATATTCCGGTTAAAATACTGATGCTGACAGCGAAGGGTGAAAACGCAGATGAGGCCGCAGGCCTTACCTTCGGTGCGGATGATTATCTGCGGAAACCTTTTGATATACAAATCCTTCTGCTTCGGATAAAAAAGCTCTGTAATTCAGAGAATCTTCTTCGATGCAATGACATTGTCCTGAACCCTGTTACAATGGAGGTAATGAAAGGGCAGGATAAGGTGAAGCTTACGAAAAATGAATATGAGCTTTTAAAGTATTTCCTCGCCAATCAAAACATGATTCTTACACGGGAACAGCTGCTGAACCATATATGGGGCATGGATTTTGAAGGTGATATCCGTACCGTTGACACCAACATCCGCAGGCTTCGCCAAAAAATCGGAGAGGAATATATTCAGACAAGGATCGGTATGGGATATATTATGGAGAAACGCCATGATTAAACGGAGAGTGAAAATACGCCGGTTATCTACGAAATTCCTTTTTGGCATAACGGGAATTCTTGTGCTGATTTTAATAGCAACCCTGCTTATTAATTCCCGGATCGCAGAACGGTATTATCTGAATCAGCAGAGCCGGTATGTCAGGAAGACGGGAGAACTTCTGAAAGAACGCCTGCAGGAAGGCCAGGAAGCGGATAAAGTAATAGAGGAACTGGAAGCTTCAGAACAGGTATTGATTGTATATTCTGCAAAATCAGACAGCTATGATGAGCTGAGCATGGATTTACGAAGAAAATTTCAGGAAAAGGGATTAGGCTTTCAAAAATTCTGGCTTTGGGATCAGGATTATATTTCTGCTGTTCAGAATGGCAGTCAATTCCGCCTTTATCAGCAGAAAAAGCTGAATTATGCTATTTTGGTGGAATATCTGTCTTCCGGAGAAAATCTGTATGCAATAGCTGCGATTGTTCCCAACACAGGAGAATTTGTCCGAATCATCAACCATTTCAGTATTCTGCTGTATTCCATTTCCCTGTTGGCAGCTGTGCTTTTGATTTATTTAATGATAAGGCATATAACAGAACCGCTGCAGCAAATGGAGCATTTTTCCAAAAGAATATCCGAACAGGATTATGGGCAGTTGACGGTTCAGACGCATGATGAACTGGAAAGGGTAGCGGACAGTATGAATGAAATGTGTATGTCCATCCAGCAATATCAAAAGGAACTGTTGATAAAGAATCAGCAGATGGAACAGCTTCTGAACGATGTAGCTCATGATTTAAAAACGCCGGTATCCCTGATTGGCATATATGCCGATGGTATCAGAGACGGTTTGGATGATGGTACCTTTTTGGAAACAATCGCGCAGCAGAATGCCAGAATGGCGCAAATGATAGAGCAACTTCTCAATCTGTCACGTATTGGCCAGAAGAATTATCCGTCGGGAAAAATCAAACTGGACATATTGCTGCGGCAGTGTATGGAAGAACAGAAAGTCTTTTTGCAGGAGAGAAAACTAATTCTGAAAGATAATATTGTACCAAATGCGGAGATTGATGGAAATGCCGAGTTAATCCGAACTCTTTTTTCAAACCTGCTGTCCAATGCGGTAAAGTATGCTTCAGCCTCGGACATCGAAATAGAACTATCCCAAAACGAGGAAGGAACATATCACTTCTTCATTTCTAATGCACTGGAAAATGAAGATTTAGACATAGAGCAGATTTGGGTTCCTTTTTATGTAGGGGAAGCATCCCGGAACAAATCGCTGTCCGGAACCGGATTGGGACTCTCCATTGTAAAAAAGATTGTCGTTCAATGCGGGTATAAGATTCAGTGCAGGAAAAAAGACGGGAAGATTATATTTGAAATGGATTTTCAATAATAAATAATATGGAGGGTATAATCAGATACTGAAAATATCTGGTTATATCCTTTTTTTGAATAACCTAATAAGGCATTATTTGTGCAAAATAAATTCCCTTTTGACACACGGATGTAATACCTGCCTTTTATAATCCTAAAAGTACATGAAAGAAAGTACAGTAAAGCAAATATCGGAAACAACGAAAGGAAAACAACTAAAATGAGAAAACATAATTATTTTCACACAGGTATATCCGTACTTCTTATACTAAGCAGTATCCTGAGCGGATGTGGGATAAAAAATTCCATGGAAGAGTCCGAGAGCGGGACGAATGAGCAAACAATATCCCAACAGGCATTGAATCCTACCGTTTCAATAGATTATCAAGCAGATCCGGAGGATTTTTCCCTGATTTTAAAAGATGGTGATAATCAGATTGCAGTATCCGGCCAATCCCCCAACCGAACAGTGTCTGATTTCCGGGAAAGCGATACGGAAACGTTCTGGAGATATCCGGAAGAGCAAATCTCAGTTTCCATCAAACCACAAGATAATTATTTAAGTGTTACAATTACCTCAGAAGCAGATGACGATAACGAATTTAGCTGGCCCAATATTTCCGCGGACACTTATTACATTCCTTTTGGAGAAGGGAAACGAATTCCTGCGGATGATTTGATATGGCAGAACTATCTGAATGATCAGGAATTTTCCGTTCTGGAACAGCTGTCCATGCCCTTCTGGATTACCGAAGCGGGAGATTATTCCGTACTTTTCATTATGGAGAATCCATATCGTACGCAGTTGAATTTTTCGGCGAATCCCGATATTGCCTTTTCCGTTTCTCATGAATATCCTCAAATTGATGATGTAAAGGAAAATCGTTTTCGAATCTACCTGACAAACAGCAATCCGGTCAGCGCCGCAAAGCTTTACCGCAGTTATGTGAATGAACGTGGAAATTTCAAGACCTTAGAGCAGAAAGCGGCGGAAAATCCGGATATCCGTAAGCTTTATGGAGCGCCGTTTATATATTTATGGGGTGATTTTGTCCTTTCAGCCGATAACATCAATTGGCCGGCATTCCGTAATTCCCTGTCTTCCCCTGTGATGGAGTATCTCCTGTCTTTTTCGGAAGAAGCGGAAAACGGTTCTGAGTTCAGAAACGTGACAGAGGAAATAAAAAAGCAGGATTATGTGGATGTATATCAGAAAAATATAATCTGCGGATATATCAGCCAGGTGCTTAAGAGGGATGATTTTTGGGATGAATCCATTTTCACATCCGACAATTCACTGAAAGAGCTTATGCCGGACGGCTATGAAAACTTAAATCAGTCGGAAAAAATCCAGATAAATAAACAGGCGCTGGCTGAAAGCCTGCCGAACGTTTTTCAGGATGCCGGACAATGGATGAACGCATCTACCGTGGATTTGCTTCAAAGTATGCAGGAGAATGGGATTGATCGGGCCTGGATAGGCCTGAACAGCTGGGAACAGGCCTATGCCAAACCGGAGCTGATAGAAACCGCACAGAACCAGGGATATCTGATTGCCAGCTATGATTCCTACCATTCCATCCATGAACCGGGTAAGGAGCAGTGGATTACAGCAGAATTTACGGATAAGTCCTTGTATGAAGAGGCTTCAGTCACCAATAAAAATGGCGAAAAAGCGGCCGGATTTCAAAATGTGGGACGTAAGCTGAATCCTGTGTATTCCCTTCCGGCAGTAGAAGAACGTATGGAAACAATCATGGCAAATCAGCTTCCTTTTAATTCTTGGTTCATCGATTGTGATGCGACAGGGGAAATTTACGATGATTATACTCCCGGTCATATTACGACGCAGGAGGAGGATCTGGCTGCCAGGCTGGAACGGATGGCCTATATCCGCGACCAATATCATATGGTCATAGGCTCCGAAGGAGGGAATGATTTTGCGGCATCCACAATTGCATACGCGCACGGAATAGAATTGAAGAGCTTTTCCTGGATGGATGAGGATATGAAAAGCAATAAAGACAGTGAATTTTACATTGGAAATTACTATAATCCGTCAGGGGGAGTGGCGGCTCATTTTTCCAAAGTAATTCCTTTGAAAGAAAAGTATGATACAATTTTCGTGGATCCCCGGTATGATGTGCCTTTGTATAAATTGGTCTATAATGATTCGGTTATTACGGCGGCTCATTGGGACTGGTCAACATTCAGAATTCAGGGAGCGGCGCAGGATCGGATGGTTCGTGAGGTTCTTTACAATGTACCGCCGCTCTGGCATCT
The DNA here is from genome assembly GCF_001881565.1 of Eisenbergiella tayi. Taxonomy (GTDB): domain Bacteria; phylum Bacillota; class Clostridia; order Lachnospirales; family Lachnospiraceae; genus Eisenbergiella; species Eisenbergiella tayi. Next base: position 585,006 of record NZ_MPDJ01000003.1, read on the forward strand.
TGATGATGCGGAATGGGAAAAGTATAAATCTGCTATTGCTGATCATTATTCCGTATGGTCGGATTTCAGCAGGCAGGCTGTACTTCTGGAAATGACTGATTTCGAGTATGTAACACCGGAAGGAAGCGTACAGAAAACGGTATATGGCAGTGAACTTTCTGCAGTAGCTAACTACAGCGATTCCGTATATCAGTATGAAGACTCCGAGATTCCGGCGCATTCGGTATTGATAATAAACGGAAGGGAAAATAAAATTTACACACCAACAGCAGACTGATACAGCAGAAAAACGGCACATACACTGCCGTTTTTTCTGTTAATGGAATTCTGCAGAATTTAAAAACCATCTGTACTGCTGATTCGTAATTTAGATATTTTATTGTTGCCTGTCTTGGTATATAATGGAAAATGTACAACAGTTAATTTCTGTATAGAATTAAGATTAGACTTTCACACAAGGAGCTCATACAGCATAGAAATTATACATGTGATTAACTGTTAAGAGAAACCGAAAGGGTAATGGTAAAAAACATGGGTGATATCAATAATCTTATTTCCTACTTCTGTGAATATGATTTCTACAATAATATTCTTTCTGCAGAAATAAGAGATAAGAGGGCTATTGATGTATTATTGGAAAACTGTAAATTTCCTTTTCTGTCTGCCAAAATGGCCGAAAGAAAGGCGGAACAAATCCTTCAGATCTTAAGCAGTAAACTGCCCCTGAATAAAAAGCAGGAAGGGAAAAATTTGATCAGAGAGTATGTGGATCACCGTATTTCTCTGCAGGACTTGTTTCAAAGGCTTCCTTTTACCACTCAGAAGTTTCTGGGTCAGGCAAAGGAGGAGGTCAACAAAATAGAAAATAATCATATTTTTTATATTTTTTATCCCGTATATCTGAATCGGAGAAAACATACCCAGCAGCCGTTATTCACATTCACCTGTGAGCGCATGGAAGATTCGTATCGAATACAGAAAGTGTATGCCAACAAAAATATCCTCACGCTGCTTCTTGCTCAGAAAAACGATATGGAATTGACAGATGCGAGAATTTTGTATGAAAAGCAGATTGATGAGATGTCCGCTGCTGTGGATGCGCTGCATCCGGAGGAGAATATCCTGAACCTATATCAGACGGTAAGCGGAGAATTCAGGCATATTTTTGGAACGCAGTTACAGGCATGCCAGGTTTCCGGGGACTGGCAGATGTTGGAAAAGGCTCTGGTCTCTTTTGCATCCCAGGATGCGGTGATTGAAAACTGTTTCCGGGATGAGATGGAAACCATGGAGCGGTTTTACAGTCAGGATGGTATTCTGCCGGAGACTGTGCAGCAGTACATGGGGATTTCCGGGAAAAGTACGGAAGATATAAGCGGAATTTCCTTTCATGGAAGCCATCTGGGAAGTTATCAGGCGGAATATCCGGTTAATCGGAAACAATGGGAATTGGTGCAGATGGCGGAAAAGTCAACGCTGCTGTGTGTTGAGGGGCCTCCTGGAACCGGGAAAACGACGTTGTTGAAAGAATTGATTGCAGATACATTGGTAAAAAAAGCGGATGCATTATTAGAAGTATGGGACAAACCATGGATAGATATGGGGGCAGAAGGAAAGAAAATCAAGTGTTCTCCGCTCGCGGGAAAAAATCCGTATTCTATCGTTATAAGCAGTACGAATAATAAAGCAATTGATAATATCGGCTTGGAATTATTGCGGGAGGTGGCCTTCTTTTCAGAGTGTGCCGGTGAAATCGAAACTGATGGAGCGAAGTGTGCAGGTATTTTGTGTGCCAGACTTGGAAACAGCGGAAATATAGAAGATTTTTACAATTCCTTTTTCAGGCCGTTCTGTGATTTCCTGGAAAATAAGGAGATTACGCAAAAAGAGGCGGAGGCCGTAAAGGAACACTATATGGAACTGCGCACGAAGATGGATCGGACTTCCCGGAAAATGACAGAATTTATTTCATTGCGGGAAAAGTTTGAAGACTGTTCTTCCTTAAAAGAGCTGTGGGAAAAACAGCAGTATATAGAAAAGGAGTTCAGCAAAACAGCTGCGAAAATAAAGGAAGAAGAGAAGAACTATTCCGATTGCCTGAATGAAACAGCGGAATTGAAAAGAAAGAATAATGAGGCTGAGCAGGAAAAGAGCCGGTTGGCTAAGCAAAAAGAAGAATCGGAGAAACAGCTTTCCGCACTTTATTCTGATTTGGAGGAGTATGAAAGCATAACCGGGGTCAAAAAGATGTTTATTTTCCTGTTCCCTGCGGCAGGAGAAGTGAAGAAGAAATATGGTTCCGCACAACAGATTCGCGATATGATTTATGACCGGAAGAAGCAGCACGAGAGTCTGGATGGGCGGATGAATGAGCTTGTTATGGAGGCAGCCCGGTCAAAGGAAAGACAAGGAATACAGGAAAAAGAAGCGGCCGCTATTCAGACGGAGCTGCTGAAGAATAAGTCCCACAGTGAAAATGTCAGAAAGGAACAGCAGATTCTGGAGGCATATTTAAAGCTTCTTTCGATGCTGGAGCAGGAATTGGAGATTTCTGCAGAACAGTGTCTGAAAGCAGAGGCTTTTATGTTCTTTAGCTGTCCCAGGATAATCACCATGAGAAATCAGCTTTTTATGGCTTCTCTGTCTTTATTTGAAAGCTATGTCCTTAGGAATAAAGAGCCTGTATTGGAAAATCTGAATATTTTACTTACTGCCCAGGAGAGGGGAGATGGAGGGGCTTTTTATAATTGGTGCCGGGCTTTATATAATGGAGATGCGGCATATAAGGAGGAGAAAGCCGCGTTGGTTCGAATGCTGTGGGAGACGTTTTTTCTGTGTTTTCCGGTGGTTACCACGACACTGCATTCCTTCCGGAAAACGACATTCCCCATGATTCCCGGACTGTTTGATATGCTTTTGATTGACGAGAGCGGCCAGATTGTTCCTTATTATGCACTGGCGCCGCTGTATCGGGCCGGCCGGGCGGTGTTTGTGGGGGATGTGAATCAGATTGAACCGATAAAAAGTGTTCCCTCCAGCCTGCTGGAGAAGAAATATACAGATTTGCTGGGTGAGGATTGTTATGAAAGGTTCTGCCTGGATGCTGCCAGTGCGCAGAGCTATGCGGCAAAAGCGAGTGATTTCTTCGAGATGGTGGGGGATATACGCCAGGGGGTGATCCTGACGGAACACAGACGGTGTGAGCCTGCAATAATGGCTTTTTCTAATAAATATGTATATAACCATGTTCTGGAGTTGGTAGGTACGGATGATAACCGGAAATTGTTTGGCAGTAATCTGACGGCCTTTGATATCAGAGGCTTTAAGGCGGCCCAGCATTATAATATTGCTGAGATTCAGGCATGCCAGGAGATTGTCCGTATTTTCGTCAGGGAATACGGGGAAGAGGTAAAGAAGGATATCGGTATCATCACGCCGTTTTCAAAGCAGGCGGAAATGCTGAGGAAAAGTATTCCCGGAGTGGAAACAGGGACTGTACATGTATTTCAGGGAGCGGAAAAGAAATATATTCTGTTCTCCTGTGTAATCGATACTGCAGAAAATGATTCGGGACTTTGTAATTTTATCGGCGGGAAGTGCAATCTCCTTAATGTGGCCTTTTCCCGGGCAAAAAAGCAGTTCATATTTGTGGGAAACCTGTCTGCAGCACAAGGTAAGAACAATTATTTGAAAAAAGCGGTGGATGTGATAAGGGAATCCGGGAAAATATACAGCCTTTTTGATACGGACCGGCTGTCCGGTGAAAATATGTTGTGGGATGAAAATGTCATACATATATTATCCGGAGAACAAAAGCTGGCTGAAGAGGATGAAATTGGAAGATACCTGAAGGAAGTGATTCCTCATAACATCATTGATACGCCGCGGCTGCATAATGAGATATTGAATGAAATGGTTTTAAGAGCGGCACAGAGTATTCAGATTATATCGCCATGGATTGGACGGAACGTGGTAACAGACAGGATGCTGGAGGCGATACGTGATAAAGTAGAGAATGAGATTCAGGTCCGGATTATATTTGGTTATAAGGCGGAGGAGTGTTCCTTGGAGGATATTGACAAGTTGGTGCAGCAAGATATTCCATGGGAAAAAGAGGCATCTGCTGATGTAATAAGAAAGCTTCGGATTCTTCTGGGTGATGGGCTGAAATATGAACCGCCAACCCATATAAAGCTGCTTATGGTGGACGACAGGTATCTGTTTATCGGTTCTTTAAATTGGCTGTATAACAGCGGGAAGACAGCACAGAAGGAAATCAGCTGCCTGATTACCAACTCAGATACCATTCAATATGTGAAGGAGCGCTTTTTAAACCAGAGGTAACTGTTCAGAACCCCTTTCTGCCTGTCTGTATCCCCGGCGTTGGGGGGCAGAAAGGGGTGTTTTATTCGGATAGCAAAGACGGCAGTTTTGATTTCACTTTCCGGGCCGCCGCTTTTCGATTCATACATATTACAGGTGGCATTGACTCAGCACATTCCTGCATTTCATCGAAATACATCATCCTTTATCAGGCCATCTCATCCCGAAGGGCATCAATAATATTTTCCTTCTTAATCTTGTTAATCGTATACAGCATTGTAATAAATACAATAAACAGGACTCCAAACACGCTGATCCCGATACTTCCCCAGGGAATCGAAAATCCGACTTCATCCACAATCATTCCCTTGTGAACCAGCCATGCGGCAAGCACTGCGATGGGAAGGCCATAAAGCAGCGCCCTCATTCCATAAAAAATGCATTCAAAATTCATCATTTTCTGGAAATCGTGTTCAGACATACCCACGGAACGAAGCATGGCGAGCTCCCGCCTGCGCAGTTTTATATTCGTGGAAATCGTATTGAACACATTGGCGACTGCAATCATCGAAATCATAACGATGAAGGTATAGGCAAATACATTGGCTATAAAAATATAATTCCTGTTTTCATCCATCATTTGATACATATTGTAAAGACTGTATTCTCCCGTAATTCCTTCACCTTCTATAATAGTCTCCATTTCCGATGCCGAAAGAGAGGGATCGGTTGACTGAAAACTTAAACTTTTCACGCCTTTCGAAGCATCCGGGAATTCAAAGGTACTTTTTGCAGAATAAGGCGCGAGCACCTGGAAGCAGGCCTGTTTCTGTCCGGAGTTTCCTCTTGCCGGAGGAGAATCCGGCGGTACGAAATCCACAAAGGCAACATCGATATTTTTGCTTTCGGACAGCTTTTCCCCGCTGTCGGTTTCAGGAATAAGAGTGATTTTTACAGAAGAATTCCTGAAAACAGTAAGGATACGGTCATCCTCCGCCGTCATGGAAACGGCAATAAACTTCGCATTTTCTCCGGTATACTCTGTCTCGGATAACCCCAGCTCTTTGAGAATATTCTCATACCGGCTGTCTTCAAGGAACTGTATATTTACGGGCAGATCCACAATTTCATCTGTTGAACTCAGGCCTTCATGCCGCAGATAATCTTCGGAAAGCTCACCGGTACCGGCAGCACAGGAGTAAGCTATAACTTCCTGATACAAAGCATCATATACACCTCGGGCAGTTTTCAGCTTCTCATAAAGCGAAAGCATTTGCCCGTCATCCAGATCCTGTGTGGAAAAAATAATATCATAGTCCGTAATCTCTGTCCGCTGGCTCGACATTCGTTTCATATCAGCCGTCAATGCGCTGGTGGAAATGAACAGGACTATACTTAAAACAAGGGAAAGTATAATGCTGCGGTATCTTTTTTTGTTCCTTTTGAAATTTTTCAGTGCAAGCGTTCCTTCCAGGCCGTAAATACGCATGGACAGCCTGGAGGTTTTTACGGTTTTGGATTCAATTTTCACCTCGTTCGTCTGGCGGATGCATTCCATCACCGGTGTGTTGGCGGCCTTTCTGGCCGGGATATATGCAGATATCAGGATGGTAAGCAGGCTGACTGCCGCCGCGGCGATGAGCGCGGGAGCGGATAAGGTCAGGGTCAGAGGAACATCCTGGAAGAGGATGCTGGCAAAGTTTTGGGAAATAACGGAAATGACCAGTCCGATGCTGATGATTCCGACCGCAATACCGATTGGGATGCCGATCATGCCTATGCAGAATCCTTCAAACAATACCGAATTGCGCAGCTGCTTTGCCGTGGCTCCCACGGAAGAGAGGATGCCGAACTGCTGTGTCCGTTCATTCAGTGACATGTTGAATGAATTATAGATAAGAAAAATGGATCCGAGCATGATGATGGCGATGACAATGCCTCCCATAGAGTACATGAACATATTGAACAGGTTGTCATCGGAAATCCCCATGAAACGCAGTACGTTGTCATTGAGGACGTAAGCATGTTTTCCGGTGCTGTTTACATAGGCGCGTACCTGACGTGGATTTTTCAGGGTGACAAACAGGCTGAAGCTGTCCGTTTCGGTGCGGTCATCCGCTTTGGTTATTAAAGTATATCCCGGAGCGGAAGCCTCCTCATAATCAGGCCTGCGGCAGGTACCGACAACGGTATAGGTTTTCTCTGCCTGCGGCACGAACGTTTCCCTTCCGGCTGCATAGGGATCGCCTTGAGACAGTTTGCGGTCTCCGTCCATGCGGTTTCCTACGGACAGGGAAAGGGTATCGCCCACCTTGAAGCTGACACCGCCGTCAGACGCGACTTTGCTGGATATCAGAATTTCCCCGCTGTTTTCGGGCAGTCTGCCTGAAAGCAAAGTGATGGGAAGCGCAGTAAAGGTTTCATCGGTGAAGCCGGCTATGAAAAGGTAGGGTTTAACCGGATTTTGGCCGCCGTCAAGCCCGGCATAGCCGATATTGTCAAAAACTGCTGTGGCAGCAAGTTTATCATTGACGGCCTGTTCCCGGATAAAAGAGGAATCGACGTCCAAAAACGCGGCATGCCAGCCGCCGTATTTGGAAATGGATCCATTTATCAAATAATTCAGAAGGGAAACGCCAAAGGTGGTGACTGCCGTTACCATGGCGGCGGACAGAATGACTCCGACAATGGTTACGAGGGTCCGGGTACGATTTTTTTTCAGTCCCTGGAGGGCTACCTTGTTAAAGATATTCATGAGCGTGCCACCTGCCTCTCATCACGCACCACTTTTCCATCCGCGATGCAGATAATCCGGTCCGCCTGGAGCGCAATATTTTCATCATGTGTAACAATGATGAGGGTCTGGTGATATTTGTTGTGGCTTTCTTTCAGAAGATGGATGATTTCCTGGCCGTTTTTGCTGTCCAGGCTGCCGGTAGGTTCATCGGCAAGCATGACGGCGGGGGCATTCATCAGAGCGCGGCCGATGGCGACACGCTGCTGCTGGCCTCCGGACAGCTGGTTCGGCAGATGTGTTTTGCGCTCCTCCAGGCCAAGGAGCTCTAACAGGTCGTTCAGCCGTTTCTGGTTGACTTTGCGTTTGTCCATGAGGATAGGAAGGGTAATATTTTCTTCCACATTCAGGGTCGGTATCAGGTTATGGAACTGGTAAATCAATCCTACCTGGCGTCTGCGGAAAATGGCGAGCTTTTCATTGCTCTGTCCGTATACATCCTGGCCCTCCAGGTATATTTTCCCGCTTGTAGGGATGTCCACGCCGGCGATGGCATGCAGGAGAGTGGATTTACCGGAGCCGGAGGAACCGATGATTGCGGTGAATTCCCCTTTTTCGATAGTAAGTGAAATATGGTCGAGCGCGGTAACCTGGTTTTCCCCTTTTCCATAGACCTTGCACAGCTCTTTAATTTTTAAAAACTCCATTATATGTGTCTCCTTTCGTAGTTCATAGCCATATAATAGAACTTTCAGCTTACATTTCGGTGACTTTTCGGTGAGAGATCCGTCACTTTGGAAAGCGGATGACAAACATCGCGCCGCCCAGGGGATGATTCCGGGCGGTGATGGATCCGCCCTGTCTTGTGATTATGGTCCGGCACAGCGCCAGGCCTATTCCATATCCGGCGGTGCTGGAATTTTGCCCCCGGTAAAACCGGTTAAAAAGGTTTGGAAGGTCTTCTTTTTTGAAGCCTGCTCCGCTGTCATGAATTGTGATTTCCGTAAAAATGGGATTGTCCTCACAATGGATATCAATTTTTCCATTATCGCCTGCGCTTTCCATGCAGTTTTTGAAGATGTTCTGAAGGGCTTCCGACAGCCAGTTGAAATCCCCGTCTATGGTTATTCCGGGTGGTACATCGGCCTGCAAAGAGATATTATGAAGCTCCATGGGGATCTGAAGAGGTTGGAGTGCAGCAGTAATTAAGCTGTTTATATTAACTTGCTCCTTCTGAAAAACCACAATTCCTGCATCAAGGCGTGATAATTTCAAAAGGGAAGTGAGCAGCCAGTCCATCCGTACAAGCAGTTCCTCTGTTTCCCTTATCAGATTTTTCCGTTCCTTTTCATCAGAAGTATTTTCGATTAATGACAGGACGAGGGTTATCGATGTGAGAGGAGTCCGGAGCTGATGGGCGACATCGGCCAGGGAATCGGCAAGATGCTCCTTTTCTTTTTTCAGAGCGTCGTTTTGTTCCCGGATACGCAGCATCATTTTGGTGATTTCACTTTGCAGGATGGAAAGTTCCCCTTCCTCCGATTCCGCAATAAATAGATGGTCGGCATTATGAAGCACGAGATCAATCTGCTCGGAAATCTGCATAAGGCTTTTGTATCTGGCTTTTGTAAACACGAAGAAAGCTGTTCCGAAGGCAAAGGAAGAAAACAGGGCAAGAATCCCTGCGGCCATATTGTTAGCGAACCCCAGCGTCACAGAAGCAGCGGCTATTAAAAAGAAGATGACGGCGAACTGCCGAAATTCCCTATTCCGAAGCATTTCCATCCCCCAATCGGTATCCGGTTCCGCGGACGGTCAGAATGATCTGCGGATTAGCAGGATCCTTTTCTATTTTTTCCCGAAGCCGTTTGATGTAAACGGTGAGTGTGTTATCATTTACAAATTCACCAGCAGCATCCCACAGTTCATCGAGCAGGCGGTTTCTTGTTATAATAATTCCCGGGTTGTTGATAAATACCAGCAGCAGGCGGTATTCCAGTGCAGAAAGAAAAACGTCGCTGCCGTCTTTTTTGACGACACCGCTGGCAGTATCGACATGGAGGCCGCAGATTTCAAAAGCGGATGTGCTGACTCCGCTTTTGCGAAGGGCGGTTTTGATTCTTGCTACCAGTTCGCGGGGGCGGAAAGGCTTGGTGATATAGTCATCCGCGCCCATATTCAGTCCGGTGACGACACTGGCTTCGTCGCCGGAGGCGGTCAGAAAGATGACGGGAATATCCTGGGATTCTTTGATTTCCGTGCAGACCGTAAAGCCGTTTCCGTCGGGCAGAGAGATGTCAATCAGCGCGAGATCGAATCTGCTGCCGGCGAGCGCGGCAAGGGCCTCGCGTCTTGTGGGGGCGTGGGTGACAGTGAAGCCTTCTGAGCGGAGCAAAAGGATTAGGTTTTTGGCGATTGTAAGGTCGTCTTCAAGTAAGAATATTTTCTTCATTTCTTCTTCCTATCTTTTTTTGTGGGTGATTTTGCGTAGGGTGTGAGTATGCCCCTATGCCCGCCGGTTCCGTGTCTGCCGTCCGTATGGGTCCCCATGCTGTCCTCCGCCGTCCCCGGACATGCAAGGGTCCTTGCAGGGGAAACGACTTTAGTCGTTTTTGCTTATCGCTCGGATAAGCACGCAGCGGTACTAAGGCTGCAAAGGACGCAGCCTAAGGACCGGCGAGCTTATGACGCCCCTTACAGGAACCCTTGTATGTCCGGGGACGGCGGAGGACAGCACGGGGACCCATACGGACGGCAGACACGGAACCGGCGGGCATAGGGGCATACGCGAAGGTTGCGTAATATGAGCCAAAATCATTTGGCTGATGGTCTTATTATATTTCTTTTGGCGGGAATATACAATGAGCATAAAAAGAGGAGGAGAGAATGGGGGGAGGATATGGAGGGGGTGATGGGCAGATTGGTTTTTATGTGGTAGAATATAGAAAGTTTGTGTAAGAGATGGGTTGGCAGATGTTTATAGGGCAGGGGTGTGGTGATGGTTGGGATTTATTTTAGTGGGACGGGGAATACAAAATATTGTGTTGAAAGATTTTTGGCTTGCTGTGGTGGGGAGGCGGAGGCGGTTTCTATAGAGGATTCGCGGGCGGTGGAAGCGATTCGGGAGAATAGGGTAATTGTTTTTGGGTATCCGGTGTATTTTAGTAATATGCCTAAGATTGTCCGTGATTTTATGGAAGAGCATCAGAAATATTTTTTTGGGAAAAAAATATTTCTGATAGCAACTATGGGGCTGTTCAGTGGAGACGGAACGGGGTGTTCGGCAAGGCTGTTCAAAAAATATGGAGCGGATATTGTGGGGGGAGTTCATTTGAAAATGCCGGACTGTATCGGGGATGAAAGGGCTTTGAAAAGGACAGTCCGGCAGAATCATGAGCTGATTGAAGCGGCGGGGGATAAAATAAAAAAGGCGGCGGAAGGGCTGAAAGGTAACAGGCCTCCGAGGGAAGGGCTTGGGTTTTGGTATCATGTGGCGGGGCTGTTTGGGCAAAGGCTGTGGTTTTATGGTAAGACGAAGGATTATACGGATAGGGTGCATGTGGATGCGGATAAGTGTATTGGCTGCGGAAAATGTGTCTTGCTGTGTCCTATGGATAATATGGAACTGCGGTCGGGAAAGGCTGTTCAGGGGGGACGCTGTACGATGTGTTACCGGTGTGTAAATCATTGTCCGGGGCAGGCAATTACTTTGCTGGGAAAGAAGCTGTATGAGCAGTGTACGGTAGAAAAATATCTGTGACAGCAGCCGGGCTGGGGCGGCGCAGGTTGATGGTGGTCGGGAAAAGAGGTATCAGGGCAATTTCTGAAAAAGTTTGTCTGCGGTAAATACGGCATTCAGGACTTTGGGGAAACCGGTATAGGGGATGCACTGGAGGAAGGTCTCAATAATTTTTTCTTTGGAAAGTCCGACATGCAGGGCGGCAGAAATATGGACTTCCAGCTGCGGCTCACATCTGCCTGCGGTCAGCAGGCTGGCGAGGGTGATGATTTCCCGTTCCTGCAGTGTGAGTCCGGGTCTTGCATAGATATCGCCGAATGCGAATTCGACAATATAGGTTCCGAGGTCGGGGGAGATATTTTCCAGGGATCGGATGACAGCGTTTCCGCCGTCACCGTCAATTTTCTTTAAATTCTCCATTCCTGTCTCAAATCTTGATTTGTTCATTTCTTTTTACCTCCTGGTTTGATAGAATATATTCGGCTGCAGGAAAAGAATAGTTCTTAGACTATAGTCGAAGTCAAGAGATTTTAAAAAGTTGCTTGAAATTTAGGTTAAAGGCGAAAAGAGGTTTTGTAAGTGATAATCGGAGAATTTTCCCGTTTGACAGGAATCAGCGCATATACTCTGCGTTATTATGAGAAAAAAGGATTGCTTCATGTGGAGCGTGATGGTGCCGGAAGGCGGGATTACAGGGAAGCTGATGTGGAATGGGTGAAATTTATAAAGCGCCTTAAGGATACTGGAATGCTTCTGCGGGACATAAGGCATTATTCGGATTTACGGTACCAGGGGGATGAAACCATGGAAGAGAGGATGGAGCTGCTTGTACGGCACAGGAGGTCAGTGGTGGAGGAGCAGAGGAAATGGGCGGAATATCTGGATAACCTGGATGATAAGATTGAGATTTACCGGGAGCGGATTGACGGGGGAAGGGGATAACAGGGGAGCGTATGGCAAGGAAAGTTTAGAATGTAATTAAAAAATTATTTTATATAAAAAAGGGAAGGCAAAGAGTGAATATGACCATAACGGAGAAGTACAGGGAATGTTTTAAAGAATATCCTGTTGGTACAAAATTTACCCGAAAACAGATTATTGATCTGATGCAGCAGAAATTTGATATTAAGCCTGCCAGCATTATACCCAGTGATTATAGCTATAACATGACTAACAAAGGAAAAAATGGTTCTGCAGAGTTAAATAATTTTTTCCTGAACATTGGTAATGGTAAGTATGAGTACGTAGGGGAATATTATGGCGGTATGGCTATTGAGGATATTGTCGCCGCATATAAAGCAGATTTTGAACGAATAGATAAAGAAGAACGTTATAAATGGGAAGCAATCGGATGGTATAAGTCTCACTGGGATATAGAAACAGCTGATTTTGCTGGAATGTTTTCTGTTGCATTCAGCAAGGCATCAAACCTACTTGCGGCTAATATGTACTATCCATATAAGGTGGCCTGTGAATTTGCAGAAAATGAACCGGAAACGGTGAGAGCTTTATTCAAGGAGTTGTATGATGAAAGAGTTCCTCTTGGGAAAAGATATGATGATTTCCGGGATGGTTTTAAAAAATATCTGAAGGTTTTACAGGAAAGGGAACCGGTGCATATGATGCATCTGAATCATTACCAGGATCTTCATGCGGTTTCTGTATATCTGACATTTGAATTCCCTGGAACTTATTATCTATACAAAGCCAAGGTCTACAATTCGTTCAAAAATTTGACTGGCTATGTTGAGGATAGAGGGAAAGTCAGGTCTGTAGTATGGAAAATAGAGAACTGCAATCGGATGTGTTCTGAAGTTTGGAAAACAGTAAAGAAGGATCAGGAACTTCTTGCAATGAGTAAAAAACGGTTGACAGCTGATTGTTTTCGGGATGAAGAGGGTTATCTGCTGGCGATGGATGTTGTATTTTTGGGGAGCCAGCTGAAAAATGAAATTGATAAACCCCAAAATGTTGAAGAAGAATACTGGCCATCATCCGATGAATATAATACTGGAATGACAAAGGAAGTATGGCTTGCAATACTAAAGGATTCTTCGATAACATCGAAAGAGAATCTTGTAATGTTTAAAAGAATGATTGAGCTTGGTGGTGAAAGTACTTGTGCTCATTTGGCAGATGTTTATGGAAGAACACATAATTATTATAACCTGTTGGCCAGCAGGTTTTGTGAAAGAGTCAAGATAAAGGAGGCACTTCCGGATTGTCTGAATCAAAGAGGAGAAAATAAACTTTGGCCTGTGGCATTTATTGGTAAACCCATAGTGGAAGATGGGAATAACCGTTTTCTATGGAAAATAAGAGATGAGTTGGAGGAGGCATTGGAAGAGTTGGATTTAGATAATATATATACGGAAGAAGAGGATTTATCTGATACAGATGTTGCTAAAAATACGATTTTATATGGACCTCCCGGAACAGGAAAAACATACAGTACGGTTATTTATGCAGTTGCCATTATTGAGAAAAAAACGCTCGCTTCTGTCAGGAAGGAGCCTTATGAGGATATACTGGAAAGATTCAATACATATAAAAAGGATGGTTTCATTGAGTCAACCACATTTCATCAGTCCTATGGATATGAAGAATTCATTGAAGGTATCAGGCCTGTTATGGAAAGCGAGACCGAAGAGAATGAAGAAATCCGGTATGATGTATGTGCCGGTATTTTTAAGAAGTTTTGTGAATGTGCGAACCTGCCTGTAATTAATAAAGAGGCAGATATTGGATTAAATAATTCGCCGACCATTTGGAAGGTTTCTTTAGATGGTACCTATGATAATCCTACCAGAACAGAATGTCTTGAAAATGGGCATATCCGTATCGGGTGGGATGAGTATGGTCCCAAAATTGATGCAAGTACCGACTTCTCTAAAAGCGGAGGCAGAAATGTTCTGAATGCTTTTATTTATAAAATGAAAATCGGTGATGTTGTACTTTCCTGTTACAGTAATACTACAATTGATGCAGTTGGCATTGTAACCGGTGAATATGAATGGTGTGATGGATATGAAAATTTGAAGCGTCTGCGAAATGTAAAATGGATTGTTAAAGGGATTCATGAAGATATTTTGGCGGCTAATGGTGGCAGAACGCTGACCTTGTCATCAGTATACAGGCTGACCGTATCGTTGGCCGATGTGATGGCTATTATTGAAAAGTACAGGGATGGTTCCAGTGTAGTAAAGCCAAACCACAAAAATTATGTATTTATAATAGATGAAATCAATAGGGGTAATATTTCCAAGATTTTTGGTGAGTTGATTACTTTGATTGAAACATCCAAGCGTGTGGGGCAGTTGGAAGAAACTACTGTAATTCTGCCATATTCTCAAAGACCATTCGGGGTACCGGATAATGTGTACTTAATTGGTACAATGAATACGGCTGACCGCTCTATTGCCGCCATTGATACAGCTCTCCGCAGACGTTTTCATTTCAGGGAAATGCAGCCGGATGCAGAAGTACTGGAAAATATATTTGTTGAAGATCTTTCCATCCGAGACATGTTTGTCAGGATGAATAAGAGAATCAGTGTTCTATATGATCGCGAACATACAATTGGACATGCTTATTTTCTTCCTTTGAAGAAAGAACCCACAATTGAAACTTTGGCGGATATATTTGCCAATAATATTATTCCGCTGCTGCAGGAATATTTTTATGAGGATTACGAAAAGATAAGACTCGTGCTTGGTGATAACAACAAAAAGAATCCGGAAGAACAATTTATCATCGCAGTGGCAATAGATTACAGAGAACTGTTCGGGAATACAAATTTAGAACAAGAGGAAGCGAATACCTATCAGATCAATTATTCTGCATTCGATAATATTGCTGCTTACAGATCCATTTAAATGATGGGAGGAAAACTGGTGAGAACAGTTTACCAGATAACTGAATTTGGCTCTTTTATAAGTGAAAAAGAATTACCCGGTTATGCAACTTTGCCAAAACATACTTTTGAACAGCTGGAAACGTTTATTCTTTCAAACAAGAGCAAGAAAACAGATGCGTTGGAACTTATGGGAATCAGCCATAAAAGAGGTGCTGGTAAAGTAATCACAGCGCGCAATTATGTGGGTATTATTACTATGAAGGATGGCACTGTAATAGAAATCCTTCCAAAAGTTTATTCAAAGCAGTCATGTGAATCTGACAATGACAAAGCAGCTGCCCAAATAAAAAGGCTGCTTGTTGAAATGCTTAAGACACTGAGGATATCTCCATATAAGTCATTGCAGACATCTTGTGTTAATATCGAAAGAATGAATCTTTTTGAGGTTTTTATAAGGATGTTTATTGATGAAATATTTCGGATAGTGAAGCATGGTCTGAAACGTAGTTATGAAACTGTTGAAAACAATGAACAGCTGTTCAAAGGAAAAATAAAATTCCAGGAACACATCAAATATAATTTTGCTCATAAAGAACGCAGCTATGTTGAATATGATGATTATAACAGCAATCGGCCTGAAAACAGACTATTGAAGGCTGCGCTTCTATATTTATATAAGAAGTCAGCTTCTGTAAGAAATAAAAGCGATTTGAGAACACTCCTGAATGAATTTTGTGAGGTTGATGCTTCAACTGATTATGAAGGTGATTATGCCAGTATTATTCCAGATCGTAATATGAAGGACTATGAAGCTGCATTATTATGGTGTAGAGTTTTACTGATGGGGAAGAGCTTTACTTCATTTTCGGGTTCTGAAGTTGCAGTAGCGCTGCTTTTTCCAATGGAGACACTTTTTGAAAGCTATATTGCTGCTCGGCTTTCAAGAGTATTAGAAAATGATGAATTTTCAGTTTCTGTACAAGATAAAACATATTATCTGTTTGATAAACCAGATAAAAAGTTTTTGATAAAACCAGATATAGTTATTAATAGAAAAGCAGATAATGTCGTATTTATCCTGGATACGAAATGGAAGGTACTTTCGGAAGTAAAAGTCAACTATGGAATTGCCCAAGGAGATATGTACCAGATGTTTGCATACCAGAAAAAATATGGTGCAGAAAATGTTACATTGTTGTATCCATTAACTGAGCAAATACCGATAGATAAAAGAATTGAGTATATATCAAATGATGGTGTGACCGTAAAAGTGAAATTTGTGGATTTGCTTGATATTGATAATAGTTTGGCCGCTATCGCAGAAGAATTCGAAAAATATGGATATACATAAAGTGCATTAACTCATATGATTTCCTGCTGCGATAATGGCCATGCTATGTAGAATCATAACATACTTTTCACCACTTCAATAAACCTGAGCACTTCCTCCGATGCATGAAGGCTGTACAGCAGCCCGTAAGGAATACTGTAGTCCCAATTTACGGGAATCGTAACAAGCCCGGGGTGGACTTCCTGCCAGCATTCAAGGGTGAGCAGTACGTTTTCTGTTTCTGCGCAGCGGTTAAATACGGAAAGGTCATAAAACTGGGGCGTATCTTCAATTTTTATCTGAGGATGATTTTTTTCCAGATCATCCCGGAGAGAATCAAGGATGCCGGAATCTCCGCGTTCGGTCATCATGATGGTCTCATTATACAGATCTTCGATATTAATGCATTTTTTGGCAGCAAGATGATGTTCTCTGGTCACCGAAACCATTTTTTTATATCGGCCGAGTTCGAGAAAATTGCAGTGGCGCAGCCATTCCTTCGAATCGCAGACGCCGATCAGAAAGTCAAATTTCTTTCCCAGCTGTTCTATTTCACTGAGGATTCCTTTATGGTTATCCTCAAAGGTAACGAGGTGCAGCTTATATTCGGAAAAATATTTATTTACGTGGGGCCAGAGATCTATAAAGGGTTTGGCAGGGTTCAAAAGTGAGGTGCCGATGAAAAAGGTCTTATCCTTGGCATGAAGGGCCGCTTTTGCATTTGTAATGGTTTTCTGCGAATAGTCGATTATAAATCTGGAATTCTGATAAATGACAGACCCCGCCGCTGTCAGACGGATACCGGATGGTGTGCGTTCCACCAGCTTCATATCCAGATGTTCTTCCAGCGTATTTATCTGTTTCATGACGGCGGTTGGAGAAATGTACAGACGTCTGGCGGCTTTTGTGAAACTGCCGCAGTCGGCTACTGCTATAAACGTATCAAGTATATGGTTATACATGTGTGGCCTCCGGAAATAAAAAGAAACCTGGTCAATTATCCTGTGGTGTGTGTCCGGTAAGGTATAAACCTAAAGTTGATATAATGATACCATAAAGGAGATTCTAAAGCAAGAATTCAGGATATATAATACATGTATTAAAAAAATAGGGAGGTAAAAAAATGACGGAACTGATTGCATTTTTTTCGCGGGGGGATGAAAATTATGTGGATGGAGAGATAAAAACTCTGGAGACAGGAAATACGGAGGTAGTGGCCGGCGTTATTCAGAAATTAACAGGAGCGGAGCTGTTTAAAATAGAACCTCTGAAGGAATATTCGAAAGATTATAATGAGTGCATTGCGCAGGCGCAGTCTGATCAGATGCAGAATGTGCGGCCGGAATTAAAGGCTTACCCGGAGAGCATCGAACCCTATGAAGCCATTTATCTTGGTTTTCCCAATTACTGGGGAACGATGCCGATGGCGGTATTTACGTTCCTGGAACATTTTGATTTCACAGGCAAGATTATCAGGCCTTTCTGTACACATGAGGGGAGCGGAATGGCGGACTGCTTAAATGATCTTATTAATCTGTGTCCTGATGCAAAGGTGGAAGAAGGGCTTGTGATTAACGGAAGCCGTGTGTATAAGTCAGGTAAGGAAATTGAGGATTGGGTAGCGGCGGTAGGAAAGATCAGCTGATACAGGCCTTCAGGCAGCAGCATGAAAAGCAGGCTGTGAGAAATTGCAGGGATCTTGAAAACGTGGGAACAGGAGAAGAGCCGGTATGATATTTCAGGGGATTGATTTTCATAATGTGGACAGCCTTGTCAGGCAGAGTCAGGGGTACGCCATGCAGCGTGTTCCTGATTCTGTCAGACTGCAGTTAAATGAAAATGCCAGGGATGAGGTACGCTTTAACAGCACCGGTGTGGAACTGCGTTTTAAAATCAAATCTGAAAAAGCGGTTTTATCCCTGAAGGCAGAACCGGGCAGCGAGGCCATGACGGCATTTATCTACTATGGTTCGTTTCAGGGAGGATGGCAGAATTCCAGTAAAGCGATCGGCGTGCAGGAAACCAGGATATCTATCCCCAGACCCGGTGACCCGGAGATCCTGCAAAAATTGACCGGAGATTGCGGCCTGCCCTTTAATCCGGAGGTCATACGTGTGGTGCTGCCATATGGACGCTGTTTGTTCCTTGGGATTGAAGGCGATGTGGAGCCGCCTGAACAAGGAGACCTTCCGGATAAAACCTATCTGGCATATGGCTCGTCCATCACGCATGGAAGCCTGGCATTGGCGGCGCCCTGTACCTATCCTTTCCGCATCGCGCAGAAGCTTGGATGTGATTATCTGAATCTGGGTTATGCCGGAAGCGCTTATCTGGAAAAAGAGATGGCGGAATATATTGTGAGCCGTAAAGACTGGGATTTCGCTTCTGTGGAAATGGGGATCAATATGCTGTATGGTAACTTTACTGCTGATCAGTTCGAAGAGCGGGTCAGAAGCTTTGTGGAGGTATTCTCCCGGGAGGAACGGCCGGTGTTTGCCACCAGTATATTCGGATTTAACGGCAGCCGGGAATTTCAGGAAAAGGCGGCATTGTTCCGGAAAATTGTGAAGAAATATGCAGGGGAGAAGCTGATCTTTACGGATGGGCTGGAGCTCCTGGATAATCCTGCCTGGATTTCTGAGGATCTCATTCATCCTGCTGTTGACGGAATCCTGCAGATTGCGGACCGATGGTCCGATGTAATGAAGAAATATGGAGTCTGAAGCTGACATACAAATACCCGCCGTCTGAACCGGAAGGAAATCCGGTTCAGACGGCGGGTATTATTTTTAGGGGAGAAAAAAGCTGTTTGTATGTCAGGTAGTTTCCCGTATTACCAAATCGGGTTTGAGCGCTATTTGCTGGGGAACCGCATCTTCGTTCTGCATCCGGTTCATCAGGACACGTACTGCAATGGAGATCATATCTTCCAGAGGATTTTCGATGGTAGTCAGGCCCTTATGGATATAACCGGACATGATAATGTTGTCAAAGCCCATGATACCTATGTCATCCGGGACTCTGAGGCCGGCCTCGTCAATGGATTTCAGAGCGCCGATAGCCATCTGATCATAACCGGCAAAGATGGCATCCGGAAGCTCCGGCTTGGCCAGCAGCTGTTTCATACATTGGTATCCGCCTTCTTCCGCTCTGGCAGTACTGGTTTGAATAAAGGCTTCATTAACAGGATTCCCGATTTCATACATGATCTGACGGAAGGCATTAAGCCTGCCGCGGGTCATTTCTTCTCCTATAAAACCAATTTTTTTGTAGCCCTTGTCGGTAAGATACTCCACACCCGCCCGTATTCCGCGGGTTTCATCGACATAGATGGAGTCAAAGTCCATGTGAGGATTGTATTGTGTGGTGATAAACATGGCCGGTATGCGGGTCTGGCGCAGCGCCTGATATACGTCCTCCGTTATCTGTTCCGCATCGTCAGCCACAATGAGTACACAGCGGATATCCGTTTTTTCAAATCCGAATATATGCCGGATCAGGGTATCCTTATCAAAACCGCTTAAGCGAAGCAGTACGGAATACTGCTGTCTGGCGAACTGGTCGGATGCAATATGGACGAGATTGGAATAATAGCCGGAATTGATTTCCGGAACGATAATCCCTGCATCCTTCCATATATCATCATGCTTTCCTTCCGGTTTCCGTATTTTGTGTTTTATATAATTCTGCTCCTGCGCGATCCTCTGAATTCGGAGCGTCTGTTCCGGACTGATTCGCGGATCATTATTTAAAGCCCGTGAAGCAGTTGAAGTACTTACGTTGGCGATTATGGCAATGTCCTTTAATGTAACCATTGTTTGCCTCCTGTTCCATGGCTTTATTACTGCCGCGGCAGCTGTTTATTTAAAAATTGGGAAGCCAAAGATATTTATAAACACATCTTAATGCAAAATTGCACTATATATTCTTATAATAGCCTATTGTGAAGAAAATGTCACTATCATTAATGCAAAAAAATATATAGTGCTGGATACCAAATATCTCAACAATCTGCTGAATCTCATGAAAAGTAAGGAGAATGCAATGTAATGCAAAATAATGCCTTGAGTTTGCAATATATTAAAAAATATTGTGCAAAATATGTGCAAATATCATTGACATATATGCAAAAAAAGTATATAGTCAAAGTGAAATGAAGAAAAAAGGAGCAAAATGGTTGGAAAAAGGCTTTTGAAATTAATTTTTGCATAAAAGTTGCACAGATAAAGAAGAGGGAGTCAGGCCGGGGCTTCCGGAGATATAACGGAGAAGATGCTTCAGTGGATTGACGCGTGCCAAGTACGCAGATAGGAGTAGGGATGATGATGGTCAGAAAAGTGGGATTCATTTGTTTCGGAGAGGTTAACACACCATATGAACGTCTGAAGGCAAAACATGATCAGGCATTGAAGGTGCTGGAGAATCCGGGTGTGGAATTGGTGGATGCAGGGATCGTCCTGGATGATGCGGGATATGAAACCGCGGATAAGGCCATTCGTATACTGGAGAGCAGCAGGTTCTGCTGTCTCATAGTCTGTGTTGCCGGCTGGATTCCTTCTCATGCGGTTATACACGTTACAGACCGTTTCCGGCATGTACCGATGCTCCTGTGGGGGCTGTGCGGATGGATGGAAAACGGCCATATCGTGACAACTGCGGATCAGGCGGGGACTACCGCGCTGCGTCCTGTATTTGAAGAAATGGGATATCGGTATTCCTATGTATACAGCACAATGGATCAGGGACATCCGGAGGATAAGATTGACGCTTTCATACGTTCCGCCTATTCGCTGCAAAGGCTGCGGACTGCGCGCATCGGTACCATGGGATATCGTGACATGCTCCTTTATGGGACGCAGTGTGAGGGGACATCGCTGCGAAGTGTACTGGGAATAGAAACGGAACCGTTTGAAATGCTGGAAATGATACAGAATTCGGAGAACATCAGGCAGGCCGATATCGATAAATGGAAATCCTATATCGATCAGAATTGGTGTATCCGGAACAAAACTCCCCAGGCGGAAGAAACAGTGGAAAGAGGAGTACGTTATGCGCTGGCTATCGGAAAAAAGGTGGAGGAGAGAGGCTATGATGCGGTTACCCTGCTTGATGTGGACGGCATGAAAAAGCTTCTTGGTTTTCCTCCTGCCATGGTATTCATGCTGCTGAACCGTATATACGGCGTACAAGTGATACCGGAAAATGATATTCTGGGTTCAGCCACACAGCTTATGATGCATTTTGCCACAGAAGAGACCGTGCCGTATCTGGAATATTACGAGTTCTTCAAGGATTATCTGTTGGCAGGTGTTCCTGATTTTATTCCGGAATCGGCTGTCGACGGACCTGTTTCTATGCTTCCTGCTGCTTTTGGCCTGCTTAATTCTTCACTGCTGAATGTTTCCGAGGTAAAACCGGGTTATGTTACATGTTCCAGGCTGCTGTACCGAAAGGGGCGGTACGCCATGCATTTCTATACGGGAAATGCCAAAAAGCCCTGTGCGTGGGAAGAATGCGGCTGGGATGCTCCGGCGCCTCAGCTGCCGAGCCTGGCGATATATCCGGATTCCTGTACCATTGAGGAACTTGCACAGAAGGTGGGCGGACAGCATACGATTGTCAGCTATGGAAACCATACAGACATGATAAGAACCATGTGCAGACTGGCTGATATAGATATTTTGTAGAAACTGACAGATTTGCCGGGGACTGCGGCAGACAGGCCCTATTAATGGAGAAGGAAAATGACGGGATATTTATTAGGCATTGATGCGGGCACGACTTCATTTAAGACGGCGCTTTATACGGATGAAGGCGCAGCTGTACATATGGTAAAAGAGGAATATGTTCTCCTGACGCAGAAGGCAGGATGGGTTGAGTACAGGGCGGAGGATTACTGGACGCTTCTGTGCAGGCTTATAAAAAAGCTGCTGGCGGAAAGCGGAATACCTCCGGAAAAAATTCTGGCTTTAGCTGTCAGCAGCCAGGGGGAAACATTGATTTGTCTGGATGAATCCGGCAAACCGCTGATGAACGCCATCTGCTGGCTGGATAATCGTTCGGAAAAAGAAGCCGACAGAATCCGTGCCCATTTTGGGAAAAAAGTTATTTATGAAAAAAGCGGCCAGGCAGATGTGACAGCCACCTGGCCTGCCACCAAAATTTTGTGGCTGAAAGAAAAAATGCCGGAAGTGTTTGAAAAGACAGCGCATTACCTGCTGCTGGAGGATTATCTGATCTATCGGCTGACCGGATGTTATGTATGTGAAGAAAACCTATGGGCCTCCTCCCTTTTATATGACATCAATAAGGATTGCTGGTGGCCGGAAATGCTTCACTATCTGGATATTACGGCAGAACAGCTTCCGGATAGAAAAGGCTGCGGACAGCCGGCAGGCATGGTGAGCGCATTGGCCTCCGGACAGACCGGCCTTTCCCCCGATACATTAGTGGTTACCGGCGCCCTGGATCAGACCTGCGGAAGTATTGGGGCCGGAAAAATCTTCCCCGGAGAAGTGACGGAAACCACAGGCTCCTGCCTGGCAGTGAGCGCGGCGGTGGACAGGTTTGTTCCCTATTGTGAAGAACGGCCCATCACGTGCCAGAACCATGCGGTAAAAGGAAGATATACAATTCTCCTTTGGTCGCAGACGGCAGGAATGGTACTCAAATGGTATGCCGGCTGTTTTTTCAGCAAAGAGTTCAGGGAAGGGGAGAATATTTACCGATTGATTGACCGGGAAGCGGAAGAGGCGGCTGCGGGCAGTGAAGGGCTTGTGATGCTGCCGCATTTAAGCGGAGCTAGCAATCCGGAATATAACTCTATGGCGAGAGGGGTATTTTATGGTATGACCCTGGGGCATGAGAGGAAGCATTTTTCAAGGGCAATCCTGGAAGCGGTGGCTTACATGCTGCGGCGGAATATAGAACAGATTGAAGGTATCGGGGAAAACGTGTCCGGGATCTATTCTATGGGGGGAGGAGCTGAAAGTGATATCTGGTGCCGGATTAAGGCGGATGTCACAAGGAAAAGGGTGGAGACCGTGCAGGTAAAGGAATGCGCCTGCCTGGGCGCGGCGATCCTTGCAGGTGTGGGAGCCGGTATTTTTTCTGATATTGACAGTGCTGTGAGAAAAGTATCCGGAAGAGGAAAGCTTTTTGTCCCCACAGAGGAAAACAGGGCTGTCTATGACCGCTCCTTCGGTGCCTATATTGATTTATATAACGCGCTGGTGCCTGTCTTCCGGAAATACGGAGACTGACGGATACACTTCATAAGAAATACACAGCGGTAAGGAACAGACAGAAAAGACAGAAAGGAAAAGTTATGGAGAAGAAAATGCGGATAGGCTGGGCATCTATGGATATTACACCCGACAGGCCTGTATATCTGGCCGGACAGATGTACGTGAGGGTGAGCAGGTTTGTACACGATTCTATCACCGCTTCCGCGCTGGTCCTGGAAAACGGCGGTGAGCAGGCCGTATTTGTATCCATGGATACGGTGGCGGTTCCGGACTTCCTGATGGCGGAAATACGGTGCAGGCTGGCGGAAAGGGAGGGGCCTGATCCCGATAAGGTCAGCCTGTGTGCCACACATACCCATACCTCCAGCCGGTTCAGTGTTGTGGGAAATGAAACGCTGGCCCGGTATATGGGAAGCGGAACAATAGAAGCTCCGGAGGCTCCGGCGAATATCCTGTGCGGCGAAGAGGGGAAAAAATATCTGGCCGACAGGATAGAGTGTCTGATTATGGATGCATGGGAGAACCGCAGGGAAGGAAGTGCCGGCACAGCGGAGGATTATGCGGTGGTGGGCTTTAACCGGCGCCCGGTATTCCGGACCGGCGATCATGAATGCGCGAGGATGTATGGAGATTGTTCCCGGACGGATTTCCTGCGGTTTGAAGGGACGACAGACCATACGGCGGCTATGCTTTATACCTGGGATGAATCCGGAAAACTCACAGGGATTGCCGTGAATATCCCATGCCCGGCCCAGGTGATGGAGCTGCATTCTTTTATCTCCGCGGATTATTGGCACTATGCCAGAAACCATATTCGGGAGAAGCTGGGGAATATCCATATCCTGCCCCTGTGCGGGGCGGCGGGTGACCAGAATCCTTTGGATCTGGTTCGCATCAGTAAGGAGAATAAGGAGGAGCTGATACGCTGGAGCGCGCAGGAGGATGAGGTTTTCCGGAATATCGACATGACAGGAATCTGCGAGGAAACCGGCGAACGGATAGCGGAGGCGGTCATGCGGGGATACCGTACAGCCCTGGGAAGGAAATGGAACCGGCCTGTATTGGAACATAAGATCGTACATAAGGAACTGCCTCTGCGGACGGTGACAGAGGAAGAATACATAGAAGCGGAAAAAATAATCCGGGATTTCAAGAGCCGTTTTTCAGAAGAAAACAGGATGGGAATGGCGGAGCAGCTGAAGCTGTACGGGCCTGTGGGAATTGCCGAACGCTATGCCCTGCAGCAGGAGAGTCATTCCTTCCCGGCGGAACTGCATATACTCCGTATTCAGGATTCGGTGTTCGTGACACATCCCTTTGAGCTTTTTACAGAGTATGGGCTACGCATCCGGGCCGGATGCCGGGCGCGTAATGTCTTTCATGTACAGCTGTGCAATGGCTATGCGGATTACCTGCCCACCCGGGCGGCGATAGCGGGAGGCTCTTACAGCAGCGAGCCGGCATCTACCTATGTGGGGCCGGAAGGCGGGGATTTGCTGGCAGCCGTATTGACGGAGGAAGCAAACCGGCTGTTTGACAGATAGTCTGCGGAGGGAAATGCCCGGGACAGCATAAAAAGGAGGGAAAGGCAGCGATGATATTTATCAGAGAAAAATTTGAGATACAGTCGGAGGGACAGCACCCCACGTTTCATAATATTACGGAGCAGGTGAAGGATATTGTGGAAAAATCGGGAGTCAAAAACGGAATGGTGACGGTTTATTCCCATCATACAACCTGTTCGGTAATGGTTCAGGAATGTTCCCATGACAGGACTTATTTCGGACTGGAGTATCTGCAGCAGGATCTGTGTAACATTATGGAAAAACTGGTTCCTACCTGTCGGGTGGAAAACCAGTACCTACATCCGGGGCCAAAGCATGTGGAGTTTGGGGACAGCGTGGGAGAGCCCGGACCCTGGACCAGCCTGAATACAGATGCCCATTTGCGCTCCTGCTTTTTCGGCCGTTCGGAGAGTATTGCAATTGAAGAGGGAAAGATGGATCTGGGAGAATTCGGATACACCTATTTTATCGATTGGGATCAGGTCCGTGCGCGTAAGCGTATTGTGCAGGTGATGGTTATGGGGGAGTGAGGGGCAGGAATATGAAGCGGAAAAATGTACCGGAGCAGCCCTTTTTTGAAATCGGCCCGAAATCCTATCTCTATGGGGATGACGTTTTGGAACTGGCGCTGGCGGCGGAAAGGGCATCGGAAAAGTATGATGTGGATATTGTTTTCACCACACCGTACACAGATATACGCAGAGTGGCAGAAGCTACAGAAAGGCTTTTTGTCTATGCGCCCCATATGGATTTGTTGGAGCCGGGAAGAGGATTGGCGGAAATCCTTCCGGAGGCAGTGAAGGCTGCGGGCGCTGTGGGCGTCATGCTGAATCACTGCGAGAAGCCGCTGACATTGAGTACCCTGGAGAAGTCCATCCGGCGTGCACATGGAATCGGTCTGGCGGCAATCGTATGTGCAGATACCATAGCGGAGGCACGCGCGATTGCCTGTCTGAATCCGGATATCATTGTGGCGGAGCCTTCAGAACTGATAGGTACCGGACAGACGAAGAATATGGATTATGTAAAAGCTTCTATAGAAGCGGTACACAGCATAAACCCGGAGATTCTAGTACTCCAGGGTGCAGGAATTTCAAGCGGAGAGGATGTATACCAATTGATATATCATGGAGCACAGGCCACAGGAGCCTCGAGCAGTATAGTAAAAGCAAAAGATAAAGAGGGTATTATCGATGAAATGATCGGTGCTGTGCAGAGAGCGGCAGATGACAGAAAGCGGAAAGCATTATAGTCAGAAACAAGTATTGGGGGAAAGGGTATGGTCCCGGAAGATGGAAAAAGATCTGAAAGAATCGGTTCAAAAGGCGTGGCGCATAGAAGCGGGTGAAATAAATAAAATAGAAGCCTATATGGATTATGAAGCAATGGAGCGTGCGGTTTGCCTTCTGGCCGGAGCAAAACGAATAGCGGCCAGCGGATGCGGCCATACAGGTATCGCCTGCCGTCATCTGGCGCATCTCATGTGCTGTATAGAGCGGCCCGCGCGTTTTATCTCACCATCGGAAGGAAATCATGGAGGCCTGGGTTTCCTGGAGGAAGGAGATGTTCTGGTTCTGGCTTCCAGAGGAGGAAGGACGGAGGAACTGCTGCCCATGCTGCTGGCGGCGATAAGGAAAAGAGTTCATGTTATCGCAGTGACAGAGAATCCGGATTCCGGGCTAGGCCGTGGGGCGGAGGTGGTCCTGCCGATACATATTGAAAGGGAAACGGATCCTTTCAATAGCCAGGGAACCACCAGTTTTGTTGTGATGAGCGCTTTATTTGATGCGCTGCAGACCGCGGTGATGGAGAGGACAGGATACAAAGAAGAGCAATTTGCGAGAAATCATCCGGGAGGAGCTGTAGGGGAACTGCTGAAAAGAAAGCTGGGCTTCGAAATAGAGGAAAATCCTCTGTCCGTAAGAGAACCCGCATTTTGCTCTGCAAAACAGGGAGGAACAGGAATGGAGGTTACCATTGATTTTTCAAAAACCTGCGGCAGGATAAAACCGATGCATGGTGTAAATAATGTACCATTTGTTCCGCAGGACTATGGAAATTCGGGATTATTTCAGAAGATGTCCGAGGCGGGAATCCCGTTTTCAAGGCTGCATGACACGGGAGGTGACTGGGGCGGCGCCCACTATGTGGATATTGCGAATGTTTTTCCGGATTTTGATGCGGATCCGGAGGATATCGCCAGTTATGACTTTGCATTTACAGACAGACTCATGGAGGAAATCGTAAAATATGGCATGGAACCATTTTACAGGCTTGGATGCTCCATTGAGAATCTGCAGCATATCAGGGCTTATCATATTTACCCGCCGGAGGATAACCTGAAATGGGCAAAAATCTGTGAAGGAATCATACGCCATTACAATAAGGGATGGGGAAACGGATACCACATGAACATCCGTTACTGGGAGATTTGGAATGAGCCGGACAATATGCCGGATGCCGATGAAAATCCCATGTGGAAAGGGACGATGGAACAATATTTCGCTCTCTATGAAACGGCAGCAGGCTATTTGAAACAGGTTTTTCCTGAGATCAGAATCGGAGGATATTCCAGCTGCGGTTTTTATGCCTTAAGTGATGCGGATTATTCCGAAGTTGCCCATTCCTCTTCAAGAGTCGGATATTTCATTGAATTTTTCCACAGGTTCCTGGCTTATATTACATCCCCGGAGCATGCCTGTCCGCTGGACTTCTTCTCCTTTCACAGTTATGCAGATATCGGCGACAATGTGATGTATGCCCGCTATGCGAGAGAACAGCTGGACCGGTATGGACTGAAGAATACGGAATTAATCTTTAATGAATGGAATGCCGGAGTTTCCCTTCGCGGGACGGCGGAGGATGGGGCCAGAATTGCTTCCATGATGTGTGCGCTGCAGAATACCCCTGTAGATGCTTGTATGTATTATGATGCATGGGTGGGAAGCAGCTACTGCGGTCTGTTTGATCCGGTCAGGAAGACTGTTTTCAAAGCATATTATGCGTTTGTCTGTTTCAATGAACTGTATCGCCTGGAAAATCAGGTGCGTGTGGAAGGCGCAGCAGACGGGATTTACTGTCTGGCGGCCGGAAACGGGGAAGAGGGCGCTTTTTTGCTGGCAAATCTTACCGGTAAGGAAATACCACTGCAAATTACGGTGAAGGGAAGGAACGAAGGGGAAGAGGCAGAGATATGCGCACAGCTTTGGCGGACTGACAGTGTTCATGAATATCAGCAGTCGGATCTGGCAGGCTGCCGGAATTCCTTCCGGACAGAAGTGCTGCCGGAGGCAGTTTATTTATTCAGGTTCCCTAAAATGCAGAATCGGGCAGAGGGTTCCGATATCTGTGGTTAAAATAAACAGGAGGAAAATCCCCTGCTCGCAGAGGGATACGTTTTCCTTCGGAAAACAAGGAGGATTCCATATGAGAAAGAGATACACTAAAATTCTTGCAGCAACGCTGGCATTGGTTTTAATGGGAACACTGACAGGCTGTTCCGGTAAAACGACGGAAACCCAGACAGATACCGCGTCGTCTGCAGTGCAGCAGCCGGAAAGTACGGAGGCCGGGAGTAATACGGAAGACACTGCGGCAGCGGAGGATTCCGGGATAACCTTCCCTCTTTCCGAGCCGGTGACCATGAGCATGTTTGCGGTATCCGCAGGTTATACTGGAGCGGAACTGCCGAATGTACTGGCGTTCCAGGTGGCGGAAGAGAATACGAATGTCAAGTGGGAAGTGACATCCTGCCTCCCAGCGGATTTAGGGGATAAGAGAGGCCTGCTCCTTTCCTCCGGAGATTATCCGGATGTGCTCTTTAAATCCTTTATCACTCACAATGAAATCGAAAAATATGGTTTCCAGGGGGTGCTGATCCCTTTGAATGACCTGATTGACCAGTATATGCCGAACCTTAAGAAGCTTTTGGACGAAAGAGATGCATGGCAGTATATTACATCCTCCGACGGAAATATCTACTCCCTTCCTACTCTCAGCCGAAGAGTGCCTGCAACCATACTTTTATGGCAGAACATGCGCTGGCTGGAAGCAGTCGGAATGGAAGAACCTACAAATATGGAAGAGCTTTGTCAGGTTCTGAAGGCATTCAAGGAACAGGATCCCAACGGAAACGGAAAAGCGGATGAAATTCCTTTCGAAGCGAATAATTCCGTACCTCCCATTTATCTGTTCCAATATATGCTGCCCATGGATTTCAATACCTTCTGTGCAGTTCAGAATGATGAGATCGTATATGTGCCGAGAACAGAAACCTACAAGGAATTCCTGTCCTATCTGGCTAAGTTCTATGAAGAAGGACTGCTTGATAAGGACTGCTTCTCCAAGACCATTGACCAGCAGTATGCAGAAGGGCCGTCCGACGTTTACGGATATTTCTACAGCTGGTCACCCAGTGAAACCGTTGGCTCCGAATTAAGCCAGGGCTATGACTATATGGTTATGACTCCATGGGGCAAAAACAGTGTCAGCTCCGATGCGGGTGTATCGGAAGGCGCTATGGTGATTACGGATAAATGTGAAAATCCTGAAATTGCGGCGGCATGGGCGGATCAGTTTTACAGTGAGGATGGCGGAATCCTTTCCGTCATGGGCGTGGAAGGGAAGACATGGGAATGGAGAGAAGACGGTAAATGGGACTACATAGTGGGGACGGAGTATGGCGAGGACGAATCCACGGTAAGAGATAATACGACTCTGCAGGGTTCTGCTTATAATCCCATGGCATGGCCCCAGACCTATTACAACGATCACTATCGTGATGAAACAAGTGTTTCCGGAAGCTCGGAAGAAGACAGAATTTCCAGCCTCTGTGCAGAACCGTTCCCATCCCTGAAGCTGACGGAAGAAGAATCCAAAAGGATTGTGGAAATAAATACGGATATATCCGATTATGTTATGGAATATCTGGCGGAAGTTACTACAGGCAAAAAGGATTTGGAAGGGACCTGGGAGGCATACTTAAGCCAGCTTGATGCCATGGGCGGTAAAGAATATGCCGAAATCTATAATGGAGCTTATCAGAGAATGAAATAAATGAAATCCGGGTTTGATAAGCAGGGAAAGAGACAGCCGCGCCGACAGCTTAACAACAGCCGGCGCGGTGCACCCGGGAGACATGGAGTCACACTTTCTAAAACTTGCTTGCGATCAACTTTGGTCATTTATGTGCGTTAATGCGCGGATAGGAGCAGACATGAGGAAAGGAAAGAAGGATAAGGGGACGGTGCAGCATACCGGACAGCCGGCGGCAGTTCCCCAAAAAAGCTTCGGCGAACGCCTGCGTAAAGACTTTAAAGGAAACTGGACTTTGTACCTGATGGTGCTGATCCCATTGGCTTATCTTATCATATTCTGTTACATACCTATGGGAGGAATCCAGCTGGCTTTTAAGGAGTACAATGTCAAGAAAGGCATATGGGGAAGCCCCTGGGTTGGCTTTTATAATTTTCAGCGATTTTTCCGAAGCTATAAATTTACCATGCTTTTAAAAAACACGATTCTGATTAATGTTTACAGTCTGGTAGTGGGATTCCCCATACCCATCATTTTTGCTTTGCTGCTGAATTATTTAAGACAAAAACGTTTTAAGAAAACGATACAAATGATGTCCTATGCCCCCTATTTTATTTCCACAGTAGTTATGAGCGGTATGATTATTATTTTCCTGGATCCGAATACCGGTGTAATCAACCGTATACTCCAGTTGTTTGGAATGGAAGCGGTAAACTTTATGGGAGAGGCGAAATATTTCAAGTCCATATATGTCTGGAGCAGTGTATGGCAGGGAATGGGCTGGGCTTCCATTATATATATTGCGGCGCTGTCCGGTGTGGATTACCAGCTTCATGAGGCGGCAATAGTGGATGGAGCCACTAAGCTTCAGCGGATTCTCCACGTGGATCTTCCGTCTATAAAGCCTACAATTATTATGCTTCTGATCCTGCAGATCGGATCGCTGATGAGCGTCGGCTTTGAAAAGGTTTTTCTGCTTCAGAACCAGCTGAACATGAGCGCCTCCGATGTACTGTCTACCTATGTGTACCGTGTCGGCCTTGTAGACAATGATTATGGCTATTCCACTGCGGTGGGGCTGTTTAATTCCCTGATCAACATGATTTTACTGATTACGGCTAACCAGCTCGCCAAGCGGACGATGAATGAAAGTCTGTGGTAGGAGGAAAAAGGGATGGATAAAAAAGGGAAAAACAGGAATAGGAAGAACAGGGATCACGGACAGTATAATAAAAGACTCAGCGCCGATAAAGCCTTTGACATTACCAACCTCATCATAATGATTCTGCTGTTTCTGCTGTTTGCCTGGCCTCTGTGGTTTGTGGTAATCGCTTCTTTCAGTAATCCGTCGGAAGTTTGGAGAGGGAATGTCATTATACTGCCGAAGGGCTTTTCTCTGGATTCCTATAAAGAAATATTAAAATACAAGGAAATCTGGATCGGTTACCGTAATACGATATTTTATACAGTCCTGGGAACGGTTATCAACCTGTTTATGACAATCTGTATGGCATATCCGCTTTCCCGCAAGAAGTTTATGCCGAAGAATATCTTAATGGTGATCTGTATGATAACCATGTATTTCAGCGGCGGCCTGATCCCCAGCTATCTGGTGGTTAAGGGGCTGCATATGGTGGACTCCATCTGGGCTATGATGATTCCGGGATGTCTGTCCGTGTATAATATGATAATCATGCGAAGCTATTTTGTGAACAGTATTCCCGACAGTCTGGAAGAGGCGGCAATATTGGATGGGTCGAATCCCATACAGTATCTGCTTAAGGTGGTTCTGCCCCTGTCGAAGCCTGTTATCGCGGTAATCGCATTATATTATATGGTGGGCCATTGGAATGATTTCTTTAATGCGCTGATTTATATCAATGACAAGGATCTGCTTCCTCTTCAGACCTTCCTGAGAAATATTCTTGTGACGAATACGGTGGGCAACGTGAGCCAGACGCAGAATCTGAATCCGGAGGCGCTTCAGAAAAAAATATATCTGGCGCAGACTATCAAATACAGTGCGATCATTGTTTCAACCCTTCCGGTTTTGTGTATCTATCCTTTTGTGCAGAAATACTTTGTAAAAGGTGTTATGATAGGTGCAATCAAAGGCTGAGTATATTTGGAAAAGAAAGGAAAGATGCGGAAATGGAAATTTTTCTGGATACGGCAGATGCGGAGGAAATCCGCAGATGTAAAGAAATTTATCCGCTTGCAGGGATTACTACCAATCCCTCCATATTGGCAAAAGAAAAACGAAGGTTTTCGGAGCAGATGGAGCTGGTAAAAGATGCGGCATCCGGCCTGCCTCTTCACGTACAGGTAACCGGAGAGACGGCGCAGGCTTTGCTGGCGGAAGCAGAAGCCATTGCAGAAGCATTCGGTAAAAATACCTATATCAAGATCCCGGTGAACCGGGAGGGAATAAAGGCTATAAAGGAACTGAAAAGAAAAGGTTTTGTGATTACGGCTACAGCCATATATACCAGGGAACAGGCTTTCCTTGCGGGAATGGCGGGAGCGGATTATGCGGCTGTCTATTATAACCGCATGCAGAACCTTTCTATTGACAGCAGACAGGTTACAGCGGACATCGTTTCCCTATACCGGATGCACGGAATGGAAACCCGAGTGCTGGCCGCCAGCTTCAAAAACTGCGGGCAGGTACTGGAGGCGGTTCTTGCTGGTGCACAGTCGGTAACACTGCCGGCAGCGGTGCTGGACAGTATGGTGGACAATGCATTGATTGATAAGGCTGTTTCCGATTTTAAGGAAGACTGGACGAAGATAAATGGGGAGAAACGGATAGATGAGGTGCTGACGCAGTATTAATACTGTGCCGGCATTTCTTTATATGGTGGCTTTTAAGCCTCATCTGATATACAGATTAAGAAAAAAGTTCTCAAGAAATAACCGAACTCGACCCCTCCCGCTCTGAACATACCCCAAAACCTTCCTATAATTTAGGCCGTGCCTTCACACTATTAATAAAATGCTTCGCAGCATTACCCAGTTCCTTCTTTTTAGAATAAGCAAGACTGATAGTAGTTGTAAAGCATGGTGTCACATCAACTATAGAAATATCAGGGCCTGCCAGATACACAGCAGGTTTTTTCGTGAGAAGAGCAACTCCCATTTCCTTTCGGACCAGGGAGATGATATTTTCCGCCCGGTATCCGGTAAAAGCGATATTAGGGCGGAAACCGGCGGACTTACATGCATTGACGCACAGCGTATGCATGAGCGTCCCCTTATTTAAAAACAGAAAGTTTTCATCCTTCAGCTGCTCTAACGAAATAGAAGAAGCAGAGGAAAGTGGATGGGAACTTGGAAGAACAGCCACCATGTGATCCGTCGTAAAAGGTATTTTGACAAATTCATTGTCGGAATCATCATGTTCACGGATAAATGCGAAATCACACTGCTCGTTTCTGAGCATTTCTTTCAGTTCTGAAGAATCTGCCTCTATAATATGTACTTTGAAATTCCTGTTTTCTCTCTGAAAATCTGCAAGCACATCCGTAATATGATATTGAGCCATCACTGGTATTGCCCCAATAGTGATGGTTTCGGAGATATTATTCTGATGGTTAAAAAGCGCGGTAGTATAATCATACTGTAAATTCATAATCTGTTTTGCATAAGGAAGAAAGATTTTTCCAAAATCATTTATGACAACTTTTCTGGTGGTACGGTCAAAAAGCGGCGCACCGAGATCCTCTTCAATAGATTTAATATGTCTGGAGAGCGTAGACTGAGAGATAAATAAGATATCGGCTGCTTCCATATAATTACCGACATCAGCAAGTGTTACAAATTCCCGTATGTAATCAATTTCCATTTCGATATACCCCACTGCAATTATTGCATAACCTGCATTAATTGTAGCGGGGTATGTTAAATGTGTCAATAGAATTGGCAGAAATGAGAAAAATGTGAGCGAGTTGCAAAAGTTAAAAAGCGCACAATAAAAGTATTTATGCAAAAGGTGCATAAATACAAGGGAAACATGGATTGCTTGAGCGGGATGCACAAACTATAATGGCCTTATCAAAAGAAATGAGAAAAATCACGGGAGAACAGAAATGAAACCATCATTAGCATTCCCGATTCCGCACACACCGGAATTTGATGTGAATCGTATCAAAAATATATCAGAAAAATATCTGGATATTTCCTATGCTTCTGAAAAGGAACACGTTCTTGATTTATATTTGCCGGAGAAAAAGAAAGAAGAGTATCCGCTGATCATCTACATACATGAGGGAGCATTTATCTTTGGGAGCAAACGGGATAAAAGAATGGAAAGTCTGTTCACAGCGCTGCAGGAAGGCTATGCGATTGCCAGTGTTGATTATCGAAAGGCAGATCAGGTGACCTGGCCGGCGCCGATTTATGATATCAAAGCGGCAATCCGTTTTCTCCGGGCACATGCAGGAGAATATAAGCTGGACAAGAAAAGGTTCACTGTCTGGGGGATGTCGGCAGGCGCTTATTTGGGGGTGATGACAGCCGTTACGAATCATATGCAGTGGTTTGAGGACAGCTCCATGGGAAATCCGCATGAATCCAGTGAAATCCAGTCAGTGGTTGATCTGTGCGGAGCCTGCGCCGGGTTTCATCGGCTGGATGATTTCATAGAGGAGAATGGGTTTGGAATAGCAAATCATAATGAGGCAAATTCACCGGAATCAATTCTTATGGGACAGCCATTGAAGGATGCAAGGGAATTATGCAATATGGCCAATCCGATTAATTACATCAGAGAAGACATTCCTCCGTTTTTTGTATTACATTGTCTGAAGGATCCGGTAGTGCCGGTACAGCAGTCACGGCTTCTGGTAGAAGAAATCGTGAAAAAGGCGGGGGCGGATAAGGTGACTGCGATTTTTACGGAATCGGAGGCGGATCATGGAAAACCGGATTATGATACCCGCTCAATCGTAGACGCCGCACTTGAATTTTTAAACCGATACTAAATGCATGGTGCATTTATTATAAAAACAAGAAAAGGGAGAAGGAAAATATGAAGCAGAAAGTATTATCACTTTTTTTAGCCGCATGCATGACAGCCGCACTCGTGGCAGGATGCGGAAGTACTAAGAATACCGCTAATATGGAAAACGGCGGTACAGAAGGCAGTACGGTAAGCAATAGTACCGAAAGCGGTACACAGACGGCTGACACAGCAGCTTCTGAGAGCGGGGATTATACAAGAGCCGGAGGAGAGGGGGAAATTGTTGTCGGCATCATCTCAGATCCGGAAAATATGGGACCATGGGCGGGCATGTCTCAGGGACGTATCGCCATATTGAATACCGTCTATGAATATCTGATTACCAGAGAAAATGGTGAGACAAAAGGGGTTCTTGCAAAGAACTGGACGCAGATAGATGATACTACTTATGAAGTGGAACTTTACGATTATATCCATGATACAGAAGGCAACCCGATTACCGCCAGTGACATCAAGTTCTGCTTTGACAGTGCACTCGCAACAAAAAACTACAGTAAGCTGGAAGTAATTGACAGTGTTACGGTACTGGATGATTACAAGGTTGAATTTAAGTTTTCAAAAGCTCTGGCAGTGGGAGAACTTGAAAACGTATTCCTGGAATGTGCGATAGTTTCACAGGCGGCATATGAGGCATCCGGTGATCAGATGGCCGTCGATCCGGTTGGGACAACCGCCTATAAGGTAGAAAGCTATACACCGGGTTCCCAGCTGGTACTCGTGAACAGCAATGATTATTGGCAGACAGATGATTCTCTTGTATGGACAACCAGTAAGCATAATGCAGATAAGATTACCATGTCTGTAATTACAGAAGCTTCCCAGCATACGATTGCAATGCAGACACATACAGTTGATATTGCCAATGGTGTGCCGGATACGGATGTCCCGAAATTCGACGAGGGCGGAGAATATGCAGACGGAAATGAAGTAGAGGTTCTTTTGGACAATCTTACCTACGACATCCTTTACAATATGTCAGCCGATTCTGTTTTTGCAGAAGATGAGAACCTGAGGAAGGCAATCGCCTATGCCATTGATCGGGAAGGCCTGAATACAGGAGCATTTAATGGAAATGGCGCGGCAGTTAAGGATTTTGCCAATGCGACCTATCCTGATTACAATAAGGAATGGGATGGAGAGGACTATTTTGACTACAATATCGATACGGCAAAGGATTATCTTGCAAAATCGAGTTATAACGGACAAAGTCTCAGACTGATGTACACAACTTCAACTACGGCGGATATGATTGCGCAGATGGTTCAGGCCTATCTTGGAAATATCGGGGTGACTGTTGAACTGGTTCCTTACGAGCAGATGTCCTTTATCGCGTCTCAGTTTGATTCCGCTGCATACGATATTATGCTCAGAACTACCGGATCGACGGATTACATTGTGAATCAGTGGAAGCTTTGCTGGTATTCACCTGACTTTGAGTCAACAACCGGAGGCACAGCCAACTTTGTAAAGGACAGTAAACTGGATGAACTGATGGCGGCCTGTCTGAATGTAAATACATACGGTGAAGAATCTATCGATGCATTTCATGATTATCTGGCGGAAAAATGCTATGGATACGGCATTGTGGAAGGAACGATTAATTCCGTTCATTCCAAATATATAACCAAGGTTGCGCTGGACGACAGAAATCAGATTCTTCCGGGAGCCTGTGAATTAGCAGAATAATATTTGCATATTTGCGGAGGCGGCAAATATAAGACGTACGGTACTGCCGATGCGGAAAGGGATGCACAGAGGGCATTCCTTTCCGCTGGGAGTGCCTTTTTTCAGAAAGGAGCTGCGTATGTGGAAATATATCGTAAAGCGTTTGTTGTGGATGATTCCCGTGCTGCTGGGAATTGCAGTTGTTATCTTTACTATCATGTATTTTTGTCCGGGAGATCCGGCGGCGTCAATTTTAGGAAACGGTGCGACACCGGCGGCGCTGGAGGCCAAAAGAGCAGAGATGGGTTTGGATAAGCCTTACATAGTCCGTTTGCTGAACTATCTGAATCAGGTTTTTCTGCATTTTGATTTGGGAGATTCCTATTTTACCAATCAGTCCGTCATGTCGGGAATTTTATACAGGATGCCGTATACCATCACCATAGCGGTAATCTGTATGCTTCTTCAGATTCTCATAGGTACCCCGCTTGGGATCACGGCGGCTACCCATCAGAACGGACTGGCGGATCGCTTCTGCATGATCGTAGCGCTTCTGGGAGTATCCATTCCCGGCTTCTGGCTGGCTATGATGATGGTAATACTGTTTGCTGCAAAGCTTAACTGGCTGCCTGCTTATGGAGTGGGAGGAATCCAGTACTATATTCTTCCCTGTATTGCCAATGCATTTGCGGGAATTGCCTCTCAGGCGAGACAGACCAGATCCAGCATGCTGGAGGTTATCCGTTCAGACTATGTGGTGACAGCCCGTGCAAAGGGCTTATCCGAACGGGATATTTTATATAAGCACGCATTGCCTAACGGATTGATTCCAATCATCACTGTTATTGGAAACGGTATGGGTATGATGCTCGGCGGTACGGTAGTCATTGAGTCTGTATTTTCCATTCCCGGAATCGGTTCTTTCACAACGAAGGCGATCAACAACAGAGATTACCCTATTGTTATGGGCGGCGTCCTGTTTCTTGGGGCAATCTTCAGCCTGATCATGTTAATTGTAGACATTGTTTATGCCTATGTGGATCCCCGAATCAAGGCTCAGTATGAAGGGCAGCAGAAGAGCTGGAAAAGGAGGAAGAAATAATGGCAAAAACAGCGGCAGTCGGATGTCCGGCAGAAGAAAAAGGCCGGAGAAAAAAGGAAAGTCAGTTTTCCCAGGTGCTGGGAAGGCTTCGCAGCAACAAAATGGCAATGTTCGGCCTGGCAATTTCGTTAATTCTTATCGTTTTGGCGATAGCAGCGCCGCTGATCATGCCCTATAAATATGATCAGATGGATATGGCAAACCGCTTTGCATCGCCGTCCCTGAAGCACTTATGCGGAACAGATGAAATGGGAAGAGATATTTTTTCCCGGTTGTTATATGGCGGAAGGGCATCTTTGCTTTTGGGGTTCACCGCAACAATTATTTCCACTTTTTTGGGAATGCTCATTGGCTCTGTCGTTGGATATTTCGGGGGAACGGTAGATACGATTGTTATGCGTTTGATTGATATTCTTCAGGCGATTCCCGGGATCCTTCTTGCTATTGCTATTTCAGCATGTCTGGGAAGCGGGCTTTTCAATACGGTGCTGGCCCTTTCTATTGGCGGCATTCCGATGACGGTACGGCTTCTCCGCGGTTCTATCATGGGGGTACGAAAGATGGAATATATTGAAGCCGCACAAAAAATAAACTGCTCAGTACCCAGGACTATTACGAAGCATATTCTGCCGAACAGTATTTCACCTATAATAGTGTCCGTAACAATGGGAATCGGAAATACCATTCTTATGGCTGCTTCCTTAAGTTACATCGGGCTGGGAATTCAGCCGCCTACCCCTGAATGGGGAGCGATGCTTACGGCGGCCAACCAGTATATGGTGGATCATCCTCATATGGTTGTTTTCCCTGGGATAGCCATAGCACTGATTGTTCTGTCCCTGAATCTGCTTGGGGACGGACTGCGTGATGCGCTGGATCCCAAATTAAAGAAATAGGAGGAGAAAATAATGACGGAGAAGAAAGTGCCGTTTATAGAAGTAAAAAATCTTGTTGTTCATTACACCTCCGAGGGACGTGAGATCCATGCGGTTAATGATGTGTCTTTTTCTTTGGAAAAAGGGAGAACGCTGGGACTGGTTGGGGAAACAGGAGCGGGAAAGACCACTATTGCCAAATCCATTCTGCGTATATTGCCGGAGCCGCCGGCCCATGTGGATGGCGGGGAAATCTGTCTGGAGGGGAAAAATCTTCTGGAGCTTCATAATGACGAAATGCGGAAAATCCGGGGAAAACGGATTTCCATGATTTTTCAGGATCCCATGACTGCCCTGAATCCGGTTATGCGTATCGGAAATCAGATCGCCGAAGGAATAGAGCTTCATGAGAAATGTTCCAGGAAGGAGGCGGAAGCGAAAGCGGCTGCAATGCTGGAAATGGTCGGGATTCCCGGTACGCGTTTCCGTGATTATCCTCATCAGTTCTCCGGCGGTATGAAACAGCGAGTTATCATTGCCATGGCGCTCGCCTGTAGTCCTGATCTTTTGCTTGCGGATGAACCTACTACCGCACTGGATGTAACCATTCAGGCGCAGGTATTGGATATCATCAAGACACTTCAGCAAAGACTGCAGACGGCAATGATCATGATTACCCATGATCTCGGTATTGTGGCGGAAGTATGTGATGAAGTGGCAGTCATCTATGCCGGTGAAATTGTGGAATATGGTTCTAAAGAAGAAATTTTTGATCATCCGTCGCATCCGTACACGATTGGGCTGTTTGGATCCCTGCCGGATATTAACTCGGATGTGGAACGGCTTTCCCCTATAGCAGGCATGCCGCCGGATCCGGGAAATCTGCCGGAGGGCTGCTCCTTTTCCCCGCGCTGCCCTTATGCATCGGATAAGTGCAGAAAGGGAGACGTAAAGCTGATTAATATCGGAGGAACCCATACCTGCCGCTGTATCCGCGCAGCTGCTGCGGAGGACAAAACAGCTTTTTCAGACGGCGGACAGAAAAAGACAGCCGAAAAGGAGGCATAACATGGCGGCACCATTATTAGAAGTGAAACATCTGAAAAAATATTTTAATACGCCGAAGGGGATGCTTCATGCGGTTGACGATGTAAGCTTTTCCATTGAAAAAGGCCGGACCATGGGAGTGGTAGGTGAATCAGGCTGCGGAAAATCCACATTAGGGCGTACGATTATACATTTGCAGGACAGTACGGACGGTCAGATTTTTTTTGAAGGAAAGGATATTACAAGGGTTAAAAAGAAGGAGCTTCATCGGATTAATGAAGAGATGCAGATCGTATTTCAGGATCCCTTTTCTTCGCTGAATCCGCGAATGACTGTTGAGGAGGTCATCGCGGAGCCTCTTGAAATTTCCCATCGGTTTAAAAGAGGTGAGATACAGGATGAAACAGAAAGGATTATGGAGCTTGTGGGAATTGATGAACGTCTGCGCCATTCTTATCCGCATGAACTGGACGGAGGCAGAAGGCAGCGTGTTGGCATCGGCCGTGCACTTGCCCTGAATCCGAAGTTTATTGTCTGTGATGAACCGGTATCGGCGCTGGATGTTTCCATCCAGGCGCAGGTATTGAATCTGCTGCAGGATTTACAGGAAAAGTCGGGAATTACCTATATGTTCGTAACCCATGATCTTTCCGTTGTAAAGCATATTTCGGATAATATTTGCGTC
Source organism: Eisenbergiella tayi (assembly GCF_001881565.1). Lineage (GTDB taxonomy): Bacteria > Bacillota > Clostridia > Lachnospirales > Lachnospiraceae > Eisenbergiella > Eisenbergiella tayi. The sequence continues at coordinate 625,228 of NZ_MPDJ01000003.1, forward strand.
ATGTATCTGGGGCAGCTGGTGGAAACCGCGTCTTCAGGCGAGCTGTTTGCCCATCCTATGCATCCATACACCAAAGCATTGCTGTCAGCGATTCCTTCCATTGATATTCATCATCCAAAGAAGAGAATTGTGCTTCAGGGAGAAATCGTATCTCCAATTGAGCCAAAACCAGGCTGCCGGTTTGCAGCCAGATGTCCTCATGCGACGGAAGCATGTCATGAACCGCAGGAACTGAAAGAAATCTCCGCAGGACATTTTGTTTCCTGCTGCAGGGTGGGTGACAAATAAAATATGGGTGCGTCAAAGCGCACAGATGGGAGCAGAAAATGGATAGAACAATGCGGGCAGGCGCCGGTAAAGAAGAAATCATGCTGATGGAAGCTTATCTTGCAATTGAGGATTTTTCCATTGTACACAGGGCGCTGGATGTAAGGGCTGTAATTATTGAAAATGGCACGAAAATGGCTTTTGTATCCGTTGAAATGACTTCCCTTCCTGCGGAAGAGATAGAAGCAGTCAAAGACAGAATTGTTATGGAGGCGGAGATAGAGAGGGAGAATATATGGGTGTGCTGCACTCATACATTTTCTGCACCGCATCTTCTTCCGGATTTTATGCTGGCGGAAAATGACGGCATCGCCAAAAAGGAGGAATTCAGGAAGGCTCTTCAGAATGCGGCTGCGGCAGCCGTTATAAAAGCACAGAGCCGTATGGAGGCGGTTACACCGCGGTTTGGCAGCAGTTACTGCGATATCAATATTGGCAGGGATGAAGAACTGGAGGATGGCTGGTGGATTGGCGAACACGGCATGGGGCTTGTGGATCATGAAATACAGGCGCTCCGGCTGGACAACAGGGAAGGGAAGCCGGTGGCAGTTATTTTTAATTATGCGATTCAGTCTTCCGTATTAGATGGTTCCGTGTTAAGTACCGGAGGAAAAGGCGTATCTCCGGATGTCGCAGGAACAGCCTGTGATTATATAGAGCGTTGTTATCGAAAACCGCACCCGGTTGTCTTATTCCTGATGGGGGCTGCAGGGGATCAGGTGCCTGTGAAACGTACGGTTTCTGAAACATTTGTAAAGGGGGAACGTGTTCGGAAGGACAGACATGAGGAAGGCTTTAAGATTTGTGAGGAATTAGGAAGAACACTGGGAGATGCCGTTATCCGGGCAATGGATTCCTCTCGGCAGATATCCGTGGAAGATGAGGTCCGTATGGAACGGAAAAAAATAACTGTGCCGGGAAAAACGATGGATAGGAATCTTCATAACCTGAAACCGGTAAAAGAGTTCAAATATACGGAAAACGGGGATGTGGAGACGGAAATTGAAATAGCGGCTATTGGGGAGATTGCTTTTTTAGGTGTGAAACCGGAGCTTAACTGTATTACAGCCGCCGCAGTCAAAGCGTTTTCTCCGTATGAACACACAATCATAACTACCATGGTTAATGGTGCTTCTAAATATATGGCGGATAAACGTTCCTATGATCGATTTACATACGAGGCACAAAATTCTCCCTTTGCCAAAGGGGCGGCGGAAATATTAATGAAGGAAAGTATATCGCTGCTGAATGAAATGCATGAAAACCGTTTGTAAAGAGCAGAAAGGGCAGACTGAAATGAAGAATTCTACAATTATAACGGAGATAGACGGGCAGGGGCAGAAAATCGCTGCAGTCGTATTGGAATTCGGCGAAAGTATTAAGCCTGTGGATATGCAGCCGGATAATTATGCAGTGGAGAACCAGACGGTTAAAGAACTTCTGGTATGTTCCGTTCCGGAGTGGGAAAAGCTGTTCCGGCAGCAGCTTCCGGCGGAAAAATGGGCAGAAGAACTGTACAAGAGCACACCGGAGCGTCAGCCGGCCGGAAACTGTGTTATCTTAATTCTGGACAAAAACAGGCCGGAAGCATCAGTCAAAAGAATGACGGGGCGCGGACCGGGAGCCAGGCTGGTGATTGCTTTACCGGAACTTGAAATCCGCCTGAAAGCAGAACAGATAACCGTTACGGTAACGGCTGTAAAGGATGCTGTGGCGGATAACTTTGATAAAGGACAATTTTGCTGCAACGACGGATATTCGATTTCCTATAATCTGTTTATTCCGGAAGGATATGATCCGGAACGAACCTATCCGCTGGTACTTTTTATGCATGATGCCGGCTCCTGCTCAGATGATGTTTCAGCCGCAGTGGTGCAGGGAAACGGTGCGGCTGTATGGGCTTTAAGGAAGGAACAGGAAAAAAGGCCATGTTTTGTATTGGCGCCTCACTATCCGGAAAAGTGTGCGGAGGATGATTTTACGGTTGGACGGGAAGCGGATGCAACGGTGGAATTGGTGAAGGAGCTGATGAAAAGATATTCCATTGACAAGAACCGCATTTACGGAACAGGTCAGTCCATGGGATGCATGATGCTGTGCGAATTGAATATACGGTATCCCGGCTTTTTCGGCGGATGCTTTCTGGTGGCCGGACAATGGAATCCGGAAACAATGCCTGCGGCAAGACATGGAAACTTATGGATTCTGGTATCTGAAATGGATGAAAAGGCATTTCCCATCATGGGAGCCTGTGTCGGGAGCATGAAAGCGGCCGGAGCCGAAATCAGCTGCGGTTCATGGGATGCACACAGTCCGGAAAGCATACAGAATGAAGCGGCAGAAAAAGTTGCGTCCAAAGGCGCCGGAATCAATTTTACATGGTTTGAAGGAGACAGTGTTTTGGAATCGGATGACAGACGTTTTCCGGGAGCCTGTCATGTCAAAACATGGGAAAAAGCTTATCAGGTGGAAGCCATAAGGGAATGGCTGTTCAGGCAGTACAGAGAAATCGATTTTTCAAGTAAACATAATATTTTGATCAGGAACACGGACGGCACCTGTTTACCTATGGATAAGCCTTATTATGATGCAAGGGAAGTGGTTCCGGGTGTCTGGCAGATTATGAGCAGCGGTGATTTTTCTTATTGTATCGCAGGAAGGAAAAGAGCTGTTGCCATAGATACCGGTTACGGTGCTGGAAATATCCGTGTTTACCTGGAACAGCTCTGCGGACTTCCGGTGCGCTCAGTAATAAATACCCACAGCCATTTTGATCATACGGCTGACAACACTTATTTCGATCAGGCTTATATGGCTTACAAGGCTGTTTTGCTGGCAACGATTCCCTTCGCAAGCTTTGCAGGGATCGATTTCTGGGAGAAAGATTATGAGCGGATCGGAGTTGGAGAAGGATTTATCTGTGATCTTGGAGATAAGGCTCTGGAAATTTTTGATATCCCCGATCATACGGAGGATGGCATTGCAATATTGGACAGGGCGGACAGGATCCTTTTTACGGGGGATGAATTTATGGCCTTCGGTAAAATCCTGAGCCATGCCAGTCTGGCGGAATTCTATGGCTATACTCAGAAACTGCTGGGGCACAGGAGTGAGTTTGATACAATCTGCGCCGGAGGAGGCGTATTCCCTGTTACTTTGCTTGAAAATTATGATAAATGTGCGGAATATATTTTAAGCGGACATCAGGGTGAAGTCTTTGATGGGAATGCCCCGCGGCCGGGAAAACTTCCGCCGGGGCCAAACGGAGAGATCGTATATGACAGGATGATGCCGCATTTTGGAGACGGCGGAGCGGGAAAAATGGGAATAACGGAAAGGAAAATGTACAGCATGGAATATGCAGGTGCTAAGATAGTATATGAATAAAGAACAAAATGTAAGGATGACGGAGAAAACCGGAATTCAGAATCTGGATATAAGAATTGCCATTGCCGTAGTTATTTGTTTTTTATCTGCAACCGCATGTAGTGAATTGGGTTTCAAATTTACATATGGAGAAATGCATTTGGAAATATTACAGAAGATGACCGCATGCATAGCCTGTCTGCTCTGCGTTCAGGATAATACGAAAATAAGCAGGAAGGCCGGTGTGAACCGTATGATTATCACAGCAATCGGAGGCATTATCGGTATTGGCGCTGCTGCTGCTGATAATGCAGTCGGAAATCCATGGTTTATGACGGTGCTTATATTCGTTGGTATTTTACTTACACTGCTGCTGTGTAAGATGGCAAAGGTACCATATATTAATGCAAGAATCGGAGGAGTGACATTCATACTGGTTTCTTGTACCTTCTCAGGAAATGCCAGAATTTTTTACGCGGTGTTCCGTTTTATATCCACATTCTACGGAGTTTTGGTAGTATTGCTTGTTTCCTGGTTTTTTCAGAAATTTATTCTGGATGCCAGCGGAGAACATTGTAAATTACTGAAAAATACGGGGAAACATGCGGCGTGAAGAAGAGTAAAAATCAATAATTATATATAGGTAACAATCCGATATACAGGATTCAGAATAAAGTCCCTGGAAATTATTTTTCCAGGGCTTTATTTTAAAATGACTGTAACAAAAGTTTATTTGAAGGTTTGGTAATTCAAAGCTGTTTTTCCATTTTCGTCCGGTCTCCTGCAAAACTCATGATAAATTTTCCTGAAATTCAACCGATAATATAAGTAGCCAATTAATGGAAGCATACTTCACATCATACGGAAACCAACAGTTCTGTATAAGAATAAAAACAGCATCACTCGCATAAAATACGCATTTTACTTGTAAATACAGGCAGATTCTGTTATAAAGAAAACAGCATTTCCGGGGCATGCTCCGGGATTTTAACTTTTTTTCACAAAGAAATCATATCGTTAATAGAAAATCAGGCAGGTATATGATAAAATAAAAAGATAAATGCTGTTTTAAATCATCATCAGCTTCAGTAAAGGCAGGACAGGGTTATGCCGGAAAAGTTCTGCGCAGACAGTGTATAAGAGAAAAGAGAGGTCAGTATTCATAATGACAGTGAAAGAATGTTATGAATGTCTTGGGGCGGACTATGAGGATGTGAGCTGCCGTTTGAGGTCAGAGGAAAGAATCTTGAAATTTTTAAAAATGGTATTGAAGGATACCAGTTTTAAGGATTTGTGTGACGCCATGGAAGAGCAGGACTACGAAAAAGCCTTTCGTGCCGTTCATACGCTGAAAGGGGTATTGCTGAACCTGGGATTGACCGTACAGGGAAGATATGCGGCGGCTCTCACGGAAGCGCTGCGCGGCAGACAGGAAAATGAGGAAATAAAGCCATTGTTTACGCAGCTGGTTTCCAGCTACGGGGAAATGTGCAGTGCTATAAAGGAACTCGCAGAGACTTCAGAGACGGGAGGCATCCAGAATGGATAAGAGCAACAAAATTCTGATTGTAGATGATTCGGAAATCAACCGTTCTTTACTGGCGGATATGCTTTCCGCGGATTACAGTCTGCTGGAGGCTTCCAACGGCCTTGAGGCAATGGTGCTGATTAACCAGTACCATTCCGAATTGTCCATGGTGCTGCTGGATATCGTCATGCCGGAAATGGACGGATTTGAGGTGCTTGCTTCCATGAACGGGGCAGGACTGCTGGAACGTCTTCCTGTCATCATGATTTCTGCAGAAACCTCTTCCGCATATATTGATCATGCCTATGAGCTCGGAGCGGCGGAATATATCAGCCGTCCGTTTGATGAGCAGACGGTAAAGCGCCGTGTTAAAAATACCATTACTCTTTATTCCAAGCAGAAGACTCTGGAAAACCTGGTGACGGAGCAAATCCTGGAAAAAGAAAAAAGCAACCTGGTCATGATAGAAATCCTCAGCCATATCGTGGAATTCCGTAACGGTGAGAGCGGCCTTCACGTCCTGCATATACGGATTATCACCGAGGCGCTGCTGAAGCAGCTGGCAAAGCGGACCAACCGGTATAACCTGAATGCGAAACAGATCAATCTGATTTCCAATGTGTCCGCGCTTCATGATATAGGGAAGATTTCCATACCGGAGGAGATTTTAAACAAGCCGGGCAGACTGACGCCGGAGGAATACGAAATTATCAAGACCCACAGCGTTATCGGGGCCGAGATGCTGGAAAACGTGCCTTATTACCAGGATGAGGAACTGGTGCGTATGGCGAGAGATATCTGCCGCTGGCATCATGAGAGATATGACGGGAGTGGATATCCGGATGGTTTAAAGGGGGATGATATCCCCATTTCAGCGCAGGTGGTGGCTCTGGCAGATGTTTATGACGCCCTGACCAGCCGAAGGGTTTATAAGCCTGCCTATTCCCATGAAGAGGCCCTGCGTATGATCATGGACGGTGAGTGTGGGGCATTCAGTCCTTTATTGCTGGAGTGTTTATGCAGTGTGAAGCCATATCTGGAAAGGGAACTGCATGTGCGTTCCGCAGGGGGGATATCCAAGATGGAACTGCAGGATATGACCCGCAGCCTGATTCAGAGCAGCAACGCTTCTAACCGTACTCTGGCATTGCTGGAGCAGGAAAGGACGAAATACCAGTTTTTTGCTTCGATGTCCAAGGAGATCCAGTTTGAGTATTCAGGAAGCTCCGACGTGCTGACCGTTTCCGACTGGGGCGCCGAGCAGCTGGGAGTGAGTTCCGTCCTTGTACATCCGGGCAGAAACAAGGAAATTTACAAAATATTTACAAGAGAGGATTTTGTTGATCTGAGGAACCGTCTGAGCAGCGCCAAACCGGAGGATCCTATTGTTACCTGTACCTATCGCATCAATGTACAGGGCAGCCCGAGGTGGTGCAAGGTTATAGCCAGGCCGCTTTGGGTGATGGAAGAAACAAACGAGCTGACTGGGATGATCGGTAAATTAATCGATATCCATGAGGAACATATAGAACTGGACCGGCTGAAACAGATAGCCCGTTATGATTCCCTGACAGGGCTTTATAACCGTGCTTATGCCTGCAAGGCCATAGAAGAGGCACTGAAGGAAAGCAGGGCGGAAAATAAAAAATTCGCATTGCTGCTTTTGGATTTGGATTATTTTAAAAATGCGAATGACCAGTACGGGCATCAGTTCGGTGATCGGGTGCTGGAGGAAGTGGCGATAAAGGTGCGCAACAGCGTGCGTGCAAATGATATCTGTGCCCGCATCGGAGGCGATGAATTCCTGATTTTTATGGAATACAAGGATAACATAGAGCTTCTGGTAGACAGGGTTTATCAGGCTATTGGCGGCCGGTATGAGAATTTTGTTATCGCTGCAAGCATGGGGGTGGCGCTTGCACCGGAGAACGGAATGGGTTATGATCTGCTTTTCCTCCATGCGGATAAAGCTTTATATGCCGCTAAGAAAAATGGAAGAAGTCATTATTGTTTTTATGATGATTCCATGCAGGATCTTCTTTCTGTGCTGTCACGGGTTGATGACGTGGACAGCGGAGCCGGCAGAAGATAAAAGCAGTATTGACAATCCGTACCTGTATTGCTATACTGTTACCAATAAACAAAAGGAGGCTGATATTATATGAGAAAAACTTTATCACATGGGAATTTCATAAACATTAAGTCAGCCTGCTATGTGAGATAAGTAAGAGCGTTTTATCGTGAACTTTTTAACCACAGTTTCAGACTGTGGTTTTTTTGTACGCTTTTTACCGCAGGCAGGCATTCCGTTCCCATAAAAGGAATGTAAAACTGACTGGAAAGCGTATAATATATGGAAAACAGAATATTGAATCTGGGCATTATGGCCCATGTGGATGCAGGAAAAACCACTTTGACGGAGAGTCTTCTTTATTACAGCGGAATTGTAAAAGTAAGGGGGAGCGTGGATAAAGGTACCACCATCACGGATTCCCTGGAATTAGAGCAGAAGAGGGGAATGACGATAAAGGCTTCCACGGTATCCTTTCCTGTCGGGGATGTGAAAATAAATCTGATAGATACTCCGGGGCATGTGGATTTTATCGGAGAGGTAGAACGCTGCCTTCGGGCATTGGATGGAGTGATTCTTGTAATATCGGCAAGAGAGGGCGTGCAGCCGCAGACCCGTATCCTTTTCCGCCAGCTGAAAAAAATGCGGATGCCGGTCCTGTTTTTTATCAACAAAATTGACCGGCCGGGCGCTGATTATGAAGCGGTTTGCGCCCGGATCCGCTCCCAGCTTACGAAAAGGCTTCTTTTCATGCAGGAGGTGGTAAAAACTCCTGAGCAGGATTATCGGATCAGGGATTATGGCTTTGATGACAGCGCATACACCGATCAGATCCTTCTCAGTTCGGAAAAGCTGCTGAATAAATATCTGGAAGGGGAAATGGCCGGTGAAGAGGAGCTGACGGCGGCCGCCCGGTTCCGGGCGGGTAAGGGAAGGCTATATCCGGTCTATGTTGGTTCGGCGCTGAAATGTCTGGGAATAGAGCCGCTGATGCAGGGAGTTATCCGGTGGCTGCCGGTGAGAAGGCCCGGTACAGACAGGCTTTCCGCTTATGTTTACAAGGTTGAGCATGATGAGAAGGAGCATAAGCTTGTTTATTTCAGGGTGTTTTCGGGAAGTATCAGACAAAAGGATAAAGTACTGATTGCGGGTACAGAACAGGAAATTACGATTAATAATCTTCGGACCGTGAACCGGGGAAAGCAGATACCGGCTCAGGAAGTAAGCGCAAACGATATAGGGATTCTGACGGATGTTCCGGCATTGAAATGCGGCGATTTTCTCGGCAGCATGACGCCCGGTAAGGGGACAGGACTTCTGATGGAGCCGATGCTGTGTGTGAATATACAGCCGGCAGAGGAAGAGGACAGATACAGGCTTCTGGATGCCCTGAATGTATTGGCGGAAGAGGATCCCCTTCTTCATATACGGATTCCGGAAAGAACCGGTGAAATCCTGGCAGACCTTTATGGAAAACTGCAGATAGAGATTTTGAAGGAGCTTTTTTGGGAACGATTTGGGCTCAGGACGGTATTTTCCGGAATGAAGACGATCGGCAGGGAGAAACCGGCAGGCCCGGTGTATGCCGAAATCCGTCTGGGTGAAAAAGGAAATCTTCACCGGGCAGGAATCGGAATCCGGATAGAACCGCTGGAAACGGGGGCTGGGAACCGGTATGAGACACAGGTCTCCTTCGGTTATATTGAAAAATCTTTTCAAAATGCGGTACAGGAAGGTGTCATGAAGGCTTTGGAGGAAGGAATTTCCAATGAAGTTACGGATACGCTGGCAGTTTTTGCAGATGCTGATTATGACAGTGTGACAAGCACGCCGGCCGATTTCCGCCGGCTGGCGCCCAAGGTGGTTCAAAAAGCGCTCCGGCAGACAGGGGTCATAACCCTGGAGCCATACATGAACTATCGTCTCATTGCTCCGGCAGGGGATGAAAAAAGAATTATGGCAAAGCTTGCAAAGCTGCAGGCGTCGGTTGAAAATGTCATCTATAGTGACGGAGAAATGGAGGTTCTGGGAGAAGTTCCCTTTGATACGGCTAAGGAGTTTCAGGTGGATTTAAGAAGTATGACGGACGGCAAGGGGATTTTTGAAATGGAATTTCTGGAATACAGAAGGGACAGGCAGGAATGAAAAATTTTTAGAAAAATCCATTAATTTCTCAGATAATTTTCTTTTTCCCATATCATTTATAGAATAAAAATGATAAAATAAATGGAGTGTATCTTGAATGGGAGCTTAAAGGAAAGCGGCGGTTCTCTGAATGACAGTACCGCAGATGGTCCCGTCGCTAAGGGAATGCGGATAAAGTTAGGGCAGTGATTATGGCAGAAAATAGGAAGCGGTTTACAGAAGACTTTACTTCACGTATTCTGGAAGTACGATATACAGATTTGGAAAAGGAAAAGAGGCTGTGCCTGGAATTGCTTGTATTGGCAAAGGAAGAATGCGATCTCTATGGGGAGGTATTTGCCCTGGCCTATATGGGGGATTATTATATTGCGGTCTCCGATATGGACAGGGCGGGAAAATATCTCCTGAAAGCCCAGAGGATGTTTCCGGAGGATCAGGACTGGGAGGAGCTTCGTCTGGGGCTTACCAGTCTCCTCGGAATCTATTACGACATGCGCGGGGATGAGCAGAATGCAATTGATTATTATTTGAAGGCGGTTACCATTGCGGAAGAGCTCGGAGACGCGGACAGGGAATGTGTGGTTTTAAATAATCTCGCCTTTGCTTTTCAGCGGCACCGGTGCTACGAGGTGGCGCTGGAATTTTATCAGAAGGCTTACTGGCTGCAGAAAAATGCCGGAATCAACCCGGTTCGTTCCATACTGTTGGAAAACCTGGCTGAGGTTTCTTTGTTTCTGCGGCAGTACGAGGAAGCAAAGGAATATATTCTGGAATTTGAGGAAAACGAAAAGGATCCTCTCCAGAGGGTGGTAATGGGAGATAAGAACTGGTGCTGCTACTACGGTGCTGTCGGTGAGCGTGAAAAAGCGCTGGTCTATGCGGATCGCCTGCTCAGGAATCAGGATGTCATTAATGAAAATAAAATGACAGCCTTTGAATCCTATCACATGCTGTGCCGGAGCATGATGGAATTAAGAGAAGCCGATTATGCCGGCCGCTTTCTGGAGGCGATGGAGGAAGTCAGCGTCGGAGGAGGACTGGATCAGGTACAGACTCTGGAAGAGATGCGGATACAATATTATCTTTTATTTGAGCCGCCGGAAAAGCATCCGGAGGCATATTGTGTTTTTTACAAAAAAAATCAGCAGTTCAGGGCCAAGATCGACGAAACGATAGCAGCGGCGATGAAGACCAGGATTCAGCTGGAACAGCTGATGCAGCAGGTTGAGGATATGCAGTCCGAGCAGGAGATACTGGAACGTGAAGTGAACCGGGATGAACTGACAGGAGCCTATAACAGAAGATTTCTGGAGACGCTGATACGGGAGCATACCGATGGGGCGGCGGAAGAAAGCTTTGCGTTTATTGTCATGGATGTGGACTGCTTTAAGGAATACAACGATTTTTACGGACATCTGAAGGGGGATGAGGCCCTGAGGGTAATTGCGGCCTGTATGATGGAAGGCGCCCGGGAGCGGATATATGCGTCCCGTTACGGCGGGGACGAATTTGTATGTGTCTGTATCGGCCTTACGGAAAAAGAGATCCGAACCTATATTGAAGGAGTGAGAGCCCGGCTGCATGCAAGGGCAATCCCTCATGAAAAATCCCTGTGCAGCGGCGAAGTGACCCTTTCTGCCGGCTATGCCGCAGGGATCGTAAAAACGCAGATTGAGGTGCGGCAGCTGCTTCAGCTTGCCGACCATGAGCTTTATAAAAGCAAGAATTCCGGGCGCAATACGTTTACGGGGAAAAGGGTGGATATATTATGATGGAAAATGACAAAAATAATAAGTCTTCCCTGCCGGAGGCCCGGTTAATGCAGCAGATTTTGAAAGCCCGTCATACAGATTTGGAAGAAGAAAAAAGGCTTTGCAAAGAACTACTCTCTGTTTCGGAAGCGGAGCAGTATTATTACGGCAGCGCCTTCGCCAATGTATACCTGATGGACAGTCAGCTGTCCATGGGAGAATATACCAGCTGTGACTTTTATCTGCTGCGGGCCGTTTTCCTGTGCAGGGAGTATGGCTATGATGATTTGATGCTGGTACTGTGCAACAATGCCGGCCTTTACTACCAGAAGCTTAACGATGATCAGACGGCTCTTTCCTATTTGCTGGAAGGGAAAAAGCTGGCTGAGAAGCTGGGTGACATCACGATGCTTGGCAAGCTGTATAATAATATCGGCTATTCCTTCGGCGGCAGGGATGACTGGGAGAGTGCGGGAGTATATTTCCGGCTGGCATACCGGACGGTGGAAGACCATTTGGATGAAGAAAACAAAAGGAGCTCCATCAGCTATCTTAGCAATATAGCTGAGGCATGCAGAAATCTGGGAGATCTGGAGGGCGCAAGAAAAGCCATGGAGCGCTGTGAGGAGCTGGGTGCAGACAGCGCTTACAGCCGCGTCAGGTTAGGCGTCAGCTGGTGTTCCTATTATGCCATGTGCGAAGATTGGGATAAGTTTACCGAAATGGCCGACAGGCTTATAAATTCGGATCTGTTGGCTGTGGAGGATCACTTTTTTATCTGTGACATGGCGGAAAGCCTGTGCACGGAAATGCTGGCAGCGTGTGATGAAAAGCGCGCGGACCGGCTGCTGGCCATCATGGATAACCTGGAATATGATAATTCGCTGTCCCTGAAGTATCGGATTCAATGCCTGAAAATCCGCTGCTGGGAGCAGTTCGGGGAAACAGATAAGCTGGATCAGGCCTACCGGGATTATTATGAAATCGTAAAGGATGTTTCCGCTGTGGAGGACGATATGCGTATCCAGAGCATGCTTTCCAAAATCCAGATTAACCAGGCCATGCATGAGCACGAGGAAATGGTCCGGAATAAGCGCGCCCTTGAAAACGCCAGCCAGCTGGATGAACTCACCGGCCTGTACAACAGACGGTATTTCAATAAACTCCTCAGCAAGATGACTCATAAAGAGGATGGGAAAAAGCTGGGCTTCATTATGCTGGATGTGGATTATTTCAAGCCATATAACGACTTCTATGGGCATTTTAAAGGGGATGATGCTTTAAAATCAGTGGCCCGTGTTTTGAAGGATAACCAGATGGACGGCATGTATGTGAGCAGATACGGCGGAGATGAATTCGTATGTCTGTGTATGGATTTGGAGGATCGGGATATAGAGGAGTATATAAAGCGGGTCGGCAGGGATATGGAAGCCGTGGCAATTCCCCATGAAAAGAGCCCCGGGCCGAAAGTGCTTACCGTTTCCATGGGATACTGCAATGAGATATACAGGAAGGGAATGGATTGGGAGCCGGTGCTTAACCGGGCGGATCGGGAACTGTATTCGATAAAGAAAAAGAAAAGAGCCCGTATTAAAAATTGATTGACAAACATCTTGATTCGCCGTATCATATAACAGTGTTATATGCGGAGGTAGGTTAATGAATGAAACGGAACAGACAACATTAAACCTGATCCTTTCGGCCGCCATGCAGGAATTTCTTGAAAAAGGTTTCAAATCCGCTTCTTTGCGTAATATTGTCAAAACGGCAGGAGTCACAACAGGCGCGTTTTATGGGTACTATAACAGCAAAGAGGATTTATTTGAAGCACTGATAGGCGAACAGTATGACTTCCTTTTAGACTGCTTTTGCAGGGCACAGAAAGAATTTGCTGACATCCCGCCGGAAGAACAGCCAGACAATCTTACCGACATATCCGGCGAATGTATGTATGAAATGCTTTTGTATGCCTATGAACATTTGAATGAGTTTAAGCTCATTCTCTGCCGATCAGAGGGGACACGTTTTTCCAAACTGATTGATGAAATGGTAGAGATAGAAACAAAAGGAACTCATGATTATTTAGCGGTGCTTGAAAAGTTAGGCAGACCGTCGCCGCCGATTGATGAACGGTTAGAGCATATATTGATTACCGGCATGTTTAATACATTTTTTGAGCTGATTATACATGAAATGCCGCTTGAAGAAGCAAAGCATTATCTGAAGGAAATGAGAGCTTTTTACACCGCCGGGTGGATGAAAATTATGGGGCAATAAGCCCTGTAATTTTTACATATGAGTTAGTTAAAACTAACATATTCCGTGGATATTCGAGAACGCATCTTGCGTTTTCCTATCATAAATAATTTTAAGGAGGTTTTACAATGAAAAAGCAATCGAATCTATCGAGATTGATGGGGTATGCCGGGAAACATAAAATATTAACCTATCTTTCTTGGATACTGTCTGCAACGAGTGCGCTGTTGGCTCTTGTGCCTTTTTGGTATATATGGCGTATCATTCATGACATACTGGAGGTTTCCCCTGACTTTTCACAGGCGGGGAATGTGACACACTATGGCTGGTCTGCTGTGTTGTTTGCGGTTATATCTGTTGTCGTTTATATAGCCGCCCTCATGTGCTCGCACATAAGTGCCTTCCGGGTGGCCGCGAATATCCGAAAAGAACTTATGCGGCATATTGCGGCCCTGCCGCTTGGAGTAACAGAAAAATATGGAAGCGGAAAGCTGCGCAGAACGGTAAACGATGCCAGTGCCGCTACGGAAACTTATCTTGCGCACAGACTGCCCGATAAAGCAGGCGCGATTGCAACACCCATAGGACTGCTTTTCCTTCTGCTTTTGTTTGACTGGCGATTAGGACTTTTAAGCCTGGTTCCCGTTGTGCTCGGCTTTCTGATTATGATGAAAATGACCGGAAAAGACATGGAGCAGAGAATGAAGGAATATCAAAATGCGCTTTCCGATATGTCAAATGAAGCGGTCGAATATGTAAGGGGTATACCCGTGGTTAAAACTTTCGGACAGACAATATTTTCTTTCAAACGCTTCAAAGCGACGATTGATAATTACGAAAAATGGGTAATCGCATACACAAAAGCATTACGTCTCCCTATGATGTTTTATACAACCGCAATCAATGGTGTATTTGCCTTTTTAATCGCGGGAGGTATTCTCTTTACGAGGAGCGGCGTAACAAATGAACTGCTGCTGAATCTTATTTTCTACATAGTAATTACGCCTGTTATCGGTACGACCTTGACCAAAATAATGTTTATGAGTGAGGACGCAATGATTGTAAGTGACGCAATGGGCAGGATTGATGAAGTGCTGGGTGAAAAGCCGTTGTCTGAAAGCCCGGTGAATAATATACCGTCTGATAATTCAATTGTATTAGAGCACGTTACCTACAGCTATGACGGGGAGAAAAATGCACTCAAGGATGTATCTTTGCGGATAAAGCCGGGACAGACAATCGCATTAGTCGGCGCGTCCGGCGGCGGTAAGACTACCCTTGCAAATATCGTAACAAGATTTTTTGATCCGGATGAGGGACGCATACTAATAGGAAATACCGACATACGTGAAATTCCGAAAGAAACATTGATGAATAAAGTGTCTTTTGTATTTCAGAACAGCCGCCTTATTAAAGCGTCCATCTTGGAAAATGTGCGTATGGCAAAGCCGGGAGCGACGCGCGAAGAAATCATCCGGGCCTTGAAAGCTGCACAGTGCATGGATATTATTGAAAAGTTACCGAACGGCATTGATACCGTTGTTGGAACAAACGGCGTATACCTGTCCGGCGGCGAACAGCAGAGAATAGCAATTGCCCGTGCTGTTTTGAAAAATGCGCCTATCCTCATTCTTGATGAGGCGACGGCATTTGCCGACCCCGACAATGAGGTGCTGATTCAGCAGGCATTATCTGCTCTTTCAAAAGGAGAATTAAATAGCAATTCCCCTGGAAAAACCGTGATTATGATTGCACACAGGCTGTCGTCTATCACAGACGCAGACTGCATTTATGTACTGCAGGACGGCAAAATTGCCGAAAGCGGCACACATAGCAAACTGATAGAGAGAAACGGCATATTCACGCGTATGTGGAAGAATTATTCCGAAGCGGCAGAATGGAGAATTGCAAAGGAGGCAAAAGCATGATTAAGACATTGCAAAGACGCTTTGCGTTATCAAAAGAGGGGGCCGTCGATTTAATAAAAGGGTGTATTGCCTGCGTTGCACAGGATATATCTTTTATGTTTCCTGTCGGGCTTCTGTATTACTTTGTCATTGATACTATGAATGGAGGCGTGAGTGAAAACCGCATAGTTTTTTATGTAGTTGGCGCTTTGGTTTGCTTATGCCTTATCTTTATCGCGACTTGGTTTCAATATAACACTACTTATTTAGCAACCTATGTGGAAAGTGGGGTAAGGCGTATTTCCTTAGCCGAGCAGCTCCGAAAAATCCCGTTATCCTTTTTTGGCAAAAAAGACCTTGCCGATTTGACCAATTCTATTATGGGAGACTGTGCAACACTTGAAACAGCATTTTCCCATTATGTCCCCGCCCTGGCAGGCGCCATTATTTCAACAACGCTGATCGCGATCTGCCTTTTTGTTTACGATTGGCGTATGGCTCTTGCGGCGGTTTGGGTTTTGCCGATTGCATTTGCAATCACATTCTTTTCGGCCCGCATACAAGGGTATTTTAACCGTAAATCCGTAGCCGCAAAGGTCGCTCTTGAAAGCGGTGTGCAGGAGTGTATTGAGAGTTTGCAGGACTTAAAAGCCAATAATGCGGAAGAATGTTATCTGAAAGGACTCGGCAGAAAGATTGATTATGTGGAAAAACGGCACATTATTTCAGAACTTGGAACGGCCCTTTTTGTTGTCTCGTCCACGCTGATATTAAAGTTTGGGATTGCCACGGTTGCGCTTGTAGGTTCCGCTCTGCTCCTTCGCGGGGAAATTGATATTCCACTGTTTTTTATGTTTTTACTTGTCGCTTCAAGGCTGTATGCTCCGCTTGAAGGCGCATTGCAAAATCTTGCAGCAGTGATTTCTACCAAAACAAACATAAACCGCATGAACGAAATCCTTGACCAACCGTTTCAGACGGGCAGCAACCGGGTAACAAATAAAGGCTATGATATTGTTTTCGACCATGTGGGATTCGCTTACAATACCGGGGAAACCGTATTGAAAGATGTATCTTTTATTGCAAAACAAGGGGAAGTTACCGCATTGGTCGGTCCGTCCGGCGGCGGCAAAACGACGGTGTCACGTCTTGCCGCAAGATTTTGGGATATCACTAAAGGCAAAATCACTGTCGGCGGTATGGATATATCGAAGATAGAACCGGAAACATTATTGTCGCTGTACTCCATTGTTTTTCAGGATGTGACGCTGTTTAACAATACAATCATGGAGAATATCAGAATAGGCAGAAAAGACGCGACAGATGAAGAAGTGATCGCGGCGGCAAAGTTGGCAAATTGTGAAGAATTTGCCGAGAAACTTCCGAACGGATATAACAGTATGATTGGTGAAAATGGCTGTGAATTGTCCGGCGGAGAAAGGCAGCGTATTTCAATCGCCCGCGCTTTCCTTAAAGATGCCCCTGTCATTTTGCTGGATGAAGCAACAGCAAGCCTTGATGTGGAAAATGAAACACTGATACAGGCGGCTTTGTCAAGGCTGATAAAGAATAAGACCGTGCTTGTTATAGCCCACCGTATGCGTACGGTCAGCGGCGCGGATCAGGTCGTTGTGCTTTCGGACGGCTGCGTTGCGGAGCAAGGTGCGCCGGGAGAACTGATGGATACAGGTAGGATTTATCCCCATATGGTAAAGCTGCAGATGATTAGCCGGAACTGGGGGATTTAGTATGGATACCCCCCTGCTGGTAATTACCGCTGTCCTTCAGCGGTATTACCGGCTGTTTTGATATACTCCACCAATTTATCCATCGGCAGCGGCCGGCTGTAATAGTACCCCTGATAAAACCCGCAGCCCAGCTCCGCCAGAATGTCACGCTGTTCCTTCGTTTCCACATATTCGGCTAAAATACGTAAATCAAGGCTGCGGGCCATCCGGATAATTCCGGATATAATGTCCCGGGAACGTCCGTTGCCGGGCAGCTGGGTTACCAGATGGCCGTCCAGCTTGACTTCATCGAAGATGCCTTCCTGCAGGTACAGGATTGAATTGTGGCCCATGCCGAAATCATCCAGACTGAAGGAAATGCCGTTGTTCTGCAGCTTCTTAATATCATCCATCAGCGAATCCGTAATTTTCATGGCCGATCGTTCCGTTATTTCCAAGGCAAAATGAATTCTTGACAGCTGAGTCTCTTTTAAAACCATGTAGGTATTATCAAAAAAACCATTTTCCTCAATCTGCTTTGCTGATATATTGATGGACAGGATCAGGTCGTTTTCCAGCTGGGGATCCAGTATTCTTGCATCATTACAGGCTCGGTTCAGCAGATAACTGTTCAGCTCATTCAGAAAACCGCCCTCATAGGCCAGGGCAAAAATAACCGGAGGAGAGATATAACCGGTGACCGGATGCTGCCAGCGAAGCAGTGCCTCGATTCCATGTATATTTCCTTCCCTGGATATCTGGGGCTGGTAGAAGAAATCCACCTGGCCGCGGTGGAGCGCATTTTTCAGATCCAGGGACAGTGTTTTGGCATAATAATTATAGGGATATTTGTGGCTCAGAAATAACGGCAGGTTGCCGCTGCTTTCCCCTGCCTCCATATCCTGTTCCATCTGCCGGACGATCTGCTGAAATTCAGCCGTTTCCTTTTGCTCACTCCGTCTGATAAAGGGGATATAAATACAGATTCCCACCACGAGGTTAATGAGCTGAAGGATACTTCCTGAGATGGAGCCGGTTGCCTTGTAGCCGCTGAAAAGAATGGGAACGGTCCAGTCCACGGATTGAGTGACAACAGGCACAAGCCCTGAGGCCGTCGCAATATAGCTGATGAGAGTGAGTACGACAGGCGTAAGGATGAAAGGAATCGCCATTGTAAAGTTATAAATAATGGGAAACCCGAACACGGCTATTTCGCTGATATTAAAAAAAGCGGAGGGCAGCGCCACATATGCTATTTTCCGGTTAGGGCTTCTCCTGGACGCAATACACAGGGCGATAATGAAGCTTAATGCGCAGCCGCAGCCGCCCAGAAAGGCAAAGGTATCCAGAAATGTCTTGGAAAAGATTTCCGTGGGCACCTGGCCGGCCAGTAAAAGGGACTGGTTTACGGAAACATTCGGCTCAAATAATCTTCTGGACACAGCCTCCAGCGTATTGGTGCCATGGACTCCGAAGAACCAGAGTACATGGGTGATAATCACATAAAGCAGGATACCGAACAGATTGTCGCTTAATTCGTCAAATATTTTCAGGAATATATAGGCTCCGAAATTAGTTATGTTATTGCTTCCCCAGGCGGTCCGGAGAAGATAGCCCAGGATCGCAAAAAAAGCGATAATGATAATTACGGGAAACAGACTCTGGATGGAGATATTGAATAAATATTCCGCACCTGTGGTATGGAGCTTTTCCATGCGGTCGCTCAGCTTCAGTATCCTGCGGAAGAGAATACAGGACGCCAGTGTGATGAACATGGCTGTAAAAACCCATTCCGCATTAAATACGTATTCCTCATGATCCTGTATGCCTCCGCAGAAAGCCATATAAGAGCATAGTGCAACAACCGGATACAGAATGTACATGTCTATTTCCGCCAGAAGCCCATAGGAAAGGCTGATAGTAATACAGAGGACGAGGGCCAGGGAACCGAGGCTGATGTTATATAAGGTCGTTAACAGAGCGACAGCCGAACCATTCAGAAAATTGTGAAGAAAGGTCTGGTAGCTGTCACTTGGAAAATTCAAAAAGAGCAGGGAAAAAGATCCCAGAGTGAGAAAGGGAATAGCCAGCGTGAGTCCCCGACGTATGGATTGAGCTGTAATTGAGTTTCGAAAACGGGATAAAATCGGCTTGGATTCCATGCATACTCCTTCCGCCATTTAGTAGAATAAAGTTCGTTTCTACATAAGCGTTACCATAATAGTGTATAATAAACCTACATATAAAACAATAGTAAAAAACCAGTTGTTGTGGGGCGTGGGAGAGGGTTCATATATCTATACCTATAATATGAAATCATCGGCAGAATGTGGAAAATATTACCAGATATGTAGTGAGAATAGTCGTGATAGAAAAGTGGCAGAAAAAACATAGCTGTATCAGAGCCGCGCTGTATCCGCGGCCCTGTATATTTATCAGGTATTTGCTGTTTCGCTACCTGGGTATTCCAGAATGAGGTGCCCGTTTTTCCCGTTGTTTTTTACCCGGTACATGGCGGAATCCGCAAGGCCGATCGCCTTTTCTGCGCTCAGTGTTTCTCCTTCCATGACAGTAAAATCAATTCTTACGGCGCCGATACAACAGTAAATGGGCAGGCAGCAGTCACTGCCTCTTATTACAAAACTGCTTCCCGCTTTTTCCTCAATCTGTCTCAGGCACTGGTCAAGGGAACGGACGTTATCCGGTTTTTCTATGATTACAAGGAATTCATCGCCGCCGACCCGGCCGACGGTGCCTTCGGATTCCCTGGTCAGCAGGGAGGTCAGGAACAGCAGCACCTGATCGCCTACATGGTGTCCGTACTTGTCATTAAATATTTTGAAATCATCGATATCCAGGAAAAGAACAGCCATTTCCGTATTTTCTGAACAATGCCTGTCCAGCGCCTCCTGAAGATACTGGCTTATGCGTTCCTTGTTGAGAACCTTGGTGAGGGCATCCTGTTCGGCCTTTTGCTGCAGCAGGCGCCGCTGCTGGGCTTTGTAAAGACTTTCCGTCTCTATATAGTCAATCAGGTTGTTGACTTCCACCGCCAGCCTGCCGATCTCATCCTTACGTTCCACGGAAACCCGGAGGGAATAATCCTGGGATTCCCGGATGTCCGTCAGCGTGGAGGATATGCTTTTTATCGGATGGACAATGCGTTTGGAAACAAAGGAACCGATCCGGAATGCCAGAATGGTACACAGGGATATCATGAAAAAAGCCAGAATATAGTATACATATTTTTGGGACAGGTAATTATCCATGCTGACGGTCAGCAAAACCCGCCATTGTGTGTAGTTTACATTGGAATAATAGGTGATATAGCCCTTTCCGCCTACCTTATATTGAAAATATCCCTGAGGATTTTTAACAAAATCAATGCTCTCGTAATTTTTTATATAGTCCTTGCGTTCGGCAGCCGATGTGACAAAATTATCCCTGCCTTCCTCAGACGTTCCGGCGCTTATGATCTGCTGCCGGCCATCCAGAAGGTAGAATGTGGCATCATTCCAGAGCTCAGCCCGTTCCCGGATGCCTTCGTAGAAATCCAGATTGATTTCCATGAGGGAATAGCCGAGAGTCTCCCCCTGTTCATCAATTCTTGCAATAGCCACAAGGGTTTTGTTGCCCTGACCGTCAATCAGGATATCTGAAAAAAAGAAATCCTGATCCCCCATGCTTTTAATCAGAGAATCAATACCATCATTAGCAAAGGTACTGTGTTCTTCACTGCATGCAACAACACGGTAATCAGAGTCAATCAGGGCAAAGGTGTTCAGATAGCTCAGGCTTTCCACCCGGGAATAAAGCATATTATCAAGATACATACACAGATCTTTATCCAGGCTGCCTTTCATGGCGGCTCTGGAGATATCCATGGTACCGATCATGGTCATATAATCCTTCTGCTGCTCACAAAAATCCGTCATTTCCGTAACATGGGTGGTTGCAACAACATGAAGGCTTTCGATCAGGGCATTCTGCAGCCCGGAGGAATAGATATAGGTGGTTATCAGGCTGAAAAGCAAAAAGGGAAGAGCGATCATGAGAAAGACGATCCGGTACATGGAAGTTCGAATATTCATAAGGGGCACCTCGCCGCGTGATATAAAATCGGTACCGGACGGCTGCTGGACGGCCCTGCAGGAAGGCGGTGGAGATCCGGGGGTACTGTCTCTATTATAACCCCCCGGATAAAACCGTCAATATGAAATGTTCCGATCTCTGACTTCTGATTTGGGACAGCCGCAGGGAAGGAATTGCCGCTGTCTTTGATTTATGTCATATTCTGCTTCCTTTTCAGCAGTGCGCTCATGGAACGCCCCATTTTTACGGGAAAAAGATAGCACAAAGCTGTCTGAAGCTGCTGGCCGACAGAATGGCAGATATAGAAGCTGTCTTTATTTATCCTGTCTGCCAGGCCATAGCCCACAGCTTTCGGATCCGCCATGAAATCCCGGGGTACCGGCAGCGGAGCGGCAGACCTGGTTCTGGTGAGCGGGGGATGAATGAGCTGGAACCGGATTCCCTTATCCATATATTCAAGATTCAGACATTTGGCAAGGGACTCGATAGCCCCCTTTGACGACGCATAAGGGCTGATATCAGGAAATCCCATAATGCCCACGCCGGAGCTGGTAAAAATCACCTTTCCCTTTCCTGCTTTTTCCATGTAGGGAACGACGGACTTTGCAAGTCTCAGCGCTCCGAAGTAATTGACATGGAAAACTTCTTCATATACGGTACAGTCGGTATCTTTCATAGGACCGAAAGTACAAAGGCAGGCATTATGTATGGCGATGTCAATATCACCATAGTTGGTTACGCTCATCCGGACGGCTTCCTGTATTCCGTCCTTATTTCTGACGTCGCAGATAACAGGCAGAAGCTGTGCAGGGTATTTTTCTTTCAGCTTCAGAAGCTCCGTTATTTCCACATCAAGCACAGTAACATGATTTCCCAGTTCCAGCAGGTGCTCAGTCAGATAAAATCCAATTCCCTGGTTCCCGCCTGTAATTATAATATGCATATTAGTTTTCCTTCCGATAGGTTTGTAAAAAGCCGTCTGCCGCAGTCATGACAGCCTGTTTGAATTGTTCCGTATCCTTTTCTGTACAGACGTGGTTCATGTACTGATAAAAAAATAAAAAGACAGGGGAATAGTATTCCAGCGCAAGATGCCGCGGATTTTCTTTTTTGAGATAACCGATATCCTGCAGCCTTTTCATGACTGCCGTCTGAAAATCGAGAGGCTTTTCTATGCACCAGTAAACATACTGTTCCCGGAGCTGATCGTTATGGCTGCGTTCATGATTCAATATCATAAGGATCCGGCAGATAAAGGTATCCATAAAATAAGATTGGATATATTGCTCCGTCACGGCATAAAAATGTTCGTCATCCATTGCCGTAATGCTGCTTATTCCTTCGTCCAGCCCTTCCATCATCTGCCGGGAGATATGGATAAACCTGTCCATAAGTGAGTCAAGAATGGCCTGCTTGCTTTTGAAATGAAAATAGAGGGAGCTGTCCTTAATTCCTATTTGTGCCGCAATATCCCTCACGGATGAGGAATCAAATCCCTTTCGGGAAAATAAATCCAGGGCGGCTTCCTGTATCAGTTCTTTTGTTTCCATAATAATAGGACTCCTTTCCGTGCCTAGCACTCGCTAGATTCATTATATCAAGCGAGTGCTAGGCAGTCAAGTAAATAAAAACTGCCCGCACCCGATGGGAAGATATGATCTGCGTATCAGAGTATACTCAGTCAAAATAAAATAAGTCTTCGAATTTTTTATCCAGCGCGATGCAGAGGATCAGCGCCAGCTTGGCTGTAGGGCTGAACTGGCCGGTTTCGATGGAGCTTATGGTATTGCGGGAGACACCCACCAGCTCAGCAAGCTGTGACTGTGACAGCATCCGTTCATTTCGTGCTTCCTTCAGCCGATTTTTCAGGATTAATTCATCATTCATATTCCACCTCTCACCGCACCGCCTGCGAAGTCACTAAATTATAAATATGGGAAGCAGAGAGAAGGAGAACAAAAATAATATAAATGACCGCCATAAATATTTCATGCTTTTTTTTCATGCGGAAGGCCTTGACGGTGAAGGCTGCGGCGGGGATGGAAAAGACTACGGCATACAGTCCGTAATTAATCCCCCCGCCGGTTAAAATCTGTATGACAAAAAATACGGTGGCCAGAATTCCAGCTGTGGCGGCTCCGATATTTCTGCCCTCCTTCAGAATTTCTTTTTCATAAATATCCTGATTCTTATTTTCCTTACGGCTTTTTTCCAATATTTGATCTTTTTCCATAACCGGTATCCTTTCCTGGTGCCAAGTTTTCTTGTCAAGAACAGAATAGCACTGCCAAGTTAACTTGTCAATATGTTTTGCCAAGTTTTCTTTGCACTGGCTGGTTTTATGCAGCAGCATGTGAGAACAGGGCATTTTTCATATGTTACAGACAATTTTGAAAATATTTTACAAACTTTTGTTTATAATAAGCAAGAAAAAAATAAAATTACATGATATAATATATGATATAAATGAAACGGAAAGGGTTACTTGTTTGAAAACACTGTCAATATGACTAAAACAAAGGAGATGAACCATGGCAGAAGGAAGAGAATTGATACTGAAGCTCGGTCAGAAGATAACGGACAGGATTGGAGTTAAGGTAACCACATCGGATCCGGAATACTGGGGGCTGGCATGCGTGATAACGGATGAGATGGCGGAGGTCGCGCTGGCTATGAAGGTGAGGGTTCCGGCTACGGCCCAGTGGATTGCGAAGCGGTGTAAAAAGAGCGTGGAGCGCACGGAAGAGCTTCTTCAGGAGATGAGCGTTATCGGCCTGATCGAATACAACTGGGAGAATGAAGATCATCATAAGCAGTATGTGCTTCCCATGTTTGTGCCCGGCTGTGCGGAATTTATGATGATGAATGCAAAGCAGGTGGAGGAGCATCCGGAGCTGGCGGATTTCTTTGAACAGATGGCCAGGCTGCCTCTGGAAAAGGTGACTCCTATGGTGCCTTACGGCGGGGCGGGTATCGGCATGCATGTCATCCCTGTGGAAAAAGCCATTCCCGCCAGGCAGGAGTCTGCCGATATCGAACATATTTCCCACTGGCTGAACAAATACAAGGATAAATATGCGGTAGGCGCCTGTTCCTGCCGCCGCCAGCAGCGTGTGAGGGGAGAGGGAACCGGCGATCTGGAGGATGACCTGTGCATCGGCGTCGGCGACATGGCTGATTATCTCGTGGAGACAGGGAAAGGCCGCTATATCGATTATGAGGAAGTCATGGAAATCCTGCAGCGGGCGGAGGATAACGGCTATGTCCATCAGATCACCAATATTGACGGAGAGGAAAAGATTTTTGCCATCTGCAACTGCGCCATCGGTGTCTGCAACGGACTGCGTACCTCCCAGCTGTTTAATACCCCCAATATGTCCCGCTCAGCCTATCGTGCCAGTGTGACAAAGGAGGACTGTGTGGCCTGCGGCCGTTGCGTGGAATATTGTCCCACAGGCGCGGCGAAGCTGGGACAGAAGCTGTGTACAAAGGACGGGGAAATCGAATATCCCAGGCAGGAGCTTCCGGATGAAACAAAGTGGGGCAGGGATAAATGGAGCGTGGACTACAGGGACAGGAACCAGATCAATTGCTATGATACCGGTACCTCTCCCTGCAAAGCGGCCTGTCCGGCCCATCTTCCGGTACAGGGCTATATCAAAATGGCCTCACAGGGCAAATACATGGATGCGCTGAAGCTGATTAAGACGGAAAATCCGTTCCCGGCGGTCTGCGGCGCCATCTGCAACCGGCGCTGCGAGGATGTCTGTACAAGAGGAACGGTTGATCAGGCGGTGGCGATCGATGAGATTAAGAAGTTTATTGCCGAACAGGAGCTTCATGCGGAAAACAGATATATTCCGCAGATGCTGAATTATTCCGGCAAGCCCTTTCAGGAAAAAATAGCTGTGATAGGAGCCGGGCCTGCGGGAATGTCGGCCGCCTTCTATCTGAAAAAGCAGGGCTATCCGGTCACTGTTTTTGAAAAGGAAAAGAGACCCGGAGGCATGCTGATGAACGGGATCCCTTCCTTCCGACTGGAAAAGGATGTGATTGAAGCGGAGATCGACGTTCTGCGGGTTATGGGCGTGGAATTTAAGTGCGGAGTGGAAGTGGGACGTGATATTACCATAAAGAAGCTGCGGGAGGAAGGCTATAAAGCCTTTTATGTTGCCATCGGAGCACAGGCCGGACGTAAGGCCGGGGTTCCGGGAGAAGAGGCGGAAGGGGTACTGACGGGGCTGGAGTTCCTGCGTTCTGTGAACCAGAATGCGCAGGAGGTCAGACTTTCCGGACGCACCATCGTCATCGGCGGCGGAAACGTGGCGGTGGATGTGGCGAGGACAGCGCTGCGGGCGGGATCGGATACCGTTTCCATGTATTGCCTTGAGTCAAGGGAAATCATGCCGGCTGCTGCCGATGAGATCGCGGAAGCGGAGGAAGAAGGAATCACCATATGCAATTCCTGGGGGCCGAAGGAAGTCCTTACGGAAAACGGCAGGGTATCGGGAGTGGTGTTCAAAAAATGTGTTTCCGTATTTGATGAAACAGGCCGTTTTAATCCCGGCTATGATGAAGAACAGCTGCTCACGGTGGAATGCGAGGCTGTCCTGGTGTCCATAGGGCAGTCCGTCCAATGGGGAGAGCTGCTGGCGGGAACGAAGGCGGAATTGAACAGGAACGGTACGGTAAAGGCCGATCCGCTGACCCTGCAGACCGGGGAGCCGGATATCTTCGTGGGAGGCGATGTATATACGGGACCGAAGTTCGCCATTGACGCCATTGCGGCAGGAAAAGAGGGAAGCGTGTCCATACACAGGTTTGTCCATGAAGGACAGAGCCTGACCATAGGAAGAAACCGCAGACAGTTTATAGAGCTTGACAAAGAGAACCTGAAGCTGGAACCGGAATCCTTCGACAATGCAAAGCGTCAGATACCGGGGCGGAAAAGCCCGGCCCAAAAAGCGGACTTCCATGATCTGCGCAGCACATTTACCGAGGAACAGGTGAAGACGGAGGCAAACCGCTGCCTGGGCTGCGGGGCGACCATAGTGGATCCGAATAAATGTATCGGCTGCGGCATCTGTACCACTAAATGCGAATTTGACGCGATCCATCTCAGCAGGGATCTGCCGGAAGCGAGCAATATGTATAAGGCAGAGGATAAGATGAAGGCCATACTTCCTTATATGCTGAAGCGGGAAATAAAGATTAAGTTCAAAGGGAAGAAGGGACGTGAGGGCCAGAATGCATGAATTGGGGATCATTGTACATATCTCCCGGACACTTGAGGAGGTGGCAAAGGAAAACCAGCTTACGGAAATCGGCTCCGTGACTCTTGAAATCGGAGAGGTCAGCGGAGTGGTTCCCGAGTATATGACAGACTGCTGGAAGTATTACCGCAGGAAATCAGAGCTTTTGGAAGAATCGGAATTAAAAATTGAAATCCGTCCCGCGGTAACCTTTTGCGAAGCCTGCCGGAAAACTTATCCCACGGTTCGGTATGGCAGACAATGCCCCGGCTGCGGCAGCTGGGAAACGAGCCTGTTAACGGGAAATGAGTGCAGCATTAAGGAAATCGAAGCCTGCTGAGAAAAGCCGGCTTACAAAGTATAAGGAGGGGAGCTTATGTTATTTCATGTTTACGGCAGCAATGCCGCTTCTCAGTGGATTGCCATGATTGCTGTTTTAGTGGCGCTTATCCTGCTGAACGAATTTTCAAGAAGGAGCAAATTCGGAGGGCTTTTCATGTTCGGAGTCCTGCCGGCGGCGCTTACTGTCTATTTTGTCGTGATTGCCGTGTCTGCCGGACAGGGAGCGGAGTGGGCACTTCAGAACCAGACCTACCTGTATATGAACGGGTGGTTCCATTATGCGAAGCTTTATGCTTCCCTGGCCGGCTGTATCGGTTTTATGCTGATAAAGTATGGATGGGGTATCGGTAAGAAGCATTGGTTTAAGGCGTTCCCTTTTGCCATTGTGGCAATTAATATTCTTATCGCTGTCGCCAGTGACTTCGAATCGGCGGCAAACGGCTGGAATTCCTGGTGGATGTCCTCCGAGAGCGTATGGCTGTACGGCGGCTGGCATAACATCATGAATGGCATCGCAGGCATACTGAATATCTTATGTATGACCGGCTGGTGGGCGGTATATGCCTCCAAGGATAAGAAAGACATGATCTGGCCGGATATGATTTGGGTTTATATCATCGTTTATGATATATGGAACTTTGCCTATACCTATAACTGCCTTCCCACCCATGCATGGTTCTGCGGTGTGGCTCTGCTGCTGGCGCCTACCATTGCAGCCCTCTTCTGGAATAAGGGCGGATGGATCATGAACCGTGCCAATACCCTTTGTATGTGGTGTATGTTCGCACAGGTATTCCCGCTTTTCCAGGAAACCTTCCCGGACGGCACGGCCGCATATAATTGGGCAACCATACCGGTTCAGTATGCGGACGGCACGATGAACGGCATTGCGGCCGGCGGGGCTGCCAATGCGAATCCTGCGGCAATGCTTATCGTAAGCGCGCTGGCGCTGCTTACCAATGCCGCTGCGCTGGGATATATTATTTACAAGTCTGTGAAAAACAAGAAGAATCCTTATACGGGTGAAGTATTTACGGAATTTAAGTATTATAAGGATGCACTGGCAAGAGCGGATGTGAAATAAGCCCGGAAGCAGGAATGTGGGGCTTCATAAAGAAGGATACGGAAGAACGGTCATGCGAAGGCATGGCCGTTTTGCCATGTAAGGAGTCCCGGTTATAGATTGGGCATTTTGGAAACAGGAGCCATATTTGCAATCCGGGGACGGTATGTTACAATAAACTACATATGTGTTTGAGAGACTCGGAAGAACAAGATACGCTGCAAAGGAAAAGACGATGGAAGAAAAAACAAAGCTGTTTGGATACAAAAATTCAGTCACGGTCAAAAGCCTGGCCCTTATGATTATTCTCAGCACGGCGATTCTGCTGGGGATGGAGCTTATCAGTTTTTATTATATGAGTGTCTATGAAAAGAGCATCATGGAAAATTACCGTAATTCGCTGGAAATGTACTGTTCCTATTGGGACAATAAGCTGGATATCATCAATAATTCCCTTCTTACCGTTACCAGTTCCTCCAGCAGTGACAGCTCCTATTCGAATGTCTGTAATTCCAGGGATGAGCTGGTGTTTCAGACCGCCAAAAAGCTGCTGGTTAACCGTATGTCGGATATTGCATGGAACCACGAGAATGAAGTGCTGGTTTTTGTTTATGTCCCTGACAGAGAGGTATTTCTGAAATCAACAAATCATCTGGTAAGCTATGACAAACGGCTGGAAATGGATCAGGATATCAAGAAATATGCTTCCGGCATCCGCTCCTATAATTCAACCAAATGGGATTATTTCAAAAGCGGGACAGAAGACTTTTTTATACAGGTATACCGGATAGACGGCGGGTATATAGGCGCGCTGGTTAAATGCCAGACGATTCTGGACGGAGTGGTACAGGATAACGGAATGGTAAGCGGCATCGGGCTTACGGATGATGAAGGGAAAATAACCTATTCGCTGCGCGGGGAAGCCGGCGGCGAGGAAAAAAAGGATACGGCAGTGCTGCTGATACCCATGACACATATCGACGGACAGCTGAAGGTAGAAGCACAGCGGCAGAATCTTTTCGGGGATAAAACCACCTTTACATTCCTGTCACTGATAACCGTATCCCTCGGGCTGCTTCTTCTGGCCTGGAATGTCCGCTACCAGGTGAAGGCGGTGCTTGGCCCTCTGAATAAGCTGCGCAGTGTCATGGAGAAGTTCAGCCGGGGAAATCTGGATGTACGTCTTGAGGAGAAGAATACAAACAGTGAAATCGATGTCCTGAACCATACCTTTAATGAGATGGCGGAGCAGATCGTGGATTTGAAAATCGATGTGTATGAAGCGGAGCTGGCAAGGGAAAAGACGGAGAGCAACTATATGCGGGTACAGATTCAGCCTCATTTCTATACCAATATTTTAAATCTGATTTACGGCCTGGCACAGCTTAAGGATTTTGCTTCCATTCAGAAGCTTTCCATGACCACAGGTGCCTATTTCCGTTATCTCCTTGGGGAAAAGGGAACCTTCGTCCTGCTCCGGGAAGAGATCCAATGCGTGAAAAACTATATCCAGATACAGCAGATCCGGTATAAGGATGAAATGGAATTTGAACTGAATGCGGAAGAAGGGATGGAAAGGCAGATGGTACTTCCTATGATTCTGCAGACCTTTGCGGAAAACAGTGTGAAGCACAATATCGGCCTGGTTCCTCTCCTTCGGATCCGGATAGACATATCCTCCGGAAATGACAGGATTTATATTACCGTGAGGGATAACGGCGCCGGGTTTGAACCGGATATGCTGGAAAGAATAAATAAGAATGAGAATATAAGCAATAAAGGGGAACATATCGGTATTACCAATGTAAAGGAACGTCTGCGTATCTTTTATGGCGATACGGCTAGCGTGGAAATCAACAGCAGGCCCGGAGAAACCTTGGTTAAGGTGGTTCTGCCGGAGATACTTACACAGGAGGAGCGCAATGAATATCATATTGGTGGATGATGAAACAGCTATGCTGGACATTCTTCAGCAGGTAATCCAATGGGAAGAGCTTGGGATCAAAAAGGTATATACGGCCAGGAATGCGGAGCAGGCAAAGGAACTGCTGCAGGAAAAGAAAATCGATATTACGCTGTGCGATATTGAAATGCCCAAAGAAAGCGGGCTGGATTTGATCGAATGGATACAGGGGCTGTATCCGTCTGTAGTGAATATCATACTCACGGGACATGCAGATTTTAATTATGCCAGAAATGCCATTTCTCTTGGGGTTTACCGATTCCTTTTAAAACCCGTATCCTTTGAAGAGGTGGAGCAAACGGTGCGGGATGCAGTGGAAAAAATAGAAAGCGAGCTGGTTCCCGGCGACAATAGGACACAGGGCAAGGAACTGAGCGCTGTGGAGGAAGTGAAGAAATATCTGGAAAAGCATTATAACGAGGTCATTACCAGAAATGATGTGGAAAGCCTGGTTCATCTGAACCGGGACTATATCAACAGAGAGTTCAAGGAGGCCACGGGCTATACTCTTATGGAATACATACAGTACTGCAGAGTCTGTGCGGCGAAAAAGCTGCTGAGGGAAACCCAGGATTCGGTATCGGAAATCTGCATCAAGACAGGGTATGATCATCCCGCTTATTTTTCCAAAATATTTAAGAAAAGAACCGGCCTGTCGCCTCTGGAATACAGGAATTCCACAGAAAAACAGGAAAAGTCTGTTTTGTTATGAAATGGGTCTGATTTAAGGTGGCGGAGGGAAGTCTGTATTTTTATAATGAAATTATCAAATCCAAAGGCGCCGTTGGATAAAAAGAAAAAGGAGTGTATTTATCATGAAAAAGCGAATCTTATCCTTGACCTCCCTCATGCTTTCTGCTGTTCTTCTTTTTACGGGCTGCGGATCTGCCAAAGAGGATGCGGGAACTGCGCCTGCGGGTGAGGGCACAAAAACAGAATCACAGGCTTCCGATACTTCGGCTGATACAGCCTCCGATGCGGATACAAAGCTTCGTGACGGAAAAATGACAGAGCTTCGGGTGGTATTTCCCGGAGGAACCTCTTCCCCGGCGGATCTGGAAGCCGTGGAAGCGGGAATCAATGAAATTGTAAGCCAGTATATGGATGCCACAGTGAAGCTGGATATTCTGGAGTGGGGTGTTTTTTCGGATCAGCAGAAGCTGATGCTTTCCTCAGGAGAGGACATCGCGCTGATGTTCACTTTTGATTCTTCCAAGAACTACGCCGCCACCAATCAGGTCAGGGACATCACGGACTTATGCGGTTTGTATGCCCAGGATGCTCTGGACGGGCTGGGAATTTATGCCGAGGCATGTCAGATAAACGGGAAATACTATGGCCTTCCCACCTTTCATGAATATACGAAAACTTCCGGCCTGGTATGCAGGACAGATATCCTGGAAGAACTGAATATTGATCCTTCTTCGGTTAAAACCTGGGATGATCTTGAGGCTGTCCTGGCAAAGGTAAAAGAGGCGCATCCGGAAATGAATGTACTGAGCCCTGTGGAAGTAGGCTCCGGTATCCTGGATTATTACAATGAAGGGAAATTCGATGTTCTCACAGACGGTATCGGTGTCAGAATGGACGGGGACGGAACCGAAGTCCTGAACATGTATGATACGCCGGAATTTATGGAACTGGCCAAACTGGCCTATGATTGGAATAAAAAAGGATATTTCATGGCGGATGCCACGACTGTGACCGATACCAGACAGGATCTTCTGGCAGCAGGCAATACATTTGGCTATATCGGCCAGATACATCCCGGCACGGCAACCCAGGAACTGAAAAATTCAGGAGTGCCTGTAACCACAATCCCTGTGGGAGAAAAGGCTCTTACGACAGGAAACGTTAATTTTGCCCAGTATATGGTACCTACAGGCTGCAGCACTCCTGAAAAGGCTGTGAAGCTGCTTGATATCATGCTTACCAATAAAGATATGGCGAACCTTCTTATGTATGGTGTGGAAGGAAGCGACTATGTCATAAAAGATGAAGCCGCAGGTGTCGTAGGTTATCCCGATGGAGTGGACAGCAGCAATGTAGGCTGGAACAACGAAACCTGGCTGGCAGGAAACGGCGCTCTGGCTTATGCATGGGAATCTGATTCCGCAGACATCTGGAAACAATATGAAGAATTTAATGCCAGCGCAGTCACTTCTCCTCTGTACGGCTTTACCTTTGACACGACCAATGTGAAAACAGAAATTACTGCCATTACGAATGTGATTAAGAAATATAAGGCAGTGATCTGCGCCGGATATTCGGAACCGGAGGAAGCTGTTGCACAGATGGTATCCGAACTGCAGGCATCTGGCATTGACCGTATTGTGGAAGAAGCCAAAACGCAGATCGATGCATGGAAAGGGAATCAGTAAATAGAATGACAGGAAACCGGAATGTGAAATAAGGTTTCGTAAAAAGCGGTTTCTGCCGGAATAAGCCGGGAAGCCGCTTTTTATGCGAAGGGAAAGGAGACTGCCTTAACATGCAGAAAAAAGCAGTAAAAATAAGAAAATACCTGCCCGTTTATATCATGCTTCTGCCGGGCTTTTTATATCTTTTGGTAAATAACTATATTCCCATGACTGGTATGATCATTGCCTTTAAAAATGTGGATTTTGCGAAGGGAATTCTGCGCAGCGACTGGATTGGCTTTAAAAATTTTGAATATCTGTTCAAAACGCCGGACGCGTTCCGCATCACGAGAAATACGCTGCTGTACAATGTGGCTTTTATCATTGTGAATCTGGTAATCGGCGTTCTGTTCGCCATTCTTTTAAGTGAGCTTCGTTCCCGTATGGCGGTGAAGGTTTACCAGACGGTAATCCTTCTTCCGTATATGATCTCCATGGTTATTGTAAGCTATCTGGCCTATGCGTTTCTTGCGAGTGACACAGGGCTGCTCAATGGGGTCCTGACCACTTTGGGCTTTCAGAAAATATCGTGGTACACGCAGCAGGAATACTGGCCCTTTATACTGATTTTTGTAAACTGCTGGAAATATGTGGGTTACGGGACGGTTGTATACCTGGCTTCGATTCTGGGCATTGACCGCTCCTTATACGAAGCGGCTTCTGTGGACGGAATCTCCAAATTCCAGGAGATCCGGTATATTACGGTACCCATGATAAAGCCTACAATCATTACTATGGTACTGCTGAATGTGGGAAGGATTTTTTATTCGGATTTCGGGCTGTTTTATCAGGTGCCGATGAATTCCGGCGCGCTGCTTAATGCCACCAATACCATTGATACCTATGTTTACCGCGGGCTGATTACGCTGGGTGACATCGGTATGTCGTCGGCTGCCGGTGTTTACCAGTCGGTAGTCGGATTCCTGCTCATTATGGCCGCAAACTGGCTGACCAGAAAATACAGCAATGAAAATGCGTTGTTTTAGGAGGTGTCTGTCACATGCATAAAAAAGAAATCCGGTTTCAGCTGTTGTGCCATATCATTATGGGAATTGCCGCCGTCGTTACCATACTACCGCTGATCCTTCTGTTTATTTCCTCAATAACGGCAAACAAAGATATTACGCTCTATGGCTATTCTTTTGTACCGAAGCATTTAAGCATGGAAGCCTACTCCTACATATGGAATGAAAGAATGCAGATTTTCAGGGCTTACTTTATAACTGTTTTTGTTACTGCGGTGGGAACAGGAGTGGGGCTCAGTATTTCCGTCCTGTATGCCTATGCACTTTCTAAACCCTATTTTCCCGGGAAGAAATTTTTCAGCTTTTTTATCCTGTTTACCATGCTTTTTAACGGGGGGCTGGTGCCTTCTTACATTATGTATACCAGGTACCTGCATATGAAAAATACGATCCTGGCACTGATTATTCCCGGGCTTTTAATGAACGCATTCAATGTCATCCTGATCCGCAGCTATTTTCAGAATAATGTCCCGCTGTCCCTGGTGGAAGCGGCACAGATAGACGGGGCGTCGGAATTCCAGGTGGTGCTTAAGGTGGTGCTCCCGATGAGTAAGCCCATTATCGCAACAATAGGCCTGTTTATAGGCGTAGCCTATTGGAATGACTGGCAGAATGGGTTATATTATGTAACAGATGAAAAGATATACAGTATCCAGCAGATATTGAACAACATGCTGAAAAACATCGAATATCTGTCAAAAAATGCGACTTCCGTGGCAAAATCCACATCGCTTGCAGGTACGCTGCCGGCGGCTACAGTAAGGATGGCGATTGCGGTTATCGGGCTGCTTCCCATATTGGTTATTTATCCTTTTGTCCAGAAATATTTTGTGAAGGGAATATCATTAGGGGCAGTGAAGGGATAAGCGGCGACAGGAAAGGAGAACAGAATGAGCCTTTATCAGGATAAAAATGCTTCCCCTGCAGACAGGGCGGAGGACTTACTGAAAAAAATGAGCTATGAAGAAAAAGTGGCCCAGCTCTCCGGCTATAATCCGGCAGGATGGTCGGCGGATGATTTTGAAAAAGATTATCCTCTTGGAGCAGGGCAGGTTTCCTTTTTTGCAGGGGCTGAAAAAAGGGATATTTACGAAGCGGCGGCGTTTCAGAGAGAGCTTCAGGAGAAAATTATGGAACGGAGCCCTCATCGGATCCCTGCCATTTTCCATGTGGAAACGCTGTGCGGGGTGATGCTTCCGGGTGCCACCAGCTTTCCCTCCGGCATCGGACAGGGAGCGACCTTTGATCCGGTACAGCAGAAGAAAGCGGGGAAACTGATTGGAAAGCAGGCCAGGCTGGCCGGCGCCTCACAGGCATTTGCCCCGGTGCTGGATATTTCCAGGGACGCCAGGTTCGGAAGGCAGGGGGAAACCTATGGGGAGGATCCGGCGCTTGCTTCCGCGATGGGAAGCGCTTATGTGCAGGGAATCCAGCAGGATGGGGATCTGACGGAAGGAACGGCGGCTACAGCCAAACATTTTCTCGGATATCATGACTCTCAGGGAGGAATTCACGCGGCAGCCTGCGATATACCGGAGCGGCTGCTTCGGGAGATTTATGCCAGGCCTTTTCAGGCGGCAGTTACCGAAGGAAGGATGCAGGGAATTATGCCGAGCTACAGCTCCGTTAACGGGGTTCCGGTGGCCTGCTCTGAAGAAATCCTGACTGGTCTTCTCCGGGAGGAAATGGGCTTTGAGGGCCTGGTGGTTTCCGATTATTGTGCAGTCCAGGAAATCCATGAACGCCATCATGCGGCGGAATCCTATGAAGAGGCCGGACGGAAAGCCCTGCTGGCGGGAATGCAGCAGGAACTGCCGTCGAGAAAATGTTATACACAGGAGACATTCCGTTTGAATGAGGAAGACGGACGCCTTCACGCATGTCTGGATGAGGCCGTCAGGAAAATACTGACCGCTAAATTCATGCTGGGTCTTTTTGAAAACCCTTTTGCCGCGCCGGATGAGGAAATCAGGAAGGAGTACGAGAATCCCAACAGTACGGAAATAACCCGCACATCAGCGCTGGAATCAATGGTGCTGGTAAAAAATGACGGGATCCTCCCTCTGGAACGGAAGAAACAGACAATAGCCGTAATCGGTTATCATGCGGCTGCGGTTCTTGCCATGTTCGGAGGCTATACCTACATGTCCATGACGGAATCCGCCTTAGGCGCTAAAAACACGATGGCAGGCATGGAAACCGGTGATAATGGGGAAGGTTTCCGGGAAACGTATTGCGGCACTGTCGTGGAGAAGGAACATCCCGATACGGAAAAACTGGCAAAAGAACTGGCTCCTTCGGTGAATAACCTTCTGGAGGAACTGAAGGAAAGAGTACCGGAAACCGATTTCCTGTATGCCTATGGGTATCCTTATGCCGGAACGGACTGCAGCGCCCATCAAGAAGCGCTTCGGATCGCCGAACAGGCGGATGTGGTTCTGATGACGGTAGGCGGCAAATACGGGACCGGTACTACCGCTTCTATGGGAGAGGGGATCGACGGCACCGATATCAATCTGCCGCTTTGCCAGGAAGAATTGATTCAGAAGATGGCCGGGCTTGGAAAACCGGTGGTTCTGGTACATTTCGGCGGGCGGCCCATATCCAGCGATGCAGCCGATCAATATGCGGATGCAATACTGGAAGCATGGAATCCGGGAGAAAAAGGGGCGGATGCGGTAGTGAGCGTCCTGTTCGGGGAATATAACCCGGCAGGAAGAATGCCTGTGAGCACTCCATACAATGCAGGCCAGATTCCGGTATATTATAATCATCCTTACGGCTCCGGGTACCATCAGAATACTATCAGCGCATTCCGGCAGTATATGGACTGCCCTCATGAGCCAAGATATTATTTCGGCCACGGACTGTCGTATACTACCTTCGCCTATAAGAAGATGCAGATAAGGAACCGCCGTCTGCAGCCGGATGATGAGCTGGAGCTTACGCTTGAAATAGAGAATACCGGAGAGCGGGATGGTGAAGAAGTAGTGCAGCTTTACATACGGGACTGCTATGCCAGTATGGTCAGGCCGGTTATGGAGCTTGCTGGCTTCTGCCGTACTTTTATCAGGGCAGGGGAAATAAAAAAACTCTGTTTCCGTATGAAGCTCAGTCAGTTTGCTTTCCTTGACAGCCAGATGCGGTGGAAGGTAGAGGCCGGTGAAATGGAGGTGCTGGCAGGAGCGTCGGCTGGTGATATACGGCTGAAGGAATCCGTTTTTATCGAACGTGATTCGTGGGTGGACGGCAAGACAAGAGGCTTCTATGGAAGTGTGGAAATTACGGACTGAATAACTGAGAGGAGGAACGTATAATGGAAATAAGAAATCCAATAATCGGGGCGGATATGCCGGATCCGGACCTGCTTCGTATAGGAGATACGTATTACATGGTATCAACGACCATGTTTTATGTCCCCGGGGCGCCTGTACTGAAATCTAAGGATTTATGCCACTGGGAAATCGTTTCCTATATTTTTGATGTGCTGGAGGATAACGAAATATACCGGCTGGAAAACGGCAGGAATGCTTATGGGAAAGGGCAGTGGGCCACAAGCCTGACAAGATATCAGGACCGTTTCTATGCCTGCTTTGTGAGCCATGACTGCGGGAAGACCTATATTTTTTCTTCCGACAACATAGAAAAAAGCGGCTGGGATCGTGTGGAAATCAATGAAGTATTTCATGATATGTCCTTTCTGTTCTGGGAGGATGTTCCCTATCTGGTATATGGAAACGGGGATATCCGGATCGTAGAGCTGAAAAGAGATCTGAGCGGGGTACAGGAGGGCGGCCTTCATCGTCTTTTGCTGCAGACCGCTGCAGAAGGCATGATGCTTCGGTGTGAGGGCTGCCGTGCCATAGTGAGAAACGGGTATATATATCTGTTGTTTATTGACTGGCCGAAGGGCGGAAGGCGGCGGGAGGTCTGCTATCGTTCCCAAAGCCTGGAAGGCCCCTGGGAATTCCGGGTATTGCTGGATGACGACTGCGGCCTGCCGGGCTGCGGGGTTGCCCAGGGAACGCTGATCGACAGGGAATCGGGAGAGTGGTACGGAATGCTGTTTCAGGACAGAGGAGCATCCGGCCGGATTCCGTATCTGATGCCCGTACAATGGGAAGAGGGATGGCCGATGTTCGGCGTGAAGGAAGAGGGGACGAAAGAAAGCGGAGAGGGACAGCCGGTATGGAAGGTGCCGCGGACGTTTGAACTGTCCTTCGCGGCTGTTCCTGCTGCGCCCGTGGCGGTCAGCGACAGCTTCAGCCATGAAGAAAACAGGCTGGGACTGACATGGCAGTGGAACCATAATCCCATTCCTTCCTGCTGGTCGTTTACAGAGAGGCCCGGATGGCTGCGTCTGCAGACCGGACATGTGGCATCCGGCCTGATGGACGCCAGAAACACGCTTACCCAGCGTACGACGGAACCGGGCTGTATCTGTGAAATAGAGATGGATGCCTCCGGAATGAAAGAAGGAGACTATGCAGGGCTGTGTGCTTTTCAAGGACGGTTCGGTCAAATCGGCGTATCTATGAAAAATGGCAGAAAGTATCTGTCTGCCGTACAAAAGGATGACCAGGGAAAGCTATGGGAGACGGAAACCGAACTGCATGCGGATACGGTATTCCTGCGGGTGCTTTTTGACTACAGGGACGGAAAGGATCAGGCTTCCTTCTTTTATAAAGAGAAGGAGGCGGAGTGGGTGCAGCTTGGAAATATACTGCAGATGGCATTTACTCTGGATGTATTTGTGGGATACCGGATCGGGATTTTCTGTTATGCGAGAAAAGAAGCAGGCGGATATGCGGATTTCCGTGATTTTAAGATTCATATGATGGCAGACGGCGGAAGCTGCGAAGAATGATTCCTGCGGAGGAATATTGATTGCCGGTGAGCCGGGGCAGACTGTCTTGTCAGCGATGGCAAAGCTGTTTATTTCATCGTTGACAAGGACGGCTGGCCCGGCTGTCTGATATACGGATTATACGCATATCTTTGCTGTATTCTTGTGAATGAACAGTCGAAGAACCTACTGCTTTTTTTCAACAGGTATCTACAGCTCACACTTATATTGCAAAGATCGCATATCCCCGATCTCAGCCGCATTAATATAATAGATATAATCCTCAGGAAGGGGAACTGCCTGAAAGTTAGGATTACAGCAGCCGCATCGCCAGATGGTCTTATCCTGCAGGGTATAAGTAATTCCTGAAACACATTCTGTCCCTCTTTTTTGGCAGCCCCTATCACTCACCAAGAATGTATTAAGCACACGTTCCGGACAGTTTTTTATATAATCAAGCGCCTTTTCTACATTGGATATACGAAAGTATAAAAGAAGGTTCGTATCCATGCTGGTGAGCCAGAATTTTGCATTTGTATTTCTCTTACAATCGGCCTCACTTTTATAATACCTTATTTGCGGGCCTTCATTCCAGGTCTGCCTGCTGAAAAAATAATTCCTGCTGAGCAGTTCCTTATGTATATACTGTGCGGATAATTTGTCCTGTTCCGATTTATATAGGTCGGAAACAAAATCAACCCCGTTTCCAAAAGCTGCAGTGCTCCAGTCATCTGCAAACAGCTTATAATGCAGCCGGAAGAAATCCGTCAGTCTGTTCGTACATCTGACTTTTTTTGCCATCAGATAAAGAACATCCATGAGATGCGTATTGTTTATGTATCGAACTGTAATATCCTCTGTTCCTTTTTTTATCCGCCCTGTTTCCAAACCTTCTGCTGTAAATCCGTAGTTCTCAAGGATTGTCAAATGCCTGCTGATATTTGTCACCTTGAGTTCTTTACATAATCTATTTAACTCATTGACATTTACCAGCAGTCCGCATTTGTGATCAGGTTCCCCTGAACAGCCTAAAGCATATAAAAGCTTCGCATATTTATAAGAAGCCTCCCGTGAAACCCGGGTCTCCTTCGCAAAATAATCATATTCCTGCATGTCGAAAAGAGGAAGAAGCATCCCTTCGGCATCCTGGGCCATATCGCCGTATATTCGATGCAATACTTCATACAGTTCGCTGAAGCCCCTCATTATGTCATCCGTGCTGCACAGCGTTGTGAATTCATCATGTATGAAGAATTCTTCAGGGAAGTCAACCATCTCTTTCTGCCTTAATTCTGACCATCTCTCTGCCCAATATTTCATTAATATCTCCTGTTCTGAACTGGTGAAAACGCTTAGTCTTCAGGACTCATCCGGTTTTATACATCTTTCGAAAACCATGACGGTCTGATCTATGGTGGCATTCAGATTAATTTGTATGAACATCATTGGTGTAACCGTTTTACCGACTTCATTGGTAAAAATAGTATGAAGCCTCCAGCCTTTTTCTGCGTATTCAAGAAGTGCCCGCTCAACGGCGGGGCCGTCTATTTCACCGGTGGATAAATCATTTATAATGACTGTTTTATATTCGTAAAGGGCATTCTTTTTGAGCTGTGCTTCCTTCTGCCGCTCCTTTTCTCTCTGCTTTTCTTCTCTTTCCTGTTGCAGCCGTTCATTTGCATTTCGCATATCCATTACTTCATTAGGATTCATGACTCTTTTATAGATAAAATTGTAATGGCAGTTGAAACATTCTTTGACGTCATCTCCGACAAGTTCTTCGCAGTTAGGACACTGTTTCATAGGCGTTACCTCCGTGTTTTTTTGTCCAAACTTCATGGGTATCTTAGATATTTATTGCAGCCATGTGAAGTTTGAAATGATATACCGATTTTATCATACATGGAACACATGGTGCTACAGTATTTTAACAACGCAGTTTATAAAATCATATTTTTTGCATACATGAATAAAAAATAGAATGAATTCTGATCATCACATTTGTAAACAAACCAGTTTCCGAGCTTTTTTTTGATGATTACAGGAACATAGCCTGATTTCAGAATGCCTTTGGTATCAGAATGTCATCTATTCTTAATGATTCCAGCCTGAAAAAGTAGAAAACTGAATATTCTTATTGAAATATTTTTATATTATATTAATATTTTTAATGTTTATATTAATTATTTTAATTTAAATATTGACATTATTGATTTGGAGGTTTATATTATAGACATAAAAAGGAAAGAAGGTGACAGGATGTACCAGGTTATCAGCAGCTGCCCTGTATGCGGGAAAAAACTCAAGGTAGTCAAGCTTCAGTGTGAAAACTGCGATACAGTAATTGAAAATGATTTTTGTCTCAGCAAATTTGATTATCTCAGTACGGAAGACCTCTTTTTTGCAGAGACCTTCTTAAAATGCAGGGGCAATATTAAGGAAGTGGAAAAGGAACTGAAAATTTCCTATCCGACAGT
This sequence comes from Eisenbergiella tayi, assembly GCF_001881565.1. GTDB lineage: Bacteria > Bacillota > Clostridia > Lachnospirales > Lachnospiraceae > Eisenbergiella > Eisenbergiella tayi. The sequence goes on from NZ_MPDJ01000003.1 coordinate 665,786, forward strand.
CCGTTCCAGGCTGGATGACATTATCCAGAAACTGGATGGGAATCCCAACGTGCGATCCAATGTACAATCCGCCTCTTCTTCACGCAAGAAGGAGATACTGAACGCTCTGGAAAACGGAGAAATCACTCCGGAGGAAGCGTTGGAGCAGATGAAGGAAAACTGATAATGCAGATTAAAGTCGCTGTACCAGCCGGAGGGACAATGGCAGCGCGGAAATGAGGAAAAGAATATGGAAGAAAAATTAAGAATTTTGAAAATGGTAGAAGAAGGAAAGCTTACGGCTGAACAGGCGGTTGAACTGCTCAAAGCGTTGGAGGGGACTGCGCCGGAACAGGAAACAACGGATTCTGCAGAAAGCTTTTATGAGGAGACACATGCTGTTCCCGAAAACATCCCTTACGAGAACAAGATGCTTCGCATAATTGTAGACAGCTCTGCCGGGGATAAAGTAAATATCCAGCTTCCTGTAAAGATTATACGGCAGATGCTTATGGTGACAGGAAAGCTGCCCATTAAAACGGAGGAGCTGGAAGGGATTGACCTGGAAGAACTTACATCATCCATTCTTGAATGTATTGACAATGAAACACTTGGGAACATAATTGAGGTAAGCAGTTCTGACGGTACCACGGTCAGGATTTTTATCGGATAGTGCCGGGAGGGTGAATTCATGCGCATTATTATCCGCTCAAAGGATGTGAATATGTGGCTCCCTGTTCCCCTGGTTCTGGCAGACGCAGCAGTCCGGTTCCTGCCGGATTCAATCATGGAAGAAATAAGGAATCCGATTCCGTCTCCCTATCGGGAGGTGATTACCAAAGAGCTTCTTCAGGAACTGGTAAGGGAATGCCGCAATGTTTTTAAAGAATACAAAGGACTTGAGATTGTTCATGTGGAAGCACAGGATGGTACGTTTGTATCAATACGTTTATAATTTGTATCGATATGTTTATAAATAGAAATGCTTATTGAAAGATATGGGACAGAAGGAAAAGCGGGGAGCTTTTTCGGCTGTCCCATTTATTTCATCAAACATTCTTTTTACCTATAGATATGTATACATTATAACTATTTGATAGAGGCACATAATGCATCTATAATGATAGCAGAAGGATCTGATTTCCATAAGCACAAGCTATGGAAATTTATGTACGAATGGAAAAGGAGTGAACAGCAGATGATTACCAAAACATTTCAGAATTTAAGGCTTTCCGCCCTTGGAATGGGGGCTATGAGATTACCGGTAGTTGACGGAAATGATGCACAGATTGACGAAGCCGAAGCGGCCCGGATGGTATCCTATGCCATGGAGCATGGCATCAATTATTATGATACGGCCTGGGGATACCATGACGGAAATTCGGAAACGGCCATGGGGAAAATACTGGCGGCCTATCCCCGGGACAGCTATTTCCTGGCTACAAAGTTCCCTGGCTATGATCTTTCCAATATGGATAAGGTGGAAGAGATTTTTGAAAAGCAGCTGGAAAAATGCGGTGTGGAGTATTTTGATTTCTATTTGTTCCATAACGTCTGTGAAATGAATGTGGATGCCTATTTGGATGAGAAATATGGTATTCTGGACTATCTCCTTAAGCAGAAGGAAAACGGACGTATCCGCCATCTGGGCTTTTCGGCTCATGGAAGCCGCGAGGTAATGGAGCGGTTTTTGGATAGTTATGGAAGCCATATGGAATTCTGCCAGATTCAGCTGAATTATCTGGACTGGGATTTCCAGGATGCAAAAGGGAAGGTGGAACTGTTGAACAGCCGCCATATTCCGATCTGGGTGATGGAGCCTCTGCGCGGCGGAAAGCTTGCCTCTCTGCCGGAAGAACAGGAAGAGAAGCTGAGTAAATTACGCGGGGAGAAAACCCCGGCATGGGCGTTCCGCTTTCTGCAGACGGTACCGGGTGTCACCGTCGTACTTTCCGGTATGTCTGATTTTGAACAGATGAAGGAGAATATCTCTACCTTTGAAGAGGATAAACCTTTAGATGAAAAGGAGTGGGAAGCTTTGCTGGGCATTGCCGGAGAGATGGTAAAAAAGATTGCCCTGCCCTGTACAGGCTGTCATTACTGTGTAAGCCATTGCCCAAAGCAGCTGAATATTCCGGCTTTGCTGGAGCTGTACAATGAACATAGCTTTACCGGGGGCGGTTTCATTGCGCCCATGGCACTGATGGCTGTGCCGGAAGACAAGCATCCGGATGCCTGTATTGGGTGCAGAAGCTGTGAAGCGGTATGTCCGCAGCAGATTAAAATATCCGAAGCTATGGCGGATTTTGCGTCCCGTCTGAAGGGATAATACATCCGAAACGCCTTCCTCATAATTGAGGAAGGCGTTTCGGATGTAAACATATTATTATGACAATCGGAGGTTTATTCTCTTAAAGTCATATCCTCTTAACCATACACTCTTTTCTGTAAAAACTGATTCCATAGGAATCAATCATAGAATAACCTTCTTCCTCAAGAGATGCCTGGTAATGGTTATTTTTTATCTGTTCCAAAGCCTTATCGCAAAAACGTTCCAAGTTCGTATACCGATCCGCAGCCTTTAATTCAAAAACGATTGCCCTTCCTCGGACACTGGGTGTTTTCAAAATAATATCAGGCCTTCCTGTTCCGGATTCCCGGTTGGAAATTACTCTGTATTTCCGCATGTTTTTCAGCAGTCCGGCCAGAAAGCCATGATAATAATTTTCGGCATAATCATAAAAACTGATGGTTTCCTGCAGGTATTCGGAGATAATTTCTTCCATTGTATGCGTATTCCCTGTTTCAATGGCATTATAAAGGCTGCTTAAGTCCTTTCCGTTCAGCATTTCATCAAACCAGGAAAGAATAGTATTTTTATAAATATAGCGTACCTCCAGGTTGGGAATGGCAAGTTCCATATATTGTATATCACCTTCCAGCCTGCGTCCAATCTGTTTCAGATAGCCTGTGAAAAATAAAAAGTTCCACAAATTATCCTCGGAATTGAAAATATCCGCATAGGTTATATCTTCATGAACCGGTTTTTCTATGGAATGTCCCTCGATTAAGGATTCCAATTCTCCTTTTACAGAGATATCGGCATGTTCTACCAGGCTTTTTACGATGCTGTTAGAGGAGGTATTGGCCCAAAACGGACTGGGAATCGCATTTTCATTGGAAACCAGACGGTCCATGTAATTTACCATACTCCAGGGGTTATATACTTCCGAATTGCCAAAAAAATAACCGTCATACCATTGTTTTACGATATCCGTACAGTTTTCCCGGTTATAGAATTGAAGCATCGCTTTTACTTCTTCCTGAAGAAAACCAAAATACTCACCATAGCTTTCATTTAAGATAGAGATAATGTTCAGGTTGTTTAAGCCGGTAAATATAGACTCTTTTGTTATTCGAAGGCAGCCGGTTATAACGGCAAATTCTAAATGGGGATTAGTCTTTAACGCGGATTCAAATAAGGAGCGGATAAAAGAAGACATTTCTTCATAAAAGCCGGAAAAATAGGCATTCTCCAGGGGAACATCATATTCGTCAATAAGGATAATGACCTTTTGATCAAGCAATTCATTCAGAATGCGGGATAAAAAGGCAATCGCATCCAGATATTGACTGTCATCTGCGGTTTCATTCATCATTATAATATAACGATGGCGGTCATCTTCCTGCCAGTTTCCTTTCTCTAACAGGTACCGATGCCTGCGGAATTCATCTGCAATCTGCCTTTTCAGCATTAAAAAAGCTCTTTCAAAATCCGGCTGTTTTGCTGATTTTAAAGAGAGATGAATGACACAATAATTTCCCATATGACTCAGATATTTGCTGCCGCACTTGGCAATAGCAAGATCCTGAAACAGGGATTTGTTAATCTCATTTTCTGCCTGGCTTTCCTGTTTTTCAAAGAAATACCGCAGCATACTTAGATTCAGAGTCTTGCCAAATCTTCTGGGACGTGTAAAAAGGTTTACTTTTCCTCGTTTGTCAATGAGTTCCTTTATAAAAAGAGTTTTATCTACATAATAATATCCCTGAGTAATCAGTTCTTTAAAGCTTTCCACGCCAATAGGTAATGGTTTATACATCTACAATACCCGCCTTTCACCGCTTATTGTAGATATTATAACAAATTCGAGGACAGATAGCGATATTATTTTATCCTTTTACACCCTCGATATAAACTCGTATGTAAATCAGAAACAGGCAAACAGAAATATTTTCTGTCTGCCCGTTCTTTATTTATCCGTCGTTTTATTTAGTTCCTGCGACGAGTTCGTCATACTGAGCCTTCAATTCCGGATAAGTCGTATTTCCATAATCCTCAAGGGTGCCCATTCCAATCTGTTCAGCCTGTTGGACCATAGCGTTAAAGGCTTCTTCACAGGCTTCTTCGGATTCTGCCATGAAAATATTTGTGTTCTGGTTCTTTACCATTTCGTCCAGCTTTGCATTAATATTTGCTTCGTCGGAATCGGTTGCGAAGCGGATCATGCCTATTACGGGATTCCTGTTCACATGTTCTGTAAGATTTTTTCTGTCCTGCGCAGTCTGAGATTCCGAATTGGCTTCCGCAATACTGGTAACTATGGCATTATGTACCAGCCAGCCCCAGTATTTTAAACCTCTGGGCTGTAGTACGGAATTATCTCCCTGAAAATCGTAAGTAAAGGTAGGATAGCCATCGGCATCCACAGTATAATCCTCTCCATCAATTCCCCACATCAGCAGCTTCATGCCTTCCTCTCCATAAGCGTAGGCAAGCAGTTTATAAGCAGTTTCCACATCTTTGCAGGAGCGTGTGATATACAGGCCGCGTCCGCCGCAGTTAGTATCATAAGCTGTGCAGGAATCACTCAATTCGTTTGTAACGAGAGAGAAGCGGAAATCATCACCGTTTGCGGTAATTGCGGCATTATAGTTATCGGCATGGTTGTCATATCCGAAATTGGCGAATACATTGCCGCCCACACAGATTTCCTTGGTTTCGTCTTCTGATTGATAGGCGAAATTTTCAGCGGTCAGATATCCCTTGCGATACCATTCATTGACCTTTTTATAGTAATCAAGCAGTCCGTCCTGACGGAGCCACCATTTCAGGGTACCGTCCGCAGTTTCGTAATAACCATTTCCTTTCAGGCCAAGCTGCTGCATCAGCCAGTTGAATTTATGCGCACAGTTAAAGGAGCATACCGTCATGTCTGGGTAGGCTTCTGCTACTTTGGCAAAAGTGTCATCCAAATCATTCAGGGTTTTGAATTCAAGGCCCAGTTCCTCAGCAATATCACTGCGATACATAAAGCCGGGGCCTTCAGACAGTATCTTATCATATTTATCATAATCATATTCCGGGGAGAAACCGCAGCCGATGGTATAATAATGGTCATCTGCGGCCTTGTTTACAAACTGGAATATCGGGTCGACATTGAATACAATTTCAGGATAGGTTTCATGAAGTTCATCCAGGGGATAGCATACCTGGGAATCTGCAAGATACTGATATCTGTAAGAACATATGATGTCAGGCATATCACCGGAAGCCACCATAAGAGAAAGCTGGTTATCGTCTGCAGCCCTGGTTATCTCAATGTTAACGCCCAGCCGTTTTTCGAATTCTTCCGGTATTGCGCCCTCCCATTTTTCATAGGGCCACCATGTTTCATCCACAAACATGGTCAGTGTGGGAACCTGCCCGTTTTCTTCCCGGGCACTTTCTGTTCCCTGTGAATCCGCGATTCCCGTTTCGGAAGAGCCTCCCTGCGTCTGCCGGGTGCTTCCGCATGCTGCTGCTGTTACTGCCATTACCATTGATAACAGAACTGCCGTTGCTTTTTTCCATTTCATAATTGATTCCTCCTAATACATTATATTGTATAGTTACAGGCCGGGCAAGCCGGTAAAGCTTCCTGGCCGGACTGCCATTTATATCCTTTATTCTTTTACAGCTCCTATCATCATACCCTGTACAAAATATTTCTGCAGGAAGGGATATACACACATAATGGGTATCATGGACACAGCCATCGCCGTCGCCTGCACCGTAAAGGAAGTGGCAGTATTAGCCTGGGATATCTGCCCGGCGGCTTCTGCATTTGCGGAGGTGGCAAGAGTCTGGTTAATGGTGGTCATCATCTTATAGGACAATGTCTGCAGGTTAATGTCTCTCACGTAATAGGCGGAATCCAGCCAGCTGTTCCATTGTCCCACGGCGGCAAACAGGGAGAGTGTGGCCAGGAAGGGTTTGGATACGGGGAGCACCACCTTTAAGAGAACCTGAATTTCTCTGGCGCCGTCTATTTTTGCCGCTTCAATCATGGATTCAGGGATGGAACTGAAAAAGTTGATACCTGTCATTACGAAAAAGGCATTTACCATTCCCGGGATGACATACACCCAAAAGGTGTTCAGAAGTCCCAGCCCACGGAGAAGAACATAATAGGGAATCAAACCTCCGGAAAAATACATGGTGAACACTACCAGGAATCGGTAAGCTTTTTTAAACATCAGATTGTTTCTTGATAAAGCATAACTGAACATACTTGTGAAGCCGGTACACAGAATAGTTCCGGTCAGGGTTCTGGCTATAGAAATGAAAAAAGCATGCCGCCAGTCGGAGTCGCCAATAAACAGCTCATAATTGGACAGAGTAAATTTCCTCGGCCAGAAATAAATTCCGCCTTTCATCAAATCCAGTCCATCATTGAAGGAACACAGAATCGTATAGTAAAAAGGATATAAGGTAACAATTCCTGTCAGTGCCAGGAGGATATATACGATGATATCTACCGCTTTATCTTCATTCATTTTTGTTTTCATAACTATCCTCCTTAGAACAGGCCTTCGCCGGATACTTTTTTTGCAACCTGGTTACTGATTATTACTAAAACTATGGATATCACTGACTGGACTAAATCAACAGCGGTGGCATAGGAAAAACGGCCCTGGGCCATGCCCATTTTAAACGCATAGGTCTGGATGATTTCAGAAGTGGCGTTATTCACTGTATTTCCCATAAGGAAGGACTGCTCGAAGTTGGAACCCACCATGCCCCCGCCCAGGAAGCTTCCGATGGAAAGGATAAGGACGGTAACAATAGAACCTTTAATGCCCGGTAAAGTAATATGCCAGATACGTTTCAGCCTTCCTGCGCCGTCTATACTGGCCGCTTCATACAGAGTGCTGTCTATACCTGATATGGCTGCCAGAAAAATAATTGCCCACCAGCCGGAGCTTTTCCATATGGAAAGCACGACGGTGGTTCCCCAAAAATAACCGGGATCCGTCAGAAAGGGAATTCCCTGTGATACGACTCCCAATTTAACCAGCAGCTGGTTTATGACACCGCTGTTTTGAGAAAGGAGAGCGCTGCTGATTCCATATACAAGAACCCAGGATACAAAGTTTGGCAGATAGCTTGCTGTCTGGATCAGCCGTTTAAAGGGCTTGTTATGACATTCTGATATCAGGATGGCAAGAAATATGGGAATGGGAAATGCAAATACCATTTTTAAGGTGCTGATGGCAATTGTATTTCGGAGAAGCTCCCCGAACCGGTAATCGGTAAAAAATTCTTTGAAGTATTTTAAGCCTACCCAATCACTGCTGAATATTCCCTGGATTCCTGAGGTGATTTTATAAGACTTAAATGCCAGCACTATGCCGAACATAGGAATCACGGAAAAAAGCAGCAGATACATGACACCGGCCAGGGCGAAGATCTGGATTTCAATTTGCCGTCCGAATTTTTTGATTCCTTTTTTCATACGAACCGCTTTTTTCATAGACATTAATTATCCCCCTTTATTAATTTTTCTCTTCAAAACGTATTGTAGCATCGGCATATAGACAGAGGATACGGTACATTTTTTATATGAAATGTGTACCCGGCAGTATTTTATACGTAGCACTACACATTTTTTAGTTTTAATGATTTATTTTTGTAAGTATCCGGTCAGGTATCCTTCATTTGGAAATAGAAATCCAAAAAAAGTATACAAATCCAAAGAATTTGCACATCGTAATTTAGATGTCTATATTGTGTTTTCCGGTTGTTTCAGGGATAATAAGAAGAAAAGAACCGCCTATACAGAGGAAAAGATATGTTTTCAAAGGTAACTAAGCTGCAGACACGTTTTTTTATATGTTACATACTGGCGATATTTATTCCCATTATGTTTTTGAGCAGTATGATATATTACTACCATAATGATCAGCGTACTAAAGAATATCTGAATGAAAAAAAGAATTCCCTTATTACAGAACAAAATTATCTTATGAATCAACTGGATGATGCGCAAATTCATTTTAATCAGTTGAAATCAAACTATGAACTGCAGAAGCTTCTGAGAGGCTTTTATTCTAAGGAACAGGAAATCGTTTATGCATATAACAGTCAAATCTATTCTCTTCTAAGCAATATCTTCCTGTATGATACAAATATTTCAGGCATAACTATCTATGCTGAAAATCGTAAAGCGGCAGAAATACTCCGTTTTTTCGAAACTGTGGATTCCATTCCCCTCGGATCGGATTCTTATTCCGGACTGATAGATGGTTTCTGGTCTGTCGATACTGATGGGGAAGCCACAGGATTTTCCTTTTACAAAGGATTTACCAACCCGCCGATGACTGTGTTTCCCGGTATTGCAAGACTGAATTATAACAGCAATATTTTTGATTCCTATGCACAGGAAAACCCGGACACTGCAGTTTATGTCTATCTGAATGGAAAACTGATGTATGAATATAATGTTTCAGCAGAAACGACACTGTGCATGGAGGATTATGAAAAGCAGCTTATATGCGGTATGCGGAAGGAAACGGTGATGATTATACCGGATGCACAAAAACGGTGTATTCTCAGTAGTTTCACTCTGAATGACGGAGTTTTTCAAGTTGTTAAAATAACGCCGGAGCCGGGAAATATATTTTCCTACAGACCGTTCCTGCTAAGTTTTCTTGTTTCTATCTTCATATTAATATGTGCAAGTATTATCATGTTCCTCCTTATTTTCAGGCCCTTTAAAAACATTGTACGGCTTTCCGAGCATATGAACAGGCAGAATACGCATACACTTACTCCTTATACAGGAATGCTTTCAAAGGACGAAACGGGAGATCTGATTTTATCCTTCAATCAAATGACGGAACGAATTAACGAGTTGTCATCCAGCCTTCTGAATAATGAGATGCAGCTGAAAAATGCACAGATAGAGGCGCTGCAGGCCCAGCTTAATCCTCATTTTTTTTATGGGACACTGGAAAGTATACGGATGATTGCAGAAGCCAGCCATCAGGAGCTGATTTCAGAAATAACCTTTGCATTCGGAAAGCTGATGCGTTATTCCCTTTCCAGAGAATATCTGGTTCCGGTCTCAATAGAGATAGATATGACACAGCAATATGTATCCATTCAGGAAAAAAGGCTTGTCAGCCGCTTCGATGTGGAATGGGAACTCTGTGAATTGGATGAAAAATGGAGATGCCCTAAATTTGTCCTGTTCAGTATGGTTGAAAATGTTTTTTCACACAATGTGAGCAAATGCAGAAACTTTATACAGATTAGTGTAAGTGTGACAAAAGAAGGGGAAGATTTGATTTTTACAGTTTCCAATACCGGTCCGGGGGTTTCACAGGGACGTCTTGAGGAACTTCATTATCTGTTAGAGCACCCAAGAGAACGTGATACTATGAAAAGTGAGAACAATGGGCGCAGTATTTTTAATATCAGTGACAGGCTGAAATTGTTTTATGGGGAAGGATATCATTTTACGATAGAAAGTGAGGAAAATGTGCTCACTACATGCAGTGTGCGTATTCACAAGCATTTCATTGATTTCTGAGGGAGGAAAATATGGGGCTGAAAGTATTGCTGGTAGATGATGAATATATCGTGTTGAAGGGGCTCGAAATCATGCTGGGGGAACAGAAGGAGATTGCGCTTGAAATAATGACAGCCATGGATGCAGTGGACGCGATGGAAAAGCTGGCCGACGGGTGTCCGGATGTGATTATTGCAGATATCAATATGCCGGAGATAGACGGGCTGACCATGCTGGAACAAATCAGCGGAGCTCATCCTCAATGCAGATTAATTATTGTCAGCGGATATGAGGATCAGGAGTATTTGAAGAGAGCGCTGAAGCTGCATGTAGCGGATTATTTGACGAAACCGGTTGATAAAGCTTATTTGATTCGCCGTTTGAAAGAGATTGGTGAAGAAAAACAGGCGCAGATTAAGAATATGCTTTTGAAAATAAGGCTGATGCTGTTTTCGGGCGGACAGTTTCAGGAGCAGGATTTAACCAAGGATGAGATCAAGAGACTGTTTCCTAATCCTTGGTTTGCCCTTTGTGCTGCGGGGATTCCTGCTTTTGAAGCGGAGAAGCTGCAGCCCGGGATTGCCGCTTATTTTGATAATTGCTATGTGTTTTCCCATAATAACTGGAGTGTTTTCCTGTTGAATTATTCTGTGCGAATCGGAGTTAAAGAACTGCGCACTTTGCTGCAGAGAACATTTGTCGGAATGGCCTGCGGGATTTCTCTTTTTTCGGAGGAAGAAGGGATACAGAATATTTTCCTGCCATATCAGAGAGCGCTGTGTGATCTTGTCTTATCTTTTCTTCCGGCAGAAGCGGCTGTCAGAGAACGGATCGCCGTCAGGATTTCAGAGCATACGCTGCAGCCGGCTATACGTGTTCTTATGTTTGAGTATAGTATTACTGATTATATTAATGAAGTCTGTGATCCCGATTGGGATATCATATTAATTTTCCTTCTGGTTTTTACGGAGGCGCTGGCGGCTAATATTTTGATTGCCGGGATCAGTCTGTCTCCGGAAACAATACGGCAGCTTTATCAGCAGCAGGCAGAAACGGTACATGATAAAAGGACACTTTGTGCTTTTATGGAAAAATCGCTGAACTTCTGGTATGATTCCTTCACGCCTGCCGAGCAGGAACAATATTCGTCTAAAATTGCCATGGCCTGTGAATATATGGAAATGCATTATGAACAGGATATTGCGCTGGAACAGGTGGCTGAGTATATTTCGATCAATCCCAGCTATCTTAGCTATATATTCAAAAAGGAAACCGGAAGCACCTTTCTGCAGTATCTGACAAATATCAGGCTGCAGAAGGCCTGCAGGCTGATGACAGATAATCCGGAATTGTCTTTGGATGACGTGGCGGCAAAAACAGGGTATCATTCAACCTCTTATTTTCATAAAATATTCCGAAACAGGTTTGGGATGAGTCCCAGGCAGTGGCTGCAGAGGGAACACAGGCATACTTAATGAAAGCAAAGAGAACTATTGACAAAACAATAGTTGACGCAGAAATAAACAATAAACCGAATGAAAGCTCGTAAAGGCTATGACAGGTAATACCGAAATATATGCGCATAGATACATTCCCGCTGTCAATTTGGCGGTTTTTTGGACTTGACCCTTATCACATCTAATAATTTCAGCCTCTATTATATTTCTCGATCCCGAAAAAGCAATTAAGGTTACCGTTCAGGCCCACAATGGGCTTGACAAAATAAAAATCCATGGTTTAATGGTAAGGAATTACTGTTTTGCGGTGAAACTCCTCTTATTTGCCCAACTGAGAGAAAACGGTGACAGCTTAATTATGAATGAAAAAACAACTGTATTCTGGTATTATATATAGTATTAATACTAATTTATTAAATACAAGTCCGGAGGATGCTATGATTAAGAAAATAAAAAGAAAATATACCGATCAGACGCTGCACCAAAAAGTAAGGCTTTCCATTTTGCTTTTTTCACTGCTGCCTTTGCTCTGTCTGGCATGTATTTCTCTTCCGCTCATTTATAAAAATCAGGTTGGCAAAATCCAGGAGGAAGTATATGAAGAACTTCAGAACAGGGCTGACGATATGAACTATGAAATGAATACAATAGAACTGATGGCCAAGACGGTATGGTCTGATACAACCTTTATTACGGAGGTGGGAAAGGCCGCTATTGACGGCAGTCTGGGAGAATATAACCGTTATATTTTTCAGGAACAGACTTTGTCGGCTCTTAGGGTAATTACCAGTATTAGCCAGGTACAAAGTGCGAGAATTCATTTGGATTATCCGGGTGTCCGGGAATATTCTTCTTATTTATATAGTATGGACAGAGCGAAGGACAGTCTCTGGTATGAGGACAGAAATTCCCTTACATATAATGGTGCATGGTACATGAATGTAACGGATAAGCAGTCTTATGGAACCTATTCGGATTATTTTACAGAGAAAAATATGGCTTCTTTTGTTATCCCGATAAGAATCAGCAGTGAACTGACCGGCATTTTTGAGATTATGCTGCCAATGAAGGCTATTGTGCCGGAACTATATAGTGGACTGCAGAATCAGGATATATTTTTGATTGATTCAAAAAACAGGATTTTAGGGATAGAGGCAGAAGGAAATTTTGGAGGTATTACCAGGGAAAATCTGGAGGCAATGATGGGAGTTGCTTCACTGGATGATTATGATGCACAGGGAATACAAATTTATCATGGTGTATGGAAGCATTCTCCTGTGATTCTGTCGGTAAGCAGAAATGAAAGAAAGGGTGTTTATCTGATGGAGATTACCTCCGTGAAGAAACAGTATCAGACTATGGCTGTGCAGATTATAGGAATTCTGTTGATAGAAGTTCTGATGACGGTTCTTTTGCTTAAAGCTATTAATCGTATTGTAAAACGTTTGCTGCATGATTTTGATATCTTTTCCGAATGTATGAGGAAAGTGGAAAATGGAAATCTGGATGTGGAAATTCCCAGACTGGAGCAGGTGGAAATAAATGCGGTTGCAATGGAATATAACAGGATGCTTGGTAAAGTAAAGCAGTTGATGGAAATCAATATCCATAGGGAAGTAATGGTAAAAGAGGCACAGCTCAGAAGTCTGGAGAAACAAATCAACTCCCATTTTCTCTATAACGTATTGGATTCAATTAAGATGATGGCGGAGGTAAAAGGGATTTACAACGTATCCGATGCACTTTTGGCACTGGCAAGAATGTTCCGCTATAATCTGCGGATTGACAGCCACAGCGTTACATTGCAGGAAGAAATTTCTTATCTGGAAAGCTATTTGAAGCTGTGTAATATAAGATATGATTATTATATTAATCTCAGTGAAAATGTGGAAGATCCTGCAAGAAATCTTAAGGTTCCCAAAGTGCTCCTTCAGCCTATAGCAGAAAATTCTATTTCCTATGGACTGGATGAACTGGCGGAGGATACAACAATCTATTTGAAAGCTTATATAAAGGATGATTGTGCTTTTATAGAAATGACTGATATGGGGAAAGGAATGGATGAGGAAAAGTTGGAGAAGGTCCGGGAAGTGATTCGCAGCGGAGGCGGAGGAAATAACTCAACGAACGGAATCGGGCTGCATAATATTCATGAAAGAATCCGGCTAATGTATGGAGAAGACTATGGTGTTGAAATTTTTTCCAGAGAAAACTGTTATACAAAAGTAGTGATGACAATACATGCGGAGGAGATAGTATGAGAAGGATTTTACTGGTGGAAGATGAAAAAATGATCCGATATGGAATTTATGTAATGATTGAGAACAGCGGAGTTCCCTACAGTGAAATAACGGAATGCCGTAATGGAAAGGATGCAGTCGAATATTTGAAAAATACCAGATATGATCTTGTCCTGACAGATATAAAAATGCCGATAATGGGAGGATTGGAACTTTCGAGGTGGATATGTGACAATCTGGATGCGGAAGAACGTCCTCTCATAGTTGCAATCAGCGGTTATGCAGAATTTGAATATGTGAAAGGTATGATGAAATTTCAGTCTATGGATTATCTATTAAAGCCGGTTGACAGGGAGGAACTTGGAAAGATTCTTTGGAATGCAGAAGAAATTCTCAGGAAAAGGGGTGTGGAAAGTCCTGATATGGGAAATTCCGGTGATACGGAGGTTACCGGTGTAAGCAGATATAAAATGCAGAGGGCGGTTGACTATATCAGGCAGAACTATGGAAAACCGATAGATATGGCTGAGGTATCCAATTATGTTTCTATGAATTATTCCATGTTTTCAACTACTTTTAAAGAATTTACAGGAGAAAATTTCAGTTCTTACCTGAGAAAGCTGCGTATTGAAAAAAGTAAAAAATTTCTCTTAAACACGGATATGAGCATTTTGGAAATCTCTCAGAAGGTCGGTTTTGAGGATGCAAGACGTTTTGCGAAGGTATTCAAAGAAGAAACGGGACTGACACCTACTGCCAGCAGAGATAAGATGATGGCAGAGAAAAAATAACACATAAAACAAAATCTGACCCATTTTTCGCCAGGCCTTTTTCCAATATAATAATCTCATAATGATGTCGACATTAATATTATAGGTACTAAGAGAATGTATCAGGAAAGGGAGAAGAAAAGTGAAAGCAAAAAAATGGTTGGCACTGATTCTGGCTGGCTGTATGGGAATATGTTGTCTGGCAGGGTGTGGTAATTCTACAGGTAATGGAGGTAAGACCTCTGCAAATGCAGATACAGCGGTACAGGGCAGGGAAAGTTCGGATACGGAAAAGGTGAAGCTTACAGCTTTGATTTCCAAACATAGTCTCACAAAAGATGTAAATGAGATGGAATGGCTGAATCTGCTGGAAGAAGAAAATGGAGTTGATGTGGAATGGCAGCAGATAACTGCAGATTGGGATCAGAAAAAAAGTGTTATGTTTGCCGGAGGAGATATTCCGGATATTTTGGTCAAAGCAACAGTTACGACAGATTTTGCAACTTATAATGGCCTTTTCGAGAATCTGGCTCCTTATATAGATTCAGGTGAAATGCCCAATGTTGCTAAGATGTTTGAGGATCATCCGGAGCTGAGAATACTAAGTACAGATGAAAATGGAGCAATTTATGGGATTCCAAATTACAGAAGTCTCTGGCCAAGAACAAACAGGGTGCTGTATATAAACAAGACCTGGCTGGATAATCTGGGATTACAGGTACCGACAACAATGGATGAATTGGAAGAAGTCCTTATTGCATTCAAAAATGAAGATCCCAATGGCAATGGAGATACAAAAGATGAAATACCGCTGGATTTTTCCGGGTTTCCCACTTTTATGCTGGGATGCTTTGGGGTGCCCATGATGAATGAAAGTGATGGTTATTTCGTAGAAGATGGTAAAGTAAAGAATTATCGTGTGGATGAACGCTATAAGACCTTTATGATATGGCTGCAGAAGCTGTATGGGGAAGGTTTGATAAATGAAGAAGTTATTACACAGGATTATTCTAAGTTTCAATCACTGGCACGCGGAGAGGGAAGTACCGCAAAAGTTGGTGTTACCCTTGGTTGGGAAAGCGGAGATCGATTCGGGACTGGTGTGGCAGATCAGTATCTGCCCCTGCCGGCATTGAAGCCGCATGCGGATTCCGATGAAAATGAGGTTTATTGGGGCTATTATTCGGATAATAACTCGGTTAATGCTGCTACAGCAGCCTTAAGTGCAAACTGCAAAAATAAAGCGGAAGCTGTGAAATTTATTGATGCTTTTTATGCAGAAGATATAGGAATTCAAGTTTTGTTTGGCGGCATGAATGATGTGGATAAATGTCTTCAGGATAATGGAGATGGAACCTATACTGTTCTCCCTCCTGCGGATTCCAGTATTGATGCAGGTACATGGAAATGGACAAATTCCTTTGCAGATTACAGCCCTTATTATATTCCGGATGATATGAAAGATAAGCTGACAATGGGTGAAGATATGCAGAGAGTCCTTGAGGAAAGAATTCCTCTTGAAGCAACGCTGGATATGATGGAGAAAAAATGTGAGACTTATCCGGCCAAATTCATAACTTATACTACAGATGAAAACTCCGATTTGGCAATGACACAGGCTAATATAAATAATATTGTTGATCAGACATATTCCGCATGGCTTACGGATTCTTCGAGAAATATTGAAGAAGAATGGGATGCTTATGTACAGTCTGTATATGACATTGGTCTGACACAGAATCTGGAAATCAGACAGACTGCGTATGAGAGATATCTGACATCGATGAAGTAATCTGAAGAATTCAGGAGCCGGGAAAACATATAGAGTTAGTTTTCCCGGCTCTTATCAGATAATTAATTAAAAAAATACCAACGGAGGTATGCTATGGGACGAAAAATTTTGTCTGCTTTAAAAAAAGACTGGCAGCTTTGGGCAATGATATTGCCGGCTCTTGCCTATATTATTATATTTTGCTATGTGCCTATGTACGGAATACAGCTCGCATTTCGTAAATACGATTTTTCCAAAGGACTGACTGGTGGTGATTGGGTAGGGTTTAAATACTTTATCCAATATTTCGAAAGTCCCATGTTCTGGACTACTCTTAGAAATACTTTTGTTATTTCTTTTTTCACTCTGGTATGCGGATTTCCTGCTCCGATTCTTTTGGCTCTGGTGGTTAATTCACTGAGACAGAAGAAATTGAGAAGGGTAGTGCAAACCGCAGTATACATGCCCTACTTTATTTCAACGGTGGTCATGGTTGCCATACTTCAGATTTTGCTTTCACCTTCTACCGGCGTAGTCAGTAATCTTCTTAAAAGTTTACATATAATACCGCAATCAATAAATCTGCTGGGCACTCCCAGTGCTTTTGTACCGGTTTATGTGCTGTCAGGAATCTGGCAGTCTGCCGGATGGAACAGTATAATTTTTATAGCGGCGCTGGCCTCTGTGGACGGGCAGCTGTATGATGCCGCAAAGGTAGATGGCGCTAATCGCTGGCAGCAGGTGATCCATGTGGAGCTGCCTGCAATTGTTCCTACCATTGTTATACTTTTGATTATGAATATGGGACGTGTGCTGAGCGTTGGTTTTGAAAAAGTATTCCTGATGCAGAATGACCTGAATCTGTCAGTATCTGAAGTTATTTCGACTTATGTTTTTAATATAGGCGTACAATCGGGGCAGTTCAGCTTTGGATCCGCAGTAGGGCTTTTTAATACGGTTATTAACTTTGCATTTCTGATGATTGCCAATATGGTGTCGAAGAAGGCTGCGGATATCAGTCTGATGTAGGAGGAGAGAAGATGAAAACAGTAGGAAAGAGAATGCAGCAAAGCCTGTCAGACCGTATTTTTTATATCATTGCAACGGTGATTGCAGTTGCCGCATTGGTGATTGTTTTGTACCCCATGTATTTTATTGTTATTGCCTCGTTCAGTAATTCTAATATGGTAAATCAGGGGCTGGTATCTTTGCTGCCAAAGGATATTAATTTTTATGGATATCGCAAAATACTCGAGAGGACGGATCTTTGGGTAGGATATAAAAATACAATTATTTATACAGTATGCGGAACCCTGCTGAATCTGGCGGTGACTCTTCCGGCAGCCTATGTGCTGGCGCAGAGCAGATTCAGGGCGCGCCGTGTTGTGATGCCGCTTTTTGTTATAACTATGTACTTCGGAGGAGGTATGGTACCTACATATATGCTGGTGAAAACACTGCATCTTACCAATTCTCCGCTGATTATGATAATTATGGGAGCGGTAAGTGTCTACAACGTAATAATTACAAGGACTTTTTTCGAGAATTCTATACCGGCAGAACTGCAGGAAGCGGCGGAACTGGATGGCTGTTCTCATTTCAGATATTTTTTGTCTATAGTCCTTCCTTTATCCAAAGCGGTTATTTCTGTAATAACATTGTATTATGCGGTAGGCCACTGGAATGATTTTTTTAATGCGCTGCTTTATTTGAATAAGGATGAATACCAGCCGCTTCAAACGATTCTGAGGAATATTCTGATCAGCAACCAGGCTATGGCAGGTACCACAGGCGCAGGAGAAGGGAGCTATGCACAGCAGTATGCGGATCAGATTAAATTTGCTGTGATTATTGTTTCTACAGTGCCGGTATTGTGCATCTATCCGTTTATCCAGAAGTATTTTGAAAAAGGTGTGATGATTGGAGCCGTTAAAGGCTAATCATGTAAGGAGAGAAAATGAAAAAAGCCGGAGATTTTGTCCTGTTGGAAGCAGGACAAAAAATACGTATTATTTATTCTGAAAAAGAAAACAGTGCGGTAAAATGCGCGATCCTGAATTTAGCCGAAGATATAAAAAAAGTGTGTGACTGCGTTGTGGAACCGGGAAATATTACCGGAAGGACTGCTCAGGAGAATGGACCGGAGATAATCGTTGCTACTATGGATACCCCCTGGTTTTCTGAAATTATGCCTGAAGCAGTTTTGCCTGCTTTGGAAAAAATAAGAGATGCACAGGGAGTGGGTCGCTGGGAAGCATATCTGCATCAGATTTCCGATAATTCTTTCTGTATTATAGGAGCAGACCGAAGAGGGACTGTTTTCGGTATTTATGATTTAAGTGAACAGATAGGGGTATCTCCGTGGTATTTCTGGGCAGATGTTCCTGTAAGAAAAAAGAAGCATTTTGCTTTTTCAAACGATTACAGTAAAGCGGACTGGCCGGATGTACAGTACAGAGGGATTTTCCTGAATGACGAGGAAGAACTGGATGCCTGGTCAAAGATACATACAAAAGATGATACGATCGGTCCGGAAACCTATGCACATATCTTTGAATTGCTGCTGCGGTTAAAAGCAAACTATATCTGGCCTGCCATGCATGTGAATTACTTTAACAGTAACCCTGAAAACGGAAGACTGGCTGAGAAAATGGGGATTGTTGTCGGAACATCCCATTGTGATATGCTGCTTCGCAGCAACCAGAATGAATGGACTCCATGGCTGAAGAAAAAAAACTATGAGAATATCAGATATGATTACTCGCTTTCCGGAGAAAACAGGGAAATAATTCAGGAATATTGGGCAGAAAGTGTGGAAATGAACCGAAATTATGAGGTGTGCTATACCGTTGGCATGCGTGGGATTCATGATTCGGGATTCGTAACGGAAGTCATTGATCAGGATACCTCTCTGACGCAGTCTGAAAGAACAGAAAAGAAGATTCATTTGTTGGAGAAGGTGATTTCAGATCAGAGAGAGATTTTAAAGGAAGTATTGGGTGAAGAAAAAGGGAATAATGTGCCGCAGACATTTATTCCATATAAGGAGGTTCTGGATTTATATGACGGGGGCCTGCAGGTTCCTGAGGATGTAACATTGATATGGGTAGATGATAATTTCGGATATATGCGGCGTTATCCCGGAAAAGAGGAGCAGGAGAGAAAAGGCGGGAATGGCTTATATTATCATGCCTCTTATTGGGCGTCCCCCGGTATGAGTTATCTTTTTTTCAATTCCATTCCCCTGGCACAAACAGGGAATGAATTGAAAAAGTGTTGGGAATCCGGTATCAGAAAAATGTGGGTACTGAACGTGGGAGCCCTGAAACCTTTGGAAATAGATACGGAATTTTTCCTGCGCTATAGTTGGGAAGCAGGGAAGAACACAAGTAATACAAAAGATGTAACTCAGTTTATATACCGCTGGATTAACAGAAATTTTTCCGGAAATTTTGGCATGGATGCGGCAGAAATCTATAATTTGTTTGCACAGATTAATAATGTATGTAAACCAGAGCATCTGCAGTCGGATAAGTTTTCACAGAACGCATATGGGAATGAGGCAAAGTACAGGATTGATATCTTAAAAGATTTATCGGACAGAGCGGGAAAAATTTATCAGTTTCTTCCGGAAGAGGAAAAAGATGCCTTTTTCGAATTGTTTTTGATGAAACTTCAAGCTTCTTATTATATAAATGCTTCTTTTTATTTCGCAGACAGGAGCCGGTTTTTCTGGGAGCAGGGAGGGATGCAGGCGGCAGACAGCTATCTGGAAAAATCAAGACAGATGGATCGAAGGAAACAGGAACTGTTATATTACTATAATCATTTGATGCAGGACGGAAAATGGGAAGGTATTTTAACACCCGAAAGTTTTTCGCCTCCTCCGACAGTACTGTATCCGGCAGCCAAACCGGCTTTGGTTATTGGAGCGGCTTCTCTTGGAGTCATCCGGGAGGATAATTTTATATTTCATTCGCATGGGGGAATAGAAAAGATAATTACCCTTTTTAATAAAGGATGCGGAGAGATTGGCTATAAGGCGGCAGTCCCGAAATGGCTGGAGGTCAGTGAAACAGAAGGCTGTGTTGCGGCAGAAAAAATACTGACTGTTCGTATCCGCGAAAGCGAACGTAAGATATGCTTTGAACAGGGCAGAACAGGGCAGATTATTATTACCGGAGAAGATGGAATAAGGTATGAAATTGAGATACAGGCTGAGAAAGAGACGGCTTATCCGTATAGGGAGCATGCTTTTTATGCGGAAGCAGACGGTTATATATCCATCCCTGCCGATGGATACAGCGAAAATGTGTGTACGAAAGAAGCAGCCTGGAGGAAGATAGAATATCTGGGAAGAGGCTGGGGAGCGGCAATGGAGGCATTTCTGGAATCAGCTCAGGACAGTGCAATTGAGTCCGATGCTCCCGGTATTTCAGATATAAGACAGGATTGTTATCTGAAGTATCCGTTTTTCCTGGAGAACAGCGGTGCATTTTTGCTGGAGATACACCGTTTTCTGACACTGAATCCAACGGGAAAAGTACGGTTTGCTGTTGGGGTGGATAACGAACGGCCTGTTCTTATAGAAACGGATACGGTTGATGAGTGGAAGGGCTGCTGGAAGGACGCTGTTATGAATGATGGAGAAAAGCTCTATCATATGCTTCCCTGGCTTTCATCAGGCTATCATATATTAAAAATATATCCTGTGGATCAATATGTGACGCTGAACAAACTGGTTATCTATACAGAAAAATGGAAGGAGAGTAATTTCGGCCCCTTTGAGAGTGCTTTTTATGATGGAATAAAGTGGAATACGGCGAAAGGAGCAGATATGATTCCGGTAAATACAGAAGAGAATCAGTCAGGCTTCTGGAGGGAACTTTATGGGAATCCTGCTGACAGGGAACTGCTGCTTCCGATGCTGTATGCGGCACCGGATTTTTGGAAAACAGAAAGGCTGTATACACGCAGTGACGAGAAAGAGAACCGTTTGGGAGCCGTCAGGTACACATGCTGCCAGGATGGTACGAAAGATATATTGCATCAATTTGGGGAAGGACTGTTTATGGAGGTCGACGGAATAGCAGCTTTTGAAGCGGAGTATGCATTAGAAAACTCAGAAAATGCATATGTAACAGCCTCACTTCCGGATGGAAAGTATTATTGGAGCCATACCCAGGCAGAAACAGATGGCGGTTCAGGTTTTGCCATGATGATAGAGGGGAAAGGAAGATACTGGGAAAATGCGCTGGAGGGGCCGGGAATGCATTACCGGATTAGAATACAGAATCCGGGGACGTATTTTGTATGGCTGTTGATGAAGTTTGAAGATGCAGACAGTGATTCCTGTTACCTGTTAGCAGATGGAATGCAGCAGGATGCAGACCGGATATTTTCTTCTCATGGAGGATTTTTTACATATAGTATGAAACAAAGATGGCATTGGCGTGCAGTTGCTGCTTTGGATTTGAATGCGGGGGAACATATTTTATCTGTTATGGGTAAAAAATCAGGGCTTCGTATTGATCGGATTTATATGACTCAAGGCAATGAATGGCCGCCGGTAGATGGTGATTGGAGGGAAAGCAGAAGAATTCTGTTTGAGTAGGAGGTTGTGCCGATACCGTTATCTGTGCCAATCACCAAAAGTTGCCAGTAATGCTCTTTTAGTGTTATGATTGCATCAGTACTTACCGTTCAGTATGATATAAGTATGGAAAAGCAAGAGGTATGCGGCATGGAAATCAGAACACTTCGCTATTTTTTAGCAATAGTCCAGGAAGGCAGCATAACAAAAGCGGCGGAAATGCTTCATATTACACAGCCGACGCTCAGCAGACAGATGATGGATCTGGAACAGGAGCTGGGAACAGTTTTGTTGATTCGGGGAAAACGTTCCGTTACATTAACGGAGGATGGCCTGCTGTTTAAACAGCAGGCGGAAGAAATTGTTGATTTAGCCGACAAAGCAGAAAACGCATTCCGCGATAAAACAGAAAAGATAAGCGGCACCATTGCAATTGGGGCGGCGGAAGCATTGGGAAGCCGGATACTGGCCTCTTATATGAAAAGATTTTCTGACAAATATCCTGATGTGCAGTTTGAACTGTATAATGAAATGGCGGATCATATCAAGGATAAGATTGACAAGGGAATACTGGATATAGGGCTGGTATTGGAGCCGATTGATACGAGCAAATATGAATTCATACGTTTCTCAGGAAAAGAAACGTGGGGCATCCTGTGCCGGAAGGATCATCCTCTTGCAAAAAAGGAACGTATTGCGGTGGAAGATATCAGGCCGTATCCGCTGATCCTGCCAAGCCGGGAAAAGGCATTGAGCGAGGTGCTTAACTGGTTGGGATGCGAGGAAAGAAATTTAAAGGTTCCGGTGAAGTATAATCTGTTGTCCAATGTAGCTCTTTTAGTGGAAGCAGGCATGGGGTGTGCGGTATGTCTTGACGGGGCATTGTCTATCCATTACAGTGAGGAGCTCTGTTTTTGTCCTGTTTATCCGGAGCATACTACCCGGTGTGTGCTTTTATGGAAAAAGAACCGGCTTTTTCAACCGGCAGCTTCACTGTTTATACAAATGCTCCATAGCCGCTTGCCAGAATGACATGGGGCGGCGATATCTTCCTCTGAAGCATGGAATAATTATAGCCTGCTGCACAGTTAACTGTGTGTCAGGCTTATTTTTTATGCAGGAATACATAATAGGCATGATAGTGGATACATCATAAGTATTAGACATTTTAAATATCCGGAAATACAATAAACAGGAATGGAGGTATCTTATGAAGTACACAAAATTAGGAAATTCGGATTTGACCGTTTCTCGCATCTGTATGGGGTGTATGGGGTTTGGCGATGCGGCAAGAGGGCAGCACTCATGGACACTGGATGAGGAGCATACCAGGGAAATTATCAAAAGAGGGCTGGAGCTGGGTATTAATTTTTTTGACACGGCGATCGCGTACCAGAGTGGAACTAGCGAGCAGTTTTTGGGCAGGGCTTTACGGAACTATGGCAAAAGAGAAGATTTTGTGGTGGCAACCAAGTTCCTTCCCCGCACAAAAGAAGATATAGAGGCGGGAATTTCCGGACAGAAGCATATTGAAAAGATGATTGATAAAAGCCTTGACAATCTCGGCATGGATTATGTGGATCTCTACATTTACCATATGTGGGATTATAAGACGCCCCTTTATGAGATCATGGATGGCCTGAACCGGATCGTAAAAGCAGGAAAAGCAAGGTATATCGGTATCTCCAACTGTTTTGCGTGGCAGCTGTGTATGGCAAATGAACTGGCAGAAAGGGAAGGGTTTGCAAAATTCGTTTCCGTCCAGGGACATTATAACCTGATTTTCAGGGAAGAGGAACGGGAAATGGTTCCGTACTGCAGAGAGGAAAATATCGCGCTCACCCCTTACAGCGCGCTGGCGGGAGGAAGGCTTTCCAAACGGCCGGATGAGCGCTCGAAACGTCTTGAGGAAGACAGCTACGCAAAATTGAAATATGATGCATCCAGAGAACAGGACGAATTGATTATAGAAAGGGTAGCTCAGCTTGCGGCTGAGAGAAATGTGTCCATGACAGAAATCGCCCTGGCCTGGCTTTTGACAAAGGCAGCATCCCCGGTAGCGGGAGCCACAAAGCTCCATCACGTTGAGGGCGCGGCACGTGCGGCGGAACTTACTTTAAGGGAAGAGGAAATCAATTATCTGGAGGAAGCCTATGTTCCCCACCGCCTGGTCGGAGTTATGGCACAGAATACTGCAGCCCCGAAAGCAGAAAGGCCTGTTTGACCGGCAGGGGAAGCAGCAGCGGTAATGCCCTGGGAAGAAAGAGCACCTAAGGGGCTTGACAAAAGAAAAAGAACAGCGTTTAATGATAGATAATATTTACTGGATTTACATAAGTAAATGAAAGATATGTCATTAAGGAGCGGTAACATGAAGGGGAAAAAAGGTACAATTATTGCGGCAGTCCTGTTAATTCTGGTATGTGTGGGAGCGGGAGCGTTGTATTTGAGGTTCCGGCCTTCCGCAAATGTAGGAAGCAAGAATATAACGGTGACAGTCGTTCATGCCGACAGTACGGAAAAAGAATTCCGGTATCAGACGGATGCCGAATACCTGGGAAAGGTTCTGGAGGATGAGCAGCTTGTGGAAGGGGATCAGGGACAGTATGGTCTGTTCATTACCGTTGCGGACGGGGAACAGGCGGACGATTCCAAACAGCAGTGGTGGTGCTTGACCAAGGGCGGGGAGATGGTGAACACCTCCGCGGACCAGACGCCCATTGCGGACGGGGATCGCTATGAACTCACTCTGAAGGAAGGCTATTGATGGCTGGCCTCAAAGTGAAGGAGACAGCGCTCCTGGCTTTGTTAAGCGCTATTTTACTCATCGGGCAGATAGCGCTGGGGTTTCTTCCCAACATTGAAGTCGTTACTCTGCTCATCATGGTGTACAGTATTGTCTTTCGGAAAAAGGTCTTTTTTATTATATATGTTTTTGTTCTGGCGGAAGGACTGGTATACGGCTTCGGGATCTGGTGGTTCAACTATCTGTATGTGTGGAGTATACAGGCGGTTATCAATCTTCTTTTCAGAAAGCAGAAGTCTGTGGTTTTCTGGAGTATTCTGTCCGGCTTTTATGGAATTACCTTCGGCGCTCTCTGTTCGCTTCCTTATTTTGCGATAGGGGGACCGTCAGCCGCGTTTGCCTACTGGGTATCCGGCCTGGCTTATGATATCCCCCATTGTATCGGAAATGTGGCCTTGTGCCTTGTGCTGTTCAGGCCCCTTGTATATATACTGCGGAAAAGCTGCAGGGAAATCAATGTCTGTGTGGATTGATTTCCCCGCAGTTTTTCTTTCCTGCAGATTCTTAGCAAAACATTAACATGCCATACAGTACCGGCATTTTTTCAGTAAAACCGGGGATATATGCGCCTGCGGGGATTCAATTCCTTCCCAAATGGCTGTGGATGCATATAAAAAGTTGTGAGATATTGCTCTATCCATCCGTGCCTTTTTGTACTATAATTACACCCCGGGTATCAGAAATTTTATTTCTGACCCGGTTTTCCTATTTATTTTAGAAGTGTAATAGAAGTACGCATGAGGAGGAAGGTAGGATATGACAGCAGCACAAATAGCAGCAGTAGTTATTTTCTTAGCAATGTTCGGATTGATTGTGTCGGAGAAAATTGAGCGGCATCTCGTTTCCCTGGGGTGTGGGCTTCTGATGATTGTTCTGGTTTTCGGGTTGAGCATGCATAGCATGACGGCCATCTGGAACACGCTTGCGCTGAAGGATTTTTTTGCGGCAGGCTTCTGGTATCAGGCGGGGGAGGCTTCCGAGTCGTCCTCAGGGATTAACTGGGCGACGATCCTGTTTATTGCAGGAATGATGCTCATGGTGGAAGGAATGGGGCGCGCCGGTTTTTTCCGGTGGCTTTGCCTGCGGATTGCAAAAGCGGTGAAGTACAGGACGATTCCGCTTTTCATCACTTTCATGGTGATGTCCAGCATCCTGGCCATGTTTATTGACAGTATTACGGTTATTTTGTTTTTGGCGGCGGCAACGGTGGAATTGGCCCGTCTGCTGAAGTTCAATCCGGTTCCCATGATTATTTCCGAGATTTTCTGCGCCAATCTTGGCGGGTCGGCTACGATGTGCGGTGATCCGCCGAACATTATTATAGGGACGTCACTGGGCTATTCTTTCGGGAATTTCATCAGGAATACGGGAATTATTGCACTGATCGCCCTTGTTTTTACCATCGTCTATTTTTATTTCTGCTTCCGTAAGGAGCTGCAGCAAAGCGCCGCGGGAAGGGGAGCGGTATCTTATCCCAATCCCAGGGATGCGATAGAAAATAAGAAGGATTTTATCATCAGCTGTATTATTTTTGCCTGTGCGGTAGTGCTTTTAATCACTCACGCCCAGACTGGTCTGACAGTTGCTGCCATCGGAGTGTTTATCGGCGCGGTATCTTTGATAACGGCAGGCAGGGAGGCGGTAATCCTGCTGAAAAAGGTGGATTATAAAACCCTGCTGTTCTTTATCGGCCTGTTTATCGTGGTCGGAGGACTGGAACAGACGGGAATCCTGGAGCTGATAGCTGGTTTTATTGCGAAGATAAGCGGCAGCAATGCCATGCTGATGATCGCCATCGTACTGTGGATTTCCGCCATTGCCAGCGCTTTTGTGGATAATATTCCTTTTGCGGCGACGATGGTCCCGGTCATCAAAAGCCTAGCGGCAGCCTCCGGAGTGGATCTTTCGGTACTGGCCTGGACGCTTGCTATGGGAACCGATATCGGCGGCAGCGCCACCCCCATCGGTGCGTCCGCCAATGTTGTGGGTATTTCTGTTGCGGCGAAGGAAGGCCACATGATCGGCTGGGGAAAGTATTGTAAGTATGCGGCGCCGGCAACGATCCTGGTGGTGCTGATATCCATGATCAGTATTTATATCCGGTATTTTTAGGAGAAAGGGGCTTTTATGGACAGACAACTGATTATTTCCGTGGGCCGCGAGTTCGGCAGCGGCGGGCATGTGATCGCGGAGGCTCTGGCGGAGAGGTTCCATCTGGCGCTGTATGACAGCAACCTTTTGGAACATATCGCACAGGAAAAAAACATCGATCACGGAGAACTGAAAAAATTTGATGAGAAGCCGAAGAACAAGCTTCTTTCCCGTACGGTGAGAGGGTATTCCAGTTCGGCCCAGGAGAATCTTGCCAACATGCAGTTTGAGTATTTGAGAAAAAAGGCGGCTGACGGGGAATCCTTTGTTGTTGTGGGCCGCTGTGCGGAAACAAAGCTGAAGGACTTTCCGGGCCTCATTTCCTTTTTTATCCTGGGAGACCGGGAGAAAAAGGCGGAACGAGTGATGCAGGTGTATGGTGTTTCGAAGGAAGAGGCCATACATATGATGGAGAGGGAGGACTGGGAGCGGAAAACCTACCATAATTATTACTGCAAAGGAAAATGGGGGGATTCCAGGAATTATGATTTTTCCATCAACAGCAGCAGGCTTGGAATAGAAGGTACGATAGATATTCTGGAAGGATATGTCAAAACACTTGCCAATGTGTGTATACATGCTAAAATAAAAGAGAAGGTATGAAAATTTATTAAGCTGGGGGAAGTGTTATGGGAAAACAGTTAATTATTTCTGTAGGACGAGAATTCGGCAGCGGCGGGCATGTGATTGCGGAGGAGCTTGCCAGGAGGTTTGGGCTTGTGCTGTATGATAATAACCTGCTGGAGCAGATCGCCGAAGAAAAAGAAATTCCTCACGACGGACTGAAAAAATATGACGAAAAGCCTAAAAGCAGGCTTTTTTCCAGAACGGTCCGGGGATATTCCAATTCCGTGCAGGAGAATCTGGCGAATATGCAGTTTGATTACCTGAAAAAGAAGGCAGCTGACGGGGAATCCTTTGTTGTTGTGGGACGTTGTTCAGAGACGATACTGAAGGGAACACAAGGGCTGGTGACGGTGTTTGTCCTGGGAGATCCGGATGTAAAGGCAGAACGAATCCAGAAGGTATATGGTGTATCGGAGGAAGAAGCCAGACGGATGATGAAACGGGAGGACTGGAACAGAAAATCCTACCACAATTATTACTGTAAGGGTAAATGGGGAGATTCCAGGAATTATGACTTTTCTATCAACAGCAGTAAGCTGGGAATAGAAAAGACAGTGGATATTCTGGAAACCTGTATAAGGGCGCGTATGTAACCGGATGCAAGAGTAAGCAAAGGAAAAGGAGAAGTGACATGGCATTTTATTATGAGGAACCATCCAGAACGTTCAGTGAATATCTTTTGATCCCGGGGTATTCTTCGGCAAAGTGTATCCCGTCGGAAGTGAGTCTGAAAACGCCTCTTGTTAAGTACAGAAGGGGGGAAGAACCTTCTCTGTCCATTAACATTCCCATGGTATCTGCTATTATGCAGTCTGTTTCCGATGACAGGCTTGCGGTCGCCCTGGCACAGGAGGGCGGCCTGTCTTTTATCTATGGCTCCCAGCCCATTGAAAAGCAGGCGGAAATGGTGAAAAAGGTAAAACGCTATCGTGCCGGTTTTGTGGTGAGTGACTCCAATGTATCGCCGGAAATGACGCTGGCGGATGTCCTCCGCCTGACGGAGCGGACAGGCCATTCCACCATTGCGGTTACGGAGGATGGCGGACCGAACGGAAAGCTTCTGGGCATTGTCACCAATAAGGATTACCGCGTGAGCCGTATGAGCCCGGAGTGTAAGGTTAAGGATTTTATGACCAAATTCCAGGATTTGGTCTATGCCCACGAGGAGACAACCTTAAAGGAAGCCAATGATATTATCTGGGAGCATAAAATTAACTGCCTGCCGCTGGTAAATAAGGATCAGGAACTGGTTTACCTTGTTTTCCGGAAAGACTATGATACCCATAAAAATAATGAGCACGAACTGATCGACACCTCCAAGCGCTATATGACCGGAGCCGGCATTAACACAAGAGACTACGCGGAAAGGGTTCCCGCTTTGCTGGAAGCGGGTGCGGATGTCCTTTGTATTGACAGTTCGGAAGGCTTTTCGGAGTGGCAGAAAATTACGATCGACTACATAAGGAATAATTATGGTGATAAAGTAAAGGTAGGAGCCGGAAATGTGGTGGACGGAGAGGGCTTCCGTTTTCTGGCAGAGGCCGGGGCTGATTTTGTCAAGGTAGGAATCGGCGGAGGCGCCATCTGTATTACCCGGGAGCAGAAGGGCATCGGAAGAGGACAGGCCACCGCGCTGATCGATGTGGCGAAGGCCAGAGATGCTTATTATGAAGAGACAGGGATTTATGTTCCTATCTGCTCTGACGGAGGAATCGTACACGATTATCATGTGACGCTGGCTCTGGCCATGGGAGCCGACTTTATCATGCTCGGCCGGTATTTCGCCAGATTTGATGAAAGCCCTACCAAAAAGGTGAATATCAATGGAAGCTATATGAAGGAATACTGGGGAGAAGGAAGCGCCAGGGCAAGAAACTGGCAGCGTTATGACATGGGCGGAGAAAGCAAGCTTTCTTTTGAGGAAGGTGTGGATTCCCTTGTCCCTTATGCCGGTACCCTGAAGGATAATGTGAACCTCACGTTAAGCAAGGTGCGCTCCACGATGTGCAACTGCGGCGCGCTCACTATTTCAGAACTGCAGAAAAAGGCAAAGATTACACTGGTTTCCTCCACAAGTATTGTGGAAGGCGGAGCCCATGATGTAATGCTGCGGGATCAAAGATAAGTAAGATTGAGTCTTTTTACGCGGAACAGTCAGAAAAAAGCTTCCGGCATCGTTCGGTACCTTTCAGGTACGGACATGCCGGAAGCTTATATTTTGCTGTAAAAATAGGAGCGAGGGCTTAGTCAGTTTTCAGCTTCAGCCAGATTTCCATACTGGCGGTCTGCGCCGCATGGCTCGCATATCGTTCCGCACAGAGGGGTACCGTTGTCAGCTTATGGTTTGGAAGCCAGGTATTAAAGAGATATTGGTTTGCTTTATAAAGGGCGTCCAGAACAAGGGCATCAAAGTTTTCTGCTTCAAAAGAGCAGACAAGATATTCTCCCTCAGGAAGCGTCCACGATTGGAAGCCCTCCGGTACCGTTTCTGCCAGGACCTTTGCTCCTGCAAAATAGTTGAAATAGCCTTCTTCGGTACAGGGATAGGAAACACCGATTTCTTCTTCCTCCAAACTGCCCATTGCCGATTCTTTTTGTTCATGAAACCTGTCCCAGAGAGCGCCAAGAGGATCAACGCCGGATTCTGTGCCTAATCCTTCCGTAAACTGGACCGGTGTCTTATTTACAAAACCGGCAAAGAGAATGGGTTCTTCCACCTGTTTTCGGTTGAGCTCCAGAACAATACCATCCGTAATAAGCGGCACCCCTTCATCAATCAGCGTGTAATGCAGAAGCAGCTCCGGCTTTGTCATATAGTTCATTGTACAGGGGCTGCGGCGGTATTCCTCCGGTGTGATTCCGAAGGTTTCCTTAAAACAGCGGGTAAAATGTTCATGGGAAGAAAAGCCCAGATCAAGGGCTGTGTCTAAAATCCGCTGATCCTTGTTAAGCAGAAGTTCCGTGGCCTTTGCCATGCGGCGCAGCTTGATGTATTCTCCCACAGGCTTTTTTACCAGGCGGCGGAAGAGGCGCTGGTAATAGAAGGGAGACAGCGCGGCGAGCCCCGCAAGGTATTCGGTACTGATGTCCTCGTTCAGATGTTCTTCGATAAAATCCAGTGTTAGTTGTATTTGTTCCCAGGCATGCATAGTTTGTTACCTCCTTTTTTCTTAAGATAACATGGGAGGGCAGAACGACGCTTGACTGGGAATGCCCTTCTTTCAGGCCTCTTTATTCTTCGCCCATCTGTGTACGGTACATCCGTGCGTAGCGTCCGTTCTGTGCCATCAGTTCCTCGTGAGTCCCTCTTTCTGCGATCTGTCCGTCCTCCATAAGCAGAATGAGATCCGAATCCCGGATCGTGGAAAGCCGGTGGGCGATGATGAAGGAGGTCCTGCCCTCGGTGATGGTGAGCATCGCTTTGCGGATCCGCTGTTCCGTTACCGTATCCACGGAGCTGGTGGCCTCATCCAGAATCAGGATAGGCGCATCCTGGAGTACGGCCCGGGCGATGGTCAGAAGCTGCCTTTCTCCTTGGCTCAGAGCTAAACCGCCCTGGGTGAGCAGGGTGTCATATCCCTGGGGAAGCCGCCGTATAAAGGAATCCGCACCCGCCATTTTAGCGGCGGCCCGCACTCTTTCCTCCGGTACATCTCTTTTTCCGTAGCTGATATTTTCGCGCACACTCATACAGAATAACGCCGTATCCTGAAGTACCACGCCAAAGGTTTCCCGCAGGTCCTGAAGCCTGTAATCGCGAAGATCCTGTCCGTCCAGCAGTATACTGCCGCCGTCAATATCATAAAAACGGGTCAGCAGATTAATGAGCGTGGTCTTACCGGCTCCGGTAGAGCCTGCCACGGCAACTCTGGTCCCCGCGGGAACGTGAAAGCTCACGTCCTTCAGAACGGGCTCCTCCGGTTTGTAGCCAAAGGTCACATGGGAAAATTCCACTTCACCCCGGGGCGCTCTGAGGGGCAGGACTTCTTCTTTGTCGGCCGGTTCCGGTTCCTCTTCCAGAATCTCAAAAATACGTTCCGCACCGGCAACAGCCGTCTGGAAGTTATTGTATATGTTGGCAATATCCACGAAGGGTCTGGAAAACTGTCTGGAATACAGCAGAAAGCTGGAAATCAGCCCCACATTGATTCTTCCTGCAGCCGCCAGGATTCCGCTGATTACGGCGACAATGACAAAGTTAAGGTTATTGATCACGTTGGTGAGCGGCATGAGAAAGCCTGACCAGATCTGGGCTTTTGTTGCAACCTGGCACAATTGGTCGTTGCTTTCCTCAAACTGCCGGATCATTTCCTTTTCCCTGCCGAAGGCCTTTACCATATTCAGGCCGGAAATGCTTTCTTCCACCTGGCCGTTGAGCTTCCCAAGTATCTGCTGCTGGGAAGCGAACAGCTTTCTGGTATGCTTCGTAATGGTACGTGTGAGAAGAAAAATAAGCCATACGGACAGAAAGGCGATGCAGGTAAGGCCCGGGCTTAAATATATCATAATGCATAATACACCCAGAATGGTAAAGCCATAGGTCATGAGCTGTGTCAGGGAATCGGAAATCGTAGTGCTGATATTATCCACATCATTCGTGAGGCGGCTCATCAGTTCCCCGTGCTGCCGGCTGTCAAAAAAGGCGAGAGGCAGGGCTTTCATCTTATCAAACAGCGTGCTACGGATATGCAGAATAATCCGCTGCCCGATGGAAGCCATGAAAAACTGCTGCAGAAACCGTACAAGCCAGTCCGTGAGATAGAGGGCGGCCAGAAACAGCAGAAGCTGTAACGCTGGATTGCCGGTATCGATGGCAGTTACGGTATTTCCGATAAGCAGAGGAGAGAGTATGGTGGAGACGCTGGCGATGGCTGAGAGCAAAAGCAGCCAGCCCAGTCCGCCGCGCTGCCCGCTGGTGAGATCCCACAGCCTGCGCAGTGTCCCTTTCATATCTTTGGGCTTTACGACCGGTTTGCCGCGCTGGCCCTTTCCGAAGGTGGAAGGGGGCGGTGTTATATCCTTACTCATGCTGCACACCTCCAATCTGCGATGCATAAACAGCCTGATAAACAGGACAGCTTTCCAGAAGCTCCCTGTGGGTTCCGAAGCCCATAACATGGCCGTCTTCCATACATAGGATCCGATCCGTGCGCATGACGGTGGAAATCCGCTGGCTGATAAGGAGGACAGTCATCTGTGCACATTGGCTTCGCAGCATGTTCAACACAGCGGCTTCCGTGGTGGCATCCAGGGCGCTGGTACAGTCGTCCAGAATGAGAATACGGGGATTTTTCAGCAACGCACGCGCCAGAGAAAGCCTTTGCTTCTGGCCACCGGACAAATTTACCCCGCCCTGTCCAAGAGAGGTTTCATAGCCATCCGGGAAGCTTCTGACAAAAGAATCCGCACAGGCCATTTCCGCCGCCCTCTGAAGCTCCTCCATCGAAGCATTTTCTTTTCCCCAGCGAAGGTTTTCCGCAATCGTTCCTGAGAACAGCAGGGCTTTCTGGGGAACTACGGCAATCTGCGCCCGGAGTTTATCCGGGTCAAGCTGAGTCACATCGATACCGTCTATCAGGAGAGTTCCCTCCGATACATCGTAGAAACGGGGGACCAGATTCACCAGAGTGGATTTGCCGGAGCCGGTGGGCCCTATAATGCCGATGGTTTCCCCGGGATTGGCTGTAAAAGTCACATGCTCCAGCGCCGGCTCCGGGGTGCCTGCATAAGAAAAGGATACATCACGGAAGGAGACTGCGCCTTCGCCGGAGAAATCTTTGGGGGAAGCCGCATTCTTCTGGGCCGGTTCTTCCGTAAGAATTTCACCCACACGTCCCGCAGACGCTGTGGCCCTCACCGCCGTATTCAGTATATTGGAGACCATTCCCAGGGAGAAAAGCACCTGGGTCATATAATTGACCGATGCCATGAGACGGCCGATCTGCCCGCTGTCCTGGCTGCCGGAAAGCCACAGGAGCACGACGATCCCGGCATTGACGGTCAGATTGATCAGAGGGGAAAAGACTGCGGAAACACGCATGGCGGAGACTCCTGCCCCGGCAAAATCCTCTGCCGCCGCCTGGAATTTTTCGCCTTCCTGCTCCTGGGCACAGAATGCCTTTACCACACGTATGGAGGAAAGAAATTCCCGGCTGACTTCATTGAGCCGGTCCAGCTTGCGCTGCAGTTTCCCGAAACGGGGATAGCCTAATGCCATGTTGGCGGCGATCAGCAAAAAAGAAATGCATAAGATAAATATCATCATGGGTATCTGTTTCGGTGTCTGCAGGATGATGAGCAGTATTGCGCCGAGACAGGTAATGGGGGCCTTCATCATAATACGCATACTGCCGTTGATGAAGTTCTGGATCTGGGTTACGTCATTGGTAATCCGTGTGATGATGGAAGAAGGCTGCAGCCTGTCGATATTCTCAAAGGAAAGCGTCTGTACTTTCCGGTAGATATCGCTGCGCATCTCCCGGCTTATCTGCTGGGAAGTACGGCTGGCATAGATATTGCGCATGACTGCCCCCAGTGCCCCCAAGGCTGCGATTCCCAGCATAATAGCGCCGTACATCAGGATCCTGCCGATGTCCCGGCCCTTTACGCCGTCGTCCACAATGTAGGACATAAAGGTGGGCTGCATCAAGTCCGCCAGTGTTTCCAAACTTAAAAAGAACAGCGCGGTGGCAAACATGCCGATATGGCGCCGGATGTAAGAGAGGATTAGTTTCATGTAATTGCCTTTCTGATGCGGCATCCTTGATGCCCCGCCGCCTGCGGCGGGGTGGTTGGCTCCGGATTGCACATCCTTGTATGTAAGTTCTATTTTAAATACGATTGGCGGAGGATGTCAAGAAACAGGCGGGGAAAAGAAAGGCATATAGTGAATAAAAAAGATGTCACAGGCCGTCAGTCGGTGCTATAATGTATGGGAAATGTTAAAAATATGCAAGATATATGTTATGCAAAGGCAAGAAAGCCATTCCGGGGGAGGATAAGGGCTGTTATGAAATCATCAAAGAAAATAGACATGACACAAGGCTCCATAATGAGGCAGGTTTTGATTTTCGCATTGCCTATATGCGCGGGGAATGTGCTGCAGCAGCTATATGGAACCGTCGATACGCTGGTAATCGGCAATTTCTGCGGTTCTGTATCCCTTGCCGCGGTGGGGACGAGCAGTCAGCCTGTTGAAATGCTGCTGTGCATTTTCCTGGGCCTGGGAACAGGGGTATCGATTCTGGTATCCCAGTTTTCCGGAAGCGGCGACGGGAAAAGCCAGAGGGAGATTGTCGCAACGGCTATTTCCTTTTTATACATATGCGCCATTCCGCTGGCGGTGATCGGGCAGTTTGCCGGGCCGCTTGTGCTGAAAATCATGCAGGTGCCGCCTGATACCTGGGACCTTGCCAACTCGTATATCCGCATTATTTTTATCGGGACACTGGGAAACATGGGCTATAATATGAATGCGGGTATTTTGAGGGGAGTCGGTGACAGCAGGGCATCCCTGCTTTTCCTGCTAGTTTCCTGTGTTGTGAATATTGCGCTGGATCTGCTGTTTGTGGCAGGGCTGGGGATGGATGTGGCGGGAGCGGCGCTGGCAACAATGCTCGCCATGTATTGCTCCTGGCTGTTCAGTGTGGCTTATATACGTAGGCAGTATCCGGAGCTGGGCTTTACCCTGCTTCCCAAACGGCTGAATAAGGCAATGCTGGCAGCTATAGTAAAAATCGGCCTGCCTCTGGGG
Organism: Eisenbergiella tayi; assembly: GCF_001881565.1. Taxonomy (GTDB): domain Bacteria; phylum Bacillota; class Clostridia; order Lachnospirales; family Lachnospiraceae; genus Eisenbergiella; species Eisenbergiella tayi. The sequence continues at coordinate 700,769 of NZ_MPDJ01000003.1, forward strand.
CTGAACGGTTCTATTTATTCTGTGGGACATATTCTGATGCAGTCCCTGATCAATATGCAGGGCTCCGTATTTATTGCCGCCTGTGCGGTCAGCGGTAAGGTTACCGGGATTGCCAATGTGGCGATAAACTCCCTGTCCTCAGCTGCCACCACCTTTTCCGGCCAGAATCTGGGGGCAAAGAATTATGTATATCTGAAAAAAGGAGGGCTGCAGATCCCTCTGTTTTCCGGGCTTATCACCTGTATGGCAGGGCTTCTTGTGACATTCTTCAGCAGGCCCCTTTTAAGTCTTTTTACGAAGGATCCGGCAGTGCTGGATTTTGCGGTGCGTTATATCCGTATTGTCCTTCCCTTCACCTGGACTTTTGCCGTCTTTAACGGTATTATTTCCTTTGTAAACGGAATGGGTGAGGTGCGTTTCCCCACGATTGTCAATCTTCTGATGCTTTGGGCCGTTCGGATACCTGTAGGATATCTGATCACCTATTTTATTGACGGCGGTTATGTTATGGCCTGTCTGCCCATAAGCTTTGCCTTTGGAATGCTGTGTATGCTCAGCTATTTCTTCTCCGGGCAATGGAAAAAAATCAAGGAGCAGGCGGCCTGCCAGCAGGAAGAAACAGTATCCTGAGGCAGAAACATGAAGAAAATTTATATATGGCGAGGTGACAATATGGAAATAGAAATCAAAAAATTAACCCCGGAACTTGCAGAAGATTATGTTCACTTTTTTGACGTAACACCCCATAACTTTAATGAATGCATATGTTATTGCGTTACCTGGCGCAGCGACAATTCTTATGCAGGTGATGGCGATCATTGGTTTCCTGCACAGGAGGAGAGAAGAGCGCGCGCCCTTCAGTTTGTTAAATCCGGCAGCTTACAGGGGTATCTTGCCTATTGCGGGGACGAGATTGTGGGATGGTGCAACGCCAACGCAGATTGCCGGTTCTGTTTAAACTATCTGCGCTCATACTGGCCGATAGAAGAATATAGTGCGGATATCAAAGTAAAATCCATATTTTGTTTTGTAGTTGCGCCGAAGGTGCAGAGAATGGGTGTGGCCACGAAGCTGCTGGAACGTGTTTGTCTGGATGCAGCGGCAGATGGTTTTGATTTTGCAGAGGCTTATGTCAACAAGGAGTTCACTGAAACAGATCATGAATTCAGAGGTCCGCTGACGATGTATGAAAAATGCGGGTTCAGCAGATATGGCGAACGTGAAGGCAGAGTAGTTATGCGAAAAGCACTGAAGTAACGGCCGGAGCGATTACGGAGTATGAGCATAATCAATGGCTCAGTATTCATCACTCAGCAGAAAATCGGCAATGTGCATGGTTTTAATCCCTTCATAGTTTCCAGCAGCAAAGGCGTCTGTGCGAAGAACATATTTGGGGTAATTATCCCGGATATCAAGAAGACGGCCATATTCCCGCTGTTCTGTTTCAGGAGAAGCGATTTCCCGGGTCACCTGGATATACAGCTTGTTTTCCTGTTTAACAGCGATGAAGTCTATCTCCATATTATCCAGTTTCCCTACATAAACATCATACCCCCTGCGCCGTAATTCAAGATATATGAGGTTTTCAAGCATGGCGGCCGTACTGTCTGGAGTATAGCCCAATATACTATACCGGAAAGCCGGATCCGCAAGATAAAATTTCTCCTGTGTTTTTAATATTTCTTTTCCCTGTACATCATATCTGGAACATCGGTGGATGATATAGGCATTTTCCAGCTTTGTCAGATAACTGTAAACAGTCTCGTTATCAATGGTTCGATTTTCACTTTTCAGGTATTTGGATATAGTTGATGCTGAAAATGTTCTGCCTGTGTTGTCAAAAACAAAGCGGACAATGCGTTCCAACTGGTCTGCCTTTCGAATAGTATTCCGTCTTACGATATCTGTAAAGATTGTTGAATGATAAATATCTCTCACAATTGTATAAGCATCATCAAAAGAATATTTCTGAAGATGAAGTGCGGGGAAACCACCCAGCCTCAGATAATTGGCAAGCTCCATATGGATATCTGACAGTTCTGTATAGACTTTGCGGAAAGTCAGATATTCGGAAAAGGAAAGCGGGTAAATGCGAAATGATACATATCGCCCTGTGAGGTACGTGGAAATTTCCGAAGACATCATGCGTGAATTAGAACCGGTAACATAAATATCTACATCATAATCGGTCATAAGTGAATTAACCACCTTTTCCCATGACTGGACTTCCTGGATTTCATCCAGAAATATATAGGTTTTTTTATCTTCAGAAAGGCGGGGCTTCAATTCAGTATATAATGCTTTGCTTGTTTTAAGATCCTCATGCTCCAAAGAATCAAAATTATAATGCAGAATACGTTGTTTTTCTATACCGCGGTTTTGCAATTCATTCATTACCATTTTCATAATTGTAGATTTTCCGCAGCGATGTACGCCGGTTAAGATTTTAACAAAGGGTGTATCCAGATAAGACAGGATTTTGTTTGTATAAAACGGCCGTTCAATCATTACATCACCTCCACGTATACAGCATACCGCAATACAAGAGAAAATAAAATAGTTTATATGGTTATAACCGCAAAAATAAGAGGCTATTTTGCCTCCGCTTGATTAAAGTACCTGACAATATTATTAATTCCATTCAGTGCATCCGGATCCTTCACAGCAGGCCTGTTATTTGTATTGTGGCTGTAAACCGCAGGGAATATATCATGACAATTCATATGATGTAAAAGGGTGCAGGCTGTTTCATAGGCTTTGTCCATGTGTCCGTCTCCTCCGCCGATAGATAACAGCCCCCTTTTTTGACTTGGAAACGGGTTCTTCCTTCCTGAAAAATCGGGTGCTGTAATAGGTTTGCAGACGGCTGCCCAAATCCAAAAGCTTTCCTGTAAGTTCCGAAAAATAAATGGGAGACGCCAGTAAAATATTATCGCATTCCTGTATATAAGCATATACTTCCTGCATTTCATCCTTTATGGAACATCCTGCTTTTGACCAGCAGAAACGGCAATCCATGCATGGTGATACCTTACAAAAATAGGCATTAACAATCTTGTATTCTCCATTTAACTTGTTTACTGTTTGCTCTAACAAACTGACAGTATCGCCGTTTTTCCTTGGAGATCCATTCCATATCAGAGTTTTCATATGTATTTTCTCCTATTGTTTATGAGGTCATTCTTTGTTACAGCTGCTGTAGGGTAATAGGGGCAGTTAAGTCTGCATCCGGAGAGACGCTGGCATTGGCAGAATATGCGGCGAATCCTTTATTTGATTCTAAATGTTATCGGTTTGAAAGTCAAACTTCCTGTCCGCAGATTTCTATGGCTATTGCCGGAAAAAGGTGTTATTCTGGCAATATAGAAAGCATAAAAAGGAGGAGGCGTAAACTATGGGGGATAAAATTCACGTTAAGGATCTGCATACCAGAGATGTATGTATTGTTCCCTGGGAAAAGGAACAGAAATATTTTCTCTACGATTGTTTTGAACGTCCGGGACAGAAGGGGCGGGCCGTAAACGTGAGGGAAAGCAGCGATCTTGTCTGGTGGTCGGAAAGCTATCCTGTGTTTGAACCGGATGAAAACTTTTGGGGGCCGTTGGATTTCTGGGCTCCGGAGTGCCATTACTGGCGGGGAAAGTATTATATGGTAAGTTCCTTCCGGGCGCCCGGAGGATACAGAGGGTGTCAGTTTCTGGAGGCAGAAACGCCGAGGGGGCCGTTCCTTCCTAAAAAGAATAAGCCGGCAACTCCGGAAAACTGGCATTGTCTGGATGGAACCTTATACGAAGACAGACAGGGTAAGCCCTGGATGGTATTCTGCCATGAATGGCTGCAGGTTCAGGATGGACAGATTTGCGCTATCCGTATGGAAGAGGATCTGTCGGATTCCATCGGGGAGCCTGTCATCCTGTTCCGGGCGTCGGAAGCGCCCTGGCGTTTTACGGATGACAGAGATTTATGGAAGCTGACAGAGCCGCAGCCCAAGATGGGCTGGGCAAGGGTGACTGATGGCCCTTACCTTTACCGGGCCCAAAACGGGGAACTGCTCATGCTCTGGAGCAGTTTTTCCAACACAGCCTATACATGCGGTTATGCCCGTTCCCTGTCGGGAGAGATCACAGGGCCGTGGAAACAGGAGCCGGAACCACTGTTCAGCCAGGACGGCGGACATTCCATGGTGTTTACCAGGTTTGACGGAACGCTGATGATGTGTCTGCATACCCCCAACCGGCCGGGAAAAGAGCGGATGCTCCTGTTTGAACTGGAAGACAGCTTCGGAAAACTGCATATCCGCAATGAAATCACAGGCAACTGGATGTATAACAAATACAGGGAAGACGGCAGTGACATAGGACCTTATGAGGACAAAGAGTAGAAAAGGTATCGCTTAATTCAGGAAACCGGATCGGGATCGTCCTCCCCGCAGGTACGGAGAGCCTGAAAATAGTTACAGGCAAAAGAAGCGCCTGCAAGGAAAAGGGCGGTCCCCAGACCGGTATAGAATACGGCGATAAATAAATCCGGACAAAGGCCGGAAACACGCAGGCCGATACCGAAGGTCATCATAAAAGCCATGATACAAAATGATTTGATGTCAAAAAATTTAAGGAAGAACTGTTTTTCCTCCTGATAATTAAGAATACGGAAGGTATGTTTTCTGACAAGCTTGTCAAATACCAGGAACCAGAAAGCGGTAAATATCACACATGACAGGAACAGATTCACCAGGGTGACATTGCCCCGATAGGAAAGGATTCCTATTCTCAGAATGTTGAATCCGGCAATGGCCCAGATAATGCCTGCCAGCAGCAGTAAATGTTTTTTGTTGATTTTCAACGGAACATCCTCCATAAAAGTTTTAATAATATGAACGATGTTCATTGTACGCCTGTAATTATCTTCTGTCAATCTCTTCCTTTTTCTTTTTCACAGCGGAAAAGGGACAGATTTCATAACAGGTTCCGCAATGAATACAGTTTTCCTCATGGATAAAGAAAGGCGTTCCTTCTTCTATACATCCTGACGGACAGGCCTGTACACATTTTCCGCACTGACGGCAGTCGTTCGTAATGTGATATCCTGCCTGTGTAATGTCTGCGCCTCCGAAGGAAAAGCTTTCCCGGAAGGGAGGCTGCTGCCGCAAGTCGAATAATTCACCTTCTCCTTCATAAATCTGAAATACGGTAAGAACCTTTCGGGAGATTTCGTTGGGATAGATCCGTTCCATATAAGTATTTTGTTCGAACACTTTTCCGACCAGCCCGCCTCCCAGTTCTCTTATTTTCCCGCGGACAGAAACAACTACCGTTGACAGGGTATCATTCCCTTTCATGCCGCTGAGGGAAACGTATTCCTGATTAAGAAGCCTTGTATAAAATTCTTTTCCCCTGGATGTGAGAAAATATATGCTGCTATCGTCACACAGCATCAGATCTATGACGCATGTATGGGGGAATCCGTTTTTGTCCACTGTTGCAAAAACCGTAGAGTGGATTTCTTTTACTAATAAAGAAAAAATATCTTTTACTTCCATGATGTGATACCTCCTCTAAAACTGTTTTCAGGCTTGCTGACATCTGCCTGCGTGTTTATAATAGTTCCATAGGTGTCAGAAGTAAAGAAGGTACATTATAGTAACATGGTATCTTTTGGATACTAACAAAGAGAAAGACAGTCCGGATGCCGCATAAGACAGACCCGTATGGCGAGAGAGGGGATAAAGATAAGATGAAGGATAAGTACAGGAACCTGCCCACAGTTCTGTTTTGGCTATATATTGCCGCAGTACTGCGCATCACCGTATTTCGTCCGGGGTTCCTTCCTGTGGAACTGCTGAAAAACGGAAGCATAAACCTCACTTTATTTCAGGGCTATGTCCCGCTGCTTAAAAAGGATGACTGGTTCCGTTTCCTTTATTTATTTGTGGGGAATATCATATGGTTTGTGCCCTTCGGAATGTACCTGGAGCATAAATCCCGGGGGAAAAGGTCATGGAAGATTGTTCTGGGCGGTTTCCTTTTTTCCCTGACTATCGAGAGCCTGCAGTATCTTTTCGGCACAGGCTATTCGGAATTGGATGATTTGATACTGAATACTGCCGGTGTATTTGCAGGCGCGGTCTTTGTAAAGGGGATAAAACGGCATGCTGTTCGCGGAGGAGGGAAACCTTACGTTAATGCGGAAGGTAAAGACTCATAAATTCAGGTATCGTCAGACTTATCTGCGCAGGGCAGCAGAAGGCGTATTGCCAGCATGCCTTCTTCCAGCCGCGCGTCCAGCCGGCCGCCCATCTGTTCGGCCAGCAGCTTTGCCACCGACATGCCCAGTCCGCTGCCTTGGGCATTTCTGGAAGCATCCTTCCGGTAGAAACGATGGAAAATCTGTTCCGCATCTTTTTCCGTAAATCCTTCCGCGGGGTTGCGAAAAGTGAGAACCGCCTGTCCCGCAGTGCATTCCAGGGAAATGGAGGCTTCCTTTTGCCCGTATTTGAGGCAGTTGGAGGTCAGGTTGTGGAAGATCCGCAGCAGCCCGTTTTCATCGGCAGATACCCACAGGGGTTCATCCGTAAGACGCAGGGTAAGTTTCAATCCTGCCTTTTCAAATTCCCCGTAGAAGGCCAGGATATGCTCCTTAAACAGATGGGTGATATCCAGCCTTTCCTGCTTCAGGGGAAGCTCCTGGTTTTCCAGGCGGCTGTACTCATACAGCTGGGCAATCAGCTGGTTCAGATATGCGGTACGCCTTTGTACCACGTCCAGGTTTTCTTTTTGTTCCGGGCTTAATTCTTCTTCTCCAATCAATTCCAGGTATCCGGAAATACTCGTGAGAGGAGTCCGCAGATCATGGGAAATATTAGTGATTTCGGCAAGGATTTCCTGTTCCCGCATGCTTTCCATGCGGCTTTTGGCAAAGGAGGCATCGATGTACCGGTTGATTTCTCCGGCAAGCTCCTGCAGGTGTGTGTCGGGAGATTCCGCAGTCAGATGCCGCAGGGAAATTCCTTCGTCATTGATTTCCTTCAGATCCCTGCGGATAAGCAGAAGACCGCGGCGCAGGGAAAAGAGGCGCATGGCCAGCGCCAGAACAATAAGGAACAAAAGAATACATAATATTTTACAGACCATAGCACTGCCTCTTTTCCATGTTTTTTTATTACCGTATCTCCCGTTTCTTCAGCCAGAAAATCCCGGCACAGAGAAAGATCAGGGCTCCGCCCAGGCCGGAGAGATAGCAGCGCAGCATTCTTATGGGAGTATCCCAGTAAAAATGAATGCCTGCATTGTCGAAGGTAAGACCAAGCATGCTCGCGGGACACCATTCCGCGGCTTCTGAAAAAATCGGGTATTTCATTCCCAGGAAACGGAAAAGATAGGGAAGGATATACACAATAAATAATATCGGAAGAATGCCTGATATGCTGTTTCCGATGTTGAAAATAAAGCAGAAGCCGATGGAGAGCATAAAAACACACAGGGGGTAGCCTCCGAGCAGGGCATGAACCAGATAATACCATTCCCCTTCATTGCTGTGTTCCAGAAACAGCCAGGATAAACATACTAAAACAGCCGGCAGGATCAGATAGACAAGAGTGCATATCAGCAGCTGCACCAGGAATTTTCCCAGATAAATACTGCTGCGGGGAATACCGAAGGCCACGCTGTTTTTAAGGGGAGACTGTCTGTTGCGGGAGTTATTCTCCATAAAGCCGGCAAAAACCAGTGTGAGGGGGAAAATACCGGACATGGAGGTAAAAATGCCGTTGAATGCAAAATAGGTATTGGCATAGGCGAACCCAGGCCGCCTTCCGAAAAAGGCAAGTACTGCGACCATCAGAAAAATAAGCCCCAGGCATACCAGTATTGTGTTCTGCAGTCCCCGGTTGTTCCGCTGCCGGTACCATTCACTTTTCATATAATTAAGCATCTGCATTCCCTCCCATCAGATTCATATAGTAATCCTCCAGCTCTATATTCAGTGCGCTGATGGCATGCAGGCCGATTCCATGAAGAATGGCGGCCCTGCTGATTTCTTCCTTCCGTTCAGGAGGGGCGTAGATATGAAAATGTCCATCCGGTAATATTTTGTATTCTGTAATCCCCAGCTCCTTCTCCAGGATAACCGCCATCTGTCCCGCATCGTCAACCTCAAGTATGATATAGGTGCCGCACTTGTCCTTCAGTTCCTTTGCGGATATCTGTTCCAGCATTTTCCCGTGGGACAGAAAACCGTATTGTGTAGCCAGATTTTCCAGCTCCGAGAGGATATGGCTGGAGATCAGAAGGGTAATGCCGTTTTCCTGGTTCAGCCTGAGAAGGATATTGCGGATTTCCAGGATCCCTTCCGGATCCAGGCCGTTGATGGGTTCGTCCAGAACCAGAAATTCAGGGGCGGCGAGCATCGCAAGGGCAAGGCCAAGACGCTGCTTCATTCCCATGGAAAAATTCCGGTACTTCTTTTTCCCCGTATTTCCAAGCCCCACCATATCCAGCAGCCGGGATATGGTTTCCTTTTCCGGAATCCCGAACTGGAGACGGTAATATTCCAGATTCTGCCGGGCCGAAAGATCACCGTAAAAGCCGGGTTCTTCTATCAGGGTTCCGATCCGGCGGCGGACGCGCTGTTCTTTTTTCTCGGGGATTTTCCCGAAAAGCCGTATTTCTCCCCGATCGATCCGGGTCTGTCCGGATATCAGACGCATCAGCGTCGATTTGCCGGCACCGTTGCTGCCCACCAGCCCGTAGATGGAGCCTCTGGGGATTTCCATCGTTATATCCTGCAGTACAGGGACATTCCTGTATCTTTTTTCCACCTGATTCATTGTCAGTACTGATTCACTCATGGAAAATTCTCCTTTCTTGTTGTTTCCTTCAGGATAGCCTTAATTTTTTTAGCAGTCCTATGGAAAGTATAAAGAAAGTTTAAAGATTTATTTTGTAGCCGATGCCCCACACGGTCTGTATATATTCTTCGTCGGTAAGGGCTGCCAGCTTTTTGCGGATATTGCTGATGTGGACGCTGACGGCGTTGTCTTCCCCGTAAAAGTCGCTGTTCCATACGGACTGGTACAGGTTCTCCCTGGAAAATACCTTTTGAGGATTGGCCATTAACAGCTGAAGGAGAAGGAATTCATGGGTGGTGAGGGGGATTTCTTCCCCTCTGAGCAGTACCCTGTGGCTCTCCGGATATAATTCCAGCTCCCTGCAGGTTAGCTTCTGAGGGGAGGAGGCGTCCGCCTGTACGGCGGAATAGTCGCCGGCCCTGCGAAGCTGTGCCTGGATTCTTGCCAGAAGCTCCTGTTTTTCAAAGGGTTTGGTGATGTAATCGTCAGCGCCTGCTCCCAGAACATTGACCTTATCGGAAAGCCCGGCTTTGGCAGTCAGGGCTATGACAGGCATCCGCAGTGTCTTACGGATTTCCGTAAGAAGTTCTTCACCGGACAGCCCCGGGAGCATTAAGTCCAGCAGAACAAGATCATAGGTGTTCAGCTTAAGCAGCAGCCGGCCTTCTGTGCCGGAAAAAGCGGTTTCCGCTTCGTAGCCTGCCCGTTCCAGGATTTTCTTTAAGAGAGTATTGATATCAGCGTCATCTTCTATGACTAATATTTTATTTTTCATAAATGGCTCCTTACAGGGAAAACGGCATTTTGTTTTTCGGGTTATCAGGTACAGCCTGCATTGGAAATCTTGTCTGGTATACCTGCCTGTAGCTTAACAGATAGAGTGGGAAAAGGTCAATGCCGCTTTTTGAACAGATGCAATACAACAAATTAGAGTATGTATTGCGACCTGTTCGGGAAAACTATGCATTGCTATGATTGTCATAGAAAATGCGAGGTGATACCTATGGAGAAAGAGGATAATCAGCCGGATGAGAAGCAGAGAAAGAAAAAAGAAGAGAAGATGCTTAATCTGGAAATAGGCGGAAGGCTTAAGGAATTCCGGAAAAATGGAAAATATACCCAGGAGCAGTTTGCGGAGGTTTTGGAAGTGAATGTGGAGCATTACCGTAAATTGGAAAATGGGAAATATGCCTTAAGTCTTAAGAAACTGGAGACTTTATCCAAAAAATATAATCTCAATCTGGACTATCTGATAACCGGTACGAAGGACAGCCGGGAGTTTAATGTGGAGGCTTATCTTGCCAACTGTGATCGTGATCAGAGAAATGATTTTATCGAACGCGTCCTTTTATATATGAAGAATCTGATGCTGAATTCCTGAAGAGGTTCCGGGTGCGGATAGAATGAAGGGCAGCAGAAAGGCCAGGCTTATCCTTATGGGATATTCGGACTTTTCTGCTGCTGTTTTTTATGATTTTATAGGGGCGGAAATATCCCCGCGTAAGCCAGGGACACTTGACAAGTATCCGAACTCGGACTAGAATGAATATATTCTTATAAATTCAAGGAGGGTTTTCCGATGAAGCAGGAGAGTAAAAAAGTATTTGGATTGATGAATCAGCAATTTAAGGAACTGACCGCAATCTATCACCGGGCTGCCTGTCAGCACGGCATTTCCGATAATGAGTTTTGGGTGTTATATGCGCTTTTCGTTTTTGAAGAGGAACAATCACAACAGAGTATCAGTGAAATGTGGTCGCTTCCCAAACAGACCGTTAATTCTGTTGTATCGGGCATGATCAAAAAAGGGCATGTTTATCTGGAAACAATACCGGGGACACGGAATAAGAAGGTGATCCGTCTGACAGAAGAGGGGAAGAGATTCGGGGAAAGTGTTATTTTTCCTATATACGATGCGGAGCAGCGTGCAGTCGATAATATGACTTTGCAGGAACAGCAGCTTTGTACGGAGCTGTTGGCAAAATACATTTCATTTTTAGATAAGGAAATCTGATAAACAGCCTGTCCTTTTTGGGGCCTGTATACTGCTGTACATGTAATATCTGTACAGCAGCATACAGGTCTTTTTTCGTCCTGACTGTCCGATGCTTGACAAGTATCCGAAATCGGACTATAATATAAACATCCGAAATCGGACTCTTTTGCAGGACAGAAAAGACTGATAAAAAAGGAAGGGACTTCGCATTGATGAATGAAAAAAACAGGCAGACTTTATTTTTAATCGTATTCGGCATTCTCTTGTTTGCCGTCGTTATGAATTTTTCCGTTGTACTGACATTTCTCAGGAGAATTACAGACTTGCTTTTCCCTATATTGTTAGGGCTGCTGTTTGCCTTTGTCCTGAATGTACCAATGACTGGCTTTGAAAAGCTTTTGACCCGTCTGTCGGCCAGGGCAAAGCATGAACCTTCAATCAGGCTTTTACATGGAATGAGCCTTATGCTGACATTATTGTGCATTGCGCTTGTGATCTTCCTTGCCTTTGCCCTGGTGCTGCCGGAGTTGGCTGAATCTGCAAAAAGCGTATGGCCGCTTCTGAAAGAACAATGGCCGGTATGGACAGAACAGCTGAAAGCTTGCCGGATTGATCTTTCCGCAATTTCAGGCTGGGCGGCGAAGCTGGATATGAAAACACTGGCAGGAGGCGCTGACAATGTCATGGGCTCCGCGATGCAGGCAGCGGCTTCAACCGTATCCGGCGTTGCCAATACCGTATTTGGATTGGTGATATCCATTTATATCCTTATTAGTAAGAGTACGCTGGGACCGCAGGTCAGGAAGCTGATCGGCGCGAACCTGAAAAAAAGCACCGCAGAACGTATCTGTTCCATCGCTTCCCTTATCCGGGAAACCTATAGCAAATTTCTGTCGGGACAGTGTGTGGAGGCAATTTTGCTGGGCTGTCTGATCGTTCTCGCTTTTAGTCTGTTCCGGCTTCCTTACGCCGGACTGACCGGATTCCTGACCAGTCTGTTTGCTTTCGTACCCTATGTCGGGGCTTTTGCCTCCTGCTTTATAGGTGCTTTGCTGACATTGCTTGCAGCGCCGTCTAAGGTTCTTCTTTGTGTACTTGTTTATTTGGCGGTTCAGTTTATTGAGAATCAATTTATTTATCCTCACGTGGTGGGAAACTCGGTCGGTCTGTCCCCGCTGTGGACACTGATTGCCGCTTTGCTGGGAGGCAAAATGTTCGGCCTTCCAGGCATTATCTTTTTTATTCCGCTGGTGGCTGTCATTTATTCGCTGGTTCGTGAGAATACCAATCGGAAGCTGAAAAAACAGGCCGCTGCAGGCGGGTCTGCCGGAATAAAAGGGGTATCGGATCAGAAAGGGTGATTTTATGAAAATAGCATTATTCAGCGAAACGTATCTACCCCAAATCAACGGGGTTGCAACACATATAAAAACTTTGAAGGAAGGTCTGGAAACGCTTGGACACAGGGTCCTGGTGGTTACGGCAGACCCAAAGGCAGCCGGACATTACGTGGAGCATGGTATACTCCATTGTCCTGCGGCAGAACTGAAAGATTTGTACGGTTATGGTATGGCGGCTTCCTATAGCCCGGAGCGTATGCGCTTTATTAAGGAGTTTTCCCCCGATATTGCCCATGTCCATACGGAATTCGGAATCGGGTCCACCGGTCTGGAGACCGCAAGGGAACTGAGAATCCCCTTGATTTATACACTGCATACCATGTGGGATGAGTATCTGCATTACATTGCTTCACCGACTCTTTTTCCTGCGGTCCGCAGGCTTGTTTATGCCTATATACGGTATTTCGCAAAACAGGCCGACGCTATTATCGGGCCATCGGAAAAAGTACAGAAGTTCCTGGACACTTGCGGTGCAGGCAGAAAAGTCAATATGATAGCCAATGCGGTGGAATTCGACAGGTTTTCCCCGGAACAGGCAGACCGTACGGTTACGGCAAGACTCCGATGTGTCTATGGGCTTAGTCCTGACAATCTGGTTATCTGTTTCTGCGGACGGCTGGCACGGGAGAAAAGCGTGGATGTATTGATTGATTATTTTGCTGTCTGCCAAAGGGCGGATGAACGGATTAGATTGATGATTATCGGGGACGGACCTGAACTGGCGGAGCTTAAAAGCCGGGTCAGGCTGCTGGGTCTTACAGATGCCGTGATATTCACAGGCGCAGTCCCTCATGATTCTGTCAGGGAGGTATATGCCTGCTGCGACCTGTATGCCACGGCCTCCCGTTCGGAGGTCAATTCCATATCCATGCTGGAAGCTATGGCTATGGGGCTGCCTGTCCTGTATATAAAGGATGAGGCTAATGCAGGACAGGTGACGGACGGGGTAAACGGGTATATTTTCCGTAATGCGGAGGAACTGTGTGCTGCCGTTTTTCATTATCGGGATCGCAGTGAGGCGGAAAAACAGCAGCTGCGTTCCTCCACGAGGCTATCCGTATGCTGCGCCAATCAGATCAATATGGCGGGACATGTGGAGGCTGTCTATATAAGCCAGATAAAGAGGAAAGCGGCAATTAGGAAAGAGATTGGAAAAGGAGGCGGTCCGGATGGCAATGCTTGATATTTTGCTCCTGTTTCTCGTGGGAAATGTACTTGGTTTTGTACTGGAAACATTATACTGTTATCTGCTTACGGGAAAATATGTGAGCCGCCGCGGGGTAGTTTACGGCCCCTTTAACCAGATTTATGGATTTGGAGCCGTTTTGATGACCCTGCTTCTGAAGTCCCTTGCAGAGAAAAGCCTGCCGGCGCTGTTTATCGGCAGTGCGGTTCTGGGTGGGATTTTTGAAATCGGATGCAGTCTTTTTCAGGAAAAAACCTATGGAACGGTGTCCTGGGAATATTCCGGACAGCGTTTCGCTTTCTTCGGCGGGCGGACAAGCCTGAAATTTATGTTTTTCTGGGGAATCCTGGGTACTGTTTATATCGGTGTGCTCCACCCGATCCTGTTTGCATTCTTCGGCAGGATACCGTTATCCGTCAAGGCACCTGTGGTACTCGCATTAACTCTTTTTCTTATTTATGATCTCTGGCTTTCCTATGTGGCAGTCGGAAGATGGAGAAAGCGGCTGTGCGGTACGCCCGGATCCGGACGGCTGGATGCATGGCTGGATGAGAAATTTACAGATGAACGGATGAAAAAGCTCTATCCGGCCATGCGTGCCGCTGACCGCGGAAACAGTGCTTCCGGCAGCAGAAAAAAGACGATGAGGAAAATGTGGGGCGGATAAATACAGCGCGGATACGTCAGCTCCCCACTATTTATCCAGAGTCACACAGGGGATCCCCAGAATTTCCGACACTTTTTCCATTACAGATGCGTTATGCCCCACACTCATGGCGAAGTGGTGGGTGGGCGCTTCGGCGAACCATTCATCCATATAGGAATCCGGATCCTTTTTAAATTTCACCGGGGTCTGGGTATTGCCGATAGTCATAATGGGACCGTCTGTGGACTGGGCCTCAGTTATAATGAACTTAAGCCTGCCGTCAATGGTCTGGGTGCAGGCCAGATTGGTGATAGGGCCTGTGCGCACCTTTGCCTCGACGGAAACGCCGGTACCCTGTTTGCCATGGTAAAGCCCCATTCCGCGCAGGATGGGTTTCCCTTTGGCGATCGCCAGATGGAAGGGGCCGTCGTGTCCGAGCAGGATGGTGCCGTCTTCATAATCTACAGTCACGATTTCGCAGAAGCTGCCGCCGGTTCCTAAGATATCGCATATTTTCATGGCGAGGCAGGTTTTCAGATCCCCCTCACCGGCACAGGGGATTCCCCGGGCGGTTAGCAGGGAGTGGCCTACGATGAAGCCGCTCTGCAGCTTTTCATATTCCCCGCCGGGAGAACCGTGGTAGTAATAGGTCAGGGCGTCCAGGCCGTAATCCCGCACAAGCCGTTCCTGGGCTGCCGCCACCCGGGCGGACCAGTCAAGCTGTTCATCCGTTGGCTTTTGAGCCAGCGGGTCGGCGGCCTTTTCTTCACTGATTAAGAAAAATTCCAGGATTTCCTGTTTCTTTGCCAGGACTTCTTCCTCTGTTACCTGTGAAAGCTCTCTGTTTAAATCACACATTTCCAGTATTTCTATATGGGCTCCGGTCTGTGCCTGTATCATGGTAAAATCGCTGTACATATCCAACATTCCGTTATACGTATTTCCCAGGAATCCGAACCGGCAGCCGGATAATTCCCTCTTTACTGCGGCGGCCTTCACCCATTCTCCGATTTCCTTCCATGCCTTTATGGCTTCCGGACGTGAAGCCGTATTTTCCTCTGTGAGGGAAATGCCGGGTGTGTGATCCAGGCCGAGAAGTCCGTTGATGATCCGGCAGGCGATGCCGCTGCGGTGGAATGCATTGGACAGCTCCGGGACAGGACAGGCGCCGCAGTGGGCCAGCCATTCTCCGGTAGTCGTCCTGTCATAGGCAATCCGCGCGGCGGGCTGCAGGTTCAGTATCACGACAGGTACCCTGCAGATCTGATGGATGGGAAGGACGGAAGAGCTGTTCACATAGGTGCCTGAATGGGCGAATATCAGATCCACGTTATGGGAATTAAAATATTCCCCGCATTCCCTGCCAGCCTCTTCGCAGTCGGCCAGTCCATAGAAGAAGACCTCTCCGCCCAGAGCCGTTATTTTATCCGAGATAAACTGTCCGTAATGAAGCAGCCGTTCCCGAAGTCCGGGAAACTGATTCCAGTAAGCTTTCAGCCCCATGGTATAGATTCCGATACGGGGTTTTTTGGGAGCTTTCCATTTTTCCATAAGTAATCCTTTCCTGAAAATATTATTATTTTGTAAAAAGAAAATGATCTTTATATACCCATTATAAGCTGATAAAATAGAAGTTACATCCAAGAAAGTTGGCTGAAAATAACAGAAAATTGGTATATAGGTT
>NZ_MPDJ01000003.1:716547-733912 GCF_001881565.1 Eisenbergiella tayi
TTTCCCGGCTTCTTCCGGCCGTGTTTCCTTCCCTGCGGGGCTATGTACCCTGCGCAGGCACGCTTTCGCTCTGCTAAAAACGCAGCGGTACTAAGATTGCAGAGGACGCAATCTAAGGACCGGCGTTTTTAGAAGGCCTTTGCAGGGTACATAGCCCCGCAGGGAAGGAAACACGGCCGGAAGAAGCCGGGAAACACGGGGCGGCGGTGTACGATAACCTATATGGAGCAGACAAAATGAAAAAGGAAGAACATTATCTGGAAAGAGCCTCTTACACATGGTCGGAGGATTCGGTCAGGCTGTTTGCCACACCCAGTATGACGGCAAGGAGCCTTTATTTTTATATGCAGGAAGCCGGATATTTCAAAACGGTGTGGCCGTATTTTACGGAGAGGGCCAGTCTGAATTCCTTTCTGGTACTCTATACCTTATCGGGAGAAGGGCGTTTAAGTTATGAAGGGCAGGAGTATGAGGTGACGGAGGGAACCTGTTTTTTTATCCATTGTATGAAACACCATGAATACCATACGGTAAAAGGCAAAAACTGGGAATTCCTGTGGCTGCATTTCAATGGGGGAAATGCACTGGGATATTATGAGGAATTTGTTAAGAACGGCTTCCGTATACTGGATATCGGACAGAAGGAACGGACGGAAGGGCTGTTCAGGGAGATCCTGTCCATAAACCGGAAGAGGGAGCTGACTACGGAAGTGCGCACCGGAGGCCTGATCGGGACGCTTCTTACAGAATTGATCGCCCGGAATACCACAGAGGGCAGGCAGGCCATTCTCATTCCGTCAGGAATCAGAGCCGCGGAAAAATATCTGGAACAGCATTTCCGGGAAAAGGTAATGCTTCAGGAGCTTGCGGATATGCTGCACATGGATAAATTCTGCCTGATCAAGGAGTTCAGCCGTTATGTGGGAATCTCGCCCCATGAATATCAGATTGAACTACGCCTGTCCTATGCAAAGGAGCTTCTGAAATATTCAGACCTTTCCGTCAATGAAATCGCCTATGCCTGCGGTGTGAATCAGACCTCCCATTTTATCTGCCTTTTCAAAGACCGGGAGCATGTTACGCCGGCAAAGTTCAGGAAGGAGTGGAGGACACAGCTATAAAGAGATAAACAGATGCCGCAGTGAAGTAAGATAAATCCGTATGGTTACTTTCCGGTGCCTATGCTGCTTTTGGATACTTATATTACTTTTTGGTACCTATCTTACTTTTTGGTACTTATACCACTTTCAGGTACGTTCTTGCGCCTCTTATCCATCCGGCCTATAATTCGGGTATAAGGAACGGCCGGTTCTCTCAGCCATGCCGGACGCGGCATGGATAACTGCATTCCGATAACGGATGCATAACAGACAGTATAAGTATGAGAAAGGGCAGAAAATAATGAATAGAGCAGTTGAATTTTTTAAGGCAAATCCGGTACAGTACCTCGCGACCGTAGGAAGGGACGGAAAGGCAAAATGCCGTCCGTTTATGTTCTGTTTTGAAAAGGAAGGCAGACTGTGGTTTTGTACGAACAGCCAGAAAGACGTTTATAAAGACATGCAGGCCAATCCTGAGATTGAAGTCTGTGTTTCCGACTCTTCCTATGCATGGATCAGAGTACACGGGAAAGCGGTATTTGAAAATGATATGCAGGTAAAGGAAGCCTGTATGGATAATCCGATTGTAAAAGGGCAGTATAAAACCGCCGACAATCCGATTTTTGAAGTGTTTTATCTGGAGGATCCGCATGGGCTCATCGCGGATTTCTCAGGAAATCCGCCGTATGAATTCTGACAGCAGCAGCCTGGTGTCTGTCTGAACAAGGCGGCATCGGGTATTCGCCTCCGGAAGAATCTAATCTTCTTCCGGAGAAGCGGATGCGATATGATTTTTATACCAGGTTCCCCAGTCCACCATGGAATCCATAATGGGTTTCAGGCTGTAGCCTGTTTCGGTAAGCGTGTATTCTACTTTAGGGGGAACTTCCGGATATATTTTGCGGGTGAGCAGCCCGGCGGCCTCCATGGAACGAAGATGGCTGGTGAGTACCTTCTGTGTAATTCCGGTAACGGAACGCATCAATTCACTGAAACGTTTGGTGCCGGAGAGCAGGTCGCGGATGATGAGAACCTTCCATTTATCACCAATAAGCTGCAGGGTCATTTCCACAGGGCAGTCAGGGATTTTTTTCATGTTTTCCATGATAGGGACCTCCTTTAGTATATTGTCGGATGTATATGCCTTATAGTATGTACTGCTCTATTATATATTTTAAAGAGGATAAAAACAAGTCCCCAGAGTATTGCAATTGCATAAGCCAATTGCATAAGAACCGGGAGGTATTGTATGACAGAGACAAGAAAGCAGGATGCTGTGACAGAGTCGGTGAAGGAGCTTCACAGATGCCTGGAACAGGCGGAAGCAGTCGTTATCGGTGCGGGCAGCGGGCTGTCCGCAGCGGCGGGCTTCACATATTCCGGAAAGCGTTTTGAGGAGCATTTCCGGGAGTTTATTGAAAAATATGGAATGACGGATATGTATTCGGCCGGTTTTTATCCTTTTGCGTCGCAGGAGGAAAAATGGGCCTATTGGAGCAGGCACATTTATTACAATCGTTATGACCAGCCCGCCGGTACGGCATATACGCAGCTGCTTTCCCTTGTAAAGGAAAGAAATTATTTCGTTATCACTACGAATGTGGATCACCAGTTCAGCCTTGCCGGTTTTGAGGAATCCCGGATTTTTGCCGTACAGGGGGATTATGGCCTGTTTCAATGTAAAAAAGCATGCCACAAAAAGCTGTATAATAATGAAAAGCAGGTGCGCGCCATGCTCGCCCGGCAGAAAAACTGCCGTATCCCTTCCGAACTGGTTCCCAAATGTCCGGTATGCGGGGGAGATATGGAGGTGAATCTGCGGTGTGACAGTTTTTTTGTGGAGGATGAGGCATGGCATCATGCGGCAGAAGGGTATGAACGCTTTATCCGGGAAAACAGCGGGAAAAGGGTTCTGTTCCTGGAACTGGGCGTGGGGAAGAATACGCCGGGGATCATTAAATATCCCTTCTGGCAGCTGACATGGCAGAATCCCCGGGCGTTATATGTCTGCATTAATCTGGGGGAAGCCCTGGCTCCCGAAGAAATCAGGGAACGTTCTATGTGTATAAACGAGGATATCGGTAAGGTGATTTCGGAGGTTTTGAAGGAAGGAGAGAAAGACAATGAATCAGACGGAAAAAAGATGCTGGCTGATTAAAGAGCTTCAGGCAGATATGCCGGAATATGGCGCACTCACAATCCCGGAAACACCGGAAGAACAAAAAAAACTGCTGCGTTCCCTGATGAACGTCCGGCCTCCGAAGCCGGTTTCGGAAGCTTTCCTGCAGATACAGGACGAATATCTCCGGGAAGAGTCCCGGCTCCGGGGAATATGCGACGGAATGACTCTGCCCGGGGTGAAGGCGGATGGGCGTATTTCTCTGTGGAAGGGCGATATTACCGCATTAAAAATCGGCGCCATAGTAAATGCGGCAAACAGCGCGTTAATAGGCTGTTTCATTCCCTGCCATGCCTGTATTGACAACGCGATTCACAGCTTTGCAGGGATTCAGCTCCGCCTGGAATGTGACGCCCTGATGAACAGGCAGGGGCATGAAGAGCCTGTCGGGCGCGCGAAGCTGACCCGTGCCTATAATCTTCCCTGTTCCTATGTACTTCATACGGTAGGGCCTGTAATACAGGGGCGGGTGAGTGAAGAAGACAGAAACCTTCTTGCCTCCTGTTACCGCTCCTGCCTGGAAACGGCGGCGGCCAACGGAATCACAAGCGTTGCCTTCTGCTGCATTTCAACGGGAGTCTTTCATTTTCCCAACCGTCCGGCGGCTGAAATCGCGGTAAAAACGGTGAGAGAGTTTTTGGAAAAGGATACCCGTATGACGAAGATCGTATTTAATGTATTTAAAGATTCCGATCTGGAAATATATCAGGATCTGCTCAACTGATAAAGCTGTTTCCGGTACTGGCCGAGCAGCCGCGGAAGTTCCTCCCATTTTTCCAGCTCCCCGTTTTGGAGGAGCTTATCCTCGATCATACAGGAGCGGATAAGCAGGTTATAATAGAGCTGGGGATCACCTGTAGCCGGATTCCCTGTTTTCACCAGATGTTCGGTAATGGTTTTGTATTTTGTCCAAAGCTGCCTGGTGGCCCTGGCCCGGCTGTACGGGAAAATAAGGCAGTTGACAAGCCATGCGACTGCTGCGCCGGCCAGAATATAGCCCAGGCGGATGACAAAAATGCCTGCTATATCAGGAAAACGGAAGGCCTCCATGAAAACAGCGCCTCCCAGGGCGCCCACAGTAGAGCAGGCGTAGGTTTCCCGGTAGTCTGTAAAATAAAAAGAAAGATAACCGGAGAGCATCATGGCGGCAGTGCGTCCTGTGGCAGAAGGAACGAGGGAATAAATGATAACGGATACAAGCCCTCCTATGAGGGTGGCGCTGATCCTTTTTTTCGTCTTTGCCGGCACATCGTCCGCGTAAGGAAGGGACAGGGAGGCCAGCGTGAACAAAAGCCATTTGCCATGGGGCAGCGCCAGCTGCTGAACAAGCAGGGTGGCGCAGGCCAGAAGCAGGGCGGTTCGAAGCGCATAGACAATTCTCACAGGGCTTATGTCCAACACGGCTGTCAGCTGCAGCTTCAGGGAAAGAAGCGTTCTGTGATAATGCTTTTTTTCCTGGGGATCCGTCATATGGCAAAGGCTGGCGTAAATATTATTCAGGCATTCAGTAAGCGCCTGTGTGTGTTCCCCTTCCGCTCCGGAAAGAGAAGAACAGGAGGGCGGGGGCAGCTCCCCGGATTCCTGACGGAGAAAGGCCTGGTATTTTTCCAGACAGTCTGACATTCCGGCCAGAAGCTGTTCCTCTTCACCGGAAAGCCTTTCCGGGAGCTCATGCAGAAGAAACAGCAGATGCTCAAGGCCGCAGCCGGCTGAAAACATGGAAAAACCGGCATCACTGATACAGAGAGCCTTTTTTCTGCGATCATATATCGTCCGGCTCAGACTGTAAAGCTTGCTGCGTATGCCGGAAGGCCTCGGCGGCTCGGACTGTTCCTTCAGCCGGAAGGCAATATAATTCCGAATCTCATCCGTCATTTCACACAACACATCCCTGGCGGTTTCCGCCACCCGGTTCCGTCCCATAAACCACTGATACAGCAGAATGGAAGCCGCTCCGAAAAGCATGCCCCATATTCTTTTAGGAAGCTGCTGCGCGCTTATGGGAGCGAGGAAAATCAGGAACAGATAGGATAAAATATAAGGGAAATACATATTGCTGGAGTATTCGTAGGTGAAGGAATACAATATCAGCAGGAGCGTGATAAAATGGATGATAAATGCCAGAGGAACCGGCAGGGTATTTACCCAGAAGGCTGCCAGCGCCATCCATACCAGAACCAGTGACTGGATACACAGATGCCTCACAGGCGTGGCGGTCAGATCGCGCACCATGGAGGCGGACATCATAATGGTAAAAATAACGGCTACAATGGAATTTTCCTGCCCGAAGAGGAAGGTAAAAAAATTAATATAAACAAGAATAAAGAGAAAGCTCAGCGTATTGAAGCGAAAGCCAGACTTTATTTTTTCTCCGATTTTTCGTATGGTACTCATGAATTACCGCCTTTCTTTCATAAATCAACATCTTTCAGAGGATTGACAGAAAAAGAAATTCCTGTATAATCGAAAGAAACGATCATAGATTGATGATAGTCATGTTTTATTTACTAATTTACTAGAATAGCACTTCCCTTATTTTTTGTCAACGGGAAGAAAAGGATGGGGAGAATGAAAGGATGAAATCAGAGAAGGGTGCGGAAATGTTTGTATATAAGCTTTTGCAGGTAATGCCGGACTGGCATTCCAGATTGGTACGGCCTTTCAAGGAAAAGCTGAACGGGGAGATGAGCCTGGAAACCTATTACTGCCTTCAGACACTCCGGATGCGGGGGCTGGCGACTATGACGGAACTGGCCCATGAACTGAAGGTTCCCAAGCAGCAGGTCACGAAATTGGTGGACAAGCTGTGCGAATGCGAATTTGTGGAGCGGGTGCAGCATGCGGAGGATCGCAGATCCGTCTGTATCCGTCTGACGCCCAAAGCAGTAACCTATCTGGATTCCTATTACACAAAAAACAGGGCCTTCATAGAAAGCCTGGAAGAACAGCTGACGGAAGAAGATATCATGAGACTGAACCAGGCCGTAGGGATACTGAGTGATATATTGCCTAAATTAAGGTAGGAAGTCCTGTCCGTCACATGTGTTTATCCTCTCCCGGCAGCCGAAAAAGGGAAGTCTTATGAAAACTACCCCGGAAACTCGTCAAACGTAATCGGCCGTATCAGCTTCCCAAGAGAGCGGATTGCAGGCTCCTCCTCCCGGATGCCGGGCATGGCTGCCCGTGTGATCTGCCTGTTATTATAGGTAGTGAAAAAGTATTCCTGAGTGGACAGTCTGATGAAGGCGGTGTATTGAGTGAAATCCGCTGTATTCCTGTCCGTCATGACCACCCCTTTCGGAATGCTGACATTTTCCATAAGATGGAACCCTGTGATGACAGCCTCATCCGGAGTGGAACATGAATCCGCATGACTTTTTTGGAAAGCCGTTCTCACGAAACGCGACGGAGGAGAATAGTCACCCGGCAGCCCAAAGCCGCCTGCTCCCTGCCCGAAAGGAGGCAGCTGTATCCCGCACCATTTTTTATCCTGCATCTGCCAGGGTGAAAGGTTGCTATAATTTCTCAGATTAGTTATCTGCCACGAAAAATCCGGGCTGTTCGTAAGGATCCCTATCGGGTTATCCATTACGAACAGTCCTTCTTTTGTCTTCTCAATGACCGCACACCTGCCGCTTTTATCCGCCATGATCCAATGAAGCGGCGCAACCGATTCGGTAACAGGATCCTCCATCCCCACGATCCGGATCGTACGAAGAATCTCTGCCGCGTCATCCACATCCGTACACTGACTCAGAAGAAAATGCATAAGCTCAATCGAGGCTATGGGCGGCCTCGTATCCTGCCCGGAATCAAGAGGATCATAATATGCATAACCCGGAAAATACAAAACTGCCGCCCCGAATCCTTTTTCATTCACCCCATCCACAAAAACAACCGGAGAAGCATCCTGCCCCACCGCAATAAAACTATATTGGTTCCGGACCGTATGCGTAGCAGCCAGATTCCCCCACCGATACCCCTTTGGAACAAAATAAAGGCTCGGATCCAAAGTGACGGAAAAATCCATGGTCCTCCCCAGATACACTTCCCCCTGCGCCGTTTCCAGCGTCATCGCAGTACACATAAAAATCCTCCTCAAAGAATCACTATTATATTTATGTATATTCCGCACATCAGACGATGGTGCCGCTCATGGAAGATCATCTAATAAATCCCGCCAGTGTTTGTCCGGCCAAACGGAAAACCAATTGCCTGTCGGAGTGGTTTAGTGCTAGAATGGTTTTATAAAAGCGATAAGGAGTCCGAAGATGGATAAGCAGAGGGTAAGGATAGTAAGGAAGAATGATGAGTTCTCGGCGGAATATCAGGTTGGGGATGTTTTTGAGGTTGACAGTACGTGGTACGGCGGGGTGAATGTGAGCAGCAAAACGGGAATTCCGCTGTCTTTGGATAAGGAAGAGTATGAGGTTTATGAAGAGGATGGGGAGGAAGAACGGAAGGTGGATCCGTATTCCTATCATTTGGGGGCTATGGACTGCTTCTGCGAGATGGTGGGAGCGGGGGTGAAAACCCTGGCTATGAGTCATCCCTGCGATTCCAGGCAGGAGAGGGATTCTTTTCTGAAGGATGTAAAGAAGCTTTGTGAAAAATATGGAGTTTATTTTTATGCGGAGGATGAAGCCTTTCTGACGGATTTGTTTCCGGAGAGACTGAACAAAGGGAAATATAATTATTTGTTTTATGCCCGTAAAGAGGTACTTGACGCGTACTTTGAACTGAAGGAAGAGCAGAGGGTAGTCATTCAAAACGGCGGCTATACCAGACAGAAAAGCTATGAGATCGCAAAGAAGTTCGGCCGTCTTTTATCTTATACGGAGGAAGGGACGGAACGGCTGATTCAGAAGGCGTCGGAGGACAGGGAGGTTGGTGAAGCGGATTGAAAAGAAAGATAGGGCGGCGCTTGTTCAGAACAGGTCTGCTTTTGCTTATGGCTTTCTTTTTTACAGGGGCAACACTCTTCGGTGAACAGATTCCCGCCTCGGTGGAAGCCTCTTCCGGGGACAGTCCGGAGGAACTGCAGAGAAGATATGAGGAGTACCGGCAGCGGTTTGAGTCAATACAGAAGATATCGGATATACCCGGACAGGATTTTAATATTATAGGCTCTCAGGTGTTTCCGGTGACGCTGGAAACCTATGGGGAGATCTTGTTTATTCCCGCCCTGGACGCCCATTATAACCGGATGGCTATTTTTCTGGCGGATGAAGATGAGAATATTGTATACAAAACGGATCAGCTGGAATCGAATAACCGGAATAAGGGGGAACTGCGGCAGCCCAACCAGGGGATCGCGGCGGTTTCTTTTCAGGATGTGGATGAGGACGGGCTTACGGATATTGTGCTGATCACTACCTGTAAAAATGAAAACAAGGCCTTTTCCAGGGATGATTACAAGGTCGGGGAGGTATTGTTCCGGAAGGAGCAGGGCTTTTACCGGGACTGGAGAATATCGGACAAGATTAACCGGTTCAGCATGAATAAGAGCATCCGGTTTATCACCTCTTTTGTCCGGGGCGGAAATTCCGTGGAATTTCTTTACACGGCGACTACGCAGGACGAGCTTCTGAAGAATGGGTTTGAAATCTTTACCGAGCTGTGCTACTGGAGGAATTTTGAAAAGATGGGCAGGCTCCGGGTGGTGCCCGGGATTTACAGCATGGCTGACTATGATGTGTTTATGATTTATCTGGTGAATGAGCAGGGATATATTGTATGGAGCTTCCAGCCCATGCGGGACTATGACAATCTTTATGCGCTGAAGGGAATTACCTGCAAGGATATAGACGGAGACGGGCTGAAGGATATTGTGGTGCTGGCACGCTACAGCTATGAGGGTGACAGCAACGAGCAGGTCATTGTCAGTGATTATGATATTTATTACCAGAGGACCGGCGGGTTTTATGAGGATACGGAGTTTAAGAAGCTGTATAAAAGCAGCGAGGATGATACGATGGAGGGGCTGGTACAGAAGGCCCGGGCTTATTGGGGATGGAGCGTTTGAAAGGAGTTTATGACCGCAGATGATAAAGATACTTGTAGTGGATGACGAGAAACCGATTTGCGATTTGATTGATCTGAACCTGTCCGCATCCGGTTATCAGTGCAGGACGGTACAGGATGGACTGGAAGCATTGAATATTATTGAAAGCGAGCCTTTTGATTTGATTTTGCTGGATATCATGCTGCCGGGGGCCGATGGCTATGACATTATGGAATACATAAGGCCCATGGGCATTCCTGTGATTTTCATCACGGCAAAGCATGAGGTGAGGGATCGGGTGAAGGGGCTGAAACTGGGCGCGGATGATTACCTGGTAAAGCCGTTTGATGTGGTGGAGCTGGTCGCCAGGGTGGAAGCGGTCCTGCGCCGGTATAATAAAACGGATCAGATCCTGACCGCAGGGGATGTGTCCGTGGATGTGGAAGCGCACAGAGTGACGAAGGCAGGAAAGCCGGTGGAACTGACCAACAAGGAGTTTGGCCTGCTTGTGCTTTTTATCCGGAATAAAAACGTGGCCCTGTTCCGGGAAACGTTGTATGAAAAGGTCTGGGAGGGGGAATATTTCGGCGACAGCCGTACCCTGGATCTCCACGTGCAGCGTCTTCGCAGGAAGCTGGGATGGGAACACAGTCTGGTGGCGGTATATAAAGTAGGATACCGCTTAGAGGTATCATAATGAAATTTTCCTTAAAGCTGCTGCTGTGTACGATGATTGTAATGGCGCTGGCGTTCGGATTCAGCGGGTTTTATTTTGTGAATTATGTATTTGAAACCTCCCTGGACAGGGAGATAAAGCAGGCTTTGGATGAAAGCAGCATCCTGCGCTTTGCTTTTGAAACGGCGGCCCTGAATGTGCCGGCTAAATACGATGTGCTTCAGGATCATACGGTGGAGCAGATCGCCTCCAACCTGGAAACCGGCGGACATGATACCAGCCGTATGCTCCGGGTTTCCGACGAACATAAAAATGTGCTGTATATCAGCAGCGGTTTTGATGCCGAAGGTGGGATTCTGGAGCAGACAGATGAAAATACCAGGACATACCGGGTGATACGCCGGGAAGAACGGTATTATATCCAGACCGGGATGACCGTGAATGCACTGGACCGGATCCTGTATCTGGAAACCATGAAGGATGTGTCGGAGGTGTTCCGGGAAAGAGCCCTGGGTTTTTCCGTTTACCGCAGGGTTACGATTATCATGCTGATTCTGGGGACGGTGATCATGCATTTGATCGCCTCCTTCCTCAGCAAGCCTATCCGGCTGCTCACAAAAGCCACCAAGAGAATGTCCGCCGGAGATTACAGCTACCGGGCAAGGCAGGTGAGCAATGATGAGCTGGGGCAGCTGACCATGGATTTTAACCTGATGGCTAACGTGCTGGAGGATAATATCAGCAAGCTGGAGGAGGAGATCCAGGCGAGGGAGGATTTTGTGGCGGCCTTTGCCCATGAACTGAAAACTCCCCTTACCGCCATAATCGGCTATGCGGATATGCTTCGTTCCCGGAAGCTGGATGAGGAAAAAAGCTTTATGTCGGCCAATTATATTTATACGGAAGGAAAACGTCTGGAAGCCATGTCCCTGCGGCTCCTTGAAATTATTGTAACCAAAAGGGAAAAGATTGATGTCCAGAAGGTTTCGGCGGAGATGCTGTTCACTTATCTTGAGAATATGTTTGTCACCAACCGGGATATGGAGTTCCATTTTTCCTATGAACCGGGGATGGTGTGGGCGGAGGCGAACCTGATCAAGTCGGTCCTGGTAAATCTGCTGGATAATGCCTGTAAGGCCTCTGAACCGGGAAGCCCCATAGAGGTTACCGGCGCCCGGCTGGAAAACGGCTACCGTTTTTCCGTGAAGGATCAGGGAGTGGGCATTCCGAAGGAAGAGCAGAAAAATATTATCAAGGCCTTTTATATGGTGGACAAGTCCCGTTCCCGGAGCAAAAACGGGGCCGGGTTAGGGCTGGCTCTGTGCACGCAGATACTGCTTCTGCACGGAAGCAGGCTGGAAATTGACAGTATCCCGGGGAAAGGCTCCTGTATCAGCTTTGTCCTGCCGGATCGAGGAGAAGAGGAATGAAAAAGAAAGTAAGGAACCTGTCCTTTTTGCTGTTTGTGGTTCTGATTATGGCGCTTTCCATATGGGGGCCGGAAGCCCTGGCTAAATATAAGGATCGGGCAATTCTGGATGAAACCCATGAGCAGACCGTAGAATCCGCGTCGGAAGGCTACCGGTATACATTGAACAGCAATGAAAAGCTGTATATCCTGTCCCGATGCCTGAACAGCCAGAGCCTGCCGGAAAGCGAACAGAACGCTTTAACAAGGAAAGAAGCGGAAAATGTGGATTTCCCGGATCTGGAAGGGGCCTATGCTTTTGTGGTGAATCACAGAGGGCCTTCCGGGAAGGAAATCACTAGTGAGGAAATTTATGAGGCCTGCAATAAGGGGCTGGAAATGCTGAAGGAGCTGGATATCCTGCCGGACGGAGTGCGGAAGGTGGACGCGGCATCTTATGACGCCACCCTGTATTCCGCCATTGATGTGCCGGAGCCTCAGAATAATGTGGCGGTCTGGAAAATGAGCCTGTCCACAAGCCAGAAAAACGCCAACAAGGAAAACCGCCTGATCGATGCCTATATTGACGCGGATGACGGGAAAATTTATGAATTTTATGTCCGCACCTCCCGGGTGTGGGAGGATATGGATCCGGATGAGATTGCGGCCAGGTGGAGCGGATATATGGGCCTTACGGATCCGGAGCCTTATGAAGCCGCCAATCCGCTGATGGAATCCACACCGTATTTTAAAAAATATGTATACAGCGGCATGGGGAATGAGGAAACGATCGTTACGATAGGGTTTTATGAAGGCATTAATGAATTGTTTTTAAAAATTTCCAAATGATACAACTTTGATGCAGGAATGATGATCTTTTGATGCAGCTCTTGTGTAATCTGAAATCGATGAAAGCGATTAGGATTGCGCAGGAGCTTTTTTTGCGCGGCAGGGCTTACAGATGAGGCGGTGAATCAGAGCTGCCTGCGTTTTGCATGAGAGGAGTCATTTATGTACATAGGATTATCGGGTTCGGGTTCCCGCAGAAGAAGAGGATTCAGGAGAAGGAGGAGAAAAAGATGGCCGGGCATTTTTATGCTCTGGATAACGGCCGGAATCGGAACGGTTTCCCTGCTTCTGGCCCTGACCGCTGTCGCAGCGACGGAGGATAAGGCTGTGGAGGCCGCGGCAAATGCAAAAGCAGAAGGGGACAGCGCCTGGAAGGAGACGGAGAAATACAGCGGGATTTATGGGAAAGGGATGCTGCTTGGGGAAGCGGTAAAGAAGCCGGGAGTCCCGGTGGTTGTGGTGGATCCGGGGCATGGCGGAGAGGATGCGGGCTGCTCCGTGGGCGGTATTTCGGAAAAGGATGTGAACCTGGCTATTGCCGAAAGGCTTTGCTCGAGGCTGAAGGAAATGGGATACCAGGTAATAATGGCAAGAGGGGATGACACTTATATCGCTAAAGAAAGGCGTGTGGAAATGGCTAACTTCTGGCAGGCGGATATTTATGTGAGCATCCACCAGAACTTTTATGAGGATTCCTCTGTCGCGGGAATTGAAACCTGGTACGACGGATCGGATGCATCAAGGGACAGCAGGCGTCTGGCCCGGCTGCTGCATCAGGAGGCCGTATCCGCGACAGGAGGGGGTGCCCGGGAAATCAGGGATGACGCTGATTTCTGTGTGACAGGTAAAACAGCCATGCCGGCCTGTCTTATTGAAACCGGATTTCTTTCCAATCCGGAGGAACGGGGCAGACTGCTGGATCCGGCCTATCAGGATAAGCTGACAGAAGGGATTGCCAGAGGAATTGATTTGTATTTTAACCCCAGGACCCTGTACCTCACCTTTGATGACGGCCCTTCGGCAGAGAATACAAATGCGGTGCTGGATATCCTGAAGGCGGGAAATATAAAGGCCACCTTTTTTGTGGTAGGGGAAAATGTGAGAAGGAATCCGGAAACCGCAAGAAGGATTGTGGAGGAAGGGCATGCCATTGGCATCCATTGTAATTCCCATGATTACAATACCCTTTATCAAAGTGTGGACAGCTACCTGGAAGATTTCGAAGAAGCGCGCCGGACGGTTTTGGAGGTGACAGGGGCGGAAACCAGGCTGTTCCGTTTTCCGGGAGGCAGCATCAATTCCTATGATAAGGAAGTGAGCGACGGCATTATACAGGCAATGACGGAGAGAGGATATATTTATTTTGACTGGAATGCCAGCCTGGAGGATGCGGCTGAAAAGACAACTCCTGCGGAACTGGTTGTCAATGGGAGGACGACTACTCTGGGCAGGAAAAAGGTGGTTCTCCTTGCCCATGATGTGGTATATAACACGGTGCTCTGCCTGGACGAGCTTCTGGAGCAGTTCCCGGAATATAAAATGGAAGTTTTGACACCGGATGTGGAGCCGGTGCAGTTTGCCGGGCAGACATCAGACTGATGTCTGCTTATTTGAAACGGAAGGCTCCCGGAAATGAAATAACATAATAGCAGGGCATTGCTTCGGAAAGTATCTGCATGATAGAATAAGTGCAAAGATTCGCGGAATAGCTATCACTAAAGCATAATGGGAGGGAACAGGATGAGAGAGATCAATCATTTTAATGATTTTATACAGGAACTGCGGTCCGTGGGATTTACCATAGGCGGAGAAAACGGGGAGGGCGTCTTTACTTTGAGCGATGCCTTCAGAGAAAGCATTGCGTGGCACACAGAGGATCCGGAGACAGATCCATGGGAATGGCGGATACGGGTTCTGGACGAGTATACGGATATCGCTTACGGGAAACTGTTTTTCCGTAAAAGCGGCTATATTACAAAGGAATGGTATCCCTATTTTCTGGCGGTGCGGCGGGGGAAAAAAGAACTTCAGGAGGAATATGAAGAAGGCAATGTCACTCTCATGGCAAAGCGGATTTATGATATCCTCAGTGAGGAAAAAGAGCTTCCGGTTCATTTGCTGAAGCAGTACGGCGGTTTTTCGGGAGAGGATAAGTCAGG
This sequence comes from Eisenbergiella tayi, assembly GCF_001881565.1. Lineage (GTDB taxonomy): Bacteria > Bacillota > Clostridia > Lachnospirales > Lachnospiraceae > Eisenbergiella > Eisenbergiella tayi. The sequence continues at coordinate 730,923 of NZ_MPDJ01000003.1, forward strand.
CTTTGACAAAGCCCTTACGCAGCTGCAGATGGATTTCTATATTTCCATATGCGGGCGGGCGAGGAAGCGTTCCCGCAGCGGGGAAGAATATGGCTGGTCATCCACCGTTTTCTGCCTTACGGAAAACCTGTTTGGAGAGGAGGTTTTCCGCAAGGCCGGAAAATTGTCTTATGAGCAGGCCTTCAAACGGATAGAAAAACAGATTTATCTGCAGAATCCACAGGCTCGCAGTGCAAAGGTCAATAAGTTCATTACCGGATGAGACTGACCGGAAAACGGAAAGTTTCCGACAGGCGTCATATTAAACGACCTGGTATTTGGCTACATAAACAGGGAAGCTGTCCGTACCTTTAAGCTTTTTATCGGCAGTGATGGTCACATCCTTATCGGATATGATATATTCCAGCTCCGCTCCGGGTTCGATTACGGTATCCTGCATCAGCACACAGTTTTTCACTTTGGCGCCTCTTCCTACTTTTACGCCTCGGAAAAGGATGCTGTTTTCCACTTCCCCCTCGATAATGCAGCCGTCAGCCGCCATAATATTGTCGGCCCTGGCTCCTTCCATATAGCGGGTGGGATTGTCGTCACGGATTTTGGTATAAATATGGTTGCTTCCGAAGAGGGCATCCAGATTTTCGTCATCCAGAAGCTTCATGTTTTCATCAAAATAGCTCTTCATACTGCTGATCCGGGCCAGATAACCGGTGAATTTATATGCCTGTACGTTCAGCTTATCCAGCTGGGGAGCCACAATATCCCGTTCGAAATAGACATGGCCTCTGACGAATGCAGCGCTGACCTGGCTGATCAGAAGTTCCCTGTCCATAATATAAATGTTCATGGACAGATTCTGGACTCCGGGCGTTTCCGGGTTGATCTGGATTTCTTTTACCCGTCCGTCTTCAATATCCAGCGTATAATACAAATCCTTATTGATATCAAAGGGCTTAATCAGTCCCTTTGGAATTTCTTCCTGCGCATAGGCCAGGGTCAGATCGGCACCGCTTTCAATATGGGCATTCAGCATCGCCTTGAAATCGAAATTAGCGGCGATATTGGCCTCTGACATAATGACATATTTTTCCTTCTGATCCTTCAGAAAATCCAGAATGCTTGCGAGAGCCTCCACACGGCCGTTATAAACCTTTACCGTTTTTTCCGCAAAGGGAGGGACGATATTCAGGCCGCCGTTTTTGCGGGTTAAATCCCATGCACGCCCGGAACCCAGATGATCCATGAGGGAATGGTAATTTTTCCGTACAATAACGGAAACATTGTCGATACCGCAGTTCACCATGCTGGATAAAACAAAATCCACCATCCGGTAACGTCCCGCAAAGGGAATGGAAGCCATCAGGCGCTCTGCAACCAGTTCGGGTACCAGTGAATCATAGCCGTTGGGGAAAATGATGCCCAGTGCATTTGCGTTAGAATTTACCATTCTTCTTCACCATCCTTTACATTTTGTTCAATCATGGCATCAGGGCCGATTTTTGCCCCGGCACCGATATATACCCCGGATCCTACGGTTGCCACTCCGGCAGAATCACCTTCAGGCATGGCTCCCACAACTGCATTTTCACCGATTACCACATTTTCCGCAATGATGCAGTGCTCCACAACCGCACCGGCCTTGATGACGGTCCCGCCCATAACTACGGCGTCCTCCACTTTGGCTCCCGGCTCAACGATAACGCCGGCAAACAGAACCGAATGCTTTACATGTCCGCCGATACGGCAGCCGTCCGTGATCATGGAGTTCTCAACAATGGCCCCGGAGGCTATCTTATGGCCGGTCATACCGCTGTTCCGGCTGTATATTTTCCAGTTATCATCAAAAAGATTAATTCCGCTGTGCTCCGGATCCAGCACCTCCATGTTGGCTTCCCAGAGAGAAGCGATTGTTCCCACATCCTTCCAGTAACCGCTGAAGTGGTAGGCGTACATTTCCCGTCCGTCCCTCAGCAGGCTGGGAATGATATTATTGCCGAAGTCGTTTTCAGAATCAGGATCCGCTTCATCCTCCATCAGGTACTTTTTGAGCACATCCCAATTGAAAATGTAAATTCCCATGGAGGCCAGATTGGATTTCGGCTTTTTGGGTTTTTCCTGGAACTCGGTGATTTTGTCGTTTTCATCAGCAACCATGAGACCGAAACGGGAGGCTTCCTCCCAGGGGACTTCCATTACGGCTACACTGAATTCGGCACCCTTTTCCTTGTGAAAACGCAGAAAATCACTGTAATCCTGCTTACAGATCTGATCTCCGGAAAGAATGATGACATATTCCGGATCGTAGCGTTCGATAAACGGGATGTTCTGATAGATAGCATTGGCTGTGCCCTTATACCAGTCGGAGCCGGAGGCCTTCTGATAGGGCGGCAGGACATGTACCCCTCCATGAAGGCGGTCAAGGTCCCAGGGCTGTCCGTTTCCGATGTATTCGTTGAGTACCATTGGCTGATACTGCGTTAAAATCCCTACGGTATCGATACCGGAATTAACGCAGTTGGACAGCGGAAAATCGATAATACGGTATTTTCCGCCAAAAGGGACAGCAGGTTTTGCCAATTTTTGGGTCAGGGCGTATAGTCGGGAGCCCTGGCCGCCGGCAAGAAGCATTGCAATCATTTCTTTTGCCATAAGTGATTCCCCCTGTTTGGTTATTTGGTATGGTAAAAGTGTACCACAAAATGGGATATTAGGACAGCCTTTTGTGCATAACAATCAAAAAAATATGTGTGGGGGGAGCCCGTATCATTTCCACGTCCGCCCTGCACGCAGCCTGTCCCTCGCCCGGCTCACCCTCCCGGCCCGGCATCACCCGGATATTGCCAGACGGCATACTCTATGGCCGGACAGAGGCAGACAAAAAAAGAGGCTGTTTCTAACTATTTTGTGCCAACACTCCGCTGCCAATGCAGCTGAACTCCTCCCTTTGGTCGTCAGACATCGCTGCTAAGGGCGGGCAGTGGAGCATTGGCGCA
>NZ_MPDJ01000003.1:733934-737991 GCF_001881565.1 Eisenbergiella tayi
TTTTTTTGAGATGCCTCTGTCCGGCCATAGAGTATGCCGTCTGGCAATATCCGGGTGATGCCGGGCCGGGAGGGTGAGCCGGGCGAGGGACAGGCTGCGTGCAGGGCGGACGTGGAAATGATACGGGCTCCTTGAAGGTTATAATGGTATTGCATGTAAGGGATTTGTTGTATAAATGTTAAAACCTTTGAATGTAATAATATTACAGGTTTTTGGCGGCTTGTTTGTTCCAGTAGCTTACGAGCATGGAGAGGAGGGCGGTGAGGGTGAAGATGAGCCAGATTTTGGTTTGGAGGTGTTCGAGGAGGAAGCCGTACATTATCTGGCCGGCGGGTTGGGCGCAGGAGGAGAGGGCTATGATCCAGGAGATGACTTTGCCTATCAGGGCTGCGGGGGTGGTGAGCTGGATGTAGGACATGATCTGGATGGTGTATAGGGAGGCAAGGGCCATGATGAGGAGGCCGGAGAGGGCTATTATTGTGTAGGCGGCGTAGGCGGGGATTGCCGGCTGGAGGGCGGCTCCCATGGGGATGAGGAGGAGGGAGGAGGCGAAGAGGAGCTTCCAGCTGTTTCGGATATTGAGTTTTTTGCTGAAGATTCCGGCAGCCATGCCGCCAGCGAGGCCTCCGGCTGCCATGAGAGCCTGGAGGAAGCCGTACATTTCAGAGGCATTTCCTTTGGGGAAGGAGAGGATCTGCATGACGATTACGGGCAGGCTGATGATCATGAGGGCGGAGAGGAAGAAGTTTACGGCGGTGCAGCAGAGGGTCAGTTTGCCGATTTCCTTTTTTTCACGGGTGATGAAGAGGAGGCTTTCTTTTATGTCACCGGCGAGTTCGCGGAAGAGGGAGCAGGTGCGTTCTTTGCGGGTAAAGGGGATGTGAATGAAAAGCTCCATGAGGGCGGAGAGGAAAAAGCAGCCGGCGCAGAGGTAAAGGATGGGGGTGATTCCCCACAGTCCGTAGGCTATTCCGCCGAGGGCGGGGCCGAGCAGGCCGGAGAGGGAGGAGATCATGTTGATGAGGGCGTTGGCGGGCATGATGGCTTCTTCTGTTACCAGCAGGGGGATGCTGGCCTGGACGGAGGGCTGGTAGGCGCCGGAAATGCCGTACAGCAGGAACAGCATGACAAGAATCAGGCCTACGAGGCTGACTCTGCCGGAGAGGAGAAGAAAGGCGAGGACCAGGCCGGCGGTGAAAAAGTCCAGGACTACCATGATATTCCGTTTGTTTACGCGGTCGGCGATCAGGCCACCTACGGGAGACATAACCGCAAGGGGCAGGAAGGCGAAGCCGGATACGATTCCAAGCAGGGAAGGGGAGTGGGTGACGGACAGGAGATGAAGGGGGAGTGCAAAGCGGATTACCGCATTTCCAAACAGGGAGATGATCTGTCCTATCAGTACAAGGTAAAAGTCTTTAGAAAATCCTTTTTTCATAATGCCTCCATTGATACGATTTTTTTTGATAAGTTTCCGTAGACAAATAAAAAGACGACGGCCATGATGAGGGTAAAAACAATCAGGCTCAGTCCGCCGTACAGGTTTGCCGACGCCATATTGGTCATGGGAGCGATGAGGATGAGGGCCGAAACGATGACGGCGGTGGGGGATTTCTTCCAGAAGCCGAACCGGACGGCGGCAAGGCAGATGCAGGAGGCCAGCAGGGCAATGGAGAAGCTGACCAGAAGGAGATAGCCCAAATCATCAGCCGTAAAGGCTCCGGGAAATCCGTGGAACAGGTTAGATAAGAGTAAGGTTGTTAAAACTGCCAATAAATTGGAAATAAAGGTGCCGGCAATCGTGAAAAGGAAGAGAAAGGCTGTTTTGGCGGCAAAAAGGCGTTTGCGGCTGATTGGCCAGGAAAAGACCAAAAGTTTGTTTTTTCCCAGGAATTCGGTAAGGATAACCCTGGAACTTAAGACGGCACCCAGCATGGTATAGGAAAAAAGGGTGACGCAGGATACCAGAAGGATCAGGAAATGCCAGTTACGGGAAAGTGACATTTGGGCAGGCCCCCATTCCGATTCGGGAAGAAAGCAGAAAAGGAGGGCGATAAGCATGCTGAGGGCCAGCAGGCCGAGAGCGGTGCCCAGGTAAGGGGCGGGATTTATTTTTTTCCATTCAAGACGTATCAGTTTCATTCGGCTTCTCCTTTCATGGCAGCGAGCACTTCCTGTTCAAAGGCTTCTTTCCGGCTGCCCCGGTATTGTTCCATATCGAATTCCCTGCAGATCCGGTGACCGGAAAGGATCCCTACGGTGTCGGCCATAGCAGAGATATCACTGAGTATATGGCTGGAAATCAGCAGTGTCTTTCCTTCTTCGGCCAGGCTGACAAAGAGGGAACGCAGTTCCTCCGCCCCCAGAGGATCCAGGCCGTTCAGAGGTTCATCCAAAAGAAGGACCCGGGGATTATGAAGCAGGGCCCTGGCAATGGCAAGCCTCTGGCGCATGCCGGTGGAAAAAGCGGAGACGGGCTTTTCACTGATTCCGGAAAGCCCTACCTTTTCCAGGATGCCGCCGATATCGGTATCTGTTTTCTGGTAGGCCTGCTGCAGTTTCAGATTTTCAGCGGCGGAGAGGTGTTCATAGAATACGGGGACGTCAATCAGAGTGCCGATATCTTTCTGGATACTTTCCCGGTTTTCCCAGGTCTGCTTTCCCTGTATCCGGATTTCCCCGATATCAGGGCAGAGGAAACCGGCGGCCAGCTTCAGCAGAGTGGATTTCCCTGCACCGTTCCTTCCGGCCAGCGCATAGATGGCGCCATCCGGCACCTGGAGAGAACAGCCTTCCAAAACGGGGGTGGCTGCATAGGCCTTGCTTATGTTTGTAATAGTTATCATAGATTCCTCCTAATTATTAATACCAACCGTTGGTATGTATAATGATAAAAATAATCTGCTCCGGGAGGAGCAGTTATTTCTGACATGAAAAGAGACTTAACGATCCTTGTTTTCCTGATAAAGCTGTGAATATTTTTCCAGCCGGGTAAACATCTCATCTTCAATGATATCCATACCGAAGCCCCGGAGCATATGCTGGAAAAACCTCATTTTATTCAGAAGCTGTTCGGTATCGCAGGGGTAAACTAGAGGATTCAGCCAGAGATTTCCTATGAGCATCAGAACCTCCGCCAATTCCCTTGGATATTCGGTCTGGATGGAGCCGTCCGCGATTCCTTCTTCCAGAATAGGCTGGATCATGGCCGGCGCTTCCTGCTGTACGGAATTGCGCAGATAGAGAACCAGCAGCTGAGGATTATTCATCATATCGGGCGCCGCTGAGAACAGCTCTTCCTGGGCGGAAGAATACATGGAAGTCTGGAATATCATCCTCAGCTTTTCCAGGCCGGTGAGATCCTTCCTGCGGGCAATGACCCACATACTTTCCGTCGCCCCGGCATAAAGCTTATCCGCAACCGCGTTCATAATCTCATCCTTTGATTTAAAATGATGATAAATGGCGCCCTTGCTCAGCCCTCCCAAATTATTGATGATATCCTGTATGGAAGTATGCTCATATCCCTTTTCCACAAACAGCCTGGCAGCCGTATCAATAATCAGATTCCGCGTCTCTTCCGGATATTTATTCCTTGCCATAAGAGTCCTCCCTTTTTCCCGGGATTATCTGTATTAAAACTCAGTTTCCCTTTTATATTTACATACCGTTGGTAGGTTTAATTATACATACTAACGGTATGTATGTCAATAAACATTTTTAAATTACTTACACTTTGCAAAGACAGCTTTCCGTTCCATCCGCTGCTTCCGTGTCTGCCGCCCGGCCTGAGAACCCCTCCCTGCCCTTTTCCGCTGCCGGCTATGACCGCCATACAGGGGATCCTGTAAGGGGCGTCATAAGCTCGCCGGTCCTTAGGCTGCGTACTTTGCAGCCTTAGTACCGCTGCGTGCTTATCCGAGCGAAAGCGTCCCCTAGAAGGAACCCTGTATCTGTCCCTTATACACCTCCAGATGTTGCTAAGAAACCGTCCGGACACCACACCATGGGGATGGCGGTATGGGGGTTGGGCCAGGGTAAGGAGAAAGACTGATAA
>NZ_MPDJ01000004.1:0-165104 GCF_001881565.1 Eisenbergiella tayi
GAAGTTCATCGGCCAGGCAAAAAAAGCCATTTATTCCGCCATGGATATCAAGCGTGCCAATTCCTTTATTGAAGACATTCGGTTTGTACACCGTACCTTCGGCGGATTTATCAGCGGTAAGCTTCTGTTTTCAAAGAGGCAAGAGGATTTTTCAATTGATGGGAAATATCGGTTATGAGTTCCTTTGTCTTTCCTTCCTCCAGTTTCAGCCTTTCCTGTATAAGCCCATTTTTCGCTTCCTTTTCTTCTGTTAACAGAAGGAGGCTGCTGTAATCCTCTTCCATACACCGGCAGCGTTTTCGGCTCTGTATATCCGCATACAGAAACAGAAGGCCTGCGGCACAGGTAATGCCACAAAACAGGAAAAAATAACGGAGTATAAGGCGTGAGGTATCTCTGCTGCCTGTATCAAATCCATATTTTTCTTCCAAAGCCCGGCCTTTTTCATAGTAAATATCAGAGTAATAACGTTCCGGCTCATTCACCGCTCCTAGAAGTTCACTTTCCTGTTCAGGATAAATGGCGGCCATATAGCCTAAAAGCATATATTCCTTTTTCTGAAGCTCCCATCCCATAGAAAGGAATAAAATTATAAAAAGTACCAGTATAAAAAGAAGCCCGGCATAGCTCAGGCTTCTTTTACAGCTTCTTTTGTCCATATATATCCCATCCCCCTTACTGTCTGTATCTCTTCGGCAGCAATTTTGTTTCTAAGCCTGCTGATATTAACCGGTACGGTGTTATCATCCACAAACTGTCCGTCCTGGCCCCATACAGCCTCTAAAAGCTGCTCCTTTGTGAGTATCTGCCGGGGATTCTCCAGAAAAAAAGCCAGCAGCAGCCATTCCTTTTTTGTCAGGACAATCGGTTCGCTGTCCTTATATGCTTTCATTTCATGATAATCCAGGCAGATACCGCCGGATCGCAGCCGGTAGGAATCCTTTTTCTCAACCCTTCTCATCAGGGCGTTTACCTTGGAAAGCAGTATCATCAGACTGAAAGGCTTTGTAATATAATCGTCCGCTCCATAGTCGTAGCCGTTTACAATATCGACTTCCTGGTTCAGTGCGGTAAGGAAAATCAGATAGACATTGCTGGTTTTCCTTATTTCCCGGCAGAAAGAAATACCGTCACCGTCAGGAAGGGAAATATCACTGATAATCAGCGATATTTCCTTTTCCCGGAAAAGTTCTCTTGCCTGGGTGACAGTAAAGGCCTGAAATACCTCATAGCCTTCCCTTTGAAGCCTTAAGGCAATGCCTTTATTCAGATTTTCATCATCTTCCAATAATAATATGGTCTTCAAGCTATTCCTCTTTATTGTTCTTCCTGCGTTCCCTTTTCGGCCGCCTTTTCATAAACGTATTCTTTTGAGGCGGCTCCGGTCCCTGAGTGCTTCCGGAATTTAAAGGTACTCCGGAAGGTATGATCCTGTTGTCCTGAGGATATGGGGCATTTTGATTCTGCCAGTCCATATTGGGTACGTTTGGCTGGTAAGGATAATTGGGACGAACCGTATTATTTCCGGGATAGCCTCCATAGTTATTGCTATAAGGAGTACCAAAGCTCCGCCCCGTATTTCCCTGCTGCATGGGACGGGGGCTGTAATAATTGGGATTTCCGTAACCATTTCCCTGCGGACCGCCGTTCTGTGTTCCATAGCCGGGAGTGCCATAATAGCCGTTGTTTCCCGGGAAAAATCCGCTGCCCGGCTGCTGTGCGGTTCCGTTTTTGTCCCCGAACGTCATTGTAACGCCCTGCGCGGCAGCCTTTTCTTCGCCGGAAGCAGCACCGTCCGTATTTTTCTTTTTAAACCGCAGGATTACCTTAAACAGGTCTCCGTCGATATCAATTTTCATAGAACCGCCCTGCAGCTCTGCAAAGCTTTTGGCTATGGCCAAGCCAAGGCCGCTTCCTTCCGTATTACGGGCATCATCGCCTCTTACAAAACGTTCCGTAAGCTCTTCCGCAGCTACAGACAGTTCTGTTGCGGATATATTTTTAAGCTCGATTTGTACATAGTCTGCCTCATTCCTCAGAAGAATATAAACCCTGGTTCCCGAAAGAGCATATTTAACAATATTACTGTAGAGATTGTCAAATATCCGGTAGGTTTTCTGACTGTCCAAAGGAAGAATAATTTTTTCATCCGGAAGGCTGAATTTAAAATCAAGCCCTGCGGAGGAAATCCTGTCATCCTGCTCCAGATAAGCCTGACGCAGAAGGTTGCAGATATCCACATCCACGATTTGAAGCGTTACGGATTTACTGCTGGCTTTGCTGATTTCGAACAAATCTTCTATGAGCACTTTAAGACGATTGGCCTTACGCTGCAGAATATCCAGATACTCTTTTCTCTTCTCATCCGGAAGGGAAGGATCACGAAGCAGCTCAATATAGGTAATAATAGCAGTTAAAGGCGTTTTCAAGTCATGGGAAACATTGGTGATAAGCTCTGTTTTCATCCGCTGGCTCTTAACTTCTTCATTTACAGCACGTTTAAAGTCCGCCTGAATCTGCCACAGCTGGGACTTATAGCTTTCAAAGATACCGAAATTTTCTGAAAGCGCGGTATCCAGATTCCCCTGAGCAATAGAACTCGTAGCGTTCAGCAGCTTCCGGTATTTGGACTGGATATCCTTTACATATCTTTTCAATATAAAATATATGATGACTGAATAAATTATCAGGCCGAAAATTCCGGCGAACCAGAAGCAGCAGATTATCAGGAGAATGCCGAAGTTTACGGCAATGACCTTCAGTATGATCCTGTTTGCATCGGTACCGATATCATAAGTGACGAGATCCGTGTAAAAATCGTGTACCACTTCCCGTACTTTCCCGACGATACGCGTCCAATATCTACAGATCAGACTGTGTTTCTTCAGATAACCTCTTCCGAAGCCTGAAAGATTGGTTCCTATCAGGAAGGCAAGAAGAAAAACTATCAGTAACAGAAGAAACATTATGGTTTTATCCAGAGGGAGGAAACCGAGTTTCCCATCCAGCCCTATTCCCGCCCTGACATTGCGCAGGAACAGATCGTTCTGAAATTCATATACAAATTGAATCACCTGTGATGATGCCATAAACAGTAAGACGACTGCCGCTGCTGTAAACTCCAGCGGAATCCGGCCGATTTTATTGATAGCTTCCTCATTATGCAGAATCCGTTTCCGGCACAGAAAGAACCCGATAACGGCAGCAGCCAGAAGAAATAGTATATAAGCCGGAGCAATCCCTGCCTGATAATAGCTGTTTCTGCCTGCAAAATGAAGACTTTGGAAATTGCTCATATATTCATAATAATTATCCGGCTTCATGAGTTCCGTATACTGGGCCTGAGTCAGACCGTATATTACCCTCATATTGGAAGGTGCCATCAGGGTAAGATGGATGGAACCTGCCGCAAACATATCATTATATTCATCATAAACCGTGTAATCCGCCATGCGTCCGTTAGCTTCATAATTATAGGTATATCCGGATGGCACATCTTCCTGCAGCTTTAACGGAAAATCATGACCGGCATTCTGCACACGGCTTAAGAACTGCTTGGCATTGTCCCTGCACCTCACGTTGACATTGGATATGTTGCCGGCACTGTCATACTGCAGGCTCAGATAATAAAGATAATCTGATTTTTTATCAGAATCCGCCTGCTGCTCGCTCAGCGCATCAGGCAGACTGGTTCCGCTGTTTGAAAGGATTGTACCGCTGTTTAAATCCTCCACATAATAATCCATCATTTCGCCCAGAGAAGACAGCATGCCTTCAAACTGCATACACTGGCTGTTAATCGATTCTCTCTGGGTAGAAAGAAATGTCTGCATTGCCATATCCGTATACGAGTCGGAAAACGACTCCGATTCGTCATCCTCAGTGCGGTTGTAAGTATTCTGGATCTTCGTTTCCAGATAAAGATCGGAGTATTCGTATTGCTTCTGATCTGCTTTTTCCCGCAGATATTTATACTGAACCAGATTTACAGCAAATAAATCACTGATAAAATCCTGTTCGGTAAGAGGATCTATATAACTCTCTTCTGCCTTTTTCTGAAACAATGGAAAAAGAGACATGAAAAGAATACTGACGGCAGCACTGATAGCTATCGCCGGCAGTAAAAAGGAACTGTTTTTATTGTTTTTCCATTTTGTATCCAACACCCCACACCACCTTTAAATATTTAGGATTTTTCGGATCAATTTCGATTTTCTCCCTGATTTTACGAATGTGGACCATAATGGTATCTGTATTAATCGCTTTTTCATTCCAGATACGTTCATATATTTCGTCTGCACTGAATACCCGTCCCGGGTTTTTAATGAGAAGAAGCAGAATCTTGAATTCTATAGGAGTCAGTTTAACAGGGTTTCCATCCACGAAAACTTCTACTGTTTCTTCGTTAACCTCAATGCCTCCCAGACAGTGATAGGTATCATTTTCCGGCTCTGCCGCTTTAGTCACAGCATCCAGATATCTGCTGTAGCGGCGGAGATGGGAATTGACTCTGGCCAGAAGCTCCATGGTAGTAAAGGGTTTGGTCACATAATCGTCTGCACCCATATTCAGTCCCATGATTTTATCAACTTCCTCTGATTTGGCAGAAAGCATAATAACCGGGAAATCATAGCCTTTATCCCGGACCTTCATCATCATGGTAATGCCATCCATACGGGGCATCATGATATCAACTATGGCAAGATGAATCTCTTCCTGCATAATGACCTGTAAACCTTCTACTCCGTCCCCGGCCTGGAAAACCACATAGCCCTGGTTTCTCAAATATATTTCAATTCCTTCTCTGATATCCTTGTCATCTTCCACTACTAAAATACGGTTTGCTTCCAATTTAAAACATCCTCCCTCTGCTGTCATGTGTAATTTACGGCATCTCCGGCCGTATTCTTGTAGTATTATAACATACTTTCCTCTTTTTTTCCTATAAATAAAAACAAGGAACAGATCATTCAGCGTGTAATACAGCCCAAGGATTTCTTACTTAAAAACCCCTGAGGCTGCTGCAATCAGGTTTAAGAATAGAATATTCCTGAAAGCTAAAAATTGGGCACAGAAAAAACCAAAGAATTTCTTAAGAAACCCTTTGGTTTTCTGGAAATTAAGTGTGTGAAGTTTATAGAAAAGGAACATATGTTCCTTATTCCCGATTCAGTATGTATTATTCCTCTTATTATTTGAACTCTGCTGAATAATACGGAACAATAAGATAGTCACCCTCACAGATATTATCATCCAGTAAATGATTGGTTCTGACCACTTCTTTAATAAAGGATTCCTTTGATTTGAAATTCTCATCGGCATAGGCATCCGCAAGCGACCACAGGGTATCACCTGCTTCAATCCGGATGCTGGTATAATATTTGTAATAGACAGGCGTATCGGGGCCCTGTGCTTTGGAAATAAAACTGCCTCCTGCAATTGTAAGGAATATTGTTATGGAGGCGGAAATGATAAAAATGAGGATATGACGTTTCCGTTCCCGCTCTCTTCTGATTTTATTCAATCGGATTCTTTCTTCAAACATTTTCCGCCCTCCAGACATATTCGAACACACGTTCTTTATGCTTTTTATTATATCGAACATAGATTCGATTGTCAATAGTATCAGCGTAAAAACGGGACAAAAATCGAACAGTTATTCGGAATATATGTTTGCTTTTTAAAACTCCCTATGCTATACTTAAAAAAACACTATCGGGATTTTAAGGAGGATGAAATATGGCACAGGGCAAGATTACTGCAAAGCAGAAAGAAATCCTGGAATACATAAAGGTTCAAATATTGGAAAGGGGATATCCGCCTGCAGTAAGAGAAATCTGTGAGGCTGTTCACCTGAAGTCCACATCCTCTGTTCATTCCCACCTGGAGACATTGGAAAAGAACGGATATATCAGAAGAGATCCTACCAAGCCCCGGGCTATAGAAATCTGTGACGACAGTTTCCAGATGGTGAGAACAGAAATGATCAGCCTGCCCGTTGTCGGCAACGTCGCTGCAGGCCAGCCCATTCTTGCGGAAGAAAATATTGAGAGCTATTTTCCGATCCCGGCTGAATTCATACCGGGAGGCGATCCTTCTTTTATTCTTAAGGTTCGCGGTGATTCCATGATAAATGCAGGTATTAATAACGGCGACCAGATTTTTGTACAAAGCTGTTCCACAGCCAGGAACGGCGATATGGTAGTTGCGCTGATAGATGACTCCGCTACGGTAAAGACCTTCTATCGTGAAAAAGGCCACATCCGTCTCCAGCCTGAAAATGATAACATGGATCCCATCATCGTCAATGACTGTAAGATTTTAGGAAAAGTTTTCGGCGTATTCCGAATTTATCATTAATTTATAAGCGCGCAGGAACAAACAGCCTGCTGTGGACGAGGATAACCTCCCACAGCAGGCTGTTTTCAGATCTGTCAATATGTAAAAAGATAATCCGGACAGAGAAAGTGCCGCATCACGGCGGCACTCTCAGGAACGGAACATAAAAGAGATTTCACATTCATCTGCAATTTTGCGGCAGATGTTTACCGTATGATCCATGATAAAGCTGAACTTTCCTTCTTCCGCATCCACATCCAGTTCCTTCAGGTCTGCCGAAATTCTTGCGGAATGCATTCCTTCCAGACCATCCATTTCATGAAGGATTTTTTCCGCCTTTCCGGCATCCGATAAATGGGTAAGATGATAACTTCTCAGCATACAGGCAATTTCTTCCTTTCCGGGTTTTACCATAAGTATTCCCGGCTTCAGGAAGAATAAACCAATATCAAAAAGTTTTTCAGATAAAAAACGTCCGTTCATTTATACCGTATGCACACGATACCAGTAAGTATAAGCTTCTTCAAATCCCAGCCCCTGATAAAGCCTGACTGCCGGGCGGTTGGTAGCGGATACATGGAGGAATGCCTTTTGGGCTCCTTCCTTTTTTCCTTCTTCCATGATGGCACGGCAGATACGTGCTCCTATCCCATTCTGCCGGAAGCTGCTTTCCACACGGATATCATAAATACCGATTTTATTATCTTCCACCACACCAAGGCCGCAGCCCACAATTCTGCCGCAGTCTGCATTACTGCCATGGGATATTTCGTTTTCATATAAAGCCGCACAATACACAGGTTTACGGATTGCGTTAAGCATTGCCCTTGCGGTTTCCGGACATATATCTTTATCCATACCTTCCAAAGTAAGGAAGGCTTCCAGCCAGTTGTCATCTATTTCATGGCTGAGGCGAATTTCTGTTTTTGCCAAAATATTGTTTTCCTGAGCACCGTCTTCTCCCGTAGGACTGCCGGACGAGAGGACCTGCGCCTCTTCTGAAGAGAGGCTGTCTTCCGAAGTGAGACTGCATTCCATAATATATGTTTTGTCTTCCAGCTCGTACTGCCTCATTGCCAGCTGCTGATCCAATGCTGCCGGAACGTTAGGCGTCATCTTAAAAACACAGGGAAGGCCTTTTTCTCTGAATTTATTTTCACAATAATCAATTTTATCTTCATAAGCTCTTGTGGAAAGATAAAGTGGGCTTATACAATTCCCCTGATATCCTTCTCCTCCGGAGAAACGGAGAATCCAGCCATCATAAACTTCTGTATGCAAAACAGGAAATGCGTTAAGCGTAAGCTCTTCATAGCGCAGCGCGTTAAAATTCATACCACAGGCCTCCTCTACTAACTTATATTCTACATGGCATTTTTAATACAAAAAACAGAATTGGTGCTTTCAATCTTGCAAATTGTGCTTTATAATAAACAGAAATGGAGGATTGCATATGGAAAATTACGAAAAGACAGGATATCTGCAGAATGACTTCCGGATTTTTCATCTCAACGATATGAAAAAAATGGAATTTTCCTATCATTACCACGATTTTGATAAAATCGTCCTCTTCCTGAGCGGGGATGTAACCTATTCCATTGAGGGACGGAAATATGAATTAAAGCCCTATGATATTATTCTTGTCAATGCAGGAGAAATACATCGTCCTGTCATTCACAGCTGCCATCCCTATGAAAGGATTATCATCTATGTTTCTTCCGGATTTATGCAGGAATATAAAGATGAGAGCTATGATTTAAGCCGCTGCTTCCGGGAAGCGAAGGCAAAGCATGGAAACGTCCTGCGTATTGATAATATGGAAAAAAGCAGCCTTTTCGCCGTGTGCAGGGAACTGGAGCGCTCTTTCTCCGGAAAAGAATATGCCAATGAACTGTATCAGAAGGTTCTTTTCCTGGAATTCATGATCTGGCTGAACCGGGCCCTGATAAATAATCATGTGAATTATCTGGAAAATGAGGTGTCCAATGAGAAAATCACGGCTATTATTGATTATATTAATTCCCACATGCATGAAGAAGTGACGGTTGATGATCTGGCTGATCATTTTTTTATAAGCCGTTCTTATCTGATGCACCTTTTTAAGGCGGAAACCGGATACTCCATAGGCTCCTATATCAGCGAAAAGCGACTTCTGGCTGCCAAAACACAAATCCAAAACGGAAAGAGCGTGACAGAAGCCTGTTATGCCTGCGGTTTCAGGGACTATTCCACCTTTTCCAGAGCCTTCAAGAAAAAATTCGGGACTACGCCGAAACATTCCGATAATATTATATAGAAACGTATGCTGCCGGGCACATAATAAAAAACGCCATTTATGCTCTTGAAAGACACTTGAACATAAACAGCGTTTTTTTTATTTGAATTCTTCCAAATCCACTCTTTTTCCGTCTCTCCAAATCCTTTCCAGATCATAGAAAAGACGGTTTTCCCTGTCGAAAATATGGACAATGATATCACCATAATCCATGAGAATCCAGTTAGCGGTATCATATCCTTCTATCTGTTTTTTGGCATAGCCGGCACGTCCCAGCTTCTCTTCCACGTTATCGGTCAGCGCCTGGATCTGACTGCGGTTGCTTCCGCTGGCAATCAGAAAATAATCTGCCAGAACGGAAACCTCACTGATATCAATAATACTGATATCCTCCGCTTTTTTGTCCTCAAGAGCGGAAATTGCCAGTCTGGTCATTTCTTTGGATCGGTTATCTGTCATAGGATTTCTCCACCTTTCTGTTCGCATTGGAGCGCTTTATAGTAATCATAGGTCTGTTGAGTTGACATGTCTATTTCCATTTTCGACGCATGAAGATAATCCAGAGTATCCTTCAGTATACGGAACAGACAATCATCCAGGCTGATAAAGGCCAGCTGCCGGACTTCCGGAAGTCCCGATGCCTGTCGGCGTCCCGGTTCTATATAGTCGGCGATATATATGATTTTGTCAAGTGTACTCATATTGGGCCGCCCAGTTGTATGATAGGTGATCGCATCCAGAATTGCTTTATCATTGACGCCGTATTTCTCCCGGGCAAGAAAGCTGCCTACCTTAGCATGGAGAAGGAACGGATTTTTTTGTTCTGCGGCATTTATGGGAATTCCATTTTTTTTACAGATGCTGATTCTCTTCTCATTGGTGTAATTCTTGGCACAGTCATGGAGAAGTCCGGCGACCTGGGCCTGGTATACATCTTGTCCGTAACACATGGCAAGACTTGCAGCGGTATAAGCAACGCCCAGAGTATGCTCGTATCTTTTTTCCTCCAAAGCCTTGGCCATTGCCTTACGCAGCGTCATGATTTCCTGAGTCTGTTTCGTATCTTTATTCATGTCTGTTCTCCTGCTTTCCCGGACAGGCAGATTCCCGGTAAAGCTGATTTTCTTCGATATACTCCCTCAGCCTGTCATGGACCAGGTAACGTATGGAGCGGCCTTCCCTGACCCGCTGGCGGATATCAGAGGAAGAAATATCTATGTTTCCTATGGGCACCTGATGTATTCTTGCCTGAAAACGTTCTGCAAGCTGCCTCGATTTTGCTTCCAGTTCGCGAAGATCCCGCCCTTCTCTCACGGCAGCAAGAATCACAGCCTTTTGGAAAATGACATCAGGATCCTTCCAGTTCTCCATTTGAAAAAGACTGTCCGCACCCATAATGAAATAATAATCACAGTCCGGATTTTCCTGTTCCAGCTGTTCCAGGGTCTGACAGGTGTAGGTATAGCCGCCTCTGTCAATTTCCATGGAGGACAGGGAAAAATGAGGGTTGTCACTGATGGACAGGGCAGTCATATGAAGCCTGGTGGGACCGTCCAGAATCCCCCTGGGATCCTTCATATAAGAGCATCCGCTGGGAATAAAAAGGATTTCATCCAGCGAAAACATGGAATATGCATTTTCTGCAAGAAGCAGATGGCCCATGTGGACAGGATTGAAGGTCCCGCCCATAATTCCTACTTTTTTACGCCTGCCCATAACTGTATCCATGAAGAATCCCTCCGCCGCCGGCTTCCGCATCACTTGGGAAGTTCGATTTTTTTATGATCCTTGCTTTCTTTATAAAGAACTATTTTTTTGCCGATCACCTGTACCACCTGTGATTTCGTCCGCTCTGCAATCATCTGGGCCATTTCGCCCGGATCATCAAAGCAGTTTTTCAGCACTGCGATTTTAATCAGTTCCTTTGTGTTAAAGGCTTCGGAGATCGCTTCCGTGACTTCCGGCGTAAGGCTTCCCTTTCCAATCTGGAAAATGGGATCCAGGCTGCTGGCAAGGCTTTTGAGATAAGCTCTCTGTTTGCTTGTCATTCGTATTTCCTCCCGTATTCGGTTTATTTATAATAATCAAATTTAAGACCATACATGCGGACCGTATCGCCTTCCTGGATTCCCAGTTCCTCCAGCTGTTCAAGAATACCGGTATCCTTAAGGAAGCCCTGGAAGAAAGTAAAGCCTTTCTCAGACTCCAGGTTAGTATATCCCAGCATTTTTTCAATACGGGGGCCTTCCACAACATATTCATTTTCTTCTTCATTATATTCCACGGTAAAAGGTTCGTTGGAATAACTGTTGGAAAATTCAGGGAAGTATTCCTGTTCAAAAACTACCGGCTTGTCATCCGTCTTATCCAGAAGGCCGCTCACGTGATAGAGCAGCTCCTTCAGCCCTTCTCCGCTGACGGCTGAAATAGGGAAAACCCGTATGCCCTTCGGTTCAAATTCCGCCCGGAGCGCATCAATGGGGTTATTCTCCGTGTCGGTTATGGCATCGATCTTATTCGCGGCTATCACTGTGGGGCGGGAAGCGATTTCCATATTGTACTCTTCCAGCTCCTTGTTAATGGCATAGATATCCGCTACCGGATCCCGCCCTTCCGTACCTGCGGCATCAACCATATGGATGATTACCTTAGTACGTTCAATATGGCGCAGGAATTCATGGCCCAGCCCCACCCCTTCCGAAGCGCCTTCAATCAGGCCCGGGATATCAGCGATGACAAACCCCTTCGCATCGTCCAAATCCACCACTCCCAGATTGGGAATAAGGGTGGTGAAATGATAATTGGCGATTTTGGGGCGGGCATTGGTTACCCTGGAAAGAAGGGTGGACTTCCCTACGTTGGGAAAACCTACCAGTCCCACATCCGCGATCATTTTCAGTTCAAGAAGCAGTTCCAGCTCCCTGGCGGGCTGGCCCGGCTGGGCATATTTGGGCGCCTGCATGGTGCTTGTGGCATAATGCTGGTTTCCGTTTCCGCCCCGTCCGCCGGTAAGCAGTACGATCCGTTTGTTGTCACCGGACATATCGGCAATAACCTTACCGCTTTCCGCTTCCTTGATAACCGTTCCTTCCGGAACCTTAATCACAATATCTTCCCCGTCCTTGCCGCGGCAGTTGCGTTTCCCGCCTTCCTGTCCGTCCACAGCCTTATATTTACGGACATGCCTGAAATCGGTCAGGGTATTCAGACCTTCATCCACCTGGAAAATGACATCTCCGCCCCGTCCGCCGTCTCCGCCGTCAGGGCCGCCGTTAGGTACATATTTTTCTCTGCGGAAGGAAACATGACCGTCCCCGCCCTTACCGCTTCTGACATAAATTCTTGCTCTGTCTGCAAACATATAAAGTCCTTTCAATCCGCAATGAATGCGGCTATAAATTTATAATGGAAAGGGCTTCAAACAAAAAATGTTTGAAGCCCGGCAGATACGTACTTATTTTTCTACAGGATAAACGGAAGCCTGCTTTTTGTCTCTTCCTTTTCTTTCGAATCTCAGTACACCGTCTACTAATGCGAATAAAGTATCATCGCCGCCGCGTCCTACATTAATGCCGGGATGAATCTTTGTTCCACGCTGTCTGTAAAGGATGTTTCCAGCTTTTACAAACTGTCCGTCAGCTCTCTTGGCGCCTAATCTCTTGGACTCGGAATCTCTGCCGTTCTTTGTGGAACCAACTCCCTTTTTATGAGCAAAAAACTGAAGGTTCATTTTTAACATTGTATCTACACCTCCTCGAATTGAAGTTTCAGGTATTTACTACCGTATTGTTCTTTCACTTCCCGTAAGCCAAGCAGCAGGGAATCCATAAGGAGTGTGGTCTTCTCATTAACAGGATTGGCAAATCTGACATCAATTAAACCCTCCTCTTCATTGGTAATTACAGACATCTTCTCCCCGGCAAACTGCTCAATGGAATTGATGGCATTAATTACAAGGACGGAAATGGATGCACAGACAATATCATTGCCTGCCTGAGCAAAACCGCTGTGGCCGATACAGGTAAAACCCGTATAAGCACCTGTGCTTGTCTTCCTGACTAATATCTTCGTCATACTTTCTGATTAAGCGTTGATCTTTTCAATCTTAACCTGTGTGTAAGGCTGTCTGTGACCATTTTTCTTATGATAACCGGATTTTCTCTTATACTTGTAAACGATGACTTTCTTTCTCTTGCCTTCGCCTACTACAGTAGCGGAAACGGTAGCGGAAGCAACATCTGCGCCTGCTTTAAGGCCATTGTCACTCACTGCGATTACCTGGTCAAATGTAACAGTATCTCCTTCTGCTGCGTTCAGTTTTTCAACCTTAAGAACATCGCCTTCGGAAACTTTATACTGCTTTCCACCTGTTGCAATAATTGCGTACATAGGGCACCTCCTATTTCAAAAACTCGCTAACTGTGGTGATGTCCCAAAGGACATACTTTTACCTCGTTATGCGGCATACTCATATATAATAGCATCGGTGAGGACAGGTGTCAACCAGAAAAACAATAATTTTCCATCTTTTAATAGGCTTTTATGATGCGGCCGGTATGGCTGGCTGAACACTTCTTCAGATCCGAAACCGTTCCCTGTACCACCAGCCTGCCGCCCCTGTCTCCGCCCTCCGGCCCCAGATCTATCACCCAGTCCGCGTTGCGGATCATATCCGGATTATGCTCCACGACTATTACCGTGTTTCCGTTGGAAATAATTTTATCCAACAGAATAAGAAGATTTCTGATATCACTGAAATGCAGCCCTGCCGTGGGCTCATCCAAAAGATACAGTATATTTCCGCCGGAATTCTGCTGCAGCTGCGCGGCGAGCTTAATCCGCTGTGCTTCTCCTCCGGAAAGAGTGAGCGAGCTTTGCCCAAGAGTGAGATAACCCAGGCCGATTTCATTTAAAAGCTGCAGAGTCTCACTGAGTTTTTTATTATCATCAAAAAAGACAGCCGCTTCACGGATACTCATATCCAGTACCTGCGCAATATTTTTCCCTTTATAATGAACCTGAAGAGTATTTTCATTGAATTTCCGGCCTTTGCATAAATGGCATTGCGTTTTTGCCGAAAGCATAAAGGCGGCATCGAGAGTTTTGTAACCCTGTCCCCGGCAGACAGGACACTGTCCGTCTTTGCTGTTATAGCTGAATCTGCCCGGGGAATAGCCCATGCGCAAGGCTGTCGGCGTCCTGGAAAAAAGGATTCGTATTTCGTCCATTAGTCCTGTGTAGGTGGCCGGTGTGGATTGAGAAGAACGGCCAATAGGTTTTTGGGTGATGTGCACTATACGGCAGATATCCTCTGCTCCTGTTATTGTATCATACTTTTTATTCGCTGCTGCTTTTTTTTCGGCACAGGCCCGGACAGCGGGAAGGATTCCGTAATTTACCAGGGTGCTTTTTCCGGATCCGCTGACACCGGTGATACAGGTCATGGCATTTACCGGAAACTGAATGCTGATATTTTTAAGGTTATTTCCGTGAATTCCGGTAATGGCAATCATTCTGCTGTTTCCGGCTTCTGCAGGGTGCTCCCGCTTAATCTCTTTTCTTCCGGACAGATACAGGCCGGTTTCACTGTCTTTGTTTTCTGCTATTTCCGATGGAGTCCCCTGAGCAATTACATATCCCCCTGTCTGGCCAGCCTCCTTTCCGATATCAATCACATTGTCTGCAGCCCTGATAACGGCGGGGGAATGCTCCACTATGAGGACCGTGTTATGCAGGTTCTTCAGTTTATTTATGATCTGCATCAGCTTGTCATAATCTTTGGGATGCAGTCCCGCCGTAGGTTCATCCAGAATATAAAGAATGTTGGACAGCCCGCTCCCAAGCTGCCCCACCAGCTGCAGCCGCTGCCATTCGCCGCCGGAAAGAGTCGGAACCGGCCGATCAAGCGACAGATAACCAAGCCCAATACGAATATAATCGGATAATTTCATATATATTTCCTGTAAAACAGGCTGCACAGAAGCCGCTTGTGCGGGATTCAGAACCTCCGGAAGACCGGAAATCCATTGCAGCAGTTCTTCTATATTCATGCGGATTGCTTCTGGGAAACGTACATCTGCGACGGTAACCAGACGGCTTTCCAGCTTCAGCCTTTCTCCCTTGCAGCAATCACAGGGCTTTTCATGAAGAAACGGTTCCAACATGGCATTTTGTTTTTCTGTCCCTCCCGACTGCAGAAGCCTTTTGAGAATGTTATATGCGCCTTCTGCCGGACGGGTAATAGTTCCGGCACGGCCATTTTTATTTTTATAGGAAAAAGATACTTCTCTTCCTGCACTCCCATAGATCGCCTGTGTCCGGAAGTCTTCCGGCAGCTCCTTCCATGCTCTTTCCAAATTGATTCCCATATCATCTGCCAGGGCAAGAATCTCTCCCCGCATCCAGTTTGCGTTGGGCGATGTTTTAAATCTGCGCAGACTTCCCCAGAAGGGAGAAGCCCCGTCCAACAGGGATTTATCCGGATCACTCACAATTAATCCGGGATCAATATCCATAATACGTCCAAGTCCGCTGCATACCGGACACATGCTTTCCGGATTATTGAAGCTGAAATCGGTCGCAGTCAGTTCGAATAGAACATAATCACAGTGACAGCATATCTCGGTGGTCTGGAGCAGGAAAGGTTCTTCACCGTCCAGCTGCACTTCAATAGCTCCTTTCCCTGTTTCCAAAGCCTTCCTGACGGCGGTATCAAAGGTACGAAGATATTCCTCATAACCAGTATCCATCGTATCGGCAGAAAGGAATGTCCTGACTTTTTTTTCGTCATGAAAAGGCCTTATTTTCATGACTGTGCCGTCCTTACAGTTTTTCAGAGATTCCACGATTTCTCCAGCATTCATTTTTTTAATAACCCGGCCGCATTCCGGGCAATGCCGTACGCCTATATTTGCAAATAAAGTGCGCAGCAGAGTATAAAGATCTGTAGCGGTTCCCACCGTAGAACGGGGATTCCGGTTTATCCGGTTCTGAGAGATGGCTATGGCAGGCGGCAAACCGGATATTTGATCGAAATCAGGCTTTTCCGGAAGGGATAACTGAGAACGTTCCGCAAGAGACATATTTGCGAGGAATCTCTGCTGGCTTTCCGCATAAATGGTATCAAAAGCCAGGCTTGATTTCCCGCTGCCGCTGACACCCGTAACTACGGTGACCTTTCCATAAGGAATCATCACATCAATATTTTTCAGATTATTCTGTCTCGCACCTTTCACAACGATTCCCTGGTCGGATAAAAGCGGCATGTCCTGCAAGGATGCAAAGAAAGAAGCAATACGAGAACCGCTTTCCGGCATCGCTTTTCTATATCTGAACAGAAGCTCTGCGGGGTTTTTCTGCAGCAAAGGCTCCTGTGCCGCTGAAAAACCCCGGTCATCCAGCCATTGAGGCCAATGTTCCAGCCACTGGGGCAGACGGTACCGGGGAATAAAATCTCTTTCCGGCAGGTAGGGGCAAATACCTAAAAGAGGAGTACTGTCATAGCAATCCAGAAGGGATACCTGTATCCGGTTTGTTCTTTTATCTATATTTATTATTCTTGCTGTTGTCATGGCAATAGGATTAGGTCTGACAGGAGAACGAGAAGCAAAGACACCTGTTTTCGGAGCATTTTCATAAGGCGGGTCACATTCCAGAGTATTTCGGAAGCATTCTTTTTCAAATTTATGAAACCACCATATGACACGGATATGGGAAAAGCCCCGGAGAGCGTCGCTCCAGGTTTCAAAATTTTCCGGTATTTCGAGGAAACAGCTGCTCTGCTGTTTCCGTATCGTTCCCAGCCGGGTTAAGCTATCCTTGCATAAGGATGGAAAACTTTGGAATGGCCGGGAAGGGGCCATGGCATTCTTAACCCGATCCTCATTGGGAAAATAAGGTTTAATATCATAAAGAAGATTTCGTGTTACCTCCATTCCGCTTAAGCTTCCAATTATCAGCTTCCCTTCCTTTTCCCGGACTTCTTCAAGTTTGACGACTCTTTGTGAAAGATTCGTATTTAATATATTAGGCTGTGTTTCACTCCTGTATAAAAGGATGATGTGGCTGAACAGCGAGATATATTTCAGGCCTTTGCATAAGTTTCCGTTTACTTCCGCAGTTATTCTGCCATTCTCTTCATAAATAAGGCCTATTGGTGTGATCTTAAATAAATTTCCTGTCATAGCAGTCTTCTCCTTTTCGTATCAGGGCATCTGATTTGAGGATAAACCCTGACAGTGTGTCAGGGTCAAGAAAAAACGGCTGATTTTTTTATCAGCCGTTTCGCAGTTTAACCGGTATTTGAATTTCTGTGAGATAATCCTCTTCCTTTTCTTCATTCTCGGGATCCCGATGGCATATCTGCCTGCTTGCCCCATACCACTGATACTGAGGATTCTCCTCAAGCCAGCCGAGAAAGGCCTGATAGGCCTTGTCAAGATTTACATAACTTCCCCGGACCATCATACAAGCCATGGTTTCGGCACCGTCCACTATCCTGTACCGGAAAGGGCCTGAAGCCGTTCGTTCTTCTTTAACCAAAAGGCAGACCTCCGCGTCCACCCCGGAATCACTCTCTTTGTTCTCATGAAAAATAGTAATATTATTATCATTCTGCCTGGATATTTCTATATGATTCTCTTTTATAAAACAATATAACTCATTCCAAAGTTCCTTTTCACAGGAATAATCAGGTATCCTCTTCCTGTAAGAGATCACATGCCGGGAAGGTACTTCGCGGATGATAATCCTGTAATGCAGATCCAACTGCTTTTTATTGATGCTTTCTATTGCCGAACGTAAATTCTGAATCTGCTGCTGTTCTTTTATAATATGATTTTGTTTTTCCTGTATTTTCCGGTTGAGTTCTTCCCTTAATGTTTCATCCGACCAATATCTGAGAGCCTTCCTGATTTCGGCTATCTGGAAATTCATATCCCGCAGCATAACGATTTTCTGCAGGGCGGCAACCTGGGAAACCGAATAAAGACGATACCCGGTAAATTTATCTGTCTGAACAGGCTTCAGCAGTCCGATATCATCATAATAATGAAGCATGCGCACAGATACTCTTGTCAGCCTGGAAAATTCTCCTATTTTAAGCATAAGGCACCTCCTGATCCTGACTCCATTATATATTCCATATTTTTATACTTCAAGCAAAAAGGAGGCCGTGCTCTGTATTAATTAAAATGATAAATGGTTACCGTATCTGCGATGAAAATATTCCCTTCCCACATGCCTGTCATATATGTACTGCGGGATACTTCCAAATCAGCTTTTGTTCCCGGAGTGCTGGATGAGGTAATCCCTCCGTCTGAGGAAGAGGTGACGGTAAAGACAGTCCGCTCTGTAAAGCTGACGTCCACCAAGGTATTTTTTTCCTTGGAAGAATAGGCAATCATTCCTCCGTCCTCCTGTTGTTCATTAAATATCTGGTATACCGTAAAGCCATAGCTGCCTACGGATTGGATGGATCCGTTGAGTTCCTGAGTCCCGGAAGCAGCCGGTATATTTGTCTCTTTTTGTGGAGGATTTTCAGATTCCTGAATCATTTCTTCGGACGGCTCCGTCTCTGAAGCCTCCGTTGTTCCCGGTTCTTTTCCGGTTTCCGGGCTTCCCGCCTGACTGCTTTCCTGATCTGCCGGCAATGTTTCTTCAGGAATCCTTACAAACATATCCTGTGAATTCCCGCAGCCTCCCAGACATGCGGCTGCAAGAAGCAAAATCCCCAAAAGTACGGCAGTCAGGTTTTTCCGGCTCCCCCATATGCCTGCATTTCTTACGTACCTGCCAATTTCCATTTTTCCATTCCTTTCTCTTCCGTTTTCATTTACGGTGAAAAAGTCTGCTGCCCTTCAGCATTTTTCACGCTCATAAAAAGGATAGCAGACTTTTCTCTAAGATGACTCTAAAGAAAGGATTCTATTAAATAGTTGTATAGTTCTTAAAGGCGTACATGCTCAAGGAGCCACTTCGCCACGCCATCCTCATCGCACACAGGTATCAGGCCCGCAGCATGCTCTTTCAGCGCAGGGGCGGCATTTTCCACGGCATAGCATTCATCGGAGATGCGGAACATGGAAATATCATTCAGGGAATCTCCAAAGGAAACAATGCGGTCACATTCCCACAGTTCCTTCAGTCTGTTTATGGCATTTGCCTTGGTGGCCTTTTTGGGCATGACCTCACACCAGTACTCCGTCTCATACAATTCCTGCTGAAGGGTACAGGTAAAAAGGCCGCTTGCTGCAATTCTTTCATAAAAAGGCTGAAGAGCTTCTTTTTCACCGATACAGGTAAAATAAAAAATATCGCCTGCGTACAGTCTTTTTTCATCCGGCACAGGATTAAGCCTCGGATCACCCTTTCTTTTTCTCAGATAATTAAAACAGCCTTCATTTTCCGTCCCTGACATCCAGCTGAGCCTTTCGATTCCTTCCTGGAAAGAATATACAAACGGATACAGCCGGAAGCTCTGCAGAAGGGATATGATAAAGGCGCTCTCCTCAGGAGTGAAAAACAGGGAATACAGGGGAATCCCCGTCTCTGCATTATAAATAAAAGCGCCGTTATAGGCGATCACCGGAATCCGGGCGGAAAGTCCCTTGGTTACCACGGAAGCGGAAACCAGAGAACGGGCCGTCGCATAAGTAAAAAGCATCCCTTTGTCAACCAGTCCGTTCACCGTATTTATGGTAAACGGGCTTACCGTATCGTCGGTACGAAGAAGGGTTCCGTCTAAATCAGTAACATACAATGTTTTCATTTTACATTTCCTCTTTATGCAGTCCGGGCAAAGAAAATCCGTTCGCAAAGAAATAGGCCAACGTCTGGGAACGGGAACTGAATTCTTCTGTTTTCAGCATTTCCCTGATTTCCTCTCTGGAATAAAATCCGGCTTTGATCTCCTCATTTTCTGAGGTATGGTCGGAAAAACTGCCCTCCGTCTGTACGATCACAAGATAGGTGCTGGTATCGGAAAAACCTACTGCCGAATAGGAAGGCGGCAGAATATCCAGGAAGCGGGAAACGGAAAGGCCGGTTTCCTCATACAGTTCCCGCCTTGCACACTCCTCCACGCTTTCCCCGTCCTGGATCATTCCGGCGCAAAGATTATAAATGGATTTGTTGATGCTCATCCTGAATTCCTTAAGAAGAAGCAGCCTGTCATCCTGAAAAGCCACTATAGTCACACCGTTCACCTGACGCCCGATATCCCCGGCGCAGGAAAGACGGCTGCGGCTTACCAGTTCGAACACCTTCTCCCTGCCTCCTTTGTTCAGGTAGGTCAGTTCATAATTATTCAGATATGAACCTTCATGTATTTTTTTCATACGAAGCAGACGCATGCTGTCACTCTCCTGTCAGTCTGTTTCATTAAGCTGTTCCCGCAGAGGCCTGCGGATTTTTTTCCTTGTTATTTCCACAAGGCCCAGGGGCGTCATATCAACCACGACCGCTTTCACGGGATCCTGTCTGAGTTCCCGGGAAAGGGCCTGAAGAAGTTCCTGTTTATCGGCGCTGTCTTCCATATTGATAAAATCCACAATAATAATTCCGGAAAGGTTCCGCAGCCGCAGCTGTCTGGCGATTTCTGCGGCAGCCTCCAGATTAATCAGACGGAAGGTATCCCTGATAGCCTTTTTACCGCTGTATTTGCCCGAATTCACATCGATAACCGTAAGGGCCTCCGTGGGTTCAATAACAAGATAACCGCCGGATTTGAGCCACACACGCGTCTCTGTAGCCTCCCTCAGCTTAGCTGATAATCCGTACAGATTCATCAGCGTAACACTCGGATCCTGATAAAGCTTCAGCTTATGCAGTTCTCCGGGACACTGCTGTTCCAGAAAAAGCCTGGCCTCCTCATATAAATCCGGGGAATCGGTTACGATAGCATCATACTGATCATGGTATGTATCCCGGATTTCGGTCAGATAAGCGCTCGCCGGACGGTACAGACAGCTGTAGCAGGTACGGGTTCCGGCTACGGAAAGGATCTGCCCGGCAAGGGAATCCAGCCGCAGAATATCCTGTACCAGAGGCTCGCCTTCTGTCAGCTCCGATGCATTGGTACGGATAATCAGCGAAGACCTTTCCAGAACATTTCTTATTTCTTCCCGTTCCAGGAAAACCTTCAGTATCTTACGACAGGAATTATCCAGCTTGCCTGAAAAAATCAGCCTGCCCGGACTGCCTGTGGGGAGAAGGACCGCATACCTTCCGGAAAAGGAAAGCTCCGTGGTAACTACCGGATCCTTTGTTTTTACCGCTTCCTTTTCCACCTGTACCAGAACCTCATCTCCTGCGAGCAGCCTCCCGTCATAGGGACGGTTCAGCAGCCGGGGCTCATTGCGGTTATCAAGGGAAAGGAAAGCCCGCTGCCCTTTGGTGAGCTCAAGAAAAGCAGCATTGATATTTTTTACTACATTATTAACTTTTCCCACATAGATGCTTCCCAGCAAACAGGAAACATTTCCGGAAGTTCCCTCCGCTTCCTCTGCGGGGCCAGCCGCCGGAAGCGGATAGGCATTGGCTTCCATGAGCCTTCCCTCACATAAAAGGAGGGATAAAATATGCCTTTCCTGTTTCAGGAAGATAAGCTTTGCATCTTTCAAAAGTCCTCACCCACTTCTTCCAGAGATACAAAAACCGGCTGTTCCTGTGTGCCGGTATTGGTATAGATTTCCGTACGTGTCAGCTGAATTCCCAATAAAGGAGGCTCCTGCTGCATCCCGGCAAATTTCCACAATGCGCCTAAAAGCAGGGCCGGTTTGATATTGCCTCCGCTGCTGGCATCCACGGTAAATGCAAGAATACCTTCCGGCGTCACCTTACATTCATAGATCCCGGGACGGATATCCATCTGGGATGTCCCTTTCTTGGTTTCCTTTGTTACTATAATACTATCCTGAGCCAGAAAATCATTCATAAAACCTTCCAGAAAATGAAAATCGGAGGCAGAATCCTTGAAATGGGCAGTATATCCGGCTGCCGCCACACTGGCCATTGCATTGCCTGCCGTTTCAGGCAGGGCTTTCACGCTGATCACTTCTATCCCCGGGACACAGGCCTCATTCAGACGCCTGCATATCTCGTCTGATTTACCTTCTGCTGAACGCAGTTCTATGTCCATATACTCCCCATAGCTGCACATCCCCACCCCGAGCGGCGATGCAAAGCTCATTATCTGGTGAGGGCTGAAGCCTGTGGAATAGGCGACATCTATTCCCGCTCTGCGCAGCGCCTTCTGGAAAAAACGCATGACATCAAGATGGCCTATAAAACGCATATTATCATATTTGGCAAATTTCACGCGTACCTTCATGCCTGCACACCTCCTTCCGTACCAGCCGCATATTCCGCCGGGCCGTCACCCGCATGCAGATGCGCATATTCCGTAAGAGTCTGAGCCGCACCATCCTCAATTTCACCTGCATCATTCCTTTTTTCAAAACAAATCCCTCCGCCGAAACGGGCCGCGCCGCATCCCTGGCACTGCCTTTTACAGTTTGGCGTTACTATGCCTTCCTGGGCGCGTAGCCATTCTCTCTTTAAGAATTCTTTGGAAACGCCGCAGTCAAGGAAATCCCAGGGGAAGATCTCGTCCAGCCCTCTTTCCCTGGTGGTGTAAAAATCAATATCCAGGCCGCATTCGGCAAAGGTTTCCAGCCATACATCATTCTTAAAGAATTCACTCCAGGAATCGTAAAGACAGCCTTTTTCATAGGCCTTGCGTACGACTTCTCCGATCCTCCGGTCACCTCTGGCAAATACGCCTTCAAGCATACTCACATCTGCTTCATGCCAGTTATATTTAATCCGTTTCTGGTTCAATTGTTCTCTCACCGCCGTTTTAGTCAGACGGGCCTTATCCAGGAATTCATCCTTTGTGTTCATTTTTGCCCACTGGAATGGGGTAAAAGGCTTAGGGATAAAGAAAGAGGTACTGGCCACTATCTGTACCTGTCCCGTCCTCTTTTCTTTGGGGACTGTCTCAAAGAAAAGGGCTGCAATCTTATTGGAAAGCTCGGCTATGCCCCTGATATCCTCTTCCGTTTCCGTAGGAAGACCCAGCATAAAGTACAGCTTTACCCTGGTCCACCCTCCTTCAAAGGCCATAGCGGCGCCTTTCAGTATAACCTCTTCCGTCAATCCCTTGTTAATCACATCACGCAGCCTCTGACTGCCTGCTTCCGGAGCAAAAGTAAGACTGCTCTTCTTCACATCCTGTACCTTGCTCATG
Source organism: Eisenbergiella tayi (assembly GCF_001881565.1). Lineage (GTDB taxonomy): Bacteria > Bacillota > Clostridia > Lachnospirales > Lachnospiraceae > Eisenbergiella > Eisenbergiella tayi. Next base: position 22,863 of record NZ_MPDJ01000004.1, read on the forward strand.
ATATCCAGAGAAAAGGCATCAATGCGCAGAGAAGGCAGAGAAATATTCACCATACGTTCCCGTCCGGTTTCCATGAGGAAGGTTACAAGCTCCTCCAATTTGGAATAATCGCTGGAGCTTAAGGAACTCAGGGAAATTTCATCCTGTCCCGTACTATCCAGCATATCCACCGCACACTGCTTCAGCATATCCACATCCCGCTCTCTTACCGGACGGTAAAGCTGACCCGCCTGGCAGAAACGGCAGCCCCGGATACATCCTCTCTGTATCTCCAGAGTCACTCTGTCCTGGGTGATTTTGATAAAGGGAACCAAAGGCTTTCTCGGATAATAGGTTTCCGTCAGATCCATCTGGATCTGCTTCAGAATAGTTCGGGGTACTCCTTCCACCGTTGGTTCAAAGGATGCAATGGTGCCATCCTCTTTATAAGAAACTTCGTAAAGGGAAGGCACATACATTCCCGGCAGGCCGGCGGCCTGTATCAGGAATTCCCGGCGGCTGATCCCGTTTTTTTTGTATTCTTTATACATGTCCAGAAGATTCCGGTAAACGGTTTCCCCCTCGCCGATATAGAAAATATCAAAGAATTCGGCAATTGGCTCCGGATTATAAGTACAGGGGCCTCCGCCGATTACAATGGGATGAGATTCATCCCTGTCCTGTGCCAGCAAAGGAATGCCTGACAAATCCAGGATTTGGAGAATGTTTGTATAACACATTTCATACTGAATGGTGATGCCGAGGAAATCAAAATCCTTTATCGGATCCTGGGATTCCAGGGCAAAAAGAGGGATGCCCTTCTCTCTCATGATCTTATCCAAATCTACCCATGGGGAATAAACACGTTCACACCAGGTATCTTCCCAGCTGTTAAACATATCATATAGGATTTGAATGCCGAGATGGGACATCCCGATTTCGTATACGTCCGGAAAGCACATCGCAAAACGGATGTCTACCTCTTCCGGTGCCTTCATTACTGCGTTTACCTCTCCGCCGATATAGCGGGCAGGCTGTTGAATACTTAATAATATTTCATCATTTAATGCTAGTTTTCTCATGGTTTTTCCTTATTTATTGTGCTGAATTCAGCATATTATTATTTATAGTAAAGGCCAATATGAATCGAAAGGAGCCTGGATTTACGTCCGCAGCTGCTCTGATTTGCTTCATTTTTTCACCCCTTTTTGTAAGAAAATCAGTTCCTTTTTAAAAATTTTAATCTCAATTATATAACATGGTACACAATAATGTACCACAATGCATAATTATAATTTATTTCACGGTATTAAGCAACACTATTCGGCAGAACATAATCCGGAAAAGGCTGTGAAAATATACAATCTGATATTCATCAGAATGTAAGGATGGCTGGCCAACGATTTGAGAAGTATACTGGTCGCTCCATGTCCCACTCCATATTCAGCGTTCCCCGAAAAATAAGTTACTGTAACGTATCATTTGTTTTGTTAAAGTCTTCCAGTTCATCTTTTCCGGGAATATATTTTTCTTCTGACAGTTCTGTTCCCAGACTCCAGACAGGGCTTTCTGTAGAGGTATCTCGGGTTCTTCGGGGAAAAATGAGAAAATTACTTTGTTTGTATGACAAAGCATCCATGAGTTTAAAATCTATAAAAAGAAGGCTTTCGACTCAGCAATGCTAAGACAATAAGCCCTCTTCAAAATAAGATTCTTATTCATACTCTTTATTTTAAAAATCCAAAATTTCAATCATAAGACTCATAGCAGACTGATGCTTAAATTCGAATCCACATCGCAGGTCGGATGCCGCCGTCACCATTTATATCACGATATGGATGATTATATACATCATCACCACAAAGAAATATTTCGCCAATCAGTCCCACACTGCCTGATGTGTGCTGTCCTGCTCCACCGGGAGAACGCAGCCACCACCAGCCCAGTGTACCATCAGGTTTAAATGCTCTGCGAGCCGGACAGTATTGATCATTGATAAACAAACCGTCAATTAACGCTGTTGTGTTTCTCACAGGTATCCCGCCCGGAAAACCTTTTGTATCTTCCCAAAACCAACTTATGCGATTACGTATATCGCCGCTGTCACCGAAGTATCGGATTACTTCATCGTAACTCAGCAGAAATACTTTATCAATCGTTGGATTTCCGCACTTTGTACCACTCCATGGATTATCGCGGTCACTCACCTGTGTTTCCAAGATCCGAGCCTGCTCTTTAGGTGAAAAGGTTTCATAAAATGTGCTGTTCAGATACTGCCGCATTTCGCTATCTTCCCAGGTAATATCAACCAGGTCACTATGATAATCTCTCTGTCCAATTATTTCTTCAGTGAGTATCAGAATTTTATTATCTTTTTCCTCCAGAATAATCCATTGATATCCTCCAAAAGAAATACGCTTTGCTTCCGTTGATTTCACATCTTCCATTGCTATTGTCTCCTTTATTAGATTTTTTGATAAGGAAAGTGTTTCAGCAATGGAAAGTACAGATGGGATATATGAATCAAAATTCATATGTATGCTGCTGCTTTGCTTCAATTCCTTCACCAGATGAGACAGGGCATCACGGATGATGGCGAGTGTTTTGATTTCTTCTTCAAGTTCTTGTATATTATGGACGAATAGGTCAATGGCTTCGGTAGTCTGTGCATTGTTTAAAATTATATGAATTTGTTTCATAGGAATACGCAGCTTTCGTAAAATAAGTATCTGTTGAAGCCGCAGCAATGCAGTTTCATCATAAACCCGATAGGCATACTCGCTCTTTCGCAAACTAGAAATAAGCCCTATTTTTTCATAATAGTAAAGCATTCTTGTTGAAATCCCATATAATTTTGATACTTGATTTATGGTGTACAGTTCCATCATTATCACCTCCTAATAAATAGGATAAAGTACTACACGGTGTTTAAGTCAAGAAACATTTGAAAATATATGCCAAGAAACGATTATCCTTCCCGGATTCGCTCCACCAGCGACTCCTTTCTCAGCGTGTTCATCGATACAAATGAGAACAAAACCTGAACCTAATCACTCCCTAATTTTATTGTTATGTCATTTACGAAGATGGTACCTCATGATCAAGCCATAATTCAATATCTCGTTTCATGGCAACGGTAGAATCGTTCAAAGGTATGCGGATCCCCTGGCAGCCGCCTTGACAGGGTTCATTACGCAGCTTTCTGTCACAGCCATAACCGGCTGCAATCTTTTCACGTAAAAACAAGGGAAATGTTTTGATAAGGTCTGCATACTTATCCGTATTTTTGGATCTTACAACGATACAATAACCGTATTTCATTGATACTTCAAATTCCCATATTCTGCGGGAATAGATATCCCGCGGTGATAAGGGCCGCCTGCTGTTTTTTGTATAAGCATACGCAAAATGAGTTGCAGTGTCGTTTATGACTGCACAGGTCATTTCCTTGTCTATATAGCGCTTATGTAATTCTAAGGCAAACCTTTGGATGTTTTCAGGCAATAGATATATCATATCCTTCAAAACATCCAGCAAATCCGTATCCTCCGCCTTCATTACCCTGTAATCACACCGGAAAAGATCATTGGCGTTATTATAAAACCTCACCCACAATTCCACTGCTGCCATTGACAGGGCCTTTAACCCCGCCAGCATGACTGGTGCATTAGGATAAGATATTTTTAAAAAGCCATCTGGCATATGAAATGTCTTGACATCTAAATCAATGCCTGTAAAAACAAAACCACAAAGAGCTAAAAATCGCAGATACTCCATCTGTTTAGATGCAGGGATTTTGGGCTTTATGTCTGTAAATGACGGAATTTCAGAAATTAATAAAGACTCGCCGCTTTCATTCAGACTGCCATTATAACCTATGTCAATCAAGAGGTGATTCATATTCTTCAGAAACGGATAGTCTAATTGGTTCTTTGTTTTCTGCGGTTTAGCATATAAATGTCCGTCCGAAATTAAACGATCACAAAATAAATACATAAAATCTCTGAAGGCAATAACGCCGTTTCGGATATTTTCTTCACTTGATATGTTTTTAAACATTGGTTTCAGCGCATATGTGTCAGGTATGTTCGCCGGTAACAGGCTTTTTAGATAAACCGCATACTCATTGATTGGTTTTTGAATTACTGTCTCGCCATGGCTCATATTCATTCCCTTATCCTTTATTTTGTCATTTCCTTAATGGGCAGTTGGAGGAGTTAGCCCTACTTCCACTCTTAAATCCGCTCTGGAACAATCAAATCCCATCCCTCTTGCATCGGGTTTTATTTTCAGCAGTTCCGTTTCATACACAAATTTCTCAATCATGCCGGTCGCTTCCGGCCCCACTCCATATTCAGCATTCCCCGAAAAGTGAGCCGCTGCTACGGTCATTGGCGGAAGATAAATTATCCGCACGTCTTTGTCTTCCAACTTTTGCAGCGTCTCATTTAAGTATAAAGCATGACACGGTGTTCGTGTCAATAAAAGTTTCATATAAAATAATGGTAACTATTTCATGGTTCTCTGTACTTATGCAATTGCCATGAATTATTTTTCGGAAGCATAAAAACAAAATGTTCTATGGAAAATACTGGCCAGGTATTTCCATAGAACACTTCATAGAACAACTCAATTTTTATTGCATTAATAGCTTGTCCAGTTCCCTGTTAAGCTGTGTTTTCAAGTCTTCCAGTTCTTCTTTTCCGGGAAGATATTTTTCTTCAAACAGTTCGGCTCCCAGGCTCCAGACAGGGCCTCCTGCAGGGGTGTCTCCGGTTCTTCGGGGAAAAATGTGCCAATGCATGTGACGGCCGGTGCCTGCCCCAAGAAGCTCGTAATTCAATTTATCCGGCCGGAATGTATTGTAAACGGCTTCGGCCACCAGGGACATTTCCCGCAGGAATTCCATGCGGAAGCCGGGTTCCAGGAAGTGCAGTTCTGTTGCGTGTTCTTTGCACAGAAAGAGTGTATATCCTTTAATCCGCTGATGGTCACCGATAACCACATAGCCTGTGTTCAGTTCTCTTACAAAATATGGATTCTTTCCGGCCTTAATCCATTCAATCCTTTCACATATCATACAGTTATTCATGCAGACAGACCTCCCTTTTAAATCCCTATGTGTTGTTCAGTCTTTGTTCTTTTGCTATTTTACCATAGCTTTACGTGTGTTTAAAAAATGTATATTCATCTTCGTAATGAAATTATTATGGGAACTCAACCCGACAGCTTGCTACTAACGTTGAGTCAAGAACTTGGCACCCATATCCTTTGACTTCTTCCATAACCCTTAATAATTCTTCTTTTGTCTTCAGCCATTCATAATTTACAACATTGTCTTTATTCGTATAAATTAGCAGAAATGGTCTTTCCGATGGTGTTCCGCCTTCATTTAATTTCTTTAACTCATTCATATGAAACAGCCTCTCTTTCCATACTATTCATAATGCTCTTCAGCCTATATAACCATACCGCTAAAACTGCATGTTTTACAGTAAAGAAAGCATTTTTCAGTACCTTTTTTTGAAGGCTAAAATATTTTTCCCTGCCAAAAAGGTTATGCTGCACTATGGATTAACGCTTTTTAAAGTTATTATATCATATGTAGTGAGTATTTTCATTATTGTATATTTGTTTTTTGTTTATCAGTTCTCAGGAAAGATCCTGACGAAAATCCTTGTTCTGGTACAGGATGCATTTGTCAGGTTCCATTTTCTGTTTCATTATCTAATACGATATAATTTTTTCCGTTCTTCCAGATACTGTTTCTTCTCCTGAATTTCTATCTGCAATTCCTCTATCGCCTTTTCATCTGCATTATCCTCTTTTAGCTGTAAAATAAGCTGATCCTGTTTATCTATAATTTCCTCTTGTATTTGAGAAGGTGTTACTTTCATCAACTCAAAATTATAAGTTGCATCTTGCTTTATACGATCCAGATTATCAGCAGTTTCTTGCTGTATACGTTCTATTTCGGCTTTAATTTCCCGCATTCTCTTATTGATGCGGTCAGTTCGATAAATGACATCCGGATATGCATCTGCAATTCTTCTGTAAAGAATTGATTTATTATGCATAAGAAGCTTTATCTCTTTACTTATACTCTCCGTATTATCAGCTTCACTACTTTCTACACTGCTCTTAACAAACTTCATGACAAAATGAGATGTCAAATAATCTGCAGACATAGTAAGTATAATTATGCTTGTAAGCGCATAGAGACTTCTCTCCGGAATCAGAGCAAACAATGAATACATAATGGGATTAATTACCTCAATCACCAATGTGCCGCCAATTCCAAACAGAATCAAATTTCCAATCCAAATACGTCCATGAAGATTCATTGGTTTTGTACTATAATCCCACCATCTGGCATGAAACCTTTTTTCCAAATAATAACTGACAGCATATTCCAGAATCCCGCAGCCTATAAAGGAAATGCTGAATGTTGTTCCAACAGAGGATTCCATACCAGATAATATACTTACCATTACTGTAATAAATACAATACCAGAACCGTAAATCGGACAATAGGGACCTATTAAAAATCCACGATTTATAAAACGATGGTATTGTATGTACTTAAGCAGTACTTCCATACACCAGCCTAATACTGAAAATACAAAAAATAACAGAACCAGGTAACAGATGTGCTGCAAAGATAAATTATCCATTATCACTCTTCTCCTTTATGTAATACAAACATTTACAAAACACAAAAAATGCATGACTGAGATGCTTTCTGTTTGCATAAATAAAACAACTCTTCACCGGTCAATGGTAAAATTGTATTGCCGGAAAACATTCCACAATCCACCTGGAAAGAGTTGCCTATTTATTATATCATCTATTATTCCATAAATCCATATATCTATTATAGGAGTTTGATTATCTGATACTCTCTTTTTATGTAACTTGTAGTCGAATAAGCAATTAACACAAATTATGACACAAAAGCGGCTCAATCACGAAAATTAAGCCTTTTATTGCCGGTTCATGTATTTTCCATGATATGATTCCCTTCTTTACTTGGTAAATGCCGGGAAGCCGCCGTTACCTGACGGTAAAGCGGCGGCTTCCCAGCATTATGCTACAGTATGTTTAAGAGTTCCTGGTTCCGTCCGGACCGACCCGGTAACCGTCAATCTCGGTATTGGTCGCCATGGAGCCGTCCGCATAGAAATAATACCATTTACTGCCGATTTGTCTCCAGTCTCCTGACTGCATGAGGCCCGCAGCATCGAAGTAGTACCATATGCCTTCTATCTGCTTCCAGCCAATGACAGGCTTGTTGTTCTCGTAGTACAGCCAGCTCCCAATGTCGTTTTGCGCCCAGCCCCCGGCGGTATCGCGGTCAATAACGATCTCCACAAAGCGCCGCAGGACAGCGGCTGCCTCAGTGCGGGTAGCAGTATCTTTCGGGGCAAACAGGCGGCTGCCCTTGCCGTTCATGACGCCTGCCTGCTGCATCGCCTGTACAGCCTCCTTCATGCCGCTGGAAATCTTGTTGCTGTCCGTGAAAAGCTCCGCTTCACGGGCCACAGGGAGGGTGTACCCCATCTGATTCGCGTACCGCTGCATAATAACCGCCATCTGTTCGCGTGTGATGGTGGCGTCCGGTGCAAAGGTCGTTTCACTGGTTCCGGTGACAATCCCCTTGGAGGCCGCCCACTCCACATAGGGGGCATAGTAGTCGGTGGCGGCAACATCGGAAAACCGGCTGGAGGGATAGGCGGCAGGGTCGATACCAGCCAGCCGTCCCAGCGCCACAACGAACATGCCCCGTGTCATGGTGCCGTCCGGAGTAAAGGTTGTTACACCGGTTCCGGCCAGCAGCCCCCGGCTCGTCACAAAGTCAATATCCGCCTTCGCCCAATGGTTCACGGTGTCGGCAAAGGCCGGGGCGGGCTTGTAGCCCACGCCGTAGACACTGAAATGCCCGGTGGAGCCAATCACGTTTCCGCTGCCCAGGTCATAGCTGGACTGATACAGCCATTGTGCTTCCTTCCCGTCCTTGCTATATACAAGGAACAGGCTGCCGGTCTGCTCGTTGTCTGCCGGTTTGTAAGCCAGTCCCACGGTGACGCGTCCTGCGCCGAAGTTCTGAATAGCCGCCGCCGTGCCGTCCTGCCCTGTATAGCCTACGGCAAGCCGGTAGGCCGGGCGGGTGCCCACGGCAGCCAGTGCGTCCCCGGTCAGGCCGGGTTCCCTGGCTGCAGTCAAAGTGATGTCCCCGGTGGTTTGCTTCTGTATTTCCTGCAGGGCGGCAAGGTCAAAGGTCAGGTCCACAATTCCGGTGTCCAGGATGGCATACTTCACCTTGGCGTCAATGAAGCGGTCAAGGGTAGCCCGCCTGATGGTGATGGAAAAGCCATCGTAGGCGGCGGAGGTTTTTGCACGATATTGTAATGCGATACCGTTCACTCCGGCCCGAGCATTCTTTTGGACTTCAGCGATGGCCCCCGCCGTGCGTGCATCGTCCGGCTGCCCGGTGGCCGTGCCGTTTACTACGGTAACAGGCAGTTCGATTTCAGCCAGCACAGGGTTATTGGGCTTCGGCGGCTGGGGTATGGTGATGGTGTAATCCTGACTGCCGCCGCCCCCACTGATGCCCCTCCGCCAGACGGTGGGGCAGCCTCTTCCCGCGTGATAGTGATGGTGTATTGTTGTGATGAAATTTTGTCCTCTGCGGTGACAGTAATGGTAAACTCGTTAAGTCCCTCATTCAGGTTTTTTGTACCATCGCCTTCCACGGCAGCCTTGGAATCGCCTGGGGTGGCAGTGATGGTAATGGTATTCGTAGCGTTGCCCACAGATGCTTTGTACTCCGTGATTGCCGAATGGAAGGCCGGTTCAAGGGTTATGCCGTCTGACAAGGACAGGCTTTGCAGCGTGGCGTCCGTGCTGGGCGTATAGTTTCCTTTGAAGTTTGCCTCTACGGTCATGTTGCCGATTAACTCAAAGCTGACCTCGTCCGTGTTTGATGGGATATGGCCTGGCAGTTTTGTCCATTCCTGAAAGGAGAAGCCAGCATCGGGCCTTGCCGTCAATTTTATAATATTGTTGCTGAAATTAAAGCCGCCAGTGGTCCAAACCGTACCGCCCGGCGTCTGGTTGACGGTCAGGGTCTGATTGTCCTTTATCTTGAATGAGCCGAAGGGGTTACCGGCGCAGTACAGCTTGGTCAGGGCCATCCCGGACACGTCCAGCGTTTCCAGATTGTTAGATTGGCAGTACAGAGAGGTCAGGGCCGTCCCAGACACGTCCAGCGTTTTCAGATTGTTAAATGAGCAGTTCAGAGAGGTCAGGGCCATCCCGGACACATTCAACGTTTCCAGATTGTTATCGGAGCAGTACAGAGAGGTCAGTTTCGTCAGGCTGCCCAGTCCAGATAGCGTTTCCAGATTGTTCTCTAAGCAGTACAGCTCGGTCAGTTGCGTATTCTTTGACACGTCCAGCGCCGTCAGCTGATTATAGTGGCAGTGCAGCTTTGTCAGTTTCGTCAGGCTGCCCAATCCAGATAGCGTTTCCAGATTGTTCTCTAAGCAGTACAGTTCGGTCAGTTGCGTATTCTTTGACACGTCCAGCGCCGTCAGCCGGTTAGCGTTGCAGTACAGAGCGGTCAGTTTCGTCAGGCTATCCAGCCCGGACAGCGTTTCCAGCTTGTTATTGAAGCAGGACAGATAGGTCAGCGCCGTCAGGCCGGACACGTCCAACCTCCCGGCAAGGCTCTTGTTGACTAATTTCAGTTCGGTAATTCTTTTCGGGTTGCTTTCGTCCCACGTCACCAGCCCCGTCCAGCTGGCCGGGTCGTCCCTTTTTACGTCGCCACTCACTAAAGAGGTGTGCTCGTCAAGGATAGCCTGAAAAGCCGCCAAGTCGTTGGTATTGTAGGCTTTAATGTCATTTGCCAAAGTGACATTTGCCGCCCCAATCCGCACATAGATTTCCGGCAGAGCCACGTCCTCCGCGCAGGTATATCCGGCTGGAAGAACCGGGGTGAAGGTATAGCCGCCCTGTTCGGCGGTGTCGTCATACTCCGTGTCAGGCTTCCACATCACGCCCTCAATGATGATCGGGGTGGGTTCGGTATCCTCCCCCACGGTATACCCGGACGCGCCCAGCGTTGCGGGCAGGATCAGCATGTCCAACTTTGTACCGGCGGAAACGGTCTGATATTGCACCGCCTCGTTCAGTCCATCAAAGTCTGTGATGGTGAATACAGGTGCTTCCTCCGGCTGTTCCAGGTCCGTCTCCGGCAGTTCTGGCGCAGGCGGATTGTTCCCGTTGTCCGCCTCCAGCTCCTTATTGCCGCACTCGTCACAGACAAAGCCGCAGGGGTGGCCCTTCACAGTCTCCACGTACCCGCAATCCTCGTCATGCTCCCCGCGCTCATGGGGGCAGTCCTGCGCATAGCACTCCTGGGTGTGTTCATGTACGGTGGTCGCATCGCTGTCCGTCGCGGTGGGCGCGTCCTCATCGTCAAATCCGCAAATCAACTCGTCGGTGTAACAGTCCCCGGTATGCTGGTGCTGGCATGGCTGGCCCGGTTCGGCCTCCATGTACCCGCACGCTTCGGTATGTTCCGGGTGGTGTTCACATACCACCTCCCGGTTCCCAGTTGATGACCCTTCCGCATAAACCGTCGTTCCTAACTGTCCCGCCAGCAGGGCGGCGCACAGCAGCAGGGAAAGGCCGCGTGTGTGTTTCCTGTTCCTCATATGGTTCCCTCCTATTATTTTTTAGCGGACAGACAGGGGCGTTTCCCGCAGCTCTGTAAGAGTTGCGGGAAGGGGTATCCCCCCTTCCAATCCCTTTGCCCGCTTGAACAGCTCCATCATTTTTCTTCATGGATTAACGGCGCGTCCACCTGGACAAAGAATCCGCCGTCCTCCATCTTACCATAAGTGAAATCCCCGAACAGGTTGTTGACCCGCTCGTCCATGCTTCTCAGCCCATAGCCCTTGCCCGTAGGCTTTGTTGTCCGCCCGTTGTCACGGATCAGCAGTCTCACCTGATCGCTGCCAACCATATATGATACGGTCAGACGGGTGGCGCTGCCGTGCTTGATGGCGTTGGTGGCGGCCTCCTGGCAGATGCGCACCAGGTCCGCGTACATGTATTGGTATTCTGCCGTTTCCTCCCCGGAAATCTCCGGCACAATCTCCAGTCCCACCCGCGCCATCGAATCACGGAAGCGGTAAAGGAAGGCTGCGAAGCTGCCGCTGGAGTAGTCCCCAGCGGATTCCAGCGACGCGATGCTGATGCCGGTAAACCGCAGGGCCTCCCGCAGTTCGGTCCGCGCCGCCTCTACATCAGGCAGGGCGCTGAGTGCCAGGTTATGGTGGGCGGCAATCATTGTCAGGGTATGGCCCAGCGTGTCGTGGATATCCCGCAGCAGCAGGGCCTGCTCCCGCAGCGCGGCGGCTTCCCGCTCTATGCGGAGGCTCTCCCTAAGCTCGTCATTTTGCGAGGCAATCCGCGCATTGGCCTCCCGCAGCAGTCCGCTCTGCCGCTTTGTCTCGGCCAGAAGCTCCACCGTATCCGTCACGTCGGTCAGGAGGATACACCGGGCCAGCGGCCGCTGGTTTTTCCCATACCGGGCAAAGGAGATGTGGGCGTTGTAGTGCCTGCCGCCGTGCTCAACGGGCATCTGGCCCTCCCCACCGGCAAGCAGGGACGACAGGACCGGGTAATCCCTGGTGAAGGCACGGAGGTTCTCCGAACGCTCCACCCTGGGAAACAGGGCTTCAAAGGCCGCGTTCATCAGCAGCACCTGATACAGCTTATCCAGAATAACCACCGGCTGGTCGATGTGGTGCAGATAGAGTTCATAGTCCATGCTCAATCCCTCCCCTTATTTCCCGGACGATGCGCCGCACAATCTCCAGCGCCTGTGATGACAGCTTCCTTCCCCGTTCCAGACGTTCCGGCTCCGGCAGGGAAACAGCCTCTTCCGTGTTATCCCGCAGTTGTTCCAGAATGCCGCGTACCTCCGTGTCCAGAAGCGACATGATCTTCATGCGCTCCTGCTGGGCCGCAAGCTCCGCGGCGGTCCGGGCCTGCCGCTCCAGCGCGTCCGTCTGTTCGGCCAACTCCCTGCGGGCGGCCTCCAGGCTGGCGTTCTGTGCCTCTAACTCCATCTGAAATTTCTGATACCAGGTGACGTCAGTCCGCATGACTAGCGTGTTCCCGTCCTCCAGGCCGGAGCGTGTAGTCCGGTAAGCCCGTTCCGGCTGCCCGGCCACGCCGTTGTGATAGAGCGTCCGGCCTGTGAAATCCTCAACCCCTACCGGGTGGGCCATGTTATCAAGCACATTCTTTGCAGCAATGGGTGTCAGGCAGAGCGGGCGGTGATACCACACGATTAAGTAGGCCCCGATGACCATGATGCAGTAGGCGGCGGGGGTGAAGTCCAGCGCGGGATTGAGCACGAACATTCCCCAGGTGTTGGCTGCCACCGGCGGTCCGAAGCAGAGCAGGAGCAGCCAGGTGGAGCGGTCCTCGGCGTCCCATTTTACCCGCTGCATGGTGAGGTAGGCATAGACAAAGCACCCATAAGAAAACAGGGTGAAGGGGTAGAACAGCAGGCCGTAGTCCCGCCCGGCGAGGCTGAACCGGGTGTAGTATAAATGATGCAGATCGTTGGTGAGGATAACAAGATAAAAGAACGCGCCCGTACCAAACAGGGAAGCCGTCTTACCCTTATCCCGGAAGGGTCTGTATTTCCCACCGTAGCACCAGCTGAGATACACGCAGGCTGGCCCCAAAACACACATGCCCAGGTAACAAAGGTACAGCGACGCCCGGTAGGTATTTTCCTCCGGCCAATAGAGATAGATAGAGTTTTCAAGGTGCTGGCCCAGCGCCCATAGATAACCGAAGATGAGGATAATGCAATAGGCGGTCTGTATCCGCCCCTGCTTCCGGGCGCGCAGGAAATACCCGGCGGCGGGGGCCGCCAGAAGAAGCAGTATCCATTGAAAGCCCATCCATCTACTCATTTAGTCACCCCTTTTCCAGCTTGGCGATTAGATCCGCCCGGTCCACAGCCCCCAGCTTGCGGTAGACAGCGGAAACCAGGTTCCGTGTCCGGCCGTAGGTAATCCCCAGCTCCACGGCAATCTCTTTGTTGTATTTGCCCTCCGCGATGAGGCGGGCTGCTCGCAGCTCCGTCTCTGTGAGGGGGCCTGTCCCCGGCTTTTTCGGCGCGTTCAGCAGACTGCCCAGCTTGCGGCTGACGCCCGCGTCCACCGCGCCGAGGCCATTGTAAACGCCGCGTACCGCTTCGGCCAGACGGGGCGGGCTGCCGGTTTTCAGCAGATAGCCGTCCACACCCAGGCCGAACAGCTCTCGCAGGTATTCATCATCGTCAAAGGTGGTGAGGATCAGCAGCCTGACTTCCGGCAGTTCCGACCGGAGGATTTTGCAGGCTGCGACGCCATCCATGCCCGGCATACGGATATCCACCACCGCCACGTCCGGCGGTGTCTCCCGGCACAGGGCCACCAGTTCTCCGCCTTCCGCCGCTTCGCCCAGAACCGAAATGTCCGGTTGCTCCCGCAGGCTGTCGGCCAGGGAGCGCCGCAGGACGTCACCGTCCTCGGCCAGGGTGACCTTTATTATATGATTCATATCTTTTTACCTCCTTATTTATCGTACCATAAACCGTTAAAAATGCTCGATTTAAGTTGTCACGCGTGACAACTTTGTGTCTGACTGCCGTCTGACAGATGATACTAAATTACGGCAAATAAGTAACGGTAAATAATGTCTGTATTAATCTGTTCCCGTCTATCGCCCGGTTCTTTTTAACGCGGAACCGTCAGATTGTTTATTGGAGGATCCCCCAAACCTTCATGAATAGAACCCCGCAGCCGCTGGCTGCGCGTCCGGCGGACTCTTTATCGAACGTGGCCCGGTAAACGGCTCAGAGATGAACTTGCGGACTGTCTAAATGTCTATTCCGTCGACGAAAAATCCAATAATGGCGGCCCTGTCCTTTACTCTGGAAATTCACTGATAATTTCAGCAAATTATTTATTTAAGCTCCATTCTCCTTTTATATTAAACGGCTGAACATCTCCATAATATTAATTTTCCCATAGCCCCAAATAGGATTAGGATAGAGCAAATCTGAATTTCTTATCGCACCGCGTATCAGCAGCCGGTTAATATCCCTTCCGGTAATTGTCATATAGTTTCTCTTTTCCACTGCCCATTCCATCAGAAGGGCAATAATACCTGCTGTATGTGCAGCAGCTGCTCCTGTACCAGAGGCCACGCCAAAAGCCTGGTTTCGGACTGGGCAGGGTAATGCATATCCCGGAGCAACGATATCCGGTTTTACCAAATTGCTAGGCGTATATCCCCTGCTTGAAGAGATCAGGATACTGCCCGATAATTGGTTGTATGCACCGACAGTTAACGGATTACGGGAATTTCCAGGTGAAGTAATCGTTGTATAGGGATTCGGCCGAAGAAAATAGGTTTCTTCGGAAATGATATTCCCTGAGGGAAGCCATGCATTAAATTCACAGAAAATGTCGTCAATTGCTGTGACACGGATCGTCCATATACCACTGAAGGCATCCTCAAAACGTACCAGAATTAATTGCTCTCCTGTTTCTTCTTCCAGTATAATATTGTTGATAAATATTCTGGTGGGACAGAATATAAAAGAATACTCCCGACATTCGTCAAACCGAGGGAAAATCGAATATACGATTTCTCCTGTCGGCGAGGTAAATTCCACCATCACCCTGCAGGGAGAATTCTGCCATATCTCCAGGAAGAAGTTTTTATCCGCTTCTCCTACCCTCAGTTCAAAGGTATCTGTATTCCGTTCCGGATTAAAAGTCCCGCTATAATGTCTTCCTTTGTTCCCCTCGTTGCCCGCCGATACACAAATCCCGATACGTGGAATGGTACACAAATAATTCAGCCAGGTTGCAAACATACTGTGCCCTTCATGAGCCCCCTGACTGGAACCCATTCCGATGCAAAGTACCAATGGCCGGTTTAATCTGGCCGCCACAGACAAGATATATTCTATGCCTAATAATATATTGGTTTCCTGATAACAGTCTACGTCTTCCGTAATTCCCCAAATCTTCCTGTTATACTTTTTGGCTGGTGCCAATTTCACCATAATCAGTTCTGCTCTCGGAGCAACTCCGCTGAAATAGTGCTCTTCCTTAATACTTCCTGCGGCTATTCCTGCCATCATGGTTCCATGCCCTACTTCATCCTCACTGGGAACAACAGATAAAGGACTGCTGCTTTGCAGCGCTTGATCAATCATCGTTTTATTGTATTCTGCTCCAAATGTAAATCCTTCCGGCTTTTCCCCATCCATAACTGTTTGATCCCAAATAGAAAACAGTCTTGTGGAACCATCCGGATTCTGAAATACTTCATGGCAATAATCAATCCCTGTATCCAAAAAGCCAATCAGTACTCCCTGCCCGTTCAGGTCGAAAACAGGGTTATTCCGCACCTCTGTTACGCTGCTTCTTATAAGGCTGATTTGAGAATCCAATGTGTAAAGAGTAGGAAATATATGATAAGGATATTCCCCCAATAAGCACATATTAAATCGGGCAACCGGGATATGAGCCACAGAAAATCTGTTATTTATCCATGTTGTATTTTCCGGTGACTCAAATGCAATACCCAATGAATTTTCAACCAGTAAATCCATATAATTATCATCTAATATTTTATTAATAGGCATTACCTCCAGTTAGCCATCCTGCCAAAGTATTGTCTGAGGACAGGAATATCCCATATTATTCCATAATATGCACTGGAAACAGGACATATTCCCTTCTGTTAACTTCAGATATATTCTTGCCATCCTCAAAAAAAACCGCCAGGCTCACCCTGACGGTTTTATACATAACTATTTGCTTTTCAGAATATCAGGAAACTGACTGATAAAATCAACAAGCTTTGTCTCTTCCTGCGCATTTACCGCTGTCTCTATCTGATCTGCCGTAATGCCGCCTATGCTGAGGTCCTGCCCCCGGCAAAAGAAATAAATACCGAACAGCAGGACCGCAATAACAAGCCGCAGGCCAAAGGAAGACATATGTACTCCTTCTTCCGGACGGGAATATTCTGCCGCGCTGAGCGGGTAGCCATATTCATCCGAACTGCTGTAACTGCCGCTTTTTCCATAAAGGATTTCTTCCCTTGTGCGGATACGCTGCTGGTTATTATGATTTTCCTCACGAATCAGGCGCATGAGCTCCAGTCTCCGCTGGGTATTTGAATCTTGATTCATTTCCGACCTCCGGATTTTCCAACAGGGCTTTCGCTGCCGTCCGGCATTTCCAATCTCTGCACCCTGCAGACTGGAAGGTCATTTGCCGGCTGCGAAAATCCTTCTTTGTAAAAAATATGATCGAAAATGTTAGTCCATGCCAACTTTTTTATGGGACAGCCTCTTGTATTCACGCAGGAACAGAATCCCTGTCACGGTTACAGCGATGGTATCGGCTACCGGTTCCGCCAGAAAGACTCCGAAAACTTTATCCGGCAGCAGGGCTGGAAGGATGAAAATCAGCGGTATCAGCAGAATCACCTTTCTCAACAAAGCCAGGAATACGGAAGTAAGTGCATTTCCCAGGGCTATGAAGGTCTGCTGACAGGCGATCTGGATCCCGAACAATAGAGAAGCCGCCATATAAATGCGGATGGACCAGGTAACGTAAGCGGACAGCTCCGCGCTGCTGGTGAAGATAGCGATGAAAACATGCGGAAGGAACATGGCTATCGCCCACAGCAAGGTACTGTATACAAGTGAAGATGCCAGCAGCAGCCGGAAGGCTTTTTTTACCCGTTCGATATTTCCCGCTCCGTAATTAAAGCTGATAATCGGCTGTGCCCCCTGGGTCAGCCCCTGAAGAGGCAGCATGGAAAACTGCATGACACTGGTCATGATAGTCATCGCGCCTACGGCAATATCACCGCCGTATTTAAGCAGTGAGGTGTTGAAGCATACGGATATGATGCTTTCCGTGAATTGCATGATAAAAGGGGATACGCCAAGCCCGATGCACGGCAGGATAATGTCTGCGGACAGCTTCAGATATCCTTTACGTATACGCAGGAAGCTTTTGCCTGAAGTAAGGAAACGCAGCACCCATACAAAAGATACGGCCTGCGATAAAATCGTAGCCAGGGCGGCTCCTTTCACTCCCATATCCAAACCAAAAATGAGGATGGGATCCAAAATAATGTTGCATACGGCGCCGATTGCGACGGTAAGCATTCCGGTTCTGGCATATCCCTGTGCGTTGATAAAAGCGTTGAGCCCCAGGGAAATCTGGACAAAAATAGTTCCCATGGCGTAAATGCTCATATAATCCCATGCATAGCCAATCGTATTATCACTGGCTCCGAACATGAGAAGGATGGGTTTGCCGAACAGCAGGATCACAGCGGTGAGCACAGCCGCCATCAGAACGAGCATGGTGGTACAGTTGCCTAATATTTTTTCGGCTGTTTCCTTATCTCCCTTTCCCATCATGATGGATGCCCTGGGCGCCCCGCCCATGCTGACCAATGCGGCGAAGGCGGAAATGGCCATAATCAGAGGCATGGTCACACCCACTCCGGTGAGCGCGCTGGGCCCCACATCGGCGATATGACCGATATACATTCGATCGACCATATTGTACATGACGTTGATAATCTGTGCCAGAATAGCAGGCAGAGCCAGCTTGAAAAGAAGCTTTCCGATACTGCTGTTTCCCAGATCCGCTTCTTTTTCCTGTGTAGCTTTCATAATAAAATCCCCTTTCCAAATCCGGATTGTTCTAAAAAGAACTAATTCCATAAATAAATATACAGAGGAAGTGATGAAATGTCAATCCTTCTTCCCCTGTATATATTTATGTCAGGTCTGTTATCTGTTTGCCAGCTCCGTAGTGATTTCCTCCCAGGTGACTCCCTTTTCTGCCATGAGAACCATCATGTGATAGAGGAAATCACAGATTTCATATTTAATCTCATTAGGATTGGGATTTTTCGCGGCGATCACGATTTCCGTCGCTTCTTCTCCCAGCTTCTTCAGTATTTTGTCCACGCCCTTATCGAACAGATAATTGGTATAAGAGCCTTCCTTGGGATTTTCCTTACGGTCTTTTATTACGGAGAACACATCCTCAAACACCTTCAGGGGATTGTGCTGGCTGTCCGTCTTATCATCCATGGTAACTATTTCATTAAAAAAACAGCTGTAGGAACCGGTATGGCAGGCAGCTCCAATCTGTACCACCCGGGCCAGAATGGTATCCATGTCGCAGTCTCCGTAAAGGGATTTCACGTACTGATAGTGACCGCTGGTCTCTCCCTTAATCCAGAGCTCCTGGCGGCTTCTGCTGTAATATGTCATTTTTCCGGTATGTATGGTAGCCTTATAGGCCTCTTCGTTCATATAGGCCTGCATAAGGACCGCATCTGTCTTATAGTCCTGTACGATAACGGGCAGCAGGCCGTCGGAATTCTTTTTGAAATCCTCCCACTGATAGGCCGCCGTAATTTCCGACACCTCAATACCATTGTCCTTGCACAAATCCTTCAAAGCCTGAATCTCCTTAATATTGTCGTTTACCAGCTTCCCGGCGATTCCTCCCACATTATCCAGCTTCAGAATCTCTATGATCTTTTCCAGGGAAATCTCAGGCAGCGTAGTGATGACAGGCACCGGGCTGTTCTCTGCCACCTCTTTTAAAACAGAGGGCTCTTTGATGAGAAGCCGGCTGATATATTGATTGATCAGCGTGCATTGCTCTTTTACCACCTTGCTGTTATCAACCATGGCAAAGAGCTTATCCGCACCGAATTTCATGGAAACTTCTCTTGTGATCTCCACATTATCCTCCAGCGAATAATCCAGTACAGCCTGTCTGCAGCCGGCATAAAGCAGTTTTTTCACATCCTCCATACGGCGGATATGGCCGGCGCCGATAACCGGAACCGCCACGGAAGCACAGATTTCCTTTATGATATCGATATTTTCTTCATGCTCATTATCCGTTTCGGACAGATCAAATACGAAAATACCGTCACGCTTATTATCGCTGTAGCTCACTGCCAGGGCCACCGGATCTATGCTGACCTCACGTTTATCCTCCAGCCCGTTTACCGCCCTTTTCTGATATAGATAAATACATGGTAAAAATTTTTTCGAGTTCATATGTTTTCCGCTCTTTCGTCCGCTTTTATGGTATTTATATTGACCGCTTCGGTCATGCTGTTTTCTTTTGACTGCCTTGGTCAAAGGCTTCCTTTTGTGCTCAGTACCCCGTCAATCCGTTCATCCCTGCCGACCGCCATATCCAGAGCCTTGGCAAAGGACTTGAACATGGCTTCCGCCATATGGTGGCTGTTCAGGCCTGACATCATTTTCAAATGCAGGTTCATGGCTGCGCTGTAGGAAACGGCATAGAAAAATTCCCGGATAAGCTGGCTGTCAAGCTCACCGATCATAGGGGTGGGAAAATCACATTCAAATTCAAAGTAAGGCCTGCCGCACAGATCAACCGCGCTGAGAGCAAGCGCGTCATCCATGGGAAGGATAAAAAAACCATATCTCCGAATGCCTTTCTTATCACCAATCGCCTGTGCAATTGCCTGCCCCAGGACAATTCCGGTATCTTCCACGGTATGATGGCCGTCCACCTGCAGGTCGCCTTTAACCTGTACGGTCAGATCAAATAGGCCATGCCGTGCGAAGCCCTCCAGCATATGGTCAAAAAATCCGATTCCCGTGCGGATGTCACTTTTTCCGGTACCGTCAAGATTCAAGGCAACAGTGATATCCGTCTCTTTGGTCGTTCTGGTTATGGATGCCTGACGGCATCCGCCCGTCTCCTGTTCCATTGGCCTGCCCTCCTTAAAATCACTATTCAAATCTTACTTTAATCGAATTTGCATGAGCCGTCAAGCCTTCCCTTTCGGCAAACAGTTCAATATCCTTATGAACCTTCTCCAGAGCCTCCCTGGAATAGGAAATAATACTGGTTTTCTTCATAAAATCATCTACATTCAGAGGCGAGAAAAATTTGGCGGTGCCATTGGTAGGAAGCACATGATTGGGACCGGCAAAATAATCGCCCAGAGGTTCGCTGGAATATTCTCCCAGGAAAATGGCTCCCGCATTGCGTATCTTTGTCATGACGGAATAAGGATCCTTCGTAAGGATTTCCAGATGCTCGGAAGCGATTTCGTTCGCCGTATCTATGGCGCTGTCAAGGCTGTCTGCAATCAATATGTATCCATAATTATCAAGCGATTTCCGGATGGTATCACTGCGGCTTAAGGAAGACAGATATCCGTCTATTTCTTCCGATACCTTCGCCGCCGTGCTCTCACTGGTGGTAATGAGGATCGCGCTGGCGAGTTCGTCATGCTCCGCCTGTGAAAGAAGATCCGCCGCCACATAACGGGGATTTGCCGTTTCATCCGCAATGACCAGAATTTCGCTGGGGCCTGCGATGGAATCAATGCTCACATAACCGAAACAGGCCTTTTTGGCAAGGGCTACAAAAATGTTGCCGGGGCCTGTGATTTTATCCACCTTAGGGATGCTTTCCGTACCGAAGGCCATGGCAGCGATTGCCTGGGCGCCCCCCGCCTTATAGATTTCATCCACTCCCGCAATATTCGCAGCCGCCAGCGTTCCGGGATTCACTTTCCCGTCGGCACCGGGAGGGGTGAGCATGATAATACGTTCAACACCGGCCACTTTGGCAGGAATTACATTCATCAGCACGCTGGAGGGATAAGCCGCTTTGCCGCCGGGCACATACACTCCGGCCGTGGCAATGGGAAGCATTTTCATACCCAGAATCGTACCGTCCGGTCTGGGATCAAACCAGCTGCTGCGCAGCTGCTTCTCATGAAAAAGACGTATATTTTCCGCAGACTTTTGCATGACTTCCACGAAATCGTTCCCTGCCTGCGCATAAGCTTCCTCTATCTCTTCCTTAGTAACTTTCAGGGTATCAGGGGTGATCTCACAATGATCAAATTTACTGGTAAGGGCAAAAACAGCCTCGTCTCCTTTTTCTCTCACCTGGGCAATAATATCCGCCACAACCGTTTCATATTGTCCGTAGTTATTAGGGCTTCTTTTCAGAAGATCATTCAGCAAGTCCTTTTTTGTATTCTCCGATAATTTTAATGTCCTCATAGTCTGGCTCCCTTCCTACAGCTTCTCCTTCAATTGATTGATCAATCCTTTGATACGTTCCGGCTGCATCTGCATACTCACCTGGTTCACAATCATCCTTGCGGAAAGGGGACACACCTCTTCCAGAACCTCCAGGCCATTTTCGCGGAGAGTGCTTCCGGTTTCCACGATATCCACGATTACATCAGACAGGCCGACAATCGGCCCCAGTTCCACCGAACCGTTCAGTTTGATGATGTCCACTGTCTGATGTTTTTTATTATAAAAATAATCTTTCGCTATGTTCGGATACTTGCTCGCCACACGGATCATCTCATGATGCTTCAGCAGCTCTTTGGACTCTGCCGGGCCGCAGACACACATACGGCATTTGCCGAAGCCCAGATCCAACACCTCGTATACACGCCTTCCTTCTTCCAGCAGAGTATCCTTGCCCACAACGCCGATATCCGCGGCGCCATATTCCACATAGGTGGGAACATCCGGCCCTTTGGAAAGAAAGAACTTCAGCTTAAGCTCTTCATTGACAAAAATCAGTTTCCGTGAGGATTTATCCTTCATTTCTTCGCAGGTAATGCCCACTTCCTCCAAAAGCTCCAGCGTTTTATTTGCAAGCCGGCCCTTGGCAAGGGCAAAGGTTAAATATCTTTTTTCATCCATGGTTTTCCGATTCCTTTCTCTTAATTCCGGTCCAGAAGCTCTTCCATACAGCCGCCTTCCGCGGGCATGTAGTAAAAGGCCTTCTGCATATGGTTTTTGGATTTCTCCCGGTAGATTTTTACATTTTTTTCAAAAGAACCGGTATCGGAGGAACCTGTCCCGGGAATCGCAGGGATCAGTTCGGCAGGAATCTGCTGCGCCCTCAGCTCTTTTGCTTTTTTAAGCGCATCACGGAATCTTCCTTCTTCATATATAATCAATACGCCGTCCGCACGGAGCCGGGGGACTTTTTTCTGTCTGGCCAGGGCCTCCAGAAGATCATCCACCACGATAACAAATCCGATGGCGGGAGCTTCCTTTCCGAAGTACTTCAGAAGATTGTCATAACGCCCGCCCTTGGCAACTGCATCCCCGACTCCATAGGTGTAGGCTTTGAAGATCACGCCAGTATAATAATGGTACTTGCTCAGAAGCCCCAGGTCAAAGGAAACATAACGTTCCACCCCATATTCACACAGGACCCGGTACAATTCCTCAAGCCGTTCAACCGCCTGAAGGGAACGTTCATTGCTCACAAGCTCCTTAGCCCTCTGCAGCGCCTCCGCAGAGCCGAAAAGATCGTTTACTTTCAGAAGAATTTCACAATAATCCCGGCGTATGGCTTTCCGCTCCAGCAGCTCCTGGGCGCCGAAAAAGTTTTTGCTGGAAATGTAATCCCGGAGTTCGTCTTCCGTTTCCTCATCCAGCCCAGCCTGGGAGCAGATCCCTTTAAAATACTCCACCTGCCCGATGCTCACCTGGAAGTCCTCCAGGCCGGAGGATTTCAGCGCTTCCACCATAAGCGCGATCATTTCTCCGTCCGCTTCCACGGAAGGCTCCTGAATCAGCTCGGCCCCCAGCTGGGTGACCTCCTTCAGCTTTCCCTGAAGATTGGAGGTATTCGTAAATGTATTTCCGAGATAAGAAAAACGAATAGGAAGAGTCTCGTCCATAAAATATTTGGCGGCACATCTCGCCATGGAAGGCGTGAAATCCGGCCGGAGTACAAGCGTATTCCCCTCTTTGTCAAAAAATTTATACAGCTCCCTTGACGGCGTGGTGCCGATTTCCCGGCTGAATACGTCAAAGAACTCAAAGGTAGGTGTCTGAATATCCTGATAACCATAGGAACGCAGGGAATGGTGCAGCTTCTCTTCCACCATCAGCTTTCTTAAATATTCCTCGCCATAAATGTCACGGACACCTTCCGGGGTATGTACTAATGGTTTACTCATTGCAGCCTCTCTCCTTTTGGTTTGAAATAATTTTTACTTTATCACATTAACGTGATAATTGACTACCTTATTAGCACGGCAAACTATCAATACTATACTAGACCTGTTTCAGACTGTCAAGTATTTCCTTCCACTTTTCATCAGACAGGACAGTCCCTGTCATGTCCTTTCCATTCAGCTGCCATTCAGCCAGGAGGTCTCCTTCATAGCGCAGCTTAAGAGAGAAAAAAGGAACCTTTTCTTCCAGAAGGCGGAAAAAAATAAGATCGCCTGTCCACAGATTCAGTTCAGGGATTTTCGATTTGGCTATCCATTCCAGACAGCCTTCATTACAGTCAATCATTTCCCCTTCAAAGCCGTCCGCCGTATAAAGGCACATATACTCGGTTCCCCATTTATCGGATACAAAGGTCACCAGCCCGCGGAATTGATAGGAGGTAAGGCTCAGGCCGGTTTCCTCCATAGCTTCCCTCAGAAGACAATCTTCCGGGCTTTCTCCTTCCTCCGCATGGCCTCCGATCCCCACCCATTTATCTTCGTTGAGATCATTTTTCTTTTTTATACGGTGAAGCATCAGATATTTATCATCCTGCTCAATATAGCATAAAGTAGTTACCGGACTTTTCATTTCATTCCTCTCTTTCCTCCAGATCCTTCTGAAGCATGTCCAGATAGGGAACCAGAATCCCCTGTTTTCTCGGAAGAAAATATTCCGGATTCAGTTCGTCATGCCGGAAACTCTTCCTTCCGCCTTCCTTTGCCCGATCCCAGAAATAACGCAGGTGGGCATAAGGAAGATAATAAAATTCATTTCTGTGTGAAAAGAAAATAAGGAAGAAAGCAATTCCTCCCTGCTTTTCAAAAGCTTCCATAAAAGAAACCTGATGTTCATGAATATTGGCAAGAGCAAAGGTATCCGCCGCGCATTCCTTGGCGTCAAAGCAGACAGGAAGCCCCTGTACCACGCCAATATAGTCAACCGTGCTTTTCTGGTCAAAATAGGCCAGCGTAATGTGCCGCTCATCCTTATCTATTTTTATAGGGGTTATAGGCGTCGGGATTTTCTGTATGAGCGCCAGCCCGTTTTCCTGATATCTTTCATTGGTACGGTTTACCAAATCCTCCAGTGTCGAACCCCTGAGCCCCCTCGAATTCCATGTTGCCATTTTTATCCTCCGCGATGTCCTTAATTTCCTTCTTTCTTCAGCAGAAGAAAGGATTCTGGCTCCGGCGCGGTAAACACTCTGCCGCTCAGTCCGGCAAAGAGGCCGTCCATCTCCGGAAATTCTATCCGATGAGCATGAAGCATCTGGGAGCGGATTCCCTGTCTGCGGAAACGGTCATTGATACGTTTGTCACCGTATTTTCCGTCCCCGATCAGCGGATGCCCCAATGCGGCCAGATGGGCGCGTATCTGATGGCTCTTTCCCGTAAACAGCTCCACCTCCAGATAAGTATAGCCTTCATAATAAGCCAGAGGATGGCAGCCGGTTACAATATGAAACGCCCTGCTGCTGTCGGAAGGCAGAGCCGGAAGGATTTCCACCTGATTGTTTTTCTCATCCTTACGCAGCCATGCATCCGTAACCCCGTCCAGCTCCGCCCTTCCTGCGGCAAAAAGCCTGTAGAATTTATGTACATTCCTTTCCCTCAGCAGTTCACTCATCTTCTGGCTTCCCGCCAGCGTCTTGCCGCAGACAACAAGGCCGCTGGTATTCCGATCCAGACGGTTGCAGACCGAAGGACGGAAGGTGCGCAGACCTTCCCGGGTAATCTCTCCCTGTTCAAGCAGATAATCAATCAGCCACTCATTCAGAGAATAATCTTCAGGCGAGGCTTTCTGTGACAAAAGCCCTGCCGGCTTATTCAGAAGCAGAATATTGTCATCTTCATAAATGACCGGCACCCGGGGCACAAAAGCTTTCTTCCCTGCCCTCTCAGACTTATTCCCTTTCTGATTCCCCAAGTTCCCTGAAGCGATATCCGGCGCCGGGCCTCGGAATTTTTCCAGTGTCTCCTCTGAAAGGAAAAAACAAACCCTGTCCCCCTGAGCAAGCTTTTCACTTCCATCCGCTTTCGCCCCGTTCAGAGTAATATTCTTTTTACGCAGCATTTTATAAAGGAAGCCGCTGCCAGCTTCCTTTAAATATTTTTTGAGAAATTTATCCAGACGCTGTCCGGCTTCATTTGATCCAACTGTAACTTCTTTCATGGGGTCTCCTTAAAGAGATATTGCCTTTACCAGAGCGAGTACGGCCTCCGTCTGAGTATCCTCACAGGAAAGCTCCCCGAGCTGATCCAGCCGGTTCAGATATTTGGGAATATCCTGAAAAATTTTGATATTTACATCCTTGATATTATTTTGTGAACACATACTCTGCAGATGCTTTTCACAGGCTGCGGTTTTACATTTGGGATTAACAGCGATACCAACCAGGTTATTTCCCCGGAAAACCATGTGGGGGATTTCAAAGGTTGAATCATAGCTTGTGAGCACACTGTCATACAGAGAAGCCAGCTCCCCTGTATGGGGATTTATTTTCTGGTACAGCTCCTCACTGCAGCCCTTCGCCCTGATAAACATAATCATATTCACCGCACATTTACTTGCGGGCAGACATCCCAAAATAGCGACTACGGTCAGAAGATTTTTGTTCGTTCCGGTAGTCCAGTAACCACAAAGATAAATCGCCAGGGAAAGCAAAAACAGGGAAACCGTTTTAATAATTTCCATTTTCCTCTGACTTTTGATATAGCCGTACTGTCCTTTTTTTATTCGATGCATGACAGGCAATTCCTCCGTTGTTTTCAATTCTTGTAACAGTTTAACACATTATGTAAGAGAAATCCAGAAGTGCCTGTTCCTGATTTGCTTTCCCGTCTCCTTCCACAATCATCCCTCCCCGCTGCTCTCCTTAAAAAACTTTTCATACCCAATCAAAGTCATATTCCCCGACACCTTCCTGGCAGACAAAGTATTACAGAACCCCATCTTTTCATAAAGATGACAATTCCTCTCCTCCTCCTGAATCGTAACAAGCCTCCAGCAAAACGTTTCCGGATACATCTGAAAAAGCTGCTCCAACACAGCGGAGCCGATCCCCTTATTCTGCTCCTCCGGCAAAACAAACATAGGTGAAATCAGATTTGCATCCTTCTTACGCACAACCCTCACCCCGCCGACCATCCGCCCCTCATAAACTATCAGCCAGTAATCCGTATCCTCCTGCGCCAGCTGACACACCACCTTATCCACCGTATCCATAACCGGACTGGTCTCATCATCCCGATAGATTTCATAAAGCGGCAAAAACGCCTCCCTTTTCAGCCCATGAATCAGCTGCGCATCACTCCTCTGTGCCAATACCAGCTGTACCGGCCCGCCTTTTACATCAATCATACTCTCTCTCCTCCTTCCGGGAAAAACAAAAAAACGCACCCGACAAATATATGTCTGATGCGGAACAGAAGCAAAGAAAATATAAACAAACATTATCAGCTCCCAACATTTCTGCATAGACACATAAGACCTACCGGCTTGTATACTATGCATGAAAAGAGCTTTCCCAAAAAGAACTCCCTCACACGGCTACAAGCAAATACGCCTTCCATAAAAATAGCTATGCACATATGCACGGACCTTACATCCGCCGGACGCCAAACAACATTTCATCTTTTCCCTCTTAAACCCTTCCGGTTCCCCCGGAAAACTTTTTCTCATCCTACCACGTTAAAGCCCCCCTGTCAATACGCCCCAACAAAAACACATCATCTCCCCCCAAAACCAATTCCCCCAATTTCTTATTTAATCCCTTCCCCCCTTCATTCATAACCTCCAGTATAAACGCATCCGCCCCATGTTCCCTCCCTGTCTCATATGGTTTCCTCCTCTCCGCCGCTGCCGGAGGATATGTTTACGGGACCATGTGAAAAAATGGTGATGTTTCTTAATGCTCCGTTCCGCCGGGATTATGCCGCCCTTAGCGGCTTGTCTGACGAACGGAAAGCGCCCCAAGGGGGCCGCTTCCCGCGAGGAGTTCTGCCGCGTTGGCATAATCCCGGCGGAACGGAACATTTAGAAACACCCCATTTTTGAGGCTGGCCCCGCAAACATACCCCCGGCAGCGGCGGAGAGGAGGAAACCATATGAGACAGCAGAGGGAACATGGGGCGGATGCGTTTATACGTCTCCACCACTACTTCATCTTCTGCACAACCCCCAGCAGCACCCCATGAGGAACCACCTTCGTGAGCAGATGCAGCCCCTTTATCAGCGGACTATACACAGACATCCCCTGATTCCTGGCCGAAGCGGTCAGCGCCGAACGAACCACATCCTCCGCCTCCACCATACTGTACTTTTTAATAGCCAGGGTATCCTCGTGCTTCTCCGCCTTCTCAAAGAATTCGGTTCTGACAGGCCCCGGGCAGACGGCAGTCACATAAATTCCTTCCGGGCCAAGCTCCTCACGCAGAGCCCTTGACAGGCTGAGGACATAAGCTTTGCTGGCCGCATAGACGGCAAACCCCGGCTGCGGAAGAAATGCCGCGCTGCTCGCCATCATGATAATACGGCTTTTTCTTTTCATATAGGGAATGCAGGCATAGGTCATATCCGTCAGCGCCCTGCAGTTTATATCCAGCATCCCCAGCTGCTCCTGCCTTCCCAGCCTGTTAAAATTCCCCATCATGCCATAGCCTGAACTGTTTATGAGCATACGGATAACGGGCCGTTCCTTTTTCAGAAGCTCACGGAAATGATCCATATCGGCATCGCTTGTTAGATCCATAGGAATTACTTTTGCCATATGATCCAGCCGGGCGGCCAGTTCTTCCAGACGTTCCTCCCTCCTGGCTATCAGCCAGAATTCATCCACAGTATACAGGCCTGCGTCCAGCTGCAGGGCAAATTCTCTTCCGATGCCGGAAGAAGCTCCGGTTATAATCACAACATTCATTTTCTGATGCTCCTCTCTTATTTTTCAAGAAGATATCCCCTCAGGGATACATTCGTATATTCTTCTGTCACAAAGTCATAATTAAAGGAAAGATACTCCAGATACAGACGGCAGTCATCATTACAGATGATTTCCCTGTGGGAACGGAAATACTCATAGCTTTCTTCCGAATATTTTTCCGTATCAAGATATCCATCCAGGTACTCCCTTAAAGGAATGGTTATTGTTTTATTATCCCCATATGTAAAAGAATATTCTGTCAGTACGTCTTCTTCCGTATCATATCTGGCATACTCATTCACCGGATAGCAGTACCGGTAATCGGAAACATCCAGGAACATAATCTCTTCTGAATGATAAAAATTGTAGGTATCGTGATAATCCGAATTCCTCTCCGACCTGATTTCTTCCAGCTTTTTCTCCTGCTCATCCGTCAGCGCCTCCAGATATGCGTTTCCCGGCAGGTCATCATAAAGATACCAGTAAGCGCCGGACGCTCTGTCCAGTTCCCGCTGCGACAGCTCTGACAGCGTTTCCGCATTCAAAACCTTCTGCAGCGCATTCTTCTGGTTCCTGTAAGAAATACTGAACATATTGATGCCCGGCACACAGCAGGCTGCAAAAACAAGACCGGCGAAAACAAGGAACAGAATACCAACCGACTGCCTTCTGAAATAATAAAGCGTTATGTACAAAATTTCGAACACAAGCAGCATGATACAGACATACCGCATGGGAGTGATTCCGTTTTCGTAAATACGTATACCTATGGAATATGCCTGAAGCAGGACCAGAGGCGCAAACAGGTATGGCAGCAATCTGCTGATTTTCAGGAGCGGATTATGCTGGGTATAAAAGGCATTCATGGTCCATATGGGAAGTCCCGCAATAAACAGCCCTGTCAGGATACGGAAGATCGAATTGGACGGCATATCCCGGAAAAATAAAATTTTCAGGATATACACATATATTATGGCAAACGCGCTGATCACAAGACCCGTCAGCACATATTTTATCAGAACCTCCGTAAACGGTCCGTCATCCCCTGTCTCAGGCAGTACGCCGCGCAAAAGTGAAGATACATAAAAAATGCCGAACAGGAGCACCTGTGCCTGAATGAAAATATCATAATCCACATCAAATAATTCCACGAGTATTCCTATGATCAGGCCTACTCCTATGATAAGTACAAAATATAAAATACTGACACGAACTGCCCATGCAAAAAAACGGGCCAAATATTCTTCCAGGGAAAAGCCGGCCTTCCGAAAACAGAAATAAACTGCCAGGGCAAAAAGCACCAGTTCATAGCAGGCTATATACCGGGGAAGATAGAATTCAATCGTATCATACTCCCAGGATAAAAACATACTATCATAATCCAGCGTAACCAGCCATGCAAAAAGTATTGCCGGAATAACATACGCGATATAAAGGACAATGCGCAGCCACAGCTTCCTGCATTTCTGGTACAAGGCTTCCGTGAAAAAGCTGCCGGTGCCATAGAAAACCAAAAAGAACAGGATCCTTCCCAAAAAGTCCATAACTGAGGAATCATTTATATTAATTAAAAGAACAAACAACAGGGTAAACAGCCAGATACTCCCCTGTGTGACAGGGAAACAGATAAATGTATTTTTCATATTCCCTTTAAAGGCAACAAATTTTTCTTTCAGTACTTCCATATACTTTCGTTTTCCTGCTGCAGGCATTTTTTCTTCCATGAGCACCTCCCTGTCCATTTGGGTATCATACAAAAACCTCCGGCTTACATACCCCAATTGTAGCATGTAAGCTGAAGGTTTTAAACGTTTTTACAAATTTTATTTCTGGCAGTGTTCACAATAATAAATAGTTCCGCCCAGATAATTCCCTTTGCGGAGCTCATAACCGCAGCGGGGACAGGGCGACCAGAGTGTATTTTTGCTTAATATAGTGGAATATCCGCCCTTTTGGCCAAACAGATCTTTTTCCGTATCCCTTCCTCCCTTGTCCGCCATTTCCCGGAGAACCGACTTTACCGCATCGTACATCTTATGGTAATCTTCTTCATTCACATCGGCCATTTTGCGTTTGGGATGTATCCCACAGGTAAAAAGAATATCCTGCAGGGTACCGTTTCCCAGCCCCGGGATCCGTTGTTTTGTAGCCAGATAGGCCTTGGCGGAAAGCCTGCTGTCCTCTTCTTTTCTTAAGGATAAAAAATACGGGTAGTCAAAGGCTTCTGTCAGCGGAGATGGCTTTTCACAGGCAGCGGCATAATAGGGGCTGTCGTTGGTCCCTTCCGGGAACGCCCAGATGCCTCCATACATCTGAACGGTACAGGTTATTGCCGTATTGTCATCAAATTCCAGATAGAGCTGGTGCCTGACAGGGGCCTTTTTACTGTCTTCGTGATATTTGGGGGAGACTCCGTCCCCTAACAGGATACGGCAGTCCTCCGCTTCTGTTTCCAGCATCCCCCCTATCCCCCTGCTGATGCCGATCCGTTTTCCGGCCAGCAGGTCGTCATAGCCTTCCGGGTTATCCGAATACCAGGTAAAGGAATGGGGCGTGTGCCCTGCCTGGACAAAGGAAATGATTTTCCCCTGAATGGTTTCATTTAATTGCTGTGCCAGCACATGGCTTTCCGGTATCTCAAGCATATGCATGTCCTCCCGTTTTTTCCCATTGTAGCAAACAAAAGCTGACAACTGTATGTCATATTTTTTCCGCAGATTTCTGAAGAATATGATGCAGCTTCTCCCTGAGCCAGACAGGCTCATGCACCTTAATATAAGGACAGTAGGACAGAATCACCCCATACACCCAATCATCGATACTGTAGGCCGTCCTTATGAGAAAATCACCGTTTTCCTCGGGGAAAATTTCCTCTTCCCCGAAGCTGTCATAAATACGGTAGGCCTGAGAGCCTTCAATTTCCAGAATAACAGTGGTTAACTCCGGACAGGCTGACGTCTTTTTATCTTCCTGCTCCCCAGGGGCAGGCTCTGCGTACCTTCCGCAGATGCTTCGGGAAGAAAAGGATTCATCAAGAATCTCAGGCCGCTTTATCCGAAGCACCTTGAAGGTTCTCATATCCTGTCTGTTTCTGCACCATGCGCGCAGATACCAGTTATGACTCTTAAAACACAGCTGAATGGGTTCCGCAATGCGGTGTTCCATCTTCCCGTCAGCGCTGTAATAGTCAAATGCAATCACACGGGACTGCAGAATTGCCTTTTTCAGCAGGGAAAAAAGCATTTCCTGCCTCCCGCTCCAGTCAGAAAAATCGATAGATACCCAATTGCTGCCCGATGTCTGGAAAAAGTCTCCCAACTTCTGCAAAAGCTCCGTGTTGTCCGAAGGGGCTGTTTCCCTGAGGCTTTCCAGTGCGGCGAGGATCTGTGCCTTTTCGTCCTCATTAACGAACATTTTGTCAATGACGCAGTGCTCCATCAGGGAAATGCCGCCGCCTCTTCCCTTACTGGCAAAAACAGGGACTCCTGCCATACTGAGCATTTCCACATCCCTGTAAATAGTGCGCACGGATACCTCATATCTTTCTGCCAGTTCCCTTGCAGGGATCTTTTCCCGTTTCATCAGCTGATAGCAGATCCCAAACAGCCGGTTAACCATTTTACACCTCTATTTCTTTTTGTGGACGTTGCGGATAGTCTTCTTCTTAGCAGGTCTGCCTTCCGTTTTCTCCTTTGTCCTGTCGTACCCTTTTTTGTTCCCGGCAGCGGCGCCGCTCCGGTTATCCGTCTGTTTTCGGGGCCTTATCAGACATTTTTTATCAAACCCAATCAGATCGGTTCTTCCCGCCTTCGTCAATGCCTCAAGCACAAGGTCATAATTCTTGGGATTCCGGTATTGGATCAATGCCCTCTGCATTGCTTTATCGTGAGGATTCCTGCAGATATATACCGGTTTGCCGTCCCTGGGATCGATTCCCGTATAATACATTACCGTGGAAACCGTGGAAGGCGTGGGATAAAAATCCTGTACCTGTTCCGGCATATATCCCAGATCCCGGAGATATTCCGCCAGCTCCACCGCTTCCTTCAAAGTGGAGCCCGGATGGGAGGACATCAGATAGGGAACGAGAAACTGGTTTTTCCCCAGCTCATCGTTTAATTTTTTATATTTTTTGCGGAACCGTTCATATACCGCATTTTCCGGTTTGCCCATTCTGGTGAGAACCGCATCGGAAATATGCTCAGGAGCCACCTTCAGCTGTCCGCTGATATGGTAATTTACCAGTTCCCTGAAAAAAGTATCATCTTTATCAGCCAGCAGGTAGTCAAAGCGGATACCTGAGCGGATAAAGACCTTCTTCACCCCGGGAAGGGCCCGCAGACTGCGCAGCAGCTCCAGATAATCCTGGTGATCCGCCTTCAGGTTAGGACAGGGCTTCGGGAAAAGACACTGCCTGTTCTTGCATACTCCCTGAGTCAGCTGCTTTTCACAGGAAGGAGCCCGGAAGTTGGCGGTAGGGCCGCCCACATCGTGGATGTATCCTTTGAAATCCGGATCCTCTATGATCAGCTTCGCCTCCTCCAGAATGGATTCATGGCTTCTGACCTGCACCGTACGCCCCTGATGGAAGGTCAGCGCACAGAAATTACAGCCGCCGAAGCATCCCCGGTTGCTGATCAGGGAAAACTTAATCTCACTAATCGCAGGAACGCCGCCCTTCTCTTCATAAGACGGATGGTAGGTGCGCATATAAGGCAGGGCATATACGGCATCCATTTCTTCTGTGGAAAGAGGCTCAGAAGGAGGGTTCTGCACCACATACTGGCCTCCCGGATATCCTTCCAGCAACGCCTTTCCGTTAAAAGGATCCGTATTGGAATACTGTACCATAAAGCTTTCCGCGTATTTTTTCTTATCTTCCTTCATGTCTTCATAGGAAGGCAGGATGATTCCGTCGTAAATACCTGAAATATCCTTTGTCTTGTAAACCGTTCCCGGAATAAAGGAAATATCCTTCACTTCTATTCCGCTGTTCAGGGCGTCGGCAATCTCTACTATGGATTTTTCGCCCATACCATAAGAAATCAGATCCGCCTGGCTGTCCAGAAGGATGGAACGTTTAAAGGAATCACTCCAGTAATCATAATGGGCCATACGGCGCAGGCTTGCTTCGATACCGCCGATAATGATGGGTACAGTCCGGTACACCCGGCGGATCAGATTGCAGTAGACCACAGTGGCATGATCGGGCCTCTTCCCGGCTTCCCCTCCCGGCGTATAGGCATCGGAGGGACGGCGTTTCCGGGATACAAAATAATGATTAACCATGGAATCCATGTTTCCGGAGGAAACCAGGAATCCCAGCCTGGGGCACCCGAAAATGCTGATGCTCTTCTCATCCTTCCAGTCCGGCTGGGAAATGATACAGACACTGTAGCCGTGCGCCTCCAGAATGCGGGTGATTATGGCATGTCCAAAGGAAGGGTGATCCACATAGGCGTCGCCGGTCACATACACAAAATCCGGCTGTGTGATCCCCCTGTCTTCCATCTCTTCTCTTGTTATCGGTAAAAATCCGGTAGTTGTCATTGATAAATCCATCCTTATAATTAATACAGAACTTCTGCAAAATGCCTGATATAATAATCGGCAATCTCTTTTTTCTCTTCTGTCTGATCCAGCGAATAGGCATCCTCCACGGCACAGACCTTCATCCCCGCAGCCTTACCCGCCTGAATGCCGGGAATGATATCTTCAAAGACCAGGCATGCCTTCGGATCTGTCCGCAGCTGCTTTGCTACCGCAAGATAAATATCCGGAGCCGGTTTTCCGCGGCCCACATCACAGCCGGTCATAATACATTGGAAATAACGTTCCAGCCGGTGCACTTTGGCTATGCTTGTTACCAGTTCCCGGGAATTGCTTGTCGCGATTCCCAGCTTGATATTCCTCCTGCTGCACCATGACAGATATTCCCTGACCCCTTCTTTCAGCGGGACCTGGCTCATATACTTGTCCCAGGCCATCCGGTTCCAGTCATCCTTTATCTTCTCCACAGAATCAGGCAGCCGGAATCGCTCTTTAAAATAACCGGCCGTTTCCGAGAAACTCATCCCCTCAATCTCACTCTGCAGCCCGTCAGGAGGCTCCAGCCCAAAACGCCCCAGATATTCGATATCAATATCCTTCCATATCCACATGGAATCCACGAGGGAACCGTCCAGATCAAATATAACCGCTTCTATTCCATCCATCATCATGGCTTATGCTTCCCTTCTATAAAAAGCCTGTAGCTGTTCCGTACCTTCAAGTTACATAAGCTTCTTAACCTCATCCTTCGTAAGTTCGCGGAATTCTCCCCTGGCAAGCTTCTCATCCAGCCGAAGCTCCCCCATACTGAGACGCTTTAAATAAACCACATTCCTTCCCACAGCCTGCATCATGCGCTTGACCTGATGGAATTTTCCCTCCGTAATGGTAAGAAGCCAGGCGGATTCAGCCCGATCACTGCAGAATTCGTCCTGAACCGCCTGCGTAATCCCTGCCGGACGGGTCTTTTCCGGAACATATTCCTGCGTACCGTCCGTCTGCCGCCGCTTCTCACCGATATCCACGCCCTGCCGCAGGCTCATCTGCTGCTCTTCCGACAGGCAGCCGTCAATTTCCACATAATAGGTTTTAGGCACATGCCTGGACGGAGACAGCAGCCTGTGGGTCAATTCCCCATCATCCGTTATAAGAAGCAGCCCCTCCGTATCCTTATCCAGGCGTCCCACCGGAAACAGTTCCCTGTCAAGCAGCGGGTTTTTCTGTGCCCGCATCAGATCCAGAACTGTTTTGTCATGATTATCCCGGGTTGCGCTGACATATCCGGCAGGCTTATGGAGCATGAAGTACACATATTTCCGATAGGAAACCTCACTGCTGTTTACACAGATACAATCAGAATTTTCATCGATTTTCTGTTCCGGGCTTTTTGCCGTTATCCCGTTGACCGTCACAGCCCCCTTTTTTACAAGCGCCTTAACCTGGCTCCTTGTTCCGGTTTTCATTTCACATAAAAATTTATCCAAACGAAGCATTCTGTTTCCCTTCCGAAGCATCTATAAACAAAAAATTCATTCAGCAGTCATTCCGGACGGCTGAAGCACATAGCTTTTAATAATAAGCAGCAAATATACCTCTGTCAAGTATACATGATTCCCCTCATTCTTACAAGGTTACAGTTGCCAAAGGAGGCTGTCCGATGCGCCGTTACACCCCGAGTGCCTACTCCCCCCAAAAAAGGAAAGAACGTATAGACTATCTGAAAAAGGTGCTTTTTCTCTGCCTGTTTGCCTTCCTTACCACAGCGATGCTCCTGGAAAATGAAAAAGCGCTGGCACTTTCCCTGACAGGCCTGAACCTGTGGTTCCAGAAAATGATCCCAACGCTTCTTCCCTTTATGATACTCTCCGGCATCCTTATCCGTATGAACCTGTCCGACAGCTTTGCCCGTTTGTTTTCCCCGCTGTTCAGGCCCATATTCCAGTTATCCGATTCCTGCATTTACGTACTGGTTATCGGTTTCCTGTGCGGTTTTCCCATGGGTGCCCGTGTGACGGCGGAAAGCTACCAGAGAGGAAAGCTTTCCCGAAGGGAAGCCGAACTGATGCTGGCTTTCTGCAATAATATCGGCCCTATTTATTTCACCGGCTTTGTCTTCCATCTGTTTCCGGTGGAACACCCCTGGGCTTTTCTTGCAGGAATGTATCTGCTGCCTCTTCTTTACGGTTTGTTCCTTCGCTATACTTCCTACCGCGATATTCCAAGACCCGCACGGTTCGGAGAAAGCGGAATAAATAAAATGCACTTATCCGTCAAAAAACACAGCCTGCATGCTGCAGAAGCCCCTGCCGCCGCAGAACAAAAAAGACTGCCCGGAGGCCCTTCCCTTTTTGAGGAAATGCAGAATTCCATCGTATCCTCCCTGTGTGCCATCGCCTCTCTCGGAGGCTATATGATACTCTTTAACCTGCTCAACCTGATTCCCGAAATCCTGCTTCCATCCAAACTGACGGCACTGCAGGATATCATCGGCTGTATTCTGGAGATCACCAGCGGCCTGTCACGCCTGCCCGCCTCCATGGCCTTCTGGGGCTATGTGCTTCTTCCCTTCGGCGGCCTGTCCTGTATAGCCCAGACCTACAGCATGATTCAGGAGACGGATCTCTCCCTTAAGAACTATGTGGGCCATAAAATAGTGCAGACTATGCTGGCTTTTGTATATTATACATTCCTGTATGTTTTCTAACCGCCGCGTTTTTCTGCCGGAATTTACCTGGCGGCAAATACTCCCGGCATGGCAAAATTGCTGTCTGTATGATAATCATAGCCGTTATAAGCCCGGCACATAATGATGGGCTGGCTTCCTCCGGGAACCGTAATGGAAAACTGTATCGTATTTCCGCCCGCCCAGGGAGTCAGCACGGACCAGGTAATGCCGCCGTCAATACTGTAGCTGTAATACAGCATGCCGGACTGAGGATCCGATGCGCTCAGGGATATATCCACTTTTCCCGTTTTCAGATCCGCATTGGTTATCACCATATTTACATTTTCCGGCGGTGTGGAATCCGGTACGGCAACGCCGCCTGCAGGAGCAGGAACCGTACTGTACTGGTAATTGCTGAAATCCAGTCCGAGAGAGGCTGATTTCAGATGGAAATACTTGGCCACCGCTATGGCGTCGCTCACCCCGAAGTTAGCCAGCTTCTGCGGCGTATTCGCCTGGGGGCTGTCAATGGGGTGATCCATGTAGCAATGCTCAATAATAACACACGGAAGATCCAGTGCCCGCGAAGCACGGATAACTCCGTAATAATCGGTTCCGCGGCTGTTCAGCCTTGTTTTAACCCCTTTATTGTAAAGACCGTACTGGGACATTTCCGCCAGCTGAAGCCGGCCGAAGGTCTGTCCCGCCGAATAATATTTTCCGAAGGCTGAGGTCCAGACTTCGGTTCCGTAAAGATTATGCTCTGCGGACATATTAAAATGAAGGGAGAACAGGAAATCCGCATGATACGCTTTGGCAATCTGCGCCCTCTGCTCTAAAGACAGCTCCTGATCCGTCGTCCGTGTGAGATATACCTCCACCCCTTCAAACTGTTCCAGTGTCTGCTTCATAGCCTGCGCCACCTGGAGCGTCAGGTTTTTCTCCACATAATGAGGAAGCACTTCCCCGCCCCTGTTTTCTTCCCCGCCGTGTCCGGGATCAATGACTACGATAACCGGTTCCTTAGCCTGTGCCTGTATTCCGGGCATCCATGCGAGTGCGCATACAGCCAGTAAAAATGTTATGATTGTTATCTTTTTCTTCACTTCCGATACCTGCCTTTATTTTCTTTTGTATTGCCCTTTTTCCTTTTCGTAACAACCGGCCTTTTTATCATAACATAAAACAGGCCTTGCTTCCAGACAAAAAAGACGCCTTCTTCCCGAAGACGCCCTTCATGAATTCTTTATCCATATATTTTTTCAAAGCGTGCACTACATCAGATCCAGATTCAAATCTCCGGTATCTGCCCCGGAAACATCCATGTCGCCAAGATTAGGCAGGGATGCGGTATCATCCTCATCGTCGGGACGAAGCTCCATACGATTCGACTGTACCACCCCTAAACACTGATTCAGCTCATTGATAAACTGGCCGTAATGCTCACTGGCAACATCGATTCCATGTCCGATAATACTCTCCAGATTGGCAAGAATATCATCCGTATACTGGATGGCGGACGCTTTTACGCTATTGGCCTCCACAGTGGCGCTGTCAAGAATTTCCTGGGCCTGCTGTGTTGCAAGAGAAACAACCTCATTCGCCTGGGCATATGCCTGCTGCATGATCTCGTGTTCATTAATCAGCTCACTGGTATGTACGGTAGCCTCATTGATCAGGGCCTCCGCTTTTTCACGGGCATCATTCAGAATGGCTTCCTTATTATTGATAATTTTCTGGTAACGTTTGATTTCATCGGGGGTTTTCATGCGAAGTTCCCGAAGCAGCTCTTCCAGCTCTTCCTTATTCACAATAATTTTGCTGTTAGAAAGGGGCTGATATTTACAGCTGTCGATATATTCTTCGATTTCGTCAATTAGTTGTTCGATTCTGCTGCTCATCCTTTTCTCCTTCATAAGCAATATGCCGGTATAAAGGCCTACTGCTCACATTCATGTCCATATTTTTCATATACAAGCTTTGCCACAAAATCAGGTACACATTGAGAAATATCCCCATGAAATTCCGCAATTTCCTTTACGCTGGAGGAACTTAAATAAGCGTACTCCAGACTGGTGGTAAGGAAAATAGTATCCAGCTCACCATTGGAAAGCTTGCGGTTCGTCTGGGCAATCTGCAGTTCATATTCGAAATCCGTAATGGCACGCAGACCGCGGATAGCAATATGCACGTCCTTTTCCCTGGCATAATTGATTAACAACCCCGAAAAAGAGTCCACCTTTACATTGGGCAGCTCTTTTGTGGCTTCTTCTAGTATTTTAACACGTTCTTCCACAGAAAACAACGGAGTCTTCTGGGTATTGTTCAACACACTGACTGTTAATTCGTCAAACATCGACGCAGCCCGTCTTATTACATCAAGATGTCCGAAGGTAACCGGATCAAAACTTCCGGGATAAATCGCTACTTTCATAATTGCTCCCATCTGCGTGTTTTTGCGCGTAAGTGCTTAGATTCTTCTGTAATTTACTCCGCATTCTGCCTTTTCATGAAAACATGCTTATTTGTCTTGTATTTCTTTTCTCTGATAACCTCAAAGCCATAATCCTGCGTAAAGGAGAAATCCTTATTCAGCTCCGCTTCTATGATAATAAGCGTATCCTCCGTTACATAGGAAGCACGGGAAAGCGCGGAAAGAACCGGATCCTCCAATCCCGCCTGATAAGGGGGATCCATAAAAATTACATCCACTTCTTTTTCATGGATGCCTCCGAGAGCGGATACCACATCCTGCTTCAGCAGAACCGCCCTGTCGGTAAATTTGGTAAAGGACAGGTTGTCCTGTATACATTTTGCCGCTTTAACCGCATTTTCAGCAAAATAAGCCCTTTTAGCCCCGCGGCTGATAGCTTCTATTCCAATACCTCCGCTGCCGCTGCATAAATCCACGAAAATGCTGCCGGGAATATCCCCCTGAAGGATATTGAATAATGTTTCCTTTATACGATCCGTGGTGGGCCTTGTATCCTGCCCTTCCGGTGTTTTTAACGGAAGGCTCCGCGCCTCGCCTGCAATAACTCTCATAATATCTCCTGACTGTATCTGTTTTCTCCGAACTGCCATATCTCACAGCATTTCGGATTCTGTTTCACATTATAATTGCTTGTGAAAAAAAAGGCAATCCCATATGGAAATGTTTTATAAATTTATAAATCACCCGTAAAAAAAGTGCAAAAGGCGGCTGTTTTCAGCCGCCCTGTTTTTAAGCCCGCACCTTTATTCCCTTGCCGTCCCTTTTGGCTGCCTTTATCTGATTCAATACAAGCTCCCTGCTCTTATAAGGAATAGATGTTTCATCCGAAAGCCTGGTATAGTAAACCGCTTCAATAGAGTCTCCTTCACTCAGACGCATTCCTCTGACGCCGATGGCACCTTTTTTCTTTTCTGGTATTTCTTCTACGGCAAATCGAAGGAAATAACCCGCCCTGGACTGCAGGATTATGTTCTTCTGCTCCTTCATTACGACAACGCTTACTACCGAATCGCCTTCCTGCAGCTTCGTGGCGGCAACCGTCCTCTTGGCCACATCAAACTCCCCTCCGTCCACGATCTTCAGCATACCCATCCGGGTTGCGAAAATCACACGGTACAGATTCAGCTCGGACTGGCTTGTTACCAGAAGCAGTTCTTCCTGGGAGGAATTGAAATTGCTCACGTTATCTATAGGAATTCCCTTATCCCTGAACTTCCCGAAGGGCAGATCCTGTACCTTCACGGTATACAGCTGGCCCATATTGGTAAACATACATATTCTTCCCGTATTCTTGCACTGGAATACGAATTTATTCTCGGCATCCGCCGCTTCCTTATTTCTTTCATAGGCCGACAGATCAATCGTCTTCGCATAGCCGAAGCGATCCATGAGGAAAACGACATCCATTTCCTCCAGCTTCTTTTCCTCGTAAACGACCTCCCCGCAGTTATCAATTACGGTCCTGCGCTTTCTTCCGAATTTTTTCTTTATGGAATCCAGCTCGTTTATAATAACCTGGGCCATGGAATCTTTTCTCGAAAGAATATCTTCATACCGGTATATATTGGCAACCGTCTCCTCATGCTCCTTGATGAGGGCTTCCAGCTCCAGGCCGATCAGCTTATACAGACGCATTTCCAGAATGGCATTAGCCTGGTTTTCTGAAAACTTAAGCTGCTGGGCCATAATCCCTGATTCTTTGGATTTAAAACGGATCCCGTCCGTCTTTCCTTCCACCAGACAGGCCTTTGCCATAGCCCTGTCTTTGGAGCCGCGGAGGATCTCAATGATCAAATCGATGACATTGCAGGCTTTTATCAGGCCTTCCTGTATCTCTCTCTTGCTGTTTTCCTTGGCGAGGAGGTTCTCATATTTCCTGGTGGTCGTTTCATACTGGAAATCCACGCTGGCTTTTATGATTTCCTTCAGTCCCAGCGTCTCGGGCCTGCCGTCCACGATGGCGAGCATATTCACGCCGAACGTATCCTCCAGCCTGGTCTTCTTATACAGCATGTTAATAAAATTGTCCACATCCGCATCCTTGCGAAGCTCAATGACAATACGGATGCCCTCTTTGGAGGACTGGTTGGAAATATCGCTGATATCCTGCGTTTTCTTTGTTTCCGCAAGAGAAGCGACATCGGAAAGGAACTTCCCGATATAGGAGCCGATCATGGTATAAGGGATCTCGGAAATGACAACATTGACCTTGCCGCCCTTTCCTTTTTCCACATCCACCTTACCGCGGATTTTTATTTTCCCGGCTCCTGTTTCATAAATGGAGAGCAGATCGTCCTTATTGGTCACAATTCCGCCCGTAGGGAAATCAGGCCCCTGTATATAACGCATCAGCTCTTTGGTGGTGATATCTTCGTTATTCATATAGGCTTTGGTCGCATCGATAACCTCCGCCAGGTTATGGGGCGGCGTGCTGGTAGCCATACCTACCGCAATACCCTCCGAACCATTTACCAGCAGGTTGGGGAACTTGACCGGAAGGACGCTGGGCTCCTTTTCCGTTTCATCAAAGTTGGGAATGAAGTCCACCACATCCTTGTCCAGATCTGCCAGAAATGCCTCCTGGGTGACCTGTTCCAGACGCGCCTCCGTATAACGCATGGCCGCAGCCCCGTCTCCTTCGATATTGCCGAAGTTTCCATGTCCGTCTATCATGGGAAGCCCCTTTTTGAAATCCTGGGACATCACCACCAGCGCGTCATAGATGGAGCTGTCCCCGTGGGGATGGTACTTACCCATGGTATCGCCCACGATACGCGCGCTCTTCCTGTAAGGCCTGTCGTAACGGATTCCCAGCTCATGCATATCATACAGGGTTCTGCGCTGCACCGGCTTCAGGCCGTCCCTCACATCAGGAAGGGCCCTGGCTACGATAACGCTCATGGCATAATCGATAAAGGATTTCTGCATGACCTCAGAATATTCTGTTTTTATAATCTTTTCTTCCAATTTCTATTGCATCCTTTCCTGTATACATGGAGACAAAGCGTTCCATGCCATTACAATCCTGTTAAATATCAAGCTCCGCATCCGGGGCATATTCATAAATAAAGGCTTTTCTGGGAGGGACATCCGTGCCCATCAGCATTTCCGTGACTTCCGAGGCCATTCTGGCATCTTCTATTTCCACCTGCTTGAGCATTCGGGTTTCCGGATTCAGCGTTGTTTCCCAAAGCTGCTGTGCATCCATTTCCCCGAGTCCCTTATAACGCTGCAGGGTAAACGGTCCTTTATGGCGTTTCCTGTAACGCTCCAGCGCTTTGTCGTCATATAAGTATTCTTCATTGCCTTTGGAGGGCATGGCTTTATAAAGAGGCGGCATGGCTATATATACGTGTCCCTCAAATATCAGTTCCGGCATAAAGCGGTAAAAAAGAGTGAGAAGAAGCGTGGATATATGTGCGCCGTCCACATCCGCATCCGCCATAATAATGATCTTGTCATAACGCAGCTTTGTAATATCAAAGTCATTGCCGTAGCCTTCGGAAAAACCGCAGCCGAAAGCGTTAATCATCGTTTTTATTTCCGCATTGGCGAGCACCTTGTCAATGCTGGCCTTTTCCACGTTCAGGATTTTGCCCCGGATAGGCAGGATGGCCTGATAAGAACGATCCCTTGCCGTTTTTGCACTGCCGCCCGCGGAATCTCCCTCCACAATAAAAATCTCGCACCTGGAGGCATCCCTTGATTCACAGTTAGCGAGCTTTCCGTTGGAATCAAAGGAAAACTTCTGCTTTGTCAGCATATTGGTCTTGGCTTTTTCCTCCGTTTTACGGATCTTTGCCGCTTTTTCCGCACAGCCGATAATATTTTTCAGATTTTCCAGATTCCGGTCAAAATAGCGGGTGATCTCTTCTCCCGTCACCTTGCTTACCACCTTGGAAGCATCCTGGTTATCCAGCTTGGTTTTGGTCTGCCCCTCGAAACGGGGATCCGGATGCTTGATGGAAACCACGGCCGTCATGCCGTTGCGTACATCCGCGCCGGTAAAGTTGGCATCTTTTTCTTTCAGGATATTCAATTCCCTGGAGTAGGAGTTGATCACACTGGTAAACATCGTCTTGAAACCGGTGAGATGGGTCCCGCCCTCCGCATTGTAAATATTATTGCAGAAACCCAGGACGTTTTCGTGGAATTCATTCACATACTGCAGAGCCACCTCCACAGATATGCCTTCGCTTTCACCGTTAAAATATATGACGTCGCTCACCGTTTCCTTGGATTTATTCAAGTCCTTGATAAAGCCGACAATCCCGTCCGGCTCATGGAATTCAATGGTTTCCGGGGTATCTCTTCGCTTATCTTCAAAAACAATGGTCAGCTGAGGATTCAGGTATGCGGTTTCATGAAGACGGCTCTTCACCTCATCTTCTTTAAAACGGGTCTTTTCGAATATGGTGTCATCCGGAAGGAAATTGACCCAGGTTCCGCTTTCCCTGCTTTTCCCCACAACGGGAAGAAGGCCGTTTTCCAGCTCCACGACAGGAATTCCCTGTTCGTACCTGTCCTCATATATCAGCCCGCCGTTCCTGACCCGTACAGTCAATCGGGTGGACAGGGCATTCACTACGGAAGAACCCACGCCGTGCAGGCCGCCGCTTGTCTTATAGGCCGAATTGTCAAATTTACCGCCGGCATGCAGCGTGGTGAATACAAGACGTTCGGCGCTCACGCCTTTTTCATGCATTCCTACCGGAATACCTCTTCCGTTATCATCCACCGTAGCCGAGCCATCGGCTTCCAGCGTAACCTTAATCCTGTCGCAGTAACCAGCCAGATGCTCATCCACTGCATTATCCACGATTTCATATATCAAATGATTCAATCCCTTGGTAGAAACACTGCCGATGTACATACCAGGTCTTTTCCGTACCGCTTCCAGTCCCTCCAGTACAGTTATACTGGAAGCGTCATAATTACTGTTGTTTTTAGTCATGTAAACCTCGCATTCTGCCGCCCGGCGGCATTATGAACTTAAAAATAATAAAAAACAAAAAGAAAAAACAGGTTGGAAGCCTGTCCCAGGTGCTATTGTAGCACAAATGTTTGGGTAAGAAAAGGCAAAAAATACATGATATGGAACTTTCCCCTCTGCCTTTTCCATATCATGTATTATAGTTTTATCTGAAAGAATATCTGCAAAGAACAATCCTGCCCGTCTTATGAATGGTTTTTGGTGGTACAGGTAACGGCCAGAGCCCCCGG
Source organism: Eisenbergiella tayi (assembly GCF_001881565.1). Taxonomy (GTDB): domain Bacteria; phylum Bacillota; class Clostridia; order Lachnospirales; family Lachnospiraceae; genus Eisenbergiella; species Eisenbergiella tayi. The sequence goes on from NZ_MPDJ01000004.1 coordinate 66,871, forward strand.
ACCGATATGACAGGCAACACTCAGAGAAAGATGATCCATATAGCTTTCGTTTCCCGGGAAGGTCTGAAGCACCTCATCCCTGAAGACAGCAGCCGCTTCATCATTATTCGTGTGTGCAACATCCAGCCACATATCCGCGTTATCCAAAGGCCTGTCAAAGCGCTTTATCAGATCGTTTTTAATGGCATTAATCATGATCTGCTTTCCCTGTGCCGTTGTTCTCGCTTTAGCAAAGGCATCCAGCTTCTCTCCCTGTATCTGCAGCACCGGCTTGATTTTAAGGATAGTGCCCAAAGCGGCGGCAGCCGGGGTGATCCTTCCTCCCCGTTTCAAGTAAACCAGAGTATCCACCATAATATAGATACTGGAATTGTACTTATCCTTCTCCAAAAAATCTTTGATTTGTGCTGCATCCATTCCCTGGTCCGCCAGATGTATGGCATCCAGTACAGAACGGCGCTGGGTAACGGAAATACGCTGGTTGTTCACCACCTGTATTTTCCCTTCATAATCCTGTGCGAGCATAAGCGCTGTCTGACAGGCGCCGCTCAGGCCGCTGCTCATAGGAATATGTACGATCTCATCATAGCTTTTCAGAAGCTCATTCCACAGCTGCAAAATATTTTCCGGAGATGGCTGGGAGGTGGAAATAGCAGCACCGGTTTTCAGCCTTTGGTAAAATTCCTCCTGGGTCAGGTTAATCCCTTCAAAATAGGTTGTCCCCTCTATCATAAAAGGCATGGGAAGCACGCTGATCCCCAGTTCCTCCGCCTGCTGTTGAGTGATGCCGCTGTTACTGTCCGTTACAATTGCAACTTTTGACATAATTATGCTCCTTCTGAACGTCTGTTTTTGTAACTGTCCTCTTTTGTTTCCTTTCAAAAATCAATAAATTCATTCTACCGTCAGATAGTCTTAAAGTCAATGGAATTCCCATCCTGTTTCATTCTCTCATATAACAGGCTGTACTGCTCCAGTTTTTCGTCCGGATCCTGTGCGGCTATCCTCTCAGCCAGGCTGCTTGCTATGAGAAGCAGATCGGAGTCCTGATAAATATCCCCCACCTTGAAATCCAGCAGGCCGCTCTGCCGTATTCCAAATAAATCACCGGGACCGCGCAGCTTCAGGTCTTCATTCGCTATATGGAATCCGTCGTTGGAGGTATTGAGTATGTTCAGCCGTTTCATTGTCTGCTCGTTATCATTTCCGCTGATGAAGATACAGTAGCTCTGGCTGTCGCCTCTCCCCACACGTCCACGCAGCTGATGCAGCTGGGCCAGGCCGAAGCGCTCGGCATTTTCAACCATCATAACCGTTGCGTTCGGAACGTTGATCCCCACTTCAATGACTGTGGTGGAAACCAGCACATCAATTTCTTTTTTTGAAAAAGCTTCCATAATATTGTTTTTTTCTGCCGGTTTCATCTTTCCATGAAGGGCCGCCACATGGATGCTGTCTGGAAGAACGGCCTTCAGCTTGTCCGTATAGTCCATGACGTTTTCCAGGCCATCCATTTCGCCCTCCTCCACCATGGGACAGATCACATATACCTGATGCCCTTCCTCCACCTGCTTTCGGATAAAGGTATAGGCCGTCTGCCGGTAGGAGGTATTGACCACACAGTTTTTGATGGGTTTTCTCCCTGCGGGCATTTCATCCAGTACAGATACGTGCAGATCCCCATATACCACAATAGCAAGGGTTCTTGGAATAGGAGTAGCGCTCATGACCAGGACATGGGTGCCCGTCCCCTTATCTGCAAGAAGCTCCCTCTGTCTGACTCCGAAACGGTGCTGCTCGTCTGTAATCACCAGAGACAGCCGGCGGTAGATCACCTTTTCCTGGATGAGCGCATGGGTTCCTATGACCACATTTGCATCCCCATCCGCAATCCGGGCATAGATTTCCTTCTTTTCTTTTGCTGTCTGGGAACCGGTGAGCAAAACGGGACGTATGCACAAATCATACTCCGCGCTCATCTGAAGCAATGCTTCATAATGCTGTCTGGCCAGGACCTCCGTGGGTGCCATGAGACAGCCCTGCCTGCCGTTTGCGGCACACATCAGCAGAGCCAGGAATGCCAGAATGGTTTTTCCGCTGCCCACATCCCCCTGGACAAGGCGGTTCATGGCATTTTCTTTCTGCAGATCCGCTTCTATCTCCGACCAGACACGCTGCTGTGCGCCTGTAAGCCGATACGGCAGGCTGCCCAGCAGTCTGTCCGTATCCGGCACCTTTTCCAAAAGCTCTTCCACCTTCCGGATCTGGTTTTCCTCCTTAACCTTGCGCAGCGCAAGAAAAAACAGGAGAAATTCATCAAAGGCAAGCCTTCTGCGGGCGGCAATCAGATCCTGCGTGTTCTCCGGAAAATGTATTTTCTCCAGGGCTTCTCCCAGGGGAATCAGCTGAAATTCATTTCTGATTTCCTCCGGAAGAATTTCCAGCCGGTTCGCCTCTGACAGGACACTGTCCAGCGCCTTCCGCACAGCCTTGCTCACACCATTATTGGTCAGGCCCTGCGTGAGCGCATATCTTGGCTGAAGCGTATTTTGAAGCGCCGTATATTCCTCCACACGGAACAGCCGGGGCTGCTCCATCCGCAGGGGAGTCCCATACTGGCAGACTCCCCGGAAAACATAGGTCATTCCGGGCTTAAGCATGTTTTTCAGATAGGGCATGCCAAAAAAGGTAATACGAAAAAGGCCGGTCGCATCCCCGGCCTGAACAGCAGTGATCAACAGATTCCGTACCCGTTTGGTGGAAGGCATTCCGATAACGGATGCCTTTACCGCACAAACTTTCCCGGGACTCAAAGCGGAAACCGTTACCGCAGGTTCCATCTTTTCATAATCACGGGGGTAGTGTTCCAGCAGCTGCCCCACTGTCCCGATATGAAGTTTGGAGAAAAGACCCGCCGTCTTTTCTCCAATTCCTTTTATCGCAGTTAAATTTGTATTAATATCCATTTTATTCGGCCGAAATAATATAATAGTAAATAGGCTGTCCGCCATACTGCAGCTCAATATCACAGGAAGGATATTTTTCTTCGATCCTGGCCTTCAGCTTCTGTGCGGACTCTTCTGTGGTCTCAGCTCCGTAATAAATACTGATTAACTCAAGGTCTTCCTCCATCATGGAATCCACCATATCGAAAGTAACCTTTTCGATATCCGCCCCTACGGACAGGATGCCGGCATCGCCGATGCCCATATAGTCACCCTGTTTGATTTCCTTGTCATCAATCACCGTATCCCTTACGGCATAGGTGACCTCACCGGTCTTCACCTGACCGATTTCCTCCGACATGGCCGCTTCATTTTCTTCAGCGCCCATGTCGGGAACATAGTTGATTACAGCGGTAATTCCCTGGGGAATTGTCTTGGTGGGGATTACCACCACTTTCTTGTCCTCTACCAGGTATTTCGCCTGGTTAGCGGCAAGAATGATATTTTTGTTGTTGGGAAGAACAAAAACCGTATCCGCGTTCACCTGATTAATAGCGTTTACCACGTCTTCCGTGCTGGGATTCATAGTCTGTCCGCCCGCTATAATATAGTCTACACCCAGGCCCCTGAAAATCTCATCGATGCCTTCGCCCACGGAAACAGCTATAAATCCTGTCTCTTTACGTTCAGCAGGTACTTCTTCCTCTTTGGCAGCATCCGGTGAGTCAGCAGCATCTTCCGACATCCTGAAAAGCTTCTCCTGATGCTCCAGCCGCATATTGTCAATTTTCAGATTGGAAAGTGCACCATACTTCAATGCCTTCTGGATTGCAAGACCAGGGTCATTGGTATGTACATGTACCTTGACCACATCTTCATCCGCAACCACCACAATAGAATCACCTATTGATTCCAGATAAGCCTTGAAATCCATTTCCTGTTTAATATTGAAGGTTTTGCTCAGCATGATAATAAATTCGGTGCAATAACCGAACTTGATTTCCATATTAGCCTGAGCGTCCAGGCTGGCATTCACAGATGCCTGACGGGAAGCCCCCTGTGCGGGCTCGGTGATGGAAAAATCGATCTCTTTGCCCATAAAAGCGTCATAAGCGCCATGCAGAACCTCTATCAGTCCCTGTCCGCCGGAATCCACCACGCCCGCCTGTTTTAACACGGGAAGCATTTCAGGAGTCTGGCTGAGCACATATTCCGCATGCGCAATCACTTCTTTAATGAAAGAAGCCATATCGGTTTCCCCTGCGTCGGCCAGCTCCCTTGCTTTCATGGAAGCTCCCTTTGCAACGGTAAGAATCGTACCCTCTTTAGGCTTCATTACCGCTTTATAAGCGGTTTCCACCGCTTTTTCTCCCGCGGCGGCAAGAATGGGAATGGTAATTTCTTCATTTTCCCGGATCCCTTTGGTAAATCCGCGGAAAAGCTGGGAAAGGATAACACCAGAATTCCCTCTCGCACCGCGGAGGGAACCGGAAGAAATTGCCTTTGCCAGAGTCATCATGTCGGGTTCTTTCATTGCAGCCACTTCTTTGGCTGCGGACATGATGGTAAGCGTCATATTGGTACCCGTATCTCCGTCAGGAACCGGAAATACGTTCAATTCATTAATCCATTCTTTCTTACTCTCAAGATTCTTGGCGCCCGCTAAGAACATCTTTGCAAATACCTTAGCGTCTATCGTATTTAAACTCACAACTAAAGTCCTCCTTAATCAATCACTCGCACACCTTCTACAAAGATGTTGATTTTTTCAATTTCCATTCCGGTGAATGCTTCCACCTTATACTTCACGTTATCTATCAGGTTGTCCGAGACAGCCAGAATGCTTACACCGTAGGAAACAATGACATGGAAGTCCAGCGTCAGTTTATTATTATTAATCGTAACGGTTATTCCCTTCGACAGATTATCTTTTCTTAAAAGCTTCACTACGTCCTTCACAGTGATTCCCATGCCGACAATACCGAAGCATTCCGTAGCAACGGTACCCGCATACTGTGCAATAACTTCTTTATCGATGGTTATATTGCCCATATGGGTGTTCATAGAAGAGCCCTTCATGTAGTACCTCCTTCTTTCTTACCGAAAAATATAAGATTATTATAACCGCTTTCCAAAAAAAATGGAAGTCTTATTTCAATTTCAGCCGTCGCGGCATAAACGGGCCTGGCGCTGTAAAAAGCCAGGCCAAAAATAAAGTTGTGCCCTGGATGCAAATTTTGCTTGCCAAACTATTACTTTTCTGGTATTATACACATGTTGTGGTCTGAAAATTTTACTGGTTTAGGAGGTGCGAAGATGGCAAAATGTGATATTTGCGGTAAGGGTGCTCATTTTGGAAACAACGTAAGCCATTCCCATAGAAGATCCAATCGTATCTGGAATTCAAACGTTAAAAACGTGAAGTGCAAGGTTAACGGCGCATCCAAGAAATTACATGTATGTACCAACTGTCTGAAGTCCGGCAGAGTTGAAAGAGTATAATCAGGGAGAATGTTCTGTGATTTATCTTCAGCTGTATTGGTTAACACAAAGATAAGACTGCCGGAATTCATTATGAATTTACAGACAGTCTTTTTTTGTACCCTTTTTACGGGAACATTTCCTCTGCTATCCTATTTTTCACAGAAAATAACATTATAGCTTACCAGCAGCAGGATAATTGCCACAATCAGGCTGGCAAGCCTGTTGGAAATAAGAACCGTAAGGATCATACCAAAGGCGATGCTGAATACAACAATTCCCACTAACTTCCACACGTCACGCATCTGCTTACTCCTGCCGGCTTTACTATTATCATATGCAGGAAAGGGCTGTCCGATTCGTACAACACTCACTCTGCTGTACAAATCAGGCAGCCCTTTCCTGCTTAAAAGAATCAGTCCACAATATCCTCATCTTCATCCGGGAACGCCGCTTTCTCGGCATCCTCGTCACTCATCATAGGCTCTTCTTTTGTGGTAAATTTATCTACCAGATCCGGAATCATATCAAGAATCTTGGTTACGCTGTCCTGGTTCTTGATATTCACCAGCTTTGTCTGTCCATTTTTAATAAGAAGGACGGCGCTCGGCGTCATTTTTCCGGAAAGCCCGCCGGCTCCCCCATCCTTGCCTCCGTTGCGGCTTGCGCCGGCCCCTACGCCAAAGCTCACATCAACAAGGGGGACAATAATGGTATCATCAATTTTTGTCGCCTCTCCCACCACCGTCTTTGTAGACATCAATGCATTGGCGCCCTTCAAAAGAGACTCCATCACCGAATTGATACCGTTATTATTATCTGCCATTTGTCATTTCCTCCTTTTTAAGCTGCCTGATAAATCTCCAGGTCTTTTTATCCAATATAATGCGGAGCACTACATCAAGCACCACGGCGATCCGCACTCTTCCCCTGATATCAAAATCCCCTTCCAGACGGGCCTCTTCAAAATCAGGACTGATATGAACAGTCTCGCCAATCACAGGATATAATATTCCATGTATGGCAAGAATCTGGGCCGTGGATGCCGGATCACCCGTTCCCACGATAAAATTCACATTTGTTTTCTTAGGCAGCGCATGCTTAAGTAGCCTTCCTGCCTGTCCTTTTACTTTGCCTATCACCAGAAGGCTGTCCTTCCGGCTTAAAATATCCCTGTAATATTCCAGATTATCCAGGATCCGCTTTATTTTATCACACAGCCGGGTAATTGTGTACCTGATATTCTGAAATGATTTCTTAAGATTATCGAAAAAGGCATGGATTTTAATACAGATTCGGGTGAAAAAAGATGCTTTTTCTTTTTCCCGCCCTCCGGAATCCTTTGTCTGCTCCGTCCGGGATTCCCTGCCGGGAACCGTACCGGCCCCGTCCGGCGGCTTTTGTCCGGAAACCTGCGGCTCTTCCTTCCGGGTTTGTACGGGAACCGCTGTTTTTTCTTTTCCTTCCGGGATTCCTTTCCCTTCCGTTTTTTCTTTTCCTGCCGTATCCGCCTCTTCTTCCGCCGTTTCCGTTTTCTTTTTAGGTACTGCCGCCCTTTGTTTCAGACGGAATGGAATTCCCAGAATCCTGAAATCCCAGTGAAACGAATTTTCATATTTACCGGAATCATATTCCAGCCGAAAGCTGGCAAGATGCAGAAGCCATGTCACCCTTACTATGCCGTGCGGGTTGCCCTCTGCCGGCACCTCCCCCTTCGCCCGGTATCTGACAGGGACAAAAAGGACAACAAGAAGGGCCAGAATCAGAACGGCCAGTATGATGAGCAGGATAATGCCCAGTATTTTTAAAATGCTTATTACTACTCCCATAGGCTGTCCAGCTCCTGTTACCTGTGATCCATGATATATTTTTTAATATCCGCTCCGCCCGTCTCGGCCACCACCTTTTCCGTCAAAGCCACTACCATATCAACCGCTTCTCCATAACCGGAGGCGAGACCCACCACAAAAAGATCCTTTTTGTCATAAAATCTCTGCTGCAAAAGAGAACAGTGAAAAATATCCAGCTGATCATCGGATTTTGCCAATGCAATAATATAGATAGTAATCTGTCCGGCATTATGGCGCAGCTTCCACTTTACCTTTTCCAGATTGCGGATACTGTCGCTGACATACAGATGTCTGTAGAACTTCATTGTGCCTATCACTTTCTTTCCTCAGGCAGCCCATATGGAACCGTTATCTTAAAATTTGCCTGATTTTACCTGTTTTATTCATTCATGAGCCGATTTAACCGTTTTTATTAATCAAAATCTGTGCAAACACCTGATGCCGCGTTGCCCGCGGGAATAAAAAGGCGGCATGGAATATTCGTCCATTCCGCCTCACCTTCCCTTTTAAACAGATTCCCGGCAAAAACCGGGAAATCTCAAAAATACTTTTTGTTTCCCCATAAATTTTTCTTTTTCAGTTCCAGATATTCATGGTACGCTTTTTCCAGAATCTGCTTCTCATTTGCAAATTTCAGCAGATGGTAAGCTTCATGATACTTGTAAAATCCTGAGTCAACAAAATACTCCTCACGCTGTGGTTTACTGTAATAACTGTCGGCCATCATTAAATACCAGTGAACCTCCTTGTCCACAGTATCCTCCGGCACATTGAAGGTATACTCGCTCTTTCCGATATACTTTATAATCGATGCCCTGGCACCGCTTTCTTCAAGGACCTCTCTGAGCGCTGTATCCTTGTATTCCTCTCCTGCCTCTACCGTTCCCTTGGGCAATACCCAGCCTTCATACTTGTTCTTGAAATTCTTGTACAAAAGCAATATTTTCCCACGGAAAATAACCACACCGCCACAGCTAGTTGCTTCTATCATTGCAATTCCTCCTGTTAGGTGTGAATGCTGTCCTGCGACAGCATATACATGATAAACTAGTTCAAGTATATCCCAAAAGATTAGGTAAGGCAAGCATAAATTTGGACAGAGAAGGGGCCTCCTTAAAACCCGGGATCAAAATAAGCGTCCAAAACTCTTTTGGCAATAGGTACGGCATAGTCGCCGCCGGACCCTATTCCTTCTATAATTACTGTTATGGCTATTTCTGGATGTTCCGCAGGCGCGAAGCCGGTAAACCATGCATGGGAATCCGCTTTTACCGCATTAAATTCCGCAGATCCCGTCTTTCCCGCGGCTGTATAGGATAACCCGGAAAGCTTGGATGCGGTTCCTTCCTCCACTACGTCCGCCATTAATTCCTGCAGGACGGCAGCTTCTTCGGGTGACATCAGACTTCCGTATTCCTCGGCCTGGAACTGCCTGATTATTTTTCCATCCGCACTTTCAATGCGTTCCATTTCATAAGGACGCATGAGAATCCCGTCATTGGCAATAGCCGAAGTGATCATACACAGATGCAGGGGCGTGATCTGCGTCTTGCCCTGGCCGATAACCGTCTGGATCATATCCTCATCATCGCTGTCCTGCGTCAGCTGGACATGGCTTTGGGAATAGGGAATATCGATGGGAAGCTCCTGGTTAAACAGCAGGCTCTGCATCGTATCTATGAATTCCGCTTTATCCAGGGACATACCTATATTGGCAAAAGAAGAATTACAGGATTTTGCAAAAGAACGCTCAAAGCTGACCTGTCCATGTTTGCTGCCATGATAACAGCGGATGGTATTATCCCCATGTGTGAAACTGCCGCTGCATTGATAGCTGTAGCTTCTCCACGTATCGGGATTTTCTTTGATATATTCCAGCGCCGTCACGATTTTAAAGGTGGAACCGGGCGGATATACTCCCTGGGAAACCCTGTTCAGCAGACTGGAATTCTCTTTATCAGAAGTCACACTGTCCCAGATATCTGCGATTTCATTAGGATTAAAATCAGGCTTGGATACCATGGCCAGAATTTTTCCCGTATCCACCTCCATGACCACGATCGCTCCCTTATAAATGCCCATGGCATTATAGGCCGTCTGCTGAAGATTCATATCCAGCGTGGTATACAGATTATTTCCCGGATTTTTCCGGCCCGCAGCTGAATTTTCCGCCTGCTGGGCCACTGTGGCAGAGGTATTGATCAGATAATAATTGGCAAGGCTTTCCAGGCCTGTTTTCCCCTTTGTGGAATAGCCGACTATATGGGCGAACATATTATCATAAGGATAGTTCCTCACTTCTTTTCCATCCTCGCCCTTCACCGTCTGCGCCAGAATATCGCCATTGGAGGAATAAATTGTCCCTCTGGTATTTTTCGTTGCCAGTACGCTCTGCCTGCTGTTATAACTGTTGTTAAACAATGCTTCTGAATTGGAAGATACATATACGCATAAATAGGTGATGAGGCCCGCAAAAAGGCAGCAGAAAAATACGGCGCTTCCAATCAGATTCCTGTTTCCTTTCCGGAAATCATAAATTTTATCTTCTTCCTCAGAAAAATTCTCGTCCTGAATCCTTTTTTTCTTAGAAGGACTTTTCTTTTTTGAAGACCCCTGCTTTCCGGAAACTCTTTGTTTCCCTGAATTATTCTGCTTTCTTTTCCCCATTCCGGACGATTTCTTTTTATGGTTTGCTGCCGCTGTTTTATTCAAGGTCGTCGTCGTATTCTTCTTCATGCTCATTCCCGTCCCAGTCTTCTTCTTCAAATTCTCCCTCTTCCGGCTCCTCATCCTCATATGGTTCATAATATCCTGGCGTTTTCAGCCGCCTTCGTTCTTCTTTTTCCTCTGTATCCCGTTCCCGAAGCCAGATTCCCTGAATGATGGAGAACAGGATAAGGGTTGTCATAACACTGCTTCCTCCATAACTGATCAAGGGTAGGGTCACGCCTGTCAGAGGTATGAATTTGGTGCCTCCGCCGATGGTTAAGAAAATCTGGAAAATATACATTACTCCAAAACCGGAGGCCACAAGACGGAAAAACGGATCCGATGAAGCACCCGCAATTTTAAGGATCATGAAAAAGCAGGATATGCATATGAGGATAATCCCTATGGCGAATACAATTCCCAGCTCTTCCGTAATGGCGGCAAAAATAAAATCCGTTTCCACGAAGGGAATATCTTTAGGAGTCCCCTGCCCTATTCCAAGCCCGAACCAGCTTCCCCGGGACATGGCAAAAAGAGATTGGGTAATCTGATAGCCCTGGTTGTCGATTACGCTCCAGGGATCCTGCCAGGCCTGCACCCTTACCTTAACATGGGAAAACAAAAGGAAGGCCAGATAGGAGGCCGCGCACCCGGCGGCTCCCCCTGCCAGCAGGTATCTGATTTTACCCGTTGCAAAAAACACCAGGAATACATACGCCGCGAAGAATATCAAAGCGCTCCCCAAATCCTTTGACAGAACGAGGATGAGCACGTGGGCGGCTGCCACCGCTCCGCTGATAACTATATTTTTTAAGGAGGAATCCTCCCAGAGTATGGCGGCTATGCAGAACAGAAACAGGATTTTTACAAATTCCGAAGGCTGGAAGGTAATCCCTCCCAAAGAGAAAGACAGCTTTGAGCCATGAGTAACCTGTCCCAGAATCAGCACGACGCCAAGCGCCGTGATCCCGATGCCTGCATAAACCCATGTGAGATCCTTCCAGAACCGGATCCGGCGGATAAACAGCGGCACCACCATACTGACAGCCAGGGACGCCGCCGCAATCAACAGCTGTTTGCCTGCTTTAGCGATATCAAGCCTGGTCAGGATGATAAATCCGGTGCCCAGAAGCAGGCACATATTATTTACCAGCAGCCTGTTGATGCCCGTATATGCCATGGAGAATATCATCATGGAGGAAAAAATGACGATCTGTGATATGGCATAGAAAAACAGATAATCCACATCCCCTTTTTCCACACAGATAGTCAAAAAAGCGACAAACTGAATCAGAAAAATGAGAATGCCCTGTATATTATCCAGCTTATGGCCCCGCCATCCTGCAGAAAAGGTCCGACAAAAAGCCAGAACGCAATACAAGAGCATAAACAGAGTGATTATGTACTTGGAATAGACAATAATATACTGCTCCATGCCTGTCATTTGGCTCCTTTTTTATAATGTCCTGTAGTAAACTTCCAGTTGATATCCGGCAGCGGTTCCTCATTCCCCTTCTTCCGGTTCAGAAGCCTGCGGAATACAGCAATCCTTTCCCGGACAGCCGCCGCATCCTCCTCCAGGAAATCCATCCGGACCGCGCCCACTCTCTTTTCCGCAATTTCTCCCAGATAAGCATGAAGGGAAATCGGGACGGAATTATAGATAATATTATAACAATAGCCGCAGTCAGTCTCCACGGGGAATTCTGTCCTGTACCTGTCCAGCAGCCGGACCATGTTTTCCGAAGCCGCCCGTTTTCCCTTTTCCTTCAGACAGCCGCCGGCAGTTTTCCTGATACAGTTTGCAGTAACCATCATGGGTATATTCCCATATACAAGGATTTCCTGTTTTTCTCCCGGTAATTCAAACAAAGCGCTCCGGTTCAGCTCAAGAGGCGCACAATAGGTATCTATTTGTTTCTCCCAGAAATCATAGGTTTCCCTGTTCCATACATATACCCGGTGCTCCAGAGCCACTTTCCCCTGCCAGCCGATTTCCTCCAGCCACTGCAGTCCGCCCGGGGAAGAAATCTGTACGCCGTCAAAAATACCAGTTTTCAAAACATCCGCCAGTTTCGCAAGCCGTCCCTCGTCATCTCTGCGCAGGATTACGGGCAGGGAAAGGAACCATTCGGAACCTGTCCGTTCTTTTCCGGCCTTCCGCAGAAAATCTTCCGTCATGCCGTACAGACAGGAATGGGAAAGATAAATTCTTTCCGCCCCTTCCTGAATACAGGCTTCCAGCTGCGCGGCATTATGAACGGAAGCATACAGCCGTGTCTGTTTCCTTTCCTCCGGGCGGCCGGATTCCTTGTCCTCCTTCCCGCAGGAAGGCGTCCGGGAAATCTCTTCATGCCGCTCCCATTTTGCTGTCTGTTTTTCCTTCAATTGCTCCAGTATTTCTCTCCTGGCTTCATTCAGCGCCTTTACCGGAAGAAAAACCTGATCCGACATATCCAGCAGGATACGTTCCGCCCGGAAACCGCTCCCTCCTGTTTTTCCCAGCTGCTTTTGTACATCGGCCGGACTGAGAGGTCGGTTAGATGCCGTCTGCACCATCTGCCCTTCCAGGGCAACGGAAGAGCCGGCCGCAGCGCCGTCTTCTTCGTGCTCCGCTTCTCCCATTATCCAGGCTTCCAGACGCAGGGGGGCTTCGGGGTGCAGATAAGCCTTCAGCACTACCGGGACAGAGAGTTCCTTATCCAGAAGCTCCGTCTGCACCGCACGCAGTACCTCATCATCACAGCCCGCATATCCGGGCTGTTTTAATGTCACCATCTCTTTTCCGTTATGCCGGTAATAATAGCCTCCGCTGATTTCGCTCCGAATATACAAAGAGGAAAGCATATGCATATCCTTTTCGGAAACCCCCTTGTCATTTTCCGGATCAGACAGGAACGAATCTATCCTGCGTCGGTATACACTGGTGACACCGGCCACATATTCCGGTTTTTTCATCCGGCCTTCAATTTTAAAGGAATCGATGCCGGCCTTGATCAGCTCCGGCAGGAATTGTATGGTACACATGTCCTTAAGGCTTAAGGGATAGCATTCATCTCCTGCTTTTTCTGTCAGGATACGATATGGCTGGCGGCAGGGCTGGGCACATCTTCCCCTGTTGCCGCTGCGCCCGCCCAGCAGGCTGCTGAACAGACATTGTCCGGAATAGCAGTAGCACATGGCCCCGTGAATAAAGGCCTCCACCTCCATACCGCTTTCACGGCATAAGGCCTCCACCTCCGGCAGAGTCAGCTCCCTTGCGGGAACCACTCTGGATACCCCGAGCTTCTGAAGGAATACGGCCCCTCTCACATCGGTAACCGTCATCTGTGTGCTGGCGTGAAGCTCCAGTCCGGGAAAACAGTTTCCAAGAAGGGAAAGAGCCCCGATATCCTGTATAATAACGCCATCCAGCCCGGCCTTATAAAAAGGCTCCATAAAATCCGGAAGCTGCTTGATTTCTTCCTGCTTAAGCAGTGTATTTACGGTAAGATAAAGCTTTTTCCCATAGAAATGCGCTTCTTTCAGCGCTTCCACGACTTCCTCATCACTGAAATTTCCCGCAAAAGCTCTGGCACCGAATTTCTGTCCCCCTATATAGACAGCATCGGCTCCTGCCTTTAAAGCCGCCCTGAAACAGGAATAGTCTCCTGCGGGCGCCAGTAATTCCGGTTTTTTCGTAGCTGTTTCCATCTGTCTTCCTTTCCCTGACAAAGATACGGATATAAAAAAGCTGTCCTTTATAGACAGCCTTTATACACATGAATCCGTAAACATATTCTCTTATAAAAACGAGTCCCTATTTCTGTCTGGGATCCCCGTTTCCTTTTTTCTTATTGTCGGCCAGTTCGGTTTCCAGACGTATGATTTTCTTAGAGCTTTCATTCAAATCACGCTGCAGGCCTTTCAGAGACTTCTCTGAATTTTCCAGCTTGATCTGAGAAGCAATCAGCTCATGCTTTAAATCATACAGTTCCTTTTCCTTGGCCCGGATATCTTCTTCCAAAAGTGCAATCTGCTTTCTGGCCTTAAAGTAATCATCCGCAATATTCAGTTGGAGCAGGACATTCTGCCTGTCCACCGGCTGTCTTCGGAAGCTGTCCAGCTTACTGTATTCTGACATTTTGTTATTAATGTAGGAGGCCACCTTCTGCAGATATTCCTCACTCTCATAACCGCTCAGAGTAAATACCTTGCCACCTATGATCACTTCTGTATCTGTCTTAACGGCCATTCATTTGCTCCTTCATACAATATCCGGAAATTGTATTTTCATTTTATATAGAATTAATTATAGACAAACTACTCCGGAATTTCAAGCCCTAAATGATGATAGGTCAATTCCGTCACCACTCTACCCCTCGGAGTCCTGTTAATAAACCCGTTTTTCAGCAGATACGGTTCGATAACCTCTTCGATTGTGCCCGCATCCTCTCCGATGGCCGCCGCGAGGGTATCCAGCCCCACCGGCCCGCCGCTGAATTTGTAAATGATAGTATCCAGCATGCTGCGATCCACATGATCCAGCCCCATTTTATCCACATCCAGAAGATCCAGCGCCTGATTCGCCACATCCTTTGTTATAACTCCGTCAAAGCGGACCTGGGCGAAATCCCTCACTCTTTTCAGAAGCCGGTTTGCAAGTCGGGGCGTTCCCCTGCTTCTTCTGGCCAGCTCCCCGGCCCCGCCCTCATCAATTTCCACATCCAGAATCCTGGCCGAATGAATGACTATTTTCTTCAATTCATCCACCGTATAAAATTCCAGGCGGTGTATGACCCCGAAACGGTCACGAAGGGGCGCCGTAAGCAGCCCGGCTCTCGTGGTTGCCCCCACAAGCGTGAAATGAGGCAGATCGAGACGGATGGAACGGGCGGAAGCGCCCTTCCCGATCATAATATCAATGACATAATCCTCCATGGCGGGATAAAGGACTTCCTCCACCTGACGGTTCAGACGATGGATTTCATCTACAAACAACAGATCCCCTTCCTGGAGGTTATTCAGGATGGCGGCCATCTCTCCGGGCTTTTCAATTGCCGGGCCGCTGGTCACTTTCATATTCACACCCATCTCATTGGCTATAATGCCAGCAAGGGTAGTTTTTCCCAGGCCGGGAGGCCCATAAAGCAGGACATGATCCAGGGCATCGCCCCGTCGTTTTGCCGCCT
This sequence comes from Eisenbergiella tayi, assembly GCF_001881565.1. GTDB lineage: Bacteria > Bacillota > Clostridia > Lachnospirales > Lachnospiraceae > Eisenbergiella > Eisenbergiella tayi. The sequence goes on from NZ_MPDJ01000004.1 coordinate 82,027, forward strand.
CTATATAAACCTTCAGGTTCTGTTTCGCCTTTTCCTGACCGATATAATCATCCAGGCTTTGAGGACGCAGGGTCCCTTCCATCCGGATATCTTCTTCCGTAATATTGGTTTCTATCACTCTTGGCATCTGATTCCTCCACACCCTCCCTGGAAGCTGGCATTCCATACTCAGGCTCTTCCTATAAAATATGCTTTAAGGCCGCTTTCAGCAGTTCCCCTACGTCCATACTTTCCGCGTTTTCGACCTTCTTCACGGCACGAAGCGCCTCCGTAGCAGAATAGCCCAGGGCAGTCAGTGCTTCCACAGCCTCGTTTCTGCTTTCCGTCAGGCCGGAAAGACTTTCCGTATAGGCGGCGCTTTCCTTCGCCACAAAGGTGTCCTCCAGAGAAACCTTGTCTTTTAAATCAAGAATTACCCTCTGCGCCGTTTTGGCGCCGATTCCGGGAGCCCTGGCAATCGTTTTGGCATCCTGCGAAAGCACAGCCATACGGATATCATCCGCGCTCAGAACAGACAGGACAGCCAGCCCGCCCTTTGGACCGATACCATTAACTGTGATGAGGAGACGGAACATGTCCAGATCATCCTTTGTTAAAAAACCATACAGTTGAAAGGAATCCTCCCTCACGCAGGTGTAGGTATGTATTTTCACTTCCTCTCCCAGACCGGGTAAAAGACCATGTATACCGGAAGGAATTTTTACATTAAAACCTATGTTGTTTACCTCCAGCACCAGATTATCTTCTGAAATATCGGCGATCCTGCCGATCAAATATGCAAACATTGCTTCTCCTATCCGCGCAGCCTGACCGCTGCGCCTTCCTGTATTTCTGCGGACAACAGAAATCCTTATGCCTTATGCCCGCCGTCCGGAAGCCGCTCCAGTACCTGTCCTGCAACCAGTCCGAGGCAAAGGCCTGTCACACAGCCGGCCGCCAGCAGATAGGGCAGATAATACACCGTCTGCCTGGTCTGCACCACCAGCATGGCTACCAGCAGCTGGGCGCAGTTATGGGCGATCCCGCCTGCCGCACTCACTCCTGTCACAGAAAAAAAGGAAAGTTTTTTACAGCCCGCCATCACAAGAAAGCTGACTGCCGCCCCCGAAAGGCTGTAAAGAATGGCCGAAAAATTACCGAACAGAAAACCGCTGAGAAAAACCCGCGCGGCATTGACTGTAAGAGCTTCTTTATTTCCGAAACGGTACATGGTAATCAGCACCGCAAGATTGGGCAGGCCCAATTTCATCCCCGGCATGCCGAAGGGCAGAGGGATTAAGGTTTCCACATAGCCCAAAATCAGGGCAAAGGCCAGAAGCATACTGAGTAAAGCCGTTTTTTTCATGATTCATCCCTAATTAACCATCGCGTCCGGTCCGGAAGTATTCTTTTCCGTCCCCTCAATCGTAACCACCAGCTTGTGAGGAAGACATATGATACTGTCTCCGGAATGGCTGATATGCCCCTGTCGGACACACAGACCGTCAGGGCAGTTCGCCTCTTCTATCCATACACTTTCCTCTTCAATGACAAGAAGATTTTCATTTCCTTCTTCATCCCGGAGAAGGAGCCTGGTATCTTCCTTAAGAGAAAGCCTCTCTTCCTCAACACCATTACGGCTGACTACCACCCAGCCTTCTTCCGTCCTGCCGGCAGTCCGTACGGCTATAATAACAGATGCTGCGATCAGCACTCCGGCAATGAGTAAAAAATCCGCTTTCGTGATTATACCATGCCTGAACATATGTTTCAAGGAAGCGGTTCCTCCTTTCGGTTCAAACCGATATAATAAGCTGATTTCTCTTCGTCTCCCAGCTGCCTTGCTATGGAGGCACAGTTCTCCCTTAAGAGCCGGGTCCCCTCGGATTCTCCAAAACATTTCTGGCTTAAAGCGGCGGCTTTTTCATAATAGGAAAGGGCATCCGCATAATCCTTCCTGCGGTAAGAAGCCTCTCCCAGCCCTGACAGCACGGTGGAATAATGTATATGACGGTTCATTTCTCTTTCCCGATCTGTTTCCTGTACATCCGCCAGCTGTTCATACAGCGGAAGCGCCTGCTTCAGCATGGCCTCCCCTTCTTCATAATTATCCTGGTTCATAAACAGCAGAGCCATCTGCGTAAAGATATCCGCCCTTACCTCCTCCGTTTCCGGCTTGCTCTCCAGTATTTTCAGCGCACGGACATAATAGCGGCGGGCCTCTTCCGCCCTCCCGGCCGCCTGGCAGGCAGCCGCCACATTGAGCATCACGGTGGCAAAATGTTCCGTTTCATCCAGCTGAAGTTCTTCCATCAGCAGCAACAGATCCTCCGACAGATCCAATGCCTTCTTAAACTGCTCTGTTTCCCGGTAAAACCGGAGAAGCTCATTTCCGGTTCCTATATAAATACCGTAGTTTTCCTCTTCTCGTGCTTCGTCCAGACATCCCGTCAGGAAAGGCTCCACCTCTTCCCATCTCTGTCCGTCTGTCATTTCCTTCAGTTCTTCGAATATCTTATCGATTGTTCTCATCTATTCCTCTTCCTCTGCAACGATCTGCCAGCCAAGACCTGCGTCATAGGCCATACATTTCCAGATAATTTCTCCGTCTTCATCCGTAAGGGGCTTCTCATCCTCTCCCCTTACAGGCACCTCATATAAAAGATCGATGTAACGATCCCTCTCCGCGTCAACCGCCCTGGCATAAAAAAGATATTCCACACTGGGCTTGTTGCCCAGGTTCAACGGAAGGAACCATTCTTTTTCATCAGGCGACGGGAAAACAAAGTCCGCCTCTTCAAGAAGCTCTTCCAAAGAAGTATCGTCTGCCTTTCCTCCTTCAGACAATTCTTCCATATCCGGGGCAAAAGAATCTTCTATTGCTTCCTGCGGTATCAGTTCGGGCCGGGCGTAAAGATCCTCACGCAGCGCCTGACAAACCTCATCATCCGCCACAATCACCAGATTCTCCCAGTTGTTTTTAAACTCCTGAAGCTCCTGATTCTCCTTCTGCAGACTGACATTCAGCTGAGACAGACTCCCTACCGTCTCCTGGGCACTCGTCAGCCTTGTTTCCAGATCCTTTTTTTCACTGCGCTCCGTATAAATAACAAACGCCTCCACCAGCATCGCTCCCAGCAACACCGCGATAGTAATATAGGTAATTACCTTAGCAAAAACATCTTCTTTAAAACTCATTTCCGCAACAGTCCTTCCCAATTCCGTAATAAATTTCCCATAAACAACATTTCCCTCCTATTTTACACCATCTTGTCCCAAAAGTCATGGAAAAATGTTTTACGCATGCATCAAAGATATCGTATAGCCATATACAAGTGCAGGCAGACAAAGTAAATGCCGCCGTCCGTGCCCCTGCCGCCTTCCCTCACTGCCCGGTTCCGTCCTCCCGGCTCCCTTGTCCCGGATATGGGCGGCTGCCCTGCAAGGATTCCAGAAAGGGGCGTCATAAGCTCGCCGGTCCTTAGGCTGCGTATTTTGCAGCCTTAGTACCGTTGCGTGCTTATCCGAGCGGAAGCGTCCCCTTTACGGAACCTTGCAGAGCAGCCGTCCGTATCCGGAACAAGGGGGCCGGGAGGACGGAACCGGGCAGTGAGGGAAGGCGGCAGGGGCACAGACGGCGGCATTCACTTTTTCTGCCTGCACCTGCTATGTACCATTCATTGACATAAGTTAAGAAAACCGTTATAATCATAATTGTTTTGAAAATCAAATCATTTGAATGCAGCATACACAGGAGAGGTCTTTTATGCAAAATTATTGTATTACCACCGATTCCAATTCCGATCTTCCGTCTTCTTATAAGGAAAAATTCGGAACCACTATTATTCCCCAGTATTACGCTTTCGGCGACGAGGTATATGGGGATGAGGAAAATATGCCTCCGGCAGAATTTTATGAGCGTATGAAACAGGGCGAGCTTCCTTCATCCATGGCTAATAATCCTGCAGTTATCAGAGAAAAATTCGAGCAGATCCTGGAAAAAGGAATGGATATTTTACATATCGCTTTTTCTTCCGCGCTGAGCGGCAGCTATAATAATGTATATGTTACCGCCCAGGAGCTGTGTGAGGAATATCCCGGCAGAAAAATCATTGTCCTGGATTCCCTGAACGTATCCCTTGCTGAAACGATCCTTGTAATTAAGGCAAACCACTTTCTGGAGGAGGGAAAAACTCTGGAAGAAAATGCGGCTTTGCTGGAAGAATATAAAAAACATCTGCATGTGCAGTTTACGGTGGATGATTTGTTCCATTTAAAAAGAGGCGGACGGATATCCGGCGCCGTTGCCGCGGTGGGAACCGCATTGAACCTGAAGCCCTTCCTTTATGTGGGAACCAACGGAAACCTGGTGTCTGACGGTACCTCCAGGGGAAGAAAGAAATCCATCCGCACACTTGCTGAAAGAATGAAAAATACCCTGGGCGACGCTCCCGATAAAACCGTGCCGGTAGGTATTGTTCACGGGAACTGCCCGGAAGACGCCCGCATGGCGGCTGATTTTGTCACCGAGCTTACGGGGATTACAGATATCATCATCAACGATATCAGCCCCAGCATAGGAACCCATGCCGGCCCTGGCGCCCTGGGAATCCTTTATTATGGAGAAGAAAAGAAAAACTGAATGTGCTGTCCTTCTTTTTAATACAGCGAGACCGCATGGCTGCCGAATCAACGCAGCCATGCGGTCTTATTTTAATTCTGTGAAATACGGATCAGCATCTGAGGAACATCGGTGTTACCTTCATGCCTTATTATTAATATAATTTACAAGGCCTTCCGCATCAATGATTTTCTGCATGAACTCAGGAAAAGCCTGCCCCTTAAAGCTGGTTCCTTTTGTGATATCCGTAATAATACCGGAATCAAAATCCACTTCAACCTCATCTCCCGCTTCAATGGCGCGGGATGCTTCCGGACATTCGATGATAGGAAGCCCTATATTGATGGCATTGCGATAAAAGATACGGGCAAAGGTTTCCGCAATCACACAGCTTACACCGGCGGCTTTGATGGCAATGGGAGCATGCTCCCTGGAGGATCCACAGCCAAAATTCTTTTCCGCAACGATAATATCGCCTTTTTTCACTGTCTTAATAAAGTCCTTGTCAATGTCCTCCATGCAGTGCGTGGCAAGTTCCGCGGGATCTGATGAATTCAGATAGCGGGCGGGAATAATTACATCTGTATCTACGTTATCACCGTATTTGAAAACGGTTCCTTTTGCATTAATCATAAAAAAACCTCACCTTCTGCCCTTCTTCGGCATTTTCGTTCTGTAAACCGGACCTGCGCTCACAGCTGTTCCGGGCTGGAAATCTTTCCTGTTACGGCGCTTGCTGCGGCCACGGCCGGGCTCGCCAGATAGACCTCGGAATCCACATGTCCCATGCGTCCTACAAAGTTACGGTTCGTTGTGGACACACACCTCTCTCCGGCGGCGAGAACCCCCATATATCCTCCAAGGCAGGGGCCGCAGGTAGGTGTGCTGACAATCGCTCCCGCTTCGATAAAAATCTTCAGAAGCCCTTCTTCCATCGCCTGCAGATAAATTGCCTGTGTGGCAGGAATAATGATGCAGCGGATGCCCTGTGCCACATGGCGGCCTTTCAGCACCTCGGCAGCACAGCGGAGATCTCCGATACGTCCGTTTGTACAGGAACCGATAACTACCTGATCTATTTTTACATCTTCTTTTATTTCATCAATTGTCTTCGCATTTTCAGGAAGATGAGGGAACGCGATTGTGGGACGCAGAGCCCCCAGATCGATCGTATATTCTTCATCATATACCGCATCCTCATCCGCCTCGTAAATGACAGGGGTTTTCATGGAATGCTCCTTCATATAAAGAAGCGCCTGATCATCCACCGGGAAAATACCGTTCTTGCCGCCGGCCTCAATCGCCATATTGGCAATGGTAAAACGGTCATCCATGGTCAGGCCCGATACTCCTTCGCCCACAAATTCCATGGATTTATAAAGAGCGCCGTCAACACCGATTTTTCCGATGATATGCAGAATCACATCCTTGCCGCTCACCCATGGGGAAAGCTTTCCTGTGAGGTTGAACCGGATGGCTCCGGGAACCTTAAACCATGCTTTGCCGGTTGCCATTCCTGCCGCCATATCCGTACTTCCCACACCTGTGGAAAAAGCGCCAAGCGCGCCATATGTACAGGTATGGGAATCCGCTCCGATCACTACATCCCCGGCTACCACAAGGCCTTTTTCCGGAAGAAGCGCATGCTCGATTCCCATTTCACCCACTTCAAAGTAATTGGTAATCTGATTGCGGTAAGCAAATTCCCTCACGCATTTGCAGTGCTCTGCGGATTTAATATCCTTGTTGGGGACAAAGTGATCCGGCACCAGGGCGATTTTATCTTTGTCAAAAACGCCGTCCACTTTCATCTTTTCCATTTCCTTAATCGCAACCGGACTGGTAATATCATTTCCAAGCACCAGATCCAGATCCGCCTCAATCAGCTGGCCCGCTTCTACTTTTTCCAGGCCTGCATGGGCTGCCAGAATCTTCTGTGTCATTGTCATACCCATTTTTCTTTCCTCCGTTTCCATTGGTTCAGGCCATCCCGGCCTTTCGATGTTAATAGTGTAACATAACACCTGTTATTGGGAAAATACTTTTCTTTCATGTTTACTATAATTTCAAGTTATAGTATAATTTTATAAAATGCAATATAGTTATAGAAGACAGGCTTCCGCAGTGTGTATACAGCACCGGATGGAAACGCCGGACGGCAGGAGGATTTCGAATGGAACAGAATCTGAATTTGTATCATATTTTTTATACGGTTGCCAAGTGCAGGAATATTTCCGGTGCGGCGAGACAGCTTTTCATCAGCCAGCCCGCTATCAGCAAAGCCATATCCCGACTGGAACAGAATCTGGACACGACTCTGTTTCTGCGTTCTTCCAGAGGAGTACGGCTGACCGAAACCGGTGAGCTTCTGTTCCGTCAGGTGGAAAGTGCATTTCAGGCTATCAGCCAGGGTGAGGAACAGCTGCGTAAGGTGCAGGAACTGGGAATGGGGCATCTGTCCATCGGAGTAAGCACCACTCTGTGCAAATATGTTCTTCTTCCTCATCTGAGCCTTTTTACACGGGAAAACCCTCATATTCAGATATCCATTTCCTGCCAGTCCACATATCAGACAATGGAAGCACTGGAAAAAGGAACTGTAGATATCGGCCTTATCGGAGAGAATGACAGGATGGATAAATTCCATTTTCATCCGGTACAGGAAATCCGGGATGTTTTCGTCTGCACACAGCGGTATCTGGACAATCTGTGCAAAAGAGTCTCCTTTTCCGGCAGCCCTTCCTCCAGGGATATCATCTCTCACTCCACCCTGATGCTGCTTGATAAGGAGAACATCACAAGGCAGTACATGGAAAAATATCTGGTAAAGGAAGAAATCACTGCCGCCCAGACTATAGAAATCACATCCATGGATCTGCTCATTGATTTCGCCAAAATCGATCTGGGGATTGCCTGTGTGATTGAAGATTTTGTACAGGAGGAACTGGATACCGGCAAACTCATCAGCCTTCCGCTGCCGGTATCCGTCCCTTCCCGGAAGGTGGGCTTCGCCTACCTGAAAAATCAGACCTGCTCCGCCACCGCAGAAAAGTTTTCAGATTTCTGTATGAAGCATGTATAAAACCTGCTTCTTTTGATCTTTAAACAGTCACGTAAAAAAGGAACGGATTGCCGTATTGGCAGCCCGTTCCTCTTGTTTTCCGTTCTTATTGTCCGATTAGTTATCGATCAGCTTGTTGGTATCATTCCAGCTGTAAAGCTTACGCAGCTCCGCACCGGTCTTCTCCAGCTGATGAGCGCCTTCTCTCTTTCTCATTGCATTGAAGTGAGGGCATCCAACCTGGTTCTCCAGCAGCCATTCCTTTGCAAAGGAACCATCCTGGATATCGGAAAGAACCTTCTTCATAGCCTTCTTGGTATCTTCGGTAACGATCTTGGGCCCGGTAATATAATCGCCGTATTCAGCCGTGTTGGAAATGGAATATCTCATTCCGGCGAATCCGCTTTCATAAATCAGGTCAACGATCAGCTTCATTTCATGGATACATTCAAAATATGCGCTTTCCGGCTCATATCCTGCTTCAACCAGAGTTTCGAAGCCAGCCTTCATCAGAGCGCATACGCCGCCGCAGAGAACTGCCTGCTCACCGAACAGGTCTGTTTCGGTTTCTTCACGGAAGGTGGTACGAAGAACGCCTGCTCTTGCCCCGCCGATTCCCAGTGCATAGGCCAGAGCGAGATCATTTGCTTTTCCCGTAGCATCCTGAGCAACCGCGATCAGACAGGGAACGCCCTTGCCGGCCTGATATTCGCTTCTTACGGTATGTCCGGGTCCCTTAGGTGCGATCATGGCAACATCAACATCTGCGGGAGGCTTAATCTGTCCGAAATGGATGGAGAAGCCATGTGCGAACATAAGCATCATACCGGGTCTTAAGTTGGGTTCGATGGATTCTTTGTAAAGAGCGCCCTGCTTCTCATCATTAATAAGAATCATGATGATATCTGCTTTCTTTGCAGCTTCAGCAGCTGTATATACTGTAAGGCCCTGAGCTTCTGCCTTTGCCCAGGATTTGGAACCTTCATAAAGTCCTACAATGACGTTACAGCCAGACTCCTTCAGATTCAGGGCATGTGCATGTCCCTGGCTGCCGTAACCGATTACTGCGATTGTTTTATCCTGTAATAATGACAGGTCACAATCCTCCTGATAATAAATCTTTGCCATTTTTCTTTCCTCCATTTAGTTTGAATGACTATATAACTGAAAGGCCGCAGCGGATGGCTGAACCTCAGAGTCCACAACAATAAATTAATCCAGCGGATCCAGATATACCACATTTCCTGTTCCGCGTCCCAGGCCTGCAATGCCCGTTCTTGCCAGCTCAAGAATCTCATAATTGCTCAGAAGATTGATGCACGCATCCACCTTGCTCTGGTTGCCTGTAATTTCCACAATCAGGCTTTCCTGTCCCACGTCAATAATATTGGCCCGGAAAATATTGGTGATTGCTATTACATCCTGCCTTTTTTCCGCGGAAACACTGACTTTAATCAGCGCCAGTTCGCGGTAAACGCTTTCTTCAGGTTTAAGCTCCCTGATATCCCGCACATCCACAAGCTTGGATACCTGCTTCTCAATTTGTTCCAGAATCTCATCATCCCCATTGGCTACAATGGTAATCCTGGTAATCCTGGGATCCGCAGTCACGCCCGCCGTAATGGTTTCAATATTATAGCCGCGCCTTGAAAACAGTCCGGATATACGGCTCAAAACCCCTGAGGTATTATCCACAAGAAGCTGAAAAACTTTTTTTCGCATATGTATCACGCCCCTCCTGCACAAGGGACGTTAAAGTCCCGCCGGTGCTGTCTTTCCAATTATTCTAGCAACATTTATACACCTTGTCAACGTATGATAGTCAGTCATACTTTTTATAACTCCAGGTTATAGTCAGTACTGAAGTCTGTAATGTACGTTATACAAGGCGGGCCGCTTTTCAGATATCGCTTTCCATACATTTGGGGAGGGCCAGGGTCCCGGTTCTCGCCACCTCCACAATGCTGATAGACTGCAGCATCGTAAGGAAAAGCTGTACTCTTTCTGGAGTATCGCAAATCTGGATCAGCATCATGTGCTTTGACATATCCACTATGGAAGCATGCATAATCGCACAGTTTTCCATAATATCCTTGCGGTTGTTCCTGTTATATTTAATTTTTACCAGCATCAGCTCCCGGCTTACGCTGGAGTTCTCGTCAAAGGTCTTCACCTTGATAACATCCAGCTTTTTATTAAGCTGCTTTTCGATCTGTTCAATGGTACGCTGATCGCCGCTGCTGACAATGGTCATACAGGATACGGCCGGATCATCTGTTTCACCCACGGCCAGGGAATTAATATTAAAGCATCTTCTGGAAAACAGGCCGGCTACCTTGCACAGAACGCCGGATCTGTTTTCAACAAGAACAGAATATATTTTTTTCATTGCCAAACCTCTTTTCTTTCCGTTCCCGGACGGTATTTGACCGGTTCAAAATTTATTTCACCAAATCCATGGGATCTATCATACATTCCATCAGATAAGAACAGTCATCCTTCAGGAAGTCATCCAAAGCCCCGTCAATATCTTCATTCCGGGCCACACGGATATAAGGGATATCATAAGCCTGCGCCAGTTTATCCAGATGGGGAACTCCTGAAATATCAACTACCGAGTAACTGTCTTTATAGGAATAGTGCTGGTATTCCCGGACCATTCCCAGATAATTGTTCCGGAATACCACGATCTTTACCGGAATATGATACTGCTGGATGGTAGCCAGCTCCATCATGGACATCTGGAAGGAACCGTCTCCGCATACCGCAATTACCTGCTTGGACATATCGCCCAGCTTGGCACCCATCGCAGCCGGGATGGAATAACCCATAGTTCCCATGCCGCCGGAAGTAAGGAAACGCCCTTCCCTCACCACATGGAAAGCACAGGACCATATCTGATTCTGTCCCACATCCGCCACATAGACGCCATCCGGCTTCATTTTATAGGATATCTGACGAATCAGCTCTTCCGGATCCACATATTCCGGATTCGGACGGCGGACAAGCTTCATATTCCTGCGGTAGCCATCCAGCGCTTCCAGCCATTCTTCATGTTCACATTCAAATTCCTGTTTTTCGAAGTCTTCAAAAATATGTCTGGCATCCCCTACCAACGGAATGGTGGGACCTGCATTCTTACCGATTTCGGCGGGATCCACATCAATGTGCACCAGCACTTTATCATGGGTGATCAAATCCGGCTGATTTACGGAACGGTCCGCCACGCGGGCACCTACCATAATCAGAAGATCCGATTCATTCATGGCGCGGTTGGCATAGGGTTTTCCGTTATTTCCCACCATACCGAAATACATGGGATGCTCTGTAGGCATAACTCCGATCCCCATCATGGTGGAAACCACAGGAATGCGGAATTTCTCCGAAAATTTCCGAAGCTCTTCACAGGCCCCGCTCAGAGTAACGCCGCCGCCTGCATAAATCAAAGGCCTTTTTGCTTTTTCCAGCTCCCGCATTACTTTCTTTATCTGGACAATATGCCCTTTTACAGTGGGCTTATAGGTCCTCATATTCACTTCTTCCGGATAACGGAATTTGTTTATCACAGCGTTCTGTACATCAATGGGAATATCAATGAGAACAGGGCCCTTTCTTCCCGTATTTGCCACATAAAAAGCTTCTTTGAATACCCGGGGGATATCATTCACGTCTCTTATGAGGTAGCTGTATTTCACAAAGGACTCTGCCGCTCCGGTGATATCGGCTTCCTGAAACACATCGCTTCCGAGAAGCTCGCTGTTCACCTGGCCGGTTATGCAGACAAGGGGAATGCTGTCGGCAAAAGCTGTGGCAATACCGGTAATGAGGTTTGTGGCGCCCGGGCCTGACGTTACGGCACACACACCAACCTTTCCTGTCACCCTGGCAAGTCCGCTCGCGGCATGGGCCGCATTCTGCTCTGTCCTGATTAAAACAGTACTGATATCAGAATCAAGAATACTGTTGTAAAAAGGGCAGATAGCAACGCCGGGATAACCGAAAACTTCCGTTATTCCTTCCAATTCCAGACACTTTACAATCGCATCCGCACCATTCATCTTCCAATCCCTCCGTTTATCTGTTTATCCTTAATTTCCGCAGGCCTCAAAAGGCTGCCTGCTTATCTGAATCTGCCGAAAAATTCTGCCATGGGGGCCACCACATCGTTTAAATCGGAAATCGCGTTATTCAGACTCTCAATATCCATCTGATCCACCTTATCCATTGTCTGCTCCACGGCCTTACTGCTGGAATCCACCAGAGAATTTACATTATCGAATACCTTCCCGAAATCATCAAGCGCTCCGTCCACCTTAACAAGTGATTCCGTTGCCTTATCCAGGGCTGTCGTCAGCCTGGGCAACACTCCCGCCACGAAGATCAGGACAAGAAGCACAAGAACACAATTGGAAACAGCAAAAATCCGGGTAAACAGGAGCTGTTTCTTCATAAGGCCCTGCTGTTTTTCCTCGGAAGCCTTCAGTTGATCCATGAGCTGCCTCACCGCCAGCTCCGTTCCTTCCGCTTCCCATAAGGTTTCATGCTGACTGTCCGTGGGTAAATCATCCCACAGCTCTTCCGCCTGTTCCATTCTGTCATTCATTTCCATGGCTGTCCCCCTGCGTTTCCTCATTAAGGCCAAGCAGCCGTTTCGCCAGCCTCACCGTATCTGCCGCATCTTTGGCATAACCATCCGCATGGATTTCATCCGCATAGTCCTGGGTGACCACCGCGCCGCCGATAATGATTTTGGAATCCAGTCCCTCTTCATGCGCCAGCTCCACCACATGGCGCATTTCCTGCATGGTAGTAGTCATCAGGGCAGAAAGCCCTATGATACCCGCTCCATGTTCCTTAGCCGCCTGTATTATTTTTTCCTTCGGCACATCTTTTCCCAGATCGATTACCTCAAACCCGTAATTGCGCAGCATGAGGGCCACCAGGTTTTTACCGATGTCATGGATGTCCCCTTCCACAGTGGCGATCACCACCACCGGCATCTTCTCCTGCTTTCCATCGGAGGAAAGAAGGGGCTCCAAAACCCCGATAGATAATTTCATGGCTTCCGCGCTGGAAATCAGCTGGGGAAGGAAGTACTTTCCTTTATCAAAAAGCTCTCCGACCTGATTGATAGCAGGCAGCAGACAGGTATCCAGAAGCTCTCTGGCCGAAGCGCCCTCTTCCAGCGCCCTTCGGGTAATCTGTTCGATCCCGCTTCGGTTTCCTTTCAGAACGGCTTCATAGACCGCCGAAAATGGAAGCGTTTCACCGGGAGATTTCTCTCCGGAAGCCGCCGACCCGGAGACACCATTTCCGGAAGGCTGCCGTCCCAGATTCTTTTCCTTCTGACCTGAGGTTTCAGTCGTTTGGGCCGCTGAAGAAACAGGTTTGATACCGGTACAGGTTCCCGCATATTCGATGTACCGCAGAGCGCTTTCCTCTTTGCACAGCAGCATATCCGAAGCGAATGCACTAGCCACCAGCAGTTCCTGGGAAGGATTGGCAATTGCCATCGTCAGCCCTGCCTGAATTGCCATGGTAAGGAAAACACTGTTCACATAGCTGCGTTCCGGAAGCCCAAAGGAGATGTTGGACAGCCCGCAGACAGTGGCCAGCTGTTTTTCTTTACAGTAACGGATGGTTTCCAGCGTTTCCAGAGCCGCTTTGGGATTGGCTCCCACAGTAGTGACCAGACCGTCCACAATGATATCTTCTTTAGCCAGGCCGCATGCAAAGGCCCGTTCCAGTATGGTTTCTATTATCTCTTTCTTTTCCTGCAGGCTCTCGGGAAGTCCCGCATCGGAAAGAGGCAGTAGAATAAACATGGCCCCATATTTTTGGGCCATAGGTATCAGCTTCTCAAATTTTTCCTTTTCCAGGGAAATGGAATTGATGAGTGCTCTTCCGGGATAACGGCGAAGGGCTGCTTCCAGGACCTCCACATGGCTGGAATCCAGAGACAGCGGCAGCTGGCTTACGCCTCCCACCTCTTCCAGGGCACGCAGCATCATTTCTTTCTCATCAATGCCGCTCATTCCCATGTTCACATCCAGAACAGACGCTCCGCCCGCCTCCTGTTCCTCCGCAAAACGGGTAACCATCTCAAAGCTGCCTTCCCGCAGCTGCGCCTGCAGCTTTTTCTTTCCCGTCGGATTAATCCTTTCTCCGATGATAAGAAACGGATCTTCCAGACCGAAAGCAATCGTTTTTCTTTCGGAGGTCAGATACCGGATTCCGGAAGGCCTTCTGTTCACCTGCGCGGGCATTTTCCCCGCGAAGCTTTCATGCAGGTCTGCAATATGCTCCGGCGTGGTTCCGCAGCAGCCTCCTATCATCGAAGCCCCGGCCTCATAAACCGCCTGCATCTCTTCCGCAAATTCCCGGGGCCGCATCTCATATACCGTTTTTCCCTCTTCGTTCAGGGACGGCAGCCCCGCATTAGGCTTCGCAATCACAGGGATCCGTGTTACCGACGCCATCTGCCGTATGATTCCAGCCATTTGCTCCGGCCCTGTGGAGCAGTTGGCTCCTATCGCCGCGGCACCCAGGCTTTCCAGAACCACGGCCGCCGTCACCGCGTCCGTTCCGTACAGGCTCCGCCCGTCCCCTTCAAAGGTCATGGTAACCATCACCGGCAAATCAGGGCAGATTTCCTTTGCTGCCAGCAGGGCGGCTCTGGATTCCTGCAGGCTCATCATGGTTTCCACCACCAAAAGATCCGCCCCCGCCTCTTCAATACATGCAATCTGTTCTTTATATATATCAATCAATTCTTCAAAGTCCATACTGCCGATGGGCGCCAGCTGTTCCCCTGTCATAGTCAGATCACCTGCCACCAGGGCTTTTCCGCCTGCCGCCTCTCTGGAAGCGGCCACCATCGCGGCATTTATCTGCCGAAGCTGTCCTTCCAGGCCGTATTCCTTTAATTTGCACCGGTTTGCCGTAAAAGTAGGTGCATATAAAATATTAGCGCCGGCGGCAACATATTCCTTCTGAAGACCGATCAGCACCTGTGTGTTTTCCATTATCCATTTTTCCGGGCAAATGCCTCCCGGCATCCCTCTGAGCATCAGATTGGAGCCTGTGGCTCCATCCAGAAAGACCATTCTGTCCTTAATAAATTCTCTGAATTCCTGTTTCGTCATAGCTTGTTCTCCGTTTGTAAATATGTTACATTCTAACATGAAACAAAACAAAAAGAAAGCACCCGCTACAGAAATCTTTCCTCACTTGATTTCATGCGGATAATATGGTAAGTTGAATAGAGACTTTTGCTCCCTGATTATGAAATTCACCGGCGCCTCTTTTGACCGGTGGCCAGAAAGGTATACCAAGGATGAAAAAAGAAAAAAAGACCTATCTGCTTACCGCCGTTCTGCTCATTTCTGCTCTTTTGGCAGGCTGCGGCAAAAATGCAGAATTAGATAAATTTTACAGTGAGATGGATGATTTTACCGCCCAGGTTAACATTTCCTTCGACAATCTCAACAGTGTGGATCCCGAATCAGAAACCGGCGTTGAGGATATGCTTGCCGCCATGGATGATCTTGCGGCCCAATTCACGGTGCTTGCGGATATCGAAGTGCCAAGACAGTTTTCCGCAGTGGAAGACCTGGCCGATGAGGCCGGAGAAAACATGACAGAGGCAGCCCGTCTGTACAGAGAAGCCTATGCAGATGAAGAATATAATGAAAACGTGGCTTCCGCCGCTTTGGAGTATTACAACCGTGCGGTAAAAAGGCTTAATTACATTTCCCTGATTCTCCAGGGAGAAATGCCTACCGACGATTCCATTACTATCATTACGGAAAATGATGCCCCCGGTTTTAAGGAAGACTCAGAAGGAAATTCCGACAATTATGACAATGCCGGAGAACCGGAAAATACCGCTGAGCCTTCGGATACCGAGCCTGCAGAATAATTATCCTGCTATTTGCTGACTTTACAGTGCAGCTTTATTACTTCCAGTTTGAACACACAGGTTTCCTTCCATGAAATATCAGCGAATGCCTCATCCTCGCCGGGAAGATAATGAGCAAGAAGGTGCTTCATCGCCTTCTTCTTTTCTTCCTCATCTTCCAGGAAAACCGGTTTTCCATAGCCTTCCCCATGATTATAGAACATGGTATATTCTCCGTTTCCCATGGGCAGCATACAGTGATCGGAATCCATCTGAAAGTCAATTTCTTCTGCATTCCGGATCAATGCCAGCCTCTCCTCTTCCAAATCACCCTTGAAATAAAAAGTGAATTTTCCGTCCAGGAAGGTATAGCCAAAGGTCATGGGAACGATGGCTATCCGATTTCCTTCCGCAAGGCCCAGCCTGCATATATCACAACTGTCCACAATCTTAAGCATCCCAGCCAAATCAATGACTTTTCTTTCGTTCTTTATCATAAAACTCCTCTTCTTTTCTTACGCTTACTCCCAGTAAGCTTTATTCATCACATTGTACACGGTATCCATCAGCTGCATGGTCTGCGCTCTTTTATTCCCGCCGGAGGGAGGGGCTACAGGCGGCAGTATTTTCAGGGTAAGGCACGGCTTTCTCCGGAGCAGGCCCGCTATTCCTCCCGGATGCCTGTAAGAAATCACCATGGGGATAACCGGGACTCCCGCTTCACAGGCTGTAAGAAATGCCCCCCGCTTAAACCCCCTTATTCCCTGATAATAAGGATGCAGGACAACCTCCGGATAATAATGGATCCAATTGCCTCCGGCTACCCAGTTTCCGGTTTCTTCCATAAAGCGCCTGAATACCTGCCTGTTCTCCGGGATGGGAATCCCTCCCAGCAGGCGTATGATATGCCGGATAAGCGGGATGCGGAAATTGGATTCCAAGGTAGGGAAGCAGACATTTTTATGCCGCAGCACATAGGACACCATCACACAGTCCAGCAGGTGCACATGGTTGCATACAGTGACCGCCCCGCCCTTTATTCCTTTCAGATTACTGCCGCCTTCTATTTTCAGCCCCCATATCGGCTTGATAAACAGAAATACCAACAGATAAATCAAAAGCCGGACAAGGCCTCCTCCTAATATGAAGAAGGGGTTAGAGGGGAAAAAGCGATAGGAATCCTTCACATGAAAAGGAATAGGCGTCCACATTTTTACAATGTGTTTTTCCTCATAGACAACACCTGCCGTCTCTGTTTTTCCCTCCGCAAATTTCCTTCGGTTCTCCATGCGGAGTTTTTCCCTCCGGAAATCCTGAAGTTCCTCCTCAAACATCTGTTCCATACGGCTTACACAGTCATCCAGGGCAAATTCTTTGCCATGTTCACTATACAGCTTCTCCATCCTCCTGCGTTCCTCTGTCTCCTCAAGCCAGTAATCGATCTTCGCCGCCAGATCATCGCTGTCCCCTGCCTTAAACAGACTTCTCTCATCCAGGGCGAACTGCGGAGTAGCCGATTTGGGACTGTCGGCGATCACCGGGACAATACCGCTGGAAAAAGCTTCAATACAGGATATGGCCTCTATCTCCGCATCTGCCGCATGAACATACAAATCGGTCTCAGAGAGAAGCTGAAGAAGCTTTTCATGGGAAAAGAAACGCATGATCGGCTTGTTTGTAAGCTTTCTGGAACGATACCGGTAACTCCCGTATTTCAGTCCCTGACCTGCAAGAACAAGCTGGATACGGGATTCATATCTGGATTTGGCTATCGCATCTATGAGAATATCCTGCCTCTTTTCATTGGAAAGCCTTCCGATCATAAGCACTACATATTTGTCCTTCAGCTTTTCCGGCTTAGGCCTTTTCTGATATATAAAATCCGGATCCACGCCATTGGATATGACATGAAGCTTTGAAATATAATGATTCGCCTTCAGTTCCCCTGCGATAAAACTGCTGGGGCAGTGAATATGACGGAAATATTTATAAAACCGGTCCCAGAAGAAACGGTAAAGCCAGGCGTTAACAGCCTGCTGTTTTCCCAGATGCAGGGTATAGGTGATATTTTCCGGCTGTACATGAAAAGCTGCCGTATGGGGGACATCCAGTTCCCGCGCAATTTCCAGCCCCTTCATACTCAACCAGAATGGGAGCAGAAAATGAACCAGATCAGCCCAGCTGATGGCCTCCCTCAACACTTCTTCATCCGGCTTGGCAAATACCATCCCCTGTTTTGTCACAATATGACGGACAATGGGCGGAAGAAAATATTCTTTTACAAGGTATTTTCCATTCCCCGAATTCCCCGTACTCACCACTCGCACCTCATGTCCATGAGCCGACAGCGTATGCGCCAGCCTTTGGGCAGTCATGGTAGTCCCGTTATTCCCTCTGTCATACTGATCAATAATCAATAATATTTTCATTCGCTTCAGGCCTTTCCTGTTATGAATCTGGTAAATTCATCCTCCGGCATAGGTTTTGCATAATAATAGCCCTGACCGATATCACAGTGAATGGAACGGATAAAATCCGCCTGAGATGCACTTTCCACGCCCTCAGTCACCGTTTTTATATGAAGCTCCCCGGCCAGGTTAATGATATTTTTCATGATAATGTCCCTCTTTTCCTGCTCTCCGGTATCGGCAAGAAAAGCTTTATCCAGCTTGAGTTCATCGATATCCAGTTCCTTCAGTATATTGAGGGAGGAATACCCGCTTCCAAAATCATCCATGGATACGGCAAACCCCATTTTATGCAGTTCCCTGACAAGTCGTTTCATTTCCTCCAGATTTTCCATCGTAATCCCCTCCGTAACCTCCAATATAATAAGAGAGGGATCAATATGGTGTTTTCTTATTATTTTCTCAATCTGATTCAAATAATCCTGCTTGTAAAAAAGGATTCTCGACTGATTAACCGAAATACAGATTCCGGATATTCCCATTTTAAGAAGGCCGTTCAGATAAACACATGCTTCTTCCAGCATATACATATCAAGGTTGGTAATGAACCCGTTCTGCTCAAATACCGGGATAAATTCATCCGGGTAAATCATCCCGCCCCGGGGACGCACCCACCGTACAAGAGCCTCTGCACCGCAGACCCTCCCGCTTTCCAGATCGACCTTGGGCTGCAGATACATGCGGTATTCCCTGTTGCTCAGCGCCGTATGCATAATACGTTCTATCTCATTGCGTTTTACTTCCCTTTCATGCAGTTCTTCACCATAAAAAATGATAGCGTCATTCTGATTCCCCTTGGCATTTTTCAAGGCCAGATCCGCCCTGTCCCAAAAGACATCAAAATCAACCCTGCCGTTATAATTTTCAACTGTTTTCACGCCGCAGTTGCACAGGATGCGGTACTCCTGAACGGGATCCAGCTGGCAGCGCGAAATGCTTTCCATAACCTTGGTTAACCTGTCCGTCAAAGCCTGCTTTTCACCATATGACATAAGCAGGGCAAATTTATCGGAATTGTCTCTGCAGCACAGCTCAGTATTGTCTATAGCATCCATGCATACCTGCGCGACATGCCTCAGCAGGACATCCCCTTTTTCATATCCGAAAAGCTCATTCACAAATTTAAAGTTGACAACATCCAGAAGCACCAGCGCATAGTCACTCTTCTGTTTCAAAAGGGACATGGCTTCTTCTACAAACCGGGCTTTATTATAGAGACCGGTAAGCGGGTCATAATAGGCGAGCCTGCGCATTTCATTCCGGTTATTGCGGATAAGCATATAAATATAGGCAAACAGAATGACAAGCAGTAAAATGATAATGGAAAAAACGGCGATTGCCACACGGGTCATTCTATTAAAATTCGCATTCAGCGCCTTCTGCGGAATCATACACATCAAATACCAGCCGTTTCTCTCTATAGGAGCAAAAAACACCCAGAATTTGGTATTATTACGTGTGAAACCGGAAAAGAAGGTCTCTCCTGTTTTCAGCTGTGACAGCAGATTTTCCTCAATCCCTGCTCCCAGAAGATCCATATCAAAAATATTCTGGCAGTCTTCGTTTTCAATCAGCTTATGGCCGGAACGGATTACGAAATCTCCGTTGCTGTCAATGATATGCAGATATGCGCTTCCATTGAATATAGGACGGCTGATGATCTTCCCGAAGCTTTCATATTCACTGGCAGCGGTAAGCACTCCCAGAAGCTCCCCTTTTCTGTAAACAGGTACCCCATAGCAGTTAATATAACCATCGTCAAACCGATCCCGCATGGTATTGGAAACCACCGAATTGCCTTTCATGGCTTCCTGTATAAACTCTTCCTCTCCCAGACGGACGCTTTCATAGCGCACGCCGTCCATATCCACCAATTCACCAATGCCGTCAGTTCCCACAAACCCCATACGAATGAAATCATTCTGGTAATTTTCAATTTCAAGGATATCCAGGATCTCATCCTCTTCCATTTCCTTTTCTCCCAGAATGGTCGACAGGGCCTCCAGCACATGAAGATAGCCTTCCATCTGCGTCACAATGGTACTTTTATATTGTTCCGTCACTTCGTTCAAATAGATCTCAGCCTCATTTTTCTGCGCCCTGCTCAGGGTAATAAAGGCCATAACTGCAGTGACTGCCAAGGCTGCAAATATACCGGCCGCCGTAACTGCCGCAATTGTGATCTGTTTTTTCAGTCTTTTTTCCGTTATCATTGCGTCCCTCAAGGCAGATGTATTATCGTCTTATAATGTATGTATTCCTATATGCGAGCATAAAACAACCTCTTTAATTATAACCTAGCCATTCCGGTTTGTACAGTGTACTCTGGACATTAAGTCAGGTACTAAATAAGGAATACCCACAGGCAGAAGCAATCCTGACGGCATCACAAAAAAATTAAAAATGAAAACCAAAAAATCCTTACACCGGGAATTGACCGGCATAAGGATTTTTTGGTTATCCAATAAATAACAATTCACATTTCCCGGTATCTAATGCTGCGTCGCAGCCAATCGGCAGTATTGCATGGTTATTTCCATGACCGAAATCATCGCAATAGACCACTGGCACATCATGCTTTGCCCCAAAGCGTTTCAGGCGTTCCATCAATTCGGGATGTATCGACTCAGAATAATGTCCGAACAGCAATCCCGAGATATGATCAGCAAAATCACTCTGCTCTATATGTGAGATCAGCATACTCACCGTTCCGATATCATTGAACTGCTCATAATCTTCTAAAAACAAGATATACTTTTCAGCATTGCCGTAATTGAAAAAAGGACTGTTCACCAAAAGCGCATAGTTTAATAAATATCCTCCTGTAAGCCTTCCTCTGCAAACGCCCGGATTTAATATATGCCACTTGCTGTTGCGCCTGAATGAGGTAACATTTCCATCCAGGAAGTGAGCAGCGAACTGCATGTAATCATAATGGCGCAAATCCTTAAGCAGCCCCGGTGTCTGACCATAATATGTCATCAGGCCGGTCCTGTTGAAAATGGAATTCAATATGGAGGTCCCGTCGCTGTAGCTTACATATATTTTGGGCTGCTTTCTGACGGCGGCATAATCAATCAGAGGAAGCAAATCAATGCTCCCTTCCCCTCCTCCAAAGAAAACCATTTTAACGGCAGGATCATTTACCATTTCATTAAAATCGTCCGCACGTTCGTTTTCTGCCGCGATGTAGCCATAGGTATCTTTGTAGAGGTTTTTTCCTGCTTTTACACGAAACCCCATAGCTTCGATTCTGGACATAATTTCTTCGTAATCTTCAACAGATGCAACATGGCTTGGTGATACAATGCCGATGACATCTCCTTTATGAAGTAATTCTGGTTTGATAATCATATAACCGCCTCCTTTGAGCTTACTGACAGCATATAGAAAAAGACCCTGTATTGATATTATACAAGGTCTTTCTTCTATGTGCCAGGGTTAAAGTTATTCTCTAAAGGGTAAAGTCCTGTATTCTCTTATCTTCGCAGAGCATGCCTCTCGTGCCATAGTGATTTCTTGCAAAACTTTCCTAAAATCCAGTAATCATGTGGGGTGAGGATAGTCCGGAGGACAATATAAGGCTCCTATGATTATTATCTTCATAGAAGCCCCTTCTACACATTATTTATTGAGTTACATTCACGTCTTCATTATTCAACTACAGTTCCGCCAAAAGCCCCAAGCAGATACATGTATCCATAGAAATCTGCGGGTTCCAGATTGCTGTAATCACTTCCTGCAGGAATGGTAAAACTGTATTTTACACCCTCATATGTAAAATCTGTTTTTAAGGAAACATCACCTTTCTCCTTCAAAACATCAAGTATATACTGAGGATAACAAAGCCATGCTTTATTATCAAAGGTTACAGTTGAGCCTGCACTTGCTTTCTTAATGGAATCCTCAAGATTCCGACGGATTGCAACGTTCGCAGAAATCGGCTGTCTCGCATCTATATGTCCGCAGTATATGCATTTGTATACGCTTTCACCATCTGTTGTTTCTGTGGGTTCCGTTTCCACTTCCCATTCATAATTATGGTTATGACCATTGCTACCCGAAGAATTACTGTCTGTTACCGGATCTGGAGTATTTATACGAGTCAGTCTGTCTGCCGTACGGCTCTCCCATGTACCATTCTTTTTTGTTACGTTCCAGCTAAGCATGGTTCCATTTCCGTCCATAAGAAATACAACTGCATCGTCTCCATCCTGTGCGCTGTCTCCTATCCTTTCTCCTCTCCAAAGGTCGTAATGCAATGTATCATTACCGCCATCTCTCATCACTACTTCGAGCGAATCGGCTTCCATATGATACTGTCTCGTATTATGACCACCACTATATTCATGGAATACCGTGCCATCCTCATAAAAGATAAATGTTTGAGACCCACTGATCCACTTCCCAAGAACCTCTTCCTTGGTGGCAGCCGCATTTGCAGTTATTGGCATTATAACAAATGCACCTACGCATAATGCCGTTGTCATAATACATGAAACAACCTTTCTAAAAAACCCTTTCCTACTACTCATATTTTCCTCCTTTGTAATGTCCCTGTTTTCGTCTAAAAGAAAAAGAGCATCTTTATTAATGTTTCTATTTTGGATAATACTACATTTACCCCATTTAGTCAATATTAATACCCCATTTAGACAGTTCTTATTTCGTATTCCTTTAACATAAAATAAATTAGGAGGTGATTACATGGACTATAAGAGGTTAGGCAAAAGAATTCGGGAAGAACGTATAAAATTAAATCTTACACAGGCCCAGCTTGCAGAAGCCATTGATATATCAGACACTTATATGGGTGCTATTGAACGTGGAGAACGAAGTCTTACATTAGACACACTTGTGAAACTCGTTAACAGACTTGGGGTAACTGTAGATTACATGCTGTCTGATTTTGTATCTGATAATAATTCCAATATTCTGGAACAATTTAAGCAAATCATAGACGGTCAGCCTTTAGAGCGAAAACAAATGGCAATAAATGTATTACGTACACTCTTTTCCTATTTTGAAAAAGAGGTTGAATAAAGCAGGCTACTCTAAATTGTTTTGCCGACACGAAGGCTTCTCACAAAGTCAATATCTTCAATGAAACGTTTTATAGCTATATTAATCAGTGTCTCAACAGATATTGAGTATTCTGCAGCAAGTATATACAGTTTGTCATACAGTAAAGGATCCATAAGTTGAACTGTGAATTTTTCCATTGAGTTGCTATTTTTTATATCAACGTATTTTTCTCCCATAATCAATTTAATCTCCTTTAAACTAATAGCTGAACTATTATTCTTTATTAATAAAATAATAAACAAGATTTAAAAGCTTTAGGTCTGCTGTCAGTAGACATTTATCCCTAAAATAAATTTCTACTGCATTTTTTTCTTCTCTAATCTTAACAACATTCTCTTCATACTTTGAATTACAAATATTTTTTGACAGCAAAAACCCCGTGCCTAAAGTGGCACAGGGTTTTATTGTATTATAATAAAAATACCTCAAATAGAGTGGTTCAGGAATCGCTTCCTGCAGGTACATTATAGCGGTAATACCAAGGGCTGAAATATTCCTCTGGTATAGGATATGGCATAAAACTTGATTTATATTCATTTGGACGTGAAGTATAAGCCTGTACGGTGAAGCGATATGCACCGTCTAAATCCGCTAAATATTCCTGTTCAACCATAATTCCGCCAAAGCCTCTGGATATAACATCTTCCTTTGTCCAAATATTATTCATTACATAATTACCATCTTTATCGTATACGCTCACATTAAAACTGTCATCATCTGAATAGTCATCAAGGTTACTCCATGTGGCAAAATATATTCGTCCAAAATTTGCTTCCAGCATTTTCCACTGAAGACCCGTTGGTGTAGGAAGCGGCGGAGCAGATTCACCTGTATATTCGAAAGCATCTGAAATCACATAGGGGCTGTCAGAATAATGAATGCCATCCCCAGCCGCACTTACCGCAAAATAGTAGAATCCGTTTTCCTGCAGCCCGCTTACCATATTTACAATATAGGTAGAAGAAGCCTCATCTATCCCTCCATTTCCCCGCATACCGCTTTCCCAATCCCACATATCTTCATCAGGATCGGGAGGGGTAGGAGTATCCCTTCTATATACTCGGTAATTATATTTCACTTCTCCACCAACACCTGATTCGGGTACATTACCCCATATTGCAATGCCTGTTTCACCGTTCCAATGCGGATTATCAGGCGCCGGCAAAAGCACCAACTCATCGCTCTCTGTCTGTAAATTTTTACGCAATGCTGACTGATGTACTATCATAATCCCTAAAAAGGCGAGCAAAATAACCGCCATAAAACTGTATAAAACGCCCCTTTTTCTGTAGGAAAAAGCTCTCTTCACCTGTTTTGCTGATTGAAACCGTTTATCCGGATCTAAATTAATACACTTTTGAATGATACGCCTGTAACAAGGCTTCTGGGCCTTATCTCCCAAAAGCTGTTTCATAGTAATCCCAAAAGCATAAATATCCGCCCGTGCATCTGTCTGCGCAAAACCATACTGTTCAGGCGGCGCATAACCCCGCGTTCCCAAAAGTCTTGTATCCTGTTCCAAATCATCTTTAGGCATACGTGATGCATCAAAATCAATTAAACGAATATGACCATCCTTTGCCAGAATAATGTTGGACGGCTTAACATCACGATGAATGATATCTTTCCCATGAAGAAACTCCAAAACAGAACACAGTTCTTTGACAGCACTAAGCAATTGTTTTTCTGATAATTCCGCATTGCCCAGGGACTGTCCTTCAATATATTCCTCAATAACTGTAGTCGAATCATCAGCTATGATTACTTCATATAATTTAGGCAGATATGGATGCCGGCAGCTTTGCAATGTCAAATAAATATGGTGCTGTCCTTTCAATACTTTCCGGATAAAAACCTGTTCTTCGCCCTTTTTATGTACCAGATGCACCGTGCTTTTTTCACTTTGTTTTAATAGCTTAATCTCCTCGTATTCCATAGTCTCAATATCCCATCTTGTCATCTTTTCGGTAAAATGATATAACTATATCAGTCCATTTAATACAAAATCATTATAACAGACGGCTTAAAGGAGATGCAACATGCTATCGAAATCAACCGATGAACTAAACCATGAGATTCGGAACGCAACAGATATGGAAGACTATCTGAAAAGAAATAAAGGAAATATGATTACGAGCAGTTTATCCGAGCATCTGAATCTGCTGCTGTCGCAAAAAGGGATTAAAAAAGCAGATGTTGTACGCGGCTCATTGTTGGATCGGGCATACGTATACCAAATATTTTCTGGCGAAAAAACTCCATCGAGGGATAAATTAATTGCTATAGCTTTCGGGCTGAAACTCTCTGATGACGAAACACAGAAAATGCTGAAGATTTCCGGCAACAGAGAATTGTACGCGAGGGATAAACGAGATGCATTGATTTTGTTTGCCCTGCAACACAAAAAGACAATATGGTATACCAATGAATTATTATTCAGCCACAATCTTACAGTCCTTGGTCTTTCGTAGACAAAATAACTGTATTGCAGCTTTCCCTAAAATTATACTGTTATTACAATTCCATTTTTATGATTTTCAGAAAAGCTGTTTTTCTTTTCTGTATACTTCTAAAAATTTCCGCCCAGAAACGGACCTATTCTGTGAATTAATAAAAGTTCCTTTCTAATTTTCTATAAAGATAAATAATCCCTATACCGATTATGGCATAGGGATTCTAATGATTCGAATTTAGGAGCCATCTCAATATCTAATAGTTCCCAATCTACAGGGGAAGTATCTTTCCTATAATGGCTATTCTGTCCCTGTTGAATCTGCTCTATTGTCAAAGAGAGAGATGTTAATTCCTTAGCCTGCATCTCCAGGAAAAAAGCAATTTGGCAAATAACTGAGAAATCAAACTGCCTCCCCAGCAATACCCTCTGAATCTGATGCATACTCGATAAGGTACCCAAAAATGAATTTCGGGTGTTTTTGGGGAATTTGGGGTAACATTTTGGGGAAAACACATAACGATGGATTTGCTCAAAACTCCCTATTTGCGAGGGTTTCAAGCTATTTCCCAACAGAACGCATTTCTCCCAAAAAGCCCAAAAGGAAATATCACCATGTCCCAGGGCACTGACGTTTATTCTCTAAAGGGCAAAGTCCTGTATTCTCTCCGCTTCGCAGAGCGTGCCCTTCGTGCTATGGTGGTTTCTTGCAGAACGCTCCTAAAATCCAGTATTTACGCGGGTTAAGGATAGTCCGGAGGACAAAAAAAGACCCTGTATCGATTGATACAAGGTCTTTTTTTCTATGGGCCGGGGCTAAACGTTACTGCCCTTCAGAGAATAAATGTCAGTGCCCTGGGACAGGTCACTTATCCTGCTGCGGGAATTTCAGCGCCGCCTGCGCCGCCGCCAGCCGTGCTATGGGCACACGGAACGGGGAACAGGATACATAATTCAGCCCGATGGAATGGCAGAATTCAATGGAGGAAGGATCACCGCCATGCTCTCCGCAGATACCAAGCTTGATATCAGGACGGGTCTTACGTCCTTTATTGGCCGCCATCTTAATCAGCTGCCCCACACCATTCTGATCCAGTTTGGCGAAAGGATCGGCTTCATATATTTTACTCTTATAATAATCTACCAGGAACTTGCCTGCGTCATCACGGGAGAAGCCGTAGGTCATCTGGGTCAAATCATTGGTACCGAAGGAGAAAAATTCTGCTTCCTCAGCGATTTCATTTGCCAGAAGTGCTGCACGGGGAATCTCGATCATAGTACCGATATGGTATTGGATATCGGAATTCTTTTCCGCCTTCACTTTCTCAGCAGTCTCCACAACTACTTCCTTGACAAATTTTAATTCTTTCTTGTCTCCGACCAGCGGAATCATGATTTCAGGAACGATATGATAGCCGTTCTCTTCATTCACTTCAATAGCTGCTTCCATTACCGCCCTTGTCTGCATACGGGCAATTTCCGGATAAGTCACAGAAAGACGGCAGCCTCTGTGTCCCATCATGGGATTGAATTCATGCAGGCTGTCACAGGTAGCCTTTACTTCCGCGACTGTAAGGTTCATATCTCTTGCCAGATCTTCAAAGTCTTTTTCCTCTGTGGGAACGAATTCATGAAGCGGAGGATCCAGGAAACGGATGGTAACCGGATTGTCCTGCATCACCTCATAGATGCCCTTGAAGTCACCCTTCTGGAAAGGAATCAGCTCATTCAGAGCCTTCTCTCTCGCTTCACAGGTAGTGGAAAGGATCATTTTGCGGATCTTCGGGATACGATCGGGATCAAAGAACATATGCTCCGTACGGCAGAGCCCGATCCCTTCCGCACCCAGCTTAAGGGCATTGGAAGCGTCCTCAGGCGTATCCGCATTGGTACGTACCTTCAGCACGCGGAACGAATCTGCCCAATCCATAATACGGCCGAAATTGCCGCTGATGGTTGCATCTTCCGTTGCAATATCCCCGTCATATATCTTTCCGGTGGAACCGTCAAGGGAAATGTAATCCCCTTCGTGATAGGTCCTGCCGCCCAGGCTGAATACCTTGGCCGCTTCATCCACAACAATATCACCGCAGCCGGAAATACATGCGGTTCCCATACCTCTGGCTACTACGGCCGCATGGGAAGTCATTCCCCCGCGTACGGTAAGGATACCTTCTGCGGCATGCATTCCTTCGATATCCTCCGGAGAGGTCTCCAGACGTACCAGAATGACTCTTTCACCTTTTTCATGCGCTTCTTTGGCATCTTCAGCAGTAAAATATACTTTGCCTGCGGCAGCGCCGGGAGAAGCCGGAAGGGCTTGTCCAATCACTTCTCCTGCTTTGAGTGCATCCGGTTCAAAGGTAGGATGCAGAAGCTGGTCCAGAGATTTGGCTTCAATTCTGAGAACAGCCTCTTCAGGGGTTATCATACCTTCGTCTACCAGGTCACAGGCAATCTGCAAAGCGGCAGGCGCAGTTCTCTTTCCGTTTCTTGTCTGCAGGAAATACAGTTTGCCTTCTTCTATGGTAAATTCCATATCCTGCATGTCCCTGTAGTGAGCTTCCAGTTTATTTGCAATTTCTATAAACTGTTTATAGCACTCAGGAAGATCCTCTTCCAGCCGGGTGATCGGCTGGGGAGTCCTGATTCCGGCAACAACATCTTCGCCCTGTGCATTAATCAGATATTCACCGTAGATCCCTCTTGCTCCGGTAGAAGGGTTCCTTGTAAAGGCAACTCCCGTTCCGGATGTGTTTCCCATATTGCCGAATACCATGGACTGTACGTTGACCGCGGTTCCCCAGTCTCCGGGGATGTCATTCATGCGGCGGTACACGATAGCGCGCTCATTATCCCATGAACGGAAAACAGCTTTTACAGCTTCCATCAGCTGTACCTTGGGATCCTGAGGGAAATCCTCTCCCATCTTGTCCCTGTAAATCGCTTTGAAGCGTGCGATGACTTCCTTCATATCGTCAGCGGTCAAATCCGTGTCGAAATGAGCGTCTTTCGCTTCTTTGATTTCATCCAGGACTCTCTCAAACAATGACTTGGGAACTTCCATGACTACATCCGAAAACATCTGGATAAATCTCCGGTAAGAATCATACGCGAATCTGGGATTACCGGTTTTCTTCGCAAATCCTTCCACAGAAATATCGGTGAGGCCCAGGTTAAGAATGGTGTCCATCATGCCCGGCATAGATGCCCTGGCACCGGAACGTACAGATACGAGCAGCGGATTTTCGGTATCACCGAATTTCTTACCCTGCAGTTCTTCCAACTCTGCAAGTGCGGTAAAGATCTGAGCCTTTACCTCTTCAGAAATCTGCTTTCCGTTGTCGTAATAATCGGTACAGGCTTCTGTTGTTACCGTGAAGCCCTGCGGAATAGGCAGTCCCAGATTGGTCATTTCTGCCAGATTGGCTCCTTTTCCGCCAAGAAGATCCCGCATGCCTGCATTGCCTTCTTTGAATGAATAAACCCATTTTGCCATCTAATTAGTTCCCCCTTTGAACAAATATTTGGTATAGGTTTGCGAAGCGTCAATGTCCAGTTTTGAGAAGCGCTTCACTCTCGTGTTTCCATTATATCACAACTCTTTCTGGAACGCACGTTAATTTTTGTTGTTTTTCCAATAAATAACATTTAATCGCAGCCACTTCCCACTAAATAATTCATTTTTATAAAAAATTCGTTTATTTTTTTGTTGTTTTAAGCGAAATATTATGTGGTTTTTTCTGCACTTTTCTGTAACCGGTTTCGTCACCCGTACCGGAGGATGTCCGCGGCACACAGATTCGTTGTAGTTTTCTTTTCTGTTCCCGCAGGGATATCTGAGGGTTCCGTTTGAAAACCGCATTTATCTGAAAAACAGAAAATGTTGAAGCCGGAAAAGGGACAAAAAACCTGCCGGAATATGGCATCCCCTAAAGAGGAATTCACCAATCAGCCGGCAGGCTTCTTTTGTATAGGTCTGTTCTTTATTACATTCAGAAATCAAATTTATCCGCGAAATAGGAGTCAAGCTGATCAATTGCCACTCTTTCCTGTTCCATGGAATCACGGAAACGTACGGTCACGCAATGATCCTCTTCGGAATCAAAATCATAGGTAATACAGAAAGGAGTACCGATTTCAT
Source organism: Eisenbergiella tayi (assembly GCF_001881565.1). Lineage (GTDB taxonomy): Bacteria > Bacillota > Clostridia > Lachnospirales > Lachnospiraceae > Eisenbergiella > Eisenbergiella tayi. The sequence continues at coordinate 111,737 of NZ_MPDJ01000004.1, forward strand.
CCTGACGGCGGTAACGCTTTCCGATATTTCCTCTGTCGTCAAATTCACAGTTATATTTTTTGGAAAGCTGTTCATATATCTTTTCAGCCCCCTCATTCAGCTTCTTGGAGAGAGGGAGGATACCAATTTTAACAGGCGCAAGGGCCGGATGGAAATGAAGTACGGTACGTACATCCCCTTCCCCTATTTCCTCTTCATCATACGCGGCACAAAGGAAAGCGAGGACAACACGATCCGCTCCCAAAGAAGGCTCGATAACATAAGGAATATATTTGGTGTTCTTCTGATCATCAAAATAACTCAAATCCTGACCGGAAACATTGGCATGCTGGGACAGGTCATAATCGGTTCTGTCCGCTATGCCCCACAATTCACCCCATCCGAAGGGGAAAAGGAATTCAATATCCGTGGTAGCCTTGGAATAGAAGGATAATTCCTCCTTGTCATGATCTCTGACACGCATTTCATCCGCTTTAATTCCCAGAGTCTGCAGCCAGTCGATACAGAACTGCTTCCAATAAGCAAACCATTCCAGGTCGGTATCCGGCTCACAGAAAAATTCCAGCTCCATCTGCTCGAACTCACGGGTACGGAAGGTAAAGTTACCGGGTGTGATTTCATTACGGAAGGATTTGCCAACCTGTCCGATACCGAAAGGAATTTTCTTTCTTGAAGTACGCTGTACATTCTTGAAGTTAACAAAAATACCCTGGGCTGTTTCCGGACGCAGGTAAACCGTATTTTTAGCATCCTCTGTTACACCCTGGAAGGTTTTGAACATCAGGTTAAACTGACGGATTTCAGTAAAATTATGTTTTCCGCAGGTAGGACAGGGAATCTTATGTTCTTCAACAAAATTCATCATCTGTTCCTGGGACCAGCCGTCAACGGAGCCGTTCAGTTCAATATTATTTTCTTCAGCAAAATCTTCGATGATTTTATCCGCGCGGAAACGCTCATGACATTCCTTACAGTCCATAAGAGGATCAGAAAAGCCTCCAAGATGGCCGCTGGCCACCCATGTCTGGGGATTCATCAGAATAGCACAGTCAACACCTACGTTATAAGGATTGGAGGTGATAAATTTCTGCCACCATGCTTTCTTTACGTTATTCTTAAGTTCCACACCCAGATTACCATAATCCCAGGTATTTGCCAGACCTCCGTAAATTTCAGACCCGGGGTATACAAAGCCTCTCGCTTTGGCCAGGGCCACAATTTTTTCCATAGTCTTTTCCATATTGCTTTCCTCCTGTTTGTTCCGCAAATTCTTCTATTTAAATATAATATAGGAAAGAGATTCCCCATTGGTAACTACAGCTGTTTTCCCGTCCGCTCCCAGCGTCACATCGGAGCTCATATAAAGAATATCTCCGTACGGCCTGATATTGATGTTCTCACGGACGATCGCCACATGCTTATCTCCCATGTCAAGAATATCCTGCTTGCTTATTGTGGTTCCTTCTTCTTTAACGCTGTTCAGTGTCACATCCAAATCATATCCGGCGCCGAAGGCTTCTTTGACAGTTCCTGAAAAAAGAGCCTGGCGGTAGAATCCGGAATAATCTTCCGAACTCTTAAAGGTCATCACCAGCCGTACAACACCGTCCTGTGTCTGGGCGGAATTCAATTTGACCCTGTCTGCGCCTGCGCTGCTGTTATAATCCGCTATCATTTCTTCTGTAGAGGACTTTAATTCATCCAGATCGTAATAGCTCTCTCCGAAATCCTCCACGATCGTATGGACGATTTCCCCGTTTTTCTTCAGTTCCAATGTACTTACATCTTCCTCCGTCTCTTTGGAACTGCAGCCTGCCATGAGCAGCGCAATTCCGCATACGGCCAGAAGGAATAAACTTATTTTTTTCATCTTCCTTACCTCTGTGCCTTGACATATCTTTAACATTATATCCGACCTCTCCCGGATTTTCAACCATAACTTAGCAAAGGCTGTTGATAATTTCCAGGCTTTTAAAATGTCCGTCCAGGGCATTTTTGCAATACAGCCCTGCCAGGCGGCCCAGTTCACGAAGGACAGGGGGCGTCACTGTAAAGGTATAAAGCTTTTCCACAGGCGAGCCCGCAATAAAGGATATGGCATAGACAGTAGAGTCCAGCAGCTTTTCTCCGGCAGGTATCCCCGGAAATTCTCCGTTTATTACCACTGTTTTTATTTCAAATATGTAGCGTACCAGTTCGTGTTCCAGGCTTTTTGCCGTCAGCGCCCTTAACGACTGGTATAAAAGCTTCAGCAATTCTCTTTCATCATTATTCTCTCTGGTACAGTAATCACATACCTCCAGAAAATACATTCCGTAATAAGCCCCCTCATAATCTGAGCGGAGGCCTTCAAAGTAATTGGAAATGAAAGCCTCCGCCAGGGTATAAGAGGAACGGCCGGCATACAGCCGGAATTCACCGAAGGAAAAAGGGTTCGTAGGCGCAAGGAAACGGTTATTCTGCTTCCTCGCGCCTCTTGCAAAGGCAGTTATCTTGCCTCTCTCTTTTGTGAGTATCACTACCCTTCTGTCATACTCCCCGATAGGTTCCGCTTTCAGTATGAGTCCTGTCACCGTGAGCAAATCCTGCATTCTTTTCTGGTTCCTGCCCTTCCCCTACGTCTTTTTGCGCATCATGTACTGCATATTTCAGATAATCTTCCACTTTTCCTGTAACTGCAAATTGTTTCCAGCTGTTTAAATCGCTCATCCTTCACCCAGTCCTCTTCTGTTTTCCGAGAGCTCCAGGCTCCCTATTTCGTACTAGAAAAAAGTACACTAATAGGGTTTGCTTTTTTATTTTTTTCTATTCCGGGTCTTTAGGATTGTAGCCAAAATTTTTCAACAGGAAATCACTGTCACGCCAGTCTTTTTTTACCTTTACCCAAAGCTGCAGATTTACCTTGCACTGAAGCATATCTTCTATTTCAGGACGGGCTTTGCTGCCGATTGTCTTTAGCATCTGGCCGCCCTTGCCGATAATTATCCCTTTATGAGAATCTTTTTCACAGATAATGGTAGCCTCAATATCTGCAATATTTTTCCTGTATTTCATACTTTCAATAGCGACTGCTATACCGTGGGGAATCTCTTCATCCAGGCTCCTTAAGGCTTTTTCCCGGATCAGTTCCGCCACGATCTGCCTCTCCGGCTGATCCGTCACGGTATCCTCATCATAAAATGGCTGTCCATAAGGAAGATACTTCAAAATACAGGAAATCAGAGTATCCGTATTGGTCCCGCAGCGGGCGGAAACCGGAACCACCTCCGCAAAATCCAGTTCCTTCCTGTAGGTGTCAATAGCCGGGAACACATCGTCTTTTTTGACCGTATCCGTTTTATTGATAACAAGAATTACAGGGGTTTTTGTTTTTTTCAGCTGCTCAATAATATACCGTTCACCGGCACCTATATAGGTCGTTGGCTCCACCAGCCACAAAATAACATCCACATCCCGAAGCGTGCCCTCCGCAGCCTTCAGCATATAATTTCCCAGCTTGTTCTTGGCCCGGTTGATTCCCGGAGTGTCCAGAAATACGATCTGGCCTTCCTCCGATGTATATACAGCCTGGATCCGGTTACGTGTTGTCTGCGGCTTATTGGAGGTGATGGATATTTTCTGTCCAACCAGCCGGTTCATCAGAGTGGATTTTCCCACATTTGGCCTGCCAATCAGCGTGGCAAAACCCGATTTATACTTTTCATTCAGCGGCCTTCCGGCGGCGAGCAGTTCCTCTAAATCCATTTATTGTTTCTCCTCAGCTTTTTGGGGTTCTTTATTTTCCGGTTCTTTTTCTTCCTGTTTTTTCCCTGCGTCCGGAACAGCAGGTTCAGCCGTATTCGTTTTTCCGGCGGGTTCAGCGTTTAAGGCTCCGTTGCCGGCGGGCATCCTGTCCGCACCCGGATTCTGCCCGGCTCCCTGCATGGGTCCCCGGGGCGCTCCCTGAGGTACAAATCCCGGTCCGGGACCGTAAGGGGGCCTGCCTGTCGGCTTATAGGGCACACCATATTTTTTCCGGTTTTCCTCTTCCCTCTTCCGGTTGAAACGAAGGATAATTTTTATAATTATTACGGCAACAACAATGATAATAGCAAATACAAAGAGAACCGGCAAGGAAATTATGAAACCGATACAAAATTCTTTGAGGCCGTGTCCTACATGATACATATTCTCGGAAAAACCAATGCGTATACGTTCCCAGGTTCCCTTTTCCTCCGGAGGAGTCAAACGGGTTACTTCATTTATGTACAGATATACGGTACTGTAATTTACCTGATTATCCATGGTACGCAGCTGGGCTTCCATGCTTTCCAGCTGATAGCGCACTTCCGTAAGGCGGCTCTCTATAGTGATGATATCTTCCATGGTTTCCGCTTTTTCCATCAGTTCAAGCAGCCTTTTCTGTTCTTCCTCCAGCATCTTTTTATGGCTTTCCAGATCCACATACTGCAAAGTAACATCATCTATGGATTCCTGACGGGAAACAACATTGGAAATCTCATTCACCCTGGACACAAATGCCTCCAGATTCTCCGCAGGAATACGCAGCGTCAGATTGGCACTGCGGCGTCCGATACTGTTTTCATTATAGGAATTAAACTGTTCTATATACCCGTTAAGAGCCTTTACCTTATCCTGAACGGCAGCTACCAGAGTGCTGTAATCTTCCGTTTCCACAGTCATGTCTACATTTTTGATGAGTTTTCTGCCATGTGCGGCCGAATTATCAACCTCAACCGAACCGCCTTCTCCGCCGGCGGCCTCTTCCGGGGCGGCTGCTTCCCCATCATAAGTATAATTGGAATATACGCCGCCGGAATCATAGGCAGCGGGCGCTTCCGCAACAGAAGAGTTCTCATAAGAAGCCGACTTGGAGCTGCTTCCGCAGCCCGCCAGCATCACAGCCAGCAGGCAGAAGCTGATAAATAACCCGGCAATTTTTGTCTGTTTTTTCATAATACCTCCTGCCCGCTGAGGCGGGCTGTCTGTGCGTTTGGGCTGCAGCTTTTTCCTGTTAATACAGGTTCTCCAGCACGTCAAACATTTCTTTATCTTCCTTCAGCCTGTTGTCATTTCCCACAACACACAGGCAGTCATCCTCCATGAATGCCCTGATAACAGCAGCAAGGGAACGGATCGTATTTACATCTGCCCCCAGAAGCTCATCTCTTTCCCTCTGATAATCCTCATAGGTCTGGTTGGTAAGATAAGAACTCATGCCCCGAAGGCCTTTGGCTGCCGGATTCAATGGCGTATCCAGTTCGCTGACAGCACCGATAATATACTGGGTCATGGTTCTTTCATCTCCATCAAAGGCTTCTATAAAATCAGCCGCCTTTTCATAGGCCTCCACCGTGCTCTTCAGATTCGGATCTCTGTAGGAAACGAAATAGCTGTCCCCGCTTTTCCCGAATGCACACATGCAGCCATAGGCTCCGCCCTTTACTCTTATCTCCTGCCACAGATATTCATAGCTCATCATAACCTTTAATACCTTCAGAGCGCCGGTATAGGCCAGTCCCTTGTTTATAAAATTACCGGCCCGGCATACATACTGTACCTGGGATGCGGAAAGAAAGCCTTCATTCCTCTTTACCGGTTCAATTACGAAAGGTTTGGTCTCCACCGGTTCCTTATAAAGAGCTTCCTTCACCTGTCCGGCCAGCGCAATGAATTCCTCATAGTGATCCTCTGTGCCCACATAATCCAGCATCAGATTCTCCGGACGGAAAATGCAGCGTACCAAAGCCTCCAGCTTATGCTGCAAATCTTCCCTGCGGCTGTCGAAATTCTTTTCCAGATCTGCCACAAGACGATAAAAAGGCATCCCGTTTACCTGCTCCTGGATAGCCGCAGGCCTTGAGAAATAAGACATAGCACGGCTTGCCGCCACGGAATGGCCGGAGGAAATCAGATTGGACTGCAGTCTTGACTTTAACTCCGCCAGAATTTCATAAAGCCGTTTGCCGTCATCAAATTTGGATTTCAGCATAATTTCCTCTACGAGCTGTACTGTCCTGGGAAGATTGTCCTCCAGAGTCTTTGCCTTCATTTCGAAGGTAACAAGACAATCCGACAGATTACGGGCATTGGTAAAGAAATTGGTAACCGACGTGATTCCTCCGGTTTCCATATTTATTTCATGGAACAATTCTCCGTAGGTGAAGTTTTCCGTATCCACATAACCAAGAACTGATTTCAAAATACCGATATACGGGAAAAGCTCCTCCGGAACCTGCTTCACATCAAACAGAAAACGGAAATAACTGATATGGTTCGTGAAAATATCATGATACATAACCGTAGTATCTCCGGTTTTCCGGATTTCGTTTACAAGAGGCTCTGCCTCCTTACGGATATCCTCTCTCTTCAGAAGAGGTATCGTTGCCAGGGCTTCTTTGGAATCCGGCGTTTCCTGATATTCCAGCAAGGCATGGGTTTCCTCCACAACCTCCTGTATCTGTTCGCTGCCGAAGCTTTCTTTCAGTGCTGCAAGCTTCTCTGTCAATATCCTGTCCCGTTCCTCGGCAAGGCCTTTCCGGGGCGCCAGGGTAAGAATACCTTTGTGCGTATTTTCAAGCATACATTCCCGGATAAGTTCTTCAAAATAAGAAGTTTCCGCTTTTTCCCGAAGCTTTTTATAGGTTTCCCCTGCCTCAATATGGATAAAAGGCTTTGCGTCATCATATAGCCAGCTGTCCAGAACCTGGAGTCCATACATGAGCCCTGCCGGATAAGAACCGAAATCCGCTTCCCTGTACCGGAATTCATAGAAATTCAATCCTGCGCGCAGCGCTTTTTTATCAATTCCCTTCTGGGAAAGTCTCCGCAAATTCTCTTCTATACATTCTACAAATTCAGCCTTCCGATCCAGATTGGCATTCTTCGCCACTATGGTAAAATAGGACTGCCGGATGCCGCTTTCATAATAGCTGTAAATATCCTTTCCGATCCCCTTATCCAGAAGAGCCTGCTTTAAAGGCGCTCCCGGCGCGCTGCAAAGAGCATAATCCAAAATCTGGAAAGCGATATACCTTTCCCGATCCAGACTGTCTCCCACTACTATATTATAAGTAAGATAGGTATTGTCCTCCTCCGGCTCGCTTTCCGTGATGGGATAAAACTTACCAGCCTCCGCACAGGCCTCAAACGGAGCCTGTACTCCGATTTCCGAATCCACTGTAATTCTGTCAAAATGAGACAGATACGCCTCATCCAGATATTCCAGCTTTTCCGCCATATCCATATTTCCGTACAGATAAATATAACTGTTGGAGGGATGATAATATTTTCTGTGGAAATCCAGGAACTGCTCATAGGTCAGATCCGGAATAGCCTCCGGATCCCCGCCGGATTCATTGGAATAGGACGTATCAGGAAAAAGAATATTCGTTATTTCCCTTTCCAGCACATCATCCGGTGAAGAAAAAGCACCCTTCATTTCATTATATACCACACCATTGATGCTCAGCTCATCTTCAGGGCTTTCCATCTCATAATGCCAGCCCTCCTGCTCAAAAATCTTAGGTTCCTTATAAATATTAGGATAAAACACCGCATCCAGATACACATGCATCAAATTCTGGAAATCCTTATCATTACAGCTGGCGACAGGATATACAGTCTTATCCGGATAAGTCATGGCATTCAGAAAAGTATTCAGGCTCCCCTTTGCCAATTCAATAAAAGGATCCTTTACCGGAAAATCCCGGCTCCCTTCCAGTACGGAATGCTCCAGAATATGGGCAACCCCCGTACTATCCTCCGGCGGCGTACGAAAACCGATATAAAAAACCTTATTTTCATCATCATTGGAAAGCAACGCTATCCTGGCTCCGCTCTTTTTGTGCTCCAGAAGATAACTCATAGAGTTCAAATCTTCTATTTTCTTTTTTTCAACGAGTCTGTAGCTTGTCATTTCTTCAATTTTCATGTAACCATATCTCCTGTCTCTATTTACCCATTCCGGCTCCCGGCACATAACCTTCCCTGGCAGAATCCGGTAATATTTTATAAGTATATCACTTTTCCGATGTTTTATAAAGATTATTCGCCAAGACTCTTCTATCCCGCTGAAACCGTGATTATTCAGCCAGACTTCTCTGCATCACAACCGCAATATAATCCCCCTTATCAACCTCAGCCCCGGTCTTCGCAAATCCGTTCTTCTTCCAGAATGCTTCACTCTGCGGATTTCCCTTTGCATAGGCCAAACGTACAAACCGATACCCCTGATTCCTGATAAAATGAAAACTTTCATTCACAATCTCAGTGCCTGTCCCTTTTCCCTGCTCAGCCCGGGACATCATAAAAAAGCCAATATACGCAGTATGACTATCCGGATAATTAAACACCACGTCCATTACCGCGGCTAACCGGTTTTCCCTAAAAAATCCAACATAAAACTTATCCTCAAAGGTTTTCCCCGGAGGCAAAGCTGTCATATCATCAAGAACACTTTCCCTGGTCACAAACGGAGGACAAAATTCATAATACATCGGATTTCCTGCACATAACTCATATATAATATCCGCATCTTCCTCTGTCAATTCCCGCACCGCATACTTCCCGGACAATTCACCAATATTCATCCACCTTCCCCTTTCAAAGCCTCAAACTCCCGCCCCGTTCCACCCATTTATAATATCGATATCCTACCATACATCCCCGAATAAATCCACCCCGCCCTTTCCTCCGCATTTCCCTCCTCCTCTTATCCAACCACCCCTTGTATCCAGAAACCAGACAAAAACAAAACAAAAAAGAATGAAAAAACACGAATACCAAAACTCCGCATTTTTTCATTCCCAATCATCTTATCTATCCACATCACCCGATTACAGCTTCTCCAGCGTCTCCTTCTTAGGCGCCCCCTGAAGAATATCCGCACGGAACAGCTGCTTTCTTATCTGAAGCCCCAGCACAAAAGCAAAAGCCACCGAAACCACATCCTTAATCAAAAAAGGGACCGAAACAAGCAAAGCCGATTCTGCAAACCCCATCTTCATCAGCACCATAAACTGAAAAATACCCAACAGATGACAAACCGCCAATCCAACAATACCAAGCCCCCAGCCAACAACCTTATTCTTTATCTGACACCCCAATCCGCACAAAAGCGCCAAAAACAGGAACCCCCAAATAAATCCTCCCGATTTACCAAACAAAATCCCCAAGCCGCCTGCGAACCCCGAAAAAACCGGCACTCCCACAGCCCCCAGCAAAATATACACTCCCGCAGCCGCCATCCCCAGCTTCGCTCCCAAAACCACACCCGTCAAAGCAATAGCAAAAGTCTGCAAAGTAACCGGCACCCCCGAAGGCATAGGCAAAGCAACCTGAGCAAGCACCGCTATCACCGCAGCAAACATTCCCGTAATCACAATAGACCTCGTAGAAACTCTCTTCTCCATAACAACCTCTCCCTCTCCAGGGATTTCCTCCCTAATCTGAATTTAAAATTATAATCATAAAGGAAATCAAAAAAGACCCCCTCTCTACATTGGAAGTCTATCACGCGCCTTTTCAATTGTCAACTATTTATTTTTTTAGGTTAACATTTATCATAACCCTAGCTGCCCCCGCGCCAGGTGTCCCTCACTTCCTTCCCATTTCGGATTCCTCTGCCAGGGGATTTTGCCTCCGGCTGTTTTTGGTTCCCGGTCCGCCTGCGTATCATCTGTGTTGACGGCTGCATCTCAAAAAAAGGGAGCTGTTTCTTACTGTTTTAAACACATGCTCCACTGCCCGCCCTTAGCGGCGCTATCTGACGACCAAAGGGATGAGTTTAAGCCGCGTTGGCAGAGGAACATGGGTTAAAAACAGTAAGAAACAGCCCCTTTTTTTGTCTGCAGCCGTCAACACAGATGATACGCAGGCGGACCGGGAACCAAAAACAGCCGGAGGCAAAATCCCCTGGCAGAGGAATCCGAAATGGGAAGGAAACGGGACATCTGGCGCGGGGGCAGCGCAGCACCTTCACACAACAACTGCGCCCAGACCGAGCTTACTGATATGTACCTCCTCCACAATAATCGTATCCTTCTTTTCATGCAGTTCCTTACTGCCGACAATCTCCTCCACAGAGTACTCCCGGTTCACATACCCGGATTTTTTCCGTTTTTTACCGTCTGCCGTTTCCCACACACTCATTTTAAAACGTGCCTTCATCTTCTTATAGGCCTTAAAGGAAGCGCTGTCCTTCTCCATATAAAAGACATGATTCTCCGGAGTGGTATCCGGCGCAACCTCCGTCAGCATGACACGTATAATAATTTCCTTCAGCTTATGAGGAACATTCTCATCTTCCATGAGCTCCTCATAGGTGCTTCTGGCCCCCAGATAAATATTTGTCAAATCCTGAATGATATATTTGAAATCCTGATCCGCCATTTTTCCCTCTGTTCTTTTCTATCACTTTTTTAAAAGTTCCAAATTCGCTTCTTACGCATTTGAGGTATTGATATCTTCTATATTATCTCCGGAAAACTGTACGGCTTCCATGATTTCCATCAATGTCATACCGGTTTCATCCGCCAGCTCCTGCATTGTCACCTTGCGTCCCAGGCTTTCCGCCAGTTCTTTTGCCTGTTCAGCTACCTGGTTCACTTTTTCGGCCATTTTATTGCCGGTTTCCTTTTCCTGGACATTGAGGGCTATATAACTCTCCATCGCTTCCATAATCATGCTTCCGAGCATGCCCTGGGCATCTGCAATATCTCCTGCCGTTTCCAGCATTTCCACCGCCATGGCAAGAGCTACATTCCCTTCTCCGATTAAATCCTCCAGAAGGGCCCCCTGTCCGGCATACAGCTTGGATATATCCACTACCTGAGGCAGATAGATTTCAATTAATTTCTGTTTGGCATCATAATCGCCCGCCATAGCGGAGAGCGTTATCGCTTCTCTTTCTCCCGCCGAGAGCTCCTCCAGCAATTCCAGGCTTTCCAGATAGGTATCCAGATAATTGATCTCCTCAGCAGACAGATAATCCTCCGGCTGCAGAGGCTCCCCGATGCCGATCTTCTGCTCTTTCAGATATTCAAATACCATTTCCAGTTGTTTTTCATCAAAGCCAAGAGGGAGAAAGGCTTCCTTCACCTGCTCCCTGCCTACACAGTTTCCCTGATTTTTAGCCAGGCGCTTGATTTCCTCCAGTGTATTTGCAAATTGCTGCTCCTGATTCATTCCTTCTTCCTTCCTGTCCGGGTATATTTATATTAAACTTTTCCTATTAGAAACCTTACCAGTCTTAATACCTGCCTGCTTCATGAGGCGGCTTGATATGCTCATGGGTATACAGATGATACTGGCAGTATTCATAATTTCCATAACATTTGGAGCAGAAACGGAATTCCAGCGTGGGATCATCCTTTTCGGTTCTGCCGCAGATCGCACATTTATGTTTGGTAATCCCGGAGGGGGCATGAGTCTGCTTTTTGAAATCATGTCTCCGTTTCATCTGCTTCGGCGACATGTGGATATGGTTTCTGCTGGTCAGGAAGAATACAACAAAATTGAGTAAGGAAGAACCGATAACAAACCAGGTTACCATTCCTCCGGTGAGGCATTCAAACACCAGCATGGCTCCGTAAACGATCCCCAGCCATTTCACCTTGATAGGGATGATAAACATAAGCAGAACCTGCATTTCCGGAAAGGTTGCCGCATATGCCAGGAATATGGACATATTGATGTAGTAGGTACTGAAGGAGCCAAAATATACATGGATTCCGTTGCTTAAGGAATAGATAGTCTCCGTTCCCAACGCTAACGGCTGCGCGCCTATAAGCAGGCAGTAAAGGAACAGAATGATACTTCCGGCAATTGTAAAAATCATACCTAAAAACAGGTAAAGATTGTACCGGTATGTTCCCCATGTCCGCTCCAGCTGTGTTCCGATGGAGTAATAAAACACCAGCATTATCAATGTAAAAAACAAATTGGAGGAACTTGGCGGTATCAGAATCCATGTAAAAAGCCTCCAAACCTGTCCATGAAGAAAAATTTCAAAGGGATCCAGGGTCAGATATCCCAAAAAGGCAGGATAGATCAACGAGATCAAATATCCTACCGCATAGCATATAATCAAATACAATGAGATATTCGGTATGGCATATTTACCGAATTTTCTTTCGAATTTCGTGGAAAAACTGCTTCCCATACTAATACTCCTATCTGCGGTTCACGCGGTTTCATTAATGAGTCTGTGCTCTTAAATATTGCTTTCCCTGCCTCAGAATGGTAAGCAGCCTAAGCGAATATATTCTATCATTTAGCTTGGAAAAAGTAAACGGAAGTATGCCGGAATTCATAAATGTTATAAAAAGTTTAGAAATTGCCAAATTTTTTTTAACATCATCTTTGGTTGCTTTTGCGCGACTGCTGTCGTATAATGTAAAAAGTTGTTCAAAGATACATTTTAATAAGTAGAAAGGGCGTTTTTACCATATGAATAATGCAATGAATTATACTCTGGGAATTGACATTGGTTCCACAACAGTCAAAATTGCTATCCTGAATGAGGCCCATCATATACTTTTTTCCGATTATAAAAGACATTTTGCCAACATTCAGGAGACCCTGTCCGAGCTGTTAAAAGACAGTCTTTCCCAATTAGGAAATATTACCCTTCATCCCATGATTACCGGATCCGGCGGGCTTACGCTGGCCAACCATCTTGGCGTGCCTTTTGTCCAGGAAGTTATCGCTGTATCCACCGCCCTTCAGGATCTGGCCCCGCAGACGGATGTTGCCATCGAGCTGGGCGGCGAGGATGCCAAAATCATTTATTTCGAAAACGGGAATGTAGAGCAGCGAATGAACGGTATCTGCGCAGGCGGTACCGGTTCTTTTATTGATCAGATGGCCTCTCTGCTTCAGACTGATGCGGCAGGGCTTAATGAGTATGCCAAAAACTATAAATCCCTGTACACCATAGCCGCCAGATGCGGTGTATTTGCCAAATCCGACATTCAGCCCCTTATTAATGAAGGAGCCACCAAAGAGGATCTCTCCGCTTCCATTTTTCAGGCTGTGGTCAACCAGACGATAAGCGGACTTGCCTGCGGTAAGCCAATCCGCGGACATGTCGCCTTTCTGGGCGGTCCGCTTCATTTTCTTTCCGAATTAAAGACCGCTTTTGTACGTACGCTGAAGCTGGACGAGGAGCATACGATTGAAGCGGATAATTCCCATCTGTTCGCCGCTATCGGTTCCGCCTTAAATGCAAAGGAAGAGGTTTTTGTCACGTTAGAGGAAATGGTGCAGAAGCTGTCCTCCGGCATTAAGATGGAATTTGAAGTGGAACGAATGGATCCTCTCTTCTCTTCCGATGAAGAATACGAATTCTTCCGCACCAGGCATGACAGCCATTGCGTGAAAACCGCATCTCTGGATGATTATGTCGGCAACTGCTATCTGGGGATCGATGCGGGAAGCACCACGACAAAGGTAGCCCTGGTGGGTGAAGACGGCTCCCTGCTGTATTCCTTCTACAGCAATAATAACGGCAGCCCGTTAAAGACTGCGATCGGAGCCATACAGGATATTTATTCCCAGCTTCCCCGCGGCGCCAGGATCGTCCGTTCCTGCTCTACCGGTTATGGCGAGGCTCTGATGAAAGCCGCATTCCTGCTGGATGACGGCGAGGTGGAAACCGTGGCCCATTACCATGCCGCCGCCTTTTTTGATCCGGAGGTTGATTGTATTCTGGACATCGGCGGCCAGGATATGAAGTGTATTAAAATTAAAAACGGAACGGTTGACAGCGTACAGCTGAACGAAGCCTGTTCCTCTGGCTGCGGATCCTTTATCGAAACCTTTGCCAAGTCACTGAATTACAGTGTGCAGGATTTTGCCAAGGCGGCGCTTTTTGCGAAACATCCCATTGATCTAGGAACCCGCTGTACCGTATTTATGAATTCCAAGGTTAAACAGGCCCAGAAGGAAGGCGCGGAGGTTTCCGACATATCCGCAGGCCTTGCTTATTCGGTTATAAAGAATGCATTATTTAAGGTAATCAAGGTATCTGATGCTTCTGAGCTGGGGAACCGGATCGTTGTTCAGGGCGGTACCTTCTATAATGATGCCGTGCTGAGAAGCTTTGAAAAAATTGCGGGCTGCGAGGCTGTCCGTCCCGATATCGCCGGTATCATGGGTGCTTTCGGAGCCGCCCTGATCGCCCGTGACAATTACAGCGCCGGTTATCAGACCACCATGCTGAACATCGACCAGATCAATTCCCTGGAGTTTGAAACGAGCATGGCAAAATGTAAGGGCTGTACCAATCACTGCCGTCTTACCATAAACCGTTTTTCCGGCGGACGCCAGTATATCTCCGGCAACCGCTGTGAAAGAGGGCTGGGAAAGCCTAAGAACCCAAGCCAGGTTCCCAACCTGTTTGAATATAAGCTGAAAAGGCTGTTTTCCTATGAACCGCTGTCGGCAGATAAAGCGGAAAGAGGACGTGTGGGGATTCCCCGCGTGCTGAACATGTATGAGAATTATCCGTTCTGGTATACCTTTTTTACAGAACTGAAATATCAGGTGGTTCTCTCCCCCAGCTCCACGCACAGTATCTATGAGCTGGGAATTGAATCCATCCCCAGCGAATCCGAATGCTATCCGGCCAAGCTGGCCCATGGACATGTATCCTGGCTGATTAAACAGGGCGTTGACTTCATCTTCTATCCCGCTCTCTTTTACGAAAGAAATGAGACGCCGGATGCCAGCAATCATTACAATTGCCCTATCGTCACCTCCTATTCGGAAAACATCAAGAATAATGTGGATGAAATCGGCCGCGGCGAAGCAGTCCTGCGCAATCCATTTATGGCTTTCACTAATCTGGAAGTTGCCGAAAAGGAATTGATCAAAGAATTTTCCGAGCTGCCTGAAGAAGAAGTGCTCCGGGCGGCGGAAAAAGGCTGGGCGGAAATGACCGCTTCCAGAGAGGATATTAAGAGAAAGGGTGAGGAAGTCCTGTCCTACATGGAGGAAACAGGCACTCAGGGTATCGTCCTGGCGGGAAGGCCTTATCATCTGGATCCGGAAATCAACCATGGTATCCCTGAACTGATTACCTCCTACGGCCTGGCTGTCCTTACCGAAGATTCCGTATCCCATCTGGGCAAGCCGGAACGGCCCCTGATTGTATCGGATCAGTGGATGTATCATTCCAGACTGTACTCTGCTGCTTCTTTTGTCCGCACAAGGGACGACCTGAACCTGATTCAGCTGAATTCCTTTGGCTGCGGGCTGGATGCCGTTACCACGGATCAGGTAAACGATATTCTCACCGGTTCAGGCAAAATTTACACCTGTCTGAAAATTGACGAGGTAAATAACCTGGGGGCTGCCAGAATCCGTATCCGTTCCCTGCTTTCCGCGATTAAATCAAAGGAAAAGAAAAAGGAAAAACGGACCATCACCTCCACTGCCCTTCACAGGGTCATCTTTACGGAAGAGATGCGCAAAGATTATACTCTTTTGTGCCCGCAGATGTCTCCGATTCATTTTGAACTTCTGGAGGCGGCCTTCAACGCCTGCGGCTATCGTGTGGAGGTCCTTCCCAATGATAACCGGCATGCCATTGACATGGGGCTTAAGTATGTCAACAATGATGCCTGCTATCCTTCCCTGCTTGTAATCGGACAGATTATGGAAGCTCTTTTGTCAGGTAAGTACGATTTAAATAAGGTCGCCGTCATCATGTCCCAGACCGGAGGCGGCTGCCGTGCCACCAACTATGTAGGCTTCATCCGCCGTGCCCTTGCCAAGGCAGGAATGGAGCAGGTTCCCGTTATTTCCATCAATATGGCGGGAATCGAAAGCAATCCGGGCTTTAAGCTCAATCTGGATGTACTGCTGCGCGGTGTTTACGGCGCGGTATTCGGAGACATTTTCATGCGCTGCGTATACCGCATGCGTCCTTATGAAAAAGAATCCGGAAGCGTCAATGCCTGTCATCGTAAATGGGTGGAAACCTGTAAAGCTTTCGTGAAGTCAAAGCATCCCGGATTCCCCAAATTCTTCCGTTTATGCCGGGAGATCATAGAGGACTTTGACGCCATCCCTATTACCGATGAGATAAAGCCCAAGGTCGGCATTGTAGGAGAAATTCTTGTCAAGTTTGCCCCTGCCGCCAATAATCATCTGGTGGATCTTCTGGAATCGGAAGGGGCTGAGGCTGTAGTTCCTGATTTGCTTGATTTCATGTTTTACTGCTTCTATAACCAGCTGTATAAGGCGGAGCATTTGGGAACCAGCAAAAAATCTGCATTTACGGCCAAGGCCGGAATCAAAGCCATGCAGTGGGTGCGTTCCGGGGCTGCCAAAGCCTTTGAAAAATCCCGTCATTTCCATGCGCCGGCCAGGATTGACGACATTGCTTCCTATGCCGCTCCCATTGTTTCCATCGGCAATCAGACCGGTGAAGGCTGGTTCCTTACCGGGGAAATGGTGGAGCTTATTAAGACAGGCACCAGCAATATCGTATGTACCCAGCCGTTCGGATGCCTTCCCAACCACGTGGTCGGCAAGGGGGTAATAAAAGAGCTGCGCAAGCGTTATCCCAAATCCAATATTGTTGCCATTGATTACGATCCCGGAGCCAGTGAAGTTAATCAGCTGAACCGGATCAAGCTGATGCTCTCCACCGCACAGAAAAACCTGCAGAAGGAACAGCATCCTGAATAAAGTTACTGCATTATGTGCCTGCAGGCATCAGTCAAGGCACAAAAAAAGGCTGTCAGTATCAAGCTGGCAGCCTTTTTTGTGTCCTTAAAGAACCTATTGCGGTAAAAATTATATCTTTGCTTCGGCTCTCATCTTCTTCCCGGCAGCACGGGCTTCCGCCTCTGCTTTATGCCTTTCATCGGCTGCTGCCTGTTCCCTGGCTATCCTCTTCTTCGCATCCTCAATGGACTCACCCTCATGAGTCAGGTATTGATCGACGAACTTATCCTCAATCTTCGTATAAGTGCCCACAACACGATTCTCAATCCCCTTATAACCGTTTACCACGGTTTCTGCAATTTTTTTGTTTGCTTTTATTAATTTCGATTTAGCCATTACAATTTCCTCCTGGTGTTTGTAAACTTTTTGATACAGCATATATCCTGACAAAACAGCTCTGCTTTACTTAATCCCCTTACAAATCGGGATGAGGCACAGAAGCAATACCATACCGGCAAGGCCTGCGAAAATACCGGGAACCAGCAATTCCCAAACCATAACCATGCACATGCCTGTGCCGAATGCCAGGGCTCCGGCAATTCCGAGAAGCATCGTACCGATTGCCTTACCGTTCAGCCGAATGGCCGGTTTTCCTTCCATCCTGCGGCGGACAATCAGCATGGCCAGTAATACAACAGCACCAACAATACCGATTACAACGCCCTGTGTGAAAGCATTCCACTGGGGAAGCAGACACATACACATTCCGATGGCAAATAAAATCCCGCCGATGGTACTCATAATCATAGATACAAAATTTTTCTTTTTCATAGTTTTTATCCTTTATTATTTTTTATTTGGCTTACTTCTTTTTGATAATAACAGCTACTGCAGCAATGATGACAATGACAACAGCAGCAATGATAATCTTACTCGTCATTCAGACATCCTCCCTTCTTCAGAATTGGTCTTGCTTTCTTTGATGACTCTATATTACAAACGTTTTATGTGTATTTTGCTTGAATTGTGTTTACGAATTATTAATCACACGGCAAGAATCATTCATGGTGGGCTGTCAAAAAAAATCCGCCGGAAAACCGGCGGAATAAAATAATTTTACTATTAAAGAAGTGCGGAGCCCTTTAGGCACAGATCGTAAATTTCATCATATATTGCCTCAATCAGAGGAACCACTTTCGCCGTCCGCTTCTGTACCAGTTTCTTATATAAGAAGTACGGTGCGATCCAGCCTGAAAGCCCAGGAACAGCTAAAAGGATGCAAAGCCAGATAATCGGCGGACTTGCCACGGCAGCAAAGGTAGCGCCTGCCATAAAAGCCGTTCCCAGGACGCCTGCCGTAAGCGATGCAATACGGGCATTGGCTGTTTTTGAGCGTTCCAGAGTCTCAATCTCATTCATACATGCTTCAAAGTTGCGCTGCAGCCTGGTCAGTTCCATTTTGTTCATAATTTTCCGGTTGCGTTTCAGATGAAGCGTGGCCATGCTTCCGGCTTTGGGCAAATCAAAATTATCATCCGCGATCCATCCAAAATTCTTATATCCGTCCAGGTACATGGAAACACGGCTTTGCTCCACGGAAAGCTCTTTATACTCATAGCCAAGGAACTCACTGTCTCTGTTATTCGCTTCATTCATTTTCCAGTTCTCCCCTTAATGGAATGGTAACTGTAAATTTCGTACCCTTCCCCCATTTACTCTCTGCCGCTACAGTACAGTCGTTAATTTGTAAAATTCTCAGGACAAGGGCCAGTCCCAGCCCATTTCCTTCCGTGGAATGGGAGGTATCCCCCTGATAAAACTTATCAAACATATGCCGGAGCGTTTCATCGTTCATACCGCAGCCGGTATCGGAAATTTCCACAATTGCCTGATTTTTTTCTGAAGTCTGGCGAAGAATTACCGTTCCGCCCGATTCTGTGAACTTCAGCGCATTGGAAATAAGATTATTCCACACAAGCTCCATAAGGCTGGCATCCGCGCGAATGACGGCGGAATCTTCCATTTCCGCAATAAATTCTATGTTTTTCTTTTCCCATTGTGCTTCAAATCCCAGCGCGCATTCACAAAGCTGCTCACAAAGATCATATTCTTCCGGCACCGCCTGAATTGTCTGTTTTTCCAGTTTATTCAGCTTCAGCAGATTGGTAATCAGATCAGAAAGTTTATGGGTGGTGTGAACGATAGTATCCATACAGCGTCGCTGTTCATCCTCAGATAAATTCCCCTTCTGCAGGAGCTGGGCTGAATTTTGAATGACCGCAATGGGTGTTTTGATTTCATGGGAAACATTGGAAAAGAAATCGGTTTTCAGTGTCTCAATGCTCCCAAGCTCTGCGACCATTTTATTAAAATTTAAAAACATGGTGTCAAGGTAATCGTACCGGTCTGCCGTATGTATAGCCGGCAAATAAATTGAAAAGTCACCGGCGGCCACTCTGGCGGTAGCCTCGGCCAGCATCTGCATCGGTTCATCATAGGTCTGCTTCATCCGGTACCGTGTATACATTGTAAGGCCAAAGGCGACCGATGCCCAGTAGACGATAGGTACAATGGATTGTACTGTATCATTCCATTTAAGTGTTCCCATCAGAACAATTAATCCGCTGTGAAGTCCGGACATAAGCAGAAGAAATCCAAAATGAATAAAGAAAAGTGACACGGGAAAACGAGTTTTCTTTCCTTTTTTCCGCCGTTCCTTTGTATTTTCACTCATATAAGCACCGCCTTGTATCCAAGCCCGCGCACCGTTTTGATCTCGAAACCATCGCAGCCGGAGAACTTATCCCTCAGCTTTGTCACATAGACATCCACCGCCCTCAGGCTTGTTTCCGACTCAATTCCCCAGAATTCATCCATCAGCTGGGCGCGGGAAAAGGTTTTGTTAGGATAGGACAGCAGCTTATACAATATATTAAATTCCCTTGTAGTAATCGGGATATCTTCTCCGCCTGCAACGGCGCTCATGGCATCAGCGTCAAGCTCCAGATTCCCAATGACCAATTTACGCTCCATTTCAATATTGGCGCGGCGAAGCAAAGCCCGCACCCGCAGCAGAAGCTCATCCAACTCGATGGGTTTCACCATGTAATCGTCAATTCCCAGCCGAAATCCCTTTTGCTTAGAGGAAAGATCATCTCTTGCCGACATAAATAAAATAGGAATATGCTTATTGACCCGGCGCACATTTTCAGCAAATTCAAACCCGTCTGTCCCCGGCATCATGATGTCAGAAATAATCAGCTCATAAAGATTGTTATACATTTCATCATATGCTGCATTGGCATTCAGGCAGCCCTTTGCATGAAACCCGCTGTCATTGAGGTAAGTACATACTATCTGATTTAATTTTACATCATCCTCTAATACCAGAATATTGATCATGGATACGCCTCCCTGTTGGTTTTCCCTGTTATTAAAGCTTTCATCTGTTTTTTGGAATGGACGGCCATAAAGAAACCAAATAAAAAAATCATCATACACACAGCGGCGCCGGTAGCGAGATTCATACGAGTCTGCACCACAGTTTCCATATCAGACCCAAAGGCCGCAAACATCGCCGTCTGAAGGGAAAGGATGGAAACAAGCGCTGCAGCTAAATTGACCGATTTTATGGCGACGATGAGCGGCGTATGGTTTTTGCGGTTCTTCCCCATATATATGATCGCTTTTGTCAGGCAGAAAAAATCATATGCTGCGACAGCATAAATCAGCAGCCCATCATATGCAAAAGTGAATCCTTCGGCTGTAATCAGCACCACTATCCCCATCAAAATAACGGTCATTCCCATAAACACTTCACCGCATACACGGCAGGCTTTCCATTCCTTCCTCATGCGGGCAGCCTGATCGGTCAGAGCAGTTACCTTCCTGTTCGCCCGCAGCAGTGTAAAACGAATCACACACAGCAGCAGATAATACATGGCGAGCGTGCTCAGCCAATCGGAACCAAAATACCATCCGGCAGCCCCTTTTGTAAGGGCAAGAAATGCATTGACTCCCAGTGCGCCATAAGCGAAAACAACCGTCCGCAATGAGTAATTGTCATACAAAAGGCCAGCCAGTCTGTTTTTGTGTATCGCTGATTTGATGATTCTTCGCATCACAGGTCTGTATCCTCCACTCATCCGCCGGCATTGTTACAGCTTCATTATACACTGTAATACCTGCGTTTTGTTTCAGAATTGTTTCTGTTTTATTAATTTTATCATTCAGGATATCTCATAGGTGACGCATGTGGGCCTGCCTGTCCAGGGATCCTTGCTGATGCAGGCTTTCAGGGAAAAAACCTCTTCCAGCACCGTCGGTGTCATGATTTCCTCCGGCGTGCCCTCATGCAGCACCTTTCCCGCTCGCATGGCAATCATCCGGTCAGAAAACCTGGCTGCCAGATTCAGGTCATGGATCACCAGGGCAATGGTCTTTCCCCGGGTTTTATTCAGTTTTTCCAAAAGCTTCAGCACTTCCAGCTGGTGGGCCATATCCAGGTAGGTTGTGGGCTCATCCAGCAGTATGACCTGTGTATCCTGGGCAAGCGCCATGGCGATCCAGGCACGCTGCCGCTGTCCGCCGGACAGCGCATCGATATCTCTTTCGGCGAATTCCTCCATATGTGTCATCTCCAGTGCCCGGTCAATGGCCTCATAGTCTTCCTTCCGGAGTCTTCCGAAGCCTTTTTGGTGCGGATATCTTCCATATGCCACCAGTTCGGCTACCGTCAGTCCTCCCGGGGCCTGCGGCCCCTGGGGAAGAATCGCCATCTGCTTCGCCACCTCTGCGGCAGGCATCCGGGCTATCATGCCGCCGTCCAGAAGCACCTGCCCGGAACGGACCGGCAGCATGCGGGATAGTGCTTTCAGCAAAGTTGATTTTCCGCATCCGTTAGGCCCTATGACAGACGTCACACAGCCCCGGGGGATTTCCACATCCATAGACGGAATGATAATATTTTGCTGGTAGGCCACAGAAATGCCTTTCCCTGTAAGTACAGCATCCATGCTGCTCTCCTCCTTTATGTTTTGATCAGCAGATATAGAAAATAAGGCGCTCCGATCACCGCCGCCACAATGCCCACAGGAATTTCATTGGGCGCTAAAAGTGTGCGGGACAGGATATCGGAAAAGGTCATCAGCACCGCTCCGGAAAGCACCGTTGCCGGAAGCAGGACGCGGTAATCAGGCCCTACCAGCCTTCTCGCCAGATGAGGGCACACCAGCCCCACAAAGCTCAGCCCTCCTCCCACCGCACAGCAAAGGCTGGACATGGCAATAGCCGCCCCTAAAAGGATCGCCGACTGCCGGGAAACATCCACGCCCAGGCCGGTGGCTGTCTGGTGTCCCAAAGCCAGCACATTCAATGTCCTGCTCTTATAAAATACAAACAGGATCAGCGCCGTCAGGCCAAGGGAAAGCAGACGTACATTGGGCCAGGAAGCTCCCCATATACTTCCGGCCAGCCAATTCTGGACAAAGGCATATTCACTGTCCGACATACGCAGCATCAGCATTGTGGTCAGGCTTGAAATTACGGTGGACATGGCTATGCCGATGAGCAGAAGCCGTTTGGGAGACAGTCCCTGTCTTGTCAGGGCCAGCCTGTAATCCAGGGCTGCCGCTGCCAGGGAACCGGCAAATGCCAGCACAGGCAAAAGCAGGGTCAGCTTCAAACCGCTCTGCGGTAAAAACACCATGAAAGCCGCTATAAAAAGTCCGGCTCCCGCATTCACTCCCAGAATGCCCGGTTCTGCCATTTCATTTCGGGATACCCCCTGAATGACACATCCGGAAACTGCAAGCCCTGTTCCTACCAGCAGGCTGGTAAGGACTCTGGGAAGACGCAGGTTAAGAAGCGTATACCGCAGGCTTTTCTCTCCTCCGCCCAGGATTATCTGCCAAAGCTCCTCCGGGCTTATCTTACGATAGCCTGCATTTATATCCATCCATATTCCTGCGGCAAGCAATGCCGCCAATATGGCTATGACCGCACTTGTCCGCAGTTTTCGTCCGGATTCAGTCAAAAGCTCTCTCCTCCTTTCGTGCCGTCCAGATAAAGAACGGCACACCAATCACAGCAAATACAAGTCCGATCGGTGTCTCTGAGGGGGCATTCACCACCCGGGACAGAATATCTGCCGCAAGCATGAAAAAGGCCCCTGCCACCATCGTACAAGGAATGATTCTGCGGTAATCCCCGCCGACAAAAAAACGGACCACATGAGGCACCATCAATCCAACAAAGGCCACAGGTCCGGCAAGCGCCACAGCCGCTCCGGCAAGCATGAGCACCACCAGAAGGCAGAGCGCACGGGAACGCTCCACATGCAGCCCCAGTCCTCTGGCAGCATCTTCTCCCAGACTGAGCATGGATACCCGGCCGGAAAGCACTGCCGCAGCCAGAAGCCCGGCCAGAATTACCGGCCCGGCGAGGAGCAGCTGATGAAGGCGGATCCCCGCAACCCCTCCGGCCGTCCAAAATGTCAGATCATAACCGATATGATAGAAAATAGATACTGCCTGACTGAGCGAAGAAAGGAAGATACTCACGGCACTGCCTGCCAGTACCAACCTGACCGGATCTGTTTTCCGCCGTTTCAGACTCATCAGACCATATACCGTCACCATGGCTGACGCAGCACCCAGAAAGGAAAAGCATACCACGCCCGTAAATCCGAAGCCCGGCAGAAAAGCAAGACAAAGCGCCAGAGCAAAGGACGCGCCGGCATTGATCCCCAAAAGGCCAGAATCTGCCAGCGGATTCCGGGTCACTCCCTGCATGATGGCGCCCGCTGAAGAAAAAGCGGCGCCCACCAGCATACATCCAAGCGTACGCGGGATGCGAAGTTCCCGTATGATAATATGCTGCCGGTTTTCCATATCGGGGTACACAATAGCTCCGAAGACCTGATTTGCAGGAATGCCTGTGCTTCCGTACAACACAGAAAATGCCGCGGCCAATATAACCGCAGCACTTCCTGCCAGCAGGAACAATATCATTCTTTTATGCCTGCCCGCATTCATTCTTTTCCCTCAAAGCCGCGGAAAAATTCGACAAAAATATCCAGCTGTGCATTGAGAGTAATGGGATCCCTGTGCATGAATGCCACCTGTTCATAAGGCAGTACGCGGCCTTCCTTTACCGCGTCAAGACTGTTCCACAGAGCGGAATCTTCCACGAAGGAACTGTCGGTATCCGCCAATATGCCATAAAGAATAAAATCCCCTGTGTATTCCGGCAAAGCTTCCAGAGAAACGACTTCATAGGAGGTATCTGCGTCAACCATTTCCGTCTGCACCTTCTCCGGTGCTTTCAATTCCCACATATCATAAAGGATGGAACCTCCCCTGGCAAAATGGCTGCCCATTGTATAGATCTGCTGCGGCCATACTTCTACGATGGATACCGTACGTTCTCCTACAATTCCCTGTATCTCTTCTTTTACATCCATCACTCTTTTATTAAAATCTGTTATATATACTTCCGCCTCATCACCTTTGCCCACCAGATCTGCAATATAACGGAATAGATCCTCATCGCTGCGCTTTCCGTCCTGAATATACACGGTAGGGGCTATTTCGGCATATTTCTCATAATCGGCTTCCGTAATCGTTACAATCAGATCCGGTTCCTGCGCAACGATCATTTCCAAAGAAGTCTCCGCACTAACCGTATTTAATTCCTCAATTCCGTCTGTCTTCCCTTCCAGGAACGGATTGGACAAAGAATACGGCGACGCAATGACCGGCTTTACATCCACGGCCAGAAATTCTCCCAGGTAATAATCAGAAACAATAACCTGAGGGTTTACCGGGATTTCCACAGGGCCTTTGTCCGTCTCTACCGTACGCATTCCTTCTGCCGCTGTTGTTTCCGTTTCCGTCATTTCCGGTTTTCCCTGTACTGTTTCCTCAGAAATGCTGTCCGCCCGGGATTCTTTCACAGAAGAATTTTCCGATGCCGGGCCCGAAGAGGAGGAACAAGCTCCCAACAGGCCTGCCAGTGTCAATGCCGCACAGGCCAATAATACCTTTTTATTCCGCTTTATCATAAAATACACCCTTTCTTTTGCTGAATAGACCCAGCTGCTTAGTTATCTTTGGTTTGTTCAAACTAACCTGCGTTAGTTATACTAACATAGCCATATGGAAAAGGCAATATATTTTTATAAAATACAGCTGATTGGAATAATTTAACTTATTTTATAGAACAATAGCCGGACAACAGGATTTCTTCATTCCTGTTGTCCGGCTATTGGTGTCCTCCGGAAATCAGCTCTGTACGATTTTAAAATAGGTTCTGGCTGTCAGACGGTATACCAGCAGATAGGCCAGGCCGAATAGCAATACGGAAAGTATGGTAAACACGGCAAACAGCCCTGCATTGGTCATACTGAAAACCGTCATCATCTTGCACAGCTGGGGAAAGGCCACCGCAATATGAATAACCGCCATTCCAAGCGGGAGGAAAAAAACCATGAGTACCTGTCTGGTTATGGTCCTTTTTACTTCCTTTGCGCTCATCCCCACTTTTTCCATGATACCAAACCGCTCTCTGTCGTCGTAGCCTTCCGTTATCTGTTTATAATAAATGATCAGGACCGTTGCCGTCAGGAACAGAATAATGAAGAAAATCCCCACGAAAAGAATACTTCCATAGAGCTCATAAAATTCCGCCCTTACCTGGCTTCTCACATAAATACGGGTGATTCCGGGGATTTCCCCTGCTGCCCGGTCTTCAAACGCAGCAACAGCCTCTTTGCTGCCGTCGATGTCAAAGAATGTATGATAATAGATATAAGACGGGAATCTTTTATCCGGAATCAGTGCATTTCCTGCTTTGGCCAGCCTTACCATATCCTCTAACCCGGGAACGACGAATACGCTCAGATCTACCGGCGTTGCAAACCCCAGAAGCTGCGTTATATCAAATTTATCAATCCGCTCCCGTATCCGGTATTTTTCCCCACAGATATCCGCTTCCCCTTCGACTGGCGTCCCGGTGGTAAAGAACAGCGCTTCTCCTGCCTCCAGCTCATAGCTTTTCCCGTAGAGACGGTTATAGTCGGCCAGTTCCATAATATAAAGCATGCTTGAGCTTCCCTTATTGCCGAGAGCTGTGGTAAAGCTGTTATTTTCATATGACGCGGCGAGCGACAGCTGATAAAATTCCATGCTGTTTTCTGTTTCGCAGCCGGTGGATGCCGAAAGGGTATCAATGGCCTCATGCACGGCTGCAGGCAGACCGGAAGTCACCGTTCCCTGTTCTTCCGTCCGGCTGTCTGCATTTTCCGTAAGCTCCGGTATCTGGGAATATATGTTGATTTCCCTGGGGAACTGGTTCCTGAGCATATCTTCTTCCCCTGCATACAGGCTGAGACAGCTGGAAAGCGTTACCAGGACAGCTGTGGACAGGATACAGATGCTGGCAAGTCCCGCGGCATTCTGCTTCATCCGGTAAATCATCCCCGAAACGGAAACAAAATTCTCAGGTTTATAATAAAAGGCCTTGTTTTTGCGGAGCGCTTTCAGCAAAGCGATGCTCCCTGCCTGAAACAGACAGTAGGTGCCGATAATCACGAGAACCACCGCCGGGAAAAAGGCCAGAAGAGCATCGGAAGCCGTATAGGTGGTCAGCGCCTTCACATAGCCGGCTCCTAACGCCGCCGCTCCCGCAGCAGCCGCCAGCCATCTGGTTTTCGGTTCCCGTTCCCCTTCCTTGCTGCTTCTTAAAAGTTCTGTGGGGTTCGCTCTCGATACACTGATAATATCGTATATCAGTACAAAGAAAAAGCAGATCAGATAAATGAGAATGGTCTCCCCTACAGACTGGAAGGGAATCCGGAAAACAAGCTTACCCGGCAGTCCCACAAATTTCAGCAAAAGAAGGAACATGAGCTGGCTGAACAATATCCCTCCTGCAATTCCGGCCAGAAGACTTATGAGCATGCTCCGGAACACCTCCCAGAAAAGGACAAAAGCCAGATGCTTTTTTTCCATCCCAAGAATACAGAACAGACCGAATTCCCTCTTCCTGCGCTTCATAATAAAGCTGTTTATATAAAACAGGATGATAAACACAAAGAAGATACATATAAAAAAGCAAATCCGTACCAGCATGTACATGATATCCCCACCCTTCATACCGCTGTCGACAACCATGACCGACACGGAATTGAGGACATAAAGGAGCCCTGCCATCAGGCTGCAGGCAAATAAATAGGGAAAATAAATGCTGCTGTTCTTTTTCATATTGGTCCTTGCCAGCCGCGGGTAAAACAGAAGATTATGCATGGTATTCATGTCATGCCTCCTCTCTGCCCGTAGCAAGGACGGTAAGGGTATCCGATATTTTCTGGTACATTTCCTCGTTGGAGCAATCGCCTCTGTAAAGCTGGTGGAATATAATTCCGTCCTTAATGAAGAGCACGCGTCCTGCATGGCTCGCCGCACGGATACTGTGGGTTACCATGAAAACAGTCTGACCGCTCAGGTTGATCTCTTCAAATATCCGCAGCAGTCCGTCTGCCGCACGGGAATCCAGCGCACCGGTGGGCTCATCTGCAAGAAGGATTCTGGGATTGGTAATCAACGCCCTGGCAACGGCCGCCCTCTGCTTTTGACCGCCGGATACTTCATACGGATATTTTTCCAGCAGCTCATCGATTTCCAGCTTCCGGGCCAGCGGGTTCAGCCGTTCCTCCATTTCCTTATAATTCTTTCTTGCCAGGACCATGGGCAGATATATATTGTCCTTCAGGGAAAAAGTATCCAGAAGATTAAAATCCTGGAAAACGAAACCAAGGTTATCCCTGCGGTAAGCCGCCATCCGGCTGTCGGGCACCGCCGCCATATCCTTTCCGTCAAGCAGCACCTTACCGCCGGTGGGTCTGTCCAGCGCCGCCAGAATATTCAGCAGGGTTGTTTTTCCGGAACCGGATTCCCCCATAATCGCCACATATTCGCCCTTTTCCACAGAAAATTCCACGTCCTTAAGGGCTTCCACCTTTGTCCCGCCGAACCGGGTCGTATATGTTTTTTTCAGATGTTTTACTTCTAACAGTGCCATCTTTATCCTCCATTCTGCCTTATCTTTATTGGCTGTTACGCTTTTCATTATAAGAAAGCAGGAAAAAAGATGCCATCGATCCGGCTTACATTTTCATGTCCAACCTTACATTTGTGTAAGGTCTGCAGACTGTTTACATGGGATTGGTATGGACCATACAGTGCTTAACCTCCGGGAATTCCCTCTCAATGGCGCTGTGTACCTCCTCTGCGGTCTGGTGTGTTTCCACCAGAGGCTTGGAACCGTCCATGGAAATCTCCACGTCCACATAGATTTTGGAGCCAAACAGCCTGGTTTTCAACATATCCACCCGCTGCACGCCATTCTGAGCGAGAATTACTTTTTTCATTTTATCCTCTGTCTCATCGGGACAGGCCTTGTCAACCATTTTCGCCGCCGCATCCCGGAAGATATCCAGAGCTGCTTTTTCAATACACAGGCAGATGAGCAGGCCGGCTATCGGATCCAGTACGGGAAATCCAAGCCTGGCGCCCAGAATGCCGGCAAAGGCTCCTATGGAGGACAGCGCGTCAGAACGATGGTGCCATGCATCCGCCATGAGAGCGCCGGAATTGATTTTTTTAGCGGCAGCCCTTGTATACCAGTACATCCACTCTTTCACAAGTATGGATAAAACAGCGGCTGCCAGCGCCAGCTTTCCCGGGACCTGGAGCGCTGCGGGATCTCCCGACATTATTTTCCCGATTCCCGACGCGCCGATTCCGATTCCTGTCGCCGCAAGAATAATTGCCAGAACAATGGAGGCCACGCACTCCATGCGTTCATGCCCATACGGATGCCCGGAATCCGATTTTTTCCCGGAAACAGCCACCCCAATCATGACAATAAAGGTGCTGAACACATCGGAAGCGGAATGAACCGCGTCCGATACCATGGCTTCTGATTTGGCAATAAGCCCCGCCGCCAGTTTCAGCAGCGACAAAAGCAGGTTGATGACGATGCTGATCACGGATACCTTCATGGCAATTCTGGTTTCTTCGCTGATATCCTTGTTTCCTCTGATCATTTGTTTCATAAAAGTTACCTCCTTATTGGTAAGATAACTCCATGACCCATACAATATTTTCGTTTACATGTTCCTCAGGGTATAAAAAAACACCTGCGGAACAGCGTAAAAATACTGTCCCACAGATGTAAGCTCCATCTGCTGCCGTCAAAACGGCCCGGCTATCCATGGATCCTTTCCGGCCTGAAATACATACGCCGGCAGAAAACACAGCCTGCTCAGTTTGTACTGTAGATTTGTATGCAGTGCAAAGAGTATTGTGTTATATTATATGCACAGGTGGCCGGAATGTCAATTATTTTTTTGAATGAATCCCTTCCAATTATTCCATATCAAATTTTTTCCTGGATACTCCCAGGATGACCCTGGTTCCTTTTCCTTCCTCCGACTCTATCTCAATGGACTGTCCCAGCATATCCATGGCCTGCCGGCATAAGAACAGCCCTATTCCCGTAGATCTCTTTTCCCGCCTTCCGTTATAACCGGTATAGCCCCATTCAAACACCCTGGGAATATCTTCCCTTCGGATCCCGATTCCGTTATCCTCCACAATAACGGTTTCTCCCTTATCCGTGCGGCCGGAGTATATCCGGATTTTTCCGTTTTCCCTGCCCGCCGTATATTTCACCGCATTGCCGAGCACCTGCTCCAGTACGAACAGGAACCATTTTTCGTCTGTCAGTACATTCCCGGGCATAGCTTCTATCTGAATCCCTGTCTTATTGTAAATAAAAACAGAAGCCATATTTTTTACCGCTTTTTTTACAAGCGTTTCCAGAGGATATTCTTTTAAGACCAAGTCCCTCCCGCTTCGATCCAGGCGCTGATACTGCAGCGCCATGTCCACATACTGCTCTGCCTTCCACAACTCCTGCTTCAGGGATTTCAGATCCGGCTCTTCCTCCTGGAGAAGCAGATTCATAGCGGCGATGGGCGTTTTGATCTGATGGGACCAAAGGGTATAATATTTACCGTTCTGTTCTTTTTCTTCCTGGTTTTGATCTTTCTGCCGCTCATATTCCTCATGCCAGGCCTTAACCAGTCCATACCAGTCTCCCTCAAGGCCCTCTTTTTCCTCTTCCGCCGCAAAGACACCCTCTGCGGCCTGCCTCGTATACATTTCAAGAAGCTCTCTCCTGCGGATATATCCCCGCAGGCCATACAGAAGCTGAATGGATGCAAAAACCGTCAGCAGCAGAAATAAATAGGCTATGGGCTGCCACGGCAGATCACACAGCCACCAGACGAACAAAAGGAAGACATAAATGAGCAGATACAGCAGGTACCCCTTCTGCTCCCGTAAATAATCCAATCCATACTTTTTACTATTCTTCATAACCCGCTCTCATTCCGGCTTATCTGAAAGAAGATAACCGAGCCCTTTTTTTGTTTCTATAAAATCCTTCAGCCCTATTTCTTCCAGCTTCTTCCTCAGCCTGGTCATATTTACCGTCAGGGTATTGTCATCAATAAAGGATTCATTCTCCCATAAATTCCGTATCATTTCATCTCTGGAGACAACCGTCCCCCGCTTTTCCATCAATATGCTTAGTATACGGAACTCATTCTTAGTCAGTTCCAGCCTGCAGTCATGATAGCTCAGCACCGCATCGTTAAGGGAAAGGATCACGTCTCCCGCCCGGAGCACATCCCTGCGGGTTCCAAAGGTATAGGTCCTGCGCAGCAGAGCCTGTATTTTGGCGAGCACCACTTCCAGCTTGAAGGGTTTTGAGAGGAAATCATCGGCTCCCATATTTACCGCCATCACCAGATTCATATCATCCGAAGCCGAGGAAATAAAAATAATCGGAACCTGGCTTGTCTTCCTGAATTCCTGACACCAGTAATAGCCATCAAAAAAAGGCAGTGAGATATCGAGCAGCACCAAATCCGGAGAACAGCGGATGAATTCTTCCCCCACCCGGCCGAAATCTGAAATTGTCTCTGCCTCATACCCCCATTTTTCCAGGGTACGCTTCAAAACTGCCGTTATGGTACTGTCATCTTCAACAATCAGAATTTTATACATATAGGCCTCCGTCAGCATTTGGTTTTCCTTCTCTATCATAACCGTTTGTCCGTTTCATTTCCATATTTTTATAAAAAGTGTTTTTTTTATTGGAAATTTGATTCATGTATGATATTCTATTAAAGATCAATTCCCAGAGAATTGGTGTATTTGCGAAAGGACGGTATTCAGTTATGAAAAGACATCAATGGAAACCACTACTACTGATATGTTTGCTTCTTGCCGCACCGGTATCCGCTGCTGCAGCCATGCCCATTATGGTTTCAGCTGCCGAGGCACTTCCGGCGGGAGGCATTACAACTACAATTTCAGACAGCCGTTATATCGACGCAGGATGGATGAACCAGAACATTATCCTGACTTTGGACGGCCAGGTCTGGGCCATGGGCATCAATACCATGAAGGACTATCCTGTCTTCCTCTCCAACGATACCGGGATCCCTCAGTGCATACTGGGAGAAACAGAGGTTATCGATGTATTTCTAAACGCGATTAACGAGCAGCTCAAGACACAGATATTCCAGAGTGACAGCCCTGTATTTGATACCGGAACGGGAAGCTACATCTATAATTCCGGACAAACCTATTATCAGCTTAACGCCAATGTAAAAAACTGGCTGATAACCTCGCTTCAGCAGCAGTTTGCCGCAGGAAGCCCCCAGCCTCTTACTTTAGAGCTTTCCTCCGGTTATCTCACATCTGTTGTAAATGAGGGTGTCCTGACCTACAGCCCGGATTTCGTGCTGGCAGGAAGCTGTACCACCAGCTTTTCCGGAAGCTCCTCCAACCGGATCAACAACATCAAGGTGGCGGCGGAACATCTGAATAACATGATCATCATGCCAGGCCAGGAAGTTTCCGTCAGCACTGCCATCCTTCCCCGGACCTCTGCCAACGGCTACCGGGAAGCGGGCGCTTATCTGAACGGTGAAACAGTCATGGCCATCGGAGGCGGTATCTGTCAGGTATCCTCCACGACCTATAACGCGGTGAAGAATGCCGGTCTGGTGGTTCTGGAACGCCATCCCCACAGTATGCCCGTACATTATCTGCCGCTGGGTCTGGACGCAGCCATCTCTTCCGGCTCCAAGGACTTACGTTTCCGCAACAACTATTCCGCTCCTGTTATACTGCAGGCATACACGGAAGGGAAAAAACTCATCATTAATGTCCTGGTATGGGATCATGATTTAAACGGACGCAGCTTCAAGCTCTGGGCAAAGAATACAGGAAGCCTTTCCGCTAAAACATACTTCACCACTTATCAGGACGGCAAGGAAGTGAGTACGGATTATGTAGGGAATTCCACTTATATGGCTCCCAAACCTAAAAACACGGAAGCTGAGGATGATTAATTCTCTCAGGCAAAATAAAATAAGGCTTAACGTCATGCAAAAATGCTGCTCAGGATAAATGAGCAGCATTTTTTGTATTCCTATACCTATAAAACTTTTAGCTTTCCAGCGCTTTCTTTTTCCAGGCGCCCTTTCTGTAAAAGAAATAGGTCATAACAGCGCCCAGCACCCAGGAACACAGCAGGGAAATGAATACACATTCATTCCTTCCGTTGGGAAGCTCCGGCGTTCTTGTCATCCAGGCGATCCCGTATGCGAGAGGGACACGAATCGCCACTGTAGTTATCAGGGATATCCACATGGGTGTCATGGTGTCTCCCGCGCCTCTCATAACGCCTGACAGACACTGGGTTACGGCCATGGCAATATATCCTACGGCCAGTATCTGCATGAGGTGCATGCTCAATTCCACAAGTTCTTTTGTTTCCGTAAAAATACCCATCAGATATTTTCCGAAAATCAATATCAGGGAAGTAATAACGGCGGATATGACAGCCGCAATGATGGTTCCTTCCCTGGCTCCCTTTTCCACCCTGTCATATTTTCTGGCTCCCACATTCTGTCCGGCATATGTAGTCATTGCCGTGCCGAAGGAAAAGTTCGGCATCATGGCAAAGCCGTCCACACGCATGATAATAACATTCGCAGCGATGAACATTTCCCCGAAGCTGTTGGTCAGGGACTGTACGATTATCATGGCCATGGAAAAAATAGCCTGTGTGAATCCGGAAGGAAGGCCTAGACGAATCATATCTGCCGAATGCTTCTTTTCCGGCTTCAGATAATGCAGCTTCAGATCAAAAATATCCTTCATCCTTGCCAGCTTAAAAATACACATAACGGCTGATACCGCCTGCGCGATGGCTGTTGCCAGGGCCACGCCCGCCACTCCCATATCAAAAACGGCCACAAACAGAATATCCAGTATAATGTTCAGTACGGTGGCAACAAGAAGATAAACCAGAGCAGAAACGGAATCTCCCAGACCGCGGAGGATGCCGCTGAGAATATTATAATAAGACATACCTGCGATTCCCACAAAGAGGATTATCAGATAGGAGGCACACCAGTCCATAATGCTGTCCGGCGTATTCAGAAGCCTCAGCAGCGGCCTGACCACCAGCGGCGCCAGTATCATGATAATTACGGAAGAAATGGCTGTCAGCGTAATGCTGCATCCGATGGAGCCGGACAGTTCCTCTCTCTGCTTTGCCCCGAAATACTGGGAAACCATGATACTCGCCCCTACGGAAATACCCACGAACAATACCAGCAGCAGATTCAGAATCGGACTCGCGCTTCCTACGGCCGCCAGCGCATTATCTCCCACATAACGCCCCACAACAATGCTGTCCACCGTGTTATACAGCTGCTGGGCAATATTGCCTATCAGCATAGGTATTGCAAATGCGACAATCCGTTTTCCCGGCGATCCCTCCGTCATATCCGTCGGAGCAAACAGCGCCGCCAGATTAAATTTCTTCTTTATTCCATTTTCATTCATTTGTTGTTCCATCAAAATCCCCTCGTTCCTTACGTATAGATTATCTGCGAGCCAAAAGGCATCAAAGCAAGCTTAGCCATTTTAAAATGCTGCAGACCAAATGGTATACCAATAATGGTTATACAAAGCAGGACTCCCATCACTAAAGATTCCAGAGCCATAGGGATTCCCGTCAAAATCATCCAGAAAATATTCAGAATCAGCGAACCGGCGCCTCCGCCGTAAACAATTTCCTTTCCAAAAGGGCAGGCGGCCAAAGCAGCAAATTTAAAACACTGTTTTCCAACGGGCAGCCCTATAATCGTTATACTCCACAAAATACCGGCCAGCAGCCAGCTCAGTGCGCTGAAGAAACCGCCGCATATAAACCATATAATATTTCCAAATACACTCATTTTCGTCCCTCCTTTCTTAGTGCGTTATTTCTATTATATGGTTTAAAAAGCTTTCGTGCAATTCTTTCTTTCCTTTTCATGGATTCAAATTCTTAAATTTTTATAAAAAAACAGGAACCATCCTCATGCTGCTGTCGCATGGGGCCGCTCCTGCTCTTTCTCTTCTTATTCTCTTTCACTCAATTCAGGCGATATTTTCCTGGTCATCTGATTTCAGCTGCGCTAAGACTTCATCCACAGAAACCCCGGCTTCTTCGAGAGCTTCCGACAATTTTTCAAGCTCTTCATTTTTCTTTTGCTTCAGAAGCTCTTCCAATTCCTCATAAAGCTCCTGTGTCCTGACCTCCAGGTTGTAGATGCTCTGCTGTGTATCCTGGATTTTTTCGTCCAGAGATTTGTTTTTTCTTCCTCTTGGCATGGTTGTCCTCCTGTTATACCTTATTCTTATTAAAAAGTATATGAAGGACATTTGGAAAATATTCACATAAAAAAATCATAATTGATTGTTTTGTAAAACAGGTTCCTGACCTCTTCGAAACCTGCGGGCTTCTGTCCCAGAATCCACATCAGCTTGGTAAATACGGCTTCCAGGTTCATATCATAGGCCTCCAGCAAAGGAAACTGCTCCTGCACTCTCTTGCCTACCTCATAAACGCCGATATTGCTGCCTTCATAGGTTACCTGTGTTGTCATCACCACGGCCTTTCCGGTCCCATATTCTTTCATCAGCCGGACGAATTCATGGATTAGGCTGTCGGGGATCCCGCCCACGCCAAAGCTTTCCACAATAATCCCGTCATACTGGCTGAAGATATCCTTCAAAATAAGCGGAGACATTCCCGGCGTAAGCTTCAGAAGGAATACGCGGGAATTCAGCTCATGGTAAAAAGCGAGCGGTTCACAGAAGGGCTTCTGTTCGATATAACGGACCAGATGCTCATCACGCATGACCGCCAGCTCGGGATAATTGATGCTGGCAAAGGCATTGTAGCTCATGGTCTTCACCTTTTTTGCCCTGGTTCCCGCTATCACCTTTCCCCCGAATACCACGCTGACACCGACGGAAGCTTCATCCAGCGCATAGACAATGCTGTCGCGCAAATTCATGCGGGCATCCGATATTTCCATTTCCAGAGGGCGCTGGGAGCCTGTGAGAACAATGGGCTTGGGTGAATTCTGAATCAGGTAAGACAGGGCTGCCGCCGTATAGGCCATAGTATCCGTTCCATGAAGGATGACAAAGCCGTCATAGCCGGAAAAGCTCTCCTCAATGGCTCCGGCGATCTGCATCCAGTGGGCGCTGGTCATATTGGTGCTGTCGATACTGAAGAGATTCCTGGCCTCCAGATGACAGATACTGCTCATGGAGGGAAGGAAATCCAAGATTTCTTCCGCGGTAAGCGCCGGGGCAAGCCCGTATTCTGTTTTATGGGAAGCAATGGTCCCCCCTGTGGTGAGCAGCAATATTTTCTTCTTCGGCATGTTTATCTCCTGTTATTTTATCTTTTCCATGGAGTTTTCTCTTCCAGTCCCATCCGGTACAGCTCCCTGACCTGATCATCCAGTAAGCCGTCGGGCTTATAAAACTTAAGCATTTTAATCACAACTTTTTCTCTGTCATCTTCCGGGCTGTAATTCTCCAGAAGCTTCATCATATCTTCCTGAAGCTGAACGGGTGTCTCCAGAGAAGGCGGCACGGTTCCTGTCAGCCTGCACAGCAGGCCGCATATATAGGCCATTTCATAATTTCCCGTCATAACGGAGGTTTCATGCTGAGACTTGATTATAACAGACATCCTTGCGAGACTTGGTACCATAAGATATCCCCCTTTCCTGATCCTGCTGTCAAATGACATTGATGAAAGATACGGATCCTTCTGTCAGATAATTTTGAGAAAAGATTCACGCAATTTATCTCCGCAATTATATCATGAGGAGGTAAGCGTTTCAAGCAAGAAAAAACGGCAAAGGCATCCAATGAATGGCCGCCCTTACCGTCTTATCCCATAGCTGTTGCTTACATGGTGAACTTATCTTTGTCTTTCATTTCCTTGTCAAATTCCGGGTTGAAATAATAAAAATTGTTGGAGTCCAGCTTATCCTTCGTCTTTTCCAGCGCTTCTCCGAATCTCTGGAAATGGACAATTTCCCTGGTACGCAGGAACTTAAGCGGTTCCCTTACTTCAGGCTCCGTTATCATACGAAGCAGGTTATCATAAACTGTCCTTGCCTTCTGCTCGGCTGCCAAATCCTCTGTCAAATCGGCGATGGCGTCTCCCTTGGACTGGAATTCAACCGCCGTAAAGGGCAGGCCTGCCGCGGCCTGGGGCCACAGCGCTGTAGTATGGTCAATATAATACGCGTCAAAACCGGCTTCCTTAGCCTGCTCTATTGTCAGATGCTTTGTCAGCTGGTAAACCATGGCACAGATAATTTCCATATGAGCCAGCTCCTCTGTTCCTATATCTGTCAGCAGTCCTCCCACTTCCTTCACAGGCATGGAATAACGCTGGGCCAGATACCGCATGGATGCGGAAAGCTCACCGTCCGGGCCTCCGTACTGGCTGATAATCATCTGTGCCGTCTTAGGACAGGTTTTTGTAATTTTTACCGGAAACTGCAGTCTTTTTTCATATACCCACATTTAGATACACGCTCCTTCCCAAGGCGCCGGACCATCTGTCCAGCTGAATGTTTTCATTTCTTTTCCGCACAGAACCATACAGTTCTGGGACAAAGGATAGAATTTCTCAGCAAATTCCTTCATCAGCATAACCTTTCGGTTCGCATATTCCTCAAACATACGGAGCGCTTCTTCATCCTCTTTATGGGTGTCCAGATACAGTGTAAGATCATTTACCACAAAGCCGGCTTCGTCGATTTTGGCCATAAGCGCTTCTCTCTCCTCCTGCTCCGGGTTCTTTCCATCTGCGCTTCCCTTTCCGGACGGAATCTCATCCGAGTCATCCGCCTTGAAAAAAGGCATATTTAATTCCGGAAATACCGTTCCCTTTTTTAATGCGGTCTGGGGATCATAGGTGGATTTCCACTTCTGACAGGGGACACTGGCTATGGCGAGACTATTACCGTTTTTATCCATAGTAAAACTCCTTTCTGTTGCATAAAATGATATTGTTAGAGTTCTTTTTTCAATTTTTTCAGCAAAAAAATACATCCTCCGACACATTTAGTATGTGCTTCGAAGGATGCATTTATGTTGGGAGTTTGATACAGCTTTATTCCAGGATAAAGCAGTCCGCATAAAATGCGGTGTTTCTGTCTGCTGTTTCCGTATCCAGGATAATTTTATTTTCTTTCTGTTCAAAAGGGATATCCTGTCCGGTACGCATCAGCCGTACCCTGCTGATTTTATCCGGTACCGTAAGATGAACGCGGAGCGGAAGTCTGGCATAATCTTCATATAAATAAAAGGCATATATGGTCTTTCCTTTTTTTGTATATTTAATATTTCTTTCAAAAAAGGGCTCTGCAATAACGGTTTCATAGATGCCCTCTCCATGCATCCGGAGCCATCTGCCCATGTCTCTCAGAGAGGCCACTGCCCGTCCGGGAAGCTCGCCGTCCGGCTGGGGCGCAAGGTTTAAAGCCAGATTGCCGCCTTTGGATACCACATCCAGGAGCAGGTACACCAGTTCCCTGCCTGACTTGAACGTATCCGTATAATGGAAGGAAAACTTTTCGCCGACAGTGGTACAGGTTTCCCATGGGATAAAAAGCGGTTCCTCAGGCACCTGTTTTTCCGGGGTTACAATGTTTTCATAAATACCGCCGACAGTCCGATCACAGACAATAAGATGAGGCTGGGGTCCTTTCCGGAGTTTTTCCACAATTTCTCCCAGACGGATATCCTGCTCCAGATTATCCTTATTCACCCATCCGCCGTCCAGCCACAGACAGTCTATTTTCCCATACCGGGTTCCCAGTTCCTCCAGCTGGCGGTGGGTATAGTCCACAAAGCTGTCCCAGAGCTGCGGTTCCTCTTTTATGGAATAATTCACGTTCCTTGTGGGCGCCGGGCCGAAAGCATGGTGCCAGTATGCGTCGCTGTGCCAGTCAGGCTTGGAAAATATCATGGATTTGTTTATGGAGTACAATGAATCCGCTATAACCGCTCGCTGGAAGACAATGGCGTGAATACTCTGCTTGAAGAAATCGCGACACAGCTTGGAAAATAATCCTTTTACCCTTCCCTGAAAAAGCAGACAGGAAGCTATGCGGCTTCCTGTCTGCTGCATATGTACCAGACTCTGAAAGAAAGGATTTCCATGTATGGAACATAAAAAACCAAATATTCTTTTTATACTCACGGATGATCAGGGCGCCTGGGCCATGGGCTGTGCAGGCAACACCGATACGGATCTCCTGAAGGCAAACGGAAAAGTAACCTTTTCAAGCCAATATATCACCAATGTAATTACCGATAAGGCACTCTCCTATCTGGAAGAATTTCGATAGTACTGAGCTTGCGCATTCCATAATTCATAATACTTTCCCTGTTTATTTGCTACTAATTCATCGTGAGTTCCTTTTTGAACAATAGTACCACAATCAAATACATTGACAGAATCACAGAATTTGCATGATGACAATCTATGACTAATATAAATTGTCAATCCTTCACTTCTAATTTCACTGAACTTTGTATAAACTTCTTCCTCAGCTATCGGATCCAAAGCAGCTGTCGGCTCATCCAAAATCATTACTGATGCTTCTTTATATAATGCTCTTGCTAATGCTATTTTTTGTGCCTCACCTCCAGATATCTCAACGCCATTCTCTGAGAAATCCCTATATAAACATGTTTCTAATTTATCTGACATCTTACTAACTCTATCATATACCCCAGCTTTCATTAGGCACTGCTCAACTTTCAATTTATCATAATCTGTATTTACAGAAACATTTTGTCCAACGCCGAATGAAAAAAGTTGAAAATCTTGAAATACAACCGCCAAATTCTTAAGATACTCTTTGTAATCAATTCTTTTAACGTCAATCCCGTTTATATAAATTGCTCCCTCTGTTGGAGCATACAATCTGCACAACAACTTAACAAACGTAGTCTTTCCTGACCCATTCATTCCTACTATCGCATATCGTTTTCCGCTATGGAATTCCGCATTAATGTTTCTTAAAACATACGTATCACTTCCAGGATACTTGAATGAAACATTCTTAAATTCTATACAGATTTCCTTTTCAACAACATTTTCTAAAATATCTACATTATTTTCATTACTAGCATCAATATCAAGATATTCAAATAGTTTTTTTAGATGTTCACAATAAATCTTATTTTCTGCAATTGATAATGTTAGCTCACCAAAGCTCTCTGTTAATCTTTTTAATGAACTAATATACTGAACCATATTTCCTACTGGAAATGCACCATAAAAAGTTTTTAACACAACAAAGATGTAGCATAGAGAATTAATTATTTCTGCCCAAAAAGAACTAATACCTTGATATAAACTCATTTTTGAAATATAACTATCATCTTTTATGTTATGTGCTATCATTTTATCAATTTTATTAAGCGCAATAATGTCTTGTCTATAAATTCTAACATCTTTTGCCCTCTGCAAATCTAAATCTAATTCTTGACCATAGAATGCAAATGTCCTGTTAAACCAAACTGTTCCATCGCTCCAATCATTAAAAACCTTCTGTTCTCTGTTTTTATATTTATCATGAATCCAGCCTTCAAAAACAATCATAGCCACGATTACTAAAATCCATAATTTTGAATTAAGTATATTATTATTGCATTTGCTAGTAAACAAAGATATCGATAATGCAATCGAAGCAAAAATACCTACAAATACCCTTATCAGTCCAGGCGTATTCCACACCAACTGACCCAGGCCATTTCCAAACATAAATAAGTTTTCCTCAGCTTTTTGCTTTTGTTGTTGATAACTAGCTTTTTCCAAAACTTCATATTCAACACTCATTTGCTTATCACAAAATATCTTTGAGAAGCAATCCCACATACTAGCTTCTTTAGCACTACTCACACGGTCAACAACACTTTTTATAATCGAAAAAATCAAATTAATAAGTATCGTAAAAATCACATATATACCAAGAACTTTGATTCGTCGTAAATTTGCAATTTCATTTATTATTTTTGCCGAAAACCATATATTTATAAAGGGAGACCCCGATTCAATCAATGAAAACAAGATTTTAGTTTCAATAAGACCAGGACAATATTCTCTCAAAATACTATATCCTCGCCTGGTTATTTTTAAACGATCACGAATGCTCATATTCATCTACCTTTTCTTCTCTATAATGTTTTGCTTGGGTTTCGAATAATTCATAATATTTCCCATGAAGGCTCAACAATTGATCATGCGTTCCGCATTCTATAATTTTTCCATTTTCTAACAATATAATGTGACTACAAAATCGTGTAGAGGCCAATCTGTGTGAAATAAAAATAGACGATTTCGAATCCATAACTCCATTGTATAATTCATACATATTTTGTTCTGAAATAGGATCCAATGCAGCCGTTGGTTCA
The DNA here is from genome assembly GCF_001881565.1 of Eisenbergiella tayi. Lineage (GTDB taxonomy): Bacteria > Bacillota > Clostridia > Lachnospirales > Lachnospiraceae > Eisenbergiella > Eisenbergiella tayi. The sequence goes on from NZ_MPDJ01000004.1 coordinate 152,353, forward strand.
TCCAAAATAACTATCGGCGAATTTTTATATAATGCTCTTGCTAATAATAATTTTTGCTTTTCCCCTCCCGATAAATCAATACCATCTTCCCATATTGTTTTATCATATTTTGTATCTAAACCATATTTAAGCGAATTTATCTTCTCCATCAATCCAGCTTGTTCTAAACATTTTTTTACTCTATCGACATTTACATTTTCTCTAATATTCTCTGCCACAATCTCTGCTATTGTTACGGGTAGAATAGAATATTGCTGAAAAACAACTCCAAACGCCTTATACACTTCATCCCTATCCAACTCTTTTAAATCTTTTCCATCATACAGAACTTGACCTTCTGTGGGATCTATTAATCCACATATAAGCTTTACAAGTGTTGTTTTTCCCGCTCCATTTAAACCTACTACAGCCAAATGCTGCCCTGGATTAATAGTTAAACTTAAATCATCGATTACTTTGCTATCTTCACCACTATATTGATAACTAACATTTTTCAGTTCAATAGTACGTGGCTTTAAAAAATCATGTATCTTTTCTCCCGAATTTCTGCAATACTTTTCCGGATATTCTACAAACGTTCTAAACCTATTTATAGACACATTTAATCTGTTTATTGTATTAACTTGTCCTAGCAAGCTATTCAACCATGCTGAAAATCCAACAATGACATTAAAATATAATACAAAATCAGCTACCGTCAGTGTCCCTTGTAAAACAAGATATAACAAATAGAAATATGTAACACCTTCTCTCACAAGAGAAAACGAACAATCGCATATCGAAACTTTAAATATTTTAGAAGCATACTTTTTATACCATGAATTTACACCTTCCATATTCACGCGATATACACTATTTAACCAAGCAATCATATTATATAATCTAATATCTTTTGCGGCTTTAATTTCTCCAGACACCTTCGTAATATACTGTAATTTTTGAGTATAACTAATTTTTTCCTCATTATTAACTTTTTCCCACTTTATTATTCTTTTATTCATAAAATAACTAGCTAATGTAGAAATCACCAAAAAAAATACTATTATTATATTCAACCTTATCAAAACATAAAAAAAGGTCACAAAACCGAGTAAGTTTGCCATAAATCCAACTGAAGTATCATAAATCCGGGCATAATATGAAAAATTACCATTGCAACTAGCAAAACTTTCACTCTGAAGATTTCTAAAATGTTCGTCCTCTTGATTACAATAGTCTGTTCTTAATGATTTATTTGTTACCATCTTCAGAAAATACGTATTCATTTTATACTTATGCCAATAAATCAATCTGTCTATATATTTCTGCAACGAAGTCATTATAATAATAGTTCCTAAAAAAAGCCCTGTCGCAAACATTAAATGCTCTAAAGGTTTCTGATTAACTATTTCATCAATTACAACTTTAGGAAGAAATGTCGTTATTACAGGAATCGCTGCATTAATCACAATTAAACTAACGCAGAGAACTAATAACTTTGGGTAATTTTGAATAGTTGCCTTTATACAATAACAAAAATTTTGCAATATCGAGTATTCTTTATCTTTTTCTTCCATAACCCAACCTTCCATACATCACTCTATTATAAATCATTCATTACTACATAATGTGATTAATAATTTTTTCCATATAATCAATGGATGCCCACTCAAATATACTATGAAATGCACCGCCGCCTCCGGGCCCCCTATGGCCCCGATGAACTGTATCATATGTATACGGATCCAGAGGAAAACCATGACCTCATAAACGATCCTGCCTGTCAGCCCGGCATTTATGCCGACCGAAGAGAAGTTTTCTGCCGTCAGCCCTGATTCCCTGACGGCATAGCTATTCTTTTATGATGGCATTGGGGTAAACACGTTCCATCCGTTCATCCGGATAATGGGAATCCAGGAAGCTATCCACACTGTTTTCCGCAGGCTTTCCGCCGTATCTGTCGCTGTAACGGGCCAATGCCATCCCTGACAGCACAATGTTAACTGCCATGAACACAAGAAATACCCAGCTCAATATTTTTCCGACCTTTTCAGGAACCTTTTCAATCCAGCGGGACAGAAAAGGATATACATTTTTAATCCAAAGCACGGAAGCGAGTCCCCAGAAAAAGCAGTAAAGCAAATTAATCCTTCCTCCCAGATTAAAGGGGATTTTGCTGTAATCCCAGAACACCGTGCCAAACACCATTTCCGTGAAAACACTGCATACATATTCATAGGCACCGCCCACCACCGTGCCGAAAATAAAGATATATCTGTCATCCCTGTCACGGTATTTATGCAGCATCATGGTAAGCACTACCACGCCGATTCCCCAGACAATACTGAAAGGGCCGTACAGCACACTGCTGCGGCTCATCCATACTCCTGAAGTGAGACGGCAGAATATGGTTTCCGTAATATCCCCCAGAAATGCGCCGATAAAAAAAAGCCATACCAGTTTGTGGAAACTGCAGCCTTCTGCGAATACAAGGCTTTCTTTCCTCTCCTTTTTCCGGAACCTTGCCGCCAACGCGTTTTCCCCATCTTTTTCCAGATTGGGGAAAGCCCTGGTCATACCTTTTTGGATTCCACGGAAAATAGCGTTCCCCAGCCGGTCTGAAACCTCCTGCATTCCCGCTGCTATTTCTTCAATACGGGCAGTTTTCCTCAGCTGCAGGATGGCTCCGGCCACCGACAGGAAATCCCCTGTGGTGATCACAAGGAGGATTATGCCAAGAAGCCTGACAATAAAGGTCGGTATCATGGAAATAAGCGGTGCCAAAAATGGATGGACGAAGGTGATGATCAGCGCTGCCCCGATTCCCCACAGAGCCGAAAACTGCGGGCATATGTATCCTCCTAAATTATGCTTATAGCCTGTATAATCCCACCATTTGCACTTGAATACCTTCTCCATCAGGGCTCCCGTAAAGAATTCCACCACGGCAGCCATAACGGAACAGCCCAGGGCCAGGAAAAAGAAATTTCCCTTCAGAGAACTGAAGAAGACAAGGATCAGCACCATACCGATGCCATATACTGGACAGAGAGGTCCGTTTAAAAACCCCCTGTTCATGAATTTCTTATGCTTTACCGCGGCATATGCGATTTCCGCACACCAGCCGATAAAGGAATAAATAAAAAAGTACCATATCAGTTCAAAAATTATATTCATCATTTTCCTTCTCCATTCTGTCTGTCATTCCTGTCTTTTTTTCAGCTGCCGCGCATCTTCCTCCGGTAAATACTGGGAGGCATCTGCATCAGCCGTTTAAAATACTTGGCAAAATAAAACTGGTCGGAAAACTCCAGTTCTTCCGCTATCTGCGCAATGCTTCTGTCCTCCTGCAGGAGAAGGCGGCAGGCCTTCTGGATAACCAGCTGTTCCAGATAGCCTCCCGGATACATACCCGTTTCCGCCCGGAATTTTTTGGAGAGCGTGCTTTCCGAAACATGCAGCCGATCGGCCATGCTGCGGATATGGTTTTTAGCGCTGACCGGATTTTGTGCGAGCAAAAAAAACTGCTCCACCATCTCTGAATAGATTCTGGTCCGCGTTTCCTGAACGCCGGCCATCCTGGTAAAGAAGCCCAGTTCCTCCCACAGAATCCCCTGAAGGCAGAAAGAATCCCCCATGCGCTGGGAACGGTAAAGCGCAAGCACCTTTTCCAGGTACTGACCAGATACTTTCCTCTCGTACACCTCTTCACAGCCGAAGAAAAGATCCATGCCGTTCACCTGGATAATATTTACATGGAAATAAAGCTGCTCCATATGGGAATCACACCGGTAATTATACAGCAGGCCTGCCGGAATCAGATATACATACCCCTCCTGCAAAGCGATTTCCCTGCCGCGCAGGGTGAGGGTTCCGGAACCTTCCGGTATGAAATAGACCCTGGAATAGGGAGAGCATACCTTTTCCATATTCCAGGTATTATCCACCTGGGCCAGACCGGAATCTGCCACCTCCAGGCTGAGCGTTTTCCACAGCTGAAGCGGCCTTGGATTTGATGATAGAATCATACTTAAAACTCCATATTTTTTCCTTATTATTACATGTTCCTCCGCCCCTTTTTTCACTACAATAAACCCATAAACCTGCCGCACTTACATGAGGCGGTAAAAAAGATAATGCCGCAGATACGGCAGAACGGAGGAATTATGACAAGTTATGTTACACGCCAGACTCCCGGAGATACCAGCTGGTTTACCCATGACCGGTTCGGCATGTTTATCCATTTCGGGCTTTATGCTATGCCTGCCCGCCATGAATGGGTGAAAACCAATGAAAAAATCTCAGAGGAGCATTATGATCTTTACTTCAAACACTTCAATCCCGATCTTTACGACCCGAAGGAATGGGCGAAACAGGCAAAGGCCGCCGGAATGAAGTATGTGGTTATGACCACAAAGCATCACGAGGGCTTCTGCCTTTTTGACAGCAAGTATACGGACTATAAATCTACCAACACCCCCTGCGGCAAGGATCTCATCAAGGAATATGTGGAGGCGTTCCGCTCGGAAGGGCTGCGCGTAGGATTCTACTATTCGCTCATTGACTGGCATCATCCGGATTTCCCCATCGACACGCTTCATCCCCGCAGGGACGATGCGGATGCCCTGCAGCAGAACGAGGGACGCGACATGCACAAATATGCCGAGTACATGAGGAACCAGGTAACTGAGCTGCTGACCAATTATGGTAAAATCGACATTCTCTGGTTCGATTTCTCCTATGACGGCCAGGACGGCGAAGGCGATCAGTCATGGATGAAGGGCAAAGGGAAAAATGACTGGGAAGCGGAAAAGCTTATTGCCACCGCCCGTTCCCTTCAGCCGGATATCATCATTGACAACCGTACCGACATCGAACAGGATCTGTGGACGCCTGAGCAGTATCAGCCGGTCAAATGGGTTACCCATCCTGAAACAGGCGAACTGGTGACATGGGAAGCCTGCCAGACCTTTTCCGGCTCCTGGGGCTATTACAGGGACGAGCAGACCTGGAAATCTCCGGAAATGCTCATCCGCATGCTGGTAAATACCGTGTCCTGCGGCGGCAACCTGCTCATGAATGTAGGCCCTACCTCCAGAGGCTATCTGGATTCCCGCGCGGAGGATGCACTGAAAGTATATGCGGACTGGATGAAATATAACAGCCGTTCTATCTATGGCTGTACCATGGCGGAGCCCGGAATCACAGCTCCCGCAGACTGCCGATACACCCAGAGCGCCGACGGAAGCCGCCTGTACCTGCATCTGTTTGCCTATCCATTCGCCCATCTTCGTCTTCCCGGGATGGCCGGAAAGGTGGAATACGCCCAGTTCCTTCATGACGGAAGCGAGCTTCTTTTCACAGAAGGCGCCATCGACCATTTCTCTGCAAAGAACGAAACGGAGGACAGCAGCGACCTGATTCTCTATCTTCCTGCCGTAAAGCCCAGCAGCCTGGTGCCTGTTGTGGAGCTGATTCTTAAATAAGCTGTTTCCCCGTCGGGATATCACTGCCCGGGACTGCACCGGTCACATCGGAATATACATTTTACAGTTAATTATATAGGATAAGAAACGTCATTGCAATTATTTCTGCAATGGCGTTTCTTTCAATGAAAGTTTCTTTCAATTCATGCCGCGCTGTCCGGAAGCGTCCGGGATCCGCTGTTTTTCCCGGTAAAACTGTATGCACAGATAGGCAGCGGTATAAACTGCCATAAACCCGGAAACCATCGGCGCGATCGCTCCGATCCGGGCCAGGTTGTCCGGCCAGTTGGCATACACCAGATGGATTATGGGGATACGCAGGGCCAACGCCCCGAAGCAGCAGCTTATCATGGTAAATATGGTCTGCGATCTGCCGTTAAGATACCCGTTCATACAGAACACAAAGCTCACAGCCAGATAATCATAGCTGCATGTCCTGAAAAAAGGGATGCCGGCTTCAATGATCGCAGGATCTGAGGAAAATAACCCTATCATCGTCTGAGGGGAAAGCTGGGCCCACAGCCAGAAAAGGGAGGAAGCCGCCACCGCAAAAAGCAGGCCTGCCGCCAGGCTTTTCTTCGCCCTCTCCGGCTTTCCCGCCCCATAGTTCTGGGCGGTAACAGCCGCCAGTGCATTGGCTACCGAAGTTGCAGGCAGCATGGCAAATACATCATATTTGCTCGCCACTCCCACTGCGGAGGCCGCATAGATTCCCAGCCGGTTCGTCACACTGGTAAGATACAGAAAGGAAAAACGCACCATACATTCCTGAAGGGATATGGGGATGCCAACCCAGGCAAGCTCTCTGGCTTTTGCCGGATCGATCCGGAAGTTTTTCAGCCGGAAGGTGAAAATAAACTTCTTGCGGTTTAAATAAATAATTGCCGTCACCATACTTACTGCTTGGGAGCCAATCGTAGCCAGGGCAACTCCCGCCACGCCGAGTCCGGCGCCCTTTACCAGTATGAAGTCCCCTGCAATATTCAGGACACAGGAAAGGGCAATGAACAGCATCGGACGCCTGGAGTCTCCATAACCTCTCAGAATTGCGCTTATCGCATTATAGCCGCAGATAAAAAGAATGCCCAGGCTGCAGATACGCACATAGGTTCCGGCCAGTTCAAAGGATTCCTCCGGCGTTTTCAGCAGAAACAGAATCCTGTCCGTAAACAGAAGCATAAGAACCGTAAGAATCACTGCGGCAATGGCGAATATGGTAAGCGTTGTCCCGATTGTCTTTTTTACCTCTTCTTCCTCTTCCATTCCCGTATATTTTCCTACCAATATCGTGCTTCCCAGCGTCAGACCCGTAATCAGGCTGGTGATGATCTGGGTAACCTGGGTTCCTGTGGAAACCGCTGCCACGCTTTCCGGGCCGCAGTATCTGCCGATGACAAGCAAATCCACCGCCCCATACAGTGCCTGTATGATATTGGCGATGATGAATGGAACGGAAAAGGTGAATAATACGCGGATTACACTCCCTTTTGTCAGATTGTTTTCCGCTTTCTTTTTCTTGGATTCCATAATTTTATCTCCCCACTATGTAATAACTTACTTCCAAAATAAATTAAACCCTCCAGTTACTGGAGGGTCAATACCTTTTTACTTTTTTCTATTTTTCCTCAACCATTTCCGGTACCGGCAGGAATTCCAGGCTTCCGTCTTTCCTTGCCGCAGCCTCATAAAACCGTACCGTTCCTCCATAATCCACATCCGGGTCCACATAAAAACCGGCGAATAAAATTCTTCCATTCTTCCATCCCGCCGCTTTAGGAACCCTGTAGGAATGTTCCGCCACCACATTTTCATCCGGCGCCTGCCACGGGCCGAAGGGATTTTCCGAGAAAAAATACCTGGCCGTCCCGAAATTACTGTATATCAGATAATATAAATTCCCCAGCCTGAAATAGTCACTGCATTCCGGCTGATCGCTGATATCCAGTACCACGAGCGGTTCCACCGGCTCCCAGGAAACAAGATCCCCGGAAATCAGATGCGCAAGACAGCCTCTGCTCTCTTCTCCCTGTAAAAGGGAGGTGGTTACAAACATATGGAAAACTCCGTTTTCGTCCCGGATCACTTTGGGATCCCTGGCCGATGCCCCGTCATAGGGCGGCTGCAGGGCGAATACTCTGTGACTCTTTTGGAAATGGATTCCATCCTGAGACAGAGCCGCTGTCAGCTTGGCCGGAGAGCCGTCGCACATCCGCACCGCATAGAATGCATAATAAATCCCTTCATGAAAGATAACCGATCCGGTACAGATTGACCCTTCTGCCTCATCATCAATGCCGATCGCCAGCGGATACTGTGTCCAGTGAACGAGATCCCGGGAAGCAACATGCGCCCACTGATGCGCGCCAAGCCCCCATTTGCTTTTGTGTCCTCTCCGATCAAATAAATAAAACAGGTGAAAGGTTCCGTCGTGATAAAAAGGCATACAGTCCCCAAGATGGACATTCTTCCCTTCGGGTTTCCATCCCTGTATCCCGGTAAACGATTCTTCCCTTTCCTCCCTTATCAGGCACCTGCCCAATTCCGGCCTGAGTTCCAGCCCCTTTCCCCGACCGCAAATCCCGGCAATATCCACCCGGCCAATCGTCCAGTCCTCATCCGCCAGGGCCCCTTCCGTCAGCAGTTCCAGCCTGAAGCCCGTAAAATTAAGCACAGCCTCATTTCCCGGCCTGCATATTCCGGCCAGCGTTACCGGTTCCGGCCTTGCGGAGAAGCGGATAACAGCTTTCAGGATTCCTTCCCTGTATTCCAGGAGGAACCTTTCTCCCTCTTCTTCCATGGAAAAGAAAACGCCTTCCGTGTCCGGTACCCGGAAACGGAGCATCCATGCCGTGCCGCAGCCTTCTTTCCCGTCAGCTCTACTCCCTCTTTCCATTCTGTTTCCCCTTTAACCTGATTTTTCAGAAATCCTTTCCGATACTTTCAGTATAGCCGCCGGATGTCCGGCTGACAACGGGAATCTGCAGCTCAGTCACATATTTTTCCTGATCATCCGTAAAACCGGAATCAATCCATGTGATTTCTGCCGAATCCCCGCTGCATTCCAGTCCCTGCTCCCGCGCACAGGACAGCAGCCGTTTATAATAGGCGGCAGAATCCTGATGGGTTCCGGCATAAAGGATGGTAAGATAATCCCCTTCCGGAAGTAATGTCTGCTCCCCCCGGTAATTATCCTCCCCTTCCAGAAGGACGAAAATCCCGGAGAAGTGATGAAACCGGCCGTTCAGCAAATCCTCCCTGCTGATGGACACTCCCACCTTTCCCAGAAACATGGCAGGAGGAAGCTGACTGGTTCTTTCCAGTTCCCGGATAGGATATTCCAGGCTTTCCCCCTGAGAGATTTCTTTTTTCAGGAAAGCCGCAGGACGGGCGGGAAAGGTTTTCCGCTCAATCCTTTCCAATGGAGCGGTCATGGCATAATGAAGCTGAAACAGCCTGTTGGAAAGCTTCCGTTCAATGGAATGGAGCCTGGAAAGCTGCTCTCTCGTTTCTTCCAGCTGTTCCTCCAGAATCTGTTCCATGACGGAGGTATCCCTGTTCTCAAAAAAGGCCTTGATTTTGTCCAGAGGCATATTCAGGGTGCGCAGATATTTAATGGTATTCATCCGCTCAAACTGTCTGGCGGAATAATACCGGTACCCGGTCCTTTCATCCACAACCTCCGGCTTCAGCAGGCCGATTTCATCATAATAGCGCAGCGTCCGGATATTGATACGGAACAGCCCGCCCATTTCCCCTATGGTAAAGAGGTTCCTTATATCCATTTCATCACCAGCACACATATCGTTTCAAACACCCCGCATAAAACCATGACTAATATAGGATTCATTTTCTTTTTCCGCAGAAGGACTACGGCGATAACAAACCAGATCACCGCACGGACGGATACATTGCCCGCAGCAAATTTCACAGCGCCGCTCAGGAACACCGCCGAGATCAGGATGGTCAGCCCTGCCTTGGCGATCATGGCTACAACAGCAGGGCGGAGGGAGCCGAGAATTCCCTGCAGCATGCTCATTTTCCGGTATTTCATATAGATATAGGCCAAGGCGGTTACAAAGATACAGGAAGGAAGAATACAACCCAATGTGGCGATAACGGCGCCCAGAGGTCCCGCAATCTGTGTCCCCACAAAGGTTGCCGAATTCACCGCAATCGGCCCCGGCGTCATCTCCGCAATCGTGACCAGATCCGTGAATTCCTTCATCGTCAGCCATCCATGCAGATCCACTACCTGGCTCTGAATAAGAGGCATGGCAGCGTACCCGCCTCCGAAGCTGAAAGCGCCTATCTGAAGAAAGCTCAAAAATAACTGGAGGTAAATCATGCCTTTACCCCCTTTCTCTCTTTCATGAGAGTACGCACCGCGCCGATACAGGCGACCACAACTATAATCAATACCACATTTACCTTGAAGAAGTAGCTGGCGATAAAGCTGATGCCCATAATCACGATATTCACCCAGTCCTTTTCCTGCACTACCTTGCTTCCCATGTCATAAACAACCGACGCAATAACCGCAGCAACGCCGGACTGCATCCCTTTCAGCATGGAGCCCACGATCAGATTGGTGCGAAAGGCATCGTAGCAAAGGGAAATCAGGGACAGAATGATCATGGGAGGCAGAATTGCCCCGAGAATGGAACACAGGACCCCGGGAATACCGGCCAGCTTGTAGCCCACCACGATAGCCCCGTTCACAGCAATCGCTCCCGGTGATGACTGGGCAATTGCCACGAGATCCAGCATTTCCTCCTCATCAATCCAGTGGAGCTCATCCACGAATTTATTTTTCATCAGTGTAACAATTACGTATCCGCCCCCGAAGGTAAAGGTACTCAGATACAGGGTGGAAAAAAATAATTTTCTCAAAACCTTACTTTTCTTTTCCATGCCAACTCCTCTTATCCTTATTTCTCTTTTATATACGGTTTTATTTCATTCATCACCGTAAAGTATACCCCCACTTGTTATATAAGTAAAATAGTATTATATTATATATTACATAACCATTTTATTATGAATTAGCACAGGGAGGCAGAATTTATGACACTGCGTCATCTTCGGATTTTTGTGGCTGTATATCAGGAGCGGAGCATTACTAGGGCAGCGGATCGGCTGCACCTTGCACAGCCTTCAGTAAGCCTTGCGATACGTGAGCTGGAGGAGAACTACAAGATACGTTTGTTTGAACGGTTTTCCAGACGTCTGTTCATCACGGAGCAGGGGGAACAGCTCTACGACTATGCGCTGCATATCATATCTCTGTTTGATGAAATGGAAGAAAAAATTCCTGCCTGGAAGCAGTCCGCTACCCTGCGGATCGGCTCCAGCGTTACGATCGGTAATTTTCTCCTGCCCGCGCTCATTCAGCAATATACCAGGGAGCTGCCTAGCGTTAATCCCAAGGTCACCATAAATAATTCCGGTTTTATCGAAGACGCCGTGCTGGACAACCGCCTGGACTTCGCCCTGATTGAAGGCAATACCCAGCATCCCAACATCATCAGCGAGCCTTTTCTTGAGGATCGTATCTGCTTTATCTGTTCTCCCCGGCACCCTCTCCTTACGAAAAACAAGGTGACACTTAAGGATATTTCCGCCTGTCCTTTTGTCCTGCGTGAAAAAGGGAGCGCCGGCAGGGAGGCCGCGGAGGATCTGATGAATTATAACCAGCTGCCCATAAATATTGTATGGGAAAGTGTGAGCACGCAGTCCCTTGTACGGGCTGTGAGCAGGGACATCGGCATTTCCGCCCTGCCCTGCCTGCTGGCTGCGGATGCCCTGAACCAGGGGATTATCTCCCGGATTCCCTTCGATGCCCCCGCCCTGCACCGAAGCTTTTCCATCATTTATCATAAGAATAAATACCTGACGGAAAACGCCCTGCGCTTCATGGAGATGTGCCGCAGCTTCGGAGACGGTTGCCAAGACGTCCATTTTGTTATATCCTGAATTTATATACATCGAGAGGAGCTATTACCATGCCAAAACAGCCAGCTATTACCCTGTTGATCAAACCTGCGTCCGGAAGCTGCAATCTCCGCTGCCGCTATTGCTTTTATGCGGATGAAATGAATAACCGTAAGGAAAAAACCTATGGAATGATGTCCGAAGAGACTCTGGATATTCTCGTGGAAAAAACACTGAATCAGGTGACTCATACGGCGACCTTTGCCTTTCAGGGAGGCGAACCCACCCTGGCCGGCCTGGATTTTTTCAGGGCTCTGATAGAAATTGAGAAAAAGCACAATCACAGAGGAATTGAAATCCATAACAGTCTCCAGACCAATGGAATTGTCATTGATGAGGAATGGGCACGCTTTCTTCATGACAATCATTTTCTGGTGGGCTTATCTCTGGATGGGTACGAGCAGCTGCATGATGAAAACCGGAAATTTCCTGATAACAGCGGGAGCTTTGCCCGGGTCATGGAAACCGCCCGCCTTTTCCAGGAATATCAGGTGGAATTCAATATTCTCACCGTTGTAACCGCGCAGTCTTCCAAGCGGATTAAACGGATTTACCAGTATTTCCGGGAACAGGGCTTTACTTATCAGCAGTACATACCCTGTATTGATCCTTTTGAAGAAAACAAAGGCAGTCTCAGTTATTCCCTCACCCCTGACCGTTACGGGAAATTTCTGAAGGATCTTTTTGACTATTGGTACCAGGACTGGAAGGACGGGCATCCGGTATATAACCGTACCTTTGAAAACTGGGTCGGAATGCTGCTCAATTATCCTCCGGAATCCTGCAATATGATGGGTATCTGTTCGGAGCAATGGGTAATCGAGGCAGACGGAAGCGTCTATCCCTGTGATTTTTATGTCCTGGATGACTGGAAGCTGGGCAATATCCGCAGCAATTCCTTTGAAAAAATGAATCAGGCCCGGGAAGACCTGGATTTTGTCAGTTTATCCCGCAATGTTCCCGACAAATGCAAGGAATGCCGCTGGTATCCCTTATGCCGGAACGGCTGCCGCCGGGACAGAACCCTCCTCTCCGACGGAAGGACTCCGGGACTGAACAGCTATTGCGAAAGCTATCAGGACTTCTTTTCCTATGCCTATCCCAGACTGCTGGAAATGGCCCGGAGTATCCGCTGACTCCTTACAGAGGCGTCAGGCACAGATAAAAAAAGCGCGGTGCTCTGCCTGAGGTTCTTTCTCGCGTCAGGGTATTCATCGTCCGCGCTGTGGCCTTACGCTCCCCACTTTCCTTCGGCCTGTGTCCGGCCAGATGCTTTGCTGTTGGGCATGGGCAGAC
>NZ_MPDJ01000004.1:165125-326442 GCF_001881565.1 Eisenbergiella tayi
CTGCCCATGCCCAACAGCAAAGCATCTGGCCGGACACAGGCCGAAGGAAAGTGGGGAGCGTAAGGCCACAGCGCGGACGATGAATACCCTGACGCGAGAAAGAACCTCAGGCAGAGCGCGGCGCTTTTTTTATCTGTACCTGGCAGGAAACCTTCAGATCTCCAGCAGACGCATTTTTTCCAATACTTTATCCATTTTGGCCGCATGACTGAGGCCCGAATTCCGGGGCAACCTCAATTCTCCCGCAACCTGGCCGTCAGATAAGAACAAAACGCGGCGGGTCCGCGCCGCAATTGCGGCATCATGGGTTACGAGCATAACTGCCGTTCCCTGTCCGTTAATCTCGGAGAAAAGATCCATGATTTCTCCCGATGCCCTGGAATTCAGGGCCCCGGTGGGTTCATCCCCGAAAACGATTTCCGGCTGGTTCATAAGGGCGCGGCATATTCCCGCTCGCTGAAGCTGGCCGCCGGAAACCTGGGTGACCTTCCTTTTTTCAAGCTGGCTTATCCCGGTCCTTTCCATCAATTCTTTCGCCCTTTCCATTAACTGACCGGCATTTTTTCTGTGATCCCTAAGGGACGGGAAAACGATATTATCCAGGATATTCAGGTTCTTCAAAAGAGAGGGCTGCTGGAATACAAAACCCATCCGCGTCCTGCGCAGATCGGCAAGTTCTTTTTCCCTGAATGATGACAGTTCCCTGCCGCAAAAGGATATTTTTCCGCCGTCAATGCTGTCCATGCCGCTGCAGGCATACAGCAGAGTGGATTTTCCTGAACCGGAGGGGCCCATGACAGAGATAAATTCCCCTTCCTCCACCGATATGTCCACGCCGTCCAATACCCGTCTTTTTTCCCCGCCCTGTCCAAATGTCTTTATGATGCCTTTTCCGCTGATGATTTCTTTCATTTGCTTTTCCTTCTGTGCCAAATGGCATCCAATCTATACTTCTTTTAAGTGTTCCCCAGTGTTTATCCTCTTCACCGCCTGTACTCCGGCTAAGGCCGCCACAAGAACCGAGCAGACCATCCATAACGGGCAAAGCAGGAAGGAATACAGCGGATTTATCCGAAAGCGGAAGGCGGCGGCGCCAAGTGAGGAAAGAACCGCTCCTGCCAGCTTTTCTCCTGCCGTATTGGCAAGAAGGATTCCAAGAAGGATGCCGGCAAGCATTACAGATATCAGACGGAATATATATTGCAGCCGGATATCCGTGTTGGTAAAACCGGCTGCCTTCATAACGGCAATCGCATACCTGTCTTTCGCTATCAGCAGCCTGACAAAAAGCAGGGTAATAAACGCTGTGATGAGTACGGCCGCCGCCGCGGCTGCATCAGCCGCCCAGTTTACCGACCGCAGGGTCTGCCCGTATGTCTGTGATACATATTCCCGGATATCCGTAATTTTAGCAAAAGGGAATTTTGCTCTGTAGCGGAGCGCCGTTTCCGCCGCCAAAGAGGAATCGGACAGCTTTGCATATACCACACTCCACATAATATCCGCATCCGTGTCCTCAAAAACTGCCTTCGCAGTCTTCCCTCCATTTGTGATATCGGAATAAATACCGCATACCGTCAGCGTTTTCTCACCTGTCCCTGTACGAAGTGTCAGCGTACTGCCCACCTCTTTTCCAAGCTCCTTTGCCAAAAGGGCGGAAAGGGCGATTTGATTCTCCGAAACAGGGGCATCGCCTTTCGCGTAGGTTACAGGGAATGCTTTATGGTCGCCGAACTCTATTTTGATGCTTTCTTCCTCATCGTCCGTATTCTTCAAAGTGAAGTTTTTGGTATGAAGCACCGTATAACCGGCAACCGAATTGTCTTTTTCCAGTTCCTCCCCTATTCTTCCGGCCTTTTCCGCAACAGCATCCGTCTGCTGGATATCCATCCGCAGATCACAGTCCCCGATTCCCATATAAGTGGAAAAGCTTTCGTCCGCAATAGTACTGTACAGGTTCCGGGGGACGACAACGATGAACACTGCGAAAACAAGTACGGTCAAAATAGTCGCATATATCTTTTTCCGGGATACAACATCCTGCAGGCCATAGGCCGCATTCACTCCAAGCAGGCGGCTGATCCTGTGGAAAAAACGGCCGGATGTTCCGCCCGACTCTTCCTCAAAGCCAAAGCCGATGGCCCGGGAGGGTGATATCTTACGGAAACGATTCAGCACCCTGTTTACAAAAATAAGGATAACCGCCAAAACGATCGCAGCGCCACAGAATCCGGCTGCCAGAGAGAGGGAGCCTTTTCCCGCATCCCCCATGTTCTGCCTGATACTTCCCAGCATCGGTTCCCGCAGCAGCAGGGAAAACAGAAAACCGGCAAGACAGCCTGTGCCGCCCAATATCGCATATTTTATGAGATAAATCTGTTTCATGCCGGCAATCCGGATGCCGATGGCTTTCATCACTCCTATCTCCCGGTAATCCTCTTCTATCTGGGACAGAAGGGTAAAACGGATACACAGCAGGGCGATGAGCACCGCCAGAATACTTACCAGCAGAAGCAAACCGATCATAATGCCATCCGACATGGCATTGATCATTTTTATAAGGGGATACGTGATCGCAGGGCCGTTTGCGGGAAGGCCCTCCGCCGTATAAGCATTGGAAAAGGCGGACGGGTCCGTGCCCTCCTTCAGCCTGAATTCTATCAGGTACTCTTCCTTCCCCAGGCCTGCCGCTTTCTCATAATCACTGGGATTCACCAGAAAACGTTTGGAGGAGGACAGCATGGAATTCATCTGGGAATCACGCAAAAAACCGGCTATACGGAATGAAATGCCTCCGATATCGGCAGTCTCTCCCAGACCTGCCGTATTATCGCGCATATAGCAGACAGGTACATATATTTCCCCTTCCTGTGGCTGTATCCGGTTTCCGTCCAAATCAAGCAGGTAGTCAAAATTTGCTCCCTGTATGGTCAGTCCGTTATCCTGCGTGGTGCCCGACAGCGTGTTATCCCCTAACCGTATCTTTCCGCCCTCTATATTCAGAAACGGCATTATCTGAAAGCTCTCCACATTTTCGTTTTCCGCAGCAAACTGTTCCAGGGCTTCACGGCTGAAATCTCCTGTGTGCATCTGCATAAAATGAGGCGTCTGTGCCTGCTCCATTAAGGCATCCACCGCTCCCGCCAGATCAATGGCGAGAAGCGCAGCCAGCGAAACAAGCAAAGCCGCAGCGGCAATAAATACAGTGGCTGCAAGCGTAATTATCTTATTTTTAGTCAGATCATTACGGATCATTTTAAATATCATTCCAACTCCTATCCACGCGCCTGAACGCATATTCAAGTCCTTTGACAGCCTTATCCTGATACGGCAGGACAGCTGTCACCGCAGGCAGCGGGTCCGTCTGTGAACATCTGCAGCATATCTGGCTCAAGGCTGCCGCTTTCCGCTCCCAGCATTCTCTCCGCATGAAAGATAAAAGCGCGGATTCGCTGTTCCTGTACTTCCTGTGTATCGTCCATCATATCGTCAAATACGGTTCCGGCATACACCAGCAGCATTTCCATACATTCACGGGGATAAGGCGTGGAAAACAGTCCTTCCCTGATGCCATCCTGCACCACCTCTGTAAGAACCGGAGTCACACCCTTCAGCACAGCCGCCTGAGACTTCTGGTGCATCAGTGCATTCTGCGGCTTATGCATCTGTTTCTTCATCTCCTTACCGCTTTCGTGGCTGATACTCATGGCACGTACCACACCGGTAATGCGCCGGGGCACCGGAATCCCCTTATCCGCAGCAATTTCCCCGGCAGCGCTTATTATCTGTTCCTGACAGCGCTTAATCAGGGCATCCAGAATATCCTCTTTTGACTTAAAATGATAATACAGAGTCCCTCTGGCAATTCCCACCTTCTCCAGGATATCGTTGGTGCTTGTGTTATCAAAGCCCTTGTCGGCAAAAAGCATATCCGCCGCATCCAGTATTTCATTTCTGCGCTCTTCCGCTTCCTTTACCACTCTCATTGTACTCTCCTGCCTGTGTATACAGTCACATATTCCTATGCGAACAGCGATATTTGTTTTCTTTTTATCATTTACCGACAGATTGTCGGTCGGTAATAGAATCCTATCATAAATAAAATAATTTGTAAAGGAAAATAAATAATATGACACCTGTTGTCAGCTTTATTATGCTATACTGAATTGAAATGCGAATCAAAAAATACAGGAGGCCGCCTATGTATGAAAAAATGCTGAACAAACAGGAAGTCCCTTCCATGGAAGACTTAATCACCTACTGCGGTGCCAACGGAGTTCTGTTTCAGGAACTGAACAGCTATCTTACAGAAGAATGGAACACACAGACTCTAATCCGTTTTCCCTACGGGAACAGCTACGGATGGGGAGTCAAGCACAGCATAAAAAGTAAACATATCTGTGATATTTTCGCCGAGGATCAGGCTTTTGAACTGATGCTGAGAATGGATAACAGACAGTATGAGGCTGTTTATAATGATTTGCTGCCTTATACGAAAGAAGTTATTGACGGAAAATATCCATGCGGTGACGGAGGATGGATTCATTACCGTATTTTATGCCGTGAACATCTGGAGGATGCGAAGAAGCTTCTGGATCAGAAATGCAAAAAGCGGGAAAGATAAACCTTCCCGCTCTCTGCATTTCCTTATTCTTTATACAAAGGTACTGTCCCAGACATCCACGCCGCTTTCCTGGAATATTTCATGAAGCCGGTCTTTCAGCATCTCTTTTGTTATTCCTTTTTTCAGAATCATCTGAAGGAAGCCTCCCCCGCCTGCCCCTGCAATGAATCTCGCATCTATCATATCTTCACACGCCATAAAAATCTGTTCAATACAGGTATTGGTGGATCCGGCATCCAGCTGCTTGGAAAGCTCCCAGTGCTGGTTCAGCAGATCCATAAAAGCATCCAGATTCTCTCTTTCCAGGGCAAACTTCATCAGAACGGCCAGATTCTGCATTTTTTCCAGGGCATCAATGGACTCCGGACGTCCTCCCAGATAACCTCCCACCACATCACGGAGCAGATTACGGGCCAGCCTGCGCTGTCCGGTATAAACGAGCACGAAACGTTCCTGCAGTTCCTTCTTCATTTTATCGGAAAGCTGTACCTTTTCCACTTTGATTTTCTGATCAATCCCGGGCATGGAAGTAATGAATTTAATCCCCGGACTCAGCCCGCCGACCTGATCCTGCCAGCCTCCGCCCGTGCTCATAATCTGTTCCATATTCAGAACAATATCATAAATCTCCTCTTCCGACGTTTCCCTGCCCAGGAACTCAAAAAGCCCCTTCACACAGGCTCCGGACAGGATACTGCTGGTTCCCAGTCCTGAGCCCTGCGGAATTCCCACTACTCTGGTGGAAAGGCTGATGCCTCCGCCAAGACGTCGGCAGATTTCTTCCAGATTTCCCCCCTGCAGAGGAATAATGCCGCAGGCTATAAGCGCCGCTTTATGAAGGGCAAAAGAATCATAAGGATTGTGACAGTCCTGAATTTCTTCCACGGTTTCCACGCTGCCTGACGCCCCGATATCCGTACTGGCAAATTCCACATGCAGCTGTTTCAGACGTTTTACCCGGATCTGAATGGGATATATGCCGTTCAGCTTCAATGCCGCATTGAGCACCGCACCTCCTCTTTCATTGCAGTGAGGAGGCGTATCCGTCCACCCGCCGCCCCAGTTCACGCGCACAGGAAGTTCTACGGAAACCTCATCCCTGGCAATGCGGTAATCCTGGCTGGATGGCAGCTTCGCCGCCGCGCTGTCATAAATGGTTTTCTGAATCGTTCCAAAACACATGGCCTCCAGAGAATCATATCCCTTTCCATGGAAGGTGATTCGTTTTTCCTTCATATACTGAGCCAGTGCGTAGTAAATACGTATTTTCAGGGAAAATGCCGCTTTCTCGGCATCCTCCAGAAGCATCTCATAAATATCGGAACTGATGCCATGAGCGCCGAATACCCCCAGAGCATCCTTGTAATAGCTTCCGCCCTCAATAGCCCAGACAAATTTGCTGGCAAGGATACGGCTTTCCAGCTCATGCTGCCATCTGCTGATAGCCAGGACATCCGCTTCATTAAAGCTGGAATACAGGCTCTTCCGATCCGCCTTTTTCCATTCTTCCCTCTCTTCGGGCGAGGCCGCGCCGTCCGCCATCCGTTTCACGATCAGGGATAACCTGATAGCCTCTTCCATCGTATCCGCCGCAGGGTAAAGAGCGGCGAACCATAAATAATGCTCGCCGTTTTCCCATATATCCTCCGCCGACAAACCATTCTTTTCCAAAAATGCCGGAAGGCTTGTTCCCAAAAAGCCGGCACCCTTTTCCAGGGTTCCCTTTG
The DNA here is from genome assembly GCF_001881565.1 of Eisenbergiella tayi. Taxonomy (GTDB): domain Bacteria; phylum Bacillota; class Clostridia; order Lachnospirales; family Lachnospiraceae; genus Eisenbergiella; species Eisenbergiella tayi. The sequence goes on from NZ_MPDJ01000004.1 coordinate 171,477, forward strand.
GATTATCCTCCACGCCGTAAATTCTTATAACAAATCTTCCGTCCAGCAGACGCAGGCCATGAAGCACCACATGATCGGGAACCGACACATTTCTTAGTTTTACATTGGAGATTACACTCCCCTGTCCGATCTGCGTTTCATCCAGAATATAGCTGTCTTCCAGATATGCTCCTGCCGAAACCCTGGCACGCTTGCCCACATAGCTGTTATGCGCGGCATAGGGAGCCTGCTCCGGCGCGGTCGTAGCCACCTGCTTTTTCCAGTCCAGGAATTCATAATCTTCCACGTCAGCGGTCACAAGCCTGCGCAGCTCCGTCGTTGTTCCGAAGTGGATAAATTCTGCGGGAGACAGGCACAGCAGCTTCATGGAATAAGGCGACAGCACCTCCCATATTTTCCTGCGGCAGGCGAGAAGCTTATCATTTATCGTTCCTTCCGCGGCCTCCCTGTAATACTGCTTTAATGTGGAGGATCGGGCCAAAGGATACAGGAAATCACCATAAAAGCTGATTCTGGCTTCTTCATTGACAAATTCCCTGAATTTAACATCATCAAAACGGCCGTCCGTACTGATCAGGCTGAAGAGGGCATAAAGGAGATCGGAATCCATTATCACGGCCCCGGTATCCAGATCTACATTATCCTGTCCGTTCACCGCTCCAAGCTCCCGCAGACGTTCTTCGCTTTGCTTGTGCAGGAATTGACCGACATAGTCATTGCCATCATTCAGGAAAACGCCATGATCCTTACCGGTCAATACATTTTCCTTCATAGAAATAGCCGCTGCACCATGATAGTTAAAATCAATCTGCAGAGGATTAAAAAGCAAAAGCACATCCCCGGATAATATCAGCATTCCCTCAGGGATTCTGGATGGAACGCCTGACATCCCGATTATGAATTCGTCAAACAGCGTGGATGCATAACCGTTAGGCAGCTGCCTTGGTACCGGGGAAAAGAGTTTGCCGCAGGCCGAGTATTGAGGAACCCTTTTGCTGTCTCCTCCTGAATGAATTACCAATATCCGGCGGTTCTTAAACAGATTAGCCGCGCTCTCCTGCTGTTCTTTTTCCGCAATATATTTCAGGACATGGAAGGTTGCGCCGCCGGATCCCACCCGCTTGCCATCCGGATCGGGAAGCACCGCATAGTGCGTTCCTGCGGGAAGCAGCCCCTGGGCCAGCCTGTAATCGATTTGTTCCCGGTACGTACGCGCCTGTTCTTCATTGGACGCAGTAAGGATGATGTAATCCCATTTAATAAAGCTGGGCTTTCTCAGGCTGTTCTCATAGTCTTCCCATGAATCCAGATAGGATTGTCTCAGAAAGAGGTTTTTCATTTTTTTGTAATTCAAAGGATTATCCCCCGTCAACTCATTTTTTTCAAATCTCATACTACTATAGACCTATTTTTTATTTTATCCAGACATGAAGAATAAATCAAGCAGGTTATTTAAAATGATGCTGTTTCTTATATTTTCTGTAAAAGTTCAGACAGACCTGAACCATTCCTATTTATTTGCAAAAAAAGAGAATGCAAATTCTTTTTAAGGATTTACATTCCCGATAGTATTGATTTATTTTCAGGATGTGGTAACCATCTGTTCCTTTAATTTACGCATTTCATTTTCTAGCGTATTTACACGAATAAGCAGCATTTCTTTTTGATTTTCAACCACCAGCGCCTGATCCAGTTTCCTGCCTAAATCCAAATGGCCTTCTGCTATAAGGCGGATATTGCGGTTGGTCTCATTTTCCAATGTCAATTCCAGAGAAGTAATCCGATGTTTCGTATCCTGCATATCTGTCTTCAGCGTCCGGACATCTGACTTTAAATCCTGCACATCCGACTTAACAGTCTTCATGTCTGTTTTTAAGGACTCAACATCTGTCTTTAAGGAGCTTACATCTGTTTTTAAAGTTCCCACATCTGTCTTTAAGGAGCTCACATCTGCTTTTAATGATCCAACATCTGTTTTTAAAGAGCTCACATCTGCTTTTAAAGACTGGGTAACAGCCAATATTTGCTGAAGTATTTCATTATCTGACATCTCTTATTATCACCTCCCGTAGGGGTATTATAGCATAAGGTATTTGTAAAGTCTATATTAATAATGAAATATTAAGCAATTATTTAAACGTAATATCGCTTACAAAAAATATATCATTTATACCCATAAGAACCATTCTTACATGCCGGAATTATTCATCCCCAAGAGCCGCGAGAAGGTTCCAGAATTTTTCGCATTCTTCCCTGGAAACCGGCTTATTATCCAGCAGGCCGGAAAGGCAGAAAGGGACATCTCCGGACGCTTCCCTGTCGCTTTCCGGGAATCCGGTATTGCCGCTATACCAATTCCTTTGGAAAGAGGATTTCTGCCATCCGTTTGCCGGTTTGCCGACGAAATGGAATATATTATTCCGGAAGATATGAGATTCTCCTTCCTTGTGGCAGCAGATCAGAGGACCTTCCTCACTGTTTATAAATAAATTTCCGTAAAGGTGGGCGGGCAGGCCGTAATCATCCTGAATCAGGCAGCGTTTGTCATCAATGCTGATGTTATAGCGCAGTATTGTTTTTCCGCATTCCCGGTTCCTATTGATTCCCATGCAGTCCAGCCAGAAGCCGCCCTGGTTATCATGCGTATAATTGTACTGGAAAATGGTATCACCTGCGGTTCCCCAATCCGTATCAAAGGCTGTCCCGTCATTTTCGAACAGGCGGGTACCTCCCACCTCATTACGCTGAATCAGGGCATCCGAGACAGCACATACCCAGATGCCGGCAATCAGCCTGGTATCCTCCAGACTTCCCAGCGCTCCTGCATTCAGGCAGACATTTCCGTCTATCAGAGGGGAAATACAGTTGGCTACAATGATTCCGTCGCTTCCGGTTCTTTCAATCCGGTTTCCTCTCACCACCACATGCGTATGATGGATATCGTTGATAAAATCTTCCTGCTGGTTTACACGAATGCCGCTGGTGAGCACATCATGCACGTAATTGCTGCTGATAATAATATCATGAAGATGGTTCTTATCCGAAGAACGTCCGGGCATGGTCACATAAATTCCGGAGTTCCAGTACATACTTTGGTATACATCCCTCGCTCTCCGGTTTTCACCGGCAACACGGCTGATTTCACAGCCTTCAATCACAATATCCTCTGTAATCCCCTGCGGGCTGCCGCAGATGCATATTCCCTGGCGTACGCTGCGGGTTTCGGCCTCATTTGTCACGGCCAGTTCCTTTACCCTCCAATGGCTGACGCCTTCCAGCAAAACTGCCGCATAACATCCGTCACCATGTATTTGGGGCATCCCGCCTTCCCCATAGGCTTCCACTGCAATGGGCGACCAGGCGCTTCCGTTTCCCTGAAAACGAAGCATGCCGTGCCATTCTCCTCCTCTGCGGAAACGGATGTGGTCCCCCGGCTGAAAAATCAGTTCATTTACCTTTTCCAGACTCCTCCAGGCTTCCTCCGGTGTAAAACCGGAACAGGAATCATCTCCTTTTATACTGTCAACATAAAAATATCTACCTTGTTCTGTCATAAGCTGCTCTTCCTTTTCTTTCTATATTCCTTCTTCCAACAAGACAAATGTACATGCCTGTATTTATTCAGTTCCACATTTCCGCTTCATCCTTCAGACGCCTCAAAACTTCCATGCGGAAGGAGCCGGGCCAGGCCACCAGCCACTGGGAAGCGATTCCGATAGAATCCGGCCTTAGGGCATCCGGATCAGCCTTCCTTCCATGAGTTCCCTGCCTTGTCACCGTATAGCTTTCATCCTGGCTGCCCTTTGGCCTTTGCTTGCCGTCAATGACCAAAGTCCCGTCCGATATATGCTGACAGCCATTTCTCCAGATTGCCCTGGCTCTTTGCAGCCAACGCTCTTCCCCTGTCTCTTTCCATAAGTAATACAGTTCGGGAACATAGCAGAGGGCAAAGGGATCAATTCCCTCATGGACGGTGGATACAAGCGTGCCGCCGAAGGAATCATAACCGGTCTGCCCCAGTATGCAGGACGGGCCGAAATGACAGGTATGGGTATACTGCCAGGTGGAAAGATACCAGGCGCTGTCCCTGGCCGCCTCCAGCCACACCTTCTCCCCTGTCAGCCGGTAAAGCTCTGTCGACGCTTTCAGCAGCGGAATCCCGGATTCCTTATCAATAGAGAAAATATCCAGCGCACCGGCTGTGGTAAAACCATGGGTCTTTAATTCTTCCAGATATATTTTGGTTCCTTTTATGGCTGCTTTTAAGTAGCTCTCATCCCCGGACTGCCGATAGCCTTCCAGCAGAGGCAGCACCAGGAATGCACCGACGGTACCCTCCCTTATGGCAACGCTGCCGTCCTCATGCCAGCATTTTGCAAACCGGCCGTTCCCGTCCTGTATCCTGACGGCGAAATCACAGATCTGATAAGCGGCCTGAAGATATTTTCCGCCGTTACTTCCAAGCTTTTCAGAAAGCTGGGCGGCTTCGAAATAGGCAAGGCCTGCCGTTCCCAAATCGCAGGCCTCCAGATATCTGTCCTGTCCCGGATCATAATAACTGGCAACCACTCCAACCGGCAGCGTGGCTTTCTCCAGCCAGCTGTCCAATACCCCGAATCCCATTGTCTCCGCTTCCTTATCACCGGAATGAAGCGCCTCACATAACAGGGCATTTGCCAGCATCCCGTTCTGGCCGCACCAGCCGATCTCGTATTTATTCGCCTCCCGTTTTTTCCATGCATTTCCCTCCCAAGCCAATCCGATATTAAAGCCGCAGAAGCCATCCTCTTCCTCCGTGTAGAGTGTCTTTGCATAGGCAATGCCTGCTTCCCAGACCTCTTCCTGAGAAAGAGGAAGCGGCCGCTCCCTGTCGTTCAGCTTCCATGCGGCATCCAAAGCCCTGCGATAACCGAATTTGGCTTTTCCGTTTTCCTCCAGTACTATATAGGAAATAAAGGTATCCTTCGGTTCCATGCTGCCATGCCATGCTTCACCCAGCCTGTACAGGTACAAGGCTTTCGGGCTTTCCGTCTCCGGCCAGCAGATACGGTGCACTTCTTCCCCATTGTCTTCAAATAGCTGGCAGCTGTTGCCGCCGTTTTCTTCTCCGAAGAAAGCGACGCTGATCAAATTTCCTTCCAGCTCCTTCTCCGAATAGGTCATAGCCGCCACAGACGCCCTGTGCCATCCGTACTGCCAGGGTTCCCCATGATACCGGTCTAGTGTATACTCACAAAAGGTTCCCCATCCGTTGCCGTTATAATTGACTCCCGGAATCATGGTAAAATCCGGAGAATATGCCGCACGCAGCTCCATAACCATGCGTACCGCAGGACGGCATTTCCTTTTCCAGCAGAATACACCGGTTTCTATTTCTTCAAAACTGTCCTCACAGCCTTCCGCCCCTATGGCCCTTGCCAATTGCAGCCCGTCTTTATAAAAACAGGTATCCAATCCTTTTTTCTTCCATTGAATCATTACACTTTCCCCCATTAAAATAAGCCATCCAGTAAATTCCAGTTGCCGCATTTTCTAAGTACTTCCAGCCGGAATGCACAGGGCCATGCAACGAGCCATTGAGTCACACTGAAAATACTGCCCCAGCTGCCATTCTCACAATCCGTTTTGTAATTACCCCACCGTGTGTGAAGAATCCCTTCATCACAGCTTCCCGCCGGCCTGGGTCCTGCCTGCATCAGCTGCATTGTCCCATCTGAAATCCCCTGAACCCCGTTTCTCCATATGGCAAGGGCTCTCTGCTTCCATTCCTCCCTGCCGGTTCGTTCAGAAAGTTCAAGCAAATCCGGCACATAACAGAGCGCAAAGGGATCCAGGTGATGGTGGGAGGTGGAAACCGCCGTTCCTCCGAAGGTATCATATCCCATTTTTCCGAGCACCGTATCCGCAAGATATTTCACTGTCTGATGCCACTGCCAAGCAGACAGATACCAGGCCGCTTCCTCCGCCATCTCCAGATATTTATCAAAACCGGTTGCCCTGTACATAAGCAGCCCGCCTTTTAAAAGAGGAATCACCGACTCTTTATCGATACAGCAGGTATCCAGCGCCCCGCTTGTTCCATAACCGTTATTGGCGAATTCCCTGTAATAGTAAGAATAAGCCCTCACAGCGGCAATACTATATCTGTCCTCACCGGTACGCAGAAAGGCTTCCGCCAAAGGCAGGATTAAAAAGGCTCCGGCCGTCCCCTTCAGCTCATGGGGGGAACCGTCTCTGTTCCAGCTCATGCCGATACCGCCGTCCAGACGCTGTCTGGACATGGCGAATTCACAGATTTCAAAAGCGGCATCCAGCCAGTTCTTTTTATCCAGTCCCATTCTTTTCGCCTGATCATACGCTTCAAAAAACTGCTGCCCCGCCGTTCCCAGATTACAGGCATCGATAAGGGAATCCTCCGGATCATACCGCGTAAGGAGCAGCCCTTCTTTGCTTCTTGCTTTTTCCACCCAGCTGTCCAGGACTGCAGTCCCATATCGAAGGGATTCCTCCCTGCCGTTCATCTGATAATCGTATAAAAGCGAGAGCGCTAAAGAAGCATTCTGTCCGCACCATCCAATTTCATATTTAAAGTCGGGCCGTTTCACCCATTCCTTTCCATTCCAGGTAAACCCAATGCTGAAAGCGCGAAGCCCGTCCTCCTCTTCCGTATATAATAAACGAGCATAATCCGAACTGAGCTTCCAGACCTCCTCTGTTTTCCGCACAGGCTTTTTCGCTGCATACTCCTGTTTCCATGCTGTATGAAGCATTTTCTTTGCCGCATCTTTTCCCTCACCTATGCATATCCACGCGTTAAAGGAAGCAGAAGGTTCCATTATTCCTCTGAAAGCCGGTCCCCAGCAATCGGAATAAAGCACCTGCGGCCCTTCTTCCTCCGGCCACAGGACACGGTGATGCATATGACCTTCCGCTGATTTCTGCATACTCCCGGAACAGGAGCCTGTGCCGAACAGCGCAGTTCCCAGTTTTTCATTCCAGGAACAGGTCGCTCCGGGTACCGCACAGCGATGAAAGGCATAGGAATAGGCCGCTCCATCTTTTTCCAGTCCCTTGTACTCGTGATCTTTTCCCCATGGGTTTCCGTCATAGGAAACTGCCGGGACCATAGTGTGTTCCGGCACGAACAGCGTTTCAGCCTCCATACACATGGAAACCACCGGCTCCTCCGTCGTCCTGTGCCATAAAAATACGCCCTCTTCTTTTTCTTCGAAGGTATCCGTCATTCCTTCCGGAGTCACAATTAACAGCGCCTCTTCTCCATTCAGCCGGAATAAGGTCTTATTCCCTTTGCTTTCCCACATAATACACATGATCCTTCATCCTCCCTTTCTGTCTTTTACCGGCAGCATTCCTGTTCGCCGCCTTGGTAAGATAATCCCTCCATCATCTGGTTTCTGTATTCCTGAGGCGTCATTCCCGTATTCTTTTTAAAAAAATGAGTGAAATATGACGCTGTATTCAGCCCTGTCTGTTCCGCAATGCTTTGTGTTCTCAGGCAGGGATCCGCCAGAAGCTCCCTGGCCAAATCCAGCCTTCTGGCTGTGATATACTGCCCCAGCGACAGGTTTGTTACCTTTTTATACAGCCTGGACAGATAGGAAGGATGCAGCCCCACCACTTCCCCTATCACAGTCATGGACAAATCCTCCGACAGATGCTCCATAATATACGCATTCACCTTATGTACTATATAATGATCGGAATTTTCATGAACCGCCTCCCTGCATCGGAAGTACTCATCCGCCAGCCCTTCCAGGCAGCGGCAGGCATCCAGGAAGCCTCTGTGCGCGCTGTAATTCGCTATCTGTCCCAGATTACGGTGGGTAAGCAGCATGCTTTCCTCAGGCAGATAATTCAATATCGCCTGAAGAAGCAAAGATGCAAAGGTGGTATACACCGCTATCTGTGCCGCAGGATTTTCTTCCGGCGTATTTTGCTTAACCTCTTCCATAATAAGCCTGAAATCCGCGGCATTTCCATAGCTTAAGCTTTCCGACAGCTTTTCCACATTAAAACGGCCCATGACAGGACCTTCCTCCCGCCATGTATAGTCAGACAGGGCCGCATCCTTTCCGCAGAGGATAATTTCCCCTTCTCCGGTCAGTTCAAACCGTTTTCTCCCCAATACGGAAAAAGCATCCGTCAGCCCTTCCAAATCCGTCTGTTCTTCATAAAGATATATCTGCGGCGCTTTCAGCCCCATACGTTCACACATGGACAGCGCGATCTCCAAAAATCCCTTCAGCCTCTGGGGTCTGTTGTCCTCCGACTGGGCAAGCATCAGAAAAAGATGGGTGGAGACTGATGCAGAATACGCATGAAAAGCATATTTCAGGCTCTCCATGATGACAGACTGAATCCGGCTCATCGTGACTGCATTCCAGACATTGCCGCAAGATATTTCCTCTTCGGACAGCTGCTGAGGGTTTTCCACCGGCGGCAATGCTGCCGGTTCACACTCCATTTTCTGAACATTTTCTATCGGCGGCATGGATATCGCTGCTATCAGAAAACTCTCATCCATAGAAAGCTCCATGCCGGATGCCTGGATTTTCTGGTACAGGGAGTTCTTCTTCTTTTCCGTCCATTTTTCCGTAGTAATCATCTGCTTCAGTATATCCTGCTGCAGAAGCGGCGCCGCTTCCTGCCAGGAAGCGCTCATTTTCAGATACCTGCTTTTTTCCTCATATTCCCGCTCCAGCCTGTCGTAGGCCTTATCGATTATTTCTTCAATGGCCCTGTCCCCATCCAGCTTCAGCACATATCCTATCGTCCTGCTGCTCACGGCCTGTCTTGCATATTCAAATTCACTATGCCCTGTAAGAAATACCGTAAGACAGTCCGGCCATTCTTTTTCCACGATCCTGACAAGAGAAAGCCCGTCCATACCGGGCATACGGATATCCGTCATCAGTAGATCCACGCGGATGCTTTTAAACTGCTCTAATGCTTCATCCGCAGAAGCCGCCTGGTAAATAAGGAATTTCCTGCCATACCGCTTCACCAGCATATGATAAAGACTTTCCAGGATCAGAGGTTCGTCATCCACAATCAGAAGATTATACCAGGGCTTTCCCCCACGTTCCCTGTCACCCTCCGGCCCTGCCTCCGCCCGGCTGCATTTTATACTATCCATGATTCTGTCCTTCTCCCAAAAGTATACGGGCTGTAACCCGGAATCCGCCTTCCTCCCTGTTTTCAAAGGTCAGGCCGCTCCCCTCCCCATAATGAAGCTTCAACCGGATATTCGTGTTGGAAATGGCATGGATTTCTTCCGTTTCAATCGTTCCTTCTTCCATTTTCCGACATACCCCGATCAGTTCTTCCTCCGACATTCCCGGCCCGTTATCTTCCACTGTAAAACTGAAAATTCCGGATTCATAACACATGGAAATCCATATTTGTCCATCCCGCATACAATCCTTCATCCCGTGCTCATATGCATTTTCCACCAGAGGCTGTAAAATCAGCGGCATAATATCCATATCCTTTACCTCCTCCGGCGTATCCCCCAGAAATGCCCGGATCCGCTCTCCGAACCGGGTTTCCTGTATGGCCAGATAATTCTCTATGTGGCTGATCTCCTGTCTCACCTTTACCATGGAATTTCCCACCCGGGTAATATACTGATAATATTTCCCCAGATGTTCGGCATACTCGGCCATCGTTTCGTTTTCATCCATCCGCGCCATCCGGTAAATCAGGAAAATGCTGTTATACAGAAAATGCGGCTGTATCTGGTACTGTAACTGCCTCAGTTCCGCGATATGTACCCTGTACTTAGAATCCAGATTTTCCCGGATAAGGCTTTCCGTCTTTTTTACGATTTTATTATACCGGTGGTATATCACAGTCAGCTCATCCCTGTCATCCCGATCCTGCTCTTCTATCAAAAAGCTTTCCTTATCCTGAAAATCCTCCATAGCCTGCATAATTTTATCCAGCGGCTTTGCAAAGGATTTTCTCGCATACCAGGCATAGCTCACAATCAGAACAAGTGCAAGCACAGTCAGTGCAATATTAAATATCCCGAAAAAATCCAGCGGCTCTTCGAGAATCCTGTCCGGATAGCAGTAAACCAGCCAGACACCCAGCTTTGGAAACAGGCATCCGGAAGCGAAACCATCCTCCGATACATGGATCATTTCCTCGTCTTCCGCCTCTGTCAGCTGCTTTCTGACCGCATTTAAAACCGGTGTTTCCGCCACATCTTCCATGAGCTTTTTCCCGGATCCCGCCAATACCCTTCCTTCTTCCGCGTCCATAAGAAAAAGAATCCCCTCGTCTTCACCCAGCATTTCCGACAGCGTATCCTGCAGCGTATAGGGGGTGATGGTGGTACGGATATAATAATGGGGCAGTTTATCTTCCCGCGGACTTCCATAAAAGGGAAAATAAACAGTCAGACAGATATCTCCCTCTTCCGTAAGATAAAACTGCTCATATCCTTCAAATATATCCTCTTCATACTCATCCAGAATGGGGGCATCCGCACTGACTACCATTCTTCGTTCCGGGAAATATGTGTTTATCGAGGCCGCGATTCCATGAAGCACCTTGATATTGAGAAGCCGGTAGGAAAACTGCTTAATGGCTTCATTTCTCTGATAGCTGCTCATGCTGTCCCACATCACATGAAGCTTCAGAAGGTTGCTGTCATCCGTCAGGCTGCTTTGGGTGAGCAGAAGGCTTGTCACTTCCTGCTCCAGCTGTTCTTCCCAAAAACGGACCTTGGAATCCAGAGTATCCTGTATCTGATTTGCCAGCACCCTGCGGCTGTATAGGTTGCTGAAGAGACCGATTCCATAAAAACAAAAACATACCAGGGTAATGGAAATCAACATCTTTCTGAATGTTTTCGATTTAAACATCTCCACGGCCTCCCCATGCATTTTTTACTATTCTATCCCTTTACGGATCCCATTACCATACCTTTTACAAAATACCTCTGTAAAAAAGGATAGGCAGCCACAATAGGCAGGGTGGACAGGAAAATCTGCGCGCACTTCACCGTTCTGTCTGAAACCAGTGCCATGGTCTGCCAGTCTGTGGTACTGTTTACAGAGGTGTCCCCCTGTATGATTATTGTCTGCAGATAGCTCTGCAGAGGATACTGGGTTGGCTTATTCATCAGGATAATCCCGTCAAACCAGGAATTCCAATGATAAACCAGGGCGAACAGACAAATCGTGGCTATACTGGCCTTGGAAAGAGGAATATAAATCCTCGCCAGGATATTCCAATGATTCGCACCGTCCATAAATGCTGCCTCCTCCAGTTCCTCCGGAATTGCCCGGAAAAAGTTCAGCATCAGCACCACGCTGAATACCGGAACCGCTCCGGGAAGTACCAGCGCCCATATGGTTCCCAGCAGATGTACACTTTTTATTGTCATATACCAGGGAATCAGCCCCGCATTGATCAGCATGGTGATAAAAAAGAACCAGGTATATCCCGTCCGCATCCGCAGCTTGCTGTTATCCTTTGACAGCGGATAGGCCGTAAGAACACACATCAGCACATTCAGGGAAACACCGAGGAGACAGCGTAGAATTGTCACTCCCAGCGATTTCCAGAATGCCGCCCTCTTTGCCACATATTCATAGGATTTCAGTGTGAATTCCACCGGCACCAGCTTCACAAGACCTGCCGTAGCCGCGGCATTGGAGCTTAAGGAAACTGCCAGGATATTGATTAACGGCAGAATACAGATCAACGCCAGAAAAACCAGTATAAGGGTATTTACTATGGTAAAAATCCGGGAGCCAACGGATTCCCTGACCGTGACCGCCCCTGTTTTCTTCTTGTTTTGTTTCATCTTGGTCTACCTCCCGTTTTCACTGTCAGAATATCCGGTAATCAAAAAACTTATAGGCAACGTAATAAGAAACCGATATGAACAGACAGGAAACTGCCGACTTAAACACACCCATCGCAGTCGCCGGGCCAAACTGGGCATCTATCAGCCCTATGCGGTAGATAAAGGTATCAATAATATCGCCTGTTTCATAAACCTGAGGACTGTACAGATTCAGCACCTGATCGAATCCTGCATTCAGCACATTCCCCAAAGCCAGGACACACATCAATACTACAATCATACGGATACCCGGCAGCGTTACATGCCACATTTTCTGAAACCGGTTCGCTCCGTCCATGGTTGCCGCTTCATAGAGGCTGAGATCAATCCCCGTGATGGCCGCCAGATATACTACTGTGCCAAAGCCAAAGCCCTTCCATACATCAGTCATGATAATTGTGGGCTGAAACCATTTATTGCTTCCCAGGAAAAAAATAGAATCAATACCGAACAGATTCAGAACCTGGTTCACAATACCCTGGGAAGGGGAAAGAATATCTATCATAACGCCGCCAAGAACCACCCAGGAAAGGAAATAGGGAAGGTAAATGGCAGTCTGTACTGTCCTCCGGAATTTGCTGGAGCGCACTTCATTAAGCAATATCGCCACCGTAATGGGAACCACAAGCCCCAATACGATTTTAAAAAAAGCAATGACAACGGTATTTCTTAAGGCTGACATCGCTCCCGGCATGTTGATGAGATATGTAAAGTTATCGAGGCCAATCCATTTCTGATCCCCGAACAGCCCCTTGGCCGGAATGAATTTCTGAAATGCAATTACCATACCTGCCATAGGGATATAACAAAATATAAAAGTGAAAATAATTCCCGGTATGAGCATCATGTGCAAAGGAAGTTCCCTCTTGAGCACATGCTTTTTTTTATGATTTATCTTAGAAGCCGCCATATTCTCCCACTCCTTTAAACCTTTTGGTAAGAAATCCCATGCGGCCCGGCATAAAACCGATGGGCCGCATGGTCTGGTACCCGTTATTCTTACGAAGCTGCTTATTTCACAGAAGAATACCACTCATTTACTTCCGCTGTCATATCATCTCCGCCTAATTTATTGAAATCTGCCACAAAGGTATCAAAATCATCAATAGAGGATTCGCCGATAATAATCTTAGTGTAGATTTCATCACGCATGGTTTCCAGTGTGGAAAGTTTCTCTGTCATTGTTTCCGTCGGCGCGCCTACAAACTTATTAATCATGATACGGCCGCTTTCATTCATCTCATTAATGGAAGAATAGGAACTGGGCGCAGGTCCGTAGATTCTCTCCCATCCCCATAAAGCAAAGCCTTCGTCACTTCCTGAATAATAGCTGTCCAGTTTATCCTGAATAGACTTGGCCTCACCGGTAAGGGAAGACGCATCCCTGGACTGACGGGCGGCTTCAATATCCAGATAAGCCTGCAGATTCTTTTCGGGCATGGAACACTGGATAGGAGAAAGCTTCCATACACCTTCCGCTTCCGGAGGCGCATAGTATTTTCCGTTATCTCCTGTTTCTCCCCAGCATTTTTCGATAAACAGATTAATCATCTTAACAACAGCTTCCGGATTTTCGAAATTCTTATTTACAGCAATCCATCTGTTGGTTCCCAAATCCGCCTGTGCTGTGGAGGGCTCGCCGGTTGCACTGGGAAGCGGATATGCAGACCACTGGCTGTCGGAATCATTGTCTTTACAGGACTGGAAAGGAGTGAGGGAAAGCCACTGCTGTCCGAAGGAAAAGCCGCATTTTCCTGCCGCTGCCGATTCACCGGCTTTAGTGGAATCTTTTACACCGAACTCAGCATCAATGTAGCCTTTTTCATACATGTCATGAAGAGCTGCCAGCGCTGTCTTGCATTCAGGCTGAATTGCGCCGTAAGCAAGCTGTCCGTCTTTTTCCACCCAAATGCCTGGATATGCGCCATAAGCGTTGAAAAATCCTCTCAAGCCGCCGAAACCGCCGCCCAGAAGGGAGGTTCCTGCAATGCCGATACCTACGGTATCTTTCTGGCCGTTGCCGTCAAAGTCAGCGTTCACAAACTGATCTATCATGTTCATCACTTCATCCATAGTCGTGGGTACTTCCAGATTCAGCTTTTCCAGCCAGTCGGTACGAATCCACATAAGATCTACGGAATCAACGCTGCCGCCGGTAACCGGAAGACCATACTGCACGCCGTCCTTCTGTCCTGCCAGGAAGGGAGAATCTCCTTCCTGATACATAACTTCTTTGGTGAAATCGGTTGCATACTGTTCAAAAACAGGCCCCATTTCCTGTACCAGTCCGGCATCGATAAGCTGCATCATCTGTGTGGAGGTGACGCACATAACGTCGGGAAGATCTTCACTTGCCATGGATACGTTCATCTTCTGGTTGAATTCATCATCGCCTTTAACAATCCAGTCGTATACAACTTTGATTCCCAGCTCTTCCTCGTAGGTGTCCAGCCAGAAGTTATCTTCCAGGGTCTGGCCTGGAAGGTTGGCGAGCACGTTGGTTTCGATGGTGTCATCGGTGGCGCGGACAAAATGGATTTCCAGCGGATCGGCATATTTGCCGAAGGGATCGGCCTGCGATGATGTATCGGCGGCTTCGGTTCCTGCGGGTTGGGAGCTTTCGGTGGATGGTGTGGTAGTGGAATTGGACGCTGCGGATTCCTGCGGGGTATTGCCGGAATTGCCGCAGGCTGTCAGAGACAGAGCCATGACGGCGGTTAGAAGAATGCTTAGTAGTTGTTTCTTTTTCATAGAAAAACCCCTCCTTTTTTTGATATTTTTATTATAGGGAAAGGGAGGGGGTGGGACAATTGCGTTATTTTGATATTTGTTGTGATTTTGTGACTTTTGTATGGTTTTATAAAAATATTTATTAATAATTTAATATTATGTAAGTAGATTACCATCCATATAACAAAAAAAGAAAATTTGTAACATTAAATTCTATTATTTATAAACTTTTTTCTATAAATTACATATTTTCGTAATATAGTTGTTTATCTCAAAGAACCTATTTATTACTCGTCTTTTTTAACAATGTTGATTTCACAACATCTATTATTAATGGATCTTTAATAAAAAATAAAAAAGCAAAATAGCAGAATCCCCCCAAAATAACTACTATTACAGTATTTATTATCGATGCATCTAATTGGTTTGCTACAACTTTTGTTATAATAAACATGACTATAGCACTAACAAAATAATTTCTACTTGTTTTTATCAATTTATTGACTTCTAATTTGTTTTTTACAAAAATTATTTGGAATGAGACAATTATAGCTTCACTAATTAAAGAGGCTATCGTTGCCCCTATTGATTGCAATGCATGTATTAATACAAGATTACATAAAAAATTGGAAATTGCACCAATAAATAATGAAATGATATATTTTTTTTGTTTTCCAATTGCTACAAGATATTGCATTCCTATAGTATCACTCATACCCTGAAATAAGATAATAAATCCACTAATCTGTAAAATCATTGATACTTTCAGAAACTCATTTCCAAAGAACCATGGAACAAATAAATCTGAAATACTACATAATCCAAAAGCTATAGGAAATGCCATAAAATAAACATATCTCATCGATTTGTTAATATACTCATTTACTTCACTATATTTACCTTGCTTATAAGAATATGCTATCTGCGGTAATAAAACCGTACCAAAGGCTAAAACTATTTTCAAGAATACTTGATTTATTTTTAATGCTTGTTCATAGTATCCATTTTCTATATAATCACCAGTAAAAATACCAAGCATTGTTTTATCCAATAATGTATATATTGAAGTCGCTATTGATGGTAGAAAGAACACTAAACTATTTCTCAAATCTTTCTTTATTGTTAATCTTCTAATGGGAATTTTAAATATCGTTTTTCTAAGGTCATACCAAAGTATCACAAAAGTCACTAATGCAATTGTACTACTACCAACAACATATAAAGTCAAATCATCTGGTTTATGAATAAATATTATAACAAATAATAAATCAATTAATTTTAATGTAAATCCACGAGTTGTCAATGTTCTAAATTTTTCAATACCTTGATAATACCATCCTATATTTAATGGAACGTTTATTAAATGTATACCAAGTATCAACAAAATAATAGTATTATCACTAATAATACAAAAAATAATATAGATTACAAATACAAATATAGTAGCTATGCATTTTACTATCTGTATACTCCAAAATCGTTCACTTCTCTCCAAAATAGAATCTTTTACATATGATATTTCTCGTCTACCATATGTATCACATCCTAATGTTGCTATAAGTACAAAATAACTTGTCATTGTGTATGAATAGCTATATTTACCAATACCCGTCACTCCTAAACTTCTTGAAAGAAAAGGCATCGTAATTACAGGACTAATTACTAAGAGTATTTGATATGCCATATTATATATATAATTCTTTTTTATCTTGTTCAATAGAATACCTTTCTTTCGAAACAGGGGGAAAAATAACAGGTGCCGCAAAAAAAAGTATTATGTTCATAAAAATATTTGGGCTAAAACTTTCTGTAAAGATATAAATAATATATGAAATCAGGATAACAGCTTTTCGTATATCATAAATTTTATTAACATAGTTGCATGAACTAATAATTAACCATGAAATTAATAAGAATCCTAATATACCATATTGAATATACAAATAGATATAGCCATTATCAAATAGAGTAAAATCATTTAAGATATTATTACCAAATAGGGTAAATCTATAATTAGTAATATAATAGTTAGAATACGACACCCTACCATTTAATAATATATTCAATATACTAATTTCTTCAGATTTCCCATATAATAAAGCAGATGTAAAGGAAAGAATTATTAAAATCATATATAAGTACTTTGGCAATTTTAATATTATTGATCGTGCCAACTCTATTTTTGTCAAAAAGCACAAACTAATCAACAAAAAAACGCTTAATGCACCTGTCCTGCTTCCTGAATAATTAAAAATAAAAAGATTGACAATCATCCAAAAGATTAGGTTATAGATTTTCAGACTACTATATTTTACATAAATATAAAGTGAAATTAAAATAAATAATGACAGATGTAAAGAATTTGGATGACCATATCCTAGCGAATACCTAATATCAAACCCACCATTTCTCCACATCTCTATACTTTTATTTTCCACAATACCTAAAAATGAAAGAGAAATAACCGTTATGAATGTTATTAATCGAATTTTATACATCCCCATAAATAACTTTTCCATATTGACATTTTTCATTCCAATAATACAAATACATGTTAATAATAATGTTGGTTTTCTGGTTATAAACAAACTAATTATTCCTAATAAGCTTAAAACCATAGCCCAAATTAATTCTTCTGGTTTATATTTTTCAACAGTTACTTTTAGAATCAGAGCAAGAACCCCAAAAACTATGAGAATTTGATAGAATAAACTGTCATTATCCAGTCCTATTCCCTTACATATAACATTCAGATAAACAAAAAATAAAAATAGATTTGAATTTCTTAATCCTGACTGCATTAATAACCTCCACTATCTTTATTTCATCTTTGCGATTTCAGCACTCTCTATATAATAGTTTTCTATTTCTGATACTACTGTATTAATATCAAATCCAGCATTAATAATATATCGTTGCATATTACTATGACTATATACATTGTGTGCAAATTCAATACTTTCACTCGCCCACATCTCAGCGCTATTATCTAATGATAGATGCTTATATAAAGGGGAAATTTCAACCTCCTTTGGTATTCTTTCCGAACCAACAACTGGAATACCAGAAGCCTGTGCCTCAACCGCAACAATGCCCAATCCCTCATAAAGTGAAGGAAATAAAAAAACGTCCATCGCCTGATATATTCGATTCATATCTCGCCGGTTATCAAGAAATAATACATTATTTGTTAAAGACATTAAGTTAACTTTAGTTATTATCTGACTCTTTAAGTTTCCAGATCCTACAAGAAGTAGAACAGCATCATTACGTTTTCTTCTAATTTCCATAAATATTTCAAGTAAAAAATCATGATTTTTCTCTGGTTGGAATCTACCAACATGACCTATTACGAATTTATTACTGATATTTAGTTCTTTTCTTATCGTTTCTCTCATTAATGTATTAGCTACAAATTTACTAGAATCAATAGCATTAGTTAACACATGAAATTTTTTATGTTTGAACAAATATCTTCCCGCATCTTGTGAACAAGCAAACAAGTCTGTAGCATGAATTGTATACAATCGTTGTAATATATATTTAATGTATTTTTTATAATCCTGCGTCATTGAATTACTATGCGAATGTGCAATTCTTACCGGTACCCCACATTTTTCAGCTATGCGTAAACAGAAATAACCAATTGAATATGTATGCATATGAACAATTTTATAATTTTTATTTTCTAATAATATATTTGTTAATTGATTTTGAAATTTAATAATATTAAAATCTTCTCTTACTGAAGTATAGTAAATTTCACCTCCTAAACTACATATCTCATCGTCATAAAATTGTTTTTCTGGATATTCAACCAAAAAATCGAATTGTAGTTTATTTCGATCAATATTTCTATAAATATTCATTAATAATGCTTGTGTTCCTCCCGCCTCCATTCTTTGTAATATATGTAAAACACGTATTACTTCTCCCATATTAGTTCCCCTTGTATTTTAAAATAATAAAAGCTTCAGTTACCTATTCTCCAATAAATCGTTGTATAAAAATCAATTATGATTTATTTTAATTATTCTGATTACCCAAGAATTCATGAATTGTTCGCCTCTTCTAATTTTTCAAGTTATCAACTATACTCTGAATTTTTTCCTGTCCAATTGTTGACTTAATTAAATCTTTACTTTTACGAATTATTTCAGATTGAAAGTTTCTCGGACGGCTTAAATCAAAAAAATCATAAATAGCATCAGCATCTTGCTTCATTTCAGTAAATACTTCCATGAATACAGGTCGTTCCAAATCCTCTCGCATAAATTCCGTTAAATTTTCTAATAATGATTCTTTATCTCGTGCCATAAGATATGTGAAATTATTAGATTTTACCCATCCCTCTGCAGTAGTATAATGTCGAGCCGTTGTATGTAAATCACTTGCTGAATTTTTCCACATTTTATTAAAGTAAAATTCTGATCCTCCTTGATTATTTATCATAAGAATATGCACATTTTTACTAATATGACGTAAGCGTATAGCATTCATATCATAAAAAAAGGCAAGATCCCCAATAATAAGATAACTTTGTTTATTTGATGCGGCTGTCGCTTGTCCCAAGAAAGAAGAAAGACAACCATCTATTCCATGAGTACCAATATTTGCATAAACATTTATTCCTTGATTCATCTTAAAAAAATTCGTTATACGTATACTATTATTTATACTTAAATGTAGGATTGAATCACTAGGTATACGTTCGACAATTTGTTGAATAGCATAAATGTGTGAATAGGGAAATTCTGGGATAATAATAGAATTTGTATATTCTTTCCACTTATTATAATACTCTCGACTGTTCTTATATGTATCATCCGTATTATCTTTACAGAAATCAAAAAAATACTCAGGAGAACATTCAAATATGGTAGTTATACTTTTATACATATCAACAACATGGCCATCCTCCTGTATAGACCAATGTTCAAATTTTCCAGCAAATTTTCTCAGTTGTTCCTTTATTCCAGACATGATATTACCACCAAAAGAAATAACAATATCCGGTAATAATTCCTTAACGATTTCAGTATTGGCATATCGAACATCCATACATACAGATGTATTAATAATTTCATCTAATGCTATATTAGAGGTACACTCTACTGCTATCGTAGTATTATAATGACTGAAAAAATATTTAATTAATGAAAGTAACTTATTGGAGATATGATTATTTTGGCCACATGTAACTAATATTCTTTTTGAATTCTTTAATTTTTCAATTTTTTTGTTCCAAACAGCTACTTCATCATCTATACATAACCTATCAATTTTGGTGACTTTAGGTAATTCTTTTATATTAAATGAATTATTATAGGTATTCATTGGTATGTTAATATGAACAGGTCCTTTAGAGTGATGATTTAATTCTAAAAAGGCTTCATTAACTAATCTTTGACAAAATACTTCATCAGCCCTATTTCTTATAATCGGAAGATTTACCGATTTACGCACATGACGATCATACATTCCTATTTGATCAATCATTTGATCTTCCCATTGTCCTAACATTGCGGGATCACGATCACTTGTCAACACAATAAGTGGAACACCTTGATAAAACGCTTCAGCAATCGGTGGCCAATAATTACAAGTTGCAGTAGATGAAGTGCAAGAAAGCACAACAGGTTCTCCTTTTTCTTGTGCCAATCCTAAAGCAAAATATCCAGCACTTCGCTCATCTACTACAGAGTAACATTGAAAGAAAGGGTCCTCTTCTACAGAATGAACAAATGGGACATTACGGCTACCTGCCGACAATACACACTGACTAATTTCCCATTTTTTCATCAACGCAATAATAATTTGATAAGCTTTTAACTCCGTATACATTATCCAATCTCCCGTTTGAAATATTCGTTAGTTTTCTGCCTTTGTTCATATATTATTTTATCAACAAGATCATAGTTAACTTCTTTTTCATTTATTTTATTTACATATTGAATAGATTTTGTCAATCGATCCATAAGATTTAATCGCGTTAACAAATCAATTAATTTTTCTTCATTTCCGTAAGAATCATCAATACTCTCTCTTACAATAGTAGTAAATTTCTTATGTGTAATAATAGAGAATATACTTCCATGAAAAGTATCAGTAATAATTTCTTCAGCATTTATAAAATAGGTGAATATTTCAAATGGAGTACAATTAATAAATCGATCTGCACATTTTTGTATACCACCTATAGCATATATTTTTAATCCACGTTTTTTAGCATAGTCAGTGATCCAGATTGCTTCATTATTTGAAATTCTTCCGGAATATGCATAGAGAATAAGATATTTTTCTGTCGATTTCCAAATTGGAATTCTATTACATTTATTTATAAAATCATAAATCAATACAGGATCAAAATGATATTCCGGCATTTTTCCTGTAAGCTGTTCCACTATAATGCCTGAATTTTTATCTCGTACAGAAATGCAATCAAATGTTTTTAGTAATCTTCCAACTTCATCTGCCTTTCGATAAAACACTAATTTTTCCAGAGTAGTATTACCAAAAGAAGCGGCATAACTAATTAACTTCTTAGCACGATTATCTTTCCCAAATAATTCCATAGAACAGCCTACATTAGCATTCTTTTGGATACAATTAAAAACCTCATCACTCCCTATTAAAAGACAATCCAGTTCTGGAGTATAATTCATGTCTTTTGATATTCCTAATATTGGAAGATAACTTCTGGAAAAAGCTTCTTTATACTTTAAAAACTCAAATTTATGTAATAAAGGAGCGTCGTATCGCATTGTCTCTAGTGCTTTATATACTTTTCCACTTATTCCCCTTTTTTCATTTTGTACTTGACTTATTACAACTGGTTCTATATGATAATCAACAAATTCAATATTAACTTCCCGCTCCTGTAATATTTCTTTCAAAGCATATGCCTGTAAAAAAGAGCCATAATTCGCAATGCGTTGCATTGACATAATACCAACCTTATTCATCTTACTTTTGTTCCTTATCCTCGATTATTTCTCTAACAAGATTTTTAAATTCTTTAATAAATATCTCATTATTACTTTTTAATCCTGTAGTCATAGAACAAACAATCTCATTATAATCTTTAATAGTCTGCTCCAATTTATTAATATCTTCTACTACGATAATATTTTTCTGTCTTTTAGCCACAGCTAACGCAAATTCCACCTGATGATTATTAACATGTTCATTAAACTGTTTTTGCCTTGGTACAACAATGGGAATTTTTCCAACTTGTAGTGCCAAAATAAAACTAGATGGACCACCATGAGTAATTACAATCCTTGCTTCTGATATATAATTGAGCATATCTTTATATGGAAATATTTTTTCCCAAGTACAATACTGAGGTATATATGTACTAAATCCAGTTTGAATAATAATATCTTCATCAATGTTATTTTTTTTATATTCATCCATATACTTAACCAGACGGTTAAAAGATTGTTCATGTGTTCCTACTGTAACAAAAATCATCTTCTCTCACTCCTAAATAATTATTCTAAGAAATTAAAATATACTTCCTAAATTAATTGCTTTAGGATATACTCGTTTCATTTCTTCCCATTCCACAATAAATTTATCCGTTATTGGATATACAATTTTACCTGTCATTGTAGGCTTATCAATTCGATCAAATACCTCTATATAAATCAATTTTTTTCTCATTAACTTTCCAAAATAAAAAAAAGGAACTGCTACTGCTGCGCCTGATGATATAATTAGATCTGGTTTTTCTGAAAGTAAAATTTCTATTGCTAATTTTGAATTAATTATCAGTGCCTTTAGACTGCGATTTGTAGGATAATAGCATGAATACATCTTCTCATCTTTAAGCAAACTTCGTGCATCTTCCTTATCAAAAGTCACCCAAAATCTATCTTTTTCTTTCCAAAAAGGTTTTAGCATATATAAATGTGCCAAATGCCCTCCTGAAGAACCCACAAGGCAAACCTTAATGTCTTGAGACCTTTTTATTTTTTTCACTTCAAAACCTCCCTTCATTTACTTTTTCTTGTTTAAAGGAATTAAATTATCAAACAAATTGTCACAATATTGTTTGCTTATGTTTATAATCTAAAACAGCTTTCATAATTATTATTCAAATAACTCAACAAATTTAAATCTTTTTAGAATTCAATTATTTAGATTGTTTACTCCTCCACCCTAACCACCAAATTTCTAACCTCCGACCGGTTCCCATCCGAATCCACCGTATACAACGTCACCGGATACTCCCCAGCCGCATTCAAATCCACATGCCCTTCCAGCTTCAAATTATTATAAAGCGTATTATAATCATCCTTATCATCCGTCATCGCCGCTATCACCTGTCCCCAATTCGGTGCTGTACCAATTTTCGTACTAACCACATCCCCGCTCGTCACCAACACCGGATTCGGCCCAGCCTGCGGCTCTTGACGTTCCTGAGGTTCCTCATCCTGTTCATCCTGCCTCCCCTCTTCTCCATCTCCCCCATTCCGTTCCTCCTCTGCATCATTCCTGTCCATATCATCCGGCACAGAACTGCTCTCCTCATTACTCTCCGTCTCTGTCTCCGACTCCTCCATCCTGCTTTCATCCATTCCATATTCATCGTCCAGTCCTTCCCCCGCAGCAGGCAGCACATCTCTTCCCATATAACTCTCTGCCACAGGAAACGCCCTGGAGGCCTTCCCCACATTATTCGCACTGTCCCTCGCCACATAGGTAACGATCACTTCTTTCCCGTTCGTCCCCGCTATCTTTTCCACCAGCAGGCTGTCACTCACATCTCCATCCTTCTCATCCATAGCCACAACTCCCTGAAGCAGAAGACTTTCATCCATCCCTTCTTCATAGCTCACCGCATTCTCGCCAAATGAGATCACCGGCGCGGTTCTGTCCTTCCCCAGATACAGGAACATACAAACTGCCAGGAGAACAATGTCAATTCCTCCGATTATGAATACTAACTTTTTCATATTCCTCTAATGCCTCCTTTACTTCAGTTCCTCTATCAATTCCGTATCTTCAGCCAGTTCCACAATATCCATATCAAGCTGAATCATATCATCCTCAGCGATTACGCCTTCTTCTGCTGTCTTTTCTTTCCCCGATTCTCTGGTACTTTTATTGTCATGGGAATGCAGATTTCCTTCCCCCTTCACCGCCTTGGCTCCTTTTGTCCCCTTCTGCACCACAGCGGCATGCAGCCCGCCTTCCTCACTATTCCCGTAATACTTTCCGTAATATTTCCCGTAATACTTCCCATAATAAGCGCCGTAATATCCCTTGCCGCTCATGTTCACCTTATTCAGAATCACGCCTAAAATCCGGCAGTCCACTTTTTCCAGCTGTTCCTTTACTTTCTGGGCAAATTTATAGCTGATAGCCCCGCTTTCAACCACGATGACGGTTCCGTCGCAATGCTGCGCAGCTACCGCACCGTCAATGACGCTCCCTAACGGCGGCGTATCCACAATCACATAGTCGTATTCCTTCCGCAGGTATTCGAGCAGCAGCCGAAATGCATCGTTTCCCAATAATTCACTGGGATTCGGAGGCACCGGGCCGGAGAAAATCACATAAAAATCAGGGATATTGGTCTTGCAGGATATATCTGAAATGGATGCCTGTCCGCTGAGGTAATGGGACAGGCCATACCGGGCTGCATTGGTTTTATAACGGCCTTTCAGCACGGATTTCCGAAGATCCGCATCCACAAGGACGACCTTTTTCCCGCCTTCCGCAATTGACAGGGCAAGCTGAAAGGATACGCTTGTTTTTCCCTCATTGGGTGTACTGCTGGTTATGGAAATCACTTTCCTGTCTTTTCCTGAAAATTCCAGGTTAGTCCGCAGGGTCTTATAACTTTCCTTTGTTCTGAAATCCAGCTTTTCTATGGAATTAAATGTGACTGTCTGCATGGTGGCCTTTCTCCTTTATCCGTTGTATCCGTTTTTGGTAGGTAACAGCCGTACACTCCTGCCGCTCACAGCTGTTCATTTCTGCTTTCCGCACAAGACAACAGCAGAAAAGCAACCGTCCCTTCGATACTCTTTTCTGCCTCTCTTACTAGTGCTCTATCCGGCCAGTACTGTCAGCAGCGTTTCTGGCCGGTTGGAGCACTAGCTTCTTTTTACTTTTTTCTTTTTCTTCTTCCCGTCTTCTTCCCCTTCGTTCAGGGGGATTACCGCCAGGGTGGAAAGCTGCAGATATTTTTCCACGTCTTCGGGTGTCTTTACGGTATCATCCATAAGGAAACGCACCAAAATCACGGCAATCATCAGGAATATACCAAGCACACCGCCGATAAATGTATTTTTCATCACACTGGGGCTCGCTTTTTTCATGGGCATATTCGCGGTTTCCGACACGTTTACAGCCTGGATGTCCATAACATTCATGATATGGACGGCGGCAGCCTCACGAATGGAATTGGCGAGCTGCATTGCCATCACCGGATCGGTATCCTCCACAGTAATAGCCAGGATGCGGGTATCTGTCGGGGTTGTTACGGATACTTTTTTCTTCATCTCTTCATAACTCAGATCCAGTCCCATTCCCTGTACTACTTCTTCAAGGACAAAACGGCTCTGGATCAGTTCCGCATAGTCTTTGGTCAGCTGAGTGCCCAGCTGGATATCAGAATAGGTAACTGCATTGTTTTCCTGCTTATTCAGAATGTAAATTTTAGTGGTGGACTCATATTTGGGGGTGATAAACAGCTGTGTTATCAGAAAGGTACCCAGCGCAGTCATAATTCCCACCGATACAATCAATGCCAGATTATGTACCAGCACCAGGCAGATTTCCCATAAATCAATTTCTATCTCATCTGTCTGCTGCATTGTGTTTTCTTCCATCACTTTTGTATTCTCCAATCTGTATTCCTGTTTGCACATCAATTTTGGGCGGTTCTGTTATTTTTAAAATGTCAGGGCTGTATCATATGATTTGATCCTTCAGCAGGGCCGTGGGGTTTCCGCAGAATATCTGTTCCATCCGTTCCTCACCCAGCTTTTTTTTCACCCATTCTGCACAGGCTTTCATGTCAGGGCTTCGTTTTCCTTCGCTTCTATGGGCATCCGTGGCAATAAAATCAATAAGTCCTTCTTTCAAAAGCTTTCTGGTCATATTTTTTACGGAAAAGCCATTCTCACCCGTCACGCTGGCGGCATTCACCTGAAAATAGCAGCCTGTGTCCTCTTTCAGTTCCTCTGCCTTGTCTATCCGGCTCATTACATTCACATAGCGTTCCACATGGGCTGTTATGGGCCGGTATCCAAAGGAGGCGACTCTGCTGAGCGCATCCCGGATATAGGTATAATCCTCTCCGGGCAAAAATTCGATCAGTACGTAGCGGGAATCTGCCATAGTCCGTATTTTCCCTTTATCCAGCAATTCCGCAAGCCCATGGCGGTAAAAAATCTCATTCCCCGGATAGAGCCGTACCGGTATTTTTTCTTTTCCGGCCAGTTCCTGGAGTTCTTCCATTCTCCGGAGTATTCCTTCCGGCGTAACACATCTTCGATCCGGTTTTTGATGAGGAGTGAGTATGATTTTTTCAATTCCTTCCTCTGCCGCTTTCTTCAGCATAAGCAGAGCCATTTCCACACTTTCCGCCCCGTCATCCACAAGAGGCAGTATATGAGAATGGATATCAATCAGTCCATTCATTCTTTCTTACTCTCCCTTTGAGGGACCGGCTATGGTCTGTTCTGTCCTCTGTCCCCATATCACTGCAGGCAATCAGAAAGGTCCGCAGGACCTTGGCCGCGTAAAGCCTTTCTTTCTTTGACACATGGTTCAGAAGCTGGTATACAGCCTCGGTTTCTTCCTGGTATGTCCTTCCTGCATCTTCTGTCTTTTCCTCTTCTTGTGTTCCGAGGATTAAGTAATCCAGAGACATATGGTAGAGTCGGGATATGGCAATCATGGTTTCCACCGACATTCCGCAGCTGCCTCGTTCGATATCCGCATAATAGGTCGGTACTCTTCCCAGCTTTTCTGCCGCTTCTTTCATGGTGATTCCCAGCTGTCTGCGTTTCTCCCGTATCCGATTGCCGGCGGCCTTCCTGTCATAAGTTTCCTTTTCCATTCTTTCCCACCTTCCGAAGCTCCCTGATCTGTTATACAATTAAGCCATCCCATGACAGGGAAACGGCACATCCGCGGTTTTCCTGTCTGATAACCGGCTTATAAGGCATCAATGGGAGCATGTCGGTTTAAAACTGTTATTGCCTTTTTTCGCAAAATCTCACCTTATGCGAAAAGACGCGTAAGAAGCAGATGTATTCTATATATTTGTAGTACCTCTGACCATTTTTTTGACGGCTCAGAAATGAAAAGGAAGATGGAACTGATTCTCCCCCAGCTAAGCCGTCATCCGATAATCCGCCATCAGCATTTTTTTCCGCTGCATATCGGAATGGACATAGATACGCATCGTGGTAGTCACATTGGAATGTCCAAGCAGTTCGCTTACTGTTTTCATGTCAAATCCATGGGAAATGCAGTTTGTGGCAAAAATATGCCGCAGCATGTGAAAATTAAAGGAGGGGATCCCCAGGCTTTTCAGAATTCTCAGGAACCGGTATTGTAAGGTCCTCGGCTCGGTATATTCTTTTTTCCTTCCCGGCATCAGATAATCCTCCTGTCTGCCTCTCCATTTTTGCAGAAGTGTAAGCAGATAACCGGGGAGCGGGATCTCTCTGTCTGAATTACCTGATTTGGGGGAAGTAATTGTTATTTTCGTTCCGGTTGAATAACAGCCTGTTTCCCCGCTGTTACTGCAAAAAGTGCGGATTCTCTGCAGGGTCCTGCCGATATGCATCGTACCTTTCTCAAAACTGATATCGCCCCATTTCAGGGCACACAGTTCTCCAATACGGATTCCGCTGCAGCCGGTCAGGAGGATGCCCATGCAGGTAACATCCCCTTTCAGCGCTTCTTTCTGCAGGTATGCTTCCAGCTTCCGTATATCTGTTTCCAGCGGGGGATGTACCGGCCTGTGTCTGGCGGCGTAAGGCGCGTGGGGCTGTTCCAGCCCGGTACAGTGATATTTGTCCTTCAGGAACTGCAGAATCTGTCCTAAAATAATGTGTATCTGGTGCAGATACTGCTCGGAAAGCTTTTTTCCCTGTTTCCCTTCCCTCAGAATTTTGAAATATTCTCTGTATGCGGCAAAATCCCAGGCTTCCGCCGGTACGGAACCAATCAGCGGCAGAATATGCTTCTCCGTAATGGAACGATAGGTGGAAAGTGTGGATTCCTTCCAGGCGCCTCTGCGTTCCTCCAGCCACATCCCGGCGGCCTCCCCTATCGTAAGGCCGATCGGCAGACAGCCATGTCCGCCTTTTTCCAGGAACTGTTCCCTTTTCTTTAAAAAAAGCTTTTCCTTCACTTCCTTGTAGGTTTTCCCATAGACAGAAGCATATTTTTGACGGCCGTCCGCCATATTGATTTTATGGTAACGTCCTTCCCAGCGGCCATCCTTCCTTTTATAGATATTTTCCCCTTTTCTTGCCATAGTCTCCTCCATCGTCCTGACGAAATATTTGACGGCTCATAAATTAACTGCACCACCTATGGCAACTCAAACGCAGCTTGTATTCCGTAAAAGTAATTACTGTCTGTTTGTCAGCAATGTCATTTCCCGGTAATTTATACCTGATGCGACAGAAAATGACATTTCAATATATTTTTTTACGCATTAATTGACAAAATACAAAACTTGTCTTACAATAAATTCCAGTGTTGAGTTTATAATTACCATAAAATGTCAGTTTAAAACTTACTCTAATTTTCGCATAAGGTGAGATTTTGCGAAATAAAAAACGGGAAATAAAACATCCGCAGGGATGAAAAGCTTCGCACGCCAAAAAAAGCAGATGCCGGTTAAGCATCTGCTTTTTTGCTGTTGCCATATTTCATACAGTAATGACCAGAAATAAATTAATT
Organism: Eisenbergiella tayi; assembly: GCF_001881565.1. Classification (GTDB taxonomy): domain Bacteria; phylum Bacillota; class Clostridia; order Lachnospirales; family Lachnospiraceae; genus Eisenbergiella; species Eisenbergiella tayi. Next base: position 200,032 of record NZ_MPDJ01000004.1, read on the forward strand.
AAACCTTACTTCACTGCCCCGTTTACAACGCCATTCAATATCTGTTTCTGGCAGAACAGATAGAAAATCAGAATAGGAAGCAGCGCCAGCAGGTAAGAGGCGAATGCCAGGTTATAGTTCGTCCCGAACTGTGTCTGGAAGTTCAGCTGTGCAAGCGGCAGCGTATTGTGCCCGGTTCCGGACATGATAACCAGAGGCGTCATTACGTCATTCCAGGTCCCCAGCGCGGTGAGGACTGCTGCCGTGGCGTGCATGGGCTTCATAATGGGAAAAATGATTTTCCAATAGGTCTCCCAGGTGCTGGCTCCATCCACTCTTGCCGCTTCTTCCAGCGCGAGCGGGATGTTTTTCAGGTAGCCGGAATACAGAAGCAGGTTCATGGGCATATAGAATACCACATACAAAAGGATAACCCCCACCCGGTTTGCCAGTCCTATCTGGGCTGTTTGCTTTACCAGCGGCATCATGAGAATAGCAAAGGGGACGAACATACCGCTCACAATGTACAGGTAGGCAATATTATAAAAACGGCTGTGGGCCATATTCCGCCCGATGGCGTATCCGGCCAGGGAATGGACCGCAATGGCTATAAGGATGACCGTACAGGTAATGAGGAGGCTGTTTCCCAGGGAATGCCAGAAATCTGTTACCCGCATGGCTTCTGTAAAGTTATCCAGCCGGAATGCGGAGGGCAGGGACAGAATTCCGGCGATGTCATTGGTCATTTCGGAGGGGCTTTTAAAGGCTATGACAATTGCCATATATAAGGGGAAGAAAATCGTAAGGCTTCCCAGAATCAACAGAATCGTAACCGGCCAATTGACCCGCTGCGTTCCTTTTTGCTGTCCTTTTTTCATAGCTGCTCCTCCTTCTTACCGGTAATTCGCATCTGAATGACGGATATCGCTACTATAACTATAAAAAATACGAATGCATTGGCGCTCTGGAAGCCGAACTGTCCTCCGCTCATACCGTTATTATAGATGAGGTAGGAAATGGATTCCGTACTCTGCGCCGGCCCGCCCTTAGTCAAGGCCATGATCTGATCGAAGACCATGAGGAAATTTTTCATACAAAGCACCATATTTATGGAAAAGAACGGAATGATCAGCGGGAAGGTCAGGCTCCAAAACTTTTTCCAGCCTGAGACGCCGTCTATGGCTCCGGCCTCATACACATCCTCGGGAACGGTCTGCAGCCCGGATATATAAATAATGGTATTCATGGCTATCGACTGCCAGGAGCATACCAGCACAATGGCAAACCAGGCTGTTCCGGTTCCTGACAAAAGGCTGGTGCTCAGCGCTTCGATCCCCGCCGCCTGTCCCAGCGCGGGCAGGATATAGGTAAAAAGATAGCTGAAAATATAGCCTACCACCAGTCCGCCCAGTACATTGGGTATAAAATAAATTCCCCGGAGCGCGCTTTTTCCCTTTATTCTGCTGTTCAGCCCCAGGGCAAGAATCAGGCTCAGGACATTTACCAGGATTGTGGAAACCAACGCAAATTTAAAGGTAAACAGGTAGGATTTTCCCACACGGGCATCCTGGAAAAGATCGATGTAGTTTCTCAGCTTAACAAAATCATAGCTTCCGTAGCCTTTAAAATTGGTAAAGCTGTAAAGAAAACCTTTCAGCAAAGGGAGCGTATTGAAGCAGAAAAACAACAGCAGGATAGGTATCGTAATCAGCAGAAAGGTTCTGTCTCTGTCACTCATTTTTTTCTTCTTATTCATTGATTCGTTCCCCCTTCCGCACCGGTATCCGGATGTTCATCTTCATACCGCTGCACCTTGGCAATCAGATCCCTGTTATAACGCTGCCAGTCCTGATCGAAACCGGCAAGAAAAGCATCGGTATCTTTTTGAATCAAATAGGTCTGTATCAGGGCGTCTACCGCCATTTCCGTCGGATAATGGTGATCCTGATAATCCACCATTTTTCCTTCCTTAATATAATCGGCGACGCCGTCCAGCATGGAAGGAAGCTTAAAGTCCCCGTTCTTACAGGGCACGGCATTCTGATTATCCAGGTAGGCCTGTACATTCTCATCCGCAAGAAGGAAATCAAGGACTTCATAGGCCGCTTCTTTTTCAGGACAGTCCGCCATGACGGAAAACTGCAGGTCAATGCCTGAATTGAGCACATTCTCCTGTGCGTTATCACTGGCGGGCAGGACAAAGGTATCAATATCAATGTCCGGATTCACGGATTTGATCTGGGGCACCGCATAGCTGCCAATAGTAAACATGGCAGACTGTCCGCGTGCGAAGGCCGTACAGGCATCATTATAACCGTAGGAAAAAGGATCCTTCTGTCCATAAGGAAGAAGCTCCAGCATACGTTCCGCCACTTCCCTGTACTGTTCAGTAAAAGTGGTTTCTCCCCTGTTAACCCTGCTGCATACGTCGGCCGGAGCCAAATCCACAGCTATGGCGTTCCAGGGTGCCAGGCAGTTCCAGGTATCTTTAAAGCCGAAGTACAAAGGCTGGACTCCTGCGGCTTGTATCGTATCACATAAAGCCTTAAATTCTTCCCAGGTTTCCGGGATTTTCCATCCGTTCTCCTGAAACATGGCGCGGTTATATAAAACACCGGCGGCATTTGCCACATAAGGGACCGCATAGGTACCGTTCATGGGAATAAATTCCAGCTGCTTGTCAATAGTCAAGTAAGAAGGATTTATATCCGCAAGGCCCCGGTAATCGGAAATATCCATGAGCATCTCTGAATCCAGGAAATTGGAATAGTTGATATCTCCTCCGATACCAATAATATCCGGCGCGTCCTCCCTGATAAAACGGGTTTTCAGGATGGTCATCGCATCGTTGGGTGATTCAATAGTCAGATGGATATTATCATGGGAGGCATTAAATTTTTCTTCCAGCATTTCAAATACTTCCACCGCTTCCGGCTTATATTGTACAAGCTCTATCTCGATTTTGCCTTTCCTGTCCGGCGGCTGACAGCCAGGCAGCACCGCTGCGATTGCCGTTAATGCCGCAATCATCAGGCAGGCCGCCGCTTTCCCCCGTTTTCTCATATTTTCTTACCCCTTTCTCACCTTTATCATCATTGCTTCAAAGGGACGTAAATTTCCGCCCGCACTGCTGTCCGGATAGTTGGAAATCAGCACTTCCCCGTTTTTCCATTCCTCCGGAAGGATCCGTGTCTGGGGCTGTTCTTTAAAGTTACAGAGAACGAGCAGCTTTTCCGTATCATTTTCCCTTGTATAGGCGAAAACATCCTCATCCTCTTCCATCACCGGCTCATACCAGCCGTCAACAAGGACATTTTCCTTTTTTCTTAAGGCAATCAATTTTTTATAGTAATGGAAAATGGAATCCTGATCCACCAGCTCTTCCTGGGCATTGATCACTGTATAGTTAGGATTGCAGCGTATCCAGGGAGTTCCTGCCGTGAACCCGGCATTTGCGCTTTCATCCCACTGCATGGGAGTCCTTGCATTATCCCTGCCCTTGGCATAAATGGAACGCATGATATCCTGTTCCTCGTATCCGTTTTCCATCCGTTCCTTATACATGTTCAGGAGTTCAATATCCCGGTAATCCTCAATGTCAAATCTCACATTTGTCATCCCCAGTTCCTCTCCCTGGTAAATATAAGGGGTTCCCTGCATGCCGTGAATCATTGTCGCCAGCATTTTAGCGGATTCCACACGGTATTTTTCATCATTTCCGAAATGGGATACCGCCCGGGGCAGGTCGTGGTTATCCAGGAAAAGACTGTTCCATCCCTTCTGGTACAGACTCTGCTGCCATTTCGTAAACACCTTCTTAAATTCCACAAAAGGAAGAGGGGCCAAATCCCATTTTTCTTTCCCCGGCTGCTGATCCAGCACCATGTGTTCGAACTGAAATACCATGGAAAGCTCGGAGCCATCCGGGTTACTGTAGAGGAACGCCCTCTCCGGAGTGGCGCTCCACGCCTCGCCGACTGTCACTAAATCGGCTCTCTGGAAGGTATTGCTGCTCATCTCCCTGATAAAAGGATGAAGCATAGGCCCTTCTGCCATAACACAGTTATCCGTATCCTTTCCAATCAGGTCTATCACATCCAGCCGGAAGCCGCCCACACCGCGGTCAATCCACCAGTTGATCATATCGTAAATAGCTTTCCGCAGCGCAGGATTTTCCCAGTTCAGATCCGGCTGCTTCACAGAAAACTGATGCAGGTAATACTGTCCGCATTCCGGCACCCATTCCCATGCAGGGCCGCAGAAGGCCGCCTTCAAATCATTCGGATACTTTCCCTCCACGCCGTCACGCCATACATAAAAATCATGATAGGGATTATCCTTGCTTTTTTTCGCCTCCAGGAACCAGGGATGCTCATCCGAACTGTGGTTCAAAACCAGATCCATGATAATACGGATTCCCCTTTTCTTCGCTTCCGCAATCAGCTCATCCATATCCTCCAGCTTACCGAAAATCGGATCAATATCCTGATAATCGGAGATATCATAACCATTATCATCCTGAGGAGAACGGAATACCGGAGACAGCCAAATCGCATCAATTCCCAGATCCTGCAGATAAGGAAGCTTCTGTATAATCCCCTGAAGATCTCCTATTCCATCCGCATTGCTGTCATAAAAGCTTCTGGGATAAATCTGATAAATAACCGCCTTCTGCCACCATTTCGCCTGTTTGTTTTCCATATATAATCCCCTTTCCTTTTCAGCCGTTTCCCGTCCTCCGGGAAACACCATTTTTTCGGTATCTTTCTATCTAAAAGATTAGTTGGTTTTGTCAGGTTGTTCAATAAGTGTTCTTCAAAACCAATTTATTGCACAAAAAAACAGTCTCTAATTGTATAGAGTGTACAATCAAAGACCGTTTATTCCATTGATTAATAAATGAACCCCCCGCGAAAACCACAGACACATAAAATACTTAGCCTGCCGAAACAGACGTATCCGTGCCAGGGTCCCTCCCGTCCTTTTGCTCCGCCTGCCTGCGCCTTGCCCTTTCTCCCGGGCCGGGGACGGCTTTGGATGTTGTTTCAGTTCCATGGGAAAAAACGGTGATGTTTCTTAATATTTCATTCTTCCGGAAGGCTGCCGTCCTTAGCGGCTTGTCTGACGAGCGAACGCGAGGAGTTTTGCCGCGCTGGCAGAATTCCGGAAGAATGAAATATTTAGAAACACCCCGTTTTTGAGGCTGGAACTGAAACAACATCCAAAGCCGTCCCCGGCCCGGGAGAAAGGGCGAGGCGCAGGCAGGCGGAACAAAAGGACGGGAGGGACCCTGGCACGGATACGTCTGTTTCCCTCTACCGCCGCCCTTCGGAGGAAAATACCGCCTTGGTGCTTTCTCTCACAATCAGCTCGGTAGGAAGCGTGAGGGAACGCACCGGGCTTTCTTCTCCCCGGATTCTTTTCATCAGCAACTCCACAGCCTGTTTCCCCTTTTCCTCAGGAAGCTGGCGGACTGTGGTAAGCGCAGGCCTTGACAGCCTGGCATATATGTTATCATCAAAACCAACTACAGAAATATCATCCGGTACGTTCAGCCCTTTGGAATAAAAAACGGTGATGGCTTCATTCGCATAATAATCAGATATGAAAAAGGCAGCGCTGTACTTCTTGCCATTCTTTCTTGCAAACTGCCGCAACACCTCATGGCGCATCGTCTTATTCTCCGGAAGGAAATAAAAGTCTTCCCGGGAAAAAGGGACATCAAAGGCTTTCAGCGCATCCAGATATCCTCTGAACCGTTCCCGGTTGCTGGCCATAGGCGGCTCCTGATCGCTGAAAAAAGCGATGTTACGGTGTCCGAGACGGAGCAGATAGGATATCAGCTCAAAGGCCCCTTCATAATCCTGCAGGCCGATATTATCATATGCTTCCATATCTTCAAAACAGGAATCAATAAAAACAAGGGGCTTGTTGATTTTTTGCTGAAGCCTGGCGCACTGCTCCGGGTTCCATCCCAGTACGATCGCGCCGTCGATATTCCAGGGGGCACACAGACGGATTAAATCCTCTTCCGTTTCCGGTACATCCAGAACGATATATCTGCCATAGGACTTTACGGCCCTCTGAATGGCTCCCAAAAGCTCACCGCAGAAGGGATCCGTCATGACATTCTTGTTCCGCCCCATGCAGAAGCCCACTGCAATCATATTTTCTTCCGCAGCAGCACCGCCGCTTTTTCCTGCCGTTTCATAGTGGTACTTACACAGAGCCTCTTCTATCTTCTCTCTGGTTTCCGCCGACATTTTGCCTGTACGGCCGTTAATTACATTCGATACGGTGGTAGGGCTTATTCCCAGCTCTTCCGCTATTTGTTTGATGGTTGCCATAGGTGGTTTTCTCCTGTGTCCTCAAAATATTTCCTTCCTGCTATTCCCGGAAGTCGGAATGTATTCTGTATCTGTTAACTCCCCGCTGCCAGCCATTCCCTGCTGTCACGGACCTCCTCCAGAATCTGAAGAACCTTTCCTAAGAAAAGTCCTTTCTCCTCCCCCTTCCGTTCATACTGCAGCTCATAATCCGCATATTCCAGGAATCTTTCCCTGACTGCCGCCGCTGCACGCCGTTCCTGGCTTCCCCCTTTCAGCTTCTTCAAAACCCAGTATTCGTCAAAGGCTTTCATAAAGAAATCCTGTCCATAAGCATATTCCTGCTGAAGATATTCTTCCTTAGAAATCCGCAGCACCACCTGTTCCGGTTCATACACCGCAGAAGAGGCTTCTTTCTGTCTGAACAGGCAGGCTGCTGCGTTTCTCCCGCATTCCAGCCTGAGACGCCTCTCCTCCTCCAGCTTCTCTTCCAGCATTTCCTGATGTCTTCGCTGCTGTAATATACTTTCATCAGGCTCTATCTGTTCCCGGCAGACGAATTCCCCCTCTTCGTCCAGCCGCAGTTCCGCAAAGGAATAGCATTCTTCCCACAGCACTTTGTCCGTATCCGCATCATATTCCTTCATATAAATAAGCTTATTTAACCAGTCAATGCTTTTAAGAACCGGCTGCTCCGCGCTGATCAGATATTCTGCCGTCGTCAGTTTTTCTCTGCCCGCTATCCTGAAGGGCGTGAACCAGACCGGTTTTATTCCTTTTTCTTTCATACAGGCTATCTTATCTTCCAGCCTGCCAAGCTTCACAAAATCAGATACATAGTTGAGCGCGATTTTACTGTCAGGCAACATAACGAGAAGCTGGCTGCGCATATTCCCCTTCAAAAGAGCATACTCCCGTATTTCGGCATCCGGGAAGCTGCTTTGAGCCAGCAAAAGCATGGCCTGCCTCATCAGCTGATGTCTCTCCGCCTGTTCCTTGCTGGTAAGCACACAGTCACTGCCCGCATAATGGCTGAAATAAGGCTGCCTGATATTCCCCGCATTCAGTATCAGGCTTTCCCCGCATTCCGGACAGCTGAAGCAATGCTTCTGACTCTCCTTTTTCATCTTCAGACGCAGTTCCTGCTTATAATTACCGTTCTCATCCTTTAAAGAGGCGGCCCTCCAGATTTCGTTCTGATAGACCGCTTCCGCACATTCATACATTCCGGCCTCGATTCCGGATTCCCTCTCCGAACCTGCTTCTCCGGGAATCCCTGTGCTTTTGCGCAGGAGCATCCTGCCTGCTTTCTTCTTCCTATCATACCATAAATTACAGCAGTAACAAACAGATTAAATACAGGAATCCACAGGAAAGACTGCGTTGACAGTTAGCCGACAAGGTGTTATTATAAATTTAGGCCGACAAACTGTTATGTAAAAGGAGGAACAAATGATTCAACAGGTATCCGATTCCGAACTGGAACTCATGAAAATCATCTGGGAAAATGGAGGTATGGCCCTCTATGCTGATATTATGGAAAAACTGGCACAGACAGGCCGTACCTGGCAGAAAAATACGGTCACGACGCTTCTTTCACGTCTCGTGGAAAAAGGATTATTAAAAACGAACAAAATCGGGCGGAGAAATGAGTATACAGCCATCGTATCAGAAGAGGACTATCAGGCAGATCAAATGAAATGCTTTCTCGACAAATTTTATGAAGGGAATGCAAAGGGGCTTGTATCCACGCTGATACAAAGAGAAATGCTGTCGCCTGAGGATTACGAGGAATTGAAAAAATTCTGGGAAAAAGGAAGTGACTGAAAATGAACAGTCTGATCGAAACGGTATTATCTCTTTCGCTGTCCGGTTCACTTGTGATCCTTTTTCTGTTTTTCCTGAAGGCCCTTCTGAAAAACAGGACCAGCAAACGCTGGCAGTATTATATATGGCTGATTGCCCTCCTCCGTCTGCTTCTGCCTCTCACGCCCGGAATAAGCCCGGTGGGAGTTCTGTTCCATTCACTGGAGCAGAACATCAGTCAGGCGGATGTTTTCTTTATTGAAGAAAACGAAGCTGTGCGGTTACAGGAGCAAAACGGGTATCCTGAGGCTCCTCTTTCCGGTATCAACTCATGGGACTCTTCTTCCGTATCCGGCGGGATAATAAGCTTTATGTCCGTTTTCCCGCTGCTCCTCTGGTTCTTGTGGCTCGTTCTTTTTGTCAGGAAAGTTACCATTTATCAGAGCTTTATACGCTATGTAAAGGCGGGCAGCTCTGAGGTATCCGACGTCGCCGTTCTGGACCGTCTGGCATCCGCTGCGGAACAGGCCGGAGTGAATAAGCCGGTGGAATTGTATTGCAATCCCCTGGTTTCCACTCCCTTATTAATTGGTTTTGTCCGTCCCTGCATCATTCTTCCCACCACCGACCTGCCGGATTCCGATTTTCAATATATAGCGCTTCACGAACTGACCCATTATAAACGGGGAGATATGTTTTATAAATGGTTTGTCCAGCTTGTTGTATGCCTGCACTGGTTCAATCCTCTCGTTTATCTGATGGAACAGGATATAAGCCGCTTATGCGAGCTGTCCTGTGATGAAGCCGTTATCAGAAAGCTTGATGCCGCCGGACAGCATGGCTATGGCGATACTTTAATCAATGCCATCAGTGTGGGCGGCCATTACAAGAATTCGCTCGCATCTGTAACTCTTAATGAAAGCAAGGAATTGTTAAAAGAAAGACTGGAGGCAATTATGAATTTCAATAAACGAAAAAAGCTGATGATCCCTGTCGCTCTGTCAGCCACTCTCCTTTTATGCTCCTGTGCCTCCGCTGCCGGCGCTTACCTGCCCTTTAATGACGATTTGGGAAAAATAGAAGCTATCATGTATGGACGTTCCGACCCTGATACAAAAACCACTGCCGCACAGAAGGAAATACGGCTGAAAGGCAATGAACAGGGGCCGCCAGCGGTCTTGGACAAGGATTCTTCCGGGCTTCTGGAAATATCCTTCCGCATTGATACCCTTTCCCCGCACAGCGAAGTCTGTATCGGCGCCGTGCCGGATCTTGGCAGTGCGGAGAAAATTCTCTATGAGGTCAGGGCTGCTCATGGCAAAAATCTGTACATGGGCATACGCATGCCAAAGAGTGGAAATCTCATCGTATGGAGCAGCTATCAGGAAGGAAGATCCCAGATGCATTATGAAAGCGAGGACGGCATATATCATAGTTCGGACTACAGCGGAAATTATTATATTTATGTAGGCAGCCAGAAAAATAAGCTGACAGATATCAGCGGCACTGTCCGGATCCAATATGAAGCAGAGCCTTCCACCCAGCAGCCGGAACTGGCTGAAGGCAGCTCCTATATGGAAAATTACATAAGTATGATGGGCTTAAACAACTGTCAGGTACGGGGAACCGCACATCAGGAGGCCAATTCCCCCGTTTTGCAGCTTACTTCTCTTTCCGCCAAAAAAGATACGGAAATCACCATAACCGGCACGCTGAAAAATCAGTCCGGATATGCCAAACTGGTATATACCGCTGAAGACGGTGAACAGACAATCATCGCTGACGGCAATGACGGAGCTTTCAGCACTGCTGTTACTATTAAAAAGGGAATCGGCGTTATCCATTTCACAGGAGATAACATAATCTGTGATTTTGACCTGGATATCAAAAACACAGATCTGCTTCACTGCAGTTTCCTTTCCGTATACTGAAAGGAATGATTCCTTTCAAATTTTTGTAGTTAATTCGGCTGATGGATATAAAATTATTGGAACGCGGCAAATCCATATCATCTCTTTGCAGGATTTGATAAAATAGAGACAGCGGCAGTCCGCGCTCCGTCATATGAATCTGAAAGCGCTGCTTACTATGGGAGGTATTTTTTATGGAAGAAAACATGTTCACCAATCCGGTTCTGGACGGCTGTGCCGATCCGGACGTCATCTATTATGAAGGGACCTATTATCTTTATGCCACCAACACCGACATGAAGGATGATTCCGAAATGGGCTTCAAGGTTTATACCTCAAAGGATCTCGTCCACTGGCACGATGCCGGTATGGCGCTGAAAGCCTGCGATTCCTGGGGAGAAAAGCAGTTTTGGGCACCGGATATCATTTATACCAACGGCCTCTTTTATCTTTCCTACTCCGTGGAGGAGCATTTGTGTATCGCCACAAGCCGTTCTCCCCTCGGCCCCTTTGTACAGGAGGTGAAGAAGCCGCTGCACGAGGATACCAAGGAAATTGACAGCCACTTTTTTCAGGATGCGGACGGCACCTGGTATCTGTATTTCGTCCGTTTCTTTGATTCCAACCAGATCTGGGGAGCGAAAATGACCGATGATCTGCTGGGGATCCGGGAGGAAACCCTGACCCGGCTTCTGGTTCCGGACACTCCCTGGGAATGCATCCAGTGGCCGGTAAATGAAGCACCTTATATGCTCCTGCACAAAGGACTGTATTATCTCACCTATTCCGGCAGCCACTGCCTGTCCGATTATGGATCCGGCTACGCTGTTTCCGATTCTCCCATGGGAGTATTCAGGAAATATGAAAACAATCCGATTCTTCGTTCCAATGAAAACGTACATGGCGTGGGCCATCACTGCATTACCTGGTCCCCCGACAAGAAAGACATGTTCATCATTTACCACCGACATTATGATTTAACAAAAATGAGCCCCCGCCGCCTTTGTGTGGATCGTATCCATTTTGAAGAACAGGATAACGGACCGGATATTCTGGTGGTGGACGGGCCTGTAACAACACCTCAGCCCTGTTTCTTTCAGGCATAAGGAAAGGAGTCATATATGGAACAGAAAAAATTACGCGTAGCAGTCATCGGTGCAGGCGGCTGGGGCTATCAGCATGCAAGGGCGTTTTCCGGGCGCAGTGATACGGAGCTTGTGGCAATCGCCGGGCGCACTCAGGAACGGACGGCAAAAAGGGCCGCTGAGTTCAAGGTACCTTATTATCTTTCCGTTCCGGAGCTGCTGGAAAAGGAAAAACCGGATTTTGTCTCTCTCTGTCTTCCCGCCCAGCATACCTTTGAAACCACAATGGCAGTCATTGAAGCCGGTATTCCTCTTCTGTCAGAAAAGCCTATCGCCTATAAGCTGGAGGAAGCAAGAGCTTTGGTAGCAAAGGCGGAAGAAAAAAATCTCTTTTACGCCATAGATTTCAATCAGCGCTACAGCATTCCCTGTCTGAAAGCCAAACAGGCCATCGATGAAGGCCGCCTGGGACGGCCGGTATTCGCCCACTGGCGTTTCGGCCATGGATGGGATACCCCTTACCTGGATCATCCTTATCTGAATCTCATCGAAGCACAGTGCCACGGCCTGGATCTTCTGGAGCATCTCTGCGGCCCCATCCGCTCCTGTATGGCGGAAATGACAGATAATGGCGGACGAAACAGCTTTTCCAGCTTTACCCTGGCCCTGCGTTTCCAAAACGGAGCCGTGGGCTCCTTCCTCGCCACGCTGGACGCCAACGAACATAACCGCCTGTCCCAGCTTGTAGAAATCGGAGGCACAGACGGAAGAATCCTGATAGAGGATAATGTGCGCTCCTATTCCTTCCAGTCCACCAACAGTGATATGGCAGAAACCTGGCAGGCCGGATTCTTTGAAGACGATCTGCGCAGCTTTGGCCGGAATCTGGACCGGCATCTGGACGCGCTCATTCCGGCGCTTCTCGCAGGGCAAAAGCCGCCGGTTCCTGCCAGACGGGGCCTGCGCGCCCTGGAGCTGGCCTACGGAGCAATCCGTTCTTTTGAGACAGGCCAGAGAATAGAAATGAAGGCGGATTAATCCGCCTTCAGTTCCAGACTCTTTTGTATTCTGATTTTCTCCGGGAAGCCCACAGCTTCCTTTTCATGCATGAAAGGAACTTCCTTCCCGTCCGCGTATACCGCTGCCACCTCTGTCCCGTTTCCATAAACAAACCGCTTCAGTTCCAGGCTTCCCCGGATTACTTCAAGCCATATGCTCCCGTCCTTCCTGTAACGGACGGTACCCCATCCGCTGCCCATGGACCAGAAGCTGGAGAAATCCTCCTCTTTGCTTTTGATTACCGGGCGGAATCCCATAATACCTGCAGCTGCATCATACACAAAGCCGCTGTAGGAAAGCAGCAGCGCATAGCTTGCCATGGAACGTGCATAGTAGCTGCCGCATTCAATCTCGCACCAGGGATTCCGGTTATCTCCCCTGTATTTTCCTCTCACCGCTCTGACAATCGTCTCTCCCTCTTCCGTCATCCCCTCCTGAATCATATGGGCCGCCGCCTGATACTGCATGCCGTCCATACATTCCTGGGCATAGGTCAGGGGGATGGCAGGTTTCTCCGTGCCCTCCGGCCATTCGCACATGATTGCGCCGCTTTCTTCATCGATGGCAAAAATTCGCCATGGGTTATAAATATCCCCCAAAGCCGGTTTGTAATTATAGCAGAAGATAGAAGCAAGTGCCTTATGCACTTTTTCCTTTTCAAATATCTCAGGCAGTCCGCACAGATTTCCATGCCACTGAGCAAGAACCTGATCGATTCCGCACCCTTCCGCAATCTGATATTTGATCTGCCCCTTTTCTTCATTCCAGTACTCTTTTGAGGCGTTAAACCGATCCACTGCAGAACGGTCGCACACATCTATCTTCTGGTAAAAATACTCCCCATTGAACAATTCATTGTTCAAATACGCCTTTCCTCCGGCGGCCAGAGCCCTGTACTCCGCCTCCGCTTCCCCATCTCCCAATATGGCGGCCATTTCCGCCGCTGCCTCAAGCGCACCCACATAAAATCCCTGAAGCCAGGCATTGGGGCCGAACAGCTCCATATCCAGGGTATGGTGCTGCCTTCCGTCCAGCACTCCCTGTTTTTTCCGATCCCAGGCATCCGGATTTTCTTCGGACCAGGCATAGGCAATGGCTTGCTTAACAGATTCCCATTTTCCTTCCAGCCACTCTCTGTCACCGCTTATTTTGTAGTCTCTGTAGGTCAGCATGACGCTTCCCAGCTGTCCGTCCACACAGGAATGGAATCTCCTTCCCGTACTCCCGAGAGGCAGGCGGAGACGGAATTCCACCCCGCCGTCATCCTGCTGGCTGTAAGTGAACTCCAGATCCCGGATGCTCCGTGCCAGGGCAGGGAAAAGAAAAGGCAGCGCATAAGCGTAATTCCATACATGGGTACAGGTTCCTTCGCAGCTTCCCACATCGTCAAAACAGCCTTCCCATCCGTAAAAGGAGCCATCCTCCAGCCGCAGGCATGTAGGAGAACGAAGGATCGCCAGATTAGCCGTAACGGCATCCAGAGCCTCCTCCGGAATGGTGGTGCTGTAAACCGCGTCCATAAAACACTTCGTTTCTTCCCAAAGGCGCGCCCGGTTTTCAAGTCCGTAGGATGCGCTGGCCCCGGAATCCGCAAAAAGCACCGCATAATAATTCTTCCAGGGCGTACGGTCGCACACATCATAATGGATATTGGAGGTACTGATATCCAGGCCGCTCCAATAATTATTACAGTTCGGCACGTTCCAGGTAAGGATATAATGAAATTCCTTCTTCTCCCCCGGGCCGATATCCTGTACGGCACAGAGCATTCCCGTATCCTTATAATCCGGGATCCCCGTCTCATAACGTCTGTTTTGAAGCGGCTGTATTGAAGCGAACTCCCGCCAGTAGGTTTCCACATGATCCCGCCAGTTTCCGCGGAACCAGTACTCCTGACAGTCCCCTTCTTCTGAATCCGTCGCCAGGGTAAAATCGCTGTACTCCGCATCCCGTTCATCCATCCCATCCGTTGCAAAACGGATTCCCCGGATCCCTTTGTCCTCAAAATAATGATTGCTTGTATTGGCTCCCTTATTTGGATTGGTTATCACCCCTGCCGCTGTATAGCGGATGGGATGATCCGACGTGTTTTCCACGATAATATCCGCAAACAGTCCGGGAATGCTGGAATCTTTATCATTTAAGGGAATAAACGGATTATAATACCGGAGCGTAACCTTTCCCGGAAATCTTTCATCCAGGAAGGACAGCTTGGCCGCAGGATATCTTCCCTCAAACACCAGCTCCCGGAAATGCGGCATTCCCAGCATTGTTTTTTCATCCACCTGCCCCATATAGGGCTTTTCCAGATCCGAAACAAGAACCCTGGCATCCAGCAGCCCTGTTTCATCCTGCGCCTTGATCGCAAAATGGCTGTAACCGTTTCTCGTCCCCATGGCGGGCCTGTTATAAACCTGCCAGTCTATCAGACAGCCGTTTCCCGCAATTCCGATACAGCCGGATCCCAATCCCCCTACCGGAAAGGATATCGTCCGCTGCCTGTCCTTGTAATAAGCAAATGTCCCCATAAAACCTCCCTTTTGTCATTCCATGCTCAGTTCACTTCCAGTTCATCAACATCCGGCAGCGGAGGAAGCGGCTTGTGAGGTTCCGTCTGATACCAGTAGCCCACCGATGCGATATCGTCCTGCAGAGGAAGGTAACGTCCCTCGCTCCGCCATCCCAGAGCCTGGATCTCCACATGAAGGTCCTGGTCAAACCGGATGGGATCCGTCAGATGAAAACGGTACATACCGAAGCGCTGCTGGGAGCTGTACAGGCCATCCGGACGGATGATCTGATGCAGGCCGGAATAAGGACTCGAAAACCGGCAGTATTCCCCTTTGGGATACTCAAAATTCCAGGCGCCGCCGATATAATCCTCCGTACCTGTTCCGCAGATAGTGGGAAATTCTTTGTCACCGTCCATGAAAAACTTGATTTCCCCTTCTCCCCACCACCGGTTGCTGTTCACTCCCCAGGCGAGATAGGTTCCCACATACTGGCCCCTTCCCTCCGCCCCCTGAAGAATCACATGGTTCTTCTTATATTCCAGCGGGTTATCTCTTGAAAACTGGGCATGGAAATAGGGCGTATCCTCCGCCACATGGGTTTGGGAATAGGTGATCTGATAATAAACCACACTCTTTTTATCCGTCAGGTTTTCCAGCGTAATCCGCGCCCCTTTGCGGAAAGGCATCTGCCAATAGCAATTCATTCCCCCGTTGGGATTGACACATACCGGGATGGACTGCAGAAGCCCGGGCTTACACCAGCCCATGCAGAAAAAATCACCCAGAGGGACCTCTATGGAAGGATTCTCCTCCTCGTCCCAATACATCCGCAGAATCAGGCAACGCCAGTCTTCATGGGGACAGGTCAGCCAGATATGCTGGATGATGCCGCTTCCCTCGATATCCGCCAGCACCAGAAGTTCTTTTCCCGCGATTTCAACCGAAGGGGAAATTTTCCATCCCTGTCCCAGCTGCCTGGCACATTCCTTTCCGGTCCCTTCCACTGCCATTCCGCCCCTGCCTTTTTCCCCGTGGAAATTTTCCGGGCTGATCGATCTTGTCTTTGCGTCTGCCAGGCTGGTAAGCCCTGACAGCAATGATCCCGTTTCACTCATAAAAATTCCGCCTCCTTTTGTTCTTGTTTTTTCTTATGAAAATGGCTCCTCAGCACAAAAGCGCAAAGCACCGTGACGAAGAGCAGAATCAGGCCATAAAGAAAATAGGTTTTAAGAAGGCCGATTTTTCCTCCCAGCCATCCCCCTACAATATTGCTGAAGGTACAGGCAAGTCCCGTCTGAACCATATAGAACAGAGACTGGCCCGTGCCATGCAGCTCCTTGGATAAATTCTCGTTCATGAACATCACACAGCTGTAATACATGATCATATAGGTCACTCCCTGCAGGGACTGCCCCAGAAAAATCCCGGCTATGCTCCCTGTCAGGGGCAGCCAGATCCTTACGGTCATGGCGGCCCCTGCAATGAGCAGCAGATATTCAATACGGATTTTTCTTGATAAGTAGCCAATACAGAGGAGGACCGGTATTTCACCGAGGGCAGAAACGCACATCAGCCGGCCTATAACCGCGTTATCATACCCCATGTCCGTCACTACCAGGCCCAGAAAGGAGCCGTAGCAGCCCAGCACAATCTGGAAAACACAGGCGTAAAAAAGAACAAACAGGATTTTTTTATTTTTGAGGACTGTCAGAATACCCGCCTGCTTCTCACACTTATGGGTCTTTACCTCACCGTTCATGAACCGTGTTATGACCAGCATGATCGCCCATGCGGCAGCTGTGATCCCGAAGGATGCGGTGGGATTGGTTTTCAGGTACATTCCCGCAAAAATAACCACCACCGCATAAGCCAGTGTCCCTCCCATTCGGATGGAAGAAAATTTCAGGCCGTTTTCCTGCGCCATATCCACTACGATGGAATCCCCGATAGGCCCTACGGCACAGTTAAAAAAGCTGTAAATGAGCACACATACGGCAAACAACGCAAAGGTATCCGCCCGGTAATAGCACAGGACACCCGCAGCCGAACCCACCAGGGCCAGGCGCAGAACCGTCATATGCCTGCCTTTCCTGTCGGAAACCACACCCCAAAGGGGCTGCATGACCAACGCCAGCAGCGGCCCGATGGCGGAAAGAAGGCCGATTTGAGAAACATCCATTCCCCGGGATCTGTAATATACGCCGATATAGGCGCCGAAGGTGGCCCCCGGTATGTAAAATAAGGCATTAAAGGCAAACAGTGTCCAGAAAATCCGGATGGTCTTTTTATCGCCTCTCATCTATATTCCCCGCTTGTCAGTACTGGTTAGGCATGTCAGGCAGATCTATCCGTATTCCCAGATAGCGGCACGCTTCCTGAATAATGCCGGAATAGCTTCCGTGAATTCCCACCACATGATGGATATAAGGGCCGAAAATGAATTTCTTTTCCCACTTAACCCAGTTATCAGTCTCAATCCAGAGATAGTTTCCGTTGGTAACAGGACCGTCCACCCCTTTTGCTTCTCCGGCAAACATATAATATTCCCCGTGGTTTCCGTCAAACCGCAGCACGGTAACAGGACCGCCTTCCAGTTCATAGAATCCCTTTCCTTCCCGGATGACACAGCCCTTCGCCCCTTCTTTCTTCAGAGCCTTCGCGAAGGATCCGCAGTGCCACAGCAGTTCCGCGTTATCATTCTCCGGATGCCGGATCGTCAGATCCGCCACAAAAGAGGGAGTTTTATATCTGGCGGCCGCAACGGCCATCACGGAGGTTATTGCTGCGTGGACATCATTTTCACAGGCAGCCGGCAGGCCTCTGTCATTCAGATCCCCCAGGATAAAGCAGGGCGAAACCCCGTATTTCTTCCGGAACAGATTCCAGCACTCACAGGAAAGGGCGTTACAGTCATTATCCTCTGCGAAATCCAGGAGCGCCAGTTCAATGGCCGCCAGAGGATACCTGTTTTCCCCCAGTGCGCTGATATCCAGCCCCGCATCCGTCAGGCTCTTCAGCAGCTCCTCCATGCGATCCCTGTCCTCCGCCAGAATACGATCCACCCGATCCAGAATCACCGTCGGCTCTCCCGGCACAATTTCAATATCGTACTTTTCCAGAAGCTCCGCTTCATTTACCATAACACTCAGGAATTCCTTCGGCCTGCTGCTGATCCTCGCAATACGCAGGGCGCGGAACGCCTTCACCACGTTCGCAGCAGCCAGGAAATCGGCCAGTTCCTCCCTGAGGATATCGCTTTCCAGCTCGCAGTTTTCTATGTATGAAAAAGTAACTCCATAATGCATGAGAAGCTTGGTTGTGGCAAACATGCCGCACTGGCTGTCCGTCGGACGCCATTCCAGCCCGTTGGGATACCCGTCACGGGGCCCCCAGATGAGGACCGGAAGATTCATATCCTTCGCAAGCCTGCCCACCGCTTCCTCCTGGCCGAAGTTGCAGTGCGGGAAAATCAGGGCATCCACTTTGGCTGCGGTCAGCTTGTCATAGGCGGCTTCCACATCCCGGTAGGTCATCAGCATGCCTTCCTCATTAATATCTTCAATATCCACTATCTCAAAATCCAGTTCCGCAGCCAGCCGGCGGAACCTTTCCACTATCGCTTTCTTCTGCTTTGTCGTGGTTTCATTGGCAAAGGCCTCCCTCCGTGTGGGGACCAGTCCAACCCTAAGCTGCTTGTTCCTGTTCTTCATAGTTTATTTTACCCCCATGATCGTTTTTACGCAAATTAATTATTCACGAATTTTCCTGTTACAGGTTATTTCTGTAATACGCCAGACGCTCCTGTGCCTGCGTATCATCGATAACCCCGGTTTCCAGAAATTCCGCCACTGTCTTTCTGTCCGGAATCCCCGTCCTGCCGCCAAAGCAGGTACACTTAATCGCAGAAACCGCACTGGCAAACCTGGCGCATTCCGGTGCATTCATCCCTTCCAGCAGCCCCACGATATAGGCTCCGTGGAATACATCCCCTGCTCCTGTCGTATCCCTCACCGGCACCTGAAAGCTTTCCGTCTTAAAGAACCCGTCCTGTTCCGTCAGCCCCACGCTGCCCCTGCTTCCCAGAGTCACGATTACTGTAGACGGGCCTGCTGCCATCAGCCTCCTGCAGCCTGCTTCATAATCCAGCTCCCCGAACATATCCCGGTAGAAAAACTCGGAAGCGATAAATACATCCAGTAAGGGAAGAAGCTTTACAATCCCCTCCTGATAATTGTCCGCATCCATCACAGTTACGATCCCGTGTTCCTTTGCGAAACGGGCCGCCGCCTCACTGGCAGGCCTTCCGTTTTCCAGATGCAGATACTTCGCCTTTCCCAGATAGGAATAATCGATCTCTTCCGGCTGCAGTTCCCCGGCCGTCCCCTCCTTGCCGATGAAAATCCTGGTTTTATGCTCCTCTTCCGACAGGGAAAGGCAGAAGGGACTCGATGTTCCCGGCGCGTCCACGATCACCGCCGACGTATCCACGCCATTGTACCGGAAATCTTCGATAACAAATCTTCCTCTGTGATTCTCCCCTACCTTGGCGATGATACCTGCACGCCGTCCCAGCCTTGCCGCCGCAGCCATGGCCGTAGCCACCTTTCCTCCTCCCTGGTAAAACGCTTCGTTGGCGCCGGCGGCCCCGTCCAGCCCGGGCATTTTGCTCACATTGATCACCATGTCATAATAGGGTACCCCAATACCGACCACCTCCATGGCCCTGTTTGTTTCCATATCCATAAAACGCCCTCTCTTCCCGCATTCTACAAGGTAAAATGATAAGGATTAATTCTGGCGATCCGGCCTCTCACAAATTCAATAACCTCTTCCCCTGCTTCTTTGTAATGATCCAGAATAAAACCATCCTCTCCCATGTGGGCCGCCACACAATTTTTACATTTTTCAAAGAATTCCGTACCGATATTCACTTTGTTGATTCCGTATTTGACCGACTCAATCATCTGCTCCGCAGGAATGCCGGAACCGCCATGAAGCACCAGCGGCACATCAATGGTTTTGTTAATTTCATCCAGTCTTCTGATATCCAGATGAGGCTCACATACATAATGTCCGTGGCTGTTTCCGATGGCAACGGCCAGGGAATCCACATGTGTCCTTTCCACAAAATCCTTCGCCATCTCCGGCTTGGTATATAGCTCCTCGTTGCAGAAGTCCTCCTTCCGGCTTCCCTGCCCCACAGTTCCCAGCTCCGCTTCCACATCAATTCCCAATATATGGGCACACTTTACCACGCTGGCCGTAACCTCTAGATTTTCCTCAAAGGGCCGTGCGGAGCCATCGTACATGATGGAAGGAAAGCCAGCCGCAATTCCTCCTACCGCCACATCATAGGATTTGCCGTGATCCAGATGGACCCCTACCGGCACGGATGCCTGTTTTGCCAGATCCACGGCGATGCCCGCCATGGTGCTGAAAGGGATGAAGGAACTCATATCCGGATAAAACATCAGCAATACCGGCACCTGTTCCCTTTCCGCCGCCTTCACCACCCATTCGGCAGACTGGAAATCAAAAACATCAATAGCGGCGGCGGCAAAACGATTTTCATCCGCCATTTTTAAAATATCCTTTACTCTTACTAATCCCATACAATCCTCCTCTTCTCCGCCGGAATCCTTCCTTACGTTTCCGCGGTCACCCATTTACTGTTACTTTTGTTTCTGTGCTTCTCTCACCAGCAGGCCTTCCTCACCGGGAGGGGATCGCAGGTCTGCGCCATCCGGTCGCACATCGTTTCCAGGAGGCGCATTTTCACCTCCGTCATTCCGGGATCCTGATAATGGTTTTTCCTCTCCAACGGCCTTTCCTCCAGATCATACAGTTCTCCGTCTGCCGTTTTCCCCATATCGCCATGCACCCTGACCAGCTTGTAGCGTCCGTCACATACCATGGTGGCAAAGGCCAGCGGATCCCTGTGGTTGATATTGCTGTTATAATACTCGCTGTAAACACTGCTTCTGTGAGTGTGCAGGTCTGTTTCCCCTGTGAGCAGCTTCCAAAAGGATTTTCCCTGAAATCCTTCAAAGGCGGGGAGCCCTGCCGCCTCACACAATGTGGGAGCCAAATCGGTAAGCTCCACCAGCGCCCTGCTTCTGCGTCCTCCCGGTATTCTGGCGGGCCAGCTGATAATCAGCGGCACATGGACATTATTTTCATAGAAATAAGGCCCCTTCAGGTACATGCCATGATCCCCCAGATTCTCCCCATGATCCGAGTGGAACAAAATCAGCGTGTCCTCTCTCTGCCCGGACTTATCCAGGTAATCAAGCAGCCTGCCGACCTGCTTGTCAATCAGATCCACCATAGCCCAGTAAGCAGCTTTGATAAGCCTGTGATCATGATCGTTCATGTTGTCATACATGTAATAACCTTTGGTATCATAAGCCCCCTCATGATCCTTTTGCTGGAAAACCGGCTTTTCAGCAAGCTCGCCCTCTTCATAATTGGGAAGGGGAAGCTGTTCCAGCTTATCAAGATAACGTTCCAGATAATCGGCGGGCGGATCAAAGGGATGATGCGGATCAAAACAATTCAGGGAAAACATCCAATCCTTTCCGTATGTCCGGGCCGTTTCCATAAATGCAATGGCTTCATCCGCACACCAGGCGGTCTGATGCCATTTTTCCTCCACCCCTGTCTGTACATAGGGACAATCCTCCCTGTCGGGAGTGATATAATCCCTTCCGTTCTGCAGAAGGAACTGATTATAGGCATTGGAGGGCCAGTTTGTGCCATGATGGGGCTGCGGATGGTGCGACCATCTGAATACATGATACCCGTCATCAATCCGCGGTTCTTCCAGTCTTCCCGTATCCGGATGGCAGGCGGACAGATGCAGCTTCCCGGCCAGTCCGCAGTAATATCCCCTGTCAGCCAGCATTTTGGGAAACAATCGTTCTCCGGCATCTATATCCTGTCCGTTCTGCCTGGGGCCGCAGGTTCTCGGATAACGCCCTGTGAGAAAGCTTCCCCTGCTGGGCGCACAGACAGGGCTTTGGGAATAGGCATTCTCAAACACCACCCCTTCGGCTGCCAGCCTGTCCAGATTGGGCGTGCAGACCCATTCATTTCCCATACAGCCCAGGGTATCCGCCCTCTGCTGATCCGTACAGATCCATAAAATATTCAATTTTTTCACCGGCTTTCTTATCCATTTTATTTGTACCCATCGATACTTTGATTATATAATTTACACATTAATTTTCAATATATTAAATTAATACTATACATTTTATATGCAAAAGCCTCTTTTAATACATTTTTAATGTAATTATAGCTTGCAATAAAAATCTTTTCCTTTTATACTTTGTTTATATCAACAAACGGCGCAGGAGCAGAGTTCTGCCTGCCGCTTCCTTCTCATTTAAAGGAGCACTGCCTATGAACATGGAAGCAAAACATTCCGAAGAAATCAAAAATAAAAGAGACATCGTCATGGATCTGTCCGATACAGAAACCACTGCCAAAATATGCAGGGCCCTGTCATCGGAAACCCGTCTGGAAATACTGAAATGCCTGGTAGCCAAATCCATGACTATCAGCGAGCTTGCGGAAGCTTTTTATCTTCCCATGTCCTCCATGTGTCTCCATATCAAAACCCTGAAGGAAGCCAACCTGATAACCGTCATCCCCAAACCGGGCATGCGCGGTTCCCAGAAATTGTGCGGTATTAAGACCGCCAATGTCTCCCTGGACGTCTTTGCCCATGTGAGCAAAATCACCCGCAAGCCTCCTGTGTTTGTAAACATGCCCATCGGCCATTACTGCAACTGTGAAATATCACCGCCCTGCGGCATCGCTTCCGCTGTCTCCTATCTTTATTACGAAGACACTCCTTATGGCTTTTACTCTCCCGACCGCACGGACGCTTCTCTCCTGTGGTTTACTAAGGGGTATCTGGAATACCAGTTCTCCAACTATTCCCTGCTCCAGGATAAACCGGCGCAAATCGAATTTTCCTTTGAGGCATGCTCAGAGGCTCCCGGCTATAACAATAACTGGCCTTCGGATATCACCTTTGAACTCAATCATAAAAAGGTGGTCACTTTTCTGACCAAAGGAGATTACGGCGGAAGAAAGGGAATATATAATCCCAGCTGGTGGAGCGAATCCAACACACAGTTTGGAGAATACAAAAAAATTCACGTGACCCATCACGGCTGTTACATGGACAATCAGAAGGTCTCCGACGAAACCATAGAAAGCCTGGGCCTGCTGGATAATTACTTTTTTTCCTTCATACTGAAGGTAGACGATGACAGTCAGCATATAGGCGGCATGAACCTGTTCGGCAAGCACTTCGGTGATTATGCCCAGGATATCGTTATGAAAGTGGAATACGAAAACAGCTGACCGGCCCGGAAAGGAAACCTTATGTTTAATCAGGACAGTACACTTATGACAATATTGAATAAAGCGGCCGATATGGTGGTGCTCAGCGTGCTGTGGTGTCTCTGCAGCCTTCCCATACTCACTCTGGGAGCCTCCAGCGCAGCTCTTTACCATACCGCGGTAAAGGTTATCCGGCAGAACCGGGGATATGCTTTTGCCACCTTCAGGGACTCCTTCAAAGGCAGCCTGAGGCAGACATTTCCCTTTACTGTACTGCTGGTTCTTGTCTATGTCTTATTCGGCGCAACCTGCTATGTATGCTGGCAGAATCCGGACAGTATCATTGCCGGCATATATGTATTTTTTTCCGTGTTTTCCATTCTTGTCTGTCTGGCCGCACAGATTCATGGGTTTGCCCTTTCCGGACGTTTCCGGCTGAACCGGCGTGAACTGTTTACCCTGATTGTCAGGCTCACCTTCCGGCATCCTTTTAAGAATTTCCTTCTTATATGTATATTTGTTTTTGCTGTGGAGCTGGCGATTTATTATCCGCCTCTTCTGTTCATCATTCCTGCGGGCTCCTTCTGGCTCTCCTCTTTCATACAGGAGCCTCTGTTCAAAAAGTACATCAATTATGAAGAGGATAATGATATCTCTGCGGTTTAAATGGAAAAAGCCGGCTCCACGCCGGCTTTTTCTGATATTATCTCGTAGGCTCTACGGATAAGACATCTCCGTCTATTTTCATTTCATCAATTCTGGCTGACCGGGTATCTTCCGGTATACCCGAATCATTACGGAAGGCTTCACTTCCATAGTCCCGTCCATGATACACAATATAACATTTCCCGTTATCAAAGATCACGCTGTTGTGTCCCATGCCTTCTACAAAATCATTTTTGGAAAGCAGAGGCGAATAGGTGTTATCATCGGGATACTTTTTCCAGTCAAGAGTTCTCAAATCCGCATCCGGAGCCCCATGAGCCACACTGTAGCCGATGAAATAAGTGGGATTCTGATGGCATGCGCCGGAATACATCAGATAATGGGTATTTCCGACGCAGAAATAAAAGGCGCCCTCAATAGTATGCCAGTGCTGTCCTTCCTTAAAGCGATCCCTTTGATATATTTCCTCATCCAGAGTGGGCCGGATCACGCAGACCGGATTACCCTCCAACGTAAGGGGATCCGTCATTTTATCGCACATGACCACCGTCCCTACTCTCTCCGCCTCATATTCATTTACACAATAGAAAAAATACATTCCGGAAGGCGTGACGACCGCATGGGGATCGATGGAAAAAGGCGGAAGCAGATTTTTAACCAGTCGGAATTCCCCTTCCGGAGAATCCGAGACTGCAACCCGCATAGTCTGGCCGTGCTCATCTTCATCATCCTCGTCCATGCTTGAATAATACATATAATATTTCCCGCCGAGCTCCACCACACAGGGAGCCCAGCAATTTTTCTGTCCTGTCATGTCCAGACAGCATCCCCTGTATTCCCAGCCTTCCATCAGGCTGTCGCTGCTGTAGAGCTGCGGGCCGGAAGGACCGGTGGCATAAATATAATATTTACCGTTTGAGGCTTTCATCATATAGGGATCTGCCTGCCCCAGAGGCGCGGGATCGTGCAGCTTTCGTTTATATAGTTTCATGGTTCCTTTTCCTTCCTGTATTTATTTCACGGAACTGTCAATCTGCCCTTCTATAATGTATTTCTGAAGGAACAGATAAAGCAGAATAACGGGCAGCAGCCCCAGCGCACACGTCGCACAGGCCTTGGGCAAATTTCCTACGCCATTTGTCCTGTTAAATGCCGACTTGATCACAAGGATAATGGTGAATTTCGACTTATCCTGCAGCAGGTACATGGGCATCAGGTAATTATTCCAGCAGCCTGTTGCAGACATAATAATTCTGGTTACTGTCACGGCCTTCAGCTGCGGCATGATGATCTGGGTAAAGGTACGGATTACGCCTGCGCCATCAATAGCCGCCGCCTCATCCAGCGCCGTGGGAATGGAAACCACAAAGTTGACATACATAAACATGGTTCCCGGGATCCCTCCTGCCGCGGACAGCAGAGCCAGCCCGTAAAGGGTATTGGTCATATGGAATTTAACCATCAGGCCGTATGTACCAACCAGAAGCGCCACACTGGGAATCATCATGATACCCATATTCAGGTTACGGATCGATTCCGAAAGCCTGCCGCTGCTTCTTGCAAGCCCATAGGCCGCCAGCGCAGCCAGCACGATTTCAAGCGTTACCGTTTCCACCACAAGAATAATGGAGTTCTTGAAGCCCAGCCATAAATCACCGCTCTTTAATACATCTGCGTAGTTTTGCAGATTCCAGGCCGCCGGAAGGGATAATTTCGATCCCAAATCCTGCAGCGTACGAAATGACAGGTTGAGCATGATATAAATAGGCAGCAGATAAATCAGTATCAGCAATACCGCCACAAGATAGCACCACCATACGGAGCGGGTATTCGGCCCCTTGCTTTTCTTAAGCTTTCCTTCCATCAATACTCCACCTCCTTCTTACGCAGATAAGCGTTTACAGGCAGAGCTACAATCATAATGATAAAGAAAGTCATGATACCAACTGCAGAAGCATATCCCGCCTTTTCATCATTAAAATACAGCTGGGAGATATAAAAGGAAAGGGACATGGACTTCCTGTTGGGGCCGCCGTTTGACATCGCCACAATGGCATCAAACAACTTAAAACCGCCTATCAGGTTGGTTACCACTGCTGTTGTGATAGAGGGAATCAGCAGGGGAAGTGTTACGTGGACAAATTCTTTTACCCTGTTCGCGCCGTCCAGCTTTGCCGCTTCCTTATACATGGAAGGAATATTCTGAAGGCCTGCCAGATAAATGATCATACAAAGCCCCATATACTGCCAGGAATTGGCGAGGGTAATCATAAGGGTGGAGGAAAGGCCTGTTTTCATCCAATAAACCGCAGGAATGCCGATAAGGCCTAACAGTTCATTAAATACGCCGCCTTCTGCCTGTACAAAATAATATAGTATCTGCCCCATAATAAATGCGGAAATCATAATAGGCATATACAGGATAACTCGTACACCATTTCTGCCCTTGAACTTGTTATTCAGAAACAATGCGGCTGCAAGACCGCCCACATTCTGGACAAGCGTGGAGCCAAAGCCATAAATAAATGTATTCAGAGTCGATCTCCAGAACAAATCATCTTTGAACAGATTCGCAAAATTCTTCAGGCCGTACCAGCGCATGTTCTGCGAATATCCATTCCACTTAAAGAAGGATATCCGAATCGCATTTACCAGAGGAGCTGCAATAAATAAAATCATTAAGGCCAGAGCCGGAATAGTCAAAGAGAGATAGATCCACTTTCTTTTTTTCAAAATAAAACCCCCTTTATCAAAACAGGTGAGATGGCATTGCCACCCCACCATCGTTTCAGATTTCTTTCAGTTGTTCTCTCTGTTTAACTATTTCAGCCTTCTTTAGCAGCTTCATACAAATCCTGATAGTTCTCAAGCAGATATTCAATTACCGCATCCTGACCTTTTTCACTGGGGTCATCAAAAAGCATATTGCTGGCGTTTCCGAAAATCGGCCACATACCGGACGGCATATACTGTCTGTCCCAAAGGTTCTCATAGAAAATATCGCAGTCCGCACATTTTTCTTTCATTTCCTGGAATACTTTCAGGCCATAACCATCATCAATATCCATGGTGGATTTCAGACAGCTGATTTTGCCTGTTGCGGCGTTCATTTCTTTCGCCACCTCCGGACGTGCCATATACTCTAAGAAAAGTTTGGCGGCATCAGCATTCTTTGTGTCTTTCCAAATACCAAAGGCATCTCCTTCTCCAATACCAACATGCTCTTTACCGCCTTCTTTTGATGCAAAAGAGGGAAGGAAAATAAAGTTGGCATCCGGATTAAGAGTGAGGCAGGTAAGCATTACGGAAGGGTCATTTCCCAAACAGAACGCGCCCTTTCCGGCTGCGAAACGTTCGGTCAGGTCAGTATCCACCAGTGTGAGGATATCATCGAAGTAATAACCGGATTCAATCCAGCCTGCCATATACTTAATCAGTGAAGCCTTGTAATCCTGCCAGTCAAAAGAACCGTCCAGCATAGCCGCAGAATCCTGGAACATTTCTCCTTCATAGCTTACAAAGGTTCCCGCATAGTTTGCAAGGAGTCCGGGATTGGAAAGCACACAGATAGGGGTAGTTCCGCTCGCTTTCACCTTCTCACATGCCTCTGTGAAATCATCCCATGTATGGATGGTATAAGGATCCACTCCTGCCGCGTCACAAACATCCGTATTTACCAATGTTCCGTTAATCAGTTCGGAAATCATCAGGACATAAATCGCTCCGTCATCATCCTGGATAACGCCCAGCGCGGAATCATCATAATCCGAAACCCAGGGCTGATCCTGCAGATTCATCAGGTATTCCTTATAACGCAGGATGGACCATCCATGTGTCTGGAATACATCGGGAAGCTCATTTGCCGCCATACGTGTTTTTAAGGTGTTTTCATAATCCGTACCATACTCGGCTACATTAACCGTACATCCATACTCTTCTTCAAACTTGTCTACCAGGCCCTGGAACGTGGTCGCCTGATCACCGGTGTAAGTAACCGCAACCTCCAGCGTACTTCCGCTGATATCCGTACCTTCCGCCGCAGCGCCTTCTGCGTCATCCGCAGGTGCCGCTTCAGGAGAAGCGGATTCCTTAGCCGGTTCGGAGGCAGCAGGTGCATCAGTTTTTACCCCCCCCCCCCACATGCTGTAAGCGACAGAACCATAGCTGCTGACAATAATACAGCTCCCAGTCTCTTCATAACCAGTTTCCTCCTTTACTTTGTTGAATTAACAGTTTCTTTTTGAGTTTACTTACTTTTCGTATCTTCTTTATTGCATATTTGTTGTATCTATATCGCTTGTCCGCCTTCTTTTTGAATGTCTGTACAGCAAATATTTCAACCATTATTTCTTTTGTTCGGTCAATAAAAATAATCATTTTGACTATATGATAGCGCTATCACTTTTGTCGAAGCTGTTATTTATGCACTTATTATATATTGTTATCCGGTGTTTTTCAATGTTTATTATTTAATTTGTACAAAATATATGTACTAAGTGCTTTTAGTACATTTTTTCTGTAGTTATAAAAAAGATGTCTACAAGACATAACTGTATTATTAAATAGTACCGCTATAGAGATTCTTTCTGCATTTTTCGGAAAAGTCTTTTGTACAGCAAAAGACGGCTGTGGGGAAACAGCCGTCTCTTCGAACAACATTATGATATTTGCTTACTCCGTCTTCAATACATAAGAGGCCTCACCGCTGAATCCTCTTTCTTCCAGCTTTTCATCCTTCCATACCGCTGTAATCTCATATATTTTATCCGGCTTTACTTCTATGAAGAAGGCTTCCTCATAGACCTCTTCATAATTCGGCTTTGCCTCAACATTTCCTTCATCGGCAGCATCCCATTCACTGACCAGAATGCTGTCGGGTGACGCTTCACTTGAAACAAGATAAGACACAAAATCAATCCCGTTATAATCCGGCAGTTTCACTTTTTCCTCACCGCCCGCCCCTTTATCCAGAGGATGGACGCCGCAGGCCACCATACTTGTCGTTTCCCCATTGTCCAGATAGCTCCATGAATAATTTCCGGACTGCAGTTCAATCCGGTTCATCGTGCTGGATAAGGCATCGGACAGGTAAAGCTTCGGCGCGCTTGTAAGGAAAGGAATCTCCTCTTCCTCCGTTTCCTGCAAAGAGGTTTCTGCAGGAATACTTTCTTCCTCCGTGCCAGAAACTGTTTCCATCGTGCCTGTTTCTGTTGTTTCCATCGCATCTGTCTCTGTTACTTCCGGTATTTCCTTACGGCCACAAGCCATGAGAGTCAGCATAAATACGAATACAATAATAATAGAAACATATTTTTTCATAACAAACCTCCCGGGAAAATCCCTTTTCATACCTCATCCTTTTTACCGGCTTATCCCTAAAATCTTTAATATTTCCTCATGCGGCCGATCCGTATCCGCCTGAAAAACAGCTATATGGTCTAAGTCCCTGCTTCTGTCCGTAAACGCCGGAAACAAAAATCCACACTCCGGATCCCCCGGCTCATATTCTCCCTCCAACGGACAAATGGCACAAATCATATATTCAAAAACCTCCTCCGACTCCCACAGCCCCACTTTATCAGCGGCCTTCAAAGGGATATCATAACGGCCGTGGAAAACCAGAATGGCATACTCCGAATCTGAACGATAGCTTTCCATCACAATATCATAAAATGTATCCATCAGGGCATCATTTTTCAGACCGCACTCATTCATTGTCATGAGCAGCTGCCACATGCTCCCCGGCTTCTGCATACTCTGGGGTATTTCGTATTTCTTAAGGTTTACATTTGTTTCTGAATAGGGAATCGCCTTCGCCAGCTTCAGCTTTTTCGTTTTTTCCGCTGCGGACAGCTTCAGGAAGTTCGTGTTGAAGCTCCCCTCAAAGTCACCATCCTTATCTATATAGCATCCGGCTATTCTTGAAAAAGATGTCCGGGCAAGGGTCATCCGCCTGGTCAGTTCCAGCATGTCTTCTCTGTTTATCATGTTATGTATTCCTTCTCTGCTATTTTTATGTACAGCCGCAGGCATGTGCTTTACTTCATTATACCTCACAGAGTATGCAGGCGGCAACATCTTCTGCCTGACGGCTATGAAAACATGGAAGAATAAAGTATAATCAAAAAGACTTGTTTGAAAAAACAGAGGATTACCCGTGAATAGAATGGATACAAATAGCGAAAGGTGGCAGGCATAATGAAAAAAATTTTTACTTCTATTTTGATACTGGTATCAGTAGTTTCCTTTTCCGCCTGTAATTTTACGAAATTTGACGGCAGCCGTACAGGAAATGAAAGCCAGCTTATTATGCAGTATGATGTATTGAATATGACAGATTCCCAGAAATTGAAATTGGCGGCGGGTGATATTCTCCGTTTTGATGTTGTCAGCCAGTCGGGAAGTGTTGATATTCAGCTTCAAAAAGGCGAGGAAGATCCGATATATAAAGGCACCGATATTCCAACCTCAGCCTTTCAGGTAGTCATACAGGATGATGGCACCTATACTGTTGCTGTGACAGGGAAAAGGGCAAAAGGAAGTGTGTCTGTTATTAAGGAAGATGCCGAAGACAGCACCGCCGGGGCTGATGAACCGGTGAGCGAAATGGAATAAGGAGAATGCATCAGCCAGAGCCTTAAACTACAAAAAATAGAAATGAGTATTTTATGGACAATTTAATGTTAATTTGCTTTGGTATTTTTCTTCTTGCGCTCATTGTGCTGGATATCGTGATGATTATTTCTCTGCTGAAACCGGGTGATGAGAGAAAACAATTAATAGTCTGGAAAGCCAGCGCCTTTACTCTCCTTGTTGCCGTATTTGGTCTTGTGATTGATATAATTGAGGCTATTGTCAAAGTGGAAGCTATGGTAATAAATCCTTTTATAAAGCTCAGTGTTATTGCAATGATTTACTGCATATCTCTTCTGGCTTTCAAGAAAAAGCATGGTGATTGATGATGAGAAACATAATCAGGGAAAAAAGAAAAGAACGCGGATTATCACAAGAAGAATTAGCAAAAAAATGCGGGGTTTCCAGACAAACCGTTAATGCTATCGAAAATGATAAATATGATCCGACTTTGGCTTTGGCATTCAGTTTAGCGAAAGAATTAAGGACAACAGTTGATGAACTTTTTATTTCGTTATAAGGTAGTGTAAGCTATTTTAGCCACATATCAGAAGAAGCAACAGACTAAGCGAAACTTTATATTTCATGCCTTTATAGTTTCTCAATCGGCTCATTTTGTATCTTGTAATTCTGAAATCTGATCTGGCAAATGATCAATACCTTTAAATTCAGCAACAGCAATTGAATGAATTTGTTGTCTGATTATCTCACGGACATGATATATGCACATTTGCGTTTTACCGCCAATACTTTTACAATCATCTTCAATAAGGATATCCGGTTTTACCTGTTCAATAATTTCACTATAAGTTTGATCCTTGCCGCGATAATATAATTTAGTGCCACAAAAACCATTCTTTTTCAATATATCGGCAATTATTGCTACTTGCTTTTCTTTTCGTGAAGTACAATACACAATTTCTGCACCTTGCTCGTTCCATTTATTGATTAAATCCACACAGTTTCCAATTGGTTTATATGTTGAATAGTCATAGATATGCATCAGCGAGGTATGCATAATTAATGTACCTTCTGTAAAAATCATTATTGTTATATTTGAATTCGCTTTATCTGATAATTTAACATAAGGCATGTTTTTGACTCACCTTCCTGTTTTAAATCAACATCTTCCGTATAAAAACACTGCAAAAGCAGATTCTTTCCTGTTCTGCAGTGTTTTTCAAAAACAAGGTATCATATTTCCCTCAAATTTCACCCAGATCATATGGCGTTGCCTGGTATACATAGTAGTTCAGCCAGTTAGTATACAAATCATTACAATGGGATCTCCAAAGCATAGTCGGACGCTGTGTACAATCGTCCTCCGGATAATAATTGAGCGGAACCTGAATAGGCAGATTCTTCTCTTTATCACGCATATATTCATTATGGAGCGTATATCTGTCATATTCCGGATGCCCCATTACGAAAATCTGCCGGCCCTCTCCGGCCATGGCGAGAAGCACGCCGGCCTCCTCCGATTCCGCCATAACCAGCAATTCCCTGCAGGCATGGATTTCTTCGGCGGGCACAGTGGTATGCCGGCTGTGCGGTATGTAAAAATAATCGTCAAAGCCCCTTACCAGCGGGACCCTCCGATTGGATACCTTATGGGAAAATACACCGAAAAGCTTTTCCGGAAGCAGGACCTTATTTAACCCGAAATGATAGTAAAGGCCCGCCTGGGCTCCCCAGCATATATGGAAGGTGCTGGTGACATGGCTCTTGGACCATTCCATGATTTCGCAGAGCTCCGGCCAGTAATCCACCTCTTCAAAGGGGATCTGTTCCACGGGCGCCCCTGTGATTATAAGGCCGTCATACTTATGCGATTTCAATTCATTAAAGGTATTATAAAATTTATTCAGATGCGTGGGCGAGGTATTCAGCGAGGTATGGCTGTTCATCTTCATGAAAGTCACATCAACCTGCAGAGGCGTATTCGACAGAGAGCGCAGGAGCTGAAGCTCCGTATCCTGCTTCACAGGCATCAGATTAAGGATGCAGATTTGAAGAGGGCGCATATCCTGATGCTGCGCCCTGTATTCATCCATGACAAAAATGTTCTCATCTTCCAGTATCGCCCTTGCAGGCAGATCACTTTGTACTTTAATTGGCATCCCTTATACCTCCATATCCAGATATTGTCTCATAAAATCTTCTTCCGTAACGATAGGAACCTCCAGTTCCTTTGCCTTTTTATTCTTGGAGGAATTGGACGCGATGTCGTTGTTAATCAGGCATGTGGTTTTGCCGGTAACGCTTCCTGTCACCTTTCCTCCTCTGCTTTCAATCAGCTCCTTCAATGCGCTTCTGCCGTCAAAATGCTCCAGGCTTCCGGTTACTACAAAAACCTTTCCCTGCAGGGTCAGCGCCGATTCGTCCACTTCTATCTGCTCTATCTCAAGCTCCTTCAGAAGCTTTTTCATATTTTCCCTGTTTGTTTCAGACTGCCAGTAATCATGGAAGGTTCCCGCAATCACTCCCCCGATGCCGTCAATCAGACTCAGTTCTTCCACATCGGCCTCCATCATGCGTTCCAAATCATCATGATATTCCCGGCAGAGCATTTTGGCATTCGCGAGGCCGATATTAGCTATTCCGAGACCGTAAATCACTCTGGGCAGCGTGGTTTTTCTTGCTCTTTCCAGGCTTTCCATGAGATTCCGGAAGGATTTTTCCCCGAACCCTTCCATTTCAATGATCTCTTCCTCATATTTCCCCAGATGGAACAAATCCGCAAACGTATGAAGATATCCTCTTCCCAGGAATTTCTCCAAGGTAGCCTCCGACAGCCCGTCAATATTCATGGCGTCGCGGCTCACAAAAAGTGTAAAAGCCTTCAGCTTTTTGGCATCACAGTCCGGATTGGTACAGTACAGAGACTGTACGTCATTCACCTGCTCTATCTTCGTTGCCCCTCCGCACACCGGGCAGGTATCCGGTATGGGCAGCGTATCGCTGCCGGTGAGGTTTTCCGCAATCTGCGGGATTATCATATTGGCCTTATAAACGGTTATACGGTCACCGATTCCCAGCTTCAGTCCTCTGACAATACTGATATTATGGACACTGGCACGGCTCACCGTTGTTCCCTCCAGCTCCACCGGGTCAAAGATGGCAACCGGATTAATGAGTCCCGTCCTGCTCGCGCTCCACTCTATCTCACGCAGCGTGGTTTCTGCCGTTTCATCCGCCCACTTAAACGCGATGGAATCCCTGGGGAATTTAGCTGTCCGTCCCAGGGAAAGGCCATAGGCGATATCATCATAAATCAATACCAGACCATCCGAAGGAACCGAATAGCCTGCCACCTTATTTTCAAACTCTTCCACAGCGGACAGAATGGTATCGCTGTCCACTTCTTTAAATTCCACAACCTCAAAGCCCAGCTTCTGCAGAAATAAGAACTGTTCCTTTCGGGAATTCTGAAAATCCACATCGTCCGCCTTTACAAGCGCAAATGCAAAAAAGCGGACATTTCTCTGTGCGGTAATCTCATTATTCAGCTGTCTCACCGAACCGGAGCAAAGGTTCCTCGGATTTTTGTATCTGGCATCGGCATCCTCAATCTGTTCATTTATTTT
The DNA here is from genome assembly GCF_001881565.1 of Eisenbergiella tayi. Classification (GTDB taxonomy): domain Bacteria; phylum Bacillota; class Clostridia; order Lachnospirales; family Lachnospiraceae; genus Eisenbergiella; species Eisenbergiella tayi. The sequence continues at coordinate 233,951 of NZ_MPDJ01000004.1, forward strand.
CCGGAAATCCTCATATGTGATAACCGCTTCTCCGCGAAGCACCAGTTCTCCCTTAAAGGGTATGGACAGAGGGAGGTTCACAAACACTCTGGCATTTCCGGTAATCACTTCCCCGATTTCCCCGTTTCCTCTGGTTACCGCCTTAAACAGCTGTCCGTCCCTGTAGGTAAGTACAATTGTCAGGCCATCCAGCTTCCAGGAAAGCAGTCCCTTCTGTTCTCCCAGCCAGTCCCTCAGGTCTTCCCTGCTTTTCGTTTTTCCCAGGGAAAGCATGGGACTTTCATGCCGCTCCTTGGGCAGTTCGTCAACCGCCTCATAGCCAACGCTGACCGTGGGGCTTCCCGCCATAACAGTGCCTGTCTCTTCCTCCAGGGATACGAGTTCATCATACAGCTTATCATATTCATAATTGCTCATAATTTCCCTGTCCTGAGCATAATAAGCCCTGGACGCTTCATTTAATATTGCAATCAGTTCCTTCATTCTTGCAGTCTTATCCATCTCCTGCGAATCTCCTTTAATCTCCGTCTGTCACATTTTTTCAGGAATTCAGCTGCCCGTAGAGTTCATCCAATTCCTCTGCTGTCAGCAGACGGTAATTTCCCGGTTTCAGCTTCCCAATGGTAATATTGGCCACACGCACCCGTTTTATTCCCTGCGCGTCAAATCCCAGGGCCCGGCACATTCGCCTGATCTGTCTGTTCAATCCCTGGGTGAGTACGATCCGGAAAACAAATTTTCCTTCTTTTTCCACCTGGCAGGGACGGGTCTGTACATTGAGCTCTTTCAGAAAAACACCTTCCGCCATTTTCTGTAGAAAGGTATCTGTTATCGGCTTATTCACCCTTACCAGATATTCTTTTTCATGGTAATTGGCAGCCCTCATCAGGCCATTGATCAAATCACCGTCATTTGTAAGGAGAAGAAGTCCTTCCGAATCCTTGTCCAGCCTTCCCGCATAGGTAACCCGGATAGGATAATCAATGGCATCACGTATGGTCTTTTCCGCATATTTATCTTTTTCCGTACAGGTAACTCCCACCGGCTTATAATAAGCAAGGACGACCTTTCTGTCCTTTTTATCCAGCGGACGGCCGTCCACCGTTATGTCATCCATCTCGGAAATACGCATTCCCATCTGCGCGGGGACGCCGTTTACAATAACCCTTCCCGCTTCTATCATCCGATCCGCCTCTCTGCGGGAACAAATCCCGCAGTCGGCCAGATATTTATTTAAACGTTCTTCCTTTTTACTATCGTTCATATTTTCCTCATTTCGTATTCATTGAAAACAGGCGCATGATACCCGCTGCCTGCGGCGGGGTATTTGACTTGTATTATACACTACCTTTTTTTCCCATGCAAATAAATCCTCAACGGATAGTTCCGCAGGCCATCTTTTCCCCGGAATCACCGGAAGGCTGGGATCGGTAATCATCGGCCATGGAATGTATAATCACCGTTTTCCCCTTCACCTGTTCGGGTGTAAAGCGTTCCGTATAAAATGCCGTCCAGGCCCTGCCCCTGTTTCCTTCCAGCACAGGCATATCACCTGCATGGGCAGGATGGGGACAGTTATCCGGATTATAATGCGTTCCGGCATCCGCAAAGGGATCCGTATCATTCCCGGTGCATGCCGCTCCTTCATGGATATGAAATCCATAAAATTTCCCGCCGCAGGGTTCACCCGTATCCGGCAGCCCGGAAATATCCACCATCACAATTGTCCCATCCATTAAATCATAAAAGGTAACAAGCCCCTGCACATCCGGATAATGTTCCGATCCTTTCACATGGGCAAAGGCTTTCGGCTGATTTGCCAGAAATCTGAGAATTCCATCTGTCATTAATTGTAGCATAAGTTTCCTCCATAAACAAAAACTCTTTTTAAAAGGTATTCCGTCCCGGTTCCTGTTTATGAAAGATATCTTAAAAAAAATAAGCTGCCGTCAGGCTATTTCCCGATGGCAGCTTTCCCATTACCCATATAATTAACCGATACGTCTGTCTTTTTCCCTGCGGGCTCCGCCTTCTGCCTGACGGCGGCCGGAACTGTAATTGTGTCCGCTTCTGCCGTCTTTTCCGGAAGCCGTATCACGGTATCTGCGTCTCTCACCGCCTCTGTCATCAGAAAAACGCTGACGCTTGCCATCGGAGCTTCCCGCACCTCTGCTTCTGTTCCTTCCGTCTCTGTCCTGACGTCCATTACTGAAGTCACGGCTGCCCCTGGAATAGCTTCTTCTTCTTTCGGGAACCATCTCCGGTATTTCCTGAGGCTCTTCACCCATCTGAAGCTTCAGGAATGCCGCTGCCAGCTCTGCAGCGCTGTACTCGCTGTCTTCCAACTTTCTTTCCACCATTTCGGTCAGGTTCTTAAAGGAATCCCCTTCCAGAAGATCGAAGGCTGCACGAAGCGCTCTTTCCGCCTTTATGGAAACAATATCTGCCGCAGACGGAACTTTTCTTTCCTGAATCGTGGTCTTACAGCTTTTTTCGATATCTCTGAGGCGGTACATTTCCCGGTTGGAAACGAAGGTAAAGGAACGTCCTTCTCTTCCCGCTCTTCCGGTACGTCCGATACGATGCACATAATATTCAATATCCTGAGGGAGGTCATAATTAAATACCGCTTCCACATCATCCACATCAATACCCCTTGCCGCCACATCCGTAGCGATCAGGATCTGCAGGTTGCCGCTGCGGAAACGATTCATCACCGTATCCCTCTGGTTCTGGGAAAGATCACCATGCAGGCCCTCTGCCGCATAGCCCTTACCCTTCAGTGTTTCGGAAAGTTCATCCACCATTCTCTTGGTATTGCAGAAAATAAGGGATCTCTGTATACTGTAATAATCCAGAAGGCGGCTTGTTACCTCCACCTTAATCTGACTGTTAACCCGGTAATAGTACTGCTTTACAAGCGGAATGGTCAGTTCCTGTCTGGTCATCTTCAAATAGGTTGCATCCTGCTGGTAGGTATCCGTAATTTCCAGAATAGGTTTGGGCATTGTCGCTGAGAATAATGCCGTCTGATGTTCAGAGGGAATCCCCTGAAGAATAGTCTCGATATCCTCACGGAAGCCCATGTTCAGCATTTCGTCCGCTTCATCCAGGACTACCATATTCACCTGATCCATCTTCAGTGTATGGCGGCGCATATGATCCATAACACGTCCCGGGGTCCCGACAATAATCTGGACACCGCTCTTTAATGCCTTAATCTGTCGGTTAATGTCCTGCCCTCCGTAAATAGGCAGAATCTTGACTCCATGCATATATTTGGCAAACCGGCGCATCTCATCCGCCGCCTGAATTGCAAGCTCCCTGGTAGGACACAGAACCACTGCCTGCAGGTTTCTGTTATCCGGATCTGTATTCTGTATAACAGGGATTCCGAAGGCCGCTGTCTTTCCGGTTCCTGTCTGTGCCTGGCCAATTACATCTTTTCTTTCCAATAATACGGGAATTGCCTGCTCCTGTATAGGTGTCATCTGTACAAAACCCATTTCCTCCACGGCACGAAGTATGCGGGAATCAATTGCTGCGTCTTGGTATCTCGTTATTTCCATTCAAAAATCCTTCCTTTATTTCAAGCTTTTCACACAAAAAGACAACACCCGTGGTACAAGGGTGTTGTCCTTTCCTTCTACGAATCCTTCTTATTATACTGTGTACTTTCCGACGCTGTCAAGTAATTTGAAAAAAAGAATATTTTCCAAATTTCCGCAGCGTCGTCAATTGCAGTTTATCCGTGGGTATGAAGCAGGTGATGAGACTTCTCTCCCAACGGTTTTTCCAGGTATTCTTCATAGAGCTTTATGATCTCAGGATTATCATGGGAAAAGCGCAGCGGCCTTTGGGAATCCAGCTTATATAGCTTCGGCCCTCTTACATCCGCCATTTCCACACCGTCGAGGATAGGCTGTCCGCCGCCTCCCACACAGCCTCCCGGACATGCCATCACTTCCACAAAATCATAATGTACAGCACCGGAGCGTATATCCTCCATCAAATCCCTGGCATTTTTAAGCCCGCTGACCGTACAGGTGCGGAGCTTCTTTCCTCCCAGGGTAAAGGAAGCTTCCTTCCGGCCTTCAAATCCTCTCACATCGGAAAAGGTGTCAGGCGGAGGATTCACTCCTTCCACACAATAGTAAGCAGTCCTGAGCGCCGCTTCCATAACGCCGCCGGTCACACCGAAAATCACGCCTGCTCCGGTACTCTCCCCCAGCGGGGAATCAAACGCTTCTTCCGTGAGCAGCGCCGGAGCGATATGCTCTGCCCGGACAAGTCTTGCGAATTCACGGGTTGTCAGAACAATATCCACATCTGCTCCCGCTCCCGCGCTGTACATATCCGGAAGTACGGCCTCCATCTTTTTGGAAACACAGGGCATGATGGAAATACTGCAGATCTTCTTCGGATCCACTCCCGTCTTCTCCGCAAAATAGCTCTTGGTAATTGCCCCGAACATCTGCTGGGGTGATTTGGCAGTGGAAAGATGATCCGCCATTTCCGGATACTGGGATTTCATGAACCTTACCCAGGCCGGACAGCAGGAGGTGAACATGGGCCATCTTTTTTCTTCCGGATCCGCCAGCCGGGCCAGCAGTTCATTGCCTTCTTCCATTATAGTGAGATCGGCGGAGAAATTGGTATCAAACACATAATCAAAACCTATTTTTTTCAGCGCGGCTACCATCCGGCCTTCCGTCGCCATATAGGCCGGCATATCCAGGGCCTCTCCCCAGGCGGCTCTCACTGCCGGCGCCACCTGCACTACCGTAATGGTTTCCGGATCAGCCAGCGCGCGGAAAATCTTTGACGTATCATCCCTTTCACGCAAAGCGCCTGTGGGACAATGGGTAATGCACTGACCGCAGATACTGCAGTCGGATTCCTCTATTATCCGGTTCTGTGATACATCCACCGTTGTCCTTGAGCCTGTATTCTGCACATCCCAGATATGCAGATCCTGTACTTTGTCGCATATCTGCACACAGCGCATGCATTTAATGCATTTGCCGAAATCTCGGATTAAAGGGAAATCCCGATTCCAGGGCATTTCCATAATTTCTTTTTTGTAAGGTATATCAATAATCCCTAGGTCATTGGACAACTTCTGCAGATTGCAGTTGCCGCTGCGCACGCAGGTGGCGCAGTTGCTGTTATGCTGGGAAAGAATCAGCTCCACATTGGTCCTTCTGACTGCCCGTGCCTTGGGAGAATTGGTATAGAGCACCATTCCTTCCTCCACAGGATTATTGCAGGCGGTTATCAGCTTGGTCTTTCCCTGCATCTCCACTACGCATACCTTACAGGCGCTGATTTCATTGATTCCTTCCAGATAGCACAGATGGGGAATCATAATTCCCACGGACGCCGCCGCTTTCATTATCGTAGTGCCTTCCGGCACGCTGATTTTTTTATTGTCTATTGTCAGTGTTACCATATTGCTGCGCGGCCTCCTTTCAGATTTCCATATCCGTAATGATCGCATCTGAGGCAGCGTCCCGCTTCCTGTGCGGCCTCTTCTTTTGTCATACAGCGTTCAATTTCCTCAAAATCGCACTTCCGTTCGCCGGTTTCCCGTTCTTCCATATTCACCCGGCCGCAGGGTTTCTTATCCGCATAGTTTACCTGCGGGATTTCCACATCGCAGGAAATCACATGATGGTAACCCAGATATTCATCGATATTGGCGGCAGCCACCTTGCCCGCTGCAATGGCACGGATTACCGTCGCCGGTCCCGTCACGCAGTCCCCGCCGGCAAAAATGCCGGGAATATCTTTAACGGAAGCCTCTTCCAGGGCTTCAATCGTTCCCCAGTGCACCGGAACGCCGGAATCCTCGAAATGCCGGGATTCAATACCCTGTCCTACCGCAACTATCACGATATCACACGGTATTCTTTTCAGTTCCACGTCAGCCTGTACCGGACGGGCGCGTCCCCAGGCATCAATCGGCCCGATTATCTGCGGCTGCACCCACAGGGCCGCCACATTTCCATCCTCGTCCGCTTCCACTCTCACGGGTGCTTTCAGGCTGTAAAGCTCCGCCCCTTCCGCTATTGCGCCTTCCACTTCTTCCGGAAGCGCCGTCATGTCATTCTGGCGTCTGCGGTAAGCGATCCCCACCGAGCTTGCGCCCAGCCGGAGCGCTGAACGGGTGCAGTCCATAGCGACATTGCCGCCGCCCACGACGATAACTCTTTTTCCTGTAAAATCAGGAGGATTGCCATCACCGATATTACGCAGCATTTCCACCGCTGAAATAACACCTTGCGCATCTTCTCCTTCCATTCCGATCTTCTTATCGGTATGGGCGCCTATGGCGATATAAACCGCATCGAAATCTTCCCGCAGACGGCTCAGAGGGATGTCATTCTCCCCATTCCCGATATTCGCATTCGTATGTACCTCCACGCCGGTGGACAAAATGGCTTCTATGTCCTCGTCCAGCCGTTCTCTCGGGAAACGGTAATTGGGAATCCCGTAACGCAGCATGCCGCCCAGCTGGCTCTTCTGTTCAAACACTACCGCATGATGGCCCATCAATTCCAGATAGTATGCCGCAGACAAGCCTCCGGGGCCTCCTCCTGCAATCGCAATTCTCTTTCCGGTAGACGGAGCCTTCGGCGGTACAGGCACGGTATTGGCCGGGGCATTATCTACAGCCATCCGCTTCAGCCCCCGTATATTTACGGAGCTGTCAATCATATTCCTGCGGCATCTGGCTTCACAGGGATGCTCACAGATCAGGGCGCATGCCGTAGGGAAAGGATTGTCCTTACGGATGAGGGAAACCGCATCCGCATATCTTTCTTCTCCCACCAGGGCAATATATCCCGGTATGTCCACACCGGCCGGGCAGAGCGCCACGCAGGGCACCGGCTGTGTGATGGAATAAGAGCATTTTCCATGCTCAATATGGTAAACATAATCATCTCTGCAGCCCTGAAGCCCTGCCAGAACCATGTGGGCAGCTTCAAAGCCAATCGCGCAGTCCGCGGAATCCGTAATATTATTCGCGGTTTCCTCAATAAGGGCCAGCGTATCCATAGTGGCTGTCCCGTCCAGAACCTGCTCCAGCAGATTCTGAAGCTGCAGGAGGCCTACACGGCAGGGTACGCATTTGCCGCAGGTCTGTGCATGACACAGCTTCAAAAAGGACAGCTGCAGATCGACCGGGCAAAGCCCCGGCGGGCTGGCAACAATATGACGTTCCAGATCCTTGTACAACCGTTCCACAGTTAACTGGGCCCGGTCAGGTGTACTGATTTTTAGTCGGCTCATTAAAATGTAACTTCCCCTTTCCTTCTCGTTTTCCATACTGTCTTCAGTCTTTTGGGAGAGCTTTTATCAATCCCATTATACCGATGCAGTCCGGACTGTTCCCCTCAGACAGTCCGGCCGCCTTGTATGCAGCCGGGGCAATAAAAAAAGCCGGCCGCATGACTGTTAAAATTATAACATATTTATCTTCATTCGACCAGCATTATTGAATAAAATTATCAATTATTTTTCCGTATTTTCATATATATTTTACAACTCACAATCTGAATGTATACATAGGCGTACCAATTGTGCCTATCGCATCTGCATGCATATTTGAAAATCATTCATTATAAACAAAACAGATCAGTAAAATACCGGCAGCATATAAATATACTCCGGTATTTCCTGATCTGCTTTTCAGTTTAATCCTAGTGTTTCTGGCCGAATGGAGCGCTAGTATAATACAAAGGGAATGGAGAGCACAATAGAATCACCGGCTTCCCCATCTTCATCTTCCAGTACGGCTGATTTGCTGATCATATAATTTCCGGGATCCAGCCCTTCGTAAATCACGCTCAAATCCATTTTCTGCTCTGTATTTCCTCCCGGCAGGATCACATTTAAAATATCATGCCAGCCTGTATTTTCCTTCATTGGAACAAGCCGGTATTCTCCTCCTTCTTCCCTGAGCAAATCATAAGGATCTCCAAAGGTCAGATTTTGATCCGACAGATTTTCTATTGTCATTATCAGTACCGGTTCCTTCACGGAATATACTTCTTTATCCAGTTCCATACGGACAGGCAGGTTATCCGTCTGTTCCGGTTCTGATTCTTCGCCTGTTTTTTCAGGCTCTCCATCCAGTTCCGCCTGCCCCGGAATTCTGTTTCCTTCCGAATCCAGCGTGTATATCTTTTCCTCTCCAGCCTCTATTGTAATCCCTCTCCCCATATACGAAGAAAGCAGTCTCTGCAATTCCATCATTTTATCTTTATCGGCAGAATATGCATACAGCGGGCCAAAAATGGCCTCCGCATCACTTCTGTCATAGGTGACACGGTATTCTTCCGCTCCCTTTTCCACTGCATAGCTGATTTTTCCGGCATTTTCTATGGAAGCAAAGAGCAGAACCGCATTGGAAAAGCTCCATTCCTTTCTTGGCATATCCGCATTTTCCCTGAGCCCGTACACCATAATCAGTTCGTATGGCTCCTGCGTCGTCTGCAATTCCATCTTCCGGTATTCCAGCGTCTCCGGAACCGGCAGCATACCAAACAGCGCCGCATCCCGGATGTGATCTCCTATATACGGATTCCTTTTGTCCGACAGCCCGGCCGCCAGCGCTTCTCCTTCCAGAGGCCCTGCCGTCATGCCGCCTTCTTCCTCCTGCGCTTCCCCCTCTTTGGCAGACGGCGAAGTAAGAAGCACCGCCCCTGCCCCCACAACCAGAAGCAGCGCTGCCGCACACAGCCATACGGATGGCTTTCGGAAGCTGAGGATATGGGAAATACGCTTTTTCGTATTGCTTTCCCCGAAAGCCGCAGGCAGCATATACCCCATACCATTATTACGAAGCCCCAGGCGCAGAAGGGTCTGCGCATATCCCGCGCGTTCCTGTGCATTCATATTTTTTAACACTCTGTCATCACAGGAGCGTTCCATGTCCTCCGTCATAAAACGAAAAAAAAGCCAAGCCAGAGGATTGAACCAGTGAAGCAGCACCGCCAGAAAACAGACCGGCTTTATCAGATAATCCCTGCGGCGGACATGCTGATATTCATGCGCCAGGACATGCTGTCTTTCTTCCTCCTTCATTCCGGCGGGCAGATAAATCACAGGCCGCAGAAGGCCCAGCAGAAAAGGGGAATCTATTTGAGGGCTTTCGTAAACACGGGCCTGTCCCTTTCCCGCAGGATACAGGACAACAGCCTCCGCCACCTGCTTTTTCAGCCGAAGGAAAGAACGGAACGTGAACGCAAGAAAAACAAGCATTCCCGCAATCCATACCGCCGCACAAAAACCGACCAGCAGCTTCCCATAATCCACCCCCATATTTCCTGCCGCAGCCGGGATTTTACGAATCACGCTGTCCGCAGGCAGTGCGGCGCTCACTCCTGCATAAACATTTACTCCGGCAGAAACAAAGGACTTATAGGTCACCGCATCCCCTCTGACAGGAATCAGGCTCACCGCGGATTCCCATGTGAAGGGGCACAGGAAACGCAGGAATACCATGAGCCACAGCGCATAAAAATACCCTGCGGGCACCTTCCTGAGCACAGCCCGAAGCAGCAGGACCACGCAGCCTGCAAAGGATGCGGCAAGCGTCATGTTTACAATCTTCGGCAGCATTTGAAGCATATCATACATAATCAGGACTCCTTTCCGGCTCTGCAAAAAAATCCGCTCTTTCAGCCCTTTTCATTCTCACCTGCGCTGGCGGCATCAATCAGCCGTTTTAACTCTTCTGCCTCCTGCCGGGTCAGTTTTTTATCCTGGAGAAAGGAGGCGACGAAAGCAGGAAGCGAATTACCGAAGCTTCTGTGCAGCAAATACTCACTCTCCTGTCTGCATACGGCATCCTTCTTAATCCGTGCGGTAACCGTGGCATTCTCATTCTTAAGGATCCCCTTCTCGCACAGCTTTCTCAGCACGGTATAGCTGGTAGCCTTTTTCCACCCCAGGCTCTCCTGGGCAAGCCGGATCAGCATCGTGGAGTTTATCGGCTCATTGTCCCAGACTAATTCTGCAAATCGGTATTCTCCATCCGGTATTCTCGGTATTTCCATGGGTTCCTCGCTTTCTGCGTCAGATATTCCTTCCCGAAACGCAAATAAGGTTTATTACTATAAACCTAGTTTATAGTAATAAACCTTATTTGTCAATCTTATTCAGCAGGTTTCCGGAAAGCTAATGGAGAACCTGCTTCTGAAAGCGGAGGGGGATTCCCCTTCCGCGCTCTTGAACACTTTGGTGAAAACCCGGTAATCCCTGAAGCCTGTTTCTCCCGCTATTTCCGTAATACTCTTTCCTGTAGAAGCAAGCAGCGTCCTCGCTTTGTCCATGCGCAGCTTTGTTAAATAATCATGATACTTCATACCCAGTTCATTTTTAAACAGCTGACTGATATAAGAAGGATTCAAGTGGAATTCGTCCGCCAGGGTCTGCAGGGTGATATCCTCAGAAAGATGCTCCTGAAGGTAGGCCGCCAGCTGATATACAGGCTTTTCCGCACACAGGCCTGTCTGCGGGCATTTGTTCTGTATCAGCTTCAGCTTTATTCTTTCAATCACTTTTCCGAACTCCCCGAAATCCACAGGCTTCAGAATATAGTCCATGATCTGAAGGCGCAGCGCCTCGCGGCAGTATTCAAATTCATCATAGCCGCTCACTATGACACAGGCGCATTCCCCGTTCTGATCTCTGATTACCCGAAGAGCTTCCAGCCCCGACATAACAGGAATATTGATATCCATGATAATAATATCCGGCTGGTACAATTTGGCCTGGTTCACAGCCATTACCCCGTCCAGGGCCTCACACACCACCTCACACCCATATGCCTTCCAGTCAAACAGTCTTTTAAATCCTTCCAGGATTGTCACCTCGTCATCCACCAGCATTACCTTCAGAGAATTTCCCATACCGGCCTCCCCTATTTTTTCCCTGCGCAAGGTACCATAAAGCCCATGGCCGCAAAGGGCTCATGGGCTTATTCTTTATGCCTCCCGCATCAGCGTTACTTTTACAGCTCCGGAAGAATGTCTTCCTTCCAAGGATACCTCTACAACAAACTCAAGCCTTCCGCCGTCATAAAGATCCGTGTTGAATGCAATCTCCACTTCGGCTTTGGAGCCATACAGATTATTTAATGGAAGGGTATAGCCTTTTCCATTTAAGAGTTCCACTCCCGACGGCATATAAACGTTGATCTTCGCCCACTGCTGCTGCCTCATGGTATGGGAATTCGTCACAGTCACTTTTATTTTCCTGGTTTCCCCGGATTTAAAGAAGATCGAGTCCTCATAATCCACCATGATATTAAAGGCCGGGAAGGAATATCTCACCACATAAGGGGACAGGCTGCACAGATCCTTCACAGGAAGCGCTTCGTCTTTGCCGTTTCCGTTGATTTTCGGAATGTAATCGGAGGTTCTCTTGCAGTAGAGTTCGTTTCCTTCCTTACAATCGATAGTCATGCCTCCGTCCGCAAAGATATCACAGATATCCTGGCCAAGGAAACCGGGCGCCGCGCGCATCACCCGTTCCGTAAGTTCCGTAACCGTGGAGGGCACCCAGATGCCTCCGCTCGTCTTGTCGATGCAGAGTGTGGCTATCTTGTCATCCAGAGGCGCCGTCCATTTTTCAGGAAGCCCTGACGCACCGGCGATAATTCCCAGAACAGCCCCCAGGGTGGCGCAGGTACAGTCCGTGTCCTCTCCGCAGGCCACCGCCATGCAGAGGCTCTTTCCGAAATCCTCCTCTCCATAAAGCCAGCCGGCAATGGTAAACGCCACATTCTCCGGAGCATCAAAGCCGGGAGCACCGATTTCCATGCCCTCATTTCCTTCCGCAGGGATATCCTGAATCGTTCCGCTCTGAACACCAAAGGTACCGGGAGCCGTATTATGAATCGCTTTGCGCGCCTCCGTAAATTCCATATGATTGTCATAGCATTCCATGGCTTTGCGGATTGCAGCCGTCGTTTTGCTTTCCTCCGGTATGTAAGACAGTGCGATATCAATCAGCTTTCTTTTATCGCTCTCAACAAATGCCGCGCTTTGCAGGGCCGCGAAGAAAATCTCCCCATACATGCCCTCCCCTTCATGATCCACGATGGCATCTTCATAGGCATAACGCGCCGCCAGCTCGGGATTACCGGGAGCCAGGCAGGCCCATATTTCCGAACGGATATAACAGCCGCAGCTGTCTTTGTAAGTATTGTCAATCAGCCCTGACAGAGGCGGCTGCAGCCCTGCGCGCAGATTCGCCTTTCCCGTCCCGTATTCCACCCAGTTGGGAATACAGTAAGAAAGCCAGTATTCACCCAATATGGAAGCATTCACATTCCTTCCATAGCGCTCCACCGCCGCCAGCCAGATAATCTGCAGATCCAGATCATCATTGGGCGGAGGCCCCATGGACAGATCCTGCGTATAGAAGGAAATGTCATTCACCTGTCTCTTTCCCTCAAACGGCGCCCCCAGCACACCGCCGATATTTTTGCCGGCCCAGCAGCCCATAACCTTGTCTTTGTAGGTTGCAAAATCCAGTTTTCTCATTACAAACCCTCTCTTTCTACATTGCTCTTAATTATTAATGTCACCGTAACCCCGCCTTCCGGGTTATCCTGATAGGACAAACCTGCGGTGTCCGGATAAAACATCTTCAGCCTTCTCTGCACATTGACAATGCCTATGTGCATTTCCTCCGTACCTGTTTCACAGGTATCATCCCCTGCATTCTGCAGGACATTTTCCAGCAGGCTCCGGGTTCCCGGAGAGAATCCCGCCCCATTATCATAGATACGTATAACAATATTTTCACCATCCGTCTCATCCCTGCTGACCGAAAGCCGCACCGTCCCCCGATAGCCCACTCCCCGCAGCCCGTGCATGACACTGTTTTCAACCAGGGGCTGCAGAATAAAATTAGGCATTTCCACATCCAGAAGCGACTCGTCTATTTCATATTCACAGTTCAGGAACGGGTACCGGCAGCACATCAGCTTGAGATAAGCCTGTATCAAACGGATCTCATGGCTTACCGACACCATCTGGCTGTCCGCCTTCACACTCAGCCGGAAAAAATCAACCATCTGCATGATCATGGCGGATACCTCCTTATCTCCGTTCAGTTCCGCCTTAATCCGGATGGTATCCAGCGTATTATAAAGGAAATGAGGGTTGATCTGGTTTTTCAGATAGAGCAGGGACATCCTCTGCTGCTTCAATTCCGCCTCCTTGAGACGTACCTTCCCTTCATATTCCGATTCTATCAGCTGGTTAATGATATCCATCATTTTATTGAAGGACGCCACAAGCCTGCCCGTTTCATCCTCTGAGGCAACCACAAAACGCATCCCCATGTCATCCTGGTTAAAATGTGCCATTGAATCTGTCAGTATGGTAAGAGGTCGAAGCATTTTCCTGGTTCCCTGGAAAGTCATGGCTACGGTGATTCCCAAAATCACAAGGAAAACAGCAACCGTAACACCGATGAAACGCATGGCATCCTTCCAAATAAGAGCGATCGCCCTTCTCGTCACCAGTATCATACCGCTGTATTGGGATTTCTGATAGGTAACAAGACAGTCTGTTCCTCTGATCCGTTCCCGGAACACTCCTTTTTCCTCATTCATCCGCAGATAGATTTCCGGAAAAGCATCTTTTATATTTTTCCCCAGGTATTCCGCCTCTTCATCGCAGACAATATCCCCCTCCTCCGTAAGAAGCGTGTATTCCACTTCCTTATCCAGATATTCGTTCAGGACTTCCCTGATATTTTCCATCGTGGTGATCAGAAGGATATGCCCAATCGGTTCATTCGGGGAAAAGCTTTTGATCTCCCTCACCAGATAGATACAGTGTCTGGTATATTCATTTTCCAGGTATCTTGTGTTGAAGCGCATGAAATCCGGCTGTACCCCGACCACCAGACGGCAGCCCGACACGCTCCTTTCCTTGCTCTCCCATTCTTCCATCCGTTTCAGGAATACGGACATATCCATATTTCTCCGCATGGACGGATCCAGGTTATCCTGCCAGAAGACCAGGGAATCCAAATCAAAAATATAGACCGAATTGATATCCTCCCGTATGGTGATAAGCGAGGTGTAAAGCTTCCTCAGATATTCCACATTATCCAGCTGCTCCGCATACGCAAAGGAATCATAATTTTTCAATATTTCCTGGGTCCTCTCATCGGAATAGGTCATGAGTGAAACCCTCCCCATATCCTTCAGCTTATTGTCAATAGAGCTCAGGGTGTTGGAAATATACACATTCATTTTCTGTTTTTCATTTTCCAGGGTAAGCTGATAATTGATCGATACCGTAGTCAATATCAGACTGATAAAAATCAGCAGAATGATCCCTGCATTCATCACTGTAATTTTAGTACTCAGGCTTTTGCGTATCCGGAAAATAAAAGGAACGCCTTTCATAATGGGAAAATCCTCCTGCCTTTCCCGGCGGCATACCAAGCTGCCGGGATTTCCTGTCAATTGCTGTCTATCCCTTTATGGCTCCCTGTGTCAGCCCCGCTATCAAAAACCGGGACCCGAATACATAAAATACGGCAATCGGGCTCAGGCAAATCACCAGCGCCGCATACATCACCTCCAGCGGAAACCCCTGCACCCCCGCTGTCTGCGTAAACCGCAGAGGAACCACCGATATCGGCTGCAGGGAAGTGTCATTAATAAAAATCATGGCCATCTGCAGCTCATTCCAGGCGGAAAGGAAGGTCTGAATCAGCACAAAGGCCAGTCCCGGAACCGCTATCGGCATCATAATGCTTATGAATATCCGCCCTTTTCCCGCCCCGTCAATCCTGGCCGATTCCATCAGTTCATTCGGCAGTGCGTCAAAATAATTTTTAAGCACCATCAGGTTAAAGCAGCAGTTCAGTGTGGCATAAGGAAAAATCAGGGAAAAAGGTGTATTATTTATTTTAAGCCCTTTTACGATTTGAAACAATGGGAAAATAAGCGCTGAAGTAGGAATCATCATTCCGGTAAGAAGCATATAATAAATAGCCTTCTTAAACGGAAAATCCAGCTTGGAAAACGCGAAGGCCGCCATGGCCGCCACCGCAGAAACAATGAGCAGCGTACCGAATACTACGGTAATGCTGGTCAGAAAGTTCGGCGCCAGATTCACGGTTTCAAAAACCCTTACATAATTATGCAGGCCTTCCCCTTTAAAAGAACGGATAAGCATCAGAACCAGGGGAAACAGAAAAAGCGCCGTTGCCAGGATACAGATCAGCTGTCCTGCTATTTTAAAAAACAAAGATTTTCTCATCAGCCCGCCAACTCCTTATCCTTATCATTCCGATAATAAAATTTCAGCTGTATCAGCGTAATCACCATGGCTATCACAAACATCACCATTACAATTGCCGATGCCGGCCCCTGCTTGAACAGATTAAAGGACTGCTTGTAAATATAAGTGGAAAAAAACTCTGTGGCATAATTCGGGCCCCCTCTGGTCAGCACATAAGGAAGATCAAAACATTTCAGCGATCCCAGCATTCCCATGATGAACAGCGTATAATGGGTTCCTCTGAGAAGAGGGAAGGTGATCTTGGCAAACTGCTGTATCTGTCCGGCTCCGTCGATAGTTGCCGCTTCGTACAGGTCCTGGGGAATGTTCAGCATATTCGCGTAATACATCAGCATACTGTATCCCGTCCACTGCCAGATATTCACAAAAATGATACAGGCAAGCGCCCATTTCGGATCGGCCAGCCACTGCTGGCACAGGCCATCCAGATGCAGGAAACGCAGAAATACATTCAGGTATCCTCTGTTCGTTTCAAAGATTTTCGAAAAAATATTTCCGACAATCGCAGGGGTTGCTATTACCGGTATATAAAAAATGATCCTGTAGAAAGATGCAAATTTTAATTTTCTTATGAAAAAGTCGGCAAATACCAGACCGAAGAATGCCTGAATAATAATCGTAAACAAAGCGAAAATAACAAAGTTTCTGATGATTTTCTGCATGATGGGATCCCGGAGCACATTTTTATAATTTTCCAGTCCCACAAAAACCTTGTCGATATTGATACCGTTCCATTCATAAAAGCTGATATAAAAGTTATAGCAGATAGGATATACAATAAATATCAGAAAAAGGATGACGATAGGCAGGATAAACAAATACCCTGAACAGAATTTCTTTTTCATGGCTCTTCCCTCCTTCAGGAGGACGCCCCTTCCCGTCTTCTTCGCGGTAACGGGCGCCCTCTTTTTATGGCACAACCGCATATTGCTGCTTATTTTATCTGGCCTGTGCCTGGGAAGCCGCTTCAATTGCCGCCGCCGCTTCTTCCGGTGTTGCATCTCCCAATGCGAGGACGGTCAGCTGATCACTGATAACCTGCTTCAAATCCGCATAGGCCATTTCCCGGTATCCGCCCAGGTTATTCTCTGACTGTTCCACAATGTATGCCAGGTTATCCAATCCATCCTGATTCATTCCCTCTACATTCAGCTCCAGATCCTTTCTGGAAGGACAGTATGAAAAATAACGGTTAATCAGAATATCCTGCCCTTCATGAAGCATGAAGTCAATGAAAGTCCAGGCAGCCTCCGGATTTTTGGTATTTTTATTCATACACAGGCAGACATCCACAGATGCCGTTACCGGACATACCTTGCCGTCGTTATTCCAGTCAATAAGGAAAATATCATGATCCGCCCCTTCCGAGTTGAAAACCCGGTTCTGATCCGGATCACCGCTCACATAAAAGCCTGCGGACCAGGATCCATTCTGAATCATGGGTATGCTTCCTTCCTTTTCAAAGAGGTCTGAGGTATCATTATAAACGCCTACCCCAAGCGCTCCGTCCTGGAAAATCCCTTCTGTAAAGCAGGACTGCCAGATGCGGAAGGATTCCACCAAATCAGGATCCGTAAAGGGTGTCTCCCCTTCTATGGCAGAGTACAGCTTTTCCGGATTGATATCATTTGCCATACTCATCCAGGTATCAATATTAATCCATGCATCCTTAGCTCCGATAGTCAGCGGATACTGTCCGTTTTCACGGAGTACCTTCGCGCATTCCTTCAAATCATCATAAGAGGTGGGCACCTCCAGACCGTATTCCTTCAGCATATTTACATCCGCCCAGGTAAAGCCTGCATAGGTAAGGCCAAGCGGAAGACCGTAATAATGGCCGTCTTCATTCAGAAGATCCATACAGAAGTCCATGTACTGATCCTTCCAGCTGCTTCCCCAGGACTCTTCCGCATAGCTCGTTAAATCCATTTCAAAATCACGGAATTCCTTGATCGTCGCGCCGGTCTGCATTCCGAATACATCCGCTCCCTCTCCGCTGGCTAAATCAATTTTCAATTTTTCCACATGATCGGTATAGGGCATGTATACATGATTCACCTTGATATTCGGATACTTTTCTTCAAAAGCTGCGATTACCTCATCAATAGCCGCCCCTTCCCCGGGATTCCAGGTCTGAAAATTAATAGTGACCTGTTCGCCGGTACCGCCCCCTGTTGTTTCTGCATTTCCGGTATTATCCGCCTCCTGTACAGCTTTGGTATCCCCTGTGCTTCCGGTTTCCGCAGCGCCCTTTCCGCCGCAGCCCGCCAACAGAGACACTGCCAAAAGAGCCGCTAACCCAATACTTACAAATTTTCTCTTCATAACGAATCCCTCCACAATATAAATACGTTTTTTGTTAACAAGCTTATTATATAAATTAAAATTGTGCAAATATACTTAATATTTATTGCAGAATGTGTTATTTTTTTAGTTTTGTATATCCGCTCATATGGTTTTATTAATTTATTCATTATTATGTTTCTAAACATTGTTATTTTCGCATCAATCATGCGCATTATACACAATCTACATGGCATAAACCGGCAAAAAAAGCCAGCCGTTCCAACCCGGCTGGCATATACAGCAATTGCTGTTCTTTATTCACCTTGGAATTACAGGAGAAAGCACTCTATCCGTAGTATTCTTCCCACTGTTCGTCACTCAGCCTGTCCGTATACCAGACCGGCTCCACATTCTTCTCTGACGGTATCACATGATTGGATACATATTGAAAACTGCCGTCTTCCAAAAGACGGATTACCACTTCATGGGAAAACGCCCGTGCAAGATGCTCCTTCGGCCATACCGCATTCACAGTCAGCCTGATTGTTCCATCCGGATTTTCTTCGCAGGCCGCCACCTCAGGATAAGGCACACCGGGAATGGGGGCAAAATCGTATTGGCCTCTCGTACGGTATTGATAAGCCTTATCCTGATCCAGATAAACCGTACTCCTCCTCAGCACCTGACTGTCTATCCTGAAAAACGTCATAAATACGCCTTCAAAAATTTCTTCCGGCACCTGATAAGCCTCACTGTCAATGGCGGCGGCAAAAGGCCCGCTGCCATACTTCATCTGATACATCCGTTCATACAAATCATAGAAATTCAGTTCCCCGAAGTTCTCTTCACTCCAATGGGAGGTAAACATGTTGTTCAGCCCATAACCCACAGGAAGAATATACCTGTCGTTCAGCTCCCGGAGATCCGGATCCAGGGGGTCCACACGGACAGCCGTATACCCCGGGGCGCCATCAAATCCCGGCGGGCAGTATTCCTCAAAAAACAGATATCCGTCATCTTCATACGTCCATGAATAGGCCTGATACGTATTTTGATAGCTTACATCCGGATTCCCATCCTTCCAATTCAACACAAGCCTTGTAACATCCACCTCTCCTCCGGCAGTATCCAGTTCATTACGGATTAAATCACCGTTTTCCATCACAATAAAAAGCGTCGTCTTTGCTCCCTGCTTTTCCTCAACCTTACCGCAGAACTGTTTTATAAGCCCGGAGTTTACCATGTCAATCTGATTCTCCGTATCCACTGCGGCATATCCGATTTCTCCAAGGCGGCCTATGAGTTCCCGCACCAGCTCCTGATTGCCTGCTGTATTTTCCTGTACTGCCTTTTCATAAATATCCCGGCATGATTCAGCTATGTCTATTGTCTCTCTGACAATGTCATTTTCCGAAACTTCCCCTGCTTCCTCCTTATCCGAAACAGTTGCGGCAATTTCTGTCATTGCCGAGGGACGCTCATCTATTATTTCTCCTGCTTCCCCTTCTGCATCTGCCCTGCTGCCGCATCCGGCCAATGCCAGAAAGGAAAGTAAAATCAGGAGCTTTTTCTTCCTGTATTTCACTATAAAACCTCCTTTTGTTCCTGCTGTTCACTGGTTATACATAAAAGATGTCTGCCCGGACAAAATACACGGCCAGTATCAATACAAATACCCTTCATATCTTACATCTGTAATATTTATAAGTCAAGTCTGAGAAAATCAAATAAGCCAGCCTTACCTTATTTTACACTGCCTTTTTTCGGAGAATCCAATAAATTAACCGCACCGGATTTACAGCTCAAAAAACGGGGAGCCGTTCCCGCGGTTATCCCCGCGGGAACGGCTCCCTGATCTCTGCTTCCATATATATAGGGATTCTGGACCTGCTGTCCTTCCCTCCTGTCCTGATGTACAGACCTCCGCTGTCCTCCAGACAGACAACATCCTTTCTGGAACATTTCAATTCCCTGCACAGAAGCTTGTCCAGGCGCATCGGAATTTCATAAGGATTGTGTATGGAAACTATTCTTTCCACGGAAACTATCCTTTCCACGGGAACTGTATTTTCCGCAGAAATCATCCTCTCTGCATAATCTAATGTCTCACTGGCATCTTTGGCCTCATGGAACGTTTTCTCCACCTTAAGCGGTACCTGTTCCCATAATGCCTCCGCCTTATTCCTGCTGAGAATTTCCTTCCGGCATCCGAATTCCAGGGCTGTATCCGCATCATTTTCCAGAAACCGGTTATACAAATCCTGCCCAAGCATTCCTGGTGCTGTTCTTGTATAAATATCCATATTCCAGCTTGTATCACATTTTTCACAGCGGTATATCAGCCACACATCCAGTTTATTTCCATTGGCATTCATCCGGAAGTTTCCGCTGCTTCTGAATATACTGCTTTTCCGGCAGCCGGAACAGTTCCTGCGTATAGCAGGGGCTTCTCCCGGCAGAATGGTCCATTCCTCTTTCTTTATATAGCTCATCTGCAACTCCTGTTTCTATTTTTTGCGATTAGAAACTGCAGAAGCTATTCTCACTATCTTTATATTTACTGACTGGAATGCCTTCCTCATTCTGAGTGAAAGCGCCATATATTATAATTTCATGCAATAGCCTCTGCTACGCACAAAAAATATCTTTCATCATAAAGCTGTCCTCCCTCTTCGGAAGAATTCAGTTCGTTTTTTCTGTATCTTCTTCCCTGTATTTGCCGGCTGATTACAGGATAACATAATTTTATCCCAACTTCTTCCTCACCTATTTTTAGGAAAAAAGAATGAGAAAAAGGATTCCCGCCTGCGAAAGGCTGTGGAATCCTCTTCCTGTGCTTATTTTCTTTTTTCATTCGCAATAATCCTCTGGATGCTTTTATCTGAAAGGAAATATTTGCCGGAAAGCATTTCCGTATTCATGCCGTTTTTGTAATCAGCATAAATCTTACGGTTGCGTTCTTCCATTTCCCGCCGGTAATCCGTGGATTCTCCCCAGCTTTTCCTGTTCTCTTCCTTTCTCGGAATATAAATATATTCTCCATCCACATATTGCTGTATCAATGCCACCACCTCGGGCGGCAATAATTTCACTGCCTTTCTGTAGCCCATTCTGCCCTCCTAAAAATATGAATTCAGGATAAGCAAAGGCTATTACGTATCTATTCACGAAATCTGCAATAGCCCTTGCTATGCAGAAGTTATATCTGTAGTCATAAAATTACCACCCTCCTTTATTACAAATACCCAAACAAAAGCCCGCCCGGTTTTACCGTATATGAAAACAGGCAGTCCAACAGCTTTTATCATTATATATCGTAAATGCGCCTGCGTAAAGAACGATATGCAATTCTGTTCTAATTTATCCCCGCCCTTTACCACCCCCGGCCCCGGTATTCCTTAGGCGACATCCCCACTGCCTCATGAAAAACACGGTTAAAGCTTCTCTGGCTTTCAAAACCGGCATCCTCCCATATTTCCGTCAGCGGTTTCCTCGTGGAACGGATCTGCTGCATGGCATATTCCAGCCTGATCCGGTTCAGGTACTCACGGAAATTCATCTGCAGCCGGCTGGAAAAGGTATGGGACAAATAGTATTTATTCACATGCAGATTCCTTGCCAGTTCCTCCAGGGACAAGGGTTCCTGAAAATGCTCCATCACATACCTTACCAGACGGTATGTGAGATCCATATCCTCCGGTCTTTCATCCTCGCGGAGCTCAAACCGCGGGAAAAGACTTGCGAGAATCACCTGAATCCAGGCGATACAAAGTTTATCATCCTTCTGTACATCCCCGCTGCATAAACGCCTGAATGCCAGCCTCGCATCCGGCGGAATATCTTTCTTTTCCAGAAACGGATTCTCCGGATAATATTTCTGGATAGTCCTCCCATACGTACCGGACATAGCCGTACTGAAAATAAACAACAGCGCCCTGCTATTATCCTCCGAACGATAACTGTGCACCCGTTCCGGAAAAATCACGGCGCATTCCCCTTTGCCGACCAGGTGGGTTTCTCCCATGACAGAAACCTGGACTCCGCCTTCCAGGCAATACAGCACTTCTACATCATCATGCAGATGAGCCGGGAAATTCATATTGTCCGATACTCCGATCTGCAGTTTACCGCTTCTTTTTTCATAAAAAGGATTCATACAGGCTCCTGTTCCGATCAGAAAATCCCGAAAATTTCATTTTATCCGGTTTCTTATTCCATCACAGCAATTTATGGCCACTTCTATTTGCATTATGGCAATCATTATACGCCCCGGCCTGCTATAATACAAGCACAAAGAAGAAAGAACTTCTCCGCAGGAGACAGAAACTCTTCTTAAGAGAAAAGGGATTCCTTATATGAGGAAGAAAGGAGCATTCAAATGACAGATACAAAAAAGGTATTGATTTTCAAAGGCGGCTGGGACGGCCACGAACCGGATCTGATAGCGGAAAGATTTGCCGGTATTATGGAGAAAAACGGTTATTCCTGTGTCATTTATGACAATCAGGAGGTAATGCTTGATCTGGAGCTTGTAATGAGCCAGGATTTAATCATTCCCTGCTGGACAATGGGTGAGATAGATACAAAGGTTCGTGAGAATATTGTTAAGGCTGTTGCTGCCGGAACAGGGCTCGCAGGCTGCCACGGCGGTATGTGCGATGCATTCCGCAATGATGTGGAATGGCAATTTATGACCGGTGGTCAGTGGGTAAGCCATCCCGGCGGCGATGGAATTTCCTATGAGGTAAATATCCGCAAGGGTTCCAGCCCTATTGTGGAAGGTCTGGAGGATTTCCCCGTATGCAGTGAACAGTATTACCTGCATGTGGATCCGGCGGTAGAGGTACTGGCAACCACCCGTTTCCCGGTTGTGCCTTATTATCATATCTCCAATAAAGTGGTTGATATGCCTGTAGCCTGGACTAAATTCTGGGGCAACGGCAGAGTCTTCTATAACTCCCTCGGTCATCACGATGACGTATTTGATAAATCTCCTTCCGCACAGATCCTGATGGAAAGAGGAATGCTGTGGGCCGCAGAAGGAAAACAGTATGCCGCCGAACACGGACTGACTACGGAAAGATTCAAAAACACAGCCAAAATGTACTAAAAAGAGACTTACAACGAAAAGGAGCTATTATGGAAAACGTCAGAATCGGTATTCTGGGACTGGGCGCCATCAGCGGAATCTATCTGAAAAACCTCACCGGCCTGTTCAGAGAAATAGAAGTTGTGGGCATATATGATTTAATCCCCGAAAAAATGGAACAGGCGCAAAAGGAATATGGAATTCCCAAAGCCTACTCTTCTATGGAAGAAATGTTTCAGGATAAGGATATTGAAATCATCCTGAATCTCACACGGCCTTTTGAACATTATGAAACCACGAAGGCGGCTCTTCTGGCCGGAAAGCATGTTTACAGTGAAAAACCTCTGGCTGCCACCTTTGAAGAAGGAAAAGAACTCGTTGCTCTGGCACAGGAAAAAGGCCTTCTGCTGGGAGGCGCTCCCGATACCTTCCTGGGTGCCGCTGTCCAGACCTGCCGTAAATTGATTGATGACGGCTTTATCGGCCGCCCCATCGGTGCAACAGCACAGATGATCTGCCACGGACATGAGAGCTGGCATCCCTCTCCTGAGTTTTATTATCAGTATGGCGGCGGCCCTATGATGGATATGGGTCCCTATTATATGACCGCTCTGGTTAATCTGCTTGGCAGTGCAAAAGGGTTGACCGGTCTGGTCACAAAAAGCTTTGAAACACGTACCATCACCAGTGAACCCAAATGCGGAACCGTAGTTCCCGTGGAGGTACCCACACACGTAAACGGTATCCTCCAGTTTACAAACGGTGCAGTCGCTACGGTTACTACCACCTTTGACGTATATTATGACAGACAGGACAAACTGGAAATCTACGGTACGGAAGGAACCCTCCGTGTTCCCGATCCCAATGGGTTCGGCGGAAGCATTACTCTCCTGCGTCCTGAAGAAGGAAGCTTTAAAGAAATCCCTCTGGTATTTGATTATCAGGATAACAGCCGCGGACTGGGTGTGGCTGATATGGCGAAGGCCCTTCGCTGCGGCCGCGGCTGCCGGGCGGACTGCAGCCAGACTCTCCATGTCCTGGAAATCATGACTGCCTTTGAAAAAAGCAGCCGGGAAGGACGCTATATGGAACTGGAAACCTCTTATGAAAGAGGCCCCGCCATGGCCCATAACCCCGTACGCGGAATTCTGGACTGAGGGTTTTCTGAAGATTAATATACCGTACATAAAGAGCCTGTACCACGGTTCATTCCGCGTTGGTACAGGCTCTTTTTCCATTCATTATTCCGAAAAGGTTCCTATTCAAACTTTTTTCTTTTCATTAACCATATATAAAGGAAAATTTCTATTCCTGTATATCCTGCAAGCCAGAGGAAATATATCCCGTTTGCCGAAAGGGAGAAATAATCCTCTTTACAGTAATTCACGCTCAGGTCATAAACCGGCGGCAAAATCCAGGTAAGCAGACGTGTGGGCGGGAATTCCTCTCCGATAGGCCCTTTCAGAATAATCACCAGTCCCAGCAGGGCCCCTAACAGCAGGGCCGCTTCTCTTTTTTTGAATAAACGGCTGTTGGCAAAAAGCCCGGTAACTCCTCCGCAGATCCCAATCAGCCAGAAAAGAAAGAAAGCGGATATCAGATCCTCAGGACGAAGCGGCCGCATAAACAGATTCCCCCTGCCTGCCAGATCCACAAGCACAGGATACACTACGCATGCAGCGGACGCTCCGAAGCTTATATAAGCAATCAGGACACATCTTGCGCCGAAAATCTGCTCCTTCTTTTCCGTCTTTATGAATATAGTCTGGTCTATCATAGGATAATTGATATCATCATACATAATCCCCACGGAAAGCATCAGCAGGAATACTACCAGCGAACAAATACTGAAGCTGTCCAGCACATACTGGGGAGCCATGGAATAGGCGAAGCCCAGATAAAAGAACAGCAGGATAAGCGGAAGGATCATTCTGCTGCTATGGAAATATTTATCTCTTTCAAATCGGAACAATTCCTTCAGCATAACTCTTCTGCCTCCTCATATCTGACTATATGCCATTTTATCTCTCCGAAAAATCGAAATAATTCTTCTGCAATCTGAACATCTGCTTCCAGCCTGCAGAGGCTTCCATAATCCGTCATCCCATAAAGGGATTCCCCGAACTGCTTCTCAAGCCTTTCTTTTATCTGCCTGGAATCCTCTCCGTACTTTACCAGTAAAATTGCCTTTTTCCTGCGTATGCCGTATACATATGATATCCCATCCTCCAGCCGCCCATCTTTGATTTCATAAATACGGTCGGCAAGCTCCTCGATAAGATATGTTTCGTGGCAGGCCATGATAAGAGTCATTCCTGCCGCTTTTCTTTTTTTCAACTCCTGAATCAGTGTCATCTGCGACAGCGTATCCTGCCCGGACAACGGTTCATCCAGAAACAGCAGCTCTCTTCTTCCCAGCAGAGCCTGTATCACCCCCGCTTTCTGAAGCGTTCCTTTCGAAAGATATTTCATCGGTGTATCCAGCATGGATTCCAAATGAAACTCCCGGAAATAGCGTCCCATCTCATCCCTGTTTTCCCTGTCGGTTTCCATACGGTACATATGATCCATAAATTTCTGCAGAGTCATATTTATTTTTTCGTACCGATCCGGGATCAATGCCATCCGTATGCCCGGAGAACAGCTAACCTGACCGGAAGAAGGATTACTCAGACCTGAAAGGATCCGCAAAAGCGTACTTTTTCCGCATCCGTTTACACCTACCAGGCCGATCGCCTCTCCTTTTCCCGCCAATAAACTGATATCCTGCAGCACCGTTTTTCCTTCATACTTCTTACTTACATTTTTTGCTTCCAAAATGCTGTTATTCACAATTCTGTCTCCTGCTGCTCCCGATAAAGCAGGCTTTTAACACCTGTCTTATCAGGAAGCGTTATTTTGTATTTGTTTCGGGAATATCCCAGCCATTTTTCCCCTTGTTCCAATAGCAAATGGTCAGCCCCCTCACCAATTTGGACAATCCTTACATCTTCATAGGTTTCTCCGGGAGGAACGATCACTCCGCCGGTTTCTTTTCCCCGGTAATCAAAGACCTGACACTGCATGGAAGGCTCTTCCTTATTTCCGGACGCACTTCCCATATCTACATAGGGTAATGTCCCAGGCTCATTCGCCGGATTTTTCCATGTGATCTGTACACTATAATAAGCTGTTCCCGGTTCTGCATAAAAACCATTGTATTTGTTTCCTATTTTTTCCACACAGATCTGTTCCATTTCTATAAAGCTCTTATTCTCCGCCAGCCACCAATATGGGCGGTGCTTCAGAATCTGCAGAAACAGATATGGCAGCAGAATGAGAATCAGACACCACAGGAAAGTTATAGCCAGATGCCTTCCTATGTATCGGGTTTTCTTCCTTCTTTCCTCCGATTCCAGCTCAGGATTCATCATCCGCCATGCCTCCTTCCTGCCCATCACCCAGCACAACAGGTATGATACAGCGGTATTTCAGGCGATCCGCCCCTTCCTCTTCAGCACTTATTTCAACACAGCAGAGAATATTCTGTGCGCCTTCCTCTACGAAAAAGAACAGACGCCCCTCTTCGGAAGCCTGCCGCCCTCCAATCCCTCTTAAACCATCGTCCGTGAGAATATTGGTACTGTCTATATTAAGCTTATTCAGCATTTTATCTCTGAAATACGGTTCAGAAATTTCCTTATATACCAGATTTCCCTGAAAATTATACTTCAGGTATACTTTTGAAATATATTCCGGTGTCTGCTTTATTTTTTCTGCGGAGAAATCCAGCATCAGCAAATGTTCAGCCACAGGGTTGTTAAGCCCCCTGTTTGAAGCTCCAAGATCTTCAGCCCCCTTCAGAAGCACAAAAAAACCTCCTGCCGCGGTTCCGTCTCCCTGCTTTCCCTCTATCGTTTCAAAACGAAGGGTGGTAAACTGCCGCAGATATTCCTGCTTCACAGATATGGCCGTTCTTATTATAAATGCTGCCACTGCCAGGGAAAAAACAATACAGTAGATACGGATGATACTGCACCCTCTTTTTATTCCCTTATCTATCTGCCATTCCTTTTTTTGTTCCTTATGATATTCTCCGTATTTATCAAAAAGCATGCCGCACCTCCCTGCTTTTTGCAATCCCTATGTTTATTGTACCATAGAAAAAGGAAGAAGTGAGATACTTTTTCAAGGAAGCCGCTTTATTCTATCTGCTGAGCAACCTTTTATAGGTAAAATCAATTAAAAATGCGCCTGCGGGAGCCGTTATCAAAATTGCCAGCACAGCCACTGTGAGGACAATATTTCCGCATGCCAGCCCCATAGCCAGCGGAACCGAACCGATCGCTGCCTGAACCGTAGCCTTAGGCATGTAGGCAAACATACAGAACAGCTTCTCCTTCCTGTTCAGTTCCGTACCCAGCAGGCAGATCAGGACTCCCAGCATACGGAATACCAACACTCCCAGGATCACGGCCGCTGCAGCAGCTCCCGCTCTGAATGCATAAGGGATATCCACTGCCGCTCCTACCAGGACAAACAGGAGGAGTTCTGCCGCCACCCACAGTTTGGAATATTTGGCGGACAGCCTCACCGCAGCTTCCTTTCTTCCTTTCTGCAATGCTATTCCCATACTCATTACGGCAAGCAGGCCGGAGAATCCCACAATGCCGGTCAATGCATGCTCCAATGTCACAAGCAGGAAGGACAGGCTCAGAATAATGATTACCTTGACGCTGTCTCTCATATGGACTTTTCTGAAAAAGAAGGCAAGCAGTATGCCGCAGAGAATCCCCCCTGCCAGCCCCAGCAGTATGGAAACAGGAATCCGCACGAAATCCCATGCAGAAATACCTCCGCCGCCTGCCAGGCCGGTAAAGGAAGTGAAAAGGACAATAACGAATACATCATCTACGGATGCGCCTGCCATAATCATCTGAGGGATGCTCTTTTTGGTCCCATAGCCCTCCTCCATGAGCTTCAGCATACCCGGTACAACTACCGCCGGAGAAACCGCAGCCACCACAGTTCCCATAACGGCAGCTTCCAGCAGGCTGATTCCAAGAAGCCGGGGTGCCAGAAGCAGCATGCCTGCGATCTCAAAGGCAGCGGGGACAAAACACAGAAGCGCCGCAGGTCTGCCTACTTTCTTCAAATCCTCCAAATCCAGGTTCAGCCCCGCCCTGGTAAGTATGATGATCAGGGCAATCTGCCGTAAATCAGCGGAAATTCCAAGAATGGAGCTGTCAAGCAGGTTCAGGACGTAAGGCCCCAGTAAAATTCCCGTAAGCAGCATTCCCAGCAGCTGCGGCAGATGCAGTTTCCGGAAAATTCCTCCCAGCGCAAGGCCGCATAAAAAAATCAATGCAAGACTTAATAACATGTTATTTTCCTCCCGTCTTCCTGTTTTCAACAGCAAAAAAGCTGATGCCCCTGCGAAATATTTGTCGCAGAAGTCATCAGCTGTCAAGCGGTTTAGGTAATCCGTTGGTATCCGGTACCATGGAAGAACTTCATTTCCAATCTTCGAATACTCTATCATACTTTTTTAGCATATTCAAGAAATAAATGATGTTTTGTTTAACCGGCAGCAATATATCCTTATCCAATCCGGCAGATTACGATTTACTAAAATCCCCAATCTTTCCAAGGTGTTCTCCCGGAAGAAAATAGTTTTCCGGCGAATAAATCACTGGTTTAATCTTTCTCAGATCAAAAAAATCAAGTGCAAGTATCTCATCGGAAGCGCATATTTTATTGATTTTCGCAAAATAAGTCGTTGTCTCTCCCAGTTCAACCTGGTTAATAACTTCGCATTCATAGGTAAATTTTCCATCGGCGAGCATAGGCGCCTGCACTGTTTCAGCCTGGATAATATCGACATGAAAACTTTCCATGGCTTCTTTCCTATAGGTCTGTCTGTTGCACTGTTCTATAAAAGGAAGCATATCTTCCGTCACCACCGCTGCAGTAAGCTGTTTGGTTCTGGCTATGTTTTTCTTGGTCTGCTTCGTTCCATAAATACTGATAACCAGACAGGCCGGACTTCCCCAGCTATAGCTAACCCAGGAAATAGGTGCAAATCTGGGACTTGTATCTTCATCTTCGGTTCCTATCAAATATACTTGTTGTGTAAAAAAACATGCTTCTTCCGGTCCCATTGCCTTCATATTAGTTTTCCTCCTGTTCTTCTTCCAGTTCCTCCAAAGAAAAAATCTCTTTTATCAGATTATGATAATAATTACCCTTCTCCGCTGTAAAACGCAAGACACAGTAATCCTCATCATCCACTCCCTCAGGATAATATATTTCATCCCCCCGGCGCCATATCCGTTCCCTTGTTTCCCGATCCGTACATACTTCCATTGTTCCGGTAAACATCAGACCCTTGAAAAATCTTTCATTGCAGTAGTAAATACATGCCTTCGGATTCTTCCGGAACTGGCTTACCCGCAGGGAAGAACAGTTTGTGGACATATAATGTATCTTCATACCATCGTGTTCACGGGCGAACATGGCTTTTGTATTGGGATAGCCAGCCTCATCCACGGAGGATACATATACTTTTCCCGATTTTTCCACAAGCCTGCGGATATCATTCTTGACTGACTGCAGCATAGGAATTCCCCTCCTTATTCCTGTGTAAGATTCCGGAGTATTCTCTCCAGAGTCTCTTCAAACTGTTTGATTTCACTGTCGGTAAAGCCCCGGTAAAAACGTTCGTTCATGGCATCGGATACCTGGTTATATTTATCATTCAGCTCCCTGGCCTTGTCCGAAAGGACAATTCTTACCTGTCTGCGATCCTTTTTATCAAAGCGTCGCTCCAGGATACCTTTCTCTTCCATTCTGTCAAGCATTCCTGTCAGAGTGGTCTTGGCCAGTCCGGTCCGCCGGGAGAGTTCCACAATTGGCAGATTGTCCTCCTGCCAGAGTATATAAAGGATGCGCCCCTGAGCGCCATTAAACTCTTCAATTCCCGCTTCCTGCAGCATCGCATCAAAAACTCTTCCCTGTACCTGCTTTACCTGTGAAATCAGAAAACCTCCATTCGTTGCTCTCACTTCTTTTCCTCCTATATAGGATAGTACTATATAGTACTATTATTGT
This sequence comes from Eisenbergiella tayi, assembly GCF_001881565.1. Lineage (GTDB taxonomy): Bacteria > Bacillota > Clostridia > Lachnospirales > Lachnospiraceae > Eisenbergiella > Eisenbergiella tayi. The sequence continues at coordinate 263,762 of NZ_MPDJ01000004.1, forward strand.
CAATCACAAAATTTAAATACCCCGCTCAGGCAGCGGGGTATCACGGCTTATTTCATTCTCAGCTTTCAGTCAGCAGAAGCCATTCTTCTAATTTCTCCTCAATCTGCCGTTCTGTTTCCTTCTTTCTGCCTTCCATTTCCATAAGCTTTTCATAATCGCTTCCTGCGGCGGCGAGTTCTTCTTCATACCTGCTTTTTTCTTCTTCAAGCGTTTTTATTTCCTGTTCCAGCTGTCTTTGACGGAATTGGTTTTTTCCTCCGCGTTTTTCTTCCTGCGCAGCCGGATGTGCCGGTTCTCTCACAGGGGCCTCAACAGCAGTCCGTCGTTCTTCTGAACGGCTGCTCTTTTCCGCAGCATCGCTTCCGCTGCTTTCCGATGCTTCCATTTTGGCCTTTTCATGCCTGTAATCCTCATAGTTGCCCTGGTAGCTGTATACTCCGTTTTCCGTCATTTCCACTATTCTTGTCGCCATTTTATTCAGAAAATAACGGTCATGGGAAACGATAAGCAAGGTTCCCTCAAACTGCTCCAGCGCATTTTCCAGATTTTCCCTGGAAATGATGTCCAGATGGTTGGTAGGTTCATCCAGAATCAGGAAATTGATTTTACCGCTGTTTTCGCCGTTTCCTCCGGCTGCGGAATCCGATGTGTTCTGCGGAGTATAAATCCCTGTCTGCATCAGTTTTGCAAGATATAATCTGCTTTTTTCCCCTCCGGAAAGATTCGCCACCTTCTTAAATACGTTCTCCCCGGTAAACAGGTATCGGGCAAGTTCTTCCCTGGCTTTGCCTTCTCCGATCACCAGCCCGTCCCGGAAGGCTTCTAAAACGCTCACATCCTCCTTCGGGAAATGAACCTGCTGGGGAAGATAGCCGACGGTCACGCTGCCTCCCAATTTGAGGATACCTTCATCCGCAGGTATTTCTCCCAGAACCATCCTGAGAAGTGTTGTTTTGCCGCAGCCGTTCCTGCCAAGAAGCGCTACATGTTCTTTATAGCGGACATCCATGGTCAGGTTCCTGAAAAGCTGCTTTTCCCCGAAACGCTTTGACACGCCTTCCAGATGAAGGACATCTTTGCCGGAACGTTCCCCCTGCCCGAAGGCAACCCGCATCCCTGGTCCTTCCTTTTTGGGGCGTTCCACTTTTTCCATGCGATCCAGACGTTTCTGCATGGATGCCGCCCTCTGGAACATTTTTTCATTATCTCCCTGCGCCGCCCAGATACGCATATTTTTTATTGCCTTTTCCATACTTTTTATCTGCTTCTGCTGTTCTTTATACGCATCCTGCCACAGCTGCATACGGCGTTCTTTTTCTTCCAGGTAGTAAGAATAGTTTCCCAGGTATTCCTCCACCACGCCGTTTTCCACTTCCAGGGTCCTCGATGCCACCGCATCCAGGAAACATCTGTCATGGGAAACCAGAAGCACGGTTCCCCGGTACGCTTTCAGATATTCTTCCAGCCATTGCAGCATGGACATATCCAGATGGTTGGTCGGTTCATCCAATATGAGAAGATCCGGCTGCTGGAGCAATGTTTTTGCCAGGCATACCAGCGTCTTTTCACCTCCGCTGAGTCTGTCGAACTCCGCCTCCAAAAAGGGTTCGGACAGCTTCAGCCCTGTGCAGATTCTGGCGAAGCGATCCTGTGTTTCATAGCCGCCCTCCGTTTCATATTTTGTCTGCAGAGCCATATATCTCTTTAATACTTCATCCATATGGCCGGCATTTTCTTCCGATAGTGTGCCCTCCTCCGCAAGGGCTTCCATCTGTCTTTCCAGACGTTTCATTTCTTCCCGGAGTCCATCCAGCTTTTCAAAAGCCAGACGGCATACCTGTTTTACAGTCATTCCCTTGCCGTATTCCGGCATTTGTTCCAGATAACCCGTTACCGCATTTTTACGAATTGAAATCGTCCCTTCATCCGGCATTTCCTGGCGTGTGATCAGCTTGAGAACCGTGGATTTCCCGCTTCCGTTTTTGCCGATTATGGCGACACGTTCCCCCTCTTGTACCTCAAATGTAATATTCTCAATGACAAGCTGGGCTCCATAGTATTTTTTTACCTGACTGCATGATACCTGTATCATTTTCATTTCCTCCTTCACCGCATCCGTGGGCTTCTCTCCCTGCTTTTCCCATAGTATGCAGCCGCCCGCAGGATAAACTGCGCCCGTCGGGCATCCGTCGGATACATGCATCCATCAGATACATACCTCCATCGGATATATACATCTATCAGATGTATGGCAAAAGGCTCCGGCAGTACGCACTGCCAGGGCCTCCCCGCTGTTTTCATGCCCTTCCCTTTTCCTGAAGACAGAAAAAACGGAACGGTATTTTCTATAACAAAAAAGACCCGGAGAAAAGCAGCCTCCGGATCCGTTCTATCATTTTCTTATGCCCTGCCCTGCACTTTATATCACGGACAAAACATTTATTTCCCATTCAAAAACAGTTCAGTCCAGCCGGTTATCTTACACGGCTGACGTCGGTTACTTTCTTCCAATTATGCAATTTTGGGCAGACTCCACCTGTAACCTGGGAAAATACATGCGTAATTCCTGACAGGGATATCGGTAATCTGTCTAAAATTGTATTATCATGGATACAACCGATCATCTTTTTTCCTTCCTGAATGTTTCTGAATTTCTCTTATCTTATCATGACCTTATCATGAATGCAAGGTATTTTTCATTCTCTCATATATCCTTTCAATATCCTGCTCTTTAAGGAACCGTCTGTTATGGCGGAAAACATCCGCTACCGCCGAAGACAGCGCATGAACCGGCAGTGAAAAGCAGTTTTCCCCCATCCATCCCGATGTAAGGAGCACGCCCCGGTTTCCGAAAACCGCAAAAGAATAATAAGGAAGCCAGGGCATATCCCGGAATTCCCATTGCATTACATCCAGTATTTTCTTGTTTTCCAGAAAGGGATTGTACAGGTAATTTCTGCAGGCCAGAAGCCAGCCCTCACGGAAGGTCTGTTTCCAGTAGCGTCCCTGGGGATTTCCCGCTATGACACCCTCCAGATTGGCGGAACGTATCACATAAATTCCGGACTCGTGAATCATAACCACATCGGCTCCGGCCCGACCGTCTTTTTCCCCTTGCAGGAAAACATTCTTCAGTATTCTTTTATAGCCGGCCACCGGCTCCAGAATACGAAGGACTTCCTCCGTACATTTTTCTTCCCGGCAGAAAGCGCACTCATAGTAAGAGCTGTGGCTCAGGCTGATATCATAAGGGTTATAAGAGGTTCTTTTTTTATAAAACCATATAAAAATCAGTATCAAAAAAAGTATGGATATCATATTCGCCGCCGCATTCCTCCCGCGTTACCGATACAGGACATAATCCTGCATTTCCCTGATAAAGCCTGCCGCTGCCAGCGCTTCAGCCGATTCGGCGGGATATTCTTTCACTACCACTCTTTTTATCCCGGCGAACAAAGTCTTGCCGCGAAAAGCCGCCGCAAAGCTCTGCAGCATTTGTGTTCCCGCTGCCTCATCCCATTCTCCGAATGTACGCAGTGTCTTACCCTGCCGTTCAAAAACCGCCTGCGGCACTCCCGCTTTTATGGCGACCGCCGTTCCCGGCACGTTGGTAAAGCTTCTGCCCTCCAGATGAGGAATCACCTTACCCCATATCTGGGCAGGATCCGCGGCATTGAGCCAGCTTAATTCTTCCTGCGGCTGTTCAAGAGCAAGAAGGGCGCTGTGGAAATCTTTATCACGGATAAACTGCGCACCGGACAAGCCTTCCACAAAATATCCTCTCCGCACCTGTCCTGTGTATTCCTGAATCCGCAGTACCCGAAGCGCATCCTGCCAGGACACATTCCAGTCCGCCGCCGTTTCTCTGCACAGAATAATGCTTCTGTCAAAACAGCTCTCCCATTCCTGTTCTTTTCTTTCCCGGAGAGGCCTCACCACATCCCAGCGGCCGGCATGCAGCGCCATTACCCGCGTATTCACGCGCTGTCTTGCGGTCGCCTTCCGGGTTTTATCCTTATCAAGCCATTGCCTTACCGGCACAAAGCTGTCCGCATATACAAGCCCCTTTTCCAAAAGGGAAAGCAGGGTTTCGTGAGGGGATTCTCCGGGCAGCACTCCCTGCAGAGCCTGCATGAAGCTGGCTCCTCTCTTCAGCAGAGCCTGATAGACCATCTGTTCTTTCTCCGTAAGGCCTTCCGGACTGCTGTCAGGAGGTGTATCCCAGTCAATATCCTCCGGTTCATCGAACCGTATCATCCCCGGTTCCTCCATATGCCAGAAGTATTTGCCTTCCGCCAAAAGGGCATCCAGGAGGGATTCTCTGTATCCTTTCACCCGCGCAGGCAGGATAACGCTTTCCCAGTTCGCCGCGGGAACCGCTTTGCCCGCATAGATTCCGACCGTCCGTTCCAGCTGTTCTGCCGCCGGCGCATGGATAGTCATACGGGAAGCCAACAGTGCCGCATAAGAAGAGGCAGGCTTTGTAGTTACCTGGCTGCGAAGATTTTTAATCGTCTCTCTTCTCGCCCGGTCATACAGCCTTCCGTGGTAATAAACGCCATCCTTTTCCACGGCCTCTTCCTTGTCAGCAAGAATCCCGAGTATCCGTTCCGCTTCTTCCTCCGGCCAGAAATAACGTTCCGCCACCTGCTGTGCCGTATGCGCTCCCCTGTAACGGAGCAGTCGCCTTACAATATGAAGGCGGCTGTCCGGATCCGGCTCATCTGCCGGGGCTTCCTTTTTCCGGGAATTCCTTCCTGCATGCTGCTCCTCATCCGGATCGGAAAGCGCACTGAGGTATTCCTCCCTGTGCTCCATGGCAATCCAAAGCCCTGGCTCCACATAGGTTGCCCGGCCCTGGACCGCCAGGCTTTCCAGCCATTCTATGGGAATATCCAGTTCTCCGGCCGCCAGATCTCCTTCTGTCATCAAAAGAGTATGCAGCTGTTTCTCATCTTCCGGAAGACGGCTGCGTTCCTGAACCCGTTCCAGCTCTTCCTTTCCCGCGGCGATCATCTGTACCTGCTTCAGTTCCTCTTCCACAGCCGCATGGACACCTCTGGGCGTGGGATAATAGTCATACATGACCGCAGCCTCCTGCTGCCACTGCAGGGGAAGCGACATGGGCGAAGGAACATCCGAATGAAATTCACGGACTGTAATCGCTCCGGAACGGATATCATGAAGGATTTCCTTCACTCCCTCCGGATCCCACATCTGGGTCAGACACTCTTTTTTTGTTTCCAGGATCAGAGGATGCTTTTTTTCTCTTACGATGGTGTCAAGCATTTCCGCGCTGCGCAGACGCTGCATCCACAGCGGAAGACGGCCGTTTTTCTTCACTCCCATCATCAGCGCCCTTCCGCTGTTATGGCGGAATACCACATGGAACAAAGGAGTGGCGGGAAGCAGAGCCTCCAGGACAGCATCAGAAGTCTCCGGGGATACTTGGAAAAGCAGTCCCTCAGGCAGACTCTCCTGACCATAGGAATACAGCAGAATGCCGTCCTCCTCATCCACACAGCCCACGTTCTGCCCGGTCTGTGCCCTGGCAGCCTCCTGAAGCAGAAGGGAAAGGGGAGTGTTCACCCTCCTTCCGAACAGGGAATGGATCATAACCTGAGCGTTCCCGGACTGATCCCGGAAATGCTCCACCAGGATTGTTTTATCATCCGGCAGCCCCTCTGTGGCAGCTATCTGTCTTTTTAAATACCCTTCAGCCAGTTTGGCCGCCGCTTCATCCAGTCCCAGCCGGTACAGTGCCTGCATCAGCTCTCCCTTCTCACTGGCTTCCTGAAGCTGATGGAAAATCTGCCCGAAGGCCTTGCTGGTTCTTAAATCCCTGCCCTTTAATTCTCCTCTCCAAAAAGGAACTCTTGCCCCTTCAATGGGCGACTGTATCACTGTCACCGAATCCCTGCTGATATCCAGCACCCGCCAGGCAAAGGCTCCCAAAAGGAACCGGTCCCCTTTCTGGGACTCATAGACGAATTCCTCGTCTACTTCTCCTACCTTGACGCCTTCTTCCGTACGTACCGCATAAAGCCCTCTGTCCGGAATTGTTCCGCCCGCCGATACCGCAAGCATCCTGCTGTAGCCGTCTCCCTCCACATGACCGTGAATCCGGTCATACAGAATTCTGGGACGGACAGGAATATCCCTTTCATGTTCGAAATCACCGGCCAGCATGCCCAGAACGCCTTCCACATCTTCCCTGCTCACATCCCGGAAGGAATAGGCCCTTGGCAGGATTTCCATCACATCCTCCACCTCATAGCTGCGGAAAGCCGCCATGGAAACCAGATGCTGGGCCAAAATGTCCAGACAGCCGATCGGCGGTCTGGCATATTCCACACCGCCGCGCCTGGCAAGCTCTGCCGTCATCCCGCAGGATACGCTTTCCGCCGCCGTTCTGGGAAACAGATACATCACGCTCACCCGCCCCGGATTATGCCCTGCACGGCCCAATCGCTGCATCGTGCCCGAAATCGTTCTGGGGCATCCCACCTGAAGCACCTGATCAATTTCACCCACATCGATGCCAAGCTCCATGGAAGAGGTAGCGCACAGCAGACGGAGACTGCCGTCCCGCAGGGAATGCTCCACCTCAAATCTCTGTTCCCTGGAAAGGCTTCCGTGATGGACACGGGCATAGCCCTCTCCTCCCAGCCTGTTCACATAGTATGCCAGTTTCTCCGCATATCTGCGCCCTTCCACAAAGGCAATCACGCTTCGGTTACCCTGGCAGTGGCGATATACCAGCTCCGCCAGTTCCTCCCATACCGGATCCTTCCTTTTTCCGGCCGTCACATCCGCAAACGGGCTTGTCACGATAAGCTGCACTTCCTTTTTCATGGCAGGAGCAATAATGGCGGCCGGTTCCGGAGACAGGTAGGCCGCCGCCGTGGAAAGCGGCTCGATGGTAGCCGACAGCCCGATACGCTGCAGCGGCTGACTGCAAAGCTTATCCAGCCTGGCTACGGACAGCATGAGATGGGCTCCCCTTTTGGTGTCTATCAGGGCGTGAAGCTCGTCCAGTATGATGGCCTTCGCCGTTGCCAGTATTCCCTGCCCCGTTTTGCTCGTGAGCATCAGATACAGGGATTCCGGTGTGGTGATAAGAATATGAGGCGGATATTTGATCATCCTCTGCCTGTCTCTCGGAGGCGTGTCCCCGGTACGGATGGCGATTTCAATTTCTTCTCCGCCCTGGCCTGCAAGCCCGTCCAGCGGCCTTCGCAGATTTTCCCGGATATCCGCAGCCAGGGATTTCAGCGGAGAGATATAGATCAGGTGAAGCTGTCTTGTCAGCGTCCCCTCTCTCGCCTGTCTTGTAAGCCTGTCGATAAACACCAGAAAGGCAGACAGCGTCTTGCCGGTACCCGTAGGAGCGGACACCAGTGTATTCTTTCCTCCCGCAATGGCAGGCCAGGCCTCCTTCTGAACCGGCGTCGGTTCTCCAAGGGCTCCGGCAAACCAGTCTGCCGTATTTTTATCGAAAATGCTGTTCATATCTGTCATTCTGTTTCCTCATTCTCCGTTACTGTCCGGCATTTCCTCCAGGCTGTTTTCCGAAACGCTGTTTCCGGATACCGAATTATCGGATACGCCGGGAAGCAGACGCCAGGAAGCGAGCACATCACCGTCTATGATTCTGGATGACCACTCTTCGATTTTAGCCACCTGTTCTGCGTCCAGAGGCGCATCCACCTGAAGGATCAGCAGGTATTTATCCACCCGTACCTTCTTTTCCTCGTCAAGGCTTCCAAGCGCCGCACAATCCAGATCCCGGATCTGGGGATAAAAAAGCGGAAGCTCAGACATCAGCTGCTCTTTCAGGGAGGAATTGAAAGAAAACTGGGCATAGGCAGGCCAATATAAATCCACCTTATCCGAAAGAGCCTTATTTTTTTCTTCATAGTCCAGCTGAAGCTCTTCTCCCGCAGCAATCTCCGTATTAATCAGGCTTTCCACCTCTTCCTTGGAAATTCCTCCGGTAAACTCCGTCTGGGTCAGATACAGCTTCATACCCTTCAGATGGCTGTATTCCGAAAGCGCCGCCTGAATAGCCTCCTGTGTGGAGCTGTCCAGACGTTTTCCCACGACAGCCACCCGTATAATCCCGTTTTTGGCATCCAGGCTTTTGGATACCACCTGCGTATCATCAAAATCGAACTGGCTGGAAATAAAGCTGCCGAACTGGCTGTTCACCGCGCTGTTGTTAATCATCTGCCAGGCCAGGAAAAAGCTGGGAAGTATGGTAATAATAATTACAAGCGACACATAGAACTTCTGTTTCCGCAGTACTTTATCGGAAATTTCCCTCTTGGAGGTCACATGCATGATCTTCAGAACCACAACGGCAGCCATGCCGATAAAAAAGCAGTTGATAAAAAATAAATACATGGCGCCGCCGAAAAATTTCCAGGAATGGCGGGCAATTCCATAGCCAGCCGTACATAACGGCGGCATCAGGGCCGTAGCTATCGCCACACCCGGGATCACATTGCTTACCTTTTCTTCCCTTGTTATTCCTATGATACCCGCAAGACCGCCGAACACGGCGATAAGCACATCCCAAATCGTCGGCGAGGTTCTTGCCAGCAGCTCATTGGACGGGGCTGTTATTGGGGAAAGCATAAAATAAACCGTGGAAACCAGCACACAGAATACCACCTGAAATCCCAGCTTCATAAACGCATGCCTGACATGGGCCATATCATAGACCGCAATTCCATAAGCGATATTCATGATCCCGCCCATCAGGGGAGATATCAGCATCGCTCCTATAATGACCGCGGTGCTGTTCATATTAAGCCCGATGGACGCGATAAACATGGCAAGAATCATGATGCACATGTTGGTTCCCCGAAGCTGCCCTCCGCTCCTTATCCTTTCCGCAATCTCCTCCTGGGATGCACAGTCCGTATTCAGATTAAAGGTATCATTCAATATCTTTCGCAGCTGGTTCAACTTTCTTTACCGCCTTCTCCGGCCCGGCCGGTTTTTCTCATTTCCCCTATTATATCCTTTTCCCTGTCATATTCCAAACAATTTTTTCCGAACATATGGTTTCCATTAAGCCGGTATCAAAATAACACGGCAGAACGGCCATCCTGCACGCAAAAAAGAGGTCCTGCGGAAATTTCCGCAGAATCCTCTTCCGGCCGGTCTTATTATACGAACAGATTCACATTGGAAAGCTCCGCATCCCCCAGATAGGAAGCCACTCCTGCCAATTCCACGCCATCTATCAGTTCTTCCTTTGTAATTCCCATCACATCCATGGACATGGTGCAGGCTACCAGACGCACGCCCTGTGCCATGGCCTGTTTCATCAGCTCCTCCAGAGAGCTTACGTTCTTATCCCGCATCACCTTTTTCATGAGCCGTGTGCCCATACCTCCCATATTCATGTTGGAAAGCTTCAGTTTCCCTGTTCCCCGCGGCATCATCATGCCGAACATACGATCCAGGAACGGCTTTTTCACTTTTACTTTATCCGGTCTGCGGAGGGCATTCAGTCCCCAGAAGGTAAAAAACATGGTTACCGGCCTACCCATGGCTGCCGCTCCGTTGGCAATAATGAAGGCGGCAAGCACCTTATCCAGATCACCGTCAAATACAATAATTGTTTTTCCTTCCCGTTCCGCCGCAGGATTTCCGTCTTCCCGGACAGAGCAGCCTGTTTCGGCTGCTTTCCCGCTTCCTTTTTCCCCATTCCCTTTTTCAATGGTAACCCGGATCTGTTTTCCGTCCTTTTCCGATGCGGCCAGGGTATTGCCGGTTCTGGAACACCATGCGGAAATATCACGTGCGAAGCCCAAATCCGTGGCAGCAACACAGAGCCTTTCTCCTTCCTCCATATCGCGCAGAGTCTCATTAACCTTCATGATCGGCCCGGGGCACTGCAGGCCGCTGCAGTCCAGTTCCAGCACTCTTTTTTCCTGTTTATCGTTTCGTTCCCGCATCGTTTTTTCCACAGCTTCTGCCATCCTGTAATTTTTATAATGATAGGACTTATAGAATGTCGTCCCGCCTTCCAGTACCTTCACCCGCTTAAAACCGGACTGCATCAGGATACGTGCCGCATTATAGGAACGGACTCCCACCGAGCAGTAAGGGATAATCAGTTTTCCGGGATCCAGCTCTTCCATCCGCTCCCTGAGTTCTCCCAAAGGGATGTGCATGGAACCGGGGACAGCAAATACAAGGCGTTCCGCCGCTTCAGTCACATCCAGTATCTGACAGTCGTCCCTCTTCTTTTCATCCGCCTGTATGCTTTCCAGTTCCTGTACTCCAAGGAAGGATACAAGACCTTTCCGTACATTTTCCGCCGTAAAGCCCGCCATATTCACCGGATCCTTCGCCGAGGAAAAAGGAGGGGCATATGCCAGCTCCAGTTTAGCCAAATCATCGGTTGTGCCGGACAGCCGCATGACGGAGGCGATGGTATCAATCCTCTTGTCCACACCCTCCTGGCCCACTATCTGTGCGCCCAGGATCCGGGAATCCGGATCAAAAAGCAGCTTCAGAGTCAGAGGATACGCGCCGGGATAATAGCCTGCATGGGATTTCTGCTGTATCAGTATGGTATGATAATCCCGGCCTTTTATTTTTCCGGAGGCCAACAGTGCCTTTTCATTTAAGCCCACAGCCGCGGCGGTCAGATCAAAACATTGGGCCGCACTGGTTCCCAGGCTTCCTTTATAGCGCTTCCTGTCGCCCGCAATATTATCCGCACAAATCCTGGCCTGCTTATTGGCAGGGCCGGCGAGAGGTATCATCGTCCGCTCTCCTGAGACAAGCTGTTCCACTTCAATGACATCCCCGGCAGCATAGATATTGGGAACACTTGTCTGCAGGAATTCATTGACCAGGATACCGCCCCTTGCATTCAGGGCAAGCCCGGCCTCTGAGGCTAGACGGCTGTTGGGACGCACCCCTATGGAAAGGATAACCATATCCGTGCGGATTGTTTTCCCGCTGGCAAGCAAAAGCTCCACCTGGTTTTCCTTCTGACAAAACTGCTTTACGCCGTCTTCCAGAATCAGTTCCACGCCGTTCATTTCCATATTTTCATGCAGCAGCTGGGCCATTTCATAGTCCAGAGGAGCCATGACCTGCTTCTGCATCTCTATCACGGATAAGGAAAGACCCGCACGATGGAGATTTTCCGCCATTTCCAGGCCAATGAAGCCGCCGCCGATGACCGCAGCGCTCTCCGGCTTCTCTTTTTCCATAAATTCTTTTATCCTGTCCGTATCCGCAATATTCCAGATGGTAAAAATGCGGCTTCCGTCAATTCCCGGAATTCCAGGCTTCAGAGGTGAGGAACCGGTGGCGATGATAAGATTGTCATAGCTCTCCTCATAGGTTTCTCCTGTCTTCAGATTCCGTACCGTAACTATATTTTCCTCCGGACGGACGGCTGCAGCCTCCTGGCAGATACGTACATCTATATTGAATTTTTTCTTCATCCCCTCCGGCGTCTGCAGCAGCAGGGATTCCCGGCTGTGAATGACGTCTCCGATATAATAGGGAAGGCCGCAGTTGGCAAAGGAAATATATTCTCCTTTCTCCAGCATCACGATTTCCATGCTTTCATCTCTGCGGCGAAGTCTTGCCGCTGCGGTAGCCCCACCGGCCACGCCGCCGATAATCACTGTTTTACTCATAAAAATACACTCCTTCGAAATAAGATCCTGAAACAATCTTACTCCGGGGAGTGCTTTTTTTCCGTAACCAGGTCACATATGTCTGATTTCGGGTCTTCTTTTTTTACTGACCGCTATTTCCGGGCCAGCTCCTGCAGTTTTTTCTTATTTGCCAGCTTCACTCTGCCTCTTGCCAGTTCCACCAGATTTTCTTTTTCAAAATATTTCAGCATACGGGAAACGACTTCTCTTGCGCTGCCGGTATACCTGGCAATCTGGTCATGTGTCATAGTCAGGGTATCTTCTCCTGTTTTGGCGGCTTCATCCACAAGGAACACCGCCAGCCTCTTATCAAAGCTCATAAAAAGAATCTGCTGCATGGTCCACATCACGTCGGAAAACCGTTCCGCCGCCTGTTTGTAGATGAAATTCTCCACATAGATATTTTCCTGGGAAAGCCTTCGGATGACAGCCGTCGGGATTACCAGAACCTCGCTGTCTTTCTCCGCATCTATGAGGATCTCAAAGGTGATTTCCTGCATAAAGCAGGAAGCGCTTAAAACACAGGCTTCTCCTTCATCAATCCGGAACAGGGTGATATCCCTGCCGTCCTCCGACTGCATATATACCCGAAGCTGCCCCTCCTTAACGAGAAGGACTCCAACACAGTCCTCCGATGCCCGATGGATAAAAGCGCCTTTCGGATACTCTGCCGAAGCAGCATTCCTGCAGATTGTCTTCTGTTCTTCTCCGGTCAGCTTATCCCAGAATGGGAAAAAGCCCGCCATCCTTCCGCAATCCTCTTTCTGCATACCATGCCCCCTGTTCTGCTGCCGTAAGGGCCGAATACTCAAAACAAGTGTTCAGCGGCTATCACCTGACCGGAACAAATTTCGCCTGGTTCATAAGCGGATGTTCCAGGGAAATCGCCCCTTTATTCGGACAGGCCATCACACAGCTGCCACAATAATAGCATTCTCCCGGATAAATTACAATGGGATGTTTCCCCTTTGTGGGATTGGGTATCATAATATCCACCTGGCACACATCTGCACAGCGGTTACAGCCCACACACAGACTGTCATCGAATTTCAGCGGCCTTGCACTGCAGGGAATCACCGAAGCCGTCATTTCCTTTTCCATGGTTCCTCCTGTCTGCGCGCATCTGCACGCGAATGAATGCAAGGGGTGCCTGACACTCCCCCTGCTGCCGTATCAGCGGCTCTTTATATAATCCTGATTTCTTTTTTCATATTCCGTTTCCAAATCACCGAAATAGCCCAGGGGAACTCTGCCTTTAACTGCCTTCCCGTTTTCCTGGCGGATGGTGATAAAACAGTTGTCTTCCTTCGGATCCATTTCCGGGAAATCACTGCGTTCAAAACACAAGGGCCTGGAGCTGGATTCCCGGAAGATACAGGCCTGAAGAATCATTTTGGCAACCTCCAGAATATCAAATACTTCATGGGCGCGCATGAGTTCATGAGGATTTTCCGCTTTCACAAGAGGCAGCGCTTCTTTTTCATAGCTGTTAAGCAAAGCAAGACCTTCCTCCAGGAGCGCTTTGCATTTCACGCCGCCGCAGTAGTTCTGCATCGCCTTGGAGACGGCCATATTCAGTTCTCTCCAATCCATTCCCTCTTCCACATAAAGAGGGGCATAGAGCCGTTTTTTCTCCGCTTCTGTCTCCAGCCGGTCCGGTTCCGCTTCCGGTATGCCCTCCGTACTGTCCGCGGCTTTTCTTCCCGCATAGTACCCTGTTGCCGCGGCAAATCCGCAGCAGTCCGATGCAAAAAGCTGATCACCTGCGGCGTAAATACCATCAATATTAGTTTTCAGATCCCAGTCGTGCATAATGCCGCCCGGCGCTCCGAAAAGCTGGCGCTCCTGGGCAAGGAATGCAGCGGACTGCCAGCCGTTTCCATAGCTCTGCAGCATATGCTTTGCCGGATCAAATCCGCGCTTCGTATAATTTTCCAGAATGGGAATTTTGGTTTTTCCTTCTTCTCCTACCATCATTCCCCATATCACCTTCCGCTCCATTTCCGGCATACGGCTTAAATCTGCATAGAAGGGAAGCTGATAGCCCCGTTTTATCAATTCCTCAAAAGGAAGGGTTTCCGGCCCCCGGTATTCATATTTTGCCTCGTCAATCACACCGCCTTTCAGGAAAAACTTCTGTCCCGGAGCAGGATAATAGCGCTCCGATACCGTCTGAAGCTCCCTGCCGTCCCTGTCCACATAGGGAATTTCCACTCCCCTGGCATCCACCATGGTTGCCGCATACCATGTATTATGATTGTTGCCTGTTCCATAGGGAGGAAAGCTTCTGCCCGCCGCAGAGAACTCCCCTTTCACGGATTTTTCCATCATGGTAAATTCGATCCCGGCACGATAACCCATGGCATGTCCGCTGCCGATGCTCTGCGTCGGCCTGAACTCGCACAGTCCGACCAGATCCGGATTAAAGAGCCAGAGCCTGGCCGGCCTTGACATTGTAAGGATCGTGGCTTTTGCTTTGAAAACCATGAATTTTCCGGTGCGCACATTCATGCCCATGGCGCCGATTCCCCGTTTTTTCCCATTCTCTGTCTTCGTCAGCAGCGCAGTGGCCTCCGTCCTGTCATAAACCCTTACTCCCAGTCTCTTCAATTCCTTAAAAAGGGCCGGTTTGAAGGTGCTCCCCCAAACGCGCAGGGTAAAACGGTTTTTATAATCATAGGCAAACATGAGCCTGGTTTCCTCATCCCGGAACTCCGCTCCCTTGAATTCGTCTTCCGTATCCCTCACCTTTCCGCCGAAGGATTCCATATCCAGAAGGCGGTCATAGCCTTCCCTGCATTCGATATAATGGGCTATTCCATTGCTGTAATAATCCTGCTCCTCCACATATGCTTCGGCGATTTCCTTCGCCGTGACAAGGGAACAGGGATTGGTACAGGCTGATTCCCAGTGGTCAAAGCCGCTTCCCGCCGCGCCGCTGCGCTCGGTTGCCCCTTTTTCCACCACGATTACCTTCTTCCCTTTTCTGGCGGCGGCAATGGCCGCATAGCATCCCGCAAGCCCTCCGCCCAGAACCAGGACATCACAGGAAGCTTCCTCTTCCTGACCGATTTCATTTTGATATGGCCACTGATATGTACTCATATATCTTCTCACATTCCTTTTACATTTTCCTGTTATGCTGCCGGTTAAGCACGCACTTTCTTCCCGTTCTTATCCAGGCTGCTGAAAATAACCAGCGCTGCGGCTGATACCAGGTAAGCGATCATCAGCGCCAGATCCACATTGATCACACCATAAAGAGGTCCCGGGATTCCGATAAAGAAGGAAACCACTCCTACGATCCCGCCTGCGAAAGCCGCCGCAAAGGCGCCTTTTCTGGTAGCTCCGCTCCACAAAAGCCCTCCCAGCAGAGGAACCAGCATACTTCCCATATACGGATAATTAAAAATAATCATGGCGTCCAGTATATCCGTCATCTTAAAGGCAAACAGAATTCCTGCAATACTGCCTCCAAATACGGCCACACGGGATATCAGCTTGGCCTTGGGAAGCTCATCCAGATTTTCCACCTCAGGGTGAAGAAATTTGTTATAGAAATCCCTGGAAAAAGAAGCCCCCAAAGACAGAATAACACAGTTTGCGCTTGACATCGCCGCAGAAAGAATAGCCGCAATAACAATTCCCGCCAACACAGGATGAAGGACTCCGGTAGCCGCTATGGTAAAAATACCATCCGTCACTCCCGGGAAAAGTATGGTGGAGGCCGCTCCCACCGTAGAGCACAGCAGACCGATAATAATAACGATCACTCCGCCCCCAATACATCCCCTGGTAGCCGTCTTCGCATCCTTGGCCGACTGAATCCTGGCATAGGCATCATAAGAAACCGATATGGAGAGGAAAAACGGCAGCACCAGATAGATAAACTTGGTGCCCATTCCATGAGGAATAAACGGTGTTGCATAGATAGCGCCGATGCTTCCTCCCGCATGAGTAAACTGAATCAGGGTTGCAACGGCAAGAATGGGAATCCCGATGATTATAATCCCTGTCTGAATTACATCAGTAAGCACCACACCCCACATGCCGCCAACCGTACAGTAAATAAGGATAACCACGGCGGTAATGACAACACCTGCTTCAAAAGGAATCCCAAAGCCGGAAAGGATACCGCCGCAGGCAAGAAGCTGGGCGATAAAAATTCCCAGAAGGCTCGGTACATTGCTGATCCATGCCCAGAAGCGGATGCCTTTGCTGTCCCCGTATCTCTTTGCGAAGAAATCGAGAGGCACATAGCCTTCCTCCTGGCGCAGCTTTCTCGCCGTCAGAAGCCCGGCCAGGATTAATCCGCCGCCGCAGCCAATGGAATAATAAATTCCCGGCCATACGCCATCGTTATAACCGTTTGTGGCACTGCTGAGCACAATACCGACTCCTATCTGGACAGCCGCCAGTGTTATGGCTGTCATCGGAGTGTTCAGTCGTCTTCCTGCCACAAGGAAATCCGACGCTTTCTTATTCTTTCTCGATGCATAGATTCCGGTCCCGATCATAACCAGAAAATATGCCACGCAGATTGTTACAATAACTGTGTTTTCCCCCATCATTCTGTCTCCTTTGGATATTTTATCTTGGGTATTGCATGCATAGATTTTCGGCTTCCCGCATACACACGCTGTCGCGTACACGCTTTAAAGCAGCAAAGCTTTATTATTGTAACATTTTACCATAGGGAAAGCAAGCCGCATTTGTACTTTCCGTATTTACGCTTTCCATATTGTAAGCCGTTCATAAGAGGCTATAGGAAAAATGGTGGAAGGAGGGGAATCTTCTTCATATAGATGGATGTAAAATAATTTTTGTCATTGGTTACTCCCTATTAAATATGAATTATTTTGACCACCAAAAGTACTTTTTTGTCCTTCAACAGCAATTCTAACAACTTAAAAATGTGTTACACTTAGTATATAGATACATAGTAAAAGAAAGGGTGATTCCATTGCAGATAACACGACAGCGATACCGATAACATATATAAAAGGAGGTACCTTATGAAAAGAATTTTTTGTATTTGCCTCGCTTTTCTTTTATCAATTGCTATAATAAATTCAGTGATGGCATAAAAGTATCAAATCCTGCAAGCGGTCAAAGCTATGGGAAAGTATTTAATATGTCAACCTATTATGATGCAGGCAGTAATTTCGGATTTGTCAAAGGACAAATTGACTTTAGCAGTGGTGATTATGTTTACTGGGATTGGTGTATACAACGAGGTTCATGAATAAGAATAATATTTACCATAAAATTGTAATTGTTATAATAACTGTAACTGCAGTTTTTTTATTATACTTCCTTTTTATAAAAAGCAGAGATGATACATATGATTTTCCTGTAAAAAGCCCAATGCTGGATTGGGGCAGCAGCAAGGAAGATGTAATAGCAAAAACGAATGCAGAACCGGTATCCTCGCATGATGAGATATCTTCAACACAAGTATTATATACAGATGAAAAAATTGAGACTCTTTTTGGAATTAGTTCTGAAACCCGATTTTTTATAATTACAGATTCCACAGTACCTGTTGGTCTTTACGGAGTTCAATTTACATTTGATAATTATACTTATGAAGAAACAAAAGAAGCAATATTTAATCAATACAAAGATATCAATGATTCCGTAAAATGGGGTGATTCGGGTAATCTACTTACTACATTCTATTATCCAGAGTCTGCACGCTTTATCCATATGAGTGATTCACAATGGAATGTTATCTGTGATTATTATACTAAAATGTCCATAGCTTCTGCTGCAGAGGAGCTGGAATACAAACTTAACAAAATGCGAAATAATGAATATTACTTTATGATTCAAATAACAGAACCAAATGTAGTATTTATAAACGCTCTGCCTTTAGCTATATTGTCTAATTCCAATTAAAATCCACCAAGGGGCTGTCGGGAAACAGACAGTCCTAAACAGGGGAGCCGATGACTCGAACGTGTCACCGGCTCCCCTGGACTTTTCTGCAAAAAGAACTTTAAAAATTGCATTAACCGACAGCTCTTATGACAGCAGAGCTTTTTATATGGATAGACGAAATGCGCCGTTTTCTGCCAGTTCCTGTTCCCGGAAAAGAGTTCTGACAGCTTCCTCATAATCGCACAGGCGCTGTGCTTTCTTAATCTTTTTTACATATTTTTCAGGATTGGTAAACAAAAAGCCCAGATAAAACCAAAGCTCCTTCATTCTGAAAAGGACATCTCTTTCTCCGGAAAGCACTTCCCTGTAGTCCCCTGCAAGTCTGTCCAGAAATTGCTTTATCTCCTGCTTTGACGGCTGCTTTTCCCCGCACAGTCTTCCGGGCAGTCCGGGGTTTGCCAGTATGCCTCTCCCCAGCATCACAGCCCCGGTCTCCGGGAATGATGCTGTAAATTGTTCATAATCACCTTCGGAAAAAATATCTCCGTTATATACCACGCTGTTCCGGCTTATCTTCAGCGCATCTGCGAAAACCTTCCGATCAGGGCTGTTTCTGTAATAATCAGCCTGCACACGGGGATGTATAATCAGTTCCTTCAGTGGATATTTGTTAAAAATTTCCAGCAGCCGGTAAAACTCCTCCGGCTCGTCCATACCCAGCCTGGTTTTAATGGAAATATCCATATTCAGATTTTCGAACAGGTTATCCAGAAACCGATCCAGGGTTTCCCGTTCTCCCAGAAATCCCGAGCCTTTTTTCTTAGATACCACTGTTGCCGAGGGACAGCCCAGATTCAGATTTACTTCCTGGTAGCCGAACTCACGGAGCTTTTCTGCCGTACGAATGAAATCCTCCGCTCTGTTGGTCAGGATCTGGGGAACCACACGCATTCCCTCATTATGCTCCGGCAGAATATCATTTTTTTCTTTGGAATTCAGGGTTTTATCCTGTTTAGGGGCTATAAAGGGAGTAAAATATTTATCCATGGGATGAAAACAGCTGTGATAGGCGCGTCTGTATATGTAGCCCGTGATCCCTTCCATGGGAGCAAAGTAGAAATTCATAGTTTATTCCTTTTTCTTTTTTCTATTTCTTATAAATAACCGGAAAATAAATTACCTTCAGCTTTTATCAGAATTATCTGTCATAAATTGATAAATACACTTTTCTCTGGCTCCATCCCTGTACATTTCATTCGTTTCCGGCAATTGTTCAATTTCCTTCAGAATACCCCCTGCACATTCACAAGTCCTGGCTGATGCTATATTTGTGGGGTCACAGGTTATAATCAGACTTTTCATCCCATGTTCTCCGGCCAGCTTAAAAAGCAGGCGGCACGCCTTGGCCGCATAGTGATTTCCACGGTATGGCTCTTCAATCCGGTAACCTATATTTCCGCCGTAATAAGTGTTGTCATTATAGCCTATCCGCAGGTCACAGCTGCCGATTTCCTGACTGTTATCCCTCAGGCATATCGTAAAATAATAGGCCGGTACATATCCTTTTTCCTTGTTTTCTTCCGCTGTCCGGTCAAGCCTGAGATAAATTTCATTGTCGTATAGATCTTCTGTTGGTAAAAAAGCCATTGATGTTCTCCTTATTATATGAAAAATCAGTCTGATTTTTCTGTATCGGTTATAGATAGTAACCCGGAGTCTATTTTGTCTGAGGTTTCCTCCATTGTCTCCTCAAATAAAAGTACAATTCCAAATCTATAATTATATCCCTCATTTTTATCCATAAATGCTTTTATTTTCTTTTTATCCTGATTAATATCTTTATTCCACCAAGATTTAATTTCCATT
The DNA here is from genome assembly GCF_001881565.1 of Eisenbergiella tayi. GTDB lineage: Bacteria > Bacillota > Clostridia > Lachnospirales > Lachnospiraceae > Eisenbergiella > Eisenbergiella tayi. Next base: position 283,210 of record NZ_MPDJ01000004.1, read on the forward strand.
ACTAAAAAGTTCCCTTTATTATCTCCCCTGTGATGAATTATTAAATCCGGATAAGTACCATTTGCAAAAGCAGAGAGTCTCTTTAAATCATATCCATTTCTGTTATATTCACAATCCACTACTAAATTTCTTAGTACTTCTTTTTCATCCAGAATATTTTGCAGATAATGAGCAAACCGAAATAGGCATGCCCTTTCACAAACATGATTATCTGAACATTTTGGAGAAGCCGGTCCATTTTTAATCAAATATCCATCTTTAGTATATAATCTATAAACAGCTTCTTTTAAAACTCCCTTCAACTCATTTTTAGTTATTTCTCCATCAATTTCAAATGGAATATCACTATATTTATCCATCATCCCCACCTGTGTTCTTTATTCAATATCAAATTTTTTATCCTTTGAATATTATACAGCACAAGTGCAGTCTTGTGGAGTTATTTCTCTCTTATAACTGAATAAATTTTAGCTTATATCTTTAGTAGTTCCTATAATCTACAATGCACAGCCCTGTATTCAATTGTACCATCTAAAATCAATACTCAAAAAATTTTCATTTCATTATTGTGACTACATGAAATACCTCATTTTTCCTTTACCGCAATCCATACTTCAGCGTACCCGTCTTTTCCATAGAATTCAATATCCGGCGCCCCCGATTTCATCTTACCCGTCAGATAGCCTTTATTCAACGCTCTGTATTTCGATTTTGGCAGCCATTTTGTGATTGCCTGCGCTTCCGTTTTCCCTATGGCTTCAATCGTGCAGGGGAATACTGCCCATGTCATAGCCGGTACGGTGTAAGCTGTGAATTCACCCTGTGCATCACTGCTGCCTGCAGCTGCAATCAGATACTCGAATTTTCGGGGATCCGCTTCGTCCGTATTATAAATATTAATGCCAAACAGCCCCTGCGGTTCCTGTTCCGTCAATGCCAGCAGTGGCTTTTCCAGGCCTTCTGCCTTAAACCTGGCCCAATGTGAGGGGACAGCCTTTCTTCCCTCGCCCTTTTTATTTGTTGTCTGAATCATGTAACCTATTACCCGAAAGCTTTCCTTTTTCTCAATCCGAAAAGGTAAATCCATAACTTTGTCCTCCTGCCTATTACACTTTTTATCATACCTTATCAAGGATCGCCATCCATATCCGTCTTAAACAATCCCCAGCACAGGGACTTCCGCCGCTTTCCCCTTCCAATTCCGGACATTTGCGTTTTGTAACGGATATTTCGCCAATCACTTCTGATGCAGCTTATATTATAATTGGGATAAGGAAATACATCCTCTCATTCCTGGTACCATGAGGATAAGTGACATAAAGCCGGCGATGCCGGCCTATAGACAGAGATCATAAAAAGGTGCGCCACAAGAGACACACCTTTCTCTTTCTCATTTATACACCGGCAAAAGCTCCACACCCTGGATAGGGATTTTAAAGGAACGGGTGGATGGGAAAATGCGGTAGTATTCATTATCCACCTTTACTATTGTCTCCGTCCCATTTTTTATTTCCTCACAGGTATGTCCGTTTTTCTCTAAAAAAGCAATTGCAGCGCTTCTTCTGTCCTTTACGCTCGTACCCATAATCACCATATCAATAAAAATTGCCTGACGCCTGTCCAGAAACGGAAACATCAGATTAACGCCTTCCAGATAAGGATTTGTAAAAATCTTATGCTTCCAGTTCATAAACTTCAGCCCCAAAAGCCATACCGCGCTGTGAAATTCCTGTTCCAGAATGGCTTTGTACAGAGACTTTTCCTCTGCAGCCTGTATCAGCTTAATCCGAACCTTCTCCTGTTCCTCCTGGGAAAAAATATCATGCATACAGCCGCTTTCCCTGAACAGCCAAAGTAATATTACAATATCTTCCGGCAATTCGGTCTGTTCCAGGACACATGTCCTGATTTTCTCTATTATGTATTGATAGAGTGCAGAATCACTTTTATATTCTCTCATAGTCACGTTTGCTGTATAGTAGTTCATATCACAGCCTAATAAATTGGGAATCTCCTTCAGAATTCCTTCCGCCTTTAATATATCAGTGAATTCCTTTTCGAGTGCGTTCCGCTCTTTGCGCTTCATTTTTTTAATGCCGTCAAGCTGTTCCCGCAGTTTTTGCTCAAATACTGCGGCATCTCTATTCTCTTCCTCATATAAAAGGGTCTGCACCGTCTTTGCCGCCGCAATTCCTGCTACTGCCACATTCTTTGCCACGCTTTCATGCAGACTGTCCTGGGCATTAAGCGCGATTACCGCAAACTGCTCTGCTATTGTATAATTTTTCATATAACACCTTCTGTTCTGTGATTAATATGAAGCAGGAAAACTCTCCATTTATCCCTTTATTACTTATGCGTTCAGCATACCATTTTAAGCCGGCAATGACAATAGGAATCCATGGAAAACGAAAGCTCCTGAGTTATCCCAGGAGCCCCTTTTACAAATTTAATTTACTCAGGATTCCATAAATATCCAGGATTCCATATCCCCAATTGGGATTGGGAAAAACATAGCTTGCGTTGCTTCTGTCCGCCCCACGAATAATCAGCTGGTTTACATCGCTTCCGGTTACTGAAGTATAGTTTCCTCTCACCACCGCCCATTCAAACAGCATGGCTATTACTCCGGTCGTAAATGCTGTTGCCGCTCCGGTTCCTGTCAGATTACCGTAAAGGCCATTGGGCATGGCACATGCAATCATATTTCCCGGCGCCGTAACATCCGGGATAACTCTCCAGTCTCTTGTATACCCCCAGCCGGACTGGGCAAGCATACTCTTTGTCTGAGGATCATATGCGGTCACCGTCAGCAAATTATTGGCCGTTCCCGGCATGGTGACTGTAGTATAGGGCGACGGTTTCAAAAAATAAGTTTCATCCGTTATCAGATCTCCTGACGGAAGCCATGCATGAAAAGTATACGCTTCCTCTTCCAGATTTTCCAAATCAAATGTCCAGATTCCTTCATGAGGGTCTTCGAATCTGATTAAAATCAGCTGCTCTCCATTTTCTTTTTCCAATGTAATATTGTTTACCCAGATCTTGCTTTCTTCGAAAATAAAATTAAAAGCATTGCAGCTTTCCAGCTGCGGATAAATGACTCTTGTATATTCACCGGTAGGGCACATGATCTTAATGGACAGCCTGGCCGGCAGCCCAGACCATATCTCCATTGCAAACAGCTTTTCATTCTCTCCAACCTTCAGCTCAAAGCTGTGGCTGTATGGAGCGGCTTCCGCCGCACCGAAATAATGCCGCCGTCTGTTTCCTTCATTTCCCGCCGCAACAGCAATATCTATCTGAGGCAGCAACACGATTCTGTCCATGTAGTCGTTTAAGGTACTGAATTCACTATGGCTCCCCTGACTGCTTCCCAGTGCGAAACAAATGGCCATAGGGCGCCTGAGACTTCGGGATACCCCCTCCAGATATTTCAATGCCAGCATAATATCTGTTTCCTGGTAGCACTCCGCATCCTCCGGCACAAAAGATATTTGGAGCAGATTCTTTTTTGGCTTTTTCAGTTTTACCACTACCAGTTCCGCCTGTGTAACGATGCCTCTGACCCCATTATCCTCATTCAGGCTTCCCGCTATAATACTGGCAATAGCCGTTCCATGTCCGTTTGTATCTGCAGTCGGTACGATGTCCAACGGATTTTCAGCCCGGAGCGCTCTGTTGATCATGTCTCTTCCATATTCTGTACCGTATTGAAATCCGGCCGGAGGCGTTCCGTCCTGTATGGACTGATCCCAAATACTGACAATACGGGTATTTCCATCCTTATCCAAAAAAGCCGGATGCCGGTAGTCAATCCCGGTATCTATTACCCCGACCAGTATCCCTTGTCCGTAGAGCGCCAAATAAGGGTTATTCTGGACACTGCTCACGCCTGCATCATCTATCCCTGCCTGGGCCATCGGCGTATACAGGCTTGGAAAGCTATAATACTCATAAAGCTGACCAAGCTCACAAGGCGTGGGATCTTCCCTTAATACATGAAGGATTGAATACATATTATTGAGCCTGGTAATATCACTTTCCTGTACCTGTTCTCCCAATAACGTGTTATCAATTATTAAATCAAGATAATTTTCATCCAGGATTTTGTTCATGCACAGATTTCTCCATTGTTTCATTTTTATAGTATATTAACTGAAAACATACTTAAGACCTGGCAAAAGAAAATCCTTGTATTTATTGCGGAAAAGTATACTGCCCTGAAAAAAGGACCTGTGCTTGTCACACAGGCCCTTACCTATCTTAAGAAGAAAAACATTTTCACATCTCACGTGCCTTCTTAACGGCATCTTCCAGCGTCATACCCGTAAATGCCTGCGCGGGCAGGAGCCGTCCGCTCTTGCCGTCATCCAGAAATGCGCCGACAACAATGCCCGGAACACAGCTCTCCACAGCTCCCGGTGCATTCGGCCCACCCAAATCAGTGCGCAGCCAGCCCGGATCCGTCAGATTCATCATTACATCCGCCTCGGGCAGCGCCGACGCGAGATCCGTCGTAAACTTATCGAGCGCCGCTTTGCTTGCCGAATAGCCTGCCTGCTGGGGTTCATTCCTGATACCGCTGGTGGTATTGATCACCCGTCCGAAACCGCGTTCGATCATTTTAGGAATCAGCCGGTAACAGATAATAGCCGGAGCAATTGTATTGATCATAAAGCTCTGGGTAAAATCTTCAACCGGTGTCTCCCAGTAATTGTCACGATATGCAATTTGTACTCCCGCATCATTAAATACGATATCAACCGGAGTCCCCTTTTCTTCCATTTCGTCCAGCATACGGTTTACAGCCGCGGGATCAGACAGCTCCGCCTCTACAGCATAAGCCTCTACCCCCATTGCCGTTACTTCTGCAAGAATCTTCTCGGTATGCGCAAGAGAACGGCTGTGCAGTATCAAATTACATCCTTCCTTTGCCATAAACAAGGCTATCTGACGGCCAACCCCTCTGCTTGACCCGGTAACCAACGCCCATTTGCCTTTAACATTTACCATTTTTTGTTCCTCCCTTTTCTATTCTGTGAATGAGTTCCCGGTACACGGTTCACTGTATGTCAAAATCCATTCCGCTATTGGGAACGGCCGTATCTGTCAGATTTTTATATATCCGCTTTCATATAAGTATCAAAGAACTTCTCCCAAAAATAAGTAACCCTTTTATTTTTTATGCTTATGATTAGCAATGCCGCAGCGAAGCCCAGTACCACTAACTGTAAAAATATGATAATCCACGCATTATCAATCATACCGATTATATTTACGGCCACATTAAGCCAGAAAGCAATAAACAGGTTATGCATAATAATCCCTGACAGCCGCGGAACATTTCCCTTTCCGTCTCTTAACGCCAGTTTTAATATCGTCATGCCAAAAGTCCGCTTCTTCTTTGATATGCAGGGAATCAGAATAAAAATAATCACCACTGAAATGAGATATAAAACAATATCAATTGTATTTTCTTTCTTCCCTGCCGCTAGGAGAACAACAACTCTCAGCAATTCATACACGATATTTACAAATATGGAATCGATGAGCAGAGAAACCAACCGCCTTAACAAGCTGGCATATTCTGTCTTTAAGGATTTATCTTTCATCGGATCCGGAAGCAGCTTGTCAAACAGCCCTGCGGCATAAAATCCAATAACGGTACCCAGCGTATTGACGATAAGATCATCCACGTCAGGATACCTGAAAGCATGGGGATAAATCCACCATACCCCGGTATATTGTGTCGCTTCATAAAAAAAGCTGAGTAAAAAGCCTAAAACCGCTGTTTGAAACAGGCCTTTATTAAAATATTTTCTTAAATAAACTCCGAATGGCAGTGTCAGAAGCACATTGAAAGCAACCGTATAAAAACTCGGACTGCAGAAGGCTCTGAACCATGTACCCATCTCATTCCAGATAAATCCGGATTCATTCAGGAAGGTCTTAACAAACAGAAACGGATGATAATTTGCCCTGATAGGAGCCATATTTTTTACGGCCTCGATTGACGGTAAGGGTAACAGCGTCATAAAAAATGCGGTTATCATATATACTGCAAAAGATGCCAGCACAATATTTTTCCGTACAAGAAAAGTACCATTTTTTCGATATTGGTAAATCAGGACCGGAATAAATGCCAGGTAGATTATCATCAAAGAAACCGTAATTCCATTTGCAATCGGATTGATATAAACACTCATTATCTTTACCTGCCTCTATAAAAAATTATCTTCCTATATATCGGCATGAGGTCGATTAAAATAATGTTGATTTCTTCCTTTTTCTTTTTTTAATATAAAACCATCTCTGAATCTTGTCAATCTTTTGTTTCAGAAGCTATCAAAAAACAGAACACCGAACCGTAGCTTCAGGCCCCTGAGTCAGCTTTCCTGATAAAAAACAGGCCCAAAAACAATGTCAGTACTTCCGTTAACGGAGCCACCAGCCATACCCCCGTCATCCCAAGAAACGGCGGCAGGATAAAAATAAAGATCAATAACAGCACCAGGCCCCGTGATGAAGATATTACGGCCGATTCCATGGCCCTGCCAATCGAAGTGAAATAAAAGGAATTAATCACATTTATTCCTGAAAATAAAAAGGAGAATGCATAAATTCCCGCTCCCGAACGTACCATCTGCACAACCGTATCATTTTTCACAAACAGACTGCCATACCATTCGGAACCGCCCAATACAGACAGCATAACCGCCGCTCCTGCCGCCAGCACCATTATATTGGTTATCCTCCGCAATTCTTTTGTGAGTCCCCGTTCCCCTGCTCCATAAGTAAAGCTGATAAGAGAACTTGCTCCCTGCCCGAAACCGATAGTCACCATACTGAATATAAAAGCAATATACCCTACGATAGTGAAGGCGGTCACACCCTCTATTCCAATATTTCTTAAAATCACAAAGTTATATGCAAACATTGAAATACTCAATGATATTTCACCTATAAATTCAGAACTGCCGTTTAATAAGGTATCCTTACATACCATACGTGAAAATTCAAACCGTCCGAGCTTATAAACACTCGATTTTTTAAGAAAGAAATAAAGAATGCACACCAGAGTGACAGCACCTGCCAATAACGAAGCCAGCGCAATCCCTTTTACTCCCCATCCGAACCAGCGTACAAATAAATAATCAAGGAAGATATTGAGCAGCACATTTAAAATATTGACCTGCATAAAATATTGAGGCTTTCCTTCTCCGCGGATGAACATCCCATAGGATGAATTAATTACCATAACAGGAAGCTGTACCAGCATAATGCCATAATAATCCTTAAAAAATACTGCCACATCTCCGTCCGCATGCAGCACCCGCAGCATGGGGTTAAGACAGAACCATACAACAATACTGAGCAGTACCGTTAACAGGATTACCGTAAACATCGTCTGATTGAACACACTGCTGCAGGTACGGTTATCACCGCTCCCCAATGCCATTCCGGCAATTACCACTCCTCCCACCGAAATCATAAGTCCCAATGCCAGATATAAATACACGATCGGCAGCCCCAGATTCACTGCCGCAAGCCCTTCTTTTCCCACATAGTTTCCGATAAAAAATCCATCAACTATTGTAATCAGCGATGTCAGCACCATTGCAATAATTGATGGAATTGAAAACTGCAGAATTGTTTTTACTTTGTTCCTTTGGATGTTTTCCAGGTTCATTTTGTTTTCCTCCGTTTATTCTTTGTTTTTCTATAGAATAACGGAGATCATTTTTCAAAACTTCTGATTCTGTGCTCTATTTGACCGGGATGCAGATATCTATATCCATATGCATGGAACCGCAGTCCGTTTTTTTATAGATTTCAAAGCCATAGCTGTCGTCAATCTTATATTTGCTCTGAGGAAGCCAGACACTGAAAAGATTCTGGTAGGCGCTGTATATATGCTCTACGGGGCCGCTGAAATGATAAACCGCAAACCTGCCGCCCTTTATCGTACAGATATTTTCAAGGGTGCATCCTGCCGGAGCATCGATACAGATATCGCAAAGACATTTGTCAGGGAGTGTAATTGCCGGATCGTCATAGGAACGTTCCAGAATTCTTGTCTGTTCCGTAATATACTCCTTATATTTATCCAGAAAAGCTCCCCAGTGAACGGACAAATCGCCATAACTTCCTTTATATCTTTCAAAGATAACCGTACAGTCCTCAAACATTTCAACAGAAATTTTTTCACTGCATTCCTGCCATGTCAAAAGCTCTGTCTGTGTGTTTCTGAAAACCGGATTCATCATCGATTTGTGCACAATACTGCGCCGGAATTTATAAGGCGGCATATTATGATGCTTCTTAAATGCAGAACTGTAGTTGGACGAGCTATAGCCATACGCACTGCCGATATCCGTAATACTTCTGTCTTTTTCAACCTTCAGGCGGAATGCGCTACGCTCCATCCTTACCCGTTTGATAAATTCATAAATACTTTCGCCTGTTTCCATCTTAAATATTCTGGAGAAATAATATCTGGAGAAGCAGCAATAATTTGAAATATCTTCCACTGTTATCTCTTCATCGATATGGTTTAAAATATAGTCTATTGCACGATTAATATATTCATTCGTTATCATTTTATCGTCCTGACTTAAAAAAAGTATTATCTCGGATACTTTTCATCTTTGTTTTTCATTATTCCAGAAATCAGACAAAAAACCAGGCTTCCTGCAATTCCATAAACCGATATTATAAAGTACACCTGCTGCAGGGTAAATATCCCGGCCAACGATGCATAGAACAGACTGAAACAGATCATCACCACATTCTGTCCGACACCATAAAACGACATTACTGTAGCGCGGCCTTCTTCCTTAATTTTATTCTGCAGAATATTTACTGACAAGATCTCGGCTATTACCATTCCCGTTAAAGCCAGGCCGAAGATTATGAACCCACACCTATTCCACAATACAGTGAAAATCAGAAGAAAAATGCATGCCGCTCCATAAAGAAAAGATATTTGTCTGACTGAAAAAAACTTCTTTTGTATGACCGATGCCAGAACATCTCCTAAAGCAACGAATATAAACCTTACTGTTAAAATAACACTGACCCAGATATGGCTGAGCTGAAGGTCATTAATAATGAGAGCATCATATTCGTCCAGATAGTCACCAAGACAGGCAAAGAGTATCAAAAACAAAAGGGAAACCAGAGCAGAGCCGCTCCCCTTTATTAAAACAGCAGCATCTTTAAATGTCCCGAAAAATCCTACTGATTCTTCCTTTAACCGCTCTGAATAATAGTTCTTCTCTCTTAACTGCAGAATAAATATTACATTGACAAAACATACTGCCGCAGATATGAGCGCAATAATTTCGATGCTGACAAAACTGACAATAACGCCCGCCGTTACAATTCCGGCAGCTATCCCCGCATCTGCATAAAATCTGGCTTTTCCATATACTTCGGCAAAACTGTTTTCACGTCCGTCACACTTCAGATTATCATAGATTAACCCCTCTTCCGTTCCGGAAGTAAATGCTCCTGCGACAGCCCAAAAAACAAAACCTAAGGCAAACATTAAAAATGTATGTGAAATGAACCATATAAGGAAACATAAGCCCTGTAAAACTGCTGCAATGGCAAGCATATTTCTTCTGTTCCATCGGTCTGCCAGAACACCTGACGGCACTTCAAATATAATAGTAAATATACTCCAGAGAGCCATTAAGACAGCTATGTCGGGGACCGACATTCCTCTGTTAATAAACAAAATCGTGTAGAACGCATATATTGGCAGGCATTGGCTTATAAACTTGCTTACATATAAGAACCTGACATTAAATGTTTTCATACTTTTTATCCTCCATTTTTTATCACGTTTACAAGTAACTATGATTTAGTTTTGGAGGACCTCGATTTCTTGTTTTATCTGAAAGTTAACTGGGGGGCCGGATAATATTCATATAGGTTTCTCCTTATTTTTGTACTAATAATTTACAGATACAGATAAGTTAATTACAGCTAATATATTTATCTGATTATAGACGATTTTCGGACAAAACGCCAGTATTAAATATACCCAAACTGCGATTGGTTTTATCAGCTTTTGTCCAGGACTGTATTCACCCTCTATTATTTCATATCCATTTTTCTGCGCAGCATGACTATTTTTCTTGACTTTGACACCGTGTCGCAGTTTATACTGAAATAAACAGGGAGGTATACTATGGCGGTCGGACAGACCGATGATACCGAAAACAAAACGGAGGATACCATCTTCTGCAATACTCCGCCTTTCCTCTTACTTACCTCCATATTAATTACGATTATCCTTTACAGGATAAATATGTCAGCTATAATATAGTTAGAAAAAATCCGGTGATAAACCTGGCAGAATCTGCTATAATACATCTTGGTAAATCATGCAGAAATGAGGAAACGTATGAAAATCCAATTACAAAACCTGACAAAAAAATTCCCGAACCGCAATAAAAAAGCCCAGGGTGACGTGATCGCCGTAGATCATTTCACCTATGAGATCCCGGACGGCAAGCTAATCGGCCTTCTCGGCCCCTCCGGCTGCGGCAAGAGTACCACACTCAACTTAATCTGCGGCCTGGAAAAACCCACGGAAGGGCAGATCTTCTTCGGTGACAGGGATGTGACAAAACTTCCCCCGGAGCACAGAGGGGTCGGCATGGTGTTTCAGAATTATGCCCTCTATCCCCATCTGAGTGTAAAACAGAATATTCTTTTTCCTTTGGAAAATTTCAAAGGAGAGCAGAAGCTCTCCAAATCAGAAATGCTTGAGCGGGCTTCCCAGGCCGCCGGTCTGGTTCAGATCGAGGATTTGATGGACAGAAAACCCAGTGAACTGTCAGGCGGACAGCAGCAGCGCGTCGCCATCGCCCGTGCCCTGGTAAAAATGCCGCATGTACTCCTGCTGGACGAGCCTCTCTCCAACCTGGATGCCCGGCTGAGGCTGCAGACACGGGAGGAGATCCGCAAGATCCAGAGAGCAACGCAGATCACCACTGTTTTCGTCACCCACGATCAGGAGGAAGCCATGAGTATTTCCGACGAGATCGTTGTCATGAAGCAGGGGGTTGTCCAGCAGATAGGAAAGCCCCAGGAGGTGTATGACGATCCGGTAAATCTTTTTGTGGCAAAATTCCTGGGGACCCCTCCCATCAACATATTCCATGGGAAGGTACAAAACGGCAGGCTTACTATCGGTGAAGCGGCGGTTCTTCCCGTCTCCGGCATACCCGATCAGGAGGTATGGGCAGGCGTACGTCCCGAAGGCTTCCTTCTGCAGGAGGACGGGCCTTTAAGCTGTTCCTTAAACGGTGTGGAAGTGATGGGACGTGATATCAGCATCGTTTCCACCCACCCTGACTGTGAGAATACGCTCATACGCGCCATTGCGGGTTCTGAAAACGGAGTAAATACCGCTTCGGAGACAGTACGCTTTGCACTGAAACCGGGCAAGGTATTTCTCTTTGACAAAAATAACGGTGAACGCATCCGGGAGGCTTGATATGAAAAATGATAATTCTTTCTCCGGCGGCGGGAAAGCCTGGCTGTATCTGCTTCCGGCTTTTCTCTTTCTGGGTGTCTTTATGATATACCCCCTCATTGACGTATTTATTTATTCCTTTGAGGAAGGCTACAACTTTGCATCCCAGACCAGCTTCGGCACAGGCGGCTATAACTATTCCTACGTACTGCATGATCCCTACTTTCTGCAGGCGGTGAAGAACACCTTTCTGTTAGTGCTCATTACGGTTCCTGTTTCCACCGGCCTGGCCCTGTTAATATCTGTGGCGTTAAGCTCCGTCAAGCCGCTGCGTGACCTGTTCCAGACTATTTATTTCCTGCCTTATGTGACCAATACCCTTGCAGTAGGCCTTGTTTTCATGGTTCTTTTCAAGAAAACCGCCTACTCCGACGGGCTTGTGAATCTCCTTATCCACTGGTTCGGCGGTTCTTCTGTTGATTTCATCGACGGCCCCTACTGGGCAAAAATGACTGTCCTGTGCCTGTACACCATCTGGGTGGTAATGCCCTTTAAAATCCTGATCCTCACCAGCGCGCTGGCCTCCGTAAATCAGAATTATTACCGGGCGGCACAGGTGGACGGGACATCGAAGCTGCGGATTTTTACAAGAATCACTCTTCCGATGATCTCTCCCATGCTCTTCTATCTGGTGATCACAGGCTTCATCGGCGCCTTTAAGGCTTACAGCGATGCCGTCGCCCTGTTCGGCACGGATCTGAATGCCGCGGGCATGAATACCATCGTCGGTTATGTGTATGATATGCTCTACGGCAGCAGCGGCGGCTATCCTTCCTACGCATCAGCGGCCGCTATCCTGCTGTTTGCCATTGTGCTCACCATAACCTGCATCAACCTGTTAATCAGCAGAAAGCATGTCCACTATATTTAAAAGGCTTTTGTACGCGCATAAAAAGTGCGCAGATGGGAGTAACCATGGATTACCGTCAAATTGAAAAATCCGAAAAACGACATAGACGAATCACCCATACGCTTGTCTATATCCTTCTGATATTCTGGGCTCTTGTGGTTCTGTTTCCCTTTTACTGGATGCTGCTCACCTCCGTAAAAAGTTACGGTTCCTATAATGCGGAGCGTGTTCCTGCATTTTGGCCGATCTCACCCACCCTGCAGAATTATGCCGACGCCTTCACCACAGTGCCGCTTGCCGGATATCTTCTGAATACGCTGATTTTCACCCTGGCAACCACAGCGATTATGCTTGTTGTGATTACCTTGGCGGCCTACGCGTTTGCAAGACTTTCGTTCCGCGGAAAGAATATCGCCTTTACCCTGCTTCTTTCCCTGATGATGATTCCCAATGAGCTTGTCATCATCACGAACTATGCAACAGTCACAAACCTTGATATGCGAAATACCTTTCTCGGCCTGATACTGCCCTCCGTCACCTCCGTATTCTACATTTACCTGCTGAAGGAGAACTTCGAGCTGGTGCCGGATGAGCTCTACCGTGCCGCTAAGGCGGACGGCACCTCCGATTTCAAATATCTGTGGAAGGTCATGATACCCATATGCAAGCCCACTCTCGTTACCATCACCATCCTGAAGATGATCGAATGCTGGAATTCCTATGTGTGGCCCAGACTGGTTACCGATGATCCAAGCTTCTATCTGGTATCCAATGGGATCCAGGAAATCCGTGAAAACGGCTTCGGACGCGAGAACATCCCGGCCATGATGGCCGCCGTTGTGGTGATCTCCGTTCCGCTGATCCTCTTATTCCTGGTATTCCGCAAAAAAATCATGGAAGGCGTGTCCAGAGGAGGTACAAAGGGATGAGTATAATGCACAGAAAGACAGGTATAACCCTTCTTTTTCTCCTGCTTGCCCTGTCGACGCTTACCGGCTGCCACGGCAAAGGAGGCCAAAAATCCTTTTCCATCCCCGAACAGCTCGATACCTCCAGGCAGTACGAGATCACTTTTTGGGCAAAAAATGATACGAACAAGACGCAGACGGATATTTATAAAAAGGCAATTACAGATTTTCAGACGCTGTATCCGAACATCACTGTTAATCTCCGTCTGTATACGGATTATGGAAAAATTTATAATGATGTTATCACCAATATTGCCACGGATACCACGCCCAACGTATGCATCACCTACCCCGACCATATCGCCACCTATCTGACAGGAAACAGTACGGTGGTTCCCCTGGACGGGCTGATTGCCGATCCCAGATATGGCCTGGGCGGCAGCGAGCTTCTCTTCGACTCTCCCCGGCAGGATGAAATCATTGAACAGTTTTTGGAGGAATGCTCCTTAAACGGACAGATTTACGCCCTGCCCTTCATGCGTTCCACGGAAAGCTGCTATATCAATAAAACCTATGTGGAAAAACTGGGATATACCCTTCCGGATACGCTGACCTGGGACTTTATATGGGAGGTTTCCGAAGCGGCCACGGCGAAGGATGCAGACGGCAATTATCTCATTAACGGACAGTCCGTCATGATACCATTTATTTACAAATCAACGGACAACATGATGATTCAGATGCTTAAGCAAAAGGATGCCGGCTATGCAACGGCAAACGGGGATATCCAGCTTTTCAACGATACCACCACACAGCTTCTGTACACCATCGCGGAGCATGCCAAAAGCGGCGCCTTCTCCACCTTCAAAATATCCAGTTATCCTGCCAACTTCCTGAATGCCGGCCAGTGTATTTTTGCCATTGATTCCACAGCCGGTGCTACCTGGATGGGAACAAATGCGCCCCTTTCCGATATCAGTGAAGAAGCTTTTGTGGATTTTGAAACCGAAGTCATGATGATACCCCAGTTTGATCCGGAGCATCCCCGGATGATCTCCCAAGGGCCCTCCATCTGTGTATTTAATAAGAAGGATCCCCAGGAGGTCCTGGCTTCCTGGCTCTTTACCCAGTACCTGCTCACCAATGAAGTACAGATCGCATATTCCGAAACGGAAGGCTATGTTCCCGTGACGAGCAAGGCGCAGGATTCCCCGGCTTACCAGGATTACCTCTCCCGGTGCGGTGAAGACAATGCCCTGCACTATGGCGTAAAGATCAAGGCTTCCCGCCTCCTGCTGGATCATGTGGACGATACCTTTGTCACCCCTGTATTCAACGGTTCCGCTTCCCTGCGCAGCGCATCCGGCCAGCTTGTGGAAGAGGTCACCAAGGCCGTCCGCCGCAAAAAAGAGGTCAACGCGGCTTTTATCAACGACCTTTATGATGATGTGGCATCCCTCTACCACTTAAATGAAAGCAGCCCCGCCTCTGCAGGCAAAGCCGATCTCGGCCCGCTGCCGCCTACAGCTATCGCCCTGCTGTCCTGTCTCGCAGGCGCATGGGTATTGATTCTTGCCTACATTATCCGGCAGGCAATGAAAAAATTACGTAAAACTTAATAAAAATGTTGATTCCTGGTATTTTCAGGTATATAATGGCTTTGTCCGTTTGGGAAACAGCGGACGGCCGTATTCTTTGTACAGGCATCCTGCCTTACAGAGCAGTCCGGCATTTACCGACACATATGCTTATCAGTAAAAAGGAGAATGTTATGAAAAAAGCAATCGTTTTATCCCTGGCACTCACTCTTGCGCTCGGAATGACCGGCTGCGCCAAGACTGAGAATGCTCCCGCAGCAGAAAGCTCTGTTGAAACTGTTTCCGAAGCTTCCAGCGAAGCCGCAGAAGAAACCACAACAGAGGCTGCCGAAGAGACTTCCACTGCAGCTGCAGAAGAAGCTTCCAAGTCCGAAGGCGTATTGAATTATGAGGAATACATGGCTGCAGAGCTGGATTCCGAAGTTGTTGTAGAAACCTATGTACAGGCAAAGCAGTCCTGGTGGGAAGACAAAGCCACCGTATATACCCAGGATCAGGATGGCGCTTACTTCGTGTACAATATGGCCTGTTCAGAAGAGGATTATGAAAAACTGGTACCCGGAACCAAAATCAAAGTTACCGGATATAAGTCTGAATGGTCCGGTGAAGTGGAAATCACTGATGCCACCTTTGAAATCGTGGAAGGTGATACCTACCTCGCTCCCGTCAAGGATGTTACCGCAATGCTCGGAACCGATGAACTGATCGACTACCAGAATCAGTATGTTGCATTCAAAGGCATGACTGTTGAAGCGGCCGGCCAGGATGAAAGCGGAAATGACGTTGCTTACCTGTACAACTGGGATGGCTCTGGTACGGACGGCGACGACCTGTATTTCAGCGTTTCCCTGAATGGCGAGACCTATTCCTTCGTTGTTGAGTCTTATCTTTGCGACAATACCACCGATGTATACGCAGCTGTCAAGAACCTGCAGATCGGCGATGTTATCGATATGGAAGGCTATCTGTACTGGTATGAGGGTGTTAATCCCCATATTATCTCTGTAACAGCAGCTAAATAAGAGAAAATAAAAAGAATGCCGTAGGGTCATCAGATTTCATGACCTTACGGCATTTTTAATATTCTATTGAAAATAAGGCCCGCCGGTAAAATCACTCCATCTGGATGCCGGGATCTCAGGGCTTGTGATAATACATTCCGGATCAGGTGCAAGGATATGTCTGGTAACCTCGAAGATACCCCTCGCATCGCACAATATACATTCTGCATTGCCAAACGAAACCTGTCTGGCCGCTCCCGTATCATAAAAGGCCTGCGTAAGCTTTACGAAATCCTCTGAGATATAAGGCTGAACTGCATTATAATGTCTTCTCATAAAAATCTTCTTCCGGCTTCCGTCCGGCATTACCGTATAGAATTCCACAGGTTTTTCCGTCAAACGGTTGGGAATGTTCAGCACCTCTTCCACACCGTGAATAAACGTATTACGCGCATGGGTAACCCCCACCAAAAGAATTCTGCCGTTTATATCCTTCAGACGGTCATAGCATCCGCCGGGAGTGCACGGTGTATTGTTCTCCTCTTCTCCGGCTATGTATTCTTCCGCCCCGGCACCATAAGCCGCCATGCTGTGGGTGGGATGGAGAGAACGGCATACGCCGGGCCTCTTCCGGAAAAGATTCGGAAGAATCCCCACACAGGCATCCTCCTGCACAGGATCAAAAACACGGTACTCCTCTCCCATCTGCGCCCATGTATGCGTGGGAAGCAGAAGAAGCCCCTGTGAAAAATAATCCATCAGAACATCCAGTACGGTATCCGCCCCTCCCTCTATATTTCCCATAGCTTCCATTGATGAATGAATGAGAATGCTGTCTGTAGGACGCAGGGACATTCCTTTCAATTGGTTCTGAAGGTCCTTTCTGGTGTAAATCATATCTCCGGTTACCTCGTATAGTATTATAGTAAGCTAATGGCCCCGTACTTCCATGCAGACATCAGCTTTGTAAGCCATTTAATGGCATGAGCTGATTATACCATACTCCGGCCGGACCGCAATATACTTTTTACACCCGTTCCACTTCAACCCTTTCCACTTCAATTATCCCTGCCCGGCAAATAGCTGACTGTCCTGTCCCCGCTCTTTACCTTTTTGCCGATCAGTTCATTCCGTGTCCT
This sequence comes from Eisenbergiella tayi, assembly GCF_001881565.1. Classification (GTDB taxonomy): domain Bacteria; phylum Bacillota; class Clostridia; order Lachnospirales; family Lachnospiraceae; genus Eisenbergiella; species Eisenbergiella tayi. The sequence goes on from NZ_MPDJ01000004.1 coordinate 300,260, forward strand.
TTACATAGCTCATGTCATTTACACTTTCCACAGTAAATGTCTTTCCATCATAAACAATCTTGGTAATGGACGCGTTTCCAAGCTCTCCTACTACGATTTCCGGATTAACCGCTGATAAAAATGCGGATATTGCCATTCCGTGTGAAACCACAAGTACATTTTTCTGTCCGTTTAATCTCGCTTCCTCCGCGATTTTCACGATGCCTTCCGCCACTCGCTGCTGTGCTTCTCCCCATGTTTCCGCCGATCCTGTTTCATCCATATTTGCCATCGCCGTCACCGCATCGTATATGGATATTTTTCCGCCAAAAACGGCTCCCATCATATCCTCCACACTTGAAAACCCAAGTGCTTCCGAAGCGGCTCCATAGGCTTCCGGAGGCGTTGCCCCTTCATAAATGCCAAAGCACACCTCACGGATCATTGGTTCTTTTTTCAGCGTAAGTGCCTCCTGACCGCAATTCCTGAGCACAAGATCAGCTGTCTCTATCGCCCTGCCGCTGTCGCTGGAATAAGCCGCATCAAAAAAGATCCCTGCCTTTTTCAGGCCCTGTCCAAGCTTCTCCGCCACCGCGGCACCGTCCTGTGTCAGAGGCGAATCACACCAGCCCTGCATCCGGCCTGTATTATTCAGCATGGTTTTTCCATGTCTGGTCAGATACAAGGTAACCGTTTTACTCTCTTCAGCCTGTACATTCTCCAACTTTCCATTGCCCGCAAACGCCAGGCCAAAGCACAAAATAACTGCCATCAATATCGCTGTCCATCTATTTTTCTTCATCTTACCTATCCTCCTGTTTTCTTTTTGAATGGATCCCACCCATTATTTTCTTAATCCTCTTTTTCTATTATCCCCTCTCCTTTTTTCGCTTCAGACAGGCCTGTATCTGATTAAATCATTGTATCCGTTCACAGATGTATTCTCTTTACAAAAATTAGCCGAATTAATGGCATCTATTGACATATATAAGCTGATATTTTCAACAAAAACAGGCGAAACAACTTATTTCTCGTCATTTCGCCCGGCTATTTTTATATATCCTTCTTTTTTTGTGCATCCTGCAGTATGATGTGGGGATAATCTGCAAAAGACTCTCCATTCCTGTCACTTGTCCCCGTTTTATTTCTCTTTTTAAATTGATACGGCGTCATGCCATGTTCCTTTTTAAAACTCTTTATGAAAGAACGGACATCCGCAAATCCGCTCATCATTGCAATCTCCAGCATGGAATAATCTGTGCCATAAAGCAGCTCAAATGCATGATTTAACCGCACCTTATCCAGATACTCCCGGAATGTACTCCCCGTGTGCTTCTTAAAATCCCGGGCAAGATATTCCATGGAAAGATTGAAATGGGCGGCAACCTGGCAAAGTGTCACCGGTTCCTGATAATGCTCTTCCACATAATTCATAACCTTCTGTATTCGTTCCATATATTTCTGGCTTTTTATAATTGCCTGATTCTTCACCTGTTTGAAATATGTAAAAAGAAGGTACAGCATCCGATAGAGCAGCCCCATCATTTTCAGATAGGTGAACTCCTCCTGTTCCTTTCTGTAAATCCCGATCATTTCATCGAAAACATGCTTCAGTTCTTCCTTCTTTTCCTCATTTCCTTTCAGCACAAAACAGACCTCATCAAACTGCGGACAGATTTCCTTCAGAAACTCGTATGATATAAAAATAGACGCGCCAAACAGCTCATCCTGCGTACGGCCGATTTTTCTTTCCGGCCACAGGGCATGAATATCTCCGCTGTTTATCAGGATGATTTCCTCCGACTGCACCAGCGTTTTTTTCCCGCTAACCATCAACTGCACCTCACAGTCAATCAGATAGTCAATTTCCATACTCCTGTGCCAGTGTTCCAGAACCGCATAATTAATAACGCCCTGATGCAGACGAAGCTGCATAGGAAACTGTTTTGTTGTCCGGAACGATTCATGATAAAACTGTTCCATGGCCTTCCCCCTCCGCCTGTCCGTTAATATGGCAGGGCCACTTCTTTTTAGACAGTATATCATACTCGCAAAGTATTTACGATATTTGTTTCTTTTTCTTCCGGTATCATCCTCCTGAAAAAATGTATTGCCTGCGGGGCCTGTGGCATGAGAATCCTATCCGGGTGCTCTCGTCATTTATAGTATCAGGAATCATGTACCTTTGGAATTATAATATATTGAAAACACTTAAACCGGGTAGTGACATAACATCATGGAACTGTTATACTGTCAAGGGATTTGATACTTTTTCACACCCCTTTATGGTATTAGTATCTATTTACAGTACTGCAATAAATATGTTAAGATTGGCAGGTTGATAAAGTGAAAAAAAATGCTGCTACATTTTATGAATTAGCTATGTCCTTACTTGCGGCTGTTTCTGTCGCTTTCGCTATCATTGATATTAACAGCGGTTTAAGTGTCAGTCTTTCTACCGTTGATAACCTTATCCTGTTGATTTTTGTGTTTGATTATTTTATACGACTCATTTTATCAAAAGATAAAATTTCTTTTATTAAATCAAACGTTTTAGACCTTATTGCTATAATACCTTTTAATTCTGCTTTTCGTATTTTCCGAATTGCAAAACTGGCAAAATTGGCTCGGATATCAAAAATAACAAAGCTGGGAAAATTCTCAAAATTATCACGTCTGTTTGCTTATTCCTTACGGTTTATGAATAAAATTAAATGCTTCCTTAACACAAATGGTTTTAAATATATCCTTTCTATTACAGCATTTCTTATTGTAATCGGCGGGATTGCCATTCATTTTACGGAAGGCATGAGTTTTTCAGATGGATTTTGGTGGGCATTTGTTACTGCCACTACTGTTGGCTATGGTGATATTTCTCCGTCCTCTAATTCCGGCCGGCTGGTAGCTATGCTGCTAATGCTCGTCGGTATTGGTTTGATAGGATCCCTTACCAGTACAATCACAAGTTTTTTCCTTTATCACAGCAAGCCCAGCAGTGTAGCAGACGAAACTGTAGAAAATATTAAAGCTCGTCTGGATGATGTTACATCACTTACGGACGAGGATATCGACAATATTTGTAAGATATTAAAAACTTTAAATAAATAAAAAGCTGAACTGACTGTTTATAGTCAGTTCAGCTTTTTAAAATTTTATTTATCTGACTAGCTTACATTGTTATTTCCACTCTGGTTTTGATTTCTGCCGGAATACCTAAAACGTCTCCTATTGCCAATCCAATTATGACATCATATAATTTTGCATAAATTCATCTGATTAATACTCTTTAACTTTTACATATCCAATAAAGCTGATATCATATTTTCAAGTATAATATCGGCAATTCCCCATCATCACCTGCTTTTTCTATTAATTTATTCTTAATTTCCTCATTTTCATAGGCCTCTTAAGAAGCTGCATAAGTTTTTGGAATTTGATTTTTATTATCTTAACTATCGCCATTTATTTTTGCCTTTAACTCTGACAATATTTCATCTGTATCAGTTTTAATCTTTTCCATATATAAATCAAAATTTGTTTTCTCTCCATCAAGACCTGACTCAAATCTATTCCGTTCTCTTTTGATATCGCCAACAATATAATTATATGTTCGGTAGTTAATGTAATATTTAATCCGCTTGCAGAAATAATTTTTACAAGAGAATTTTCCTGTCCGCTATATATATTGGATACCTTAATATACCCCATTTCAGTCATTACATAGTCGCCAATTCTAATTTCAGAAATTTTTTTCATACTTCCATCAGCCATCATAATCATAGTATCTTCATGTATCATAATATTTCCTCCTCTGCTTTCATCCCATTACTATTATTTCCACTAAAGGACACCATTTCGGATGCTTTTGCTGCATATATTACTCCGAACATCTGCTATCCGGTATATTAATTTCTTTTATCCTAATCATAATATCATCCTCATAACCTATCTTTATTCGCCTTCGCTACTATGAAATAGACCACCCATATCAAAAAATAAATCATCATTAAATAGTTATATTTCTCACCATAAACAAATACAATTTATCATTATCTATTCATATATAAATCAAATATTCATGTATTATTATATCATATATGATGACGTTTTTCTTTACTATTATTTATTAAATCATATTTTCCTGCCACATTTACTACAGGTAATCCCGAGTAGTTATTGGACTTTGATTTGTATTGCAATCTTATCCTTAACTGTAGCCTGATGTGATTTCTGTTCGTCAAACCAGAGATTTGCCTCCACCTTCCTTCAGATTCCACCTCGCAATGGACACACTTGGTCTTGGCTGTATCCTTCCCACTACTATGGCGGATTAGGGACTTTCACCCATTAGAAACATACGCCGCCAGGCGCACAATAAAAAGCTGAACTGACCGTTTACAGTCAGGACAGCTTTTCAAAATTTTATTTATCTGACTTGCTTTTTCCATGCGAAATTAGGCAGACAAATATAATGTCCAGCATATTTAGCAGGTCAATATTTCAAGTATCGGGGAAGGTGCAGAAAAATGTATTTCCCTGCAGCCATCTTTTCCCACATGGATAACTTGCTCTACGGGAATATTCTGCCGCTGCCCATTTGTATCCAGAGAATAAACTGTACATTCATCCGAAGTTCTGAGTTCCACCGTTCCATCCAGAATCTCCACAAATCGATTTCCTTTTCTTCTCACCTCCGTAATCCCTGAATCGACCGGATGATAGGTAGTCTGATCCAGCCCTGATTCTCCAAAGACAAGCAGCAGATAATGAGCGGAACGCTCTAACGGCAGACCATCCAGGGCCAATGCACTCACAAGAAGGGAACGGTTGCTTCCCCTGATACAAATCCGATCCGATAATACAATTCTGCCGTCGTTTCTCCCTGCATACGCCATAAAGTAAGGGGTATTCACTCTGAAGTAACCCTTATGAGGATGAAAACACAATTCTCCGGTCTGTGAAATTATTTCCCCCTCTTTTCCTAGCCCCGTTGTTTCTGAAAGGATGCCCCACTTTTTCAGCGCCTGGTCTGCCAGCTTGGCAAACATAGAATAATCATTTCCTTCTGTAAGTCTGTCAATTTGTTCAATGCACAAAAAGCGGTCGTTCAAACAAACATCTCCATAATTTCGCACATCTTTTCTTTCTATAATTTCTGCATCTTTTTGATATGCCGCATAAAAGTTTTCTTCCGACCTATTCTGAGGAATTTGTCTCCGGCCAAATGCATCCAGGTCGTCGCTATGCTGGTATAAAATGGCATGCTGTGCCTTCGTGTAATCCCCTCCTGCAACAAATCCTGCGCTCACAGCCACCTGTGCATCTCCTTCATACCTTTCCCCCGGTCCGAGGAAAACACTTCTGAAACGCATAACCAGCGGGAAATACGCTGTAGGCATACGATAGGTATAAGGCAGCCGAAGCAGATCCTCCTGTCGGTATACCAGATGGGCCGTAACCGGGGATACATTGATCAGGCCATCCCTATATACTTTTGCCAACATCCCGAACTGAAGCATCAAGGAGGGATCACTGTAACAATCCATAATATCCAAAACCGCATCCGCCGCTTCCGGCCGTAAATGATCATCGGTATGGTAGCAATAAATAATCAGACCATCCCAGTCATTCAGACATGCATACGCAGTCGTCATCAGATATGCCGGAGAATGAAACAGCTGTAAGCCATATTCATTCCATTCGCTCAGGAGCATAGGCCGATTCTCGACAGCCGCAATACTGGCCTGCACGGTAATATTACTGCGATGCTCCATTTCCGGAAAAGTCTGTGTCATAGGATCCGTGGTAACATAATCACGAAGATCCGGTACCAGAATCCCTTCAAAGGACGAATTACCGCCCAACGGATGATTGAAATATGCATTATTCTCCATCACCTCTGCATCCAAATGGGAATAAATATCCGCTGCACCCGCCAGAAGACAGCCTGTCGCAATCGGAGCCTTAACTGGAATCGAACGAAGGAGACTGATCATCCTTCGATAATAGTTCTGATTCAGTTCTATTTCAAACTGAGTGAAATCCGCATATCTTCCCGGAGACTCCAGACAGCTTTCCTGAATCTCTTCATAAAGCAGATCGTTGACATTCTGACAGTAATTGCCTGTCTCTGGACATCGTACGCTTCCTTTTTTCGGGTCTTCACCTTCTTCCAGTCCTGTTATACTGCATCCATTTTTTTGAAATGTCCATGCATTTTTAAGATTCTCCCTGGTATCATATTTTGCCAGCAGGAAAGCATTAAATCTTCGCTGCAGTTCCTCTTTATAGGCTGCAACAGCAGGATGCTCTCTGGCAGCTTTGGAATCAAAGAATACCGAATCCTCATTACATATCTGTATCGTCATAACCGCAGGATCTTCCGCAAGCGTAAGCCCAGTATACCGGTTTACATGCGTCAGGTACCTGATGGCATATTGCTCCTGCAGCTGAATCAGACGTTCATTGAAATGGCTGGAAGATTTACTCATTGAGAGATCCATGGGATAATCCAGGTTTTGAGCTGCCAGGAACCTCCTCCCTACAAGAAGATCAATATGCAGATAGATTCCATGGATTTTCAGCTGATAAAGCCAATAATCCAGCCGTTCCAGGCCGTTTTCATTGAGTTCGGCATTCCCTTCTTTATAATCCAGGATGGAATATTCCGGATCCGTTGACCAGCCTTTCTCTCCTGTACAAGCATCCACAGCATGTACTCTTACTACATTAACCCCCATGGTTGCAAGTCTGGCCGCAAGAACCTCCGCCGTTTCATGATCCGGCATATTCGCTCTGGCAGGAAAATTAAAGCCGAAAAAACGGACCTGTTTTCCATTTTCAAAATAGAAATGCCCTTCCTTCACATTTACATGGCCATATTTTCCAGCCGGCGCATCCTGTAAATACGAAAAATCCAATGCGCCCTGAAATGGAGTTCCTTTATCCATTGTTATTTTCTGTCTCATGGCATATCCCCCGTTCTCATTTTCCCCTTGTAGAGCCGCGAAGGAGCAGGTTATAGCTCAGCAGATGCCTGCTGTTGTTTTCTTTTCCCTTCAGCATCTTCACAATCTGCTGGCCGGCTGCTGTCCCCAGATCTTTTGCACTGATTTCTACCGCTGTAATCTGCGGAGTATAGTGATCCAGAAAAGAACTGTTATTCAAAGATGCAACCGCCATATCTTCCGGAACTCTCAGGCCGTTCAGCATGAGCGCCTGCAGCACCCTCGAACAGATCAGATCGTCTCCGCACAGGACACAATCCACCTGTTTAACTCTGAACTCTTCCACTATATATTGGATCTGTCCTGTCGTAATAACATCCTGAAAAACCATCTTTCTGTTACAAGTCATTCCCAATCGCTCATATGCTTCAAAATAACCGCGCAGACGTGCCTGATTTACCACATATGTTGATTTTCCTCCCAGATACACGATATTCTTCAATCCATGCGCTAACAGGTACATAGTAAGATCCCTGCCTGATGAGATATGATTGCTGTCAATCTGGGCCACATCCATATCACAGCTTCCGATCAATACACAGGGTTTTCCAATCGATGACAGATATTTAATCTGTTTATCTTCTTCCAGTGCCCGAAGCATAATGTAAGCATCTGCCTTTTTGGATTCCACCAGTCTTTTAACCGGTTTAATATCATTTTCCGCCGCCATACAGAGCAGGATATCATAACCTCCCAGAACAAGGGAATTTACAATCCCTTCCATACATTCCAGAAAAAAGGCTGCACCGTCCCATGCATCCACAGGCAGAACAATCCCGATATTTCCTGTCCTTTTCTGTACGGCGGAGCTGGGTATCAGCCCCCGTTCCCTGGCTATCTTTACAATCTCTCTGCTCCGTTCATCGCCTATTCTTCCTTTACCGCTCAGAGCCCTGGAAACCGTTGAGTCCGATACCCCCAATTCCATTGCCAATTGATGTGCTGTGTATTTTCCCGTCATATTTCTCTCCGCTGCTCTCAGTCACTACTCCCCAGTCTCAGCTACCTCTATTAAAATTTTCGTCCTGATGTTCTGTTCTGTCTGAAAACATACTGTAATTATCCCTGGTTCTGTCCCTCTCACTTCACAAAGCAGAGCTCCTGCAAACATTTTCCGCTTTTTTTCTCTATACAGGCTCAAATCCAGAAGATTCCCTCCATCCATTCCCAGATATTCTCCCGCTCCCGATACCTCACATTCAATCATGGGTTCGGCATCCGGAACAGGACGGCCTTTTTCATCTTCCATATGCAGTTCAATCTGTGCTATCTCTCCCGGACGGATTAATGCCGACCAGGCCTCGGCCACCATCCGGGCCGGAACGCCTGTAGTCTCCACACTCTTCTCTATTACAAGCTTTCCATCCATATATCCTTCTGCCCGAAGTATCCCCGGTTCATAGGGCACATCCCATGACAGATGAAGATCATTTGTAGTCGGATTTTTTTCCCTGCCGTCCAGCCAGGATTTTGTTGCGCCAAACCGCGGACATTCATGATATCCCTTTGTACTGATCAGCCGATCGTTCAGATACAGGCTCACATACTGACAATTGGTATACGCTATCACCGTTTTGAAGGTTCCTTCTTCTCCCCTGAAATTCCAATGCGGCAAAAGATGTAGGGTTATATCCTCATTATTCCAGATGGAACGATAATAATAGAAGGTGTCTTTGGGAAAACCTGCCGTATCAATCGCACCAAAGGGAGCCCCTCTTCCGGGCCATTCTGTTTCACCCAGATAGTCAATCCCGGTCCAGACAAAATCCCCGGAGACAAATTCCCGGCTCGCCTCATATCTCCAAAGTAATTCATGAGACACTGCAGCAGTCCGGTAATCCCCTTCCATTTTTCCATTTCTGATCCCGTAATCTCCTCTTACACCTCCCGCACCAGGATTTTCCGTCCCGATAAAGCATCTGTCCGGATAACGTCTTCTATCTTCTTCAAAAAAGGTTTCGGCCCGTTCTCTCCATCTTCCCACATAGTTATAACCTACCACATCCAGTACTTCCTCAAATTCCTTTCTTGTTCGGATATCCGGATATGCCATAATATTATCACAGGCACATGTCACCATTCTCGTGGAATCTTCCTCATGACAGATTCTCTGGAGTTCTTCTGCCATTCTGCTTCCGTCAACAGATGATTGTTCCGGTATTTCATTGCCGATCGACCAGATAATCACACTCGGATGATTGTAATCACGACGTATCATGGCCGTAAGTTCATTTTTGCTGTCACGTATAAAAAACTGACTTGCACCAAATGCCATGGATTCCGAATAATAATTTTCATTTTTGTTTTTGGAAAGCATCCACTCGTCATAAATTTCATCCATGACCAGAAAACCCATCTCATCACATAGATCCAGCAATACCGGCAGCGGCGGATTATGGGACATACGGATGCCATTACAGCCCATGTCCTTAAGCAGATGCAGCCGGCGGCTCCAGAGCTCCCGCGTTCCTACCGCTCCGGTTATCCCGCAGTCATGATGCAGACATACCCCTTTTATCTTTTCCGATTTTCCATTTAATAAAAATCCTCTGTCAGAATCAAACACTGCCGTCCTGATACCGATTCTGGTCCTTTTCTGATCCACAGTCACTCCATCAAGAAGGCACAGACTTTCCAATGTATACAGATAAGGCTCCTTCGGTGTCCATAAATGTGGATTTTCCAGCTTCGGCCTGCACATAGAATCCGTCTGTTTTCCCGCTTCCAGGGAAACGGCCGTTCCTGCAGACAGGACAAGATTTCCCTCTGCATCGTACAGCCTGTGAAGGATTCCGATCTGCACATCATTTTCCGAGTCATTTCTCACCAAACTCCGTATCTGCAGATCAGCCGTACCAATCTCCTGGAAGATACCGTTTGCCGCACAGCGTATTCCAAAATTGTCAAAATGTACACGATCCGTTTTTTCCAAATATACATCCCGATAAATTCCTGATCCGCTGTACCATCTGGAATTCGGCTGTGCAGAGTTATTCACTCTGACAGCCAGAACATTTCCTTTCTCTTTCAGCTTACCTGTAACATTTACATAGAAGCTGCCGTAACCATAACCATGTGCCCCAATGCGCTCCCCGTTTAAATAAACTGTACAGTCCATATAAACACCTTCAAAGTAAAAATTGTAGAGTGCGTCCTGGTTCACGGAATTCATATCAAAATGTTTCCGATACCACCCGGTTCCGCAGACGGCATAACCGCCGCCTGCTCCTGATGGCATTGTTTCAGAAAGGGGCATTAAGACACTCCAGTCATGCGGAAGCCCAACCCGTGTCCAGTTTTTATCATCATAATCTGTCTGTGACATATTTTCCTGATCATCCAGACAAAACAGCCAGGAATCATTCCATAAAATTTTTTCTCTCATAACCGTATCCGCGTAAATAACCTCTCCATTTATTATAGTAATAATCAGCTTAAAATTGGATTGCCACAGTCAAGATAGACCTCTATGCCGGGCAGTTCCTCTTCCTTCATGGTTGACAAATCCAACAAAAATTCATCTCCGCTTCCGGTTATGGCACCCACAAGGGGTTTTGTGAAAATATTTCCATCCACTCGGAAAGTAAGCTGATCCACACCCGAAATATCCATATCAACACGTTTCCGGAAGCTGGTACTCTTCAGTTCCTCTGATTCATAGATCAGTACGTCATCTCCGAAAACTTTTAATCGGAAAGAAATTTCCTTAATATATCTGTCCCATACAATATGCAGCCTGTCCACAATAATCGGCATCCAACAGTCAATGTCAAAACCTACAGTCATAGAAAGCTCTCTGTATGCCCCTCTCAGCCTCCAGGATACGGACGTCTCCCTCGGCAGGCTGATGCCATGACGGTAACGGATACTATTCATTGCAATGGGAAGAATTCCGTATTTTTCATTTGCACAATGATTAAATGCCGGAAGCCCCTTATCTCCTGCCGAAAGAGCGCAGATCGGCTGATCTGTCAGATATACTGCGGTATCCTCGGGATTTCTGATCGGGATTGGCAGACTGTTTTCTATCTCCCGCTCTGAAAATTCCACATCCACCGGCCGATCCGATCCATCCAGGGTCATGACTGCCTTTCCCGTTGCTTCATCCCATCGACATTCCAGTCCGTCGCCCTGCATGGATACAAAAGGCATTTTCCCATCTGCTGTGGTCAAAAATAGCCGCATACTTTTTCCTTCCGGAGCATTTGCATGGATTCGTGTTTTTCCATTTTGTGAAAAAACGATCAGATACTGCCACAAGCCGACAGTTCCTTCCACCTTGACAACAGGGGCGCTCCTCTCATCCCGCGGCCTTATATCCACCGAAAAGCTCTGAGAGAGATCCGTATTTTCATTGCTGTTCATGATAATATATACCCTGTCGCTGCCAGTAACATAGGCATCCCCGTCAAACCATACCGGATACAGTGGATCCAGAATACGGTTCATCTCATCCGGATCCTGAATTGAGGCGGCATCAATCTGTACCAGATCGGAAAAAGCCTCCGGCCGGTTCGTCATGAAGGGAAGATAAAAGTATCTCGTCTGCTTTGGAAACAGTTCCTTAGTATGCCGGATATCATACAAATTCTGGAATGTTCTGCGGAAAATCCCTCCCGTCCATGCATCCCCCCAGTCTCCGGAAAGCCCGTCCGCCCTTACCGCCGCTTTGATCTGGCTCAAAACCTTTTCTTTCGACGGGATCAGTCTGTTCTGAATAACAGCCCGGAACATAGACAGAAACGCAATTCCCTGTGGAGACAGCTCATAATCGCCGTTATCCCGATCCTCAATCAGCCAGCCCTCTCCCTCCAAAGAATAATAAGTTGCTCCGAAAGATACTCCCGCAAGAAGCATCTGCGCGGTAAATGCGGCCGGAATCTGCTGTTCATTTCCCTGCAGATAGCCATGATAATGTCCGATATCATCACAGAAACCCGCATCGTTCCAATACCAATTTTCCGCCTGAAGGCCAATCCGTTTAACTGCTCCCTCTTTCCAGGCTCCGAGAATCGAACCATAGCAGGTATAGGAAGCATTGGCATGATTCTGCTTATAAGAGAAAATAACATAGTCCGAATATTCCCGAATTGTGGTCATATAGTCATCTCTTTTAATAACCGCAGGGAAATCGATATCGTTCCGGTTTCCGTCCGTATAAAGGAAGGGAAGGCCATACTTTCCGCACAGTTTGATAAGACGGTTGATATAAGGGATGTGCCAGTCATCCGCCTTTCTAACCCCCATGTAAATTTCCAGAGCTCCCACACTTTTCAGATGAACGGCGTGCTGCATCACATATTCAATTACAGACAGCGGTGTAACCACATATTTCCCCTTGTTAACCTCCTTGGGGCCGCAGGATCCGATATGCCACGGATAACCCTTCGCATCATTCTCCATAAAATTATCCAGAAGCTTTGACGTTCTCACGCGGTAGGAACCCCCTGCACTGATCGCCGCATATGGTTTCAGATCCTCAGGCAGGATTTCATAGGTTGCACCATAACGATGCTCCGAATAATCAAAGATGGTAAAATAGGGATGCTCCGGGGAAATTTCAGTACGCAGAGGCGCCTTGGTATGTTCCTCATTAATGGAAAGCCGTATAGTCTGTGAGCAGTTTCCCCGATCCGACCTTATTCTTACAAACCATTCTCCGGCTGGTACAAGCCCTTCATCAGTCTGCGGCAGGTAGTAATCCAGCTCACAGTTCTTATTTCTTTTCGTTTCTATAAGCAGAGGACTTTTAAAACTCTCTGTTTCCGCAAATTCAATCTGGTATCCATCCGCCTCTTCGTCCGGTTCCCATACAAGATGCAATGCAATATCTGTAATTTTCTGGCCATCCAGTGGTGTAATAATCCTCATATTCCCTTCTCCTTTTTATTTTATAACCTAATGTTGTATTCCGGGACCATAGAAATGTATGTCAGCAGACATCCCTTCCGTACCGGAAGCTCATAGTATACCTCTTGTCCAAATGTGCAGGGAATGGTATTGAAGCTGTCATAAATTCGCAGAACAAGTTCAGACGGATATCCAAAACGCCTGATGTTAACAAACCAGTCCGCACCCGTTGTATACCAATCATCGAGAAGTTTCCCGTCTTCATAAATCTCGGCCCGATCTCCCTCATAAATAATTTGCAGATATAGATTATGTACCTTCTTCTCTCTGCATGCCGGATCAATCTCAATAATATACTCACGGTAAAGCAATTTCCCTTCAGGATCCGATGCTGTCGCAATCTCTTTGAATACTGCCTCGACATATACTGGTTCAAACATAAACCTTCTCATCGAAGACTTTCCATCCGGACTCAGAATGTGCACAGTTTCCTCCTCCTGCGAGGTGATAAGCTCTTTATGATCCTCATATTCCAGAACTATGCTGTCTTTATGCCCGGTTATATAAAGACCGTCAGAGAACCGGGCCGTCCTGTCAGCCGTACCTCTTCCAAGATAAATATATGTATCCGTCTGCCACAAAGGTATCTCCTCAGTCTCCTGAGCATCTCCATAAACAACCATACGGTTTCCAAGCCTGCAGAGGATATTACCTGATACAGCTTCCAGCAGCCCTTCCTCCTTTCCCAGTCTGAATTGGTAAACATAAACCGCATCCTCCAGCACTGTCCCTATCCGTAACCCATAACGCTTCCCCTGCCACAGAATTCTGATCGTTTCATTATCATGTCTTTTCATAGAACGCAGCCGCTGGTGATTGTTGATAAACAGGAATCCCGTTCCGGATCCCCTGTCAAAACGGACTGCCGCCCGGAGTGTATCCATGTCTTCCGCTCCCTCCGGGAGCTCTTTTGGAAGAAATACCTCCATTCCTGCCAGCACTTCTCCAAAATCCTGTACAAACAGATTCCATTTACGAATTGCTCCAAAACTGTCATTGACCTTCCCGCATTCACTGATTGGCGCTTCAAAATCATAACTTTTAATTGGAAGTGTCGTATAACCGCCGATCCTCTGTTCCTCATTCAGAGTCGTATACTGTCCTTCCACATTGATTCCCCCATGATACATATAATATCCAAGAAGATTGGCTCCGCTCCCCAGCATACACACGACATTACTCTCAATATCCTGCGCAGAAGCATATGGCCTTCTGTGGCTGGTCACCTGGAGTCCCGTACCCAGCTCCGCCGTCAGAAAAGGATATTGTTTCAGTTTCTCATTTATGGCCTCCATCGATTGAGAACGGTTTGTGCCAATGGAAGCATCATTTCTGTATGGAATAAACAGAAAATTGGAGGAGGCCGGCATCGGCGTTGTTGTGGTATCCCATGGTGCATCCACATATCCGCCGAGTACAGGCAGAGTTTCTTCGATCATCCCTTCCTCATATCCCCACCCGGTAGCCGTATATATAGGAACAAGAAAGCCCGCTTTTCTCGCAAGAGCATACAGTACCTTCATATGCGCATAACGGATTTTGGGATCCTTCGGCCCTCCCACATGTCCATATTCATTTTCCAGCTGAACACCGATAACCGGACCGCCATCCTTGAACATCAGTCCCTCCAGCTGTTTCCCAAGCTGGTTGAAATACTTTTCAACTGCCTTAAGATATCCTTCGTCATTTGTTCTTGGTTCATAATCCTTTGCACGCTGTACCCAGTCAGGGAAGCCTCCATTCCGCACCTCAGCATGAACCCAGGGACCAATCCGAAGGAACACCTGCAAACCCACCTTCCGACAGAGCTGAACAAATCTTCTGATATCCCTTCTGCCCGAAAAATTCCATTCATTTTCTTTCTCTTCATGATGAATCCAGAAAAGATAGGTAGCCACAATATTTATTCCACCGGTTTTCATCTTTCGAAGCTCTTCTTCCCAGGTATCGTCTTCCCATCTGGAATAATGGAATTCTCCCATCGCCTGCAGGATTCTTTTATAATTATACAGCAGGCTTCTGCTGTCCGCCGCGTATTCATCCCCTTCTTTATTTTTATGCTCATCATTGCATGTAAAAACGTTTATTTCATTTTCCCGATCTCCAATTTCAAACGTAAGCATCATCGCTTCCCTCCCGAATGCTTTAGAGCATCATCCGCAAAATCCTCTCATCTTCAACCATCCGGCTGCTATTTCCGCCCATTTCGATGTATGCTCATAATAAGGTGCTTCCCGATCTCCGCCATTAAATAAGGCTCCACCATGCTCTCCCTCTTCAAAGGTATGGATCTCAAAAGGAACCCCATACCGTGCCAGACAGGAAGCAAACTGAAGTCCAATTCTCGGATCATCCCTGTTTGTCTGAAACAGGAACATCGGAGGAGTATTCGAAGTGATATGGCACAGAGCATCTAAACTGGCATTCTTTTTCATCAATGCCTCATCATAGGGATGTGTTCTGTCAATATCCGTATCCGAAAATGCACCATATAAAATCAAAGCGGCATCCGGCCTTGCGCTTGTTTTCAGCAATTCATCCGTACTCTCTTTTTGTCCCGTGTCCGCTGAAGTTGCCGTTAATGCTGCCGTTATCCCTCCTGCCGAGAATCCGCCGATAGCAATTTTATCTTCCCAAATATTCAGCTCCTCCGCATGATATCTGCAGTATCTGACAGCTGCAATCCCATCTTCCATCGCAAACCTTTTGGTCTGAAAACGATCCTTATCAGGATCCGCGTTCGTCACATGATAATCCAGGATCGCCGTATTGATTCCCGCATTTCTGAAAAACTCAGCTACCGGTTTTGCTTCATGCTGTGATTTAAAGGTAAAACCACCGCCCGCGCATATAATAAGCATTCCCTTTTTACTGTTTTCCGGTTTGGCCGGAGGAAGGAAAATCAGACTCGAAGTAAAATCATCAGCCGTCACCAGCGGCACCTCGTTCCAGTTTAATCGTTTTATTTCCTCCTTCATCCTTTTCCAGCCTTCTATATGTTCTCTGTCAAACTCTGATAATATATATTCCATTCTTCTCTTTCCTTTCTCCAATTCACCCCTTAACCGCACCAATCGTAAGCCCTTTTACAAAATATCTCTGTACGAATGGATAGAGAAGGATAATCGGTCCGGTCGCTATCACCGTCATTGCCATCTGCATACTGGAAAGCGGGACAGAATCCATTGCCATTCCGGTTTTTTCTGCCACAACTCTCATTGCCTCCGCACTGCCCAGCATTCTCTGCAAATAATACTGGAGTGTAAACATTTTTTCATTGGTAATGTACAGCATACAGTTATACCAGTCATTCCAATAGGATAAGGCCGAAAAAAGCGCCAGCGTTGCAACGAGCGGCTTGCTGAGGGGCAGAATCAGCCGAATATAAATCTGTATATCGTTGGCGCCGTCCAGCATTGCAGACTCCGAAATAGATGCCGGAACCCCTGCCATAAAGGATTTAGCGATAATCATATTCCAGACTGAAAACAACAATGGAAGAATCAATGCCAGATATGAGTTCTTCAAATGCAGATAACGTACACATATCAGATACCATGGAACTAGCCCCCCATTAAACAGCGTTGTAAAGAAAAAGAAAAAGGAAAATTTATTTCTCCACGGAAAATCTTTTCTGGACAGAACATACCCGGTCATTGTGGAAATCAGGACCGAAAGACATGTTCCGATTATTGTTGCACTGCCCGTAATAAGATAGGCATTGATAATATCCCCCGGTGCTTTCAGACAAAGCTTATATGCTTCAAGGCCCGCATTCTTCAGCTGAAAAACAATCGGAAACCCATTACGGATCAGTGCATTTTCATTTGTAAAGGAAGCCACTATGATCAAGTAAAACGGGAACAGACATATCAGGGCAAAAAGGCCGATCACAATGATTCCCAAAATATTAACTGCTATAACATCCCTGCTTATTTTTAAATGTTTTACCTGTGTTTCCGCTTTCATAACATCCTCCTTTAATATAACGCATAATCCGGCTGAAGTTTCTTTACAATCCCGTTACAGATCATAATTGTGACGAAGCAGAGAATCGACTGATACAGACCTGCCGCAGAGGAAACCCCGTAGTCACTGCTGTCTATCAGCAGGCGGAAGACATAGGTATCAATTACATCTGTATAGGGCTGAAGCAGAGCGCTGCTCTTTACTGTCTGATAAAACAGGCCGAAATCACCCCGGAAAATATTTCCGATTGCCAGAAGAACCATAATCATCATAGTCGGTACCAAGGATGGTATCGTCAGATAACGTATTTTCTGCCACTGCGACGCCCCGTCTATGGAAGCAGCTTCATACATTTCCTGATCCAGCCCTGTTATCGCAGCAAGATAGACTACCGATCCATATCCGGTCTGTTTCCAGAGACGGAGAAAAATCAGTACAAACGGCCAGGCCTTTGGCGTATTATACAGATCAAACGGCTGCAGGCCGATAAGATTCAAAATCCCATTAACAACCCCTTTTTCATAATTAAACACGTTATACATAATTGCCCCAGCTACAACCCAGCTTATAAAATAAGGCAGGAACATGATAGACTGGGAAATCTTTTTGAATTTCTTACTGAGTATTTCATTCAAAAGAATGGCACTCCCCATCTCAAATACAACTCCCAAAAAGATAAAAGCCAGATTATACAAAAATGTGTTCCGCGTTACCATGCCAAGCTTTCCTTCAATCATTAAAGCCCGGAAATTTTTCAGGCCATTCCAGGGAGAAAAGTAGATTCCTCCCGCATAGGTATATCTTTTAAAGGCCATCACCAGCCCTGTCATAGGAACATAGGAAAAAATAATTACATACACCACCGCCGGGAGAAGCATGAGCAGAAGCATCCAATGCTTACGTATCACTTTTTTAAACGGCATCTTTGTTTTCATCTTTGTCTGTTTATTCATCCTGATATCCATAGCATTCTTTCCTTTTTGTGAACAAATTGACAGCAGCTTTAAATCTAACAGGGAAAGGCAACGAAACCGCTGCCTTTCTCCTTTTTAAGCTCAAGGACCAGTCTTCATTCCAACAGATCACTGCTCCGCCACCCATGCATTATACTGTTTTACAAACTCATCCATATAAATCTGAAGGCCCGCCGACTCCAATTTGGCCATCATTTCATCCAATGCTCCGTCAATATCTTTTGTCAGGCCAAGCTGCAGAGACGGCACATAATCATTCAGGATATTTTTGATTGCGGCAGTATATTCACTGATTTCGGAATCATCAAAGGCAAATGTACGGGTTGGGGATGTTTCCCCTCTTTCTTCAATAGAAGCTTCTATTGCCACCTGTCTGGGATCCATAGATGCATCTGTAAGCTTATAATTCTTAATTGCCCAGGATGCAGATGTTCCCCAGATAGGATAATCGGCAGCCTTATCCGTTTCCATGTAATGCTCTTCATCCTGCATTTCGTAATGTACTCCTTCTATCCCCAGTATAATCAGCTGGTTCAGATAAGTATCATTCTCCATGATATCAAGTATCATTGCGGCTCTTTCCGGATTCCGGCTGCTGGATGCAATTGCCATACCGCCATTTCCATATGCTGCTGCCGTAGGCTTATCCGAAGCGAGATCATATACCGCACATTCCACACCTTCCGTCTGTTCCGCGGTTTTGATGTAGGTAAATACAGAGGAGTTCCACGCAACTGACGCGCCCTGAAGGGCAGCAAATGCTTCGTCATCCGTCACGGAATTGGTTAAGGCACTGCGGCTCCATACACCCGCATCTGCTAATTTTTTCATATCATCACAGAAGCCTCTGAACTCATCTGTCTGATAAACAAGCTGAATATCTTCTGCTGCAGGAATTGTATTTTCATCCTTATAGATATAAGTCAAATCGAGAAGATCATTGTCCACTGCTGTTCTGACATTATAGCCTTCCCGATATACATCCCACAGTTCATTGTTATCTGTAGCGGCAGCATACGCATAAATACCGCTTTCAGGCGTTTCCTGCTCTGCAATCGTAAGCAGATAATTCATATAGTCATCCCATGTTTTCAATTCCGTGATTCCATATTTTTCTGCAAGATCCTGCCGAATCGCAACAAACTTTTGAGAGGCTTCCGTCATATTCTGAGGGATACAGTAGATCTTTCCTCCCACCATGACTTCTGCATAACTATCCGAATGTTGATATTTTGTAGTCAGAGGCATGTAGCTGTTCATGAAATCATCTGTCAGCTCAACAAAAGATCCTTTCGCAGCCTCCGACCCCAGGAAGCACCAGCCCGCAGTATAAATAATATCACAATCCTCTCCCTGAAGCGCCAGAGGATACAATGTCGTATAATCAGAATAGGACAGGAATGTTGCGCTGATTGTCGTATTAAACGGCTTCAGATATTCATTCGCCTCTTCGGCAACCTTCTCCCAGTCCGAAGGTGTATCACCTACCATATAAATATTGATATTCACCGATTTGGAAAGATCCACGTTGCTATACATCTCCGGTACAGCGGCCACATCCTTTCCAATGTCAAGTTCATCCGGCAAACCAGCAAATGCATCTGTTCCTGTTTCCCCCGTTCCTGTCTCACTCTGCGCAACTTCTGCGCTATTTGTTGCTTTGGCCGGTGTGGAATCCGTGCCTGACGTTCCGCACGCAGTTGTCATTATTGCCAACACTACAGCAATCCAAAGACTAAGTAATCGTTTAATTTTCATAAGCCCTCCTTCTACAGAATCACTATTTACTACTTTTTCAGAGTAACACTTGCACAACTTTTATTCAATATGCACATTTTCATGAACTTTTTCACAGTTTGCGCATCTTTTGCGCAAACCAAGTATTCTACCTTTCATAGTTTCCCGACAGCACAATCAAAAAAGATTCAGATTGTTCCAGATAAAATATATCAGAAAAAGTTTTACAAATAAAAAATAAATGCAAAAGCAAAAAACCTTTGACATTCCAGTTCCTTGAAGGTACAAAATAAAGTCAGGATATAATGATACCAAAAATCGTGAGGGTACTTTTCCAAAAGTATTTTAGGAAGCAAGGAGGTTCGAGACATGAATATAAAAGATGTAGAAAGAATTACAGGATTAAAAAAGGCAAATATTCGTTACTATGAACAGGAAGGACTTCTGCAGCCTAAGCGGAATAGGCAGAACAACTACCGGGAGTACGATCAGCAAAATATCGAAACACTCGAAAGGATTAAGCTGCTGCGTTTGCTTGAGGTTCCGGTTTGCCAGATTCGAGCGCTTCAAAGAGGAGAAACTACTTTCCATGAAGTGATGGATTTACAGGAGAAAAAGTTTACCGAAGAGATCAAAGAAAAAAAGGAATTGTTGGAGATATGCAAGCTTGTAAAAATGAGCAACAGTAATTTTGAGGGTCTTACAGTAACGGAGCCAGAAGGCAACGGTAAATATTGGAGCCGGATGAATGGAAAAATTTTACGCCAGGACAGAATACGGCGTATAGAAGCGAATATGGTTCTGGTGAAAAATGCTCTTCCTTTGCTCATGCTTTCATATTGGATCGTATGGACAGCATACCAGATTGGAGACCACCAATTTCCTGCTGAGTTTACCGTGGTCTATATAGTCTTAACCCTAGCTGTTTTTTGCTTCTGGTGCTTACTTCGGTTGAAAGTAAGCCGCGAAAAATGCGCATGTATGAACAAAACAGAAAGCACGGAATAAACTATTCCCTAAAATCACAAATGATATTTTCGGATACCGCACACCAAAAACAAAAAGCTGGTGAAATTCCTTGAATTCTTCTTATTAAGATTTGTCTATACCACTGTAAAATTGACTTTTATGCGTTTTAGCATTAGACTATGGATACGCCTTTGGGCGAATAGACGAACCACGGAGTACTTATATTATGCAAATGATAAGGATGGTGAAAACGGTGCAATTTGGTGAACTGATTGGCGTAGGTAATACAGCAGATGTTTTTGACATTGGAAATCATAAAGTTGCCAAATTATTTCATTTGGGATATCCAGAAAGCGCAATGTTAACAGAACTTCATAATTCCCAATTGATGAATCACTTGGATATCCCCATCGCCAAAAGTTATGAAGCATTTGTTTATGAGGGCAGAAACGGAATAATTTATGATAAAATAGAGGGACAATCTTTACTGGAAGTACTTTTTGAAACTTATGACATTGAAAAATACACAAAAGTTTTAGCAAACATCCACAAAAGAATCGTTTCTGCACATTTACCGGATGCCATAGACTGTAAGGCGATATTAGAAAAAAATATAAAAAACGCAGAGGATTTGAATATAGAATGCCAATCGAAGTTGCTTGAAATTCTTGCTGATTTGCCCGATGGTGATAATTTATGTCATGGTGATTTTCATTTTGGCAACTTGCTTGTAGGAAAACAAGGAACGTACATTATTGATTTCATGAATGTATGCAAAGGCAACAAAAACTATGATATTGCAAGGACACTGTGCTTAATTGAGATGACACCTGTACCAGAGAATACTCCAAACCAACAAGAAATTGTGAAAATGAAAAAACAATCAGCTGATATTTATCTGCGAGAAATGGGTATGAGCAGGGATTTTTTGACAGACTGGTTGACTGTAACAGTAGCTGCGAGACTTTCAGAATTATCCCATGACCAGTCTATTGAAAAAAATAATATTTTGGAATATCTTTCTTTGCAAGGATTATGAGCATAATCTTGGTTTACATTCTTGAAACTAAGGCGAAGTAGTTAATATTGGCGGTTCAATAGTCGCAAGCAGGGCACGACGGCACACAACCAAAGGAATGGCAACCCAAAGACACTAAGCAGGGTAACTGCATCAGTCTCCCCCCCGAAAACAGGTTTCTAACATCCCATATGTACCGGCTGGAAAGAAAAATGCCGCCCTAATGCCGCCCAACTTAACAAGAACACTTTTTACAGAGTTATGGCGCAAATTGAGAAGATACACACATATCCTTATTTCATGCGGTTTCCCTCATAAGAAGTCAAGGGAAGTTTTAAGCCGTTTTTGGGGTTTCAGGCTATAAAAAATAGATATTAATGTCTAACTAATATCTATTTCTGTTGAAACATATTTAACATTTTCATTTGTATCTTAAACTAAATATAAGCTTCTCCAAACTGACTTAACCCCAATATATGATCATGTTTGCCGATTTCTAAACTTTAACTACAAAAGAAGATATTCCAAAATGGGGTCTTCCTTCTACCTAATTTCTAATTGTACCTAGACATTTTTGGCATTTTTATTTGTAATTGTAAACGAAATATAACCTTCGTCAAATTGACTTAAATCCAGCATGCTATCATAATTGCTGATATCCAGATTTTCTTCATACATTCCCTGTTTCATTTTAAGATATACTGTTCCCTCCGAGCAGCTGCTGATAACATAAACATTATTCTTTTGTTCAGTTGTTAAAAAGTAGGTCCTATAATAACTCCGATTAGCTTCTTTGTATTTAACTTTCATACCACTATCACCGATGTTAATGAAAGAAAAATTTGACATACCTATAGGCAGTCTCCCATTACCTATAATCAGCAAAACAGCAAACAATAGGATTATTAAACTTACCCTCAAAATCAGTAATATATTTTTTGCTTTCTTCTCAATTTTTTTGAAAATAATAAATCTTTTCATAATTATTTTTTAATTATACCAAGTATTATAAGTAATATAATGATTATAATTTATATCATCATTAAAGGAATTAGGGGTTTATTCGGCATATAGAACTAAATATCCCCTTAAATCGCACATATTCATATCTCTTATATTAACTTCATTTTTCCTTTTTAGCAATACTATAATTGACATACTTAAAGGAATTACACAGCATGTGTATAATAGTACCCACGGTAATGTTGGGAATGTCTTTGTTTCCATCTGCGACAATTCCTAATACGATATAGACGGCCGGCTCAGAATCCGCCCATTCTCTCGTCCCTTGTAATGAATATAGTCAATAAAGCCAAAAGGATAGACAGGGTTCAGTTTCTATGAATTCTGCAGGATATCCTTAAAGTAGTCCCAGAGGAGAGAATAGACATCAGCAACGTTGTCTATCTTATTTTCCATAATAATCTGTCGAATTTATTCCTTTGCTACTGGCATAAAAATACTCCTTTTCGATAGGAATATTCAATCTTGATTCTTACCGTAAAGGAACTATTTATTTCCTAAGAAATATAATTTCTTTCATTTGCTGCTCAATATACTCCACACGGTAAAATTGATTTCCTTTCGATATGTTCACCAACCGTACCTTGCCCGCTCAATCATAGATATCTCCAAATAAAAACTTATGGATACGTTTTAAATGATTAAAATTAAATTTTCCACGAATCCCCTTTTTCATGACTTCTGCTGTACGCAGTGATATTCTCCGGCGTTCCGCCTCTTCCAAAATATCCTTATCTGTTATATTTAGTTTATTTTTCAGGACATTCGAGCCTGGAAAACAGTGACGTACATCATATTCGTATTCATGCCTATAATTTCTTCCCATACGCTAACGTACCATAGATTTTGGTGCATACATTTTAACAAGATTGGCAATTGCTTCTCCAAAGTCAATTTTGCCTTCAAAACAATTGATTGCTAATTCGCTATCCTCTTGTGTCAGTGGCATGCCTTCCATACTCATTGTTGCATTCACATTTTCTTAAAATCTTCCATCTATCGCAGCCATCTCGATGAATACGGTGAAGGGTGGGCTTTCAAGGATTTGAGGGATGTTTGTGCTCTACGGGTGTACTACCCATTCCTCTTATCCAGTTTATGCAACTCGATTCATCTTACTGACTTTATCAATAAACTCTTTCATATCATCTACATAAGAATATGGGGCATACTCCGAATAGATATCCGGATCATCTAATATCACAATCAGTACTCCATCAGTTCTCAATGCCTCCAATATTCCAGGCAAATAACACACTTCGTTTACCATCCTACACAAATATGCTATACAGTCCTGTTTATCAAATATTTTAGTTATGATATATTTTTTTATCTCCAATCCGATAACTCACCTTCCTTCAGATTCCACCTCGCAATGGACGCCCTTGGTCTTGGCTGTATCCTTCTCACCACCAGGGCGGATTAGGGACTTTTGCCCATTAGGTAACGTGCACCGCCAGGCGCACCAAAAACCGCACCAACCATCAAAGGTTAGTGCGGTCTACAAATCACTCTATAAATATAACTACTTGCTTTAGAACTTCCCTTCCTTAGCTGCTTCCTCGATGCTAACAGCAACAGCCACGGTCATACCAACCATCGGGTTGTTCCCTGCACCAATCAGACCCATCATTTCAACATGAGCCGGAACGGAAGAAGAACCTGCGAACTGTGCATCGGAATGCATACGGCCCATAGTATCCGTCATACCGTAGGAAGCAGGACCTGCCGCCATATTATCGGGATGAAGTGTACGGCCTGTACCACCGCCGGAAGCAACGGAGAAGTATTTCTTACCCTGCTCCAGACATTCTTTCTTATAGGTTCCTGCAACGGGATGCTGGAATCTGGTAGGATTGGTTGAGTTACCGGTAATGGAAACATCTACACCTTCCTTATGCATGATAGCAACACCTTCACAAACATCGTTTGCACCGTAGCAGTTAACTTTTGCACGAAGTCCTTCTGAATAAGACTTGCGATATACTTCCTTAACTGTATTGGTATAAGGATCATATTCGGTTTCTACAAAAGTAAATCCGTTGATTCTGGAGATAATCTGAGCAGCATCTTTTCCAAGACCGTTCAGGATAACTCTTAAGGGTTTCTGACGAACCTTGTTTGCTTTTTCTGCAATACCGATAGCGCCTTCAGCAGCTGCAAAAGACTCATGTCCTGCAAGGAAGCAGAAGCATTCGGTATCTTCTTCAAGAAGCATCTTTCCAAGGTTACCATGTCCAAGTCCTACCTTACGGGTATCTGCAACAGAACCGGGGATACAGAAGGACTGAAGGCCTTCGCCGATTGCAGCTGCAGCATCAGCTGCTCTTCTGCAGCCTTTCTTGATTGCAATTGCAGCGCCTACAATGTAAGCCCAGCAAGCATTTTCAAAACAGATAGGCTGGATTTTCTTAACCTGATCATATACATCAAGTCCAGCATCTTTTGTGATTTTCTCAGCTTCTTCAAGGGAAGCGATGCCGTAGCTGTTCAATACGGCATTGATTTTATCAATACGTCTTTCATATGATTCAAATAAAGCCATTTTTCGCTACCTCCTCTTATTCTTTTCTCGGATCAATGATCTTAACAGCATCAGCAACACGGCCGTATTGACCTTTTGCTTTTTCATAGGCTGTGTTGGGATCGTCGCCCTTCTTGATAAAGTCTGTCATTTTTCCAAGGCTTACGAACTGGTAGCCGATAATCTGATCTTCAGCATCAAGAGCGATGCCTGTTACATAGCCTTCTGCCATTTCCAGATAACGAGGGCCTTTTTTCAGGGTACCATACATAGTACCAACCTGGCTTCTTAATCCTTTTCCAAGGTCTTCCAGGCCTGCGCCAATGGGAAGTCCGTCTTCGGAGAACGCACTCTGTGTTCTTCCGTAAGCGATCTGTAAGAACAGTTCTCTCATAGCGGTGTTGATAGCATCACATACAAGATCTGTATTTAAAGCTTCCAGAACCGTTCTTCCCGGAAGGATCTCTGCTGCCATAGCTGCGGAGTGAGTCATACCGGAGCATCCGATTGTCTCAACCAGTGCCTCCTGGATAATACCCTCTTTAACATTCAGGGTAAGCTTGCAGGCACCCTGCTGAGGTGCACACCAGCCAACACCATGTGTAAGGCCTGAAATGTCTTTAACTTCTTTGGATTTTACCCATTTTGCTTCTTCAGGGATCGGAGCACAGCCGTGAGCAACGCCTTGTGCTACTGGACACATTTCTTCAACTTCTTTTGAATAGATCATGTGAAAACTCCTTTCGATATGTAGATTGTATTAGCAAACAGTGGTACCTGATAGCAGGCACCTTATTGATAACAAAATACTTACACGGCAAAAAGGCCGCAAAAGTACCTGTCCCTAATCGCTCGTATTATTTTCTCATATTTCAAGTCAAAAATCCAGCCTTTTTGAAAAAAATTGTCAAAGTATTGTCGAAGCAGCGGAAAGAATGCAAAACAGCGGCCCGCAAGGCCGCTGTCTCTGTAGTGCGCCCGGCGGCGCACGTTTCTAACCGGTGCAAGTCCGGAATCCGCCCGGTAGTGGGAAGGATATAGCCGAAAGCAAGGGTGTCCATCGCGAGGTGGAA
>NZ_MPDJ01000004.1:326463-372955 GCF_001881565.1 Eisenbergiella tayi
CTATGATTTAGCCACAGCCTATCAGTCCGTGCACGTCAACTATTGAAAGCGCCGTGTACCGAACGGTACGCACGGTGCTGTGAGAGGACGGCGGTTAGTCACCGCCTCCTACTCGATTCTAATTCAGCATCATCCTATCGTTAGCAAATTCACTTCCGCTGACCTGTTCGAATTTCTTGAGAAGATCGGACACCTGAAGCTTTTTCTTCTCTTCCCCTGCCACGTCATAAATAACCCTTCCTTCATGCATCATGATCAGGCGGTTTCCATGGGCGATGGCATCCTTCATATTGTGTGTGATCATCAGCGTCGTCAGATGATCCCTTTCCACTATTTTTTCCGTGATTTCCAATACCTTCGCGGCCGTCTTGGGATCCAATGCCGCGGTATGCTCATCCAGAAGAAGGAGGCGGGGTTTCTTCAGGGTTGCCATAAGGAGTGTCAGAGCCTGGCGCTGTCCGCCGGAAAGAAGGCCTACTTTGCTTGTCATGCGGAACTCAAGACCAAGCTCCAGGATTTTAAGCTGTTCCTGGTACTGTGCACGTTCTTTCTGGGAAATTCCGGAACGCAGGGTACGATGGTTTCCTCTTCTTGACGCCAATGCCAGATTTTCTTCTATCTGCATATTGGCTGCCGTACCCGTCATGGGATCCTGGAAAACACGTCCCAGATATTTGGCGCGTTTGTACTCCGGCAGCTTGGTTACATCGATTCCGTCGATAGTGATGTTTCCTTCATCTACGGAGAAAACCCCGGCCACTGCATTGAGCATGGTGGATTTTCCGGCGCCGTTTCCTCCGATAACTGTTACGAAATCTCCCTCTTCCAGTTTGAGGGATAAGCCGTTCAGCGCTGTTTTTTCATTGATCGTACCAGCATTAAATGTTTTTGTTATTCCGGATATACTAAGCACGGGGAGCACCTCCTTTTTTTGCCGGCTTATTGAAGTACTTTCCCTTTAGATAAGGGATAGCCAGGAACAGGGCCACTACCAGGGCGGAGAACAGCTTCAGATCGTTGGAATTCAGACCGAGCCACAGCACCACCTGAAGGACAATATAATATATAATGGCTCCCAATGCCGCCGAAAACAGCTTGAATGCAAAATTTCCACGGACGCGGCTGAAAATTACCTCTCCGATAATTACGGCAGCCAGGCCGATGACGATAGCTCCCCGTCCCATATTTACATCTGCGAAGCCCTGATACTGGGCATACAGTGCACTGGCGAAAGCTACGATTCCGTTTGAAAGCATAAGACCGAGTATTTTGCAGAAATTAGTATTAATCCCCTGTGCCCTGGACATATTCGGATTAGATCCGGTAGCACGGATGGAGCAGCCGAGTTCTGTACCGAAAAACCAGTAAAGCAAGGCAATCAATATAATAAGGATAACAATACAGATAAGAATGGTATTCTGGTAAAAGGGCACGCCCTTTATGTATCGCAGAGATACCAGCAAGTCGTATTTATCCACTCCTACCGCCTGGTTGGAGCTGTTGCCGAGAATTCTTAAGTTAACCGAGTACAGGCCAAGCTGGGTCAGTATTCCGGCGAGTATGGCCGGAATGCCCATGGATGTATGGAAAATACCGGTCACCAGTCCCGCCAGGGCACCGGCCAGCACCGCACATATAAGAGAAATGCCCAGGGAATGGCCGGCACGTATCATCATAATACATACGGCCCCTCCGGTAGCCATGGTTCCATCTACAGTCAAGTCTGCCAGATCCAGTATTTTGTAGGTTATGTATACACCTATTGCCATAATTCCCCAGATCAATCCCTGGGCGCAGGCGCCTGGCAGCGCATTTAAGAGTGACATAATGTTCACGTCATTTACCTCCCCGTATCTTCAATATTTAAGCCCTTGACAGGCCTCACAGGTATCTATTATAAAGGAATTTATTCTGAAAAGATATC
This sequence comes from Eisenbergiella tayi, assembly GCF_001881565.1. Classification (GTDB taxonomy): domain Bacteria; phylum Bacillota; class Clostridia; order Lachnospirales; family Lachnospiraceae; genus Eisenbergiella; species Eisenbergiella tayi. Next base: position 328,388 of record NZ_MPDJ01000004.1, read on the forward strand.
TCTTTTTTTATAAAATGCATTGTACAACAAAAAGCGGTAAAAAGCAGGGCTTTTTAACCGCTTTTGTGGAGTGCCGTTCAGGCATCTGTCCGCTTTGCATGTTATGTAAAATACTGGTTATTCCGCCTTAATGGCCACATAGTCTTCAGGCACTGTAATATTCAGTTCTTTACAAATAGTCTCATTATATTCTTTGGTTACATTGGGAGCGAACTCAACAGGCATTGTTGTGATATCTGCTCCGTTAACCAGGATATCCACTGCCATCTCGCCAGCCTTGTAGCCGATATCATAATAGCTGATAGATAAGGTTGCAACGCCGCAGCCTTTGCAGATACCTTCTTCGCCTGCAATAACGGGAACGCCTGCAGGAAGGCATACATTATTGATTACTTCCGTGTTGGAAGCTGCGGTATTGTCTGTCGGTACATAGATTACATCGCATTCGCCGGTTGCATTGGTCGTTACGGAAGCGATATCATTGGAATCTGCAAAAGTGAATGTCTTGCAGGTATATCCGTAGCCTTCCAGGTATTCCTGAATCGTGTCTGCTTGGTATACGGAGTTGGCTTCTGCGGAGCAATATAACAGGCCTATTGTCTTGGCATCCGGGAAAAGCTCATTAAGCATTGCGGCCTGTTCCTTGAGGGGGGCCAGATCCGATGTTCCGGAAATGTTTTTGCCTGTGGTTCCTGTCCAGTCATCTATTTCCAGAGCGGTCGCATAATCCGTGATGGATGTTCCCAGGATCGGAATGGTTCCGGTTCCGGCTGCTGCTGCCTGTAAGGATGCTGTGGCATTCGCCAGGATCAGATCCACGTCTGCAGATACAAACTGATTGATGATTGTCGCACAGGTTGCGGAATCACCGGATGCATTCTGCTCGTCGAATTTTACCTTATCTTCTCCAAGCTTGTCTGTTAAGGCTTCTTTAAAACCTAATGTAGCGGCATCCAAAGCATCATGCTGTAAAAGCTGGCAGATTCCAATCTGGTATACCTTATCCGCATCTGTCTGGGCATCTGCGGCTTCGCCTGTTTCAGCTGCGCTGCTCTCGGCCGCTTCAGGCTGTACTGATTCCTGTGCTGCGGGTTCTGATGCCGCAGAAGTATTTGTGCTGTCATTTGTGCTGCTTCCACAGCCTGCCAGCATAACTGCCGTCATTGTAAAGGCAGTCGCTATTGCCAATAACCTTTTCATAACATTTTCCTCTTTTCTTTCCGGTTTTACGCTTTAGCGCGTGCAAGCATTAACGCGTCTAACAGTTACTATACACGAAAAATACATATTCGTCAATATAAATTTCCATATTCCGCACAGTATATTCCGAGCAGCAGCCGCAGCAAAAGAAGCCAAAAAAGGAACCGGCTGTCTTACCCAGCCGGTTCCGCTTTTTTCATCCGATCTGTCAGTCTGTCTTTCCTTCGTTATGACTTTTCTCGGATATTTCTGTTTTTGTCTTATAAATGCTGTCGGCAGGCACAAAGCCCCTCACCATAGAAGTAGGATAGATATTGGTTCCCCGTCCTATAACGGTTCCCGGATTCAATACGGAATTGCAGCCCACTTCCACGTTGTCACCCAGCATGGCTCCGAATTTTTTCAGACCTGTATGGCATTCTTCCCCATTGCATCTTACCACTACCAGCGTTTTGTCACTTTTCACATTAGAAGTGATGGAACCCGCACCCATATGTGACTTGTAACCCAGAATACTGTCGCCTACATAGTTATAATGGGGAACCTGCACCTTATTGAAAAGAATCACATTTTTAAGTTCAGTGGAATTCCCTACTACAGCGCCTTTTCCCACGATCGCGCTTCCTCTGATAAAAGCGCAGTGACGGATTTCCGCCTCCTCATCTATTATGGCAGGGCCGTTAATATACGCGCTCGGCGCCACCTTTGCGGATTTGGCAATCCATACATTCTCTCCCACTTTGTCAAACCTGTCTGCCGGCAGCGTTTTGCCTAATTCCAGAATAAAGGACTTGATTTCAGGAAGGACTTCCCATGGATAGGTAAAGCCTTCAAATACAGGTGCCGCAATCGTTTCATTCAGGTCATACAGATTAATGATTTTACATTGTTCCATGTCTGCTCCTATCTGTGTACTACCACACTTGCCAACTGCTGTTTTCCTTCCGGCCGGACTGCCTCTTCCGCCCTTCGCCTATGCCTTACGGGCTTCCGGTTCCTTTTTGGTATCCTCCTTACGCGCCGCAGTCCTGGCAGGCTGTTTCGCATAATATTTTGCATTCTCATCGAACTGCCGGAATAGAATCTGCTGATTATTCAGCTGTTTTACGATATTCGTCCTTCTTCCCACAAAATCAGTGAGCTTTTTCATATATTCATCCGATGTGATCGTGCCTTCCGCCACCATCGTCAGCCCTTTTTCCCAGCTGGCCGTCAGCGCCGGGTTCAGCAGCGGTTTTATGGAATCGGATACCACATCGTAAATCATTTCCCCCATCTGTGTGGGTGTGATGATCTGTGTCTTCTTATTCAGCGCCAGATAATCAATAGAAACCAGCTTTTTCAGAATCTCGGCCCTCGTGGCGCTTGTTCCGATGCCGCTGCCCTTTATCTGGGCACGGAGTTCCTCATCCTCTACAAACTGTCCTGCATTCTCCATAGTAAGGATGATTGTTCCGGAATTATAGCGTTTGGGAGGTGAAGTCTCGCCTTCCCTGATTTCCAGTCCCTGGCAGGAAAGCTCTTCTCCTTTTTTCAGGCTCTGCAGTACTTTCAGGAAATCTGCATCACATTTGATGTCTTCTTCCTGGCCGTCGTTCTCCTGTCCTTCCTTTTTTCCTTCTTCAGGCCTGGGAGTCTCCTCTTTTTTCTTAGCAAAAGAAAACTGGGTTACCTTCAGATAGCCCTCATCCATGAGTACCTTAAAGCTGGCGAAAAAACGTTCTCCCTTAATATTGATAACCAGGGATATCTTCTGATAAACCGCCGGGGGATAAAAAATACTCAGAAAACGTCTGACAATGATTTCATATACCTTTGCCGCCGTTGCGGAAACGGAGGAAAGGGCTCCCAGACCCTGGCCTGTAGGTATTATGGCATAATGGTCCGTTATCTGCTTGTCATTGACATATCTGGTTTTAGCAATCCCCTGCCAGCTTTTCTGTTCCAGCACCTGCGCGGCAAAAGCCGCAGCCGGCTGGTAATTACGCAGCCCGCCGATATTCTTGTTGATTTCCTTTGCCACAGCGCTGGAAAGCACACGGGCGTCCGTTCTTGGGTATGTTGTCAGCTTCTTTTCATAAAGCTCCTGCACAATGCGCAGGGTTTCATCCGGGCTTATCTTAAAGTATTTGGAACAGTCATTCTGAAGCTCCGCAAGATTATATAAGAGGGGCGGATTCTTCTGCTCCTTCTTTTTTTCAATTTTTTCAATGACCGGCGCTTTTTGAGGTTCTTCTTCCAAAAAGGATATCAGCTTCTGCGCATCCTCTTTCTTCTTAAACCCATTCTCTTTATATAAAGCAGGAGACTGGAACCAGGCCGAGCCTTCCACGGCTCTCCACTCGCCTTCAAAGCTGCGCCCTCCGTTCGTCTCCTCCCCGGAAGAGACGAGGGCGAACCGGCCTGTCACACGATAAAAGGGAGTCTTGACAAACTGCCTGATTTCCCGCTCCCTGTTCACCACCATTCCGAGGACACAGGTCATTACCCGCCCTACCGAAATCACGGCTTTATCCTGTTTCAGATAATTTTTCACAGGATATCCGTATTTCAGCGTCAGGACACGGGAAAAATTAATTCCCATCAGGTAATCTTCCTTCGCTCTCAGGTAAGCCGCATCGCAAAGGTTATCATACGCGGATAACTCTTTTGCCTCCTTGATCCCTCTTAAAATCTCTTCTTCCGTCTGGGAATCGATCCAGACCCGCCGTCTTTCTTTTCCTGAATTTTCATCGATACCCGCCTGCCGTTCCACCAGACGGTAAATATATTCCCCTTCCCGCCCGGAGTCGGTGCAGACATAAATTCTGGCTACATCTTCCCTGTTCAGCAGGCCGCTCACAATATCAAACTGTTTCTTCACCGAGGGAATTACTTCATATTTATACTCATTCGGAATAAAAGGCAGCGTTTTCAGCGTCCATCTTTTCAATTCCGGATCATAAGCATCGGGATAGCTCATGGTAACCAGATGGCCTACGCACCAAGTGACGATAGCCTGTTCTGATTCCATATATCCATCCCGATTGCTCATATTATATTTTAATGCTTTTGCAAACTCGCGGGCAACACTAGGTTTTTCCGCTATAAATAAATCCTTGCCCAAATTATACCTCTTTTACCAGGACTTATTTCTTTGTAATATAGCCCTGTGCTTTCAGCAGTTCTGCACATAAAACGGCTCCGCCTGCTGCGCCGCGTACCGTATTATGGGAAAGTCCGATAAACTTCCAGTCATATACCGTATCTTCTCTCAGACGGCCGACGGAAACTCCCATGCCGTTTTCATAATCCACATCCATAGTTACCTGAGGACGGTTATCTTCCTCAAGATACTGAATGAACTGCTTCGGAGCGCTGGGAAGCTCCAGTTCCTGAGGCACGCCTTTGAAATTCACCAGCTTTTCGATTAACTGTTCCTTCGTAGGCTTTTTGTTGAACTTAACAAATACGGCTGCGGTATGTCCGTTCAGAACAGGCACACGGATACACTGGCAGGTAATTACAGGAGAGGTCGCGGGTACAATCACGCCGTCTTCGATCTTACCCCAGATACGAAGAGGTTCTTTTTCACTCTTTTCTTCTTCACCGCCGATATACGGGATGATATTTCCCACCATTTCAGGCCAGTCCTTGAAAGTTTTGCCCGCTCCGGAAATTGCCTGATATGTGGTTGCAACCACCTCCACAGGCTCGAATTCCTTCCATGCGGTGAGCACGGGCGCGTAGCTTTGAATGGAACAGTTGGGCTTAACAGCCACAAAGCCTCTTGTGGTTCCGAGACGCTTTTTCTGGAATTCAATAACCTGCATGTGCTCCGGATTGATTTCCGGCACCACCATGGGAACGTCGGGAGTCCAGCGATGAGCGCTGTTATTGGATACCACGGGAGTTTCCGTTTTTGCATACTCTTCTTCTATTTTCTTGATTTCTTCTTTGGTCATATCAACCGCACTGAAAACAAAATCCACCTCAGCGGCAACCTTTTCCACTTCGTTGACATTCATTACCGCTATTTTTTTCACTGCTTCCGGCATGGGGGCAGTCATCTTCCACCTGTCACCCACAGCCTCCTCATAGGTTTTACCCGCTGATCTGGGGCTTGCCGCAATTGTGGTCACCTCAAACCAGGGATGGTTTTCCAGCAGGGAAATAAAACGCTGCCCTACCATACCGGTTCCGCCTAAGATACCTACTTTCAGTTTCTCGCTCATCTTTTCTCTCCTCATCTTTCTTAAATATATATTCTAAATAAAGATAATTACAGAACTTGTTTCTCCAGCGGCTGTTTTAAAATGCCGGGCTGAAGCTCCCATTCTTCCTTCAGATATTCCTTATTGATCGCGATAACTTCCTTCATGGCATCCATCCCCGGAGCTCCCAGGGTCAGCCGTTTTTCCACGCAGGTTTTCAGGGAAACCGCCTCATATATGTCCTCTTCAAAAACAGGACTGATTGTTTTGAGTTCTTCCAGGCTTAAGGCGTCAATGCTTGTGTTTTTCCCGATGCAGTAAAGGACAAGGCTGCCGATAATACCATGGGCATCCCGGAAGGGTACGCCTTTGCCTACCAGGTAGTCCGCTGCATCCGTGGCATTGGTAAATCCGTTCACGGCACTTTTTTCCATAACAGCCTTATTAAAGCGCATCGTCTTTACCATTCCGTTAAAAAGAACCAGGCAGCTTTTTACCGTATCAATAGCATCAAAGGTCATTTCCTTGTCTTCCTGCATGTCTTTGTTATAAGCGAGAGGAATTCCCTTCATCGTTGTGAGCATGGAAATCAGCGCCCCGTAAACCCGCCCTGTCTTTCCGCGGGTCAGCTCCGCGATATCCGGGTTCTTCTTCTGAGGCATGATACTGCTTCCTGTGGAATAGGCATCGTCGATCTCCACAAAGTGATATTCATTGGAATTCCATGTGATAATCTCCTCGGAGAAACGGCTCAAATGCATCATTATAGTAGAAAGAGCGGATAACAGCTCTATGAGATAATCTCTGTCCGACACAGAATCCATACTGTTAAGCGTCGGTCCTTCAAAGCCAAGCAGAGAAGCCGTATAGCTTCTGTCCAGAGGATATGTGGTTCCTGCCAGGGCTCCCGCCCCCAAAGGGCAATAGTTCATTCTCATGAAAATGTCCTTCATACGGAGCCTGTCTCTTTTAAACATTTCAAAATAAGCGCCCAGATGGTGGGCCAGAGTGGTGGGCTGTGCTTTCTGCATATGAGTGAAACCGGGCATATAGGTTTCCATATTTTCTTCCATAAGACGGATCAGCGTCTCCAGGAGTTCCTTTAAATAAGCGTCCGTTTCCAGAATTTCCTGGCGCACATACAGCTTCATGTCCAGCGCCACCTGATCATTCCTGCTTCTTCCCGTATGCAGCTTCTTTCCCGCATCGCCGATACGGTCAATGAGATTCGCTTCCACAAAGCTGTGAATGTCTTCATATTCATCCGTAATAACAAGACTGCCTTCCTTCACATCCTCACGTATTCCGGTCAGCCCCTTCACAATGGCATCCTTTTCCGCCTGTGTAAGAATCCCCTGCTTCTCCAGCATCACCGCATGGGCAATGCTCCCTTCGATATCCTGCTCAAAAAAACGCCTGTCAAAATGTATTGATGCATTGAACTGATATGCCAGCTTGTCCGTTTCCTTCGTAAAACGTCCGCCCCAGAGCTGTGCCATAATATCCTCCATTCCGCCACAAATCCGGCCCTTTATTCGATAAAAAGTACCTCATAATTTCAATTTAAAAATGATAGTACCATAAAATGAACTTTATTGCAATAAAGTTTTCGTCTCCGTCCCCTCCGTTTTCAACATCTTTCGGACACACAGGATAAGAATAAGGCCGGAAATCAGGGTGGCTGAAACTACAAAGAGACTTTTTCCCCAAAGCCAGCTTCTCTCCCCTTCTAAAGACAAAACCACAGCTGTCAGATTGGAAACTGCATGCACCAGAAACGCCGCCCCCAGCCCTCCGCATTTCTCATAGGCCGCCGCCAGCAGCAATCCCAGGCATACGGCGTAAAGGCCCTGCACCAGCTGAAGATGATATATTCCAAAAAGCACCGCTGTTATGCCTGCCGCCAGAGCCGGTCCGCATTCCTTACGCAGTCTTCCGAATCCCAGTTCCCGGAAGACCAGCTCTTCGGCAAAGGGAATCAGTACACAGGATATCAGCAGCTGTTCCCACATTCGGCTTGCGTATATCATTTCCGCCCTTCCGTCATACATGCCGGATGTACTTTCCAGACCGAACAGAATAAGCAGGCCGTTCAGCATAATGCACACAGCTATTCCTGCCGGAATAAGCAGCCATCCATATCCCAGCGTCTTACCGCCGCTTCCCAGATTTTCCCAAAAGCCTCTTCCTCTGTACAGCCGTCCGCCCAGAAGCAATGTCACCACCGCAGCTCCCGCCGCCACACCGGCCACCTCCAGCACAGAGAACCTCCGGGGACACAGCAGGGCCGCCGCTCCCATTACCCCCAAATACCATAAAACAGGCCAGAGCACTTTCCATCCAAGCTTCCATCCACGCATTCCCGCGCCCCCCTCTCTCGCCAGCCACCTGTTTCCGCAGTCGTTATTATCCTGAATTTATTTTACCATTTTCCGCCCTCATCCACCACTAAAATAAATCCTTTTTACATAGTTCATACATTTCGGGGATATCGGCAAAGCCATCAGTTTATGCCGGTATTTCCGAAAAAATACCGGCAAGGAACAAATTCCCGCCGGATTCATATGATATGTTATATAACTGTCCGGAACCGAATTGCCACCATGGGACCCGGTATTTTCTTTTCCGGCCAGATTGGAGGATTGACATGGAAGACATCATACTCTCATTGAAAAATATAGCTTTCTCCTATCACAGTCTGAACGGGGAAATCAAAGCACTCGACAACATATCCTTTTCGGTCCGAACCGGAGAATTCCTGGCCATCGTCGGTCCCAGCGGCTGTGGAAAATCTACGATTCTCTCCCTCATTGCCGGATTGCTTCAGCCTGAATCCGGCGATATTACTTTTTATACCAAAGATCCGCATGATAAAAAGCCGGGAATCGGCTACATGCTTCAGCATGATCATCTCTTCGAATGGAGGGATATTTATAAAAATGTCACACTCGGACTGGAAATCAACAAACAGCTGACCCCCGAAAAGAAGGAAAAGGTTCTTTCCATGGTAAATGACTATGGCCTTTCTCCTTTTCTTCATAAAAAACCAAGTGAGCTGTCCGGCGGTCTGAAGCAGCGTGCGGCTCTCGTCCGTACACTGGCCCTGGAGCCGGAAATCCTGCTTCTCGACGAACCCTTCAGCGCCCTTGACTACCAGACACGTCTCACGGTGTCCGCGGATATCTGCCGGATCATACGTTCCGCCGGGAAAACCGCAGTTTTAATTACCCACGACCTTTCGGAAGCCGTCAGCCTGGCGGATAGGGTTATTGTTCTCAGCAACCGTCCCGCACGGGTAAAAGCTGAAATCCCTATTCACCTCACCCTTAAAGATGATTCCCTGCTCGCTTCCAGAAACGCGCCGGAATTCAAGGATTATTTTAATCAGCTTTGGGAGGAACTGACAGATGAATCATAAAAAATCAACGAAAAACATGACCCCGGCAGAGCTTTCCGCCTCTGCCCAGGAACGCTTTGTAGCCGATCACAGGAAGCATCACCGAATGGTTACTTTTATGCGTTTCTTCATTCTTATTGTCTTTCTGGCTGTCTGGGAGCTGTGTGCCGATCTGAAAATCATTGACTCCTTCTTCTTTTCCAGCCCCAGCCGGGTTGCTGCCTGTTTTATTACTATGCTGCAAAAGAACTCCTTATTCATGCATATCGGCGTTACTTTATACGAAACCATACTCAGCTTTCTCCTGGTTTTTGCTTTCAGCATGATCTGCGCCACACTGCTGTGGTATTCCACGAAACTGACGGAAATCCTGGAGCCTTACCTCGTTGTCCTTAACAGCCTTCCCAAATCCGCTTTGGCGCCGCTGCTTATCGTATGGCTGGGAACCGGAATGAACACCATAATTGTCGCCGGTATCTCTGTGGCCATCTTCGGGGCTATCATCAATCTTTACACCGGCTTCCGTCAGGTGGACGAGGAAAAAATAAAGCTTATTTATACCCTTGGAGGCAACCGGAGAACCACCTTATTTAAAGTGGTCCTTCCCGGATCCGTTCCTATTATACTCAGCACGATGAAGGTAAATATCGGGCTGGCCCTTGTCGGCGTCATCATCGGTGAATTCCTGGCAGCCAGAAGGGGGCTTGGTTATCTGATCATTTATGGAAGCCAGGTCTTCAGCCGGGTGTCATAAATGATAAAAAGGAATATCCAAAGTGGGCTCCCTCTCCGCCGTTCTTATTTATCCGTCAGCACCCTGCAAAGCTTTTTGAAGAATGCAATGCCATATTTTATAAACGTGTGGTAGCCTTCTGAACGCAAGCCCGCATCGTACTGCTTTTCTTCTATTTGCGCGAGTGCCTGGGAGGCTTTTTCTTCCAGATGCCCATAGGAATCCGCCACCTTTGTTTCAATAATGACCGCTATCCCTTCATATGGCGCCGAACGGATAATAATATCGCTCCTCCCCATACCGCTTTCCCGGTTGGATTCTACAATATAACCCTCCATCATTTTCAGAAGTCCTGTTGTAAAACCATGATAATAATCTTCCCTGTAGTCGAAAAAGCTTATTGTCTCCATCAGATTTCTGGAAAGTTCTTTTTCAACCATCATGGTATCCTTTTCCAACAGTGCTTTATACAACAACGAAAAATCCTTCTGTCTGATTTGCCTGTCGAACCATTCCATAATGGTATTTCGGTAGATATATTTCACCTCTGCATTGGGAATCGCCAACAACATATAAATGGTATCCGCCTGCATATATTCCCTGGTCTTTTTTAAGTATCCTGTAAAGAAAAGGAAGTTCCAAAGATTATCCTCCGACCGATAGATGTCTTCGTAGGTGATATCCTCATGTACCGGTTTCTCAATACAGTCCCCCGCAATCAGATTTTCCAGCTCCATTTTTACGCTGCTGCCCGCATGTTCAATCATATCCCGTATGATACTGTTAGACGAAGTGTTTGCCCAATAGGGCCGGGGCATTGAATTAACCTCACTTACGGCTTCGTTCACATAATTAACCATACTCCATGGGTTATATACTTCCGTATCTCCAAAAAGATAACCGTCATACCAGCGCTTCACTTCTTCCGTCTTTTCTTCTATATGATAAAAATGGAGCAGGCTTACGACCTCCGGGACAGTAAACCCAAAATATTCCGAATATCTGGAGCGCAATACAGAAACAATTTCTAGATTGTTTAAGCCCGTAAAAATACTTTCTTTACTGATTCGGAGACAGCCGGTTACTACTGCAAATTCCAGATTGAAATTTGACTTTAAGGCAGATTCAAACAGAGACCTGATAAAATCTGTCATTTGGCCATAAAATCCTCTGAACCATGCATTTTCAAGCGGCACATCATATTCGTCTATTAAAATTATAACGTTTTTCTGATATACCTTCTTCAGGCAGCGTGTAAGAAACTCCAATGCAATAGCGTAATCAATCCGGGAAGCCTTTTTCTCTCTTATACGGATAAACAACTCTTTCTCTTCAGTAAGCAGCCAGTCACCATCTATTACATAATTGTGCCGCACAAATTCCTTTGAAATTTCATTCACGACCGCATCATAGGCCATTTCAAAATCCGGCTGTTTTGCAGATTTCAGAGACAGGCTGATAACAGGGTATTGCCCCATATGCTTAAGGTAACTTTCCCCGGCACCAAAAATTTTCAGTCCCTTGAACAGCCCGCTGTTATCTATTGCCTCCCCCTCTGCTGTAAATTCTTTTTCGAAGAAGTACCGGAGCATGCTGAGAGCCAATGTCTTCCCAAAGCGCCGCGGCCTGGTAAACAGCCGCACCTTGCTGCTGTTATCCAAAAGTTCTTTAACGAACAAAGATTTATCTACATAGTAACAATCTTTTTCAATAATTTCTTTAAAGTCTTCCATTCCGATGGGTAATGTTTTTTTCATAATGATTCTCCTTCGGCAAACCCCCATAATTTTTACATTACCATTTTATCATGTATTTTTCGTTTCCGCCACCTGACTCTCTTGGCTTTTTCCATATCCGCTTTTTTAATATTGCCGGTATCCTTATAAAACAGATACCGGCAGCCTAATCATGAAATAATCCATCTTCCCTTTCCATTTGGCACGCTATAATGTATTTTCCCTTCCTTTCTCAGTTCCCGGATTCTCCTGTTTACAAGAGAAATACTGACATCCATCTTCTCAGAAATCATTTTGGCCGTAATCCGTGGATTTTGCTTCATATACCGTATAATAATCTTTTTTTCCTCTTCAATCATTTGCTGATGGGATGTACTGCACTTCTGAGGTATTTTAACCACCGTAAGTCTGTCTGTTTCCTCCCGGACAGATTGGAACATATCATTTTGGGATTCTTCTATGCCGCAGATTTTCCATGAATCAAGGTAAATCTCCAGACAGTCAGGAAACACTTTTATCTTTTGGATATTCTGCAGCATGTCAGCCGTCTGGGCTTGTTCTATGATACCGCTTTCCAGGTTCCTCCTTATATCTTCTATTCTTTTTTCTAAAGTAATGCTCTGTTCAGCCTGCTCCTGAAGCTTGGTCAATTGAAAATTGATTTTGTCCATTTCTTTTTGAAAGCCTTCGCTTTTTCTGGTATATTCCACATCGGAAATAACGCCGTCCAAAAGCTTTTCCAGCAGAATATCCTCTTGTCTCAGTATCCTGTCCGAGGCCTCCTCCAGTTTTTCTTTTTCCCCATAAGCGTTTTCATTATGAAACACTTTCCTTAAAACCGCCAGTGTATCTCTAAGGAGGTCTTCTTTCCTGATATTCAGGCTTTTATATTTTTTTTGGCATATGGTTTCCAGTGTTATCTGCAGTTTTTCTTCATCTACATGAACATTGTCACAACCTGCATATTCTTCTTTGGGCGCCTTTCTTATCTGATTTCTCTGCAAAGCTTCCTTTTTTCTTCCGTTCTGCAGGTAATTACTACATTTCCACTCAACTGCCTTTCCATCCTTTCTCTGTCTGACAGTTCTGTAAAAGGGATGCCCGCATAAGCCACAGCAAAGTTTCCCTGAGAAATCAAACTTTCCCTGGCTGCTGAATTTTGCATAACTGCCACCACAATTTCTCATCTCCCTTCTGTCATCCATGCTTCTGTTTGCACGCAGGAACAGTTCATCATCAACAATTGCCGGAATGGCTTTCCTATGTATTATCCAGTCTGATTCCGGATTCCTGCTCACTTGCTTACTGTCAAAGTCATAATGATAACGGTTCTGGACAACATCCCCTTTATATAACGGGTTGCGGATTATATTGCGTATGATGGAGGGACTAAGCATATTGCCTTCCCTGTTCCGATATCCCTTCGCAAATAAAATTTCAGCGCTGCAGTGTGTTCCATAACCATTCGCCGACAATTGAAATATCATGCGTATCATTTCCGCTTCCTGCTCATCGACCAGGAGGCTTTTATCCGGAAGCTTTTTATATCCATAGGTATGATTGGTTATTACAAAGCACTGTCCTTCACGCTGCCGGTTCCGATGGGCGTTATTAATTTTTTTACTGAGTTCACGGCTGTATTCTTCCGCAAGGATTGCCTTTATGCCTGTTATCAGCGCATCATCAGGGGTGTAAAATTTCCTTTCCAAATATATGTAAAGCCGTTTTTTATTTCTTTGTAATCTGTCCAGGAACAGATACCAGTCCTTGGTATTGCGCATCAGTCTGTCCTGGCTCTTTATTACTATAATATCAAATTTATCTGTTTCCAAATCCTGATAAAGCCTATTGTATTCCTTTCTTCCTTTCGATGTAGTTCCACTCTTGGCCTCCACATAGGTATCTATTAATTGCCATCCTTGTTCAGCCACACAATTTTTGGCTTCCTGTACTTGTTTTACCAGTGCATCCTTCTGCCGTTCCTCTTCCGTGCTGCACCGGTTATATGTTACCGCCCGAAACTGCCATGAAGACGCTTCTATTCCATACAAGGTATTTTCACTCCTTCCGAAGCTGTTCCAACATACGCAGTTGTTCCTCCGGCGTAATAAAATTTTCGCGGGTTAAAATTCTGCATACCTGCTCAAGGACACTGTTTTTTTCTTTTGCTGCCATTTTTTCTCCTTTTTCGTCTAAGGGCATAAATACATCTCCTGCATCACATCATTACTATATATTTATGCCCCTGTTCTTAGATTTTTACCGGCGGCTTATATGATTTACCAGATTTAATAAATTTGCGTCCTGTATAATATGCATTCTAACCATGTTTACTCCTTATCGTTTATTATTCATTTATTTCCTTATATTTTATCGTAAAATAATAGGCCGGGTTATTTCTTTTGCCCCAACATTTATGTGTCTGCCCTGTATCCAGTATAAATACTGTCTTTCCAGATAAAACTACATTTAATTCCATCTGGTTCATGCGACATATTTTTCCAGCCCCTGAAATTCCCGATTCTGTCAACATAGGACTAAAAATTTTTAAAAAAATACCCAGACTGTCTCCAGCCTGGATATCATCATACTTTGTTCCATTTTTCAGTTTAATCTTCTTTTTCTGCCACAGAAGGAATATCATCCGCCTTCAATTCCATAAGATCCTCACGGCTTGGCTTGTCAATTCCGTTTACACGTCTGGCATGATTCATTACCATATCTTCATACAGATTTCTTACAAGTCTGCCATTAGCAAACTCTTCTCCCTTATGCGCCACACCATAGGCAATAATGGCTTTTACCTTCTCAACACCATTCTTCGATAAAACATAATCATTCTTCTTGCACATCATATTCATGATGCCATCCAGTTCTTCCTCATCATAGTCTTCGAACTCAATAAACGTATTGAATCTGGATTTCAATCCAGGATTAGATTCAAAGAATAATTTCATCGGTTCTGTATAGCCAGCAACAATGACCACCAAATCATCTCTATAATCCTCCAATGCCTTTGTCAGTTCTGTTAAACATTCTCGGCCATAAGAATCAGAATGATCATTTTCAGTAATACTGTATGCCTCATCTATGAAGAGCACACCGCCTTTTGCGCGTTCTATAACCTCTTTAACTTTCAAGGCAGTCTGCCCCTGATATCCAGCAATCAGATCCGTCCTGGATACTTCTAAAAAATGCCCTTTTGAAAGAAGACCAATCTGTTTATATATACGACCGACAATACGAGCAACCGTTGTTTTCCCTGTTCCAGGATTTCCTGTAAACGCAAGGTGAAGAGTGCTTTTGGAGGAAAATAAGCCTTCCTTCTCTCTTAATTTTTGTACCTTCTGATAAGCTATAAGATCATTTACAGCGGCTTTCACCTTCTTAAGCCCCACTAATTCATCAAGTTCATTCAATAATTCACCAAGAGACTTTTCTTCTTCAACAGGCAAAAGCTTTTTATCATTACAGATTTCTTTTACTCTAATATATCCATAATAGCTTACAATCTCATCTTTCAGGGCTTGGGCTATCTGTACAATTTGCTTAATTTCATTTTTGGCAAATTCCGAAATTTTTTTACACAATTCCACCGTTGCGGAATCATCTTTATCCTCAACTATGGAAAATGCCAATTTAGTTATTTCTCCATCGCTGTTCGTAATAGCGTCCAATTTTGACGCCATATTCATGAGATTTTTTTCTCTTTTGTTCTCCATCACAAAATACCTGACAGCTGCAAAATAAGCTGAACGACAGACAATGCTATGGCTCCGCCCGCAACAATGTAAGCCGTATTAATTTTACTTTTTAATTGTACATTTTCGTCTTCAGCCTTTTGCAATCTTTCCCCGTATTCTTGTATGTTCTTTTCCACTGTAAGAACTTTATTGTCTGTTGCCTCTATATTTTTAATCAGCTCATGTGAAAATTCCCATTCTGCATCTATATCATTAAAATGCTCTATCCGCTGGATACCGCTGATGAAATCATTTACATCAGATAACTCTTTATCTATTCTCTCTTGTACTTCTTCATATCTACTAATAGATTCAAAATGATTCCCAACCGTCTTTTGGACCTCTTGCAGTCCTTCCCAGATGTCATCTATGTCTTTAAAATGGCTTTGTCCTTTTGCAAGTTCCACAAACTTAGATATTTCCGTCTCAACCTTTTCTATTCGTTTCTCAATATTATCCGACAGCTTTGAGACTTCTTCCTGAAGGTTTTTCATATTCTCCCAAATTGAGTCAATGTCTTTGATATGCTCTGCTCTTTCAATTTCTTCCTTAAAAGCAAGCAAATCATTTATCTTTTCAGTCAGTTGATCTGACAGTTCTTCCAGTTTTCTTAAAAAACTGTCTATTTCCTCTCCCTGACTTTTTATAGTTCTCCACATTGAGTCAATATCATTAAAGTGCCTGGTTTTCTCAATCCGTGTCTTAAGCTGTTCTAATATAGATATTTTTTTATCAAAATTAATACCTTGAGTCTTTAATTCCGTAGAGATACTCCCTAATTCTAATTCATATCGTTGTATGTCGCACCAAATATCATCAATATCCTTAAGATGCGCGTACTGGTTTATCTCACCTTTAAATTCCTTCAGTTTATTTATGGTAATCTGAAGTGCCTTTATTGTGTCATTTATATCCTTTTGCGCATCCTTAGCCTCTTGACTTGCCTTCTCTGCGGACTTCACACCAATAAGAATACCTTGGATATATCCCTTATCAAGAGCTTCAAAAGTCTCATATACTTGACCAAATTCTTTGATAACCTTCCGGTCACGTTCATTTATTTCCGCAAAACAGTTCTGTAGTTTTGTAACAAGGCTATTAATCTCTTCTCCCGTCACTTTATGCCCGCTTAATACACCTGCCAGTCCACCAGCCCAAAAATCTGACCACTGACCGTCCGTACTAAACTTATCTAATTCTGTACTTGTAGCAGGCTGTTCGGAAAAAGCCTTCAGTTCTTTCTTTTGTTTTTCAAAACGAGTTTTTTGTATGCTATATTCCAGCACAATCTTCATCCTTCCTGTTAAATATTGTCGAGGCCTTCAAACATCTTCTTTTTAGCTTCCTCATTTTTTGTTTCATTACTTCCAGCACCATTAAAGATGTTATCGACCGACTTTCTCATTTCCTTTTGTGCTTCCTCGTGCCGTTCTCTCATTGTTTCTGCTACATCTGCTTTTACATTATTAAGATTAGATTGATTCTCGTCTTCTGTAACACTTGTATATGTAACAACATCTGTACCTTTCTTTCCATCACGCTCTGACTCTTCAGATGATTTGATGGACTCATCTCTTGTTATAAAAAATATAATTCCTCCTACCACAATAGCCGCACCTAAAATTCCTAATACCACCTTGTAATTCATAAGCTTCTCCTTTCTATATCTGGTCTAATACCGCTTTCATGTCTGCAAGCCGCTCAGCATTATCATTTTTCTTTTCGGTGAAGATATTTTCCGTTGCTTCTCTCATCACCTCAACTGCCGCCTCATGTCTCGCTTTAATAATTTCACCAGTTTTTGCTTTTTGCCTACGTAATTGCTCCTGGTTTACTGCAATGACTTGTGCCTGCTTTGCAAGAACTTCATTGCCTTTGTCTATTTGCCTTTCGGTAATTTCCTGTTTTTGTTTCTTTGCTATGAGCCTATCAATGAGATTCATAACAAGCGCACCAGCAATTCCTGCGACAACTGCTCCAAGGAAAATACCGATTATATTTGCGAGACTGCCTATTAAGGGTATTTCTGCCGCAAATACAGGAAATGTCATCAGGGCTTTTTCAATTACTTCTCCCAAAACTAAAGCTCCCATTGCTGTCAGCCCCGTCATGACAATTTTTCCGACCTCAAGCATGAGAACGCCGAAAGATTTCCTTCGATTTTCCGGTGCCTTTACATAATCAATAGCTTCTTTCACCGATTTTCCGCCTTGTTTAATCAGTGTCCATATCTTTTGGATTGCACCTACAACGGGACCAAATATTGCACTTAAAACAGTTGATGCGACTGTCGTTCCTGCTGTAAGCAGATTTTGTTTTACGTTTCTCAAAAATGTAGCAATTGCCGTCTTGACTTGTCCAAGAAATGTCTTCAAATTTTTTTCTTTTGACTTAAGCCAAGAAACCAATTTGCTTATAATATTTCTCACCAATTCAGCAAGAAGCCCCATCACCGCAGCCCTTAAGGCTTTCCCGCCTATTCTAAACGCTTCATTCCGTTGCGATTTCTTGCCCGCTTTTATAGACCTTTCTTCGCCTTCCTTTTTGACTTTTTCATACTCTTCCCTTGCCGCTTTGTCTTTCTCTCTTAAATCAGCTTCATCAATGTCGAATCTATCAGCTGGCCTTTCGCCGTTTCGTTCTGAATCGAGCCATTCCGACATGGTACTATCACCCTTGGATTGATTGGCACTTGCATCCATTGGATTCAAATTAATTTCACTATTACCAAAAGCTACCCTCTCATCTAATGTCAGGTGCGCATTTGTGGCTGGGTCACGCACTTGCTCTGCCACCGGTACAATATCATCTATGTTTACCTGTTTAGAACCTTTAGGTCTATTCTTATCATAAGGTTTCCGTGCCTCATCTATGAGTACTTCTTTTTCTGTCCCAGACCTTTTGTCGATTTTCTTAATTACTTGCCCATTCTCATCTTTCTTAAAATTGGATTGCCAATCATCATATCTTTGCTGATAATCTATTTCTGTATTATGCGATGCAATCTTTCCATTAGCAAAGTTTTCTGTTGTTTGAATATGCGCTTCATCACGCAAATCAAGACGTATCCCACGGTTTTCTTTGATGAAATCTTCGCCTGCAACAGTTCCAATCTGAATTACAAACTGATCCCATACTACACCCATAACAGCATTTCCCAAATTTTCTGGATTGCTGATTTTCTCCTTGTCTTCTTCAAGAAATTTCAGTTCAGATAAGCTATCTTCCAGTCCTTCCTCCAGCTGTCTTTCGAGTTCATCAAAATCAAACTCTTCACTCTGATCTTCAGCCTCTTCACTCTCCAAAAGTGCATTTTTGTTATCATTCATCAGGAATCTCTCCTTTTCTCGTTGTCACTTTACAACTATCATAACATTCAAGAACAACACCTACTGTCATCCAAAGAATGCTTTTTAATTTTTTATAGATTAAAGCCCGAAAAACGCTTTATATCTTCTCACAAGTTTTATAAGGAAACGGCGAAACCCTTGCATATCAAGGCTTTTCGCCGTTTGTGCTTAAATCCTACCATATCTCTTTATAAACCCCTTTTGTAAGCGAGGGCATCAAAAAAGCGTCACGCGCAAAGGGCAAATTGAAAGGAGGACACCTTGAACGAACTGTTATTAAGCAAGGGTATTGTACTACAATCCGGCGAAATCAGCAAGGATAAGATAAACCTTGTCGCCGGAGCAATCACGCAGCCTTTCGTGGAAATGGTATGGCTGACAACGGGCGGTGATATGGAAACCATAAACCGCTTGACGGACATTCTCGTTACCATGAACACCCCCGCCGACCGAGATAAGCTGTTCAAAATCATCAAAACGCTTTACGGGCTTATGTGCTTGCCCTTTTTCGAGGAAGCCAAGCCTATGGGCGCAGACCCCGACATTTTGGAATACTTCATCTTTTCCTTTACGACAGACTTTGGGGAAGCCATGCAAGACCTCATAGCCGATGAAGTAGAATAAAGCACCGCACAAGCGGTGTTTCTCACTCCCACACCGGGAGAACAGGAACGCCGCTATTTTTGCCCTCATGTTACGCAGTAGGGACAGACAGAGCCTTGATTTGAGCGGCTTTGCGGGCGCGTTTTTAAGCAGGCAAGGGAAATATACCTTTTCCCTCAAAATCGCGCTTCTATCGTGTAACAAACCCACAGCAAAGGAGTGATGAAGCTATGGCAGTTTTCCACGTGGAGCACAACAAGGGCTATACCGTAATGAGCAACCACCACCTACACAGCAAGGAACTGACGCTAAAGGCGAAAGGGCTATTGTCGCAAATGCGGTCCTTGCCGGAAGATTGGGACTACACCCTTGCAGGACTATCCCTTAACCGGGAGTAAATCGACGCTAGTGGTTAATTCCGGGAAGATGGTAAACGCCTGTCTGCTTTGCCCTTCCCCTGTGTAGGCAACGAGTGCCAGCATTTCGGAAAAACGATTCTCATAAAGATTATATTGGGCAAATTTTCCCTCAAAGCCATCCGGTACAATCCAATAGCTGTCGTTTAGGGACAAGCCTTTGCACACATCTATAATCCCTTTCGTATCGTTATGGCTAAGTCCCGATGTTTTCAAAATTTTGTCTGCATGTGTTCTATTTTTAGGAATCACCCTGCGTTCCAGCCAGCGGAGAATTCCTTCCTTGTCAATCTTCATGTCCAGAGGCATCAAATGTCCATATTCATCCTTTATATCCAGGATTTCTGTAACGAGGCCTTCCAAGCCTCTCTTTTCCATCACGAACCGCATTAACTCCGTATCATAAATACGAAGGCTGTATACATTGTCCATTGAATCCTCCCTGATTACCTTTTCAGAATACGTTATCATGGATACAGGCATGTTTCAATGAGTTTTCTTTTTGGATACTCAATTTAATCTTTCAAGATACCCGTCTCTTCCAGCTCAATATGGTGATTACATCCATTATCATCCTGTGTGTCATTGCCATGGCGCTGTACCAGATCATCCAGTGGCTGGAGCATTGGTGCAAAAAGAGAATTTGAATACGGAAAAGGAAACGGTTCCCCATACATATACCAGGGAGCCGTTTCGTAAGTATTCTTTATCCGTGTTCACAGAAGTGCCTGCCGCACCCTCTCCTCCGATATCCATATCGGCACTTTTCTTTGCACTTTTTACTTCATTTTCTGCGGCAATATAGCGTTTTCCCCGATTCTTTGATATCCTTATTTTTATAATGAATCACACAGGGGGATTGCATATGGACAGTAAAAAATTAACCTTACTCACCGTCAGTTCTCTGGAGAAAATTTTTCCGGATGAACCTTTTCAACCGCAGGCTGAATATACCGGCGCCGACATGCTTCTTAATGAGCGTTTTTCCTTTCAGGCCGCCTATTGCTGGGAAGGCCCGCTCACCTTTAAAGCCGGGATCCAGTTGTCGGGAGCTTTGGCCGATGATGTTATTATAAGACAGGTAGGCCTGGCTCCCAGCGAACTTCCCATTTTTCCGGACGGGGATGATTTTGTGCTGCGGACCACACCCGGCCTGTATCCGGATCCCCTTTATTCCGGCATATCGGATATCACTCTGCTGCCGGGGCAATGGAGGAGCCTCTGGGTCACCGTTCCTGCGGAATGTTCCCTGCCTTCCGGTTCCTACGATCTTACAATCGCCATTACCGAAGAAAACGGCACAGTCCTCAACAGCTGTACTTTTGTTCTGGAACGCCTGAATGCCCGCCTTCCGGAGCAGACTCTCATCCATACGGAATGGTTTCATACGGATTGTATTGCAGACTGGTATAAGGTTCCTGTTTTCAGTGAAAAATACTGGGAGCTTACCTCCGGATATATGGAGGCCGCCGCACGCTATGGAGTCAATATGATTCTGACGCCTCTTTTCACACCGCCTCTGGATACCGCTCCGGGAGGAGAACGCACTACGGTGCAGCTTATCGATGTATATCAGGAAGAGAACGGTTATACCTTTTCCTTTGAAAAATTGGAACGCTGGCTGGAGCTTTGTGAACGCTGCCACATCCGCTATCTGGAATTCTCTCATTTATTTACCCAGTGGGGAGCCGGACATGCCCCTAAGATCATGGCCTGGGAAGGCTCTCCGGCAAATGGGAAAAAAGAGGGCTGCAGGCAGATATTCGGCTGGGATACCGATGCGGCGAGTGACGAATACCGGGAATTTCTGGAAGCTTTCCTGCCGCGCCTCATGGACTTCATCCGCACCCATAAGCTGCAGGATCGCTGCTATTTCCATGTTTCTGACGAACCGAGCAAGGAGCATATTCCCGCATACCTGTATGCCAAGAAGCTTCTGGAATCACAGATCGACGGCCTTCCTATCATGGATGCCCTGTCTGATTATGAATTCTATGAACAGGGCCTGGTAGGGGTGCCTGTTTGCAGCAATGACCATATCCGGCCTTTTCTTGAAAACCATGTGCCGGGCCTGTGGACCTATTACTGCTGCGGCCAGTTTCGTGAGGTGTCAAACCGTTTCTTCTGTATGCCCTCCCAGAGGAACCGTATTCTGGGCGTGCAGCTTTATAAATATCAGATCCACGGATTTCTGCAATGGGGATTTAACTTCTGGAATTCCATGCTTTCCCGGTATCCCATCAATCCCTATTGCGTGACCGATGCCGCCTGCGCATTCCCTTCGGGAGATGCATTCCTTGTATATCCGGGAGAAAACGGGCCGATCGCATCCATACGTGCGGAGGTCCTGATGGAAGGCCTGCAGGATATGAGGGCCCTGCAGCTGCTGGAACAGCTGACAGACAGGGAAACCGTTCTCGCTCTTTTGGAGGAGGGCCTGGAGGCTCCCATTACCTTCAACAGCTATCCTCATGAGGCCGCCTGGCTGCTCTCTCTGCGCGAAAAATGCAATAGAAAAATTGCCTGCCTGGTTTCAGAAAGACAGTTTCATTAATCCTTGTTGCTTTTTCTCAAAAAAATGTTTATTATAGTAACAGACAAACGATAAAGGAGGCCTGAAAATGTTATCTTTCATATTATCTATTGTATATGGTGCGATTGCCGGCTGGATAGCCAGTAAGATCATGAATACGCAGGGCGGAACCCTGCGCAATATCATTACGGGAATTGTAGGAGGAATGATCGGAAGTTTTCTGTTCCGCCTGGTCGGCTTTTATGCCAGCGGCTTCTTCGCCAACCTGATTGTTTCCGTAATCGGTGCATGTATTTTCATTTTTGTCGGCAAGAAATTATTCGGCCGGAGTTAAGCTTACAGCTCCTGACGTATCCGGACTGCCGCACATACAGGCAGGCCGCTGTCCCGGAAAAGGACAGCGGCCTGTCTGTATTTTTATTATTTTAAAACATCTGATTTCACATATCCGGTCTGTCCGTTGAACTTAACCCTTGTCCAGCCGTCTGCCTGTTTCATGAGTATTTCCAGCTTTTCGCCGGAATAGCATACTCCTATTCTTTCGGCATTTTCATTTGCGCTCTTTCTGACATTCACTGTTTCCGACACCGTAAATTCCCCGCTGTTGGGAACATTAACAGATGTGGATGCCGGCTGGGAAGGCGTCTGGGCCGGCTGGGAAGCTTCCGGCTCCGATTTGCTTTCACTTTCCTGTGCCGCCGCGCTTTCCGTTGGAGCCTCCGTACTTTCCGGACTATTCTCCTTTTCATTCAGCGCTTCACCGACCGCTACCATCATATCATTCAGATAGTTTGACAGATATTGAGAAAGCTCCTCATCCCCTGCCAGAATCTCTGCGGATTCGTTCCTGATGCGATCATACAGAGCCGCCACATCCTCCTGCGCCGTTACCTCATTGGCATAGGCCGCTTCATCCGGATTGTGCTCCCAGTCCCGGATATAATACCTGCCTTCCTCATTACGGCTTACATAGAATGGAGTCAGGCCCGGTACCAGAGTATCGAAACCAACGAATTTAACGTCATAGCAGGCATATACCACATAACTGTCCGCATCCAGGCCCGGCTTTGTATAGCATACAATATTATTATATGACTCAATATGAGAGCCGTTTTCCTGCATACGGAGCAGTTCCTTGTCCTCCGCATAATCCAGCAGCGTTTTTAACGTATCCATATCATCCGACTGCAGCGCCTGATGATACTTTAAAATCAGATCATTGACCTCCGGATATTCATTTTCCAGCAAAGGAGACACCGTGCTCTCCTGCTCTTCTCCGGTCTGCTCCGGAATGGTTTCCGCCGAAGCCTGCGTTTCGCCCGCATCCTTCTGCGCTTTTCCTCTTCCCATTCCCCAGCCCACCAGAACACCGGTTCCTGCAACTACTATCAGCAGCACCGCGAGAGCTGCCGACATCGCCTTATTCTTCTTTATCCATCTCACCGCAAGAGTCGGATACATGGCAATTCCATGATTGCGGCTTCCTTTTTTCCTTCTATGATTCCCTGACGTTTTTCTATTATTTTCCATATCTGTTAATCCTTCGTATGTTCCGGGCTGTCCCCGGGCAGCAGCAAATTTATCACGTACAGTTAATCATAGCATATGCCGTATTCATTGTCCATACAAGGAAAGCTTAAGATATTATGAAGGTTTCTTAATGGTTAAAGTCCGTTTTTTTCTCCTTTTCCATCCGGTATGCCGTCAAAAATTACAGTCCCGTCTTTTCCGCAATAAATCTGCGCGCCCTGATGGCATATTCCAGCGGATTGGCCTTCGCAGGATCCTGCTCCGCCTCCACCAGCATATAGCCCTCGTAGCCCGTATCCTCCAGGACTTTGAAAATCGGGTCAAAATCAATACAGCCGTCGCCGGGTATCGTGAAGGCGCCGAGGCGGACGCCGTCCAGAAAGCTTAACTTCTCCCGTTTTACCTTCTCCACGATTTCAGGACGGATATCCTTTAAGTGTACATGCCGGATTCTGCCCGCATATTTTCGTACCATCTCCAGAGGATCGGCTCCGCAGTAGGTAAAATGTCCCGTATCATATAAAAGGCTGACATACGCCGGATCTGTATTTTCCATCATACGTTCCACTTCATCCGGATTCTGCACCACCGTTCCCATATGGTGATGGAAGGTGAGGGAAATTCCGTACTCCTCCTTCGCTATTTTCCCGAGTCTGTTCATGCCGCTGCAGAAGATGTCCCATTCTTCATCATTCATCACATATTTATGTCCGAATACAGGTACATCCTGCTGCCCCTGCACGCTGTGGCTCTGTTCGGATGCACCGATGATTTTGGCGCCCATTTCCTTTAAAAAAGTGAGCTGCGCACGAAATTCCTTTTCCACCTCTTCAAAGGGTTTGGTAATCAGATAGCAGGAAAACCACTGGTTGCATATTTCCATTCCCCGCAGCTGCAGCGCCTTTTTCAGCATCTCGGGATCCCGTGGATATTTGTTTCCCACCTCCGAACCGGTATAGCCTGCCAGTGCCATTTCACTCACGCACTGTTCAAAGGTATTTTCTTTTCCCAGATCCGGCAGATCATCATTTGTCCACGCGATCGGGGCAATCCCCAGCTTTACTTTATTTTTATCAAACATCTCTTTTCCTCCGGTTGAAAATCATATGCATCATCACATGATTTCTGAGATTTTAACAGGTCTGTGTTCTTCCCATGATTTTTTTGCCGCCAGTCCCATGAGTACGGGCTTGAGGCCGTCCATAACGCCTAAAGGGGTTTCCGTATCATTGACAATCGCATCAATAAAAGCCGCGATTTCCTTGCCATAGGCATCCATGTATCTTTCCAGGAAGAAAAACAGGGGCTTTTCTCCCGTCACGCCGTCCGAATTGCTGATCTGTACGCTGGACTGGCTGTCGTTGCCGATGGCCGCCATCCCTTCGGAACCAAACACCTCAGCCCGCTGATCGTATCCGTATACCGCTTTTCTGCAGTTGTCAATCACCGCAATAGCGCCATTTTCCATCTGAAGTGTGATAACCGCAGTATCCACATCGCCGGCTTCCCCGATTTTGGGATCCACCAGATTGGCGGCCTGCACATAAACCTCCTCAGCGTCACATCCCGCCAGGAAACGCGCCATATCAAAATCATGGATCGTCATATCCAGGAACATGCCGCCGGAAACCTTCACATAATCAATTCCGGGCGGTTCCGGATCACGGGATGTGATTTTGATGATCTCGGGCCTGCCGATCCTGCCTTCTGCTACTGCACGCTGTACCGCTTCGAAATTATGATCAAACCTCCGGTTAAAACCAACCTGGTATTTCACTTTCGTTCCTTCCAGCGCGGCTGCCACCTCTTTGATTTTTTCCACATCATGATCGATGGGTTTTTCACAGAATACATGCTTGCCTGCCCGGATTGCCTCCAGGGAAATGGGGGAGTGTGTATCCGTTGAAGAGCAGATCAGTACCGCATCGATTTCGGGATCGCGGATGATCTCCTCATAATCTTTCGTTGTATGCTGCACGCCCATTCCTTTGGCCCAGGCCGCAGTCTCTTCATTCATGAACGGATCCGCCACTGTCTTGATGACGGCATCCCTGACTCTCGTACTGATACTTGTGATATGTACCTTTCCGATTCTTCCCGCTCCGATAATCCCTACCTTTACCATATTCTTATTCTCCTTCATAGATTTTTTTATAAATATCCATCACGGCCTGGCGATCCGGCTGCCGCATCGTATTCTGGGGACTGCCGCTGTCCATGGCATCCTGTGCCATTTTTTCTATCTGTGAATAAAAAGCTTCTCTGTCGATTCCGTATTCCTGCAGAGTCGGTATCTCCAGCCCGGTTATCATTTCCTGTACTGCAGCAAGAAACCTGCTGCCCGCCTCTGCGTCCGGGTCACTCTCCTTTGCCGCGCCAACCGCTCTGCCAAGCTCCGCGAACCTGCTTACCGCGCCTTCCAGCGCAAAGGACAGACACTCTTTCATGAGCATGGCATTGGACAGCCCGTGAGCCACATGGAAAAGAGCGCCTATCGGGCGGCTCATGCCATGAATGATAGTCACGGACGAATTATTAAATGCAATTCCCGCTTCCAGGGCCGCCACGGACATCTGGATCCGGGCCTCCTCATTTTTCCCGTCATGATAAACGGCAGGAAGAAATTTAAAAATACGTTTTACCGCGGAGAGTGCAAAGGTATCCGACAGCGTCTGGGCCTTCCTGGAGGTATATGCTTCTATTGCGTGGCACAGGGCATCCAGACCGGTTGCCGCGGTGATTTTGGGAGGCGCGGTCATGGTGAACTGAGGATCGATGACCGCAAGCTTCGGCATCAGAACGGCCCCCTTCAAAAGCATTTTGATATCCTTTTTGGTGTCTGTTATAATCGTGAACTGGGTCGCTTCGGAGCCCGTACCTGCCGTAGTCGGGATGGCTGCCATGGGCGGCACCGGCACATCAATTATCTTACCCATATAATCAGAAATGCTTCCGCCATTTTTTACAAGGGACGCAATTGCCTTCATCGAATCAATCGGGCTTCCTCCTCCGAGGGCGACAAGGAAATCACAGCCGTTCTCCTGATATATCTTAAGTCCATTTTCAATCATGGTGTCTGTCGGCTCTCCCGTGATTTCATCATAAACCACACAGCCAATCCCCTGTCCGGCCAACGCCGCTTCAAGTCTGGCACAGTTTCCCAGCTGCACCATCACCTTGTCCGTTACCACCAGAGCCTTTTTTCCCATCTCCTTCAAAGCCGCGCCGGCGGCATCCAACGCTCCTGCACCGGAAATAATGCGGCCCGGCACGATAAATTCTCTCGCCATTTTCTTCTCCTTTTTTTTCCATGCGGCATATGTCAAATTTAAGCATC
The DNA here is from genome assembly GCF_001881565.1 of Eisenbergiella tayi. Lineage (GTDB taxonomy): Bacteria > Bacillota > Clostridia > Lachnospirales > Lachnospiraceae > Eisenbergiella > Eisenbergiella tayi. The sequence continues at coordinate 355,159 of NZ_MPDJ01000004.1, forward strand.
ATGCAGCCAGGTATATTTTTCATCCTCACAGCGATCCGTCTGAAGCCATGGATTTCCCTCCAGATGACGGATCATCCAGCAGGTATACATCTGAAAGCCCGGCGCCACGGCCTGGGGATGCAGTTCTCCTCCCGGTATGGCGGAAAAACTCCCATCTGTGCTCTTAAACACCTGATCACCCACAAAGCTTGCACCGAACCCTTCCGGCCGGTCAAACAGAAAATAGTAGGTTTCCGGCTGCGGATGCCTGTGCGGCAGATAACCGGACCAGTTGCCCCTGTCATTGAGCACCTCTCCCAGCACCATATTGGACCAGGGTGCGATGTCATGGTCGAAGATCGTATTGACACGCCTTTTAGCCACATCCCCGAATTTACCCACGCAGGAATATTTCCAGGGCGCATCCTCCGGGCGGTAAAGCACGGCTGCGAATTCTGTTTCGTTTTTAGTACACTGTACGAGGATTTCACTGTCCTCCTCCGCTTTCACGGCGGCTTCGGCTTCCGTACAGATATGCAGGCACCATGGCCCCTGTGTGAATACATCCTTTCTGGATACCGATGCTTCTTTTCCGTCCCAGCAAAACCGGATTTTTCCCGAAAGAAGAAGGATTGCCGTTTCCTCTCCTTTTCTCAGGAAGCTTCTCTCTTCCCCCTTTTTCATCCGGTAAACGCGGATATCCATCCTCATTTCGCTGTATTCATTATCATAAGTCGTCAGAATCTTTTCCCCGTTCTCATCGAACACAGGATATCCGAATACTTTTCCCATCCTTCTTCCTCCCGTTTTTAATAGGCACGCGCTTCCCTGCGTCCCTGCATGACATCTTCACAGGCCTTCCTGACACTGTCCTTTTCGGAAACCTGCGCTATTCCTACGTTCCACCAGGATTCATAGCCATCCGTCATAGTCTTGGGAAGCACTTTCAAATCAAACAGACACGCAATGCTCTCCTTTTTAGCGTCAAGGAGGGCTGCCTCCAGTTCTTCCGCCGTTGTGCAGGTATAGGTTTTAAGGCCGTACCCCTCTCCGATCTTCGCATAATCCACATAGATTAAATCACCCGTCGGTTTTCTGCCGTCCGTATAGCGGAATTCCGTCGCCAGGCTTCCGATTCCGTTGTTCATCTCCAGATTGTTGATGCAGCCGAAGCCGCAGTTGTCAAATATCAGGATGTTTACCTTTTTGCGTTCCTGCATGATCGTCATAATTTCCGAATGCATCATCTGAAAGCTGGAATCCCCTACCACACAATACACCTCGCAATCCGGTTCCGCAAACTTGACGCCAAGGGTTGCCGCCACCTCATAGCCCATGCAGGAATAACCATATTCCGCATGATAGCCGCCCCTTTTATCCGTCCTCCACATGCGTTGCATGCAGCTGGGAAGGGAACCGCCCGCCGTAATGACCGTCGCATCCGGCTCCACAAGGCGGTTCAGCACAGCCAGAGCGGCAGTCTGTGTGATGCGCCCTTTTGTCAGTTCCACAAATTCCGGTATCGTACGAGGATCCCTTGCGTGAATCAGCGGTTCAAAGGATTCACCGGTATATGTAATCTCTCCCAGACGCTTAAGCTCCGCATCCCAGGCTTCCTTCGCCGCTTCTATTTCCCCTCTGTAGGCGGATACATACCCGCGTCCGCGCAGCTTTTCCGCCAGAGCCTCCAGTGTCGCTTTCGCATCCCCCACCGCCTTTACGGCATCCATCTTATAAGCGTGGAACCGGCAGTTATTAATCGTCAGGAACCGGACATCCTCCCTGCCGAACAGACGCTTGGAGCCGGTCGTGAAATCCGACAGCCTGGAACCGATCGCCAGAACCACATCGGCATCCTTTGCAATCACATTGGAAGCGAGAGTCCCCGTCACGCCAATTCCTCCCAGACAGTACGGATGGCTGGATCGGCAGGCGCTCTTCCCCGCCTGTGTCTCTCCGAAGGGGATTTTAAACTCTTCGCAGAAGCTCTCCACCGCTTCTCCTGCCTGGGAATATTTTACTCCGCCTCCCACAATAATAAGAGGTTTCTCTGCCCGGGATAAGATCTCCGCCAAATCTTCCAGTTCTTCTTCCACCGCAGCAGGACGGGTAATCCGATGCACACGCTTCCGGAAAAAGTAGGCCGGATAATCATAGGCCTCCCCTTCCACATCCTGCGGCAGCGCAATACAGCAGGCTCCTGTCTCCGCCGGATCCGTAAGCACCCTCATTGCGCTGATCAGTGCCGTCATAACCTGCTCCGGCCTTGTGATCCTGTCCCAATATTTACATACCGGTTTAAAAGCATCGTTTGTCGACACCGCAAGGCTGCCGCTTACCTCCAACTGCTGCAGGACCGGATCCGGCTGTCTGGAAGCGAAGGTATCCGCAGGGAATACAAGCAGCGGGATATTATTGACCGTAGCCGTGGCACAGGCCGTCACCATATTCGCAGCCCCCGGCCCCACGGAGGACGCACACGCGATGATCCGCTTTCTGTTGCTCTGTTTGGCGAATGCGATTGCCGCATGGCACATGCCCTGCTCATTTCTTCCCTGCATCACGCGCAGGGAACCGGGATTGGTATCCAGCGCTTCCCCCAGTCCCACCGCAATTCCATGTCCGAAAATAGTAAAAAAGCCTTCCACAAATTTTGTTTCTTCCTGATCCATCAGCACATACTGCTGATCCAGAAACCTCACGATTGCCTGGGCAACCGTCAATCTTATTGTTTTTTCCATAGTCTGCTGTCTCCTTTTTGAGGCGTAATTATTACACTCTGGCAATCATTTCTCCGTACAGTTCCTTTTCTTCCCGGATAAATGCACGGACCTCCTCCGGTCCCGGCAGAGCGTCGGAACAGTTGTTGCTTCTCACCATCATGGATGCTTCTGCAGAACCAAATTCAAGACAATCGATAAGCTCCCAGCCCTGATACAGTCCATATAAAAATCCGGAACCATATCCGTCACCGCCGCCAAAGCCTTTCCTGGCTGTTACCGGGAAGGGTTTGACGGAGTATTTCTCCCCGTCTGCCGTATATGCGGTGGAGCCCTTCATGCCATGCTTGATAACCACAATTTTCGCCCTGCAGCCCTGCCAGTACCTGGCGGACTCTTCGTCTGTCATGCCGGGACATATCAGCTTTTCCGTCAGGTCAAATTCTTCCCTGGAACCCATAATAATGTCTGCTTCCCTGGCCGCCATAGAATAATAGATGGAGATTTCGTCGCTGTTTTTCCAGTTATATGCCCGGTAATCAATATCGAAAATGATTCGGGTATTGTTCTTTTTCGCCAGCATCAGCGCCTTGAGCGCAGCCTCACGGGACGGGCTTTCGGAAAGGGAGGTGCCCGAAATAAGAATCGCCTTTGCCTGCCGGATATACTCTTCATCAATATCCTCCACAGATAGCTGAAGATCTGCAATTTTGTTGCGGTACATAAGAATACTGCTCTCCTTCGGCGATAGCATTTCCGTAAAGGTGAGGCCGAGGTTCTCTCCGTTTCTGCAGCGGGTGATGCGGGATGTATCGATTCCCTGTTCTTCAAAATAATCCACCACAAAATCTCCGAACTGGTCATCGGAAACCCTGGCAAAAAAACCGGCCTTCAGTCCATGTCTTGTCACACCGACCGCAATATTGGCCGGCGACCCTCCGACAAACATTTCAAACATATGTACCTTCTTCAAAGGCTTGAACTCTTCCTTCACCTGTTCATTGTAGGCCGGATTAAAATCAATGGCTATCCTGCCCAGAAGAATGATATCAAGCGGTCTTTTCTGATCGAAATCCACATACTTCATTCTATGCTCTCCTCTCACGGTTTGCGTGCTTTCATGTGTCTGTGTGTGCTTTTTTCTTTCCCGATTATATTCTTATAGTATCACACGCATTATGTGTCTGCAATATTGTTTGTATTCTTTCCTGATTTTCCATGTTTCTCACAAATATTCGGGATTTATTTTGTCAATATTTACATATTAGCTTTGCGTGCCTTTACGTAAAATAGCACGCAAAATAAAAAACTGCTTCACTCATATTACCCCAATTTATACCTCGGTCTGTTTTTTAATAATTTAAAAAAGCTCTGAGTAATTATCAATCATGGCAATCCATGATTCATAGCTGCTCAGAGCATCGGCTCCCTTCGAGGGTCATATCAATTAAAGATTATATTTTGTTTTGATCCTTATTTCCGTATACATGTACTCTTCCGCCGGTTCCTTATCCCAGCGCAGCTTGTCCGCCAGAAGGGAAACCGCCCTGTAGCCCTGCAGGTAGCCTTCCTGGTCGAGAAGGAAATCCACAACACCTTCCTGCAGATATCGTTCATTCTTCGGCGTAAGGTCATAGATAATCACATAGGGGCGGGTTTCCGGCCCTAACCGCTCAAATGCACGCTTTACTCCCTCCTGCCCGCCGGAAGCCACAAAAATTCCGCCCAGATCCGGGTATGCATTCATAGCGTCGACTATGATTTTTTCAACCTCCTGTGTATGGTCAAAGCTGCTCTGCACGCCTATCAGCCCGATATCCGGGAAGCTGTTTTTCAGTTCCTCCACGAATCCGTCCATCCTGCGGCTGCCGGCTCCGTTGGAAAAATATCCGGTAATCCCCAGCACCCTTCCTTTTCCATGCATCATAAGCCCCATAAGCCCCGCGGCTGTCCTGCCGCTTTTCCAATTATCTATCCCGACAAAGCACATGCGTTCTGTTCCTACAATATCGGAATTAAAGGTAACAAGGGGAATCTTCCTTTCACTGACAAGACGGTTCAGACGGAGCCGTATGCCGTCGCTGTCCACCGGCATCAGCGCCAGGGCGTCAATCCCTTCCCGTTCCAGTTCATCAATCGCCGCAAGCTGCTCTGCCTCATCAACGGTAGCACTCTCCTTCACGCACACCCTGATTCCCTGTTTTTCAAGCTTTGCACTGATTTCCGAAATTCCCCGGTTCACTTCTATCATAAAGGAGGAATGACATAGCTGCGTAATCACACCAATTGTTTTGGCCTGTCCGGGAATACCGGTCTGTTCCCCCGCTGCTCTTTTCTTTCTGTGCTTCGGAACATATCCCAGTTCATCCGCAATCTGACTGATCCTGGCCGCAGTTTCTTCGCGGACCCTGCCGCGTCCGTTTATCGCCCTGTCCACAGTTCCTCTGGACACCCCTGCCAGTTCTGCAATCCGCTGTATTGTTCCTGCCATACCCGCCTCCAAATTTATGCATCCCGATCCGGCAACGCTCTTATTTATAACTGATTATATCCTGTTTTCCGGCTCTCTGCAATTCCTACCTTTATGGATAAACCGATTATGCATCTTTTAAGCTGCTGTTCGTTCCCCGCCTTTTGACACCGGAGCACTTATCTGCGGCATATATTTTTATAATTGATTACTTCTCTTCTATTCCGAATCCTTCAAAAATATCCTTCCTTCCCTTATCTTAACAGAAAATTCATTGAACATATTTTCAGAAGAATTTCCCGTCATGACAGTAAAATCACCGTTATGCAGGCTATATTTCATCCCCTGGTTATAATACTGAAAGGAAGCAGCCGGAAGCGTTATACAGACATTATCTTTTTCACCTGCTTTCAAAGTAACTCTGCGATATGCTTTCAGTTCTTTTACAGGCATAACCACATCGCAGTTTCTGCCGGACACGTAAACCTGTACCACCTCCGTGCCGTCATAATGTCCCGTATTTTCCAGCACAAAGGAAATAAGTATCTCATCCTCCTTTATGTACTGTGAAAAGCTGCCGAAACCAAATGTGGTATAGCTTAATCCATAACCAAAAGGATAGAGAGGATTCCCGTCATTCTCATTATAGTGGTACCCCCGTCCGGACGGCTTATGTGCATAAAACAGAGGAAGCTGTCCAACATTCTTGGGAACCGAAACAGGAAGCTTTCCCGAAGGGGAATAATCTCCAAACAAAATTTCGCAGATCGCCTGTGCCCCTTGTTCTCCCGGATACCATGCCTCCAGGACAGCCGATGCCGAATCGATCCAGCCTGTCATATCCACAGGAGAACCATTCAGCAGAATAACCGCTGAATTTCTATTGGTATGGAACATCTTACGGATATCCTCTTCCTGATTTCCGAAAACAGATGCTTCTGCTTTATCTACGATCAGTCCGCCGCCGTCCACCTGGTGTACCATGGCGTCCGAAGGAAGACAAATATTACACCGATCCAGTCCTTCCCCTTCGATAATGGTTGTAAAATAGAGCATCGCCGAACAGCCCTTTGCCAGTTCTTCATCGAAATCCGGTGAATATACAACCTCTGTATCTTCTCCCAGATATTCTTTGAGAAACTGAAGGGGTGTTTTCGCATCCTGCGCCTCCCATCTGCGTTTATATGGCCCGGAATAGTTTCTGCCCAAAGGCACCTCAGCCGCACTCGCCCCAAAAACACCGACCCTGCAGGTTCTGTTTCTGTCAAAGGGGAGGACGTTTTCATTTTTGAAAAGGATAATGGATTCTCTCGCTGCTTCCAGTGCTGTCTTCTCATGGGCTTCACAGCGGACTATTTTCTCCGCTTCCTTTTCGTCTCCAAAAGGCTGTTCAAACAGACCGATCTCAAATTTCACCGCCAGGACATGATAAACAGCCTTATCGACATCCTCCTGACTCAGTATCTTTTCTTCGACCGCCTTTTTCAGAAGAGAAAAACCTGATGCAGCCGGTAAATTCACATCCAGCCCTGCCTTAACACATAGCGCTGCCGCCTGATATTCTTCCCCTGTCATATGATGAGAGCTGCATACACCTTCCACGCCTTTATAATCCGAAACCACAAACCCGGGGAACTTCCATTCCTCTCTCAGAATATCCGTAAGCAGCTCCCGGCTGCAGGAACAGGGGACCCCATTCCAGCTGTTATATGCGGCCATAACAGAAAGAGCATCCCCTTCTTTGATACACTTTTCGAACGGAGGAAGATAAACCTCACGCATAACCCGTTCCGAAGAATCGGAGGAATTGGAATCCCTGCCTCCGTAGGAATAATTATCCGCATAGTGTTTTAATGTCGCAATCACACCATTCTTCCGGATTCCCTTACACATGGCGGCTCCCATATTAGAAGAAAGGAGAACATCCTCTCCAAAGGTTTCCATCAGCCTTCCCCACCGGCAGTCCCTCGCAATATTTACCACAGGAGAAAGCACCTGCCTCACACCTACCGCCGCACATTCCTTTCCGATGATCTCCCCTATTTCCTGCACCAGCTCATCATCAAAGCTGGACGCCATGCCAATCGGCTGCGGAAACATTGTCGCCATTCCCCACTGTGCTCCATGCAGAGCCTCCTCATGAATAAGCGGGGGAATCCCATGAGGCTGAGCCTCGATACTGGCACGTATATCCTGATTGATCCGCGCGGCAACCTCCGACGGCGCAGCAGGTTCCTTTCTTTTCCAATGCATGAAATGACCTGCACTTCTGTAATTTCCGTACAATGGATTCCTGCATTGATCATAAGTTTCACCGATATCAAATATCATGCAGCCTGACAATTGATATAACTTTTCCTCCATGGACATTTGTTTCAGAAGCTCTTTTGCTCTTTTAGCCGACGATGCACTGATCTCTTTCATATTTCCCCTCCTGTAAAATATACCAAACCATAATGAGTCCGGTAATTTCACTTCCTCTGATTTTCCTGTTTTCCATCCGCCCGCAAGTACATGGGACGCTTTTCCTATTCTTACTTCATTATAATAATATGTTTAAATAAATTATAATGCCTGCTTATGATACATTCTGAAACTCCGCATCTGCACATGCTTTCCGCCGTCAGTCTCTTTACTGCCGCGCTCTTTCCTGTTGCGCCGAAAGTAATGACTGAGACAGTATTACCTGCTCCTTTCCCGTTATTTACACGTGTAAATTATGTGTGTAAAAAAAAGAAACTATATTAAGTTTTTAGTTTTATTATATGCTTGGATTATAAAATACACGTGTTAAAAAGTCAATATACTATCTATTAACTTATCTAATAACTTCTATAAAAATTTCCTGAAGGATACTCCCCCATCTCTCCGTAAACGTTGTTCCACACTTCCTGGCCCTGATGTCCGGCTGCTGTTCCCTGCACGTGCCTTTAAATGCGGTACTTAATTTTGCAGCCTTTGCCAACTTTAGTACCGCTTCATTTTAGCAGAGCAAAAACGAGCCCGCGCAGGAAATCGGGGAACCAGGACGCATAGTACAAACCCTGCGGATGGAGGGGAAAGAGGTTCCTATCTTTACAGATGCTCTTTGCAGGATATTTGGGTTACTTCCATCTTAAAAATAAGAACGGCATCGAGCATATCTTCTGAAAATTCCCAGTTGCTTTTTCCGGTGTTGTGCAGCATGATTGTCTGCAGAGCTGATTTCTTAGATTCCCGATCTTCCACAAAATCAATGTTTCCGGTTCCTATTACGCTGAGAAAACCGGCAGAATATTGGCAGGCTTTTTCCCCTTCATGCAGATGGTAATTGGTGTCCAGTTCAAAGCCGGCAGAATGGGTTCTGGATATCAGATCTACCTTTCTTCCTTCTTTGGCACTGTGAAAATAGAAGATCCTTTTTTCCTCTTCTTCTGTATAGCCGAAATTCATGGGAACGATATATACCTCTCCTTCATCATAAAAACCAAGACGGCAGCAATGACTGGCCTCAATCGCTTCCCTGATTTTTCCGGCATCGGTTACCTCTCTGTCTTTTCTTCTCATATCTTTTCTCCTCAATTCGTTTCCTTTTTTCCATATCCCATTTACTTATCCGAGGAACTGCAGAACAATATCTGCTTTCTATAATAAAGGGAATATTGAGGGGATGCAAGGGTATAGATAAAACGTAAGTGTCATTCTCCTATAAAATATTCCCATTCTCTGTCATAATCGCAATGAAACCAATAGCTCACCTTTCCGCTTTCTCCAGAATAAGCCATGGACCACTGTGTTGTCCACTCTCCTTCCGGCTGTGATACCTTGATAAGTTCCTCCTTAACCTGCTGCCAGGTCAATACCCCATTGTTCGCATCATAGGCGGAACAGAGGCTTTCATAACGTCTCTGTGAGCTTTCCCCTCCTGAGGAACTGTCTTTTCCCGCAAGATTAAAATTGGTGACGCAGGGAGATTCCACAGGCAGCATCCTGCCATTCACAAATTCCAGTACTACCGATTTCCCGGAAGCATCAGAAACAGCAAGATGATGGCTGATACCGCCGGATGCATAAATGTCGTATTGCTCAAGAATTTCAATTGCCTCCTCCACTGTGGCCGCCTTATTCAAAATCAGCCTTGTTGCATTCGTAATTGTCAAATCAGTTTTGTCGGTATCAATCGTTTCCATGCCGCCCTCATTAACTTCCAGATCTGCAACACACAGACCGGCTTCGTTAACACCGTCCATAGGAACATAGAGAGCTGCAATTGCCAGCATTTTATTGATAAAGTTATCCGGCCTTGTTTCCATGCTGCCCGTAATGTTCTTAAAATCACAAGTAGCAATTGATGCATAACCATCCTCCGGGATACATTTGACAATAATCGGCACTGAACCATTCCAGTCAAAGTTTCTTCCCCAGACATGACCTCCATTTTCATCTTCTGCTGATATCATACTGCAGGCCGGACCGACTTCTTCAATTTCTATCTGGTAAAATCCTTTCGAAATACACTTTGTCAGAAAAGCTTCTACCTCTTTATCCGAAGCCGCCCCTCCGCTCTCCAGAAACTCCTCAAAATGATAATCCCCTTTTACCTCCATATAATATAAGGGAAATTCATCAGATTCCTTACGGATAGTACCGATAATTCCCAATTCCTCCCGAAAGAGAACCCCTGCACCCACTGCTGTAAGGAGCAGTACTGCCAGGATTACGCAAAGTCCTGTACGTAAAATCTTTCTTCGTTTCTTTTCTTTCTGCATAATTCTTCTCTCCGCATTTCCCGGCCTTGGCCTGAATTTTAATCCTTTAGCTTACCCCGTAGTATATCTCAGCCGGCTTTCATTCTCAATATGTCGGCAGGCAGGATGCGGAAACAGGACGGTAACCTGCAAAAAAAGGACGGCAAGCTGCCGCCCTTACAAAACGATTACGAATGGTACTTCTTTCTCAAACTGTCATTTAACTTGTCTGCCGTTTTCTTATCCTGATAATAAGCTACAGCAAGTACTGCCGCATATACGCCTAAAATCAACAGTACAAAAACAGCAACCTCCAACGGCTTATCGATATTAACCCAGTCCCATTTAGAAGCAAAAAATAAAACAATCGCGACCTCCAAAGGGATATGGATACAGAAACGTACCGCCATCTGTTTTTTCCCAAGCTCTTTCCCTGACGCAAATATTAAAAAAGACAGATCACAAAACAGCGCCAGCAGCAAAATTCCCCCTATATCCCCGACAGAAAGGACAGTATCCGGATATAACAGCCGGCAGGATATATACATAGCCATAGTCACGCCTGTGGTAATTACAAAAAAAGAGTGAAACATTGTTTTCAGCAAATCTTTTATCGGCACTTTCGCTTCCTCCTAAATTCCCAGACGCTTTTTTAAGCTGCCTACATATTGTCTTGAGATGATAACACGTTCTCCATTATCAAGTACGGCTTCGAATCTACCATTTAAAGCAGGATTGAGTGATTTAATTTTGCTCAAATTCAGCATTACAGATTTGGATACTCTCAGCAAATCGCTGCCGGTTAAGCATTCTTCCAATTCATAAAGCTTTTGCTTTAATTCATATACCGCATCCCTGCAGTAAAGAAAGGTTTTATTTTCAACCACTTCTATATAGTAAGCATCATGAGTTCCGATACGGTGAATTTGATTTCCGCTGTATGCTACAAGACCATCCTGCGCTTTCAATAATGCAAGTGCACGGAGAAGCTCCGGTGTCATCTCACGGCATCTGAATATAACCTGATCCTCTTCCTGATCCCCAGGCTCCTCAATAACGATTTTCACTGCTTCTTCTCCTGTTTTTACACTAACACTTCCTTATAAACCCGCAGCACATTCCCCAGTAGGATTTTATCCACCTGAGATGAGGTAAAGCCCGCTTTTCCAAAAGCATCAATCAACAAAGGCATACAGGAGGCGTCCGGCAGCTCATCATGTGTTTTGATACCGTCAAAATCGGTTCCCAGTCCCAGGCAGTCTGTTCCGCCCACATTGACGATATGCTTTGCATGCTCCACAATAGCAGCAATCGAACCATAGGTGGCTTCTCCGTCCGGCACATCTGTCAGGAAAGCCGGACAGAAATTCAATCCGGTTACTCCTCCCCGCTCCGCCAGCAGCCGAATCATATCATCCGTCAGATTCCGTGCCCAGGAGCAGACAGCCCTGGCATTGGAATGGCTCGCCACAAAGGGCTTCTTTGTCACCCGCAGCACATCCATGAAGCCTGCATCTGATAAATGGGAAACATCCACAATCATTCCCAGGTGCTCCATCTCCTGTACAAAAGCGATACCTGTTTCCGTAAGGCCCTGATTTACATTGGCTTTCCGGAAATCCGGCCGGAAGGATTCGGGATCCACACCTTCTCCCGGCACTTCCAGATTGGGCCAGCCTAATTCATTGGGAAAATTCCAGGTGAGGGTGAGCATCCGCACTCCAAGCCTGTATAAGGTGCGCAGGAAGGCCGGATTTCCCTTACATACACCGCCCTCTTCCACCGTCAGCATGGCAGACATGAGGCCGGCCTTCCTGTTGCTCTCAATATCAGCATAGGAGTATACCGGGCGGATGAGATCTTTGTTTTTATCCAGTTCGTCATAGTACACATCGGCCAGCTCCAGAACCTCCTCCAGAGGATTTTCACAGCTGCTCAGGTGGACAAACAAAGCAAAATTCTGCAGCAGGTAATCTGCTTTTTTCATTTTTTCCAAATCAATATGTAACCCGTTGGAACGAAGCGTATTCTCTTTTATCCGGGCTGCATCGCCCTTTCTTCTAATATCCAGCAGCTCTGAAATCGTGTCACAATGCATATCTAAAATTTTCATTCTTTATTTCCTTCCCCATATTATTTTTTATTCATGAAAGGAAAAGGGCAGCAGCTATCAAGCTGTCCCGCCCTTTTCCTCATCATCCGCAGTCTTTTCCCCGCTGTCATCATCCTCCGGCCCTGCTGCTTCCGCCGTATCTTCCGTGTCCGCAGCTTCTGCTGCTTCTGTTTTTTCAGAAGCATTCTCTGTTCCGTTTTTCTCTTCACTGCCGGACGTTTCTTCCTGCCATGCGGTTCCATCCGGGCCTACCATAAATGTCTTTACTCCCTTATTCGCCATCATCTGAGTGACTGCCACCACAAGAATACCTGCTATTAAAGTAAAGATTGCTATAAACTGGGAGGTGGACAGGCTTCCTACACTTCCTCTTTCCAAATCCCCCCGGTAAAACTCCAGGATGAACCGGCCGATACTGTAGAAAATCAGATAAAAGCCGCCGACCTGGCCTTCCGCCTTTTTCTTCTTGGCAATATTTATCAGGACAAAAAAGTTCAGGAAGTTCAAAAGACTGGAAATTTCCTGGGTTGGAATCAGCGATACTCCATTGGGTGCAAAGTCTGAATGTGTAAAGGTTATTCCCAACGGCCCGTCAGTTGGCCTTCCATAACAGCAGCCGGCCAGGAAACAGCCTATGCGGCCAAAGCCCTGGGCAAGAGCCACAGAAGGCACCGCTAAATCAAAGTAGGACATAAAATTCACTTTTTTATGCCTGCAGTACAGACATCCGCCAATGATGCCGCCGATCAGTCCTCCGTATACCACCCATCCATTCTGAAGAGAATGAAGGATGTATGCCGGATCGGCAATGATTTTATCAATAACGGTAATACAGAACAGTATCTTGGAGCCCAGATATCCGAAAATCAGACACCAGATAACCAGCCCGAATATCTTATCCGGATCCAGCTTCAGCTTCTTTGCCCGGCTCTCCGCAGTCAGATATGCCGCAATAATGCCAATACCTATCATCAGTCCATAGCCGTAAATAGTAAACGGCCCAATGGAAAGTAATTCGTTCTTCATATGTTTATCCTTTCCCTGTGCAGATTATGCATTGTAACAGCCGCTTTTCCATCCGGACAGAAGCCATCCGGCCAGAAATGCTTATCTGCTATTCTATCATTCTTCCCCCGCCAGCGCAACCCCGGTTCGCAGTCCGCCTCCGGCAATAGCCTTTTCCTGTTCGGACAAAAGGAATCACATCGCAATAAAAATAACTGCGGCTCCCAGCATAATCTGTATGATGGCAAACCGGAATACTGTCTGGGTGTTGGACCACTCCCATACTTTTCTCGCCTGATCATGGAGAGGAGTCCTCACCTTGGTAAGAATTCTTATTTTCAGGAAACGGAGCAGGAAAATCTTAACCAGCCCAAGCCCTCCGTCCAGAATCAGCACCAGGGCCACAGGAATATACAGGAAGGGGCTCCCGGTCTTCAGTACGGCAATGCTGATAAACAGGCCCATAGCCCGGGAACCGGCATCGCCCATCATCAGTCTGCTGGGTGTGGCATTATACCACAGATATCCGAGTATACAGACACAGAACAGTAAAATCAGATAGGAAAAACTGTCCCCTCTGCTCTGCAGCAGATCGACCAGATAAATAATCATCAGGGTAATAATCGTCAGGGTTCCGGACAGCCCGTCCACACCATCGGAACAGTTGGTCACATTGATGGAAACCCATACAAGCACCACCACAAGAAGCCCGAACAAAATCGGAGGGATGGTAAAGGACGCTCCGGTAAGGAGTATTGTCACCTCATTGGAATTGAAATTCAGGAAAGTGACCGCCACCATAACTGCAATCAGCAAATCCAAAAAACCCTTTTTGTATTCCCCCCAGGGCGTTTTGGCACAATCATCCAAAAAACCGGTAATCATGGCTGCGCCTGTGAGAATCAGATATATAATCATTTCACGGCTGACCTGTCCGAAAAGCAGTGCCGCCGCAATAAATACCAGGACAAACAAAAATCCGGCTCCTCTCGGTTTACCGGCAGACTTTTTCCCGTCTACTGCAAATTCTCTTCCCTGATCTCTGGGCAGCATTCCCATTCCTTTCCACATCACAAGGCAGGTTGCCGCAAAGGCAAATAAAATTCCAATAAATGCTGAAGTCTTGATTCCGGCTTCACCGGCGATAAAATTTATCATCTGTTTTTTGTTACCTTTCTGTAAAGATTGAATGTTCCTGCTATTCTTACATATTCTATCATTAACATGTCCAAAATGGAATGATATATTTCAATAAAATCTTGTCTTTTGCCCTTTTCAAATCCGGGGAAAAAGGCTACAATAATAATGTTAAAGGAGGTATGCCTGTTATGAAAATCGACATGCATTGCCATGTAAAAGAAGGCTCTATCGACAGCAGAGTCTCCATGGAGGAATATATACAGCTGCTGCAGTCAAGAGGCTTCGGAGGGATGGTTATCACTGACCATGATACCTACAACGGCTACCGCTACTGGAAAAAAAACCTGAAGGATAAAAAATATACAGACTTCAAGGTTTTCAAGGGCATTGAGTACGATACCCTTGGCGCCGGTCACATTCTTGTGATCGTGCCTGAAACCATAAAGCTCCGTATTCTTGAGCTGCGCGGCCTGCCTCTTAATATCCTGATTTCCATTGTCCACTCCTATGGAGGAATCCTGGGCCCGGCACATCCCTGCGGGGAAAAATATTTAAGTTTCCGCAATACCAGAACTTACCGCCGGGATCCTAAAATCGTGGAACAATTTGATTTTGTAGAGGTTTTCAATGCCTGCGAGGATGAAGAATCCAATGCTACGGCCTGCCGTCTTGCCGAGAAGTACCATAAACCCGGCGTCGGCGGAAGTGATTCCCATAAAATGGACTGTGTGGGTTTAGCCTACACTGAGGTCCCCGATACGGTACAGACCGAAACGGACCTGATCAATTGTATCAAAGCACAGGAAGTAATCGGCTGCGGCGGCACCCTTTACCGCAGGACAACCAAGGAAAAAATCGGAAAGGTCAATACCGTGTTGGTATACTCTTTCTGGTTCTACAACAAATTTTTCACCCTGGTCAAAACGCATAAAAGAAACCGCAAGCTGAGGGCAGAATATTCGGATCGGGAAGCCCAGATCTGAATCTTTCCGGTCAGTCCGGATACAAACTGAATAGGAAAAAGAAATGCAGTTTTTTTACGCATCACTGCAGGAAGGGCAGAAGAAGGATATTATTCCTTTTTCCTGCTCTTTCTGCGTATCCGGGACGGCTGATCCTTTTTTACGAACCGAAAGACTCCCTGAGGGAGTTCAAACACACAGACGATTCCAAGTACAATGGCTATCGCAGCTTTCACAGCAGCGAAACCGGCCTCTCCGGCCTCCGCCAGCTGATCGGTAACCATATAAAAAGCCGACCAGTAGATTCCCGCTCCCGGAACAAGCGGGATAATTCCTGATATCAGAAATATCGTTACCGGACATTTTTCTCTCACTGCCCCCATCCGCGACAGGAATATCACCAGTACAGAAGCAAAAAAAGTGGCCTCCGTCGCATTCAGGACAGGTTCAAGAAGACAGTAAAGCAGCCAGCCTGCACCTCCGATAAATCCACAGTAAAGATAGTATTTGCGGGGCACGCCGAAAAGGAGGGCAAAAGCCACCGTTCCCAATGCGGCGGCAAGAACCTGTGTCACAATCATAGCAGCATTCCTCCCGTCAGACGATGGTAAACCGTGATTACCACACCTACCCCCACCGCAATACACATGAATACCAGAATGGCGTCCAGCATCCTGACAGCACCGGCAATATAATCTCCGTCGGCAATATCCCGGATTCCATTTGTGAATGCAATTCCGGGGACAAGAGGTATAATAGCGCCGATGATCATATGGTTCAGCGCATCCCCGATATGGATCCGGTACATGAAAATGCACAGCAGGGTAACCAGCGCCCCTCCTCCGATATTTCCGATGATCTTCGACATTCTGGGCTGGCTCAGCTCCAGCACGTAAATATACAGAAGAAAGCCTGCGATAAAGGCCCCCAGACAGTCCCTGAAGCTTCCTCCAAACATCACACAGAAACAGGCGCTTCCCACCGCCGATGCCAGCACCTGCATTCTTTTGGTTTTGCGGGGCATGGTTTCTATACGTTTTAATTGTTCCCTTACTTCTTCTATTGTATAACGGCCTTCCACAATTTCCCTGGAAAGCTGGTTCACTGCCGCTACCCTGTCCAACTGGGCTCCCCGTACAGGAATATGACGCACCTGCGCATATACAGATTCTTTTTCATTTCCGGCCGTGATAAAAATACCGTTGCTCAATATAAAGGCGCTTTCGGATTCCACCCCATAATGGCGGCACATCCGGGTTATCGTTTCCTCCACACGGAATATTTCCGCGCCATTCTGAAGAAGAATATTTCCCGCCTGCATAGCACACTCCAGAACCAGGCTGCGCTGCGCATCTTCCGCCGCGGCTTTATCCAACGAGGATTCCTTTCCTGTCTCTTCCATAACTCCTCCGCTTCCGCTACATTTGCTTTCGCACAATGCGGTATTCATCCTCCAATTGGAAATAAGGACAATTTTCAAAGGATGCACTTAAAAAACGCACCATCTCGTCCTCATCCAGATCCATATCGCATATGTAGCAGTCATAATCCTCTTCATATTTATAATTCACACAGTTCTCACAGTTTCCAGATGCCATTTTGTCCTTTCCTTCCCTGTCCGCTTATTCCCTGCCGCCGGTTTTTCCGCTCTCCGGCCCGGCCCATGCATCCAGCATGGCTTTTACCGAGCGGGACATTTCTTCGCTGAAGCTGCAGTTCCACTTTCTCTTACAGAAGGCCTTTAGCCGCAGAGTCAGGTCCTCCCCATGCCAGTCTTCTTTTTCTTCTATCATTTCCATCATACGTCCTGCTTTTTCCATATCATAACCGTTTTCGTGGACGATATCTTCCACCGCAAAACGAGGGGTCTGCCTGCGCTCCTCCTGCTGCCGTGAAGGATAACCTCCCACGATCATGGCAATCGGTGCCACATAGTCCGGCAGCCCCAGCAGCAGCCTGTGGGTTTCGTAATTTTCAAGTATATCACCTATATAGCAGGTGCCAAGTCCCATGGCATCCGCCGCCGTTACAGCCGTCTGCGCCGCGATAATGGCATCCTCCGCCGCCAGCATAAAATCACCATAAGAAGGCCTGCGCACTTCCGTCTCCACCCGGCAGAATGCCTCATACCATCTCCTGTAGTCTGCACAGTAAATCAGGACAAGGGGCGCCGCTGCAATAAAGGGCTGGTTATCACAGGTGACCGCCAGCTTATCCTTTAATGCCTGGTCTGTCACGTCGATTATCGTGTATAATGTCATATTTCCAGCCGTCGCGGCACGCAGGGACGCTTCCAAAAGCTGCCTTTTTACATCCTGCGGCACCGGCTTATCTTCAAATACCCGCATGGATTTGCGTTTCATAAGCAATTCTATCGTTTCATTTTTTCTTTTTTCCATTTTTATACCCCTTATCCGCTTCAGCGTACATTAATTCAATATTTGAAACGTACTTTGTTTCAAACTTTACTCCTGTTATCTTTCATGCATCGTCATTTTGCCCTGTATATCTTACCATACCTTCCTGTATAGTCCAAGTACCCGGCCGATATATATTTTTAACAGTGTAGGATTACAATACATGTGTTACACCAGTATAAATAAAAAATACGAGAACAGATTTTTGTGTTATATTTGAATCACCACAACACAAATAAATACAAAGGAGTCTGTTCTCGCATG
>NZ_MPDJ01000004.1:372976-378858 GCF_001881565.1 Eisenbergiella tayi
ACTACAACCACTTTCCTATGCGGCCCTTAGGATGGAAAAGTCCTCAACAGGTATTGGACAATTATCTGCTCTCTCTGTAACAAATGTTTGACAAACCTACACCGGCCGATATATATTTTTAACAGCCGTTAACTCTGTTCGGACTGCAGTGACATGTTTTCATTATACTTCTTTTTTCCTAAAATAAACAATACTGTTGACAAAGCAGACCATACAGTTTAAAATAACATTGTTATTTAAAATGCTTTTATCAGGAAAGTCTTTGTATCCCAACACGGAAAGACAGGAGGAGAAATGAGCAGACACGCAGGTTCTGTGCCGGAAGAAACCAAAACAAGACTGCTGCAGTCCGCGGTTCTTGAATTCAGTGAATTTGGATTTGAAAAAGCCTCTCTGCGCCGGATTTGTTCCCGGGCAGATGTAACTACCGGCGCTTTGTATTTCTTTTTTCAGGATAAAGAGGATTTGTTCGGTCATGTGATTTCCCCTGTCACGGATCGCCTTCTGTCCCTTATGAAAGAACATTATGAAAGAGAACTGTCCAGCTCTTCTTTCAGCATCGCAAAGGATGAATCAGAAGATTTCCGTGCCGCAGAAGAAGTTTTTGATCTGTTTTTTGATAATCCGGCTATATGCAGTATTATTTTAAATAACAGAGAGCATCCCCTGGTATGTTCTTTCTTCGATACTCTCATACAAATGCTCGATTGTCAGACGGTACAGCTTCTGTCACAGGCTAAGCCGCCCCTCCCTGAAAATTCTTATTTTAATGATTGTACCATCCATTGGTTTTCCCATCTTCAGATAGATGCTGTCCTCCATATTCTGTCCCATAATCTGGATAAGCCACAGGCAACGGAGCAGCTTAAAATTATGATACATTTTATGAGAGGAGGATTTCTGTCTCTCCTCCCGGATACCAAAAATCTTAAATAAAAAGACCTTAATGGTCTTTTTTAAATAACATTTACATAACAGTGTTATTTTTATTATAAGGAGGAAGTATTATGTATGTAGAAATAAGTAATGTAACAAAAAGCTATGGGGAAGGCGGGAGTTACTGCAAAGTCCTGAACGGGATCAGCACCCTGATAGACAGGGGACAGATATGCGTAATTCTCGGTCCTTCCGGTTCCGGCAAATCCACTCTTCTGAATGCCATAGGCGGTCTCGATACCGTAGACAGCGGGCAAATTCATATCGATGGGAAAGAAATCACCGGCCTGAAGCCGGAAAGGCTGTCCGATTACCGCCGGGATACCCTGGGGTTTGTATTCCAATTTTATAATCTGATACCCAATCTCACCGCAGAGGAAAATATTCAGGTATGCAGCTATCTGTCTAAGGTACCGCTGTCCATGCAGGAACTCCTGGATATACTGGGACTCACGGAACACAGAAATAAATTCCCGTCCCAGCTTTCCGGAGGCCAGCAGCAGCGCTGCGCCATAGCCCGTGCTCTGATAAAGAACCCGAAGCTGCTGCTCTGCGATGAACCAACGGGTGCACTGGACTCCAAAACGGCAAAGGAAATCCTGATCCTGCTGGAAAAAATCAACCAAATATATGGCACTACCATTCTGATGGTCACTCACAACGCCGCTATACGCAGCATGGCTCATAAAGTAATACAAATAAGAGACGGACAAATTTCCGGGGAATATGAAAATGACTCCCGGATCCCAGCTTCCGGACTCACATGGTAGGAGGAACAAAAAATGCAGAAATTATTATTTAAACGTACCCTCCGTGATTTGAAATCAAATTTTTTCCGCTATATGGCATTGTTTCTGCTCATCATCCTCTGCATGTTCATTGTAGTGGGAACCATTGGATCCGCAGTAAGTGTCATTGAATCAGTCAATAAAAGAGCCGAAGCCAATCATCTGGAAGACGGACAATTCGGTGTGTTTGTACCTCTTGATAAAAAGACTCTGCAGGAATTGAAACATATGCGGGTAACTTTAGAAGAATGTTTTTACCTTGATTTTCTCATGGAGGATGCCTCAACGCTCCGTGTTATGAAAAACCGGGAATCTCTTAATCTGGTGAATCTGGAAGAGGGTGCTCCTGCTTATTTCCCGGGAGAAATTATAGTGGAACGGATTTATGCTGCCGCCCATGATCTTTCCATAGGCGATAACATAAAGATTGCCGGTACCGACTATACCATTTCCGGTATCGGTACCAGCCCCGACTATGAATACTGTCTGCAGAACATGTCCGGCATGTCTTCGGACGGCAATGTTTTCGGCACCGCATTCGTCACCCCTGAAGCTTATAATGAACTGCTTGCCGGCGGAAAAGCGCTTCACGCGGAAGAATACCGTTACAGTTATCTTCTCGGGGATAACATGACGCATTCCGAACTGAAGGATTACCTTAAGAATATCCAAATCAATCCCGATGAAGTAAAAGATCCCTTTTTTCAGGAAATGGTAAGCCGGAAAACAAAGGACAGAGATATTCTGACTGACAGCTTACAGGAGTTGCTTCAGAATGCCGGAGCCCTTTCAGGGAACCCGGAAGCGTTCCAACAGAAGGCAAAAGAACTTCAGGCGAAAGCCGGGAATCTTATGGACAGCATCTGCCCTCTGGAAATAGAAAATCTCACGGACTTTGTAAAAGCAGAGGATAACCCCCGCATCAAAGCAGCGAACCGGGATGTGGAAATCAATATAAAAGTCGGCCTTACAGCCGGAATCATCGTACTCATACTGATTACCTATGTTATTTCCGTATTTATCATACATTCCATTGATCAGGAAAGTCCTGTTATTGGCGCCCTGTATGCTTTGGGCCTGAAAAGGAAACAGCTGCTTTGGCATTATACCATGCTTCCGGTTCTCCTTTGCCTTTTAGGAGGAGCAGCCGGTACCGCTCTGGGTTATTCTCAGCTGGGAATGTCCATGATGACAGCGGAGTCCTATACTTACTACTCCACTCCGCCTATAGAAACCTGCCTCAGCCGCTGGCTGCTGATCTACGGCTTCCTGCTTCCGCCTTTTACCGCTTTTCTGGTAACCCGTTTTCTCATACAGAAACGGCTGAAAAGAAGCGCTCTGTCCCTGCTGCGCAAAGAAATATCCGATGAAAAAGAAAACGGAATCCGGATCCGCCATCTCTCCTTTTTAAGTACATTTCAAATCCGGCAGTTTCTGCGTGAAAAACGCAGCTGTCTTGCCATATTGGCCGGTATGTTTGTTTCTCTGCTGATTTTAATGCTGGGACTGAACTGTTATTCACTCTGCCTTAACATAAAACAGCAGAATACGGCCGATACCCGTTTTTCCTATATGTATCAATATAAATATCCTGCAGAAGCCGTTCCCGAAGGAGGTTATCCCGCTTACATAAAGGGGCTGAAAAAAGAGGTCTTTGGCTTTCCCATGGAAGTCAGTATTATTGGACTCACGGACGACAATCCCTTTTTCCCTGACTTCTCCAAAAACCGGAAGAATGAAATCTGCATCTCTTCTTCCGTTGCCGCCAAATACAGGCTGTCCGCAGGTGACGAATTCATACTGAAAGACGAAGTCAATGAAAGGCTCTATGGCTTTACCATAACGGAAATTGTACCATATTCCACAGGCCTGTGCTGTTTCATGGATATTGACAGTATGCGTGCTCTTTTTAATCAGGATGACGGCTACTATAACGCAGTATATTCCGACAGCCCCCTGGATATTGACCCCGGACGATTATATGCCGTCTCTACAAAAGCAGATATAGAAAAAAGTTCTGATATCTTTATGGAAATCATGAAACCTCTGATGATTATGCTGATCAGTGTTTCCATATTCGTTTTCCTGATTGTCCTTTATCAAATGACAAAGGTTATGATAGATCGTTCCTCCTACAACATTTCTCTCATGAAAATATTCGGCTACCGGAACAAAGAGATCAGAAAGCTTTATCTGGACGGCAGTGCTTATCTCATCGCTTTTGGCTCACTGCTGATGCTGCCTGCCGGCAAAATACTCATTGACCTCATTTACCCTGCTTTTATTTTTAATATTGCCTGCGGAGGGGATCTCTCCTGGTCCCCCATTCTCTATTCTGTCGTTTACATTGGAATTCTGCTGTGCTATTTTTTAATCCGTACGCTCCTGCTGTCTAAACTAAAGGAACTGACTCCTGCCCAGATTTTAAGGGCTAAAGAATAAATGCGGGTAAATGCAGCATAAATTCAAAAAACACCGGACGCATACCATTGCCGCCCGGTGTTTTTAATCTGTTATTTACTTTCCAAAAGCTTATCAACGCTGACCAGCTTCACACAAAGAACAAACAGCCTGGTAGCCTGAATTAATTCTTCCATCGGAGGGAAGGAAGGAGCAATACGGATATTGCTGTCCTGAGGATCCTTGCCATAAGGGTAGGTTGCTCCTGCGCCTGTCATAACAACGCCTGCTTCCTTAGCCTTTGCTACAATCGCCTTTGCACAGCCTTCCAGTGCATCGAAGGAAATGAAATACCCTCCCTTAGGCTTCAGCCAGGAACCGATTTCCAGACCGCCGAGCTCTTCTTCAAGGATATCAAGCACTGCTTCAAATTTAGGACGCATGATAGCTGCATGCTTCATCATGTGGACCTTGATTCCGTCCAGATTCTTGAAATATCTCACATGACGCAGCTGATTCAGCTTATCATGGCCGATAGTCTGAATGGACATCTGCTTCTTGATATCCTTCAGGTTATTATAAGAAGCGGAAATTGCCGCCACACCGGAACCAGGGAAGCTGATCTTGGAAGTGGAGCTGAATTTATAAACCATATCAGGATTTCCTGCCTTCTCACACTCGGAAAGGATTTCAAGGATATTATCCTGATCGTCTTCATAGAGATGGTGTACATTGTAAGCATTATCCCAGTAAATACGGAAATCCTCTGCGGCAGGCTTCAGATTGGCAAAACGGCGTACGGTTTCGTCGGAATATGTGATTCCCTGAGGATTGGAATATTTAGGCACGCACCAGATTCCCTTAATCGCTGCATCCTCACTCACCAGCTTTTCAACCATATCCATATCAGGGCCTTCCGGAGTCATAGGCACATTCACCATTTCAATCCCGAAATATTCCGTAATAGCAAAATGTCTGTCATAACCGGGAACCGGACATAAAAATTTCACCTTGTCCAGCTTGCACCAGGGTGTGCTCCCCATAACGCCATGAGTCATGGAACGGGCTACCGTGTCATACATTACGTTCAGACTGGAATTTCCGTAAATAATGATTTTATCCGCAGGAACCTCAATCAGATCTGCCAGTAATTCCTTCGCTTCCTGAATACCATCAATAACACCGTAATTTCTGCAGTCAATTCCTTCACGGCATTTTAAATCGGTAGAGCTGTTTAAGACATCCATCATTCCCATAGAAATATCAAGCTGTTCTGCGGACGGCTTTCCTCTGGACATATCCAGCTTTAAACCCATTTCCTGAAATTTCTTGTATTCCGCTTCCAGTTCATTTTTGAGAGTGAGCAGTTCTTCCTTGCTTCTGTCTTTGTACGCCTTCATTCCACTTCTCCTTCTTTTCCTCATAATTATAGAAAAAAGAGCTGATTCTACATGAAATCAGCCCCTTCCACACAAATATTAGCGCCGGAACCAATCTTATCTCCGGCCAAATTTTTATCCCAGTTTTTATGCTGTTTTGCGCGTTTCACGGTTGATAACTGCCTGCAGGTTTTTTTCTTATAATATTAAGCATACTTTGGAAGTCTTGTCAAGTATTTCTATTTTTCTCTTCTTCCTTCTCTGTAGGATTACAATACATGTGTTACACCAGTATAAATAAAAAATACGAGAACAGATTTTTGTGTTATATTTGAATCACCACAACACAAATAAATACAAAGGAGTCTGTTCTCGCATG
>NZ_MPDJ01000004.1:378879-412122 GCF_001881565.1 Eisenbergiella tayi
GTGTACAATCGCAGGGACTACAACCACTTTCCTATGCGGCCCTTAGGATGGAAAAGTCCTCAACAGGTATTGGACAATTATCTGCTCTCTCTGTAACAAATGTTTGACAAACCTACATTCTATTTTTCTCTTCTTCCTTCTCCTACCCGCATTCTTACCGGGTTTTACCCTATCTATGCGTTTTTTCGACTCAAACTGCAATTTTCCAAAAGGGATATTCTATCCTGCCGGTACGTAAAATAAGATGCCTGATTGCATTTTTAATGGTAAAATAGAAACACTATCTATGAAAGGAGATTAAATATGGAATGGACTGATAAGCTGCAGGCAATCATTGATTATGTCGAAAATCACCTGCAGCGCACGGAAGAACCTGTCAATCCGGATGAAATATCGCGGCTTGCCGGCTGTTCTTATTCCTTCTTTCAAAAAGTCTTTTCTTATATGAATGGAATCAGCTTTGCTGATTATATCCGTTTCCGAAAATTAACCCTGGCCGGTTACGATTTAAAAAGTACCCAAAGCAAAGTGGTTGATATCAGCTATAAATACGGTTATGAATCGCCAACATCCTTTACCAAAGCATTCAAGCAGTTCCATGGCATATCACCTGCCCAATCCCGCAATGAGGACGCCCAACTGAAGGTATTCCCCAAAATGAAGGCTGCCGTAACCCGGCAATATTCCTGGAGGCTTATATCCGGAGCCCCTTTCCGGCTGGTAGGCAGACGCACAAAAATAAACTGCAGCAATGGACAGCAATATTCCAAAGTCCCGGAATTCTGGAGCAAATGCCAGAAGGACGGAACCATTGCCGAATTACTCGCCATGGATAACGGAAACCCCAAAGGGCTTTATGGTTTGTTTGGATATTTTGATGAAGCTTCTGAGACATCCGATTATATGATTGCCGTAGAATCCACACAGCAGGCAGATGACGGTTATAATGAAATCCTGATACCGGATACCACCTGGGCTGTTTTCGACTGCAGAGGCGCCGTACCGCAGGCCATTCAGGACGGCTGGAAGTACCTGACGGAAGAATGGCTCCTGAAATACCCTTTCCGTCATGCGGACTGTCCGGAACTAGAATGGTACAGTGAAGGAAACAATTACGATGAAAACTACTTAAGTCAGATATGGATACCCATTATAGAGGAGAAATGAAATGGTACATTTAGTATATTGTGATAATACAGGAAAAAAAGGAGAAAAAGTTCTCGACAAAATACTGTCCGGCACAAAGACAATGATAATCCGGGGCGCTGCCGGCAGAAAAATACCTCACAGCCGTGTTTTTAAAGGAGAAGAGCTTTATTTTATGGAAAAAGGAAGCTTAATGATTACTGCTAAGGCAAAAGTCAGGGATGTTCAGAATTATGTTAAGCTGACGGAAGAAGAAATCTGCCGGGTACTGGAAGACAATCAGGAAAAATTGAATTTGACCGAAAAGCAGAAAGAACGCTGGCATAAAAAATGTCTGTGCCTTGTTGAATTTGAGGATGTTAAGGAAATTGCCCCTTTGCCCTTTGATCACCAGGGAAATATGGACGACTGGCTCATTATCGACAAGATTGAAGATGTTGTCGTAGGGACAAGTATCGCTTATAACTATGAAAAGTCAAAATTTTAAATAATGCTGGCCGGGAGAAAGACCTGATTTTGGTATTCTCCCGGCCTATATGTTTTCTGCGCCGGAAGAAAACAGCTTATCATATTCTCTGACAGACTCTTTGTTCAGGGAATCATCGTATATAGATGATTCATAATATTTACCTTTCACCGTATCGAAAAAGCCGTCAGCAAGTTCCATTGCCATAAAAGATGGATAATTATTCCCATTGCAGTCAGTAATGCCGAATGCGGCTGCTTCCACAAAACCAAGCTTCGGGTAATACTCAGGACGTCCAAAGAATATTATCGCTCCATACCCCAGCGCTTTCGCCTGTTCAATCGTTTTTCCCATCAAAGCTTTTCCGACTCCCTTACGCTGGCAGGCTGGCAGAACACTCAGCGGGCCGAAATTAAGAACCGGTACTCGTTTTCCTTCCGGAGTCTCAACATAAGCATGGCTGTAAATAACATGACCGACAATCTTGCCATCAACCTCAGCCACATAACTCAATTCCTTAATACCATCCTTCTCACGTAAAGCATGCACCATCCAATGTTCAAACGGACATCCGATATCATTACTATTATCCCGGCCAGGATAATTGGGTTCATCAAAGGCTTCCCTTGTTAATTCCTCTATCCTTCTGTAATCTTCTTCTCTCTCTAACCGCACTATAATGTTCATAAAAATCCTCATACCTAATCTGACATTCTTCTGTTTTCTTTAACTTTTATAAAAATCTTTCTGACTCATGCCAATTTCATTTAACGCCTGTTCCGCATCAGAAACTGTTTTTTCTTTTACAGGAAGGATTTTAACCTTTGCCTTTTTCAAAATATCTTTCACTTCCTTATCAGTAATGCAAAATGTTTTGGCCACCCTTTTGGTATTCTTACTGTCATTGTATGCAAGAACGATTTCTGCGGGGCCCCACTCAAGATCTACAGGGGGATTCA
Organism: Eisenbergiella tayi; assembly: GCF_001881565.1. Classification (GTDB taxonomy): domain Bacteria; phylum Bacillota; class Clostridia; order Lachnospirales; family Lachnospiraceae; genus Eisenbergiella; species Eisenbergiella tayi. The sequence continues at coordinate 381,451 of NZ_MPDJ01000004.1, forward strand.
TAATATTGTCCATTAAATTTGCTGACTCCTTTAATTAGTGTATATTTCTTACATACCTATATATTTATGTAAGTCTGTTCGTTAATTCATTACAAAGTATCCGGCATAATTCACAAACATTTGTTTGTTTTATATTAGCATAAACATCCGGATATTTCAAGAACATATGTTCTATTTTCTGAATCATTTAGTAATTTTAAAGTTAATGATCAGAACAGAAAATATATACTATACTGCGGCTAATCAATACTTATTTCATCAAGATGATAGGTACCTTCCACAATTATATTCTCCCCGCCCTGTTCAATATAAGATTTCATCTCATCAATAGACTCAAAAAAATCCTCTTCATCTTCCATCTTATTTAGGTTAAAACAGCTAAGCATATACTCTTTATGCATATACATCTCCTCCTCAAGTATTTTGTACCATATGCTATTTTTTAATAATAAATCCAATCACTTCACCAATCAGCATTCCGGAGCTTATTCCTAATGCCAGACTGATAAGACCTGTACTGCCTATCGCCACACCCAGGCACATTCCGATACACATTCCTTCCGTCATGCAGTTTTGGGGTTCATCGTCCTTCTTACGGCTCCTGAATGCAAATATGACCGCAACAGCAATTCCTATTATTATCCATGGCAATGCTGCCATCATAAAATCTCTCATCTTCCCACCCCCGTATTATGAGTCCTGCCTCTTGCCAAACCTTATAGCCGAAATCGTTTCATCCAATATCATATTATACAATTAAGATTTCGTAATAGCCATGTTTTTTTATTTATGCGGGCATTCCGCGGGAATTAAAAGTATATACTCTAATCTTTTAAATCAGGTAGCATAATGTCGCCTTCCAGATAACAAACCGCTTTTCCGCTTATATTTACCCGCTCTCCCTTATCTTCACATAGCAGCACTCCCCCTCTGGGAGATAACTGCTTTGCAGTCATGCTGTTTTTTCCAAGTCTGCGGCTCCAAAATGGTATTAATGTACAGTGCGCCGAACCGGTTACCGGATCTTCACAGATGCCTGCATTCGGAGCGAAAAAACGCGACACAAAATCACAGCTTGATCCTTTCGCCGTAACAATCACAGCAAAAGAAATATCTTTGCTTATAGCAGCAAGCTTATCCATATCCACCCGAAGATTTTCAACTGCTTTTTCGCTTTCAGCCAACACCAGAAGATCTCTTGACAGATAGGTTCCCAGGACTTTACAGCCAAGAGCATCTTCCAGCAAAGGATTTGCTGCTGTTTCCAAAGGCATCCTGCTGGGAAAATTCATTGTATATAAATCATCCGCTCTCTCCACCGACAATTTTCCGCTCTGCGTCTCAAACTCTATCTTTGTCAATTCCGGATCCACAAAATTCATAACAACAAAAGCGGTCGCCAATGTCGCATGTCCGCATAAATCCATCTCAACCTCGGGAGTAAACCACCGCAGGGAATATGTATCTTCTTTCTTTAACAAAAAAGCGGTCTCTGCCAGATTGTTTTCATATGCAATTTTCTGCATTACCCGATCCGGAAGTTCGCTTTCCAGTAAACAGACACCCGCCGGGTTTCCCCGGAAAAGCTTATCCGTAAAGGCATCCACAATATAGTACTTCATAAATACACCTGCTTTCCGCTCATTCTCCGCTGGCTATTATTCTATTCATCGCTTATAAGTATAACTCATTTTATCCTGATCAGGCTATCTTTTCTTTTATCATGGGGTGTCCGTAATCATTTCATCACAAAACAGATACCCACCGAAGACAGTTTTAATATATATCGGACAGTGTCGGTTTGGTTCCATTTTACCTCTCAGATTAGAAACAGTATTAGCCACTACCTTAATCGTATCTTCGCTGGCGCTGCCCCAAACAGCCTTAAAAATCAGTTCTTTTGATACAATTTGGCCTGCGTGTGCCGCAAGCAGATAAAGCACATCATACTCAAGACGTGTCAGCCTGATCTCCTTATCCTCGCGGAATACCTGCCTTTTCCTACAATTTATTGTCAGTCCCGGAAACGATACGGAAGGGACCACAGCAGATGATATGACCTCAATCTTTCTCTCATGTACGGAAACCGATTCCATTAATTCCTGTAACAGTTCCTCATCTCCATCCTCCATATTTATCGCAATTATTCTCATGAATTTTCGTCCGCCTCAATTAGATGACAACGACGCAGTGCTGTAATAACAGGCCTGTAAATCAACATTGTTATTGCTGTATTCAGGCCTCCTTTGAGCAGATTAAACGGCAGGAATGCAGGAAGCAGCAATTTGACCACAGCCTCTCTCGGATAGCCCATATAAATCGGAGCGACTAAATAATTCCAGAACATCATTGCCACCACCATCAGTCCCCAGCCGCATAAAAGGCCGGTGAATGCCCTTAAAGGCCCCCGGCGTCTCTTATAAATGAAGGCCGCCGTACACGCAAAGGAACAGCTGGAAATAACATTCATGATAAGGCCTAACACTCCATTTTCGCTGATTGTCAGCATTTCAGCAAAAGAGACAATCAAGGCCGCCGAAAATGAAGCGGGAGGTCCAAAAAGGAAACCTGTTATCACTATAATAACGTCCTTGGGATCATACTTCAAAAAAAGTACGACAGGGACACGCCCCACAGCCGTCGCTATATAGGCAAAGGCGCAGAGCATCCCAACTGCTGCTGTTTTCTTGGTCTTACTGTACATCTTCAATACCTCCTTAAAAAATTAACGTCTGAAAGAATAATAATATCTTTCAGGCGTTAATTTTCAGGTGTATTGATAAATGCCATCAGAGCAGGCCGGCCATAGTAAGGCTTATGGAAAAAGAGTGTAAAAATAGTCAGACTTATCCTGACATTCAACACACCTTCTTCAATCCAGACTATACTGTCGGTTTTGGACTTTCACCAAATCCTGCGTTTCACGCTCGCGGACTTTACCGCCGATCGGGGATTTCACCCTGCCCTGAAGACATTATTATTCAGTTGTCTGTAACAATATAGCATATCTGCAAAAGGATGACAATATTCTGCAGGAAACCGGGATGAAACCGGGATATGACAGGCAACAGGCTATTCCTTATCTTCCATATGCTCAATCCCCCAGTGACAGACAGAATGTAATACCGGCATGAGTGTTTTTCCTCTTTCCGATAGCTTATATTCTACTTTAGGAGGAACCTGCGGATATTCTATCCGAATGATGAGTCTGTCATTTTCTAATTCCTTCAGCTGATTACTGAGCATTTTATGTGTAATTCCTTCAAGTGAGCGTTTCAGTTCACTATAACGCATAATTTCAGATTTCCACAGCCAAAATAGGATTTGCATTTTCCATTTTCCTCCAATCAAAGACATTGTATATGTAAATGGCTTCGAATTGACAGATTCGTTCTCCATTCCTGCACTCTCCTTTTTGATAGTATCTTACTTTATAGTGTGTTCTTACTTTATTGATTATACTATGGTAGAATGAAAAAGACCAGATAAGAACTGACAATCATTTAAGGAGGTCCAATTTTATGAGTTTATTGACACAACCGCTGAAAATCAAAAATACAGTATTAAGCAACCGCTTAGTCATGCCGCCTATGGCAACAGCAAAATCCGGTGAGAATGGCACGGTCACAACAGAATTATGCGATTATTATAAAGAAAAATCGCAGGGCGGATACATAGGATTAATCATTACGGAACACAGCTATGTCAGCCTGACAGGGAAAGCAAGCCCTAACCAGCTTTCTATTGCATGTGATGAAGATATTGATGGATTAAAGAAGCTTGTTTCTGTCATTCACCAAAATGGTTCAAAAACATTTGCACAGATCAATCATGCGGGCGGTGTTGCCGTCGGCGGCAATACGAGCTGCGAAAAATTAAGCGCCAGCAGCATACAATTGCCAAATACCAGACCAAATACTCCTGCCCTGCCCAAGGAAATGGCAGACTCAGACATACAAAATGTGATAAAGGAATTCACACAATCTGCCAGGAGGGCAAAACTGGCGGGTTTTGACGGAGTGGAGATTCATTCTGCACACGGATATTTATTGAATCAATTTTATTCCCCATTAACCAATAAAAGAACGGATTCCTATACAGGATCCACTTTGGAAGGACGCATTAAATTGCACCTGGAGATCATAAATGCTGTCCGTGAAACAGCCGGTACAGATTTCCCGATTGCGGTTCGTCTGGGCGCCTGTGATTATGCAGACGGAGGCAGCTCCATACAGGACAGTGTCAAAGCCTCAAAAGCCTTTGAAGAAGCCGGAGTTTCGTTACTTGATATATCAGGCGGTTTCTGCGGATATACGAATCCGACTTCGCAGGAACAGGGCTATTTCAGTGAAATCACCAGGGAGATAAAAAAGCATGTCTCCATTCCTGTCATATTAACAGGCGGCATTACAAGCGCTGCTGCCGCTGAAGAACTATTAGGAAATAATTCTGCCGATCTGATTGGCGTCGGCAGAGCTTTACTAAAAGATTCTCTGTGGGCCGAAAAAGCGATTCACACCCTGCAGTCTTCTATGATTAATTAAATTTTTTCAAACTGTTTCACATACTTTTTTCTCATCTGTAAATACTAACAAAAAGAGGTGATGAAAGTATGGCATCCTATGTAGCACCCGAGGTTCGGGAAAAATTCGAAACATTATCAATCAATTTAAAAGACTATATATTAGAGCGTAATGTACAGATTAATGATATTTATGATTTAATCAATGTTTTGGAGAATATTGTTTCTGAGGAAGAATAATGATCTTCTGCATTTTTCATTTTCCAAAAGTACCCATAAAGGACTAATTATACCGAATTAACGATACTCATACATTAAATAACAAATACCGATACAGCTATTAATCACTGTATCGGTATTTGTTATAAACGTCATATTCTCATTTGCTCAACAAAAACACATGAGTTTACTTGTTTTTGACAGGCATCCAAATCTCCCATTGATACTCCGGTGAATCTGCATCACCCCCGTGAAATACCTCAAGGCTTGGTACCGATTCATCACGCTCATACTGGCTTGACGGTAACCATTCGGTTACAATACGTGTATATGCCGCCGGCACATAATCAATTCCGGTGGGTGACGAAATTGTAAACACAGCCCATGTCGCAGCAGGAACTGTTTGTACCGTCATACCGTCCGGCTTTTTACCCTTATACTCGGCTCCGATGATAACCTTTGTCCGTCCTCCATCGGACTGAAAATCATAGGCTGCAACCTGCCAGAAAGGTGCCGTGTGATAATTGTCCGTCCCACCGCCGTTCCACAAACGAAAATTGTAATTATCCATAAATTCCCGCCAAAGAGTTGTCAAACTATCACCAGTTTTGCATTCCCCATTCTCGTATCCTGACAAACCCATAATTTTGAAGCTTTCTTTCTTTTCAATTCTAAAATTCATTTCGTTCACTCCTTTGATAGTGAGTACGAAGGTAATTGGCGGATAGGTTTTTAAAGGAACGCCCATCTTCCGGGCGGATAAGGGTGTTGTACCGTGTAATTCTTTGAACGCTCTCGCAAATGCAGTAGGTGATTCATAGCAGTATTTCAAAGCAATGTCAATAATTTTATCATTACCTGTTTGAATGTCGAAAACAGCTTGTGATAATCTTCTGCGGCGAATATATTCCGAAACAGACATTCCTGCCATGAATGAAAATATACGGGAAAATTCATACACAGAGCAGCCAACAATCCTTGACAGCGATTCATACTGAATAGGGTGAGTCAAATTATTCTCAATATACTGTGTTACACTGTTCATCCCCTTAAGCCAATCCATACAATCCCTCCTCTCATCTGTAATTATAAGTGAATGAAACACTTTTATCTTTACATCTCTTGCTGAGTTCGGATAGCATCTCTTCTATTAATAAAGCCTATGAGGCATTTTTCATTACAAATAAAATCACACCTAAGATGAGAATGGCCGCCAATGGAAGGATTTTGGGTTTTTCGGCAAACTTCGTATCTTTTCGTTCCAGCGTTATATCCGCTTTTTCTTCGAGCTGCCTGATAAAATCATAACTGCCGTAAAACAAGTGTAACGGGATCGCCTTCTTTCCATCGATATGCAGTACATCATCAAATTCATTCTGTCTGCACTCTATGTATGCTTTGTTTAACTCGCCATAGCTTATTACTTTTCCGGCAGACACGGAACACGAAAGCCCGGAATCTGTTAATGTATATCTCTTAAATAATGTCCTCAAAGTAATGAATAAAATAATTAGTGAAATTACGAGCAGTACTATTGCAATTACAACGGATTCATTTATATATTGCGGCATAAAGCAAAATATAAAAACAGAAATAATAACTGCCAAAATACAAAAAGCACGTATATATTTATTTACCATGATATAGGAACAATTCCGCTCGTCAGTTTTACATGGCTTCTGTGCTTCAGCCATCATACCCTGCATAATTTTAATTACTATAAATTTCATTCTAATCCCTCAATGATCAAGCTGTCCTAATATTTGTAAACAGTCTTCTGCAACAAAAGCGGATTACGTTTTAGAACGTATTTCAATAAGCCTTTTCGCAATATCCGTGTCGGTGTTTGTCCTGATATCGAAATCGTACGGAATATTTTTCGGATTACCCTTGGAAGCTTCCACTGCCTGAAGCACGGTTTCAGGCAGGTCATATGCAGCCGCCAAAGCACGACCTTTGTCGTTGAAAATAACAGATACCTGGAAATGTTCCTGCGCAGGGGTTAAATAACATAAGGTTTTTGATTTACTTTTGAGCATTAAAGTCCATCCCCATGCCTTACCATAATATTTCCATTCCTGCGAAAAATCAACATAGGTTTCTGATAGATACCGGATGATTTCATCCCATTGTTGTTTATACCCGCTTACTTCAACAGCAAGCATAAGTTCATCTGACAGCATTGCCTTCTCCAAATATATACTCTTCGCCATATTTCTCCCTCATATTCTATATATACTTTTGATAAATAAATCATATCATGCCGCCTGTAGATATTCAACAAAAGAGTTTGCTTTTGAACGAAAAGGCATTTATCTCCACAAAAAAAGAAAAGCAATCCAAAAATCACTCTTCTTTTTATAAATCGCCTGTAAAATCATTACAGTATATTTGTATAGCAAGTTTTAATAAATCTCTAGGCATATTATTAATTATAATAATATTCAATTGCACCTTTTATCTTATCTCCTAATTTAATCCAACTGTCATCTTCCATTGTAAGTGTTGCCTTTCTTATACTGATTATTTTCCTCTGTTTCTGTTGTAATTAAAATGCAAAAAAAATTTCTGCAACCATAGAATTAAATTAATCTCTTTTCACAAAATCGCACATACATCCAAATATGTTTTTCTATTAAAATAAATTTGGTGAAAAATTTTAAGATAAAAAAGAAAAATACTCTTGTCAAAAAGTGAATTAGCCTTTATAATAAATAACGTCGGTAAATTGCTGGAATAGCGCAGTTGGTAGCGCAACTGATTCGTAATCAGTAGGTCGAGGGTTCGAGTCCCTTTTCCAGCTTTGGAAAGATATCTATTTATTAAAAATTTTGACAGGTAAATAACTAAATAGCTATCATACATGTAATCTACTATTCATAAATCAAAAAAAGATACCAGAATACAAAAATATTCCGGTATCTGTAATCATTAATTTTCTTGATTATTCCATTCCATATAGCCTACCGTAAAAGGTGCATTCTCATACTTTTTATAACCGGTATTGACAAAACCATTTTTAATATACCAATTTCTAAGCCGGACATTGTCATCTATCATTCCAAGCACCACTTTCCTCAATCCAAGTTCCAGGGTCTTTTTCTTGCAATAATCCAACAGACAGGAGCCATATCCCAATTTTCTGTATTCCGGCAATATTATGAGATCTTCTAATTTGCAGCTGTCTTCCAAAATCTTCATACCTAAAAAACCAGTCAACTTATCCCCGTCAAAATAGCCATACATCAATGTGCCGCTTTCAAATTCACTTAGAAGTTTATGATAAGGCAGACTGGCCCTCCCTCTATCCGGACAATTTTCCTCCGTCAAACCAAATTCTGCAGCAACAGTTTCATATCCCCGGTGAAAAATTTCCAAACTTTCAAAAAGTTCCTCTTCCCTAATTGGTTTTACCATACCTGCTTTCCTCATATACGCTTCACACACAACTACCCTTCCCCATTTCCTCCATCCAAATGTACATCCATCTGGGGATAAGGAATTCCGATACCATTCTCATCAAAAGCATACTTAATCTCTTCCAGCATATCCCACCGCACCGGCCAGTAATCTTCTGTCTTCGTCCAGAAACGCATGCCGATCACCACGGAGCTGGCTCCCAAATCATCCACGAATATCCGGTATTCCTTGTCTTTTATAATCCTGTCATTTGCCTCAATAAGAGAATTAATAACCGCCTTCGCCTTACGGATATCAGCCCGGTAAGAAATACCCACCTTCAGTTCCACCCTTCTGTTGTCCTCATTGGTTACATTCGTAATGCTTATATCCGCTAAAGAACCATTGGGAAGGAGAATTATTTTGTTATCAATAGTCGCAAGCTTGGTATAGAAAATGGTAATTTCCGAAACCGTTCCTTCATTTTTGTGGTTGTCTTCAATAATGTAATCTCCGACACGGAAGGGATGCAGAAGCATGATCAGAATGCCGCCTATACAATTCTTAAGACTGCCCTGAAAAGCAAGTCCGATGGTCACTGTAGCCGAACCTAACACTGTAGCAATTGTGGTGGCGTCAATCCCCAGCTTGACCGCTATCTGGAAAATCAGAAAAGCATACAAACCCACTTTCAGTGTGGAATCCAGGAACTGCTTGGCTTCCTTACTGGCATTCGCCCTTTTCAGCGCATTGGATGTCAGCTTGCGCACCAAATTGATAATCCGGGATCCTACCAGAAACACTACAACACAAATAACCACTCGGATAAGCAAATCGAGCATGGTCTGGGGCGCCGCTTTTAAAAGCTTCTGCCCCAGCGCCAGTTCTTCTGCCACATCTGCTGTCAATACGATATATCTGTTCATTCTTTCTCCGCCTTTTTACGGGTTTTTATCACTCTGACGGGCTTTTCCACCTCTCCCTTCTCCGAAATGGCCGCATCGGCCTCAAAAACCTTATCTGCCAGTTCTTCCTTCAGGGTTTTGGGCGCTGCCTTTTTTGCCCCTTGTTTCTTCCTTGCCGCTTCTTTCGCTTTTTTCTCTTTTTCCGCCTTCTTCTTAGCAATTTCCTTCAGTTCCTCTTTGGTATAGGGCTGATAGGAGAAAATGCTGATACTGAGAGGCGCCTGAGTCATTTTAATGGAATAATCCTTTCCGTCAAAGGGCTCCTCAAGTGCAGGCTTCATTCTGGAATTCACTCTGCCTTCGCCGCCGAAGACTTTGGCATCTGAATTCAGAATTTCTTTATATTTACCGTTAAGCGGCACGCCTACCTGGTAATTTTTCCTTTCCACATTGGCAAAGTTCATCACCACAAGGAGCATCTGTTCCGGCTTATCCGCTTTTCTTACAAAGGAAAGGATGCAGTCATTCGCATTGATGCAGTTCACCCATTCAAAACCGTCCCAGCTGGTATCTTTCCGATATAGCGCCGGCTGATTCCTGTACAGGGAATTCAATTCCTTTACAAATTCATTGAGTCCTTTATGATCCGGCTCTTTGAGAAGCTCCCACTCTATGCCCCGCTTCTCATTCCATTCATCATATTCTCCGATATCCTGTCCCATGAATAACAGTTTTTTCCCGGGATGGCACATCATGAAGCCATAGCTGGCCTTCAGGTTTTCAAACTGTTCTTCCCTGGTTCCGGGCATCTTTCCGAGCATGGAAGCCTTTCCATGCACTACCTCATCATGAGACAGCACAAGCATAAAGTGCTCGCTGTAAGCATAAACCATGCTGAAGGTAAGCTCATTGTGGCACCCGGAACGGAAATAAGGATCCTGTTTGATATAGCTTAAGAAATCATTCATCCAGCCCATATTCCACTTCATGTCAAAGCCCAGGCCGTCATCATCCAGGCTGCCGGTCACCTTCGGCCATGCGGTGGATTCCTCCGCTATGGACAATGCTCCTTTTCCGCGCTTATGAATCATACTGTTCACATGCTTCAGGAATTCCATGGCTTCCAGATTCTGATTTCCGCCATAGATATTAGCCACCCATTCTCCGTCATTCTTGCCATAATCCAGATAAAGCATAGACGCCACCGCATCCATACGGATGCCGTCCGCATGGTACTGTTCAATCCAGAACAGCGCGTTGGCTATCAGGTAATTGCATACCTGAGGCCTTCCGTAATTATAGATCAGAGTCCCCCAGTGAGGATGTGCTCCCTGGCGGGGATCCTGGTGTTCATAAAGGCATGTCCCGTCAAAAGCGGATAATCCATACGTGTCCCTGGGAAAATGAGCCGGTACCCAGTCGAGGATTACACCGATTCCCGCTTTATGCATTTCATTCATGAAAAACATAAAGTCCTCCGGCGTACCATACCGGGCAGTGGGCGCGTAGTAGCCGATTACCTGATACCCCCAGGAACCGTCAAAGGGATGTTCCATGACAGGCATCAGTTCTATGTGGGTATACCCCATTTCTTTTACGTATTCAATGATTTTCGGGGCAAGCTCTCTGTAATTGCAGTAGGTTCTTCCGGTCTCCGGCTTGCAGAAGGATCCCAGATAAAGCTCATAAACGCTTACCGGTTCCTTCGTATAATCCGTTTTCTCCCTGCGGGCAATCCAGTCTTCGTCCTCCCAGAAAAATCCTGAAATATCGCGGATGACGGACGCCGTGTCAGGACGCAGCTGCTGCCCAAAAGCATACGGATCCGCTTTCAGATAAGTAAGGCCGCCCCTTGCCTTTAATTCATATTTATAATTCTGCCCTTCCAAATCTCCGGGGATAAAGATTTCAAATATTCCGGAATCCCAGAGTCTGCGCATCTGATGCACCCTGCCGTCCCAGTTATTAAAATCTCCGGCAACACTCACCCTGACCGCATTCGGGGCCCAAACGGCAAAATGCACGCCTTTTACCCCTTCCACGCTGCATATATGGGCTCCCAGTATTTTATAGGCCTCATAATGGGTTCCCGCAGCAAAAAGAGCCGTATCTTTTTTGGTAATAACCGGCCCGAACCGGTATGGATCGATAATTTCCTCATGACGTCCGTCCGGATAATCTACCTTTAAGGTATAGTCCCCGATTTTCTTTCCCGGAATCAGCGCGGCAAAATATCCGGCCTCGTCCGCCAGCTCCATTGCCACTTCCTTTCCGGTCTCAGGAATCACCACCGTAACCTGTTCCGCCCCCGGCTGAAAGGTCTGAAGCAGTGTAGAACTTCCTGCCGTATGAGGCCCGAGCAGTCTGTGCGGGTTATCCTCCTCCGAATAGACAATAGCTTCGATCTCACGCCAATCCATCAGTTTATATAATTTATCTTTCATACCGTTTTCCTCAACTTTCTAAGCTCTTCTACCGCAGACTGTGAATAAAGAGCCCGCTTCTTAATTTGGGTTCAAACCATGTGGATTTAGGCGGCATCAAAAGCCCGGCATCCGCAACAGCAAAAAGTTCCCCGATGGAAGTGGGATACATGGCAAATGCTATCCTGCAGTCCTCCGAAACCCTGCGCTCCAGTTCCTTCATTCCCCGGATACCTCCCACAAAATCAATCCGTTTATCCGTTTTAGGATCCTTTATTCCCAGCACCGGTTCCAGCAGATAATCCTGCAGAACAGACACATCCAGCCCCTTTACCGGATCCTTTGATAAAATATTCTCTTTTGCTGTCAGGCGGTACCAGCTTCCATCCAGATACATTCCAAAGGTACCCTTCTTATCCGGCCTGCCATCCGCACCGGTCTGCAATTCCTCTATCTGGAAGGATTCCCGGATTTTTCCAATAAATTCCTCCTTTGTTAAATCATTCAGATCTTTTACCACTCTGTTATAATCCATGATCATCAGCTGATCGTCCGGGAACAGCACGGATAAAAAGAAATTAAATTCTTCCTCGCCGGTATAACCCGGCCTCTCCTGTCTGCGTTTTTCAGATACCTTCACCGCTGAGGCACAGCGATGATGGCCGTCCGCAATATAAATCTCTCCCACCTCAGAGAAAGCCCTGTGTACTGCATCAACGTCCTCCGGTCCGTCTATCTTCCATACCCTGTGGGCAATCCCGTCCGGTGAAATAAAGTCATACAGTGGCTCCCCCGCCTTATATTGTGCAACAATGGCGTTAATGACAGGCTGGGAACGGTATGCAAGAAAAATCGGGCCTGTCTGTGCATCACAGATATCCACGTGGCGAATCCGGTCGGCTTCCTTATCCGCCCTGGTATTCTCATGCTTCTTTATCACCTGGTTCAGATAATCGTCCACACTCGCACAGGCTGTAATTCCTGTCTGCGCCCGTCCGTCCATCACCAGCTCATATATGTAATAAACCGGGGTTTCCTCCTGTTCAAAGCTGCCTTCTTCTATCCTTTTCCACAGCATTTCGCGGGCCTTTTCATATACGCAGTCCGCATAAACATCCACGCTGTCGTCAAACTGGGTCTCCGCTCTGTCAACAGCCAGAAAGGAAAGTGGTTCCTTCTTCACTTCAGCCTTTGCTTCCTCCCTGTTATATACATCATAAGGCAACGCTGCAATTCGCTGCTCCAGGCCCTTTTTCGGCCTGTATGCCCGGAACGGTCTGATTTCAGCCATTCTCTTACCTCCGTTATCAAGTTATTTATAAATAAGTATAACTGATTCTTATTTCCGATACAAGGGGTATATAAGGGCGGTTAGTAATTAAGAAATTTTGTATCACATCTGATACCCGGATGGAGTACTTGGCTTCAAACGATTGACGATATATTTTACATCAATTATACTATTAACAGAAAAAGCGGCACAAGTGAGACGTATCATTGTGTCTGCAGGGAAGAGGTGCAAGTTGAAGCTTCATCAGTACAATACAAATATCTTCGATGAATTCAGGATTAAATGCAATAAATGCAGCGGACTTTGCTGTACAGCCTTATACTTTTCCAAATATGACGGTTTTCCTGCCGACAAAGCAGCCGGGATACCATGCAGCTATTTAGATGATTGTTTCCGCTGCTCCATACACAAGGAGCTGCACTCCAGACATATGAAAGGATGTTTAGCTTACGATTGCTGCGGAGCAGGACAGGCAGTCACTTCACTGTACGGCGATGAAAACTGGAAAGCAAATCTCCCTATAGCACAGGAGGTATTTGATGTATTTGTGAAAACATACTATCTGCAGCAAATATTGTGGTATATGTCAGAGGTTTTAACCTTATTGCCCGCCAAATCGCTCTGGGCCGAAGCTGACAGCTGTATAAAAGAGTTACATCTTCTTTTGAAATCCACTCCTCAAATTATTTTGGATTTCGATATGGAGATTTGCAGGACAAAAGTAAATGCATTGCTGAACAAAGCCTGGATAATGGTAAAACAGCAGGTTGGCTATCCGAAAAATACAGCGGTGAAAAAGGATTTTATGGGGCATAATTTCAAAAAATCCCGGCTAAACGGCAGCGATTTTAGTTCAGCCCTCTTGATAGCGGCAAATTTAGAGGAATGTGATTTGACCGGATGTAATTTCCTTGGAGCAGATATGCGGGATACTAATATCCAAAACGCTGATTTAAGTGAAAGTATATTCTTGACGCAGGGACAGATTAACGCAGCGAAAGGGAACCTGAATACCCGCATTCCCGGGCATCTTATCAGGCCGTCTGAATGGGACTGAAACAGTTCATTGGCTATTATATAAAAAACCGGCAGGTGATTTCATAAAAAATACTGCTGCACTAAAAAATGTCCGAAACGGTATTAAAACCGCTCCGGACATTTTGCTGTGAACAAAAATTAATCTTATTTTACAACGCGCACGCGGATAACACCCGGGATAGAACGAAGGGTATTGATAATCTCCTCGCTGGGAGGCGTCTCCACATCCATCATGGTATATGCCACGTCTCCTTTGGACTTATTGGTCATATCGGAAATATTGATGCCGTTATCACCGAAAAGCGCGGTGAATTTCGTTATCATATTCGCCACATTCAGGTGGAATATTGCAATTCTTCCTGCCTGATCACAGATTCCCATATCACAGGAAGGATAATTCACACTGTTATTGATATTTCCGTTTTCCAGGAAATTCTTCAGTTCCTTAACCGCCATTACCGCACAGTTATCTTCGGATTCCTCAGTGGATGCTCCCAGATGAGGGATCACGATGCAGCCCGGCTTGCCTGCCGTTGTAAGGTTGGGGAAATCGGTCACATATTTACGTACCTTTCCCTGTTCGATTCCGGCCAGGACCGCTTCTTCATCAACCAGAAGATCCCTTGCAAAATTCAGAAGGATCACACCCTCTTTCATTTTCGCAATAGCTGCTTCATTGATCATTTCTCTTGTGGAGTCCAAAAGGGGCACATGGATGGTGATAACATCACAATTTTCATAAATCTCATCCACATTGATAACATGCTTTACATCGCGGCTTAGATTCCAGGCAGCATCTACGGAAACATAAGGGTCATAGCCATATACTTCCATACCCATATGCTTTGCCACATTGGCAACCTTAACGCCTATTGCGCCAAGTCCGATAATACCCAGCTTCTTATCCTGGACTTCCGTCCCTGCAAAATTCTTTTTTACTTTTTCCGCGTCTTTGGCAATATTCGGGTTATCCTTATTGGCTTCCACCCAATTGATGCCGCCTACAATATCACGGGAAGCCAGCAGCATCGCTGCGATCACGATTTCCTTCACGCCATTGGCATTGGCTCCGGGCGTATTGAAAACAACAATACCCTTGGATGCACATTTATCCAGCGGGATATTATTGACGCCTGCTCCGGCCCTGGCCACCGCCAGAAGATTATCCGGAAGATCCATGTCATGCATGGAAGCGCTTCTTACAAGAATGCCGTCCGCTTCCCCGATATCTTCTGTTTTTACATATTCTTCGGTAAAACCATCCAGTCCCACCTTCGCAATTGGATTGAGGCAATGATATTTAAACATAGGGGACTTCTCCTTTTTTCCTAAATTATTCTTTTAACAAACCATATATACGAATCAGGCATTTTCCGCTTCGAATTTTTTCATAAATTCCACCAGCTTTTCCACTCCGGCAACAGGCATCGCATTATAAATGCTGGCACGCATACCGCCTACGCTTCTGTGGCCCTTCAGGCTTTCCAGACCGGCTGCCTTCGCTTCCTTCACGAATTTGGCATCCAGCTCCTCGCTGCCGGTGATGAAAGGAACATTCATAAGGGAGCGGTCTTCCTTACGCACGGTCCCCTTAAACAGCTTGCTTTCATCCAGGAAATCATAGAGAATCGCCGCTTTTTTCTCGTTCAGTTCTTTGATAGCCGTCAGGCCGCCCATTTTCTTAAGCCACTTGAATACCTTGCCGCAGATATAGATTCCATAAGCGGGAGGGGTATTATACAGAGATCCCGCATCCACATGGGTCTTATACTGAAGCATGGTAGGTGTCCCGGGAAGCACATCCTCAGTGATCAGATCTTCCCTGATTATGACAATTACAACACCTGCGGGTCCGATGTTTTTCTGTACGCCGCCGTACATAACACCGTATTTGGTAATATCCACCGGCTCGGACAGGAAACAGGAGGAAACGTCCGCTACCAGCGTTTTGCCCTTGGTGTTGGGTAATGTTTTGAATTTCGTTCCGTAAATAGTATTATTTTCACAAATATAGACATAATCCGCATCCTCAGAAACAGGGAGATCGGAACAGTCCGGTATGTATGAGAAGGTTTTATCTTCAGAAGAGGCGATTTTGTTCGCTTTTCCGTATTTGGACGCTTCCTGCCATGCTTTCTTCGCCCACTGGCCGGTAACAATGTAATCTGCTACCTTGTTCTTCATAAGGTTCATGGGAATCATTGCAAACTGCTGGCTCGCCCCGCCCTGCAGAAAAAGCACCTTGTAATTATCGGGAATACCGATCAGCTCCCTTAAATCCGCTTCTGCTTCATCAATGATTGTCTGATAGGTTTTGGAACGGTGGCTCATCTCCATAACAGACATGCCGCATCCTCTGTAATCCATCATTTCCTCTGCAGCTTCTTTCAATACTTCCTCAGGCAGAACTGCAGGTCCAGCCGAAAAATTATATACTCTTGCCACGACTAATTTTCCTCCTCATATTTATTTCACAGGCCGCTGCTCTTTCCCTGCGGTCCGATACCGTCTATTTTACATAGTCCTTTTGCTTTAGTCAACTACTACGTTAAACAATTTATGTGCTTTTTCCGCAAAAAAGACCGTGAATATTACTATCTGCCAAAGACCTTCCGAGGATACCCGTACATAATGTATAAGTATGCCGGGCGCAGCAAAACTGTGCCCGGCATGGCCATTCCTTCCATAAAAGGCAGATACTTCACGCCTTTATCACTGCGCCGCATTTTCTCCGGCAAGATCATCACCGTCAAACACTTCACTGATAGCGGCCCCCGGAGAAACCATGGGAAATACCTTATCATCCTCAGGAATCACACATTCGATGAGCACCGGTCCTCCCGCGGCAATCGCCTTTTCAATAGCCGGAGCCACTTCTTCCTTCTGTGTCACCCGGATCGCCATACAGCCCAGGCCTTCCGCCACCTTGCAGAAATCCACCTTATCCGCAAGGACGGTCTGAGAATATCTGTGATCATAGAAAAGGGTCTGCCATTGCCGTACCATTCCCAGTACATGGTTATTAATCACCACCTGTATAACAGGAATATTGTATCTGCTGGCTGTAGCAAGCTCGTTCATGTTCATACGAAAGCATCCGTCTCCCGCTATGTTCACACAGATTTTATCCGGCTTGCCCATCTTGGCTCCGATACAGGCTCCCAGGCCATAGCCCATGGTCCCCAGCCCTCCTGAGGAAATAAAGGTACGCGGCTTCGTATAGTGGTAATACTGGGCAGCCCACATCTGATGCTGTCCCACATCCGTAGTGATTATCGCATCTCCTCCCGTTATCCGATCCAGCTCCTCTATCACGTAAGGACAGCTGAGCACACTTTCGTCATACTTTAACGGATATTTTTCCATATATTCTTTAATATGGGATGTCCATTCCTCATGGGAAAGCTGGGGGAGGCGGCTGTTTATCGTATTCAGGATATCCTTCAGATCGCCTACAAGAGAAGCGTCCGCATGCACATTTTTATTAATTTCCGCCGCATCGATATCTATGTGCAGTATTTTGGCGTGGGAGGCAAATTTTTTGACATTTCCCACCACACGGTCGGAGAAACGGGCACCCAGTGCAATCAGGAGATCACATTCACTGACTCCGAGGTTGGATGTCTTGGTACCGTGCATGCCTATCATACCCGTATATAACGGATTATGCCCGTCAAAAGCACCTTTCCCCATAAGGGTATCGCATACGGGCGCATCCATTTTGGCTGCAAATTCCCTGACCTGTCCGGAAGCGCCGGACAGAACCGCTCCGCCGCCCACGAAAATATAAGGCTTTTTTGCCTTAGTGAGCAGTTTCAGCGCCTGTTCCACTTCTTCTTCGTTATATTTTTTTACCCATTCCGGCTTTTCCGGTTCTTTGGGTGTATATTCATACAAAGCGGCCGTAACATCCTTGGTGACGTCCACAAGCACCGGCCCCGGACGTCCGGATGCCGCAATACGGAAGGCTTTCCGCAGAGTATCGGCAAGAATACTGACATCCTTTACAATATAGCCATGTTTGGTAATCGGCATGGTAACACCGGCAATATCCACTTCCTGAAAGGAGTCCTTTCCCAGCATGGGAAGGGTTACATTCGCCGTAATCGCCACCATGGGGATGGAATCCATATAGGCAGTGGCAATCCCTGTAACAAGATTTGTGGCTCCGGGGCCGCTGGTAGCCAGACAGACTCCCACCTTTCCCGTAGCTCTTGCATAGCCGTCAGCCGCGTGGGCCGCTCCCTGTTCATGGGAGGTCAGCACATGAAAGATTTCTCTCTGGTGTTTATACAGGGCATCATAGACGTTTAGAATAGTTCCCCCGGGATAACCGAATACCGTATCCACACCCTGTTCTTTCAGACATTCGACAATAATTTCCGCTCCTGTCAGCTGCATGCATTCCTCCGTTCCGCCGCTTCCGCGGTCTGTGTTTCTTTTTTTCTGTCCTCCGGCGGCAGAAAAAGGAATGTGCCTTCCCGTTTCATGCCGCCCTTGGCTCTTTATGATCCGCAGCTGTCCTCAGGGCAGCGCAGAATATATTACTTAATTTCCAGAATGGCTCCGCGATTGGCACTGGTAACCATCTTCCGGTATCTGTCCAGATATCCGGTCGTAACCTGAGGCTGCCTGGGCTGCCATTTTGCACGTCTGCTTTCCATCTCTTCCTCGGATACCTTCACATCCAGACGGTTTTCCGGGATATTGATGCTGATAATATCCCCTTCCTCCACCAGAGCAATCGGTCCGCCCACAGCGGCTTCCGGGCATACATGGCCGATAGACGCTCCGCGGGAAGCGCCACTGAAACGTCCGTCAGTAATAAGCGCTACGCTTGATCCCATTCCCATTCCTGCTATTGCAGAGGTAGGATTGAGCATTTCACGCATACCAGGGCCTCCCTTAGGGCCTTCATAACGGATGACCACGACATCTCCCGGCACAATCTTGCCGTTTTTGATAGCGTCGATGGCATCATCTTCACAGTCAAATACTCTGGCAGGTCCTTCATGAACCATCATTTCAGGGGCTACTGCAGAGCGTTTTACCACCGCTGTTTCCGGAGCCAGGTTTCCCTTCAGCACTGCAATGCCGCCGGTTTGGGAATAAGGATTCTCTATCGGGCGGATTACCTCCGGATTTTTATTGACACAGCCGGCAATATTTTCTCCGACCGTTTTGCCGGTCACCGTAATCAAATCCGTATATAACAGATTTTTCTTATTCAATTCATTCATTACGGCATAGACACCGCCCGCCTCATTCAAATCTTCCATATAAGTGGGGCCTGCCGGAGCCAGATGGCACAGGTTAGGCGTTCTGGAAGAAAGCTCGTTGGCAATTTCCATGTTCAGCTCCACTCCCGCCTCATGAGCGATAGCCGGAAGATGCAGCATGGAATTCGTGGAACAGCCAAGAGCCATATCCATGGTCAGGGCGTTCATAAATGCTTTTTCAGTCATGATATCCTTGGGCTTGATATCTTTTTCCACCAACTGCATGATCTGCATGCCGGCATGCTTGGCCAGACGGATACGTTCGGAATATACCGCAGGAATGGTACCATTTCCCTTAAGCCCCATACCCAGCGCTTCCGTCAGACAGTTCATGGAATTAGCCGTATACATACCGGAGCAGGAACCGCAGGTAGGACAGGCCTTTTCTTCATATTCCTGAAGCTCATCCATGGACATGCTGCCTGCCGCAACGCTTCCCACTGCCTCAAACATGGAAGAAAGGCTGGTTTTATGGCCGCATACATGCCCTGCCATCATCGGTCCGCCGGAAACAAAGATTGTGGGGATGTTGATTCTTGCGGCCGCCATCAAAAGACCGGGAACATTTTTATCACAGTTGGGAATCATTACCAGCCCGTCAAAACCATGGGCCATAGCCATACATTCCGTACTGTCGCAAATCAAATCTCTGGTAACCAGGGAATATTTCATTCCGATATGTCCCATGGAGATACCGTCACATACAGCGATAGCCGGGAACACAAAAGGTGTCCCTCCTGCCATGGCAACGCCCATTTTAACCACTTCCACGATTTTATCCAGATTCATATGACCGGGAACTATTTCATTATAAGAGCTGACAATACCGATGAGAGGGCGCTGTCTCTCCTCTTCCGTAATGCCCAGCGCATTAAACAGGCTTCTGTGGGGCGCCTGCTGTACTCCTGATTTTACTGAATCACTTCTCATATTCTATCCTTCTCCTTTCAGGGATTTTTAAATTCTGTCTGCGAGCAGAGTGCCCATTTCCTGACAGCCTACCTGTCTTCCGCCCGCCTTCAGACAGTCTTCCGACATGATATCCACCGTACGGAAGCCGTCCCTCAATACCTGCTTTACTGCATTATCCACCGCATCCGCTTCCGCCGCCAGATCAAAGCTGTAGCGCAGCATCATAGATGCGCTCAAAATCGTCGCAATGGGATTGGCAATGTCTTTGCCGGCGATATCCGGTGCGCTTCCATGGCTGGGTTCATACAGGCCGAAGCTGGTATCATTCAGGCTGGCGCTTGCCAGCATACCGATTGAACCCGTCACCATGCTGGCTTCATCGGAAAGAATATCACCGAACATATTTTCCGTCAATATCACATCGAACTGTGCCGGATTCTTAACCAGCTGCATTGCACAGTTATCAACCAGCATATGGGAAAGTTCAACCTCCGGATAATCCTTCGCCACTTCATTGACCACGTCTCTCCAGAGCCTGGAGGAATCCAGTACATTGGCCTTATCCACGCTGGTAACCTTCTTCCTGCGCTTCATGGCTATATCAAAGGCCTTAACCGCAATACGGCGGATTTCCTTTTCATTATAGGTAAGGGTATCCACCGCGGTACGTACACCGTTTTCCACAGTGGTTTTTCTTTCCCCGAAATACAGGCCGCCGGTCAATTCCCTCATAATCATCATATCAAATCCGGCTTTGCTGATTTCTTCCTTAAGAGGGCACGCGCCCGCCAGTTCATCGTATAATACCGCAGGCCGCAGATTGGCAAAAAGCCCCAGCTCTTTTCTTATGGCAAGAAGTCCTGCTTCCGGACGTTTCTGAGACGGCAGCTTGTACCAAGGCGAGGTATTGGCATCCCCGCCGATAGATCCCATCAGCACCGCATCGCTTTTCTTCGCGGCATCAATGGCCTCCTGTGTAAGAGGGATACCATGTACGTCAATGGACGCCCCTCCCAGAAGGATTTCCGTATATTGGATGGTATGACCGAACTTTTCCGCTACCCTGTCCAATACCTTTTTCGCTTCTCTCACAATTTCCGGGCCGATTCCGTCGCCCGGTATACAACCGATATGTAATTCCATAATATTCTCACAATCCCTTCTTCTGCGGCGCATACAACAGGGAATAACACTTCTTTGCCGGTCATGACCGCCCTTCCCTTACGCCTGCGCTTTCCGTCTTTTTATAATCATAGCCCAAAATATGCAGAATTTCAACAGAAAGAACCGGCGGCAATAAAAAACAGCCATACCCTTTCGATATAGCTGCAATAACCTGCAGGAATAAAAAAGCATTCTTTCATAGCCAGAATGTATAGCCAGGCACATTTTTTACTGCTGATTCCAAATGAAAAAACGGAAAAGACTGTCTTCCGGCAAGTCATTTTCCGCCTTAAACCTGCACATGTCCAAACCGCGCCATGTCTGCAGGATCATTGATTTCTTTCAGCCGGCACCTGTATATCAGTCGTCGGCATTCGCTTTCTCAACCTGAGAAATTGCTGATTTCTGCATGGGGATACGGCAGTTTTTGTTATTGCCGAATTCCACAATAACGGTATCATCGGTTATATCGATAACGACTCCATAAAATCCGCTGCTGGTCAGTATACTGTCTCCGATTTCAAGAGAAGAAAGCATGGTATTCATCTTCTTCTGTTCCTTCTTCTGAGGACGGTACATTACAAAATAAAAGAACACACCGAAAATAACAACGTACATCAAGATAACGCCAATCATACTTCCTGTTCCTGCTGTTGCAGCTTCGCTCGCTAAAATTCCCATCTCTACTTACTTCCTCCTACGTCGGGCTTAACAGCCCTGCAATTTAACTATACGCGGCAATACCGCATACATTTCTAACAAACATCATACACAAAAAACGGACAAGGGGCAAGCCCTTTTACCCACTTTAAAAAAATTTTAGAATTATTCATCTGCAAACCGCGTTCACATTGAGCCAGCCGGCTGGCTCATTCCTTCGAGTTTTGCTTTTTTGTAGGAAGCAAATTCTCCCCGGTCAAGGGAATCGCGTATTTCTTCCATCATGGTATTGTAGAAGTATAGGTTATGGAGTACGCAGAGACGCATTCCCAGCATTTCTTTGGCTTTGAGCAAGTGGCGTATATAGGCTCTGGAGTATCTTCTGCAGGCCGGGCAGTCACAGCCTTCTTCTATCGGGCGCTCGTCCAGTTCGAACTTAGCGTTAAAAAGGTTGATCTTTCCATGGTTGGTATATAAATGTCCATGGCGTCCGTTTCGGGAAGGGTAAACACAGTCAAAGAAGTCTATGCCCCGTTCCACACCTTCCAGAATATTGGCAGGAGTTCCCACACCCATCAGATAGGTAGGTTTGTCTGTGGGCAGATACGGTACCGTTTCATCCAGGATATGGTACATCTCTTCATGGGTCTCACCCACTGCCAGACCGCCTACGGCATAGCCGTCCAAATCCAGCTCCCGGATTCTTTTGGCGTGCTCAATACGGATATCCGCATATACAGCTCCCTGGTTAATACCGAAAAGCATCTGTTTTTTATTAATCGTATCATCCAGATTGTTCAGGCGGCTCATTTCCGCTTTGCAGCGCTCCAGCCACCGGGTAGTACGGGCCACCGAGTTTTCCACATAATCCCGTTCGGCTTTGGCAGGGGCACATTCATCGAAGGCCATGGCAATGGTGGATGCCAGATTTGACTGGATCTGCATGCTTTCCTCCGGCCCCATGAATATCTTTCTTCCGTCGATATGGGAATTGAAATAAACACCTTCCTCTTTAATCTTGCGGAGGGTAGCCAGAGAAAACACCTGAAATCCACCGGAATCCGTAAGAATAGGCTTGTTCCAGGACATAAATTTATGCAGCCCTCCCAGCTGCTTTACTATTTTATCTCCCGGCCTTACATGAAGATGATAGGTATTGGACAGCTGTACCTGGGTCTTGATATGCTCCAAATCCTCCGTGGAAACGGCTCCCTTGATGGCGGCAACCGTCCCTACATTCATAAACACCGGAGTCTGCACCGTTCCGTGAACGGTTTCCAGTTCCCCTCTCTTCGCTCTTCCTTCCTGTTTCAGCAAACGATACATATATATTCTCTCCTATCTTTGTTCTCTCGGTTACATTTCGTTATCCCGAAGCAGCTTCTCATCCAGTTTCAAAGCCTTCCGTTCCAGCCAGCCCTGTTTTCTGACGCCTTCCTTATTCCTTCTCAGCCGTCCGGGCAGCCCGGCCGCTGTTTTCCGCAGCATCTCCAAAAGGGCGCATACCAGGAAAATCCCGGCAGCCAGCGTCAGTACCCCCGGTACCAGATACCATTTATCCGCCATCTGTGAAGGATTTATCCATTCCCATAAGATTCCTCTCCAATTGGGGTTGTCATGGAGCAGGTACACGCCGAAGCTTAACGGCGCCGCCGCAAGAATCAGGCGCTGCAGCCTTCCCGGCCTTATCTCCAGATTCAGGAAAGCTATAAAAAGCAGCAGCGCCGCTGCCAGTACAAGAACGGAATTATATTGATAAAAAAGGCTGTAGCCCCACATCAGATCCTGAAGGAAGCCTATTTTTCCCAAAGGTGTCGCCAGCAGCAGTTCAATCACAAACCTGCTTGCCGGTACCAGAAGGCCTGCCGCCAGAAAATGCAGGAAATGCCTGGCCGTCCTTCCGTCGGGGACATAAAAGCGTTTCAGATAGGCCCCGAACAGATATACTGTCACAAACCACACCACTCCGCTTCCTCCGCCAAAATTCAATGCCGGAGAAAAGAAAAAAACATTGGGCCACAGGGAGAACAGCACAAAGAGGAACCCCAGCAGCAGCCTGAACTGTTTCCGGGACAGTCCCAGCAGAAGTTTATTCAAAAAGGGCGACAATATAAGCATACCTGCATACATTGTCACAAACCAATATTCACAGGATAATATCGGGAATACCGCGGCAATCAGGGATGACATATCCAATGGCTGCCGGAGCACAACCGCCGCCACTATAAAAAGAGCCATAGAATAAAACCAGACCTGCCCCTCCAGACGAAGAATACGCACAAAAGAGAACGAAGCTTCACACAAAAAATACCCGCTGATCAGGATATAACAGCTGATGGAAACAAAGGATATACCAAATATCGTCCAGGTAAGATAATAGGAAACACTTCCTTTTTCCACTGTTTCCAGTACCTTCCCGTGATTGAGAAGATGCATCAGAACTATCATCAGCATGGAACAAATACGCAGAAGTTCCACGTTAGCCATTCTCTTTTTTCCCATTTTCTTCTGTTCCTCCATAGCCTGTCCTTCCTCCGCCGTTCTCCTGCCTTTCGCCTGAAATGCATTGTCTTTCCTAACAGGTGCCATTCACAGTTTACACCCTGCGGGCGCATACAGTAACTGCATAGTCCAAACAGTAACTCATGATAACACATTGCCCTCCTTCCTTCAAGATCATCTTGCCCGCCCGGGGAATATACGCTATAATTTAGTAGCAGTTCACGGGTATCCTGTGCTGCTTTGCCCATGTTTTACAGGAACATATCTGACTGTAGATTATTATGCAGCATACCGCTGCCGGAGGAATATTGTTATGGCAGGAAATACTTTTGGAACCTATTTTAAAATAACAACCTGGGGAGAATCCCACGGGAAAGCCCTTGGTGTAGTCATAGACGGCTGTCCGGCCGGCCTTTCTCTTTCTGAAGCAGATATCCAGACCTTCCTTGACCGGAGGAAGCCCGGCGGCAGCCGGTATTCCACTCCCAGAAAGGAGGGGGATGAAGTGACCATTCTTTCCGGAGTCTTTGAAGGAAGAACCACAGGTACCGCTATCTGTCTGATGGTCCCGAATACCTCCCAGCGTTCCGGTGATTACAGTGAAATTGCATCCTATTATCGTCCGGGACATGCCGATTATACCTTCGACGCCAAATATGGTTTCCGGGACTACCGGGGCGGAGGCCGTTCCTCCGGCAGGGAAACCGTGGGACGGGTGGCGGCCGGAGCCGTTGCCTCTCTTATATTGAAGGAGCTGGGAATTTCCTTGTGTGCCTATACCAAAAGCATAGGCCCGGTTTCCGTAAATATGGAGAATTTCCGGAGGGAAGCCATCCTCACTACTCCCACCTGTATGCCTGACGAAGAAAGCTCCGCCAAGGCAGAGGCTTATCTGGAGGAATGTATGGCGGCGCATGATTCCGCCGGCGGCGTGGTTGAATGCAGGGTTGACGGTATGCCCGCAGGCGTGGGGGAACCGGTTTTTGACAAACTTGACGCGTCTCTTGCCAAAGCCCTCATGTCCATCGGCGCGGTAAAGGCGGTGGAAATCGGTGACGGCTGTGCTGTTTCCTCTTCCACAGGCACGCAGAATAATGACCCTTTTCTCTCAGAGGATGGCAGGATAACCAAAAAATCAAACCATGCAGGCGGTATTCTGGGCGGTATCAGTGACGGTTCTCCCATTATAGTACGCGCCCATATCAAACCGACCCCTTCCGTTTTTTCTCCCCAGGAAACGGTAAATAAAAACGGGGAAAATATTCTTGTCCGGATTAAGGGACGGCATGATCCGGTTATCGTCCCCAGAGCTGTGGTGGTGGTAGAGGCGATGACCGCTCTCACTCTCGTCGATCTGCTTTTTGCCGGTATGCCCTCCCGCATGGAGGGTCTGCGCAGGTTCTATGGCTGTCCGTCAGAACAGGATTGATGGAAGTCCATTATGAGATGTAACTCATAATCACAGCCGCTGATAAAAATACCGATTTTTCAGTTCTGTACACAAAATAAGAAGAGCCTATGGAATGCAGCGCCTTTGCCGCTTAATTTCCCATAGGTTCTTCTTATTTCACCGGAGTAAAAGTTCCCAATGCACAAGCTCATTATCCCTGTTCTTTTTTGCGAGGTAAAGAGCCTGGTCCGCTTTATTTAAAAGTGCTTCATAAGAAACGTTTCCGCCTGAAGCAAAGGTAATTCCCGCGCTGACAGATATCTTATCATGCATCTCCAACGCCTTTTGCCTCTCCTCCCAGTCTGATTTCAGCATTACAAGAAAATCTTCTATCTCACTCTTTTCGTTAATATCAGCTAAAAACAGAGTAAACTCATCTCCTCCGATACGGCCGGTTAAATCTTTGGGAGAAACTACAGATTTCAGGCTTTCTGAAAAGGAAATCAATGTCCTGTCTCCCGCAGGATGACCATACTGATCATTGATCTTTTTGAACCAGTCTATATCTATCATCAAAAACGCCCCGCCAGTTCCATCTGCCAGAAAACGTTCACAGGTTTCCTTGAAATACAAGCGGTTCAGTAATCCGGTTAAGGAATCATGCCTCAGATTATAAACAATCTGCGTGTGAGTCTTTTCCACCATATGATTGGGGAAAAATTCATCACTCGCCTGGTTGGGATCGGCAACAGACTGATGAATATGTACTATTTTCCACCCACTCTCTGTCTGCTCCAGAACAACTGTGAACCGAAAACACATATCATATAAAATACCTTCATCGGTATCCTCCCTGACAACCAATTCCCCCATCACAAGGGAATGGGAATCGGAAAGCTCCGTTGTTTGATACCACTGATCCCGGATCACAAAACGTCCGTTCCAGCTATTGCTCTCTTCCGTAAAACTGGCAATAAATTCTTCTAAATTCCTCTCCACCTCATGGGCTCCGGTTCCTATCACACTGATTTTCTCAGAAACAAATTCATTTACAAGATCGTACCGGCGCTCCTCTAAATAGCTTTTCCAAATAAAGCGGCAAAAATCATCTGCACTTATATTTCTTTCCATACTACCTATACCTTTTCTTCATATCTTATTGAAAAGCTCACCGAATCCAACAGCGGTTGAATTCTGCCTGAAAATTTAAGGGAGGCAGTGGCTTGTGTGAGTCGCTGTCTCCCCTGTTTAGAATTATCTGTTTCTCAACATACCCTTTTCATTAATCCAGTTTCATTATGGTTTCAAGAATTCTGGCAGCACAGGTTTCTATTTCTTTCCGGGTTACCTTACCCTCTTTCCATGCTTCCAGTACTTCATCCGGATCCCCGGAGCCCATCTTCAAATCATTTCCTGCCTTGATTTCCTTGTACTGGTAAGCCTTATTCCACCAGTCCGTGGTAACCATGCCCTTAAAGCCCCATTCCTCCCGGAGAATGCCTGCCAACAGGTCTTCTCTTTCGGAAGCATATCTGCCGTTAATCATATTGTAGCAGGTCATCAATGTCCAGGGCTGGGCTTCCTTCACGGCAATTTCAAAGCCCTTCAGGTAAATTTCACGCAGCGCCCTCTCCGATACCCGGGAATCACTGGCCTTGCGGTTTGTCTCCTTGTTATTGCAGGCAAAATGCTTAATGCTGGCCCCGATATGCTCAGACTGAATTCCGTTAACCTTGGCAGCTGCCATCTTTCCTGCGATCAGCGGATCTTCGGAATAATATTCAAAGTTTCTTCCGCACAGAGGGCTTCTGTGTATATTCATGGCAGGAGTGAGCCAGATTCCCAGGTTATTCTCTTTCATTTCCCTCGCGCCCGCCGCACCTATTTCATATACAAGATCCGGATTCCAGGTACATGCCAGCAGGGTCGCACAGGGCCATGCCGTTGTACATACGCCCAGGCCGGGCCTGATCCTCACACCCGCCGGCCCGTCTGCCGTCATCAGGTTGGGAACGCCGTATTCCGGAAGGTTTCCCATACCAAAGGTATTGGCCACACCCGTATTGGGCTGTCCGCAAAGCAGATCTATCAGCTGTCCGTTTGTCAGCTGGGCAAGGAACTCTTCCATGGAAGCATCCCCGTTCACCACATCCATGAGCATGATTTTCTTCTCAGGAGCATCCGCTCCCCGCTCATTAGCTGCAGCATCTCCTTCCCAGTGTCCCTTGTGAGGAGGATTGCCTTCCACAAAGCCGGGAAATCTTTCAGCCTTACATTCCGCCTGCACCGGAAGCTCTTCAAAGCTGCCGTCCGCCAGCATTCTTTTGGCAAGCTGACGGGGTGCCACGCGCTCCTTCAGCACAAGAACCACTCTGTCCGCTTCTTCTTTATATACAAAAGATACCTTTTCCGTATTTCTCACAGAATTGCCCAGATAGAAGCCGTATTCTCCCGCTTCCATTACATAAGCGGATTTCGCTATCTTTCCGGTATCGTCATAACTCGCCATGGAATCTGCCGCCAGCCGCAATGTAACCTGCTGTGTCTCTCCCGGCTGCAGGCAGCGTGTCTTTGCAAAAGCGCCCAGTGCCCTTGCCGGCTTGCCCAGCCTGCCCTGAGGGGCGCTGTAGTACAGCTGTACCACTTCCTTGCCCGCAAGCTTCCCTACATTAGTGACACTTGCTTCCACAACGATCTGTGTTCCGTTCTCAGCCTTCTCCAGCATTCCGCAGCAGTTCCTTATTGCAAAAGAAGTATAGGACAGTCCGTAGCCAAAAGGATAGTTTACCTTTTCAGCCGCCCCCGGAATCGTCTCAAAATACCGGTAGCCCACATAAATATCTTCCGTATAATCCACATAATCATCCGAGTCATTAAATCCTGCCGAGGACGGATAATCATCAAAGGAACCGGCAAAAGTATCCACCAGCTTTCCGGAAGGATTAGCATCCG
Source organism: Eisenbergiella tayi (assembly GCF_001881565.1). Taxonomy (GTDB): domain Bacteria; phylum Bacillota; class Clostridia; order Lachnospirales; family Lachnospiraceae; genus Eisenbergiella; species Eisenbergiella tayi. The sequence goes on from NZ_MPDJ01000004.1 coordinate 410,107, forward strand.
CACACAGAATATCCGCTATGGCGAGCCCGCCTTCAATGCCAGCCTGCCATGCGAGCAGTACGCTCTGGATCTTCTCATTCTCCTTAAACCAGGAAGAATCAACCATTCCGCCTACATCCAGCACTACCGCCACTTTGGGGAACGCCGCCGTAACGGCATCCACCATTTCCTGTTCCTGAGGGGAAAGATAAAAGTCTCCGTCGCCCGGTATCCCTTTTCTGTCCCAGTCTTCCCCGGAGAAGCGGCAGATAGTGATAACCGCAATATCCGTATATCTTCTGGCTGCCTGAAGCAGCCCGGCAGGCACCGCAGGCTCCACGGTTTTACCGTTTTCCTTTCCCTGCGCATACTGCTCCTTTACATCCTCTTCATAGAAACGGGAAAGTTCGTCAAAAACCTGAAGCTTCCCCTCTTCCTCCTTGAGCTTCATGCCCTCATAAATATTACGGGTATAGGAGGTCGTAACTTCCCCGCTTCCGCCGCCTCCTCTGACATAATCGATCTGTGCTTTTCCGAAAAGGGCGACTCTGCAGCCCTTCTTAAGCGGCAGCACGCCGCATTCGTTTTTCAGCAGCACCATCCCTTCCGTGGCCGCCTGCCTTGACAGCCGGATATGCTCCTCACAGGCTGTTACCAGCCGGCCGTCCTTCCCCATAGGCAGACAGGGCTGATGTGCAATCCTCGTCCATTTTTCCATAAAATTTAGTCCTCCCTGATATTTTGTCTACAAAAAACCTGCTTGCTTCAATTCCCGGATACCTTATGGAAAATCACGCAGTTAGGCTGCGCAACCTTCATCTCCGGGCCATTCATAACCAGCAGCCCCTTTTCCAAATCCGTCGTAAAAAAAGTAAGAGTTCCCGAATCCTGATTCAGCGAAACCAAGTGCTTATTATCCGGGAAAAGCGCCACATCCTTAGGATACTCCCCGCTCACCGGCAGACACAAAAGCTTCGTCAGCAGCCCCGTTTTTTCATCAATCTTATAAATAGCCGCGCTGTTATCTCCCGCATTGGAACTGCACAGATACCGGAAATCATCGGAAAGATTCAGCGCACTTGCCGTGGAGCCTCCCGCATGATAATTATTCAGCGTACTGACAGACTGTATTTTTTCAAAGAAAGGATTATCCTTTTCTTCCTTATAAGTATACACATCAATACAATTCTTCAGCTCATGCACAATATAGAGGAATTTCCCATCCTTACTGAACTTCAGATGCCTGGGCGCACTCTCCAGATCACTGCGGATCACATCCACAAGCTTCAGCTTCCCGCTCACATGATCCAGACGATACACATTCGTATGATCCATTCCCAAATCCGCCACACATAAATAATGATTATCCCTGGTCATCTTCGCACAGCTGATATGCGGCCGGAAATTCCTCTCCGCAACAATTCCCAGCCCCTTATAATAAATCTCTTCCGTTATTTCCCCCACGCTGCCGTCATCATTAATCCGCAGCACCGTAAGCTTCCCGTCATGATATCCCGCCACAAAGATATACTTATCCTCATAATCCGTAGACACATAACAGCCCCTCATCCCATTGATGGAGCCCATATTAATAACCTGAAGCCCGCCATCCTCCTTAATCCTGTAAGATTCCACACCAAAATCCGTAATAGAATACAGATACCTCTTATTATGAGAGATCGTCACATAAGAAGAATTCGTTATCTTAATCTTCTCTTTCTCCGTAAATCTCCCCTTCTGCATATCCACATCATACACCGTGATCCCCTGTTCACTCCGATCCCCGGTCGTGTATGCAGACACATACGCCACATATTTATCCTGTCCCATTTTTTCAGCCTCCTGTCGTGATTTACCTTGTAAACGACATCCTTTTTCAGGTTAAACTAATCTTAACATACCCCACCCCGTTTGTTAATCTTTTTTACTCAATTTTTTCCCACCCTTTACTCATAATATCATCCCCTTCAAGGAATCTTCTCTTCACAGCATCCATCCTCCTTCCATCCATAAATCCGTCAGCCTATACTATTCTGC
>NZ_MPDJ01000004.1:412143-412250 GCF_001881565.1 Eisenbergiella tayi
TCATTCATAACCTTCCCAGTTCCGTAGAATGTTCCCGCGGAGCCGTGTGCCCTGAGAGAGTGCCCGCCCTGCGCCCTGTTCCCTCTGCAGGAGCCGCCTTGCAAGGA
>NZ_MPDJ01000004.1:412271-680162 GCF_001881565.1 Eisenbergiella tayi
CGCCGGTCCTTAGGCTGCGTCCTTTGCAGCCTTAGTACCGCTGCGAATTTATCCGAGCGAGAGCGTGCCTGCACAGGAACCTTGCAAGGCGGCGGCTCCTGCAGAGAGAACGGGGCGCAGGGCGGGCACTCTCTCAGGGCACACGGCTCCGCGGGAACATTCTACGGGACCCACCGTAAAAATTTACCTGGAATTTATCCTTACAGCATTGACATTTAACAGGATTTCAGTATAATGGGTATCAGCGTCTTGTTTAGTGTCAGTAAACTTTAAGTTTATTATATGTTCTTTTCAGGAAAGGCCGGTTACCATATGAATATAGGAAACAAATTAAAGGAGCTCCGAGTCCAGAAGGGGCTGACCCAGGAAGAGCTTGCCGACAGGGCAGAGCTTTCCAAAGGCTTTATTTCCCAGCTGGAAAGGGATCTCACCTCTCCTTCCATCGCCACCCTGGTAGATATCCTCCAGGTGCTGGGCACGGATCTCAATGAATTTTTCAGTGAGAAAACAGAGGAACAGATCGTCTTCTCATCTTCCGATTATTTTGAAAAGACGGATGAAGCCTGCAGGAACAGAACGGAATGGATCATCCCCAATGCCCAGAAAAACATTATGGAGCCCATCCGGCTCACCCTGGAACCGGGAGGTTCCACCTATCCGGACAATCCTCATGAAGGAGAGGAATTCGGTTATATATTGAGCGGAAGCGTAACCATCCACATAGGGAAACGGGCCATACGCGCCAAAAAGGGGGAATCCTTTTATTTTACCCCGAATTCCACCCATTACCTCACCGCTAACGAAAAAACCGGCGCTTCCCTTATCTGGGTAAGCAGCCCGCCCAGTTTTTAAGACAGGTTCGCCTGCCTTCCACTATTCACCTACCGCAGAGCGGAGAAACGGAGCAAGCATATGAGCAACAGGCTGATTGATTTACAGCATATTTCAAAATCTTTTGGTTCTTCCCTTATTCTGGACGATATGAATCTTTATATCCGGGAAAATGAGTTTTTGACTCTGCTGGGCCCGAGCGGATGCGGAAAAACCACGACTCTGCGGATTATCGGAGGCTTTGAGACACCGGATAAGGGGCAGGTTCTGTTTGATGGGAAGGATATTACCAATCTTCCCCCGAATAAACGGCAGCTGAATACTGTTTTTCAGAAATATGCCCTTTTTACCCATATGGACATTGCGGAGAATATCGCCTTCGGCCTGAAAATAAAGGGAAAAAGCAAGTCCTATATCAACGATAAAATTAAATATGCCCTGAAGCTGGTAAACCTGGACGGCTATGAAAAGCGCATGCCTGATTCCCTGAGCGGCGGACAGCAGCAGCGTGTCGCCATCGCAAGGGCCATTGTCAATGAACCCAAGGTCCTTCTCCTGGATGAGCCTCTGGGCGCTCTGGATCTGAAGCTGCGGCAGGATATGCAGTACGAGCTTATCCGCCTGAAGAACGAGTTGGGAATCACTTTTATCTATGTGACCCACGATCAGGAAGAAGCCCTCACCATGTCGGACACCATCGTCGTCATGAACCAGGGATATATCCAGCAGATCGGCACGCCGGAAGACATTTACAATGAGCCGGAAAATGCTTTCGTGGCAGATTTTATCGGTGACAGCAATATTTTTGATGCAGTGATGATCCAGGATAAGCTGGTGAAGATACTGGATGCAACTTTCCCCTGTGTGGACACGGGCTTTGGAACCAACAAGCCTGTCGATGCGGTTATCCGTCCTGAGGATGTGGAGCTTGTGTCCCCGGAAGACGGCCTTATCCGCGGAGTGGTTACCCACCTGATCTTCAAGGGCGTCCATTATGAAATGGAGGTTACCGCCAATGGTTTCGAATGGCTGGTACACTCCACCGGCATGTATCCTGTAGGCACTCCGGTAGGCATTAAGGTGGATCCGTTCAATATCCAGATCATGCACAAGCCGGAATCTGAGGATGAGGAGGCCACAGCCATTGATGAATAATAAAAAATACAGGCATTTGCTGTCAGGGCCCTACATATTCTGGTCTGTCGCTTTTATCATTATCCCGCTGTGCATGGTTTTTTACTATGGACTCACGGATAAAACCGGCGCATTCACCCTGGCCAATGTTGCGGCAATCTCCAGCGCGGAGCATTCCAAAGCTTTATGGCTTTCCATCGCCCTGTCGCTTATCAGTACATTGATTTGCTTTCTGCTGGCCTATCCTCTTGCCATGATTCTGGCCAATATGAATGTGAACCAGCACAGCTTTATTGTTCTGATATTTATTCTTCCCATGTGGATGAATTTTCTTCTCAGAACCCTTGCATGGCAGACGCTGCTGGAAAAAACGGGAGTGATTAACTCCATTCTCGCCTTTCTGCATCTGCCTTCGCTGAATATTATCAATACCCCGGCAGCCATCGTACTGGGCATGGTATATAATTTTCTGCCCTTCATGGTGCTTCCGATTTATAATGTCCTGGTAAAAATTGATCCGAACGTGGTAAATGCGGCAAGGGATTTAGGCGCCAACGGCCTGCAGACCTTCCTGCGCGTCACCTTTCCTTTAAGCCTTCCCGGCGTAATCAGCGGCATTACCATGGTTTTTGTCCCTGCTCTGACAACCTTCGTCATCAGCAACCTGCTGGGAGGCAGCAAGATCCTCCTCATCGGCAATGTCATTGAGCAGGAATTCACACAGGCAAGCAACTGGCACCTGGGCAGCGGTCTTTCCATCGTATTAATGATATTCATTATCCTTAATATGATTATCACCTCTGTCTTTGATAAAGAAGGGGAGGGCCAGACCTTATGAAAACAAGACAAACCCTTTTACAGAAAATATATATCGGCCTTATTTTTGTCTTCCTTTACGCTCCCATCGTCACATTGATGGTCCTGTCCTTCAATGCCAGCCGTACCCGGGCCAAGTGGGGAGGCTTCACGCTGAAATGGTACTCCGAGCTTTTCCAAAACAGCATCATTCTGGAAGCTCTTTACAACACGCTGCTCATCGCTTTTTTATCATCGGCCATAGCCACTGTGATAGGAACTATCGCCTGTATCGCCATCAATGGAATGAAAAAAAGGAACCGGGCCATCATGATGGGAATTACCAATATCCCCATGCTGAATGCGGAAATTGTAACCGGTATTTCGCTGATGCTGCTGTTTATCAGCCTGGGAGTACGGTTTGGGTTCGGCACGATCCTGCTGTCCCATATCACCTTTAATATTCCTTATGTCATTTTAAGCATCATGCCCCGTATGAAACAGCTCAATCCCAGTACCTTTGAAGCCGCCATGGATTTGGGCGCATCCCGGATTAAAGCCTTCTTCAAGGTTGTTTTCCCAGATCTGCTGCCTGGCATCCTCTCCGGATTCCTCATGGCCTTCACCATGTCCCTGGATGATTTTATCATCACCCACTTTACGAAGGGCCCCGGTATCGATACCTTATCTACCAAGATATATACCGAGGTCAAAAAAGGGATAAAACCGGAAATGTATGCCCTTTCCACAATTATTTTTGTCACTGTACTCATTCTGCTTTTACTCGTAAATAAAGCTCCGGTCAAACAGGACAAAGAATAGGCCGGCACCAACTACTATGAGGAGGAAACCAAATGAAAAAATGTCTTTCACTGCTGCTTGCGCTGTCCCTGGCTGTTCTTCCCCTTACAGCCTGCGGATCCGCCTCCGCCGCTTCCAACGGAGAGGTTGTCGTTTATAACTGGGGAGAATATATCGATCCGGAGACTATCTCCATGTTCGAAGAGGAAACCGGCATCAAGGTTATTTATGATGAATTTGAAACCAACGAAATCATGTATCCCAAAATCGAAGCCGGGGCTTCCAAATATGATGTTGTCTGCCCTTCCGATTATATGATCCAGAAAATGATTGAAAATGATCTGCTGGCAGAACTGAACTACGACAACATTCCCAATGCGAAAAAAAATATCGGCGAACAGTACTGGGAACAGTCAAAGCAGTTCGATCCGGAGAACAAATATTCCGTACCTTACTGCTGGGGAACCGTTGGAATTCTGTACAATAAGACTATGGTTGACGATCCCGTGGACAGCTGGTCCATTCTCTGGAATGAAAAATATCAGGATAATATACTGATGCAGGATTCCGTACGTGACGCATTTATGGTTGCCTTAAAACTGAACGGATACTCCATGAATTCCACCAATCCCGATGAACTGAACGCGGCCAGGGATTCCCTCATCGCACAGAAGCCTCTTGTACAGGCCTATGTCATCGATCAGGTCAGAGATAAAATGATCGGCAATGAAGCGGCTATCGGCGTCATTTATTCCGGAGAGGCCATTTATACCCAGCGTGAAAACCCGGATCTGGAATATGTCGTTCCCAAGGAAGGAACCAATGTCTGGATCGATTCCTGGGTAATCACCAAAAATGCGCCTAATATGGAAAATGCAGAAAAATTCATTGATTTTATGTGCCGTCCTGAAATCGCCCTGAAGAATTTTGAGTATATCACCTATTCCACTCCCAATGATGCCGCAAGGGATTTGATAGAGGACGAAGATATCCGGAATTCCAAAATTGCGTTCCCTAACCTGGACGAATACAATAATCTGGAAACCTTCACCTATTTGGGTGATGATGCGGATTCCCTCTACAACGAGTTATGGAAAGAAGTAAAATCCAGCTGATATTGCATACAGAACGATAAAGCGGAAGCTCTCCCGGTTTCATCCGGAGGCTTCCGCTTTTTTTGAACTTTTACTCTTTTCTGTCCGGGAAGGATTATCCTAATCCGAACAGCTGAAGAACCTGGGCGTTGATCGTTCCGTCCGCCGCAAGCCCGTATTTTGTCTGGAACTGAAACAGGGCCGCCTGCGTCTGGGCATCATATACCCCGGTAGGACTGCAGCTGCTGCCATAAAAATTGAGCAGATTCTGGACCTGCAGAATTGTATCCGCTGTCAAAGCCGGAGCCGTCAGCGGTACGCCTGCTGTCCCCTGATTGCTGAGCGCTGCCTGCTGATTCAAGAGAGCCGCCTGCTGGCTGTAGGCCGCCGCCTGAAGGGCCGCCGCATAAGCCTGCTGGGCCGCTGTCAGCGCAGCCTGGGCCTGAACCACTGCCTGTGACGCCGCCTGAAGCTGTACATCCAGGTTCTGTCTGGCTGCCTCAAGAGACTGTTGGCGGGCCACTGCCTGAGTCAGCTGCTGGTTTGCCATCGCCACCATCTGCTCCCATCCTCCCGCCGGCACAGGTACGCCGGTTCCGGCATTCGCCGCCGTATTATAAGGATACTCACCATTTATAAGCAGCTGGTAATAATAATCTTCCGTCGTCTGGTTCTCCGCTGCTTTTACCTCCCGGGCGGGCAGCAGAAAAACAAGAATACCTGCTGCCAGACATGTCAGAAATATCTTTTTATTCATAGGCCAAGTCCTCCTCTTGTCCTAATTATAAAGGATAATCCCGGTGAAGTAAACGATATCCGGAGCAGAGGAATTAATTTTCATCCTCGCTCAGTTCTCCGTCTATGATATGTACGATCCGTCCTGCCGACTTTGCCACATTCAGATCATGGGTGATCATGACAATCGTATGCCCCATGGAATTCAGCTTTCCGAACAGCTTCAGCACCTCCTGCCCGCTCGCTCTGTCCAAAGCTCCCGTAGGTTCATCCGCCAGCAGAATGGCAGGCTCCCCCACCAGCGCCCTCGCGATCGAAACCCTCTGTTTCTGCCCTCCCGAAAGCTCGGAGGGCTTATGGCGGAGTCTGTGATCCAGCCCCAGAAGCCGGATAGTATCCATACATTTTTCTTCCGCTTCACCGGAGGACATGCCTCTCACCACCAGCGGCATGATAATATTCTGAAGAATATTATAGGTGGATATCAGCTGATAATTCTGGAAGATAAACCCGATCTCTTTATTTCTTACGTCATTGAGTTCACTCTCTTCCATTTCATGAATCGCATTGCCGTCCAGGAAATATTCGCCGGAATCCGCGATATCCATACAGCCTATGATATTCATCAGCGTTGTTTTCCCTGAACCGGAAGGCCCCAAAATTGCCACGAATTCCCCTTTTTTCACCTGAAAGCATACATCCTTCAGCACCGGGACCTTTTCTTCTCCCAGCATATAGCCTTTGTTGATATTCTTCATTACAATCATGATTTCGTTGTCGTTTTCCATATCGGCTCCCTGCCATGTATCTCCGAACATATACGGAGTATTTACGCATGTCTCTATGATACAATCCAAATTTTCAGAATATTATCGGTTCCTTCTTCCAGCAAAACAGCAATGATATTTCCGGAGGACAGCCGTGAAAATGTAGTCACCACTCCCAGCTTGGTAATCACCTCCGTGCCTACCGGCACCTCAAGGCTCTTTGTCTCTCCCGTGAGGGTATAGGCCGAAGAATCCATGCCGCCTCCCTGGCGTCCTGTGCTGCCTGCAGCTTGGGTACTGCCCGGAAAGCCGCCCTGTTCAGCCGGCGCAAAGCCTCCCGGTCCACCCTGATTGTTCTGCCCTGCCTGACCGGGAAACCCGGTCTGATCAATCTGAACGCTGCTTTCCGCCGATTCTTCCTCCTCCGGAGCCGGCATTCCTTTCCCGTCCCCTCCGGCGGATACCTTCTCTTTTTCTGCCAGGGAAAGCTCCAGATCATTGCCCACAATACTGTCAATCTGAGCATATATAATCTCCTCCTGCTGTCCCGCAGTAATTTCAATCACGCTCTCCGAAGCATCCGCCTCCTGTTTCTGCCAGAAAAGGATTCCTCCTGCTGCCGTAAGAAGACAGAAGCATACCATGCCTGTCACTATTTTTTTCTTCCCTTTTTTCTTCTTTTTCTTACTATTCTGTTCCATCGGATTCTCTCCTTTATTCATGGTTAAGCGCCGCGACCGGAATCAGGCTGGATGCCTGGTACGCCGGATAGAACCCAAAAATCGTACCGGTCAGCACACCAAAGATAAGGGACAGTACCGCTCCTGATACAGAAAGCTCCACTCTCACTCCGAAATATTCCAGGGCCGGCGTGATACCCAGCGCAAGCATAACTCCCAGAATGGCACCCACGAGGCTGATACAGCTGGCCTCCATTAAAAATTCCGCCAGGATATCCCTTTTGCAGCAGCCGATCGCCTTCAGAATACCGATTTCATTGGTTCTTTCCTTTACGGAAACAAACAGGACATTCATAATGCCAAGCCCGCCTACAATGAATACGATTACCGCCATGCAGATAAGCAGCATGGTGAGCGTATCGTTGGATTTGGATGCGGCTTCCATCTTGCTTCCCGCGTCAGAGATGGTAAACTCCGCATTGGGATAGCTTTCCGCCAGAACCTGCTCTATATTGGCAATTATAGTTTCCACCTCATTCACATTTTCTGCAATAACCGTTATTGTGGGGCTGACACCAGTGCTGGATAAATATTTCACTCCGGTATTATACGGGATATATATGGCGTCATCAGGGCTGATTCCGGAGGCTACGGTTCCCATTTCACTGATGATTCCGCTGACCTGATAGGGCCGGTTATCAATATAAACCGTACCGTCATAGGCATCATATACACTTCCGAAAACTGTCTTCGCCACATTGGAGCCCAGAACACAGACTTTCTCCTTATAGGTATTATTCTCATCCGTCAGAAAATCCCCCAATGCCATTTCCAGATTGCTGATTCCGGCATAATTGCTCAGGACACCCGCAATGGTATAAGAGGTACTGCTTTCCAGCTCTCCTCCATCCACTGCGGAGGTAGTGGAAAAGCTCATGGTCGTACGGGCGATTCCGGGGACGAAGGTTTCCAGATCCTCCATATCGGATTCCGAAAGGGTGATCCGTTCCGAATTGCTCTGGCTCTGATCCATCATGAACATTCCTCCTCCGAAGCTGAAGCCTCCGCTTCCTCCAAAAGCACCTCCCGGCATTCCGCCGCCTCCTCCGGGCATTCCTGATCCGCCTCCGGGCCTGCCGCTGTTTCCCTGATATTCATAGGATATATCAATGGCCCCGGCATTCAGATTTTTAAACTGCTCCGCAACCTCCTCTTTTCCGCCCGTACCGATAGCGATTACCAGCATAATAGTGGCCGCCCCTACGATAATCCCCGTTGAGGTAAGAATGACCTTTGATTTGTTGGCTGATAAATTCAGCCAGACAAGCCGCAGTATCTCTGTCACTTTCATGAATCGCTCACCTTACTTTCTATCAGGACCGTGTCGCCTTCTGAAAGCCCTTCTTTGATTTCCACGTTAACACCATCGGAGAAGCCTGTGGTTACCTCTTGTTTGCTAATACTGCCGTCCGCTTCTTTTTTCTTTACATAGGACTTCCCATTTTCCCTGATTATTGCCCTGTTGGACACATAGGTCACCGTTTCCGTTTCTTTCGTTATAAACGTTATCTGTGCCGTCATTCCTTCATAAAGCTTAGAGGTTTCCCCTCCCAGCTTCACGCTGATCTCCACATAGGTTGTTCCTGTGGAACTGTTATATGTGGACTCTCCGATATCCTCCACAACACCGGTGAAATCATCGTCCGGATAAGAGGCGACGGAAACATTCACAGAATCCCCTTCCCTGATATTGGCAAGGTCGGATTCCTCCACGGAAACAGTTACCGTAACCTCATCATAATCATTCAGTATAAGCAGCGTATTCCCTGAGTTCACCGTATCCCCTGCCTCCAGGGAAACCTCTGTCACAACGCCGCTGTAGCCGGCTGTGATGACATTATCAGTCAGATAAGCGTCAAATTCATCCAGCTTGCCCCTGGCATCATCGTAATCTGCCTGAGCCGTATCGGCTTCGAAATCACTCAGCTCCACACTCACATTATAGGCCTCCGATGCTGTCCGGTATTTCAGGTTTCTCTTATCCAGCTGGGCCTGGGCATCAATTTTTCCCAATTCCAAATCCCGTTCGGCTCCTGTCAGGCTGTCCTCAAGCTCTGCCAGCTCCTTCTGTTTTTCGAGGATGGAATCCGTGGTTTCTTCTATGGTATCCTCCAGGGATTCCACTACAGCGTCAGCCTCTTCCCTTGCATTCTCCGCAGTAATCCATCCGTAGGCGTCGGAAACAATATCCGTAGTGCTCACCACAAATTCCCCGTTTTCCAGGACCTTCTTTTCTGTCTCCAGTTCTGCCTGACTTTCGGCCAGCTGCGTATTCAGTTCCGCCAGTTCTTCATTGATATCGGCAATCTGTTCCTCGATTTCCGCCGCCGTATCTGTGAGTTTGGTGACTGCATTCTGATATTCCGCATCTGCAAGCGTTCCATAGGCCACATTTGTTTCATAGTCCTGTTTTGCTGTCAGATCCGTCATCTGTTTCTGTGTTTTCGTCTTTGCAAGAGTAACCTCGGCATCGGAAACATCACTGCTCAGTTCCTCCCGGATCGTATTGATACTCTCTTCGGTAAGTCTGTAAATAGGTTCTCCCTCCGTTATTTCCTGTCCCTCGCTTATCAGAACTTCTTCTATCACCAGGTTTCTGGAAGAAGAGGAGGAAGAACCGGAACTGCCGGTACCTCCCATCCCCTGAAAAATGCCTCCGCCCTGTCCCCAGGAAAAGCTGTCCGTGCTTCCTCCTGTGTAGGCGCTCAGATCCAAATCAAATGTCTGCTCCGTTGTCCCTACCGTCACATTGCCGCTTTCTTCCAGACCCACGGTCAGTTCTCCATACTCCGCCTGCACTTCCCGGTAGGTAACTTCATCGCTGTTTCCATATGCAGCCAGGAAGCCGATTCCACAGCCAACAGCCAGCACCAGGCAGACGCCTGTTCCAATCCATATCCTTTTCTTTTTATCCACGTCTGTTCTCCCTCCTTATGGCATTCCCGGGCCGCCGAAACCGGTGCCGCCGGCCTGGCCGGAATTTCCCTGAGGATTTTCTCCGGGCGCCTGCATGAAATCCGGGAATCCCTGCTGTCCGTTTTCTTCTCCTCCTGTCATATCCCCGGCAGGTTCTTGTGTCAGGGAGGCTCCTGACTGCCTCAGGCTTTCCTCACTTTGTCCTGCGCTGACCGTACTGGCAATATAAACCGTATCTCCCTCGGAAAGCCCGCTTGTTATCTCTATTTCAGAGCCATTGGAAAATCCGGTTTCCACCGCTTTCCATTCCATTTCCCCTTCCGTATTTTTTACATAGACACCTGTACAGCCATCTTCTCCTGTCACTATCGCTTTTGCGGAAACGTAGAGTACATCCTCTATACTGTCGGTCACAAAGGTAATATCCGCGGTCATTCCTCCATACAGCCTGCCGGTATCGCCTTCTATCCGCACGGTAACAGGATAATTGACCGTCGTGGAATAGCTGCTGTCGGCAGATGTAGTAATTGCGCTTACCGTCCCTTCATATATCTCATCGGGATAGGCATTGCATTCAATATCCACGCTATCCCCCACCTTAATATAGGAAATATCTTCTTCCGACACATCAATAGTTATGGTATATGCATCCCGGGTCACATAGGAAAGCATAACGCCTGTATTCATCAGCTTATCCCCTGCTTCATAGGCAATTTCCGTAACAAGCCCGGTTCCGTCCGCATAGACAATCCCGTCGGTTCCCACAAAGGCTTCAAAATCTTCCAGCAGCTCCTGTGCTTCGTTCACAGCGGTCCGGGCTTCATCCACAGTATCCTGAAGAGCGTCAAGTGTATAACCGTAAATATCACCTGCCAGCTTCCCTCCCAGCACGGCGCTGTCATAGGACTGCTGCGCGGACATTTCATCCTGGGGAAGGCTGGTCTGGGAATTGTTTATTTCATCCAGCTTCTCCAGAATCTGTTCCTGGTTTTCTTCTATGCTGTCACGGTAGCCCTGCAGGGTATTGTCCAGATTCTCAAATGCGGTCTTCGCACTCTGGAGACTGGAGTAATTTGCCGTATAGGCCGCCACACTGGAGATATCCGTATCATCCAGCTTTTTTTGTGCTGTCTCATAGGCATATTTTAAGTCACTGTATTCCTCCAGGGTATCCTCATCCGTCAGCTTTTCGTTATAGTCATTTATTTCCGCCTCCAGTACCTGGATATCCCCGTAAAGCAGTTCAATCTCCTGCTGCAGGCGGTTCATGGAGGTGTCATAGGTACGGGAAGCCGTATCCGCTTCCGCTTTGGAAGCGCTGTAGGTACTTTTGGCACTTCCTGCCTGGGTATTATATTCACTCACCGCTTCAGCAAGCTCCAGCTGTGCCTCTGACTTTGCCTTCTGCAGCTTGCGCCGGACTGCTGCAATACTGTCCTGGGAAAGCTTAAACAGCGGATCCCCTTCCTGCATACGCTGGCCCTGTACGGCATAAACCTCTTCTATCTGCAGATAGCGGCTGGCCTCTTCCTCCTCGTCCTCATCCTCATCATCTTCTGAATAATTGATATCCAGTTCATAATTAATATGGCTCTCCTGAAGGGCTATGCTTCCGCTTTCATTAATACCCTGAACCAAATCACCATATTGTACCTTGCTTTCCTTATATATTACAGTGTCCCCGGTGAGCCTTGGCCGTATGAAAACCGTATAGACACATACGGCAGCCAGCGCGAGAAATGCCGTACCTGCAAGAATCAGCTTAATGACAAATTTTTTATTCCTGTGTTTCTGTTTCATTTACAGCCTCCTCTTCCGACTCCGGGATTCCGAAATATACGGCAGCCGACAGATTCTGGGACAGTCCGCTGATATCTCCGGCCAGCTCTATGGTAACCGAATAATAAATACTGGATTTGCTGTTGGACTGAGATACCGGATTGATCTTGCTTACGGTTCCCCGGAAGGTTCCATGATCAGAAATTTCCACCGTCACACTTTCTCCTATGGAAACGGACGCGATATCCGACTGGTCCACCGACGCTGTCACCGTCACCGTTTCCGGATTGCTGTAAGCCAGTACCATACTGTTTCCTGAAATTGCGGATTCCGCCCTTACCCCTACCATCATTACGGTTCCGGCACTTTGGGTATACAGGCAGCCGTCTCCTATCGTATCCTCAAATTCCTGAAGATTCTCCCGGGCCTCTTCCTTCTCATTAAGGGCCACACTTGTTTCTTCCTCAATCCTGCTGAGTTCCGCTTCATAAACTTCTTGTGCAGAACTGCTCTCTGCTGCTGCCGCATCATAATCACTCTGACTGCTTACCTGCTGTTTATCATAGGCAATCTGTGCTTCTTCCAGCTGGGTATTCAGCAGCTTAAGATTGCTCTGTGCCTGGGCCAGTGAGCTTTCCGCTTTTTTCTTTGCCGCTTCATAATCTTCTGCCGCCTGATCGTATATTTTTTCATTTTCCTGTACTTCTTCATCCAGCAGGTTATAAACTGTGAGCTTCGTGTAATTGTTTTCCGAGGTGAGGCCGGCCCCGCTTCCGGCCTGGCCTCCGCCCGCTGCCTGCTGGCCGGAGGATCCGGACTGACCGGAGGAAACTGACTGTCCTGAAGCAGAGGAACTGCTGCCCGCCGTTGTTCTGTAGTGATCCTCCAGACCTGGAATATCCCAATCTTCATAGAGCTGCATCAGGGCAGCAAAGCTTTTTTCAAATTCTTCTTTTTTTTCAGCCACTTCATAATAAGAATAGTAATAATCATTTTCCACGGAATCCGTATATTCATTTACCAGCTCCTGCGCTTCTTCCACCTGTTCCTGCAAATCACTGATCTTATCCGCGTACTCTTTCAGGGATTCCTCATAAGTATAGGAAGCATACGTCCCCTTTGTCATGCTTGTATCATAGGTCTGCTTTGCGGTTATCTTTTCTTCTTCACTGTCCAGAAGCTGCTGTCTGTAATCCAGAGACGCCTGAACAGACTTCTGCTCCAATTCCCTGCGGGCCGCCTCCACGCTTTCGTCCGTAAGCTTCAGAATGGGAGTTCCTTCTTCCACCTCGTCCCCTGAAGACAGATACACCTCTTCTATTTTCAATTCAGTTTCTATGTAATCCAGATCAAAGGTTTCTTCCTGCATTCCCACGGATGTACTGCCGCTGGCTGTTATCACGTTTTCTCCGAAACCATCTGCCCTTCCCGGCCCTCCCATCTGTCCCGTCTGATCCGCTCCGCCCTTCTGCACTGTCAAAAAAATAACACCGCCCATCAATGCCAGTGCCATTATGGGAATCACCCCTAAAGCAATTTTCTTTCTCCTGTCCAGTCCTTTTGGCCCATCCTTCCTCTTCATCCGTCTCCTCCTCAATCATCCGTCCTCGAAGCGTATCTGTTAACATGCTAATTATATACTTGTTAATTATTTACGCGTTAAGCATATTTGCATTTTAACGGGAAAATGTTTCTAATTTTTGTTTAAAATGTGAAAAATTTGTGTTTTATGCAATTATGCCTATCGCCCCGGATTAAAATGCAGAAACAGCGTAACCGGAAGGCTTTCCGGCAGCGAGCAAAACCCGGACGGCAAAACGGGGCCAAACCGTTACACTTCCGGATTTTTTCAGGGTGCGGAATCATCCGGAATATTATATAATGAAAGGAATCCTGCCGCCCGGTATAAAATGTGCGGCAGTCACCAGGCAGACAGACGGCGTACCCGTTTGCTTCGCTGTCTGCGGGAATAAAGGAAATGAAAAAAATGAAAAGAACAATCCAATATAAAATCGGCATCCTAGAAGACGGCCTTACTGTAAAACAATTCCTGAAAAGGAAACATTACTCCGGCCAGAATCTGGTACAGCTGAAAAAATACGAACAGGGAATCCTGATAAACAATATGCCGGCCTATGTAATTCACCACTTGAAGGAAGGGGATATCCTCACAGTGAATATATGGGAAGAAAAGGTGTCTGAAAAAATCCCTCCTGTTCCTCTCCCTCTTCATATTGTTTATGAGGATGAGGATCTTATGGTTCTTGATAAAGCGGCGGATATGCCTGTCCACCCTTCCATGAACAATTATGAAAATTCCCTGGCAAACGGTCTGGCATGGTATTTTTCATCCCAGAGCGTGCCTTTCATATTCCGATGCGTCAACCGGCTTGACAGAGATACCACGGGTCTGACAATCATCGCCAAGCATATGGTAAGCAGCAGCATCCTTTCCGTCATGGCTTCCCGACGTGAAATAAAGAGGGAATATCTTGCTATCGTGAGCGGAACCGGGCTTCCTCCCTCCGGCACGGTAAACGCACCTCTGGGAAGGAAGCCCGACTCTGCCATCATGAGGATGGTGGATTTTCAAAACGGAGAGCCTTCCGTTACTCATTATCGTGTCCTGAAGGAAACAAATGGCTGCTCCCTGCTTTCCCTCCATCTGGAAACAGGCCGCACACATCAAATCCGTGTACACATGCAGTATCTGGGCCATCCGATAATCGGTGATTTTTTATACAATCCGGATATGACCCTCATACATCGCCAGGCGCTGCATTCCTGCCGTCTGGAATTTTCCCATCCCATCACGGGAAAGCCCATGCTTTTTACCTCTCCCATGCCTGAAGATATGAGGCAGGCTCTGCTCTGAAAATCGAGTAGGAGGCGGTGACTAACCGCCGTCCTCTCACAGCACCGTGCGTACCGTTCGGTACACGGCGCTTTCAATAGTTGACGTGCACGGACTGATAGGCTGTGGCTAAATCATAGAAGCCGCTGTTTATCAGTCTTTCTTTTGTTAACGCTCTGTTGACCGCACCCATTCCCGATACATACCAGTGTTTCTTTCGGCTGTTTGCCGCCTGATGTGCAAAATATCCGGGTATTCCAAGTTTCATTAGATTTCTCTTCTTGGTCTTTGGTTTCTTCCACTGCTTCCATATACACATACGAATTCTGTGATATAGCCATGAGTTTAAATCATCTATCCGCTTCTTCATATCTGCAATCCCATAATAATTCAGCCAGCCTCGCATGAAGACTCTTATCTTTTCCAATGAGGGACGAATGCTCTGAACAGACCTTCGGGAACTAAGTTCTTTCAGCTTTGACTTCATCTTCTTCCATGACTTTCCATGAACTCGGATATAAATACCCTTTCTGTTCTTTCCCAATGTAAAGCCAAGAAACTTAAAATTTCGAATTGCAAATACACTGACCTCTCGGCTTTTCTCTTGATTCACTTTCAATTTCAGTGTCCCTTCAAGATATTTCGTACTTGTTTCAAGTAATCGCTTAGCGCCTCTGTCGCTCTTTGCCAGCAGGACGATATCATCCGCATACCGGACGAACTTCACACCACGTTTCTCATACTCCTGGTCAAACTCATTCAGATAGATATTCGCCAGTAATGGAGAAATATTCCCACCCTGTGGCGAACCTTCTTCTGTTTCCATGACTACTCCATTTTCCATGACTCCACTTTTCAGATATCTCTTAATCCACTGTATCACTCTTTCGTCTTTTACTTCTTTTCGCAGAAGATTCAGTAACTTTTCATGGTTCAGCGTATCGAAGTACTTGGATATGTCTAAAGCAACCGCATGGATATATCCTTGTTCTGCGTACTCCTTTATCCGTTTTATGGCGTCTTTTGCGCTCCGACCTGGACGATAACCATAGCTATTGTCGGAAAACAACGGCTCATAGATAGGCATAAGCTCTTGTGTTATGGCTTGTTGGAATATACGGTCTTTGACTGTTGGAATACCAAGCTTTCGCATTCCACCGTCCGGTTTTGGAATTTCAACCCGTCTTACTGCGTCGGGGGTATATTTCCCTTTATAGATTCTTGCAATAATAGTCTGTTGATTTTCCTTTAGGTATGCACCTATTTCCTCCACTGTGGTTCCGTCGATTCCTGGAGCACCCTTGTTTGCCTTTACCCTTTTATAAGCTCTGTTTAAATTTCCTTTATACAGTATCTTTTCCAAGAGTTCTGGCTGTGCACTGTTTCTTTCTTTCCATATCGAATGAAATGACCGATGCGCTTTCGCATACCCTTCATGTTCCGCACTATCTCTTTGCGAACAGCCATTATTTATCATGTTTTCTGCATTCATTGGTCATTCTCTTCTTTCTCGGTTATACTCAAAACTCCTATTGATTCGGTCCTTCACCTCTCGGCTAATATGACCTCTGCTGACTTCTGCATGTTCAGCACCGCCTCGTTTCCTTGTGCGGTGGTTACTCCTTTCGGAGCATTTCATACAGACCTCCCCGGGTACCACACGTCTCTTTCTCTCCATCCATCTGCCACATTTACCATGCATGGTTCCGTGTAGTTATCGGGCTTCAACTTGTGCAGCAGTCTTACCCCCATGCATAGCCTGATGTGATTTCTGTTCGTCAGACCAGAGATTTGCCCATGGGTTAGTATGTTCCCCACATCCAGCTTCCTTCAGATTCCACCTCGCGATGGACACCCTTGCTTTCGGCTATATCCTTCCCACTACCGGGCGGATTCCGGACTTGCACCGGTTAGAAACGTGCGCCGCCGGGCGCACTGCAAAAGCCCGGCAGGACCGTCCTGCCGGGCTTTACCTTCACATATTCCGGCATTTCGGAGAAAATGCCTTATTGCTATTCTTCACAGCCGCAGGTCTTCCCATCGGAAAAAGTGGGATAAGGTCTGGGCATGGGTTCCGTCCTCGGTCTGGGCTCCGGCCTGGGAATGGGTTCCGGCCTTACATCAGCACAGGGACAGGAAGGTCTTACCGTACTTTCCGCACAGGGAGCAGCACAGCCGCAGCTGTTGCCCTGGCCGCCGAAGGAATTATTGTTCTGGCAGCCGCAGGAATTGTTATTCTGGCATCCGTGCTGATGTCTTCCGCCGCATCCGCAATTGTTGTTCTGGCAGCCGGAATTACCTGATTGGCCGCAGCAGCATAAAAGTAATAATAAGTATAAACAGTTCATATTCTCATCTCCTTTACAGTACTATATGTTAAAGGAGAGGTATTGGTTCCACTGTTTTCTTCAACTTTATTTCTGTTTCTTTTTTAAAAGCGTTCCCTTCACATAGGCGAACGTCTTTTTTTCTCCCTGTTCCGCCAGCATGGTCAGCAGACGCAGAAGAAGCTTTCTTGTATTTTCATGCATAATGGGGATTTCCCTGGCCGACTGAAAATATAAAAGAGGATCCGCATCCGTATATATTTTCCCTTTATATACTTTGGAGGCGGCAATACGGTCCATCAGCATTTCCGCCACATACTTAACCGGCATCTCAATGGGGGCTATCCCCCCGGGCACTTCCTTTATGCTGTAATCGACCCAGTATTCATAATGATGCCTGTTTCTTCCTTTATGATGAAGCCAGGCGCTGGAATACCCTTTTTCTTCACGCTCCGCATTGTTAGGGCTTCTGTCTCCCTGAAAATATCTGGCTCCTACCAGGAATTCCGTTGGAGAATACTTTGACAGGTCATGGGTGAGTCCCTGTTTATACAGGCCGACTGCAAAGCAGCCCTTCATAACCAGATATTTATGGTAAGTAATTGTCTTAAAATGCTTCCATGCCTTCTTTCCTGTTGTCACTTCTTTTTCTGTCCTGCCTTCTGTTTTTCTTTGCCCGTTTTTTCTCTGCTTTCAAATATCTGTATGGAACGCCCTGCTACGGCGGCTGTCCTTCCGTTCTCTCCCTCTTCCTGTCTGTCTGAAACAGTATCCAGGACCTTGGCCCATTTCAGGTCGGGAGGAAGGGCGGGCAGAGCAAAATCGTGTTCTTCCCAATGCATATTATATGCAATATAAATGAAATTGTCATTGTTCTTTTTATCCACTTTAGCATAACAGCCGCAGTACATCAGACCCGCCTGACGGCTCAGGCCATCCGCATTCAGCTTCCAGGCTTCCTCTCCGTGCAGGGACAGATCCGGATAACCGCAGGCAATATAATCCATCATGGTCAGTTCATCCGGGCGATGGAGCACAGGATGTTTTTTCCGGAAAGCGACCGCCTCTTTCACAAAGGAGAAGAACTCCCGGTTCGTTTCCATAAGCTTCCAATTCAGCCAGCTCACCGCGTTATCCTGGCAATAGGGATTGTTATTTCCCCCATGGCTGAACCCGAATTCATCGCCGCTGACTATCATAGGCGTTCCCTGTGCCGTAAGCAGAAGCAGCATGGCATTTTTCATTTGCTTCAGACGCAGCTCCAGAATGGATTTCTTTCTTGTCTTTCCCTCCGCTCCGCAGTTCCAGCTGACATTATAGGTTTCCCCGTCACGGTTTTCCTCGCCGTTGGCTTCATTATGCTTTCTGTCAAAAGACACCAGATCGGCCAGCGTAAAGCCGGAATAGTTCGTAATATAATTGATAACGCCCGTCTGTTTGGGATTTTTCTTCCATAAATCAAGCATGGGCTGAAGGGAACCCTCGTCGCTTTTCAGGAAATGCCGGGCAGCGTACATAAAATCATCGTTATATACCGCCAGGTTTTTATATACGGGTATATCATTGTTATCATAGATTTCCCCGCAGGGAATATCCTCATAAAAAAGCTTGGTGTTCCCAAGCATGGGCTCCGTAGCGAGCAGAGCCGTCGGCATATGCATTCCGAGTAGGTGGAATCCATCCACATGGAAGGTAAAAACCCAGTATTTAATCACTTCCAGTATATAGGCCCGCTTCACATCCGCTGGAAAATAAAACTGCATGATGACCTCTATGCCATTTTGATGGGCATTCTTTACCATGTCCTTAAATTCTTCCGCCGGACAGTCCGAAGCGGAATATGACATCTTCGGAGCAAAGTAATAGCCTCTTTTATAACCCCAGTAATTAATCCGGGGAGGCTTGTCCTTCTCTTCAGGCAGATCCATATAGTGATTCCTGGCCTCATCCATGCTTCTTTCCCGGCGCTCCTGCTTTTCCAGCTCCAGGAACTCATAGGAGGGCATCAGCTCCACTGCGGTAATCCCCAGCTCCTTCAGATACGGGAGCTTTTCCGTAATTCCCGCATAGGTCCCTCTGTGCTGCACACCGGAAGAAGAATGGCATGTAAAGCCTCTGGGATGAATCAGGTACAGAACGGTATCCGACAAAGGAGTCATCAGAGGAGCGTCATTCTCCCAGTCATAACAATGCCTGCACATACCGCCGCGAAGCCTAGGCTCCGCCTGCCTGCCCCAGCGTTCATTTCCGTATATCACCCCGGCATAGGGATCTGTAATAATATCCTCTCCGGCATAGAAATTATACTGGAATTGTACATCGGCAAGCCCTTCCAGCTGCATGCAGTAAATATTACCCACACG
Organism: Eisenbergiella tayi; assembly: GCF_001881565.1. Lineage (GTDB taxonomy): Bacteria > Bacillota > Clostridia > Lachnospirales > Lachnospiraceae > Eisenbergiella > Eisenbergiella tayi. Next base: position 431,408 of record NZ_MPDJ01000004.1, read on the forward strand.
GTTCTTATCCGTAAAAGGAAGATGCAGCGGCTTACCTGCCGTATGCAGATATAAAAGCACACCGCATTCTTCTTTGGTGTGAAGCGCGGCGGCAAAATTTACTTTACCATCAGAGGTGAGGGATACACCCATAGGGTACGGTGTCCCAGGGAGAATTTTGAAATTGTGTCTCGGTGTCATATATGGATTATCTCCTGTTTCTATTCTGCAGACTCAGGCGGCAGACCGCCGTCTGAACACGGAAATACCGACCTGCTCATTGCGTACATTATACCACACCTTACCTTCTCTTACCAGTTTATCTTGCATCCAGGGTATGGATAAAAAACATCTCCGCCGCCCCTGCCCTGCCTCCATCCGCCCTGCCGCCCCTGATGTCCTCCCTGTGCGGCCGCCGCCCTGCAAGGATTCCTGTAAGGGGTGTTATAAACACGCCGGTCCTTAGGCTGCGTCTTTTGCAGCCTTAGTACCGCTGCGTGATTATCCAAGCGAAAGCGTCCCCTGTAAGGAACCTTGCAGGGCGGCGGCCGCACAGGGAGGACATCAGGGGCGGCAGGACGGATGGAGGCAGGGCAGGGGCGGCGGAGATGTTTTTTATCCATACCCTTGCATCCGGGACAAACATCGGTTAGAATGAATATGCTGCTGATAATTTATAATGGAGGATTTTTCATGAGCGAGGATAACCTTAATAGGCCTTCAGGTGAACCTGAAGAAGAGATGAGCGTAGAGCTTGAGCTCGAAGACGGCACTCTCGTAAACTGTGCGGTCATCACAATTCTTGATGTAGCAGAGAAAAGCTATATCGTACTGCTTCCGCTGAATGAAAACGGTCAGAATGAAGACGGAGAAGTTTGGTTCTACGGTTATTCTGAAAAGGAAGATGATCCCAATGCAGAACCTGAACTGCGTTTCATTGAGGATGACGATGAGTATGAAATGGTTGCTGATGCATTCGACGAATATCTGGACAGTTGTGAGTTTGATGAATTGATTGAGCCTGAAAATGAATAGGCCGGCATTTATCTGCCAAGCTCAGTAAGGAACCGGGAGAGAAATCCCGGTTCTTCTTTTGTTCCGGCCACATAGGATATGGTAAGCCTGCGGCGTGCCCGGGTCATGGCAACATAAAGCATACGCCTTTCCTCTTCCACCGCCTCTCCCTTCATGCTTTTTTTATGGGGGATTATCCCTTCATTGCAGTCGGGAATATAAACGGTATTAAATTCCAGTCCTTTGGAGGCATGCATGGTGAGAATATATACCCCGTCCCCATCCTCCTTATTCTTTTCCGCCTTCTCCAGCTCTCTTTCACAGGCAAGGATATGGTCTTTAAGCTCCTCCGGACAGCAGAATTTTTTCATCTGCTGCTGCATCCATTCCGCTTCCTTCAGGAGCGTGCCCCGTTCCTTTCCCTCTTCCGCTTCCTGTTTTCTCAGGAATTCATCATAGCCCATTCCTTTTCGTATATAATTGACCGCCGCGTACAGATCCATTTTCTTTATGCTCTCCGTATCCAGCTGGAACCGCCGCAGGATATCTTTCATATAGGGCTTTTCCCGATAAAAGAAAAGAAGTTCACCAAAATCCACCCTCTCCCTCACAGCGGCCTTCCGGCTGATATAACGCAGGGGCTTATTCATAATCCTGTAAAAGTCCTTTCTGTACTGCCCTCCCATGGCAAATTCCAGATAAGCCAGAATATCCTGGGGTATCTTCTGCCTGTAAGGATTTTTGATTTTTTCTCTCATCCGGAATGGAATCCCTTTTTCGGCCAGTTTGGCGGCCATCGCGCCGGCATCCTGATTCGTCCGGTAAATGATGGCCGTTTCCCCCGGCTTTTCCCCGGTCATAGCCATTCTCTCCGCTATTTCTTTCGCTATCTCTTCATTTTCTTCTTCCCTTGTAACAAAGCCCCGGAAGATAACCGGCTGCCCTTCCCGGACCGCAGCCACAGCCTTTTTGGCATACCGGTTCTTATTGGCGGAAATGAGCCGTCCCGCGCTTCTGATAATTTCAGGCGTGCTGCGATAGTTCATTTCCAGCTGTACCTTACCCGCATCCGGGTAGTCCTTCAGAAACCCCAGCATAATTTCCGGCCTGGCTCCCCGGAAGGCATAGATGGACTGATCGTCGTCTCCCACGATAAACAGGTTGTTTTCCGGCAGGGCCAGAAGACGCAGCACATCGTATTGGACAGGGTTGATATCCTGAAATTCATCCACCAGGATATACTTAAACTTTTCCTGCCAGCTTTTGCAGATATCAGGCCTGTCGGTGAGAAGCTTATGGCACTTGAGCACCATATCATCGAAATCCAGCTTTCCTCTCCGCTTCAGTTCTTCCTCGTAGGCATTGAAAATTGCGGGAAACCCTTCCTGCTGCAGCTCTCCTGTGTTTTCCTGACGGCACCCATTATTTTTAAACCGGCTGATTTCAGCCAGCAGGTTATCTATATTTTCATCTGCCGCCAGGGGATCCATGGATATATCCATGGAAGTTGAGATTTTCGCGGAAACAAGGCCTGCCGGCGGATAAGTACAGGAGGGACAGGATAATATGGTTTTCAGGATTTCTTTCTTTTCATAATCGGAAATAATATTACCGGAATGGTAATGATAAGAGGTTTTAAGAATGTGATAATAGACGGCATGGAAGGTCCCGAAATTTACGGGATAATGCTTCCCATCCGTATTTGCAGAAAAACGTTCCTTCATCTCCTTTGCCGCGGCTTTGGTAAAGGTTATTACAAGGATGGAGGATGGATCCACTCCCCTGTTTTCCACGAGATGCAGAATTCTCCGGATAATGACGAAGGTTTTTCCGGAACCGGGCCCTGCAAGAACAAGCAGGGGCCCGCTTCCGTGCCGGATCGCTTCCCATTGGCCGCGATTGGCTCCATTACTTTCCGTAAGGTTATGCACAGGCACTTTTCAGCATCTCAATTGCCACGCGGATGCGCGCAAGAGATTCCTCTTTACCCAGAACAGACATAATTTCCGTAGCTCCTGCGGGCGTCATCTGCTTTCCGGAAACCGCAGTACGGACCGGCCACATTACGTAACCGTTTTTACATCCCTTTTTCTCCACATAAGACACCAGTGTCTGATACAGCGCATCATTGCTGTAATCCTCCTGGGCCTCCAGAAGAGGAAGCAGCTCAGTCAGCACCTCCAGAGAGCTTTCACTGTTGGTCTTCATCTTCTTATGGGTATACATTGCCACATCATATTCCGGCAGCTTCGCGAAGAAATCCACCAGCTCCTCAATGTCCGGAAATACTTCAATTCTGGTCTTCACCATTTCCGCAATGGCCTTGTGATCCAGATTTCCGGGAAGCGCTTTTTTCAGGTAAGGCTCGGCCATCCCGTAAAACCTGTCAAAATCCATGGCCTTAATGTATTCCCCATTCATCCATTTCAGCTTTGTATAGTCAAAAACTGCGGGAGACTTGGACATATGACGATAATCGAATTCCCGGGTAAGCTCCTCCAGAGAAAAGATCTCTTCATTATTTTCCGGGCTCCAGCCAAGAAGCGCTACAAAATTCACAATCGCCTCCGTCAGAAAGCCCTGTTCCACCAAATCCTCATAGGAGGAATGGCCGCAGCGTTTGGAAAGCTTATGATGCTCCTCATCCGTAATCAGCGGACAGTGCACATATACAGGCACCTCCCACCCAAACGCTTCATAAAGCCTGTTATATTTGGGAGAGGAGGAAAGGTACTCGTTTCCTCTCACCACGTGGGTGATGCCCATAAGATGATCATCCACAACGTTGGCAAAATTATAGGTGGGATATCCGTCGGATTTGATGAGGATCATGTCATCCAGCTCCGCATTGTCCACGGTGATGTCCCCGTAAATTTCATCATGGAAGGTTGTGGTTCCCTCGGTGGGGTTATTCTGGCGGATAACATAGGGCACACCCGCCGCCAGCTTTTCTTCCACTTCCTCACGGGTCAGGCTGAGACAATGCTTATCATATATATTGATCTCTTTCCCTGCCACCGTCCGGGTCAGAGTAGCCAATCTCTCTTTATCACAGAAGCAGTAATAAGCCTCTCCTTTTTCCACCAGCTTCCTGGCATATTCGAGATAAATTCCCTGCGCCTGGCGCTCACTCTGGACGTAAGGGCCGACACCGCCGTCCTTATCCGGGCCTTCATCATGCTTAAGGCCTGTTTTTTCCAGTGTCCTGTAAATGATCTCCACGGCCCCCTCCACGAAACGTTCCTGATCCGTGTCCTCAATCCGAAGAATGAAATCTCCGCCTTCATGCTTGGCAATCAAATAGGCGTATAAAGCAGTACGCAGATTTCCCACATGCATACGTCCTGTGGGGCTTGGTGCAAAACGGGTTCTTATTTTAGTCACTTGTCTTATCCTTCGCTTTCCTTATTATTTTAATTGTCCAGAAGCCCCTCCCCGCCAGAGGAGAACGCGTCTCCGGATGCGGCCGCCCTTTGCCCTGCCGCATCCCCGGCCATACAGAGGATCCTGTAAGGGGCGTTATAAACACGCCGATCCTTAGGCTGTGTCCTTTGCAGCCTTAGTACCGCTGCGTGGTTATCCGAGCGGAAGCGTCCCCTCTAAGGACCTCTGTATGGCCGGGGATGCGGCAGGGCAAAGGGCGGCCGCATCCGGAGACGCGTTCTCCTCTGGCGGGGAGGGGCTTCTGGACAATTACATTTTTTACTCATTTTTTCATTAGTGCTTTTTCTTCTTCCGCCGCGGAAATATCAGGTATTTTCTTCTCCGCCGCTGTCTTGAAGGCATTTACTTCTTTCATTGCCTGGGGAATTGCAATATTGGTTCCTGCGCCTGCAATACAGCCTCCCGGACACGCCATACCCTCTATCAGACAGCCGTTTTTCTTCCCTGCCTTCGCCAGCATCAGCATTTTCCGGCATTCGGCCAGGCTTTCCGCATGTTCTATATTCACATCCACATCCGGATAATATTCCCGGATACAGGCTTCAATGGCACTGGCAACGCCTCCTGCCACGCCGTAGCCGCGGCCCGCCCCTGTGGCATCCTCCAGCTTATCTTCCGCCTGAATCCCTTTCAGTTCAATCCCCCTGGCATCAAACATGCCCGCCAGTTCTTCAAAGGTGATGACAAAATCCACATCCGAGCGCACACTCTTTCTGGATGCCTCCAGCTTCTTGGATGCACAGGGCCCTATGAACACCACGGAAGCGTCCGGATGCTCCGCTTTGATCTTGCGCGCGGTAGCCACCATGGGGGTAAGGGCATTGGAAATATTGTCAATGGTTTCAGGAAAGAACTTCTTTGCCAGCATGGACCAGGACGGACAGCAGGACGTGAGCAGAAAGGGAAGCTCCCCTGTCGCCACCGCATGGACATAATGCTCCGCTTCCGCAGCGGCTCCGATATCCGCTCCGATGGCGGTCTCATATACATCCGCAAAGCCCAGCTGCTTTAATGCTGTCTTAATCATATCCGGCGTCACCCCCGGCCCGAACTGCCCCACAAAGGCAGGCGCTACCTGGGCGATGATTTTCCTTCCGGACTGGATAGCCCGGATGAGCTGGAAGATCTGGGATTTATCCGCTATGGCTCCGAACGGGCAGTTTACCATACACTGTCCGCAGGAAACGCACTTTTCTTCATTTATGACCGCACGGCCCTGTTCATCACTCTCAATCGCACCCACACCGCAGGCCAGGGCACAGGGGCGCACCTGATGGCTGATCGCGTCGTAAGGGCAGATAGCCTTGCATTTACCGCACCGGATACATTTTTCCGGATCAATATGGGACTTCCCGTTCACCATAGAGACCGCTTCCTTGGGGCATACCTCCTGGCAGGGATGAGCCATACAGCCCCTGCATTTGTCCGTAACCACGTAGCGGTTCACCGGACAGGCATTGCATGCAGACGGGATCACCTGTACCAGCGGCGGTTCATAATATTTCTGATCGATATTACTCTCGTCCAGCCCCTGGGTCAGATGGACCGGCACATTCTCCGGCCGGAGGGAAAGTCCCATGGCCATACGGATGCGTTCCGTTACCACCGCCCTCTCTCTGTAAATACTGTCCCTGTAAGCCGGGGCTTCCGCTCCTACTATTTTATAAGGCAGGGCTTCCACATCATCCTTCAGATTTTCCGAAGTATATGCCAGATTGGCTATTTCCTTAAAAACACGCCTGCGGATTTGCCTTACCTGAGTGTCAATTCCTCTCACCTGCGTCCTCCATTCCTGTATTTATAATCAATGCGGCTTTTTTCTTCAACCGCAAAACATGGCACCCGCTATACAGCTGCCATGTTTTAGCTTTTCCATCTTTTCCTATTTTTACACAAATTGACCGTTAAATCAAGATTATATCAGAGAAAAATACTGCCGATCTGAAATACCAGCACACTCACCAGCCATGCCAGCCCGATTTGGAAAACCATGACCGCCGAAGTAAATTTCCAGGAACCGCTTTCCTTTTTAATGGTTGCCAGGGTTGCCGCACAGGGGACGTAAAGCAGGCAGAAAAGCATCAGGCAGAAAGCATTTAACCCGCCGAAGGTTGGATCAAACCGCCGGATATTGTCAATGACGGCGGCCATACCCGCAGCCGAATTAATATTGGAAACTCCGAATAACACGGAAAAGGAGGAAACCACCACTTCTTTCGCCGATATTCCGGATATCAGGGCGACCGCAATCTGCCACAGTCCCAGTCCGGCAGGCTTTAATACCGGCACCAGGAACCGGCCCAGAGCGGCGCCAAAGCTTTCCGAAGGATCCGTCACCATGCCATGAACCCCGAAATTCAGGATGAACCATATAATAATGGATGCAATAAATATGGTAGTGCCCGCCTTCGTCAGATAATCCTTCAGCTTATTCCACACATAGGTACGGATTGTCCTTGCATTAGGCCTTTTATATTCCGGAAGCTCTATCATCAGCGACTGATTGACTCTTCCCTTTTCCAGCTTGTGCTGGACAAAGGCCACCAGAATACCCGCTGCCATACCGATGACATACATGGAAAAGGCAACAAGCATGGCACATCGGGGAAAAAACATCCCTGAAAACAGGACATAAACAGGCAGTCTCGCCGAACAGGACATAAAAGGCGTTACTATCATTGTCCTTCTTCTGTCATGCTCCGTTTCCAGCGCCCTTGTCGCCATGATCGCCGGAACCGTACAGCCGAAGCCCAGCACCATGGGAAGAAATGCCCTGCCGGACAGCCCCACCTTTCCCATAATCCCGTCCATAACATAGGCCACCCTGGCCATGTAACCGCTGTCCTCCAGAATGGCAAGCGCCAGAAACAGGATGAATATGTTGGGGATAAAGGTCAGGATACCTCCCACACCGGCAATTACCCCATCCACCACAAGGGAAATCATCCATCCGGTCACGTGAAGCCCTTCCAGACCTGTCCTCACAAAATCCGAAAAAACGGCAAGCGCGTATTCCAGTCCGCCCTTCAGAAAATCCCCCACAAAAAATGTCAGGAAAAATACTAGCGCCATGATACACAGAAAAACCGGGACACCCCAGACCGGATGCGTCATGATCTTATCAATCCGATCCGTGCTTGCCGCTTTCCTGTCCTTATAAAAAAGCACCTCTTCCATTATTTTCTCAATATACTCGTATTTTTTCCGGGCAATTACCTTTTCATAGCTGTGTTCTGCAAGGGCATCCACTTCCAGTGGATGATCCTTCTTCACTTCCTCATCATCCTCCAAAAGCTTTATCGCGTGCCAGCGGATGGACGAATGATTGGGATAACAGGACTGCATGCGTTCTTCCAGTTCCGAAAGCTTCTCCTCCACCTCTTCTCCATAATCCAGGATATCCTTTTTCGGGCCTTCCTCGTAATGGTGCACAACCGCATGCATGAGAATATCAAGGCCCGTCCTCCTTGCCGCGGAAACAGGCACTACCGGGATATCCCCCAGCATTTCGGGCAGACGGTGCAGATCGATTTCCATCCCCCGTTCCTTCACGATATCCATCATGTTTAAAGCCAGAATCACCGGCTTTCCAAGCTCCAGCAGCTGCAATGTCAGATACAGGTTCCGTTCCAGGCAGGAAGCGTCAACCACATTGACAATGACTTCGATATCATCATCCAGCACACATCTGCGCGTCACCTTTTCCTCAATTGTATAGGAAGTCAGGGAATAAATGCCGGGTGTATCCACCAGCTTCAGCTCATAACCTTCATATTGCAGATTCCCTTCGTATTTTTCCACGGTGACTCCCGGCCAGTTAGCCACCTTCAGCTTCGAACCCGTAATCGCATTAAACAACGTGGTCTTTCCGCAGTTGGGATTGCCCACAAACGCCACATGCACATGGTTATCCTTCCTCAATCTCTTCCGCCTCCTTCACATCAATACCGGAGGTGATATGTCTTCCCAGGGCCAGCCGTGTTCCTCTCACGTAAATAATCAGCGAACCATTCCCTTTGCGGTTCAGCATTTTCAGTCTCGTTCCTTCGATCAAGCCCAGTGCCTGCAGTCTTCTTGATATTTCAGATTCTATCTTAATATCTTCCACAAGGTACTGGCCTCCTACCCGCCCTTCATAGAGTGTCATGACAGCTTCGTCCTTCCTCTGCAGTTATTTGATAATCATTCTCAATTAGGATTATATTCTACCAGTTTGAAAATGTCAACCTTCCTTTGCTGGGAAAGAGATTTTCTTTCGGGAAAAGAAATGCTATACTGTTTTTAACCTGGAGAAAAGAAAGGGATGAGATTATTATGATAAAAAAAGAAGAAATATCTTTTAACTTTATTCAGAAGGAGGCGCAGACAGGAAGCTATCAGGGAATGCGCTACTATCTTGAGAAAAAAGGGGATCAGCTTTCGGCCACCGTATATCCGGATAAATTCTGTTTTGTAAAAACACCGGAGGATCAGAAAATCACCAGAGAATTCCCGAATACGCCTGACTCCATGCCTGATTTGATCCGCTGGCTGAATGAACAGCATGAAAGCGGGCGTTATTAAGTAGCAAAAAACAAACCCTCCACATATTATATTATTAAATATTAATGTAGTATATGAGAGGAGTTTTATGCAGGATTATAACTATGACGAACGCCTTGAACAGTTTCCCATAGCCATGGCTTATGTCCCCTGGCAGCATATGACCAACATCTGTGAGGATCTGGACGAGGCTTTTAAATGCGGTACTATCTTTCCTGAATTGATCAAACCCTTTACAGGAAGGAGATGTGTAAAATGAGTTGTCAGAATTGCCCTCCCTGCGCGAACCCGGAACAGGAACACAGCCTGCACAACATCAGCATAGTAAGCTTTGTAGTGGTAGAGCTCACCGAATATCTGGATACCCATCCCTTTGACAGAGAAGCGCTGAATTATTTCAACTATTACAACCGGATGCTGAATAAAATGTCCGCGGAATTTGCCGACAAGTATTTTCCGCTGAACCTGGCAACTGTGGATCCTAATAACAGAGAATGGAATTGGGGCCTGGCGCCTCTTCCATGGGAAGGGGTGTGAAGCGTAAATGTGGAATTATGAAAAAAGACTGCAGTTCCCGATTAAAATCACGGAACCCAATGCAAAGCTGGCACAGTTCATTATCTCCCAGTACGGCGGACCGGACGGAGAATTAGGCGCTTCCATGCGCTATCTCTCCCAGCGTTATACCATGCCGTACAGAGAAGTTTCGGGTCTGCTCACAGACATAGGGACCGAAGAACTGGCGCATTTTGAAATGATCGGTGCTATCGTTTACCAGCTGACCAAAAATCTGTCCATGGAAGAAATTGAAAACTCCGGCTTCGGCCCTTATTATATTGACCATACTACCGCCCTCTGGCCTCAGGCTGCCGGCGGAATCCCCTTCAATTCCTGTGAATTCCAGTCCAAGGGTGATATCATCACCGATCTGACTGAGGATATGGCTGCAGAGCAAAAGGCCCGCACTACCTACGACAACATTTTAAGGACCATAAAGGATCCTGATGTTGCCGCTCCCATCCGTTTCCTTCGGGAACGTGAAATCGTTCACTTCCAGCGTTTCGGAGAAGCGCTCCGTATCGTCCAGGATAAACTTGACAGCAAAAATTTCTATGCCTTCAATCCTGAATTCGATAAGTGCAAAAATTAATTTTCTTAAATCAGCCCGGGTCCTACGGCCCGGGCCCTGTCTTTGCTTATCAGCCTCCGGCATACCGGCCTTTTTATCTGTTATCCCCAAAGAAAAATAAAGCGACTGTTCCCGGACCGGAATGGGCTCCGATGGTAGGGCCTATTGTATTTATCATACAGTCACTGATACCGAATTTTTCTTTCACCAGATCGCGGACATATTCCGCATCTTCCAGTGCATCACCATGGCTGATGAAAAAGCAGTCATTTTTATCCCGGAAGCTCCCTATCTGCTTTTCCATCATATCCACCAGACTGTTCAGGGATTTCTTCCTGCCGCGGACCTTTCCCACAGCAACCAGATGTCCCTCATCATCCACATGAAGCAGGGGCTTAATAGACGCCAGCGTGCCCACAATAGCAGTTGCCCTGCTCACCCGTCCTCCTCTGTGCAGGTTAAAAAGGTCATCTACCGTAAAAACATGCACCATGTTCAGCTTATGCTTTTCCACCCATTCCGCGGTTTCATCCAGGCTCTTCCCTGCCTTCTTCATCTCCACCGCTTTGTGGACCAAAAGCCCCTCTCCCAGGGAGGCGCAAAGGGTATCCACAACAATAATCCTGCAGTCTTTTCTTTCTTCCATAATTTCCGCGGCTGCTGTAAATACATTCCCGCAGGTTCCGCTCAGTCCTGAAGAAAAGCTGAGTACCAGAAGCTCGCTGCATTCTTCCAGATATTTTTCCAGATATTCCTTTGCCGTTTCCGGGTTCACCTGGGATGTGGTAGGCATCATCCCTCCACGCATCTGCTGGTAGAATTCCTTAACATCCATTTCTTTGTCAATACCATAGGGTTCTTCGTTCACAATATAAGGCAGAACCATCATTCCCAGATGATTCTGCTCTATGTATTCTCCAGGCAGATCAGCCGTACTGTCTGTTATGATTTTAAATTCAGCCATTCTCTTCCTCCTCGCCGTTCCGATTTTTTTCTTTCTTATTTTAGCATGGGTGTGCCCTGCGCACAATAAAAAAACAGATACTTTCCTGCGGGGCCTTTCCCCTCGCGGGCTGCCGGCGCATGAAAATATCTGTTTTTCCGTGTATGGCTTATGCTGTTTTACTTATTCCCCTTTTTATCCACCGGATCCAGCGCTCCGGGGAGCCGCAGGCGGAACAGCCGCTTTGCAAGCTGTTTGGCATTGAACGGAACTACAGGGTAAATATAGCTCTGATCAGAAACAGTACGGTTTGTCACCATGAAAATGACGGTGAGCAGGATTCCTGCACCATATCCCCACACTCCGAAAACCGCCGTGAGTATCAGGTTTATAATGCGCATGAATTTCAGGGCATAGCCCAATTCATAGCTCGACTGTGTATAATTGGCGATCGCAACAAAAGCCATATACAGCATGACCTCCGAATTGAACCAGCCGCTGTTGACGGAAAATTCACCCAGCACCAGCGCTGCCATGACACTCAGAGGCGTACTCAGCATATTCGGCGTATTCACCGCCGCCAGACGGAGGCCGTCGATAGCCAGCTCCAATATGAGGAACTGCCATATGAGGGGAACATTCACCGTATCCCTCACCATGATGAATTCAAAGCCTTTCGGTATCAAATGAGGGTACTCCATCAGAAGAAGGAAGGTCGGCGTCATCAGATAAGTAAGCAGGGCGATAATAAAACGGGAAAATCTCAGATACGTACCGGTAATGGGAGGGAAATAATAATCATCCGCCTCCTCCACCACATCAAATATGGAAGTCGGCATAATTAATACGGAAGGAGAATTATCAACAAGAATAACAATGTTGCCTTCCAGAACCTGCGCAGATGCCGTATCCGGACGCTCTGTAAACTTAAATTTGGGGAAGGGGTTATACCATCTCCTGTCATAAAGGCATTCCGCCAGACTTTCCTGGTTCATTGTCAGGGCATCCACCTGGATATTTTTTATCTTGTCCCTGATTTTTTCCAGAAAGGCGTGATCCACCCGGTTATCCATATAACAGAGAACAATATCTGTTTTGGAGCTTTTTCCGGCATGCATCATTTCCATCACCAGATCTGTGGAACGGATTCTTCTTCGGATGAGCGCCGTATTAAAGACGATGGTTTCCACAAAGCCATCCTTGGATCCCCTGAGTACCTTGTCTTTTTCCGGTTCCTCCACCCCTCTGGCAGGATAGGTCCTGGAATCTATCAGGATACATTTGTCAAAGCCGTCCACAAAAAGAAGAAATACGCCGGACATCAGGCTGTAAAGAATTTCTTCCCATGTATCCTTAAGATCCACTTCCACGTAAGGCACAAAGCCCTTCGACATTTCATGGGCGTCCTTGGGCATGTTATCCTCTGTAATATCCATGAAATGCTGCAGCAGCTTCTGCATCATTTCATCCTTACAGAAACCGTCAATCAGGTAAATACAGGCATTTTTTCCACCGACCTGTATGACCCGGTATATCACATCGAAATTTTTATCCGCCTTTATGACCTTGTTCATGTAGAGCATATTGGCTTCCAGGCTTGTCGCCATTTTTTCCTTGGAATCTGTCGCTTCACTTGCCATATACAAAACTCCTTTCCGGACATATAGATATAGTTTGTCCGGAAAGGAGCCTGTTTATACGTTCTGTGTTGTGCTTCCGAAGCCGCCGTTTCTTACGCCGTCGGCATCGTCGTCCTCCGTAATTCCATATTCCAGGAAAATCCCCTGCATAAAGCCTTCCCCGGCCTGCAGCTTCAGAACCTTGCCCTCATTGGAATCATTGGTTATCTTCGCAAAGATATGGCCTTCATTATCGCTGTTGAAATAATCGCTGTCAATAATGCCCACCGTATTGTTCAGCTGAAGCCTGAATTTAAAACCAAGCCCGCTCCGGGGATATAAATGAAGCACCCATTCTGGCTGCATGGAAGCCCGGATTCCCGTGGGAATCTTAATGGTTTCCCCCGGTTTCAGTTCCAGCGCAACCGGGGTGAAAAAATCATACCCCGCACTGCCGCTGGTCGCTCTGGCAGGCAGCTTCAATTCCTCATAAATTTTTACAATCTGTTCCTCTTCGTATTCGGGGAAGGAATCCTTAAAATCAGAGAGGAACTGTTCTCTGCTCACTTTCATGAATCTGGCTATTCTCCGCATCCTGTTCTCCTTTCATTCTGTCCGTCCGATGTATCCTGCCATGCGTCTTCGGCAGAAGCATAATCCGGGCAGTGAAGAACTGGCCGGGCCGGATTTTCCTGTTTCAGGGAGGCCTGTACGTCAATAACCCTCTGGTTGGAGCTTCCCTTCCACATCAGCTTGACATCCTTCTTTTCTATCTCAAACTCTCCATCCACCAGTACATCCACATACTGCAGAATGGAATCCTTATATAAATGTTCCCATACATCGCCTGTATACAGCCAAATGGTTTTGTCCGGATATTTTTCCCTGATTTCCTTCATCAGCTTGCGCACATCACCCTTATTGGCCGGATGGAGGGGATCCCCTCCGGAAAAGGTGATTCCGGAAATATACGGCTTATCCAGCTGCTGGAAAATTTCCTGTCTGGCCGCCTCGTCAAAGGGCAGGCCTCCTTCCGGATCCCAGGTTATGGGATTCTGGCATTCCCTGCAGCAATGCTCGCAGCCCGACACCCAGAGAACCACCCTGAGGCCGTCTCCATTGAGCATATCATCCTTGGTAATATTGTGGTAGCGCATGTTACATCGATTTCCTTTCCGCGATTTCGGCCATTTTGGCATCGTTCAGCCTGGTGTCCCCATGGACTCTGGAATAGGACAGATAACCATTCATCCTGTCAATTTTGGTAAGGTTATGGCTTCCGCATTTGGGGCATACATCCATTTCCAGCTCCTGGTGTCCGCAGTCGTCACAGTAAGCCAGGGAAAGATTTACGCCTTCATAAAAGCCTTTTTCCATAGCCCTGCGGATAAGGGTCTTTACAGCTTCCATGTTATAATCGATCGGATATTTCACATACTGGATTTTCCCGCCGTTGCAGAGGTTCCAGAAACGGCCTTCCTTGTCCTGCTTTTCAATGGGAGTAATCTCCTCCGTCACATGACAGTGAAAGCTGTTGCTCACATATTCCCTGTCGGATACGCCTTCTATAATCCCGTATTTATTGCGGAACTGCTTAACCTGCAGGCCGCACAGATTTTCAGCAGGCGTTCCGTAAATAGCGTAAAGATTGCCGTCTTCTTCCTTGTATTCATTGATCTTGCTGTTAATATGCTCCATGACTTCCAATGCAAACTGGCCATCCTCCACCAGGGATTTGCCGTTATAAAGCATCTGCATTTCATTCAGGGCCGTAATGCCGAAGGATGCGGTTGCCGATTTCAGGAGGGGCTTGATCTTATCGGAAAGCTTCAGATTTCCGCCCAGGAAGCCGCCTTCACAGTACGCAAGAGGGTTGGTGGAGGCGCGCATTTCTCCCAGATACGCATAGGTACGGATATGGAGCTGTCTGATAAGGTTCAGGTAATAATCCAATACCTCGTAGAAATCCCGGCTCTCCTGTCTTGCTTTGGCAAGAATCATAGGCAGATGGAGGGACACGGCGCCAATATTGAAACGTCCCACAAATACAGGAACATCCTTGTCATCCGCAGGATGCATCCCGCCCCTTTCATACCAGGGAGACAGGAAAGCGCGGCAGCCCATGGGAGAAACGATTTTTCCGTATTTTTTATACATGCTCGCCACATAGCCCTCGCCGGTCAGGCTCAGCCAGTCCGGATACATGGTCTTGGCGGAGCATTTCACACCCACTTCAAACACATCCTCAAGAGGCTTTCCGGGGCTATGAAGATTCTCGTCATAAAGGAATACGATCTTGGGGAACAGAACCGGCTTCCTGAAGCCTTCCTTTCCCTGGCCTTCCCGGCGCACATTCAGCATGGACATGGTTGCCAGCTTGGCAAAACGTCCTGTGCCGGTTCCTGCCGTTACCGTGATAAAAGGATAGTCCCCGCGGCTGCTCGCCACCGTGTTGAACTTATACTCCCAGCCCTGGAAGCCCTGTTCCATTTCCTTTACCACATCCTTATAGGCCACCTCTTCCGCTTTATCCTGAGGGACTCCCAAATCTATATATTTCTTCAGATCCCGTTCATAGGATTTGCGTGCATAAGGCTCAAGGATCAAATCCACGCTGGGCACGGTAAATCCGCCGTACTGCTGGCTGGCGGCGCTGAGCACGATATCCCCGATAACATCAAAGGCCACATCCAGGGTCTTTGGCTCGTTATACCATATATTTCCCATTTCAAAACCGCCGGAAAGCACATTCTGCACATCGAACAGACAGCAGTTCATGGTGTCTCTTCTGGCCGACATGTCATGGACATAGATATAGCCGTCCCTGCAGGCCTGAATCTCTTCCGTAGTCATGAAAAACTTCTGGTACAGCTCCTTGTTCAGCTGATTGAAAATCAGGCTTCTCTTTGTGGAAACCAGCGCAGAATCGGTATTGGCGTTCTCCTTATCCCCGATATACATGATGGACTGGCTTTTCTTGTAAACATCATCCAGCATGCGGACAAAGTCCTGTTTGTAATTGCGGTAATCCCGATAGCTTTTCGCTACGATGGGCTTTACCTCCTCCAATGCGCTCTCCACGATATTATGCATGACCGGAATGGGAATTTCGCTGCACTCCAGCTCATCCACCTTTTCAATCACATAGCAGCATATTTTTCTTTTCTCTTCATCCGTAAATTTGGTAAGGGCACGGTAAGCGCTCTTTCCTACCGCATTGACAACCTTCTGCACATTAAAGGATTCTCTTGTCCCGTCCTTCTTGACTACCTTCACGTCCAGCCTGGTCTGATATTCACTGCCGTAATCCTGACTCTCATTTTCTTTCATTCCCTGTACCATCGCTTCCATATTCTAACCCTCCTGCCTGCGGCTTTCCCGCAGACGAAAATTCAAAGGCTGAAAATTTCAACCAGCCTTCTCTCCTGTCCATGCCCTTGCGGCACATAAGCCTGTCCGCCGGACCGGCATTTTCATGCTTTCCGACATCTCATCCAACTGCAGCAGCAGCGCAAATACGGGTAAAAAATCCGGCCTGCAGGAAACTGCTTCAGCAAGCGCCTCCTTTATGGGGCGCCCGGCACATTTCCCGCAACCGGTCATACGTTATGCGTCGCTTTTTCTATTTTCATCCGTTCCTGCCTTCCTTGTGGGAAACAGAATAACCGGTTGATTTTTTCGGCAGAACGATACTACATCCTGTCATTCACAGCAGTCCGCATACTATATCTTGTATGCAGATACAAGTATAATAGAATAAAACCTCTCTGTCAACACCTGGCAGGGCTTTTCTGTTTTTTCGTTATTTTGCCAAAATTCCACTTTCCTTCACGGCCTCCACCGCTTCTGTAATCGTCTCCACAGGAAGCGTCAGGGCAAAGCGTACATGCCCTTTTCCCAGCTCTCCGAAGCTGCTGCCGGGGGTACATAAAACGCCTGTCTTTTCCATAAGCTCCATGACGAATGCCGTATCATCTTCAAAGCCCTCTGGAATGGGCGCCCAGGCAAACATGGTCCCTTCGCTGTCCGGAACATTCCAGCCGATGGAACGGAATCCACCGCAGAGCGCATCCCTGCGTTTCCTGTATTCCTCACACTGCTTCAGAACCGGTTCATCCGGCCCGGTCAGGGCTGCAATCGCACCATACTGCACGGGAAGGAAGGTTCCGTAATCTATCTGGGAACGAAGCTTCTTAAAGTTCTGCACCAGTTCCCTGTTGCCGGTCAGGAAGCCCATCCGCGCTCCCGTATAATTAAAGGATTTGGAGAGGGAATAAAATTCCACGCACACCTCTTT
This sequence comes from Eisenbergiella tayi, assembly GCF_001881565.1. Taxonomy (GTDB): domain Bacteria; phylum Bacillota; class Clostridia; order Lachnospirales; family Lachnospiraceae; genus Eisenbergiella; species Eisenbergiella tayi. Next base: position 448,375 of record NZ_MPDJ01000004.1, read on the forward strand.
GGCACCCGGAATGGAAAGAATGGAAATCCCTTTTCTTCCGTCATAAATAATATCCGAATAAGCATTGTCATGAATGATGATCAGCTCATGCTTTTTGGCCCAGGGAATCAGTTCTTCATAAAAGCTGTGGGGCGCACATTTACAGATGGGATTCATGGGATATGATACGATCATGAACTTGGCCTTATCCGCCAGCCCGCCCAGGGCCTCCAGATCCGGCAGATAATGGTTTTCCTCTGTCAGATCATAGGTCATCAGCCTGGCGCCTGCCAGAGAAGGGCCTATCGCAAAAATAGGATAACCGGGATCCGGCACGAGAACGATATCCTCCCTGTCACACAGCGACAGTCCAATGTGGGCGATACCTTCCTGGGAACCATATACAGACATGATTTCATCCGGTTCCAGCTCCACCCCATACCTTTTTTTATAACGGCTGATAACAGCCTCTGTCAGCTCCGGAAGATCCTGCAGCGCATATTTATAATTTTCCGGCTTACGCGCAGCCTCCGCCACCGCATCCATTATCGCCTGCTGCGGCTGAAAATCCGGCGTTCCTACTGAAAGGTTGTACACCTTTCTCCCCTCCCGCACCAGTTCTTCCTTTTTTTCATTCAGCACCTGGAAAATGCCTTCTTCGTAATCCTTCATTCTGGATGCAAAACGAAGCTCCATGATTTCCTCCATTCTGCCGCCGGCACATCATTGCCCCGAACAGCCTTCCTCATATCGATCGTATATTTTTTTCAGATAATTTCTGTATTCTTCCACTACGTTTTCCGGTCCTGCAAGCCGTACCTGCGTTCCAAGCCCGGCAAGCCATCCAAAAAACTGGCCGCTGACCGCCACCTTCACACGTACACGGAAGGTGCCTTCCTGCAGCCTTCTTATATCGGTTTCCCTGCCGAACCGATCCAGTACCACCCCAATCAATTGATCGGCAAAAACCAGGGATACGATTTCCTCCCTGCCCCCGTACATCCCGAAGGTTTTATTCGTATAAACGGCAATATCAAAATTTTCAAAAACGCTGCTTCCCTGTCTTTCTTCCCGGGTAAGCCCGATGGACCCCATTTTATCCACCCGGTAATGCTTCATCAGATCCGCTTCTTTGTCATAGCCGATCAGATAATAATTCTCATCATTCCAGGACAGCGCCCACGGGCTGATCACATATCTTGCCCCTCCCTTTCTCGGAACAAGCTTCTTATCCAGCGTCCACTCCATATACTGAAACGAGATCTGCCTGTTTTCCTGTATCGCCCGATGGATAAAATCCACATTATAATAAATGCTTTCATTATCGGTCTTTACCCGGCCCGCCACATAAACCTGACGCTGCAGCTGCTGTGCCTCTTTGCCGCTGACAAACTGTTCCAGCTTATTTATCAGTTCCCTGGATTTGCGCAGAGTGATGAAACGGGAGGCCTGGACAACATCCACCAGGAGCTTCAGTTCCGCCAGTTCGAACTCCCGGCTTCCCATATAATAACCGCTTCCGCCTTTCGTTTTAACATGTATAATGTCGTAGCCGAAATCTGTCAGACGCGCAATATCATCATAAATGCTTTTTCTTTCCGCACTGATGTCATATTTTTCCAGGCGTTCGATCAGCTGCTGGGAATTGAGGTAATGCTCCTCATCGGTCTCCTTCTGCAATATTCTGAGCAGGTATAGCAGTTTCAGCTTCTGATTAGATGATTTTGGCATATTTAACCCCGCACCACTCACAAAAAAGAGCGGGATCCCCCACTCTTTTGGTTAATAAAAACGTTAACTCTTTTCTTCCGTCAGGACTGCCCGTTCCCGGTACTCTCCTGAACCGACGCATCCTTGGCATCCTTCTTCTTACGCAGATTGATACCGATAAAGCAGGCTATTACCCCTAAAATAACAATCAAGATAAAAAGAAGCAAATAAGATAAAAATGAATTAAAAAACAATGTAAAATTAGCCATATTTCCAACCCCTTGTCTGACCTACTGTCCTGCAGATTTCCACACCGTATACCCGACCGTTTACCTTGTCCATCATACCATTGAACCGGCGGACGCGTCAAGTATCCAATGCTTCATTTTCATGCTGTATTTACATCACCCCGGGATCCACCAGCAGCCCGTCCCCGTCCGCCGCAGAGGTTGCGAGCACGTCGCAGCGTTCATTTTCCGGATGCCCGTCATGCCCCTTGACCCAGGTAAATGTGATTTTATGCTGTTCCGCCGCCTTCAGAAGGCGCTTCCACAGATCCACATTTTTAACCGGCCCGGAGGCTCCCTTCCAGTTTTTCTTCAGCCAGCCGTCTATCCAATGCTTGTTAAAAGCATCCGTCACATATTTGGAATCCGAAATCACCTCTACCCGGCAGGGGCGGTTCAGCGCTTCCAGCCCTGCAATAACCGCCATCAGTTCCATTCGGTTATTCGTCGTTTTCACATATCCTCCGGAAAGCTCCTTTTCATGAAGCATTCCCTTCTGATCCACATACTGCAATATGGCGCCGTATCCGCCGGGCCCTTCCGGATTTCCCCGCGCAGCACCGTCCGTAAAAATCTTTACATCCATAGACTCTCCCTCTTTATGTCCAGCTTCCTGTATTCAGAAAATGAGAAGCCAGGCCTTCCGCCTCTTCAATAATTGCCTCTTCATATCCGATAATCCCCAGCAGGCGGATGGCATTGCGGCTCACCGCTTTGCCGGTTCGGAGAACATAATTGAAAAGGATATCACCTTCCTCAATTTCTTCTTCAAAATGATAATTATCATAGCATTCTGCCAGCAGTTCCGTCAACTCGATATCATGAGTCGCCGCAAAGCAGAGGACTCCCGGCCTGTGAAGGCTCTGGAGTATCTTTGTGGAAGCGGCAATACGTTCCACCGTATTGGTTCCCCGCAGCACCTCATCCACAAAACAGAGAACCGGGTTTGTTCCGGGATCCTCTTCATGCTGCCTCGCGACATCAAGGATACGTTTCAGAGATTTGATTTCCACAATATAATAGCTCTCGCCGCCTTCCAGATCGTCCCGCAGAGCCATTGAGGTCATGATCTGATACCGATCCCCCTGATAGAAATCGGCGGCGCAGGTATTGATTGTCTGGGCCAGCAGCGCATTGACTGCCACGGCCTTCAGGAAAGTGGATTTACCGGAGGCATTGGAACCGGTAAGCAGAACGCCCTGCTCCACACAGATGTCATTTTTAACTGCGTCCTCCAGCAAAGGATGATATAAGCCCTTTAATTCCAGATGACCACAGGCTCCCATCCTGCCGTTCGTTTCGAAGCAGGGAACACACCACCCCTGGTGCAGGCTGGCCCGATAGGATGATATCGCTATATAACATTCCGCTCTTCCCGTTATGGTAATCATCCTGTCGATATCGTTCATATGCTTTTTCACCTCACGGAGCATGGAATTAAAGCATATGATATCCAGGTGCAGAAGCATATTGACGTAATCCAGTAAAATGGAAAGAGGATCCCCTGCCATACTGCTTCCGCGCATCCCCAGCATGGCGCTGTAGCGGAATTTGCCAAACCTTCCTTCCAGCTCCTTCAGGCGTTTCCATTCCTCCTTCAGCACAGGAATATCCATAGATACAAGCTGTTTGGAGAAATCAAGGATCCGGCGTACATAGGCGAAGCTGGTAAGATACGGTTCAATCTCCTGCTTCTTTTTCATATAGCTATAGATATTAATGGAAATCAGCGTGAACAAAAACAGCATGCCAAAAGGCGGGGAAGCGATCATAGTCAAAATCGCCGGGATAAAAAGCAGATCGATTACGATAGCGGTTAAACTGCTGGATTCACCCAGCTTATCCAGATATTCCAGATAATCATAAACGGAATACTTACCGCTCCTTCCAAGCTGCATGAAAGCGTACTGCAGCTCCTCCCTCTCTTTTTCGTTTTCGGAAAAATATGCAATCTTCTCTTCCATGGATATCCGTCCGCCCGTTTTCCCGGAACTGCCCGTCCCATTTCCTTTGGATGACAGCATCTCTGTTTCCATTTCTCCCTCCCTCATTTCAGGTGTCCGCAGCATATAATACAAATACTCCTGCCCTGCTGAGGAATAGGTATGGTTCATCCGGAAATACAGCTGATCCATTCCCAAATCATTCCAGGTAATGTCGTCAATCTGTCCTTTTTTCTGGTGCGCAGAAAAATAACCCGGAATACTGGAAAGCTCCTCATCCCCATAATCTCTGTCCGGTGTCTTCCCATATCTGTCATGTATCAGCCATTTCAGCCGTTTCTTTCTACTTTTCTCATCAAACGCCCCCTTGAGAAATATGGCAAGAACCACTCCGATTACGATTGCCACTACTGTCAGCCATTCCATGCTTTCTCTCCTTCCTGCTGCCTAAATTTCAAACACGTCTCCGCGTTCTTTTATCTCCATAATCCGATCCGCGTATGGCCGGCCTGTTTCCGTTTCTCTGTATTTGGCAATGTATCCGTATTCCTCCCACATATGCATGGGGAAAATATGGGCCGCATCCGTTTTCTGAAGAAAATAATCCATTCCATAACCGAAGGCTGCCTCCAGCCTGGGATCAAGAGGTACAAAGGCCGCATCGAAAAAAGAGCCCTCAATGCTGTCAATCTCCCTTTTGTAATTCACCTCCATGTTCCGGTTCCAGGACAGAGGCTCGCCCTCCCAATACCACCAGTTCAGATCACCCGCATGATATATCGATTTTCCTTCCGCCTCCACAAGGAAGGCGACTCCTTCATCCGTAGACTTCAGCGTACGGATTCTCACAGCGCCGTCGCCATCCCCGTATACCAGACTCTCGCGGGCCTTCATGGATGTTACATCTTCAAGTGCTTCCGGATCCGCTTTCTTATGAACCATCTGGGCCCGGCTCAGCTTAATATCATTTCCGAAGAAAAAATGAATATGAGGATATTGTTCCCGCAGGCTGAAAATCTTCCTATTAAAATGATCCTGATGCCGGTGGGATGCAAATACCAAAATGATTTTCTGTTTATCCCAGACAGGCAGTTCCCCTGTAAAATAATCAAACAGCAGCACCTGCTTTTCAAGCTCCACTGAAAAACCGCTGTGCGCAATATACGTAATTTTCATAATTCCGTCCTTCCGTTTTATAGCCGCATGTCCCTTAAAAGCTCCTGATTTTATCCGAACCGTCATCCACTGTTTTTTCAATGGAACGGATCACCACATAATAACCGTAGCTGCCGTTTACTTCCACATAAACCCGATCTCCTGTCTTATGTCCCAGAAGCGCCTTGCCGATGGGTGATTCCGTACTGACAAGCCCTTCCAGCGAATTTCCCCGCATAGTGGTGACGATTTTTATCTTTTCCACCGTCTGGTCTTCTTCAAAAAGCAGCTCCACCGTATTGTTTACACCCACCTCATCCTCTTTGGAATCCTCCGGGATGATTTCCGCAGTCTTTATCATTCTTTCCAGAAACCGGATTCTGCTTTCGTTCCTGTTTTTTTCTCTTTTTGCCGCATAGTACTCGAAATTTTCACTCAGATCCCCCTGGGCCCGGGCTTCCTTCACCGCCTCCAGCGCTTCCTTACGTACCACCAGCTTCCGGTGCTCTATCTCTTCCTTCATTCGTTTTATGTCATTTTCGGTCAGTTGATTATGCATACCGCCACTCCCTTGCCTGTTCAAATGGTTTCCGGGATATTGTACCACACATTTTTCTTCCTGTTTATCCTTCCCGGAAAATTTATAAAAATTTATGTTTTTATAATTCGAAATTCCGGCTGCCTCCGGCAAGCCCTTTTCCCTGGATCCGTTCCCTGTATAGCGTTCAGAACAGGCATGATAACCGATCGAAAAAGGATCCCCGCCATATTGCCGCAGGGATCCTTCCATATAAATGTTTTTCTTTATAAATGTCCTTCTTTTTCGAATTACAGGAAAATATACTTCAAAATGAACAGCACCGTAAGAACATACATCAGTATGCTGATCTTTTTGTCTCTTGCCTTACCTGTCAGCAGATTCAGCAGTGTCCAGGAAATAACGCCGATGGCGATACCTTCGGAAATGCTGTATGCAAGAGGCATTGCAATGATGCAGAGGAATGCAGGAATTGCTTCCGCCATATCATCGAAATTAATCTTAACCACCGCACCCATCATGTAGAAGCCTACAATGATCAGCGCCGGAGCCGTCGCAAAGGAAGGGATGGTCAAAAAGAGAGGTGAGAAAATCAGTGCAAGCAGGAACAGAATGCCTGTGGTAATTGCCGTAAGGCCTGTACGTCCTCCTTCGGTTACACCGGATGCACTTTCCACATAGGTTGTGGTGGTGGAGGTTCCGAATACGGCGCCTACGCTCGTTGCAACGGCATCCGCCATCAGAGCGCCTTTGATTCTGGGAAGCTTGCCGTCCTTATCCAGCATGTCCGCCTTGGAAGCCACGCCAATCAGGGTGCCCAGAGTATCAAACAGGTCTACAAACAGGAACGCAAACATTACTACGATGAAATCCAGAATTCTGATATTGCTGAAATCAGCTTTGAATACCTGTCCGAAGGTATGTCCGAAGGAGCTGAAATCAAAACTTACAATTGCGGAAGGGATTACGGAATACATCCCTGCATCCGGATTTGGAACATAAATGCCTGTCAGCTCACAGATGATGCCAAGCACCCATGTGATGATAATGCCTAACAGGATTCCTCCCTTTATCTTCCTTACAAGAAGGATAGCCGTTACAAGGACACCGATCAGCGCCAGGATAGCACCGATGCCAATGGAATGGAAAGTATCTCCCTTAAATGTCTGATATGTGAGCAGAGTGGCATCACTGTTTACAACGATTTTGGCATTCTGCAGGCCGATAAAGGCGATGAACAGACCAATACCTACGCTGACTGCAGATTTCAGAGTCATGGGAATGGCATTGAAAATAGCTTCTCTGACATTCGTCAGTGAAAGGACGATGAAAACAAGACCTTCCACAAATACGGCCATCAAAGCAATCTGCCAGGAATATCCCATGTTCAGGACTACGGTATAAGCAAAATAGGCATTCAGCCCCATACCGGGAGCCAGTGCAAACGGATAGTTTGCAAACAAAGCCATCATTGCCGTACCCACAAAAGCGGCGAGCGCTGTCGCAATCAGCACCGCATTGGCATCCATTCCCGCCGCGGAAAGGATGCTGGGGTTTACCGCAAGGATGTAAGCCATCGTCATGAACGTGGTAATACCTGCCATGATCTCCGTCTTAACATCGGTTCTGTTTTCCTTCAGCTTGAAAAACTTTTCTAACATCTCCTACCTCCTAAGATTGTGTTAAAATTATGTATTTTAAGAAAGAATACGTTATTAATTGTATACTGAAAGATACAGAATGTCTATTATAAAATTGTCGGAATTTGCCATTTTATGCAAGTTGCTGCAAAAATACCGGCCGGAGGCTTCTCACCTCCGGCCGGGGCTTTCATTCAAATATCTGCTTCCGGAATAAAATCCAGGTACTGGTAAAGTAGCAGGCCAGCAGGACAGCCAGTATCAGCACCACCGCCCCCACCTGCACCATCAGCTTTCCGGTTCCCACATAAGCGGCGATCTGAACGGAAATCGTACGGAAAAAATATACCGCGAATATAGCCGCGCCCAGCGCCGCCGCCCCAACAGGAAGCCCGAACCAGAATGCCAGCTGCCTAAAGATCAGGCGTTCGATATGCTTATCCTCCACCCCAAGCTTCTTCAATACCCCAAAGCGGCCGGAATAAAGAGAGCTGTCCAGGAGCTGCTGCAGTGCCAGTATGGTAAAACATATAATAAAAAGGACTACTGCCGCATATGTCATGGCTGTTTTAATAATAAAAATACCCGATGTGGTATCACTCACCTCCGTGGAACGGGTCCGTATCAGATAATTAACTCCGTCCCCCTGCATATCCGTTGGCAGCATCTTCTCAAACAGGTCTTCCAGCCTGGTGCAGGTTTCGTAGGGCATGGGTTCGGCGGTATTGATATATCTGTGTCTCTCCGCCCCCAGCAGCTTCCCGCATATACTGTCAGGGAATACGTAAACCACATCCGTATACAGGTTATAGACATTTTCGCTTATTCCTGCCTGATAAGCCCTGCCAGCTGCCTGATTCAGCAAGCCGGCATCCGTTTCCGCAACCGGATTGTCATCAAGGAAGGTTTCCATATCCTCTTCCGACACCGTGGAACGCCACTGCGTGGTAAAGGTCCCCTCCTCCAGGCTGATGGGATCAAGTCCGACCATCCGGCGCAGATGATTATAATCGGAAAGGGATATGGCAAGCATCGGAAAATCACTTTTCATACGGCTGTAAAACAATTCCTTCCGCGGCAGATAAAGAGTCATCGTACAGTCATCCTCGACAGCAATGCCCTCCTTTTTCAGGAAATCCGTCACAAATTCGTATCCCGTATCGGGCAGTTCCTCTATACTTTCGGTCTGATTATAAAGAGAAGCTATCCGTATATCAAAAACCGCCCTCTCCTCCAGATATCCTGATGCCCAGCCTGCAAGGGCGGGAATGGATAAAAAAAGGCCGATGGATACCATTAATGTCAGGCAGATAAGCGTCATGGTTTTGGTAGTGGTTTTCAGCTTAGTCAGTATCTGTCCCAGGAAAAACAGGTTTTCTTCCCGATACGCCCATTTGCTGTTTTTTTCTTTTATGGCTGTCACAAAGCTTCCCGTCAGATACATGAAGGCACAGACTGCAAACACGATTTCCCCGAGGATAAACATGGCATAAAGGTTCACACTCCCACCCCCGAGCGCCAGAAAATATTTCTGCTGGAGGACAGGCACACTGGCTGCGCTCACAATAAGCAGCAAATCGGCCGCCAGCATACTGCCTGTCAGTGCTGCAAGATTCCGCTTTTTATGTTTCAGACGGCTGAAAAGGAAGAAAACCGGAAGCAAAAGCGTAAGAGCCGGCGCCGCAATATTTGCCGCAAACATCACATGCACCGGCAGGGGCATCCTCGGATCAAAATAATAATATCTTTTGCTGATTCCGGTCGCCAAAACCGCAACCAGAAAAAGTGAGAAAACAAGAATAACCCCATGCATCCATCTGCTTTTCTTAAGTGACTCATTCACCTTATCCGCCTGCAGCATATCGATCACCTTAATTCTGCGGATGGCTCTTATATTAAAAAGACCGATCACCACAAAGCTTACCAGAAAAAAAAGCGCCGTCAGAAGCAGGGTATCCGGATACAGCGTCCAGGTAATCCGATAGGGATAACCCAAGGAAGCCAGCTGCATCGCCGTTATCAGCTGTGCAAGCAGCCCTCCCAGAAGACAGCCTGTCAGCAGGGCCACACCTCCCATAATGAGGGTTTCAAAGAAAAACATCCTGGCGATAAGCTTTTGCTCCATCCCCATTATTGTCTGTACGGCAAATTCCTTCTGCTTCCTGTAAATCATGAAATTGTTGACATACTTGATCAGAAAAAGCAGAAGCAGGGTAATCACACAAATAGCATTTTTCATGTTTTCACCCAGAATGCTCAGATCAAACTGGGCGCCGATATCCGGCCTGTAATAGCTGCTTGTAATCGACAGGAAGGCATAAAACATGGCCACACACAAAGTCAGCGTCACAATATAAATCAGATAATCCCCTATGGAACGTCTGGCGTTCCGCCAGATAAGCTTAACGTACATCAGCCAAATCACCTCCCAGCATGGTCATGACATCCAGGATTTTGCCGAAGAAACGGCGGCGGCTGTCATTTCCCCGCAGTATTTCGGTAAATATCTGCCCATCCTTCAGGAAAAGAATCCTTCCGGCATAGGAGGCGGTAAACGCGTCATGGGTCACCATCAGTATGGTCGCCGAAAGGCTCTCATTCATATTGCGGATGGTATCCAGCAGCATCTGGGAGGAATGGCTGTCCAGAGCGCCCGTTGGTTCATCCGCCAGGATGAGCCTGGGCCGGTTAATCATGGCTCTGGCACAGGCGCAGCGCTGCTTCTGTCCCCCTGATACCTGATAGGGGAATTTGTCAAGAATATCCCGGATGCCCAGCTTATCCGCCATATCCTCCACCCGTTCCATGATCTTCCCGGCAGGAACCCGGTTAATGGTAAGTGCAAGAGATATATTTTCCCTGATGGTCAGCGTATCCAGCAGATTAAATTCCTGAAAAATGAACCCCAGGTTTTCTCTTCTGAAGCGGGCTATATCCTTTTCCCTGATTTCTGTCACGTCTGTCCCATCCAGAAAAATGTGTCCCGCACTCACCGTATCAATGGTGGAAATGCAGTTGAGCAGCGTGGTTTTCCCCGAACCGGAAGCTCCCATAATGCCTATGAACTCCCCTTCATGGACCTGAAAGCTCACATCGGAAAGCGCCTTTGTCAGATTGCCTCCGTTGCCATAGTATTTCTCTATATTGCTGATCCTTAAAATATCCTCCATACAGCCTCTCTTCTGCCGCCGGGCGGCTATTTCGTCATGTTTTATGAAGCATCCCTATTCTAACAGCTGCCCGGACCGGTTTGTATCTGTTTTTCTTTCCGAGTTCTTACAAAAATGTAAGAAGCGCAGAATCACTGCGCTTCTCCCGTCATTTAAACTCTATTTTATTCCGGCATCCGGCAAAAATGATTGCAGATAAAGGAAAGAGTTATTGTCGTACCTTCCACACCTGACGCGGCAGAAATCCCGATCCCCAGTTTGCCGCACAGCCTCCTGCACAAATAAAGCCCCAGCCCCGTAGATGACTTTCCCAGACGTCCGTTAGTCCCGGTAAACCCTTTCTCAAAAATCCGGGGAAGCTCATCGGCCGGGATTCCGATTCCGTTATCCTCTATGCTGAGGGAAATGCCGTCATCTGTGCAGAAAGCCCGGAAAATAAGCACAGGATTTTCCCGCCGGTAACGGACGGCATTTCCAATCAGCTGGTTAAGAATAAAGGTCACCCATTTTTCATCCGTAAAAACAGTATGCTCACAGTCTTCCAGATGAATCTGCACCCCATTGCTCAAAAGAAGCTGTTTGTTGTCCGACACCGCCTGGTGGACGATATCCGACAGAAGGGTTTCTTTTATCAGATAATCCTTCTCCACGGTTTCACTGCGGGCATAATAAAGTGCCTGCCCCGCGAAATGATTCAGACGCTCCAGTTCAAGCAGCATGGTACGGGTGATCTCCGATTTATTATTATCACACAGAAGCTTCAGGGCGGTCAGAGGCGTCTTTATTTCATGGATCCACTGTTCAATATATTCCCTGTATTCCCTTCGCTCCCTTTTCACGGCGGATACCTGCTCCAGCATGGATTTTCCCGCCATGGACAAAAGCCGGTAATACACACGGTCATCGGCCCGGTGAGGTTTTCCCGCCACCTCCGCTATCAGATACTTCTCCTCCAGCCCTTCCACCAGGGCCAGCAGCTGATCCAGCTTCTTTTTTCTGAGACGGAAATCCACAAACAGCCAGCCGGTTAATAAAAGCAGCCAGCAGACCAGAATAATACCTATCGTACTTCCTTCATTCCCCACCGCCAAAAGAAACAGAGCCAGCAGGATCATGGCAAACGCCTGAAGCATAAGAAGAGGAAGCCGGTCTTTGAAATAATCCGTCCCTCTCATATCAGATACCCCTGGCGGTGCTTTGTACGAATAAAATCCGCCAGCCCCAGCTCCGCGAGTTTTTCCCGTATTCTTGAAATATTCACACTCAGCGCATTATCATCCACGTAAAGCCGGTTATCCCATAAATATTCCACGATATCGGCCCGCGGGCAGATACTGCCTGCATGCCGGAACAGAAAAATAAGTATCTTCATCTCATTTTTCGTCAGCTCCGCCTGTTTACCTTCAAAAGCCATCCTGCCGCTTTCCGGATAGAGACACAGCCCCCGGTGCTCCAAAACCTCCGCCTCTCCCGAAGGACAGGCTCTTTTCAAAAGGGAAGCGATCCTTGCCAGAAGAATCGCCACATTATAGGGCTTGGTAATAAAGGCATCGCCGCCCAGCATGATGCTGTTCAATTCATCCATATCCGTATTCCTGCTGGTAACAAAAATGATCGGTGCGGCAGAAAAGGTCCGGATGCCGGAACAGATTCTGAAACCGTCCTCTCCCGGCAGATTGATGTCCAGCAGCAGCAGATGCGGCTGCCATTCCCTGATCTGCTCCAGAGTATCCGTAAAATCAGTCACAGCCCCCACCTCATAGCCGTTCCCCTTTAAAAGGATGCATAACTCCTCTCTGATAACAGGATCATCCTCAATAACCATTATCCTGTATTTCATCCGGTTCTCCTTACTGGGCACTGATACGATTGATAATTTCATTCGCCTTCGCGTAAAGAGCTTCCACATCATCACAGCAGAGGAATTTTCCGTCATAATAAAGGACTTTTCCGTTTACCATAGTCATTTTCACATTCTGCTTGCTGCCGCTGTAAACGATATTTTTCTGGATGTTATTCAGAGGCTGCATATTGGGCTGATGCAGATCGATCATGATGATATCCGCCTTCTTGCCTTCCGCAAGAATATCACAGTCATGAAGCCCCATGGCTCTTGCCCCATTCACCGTAGCCATCTTAAGCACCTCTTCAGCATCCACCGCAGAGGCGTCCTTTTCCCGAAGCTTGGCAAGCCCTGTTGTCAGGAACATCTCACGGAACATATCCAGGCAGTTATTGCTGGAAGCGCCGTCGGTTCCGATACCCACATTAATGCCTTTTTCCAGGAAACGGGTAATCGGTGCAACCCCGCTTGCAAGCTTTGTGTTGGATCCGGGATTGGTGATTATATGAAGCCCTTTCCGTGCAAAGAGATCCATATCTTCCTCTGTAAAGTAAACACAATGATAACCGCCTCCGCCGTAATCGAACAGCCCCAGGGAATCCAGGAATTGAGGCGGGGTCATCCCGTAACGCTCCAGACATTCATCCGTTTCTGTTTTTGTCTCAGATATATGAGAAAAAAGCGGCGCTTTGTATTTATGGACCATTTCGGACACCTGCTCCAATAATTCTTTGGAACAGGTATATTCCGCATGGACACCCAGCATATAGGAAATCAGCGGATGCATGCCGTTCAGGGTATTGTACCGCTCTTCCATCACCTCAAGGGCAGGCCCGAACTTATTCAGACCGCTCACCAGCACACAGCGCATTCCCATATCCACGCAGGCCTGTGCGATATCTTTGGGAGATAAATACATGTCGAACACAGCGGTCACTCCGGTGGTGAGATATTCCAGGATGGCCAACTGGGTCAGGTCGTAATTGTCCTGCTCCGTCATCTTGGCTTCCAGAGGAAAAATCTTGGTATTCAGCCATTCCTGAAGCGGCATATCATCGGCAAAGGAACGCATGGCCACCATGGCGGAATGGGTATGGGCATCCTTGAAGCCCGGCATCAGCACATTCCCTTCACAGTCGATTTCCTCGTCGGCCATCAGGCCGATACAGCCTGTCCTCCTGCAGAATTCATCCAAATCCGTACCGTCCCCGATATAAAGGATTTTGTCATCCTCCACCCAGATTTCTCCTTCCAACAGCCTGCAGTCTTCAGCCATCGTCATAATCCGGGCATTGTATAAGCGTATTTTCATAATTCAGTAAGTCTCCTTTTCCATCCAACATCAATTTCGCATTTCATCCGGAGTCTGCCGGTCCTTCCTACAGATTATCCGGCCCAAACCCCTCCGGCATAAGCTCCTTCAGCTTGAAAACCTTATAGTCATCCTCCGAAACCGCCGCAATCACTTCAAAGGTATCCGGATTGCAGAATTCCATCATCACCTGCCTGCACACTCCGCAGGGCGCAGTGTAATCCGTAACGGCCCCCTGTTTTCCTCCCACAATGGCTATCGCCCGAAAGGCACGCACCCCTTCGCTGATACCCTTAAAAAAAGCGGTTCTCTCCGCACAGTTGGTCGGAGTAAAAGCGGCATTCTCCACATTACAGCCTGTGAATATAAGCGGCTTCCCATCCTTTTCAAAAGCGGCAAGAAGCGCCGCTCCCACATAAAAGCCGGAATAAGGCGCATACGCATTCTCCCTGGCCTTCATCGCCTCGCTGATCAAGGTTCTGTAATCCGTCATATTCTCTCCCTCCTCCCGGTACGGTTCCTTCCCCGGCTCCATTATTCCTTCAGCGCAGCTCCGAATTTTTTCACAGATTCTGTCACCAGCGCCTTGAATAAGGGTGCCGCCGCATTGGCCGCCTCCTGTACCTCTTCATGGGTGAGCGGATTATCTGTCATCCCTGCTGCCAGATTGCATACACAGGAAATACAGCATATCTTCATTCCCATATGATTGGCGGCAATGGCTTCCACTACCGTGGACATTCCCACCGCGTCCACATCCAGCTTATGCAGCAGCCTGATTTCCGCAGGAGATTCAAAAGAAGGCCCCGTAAGCTGTGCATAAATTCCTTCCTTCAGGTTAATTCCCTGTTCCTTTGCGGCTTCACGGATGAGCTCCTGCAGATCTTCATCATATACATGCGTCATATCCGGGAACCGCACGCCCAACTCGTCTATATTGGCGCCGATAAGCGGATTGGGCGCCCAAAGGGAAACATGGTCGGTAAGCATCATGAAATCTCCGGCCGTAAAGGACGGATTGATACCGCCGGAAGCGTTGGTTAAGAACAGCACTTTTGCTCCCATCAACTTCATCAGGCGGGTAGGCAGGACAACATCGGAAATGGGATACCCTTCATAGTAATGCACTCTTCCCTTCATGCACACCACAGGCACCTCTCCCACATAACCGAAAATAAACTTTCCGGCATGTCCCGGCACGGTGGATACAGGGAACCCTTCAATATCATGGTAATCCAGTTCCGCCTCCACGCGGATATCATTGGCATAATCGCCCAGCCCTGAGCCAAGTACAATGGCTACTTCCGGTCGGAAATCGATTTTCTGCTTTACACTTTCGTAACATTTTAACAGTTTATCATATACAGGATTCATATATGAGCCTCCTTTAATTGAATTAAAAACAGTATTTTCCATGTAAACCCGTTTCTGAAATCAGTATAGCAGAATCACAGCCGGATTCCTAGATAAACTAGATAAAAAAGAAGACTTCCTGCAAAAAACCGGAAGGCATCGGCCTTCCGGTTTTCTTGAACTATCAAATAATAATACATACCATTCCGCCATTGCTGTCGTTCACGATCTTCTGCATAGTCTCCTGAAGCTTCACCTGGCTTTCATCACCGATCATGGAAATCTTGCCGGTAATTCCGTCATTAACCAGCTGCTCCACCGTTTTCCCGAAGATATTGGTTTCCCAGATGCCGTCGGAATCCTTTTCCGCATCCGCAATGTAGCTGATCAAATCCTCCGCCTGCTCCTGTGTTCCCACGATAGGCGCGATCTCCGTAATTACATTGGCCTTTATCATGTGGATGGACGGGCTCTCCGCCTTGATCTTCACGCCGAATTTGTTGCCGTGTTTGATGACCTCCGGTTTATCCAGCTTGATTTCCGCCCTCTCAGGAGTAACCACACCATAGCCCTTCAGTCTCACAGATTCCATGGCATGAAGCACCTTGGTATATTCCTTGCGCATCCTGGACATTTCCTTCAGTACGGAAATGAGCTGGTATTCACTGGACACATTTTCCCCGATCAGCTCGCTGAGCATCTCGTAGTAATATTTATCGTCCACATCCAGAACCACACGAATGCTGCCGTCCGCCATATTGATCTTTTCGACAATACAGCGCTTGATGTAATCGCTGTCTACCGATACCTGCGTATTAATAACATCCTTCACGGTGTCAATGCCGTCCATCAGCGTACGGATCTTATCGATTAAATCCGCTTTCAGCTTATGTGTATTGGCAAGCATCTCCACCCATTTGGGCATATAAAATTCTATCATGGTCACCGGGAATTCATAGAGCACCTTCTCCATGATCTGATTGATATCATCCCGCTTCAGCTGTTCACAATTGACAGGAATGGCCGTTACATTGTATTTTTCCTGGATCTGGGCCGCCGTATGGATGGCCTCTTCCCCATAGGGACGTTCCGAGTTCACCAATACAAGAAAGGGCTTGTGGAGCTTTTTCAGCTCCTGGATGGTTTTCTCTTCCGGAGCTATGTAATTTTCCCGCTTCAGTTCACCGAAGCTGCCGTCCGTGGTCACCACGATACCTATGGTTGAATGGTCATTGATAACCTTCTTTGTACCGATTTCCGCAGCCTGGGTAAAAGGGATCTCGTAATCAAACCATGGCGTCTTCACAAGACGCTCTTCTTCGTCCTCCATGTGTCCGGCCGCGCCGTCCACCATAAAGCCCACACAGTCCACCAGGCGCACCTGTACGTTTACATCGCCGCTCAGCGTGATCTGGGCCGCTTCCTTCGGTATGAATTTGGGCTCCGTTGTGGTAATTGTCTTCCCGCCCGAGCTCTGGGGAAGCTCATCCTGTGCACGTATTTTTTCCGCTTCATCGGTGATGTAAGGCAGTACCAGCAAATCCATAAAGCGTTTGATGAAGGTAGATTTCCCGGTTCTCACGGGTCCTACCACGCCGATGTAGATTTCTCCGCCGGTACGAAGCTGAATGTCTTTGTATAAATTTTGTGTATGCAAAGTGTCCATAATATAAAATCCCCTTCCGCTTGCCTAGCTGTTACCAATATATGCAGGGAAAGGGATTGTTTATGCAAAAAAAAGCTAATCTTCCTGTAAATTCCGGGCTTCCGCCGGGAGCAGGCTGTCGGGCGTGCGGTACCTTCTATGATATTCCCTGATTTTTTCCGTCAGAACCTCCGTAATGCCGGCATATTCCGGCCTCCCGAACAGATTCACCCGCTGCATGGGATCTCGTTTTCTGTCAAACAGGATATGGTCGTGAAACATACCGCCGCGATATCCTCTGCCCACATAGGCCAGCTCATAATCCTCCGTTATAATACCGGTTCTGGGAACATCACTTGGAAAAATACAGACTTCCTTCAATCCCTCTCTGCCTTCCATAAGCTCCTCCGACAAGTCGCCTCCGTCACAGGGAAAACGATAGGGAATGCCTAGCAGTCCCGCCAGCGTCGGGGCAAAATCCGTCATCCGCAGCCAGACGGGACTGCGGAAGCCTTTCTTACCACATCCCGGCAGACGGATCAGCATGGGGATATGATACACACTCTCATACAGATTGTTCTTTTCCATCAGCCCGTGTTCTCCCAGATATTCACCATGATCCGTGGTAAAAATAACAACGGTCTCTTCCAGCAGGTTTGCTTCCCGCAGACCATCCAGTATCTTACCCACATTATCATCTATACATTTCACAGCGCCCAGATACTGGGCCTTGAGCCGTCGGAAATGATCCTCCCGTTCAAAAAGCCCTGTGGGGAAATAATGATGGCGTCCCCATTCGTCCTGTTCCGCCCAGTCCGGAAGCTCCTCTTCATAAAAGGTTTCCGGGATTTCCATTTGCAGCGGATCAAACATGGTATCGTAAGGCTTCCGCACCCGGAAGGGCTGATGGGGATCCGGCATGCTTACCATGAACAGGAACGGCCTGCCGTCTTTCTGCTCCTTTATAAAACGGAGCGTTTCATCTGCCAGCCAGTCTGTGGTATAGGACTGCTCATTCCCCACCTCATGGGACAGAATAAGCTTCCCGTCCTTTTCCTTCACCGATTTGCAATGCCCGAATTCCACCCGGTGATCCCAGCGGTCAAACCCCAGACGGCTGCAGTCCTCCAGGCTGTCCCCCAGCTCCCTGTGATCCCCCAGATGCCACTTCCCCGCATAACCCGTCACATATCCGGCATCCCGGAAAGCCTCTGCAAAGCCATGTTCCATTGCTCCCACAGGGCACCCATTGGAAATTGCCCCGTTATTATGGGGATATCTTCCCGTCATAAAGCACCCTCTGGAAGGCGTACATACCGCACTGGGTGTATAGCAGTTCTCCAGCAGTATCCCTTCCTCCGCCAGCGAATCGATATAAGGCGTTTCCACCTCTTTTCCTCCGTAACAGCCCAGCACATCCCTCCGGAGCTGGTCGGCCATAATAATCAAAACATTTTTCATGCTGTCTCTCCTCGTATAATAAGCCTTCACCCCAGATATACAGGATCCGGGTTTGTCTCTTCCTCTTCCCGCGCTCCTTATCCCTTCAGGGAACCGATCATCACCCCTTTTACAAAATGCTTCTGCACAAAAGGATACAAAATAAGTACCGGCAGGGAAGAAACAATAATTACGCCATATTTGATGGTCCTTGCGATCTGTTTCATCAGTTCTATGGCTTCCGGATCACTCACCGACGGATCCACCGACTGCCCGCTTATAAGAATATCCCGCAGAATCAGCTGCAGAGGATATAGCTTGGCATCGCTCACATAAATCAGGCCGTTGAAGAAAGAATTCCAATGCCCTACCGCATAGTAAAGGACCATAATTGCGATGATGGACTTGGACAGCGGCAGGACGATTTTTATAAAATACTGGAAAATACTGCAGCCGTCAATTTCCGCCGCTTCCTGCAGTTCAAGAGGCATGGTGTTCATAAAAAAAGTACGGCACAGAATCAGGTTGAATACGGAAAAGGAACCGAGAATCATGAGCACATATGGCGTATTCACAAGGTGAAGCCCCTTTACCACCAGATAGGTGGGGATCAGCCCGCCTGAAAAATATTTGGTGACAATCAGCAGCTTCATCACAAAGCCGCGCCCCGCCATATCCGTCCTGGACAGGGCATAACCCGCCGGGATAGTGATGGTCAGTGCGATCAGCGTGCCGAAAAAGGTATAGCGAATAGTATTATAATAACCGCTCCAAATCCTCTGATCCCGGAAGATATAGCGGTATCCCTCCAGCGTAATCCCCTTCGGCCAGAACAGCACCTGTCCCGATGCCACCAGATCGGGATCACTGACAGAAGCGATCACAACAAACAGCAAGGGGTACAGAATCAGCAGGGAAATGAGAACTACACTGGCATAAACGATAAAGGTAAATATATAATCCGACTTGTTGTTCTTCCATTTTAAAAGCATTTCTCTTCCCCCTTACCACAAACTCACATCCGACGCTTTACCGGCAATCCGGTTTACCGCCAGCAGAAGAATCAGGTTTATTATATTATTGAACAGCCCGATGGCTGCAGAATAACTGAACTGGCCGCTCTGGATACCGATTTTGTATACATAGGTGGAAATAATCTCCGAATAATCCAGGTTAACACTGTTCTGCAGAAGGAAGGCCTTCTCAAACCCCACATCCATGATTTCCCCTGCCCTCATGATAAGCATGATCACCATGGTGGGAACGATGGAAGGAATATCGATATAAAGCATACGCTGGAATTTCGTGGCTCCGTCCACCCTTGCCGCTTCATGCAGTTCAGGCCCGACAGAGGCCAGCACGGATATATACATGATGGAGCCCCAGCCTATACTCTGCAGTACGCCGGACCATACATAGATATGCCGGAAATTCTTCGGATTGGAAAGGAAGGCCACCGGTTCTATTCCCAGCAGGGCCAGAATCTGGTTCACGATTCCGTCGCTCGCCAGGAAAATCAGAATCATACCGCAGAAAACAACGGTGGAGATAAAATGCGGTGCATAGGTGATCATCTGGGCGGCTTTCCTGCCTTTGGAATTGGTCACATAATTCAGGAACAGCGCAAACAGAATGGGAAGCGGGAATCCTGCCGCCAGAGAATAAATGCTCAGAGCCAGCGTGTTCCATAAAAGATCCTTGAACTGGTATGAACCGAAAAAGGTCTGGAAATGCTTCCAGCCTACCCAGGGGCTTCCCCATATCCCATCCAGGGCCCTATAATCCTTAAAGGCAAGCTGGATCCCGTACATGGGAAGATAGTTAAATAAAACGATATATATAATCATGGGCAGGATAAATAAATAACACACCCAGCTTTTTTTCAGCAGCCGCATACTGCTTCTGCGGACGCCCTTTTTCCTGCCGGCGCCGAACTGTCTTTGAGGCCTACTGCCTGTCATAATGCTCCTCCTCTATTGAAAAACTTACAAAAGGCCGGGTAATATGCTCCCAGGCATACCACTCCGGCCTCCGGTGCAGCAACTATCTGTCAGACGACCAGCTTTCTTCCTGCCGTCTACTTTCCGGAATAGGAATCCACATATTCCTGACAAAGTGCGGTATATTCCTCCGCCTTCAGATTTTCCAGATTTTTAAGATGGGTTTCCCACTTTTCATCATCAATGCCGTTGATAACCGAATCCGCAATGAACTTCTGCAGATAGGTATCGATATCGGCGATCAGAATCGCTCTTCTCTCCGCATTTTCCAGGCTTGCCGTCCCTGCTGGCAGACCGATAACGCCAAAGGGTATCTGTTCCTTAACCGCCTGCAGCTTCCAGTCATGAGGCCATTTGTCATCATACTGCAGCGCCTGATCGTATTCATTTCTCCAGAGGGAAGGAGTTGTACCCGCAAAGCTTTCCGCATTCCGATATTCAGGAATCGATTTATAGCCGCCGTTAGCTTCCAGAACCTCGGCTGTCATGGTCAGGAATTCAGGAACTTCTTTTCCGTTTTCATCCAGGATTTCCCACCATACGCCTTCGGCTCCTCTTCCCCAGGTAAGGGCCATTTCCAGTGAAGAGTTAATGTAATCATACCAACGTACCAGCGCTTCCGGATTCTTACAGTTTCTGCTTATGGCAAAACCGCCTGTCTTTGTCACGTTATTGATGCCTACCATCTGCGTTCCGTCTTTTCCTTTCAGGACAGGGACCGCCTTGTAACGGCCTTCTCCCGGCGCACCGTTGTCCACGCTGCACTCATCCCCGGAATAGCCTGCCATGACACCGATAATATCCCCGGATGCTCCCCTTGCAGAATACTGTTCATCGCTCATGGTGAAAACATCCTTATCAATCAGACCTTCCTTATACAAATCGTGCATCCAGGCAAGGGCATCGTAATATCCCTGTTCCCCCGCACTGAAGGTTACTTTTCCGTCTTTGGTAAACACGTGGTATTCGTTCTCCACAACTCCGAACGGGCCGAACAGGTTTTCCATTGCCGTGCCCCAGCTCCAGGCCTTTGCAAAAGTAAACGGGATTTCATCCTTAACGCCGTTGCCATTGGGATCCTCATCCCGGAAAGCGATCAGCACATCTTTAAACTCCTCCGGAGTCTGCGGCATTTCCTTCCCTACCTTTTCCAGCCAGTCCGTATTGATCCAGAACTGGGAATCGATGATATTCTGAGTGGATTCATCTCCTATGGGAAGGCAGTGGATCTTTCCGTCCGGTGCGATCAGACTTGCCGGATAATCATCCCTGCTGTCAAAAAATGCGGTGACCGCCGGGGCATAGTTTTCCAGATATTCATCCAGCGGCGCCAGCTGTTCGTAATTCCTCGCTATATCCACATCTCCCAGAACCGCGTCCGGAAGGCTGTCCGTGCTGAACATGATATTGATTTTTTCCTGCCAGCCGGACTGGGGGATTTCCACCCATTCGATATGTACGTTCGTAGCTTCCTCTGCCGCAATGACACAGGCCTTTTGGGAAGCCGCCTTCAGTGTGCTTCTCTGCGGAACCGCAATGGTGAAGGTTTCCTTTTCATTTATAATGGGAAGTCCCTGTGCATTAAAGTTGCTGTCCGTGTTTCCCCCGGCTTCCGCCTGGGCCTGCGCCTGTGTCTCAGGCTTCGGATCCCCCTGTACGTCACCGGATGTTCCTGCCTTGCCTGCGCATCCTGCCAGGGTACTGCCCAGAAGCACCGCGCTCACTAAGATGGCTCCTGTTTTTGTCATTGTTTTTCTTTTCAAAACAATCCCTCCTATAAATATACTGACATCTGCTGCTTTTCCGAATCCATATCAAACACCCTCAGTGCGGCGGCTCTTCGGAAGATGTCTGTAGCATACCCCAGTCTGCGCCTTCTGCCTATCTCATGCTTTTGAACTTTATCCCCTTCTCATGAAAAAAATACAGCGCCGTTTCATAATATCTTCTTCTCCTGTATCCATTCATCAAAACGATATATTTACATCCTGCTTTTCCATATCTTTTCCCGGTAGCCTCCCGGCGTTATTCCTTCATATTTTTTAAACATTTCTATAAATACCGTACTGTTGCCGTAACGCAGCAGCTGGGCTATTTCTGAAATTTTCTTATCGCTGTCGGCCAGAAGCTCTTTGGCACGCTCCAGTTTAATCTTCTCCACATACTGGGATATGCTCACCTGCATGTTTTTCTTAAAGAAATGGCTGAGATTGGATACGGAGGTATCAAAACAGGCCGCCATATATTTCACAGTAAAGTTATCATCCAGATAATGTCCGTTAATATAGTCCAGGATATCCGCTATATTCTTTTTCCTGTAGTTTCCGTTTCCTTCCTCGTCCTGCGAAAAGGCCGCCTGTTCCTCAATCATCCTTCCGAAAAATACCGACAGCTCTTCTTTGGTTAATTCCCCGTCCCCTCTTCCGTCAAAAAACTCTTCCGGCTCCCGGTTTAATATGTGCATTACCTCCCATGTGATGCACAGGGCCATGCTTTCCTTAACCTCAGAAACAATTTCTTTCAGTTCTGTGAGGAGGATCACCGTACGTACGGAGTCAGCCAGACCTGCCGCATCCTTAAGAGCCTTCAGCTCCTGTCCCGGGAAACGCTGCTCCTCATGCTGTTCCCGGCGCAGCTCCCTTCGGGCTTCCTCATAAGAAAAGCGGATTTTTCCCACATCCGAAGTGATCCTGCCCACTCCCAGCTTCACTCCGCTTCCTGAAATTTTTTCCAGCCTGCGTGAAATATCTCCCATAGACTCATCGGAACAGACAAGATATACATACATTTCCTCAAAAAGCACAATCCGATATGCGGTGGAGGCGCTGTAATCATTCATCTGGGTGTGAAAAATCTCATAAAGCTCCCTGTTTTCCTCTATCTTGGGGAAAACGGCAAAAAACAGATGCCTTCTGTTAATATGGATGCTGCTTTTCAGGCAGCGTTCCCAAAGCTCATCCCCCGGCTTCACTTCCTTGGTAAGCAGCTCGTAGAGACAGTTTTCCGCCCGCAGAAGGTTTCTTTCTTCCTCCAGCATTTCATTATTATCCAGCAGGCTCCTGAAGGACTGGTACTTTTTCCTGGAATAATAAAGTGCCAGCAGGATTCCCACCGCTACGGAACATAATATCCAGATGCCATACCCCCTGAAATAACTCACAGCGCTCCTGGAAACCTCCTCCTTGGAAACAAAAGTCAATGCAGAAAATCCGGATTCCATATCCGTTATATTTCTGTAGTAATCCTTTTCCTCCAAAAGCTGCTCCCAGCCCCTGCTTCCATTCAGAAGGGCACGATTATCCCCCTTTCTTGAAGAAAAAAGAACCTGATCCTGAAAAGAAACCATCGTAATATCTTCATAGGGCATCCCGGAACCGCCGAATTGTTCCATCAGCTTGCTGTCCCGGATCACATAAAAAAGATACTGCGTATCCGACTTTCCTTTCTCCATCCAGGTTTTTAACGGGCAGATGATCACCATTCCCATGCTGCTTCCTTCATAAAGCTCTGCCCTCACAGCATACAGGCCTATATCCTCCATCTTACCCAATAAATTTCTGTCCATCCGGCAGATACGGGAAAAGAACAAATCCTCCGTAAAGGTTCCGCCCGAAGAAACTACTTTTCGTTCCTCGTCGGGGAAATAATAATACATACTGTCCACGAAGGGGAAGGTACTTTCCTTCTTTTTTAAATCCTCCGCAATTTCCAGATAGGATACCGGGGGATTGGCGGAATACTGACGGCTGTAGATCTTACTGTAGCGGCAGTCCGCATTGTAGGCGCAGATAACAGCGATCTGCTGTTTGAAATAATCCGCCTGCCGTTCCGCCGACACCGCAGTCTCGTCCATGATTTTCCTGTAATGCTGCCTGTGCACCATATAAAACACACTGAAGCTGACGATCAACAGCGGAATCAGCAGCACAATATTATAAGTAATTACAAATCGCAGATAACTGATGTTCTTATCTCTTTTTTCCATTTTTCCCACTCCCCGCTTGGTATTTCCCCATAATTCATTATACCGGAAACCTCTTTTCCCCTCCATCTTTGTTTTTTGAATATAACCTCATGCAATTGAATGATATCTTCCGTTCAGGCCGCTATGCTGTCCGGCTAATCCCCAGAAATACAAAAAGCCCTCTCTCCCGCTACCGTAAATACCAATTACGGCCTGCGGGAGAAAAGGCTTCCTCCATCAGTCATTCTTTCTTTATTTCACAATAATACGCTTGAAATTCTTCTTGCCGCGCTTAAGCACCTTACCTTCACCATGGAAATCTTCACCGGCAAATACGGCGCGGAAGTCCGTAACCTTTTCCCCTTCCATGGTCACACCGCCCTGTTCCACAGCACGGCGGCCTTCGGAACGGGATGCCACCAGCCCGGATTTAACCAGCAGATCCAGAATATCGATATTTCCATCGGTAAGATCCGCCGCCGTCAGCTCTGCGGTAGGCATTTCCGCCGCATTTCCGCCTCCGAAAAGAGCCCTTGCGCTTTCCTGCGCTTTGGAAGCTTCTTCCTCGTCATGAACCAGCTTGGTCAGTTCAAATGCAAGGATTTCCTTGGCCTGGTTCAGCTGGCTGCCCTCCCATTTGTCCATCTCATCGATCTGCTCAATCGGCAGGAAGGTGAGCATACGGAGACATTTGAGCACATCCGCATCGGAGACATTTCTCCAGTACTGGTAAAATTCAAAGGGCGAGGTCTTGTTGGGATCCAGCCATACGGCGCCGCTCTGCGTCTTGCCCATCTTCTTTCCTTCGGAATTCAGAAGCAGGGTGATTGTCATGGCATAAGCATCCTTGCCCAGCTTTCTGCGGATCAGCTCCGTTCCTCCCAGCATGTTGCTCCACTGGTCATCCCCTCCGAACTGCATATTGCAGCCGTATTTCTGGTATAACATGAGGAAATCGTAGCTCTGCATGATCATGTAGTTGAATTCCAGGAAGCTCAGCCCCTTTTCCATACGCTGCTTGTAGCATTCCGCTGTGAGCATGCGGTTTACGGAGAAGCAAGCTCCCACATCACGCAGAAGTTCCACGTAATTCAGGTCAAGCAGCCAGTCGGCATTGTTTGCCAGAATCGCTTTCCCTTCGGAGAAATCAATAAACTTGCTCATCTGCCGCCGGAAGCATTCACAATTGTGGTCGATGGTTTCCCTTGTCATCATGGTACGCATATCGCTTCTCCCGGAAGGATCCCCGATCATGCCCGTTCCGCCGCCCAAAAGGGCAATGGGCTTGTTGCCTGCCATCTGCAGTCTCTTCATCAGGCACAATGCCATAAAATGTCCTACATGAAGGCTGTCTGCAGTAGGATCAAAACCAATATAAAAGGTTGCCTTACCCGCATTTACCAGCTCCCTGATTTCTTCTTCATCCGTGAGCTGCGCCAATAATCCGCGGGCTCTTAATTCTTCAAATACCTGCATTTTTCTTTTCTCCTTTTCTCTTTCTCACAGTACAGGCGTAAACGGAAACCTTAACACAAAAAAAATCCTTCTTTCCGTCAAAATCCGGAAAAAAGGACGAGTGTCAGATACCCGTGTTACCACCTTTGTTCACAGCCGGCTCGCGCCGTCTGCCTCATCAAGTACGACTGTTCTGTTACGGCCTGCAGTCCGTTCCCCTCCCAGTGATACTCTTCGCAAAATAACGGTTGCTCTCCGTCGCAGCCTACTCTCACATGATTTTGGTGCGAAACTCCGGGATGTATTCGGGAAAGCCTCTCCTGCGCCTCTCATCTGCCGGCCGCTTTCTGTAGGTTCCTCTTTTCCTTACTTCTTCCCATCACAGTTTTTAGAAAATGATTCATTTCACTATAAACTATCGTTAATGTAACACAATCCCCGATTTCTGTCAATAGACGCTGCACACAATCTTGCAAAAGCATCCCAATCCCGTTATAATTAGATTGTGCAGCCAGTTCCGGGAGGAGTGCAGCCGGCCGTTTCTTATGGAAACAGCCGTGTATCGCTGGTGTCCGGTCTCACACTTATGAATCCCGAGAACACGCAGCGGCTGGCTGCCTTTTCTTTTTATTCTGCCTTATCTTCTCTCCTTCTCCAGGATTCTGCGGAAGGGTGTCAGGAATCTGTTAATATGGGCCCCTATCAGGAACAGATAAAAACAGAAATAAAGCCAGAGCATTACAATAACGATGGTCGTCAGGCTTCCGTACATATCGAACCCGTTGAACTGCTGGATATACATGGAAAATCCCCAGGAAAAAATATTCCATGTCGTTGCGGAAAACACAGCGCCAGGTATCTGGTGGGAAAATTTCAGCTTACAGTTGGGGATGTAGGTATACATCACCGCAAAAATAAGCGTCATCATACACCATGAAAACAGCCCCCTGAAATGCAGCAGCAGGGCAAACAGATCTTCCATCTGGGGGACATGCCGCACTATCGTATCCGCGAATAAATTCCCGAATACCATTACTATCAGCAAAAATATAATCGTTATCAGAAAGATGATCAGATAAAAAGAGGCGATAATTCTCTGCAGCACGTAATTCCTATCCTCTACCACGCCGTTCATGGCGTTTAATCCTCTCATCAGCGCCAGCACACCTTTTCCTGCCGACCAGACCGTAACAATAGCCGCGATACTCATCACGCCGAAGGTACTGTCATAAATACTTTGTATCAGTGAAGTCAGAAGCGGAGAAAGGGTCTGGGGCAGAAGCGTTACCGCCGTTATAATATCCGACTTCTTTATCGGCGTATACGGTAAAATGGAACATATCAGCATGAGCATGGGAATGAGGGACAAAAAGAGGAAAAAGGCCGTGCTTGCCGCATATGCATTTACATTCGCACGGGACATCTGTCTTCCAAACCCTCTCAGAATTCTGTAAATTCTCATTAACCTGCTTTTCCTTTCCTTTGCTTATTTTAAGCTCTGCGGAAAAAACGCTCTTTCCCCGCACAGCAGACGGCGGTCAGTAGACCGCCTTAACTCCGCTTCCTTCATAAAAGAATCCCAAAATAGAATCACTGTCGCAGCCGTCCGCAGCCATGCTCCGTGCGCCATTCTGGCTCAGGCCCACCCCATGGCCAAATCCGCCGCCAATCAAACTATATCCTACCACATAGCCGTCCTCTTTTCCAGTTTCCAGTACGATAAATGCGCTGGGCAGCAAAGCAGCCGTATTATACTCGCTTCCGTCCTGCCGGATCACCTTACTGGTTCCGTTGCTGAGCACATAACGGATATTATGCTCCGACTTGATCATGAGGGCACCGTTCTCCCCTTCAATTACAAGCTCCTCCGCCACACCGCCGGCATTCCTGGCCGCGATATATATGTCGGTAATCCTTCCCGGATCCACAGGCGCCTGATTCACAAAGCTGCCGTCCGCCTGCCGTACATAAACAGAACCCGGGCTGGCATCATAGCGTTTGACAACATTGGCATACATAAGGGTATTATCCAGCTGATCCACCTGGTAGGTCCAGCGGTACCATGCCTCTTCCCTCTCAAAATCGGAATCTCTGGTTCCCCGGATAAAGGCTTCAAAATTCGCTTCCTCGGTCATGGAATCCGCAGTCTGGATATCCTCTTCCTTTACGGTATCGTCAATCGTATCTCCCTGGGCATCTGTCACACCCGCCACGTTCACCGCCTTTCCCTGCAGATAAGGGAAATTATCCGGCACGGAATTCAGCCAGATCCCCGTATTGGTCCCATAGCCGCAGGAGGTGGAATAATAATAGGCTTCCGCCAGCTGATCCCCGTAATACAGCAGTTCTCCCTTGGTTTCCTTCACCGCTTTAGTAGTTTCCACATTTTCCATAATATTATTATAAACCTGGAATCCCGCGCTGTCGTCCACATGGGCTCCGTAAGCGGGCAGACCCGCGTGAAGCATTTTGGCATAAGCATAGGTCCTGGCACATACCGCCTGGGCTTTCAGAGCCTCTAACGGATAGGAGGATGGCATTTCACTCGGCACCACCGCATACAGATATTCCTCCAGCAGCACCTCATTGATCACCACGATCCCGTCCTGCTGCTTCTCCAGTTCCAGGCTTCCCCTGTAAGAAGGCACTCCCTGGCTTCTTTTTACATTCATAAGACTGATATGCCCGGTTAATACCGCAGGCTCTATCCGTATTCTCTCCGCCGTAAAAAGCTCACTGTCTTTGGCGATGGTCAGTGTCTCTCCCGCCGGAACCACTGATGTCTGCTGTTCACCGTAGGGCCCGGTGATTACCGAAAGATCACAGTCCGCCTTCAGTTCCAGCGAATCGTGGAAGGCGCTTCCGAAATCCGAGGTCTTTACCAGCACGCGGATATTCTCCATCGCCTCTTCCTTTACCACAAGACAGGCCTGTATTTCTCCGTCTTCAATGACAAAATCCGTAAAATCATAACCGATACACAAATCGGTTGTAAAATATTTCTGCAGCTTGCCGTAAAGACGGTATATTTTTAATTGATCCGAAAAAGGATAAAAGCCGCAGCCTTCAATTTCCGCCCCGTTATCCCGAATTTTCAGGAGCTTGCCGGACACCTTATCCATATGCACCTTTACGCCTGCGAGCGAACCGTCCGCAAAGCTCAAATCAGCCACCTGCTCCCTGGCTGCTCCCAGAGCGGCCGCTTTCTCTTCAGGCGCCGAAATGGTGATTTCATAATCATTCCAAAAACAGCGGAGGGAATCCGTTTCCACCTCCATGATCCATATATTCGAAATTTCCGTCTGTGTCCCGGTTTTCTCCCTCAGCGCATACAGCACGCCTTCCCGCTCCACCGCAACAATGGGCTGCCAGAGACATTCCGGGATCCGGTCACTCATATAAGTGTATACACTTTCCAGCGAAATCAAAGCATTATCTTCCAGCCGGTTTCCATCTGCGTCGGAAACCGAACCGCCCAAACCAATCGGCGTCAGATCCATATCCTGAATCCTTCCGTCTTTATCATAAACGGCCCTCACCGCGTCGAAATAAGGATACCAGTCATCCTGAAGGACTTTATCCTTATTCCGGTAGCCGCCCGGAAGCTCATATGCGCAGTCCGGAAAAAGACCGGCAATGTCTTTCCATTGTGCAAAGGTCAGCATACCATCGCTTTGGGCTGCCGAATCACCGGAAAAAACAGCCGCTATCGTTTTGCTGTCCGATACACCCCCGGTATCCGCCAGAAGCCAGGTCAGATTCCCCGCTTCCTGCAGCGAAAGGTACTCTCCTTCCGTACGCGGGATTGTCATTTCCACAAGGGAACGTACCAACAGCAGAATCAGAAGCGCCACTCCCAAAATAATAACGGCCAACTTCATCCAGCGGCCTCCGGAAGTATTTTTCGGAGCGGCCGCCCTGTAACTGCCGTAACGTTTTCCATAACCATGGGAACTTCTCACAGCCGTTGAACGGAACGCTTTTCTGCCGGCATTCATACGCGCCGCACGGCTTCTTGCCGCATGCTCCGCCTCTCTTTTGTCCGCTTCCTTCTTCGCGTCCAGGAATCTGTTATGTCCCGGCGCGTCCGAATTACGGGTGTTCTGATTTGACAGCCTTGATTCCCGGCCAGTTCTCCTACTGCTTCCCTGTCTTCCGCCTTTTTCCATATACTCCCCTTACATCTTTGAATCCCATCCATTTCCAGATAATTTTCAGGCACGCCGCCCCGCAAACAACCCTATGTATTTAAGCTCACAGCGGACAAGCCGGCACACTTGAAAAAAAGCAGCCTGTAATGGCTGCTCTTATCTTTTGTATCCCCAAAATGCCGGCTCTTGTCTTTTGACTCCTAGCTGACTGCTAGGTGGGTTACCGCAACCGGCGCTTCTGCCTTCCCCTGCGCAATGAGGGCCTGACATCCACGCGGCAATGTAGGAGTCCCGTTTAAAGTAACTGTAGGTTCAAAACAACAAGAGTTATCGAACATTTCAGGTTAGTTATATTATATCCTGATTATAATGAAATTACAACAGTAAAAAAAGGAAAGGAATGTCCGGCCCGGTTGTAAGGTACAACAGGCCGGAAAAACTGACGATAAATTTTAAGAAATTTCCCGTGTTTCTTTTTTGAGCCATTCTCTTTCTTCTTCATTAAGCAAAGGCGAAATTTTTTCATAAACAGCCTTGTGATAATCATTCAAAAGCTTCAGCTGTCCGGGCTCCAAAAGGGATGGCTCGATTCCGTCCAAATCAATGGGTACATAGGTCAGGGTATCAAAATACATGAACTGTCCGTCACCGTTCTTTACTCCATTTTGCGCCACCATTACATTTTCGGTCCGGATACCGTGACTTCCTTCTATATATACTCCGGGTTCATTCGTCACATCCATTCCCGCCTCAATAACGGCTTCTGTCTGACCTTCCGTAAAACGCCAGCGGATTCCCTGGGGGCCTTCATGGACATTCAGGATATAGCCTACGCCGTGTCCCGTCCCGCATTTATAATCGATATTCCTGTCCCACATGGGCTGTCTGGCCAGAATATCCAGGTTTCTCCCCGTACAGCCATAAAGGAATCTGGCGTTCGTCAGCTGCAGCATTCCTGCCGCTACCGCAGTGAAATGTTCTTTTATCTCAGCGGAAACAGGGCCAAGCACGATGGTTCTTGTCACATCTGTGGTTCCGCCCATATATTGTCCGCCGGAATCCACCAGCAGCATTCCTTCCGGAGAAAGCTCCTTGCAGCTGCCTTCCACAGCCTCATAATGCATCATAGCCGCATTTTCCTTATAGCCGCTTATCGTGGGGAAGGAAAGATCCAGATAACCGTCAATTTCACTCCGCAGATGATCCAGATACTGTGCCGCCGTCACCTCTGTTATTTTCATTTTTCCCACGTTTTTCTTAAGCCAGTATATGAACTTACATACCGCGGCACTGTCTTTCAGATAGACCTCCTCCATATGTGCGAGTTCCACCTCATTCTTAATGGCCTTCATCAGCTCCGTGGGATTCTTACCGTCCTTACACTCCCCTTTTTCACGAAGGGTGCAATAAAGAGCGTAGCTGGTATTGCGTCCGTCATAGAGGACTTTCTCTCTTTCCGTCCTGCTCTGAAGGAAGGGAACTATGTTATCATAGTCTTTGAGCGTTATGCCATATTTCGCAGCATGTGCCCTGAGTTCCGCCGTTATTTCCGTATCCTGGATAAAGAAAAAGCATTCCTTCATGGTAATATAAGCGTAAGAAAGAGCAACGGGATTGCATTCCACATCGCCGCCCCGGATATTAAACAGCCACATCAAATCATCCAGCTTGCTGAGGAGGAAAGCATCGGTCTCTTCCTTCTCCATGGCCTTCCGAACATCTTCCAGCTTTTCTCCGGCGCTTTTTCCGCATATCGCCTCATCCAGCACCATGACCGGATGGCTGGGAAGCGACGGTCTGTCCGTCCAAACCTCATCTGCCAGATCTTTTCCATAGGCAAACGTAATTTTCTTTTCCTCAAGGATTTTTTCAAGGCTGCAGCCAAAGGCCGTATCAACCACCCTGCCGTCAAAGCCTAATGTCTGCCCTTCCTTCATATGATCCTTCAGATATTCCTTAATGGTGGGAACCCCTTCATCCAGCATCCTGAAAAGAGTGATTCCCGTTCCCTCCAGTTCATTTTCCGCCTGGATAAAATAACGACCGTCCGTCCAAAGGCCCGCTTCATCACGGCTTACCACAAGCGTCCCGTTGGATCCGGTAAAACCGGAAAGATATTCCCTCACCTTAAAATAAGTATCCACATATTCAGAATTGTGGAAATCCGCGGTGGGCACCATATAATAATCGACCCCCGCCCGTTCCATAGCTTCCCGGAGCTTGGCTACACGATTCCGGATTGTCTGGTTCATAATATTTCTCCTTTACATTTACTATTATTTCCGAAGAAAGCCCTCTTAATAATCTCCGGCTTCCTCCCCTTTCAGAAGTCCTACTGCGGAGGAAGTGCCGATCCTGTCGCAGCCTGCCTCCAGGAACATTTCCAAATCCTCTCTGCTCTTCACTCCTCCGGCTGCCTTGATTTTCACCGAAGGTCCGATATGTTCGCGGAAAAGCCTCACATCTTCCAGCGTGGCTCCTCCGGTACCGAAGCCTGTAGAAGTCTTGATATAATCCGCTCCCGCCTTTGTTACTGCCTGGCACATGGCAATTTTCTCTTCTCCCGTAAGATAGCAGGTCTCAATAATCACCTTCAGCACATGGCCGCCGCAGGCTTCCTTCAGCGCGCGTATTTCCGCCTCTACCTTACCATACTGATGATTCTTGACATCACTGATATTCACCACCATGTCAATTTCATTCGCACCGTCCTTAAGGGCTTTTTCCACTTCAGCCAGCTTTGCGGCGGTTACGCTGTAACCCAGCGGGAATCCCACAACCGTACAGATATTCAATGTATCGAATTTATCATGTACCCTTTCCACATAACAGGGCGGGATGCATACAGACGCTGTTTTATACTCCACAGCTTCCTCACAGAGAATTCTGATGTCCTCCCATACAGCATAAGGTTTTAAAAGGGTGTGGTCAATATGTCTTAATATTTCTTTTTTATCCATTTTCGTACACCTTCCTTTACTTTTTTATTCTGAACATGTGACCTTTTCATTCCGGCTTACAGCATCAAAAAAATATGCTGTAAGCCGCCTATTATTGTAATACAATACGCACAAAAAAGCTATCCCGAATAGTGAACAAAATGTTAAATGTTTCTAAATAAATACATTTTTTCTTGTTTCGAATTGTTATTCATGTTATTATGTAAATTATCTACTTTCCTTTTTTAACGTGTCAAACCAAAAAAGACCGGATGGAAAGGAAAGCAGGGATAATAAATTTATGAGGAAAGGTGGTTGATTGAATGGAAGAACACAACAGCTATTCTGATGTTACTCCTGAAATCGTACGATTGGCTGAATTAAGCAGGGAAGCAGGTGTCATTGATTCCGAGCTTTTCACAAAATACGATGTCAAAAGAGGGCTTCGCGACCTGAACGGAAAAGGCGTACTGGCCGGACTCACCAACATTTCTGATGTCCGTGCGACAAAAATGGTGGATGGTAAATCGGTCCCCTGTGATGGTCACCTTTTTTACAGAGGTTATGAAGTTAACGACCTTGTAGAAGGTTTCCACAAGGATCATCGGTTCGGATTTGAGGAAGTTACATACCTGCTGCTCTTCAACAAGCTGCCGGATAAACAGGAACTGGCAGAATTTGAGAAGCTGCTTATTTACTACAGAAGCCTTCCCACAAGCTTCGTGAGAGATATTATCATGAAGGCGCCCAGCAAAGATATGATGAATACCCTGGCAAGGAGTATTCTCACTCTTTACTCCTACGACGACAGAGCGGATGATGTTTCTCTTCCCAACGTACTGAGACAGTGTCTGCAGCTCATCAGCTTATGCCCTATGTTATCTATTTATGGTTACCAGGCTTACAGCCATTATCATGACGGCAACAGCCTCTTTATCCATCAGCCTATGACGGAAGGATCCATGGCGGAAAACATTCTGCACATTCTTCGTCCTGACAGTTCCTATACTCCGCTGGAAGCCAGAATTCTTGATATCTGTATGATTCTTCATATGGAACATGGCGGAGGTAATAACTCCTCCTTTACCACTCATGTAGTTACCTCCTCACTGACAGATACATACTCCGTAATGGCAGCTGCAATTGGTTCCCTGAAGGGTCCCCGTCACGGCGGCGCTAACATTAAAGTTATGCAGATGTTTGAAGACATGAAAAAAGAAGTAAAGGACTGGACCGATGAAGAAGAGGTATCCCGTTATCTGGAACGCCTGCTGAGCAAGGACGCCTTTGACCATGCCGGTCTCATCTATGGTGTAGGCCATGCGGTTTATTCCAAATCTGATCCAAGAGCGATTATCCTTAAAAGCTTCGTGGAGAAGCTTTCCGAAGAAAAGGGACTTCATAAGGAATTTGAACTTTATAATCTTGTTGAAAAGCTTGCTCCCTATGTTATTTCCGGAGAAAGACAGATGTACAAGGGCGTAAGTGTAAACGTAGACTTCTATTCAGGCTTTGTTTACAATATGCTGGGGCTTCCCACCGAGCTGTACACTCCTATTTTCGCCATCGCAAGAATGGTCGGCTGGAGCGCTCACCGTATGGAAGAACTGGCTAACAACGGAAAGATTATCCGTCCTGCATATAAGACCGTATGCCAGGAAAAGGAATATGTTAATCTTGCAGATCGTACTTAATCAGCTGCTGCATCCGGAGATTTTTTCTCCGTTCATTTTATACAGTATCCTGATACATAAAGTAAGCCGGCGCTTTGATGCGCCGGCTCTTCTTTTATCCTGGACAATGCCCGCAGTATTCTATATGCCGCCGACAGCCATTTCTTTTACCTTCTTATAATTTCAGGAAATCCCTCACCACATCCTTCATCCCGTCTTTCTCACAAATCGCGGTATGCCTTACCGGAGCAGACCTGATCTCTTCAACCGCTTCAGGAACTTCTACGTTAGCCAGCTTTGATAACTCATCAACCAATTCAAAATCTCCCCATGCCGCATCGCCGTATTTAGGATCAACCGCCTGCATAACACTTCTGGCAAACTTAAACGGACTGGCTGTGGATGCAATCACCGTCAGTGTGTCTTTGTCTCCCGTAGAAGCCTTATATTTGTCATAAACAGCGGATGCAACCGCCGTATGAGTATCAATCACATATCCCGTATCTTCGTACAAAGCTTTTATCTTACTGAATGCTTCCTCTTCCTTCGCAAAATTGCCATAGAAATCATCCAGCTTTTCCTTCATCTCCGAAGTGATCTCATATTTTCCTTCTCCGCTGAGAGCCTTCATGAGGGCTTCTGTTTTCATCGGATCATCCCCTGCTATCCTATAGATAAGACGCTCCAGATTACTGGAAATCAGGATGTCCATGGAAGGGGAGCTGGTGAGAACAAAGTCACGGTTACGATCATATTCTCCGGTGGAAAAGAAATCATAAAGCACCTTATTTTCATTGGATGCACATATCAGTTTATTAATGGGAAGACCCATATTCTTCGCATAGAAGGCTGCAAGGATATTCCCGAAATTACCAGTGGGCACCGCAGCATTAATCTTCTCGCCCGCCGCAATCTTGCCCTCTGCCAGCAGCTGTGCATATGCGTATACATAATAAACAATCTGAGGTACCAGACGTCCGATGTTGATGGAATTGGCGGAAGAGAACTGATATCCCTTATCTGCCATCTCCTTTTCCAGATCCTTATCGGAAAAAAGCTTTTTCACGCCTGTCTGGGCATCATCAAAATTGCCATGAATGCCTACAACAAGGGTATTATCCCCTTTCTGGGTGACCATCTGTTTTTCCTGAATCGGGCTCACTCCGTTCTTCGGGTAAAAAACAATGATCTTCGTTCCCGGCACATCTGCGAAACCGGCCAGGGCCGCCTTTCCGGTATCTCCGGAGGTAGCTGTCAAAACAACGATATCCTTATCCGCGTGGTTTTTCTTTGCCGATGTAATCATAAGATGAGGCAGGATGGACAGCGCCATATCTTTAAAGGCAATGGTCTTTCCATGGAAAAGTTCCAGATAATAAGCCCCTCCTGCTTCTGCCAGAGGTGCGATCACTTCCGTATCAAACTTGCTGTCATACGCATTGGCGATACAGTTCTTCAGCTCTTCCTCCGTAAAATCGGTCAGAAACAGCTTCATAACCTCATAGGCCACTTCCTGATAGGTCATGGTACTTAATTCCTGCAGCGTTTTATCCAACGCAGGGATTTTTTCCGGTACAAAAAGGCCTCCGTCCTCGGAAAGTCCTTTCAGAATCGCCTGGGAAGCGCTTGCTACAGCATTACTTCTGGTACTTCTGTATAAGATCTCCATTTCACAATCTCCTCACCGCCTGCCTGGCAGGCTTAATTTCTCCTATGATTTCCATCCGGTAAACCGGACACTTCAAAACCGGGCTTTGCCGGATTCCGTGGGACATGAAAAGGACTCATAAAGCGCGGCATCCGTTGTTTTCACCCGTCAGTTCATCAGTATAGCATACATTCTTTCTTGATGCAATCCGTTTCTGACACACTTTTGTTTTTCCTGCAAGGACAATGCTGGCAAACTTCTTGTTCCCTGCTGCTATCCTTCACTAATTTCCCAACTATTAACTTTTTCCGGCAGCATGTTTTTCGGTATCCTTCACTCATATATCACACAACATAATATCCGGCAGAGAATCAACTCCCGCCAGCTTCAGACAGGCATATCCGATACCGGCCATTCCATTCATCATTCCCTTTGCATATTTTTCCTGAGGCATGATATGACTGTGCTCCAATTCATCCAAAGTTGCCATAACAAGAAGATCCTTAATATATTTCAATCCACTGCTGCTGTTATATTCCATAAATTTATCCAAAAGGAGCAGCATTCCCAGATTCCCATGGCAAAGACACATACCTTTTCTCATCTGCAAAGAAAGGAAACAGCTCTCCGCCCGCGATAAATCCTGCTTAAGACGCTGTTCCAGTTCCACTCCTGCATATGGAAGACATGCGAGTCTTGACGCCGTAATGCCTCCAAAACCATGGCACCAGGCGCAGGCCTGATATCTTTCATCACCTTCCTGCCGCAAATCAGCCCAGTTATGATACTCTTCACTATACAAGCTGTCCTCATATTCCAAACAGCCTATAATCAAGTCATCATATTTGTCAGTGTTTAATAAATAGGATAGCTTTATCAAACCCGGAATCATTCCGCTGTTTCCATGGGACATACCTGCCAATACCGCCTGAGAAGCTTTATTTATCCATCCAAATCCTGTACCCTGACTGACAGCATGCGCCGCCACAATATCCCCTGCCTTTTCCGCTTCTTTCAAATACTGAATATCCTGAGTGAAAGAATACATCCCGCATAATACCAGAATAGCCCCTGCGTTACCATAAACCAAATCAAAAACAGTATCCTTAACCAACAATTCTATCAACAGTACTGCATGCTTCCTGGCATATTCCAGAAAAATATCGTCCTCTGTCATTCGGTAAAGAAGCTGATAGGAATAGCACAACGAAGCTTCTCCGCAAAAAATTCCCGTATTTTCTGACAATAGCCTTCTTCTGTCCCTCAAACAGCTATCAGTATATTGGAACATTGTATTTTTTACAGCATCGCAGAGTGCCTTCAGTTTTCCGGATACACGATTTATACTATAAAGAAAAACAGCAATACCGGACATTCCATTATAAAAATACATGTCTCCATCCACTATATGAATTCTTTCCTCTTTCACACCTGCCAATAATGGTTCTATCCAACTGACAGTCTGCCTGTCCTTATCCCATAATGCTTCCTTTTCTATCTGCGCCGCAATCTCCATTGCCTTGTGTAAAAAAAATTGTTTTTGTTTTTCGGGATCTTGTTTTTTATCTACCTTCTTTACAGGAAAATGACTATTTACAAACTCTTCTTTTCCGTATCCGGATAATTCTATCACCATACGGATAATCTGCTCTTGTCTGCTGCAATCCAATCTTCCCGCTTTTTCCATTCTAAAACGGAAACAATCTGTAAGTGATAGGGAAAAGTATTCATCAATTTCTTCTTTGCGGGATGTAAAAAGAGAATGACTGTTCATTTCTGTAAAATAATAAGGAATATCACCTTCTTCCAAATCTCTTATTCCATATTCCACAGCCTGCTTTTCTTTTAGGGAGAGTCCATTTTTGTCTTCATAAACATGTTCAAGCAGTTCCCTTCTTTTTTCGGCACTTTGTAATACCATAGGATGACCACTGCCTGACAAAAGCATAGTATATCTCTGTGTATTTTCCAGAAGTACCCTGATCCTGCATTCCAGGCTTTCCTTTACAAATAAAGCTGTAAAATTACTCTTATTTTCCATAATAAAATTGTATGCTTTTCGAAAGCCATCACTGATATCCGTCTCATATGCAGCCGCAGATATCCTGCTGCCATTCAGCATTACCTGATTATCAGCGACAGGCATTTCCGGATAATCATAAGCTATTTTCATATCCGAAGTCTTATCGTTAATAACTCGTGCAACTTTAATTGATGCTTTTTGCCCCTCCCCGCCATTCAGTATATTTACTTTTGTGCTTCTTGACGGATCAGGCAGGATTCCGCTGAACAGGACTGAATACCCTTCCTTTGTACCATCTTTCCCTCCCGCCTGAGTACAAAACACCTCTACATCTACCGGTACCGGATATTCCCCATGCGCAATAAGATTTTCATAATGAAGATCTCCTGTACCCAGGAAATAACTCAGGCATATACTTACACCCAATCGTTGGAAATAACGATTAATCTGCTCCGGTTCCATGCAGCTTTCCGCTTCTACATATTCGACCCAGCCATAATTCTCACGCAGCACACATCCATAGGAATATTCATTCATACCTATTCCTTTATATAGATGATTCAGCAAGACAAGAAAAGCCTTTTCGGTCTGAACAGGCCGGGGTTTATATAAAAATTTCTGCCCTTTATCTGTTTCTATTTTTAACACACACTGACCTTCACAATGAAAATCAGAACCCACACTGGAAACAGACACTATGTTTCCCAAAGGTCCGCCTCCAATTATGTTTTTCTCTATTTCCGTTCTGTCTGCATTCAGACGCTTCCACATATCACTTAAAAATTTCGCAGATTGACTAATAGTCCTTGTGATATTTTGTTTCAACAATGGATATACCTGAAAAAGTTCTTCTCTCATCTCCTGTTTTACAAGAAACTGTTTCTGAAAGTATTCATACTCTTCACCGCTATTATTGCCTTTAAGCCGTCCAGCCGCCTTATACATGCTCATCTCTACAATTAAAGCTCTTACACATACCGCATGGAGACGTGAAAGAATGAGTTCCGGAATACCATTGCAGAACATATCAGGATTATAGATTGAACCCAGTTCTTCAATGAATTTTTTCTTTGTTTCTGCAAGGAAGTGGAGATAGAAAGCACCAAAAGTATATTTTTGAACAATTGAAAATTCTCTATTACTTAAAATATCAATATCAGTATATCCTAATAATAATTTTTTACCTTCATCTATCATATCATGTATTTCCTAACTATCTATATTCATTTTAGTTATCTATAAAACAGAAAAAAGGCAAGATGTCTAATTAAGCATCTTGCCTTTTAACCTTAACAGCAGAAAATTGAAAGAAAAGGAGTGGACTCTGTATTTGCAGGTATTTGATTAGAATTCATCATTTCTTTTCCTGATTCTTCCACTTCAAACAATACATTTCCTGCATTTTCCATAAACTGTTCTCTTTCGTTACCCATTGGTTTCATCCTCCTTTAATTAAATAGTGATATATAAATATAAAATATATCCGCTTCCCAATTGTACTCAAATATGCCATTATACTTATTTACTGCAGTTTTAACACTTTCCATCCCAATCCCATGAAGTATTTTATTCTTTTTAGTACTTTCCAATTTATCTTTTGAAATTTTAATTTCACCATTATAAATATTAGTAACATTAATAATAGTAGAACAATCATTTTGACTAATGGACATCTCTATCCATTTTTCATCATTCTGTACTTTTATACACGCTTCAATTGCATTATCCAATACATTGGCCAGAATTGCACACCAATCTATATCCTGAATTATACCTTCTTTTATATCATGTGCATTGATAATAAATTTAATATTATTGTTATGGGCTTTTTCTATCTTATCATTTAGGATAATATCCACTATACGGTTACCCGTATATTTTTTATGTTCCAATTCTAAAATAGGTGCATTTACTTTCTTAATATATTCTTCTGCCCTATCTAAATTTCTATCTGCTATTAACAATGATAGTACTGATAAATGATTTTTCATATCATGAAAAATTCTATCTCTTTTCTGATATAATAATAACATTTCATGATAATTTTTTTCTAACATTTCATTTTGACTATTCATTAACTGCATTTCATTTTTCTTTTCTATATACATTATATAGACTATTACAATAATAAATGTTAATACCAAAATTATAGGAAATAGAGCAAAGTAAACATATATCTTTCCTTCTTCCCTGTATGCGGGAATAAATACTTTTTCACAACTAAATAATCCTAAATATTCTAAAACTGCAAACCCTATTAAGAGCATTCTATAGTTAAAACATAGATTATTAACATGTATTTTATATTTTCTTAAAATGAATAACACTATCAATAGGAAACATCTAGTAATACCTAAAATAATAATACGTTCTAAATTTATATGAAATTGGATATAGTCTACAAAATCTATTGAATCTAGTAAAGCCTGTCCAATATAACCCAAAAAAATATCAGAAAAATAAATAGATTCAAAATATAATGTCGAAACCAACAGACACCTTGTAAATGTAATATTATAAAAAAATTTACCAATGCATACTGCTAAGAAAATGCACAAAAACATAAAGTAACGGGAATACATTCCGCCAACTTCTCTTTGAAAAATCGTCAAACCACAAAATAGTATAAGTGTAATAATAAAACCTATACGTTCCCATAATTTATTGCGTTTTTGCTCGTAGAAAAGATTAAATATATAATACAGCCCACATACCTCAACAGCACAAAGCACCCCTTGCGCTATTCTTAGCCAATTCACATTCTATCCCTCCAATAACCATGGATAGTTTCCTTCACTTCCCTGATATGTGTCCTGCCAACCTGGAACTTCTTTCCGTTTCTGAGCGTAATTTCTTTGTTCTCAAGCTTAATAATATGTTCGATATTTACGATGTAACCTCTTTCAATACAAATAAACTCTTCCGAATCCAGCTGCAGGAAAACCTCCTGCAAAGTCTTTCGTACCGGGACTTCCCTGTCCTTAAGTACAAAGACAGCGTTCTTATTATTTTTATAAACGTAAATAATCTCTTTATATTCTATCCTCTCAAAGC
Source organism: Eisenbergiella tayi (assembly GCF_001881565.1). GTDB lineage: Bacteria > Bacillota > Clostridia > Lachnospirales > Lachnospiraceae > Eisenbergiella > Eisenbergiella tayi. The sequence goes on from NZ_MPDJ01000004.1 coordinate 489,297, forward strand.
GAGAATTAGTTTCAACAAAATAATATTTTTCATTCTTTTCCTGCATTTCACCAAAAATCCCCAGAAGAGTCGCCTCAAGCTTCTCTTCCAGGAGATTCTTTGGGATATAGGAAAAAGCTTTTACTTCATATCCTTCCACGGCATATTGTAGATATGAAGTAATGAAAACCAGATAGGTTGCCTGCGCAGATGCCCGGATCTTTTTTGCAAGATCCAGTCCGTTCATTTGTGGCATTTCTATGTCCAGAAAACAGATATCGTAATGAAATCCTTCTTCCAGATCAAAGTAAAAAACCTCCGGGTTAGGGAAAAGTCTGACCTCGCACAAAACATTTCTGCCATCAAAGAACGTATGCACTTTTTTACGCAGGAGCAGAAGGAAGTCGGTATTGTCGTCGACCAAAGCAATTTTAAGCAATACTTACTCCCTCCCATCTGCTTTTCGTCCCAATCATATCAGCTAAAAAGGAAATTTTATCCATTTGTCCTTCAACTGCACGTTTTTGACCTCAAACGGCACTTTTTTATTATAATATAAATAAAGCAATAAGAAAATATATAAATTAAATTCTTTCTTTTCCTTTTCAAATAATATAAAAAGACAAGATGTGTAACGGAGCATCTTGCCTTTCACCTTTTCTGAGACAGCAGAAAAACACCGCCGTCTTTACATTAAATTAAAATTTAAAATATGTCCAGTTATTATAACTAATAAAACAGTGACATATTAATCGTAAAGATCCCATCCTTCCAGACATAATCAAAGATTCCATCATATTTTTCCACGGCCCTGCAGACACTTTTCATTTTATTATCATCCAAATCACTTTCCATACCTTTATTACCCGGTAATTTATCATTACGGATACTGTTCTTATTCTCATAAGTATAGGAAAGCTCTATAAAGGTGGTGCAGTCATTCTGCATGATACAAAGATCAATCAATCTCTTTTTTTCTTTTACCCTGCAGCAGGCTTCGATTGCGCCATCCAATATGTTTGCCAGTATTGCGCACCAGTCTATATCCTGTATTTTATTCTTTTTAATTTCTTTGGTCTTAATATTTAAACTGATATCAGAAGCCTTTGCCTTTTCAGCCTTATCATTTAATATGGTGTCTACTATAGCATTGCCTGTAAAGTCCTTGTGTTCCATTTCCATAATAGGTTCATTTAATTTATCTATATATTCTTCAATTTTATTTAAGTCCTGCTCAGCAATCAGCGTAGAAAGCGATGACAAATCAGATTTCATATTCCGAAAGATCCTGTCGCGATTGTGATACAGCATAATCATTTCATGATAATTTTTTTCCAGCATTTTATTCTGGCTGTTTACCAGCCGGATTTCGTTCTTTCTCTCTATAAATATTATGTAAAGAATTATAACTATAAGAGTTAACGTAATAATCAGGGGATACAGGGCGAAATAAATATATATCTTTTCATGAAAACCAAAGGCAGGTATAAAAACCTGATCGCAAAAAAACAGGCCGAAGTATTCCAATACGGCATATCCGGCAAAAATCAGTATATATTTGGAAAAAATTCTTTGGACAAGCAGCCTGTATTTCATAAGCAGATAAACACTCACACCAAGGAATATTCTGCTTACCGCCATAAGAAGAATTCGCTTAATGCTTATCTCATATTGTATATATTCGAAAAAATCGTTACGGCTGTATAAGGCCTGTCCGATAAAACTCAGAAAAATATCAGAAAAACAGATAGACTCAAAATACAAAGCTGAAATGAGAACAGCTTTTGCCAAAGATATGTCAACACAGAATTTTGTAAGGAACGCAGAAAGCACAATGCATACGAGCATAAAATATCTCGAATACATCGACACCTGATCCTTTTGATAAATTATAAGTCCGCATAAAACAGCCCCGGATATCATCCACAAAATCTTACTGAAGCTGCTATCCCATCTTCTTTCAAAGAAAAGCTGAATCAGAAAATACAGTCCGCATACCTCAACAGCACAAAGCAGTCCCTGTGCTATTCTTAGCCCGATCACATTCTATCCCTCCAATAATTGTGAATAGCTTCCTTTACTTCCCTGATATGTGTTCTGCCGATTTGAAGCTTCTTCCCATTTCTGAGCGTCAGTTCCTTGCTTTCAATCTTTATGATATGCTGGACATTTACGATATAGCCTCTCTCAATACAGATAAACTCTTCAGAATCCAACTGCACAAAAACCTCCTGAAGGGTTTTGCGTACCGGCACCTCTCTGTCCTTTAATACAAAGACGGCATTCTTATTATTCTTATATACGTAAATAATTTCTTTATATTCGATTCTCTCAAAACGGGAATTCGTTTCCACGAAATAATATTTTTCTGTTTTCTCCTGCATTTCACCAAAAATCCCCAGAAGAGCAGCGTCAAGCTTCTCTTCCAGGAGATTCTTTGGGATATAGGAAAAAGCTTGTACCTCATATCCTTCTACGGCATATTGAAGATATGAGGTTGTGAAAACCAGATAGGTTGCCTGCGCGGTAGCCCGGATCTTTTTTGCAAGATCCAAGCCGTTCATTTGAGGCATTTCTATGTCCAGAAAACAGATATCGTAATGAAATCCTTCTTCCAGATCAAAATAAAAAACCTCCGGGTTAGGGAAAAGTCTGACCTCGCACAAAACATTTCTGCCATCAAAAAACGCATGTACCTTTTTGCGCAGGAGCAAAAGAAAGTCTGTATTGTCATCAACCAAAGCTATTTTTAACAACTCCTCTTTCCTCCTATCTGCTTTCCGTAATCATAATATCAGTTTTTTTGGAAAAGAAATCCATTTGTCCTTCAACTGCACATTTTTGACCTTAAACGGCATTTTATATGATAATATTTTTAAAAGAAGAAAGTATTTTCTTTATTAACCAAAAAATTCATGTCCTCCATATGCGAAAAGACGGGTCAAATGTCTGTCGAACCACTGCATCTTATCCGCGGCCACCGCCTTGCGCGCCACAAAGTATAATGCCCCCTGGGATATATCCTCTCCATATATGGCTCTCTCCACAGCTTTTTTTGTCTCTTCGCTTACCTTAACCCTGTTTATTCTCCCATCGATGACCGGTGAAAACTGGCAGACGCCAAATTCCCGCTGGTAGACAACCTCCGTTACTGTGTCGGGAAAGATACTGCTGTTCACCCGGTTTAATACGACATTGGCTACCAGCAGCTTTCCATTCTCGTCCTCGCCGCCGGCCTCTGCCTCTACTATTTTCAACAGTGTATTATAATCTGCGTCATTTAATTCATATACCGGCTTTTTTTCCAGTACTCCGCATTCAAGGACACGCTGGTCGGAAGCGGCGGCCGGTACAACAGTACGGAAGCTTGTCTCCTGGTATTCGGCAATATCCTCCATAAAAGAAGCTCTGAAGGCTTCCTGGGAAGCGATTTTATTAATCTGCACTCCATTGACGCAGACCCATGCCATGACAACAAGCAAATTGGAAAAGAGTAAAATCAATCCGTATTTTTTATACTGCATAAATGAATACACCATACCTTTCTATTGTTTCTGTTACAAAACGTAATCATTTTGTAATACTTATTCAATAGTATATTCATATTTTATACAGTTGGTGCGCAAAATATATCTGTTTTCAGACAAGTTTTCAGGTTAACGAAGGATTTGTCCCTCTTATGAAAACGTGTTATAATAAGCTGCATATAAAAAATCCCCGTAAATACGCCATTTCCGGGACATCCTTTATTTATTCCACATGAAAAAGAGGTTCTTCATGAAGCATCGCATATACCGACATAAACCCGTTCTTTTCTGTCTGATTCTGCTTTTTCTGCTTTCAGACATATTTTTAACCGGCTGTTCCCGGAGGACAGAACCGCAGACCGAAACCGGCTTTTATTTTAATACTGTTATTTCCATTACTGTTTATCATCCAAAGGACGCCGCATATCTGGAGGACTGTTTTTCCTTATGTGACACTTATGAAAAAATGCTGAGCCGGACAGTGGAGGGAAGCGATATCTACCGCATCAACCACAGTTCGGGGGAACCGGTTGCCGTATCGGAAGAAACTGCCCGTCTTTTGGAACAGGCCTGCAATTATGCCCGGTTAAGCGGCGGCAAAATCGATCCCACGGTGGCTCTGCTCGACGATCTGTGGAATTTCAGCGGACAGGCAGGAACGGAGAGCGCACAAAAAAGGATACCTGCCGATGCCGATATCCAGTCTGTTCTTCCTCATATTAATTATAAGAATATCCATATTGAAAATTCTACGGTCACTCTGGATGATCCCATGTCACAAATTGATTTAGGGTTCATTGCAAAGGGATATATCGCCGACAGGCTGAAGGAGCTCCTGAAGGCCAACGGTGTGCAGAGCGCCCTGATCAATCTGGGCGGAAATGTGGTCGTCCTTGGCAGCAAGCCGGACGGCAGTCCGTTCACCATAGGCATGCAGAAGCCTTTTGATGAGCAGGGAAAGGCAATTGCCACTCTTTCCCTTTCAGACAGCTCCCTGGTCTCTTCCGGGGTGTATGAGCGTTATTTCCGGCAGGACGGCAGGCTTTATCATCATATCCTGGATCCGGCGAGCGGATATCCTGTGGAGAACGGGCTTCTCGGCGTTACCATCCTCTCCGGTTCTTCCATGGAGGGGGATGCGCTGAGCACCACCTGCTTTGTACTGGGTCTGACAGAAGGTATGAAGCTGATAGAATCCCTCCCTGACATAGAAGCAGTCTTTATTACGGAGGATTATCAGCTCCATCCCAGCAGCGGCCTCAGCGGGAAACTGTTTGAAGCGACCTCTTGATTTCCCCCTCCGCCAGAAAACGGATAAGTAAAAATCCGGCTGCCAGCATCAGCGGGCATACCAGCCACTCTCCCCCCGACGGGAGGCCCGGAAATACCTGGGCCATGGAAGCCGCCATAAAACCCAGAATACACAGATACGATGGTCCCGGGAATTTTTCCATCGCTTTTTCCAGCAGTTTGGTGGTGGCGACCACACCCAGGGCAAGCCCAAGACCTATGGGAATCAGATAAGGAAGGTACATTTCCGTAATGGCCCTCATAACCGTATCATACATTCCCATGAGAAGCAGCATATAAGAAACGCTTATTCCGGGCAGCACAAGGGCTATGGCGGCAATCACACCTGCCAGGATAAGCAGCAGGTAGGAAGTCAGCCCGGCGCTCATATCCGCCTGAAACGTATCCGGCGGAAGCAGGGCAAACAGGCCTACTGCAGCCGCGCCTGCCAGAAAGAACAGCAGCTTTCCCAAACCGCCCTTTTCCCAGCTTGCTTTTTTCAGTATCATAGGAACGCTTCCCGCGATCGCCCCAATAAAGAAGTAAAGCATGGGCATTTCAAACCGTTCCATCAGGCTTAACATGGGTCTGGCAAAAAGTATCATGCCCAGACCGCCTCCCAGGCAGAACAAGGTCAGAAAGAAAAGGCTTTCCTTCTTGTGTTTCATAAAAGAGCTGACTGATGAGACCAGTCTGTCGTATACCCCCAGAATCATTGCCATGCTCCCGCCGCTGCAGCCAGGTACAAGCATGGTTCCTCCCACACATATCCCCTTTAAAATAACGCTGATACTGCTGTCTTTCTTTTCCTGCATACATTCCTCCATTCGCTTTTTACTGTCTCATTCCTGTTTATTCGTCTTTATCCTTTTCAAATTTTCGGATATTCTCTTTCTTGCCTATCACAACAAGAATATCGTCTTCTCTGAAAACATACTCCGGATCCACTTCGATCTCCGTTTTACCGCTATGCTGCAGGGCGATAATATTCAAACCGGCTTTTCTCCGCAAATCCATTTCCAGCACACTTCTTCCCACATAAATATCCGGAAGCCGCAGTTCTGCAATTTCCACGTCATTGTTCAGGGAGATATTGTCCAATATACTGCCTGTCAGCAGCCGTTTTGCAAGGCGCAGGGCCATATCCCGCTCGGGATAGATAACCTCCGCACCTATTTTTTCCAGAACCGCTCCCTGATCTCTGCTGATAGCCTTGGCGATCACTCTGGGGACTCCCAGATTCACCACATGGAGAGTGGTAAGGATGCAGGTATCGATCTTTTCACCAATGCCGACAATCACCGTATCACAGTTCTGGATCCCGATTTCCTCCAGGACTTCCATACTCAGCTCATCCGCCACATATGCGTTCTCTGTGTATTGCCTCAGCTCCTTTACCTTGCTTTCACAGCTGTCCACCACAATCACTTCTTTTCCGGCCTCAGCCAGGCTCAGGGCCAGAGCCGAACCGAAACGTCCCAGGCCTATAACCCCATAGGATGCCGTTTCTTCTGTTCTCTTATTCTTTCCTGTCAGTTTCATACTATGCTCTCCTCTATTGTTTCCGCAGCCATACGCCGCAAGCCTAGCCAATTGTTACATTTTCCTCTGTGAACCTGGCATTTGCCGTGGTCTTAAAGGCCCACAAAGAAGCAATGGTCAGCGGCCCCAGCCTGCCGATAAACATAATCATTATGATCAGCGCTTTCCCCGGGATTCCTAAATCCGGCGTAATTCCCGTCGACAGCCCTACCGTGCCGAATGCGGAAGTCACCTCAAACAGAAGCTGTAAAAAAGAGAATTCCGGTTCCAGAAGGCACATGACAAAGGTTCCCACACAGACAACCATGCCGGATAAAAACGTGATGATAAAGGCTTTTCTTATAACATCATCCGGTATTTTCCGCTTAAAGGCCCCAGCATATTGATTGGCCGCCGCTCCCCTGGCCGCCTGTATCATCACAAAAAGTGTGGTGGTTTTGATTCCTCCGCCTGTGGATCCGGGTGACGCGCCCACAAACATCAGCAGAATCAGCACAAAAAGGCCGTCATCTGTAAAGCTCCCAATGGGATAGGTGGAAAAACCGGCCGTCCTTGCGGAAACACTCTGAAAAAAAGCTCCCAGCCAGGTTATATTCTCCGTTGCTTTCAGGGACAGCGTTCCTGCTGCCAGAAGAATCAGGCTCATGGTAATAACGATTTTGGAATGCAGCGTGAGTTTCCGGAAAGAACGGTTTCCTAAGATATCCAGGATAACGAGGAATCCCAGACCTCCGAAGATTATCAGTCCGCCTGTGGTAAGGTTTAAAAGAATATTGTTCTGGTATGGTATCAGGTTCGTCAGTCCGCCCAGGATATCGAAGCCGGAATTATTAAACGCAGCCACCGAATGAAACAGGCTGATACCCAATGCCTCCAGGGGAGGATAATCCCGTACGAAAACAAGGAAACTTAAAACAGCTCCCACACATTCAAAGCATAATGTCATAAGCAGGATGTTTTTTACAAGGCGTACCATTCCTTTGGAGGTATTCACATTCATGGCCTCCCGCACGAGTCTCCGCCCTTTCAGTCCAACCCTCTTCCCCGCAATCAGGATAAAGCCGACGCTTACAGATGTCACGCCCAATCCGCCGATCTGGATCAGCAGCGCCACAACAGTTCTTCCAAACACAGTAAAATGCTCTGCCGTATCAATGGCAATAAGCCCGGTTACACATACTGCGCTGGCAGAGGTAAAAAGGGCATCAATAAAGGATACTTGTGCGCCTTCCCTGACCGAACATGGGAGCATAAGCAGAAAAGAGCCTGTCAGAATCACAAAGGCAAATCCCATTGCTATAATCCGGCCCGGAGGCTGCCCCTTTATGTAATTCATTCCCTTCCTGAAAAATGGTATAAAAAAACATAGCCTGCTCTTCTGTCTTCCATGCAGGTTATGCCCCTCCTGAATATTTATTTTTTCATCACTGTCTCCTTTTTGTTTAACTATCCGGCCTGTATCGGATTCTTCCTCCATGTCCGCCTTCTCCTTCTGCATGCATGATTCTTTTGCCCTACTTCTATTGTAATGATCTTTTCCGCAAATTATGCTGAAAAGTATCCGGAAGTGTGAATCAATTATAGGAAAAGCTTCCTTCATGGTCAAGCAGATACCTGAAAGCTTAATGCTTTCTTAGCGGCTGTAACATCCTGATAAATTTTTCATTTTTTTATTTCGTATTTTCCTGCATTCGTGGAGTCAGACTGCCGGCGTGATCAGTTATTTATAAATGTTATTTTTGTAATGTCTTTACTGCTTCCATTATATCGTCTCTGCTCATCTCTTCACACTCAAACGAAGGCGGATCCGCATAATACGGACATAAATGACAACAATTCTCCAATGTACAGCATGCGTTTGCTAAAATAATTTCCAGTGCTTTTTCCTTATCCATGTCAGTTACCTCCATTGAACCGACAGCCTGCCCCATGAAAATTTTATACATTTTGGGCAGATTTCTTTTATTCACTACTTAACTGTGGTTATTATTGCCATAAATTTAAAAGAAATACTTGGAAGGGATAAAAAATGCCCACCCTGTCGGCAACAGAGTAGGCAGCTTTTATTCCCCTTTTTAATAGGCCTTTCCAGCCAGAATTTCCTTATAATCCTTCAGGTTACGCTCCAGCAGTGCCGGCGTATCCAGATTATACGGGCATTTACTTTTACATTTGCCGCAATGAAGGCATTTTTCAATCTGCATCATTTTTTCCTGCATTTCTGAAGTAAGCTGCGCTTCTGACGGCGATCTGCGGATAAGCAGTGACATTCTGGCACAGTTGTTAATTTCAATCCCTGCAGGACAAGGCATACAGTATCCGCAGCCGCGGCAGAATTCACCCTGCAGCTCCTGCCTGTCATCCGTGATCACATTCTTCAGCTCCTGTGTCAGCACAGGAGGATTCTGTACATATCTTATGAACTCATCCAGTTCCTTTTCCCTTTGTACACCCCAAATAGGAAGCACATGAGGGAACTGGGAGAGATAGGCATAAGCCGCCGCAGAATTATTAATCAATCCGCCGGACAGCGCTTTCATGGCTATAAAGCCCATTTTTGCTTTCTCACATTTATCCACCAGTTCCAGATCTTTATCCGAAGAAAGGTAACTGAAGGGGAACTGCAGCGTTTCATACAGGCCGCTTTCCACCGCTTCCTCCGCCACTGCCAGCCTGTGGTTGGTTATCCCGATATGCCTTATCTTTCCCTGCTTCTTTGCCTCCAGCATGCATTCATACAGACCGCTTCCATCTCCCGGCTTCGGACAGAAAGCCGGATTATGAAACTGGTACAGATCAAGATAATCTCTCTGCAGCTGCGCAAGGGAGGTCTCCAAATCCTTCCAAAATCCTTCGGGTGTGCCCGCAGCTGTTTTGGAGGAAACATAAATTGTGTCATCCCATCTGTCGTGAAATGCCAGCCCCAGCTTATGTTCGCTGTCCGTATAGGCACGGGCCGTATCAAAAAAGGTAATCCCATTATCACAGGCCTTCCGAAGAAGAAGAACCGCCTCTTCATCGCTGATCCGCTGAATGGGAAGGGCTCCGAACCCGTTTTTATTTACACAGATCCCTGTTTTCCCAAGTGTCACCTGTTCCATTTTTAATCCTCACCTTTCTCCTCATGTTCTCCTGTCCCTTCTGCACATACAGGCCTTCCGGAAAGCATCACAATAACATTCTTAGGGCATTTATCGGCACAGATACCGCAGCCGATACACTTGCTCTGATCGATGGTAGCATTAAAGTTTTCCACCTTAATCGCACCTTCCGGACAGTTCTTTGTACAGATGCCGCAGCCGATACAGCCGGCCCGGCAGTCTTTCATGGTGATGGGACCCTTATCTCCGGAATTGCATGCCGCCGCATATTTGGCGGAATAAGGGATGAGGGTTATCAGATTCTTGGGACAGACGGAAATACATTTTCCGCAGGCCTTACATGCTTCCCGGTCAACCTGCGCCACACCGTTAAAGATATGTATGGCGTCAAAGGGACAGACCTCCACACAGCTTCCATAGCCGAGGCAGCCGAAATTACAGGATTTCGCCCCGCCGTTCGGCACAAAGGACAGCATGCGGCAGTCATGGAGTCCCACATAATCATAATCCACTTTTATTTTATCACGGGTACCGCGGCACTGGACAAAAGCGACCATATGCTCTCCTTCTTCCGCTTCCACCCCCATGATGGCTCCCACCTTTTTCCCTACGGCAGCGCCGCCTACCGGGCAGGCATTCACCGGCGCTTCTCCGGCAGCGATTGCTGCAGCCAGCCCCGCACAGCCGGGATAACCGCAGCCGCCGCAGTTATTGCCGGGCAGCTGCGCAAGAATAGCTTCTTCCTTTTCATTCACTTCCACCTTGAACAGGATCGCGGAGCCTCCCAGAAAAAGACCGATAAACAGTCCGATACCTCCAACGATTGCCGTAGCAATCAGAATTCCCGATATACTCACAGACACCACCCCCTATTTCAGTGACAGTCCGGAAAAACCACAGAAGGCGATCGCCATCAGTCCCGCAGTAATCAGGATGATGGGCATTCCCTTAAAGGATTCCGGCACATCATTATATGCCATCTTTTCACGGATTCCGGCCAGGATAATAATGGCTATCGTGAACCCGAGAGCTGTTGCAAATCCATTGACCGTTCCGGTCAGGATCCCGTATTTCTTCTGTACATTGGTAATCGCCACACCCAGGACCGCACAGTTTGTGGTGATCAGGGGCAGGTAGACGCCAAGCGCATTATAAAGGGAAACCATATATTTTTTCAGCACCATTTCCACAAACTGTACCAGCGCCGCAATCACCAGGATAAAGACGATGGTCTGCAGATAGGTAATGTTCAAGGGCACAAGGGCAAATTTATATATCGCCCCGGCCACAGCGCTGGAAAGCGTGATGACAAAAATAACCGCCGTTCCCATTCCCGCCGCGGTCTCCACCTTTTTGGATACTCCCAGGAACGGGCAAAGGCCGAGAAACTGGCTTAATACAACATTACTCACCAGAGAAGAACCAATTAATATAAGCAATAAATCCTGCACTTGATCCAACATTTATTTTCCCTCCTCACTTTTTCCGGCCTGGGCATCCTTCTCTTCACCCGCAGCAGTATCATAAAAGCGGTGTGAACAGCCGGACTCCTTGCAGGACATGCAGTCATAGCTGCAGCCGGACTGGATTTTGGACATGTCTCTGCCCTTCTTTTCCCCATTGATCTTCACCTTGTTCTGGATGGCTGTAAGAGCCGCGAGGACGAAGAATGCGCCGGGAGCAAGAACAAAAATAGTAACAGGGACATAACTCTGCAGGATATGGGATCCGAATATAACCGGCGCCTTTTCTCCCAGAATGGGAATGCCGAAAAATTCACCGGCTCCCAGGATTTCACGTACCAGGCCTATGCATGTGAGCGCGAACGAGAAACCGAGCCCCATTCCGATACCGTCAAACAGGGACGGGATGGGCGGATTCTTGGATGCGTAGCTTTCCGCACGGCCTAAAATAATACAGTTTACCACGATCAGAGGTATGTAAATACCGAGGGCGCTGTCCAAAAACGGCACATAAGCCTTTAATAAAAGCTGTACGATTGTCACAAAGCTTGCTACAACAACGATGAATGCAGGTATTCTTACCTTATCCGGTATGATTTTGCGCAGCATTGATATCATCAGGTTGCTCAGGGCCAGAACCACCATGGTGGAAAGGCCCATACCCAGACCGTTAATGGCTGATGTGGTAACCGCCAGTGTGGGACACATACCCAATGTCAGCACAAAGGTGGGGTTCTCTTTTATAATTCCGTTATAGAGACGTTCGGTTGGTTTATTCATTGCCGCTGCCTCCTTTCAGTTCTGTCTGAAAATAATACAGTCCGGCATTTACGCCGTTAGTGACCGCATTGGTTGTAATGGTGGCGCTGGTAATAGCATCGATTTCATCAGCGGCAGAAGCTCCGTCCTTGGTATAGGCATAACTGTCGGCTTTTTTTCCTTCAAACTGCGGTTTCAGCACTTCTTCCGCCTTCATTCCCAGCCCCGGAGTCTCGGAAATAGAGAGAATGGACATACCGTTCAGGGTACCGTCCTCCCGCACACCGATAGTGAATTTAATATCCCCGCCATAGCCCTCATGGGTCGTTACCGTAATCACGTAGCCCAGAATACTGCCGTCCTTATCCATGGCTGCGGCATATTCATTAATACTCTGCTGGGCAAAGCCGCCGTCATTCAGGACTGCCTGGGCCGCTTCTTCCGTAAACCCTTCGCTGTCCTCAAAATGATCCGCATCCTGAAATACCTCACTGCGGGCCGCCTGCCTGGCATTTTCCTCCTGTATCGCTATAGGATCCTTTGTCACCTGATAAACAAGGCCAAGAAGAAGGCCTGAAATCAACGTAATCAGGAATAAGATTCCTGCATCCTTCAACATATTTTTCATGCCCTCTCTCCTCCTTTACCAAAAGCTTTGGGAAGAGTAAACCTCTCAATAAGGGGAACCAGAAGATTTCCCAGGATAATGGCATAGGATACACCTTCCGCGCTGGCACTGCATACCCTGAATATACCGGTCAGAAGACCTAAGAAGATTCCATATATGTACTGCCCTTTTTTGGTGACCGGCCTGGTCACATAATCCGTAGCCATGAAAAAGGCTCCCAGCATAAGGCCGCCCCCTGCAAGCTGGGAAGAAATATAGTACCGATCCAGTCCATGACCCCCGAACAGAACCATGAATACCACAAAGGATATGATGTATGTGGCAGGGATACGCAGATCAATGATTTCCAGCCAGATTAACAGACAGGCACCCAGAACGATGCACAGCATGGAAGTCTCGCCGATAGTACCCGACGTTCTTCCTATTACCATATCCAGCACATTCACGTTCTCTCCTGCTTTTACCGCGGCTAAAGGCGTGGCGCCGGTATAGGCGTCACAGGTAAAGTTAGTCATGATGGGGGCAAAGGAGATCAGCAGGAAGCATCTGGCTCCCAGGGCGGGGTTCATAAAGTTCTGGCCCAGTCCTCCGAAAAGCATCTTCACAACCAGTATGGCGAATATGCCGCCGACGGCCCCGATCCACCAGGGCACGCTTACCGGCAGATTCAGCGCCAGCAGCAGGCCTGTCACCACTGCGGAAAGGTCTCCTATGGTGTTTTTCCTTTTGGTTATTTTTTCAAATACAAATTCTGTAAGCACTGTGGATGCGATTGTTATGGCAACAATCAGCAGTGCCCTGATTCCGAAATTATAGATGCCAAAGATTGTGGTGGGCAGCAGGGCAATGATAACTGCCAGCATGATCCTGCTTGTGGAATCCTTGGATCTGATATGCGGATTAGATGATACCTTCATCAAGTCGCTCATTGCTCTTTCCTCCTATTTCTGATTTGCGGCGCTTGCTTTTTTCCGTTCCGCAAGGACCATCTTACGCATGGACTTAATGGCCTGGGTAAGCTGTCTCTTTGCGGGGCAGACATAACTGCAGCATCCGCACTCGCAGCATTCCATGCCGTCATATTTTTCAAAGGCCTCCATATCGTAGTGCTCCGAATAGGTGGAAAGCAGGGTGGGAACCAGCCTGGAGGGGCAGGCTTCCACACATCTGCCGCAGTTGATGCAGGCGGAGGGCTCCCCCACCTCATCCTTAGACAGACAGAGAAGCGCGGATGCCGTTTTCGTGGTGGGCACATCCAGATCAAAAATTCCGAATCCCATCATAGGGCCGCCCGATACAATCTTAACCGGCTCTTTGCAGAAACCGCCCGCTTCTTCTATCAATTCATGATAATTGGTTCCGATCCGCACAATGAAATTCTGGGGATTGGCAATAGCATCCCCTGTCACCGTAACGATACGGTTCATAAGCGGCTTTCCTTCCCGCACCGCGCGGTTTACAGCCACTACGGTATCCACGTTGTCCACGATACAGCCTACATCCGCAGGCAGCATGGAAGAATTGATGGCGCGTCCCGTCACCGCAAAAATAAGCTGACGCTCAGACCCCTGCGGATATTTGGTTTTCAGCTTCTTAACCGTAATCCTCGGCTCTTCGGAAGTCATTTCCTCCAACAGCTTAATGCAGTCCGGCTTATTGTCCTCTACCGCCAGAATTCCTTTTGCATTTGGGAACAGGCTCAGAATTACCTGAAGGCCTCCGATAAGCTTATCGGGTTCCTCCAGCATACGCCTGTAATCCGAGGTAAGATAAGGCTCACACTCGGCACAGTTGGCGATCACGTATTCTATTTTGTCCGGTTCCTTGGGTGAAAGCTTTACATGTGTGGGGAATCCTGCTCCGCCCATTCCTACCACGCCTGCTTCCTTCACCAGATTGATAATCTCTTCCTTTGTCAGTTCTTCCAATGGTCTGACCGGAGCGTAATCCACTTCCTCGTACAGCCGATCGTTTTCCACCACAATACTCATCACATTATCTCCGGTAACAACACGCCGGGGTTCAATTGACTTCACCGTACCTGATACGGTGCTGAAAACCGCCGCAGATACAAAGCCGGCCGCTTCTCCGATTTTCTGTCCGGCCAGAACACGGTCTCCTTTTGCCACAACAGGCCTGGCAGGCGCACCGATATGCTGGGACAACGGAAACACCAGATCCCCCTTTGGCAAAACAGCTTTCATGGGTTTATCCTTGGAAAGATCCTTACCGTCGTAAGGATGGATGCCGCCCATAAACGTTAACTTCGCCTTAGCCATTTAGCTATCCCTCTTTTCTGTAATATGTTTTTCCCGCCCGTTAACCAAATAGCGTTATTTCCGCCGTCAACCCGGGAACAAGGCATAACATAATCATACCTTAATTTTCATCAAATTACTACATAAAAATCAAAAAATATGCTATATTAATTGTATGAAAACACGAATTCAGACCCTACATACAACAAACGAAAATGCCATACGGCAATTTCTGGGAAAAGATGGAAATATCCTGTTTTTTGATATCGAAACCACAGGACTTTCCCCCAAAAACGCTTCCGTTTATCTGATCGGAGCCGCTGTAATTGAGGACAAAAAGTGGACTCTGCACCAATGGTTTGCAGAAAATACGGCTGAGGAGGAAGCCATTCTGGACGCTTTCCTGCAATTTTCGGTTCCCTATAAAAAACTGGTACATTTTAACGGGACGACCTTTGATATTCCTTTTCTTCAGGCCAAATGCAAAAAGTACGGTTTAACCGCATCCTTTGCAGAAATGGAACAGACGGATATCTACCGGCAGATTTCACCTTTTAAAAATCTGCTTAAGCTCTCCAACTGCAAGCAGAAAACCCTGGAAGAATTCCTGGGGCTCAACCGCGAGGATCCCTTTAACGGAGGCCAGCTCATTGAGCTTTATAAGGTCTACCGCCAGGAACGGGATCACCGTCTGCTGGAGGTTCTGCTGCTGCATAATGCGGATGATCTCAGAGGAATGCTCTCTGTCGTATCCATCCTCTCTTATCCCGCTTTATTTGCCATGCATCCGGAAAATGCCAGGGCGGAATTGGATATCGGTACGGATTATGAGGGAAACCGGCAGAAGGAGCTGCTCCTTTATCTTCAGCTTCCGGTTTTTCTTCCCGTTCCGCTCGCACTCCATGCAGGAGGCTGCTTTTTTTCCGCGAAGGAGGACTCCGGCGTCCTGAAAATTCCGGTATATTCCGGAGAATTAAAGTTCTTTTATCCGGATTATAAAAATTATGCTTATCTCCCGGAGGAAGACAAGGCCATCCATAAATCCGTTGCGGTCTACGTGGACAAGGCCCATCGTGTGCCCGCCACACCGGCCACCTGTTATACGAAAAAGGAAGGGGATTTCCTTCCCCAGCATCTTCTTCCTTCCCAGGACGACCTTTTTACTCCCGCTTTCCGCAGGGAGGTAAAAGAAAAGGAAAGCTTTTTCCTTCTGGAAGAAGCTTTCCTCAATGACAGCGGCAGGCTGTCTTTATATGCTCATCATATTCTGAACGGAATGCGTTAACGCATTCCGTTTTTTCAGGTCACTGATAACATTTCAGACACGTCTGAAGCGTCTGGCCAGGCGTTCTTTTTTCCTTACCGCAAGAGCGATACAGAACAGCAAAGTAAGCAGGGATACTGCCTGGGATAAGCGGAATATCACTGGCTGACGGTATCTCACACTGACGGTATGGCTTTCCCCGTCGCCGGTAAGCATCACGCGTATACGATAATTATTTCCGTAGGATATTTCCAATTTTTCACCGTTTTCATCTTCCGCCGCATAACCCAGATATTTCTGGAGAGGGAAGTCCACATACTGCCCTTCCCCGGATGTCCGGTAGGTAAGGGTTCCGTGCGTTCCCTTCTTTTCATAATTTTCCACTGTGACCTTTTCAGCATCGGAAAGCTGCAGATCGGAAGTCAGCTTATCATCCATCAGCGCGTCAATCCGCCATTCATACGGATAAATAACCGTCGCGTCGGATTTCGGTATGCCGATTATTTTATCCTGATGCCCTACGGTTGTGGTATCATCATAATCCTTATAGGCAAAATTATTCTGATTATAAGGCTGATTCAGGCAGGTCAGCAGATTTACCCCCACCAGGAACGCAAATACCAGATTCCGATACGGTTTTAATACCTCGGATTCCGACAGCCATATAACCCCCGCAAAAATAAACAGGATTCCGGCAGGCGCCAGCAGTCTCCATGGAAACTGTATGGTACGCAGAACCGGCTCAATGGCAGGTATTAACTCCTTCAGCGTCTTGCTGCCAAAATACCCTGTCACCAAAAAGGTCAGCACACAGGCTCCTCCAAAAAGATACGTGAGGAATTTATCTCTTTTTCCATTCTTCTCTTCCGACTTTTCACATACCAGCTTCAGGACACATATCCCGGCGCAGCCCAGAACCGGAAGTCCCAGAGACAAGAAACGGTAATCGTTGGTATGGAAGGTATCCGCCAGGAAGGAAGCGTTGATGGAGTATTCCGAAAAGCCGCTCCAGTCCAGGGCTTTCTGATACAGGTTTTCCTTCAGGAAGAAATAGAGGAAGGGAACCAGGAACCACAGGTTCAAAAGTACGGTCAGAGCCGCTGCCTTCACCATCTCCAGCCATCTCTTATCCTGAAGGAGATCGCGGATAAACAAAAGACAGCACAGACTGAATATGACAGCCATGGTTGCCGTACTGAGCACATGGCTCTCTATTACCCCGGTAAAGCCTATGACAAGCCAGGGCCATTTTTTCTTATCCGCCATAAGCACATGGTAAAAGCCCCCGATTATGAGCGGCAGGAAGGTCAGCGCCAATGTTTCACCCAAAGCGCCCCTCGCATAAATGTTGGTAAAACGGTAAGGCAGCAGAATATACAAAGCCGTTCCCAGAATGCATGCATAGCGGGAAGGAGTCATGGACTTCAGCACCTTATAAATAACCGCGACCGTAGCGATATTGGCCAGGAAAATAAGAGTCTTATAGGACAGGGCAAGAGATACCCCCAGCAGCCGCAGGAAAGCCGGGATATACAGGAAGAGATACGGATACATGCTGTTCAGATAACCGTTCCCTGCCAGCGCTTCCGGGAAAATAACCACCGGGAACTGCCCGTCCAGCATACCGTCCTTCAGCCCTTCGATGCGAAGCAGATGATAGCATACATCGTCCGCCTGGGCAAAGGCCTGGATAAACAGCGGCATGGACGAATACAGGCAAAGACCTGCCAGAATCAGGAAGGTAACCTTTCTTTCCCGGCTGGAAGGATGCTTTTTTTCGTAGGACGCAAGGAATATCCCGGACACAACCAAAAGGATTACCAGAACCATAAGGTACGGGGCATCCCGGTAAAAAGCTCCCTGGGGAATCAGGGACATGGTGTTCAGTATCAGGCTTCCCACTCCCTGATAGTAAATGCGGATATGAAGCTGCTGTGAATCCTTATCCAGAGTAAAGGTATAATCTTTGGCAGTCTTCACTCCATCCGTACTTTCCAGACTCCACTGGGCCACCTTCGTTCCGTTGTCCCACACTTCAATAATATTATCAGATGATGTATTGGAATATTCAGGACGTATGGTATAAGTCCCCTTATTCAATACATAATCATCCGTATAGGCAAACATGCCGTAATACGCCGCCGATTCATCTATGGCAATCAAACCCGTATAATCACTGATTCCCGCCGTCTGATTCAAATCCGTGCCCTTGAGCACGAGCGGCTTGCTGTCTTCCTTTCCCAGCCAGATAAAAATCAAAGCTGCCAGTACTGCTGCAACATACAGAACCTTCTTTTTCATCGTCTTCCTCCGAAATTGTTAGTCAAGAAGCCTGTGTTCCATCCGCTCACTATTGCTGCCGGATGGAACACCAGTCTCTGTCGCGCAGCCGTCCCCCTCTGCCGGCTTCGGACTTTTCTTTCTATAATACCGCAAATGGTAAATATTATCCTCATCCCCAAAAGGATGCCTGAAAAAAGGGATGCGGAATATACCGCATCCCATAAACAGCAAATTATGCCGCCCACAAAACTTCTTAATTATTCAGCAGAATCTTCTTCTGCGTTCTGCTTAGCAATAACGGCATCAATATCTACAGAAACCACATCTTCATCAGATTCTTTCTGTACAAACTCCTCTTCCTTTACTTCCTTGGGTTCGGGAGCAAGCATTGCTTTGATGCTCAGGCTGATTTTCTTGTCTTCTTCATTGAAATCAACAACCTTGGCATTGATTTCTTCCCCTGTCTTAAGAACATCGGAAGGCTTGTCCACATGTTCTTTTGCGATCTGGGATACATGAAGAAGAGCATCGATTCCGGGCTCCAGTTCTACAAAAGCACCGAAGTCAGTCATTCTTGCCACTTTACCGGTTACCACATTTCCTACCGCATATTTCTCAGCAGCATTCTTCCAGGGATTCGCATCATCAAATTTCATGCTGAGTGCAATCTTGTTGCCGTTGATTTCTTTAATCTGAACAGTAACCTGATCCCCAACTTTGAATACTTTCTTAGGATGCTCCACTCTTCCCCAGGACATCTCTGAAATATGAAGCAGTCCGTCTGCACCGCCCAAATCGATAAAAGCGCCGAAATCCGTTACATTCTTAACGGTTCCTTCAACAACATCGCCTTCATGGATTCTTTCCAAAAGTTCCTTCTGCATTTCAGCTTTCTTAGCAACGATAAGCTGCTTGCGGTCGCCGATATATCTTCTTCTCTTAGGATTGTACTCGCTGATTACGAATTCAATATCCTGTCCTGCATATTTATTCAGATCCTTTTCATAAGTATCGGATACAAGGCTTGCAGGGATGAAAATTCTAACTTCCTCCACTACTACGCTTAAACCGCCGTCCAGTACCTGGGTAACCTTTGCGGTAAGCACTTCGTGGTTATTATAAGCTTCTTCGATTCTCTTGTTTCCTCTGTCGGCAGCAAGACGCTTGTAGGAAAGGATAACCTGTCCTTCACCGTCATTAACCTTCAGCACCTTTACTTCCATCTTGTCACCAGGCTTTACGACTGCTGTCATGTCCACGCTGGGATCGTTGGTGTATTCGTTCCTTGTAAGAACACCATCCGACTTGTATCCGATGTTAAGGATCACTTCTTCAGGCTTAACATCGATAACTGTACCTTCGACTACCTCTCCCGCGTGTATAGTTTTTAATGATTCCTCCAACATTTGTTCAAAAGTTAATTCTGACATAATTTTGAACCTCCTCGATTAATTTATTCGGGGTAGACGCTCCGGCTGTAATACCCACCAGGCGGACAGCTTTGGGTAGTTCTAAATGCAAGTCATCCAGTGTCTGTATCAAACAGGTGTGAGCACATTCCCTGCAGCATATTTCATACAGTTTTCTTGTATTGGAACTGTGCTTCCCACCGATAACAATCATTGCATCGACCTTCGCTGCAATATCCTTTGCCTCAGTTTGTCTCTCCTCAGTTGCGTTACAGATAGTATTCACAACACTAATATCATAACCTTTTTTTAGAAAAATTTCAACTAATTCTTGAAATTTATTGTAGTTAAATGTCGTCTGTGACACAATACATAGCTTTTTTCCCGGTTCCGCCACGAATTCCCGGGCTTCTTTTTCCGACTCCACAACAGCCGCAGGCGTCAGTGACCAGCCCTGGATTCCCTCTACTTCCGGGTGTCCCGCGTTTCCGATAATCACGATCCGACAGCCGGCCGCACTTTCTTTTTCTACAATTTTATGAATTCTTTTCACGAAAGGGCAGGTGGCGTCCACACACTCCAGTCCCTGTTTTTCAATTTTTTCACAGATAGATTTGGGAACGCCATGAGAACGGATAACCACAGTACCCTCTGTGAGCTTCTCCAGCTCCTCCTCGGATTCAATCACCTGCACTCCCTTTTTTTCCAAATCCTGCACGACAAATTCATTGTGTATAATCGGACCATAGGTATAAATCTTCTTACCCGACGCAATCTGTTCATAGACCTTATCAACAGCCCGCTTCACGCCGAAGCAGAAGCCGGCGCTTTCCGCAAGAATCACTTCCATATTATCTGCATCCTTTCTGCCGGCAGATTTCCAGAATGGTATCCACTACCTGAGGGATATCCATATCGGAGGTATCCACCAGATATGCATCCTCAGCCTGGCGCAGGGGAGCAATTTCCCGGTTTCTGTCCCTGGCATCCCGTTCGATAATATCCTTTTCAATTTTTTCAAAGGCTTCCGGCGTTCCCTTAGCCAGAAGCTCCTCATATCTGCGCTTCGCCCTCACTGCACTGTTCGCCGTAAGAAAAATCTTCACGTCGGCATTGGGAAGCACGCAGGTACCGATGTCCCTGCCATCCATAATCACATTTTCACTGGAGGCCAGATCCCGCTGAAGCTGCAGCAGCCTTTCCCGTACCGCCGGAACGGCAGAAGCCCTGGAAGCCATGTTTCCCACTTCCTCCGTCCGGATAAAGCCGTTCACATTTTCCCCGTTCAAAAGTACGGCCTGTTCCCCGTTCTGATAAATAAGGGTGACTTCCGCTCCTGTACAGGTATTGCTGACAGCCTCCGTATCATCAGGCTTCACCTTTTCACGGAGCAGGTACAGAGCAATCGCCCGGTACATGGCTCCGGTATCCACATAAACATATCCCAGCTTCTTCGCAAGCTGTTTGGCAATCGTACTTTTTCCGGCTCCTGCCGGTCCGTCAATAGCAATATTATAACTCATTTCCGCTCCTGTTCCTGCACTCTGCCTAAGTACGGCAGATGCTCCTTTCAATTTATCAGGGGATACTCGCTCCCGCCAGATGCCCGGTCGACCAGGCAATCTGCAGGTTAAAACCTCCTGTCAGCGCATCCAGATCCAGCATTTCCCCTGCCAGGTACAGGCCGGACACCAGTTTTGATTCCATGGTGGAAGGATTCACTTCCTTCACTTTAATGCCGCCCCGGGTTATGATCGCTTCTTCAAAGCCCCTTGTACCCGTCACCGTCAGGGTAAGTCCCTTGATGCATTCTATGAAAAATTTTCTTTCTTCTCTCGTTATTTCATGAACCTTCTTTTCCGGGTTGATACCTGAAAGCTGAATCATCACCGGAACAAGCCGGGCCGGGAAAAGACCGTCCACTGCATTTTTAAACTGTTTATTCTTATTATCTTCAAAATCCCGGAGAATCCGTTTATCCAGCTGTTCTGCGGAAAGCGCAGGCTTTAAATCCAGCTTCAGGAGCGCAGGCGCTTCTCTCCCCATGTTTTCCGCCGTTTTCCCCGTTTTTCCGGCCTGCTTTTCTTTCTTCCTTCTCAGCTTTTCCGCCGCCGTCTGATAATAGCTGCTGGCACTTAAAATCAGCGGGCCGCTCACACCAAAATGGGTAAAAAGCATTTCCCCGAAGCCTTCATAAATTTCTTTTCCTTCTATATATAAAGAGGCGTTTACATTTTTCAAAGCAAGCCCCTGCAGCTGCCTGCACCATTCTTCTTTTATGTGAAAAGGGACGAGGGATGGTTTACAGGATACGAGTGTATGACCGGTCTCCTGTACCATGCGGTACCCGTCTCCGGTGGAGCCGGTAGCCTGATAGGACAGCCCGCCGCAGGCAAGAACCACCGCATCCCCTTTTACCTCTTCTCCGGACAAAAGCTTAACTCCCTTTATCCTTAAGGAACCTTCTTCTCCTGCTTTTTCTGTGAGAAGTTTTTTTACCGGCGTATAAAGACGTATCTCTACGCCCGCTTTTTCCAGCGCTCCTGACAGGGCCCGGATTACATCAGAGGAATGATCCGATACCGGAAACACGCGGTTTCCTCTCTCCGTTTTCAGGGGACAGCCATGGGTTTCAAAAAACTGCTGCACGGCATTATTATCAAAACCATAGAAAGCGCTGTACAAAAACTTGGAATTGCTGACCACATTGTCAAACAATTCCTGTGGTTCACAGGCATTGGTAACATTGCACCGTCCCTTGCCTGTAATATAAATTTTCTTACCCAGCTTTTCATTTTTTTCAAAGAGGGTGACCCTGTGGCCTTTTCCGGCTGCTGCCAGCGCCGCCATCATCCCCGCGGCTCCTCCGCCCACTACCAAAACCCTGCTCATGATTTGCTCCCATCTGCGGCATCCGCCGCATGCTTTTTTATCATATATTTATTACCGGAGGGTGAATCAGTATTTCCTTCAACCCTTCTGTTTCTCCGTCAGGGACGCATCCGGCTTACGGCGGCTGCCTTCTATGGAAGGCATGGTAAGAATGGTATCTTCATCTATAAAATTAATTTCATCATTGACATAAACCTGATAATTATTCCACGCACCTTCCAATGATTCCAGGCTTTCCTTTACCGTATCCGGCCTTTTCAGGCACAGCGCCACCACAAGGGCATTAATCAGGCTCAGCGGGGCCGCCAGGGAATCCACAATGGAAACCATGTTGCTCCTGGCCAGAAGATTACAGGAAGAATAAAGATTCATAGGGGAATGAACACTGTCCGTTATTGTGATGACTCTTGCATTTCTGTCATTGGCAAATTCCATCGCCTTCAGCGTGCGCATGGAATAGCGCGGAAAACTGATTCCTATAATAGCATCTTCTTTCCCAATACGCAGCATCTGCTCAAAAACCTCACTCAGGCTTGTGGTTTTCAGCTGCACGATATTCCCCCGGATCATATTCAGGTAAAAGCTTAAAAATTCCGCCAGCGGAGCACAGCTTCGTATTCCCACTATATATATGTTCCTGGCTTCAAGTATAATATCAACTGCGGTCTGAAAAGCGGCGGTGTCCAATTCTTCCATGGTACAGCGGATATTCTCCATATCGCTCTGCAGCACACTGCTGAGCACCTCCGACTGAGTGCTTCGGCCATACCTGGCTCCTACCTGTCCGACCGTGTTCAGCTTACTCTTCACCCAGGAGGCAAGCGCCGCCTGCATGCTTGGATATCCCTCATAGCCAATTCCTGCCGCAAAGCGTACCACCGTGGATTCACTGACCTGCAGCTCATCCCCCAGCCTTGCCGCCGTCATAAACGCCGCCTGGTCATAATGCTCCATTATATAGGAAGCAATCTTTTTATGCCCTTTGCTCATCCCGGAATACTTTTGGTTGATTCTGGTGATGATGTCACAATTATTATTCATTCCTGTTTACTCTTTATTCTCGCGAACATAACGTCTCCAGATAGATCAGGCGGGATCAGCTTGTCCCTGACGACTGTTCACGTATCAATTCTGCCGCAGCCCCCCGCAGGAGTATTGAATTTCTTTTTTTACAAACGTACAGATTCATTTTACAGACTGTGTACTGCGGTGTCAAGATAGCAAAAGAAAAGAGCCGGAGCAGAACTGCTTCGGCCACTTAGTATGTACTTTCATTCTTCAGCTGAATACTATATTTTTTATTTTTCTAGTTAAATTACTGGTGCCAAAATCCTTTTTCTGTGTCATAAAAATCAAAGTAATCTTTCTGACAGGATCATTAACAAAATATGTTCCAAGCCAGCCATCCCATCCATATTCTCCTGCACTTCCCAGAATCCCTGCCAGCTTTCTGTCCGTCAGTATACGCATCAAATTTCCATAGGTATGTCCGTCCAGTCCAAACCATTGGCTGAAGCTTTCCTGCCTTTTACTATCGAGACCGCATCCGGTAAAAAAACGAACAGTTTCTTCTTCCAAAATCCTAATATCCCCATTTTTTCCTCCATTCAATAGCATATCCGCAAAACGGAAATAGTCATCCGCGGTAGATAGCAATCCCGCTCCGCCAGATTCAAATGGATTAGGACAAGCCGATATCCTTATTCCTAAATGATCCTGCTCATAAGGTTTCAGCTTCTGTTCCTGTACCGATTCATATACGGTCGCAAGCCGCTCTCTTTTTTCATACGGAAGGAAAAATCCCGTATCTTCCATTCCTAATGGGCCAAATAATCTTTTTTCCAGAAATTCTCCAAAACGTATTCCGGAAGCGGCCTCTACCACTGCCCCCAGAATATCTGCAGACACTCCATACTGCCAGGATTCTCCCGGCTGAAAAGCAAGAACACAGCCACCTATTTCATCCGCAAAACGCTTAGTGGTGAATACTCCACCGGATTTCATCTCTTCCTCAAGTTTTGCATAAACATTTCCTGTCTCAAGCTCTGCACGGTTTAATTGGCCCGGATATGTTAATCCTGATGTCATAGAAAGAAGATCTTTTATAATCATCTGTTTTTGTACTGGTACTATTTCGTCCCCTTCCATAACTGATTGTCTGCCGAAGCTTGGAACATAGCGGGAAACCGGCTCATATAAATCAATGACTCCCTCTTCCAAAAGTATCATGACAGCTGCAGCAGTAATCGGCTTGCTCATTGAAAAAAGATGATAAATTGTATTACGGCTTATTGGGCGCCTTTCTTCTCTATTAGCCCATCCACTTTCCAGATAACATATCTCCTGTCCTTCTCTGTTTACTAAAATACAACCACCGGCAATTTCTTCTTCCTCTACAGCCCTTTCCAGACACTTTTGCAGCAGTATTTCCTTATCCAAAGTTCACCTTTCCTCCTCAAGATTATCCCCATATACCTTTAAATATTCATTAGGTGTATAGCCAGTCTGTTTCTTAAATATAGCATAAAAATGGCTCAGATTATTAAACCCCGACATATAGCAGATATCAGTTATATGATATTTTTTCTGAACCACCAGTCCCATAGCATAATTAATCCTTCTCAAATTGATGAATTCTGTTGGTGTCATATGCAGATATTTCCGAAATATACGAATAATATACTCATGGGAATAGCTGGAACACTCCAATAGTCTGGGCAAACCCTGCACAAAATTTTCTGTCTGACTCATCTGTTCTATTAACTCAGAAAGCCATGGAGGCATAACCTGAAGCTGTTTTGTTTCCGTCTGTCTGATTTTGTTACAGAGTATATAAATAAAAAACGGGAAAACAGAATGGAAGTACCGTTTCCGTTCCATTCCACGAGGATGACTCTCAATTCCTTTAAGCTTATTCTCAAATTCCGTTTTTTCAGCTCCATTCAGCATTACATGCGGAGGAAGTTTTGGAACATTTACCATTGATAGAGGAAACTGACTCCATCGAAATCCCTCTGCTGCTTCATCACAGGTGAAGCCTATGCTTGTCATTTGGAATTCCGAATAATTTAAAGAATCATAACTATGAACATCCCATGGACGAATGAAAACAAAAGCACCACTGGAAACCACAATACGCTCACCATTGACACAATGAATAGCTTTCCCTTTATTCACATAAAATATCTCATAAAAATCATGTGTATGTAAAGGAGAGGTTTCTCTTACATTTGCGTTAAAGGCATCCCCCGCACCACTCTCTTGTTCGCATTCCGGCAATGTCCACTGTATTATTTCCATAGTCTCTCCTTTAACCATTTCTCGTGTAAAGCAGCATTCTTACATCTTTTACTTTAACAGAAATATTCACTCTATGGAATCAGCATTAATTTGGAAACAATTCCGCATGTTTGCACCTGATTACCGCACTTTTCAATTCCTTTCCTTCGAAACTTTTTATTCGTATATTACTCACCTTAATATTCTCACACTCCTGAAGAAGCAGCCAGTATTGCTCTTCCCCCTCCGGGAGGCATATCTGTGCTTCACTCGGGCTCACGTCTATTTTTTTCTCACCTTTTAGATAAACGTTCTTACTCCTCCTTTTTTCATAATAAATACCATCAATAGATATATCTTTTACATTTCCTGCTTCTCCGACTATCGCAACTGCATTTTCTGCCAGACAGCTGATATTCTTTAGTTGTATATCACGTATATTCACAGACAAATCTCTGTCAGGAACCGGATTGCAGTAGGAATCATTATTATGATATAATGCAAAAATGCAAATAGGTTCACCATTCCCCCACCAATTTCCTGCCCGTACCCTGGTTTCAAGCCGCATATTTTCAACCAGGACATGTTCCACCAGCCCTGTCCTGCTACTGCACATAATGCAGAACCCCCTGTTGCTATCCTT
The DNA here is from genome assembly GCF_001881565.1 of Eisenbergiella tayi. Lineage (GTDB taxonomy): Bacteria > Bacillota > Clostridia > Lachnospirales > Lachnospiraceae > Eisenbergiella > Eisenbergiella tayi. Next base: position 515,614 of record NZ_MPDJ01000004.1, read on the forward strand.
CACAATACAGTTACTGATTGTCACATTACGGATTATTCCGTGCATATATCCTAATACAATTGTTTTGGAACAGGAACGTAGAATACAGTCAGATATTACAAAATTTTCGCAGGGTTTTTCCCAGTCCAATACGGAAGTCAACGCAATACAATCATCACCACAGGAAATATTGCAGCCATGAATAAATACTTCTTTGCAGCCACAAAAATGAAGTCCGTCATCATTTGGTATCCGTAAATCGTTATTTATGTATAAAGCTTCCACACGAATATCTGTACAGTCATTAAAAGACACAGTCCAACTGGGAGAATTCAGAATTTTAATTTCTTTAAGACACAGATGATGGCATTTATTAAAAAACAAAGGTTGTGTTACTCTGTATTGGTATGTAGCCGTACATTCCTCTATTTGTTCTTCACTGAACTCCCTGCCGTAATCAGGGACTTCCCTTTTAGCCATATCAAAAAAAGCATCTGAACTCAGATCGATACTTCCTTCTCCATATATATTGATATTTTCCTGATTTTCAGCATACAGCAGGGATATTGTTTTTTTCATTTCATTGTGAAGGAATCCATTTTCATAATAATCATTTATATTTGAAGATCCCTTCAGAACAGCTCCTCTTTCCAAATATAGAGAAGTATTTTTCAAATGTATTGTTCCGGATAAATATACTCCTGACGGAATGATTACGGTTCCTCCACCAGCCTCATCTATAAGATCAACAGCTTTTTGGATTTCTTTTGTACAGAGTGTATTTTCCCTCGCACCCAAATCTTTGATATTTATCTTTTTTCCCATTTTCCGACCAATCTCTTTCCTGTTTTTGTTCTATTATTCTTTTACTGCGCCATCAGAAAAGCCTTTATAAATATACTTCTGAGCAAAAATAAATGTTAGAAATACAGGCATCGTTACCAGGATAATTCCAGCCGCAATCACACTCCACTGTGCACTGTATGGTCCGATAAACCTATATAATACTGTTGACATAACTCCTTTTTGGGTTGAACTTAAATATAGATATGATGTATAAAAATCATTATAGATATATGTAGTTTTGATAATACAAGCGGTCACCACCGCGGGTTTCAGCATGGGAAGTAAAATTTTAAAATATATACCAATAAAAGAGCTTCCTTCCATCATAGCTGATTCATCAATAGAAAAAGGTATCTGGCTCAAATACTGTTTATATAAATACAAACTTACAATATCTACCCCTGAATAAAGTATTACAATACTGCTGAGATGATCTGTAAGGCCAATTCTCACAAAATCCTTAAAAATTATCAAATGAACTATTGTTCCGGGGACAAATGAAGCCAGCAGATAGATCTTATCCAATATCGCTTTTCCTTTAAATTCAAACCTTGAGAAACAATATGCTACCATAGTATTAAATAGTGTAGATGTAACACAGGCGAATACAATTATTACTACAGTGTTTTTAAAGCCAGTAAGAATTTGTCCCTGAGAAAATGCCACTTTATAATTTTCAATATTTGTCCAATTCTTCGGTGGTGTAATACCGTTTGTACTAAGAAATTCAATCTTTGTTTTAAATGAGCCAAAAAATACTCCTAATATTGGATATAAGATACTGAATACTATCAGAAGCAACAGTATATACCTCAATATTGAAAATATTATTTTTTTTCTTTTGCCATCAGTAAACATCTTTTTCCTCCCTAAAAGCACAATTACGGAGAATCATTACCAAACCAGCTATCAGAAGCATCACTATAGCCATAGCACATGCTTCTCCAAATTTATTATATGTAAAAGCAGTTTCCAGCATTGTGGTTGAGAAAGTATTTGTTCCATTCTTACCAGATGTAAGGATATATGGAATATCAAACACTGCTATAGAGTTTACAATGGAAAAAGTGGCCATCAGACCAATAATCATTTTCATATTAGGAAAAGTAATCGCTGTAAACTGACGCCAGGTTCCTGCTCCGTCAATAGCGGCAGCATCATAATATTCCTTGGATATTGACTGCATTGTACCCAGATAAATCAGAAAGCTGTATCCCACATTCTTCCAAAGAAAAACATATCCCAGAGCCCAGTTAACGGTTCCGGGATTACTAAGCCAGATCCGTACCAGCCCTCCTGATCCTAATGCATTAAGCAGAACGTCGAATGCTCCATCCGGTTGATAAAAAATACGATAAGTCAATGCTACTGCGACACCGTTCATAATAAATGGGAAGAAAATGATTCCTTTAAAGATACTGTTTCCTTTCATTGGTTTGCTTAAAAGTACTGCAAGTGCCAGAGATATTATCTGCTGCAGAACTCCTGCAGCCAGATAATATCCCGCAGTTTTGAATACATTTCTGTAAGTCTCATTCGTAAAAACATGAACATAATTTCCCCAGCCCACAAAATGCTGACTGCCTGACGTCCCCCTCCAGTCTGTAAAACTGTAATATAACATAGACAGTACTGGATATACACTGAAGTAAAACAGGAAAAGAAGAGGTATGCTTAAAAAAATTATCAGGGTAATACATTCCTGTCTCCTACGCTTACGACGGAAATTCTGTACTTTCTTTTTCTCTCTGTAACTTGCTGCCATCCTCTTCTTCCCCTCTCCGTATTCCTTTTCTGCGCTTGTCACACCGGAAGATTATTCAAAATTCTTTTTCCAAAGCTCGTTAAGCTTATCAAATTCTGCCTTTTTTCCGTTCATTGGCGGCAGGATAACATAATCCAGAAGAAAACCATCATATTGATATACGTCCAGCCCTGCTGCTGCACCCATTTCCTGAATCCTGGTATCCTTAGCAGGAGAAGTATAGAACTTCACATAATCCATATCACCCAAATTTTTCAATTCTTCCTGGGTTTTTCCACCGTCTATCATTATTTCATTCATACCAACTGCCAGTGAAATCCTTTCACAGAAAAAGGCACACAATTCTTTAGCCAATTCTACGTTTTGGCTGTTTTTGTTAACTGCCATGAACAGGTCCTGTGAAATCCTCATATAAAGCGGGTTATCTGCACTCACATTATTTTTGTAAGGGAATGGAGCAAATCCCATAGATTCCTTCGGATATCCCAATTCCACTGCGGCATCCCTCAACATCGGAAGCGCCCAAGATCCTGTCAGCATAAAGGCAATATTTCCCTGTGCCATATCCACCAATGAGGAATCAAAAAGATTTGAGGTTACCACATCTTTTTCCAACCATCCCTTTTCGGACATATCTGCTAACATTTCTCCCGTTTGTCTTAAATAAGTGCCCTCTTTCCATGGTTCTTTTTCTGAAACAATCTCATTAGCATAATCTGGATTTTCTGACATGGTAATCGCCAGATTATCCCAGTATCTGCACGGCCATGTGGATCCTGCATTGGTACAGAAGCCTGTAATTCCATTGTCATGCATAATTCCGCAACATTCCATCAGCTCGTCTAATGTCATTGGTACTTTACCTTCATAATAGGTATCCAGAAGATTCTGATTGTACATAAGCCCTTCATAAACAACTCCGATAGGGCATCCATAAACTTTTCCACCCACCTGCATGTAATCTCCATAAAAATATTTATTTCTCAATTCCTCCGGATCTCCTAATTCAACAAAATACTGCGGCATATCTTCCGCTGCCATAATGCTGGGTATCAAAGTTACATCAGTGGAACCACCTCCCACAATTTTGGTCAATAAGGCTTCGTCTCCATCCTTATTCAACTGGAACTCTACAGTCACATTGGGATGAAGCTTTTCAAATTCTTCAATAATAGGCTGTACATAAGATTCTTCATAATGAAAAGTAAGACTCAATGTCACTGGTTCTTCTTTCTCGACTACAGTATCTTTCTTTTCTTCACTTTCTGCCTGTACAGAGTCCGTCACTTTCATATCCTGTTGTCCTTCTTCCTTCTGTTCTGTTCCAGAACAGCCGATAAAAGTAAAAATCAGCATCATAGACATTAAAATGGCAAAAATCTTCTTCATACCCCATTCCTCCTCTTTTGATATTATCCTTGTTACCCTGCAGGTTTTTTCTTAAGAATAATTATATTTTACTACTAATCCAGGGAAAAAACCTCCTTCCAGTTGACACGAAACTATGCTGTATTGACCTATCTTTTCTAATAGTAAATTCATCTTAAAAAAAACAGGAAAAGAGCCTGGGATTTCATATTTCCCGACTCTTTTCCTGTTTTTATCTTACATATACTCAATGTATATTCAGATTTTATATAGAACATTGATTTCTTCAATTTTGAAATAACATCCGGCAGATTAATTTCTTTGCTTCATTTTTTATGAACCGTTTCCTTCAGCATCAGCGCATTGCCATGTACCGTAATTTTATCAAAGCTGCGCAGGAAACTGGATATTCTGCTGTAACCATAATCGTTGAGATTAAAATTAGGATGCTTTTTCTTAAGCTGCTCCAGAACCAGGGAAAGATTGTCCACTTTTCCTCCGTTCCGTTTTAAGAAAGCGATGATTTCCTTTTCCAGATTTTCAGGCTCAGTCTGCTCCTTTAATTCGATCTGGTAGGAGGTTCCCTCCTGTTTGATAACAAGTTTGGGACATTTGTCCTTAAGTAAGGTTACCAGCTTGGTATAACCATAATTCCTGGCATCGAATTCTATGAACTTATCACAAAGTCTGCTCCCCACCTCGCCCAGGTAGGTAGGCTTACCTTTATTTTCATTGTTTTGTACAAAAGTAATAATCGATTCCTCTATTTCACTGATAGGTGTAACAGTGCTGTCCTGCTTTTCCTCTACAGTCGATGTTTTCTGTCTTCTGCCTGTCCCTGTTACCTTTACGCTCTCCGTACTCTTATCTTCCACCTCTCCGGATATCAAATCCAGATGGATAAACTTGTTGCAGGCCTTGGTCAGCGCCAGAGGGGTCTTGGATTCCCCCATACCGATCACATATTTCTGCTCTTCTCTCAGGCGCATGGCCAGCTTGGTAAAATCACTGTCACTGGTAACCAGACAAAAGCCGTCTACCTTACCGGAATAAAGGATATCCATGGCATCAATGACCATGGCCATATCCGTAGCATTTTTTCCTATCGTATAATTAAACTGCTGGATTGGGTTAATCGAGTTCTCCAGGAGGGTATCCTCCTTCCAGCCGTTCCCCTTTGCCCAGTTTCCGTAAATACGGCGATATGATGCATATCCATAATCCGCTATTTCATTAAATATACTGGACGCGTATTTTTCACTGATGTTATCCGCGTCGATAAGGACTGCAAAATGTTTCTTTTCTTCCTCTTCTCGTTCCATACTTCCTCCGTTCTCACTCACGGTATTTATTTTATTAATAAGTATATCACAGCTTTTCGGGAAAGTCACGGGCCCGCTGCTTCTTTACAGCGGGCCACGGCATGTCGATAGTGTCCGGGGGCTTTCCGGGTCATCCGGTGGGTATCCCTCTCCTGGTCTTGCTTTGTGTGTACGTCGGCTACGCAAGGTTCCTGTGCGGGCACGCTTTCGCTCGGATAACTACGCAGCAGTACTAAGGTTGCAAAGTACGCAACCTAAGGACCGGCGTATTTATACGGCCCTTACAGGAATCCTTGCATAGCCGACGTACACACAAAGCAAGACCAGGAGAGGGATACCCACCGGATGACCCGGAAAGCCCCCGGACACTATCGACATGCCTGCTAAGAAAATGTTAATACAATGCTAGGATTGTGTTAAGCATCTTTGTAAAACCTTTTCAGGTTGATGGCTCACTGCTAAAATGAGTCTGAAAATAAATGTTAAATTAAAAGAGGGATGGATATTATGAATATTGGAATGCTTATTATTATGGTAATCGGAGGGCTTGCAGGAATTCTTTCTACTTTGTATTTGGTTGTCAGTCTTCCTGTGGTTATTATTCAGAAATTTTATCGCAGGATTCGGTTTGGAACGCCTTTAATGAAGTAGTAAGGTGTTTTGTATTTTAGGTGTTGGGCGAAAAAGGTTAAAAAGCTGAGGTCTTTTTGTTGAAAGGGCCTCAGCTTTTTCTTGTTTAGTTTACTTTGAAGCGGAGTACGTTCCAGGAGTGTTTCTTTAGGTTAAGTGTTATGCGGCCCTCATGTGTGTTTGGGAGTTCTTTGGTTATGGGGGCTGCACGGAATTCTTCTGCAAAGGTGTTTTTGGGCGTAGGGCTCGCCGCCGTACCCCCGGCGCCGCTCCCTATTTCAATTCCATCTTCACTTCCAGTTCATTTCCCCTTACGGTTACGGACGCAAAACTTCCGTTAATCAGCGGCATCATCGGCGGCAGATGCCCCAAATCCACATCCATGATAACCGGGACCTGGTATTCCTTCAGCAAATCATAAACCGCATGGTACTGATCCAGTCCCATCATTTCCTGCCCGAATACCAGAGGGCGGCCGATAAGAAAGCCCTTCACATGGGAAAACCAGCCCGCATGCTGCATCTGCCAAATTGCCCTGCGGATGGAAAACACATTCAGGTCACAGGCCTCCAGGAACCAGATAAAGCCATCCTCTTCATATCTCCGTGTAAAGTCCCCTACCCTGTCATAACAGGTTCCCAGAAGATTTACAAGGCAGTCCATACATCCGCCTATCAGTCTTCCTGAAAAAGTGCTGTCTCCTTCCGGGAAGCAGCGCAGGATACGTCTTTCCGTCAGATGATACGGAACCAGCGGATTCTCTTCGGATTTTAAAGGCTCCTTCTCCCATGTATCATACCCCTTCATGACAAGCTTCTTTCCCCGGAGCAGATCCAGAGCGTCCTGAATGGACTCATGCCAGGGTTCCATACCGAAGGAACCGGCGCAGGGTCCGTAAACTGCCGCCGTATCACAGAGTGTGGTAAGAAGAAAAACCAGGTTGGTATTATCGGAATATCCCATATACCATTTAGGCTCTGCCTTCCTGATCCTGTCAAAATCCACATAATCCAGGACTTCACACATCAGTTCCCCTCCGCCGCAGGAAATCAGGACATCACTTTTATCCGAACACAGGAAGTCATTCAGTTCCTCCCCGCACTTTTCAGGAGTATTGCTGATTCCTATTCCCTCCCGGGCGTAGCAGTTCGGCCCCAGCTCCAGCTTATATCCTGACTCTGCCAGTTTTTCCTGAGCATGCAGAAAGGCCGTTTTATAAGGCGGTTCGGCACAGCTAAAAGACGGCGCGACAAAGCCTATGGTTCCCTGTTCCTGTAAAAAAAACGGATATCTCATATACGTTCCTCCATTTTCTGTTCTGCCATTAACGTCCATAAAGACGGAAAGCCCCGGAAATCAATATTTCCGGAGCTTTCCACTATTTCTTCCCGCATCAGCAGATTCTTGTTCCTTCCGGTACCATATCATCCACAAAGATTACCTGGCAGCCGCAGGCATTATTAGTAGCCGCCAAAAGCATACCATCGCTGGTCACTCCGGCAAACCTGGCCGGTTTCAGATTGGCAATGACAATAATCTTCTTTCCCACCATTTCGTCCGGTGTGTAATAGCTCTTAATGCTGGATACAATCACACGCTCCTTCAGCCCGTCAAACAGGGTGAGCTTGTAGCAGCTGTGAGATTTTCTGATCTCTGCACACTTCAGGATCTTACATACGCGCATGTCTATCTTAGTGAAATCATCAATGGTGATTTCATCGCGGACAGGTTCTACCGGATCCGGATCTCCCAAAACCACCTGCTTCTTTGAGGACTCTTCTTCCGCCGTCTCTTCCTTCACCTGAGGCTGCTTTTCTTCCTCAGTCATAGGAGTTGAGAAATCAAGCAGGTTCACATATTTATCAGGCTCGATTGCATAAAGGAACAGATACAGACGGGGGCCCTTTTCCTTATCAATGAGGAGACGGTATACATTCTTGAAGAACTGGCCCTGAATCTTCTTCAGTTCCTTCGCATCCTCCAAATCTCCCATCACCTGCTTGGGTATCGCATACAGTTCCTGGTTGAGCTCATCCAGGCTATAACCGCCCTTTTTGATATAATCATGAAGAAGAGCGATCTCCTTCTTTTCCTCTTCGGAAAGGGCTTCATAAACCTCCCAGTTCCTGTACGGTCTCAGACGGTTCACGTTTTCTGGTGAGCACTGCTCCAGCCAGTATTTCGCACGTTCCAGCCTGTCCTTGAACTGATCGTAGGTGAACGGCTGCCCGATTTTTTCGAATACCGTCTCCAGCATGGGGACATTAAAATCAACAACTGATCCCAGCTGCACAAGAAGGCTCATAGGTACGGTTTCTATCTTCTTATAAGCGGACGTTCCTTCCTCATCCTCCCGCAGGCAGTTCGCCATTACGTTCGTAAGGAATTCATCAGCCTTTCCGTCCATAAATTCATTGTACTGCTTGTCAAATTCAAAATACTGGCGCAGGATTCCGTCATCAAAACAGAAATCAAAAGCCTTGGTAGGCTCGGACTTGGCGTACAGCCACAGGATCATTTCCGGCTGATAAAGCTTCAGCAGAGTATCCGGTGTCAGGTTCAGTCCTGAAGAGCCGGACATCTTGCCGGTGGCACCCTTGATGCCGATGAACTCATATCCCTGGAAAAGAGGGGCTTCATATCCGAAAATCTTCTGGGAAATCACACGGCTGGTATCATAGCTGCCGCCCGGGCTTGCATGATCCTTTCCGCCCGGCTCAAAATCCACGCCCTCATACATCCAGCGCATGGGCCAGTCGATTTTCCAGGCAAGCTTGCAGTTAAAATCTTTGGTAAAATCAAAGGTTCCCTTATGTCCGCAGGAGCACTCATATTCCGCAACGGTGCAGTCCTCGGAAAGGGAAAGGATCTTTGTGGTATCCCTTTTACAGTGAGGGCAGTAAATGCTCACCGGATAATAAGCCTCTTTCTCACCTTCCTGGGCTGCCTGCGTACGGAAGCTGTCCAGGATATCAAAAATTTCTCCCCGCTTCTTCAGCGCCTGAATCACATATTCCGCATATTTCCCGGAACGGTTCATCTGCGCCTGATAACGGTAATCCATGTGGATGCCGAAGCGCTCCATGGCTTCTTCAAATTCCACTTCGAAATGCTTTGCATAATTGGGACAGCCGTCATCAAAGGGATTGGGCACGTCCACATAAGGGTACCCGATATATTCTTCCCAGGACTTCTCACCTTCAGGACGGGGAAGCTTGGCTACATTCACCGGGATTTTACGGAGTCTGTCAAATTCATCCCAGGAAAACAAAAGCCTGGCTTTCTTTCCCTGGCGTCTCAACGCCTTTACCACAAAATAGCTGGTTGCGATATCTCTGAAATTTCCTATATGGATGGAGCCGGAAGGGCTGATGCCGGCTGCACATACATATTCCTCTTTATCAGGACGGCGCCTGATAATTTCCTGCGCAATTCTGTCAGACCAATGCATAATTTTCTTGTACCTCTCAGATTTTTCTTATTTTAATGCTGATACACTGAAATTTAATGTATCATTTTCTCAAAGGGTTGTCAATTCATTGTACTTTCGGGAAACGGGAATTTCCTCGTATCAGTTCTCATACAGGTCTGAGCTGTCACCTTCCGTCCTTCGTCAGCCATACAATGGGTTCACAGCCCGTTACAAGCCTGCCGTCCTTCACAAAGCCTTCTTCTCTTCCTTCCAGCTCATGGATCAGCAGTTCGCGCAGTTTACCCACCCTGTCCTGATAAAGTTCATCATGAACCAGGTTATGAAGCTCATTTTCATCCGTACCAATACGGAAATACTGTTCTTCCCCTGTCTGGGAATACCAGATGTATTTCTCCAGCCGGGTGACGATCCAATGGCTGGATGCCGCTCCCAGCGCATGTTCTCCGTGCAGATATTCCCTGTCCACAAAGCCGTTTTCAGTCTGTACCATATCCCACAGGCTTATACCTTCCACGCTGTCCGGGACAGCGACTCCCGCCGCTTCCAGAACCGTAGGCATGACATCCCGGAGTTCCACCAGTTCCCGGCTGACTCTTCCTGCTCTTACCTGAGCAGCTCCTCCGCCGGAAATGATGAACGGAATCCTGCTGCTTCCCTGGTATGCACGGCTTTTCCTGAACAGATGATGATCTCCCAGAAGCTCTCCATGATCGGATACAAAGAGGATAATCGTATCCTCATACAGCTTATTTTCGATCAGCGCCTGCAGCAGACGCCCGATCTGATGATCCAGATGAGTCACGCAGGCATAGTACCCGATCTGCATCTGCCGGACAAGCTCCGGATCCAGCGGGCCGGTATCCGAATCAAAAATCCTTCCTCTTTCCCGCAGCGCTTCGTCATCGCACCAGTCACCGATCGCGGGAGGCGTCAGTTCTTTTCCGCTGTACATGTCAAAATAGCACTGAGGCGCATCAAACGGCGGATGCGGACGAAGATAGGAGGCAAAAAGGAAAAAGGGCATGTCCGGATCCCTTCTGCGCAGGAAATCAATGGAACGATCCGTCACCCAGTTGGTGGGATGGTATTTTTCCTCATAAATCCATGGTCTTGCCACCCATGAATTACACTCCAGCCCGGTATCCGTCACATCACAGTCAATTCCTTTTTCCTGCTTCAGCCAATGAAAATAATCATCCGCCTGTTTCTGATTCTCTCTGTATGGGATATCAGGATCCCGATAATAATGAAGATAACCGTCATGCAGCTCCACATTACAGAAGCCCAGATAATTACGCAGGGGATCCACATGCATTTTCCCGACACACTGGGTATAATATCCTGCTTTTGTCAGTTCTCCCGCCATAGTTGACGGGTAATTCCACGGAATACCGTCCGAATACCCCACCCGTCTGTGGGATTCCTGAGTCAGCCCCGTATGCAGCGCGGCTCTGGCCGGCACACAGGAAGGACACGCGGAATACGCATTGGGAAAACGGATCCCTTTGGAAGCCAGCGTGTCCAGATAAGGCGTTTTCACATCCGGATGGCCCGCACAGCCCATGCAATCCCCTCTCAGCTGATCCGTCATCAGCAGCACAATGTTTTTTCTCTTCTTTTCCTTACCCATTAATTTCTTGCTCCTTTCCCTGTTGCAGGTTTCCTTTGGCATCTGCTTTTTGCTGAAAACGTTCCGCCCGGACGAGAAATCTTTCATGCTCGCCTTCGCCTATCTTTCCGCTTTCATCAAAAACCTCCGCCTGAAAAACCATGCGCCTTCCGTCCGCCTGTACCAGCCGGCTTTCGCACCACACCTTCATTCCCACCGGGGTAGGCGCAAGATGTTTTATTGCCAAAGCTGTCCCCACAGTAGTCTCTCCCTCTTCGAGCAGCGGTTCCACACTCTCCCAGCATGTGCGCTCCACCAGTCCGGCAAGCGCCGGAGTCGCAAGCACACAAAGCCGGCCGCTTCCAAGGGCCGAGGCCGTATTTTCTCCGGTTACCATCAGTTCCCGGAAACCTTTGATTCCTGTTTTCAACACCTTTTCCCTCTCTTCTAAAAGCATCCTCTCTATTACTTTATCTTATATTTCGTAAATTGCCAACCCCTTCCCGGCAGGAAGCACGCATTTTTTTCTTCTGCATATATTAAATTGGAATGATACGTCGGAGGCCTTTGCCGCTTCAGCTTTGCGTCCTGCTCCAGCAGCAGTCCGTCTGGAGTCCTCCGGCAAAACAAGGAGGAAACATATGACGGATACATTCTCGCTTCCCCGGCTGGAACCCGGGTTTTCTGCCATAATCGCTCAGTTGACGGCCCAGGGAGAAATGCGCAGACGCCTTCAGGATATGGGATTCATTCCGGGGACAACAGTAGCCTGTCTCCAACGCAGCCCCCTCGGCGACCCTACCGCATACCGGATACGTGAGGCAGTCATAGCTCTGCGTGAGGAAGATGCCAGACATATCCTTTTGAAAAAGGAGGCTTCCCATGGCAGATAAATCTCCTGAAATCATCGCTTTAGCAGGAAATCCAAATGTAGGGAAAAGCACAATTTTCAACGCACTGACCGGAATGAAGCAGCATACGGGCAACTGGCCCGGAAAAACCGTGCTGAATGCCCAGGGAACCTGTACCTTCCATGAACACTGCTATACATTTGTGGATATACCGGGCTGTTATTCCCTCATGGCACACTCCGCAGAAGAGGAAGTTGCCAGGGATTTTATCTGTTTCCAGGAACCGGATGCCGTTATCGTGGTATGTGACGCCACCTGTCTGGAACGGAACCTGAACCTGGTGCTGCAGATCATAGAATCCGGCAGGCCGGTCCTTTTATGTGTGAACCTGCTGGATGAGGCCGCCAGGAAAAAAATCCGACTTGATCTTCCGCAGCTGTCATCCCGTTTGCATATACCGGTAACAGGAACTACAGCACGAAGCAGGAAGGGGCTGGATGAACTGCTGGGGGCCCTGGAAGCCATGCTTTTCCCGCCTGCCGCTCCCGACACTGAAACGGTTGCCACAACACCTGCCAAACAGAGCTTTCCTCTTGTTGTCTATCCGGAATATGTGGAAGAAGCCCTCTCCCACCTCATTCCCTGCATAAAAAGGCTGTATGCCGCACACGGAAATGAGACGGCCTCCCTTCCCTCTCCCCGATGGCTTGCCGCACGGCTTCTGGATGCCAACGAAAACCTTTTGTCCGCCATAAAGGCGTACCTGGGTTTTGATCCCGCATCCGAACCGGAAATTACCGGGGTTCTGGAGGAGATTCATGCGGTTCTCAGAAACCGGGGAATCAGCAGGGAACAGCTTCATGACGATCTGGCAGCCGCTTTTGTTCGTACCGCCGAACGGTTATGCCGGGGGATTGTTTTCTATCCGGAAGAAGGCTGCGATAAAACAGATCGAAGGCTGGACCGTATTTTTACTAGCAGGCTGACCGGCTTTCCCATTATGCTGCTGCTCCTTCTCGGGATTTTCTGGATTACCATAACGGGCGCCAATTATCCTTCCGCCCTGCTGGCGGATCTTCTTTTCGGGCTGGAAGACCGCCTCGCCTCTCTGGCCGCTGCGGCGGGTATTCCCGGGCTTCTGACCGATGTACTGCTGCATGGCATTTACCGGGTTATCGCATGGGTGGTTTCCGTCATGCTGCCGCCGATGGCTATTTTCTTCCCGTTATTTACCTTGCTGGAGGATTTTGGTTATCTGCCGAGAGTAGCGTTTAATCTTGACCGGTGTTTTAAGAAATGCTCTGCCTGCGGGAAACAGGCCCTTACTATGTGTATGGGTTTCGGATGCAATGCCGCCGGAGTTACCGGATGCCGGATTATAGATTCTCCGAGAGAACGGCTCATTGCCATCATTACCAATAATTTTGTCCCCTGCAACGGAAGATTTCCTACCATCATTTCCATCATCACCCTGTTCCTGATCGGAGGAGCAGGAGGCTTTTACGGTTCTTTCCTGGGAGCCTGCATTCTGGTAGGCATAATCATCCTGGGCGTTTTTATGACTCTTCTGGTTTCCAGGCTGCTGTCAGCCACTCTGTTGAAGGGAGTCCCATCCTCCTTCACCCTGGAGATGCCTCCTTACCGGAAACCGCAGATACTAAAGGTAATTATAAGAAGCATTGTAGATCGTACTATAAAGGTCCTCGGGCGCGCCATGGTATCTGCTGCTCCTGCCGGCCTGATCATCTGGATCCTGGCCAACGTGCATCTGGATAACCAGGCCACTCTTCTCACCTCCCTCACCGGCTTTCTGGATCCCTTTGCCAGAGCCCTGGGGATGGATGGATGCATCCTGACCGGCTTTCTTCTGGGACTTCCGGCCAATGAAATTGTCGTTCCCATCATCATCATGACCTATATGGCGGGAGGAAGTCTGATAGAAATAGAAGGCGCGCAGCTGCTGCAGCTTTTTACTGCAAACGGCTGGACCTGGATAACCGCTGTGAGCACGATTTTGTTCTCCCTGATGCATTGGCCCTGTGCCACTACCTGCCTCACTATCAAAAAGGAAACAGGAAGCCTGAAATGGACCCTTCTTTCTTTTTTGATACCCACTGTTTGCGGAATTCTCATCTGCTTTTTGTTTACCACTGCTGCCCGTCTGCTTTTTTCGTAGGGGCCGGTGATACTAATGAAATCTTTAACTGACAGAGTGAAAAAAGAACGGAACAGCATATCGCCGCCCGTCCTTTTTCACTCTTCTTTATTGCCCATGTCCCTATCTTCTCCGGCCACGGACCACATAATACATAATCAGCAAAACGAATCCTCCCGCAAAGAAAATCCCTCCATAGAAGAACAATGGCGTCAGCGTAAGCTCTGCCGTTCTTCCCAAAATGCGGTTTGTCAGAACATGAGCCGCCGTATTTGCCAGAAAAGGAATAACCGCTCCCACCATGATACCGGAAACAATCCCATCCCTTGCCAGGGACAAAAGCCCTCTGTAACGGCGTCTTCCCGACGCAAGTACAATGATCCCGCTTAAGATAACCACACCCAAAGATAGCGCCTTCACAGAAAAAGAATCCAGAAAGCCATACAGTTCAAGCGCCGTCTCCACAGGAGGATAGGACTGCTCCGTAATCTCAGCCACCCCCTGCGCCATAATCTGTCCTATTTTTTCGCTCTGGCTGTCAATTCCTTCATACAGCGCATTTTTTTCCTCTTCTGTAAGCAAATCGCCCATTTCATCCATCAGCTGAGGAAAAACATCCTGTTTCAATTCCCCGATCAGCGCTTCGTAGTCTTCCGGAGAAACCGGAGTCCCGTCCTTTACGGAACCGGCCATCACATCCAGATAAGCGCCCGCCAGTTCTTTCACGGCCTGGTTTTCCTCCAGAAAATTTTCCACCTCTTCCATCTGCTCCGAGGTAACCTCCGGGTATACCTTATAAACTTCATCCAGTACCCTGGAAGATACCGCCCTCCCCAGCACTGCCCCGCTGACTGTGGAAGCGCATAAGGGCCGAATGGACATGCATAAACAGAAAAATATGGCTGCTGCCATAAATATTATATTTCCAAAAACACGAATAACCTTCATCCTCTGCTCCTTTCATTTCCTACACATGTAATTTTAAAAAGTATAGCCCCATCCCCGCCCATTGTCAATCTTCGCCCCGGCAGGCTGTTCCGGCAGGCAAAACCACAAGGCAGTGCTGCCGTAAGGACCGGAACCTTAACATATATTATCACATTCCAAAATATTTCTAAATTCTTTCGGTATTTTTTTATTTTTTCTTATGAAAGTGTACATAGTTTTGTCACATTTTTAGGATATGATAATAACAAATTGAAGGGAACACAGCATCGTGTTAGTCAGGCATTGTAATGCGGTTCTGTTGCTCAATTAAAATATGGAAAAAAAGTGAAGGTCCCGTACTTGCGGGGCCTTCCGCTATGTTACCGTTCAGCCATACCCTATGCCCTATGTCTTCCGCTGGCCGGGCGGCCCTTCTGCTGCGGATTTCCTTCCCGGGGAGCCTGTGTACCCTGCGCAGGCACATAGCGAGTGCTTGCACTCGCTTTCACTCTGCTAAAAACGCAGCGGTACTAAGATTGCACAGGACGCAATCTAAGGACCGGCGTTTTTAGAAGGCCTTTGCAGGGTACACAGGCTCCCCGGGAAGGAAATCCGCAGCAGAAGGGCCGCCCGATCGGTGGAAGACATAGGGCACTGGGTATGGCTGAACGGTAACCTCCACTGTTGTAATAATTATCGGTTTTATAGCATTTTCCCTCATATCGTAGTATAATATAACTACAGAAAACCATCGGCAATCATGCCCGGAAGCCACTTGCCTGGCAGGCATGCCGCTTCTTAAAAAATTGCCGGCACACCAAAGAAAAGGGGGAGCATATATGGATCAGAAACAATTCTGTCGGATGCAAAAAGGTAACGGATTTATTGCCGCACTGGATCAGAGCGGCGGAAGTACGCCGAAGGCTCTCCGGCTCTATGGAATTCCGGACGGGTCCTATCACGGCGACGAAGAAATGTTCGATCTCATCCATGAGATGCGGACGAGAATTATAACCAGCCCGGCTTTTACCTCCGAACATATCCTGGGGGCCATTCTTTTCGAAAACACGATGGATCGTCAGATCGAAGGGAAATATACCGCCGATTATCTGTGGGAAGAAAAAGGCATCCTGCCTATCCTGAAGGTAGATAAAGGCCTTGCGGAGCAGGAAAACGGCGTCTGTGTCATGAAGCCCATCCTCAACCTGGATGAGTTGTTGAAGAGGGCGAATGACAGACATATTTTCGGCACCAAAATGAGGTCGGTTATCAAGGCCGCCGATCCCTATGGTATTAAAAAGATCGTGGATCAGCAGTTTGAAATTGGATGCCGTATCGCAGAGGCAGGGCTTGTGCCGATTCTGGAGCCTGAGGTGGATATCTTTATACCGGATAAGGAAAACAGTGAGAAGCTTTTAAAAAAAGAACTGCTTGCACATCTGAGCAGCCTGGATCCGGATGTCCGGCTGATGTTCAAGCTCACCATTCCTTCCATTGATGATTTCTATCTGGAGCTCATAAACGATTCCCATGTTGTCCGTGTGGTGGCCCTTTCCGGCGGTTACAGCCAGATAGAAGCCAATCAGCGGCTGGCAAGGAACCATGGCCTGATAGCCAGCTTCTCGCGCGCCCTTACCGCAGGGCTGCAGAAACAGCAGACGGACGAGGAATTCAACGCCGTATTAAAGCGTTCCATTGATGAAATATATAAAGCGTCCATGACTTGATTTGCAGCGGTTCCGTTTCTTTATCTGCAAAGGACAAAGACAGCCATTCGGGATTTCCAACCCGGATGGCTGTCTTTTTAGCTGCGTATAATCCACTCTATTCCGGCTTTACTTCAAAGGCAAAATGATATGTCCCGTCGCCTTTGATCCTGAACTCTTCGTGAGCCCTGGCATTCAGGCTCCAGGTATCATCTCCGCCCACGCCGGTCTGCCGGTAATTGATACGAACCACCGTTTTCTCAGAGGGCTTTAAATCCTTCTGATGTGCGGCAAGCTCCATTTCCTCCGGCGTATAGGGAAGCACGTTGGCTTCCACCTCCGGGAATCCTGTAAAGGTAAGGCTTCCCCCGTTCCTTCCGGCAATGGTAAGTCTTCTGACACCTGTCATATTTCCGCATTCCTGAGGCATAAGGTATGGAACCATCCTCTCTGACACCTTCGCCTGATAGGTTCCCACAAATGCGGAAGCTTTTCTGTCAATATAATTTTCATGCTCGCCCCTGCCATGCCACTGGAAACGGTCAAAGCTTTCCGGCAGAATGAACATAAGACCTGCTTCCGGCATATCCGAGAGATTTTCCCCGCCGTTATAGGTATTATCAAACAGGATGCTTCCATCCCGGCGTATTGTTATTTTGGTATCCATCACCGCCTGGGATGTGGTGGGAAGGATAAATTTCATATCTATTTCCACCGCTTCGGGGCTTATCTCCCCTTTGTTCGTCCATTTGGCGGCATTGGCTCCCGCATATCTCCAGATCATGGAGCGGTAGGTCTGCTTGCTTCCTCTGTCGTTATCCGTACTCGCTCTCCAGAAATTGCATTCCACAGGCGCCTTCAGATATTCCCTGCCGTTCCTGCGGATGCTGTAAAAATCTCCGGAACGTTTGGAGAAACGGTATTCAAAATCAGAACCGGTTACGATCAGAGTGCTGAAGTTTTCCGTAACCTTCAGGCTGCCGCCGGTCTTTTTCCCGTCCTGAAGCTTCTCACGGCTTCCTGTAATGAACTGTCCCTTTGCTACCGCATAGCCGGCCTTCGCCCAGCAGGTGTCTTCCTTCAGCTGTACCTCCATATTCAGGAAGGCTTCCATGAAGCTGCCCTCCGGCAGTCTGCCTAACGGCAGCTTAAGCTTCACTGTTTCGCCCGGTTCACAGGCGGTTTCCAGCTCTCCTTCCGCCGTCTTCTCCTCATCCAGATACAGGCTCCATACCAGACGGTAGGCATTCAAATCCGTAAACAGACATTTATTGTGTACAGTCACTTCCCCGTTTTCCCAATCTATATCCTCAAAGGCAATATTCTGATAGCAGATCCGGGTTTCCTTTATTTTGGGCGTTTCCGTTCTATCGGCAAACATCAGGCCGTTTCCGCAGAAAATGCCATCCGTATAGTCGTCCCCGAAATCACCGCCGTACCCCAGGTATTCCCTGCCGTCCTCATCTTTTTTCAAGATAGCCTGATCGACGAAATCCCAGATAAAGCCGCCCTGCAGCTTGGGGTATTTATCAAAAGCCTCTGCGTATTTATCCAGGCTGCCGCAGGAATTACCCATGGCATGAGCAAATTCACAAAGGATTGCCGGTTTTTCCGGATTGCCTTCCGCGTATTTCACCCATTCCGATACCGGGGTATACATGGTGGAAATGATATCCGTAACATCCCCATAGCCCGGGCAATGGTGCTGTCCTTCATAATGAACCAGCCTGGTTTTATCATGTGCCCGGAGGAAATCTGCCATTTCCCGGAAGTTGGTTCCGCAGTAGGATTCATTTCCCAGGGACCAGATCAACACACAGGGATGGTTTCTGTCCCGGTAATACATATCCGCCACACGGTCCAGTACCGCTCCTGTCCAGAGGGGATTGCTTCCCGGAAGCACATCCGGCTGCTGATCCTCAGGAACGCCGTATGTCCATGTTCCATGGGTTTCCAGATTGGTTTCATCGATAACGTAGAGTCCGTATTCGTCACACAGCTCATACCAGTAAGGATGGTTGGGATAATGGGAGGTACGTACCGCGTTGATATTATTCCGTTTCATCGCGAGTACATCTGCAAGCATCGCTTCTTTGGTAATCGCCCTGCCGAATTCGGCGCCGAACTCATGACGGTTTGTCCCCTTGAAAATAATGCGTTTATTATTCAGCATCATCAAGCCGTCCTTCATTTCGAAGGTACGGAATCCGCAGCGGGAAGCCAGGATCGTCTCCTGTCCTTTCCTTATCAGGCGCAGCACTACCGTATACAGAACAGGCGCTTCCGCACTCCACTGCCAGGGAGTATCCACTTCCACATGAAATACGGCTTTTCCGTCAGTCACATTTTCAGCTTCCGTTTCCCCTATCTGCCGTCCTTTAGAGCTGTACAACTCCATCTGTACCAGACAGCCGTCCGTATTTCCTTCCACCTCTGCCTCTACCGTAAGAAGGCCGTCCTGGTAATCCTCGTCCAGAAGGGCATCCACCCTCCAGTCACTGACATAAACCTCCGGCAGGGAATACAGGTAAACATCCCTGAAAATACCGGAAAGCCTCCAGAAATCCTGATCCTCCAGCCAGCTTCCGTCGCACCAGCGCAGCACCTTGACAACCAGCTGATTTTCTCCGGCCTTTACGAATTCGGTTATATCATATTCCGCAGGAGTGAAGGAGCCTTCGCTGTAACCCACAAAGCTTCCGTTCACATAGACCTCCCCGCAGGATTCAATTCCTTCAAACCGCAGGAACAGCCGTCCGCCATCCGCCTTATCCGCGGTAAAGGTACGGGAATAAATTCCTACCGGATTATAGACTCTGGGAATCTCAGGCGGCATAATGTCCTCTGTCATCTCCCATGGATATTTCACATTCACGTACTGAGGATAATCATACCCCTGCATCTGCCAGTTGGCAGGCACCTGGATATGTCCCCAGTTATGTGTATCCATAAGGCACTCCAGACCCTGGGGATAAGCTTCGTCGCATTGATCCGGGTTTTCAAAAAAACGGAATTTCCAGGTTCCGTTCAGATCCGTAATATCCCGTGCTTCTTTATTCCAGGAAAGGGCATCCTCCACTGTGGGGAAAGGAATAATATCGCTGTGAGGCTTTGCCTTATTGATACGGAAGCACTCCGGGTTCTTTTCCCAGGGCATAAATCCGTTCGGTTGTAAGAGCTTGCTGTTCATGGTAAATGTACCTCCCTTTGGTTTTGAATAATCAATCTTAATCATATGATTTTTGCCGTCATTTGAAAATGTAAAATCTTGCAGACTATTTGTATTTTTCTGACTTATTTCTATATGCTCAAACTTCACCCATGCCCCTGTCCCCTGCGGCCAGCGATTTCGTGACTGCCGTCCGGTTTGGATTCCCTTCCTTCCCTCTGTCGGCTATGCAGGGTTTCCTGTAAGGGGCGTATAAACTCGCCGGTCCTTAGGCCGCGTACTTTGCGGCCTTAGTACCGCTGCGTGTTTATCCGAGCGAAAGCGTCCCCTGCAAGGATCCCTGCATAGCCGACAGAGGGAAGGAAGGGAATCCAAACCGGACGGCAGTCACGAAATCGCTGGCCGCAGGGGACAGGGGCATGGGCGAAATTTGAGTTACACGCTCTTTTCATTAATAACTGCCACAGCTACCACAATACCTCCTATCAGCGCGGGCAACAGGAATAAAAGACCATAGCCTCCCGCCAGCAGCAGTACGGCAACCGCCCCGCAGTAAAGGAAATACATGGTCAGGGGAATCCGCAGGAGCCTGTGCCACCGCAGCCTTTTTCCCCGGATACACAGTATAAAACAGGCCAGAAGCAGGGCTGCGATCACTAAAAACCAGGCTCCGGTCAGCCAGATCAGCTGCATATCCTCCGTATAATAGGGTTCTTTTTCTCCTGTAAAAATACGAATGCTTTCCGTGAATATAAAGAAAACAGAGAGCAGTAATATGACAGGACTTGATGCATTGCTTTTCTTTTCCATCAGGCTTACCTCTTCTGCAATACTATCTCATTTCTTTCCGGTACAGGCATGCTTCATAGGGCTGCATCAGCCTTCCCGGCTCTTTACAGCTGGACAGCAGGCCGCGGAAGCCCTCCGGCCTTGCCGGCCTTGTCAGCGGCTTTTCACTGAGGTTGCATTCTATGTAAAACTCCTCTCCGTCAAGCTCCCGGAACCAGGTGAACAGATTTTTCCTGGAATGGTTGGTAATTCTGATTTCTCCGTAAATGAGGGCCGGATATTTTTTCCGGAGGGCAATCAGCTTTTTGTAAAAATAATAGATGGAATCCCTGTCCTCTTTCTGTTCTTCTGCCTCCTGCCACTTCATCATGGCTCTGGCATGATCCCTTGTCCCCGCCAGAATCCTGCGGAAGGCCTCTTCCTCGCTCATACTCCGGCAGAGCTCTTCGTACAGATTGATGCTTTCCACATCCCGGATCTGGGACATATCCGTAAAAGGCACATTGACGGCTCCCAGCTCCTGTCCCTGGTATAAAAAAGGCGTTCCCTTCAATGTGAACTGTATCATCCCCAGCAGCTTTCCTATGGCAAAACGATAGTGGGGATCGTCGCTGACTTTGGAAATCATCCGCGGGTTGTCATGGTTATCATAAAAAAGAGACATCCAGCAGCGGTTTCCATACCCTTCCATCCACTCCGTATAATACTGCTTCAGATAATTCAGATCATAGCGGTACTCATCGAACCGCATATGCCCCGGCGTCTCCAGATGATCGAAGGAAAAAATCATATCCAGCTCATGCCTGTCCTCCCCGGTGAGAAGCTTGCCCATCTGCATACCGATGCCCGGAGTCTCTCCCACGGAAAAAGCTTCATAGGGGTCAAAAGCCATGCACCGCAGTTCACGCAGATAATCATGAAGGTGCGGGCCATAAAAATAATGCTCAATTCCCACATAGCCCAGCATATTTCCCACGGACTCATTTCCATAGGGCAGTCCCTCTTCTTTGGAAATATAGTTAATGACATCCAGCCGGAACCCGTCCACGCCCTTTTCCAGCCACCACTTGACCATAGTGTAAATTTCCCGGCGCATCCGGGGATTGTCCCAGTTAAGGTCCATCTGTTTTTTGGAAAAAAGATGGAGCGCCCACTCGTCATTTTCCGGGATATACCTCCAGGCATCCCCGTATTTTCCCTGACCAAAAAAAGAGGTCCAGTTATTGGGTTCCCGCCCGTCTTCGTTTTCCCGGAACAGATAATAGTCATGGTACGGGCCGTAAGGATCCCGTACCGCCTCCTGAAACCAGGCATGTTCATCGGAGGTATGGTTTACCACCAGATCCATAATCAGGCGCATGCCGCGGCTATGCAGGCCTGACAGGAGGGCGTCGAATTCTTCCATGGTGCCGAATTCCTGCATTATTTTAAAATAATCCCTTATGTCATAGCCGTTATCGTCATTGGGGGAATCATACACGGGAGAAAGCCATACCGCGTCCACCCCAAGTCTGGAAAGGTAATCCAGCTTTCCGATAATTCCCTTAATATCACCGATTCCGTCCCCGTTCCCATCGCAGAAGCTCCGGGGGTAAATCTGATAGAAAACAGCCTCCTTCCACCATTTTTTCACAATTTCCGAATCGGTTTCATCCGGATAATCCGGTTCACTGTTCAGCAGGTGCAGAAAGGTCTGCCAGAAGCTGTCATCCAGTATTTTTTTCGTCAAAGCCGCCACCGCCTGCAGAGACATGGCGCCTGTTATCCGGTTGTCCAGAAGCCGCTCCTGCATGCCTGTCTGAAGCATGATTTTTTTCAGGATATCATGGCCGACCGGGTGTGCATAAACCTCCCTCAGGCTGCTTTTCATCGTCAGTTTTTCATTCATGCCTTACTCTCCTTCCCCGGTACGTATATCGCCCCGTTCCCTCAGTTCCTTCAGGATCCGGGCATATAAACTGCTGTCGATTTTATACTTTTTCAGATAAAGCAGGAACCCGGCCAGAATACACAGCAGAGGAAAAATCATCATGGCCATTTTCATCATGAGAAGCCCCCCTGCAGTAACCTGCTCCGCACTCTGTGCATCCTTTATCCCGGAAACAATAACGGTGGCGCTCACAACACCGCTTGCCACGGCCCCTCCCATCTTATTGATGAACGGCTGGATGGAAAAGGTAACGCTGTCATTACGCCTGCCTGATTTCCAGAAGCCGTATTCCACCGTATCCGCAAGAAACATCAGCATCATCAGCTGGATAAACGCCTGCCCGATAAAAAGCAGCACGCCCGCAATACCGATAAACAGCATGGTATCAAGCGGTGCAAAGAAAAATATCACATAACCGGCCACCACCAGTCCCGTGGAAAAAGCATACAGTGTCCTGCGTTCGAAATGCCGGCTGATAAGAGGGAACACCACCAGGGCCGCAATCTGGGAAACTCCCAGAATCAAGGCAAAAATGGAATACATCCCTTCATCCCCATAAGCATATTTGAAAAAATAAAGTCCGAAGCTTGTGGTTGTCGTATAGCCGATCATAAACAGAGCCATGGAAACCGCCGTATACAGCAGCTGATCATTTCCGAATATCACCCTAAGCAGTTCTTTCAGGCTCGTATGCTTATTCTGCGCCACAAGATTCCTGGGCTCCTTTACGCCGACAAGGGTAATACACTGTCCCGCCCACATAATTCCGACTACCAGAAGAGAAAATGCAAAATATCCCTTCTGCATACTGCCAAGTGCGTTTCCGAAAGCCGAGGTGATAGGCACAATGCCCGCTACCACGAAAAACAGGCCCACATTGGCACAGATTCGCGCCACCGCACCGATTTGCTCCCTTTCCTTCTGCTCCAGGCTCAGCGACGGCAGCATGGACCAGTAGGAAATATCATTCGCGGTATAGGCCAGTCCCCAGGCGATATAGATCAGGGCAAATACTGCAATATATCCCGCCCCCTGAAGACCGAAATCCGTGAAAAGCAAGACGGTAAGCATACCCGATACCAAGGCTCCCAGCGCGATCCAGGGTTTAAATTTCCCGAACCGGGTTTTGGTATTATCAACGATCACCCCCATGATCGGATCGTTGAGCGCATCAAAAATACGGGCACAAAGAACAATAACCGTAATCCACCACAAGGTGGACGTAGGCAGTTCAATAATGTCCGTAAGATAATAAATCAGATACATACTCACCATGGAATAGACCATATCCCTGCCTATCGTGCCTAAACCAAAGGTATACTTGTTGCGATTCCTGTTTTGTTTCACGTAAGCCCCCTTTGCTGTCCTGCCGGACCGTCCCCTTATGCCATATGTAATCCTTTATCCATATATAACTGTTCAATGCCTTCACAGTTACATCCATATATTCATTATGCCTCACCGCAGTCCCGGTTGCAACCAAAATTTGTGCAAAACAGCCAGTGCTTCATCCAGCCGGGAGCACTAGTACAGCATTCCATTACTGTGACATTAATGCAGCGCAGGATTAAGGCCGCAGGATTATTTGGCAATGCCTAAATCCTGCGGCCTTCAGACCATCTTTCCATATTTCATCTGCCTTTATAACTGCCCCTGACAATTCAGGCATCTGAACTGCTGCATCCGGTCAGCTTTTCCCTTCTTCCGCCCACTTTCTGCACTGTTCAATCTTAATAGTGGGATCGAAGCCCTGATCCACTCCCATTAAGCTTAACATCTCACAGGGAAACTCTGCGCATTCCCCGCAGTGATTGAGTTTTTTCTCCTCACAGCAGGCTTTTACACCGCATAAGCCTCCCCAGAAAGGCTTTTCCATGTTCAGACATCCGCTGCAGTGAACAGCCTCTTTTCTTTCGCAGCTGTCGCAGCATACGCCGCATCTCGATTCGTACATAATTTCCTCCTTTGTAAATTTCCTGATACCGGCGTTACTCTACGCCATCCGGCCTGACCATCAGCTGTTCCTGCCTGTTTCAGACACTATACAGCTGCTGCCATGCCGCTTGTAGCCTTCTATAAATTATACTACTATAATATATAGTATATGTCAACATAAACCGATCGCTTCCGGACATATCCTTCCGGCCAGATATATCCGCAGCAGTCTCTTTCTTTCTCTCAAAAGGCAAGGCTTCGGAAAAATCAAGACTGCTTTCCAAAGCCTTCCTTTACCGATGCAATCCATGTTTCAATTGCCTGAAATAAAATATACTGCTGCTGCATAACCGCCTTTCCTGTTTCAGGGATTTCGGGCATGTCTTTTTTCCGTTCAATATTATCCTCCAGATATGACTTGATGATTTTAACATTCTTTTCTATACTGTCCAGACACTGTCTCTGCCGTTCCGGAGACAGACTGTCCAGATTGACTATTACCGCATTAAAATCAAGAAAAATATAGATAGGCTTGGATGCAATATCCAGCATAAGCTTTTCAAATTCTTCATTTCCTGTTTCCGTTAAGGAATAGACCGCTTTTTCAGCCATTTTCCCCTCTTTTACAATCGTACTGCTGATATAGCCTTTTTCCTCGAGCTGGAGAACCTTCTTATATATGGATGGAGTGCTTATTTTCACCCACCTGGATATATTACGGTACTCCACTGTTTTCTGAATATCATAGGCGCTTAATGCCTCTTTTTTCAATATTCCCAGCACTATCAAATCAATGGTAGCCATGACGTCCTCCTTTTTTGTTCTTGACAAGTACTATAAATTATAGTACTATATGCTCTGCGGATCAAGTGCTATAATTTATAGTATTATATTTTACATTATAAGAAAGGAGATTTACTCATGAACGAAAAAAACAAAAAAATGGAGCTGCTGGGAAGTACTCCTGTTCCCAAAGCGCTTCTGGCTCTCGGACTCCCTACCATGATCGGAATGATGATTAATGCATTATATAATCTGGTGGATGCCTATTTTGTCGGAGGACTGGGAACCAGCCAAATGGGGGCGATTACCATCGCCTATCCTCTGGGGCAGGTTGTTGTGGGGCTGGGGCTTCTGTTCGGAAACGGCGCAGCCTCCTACCTATCCCGCTTATTGGGACGCGGAGACAAAAAAACAGCCGACCAGGCTGCCAGTACCGCTTTATACAGCAGCATCTCTGTCGGAGCCGCAGTCATCCTATGTTCCCTGCTTTTCCTTCACCCGCTCCTCAGACAGCTGGGAGCCACGGAAAGCATCATGCCGTACGCCATAACCTATACGGGCATTTATATAGCCTCTTCTATTTTCAATGTATTTAATGTGACAATGAACAATATCATATCAAGCGAAGGCGCCGCCAAAACCACCATGTGCGTACTCATAACCGGCGCCGTCCTGAACGTGATCCTGGATCCCATTTTCATTTATACCCTGAATCTCGGCGTAGCCGGAGCCGCCATCGCCACCGCCATATCCCAGCTTGTTTCCACTCTGGTATATTTATGTTATATATTCAGTGGGAAAAGTGTTTTCAGCTTTCACATAAAGAAATGCTGTTTTTCCAGAGAAATCATGTCTGAAATATTGAAAATAGGAATTCCCACCCTGGTATTCCAGCTGCTGACAAGCCTTTCCATAACCCTCATCAACAGCGCAGCGAAAGGATACGGCGATTCCGTACTGGCCGCCATGGGCCCTGTAACAAGAATTATGTCCGTAGGAAGCCTTATGGTATTTGGTTTTATCAAAGGATTCCAGCCCATTGCCGGATACAGCTACGGCTCACGAAACTATAGCCGCCTGCGTGAGGCAATCAAAACCTCCATTTTATGGTCTACGATATTCTGTATCGCCTTCGGATTAGCCGCCGCCTTATTTTCAACATCCATCATATCTCAATTTACAAAGGGAGACACAGAAATGATACGCGTAGGCCAGGCTGCCTTACGGATAAACGGCCTTTCCTTCCTGCCTTTCGGTTTCTATACCGTTTATTCCTCTCTTTTCCTGGCAATGGGCAAGGCAAAGGAAGGCTGCTTCCTCGGTGCCTGCAGACAGGGGATCTGCTTTGTTCCCGTCATACTGATTCTTCCTTTCTTCAGCGGAATAACCGGTATTATCTGTGCCCAGCCGATCGCGGATGTACTCTCCGCCGCCATCACCGTATTTATGGCCCTGCGGCTTCACAAAGAGCTTTCCGCTGCTGCTCCGGTTCTTCCGGACGATAGCCATACCGCTCTAAAAGGAGAAGCCTAAGCCTCCCGGCCGCACGCTGCGGCGCGCACCATAAATACCCGGTCGCCATACGGCAAGTGCCCGGCGCGGCCCGGCCATTAACAACACCCCTCCCTTACCGGAAAGAGAAAACAATATTTCATGCACAACAGCCTTTTCTATGATAAAATAATTGCAACTCATTTTTTTAACGAAAGGCTGAAAGGAACAATCATGAAACCGACCCGCATCCTGTTAATCCATACAGAAGAAACACGAACTCATTTCAACGCCCTCGGTATTGTGGAAAACGAACCGCTTGAAACAGAAATTTTATACACGGTCCTCAAACAAGCCGGCTACCAGGTCCGCATCTATGATCCGGACCGGGAGCCGGCCTGTTTTGAAGAACTTTTATCCTCTTTTGCCCCCGACCTGGTCTATGCTGACGGCGTAGTTAAGCAAGTCCCCTACATGCTTGACTACATGCAGCGTACCAAAGCCTTCTCCCCAAAAACCGCCACGATTCTCGGAGGTGTTTTCGCCGAACACAATTACCGCTCCCTGTATAAGGACACCGTGGATTATATCTCCCGTTCCTACGATCCCTTTGTCATCTCAGCCCTTGCCGCCCTCCTGTCAGAACAGGATTTTCCCTCCTCCCTGCTGGAAAACCTGAACGGCCTGTGTTACCGCAGCGAAGACGGCAGCTGGACGGAAAACACGATACACCCCTTTGATATCAACCTCCTCCCCCGGGATATAGACCGCTCCCATTTCTACCAATACCAGTCCCGCTTCCGGCTCCTCAAGCACAATCCCCTGGCCTGTGTCCGTTTTGCCTATTCCTGCTCCCACAAATGCACCTTCTGCTACCGCACCATGATGAACTGCGGCCGCTACGTACATAAAGATGTCCGGAACTTCGCGGAAGAAATCCGAAACATCCAATGCGACAACATCTACATTATAGACGACAATTTTCTCGTGGATCCCACCACCCTCTCACAATTTACTGCCGCGATCCGAGAACTCAAAATAAACAAAAATTTCATCTGCTATGGAAGATGCGATTTCATTCTGAAAAACAAAGACCTCATAAAAGAACTCACACAGATCGGCTTCCGCTATTTCATCGTAGGCTTTGAAGCAGTCCGTGATAACTACCTCCAAAAATACGACAAAAAAATCGAAGTAGATGACAGCCTCTCCTGCATCCGCTTTATGAAAAGCATCCACGCAGGCCTCTACGCCATGATGATAATCGACACAGACTTTACCCCCGCCGATTTCATCTCCATGTACCGCTGGGTAAAAGAACAGCAGCTCGAATACGTCATCCCCTCCATCATCACTCCCCTCCCCGGGACACAGATGTACGACGACTGCAAAGAAAAGCTCCTCACCACAGACTGGCGCAAATGGGATTACACCCATGTCCTCCTCCCCCCTGCCCACATGAGCACCCCCGCTTTTTACATCCGCTACCAGCTTCTCGTCCTCCGCCTGTTTTTCCTCGCCCGCCGCTACGGCTCCTACGACTTTATCAACGCCCCCAGCCTGATATCCCGTTTTCTCCTCAGCCGCTGAAAACAATACCCCTGACAATGGGAAGCCGAAAACCGCACCTGTAACAACAACCCAACACACTGAGAGGTAAACACATATGAACTACAAACACCTGATCGACGCAATAAAAAAATACGGTTCCACAGAAGAAGACATATGCCTTCACGGCACAGGCGTCCGCCCTGATCAAATTAACGAAAACGTCATCCTTGCCCCCTGGTGGGAACCCGATATCCTGCAAGACCTTGGCGACACCGAATACCTAAGCGAATCCCCCTCCGCCTCCATAAAAGTCTGGAACATAAAAAACAACAGCCTCAACATCACCTACATAAAAACCGGCATAGGCGCCCCCGTCCTCATGGACACCCTCCTCTCACTCGGCGTCACCAAATGCCGCAGAGCCATCTTCATCGGCTCCGTCGGCTCCCTTGACCCCCAAATAAACATCGGCGACATCGTCATCCCCGAATACAGCATCTGCGGCGACGGAGCCAGCCGCTACATAACCGCCGATACCCTCACCCACACCGACCCCTTCGGCGAAAAACAATACCCCGACCCCCAACTGCAAAACACCCTCTGCAAACACGCACGCCACATCTGCCAAACCAACAACGTCCCCCTACACAAAGGCAGAACCTTCAGCATCGACACCATCTTCGCCCAATTCGCCCACATCGAAGAAATAACAGCCATGGGCTGCAACATCATAGAAATGGAAACAGCCGCCGCCTTCAGAGCCGCCAAAACAGCCGCAATCCCCCTAACCGCCCTTTTCAGCGTCTCAGACAACACCATCACAAACAAATCCCTAATCAGCGGAAGAACAAAAGAAGAAATCCAACACCGCAAATTCACCCGAAACACCCTCATCCCCCAAATCCTCCTAAACACCTTCAAAGACCCAAGCTAAATAATCAAACACCCCCTTCCCCTTTTCCTCAATATCCTATATAATAATCTCCAAAGGGAAATTACAAAAGATTGTGCGGGAGGGATCAAACGGTTCTTTCCGCCTTGGCTTGCGTACGGCTGCGGTGGAAGCGCACGTACCTGTTTTCCCCCTTAATCAGCGCTGCTATTCTGGCAGCAGAATGGAGGAATTATGTCACAAAGAACAGACATTCACAAAGTACTAATCATCGGCTCCGGCCCGATCATCATCGGCCAGGCCTGCGAATTCGATTATTCCGGCACTCAGGCCTGTAAGGCACTGCGTAAGCTTGGATATGAGATCGTTCTTGTCAATTCCAATCCGGCAACGATCATGACGGATCCGGAAACAGCAGATGTAACCTATATTGAGCCGCTTAATGTAGAGCGGCTGGAGCAGATTATTGCCAAAGAGAGGCCCGATGCGCTTCTTCCCAATCTGGGAGGACAGTCCGGGCTGAATCTGTGTTCAGAGCTGAATAAAGCCGGCATTCTGGAAAAATACGACGTTAAAGTAATCGGCGTCCAGGTAGATGCCATCGAACGCGGCGAAGATCGTATTGAATTCAAAAAAGCCATGAACGAGCTTGGCATTGAAATGGCCCGCAGTGAAGTTGCCTACAGTGTGGAAGAAGCGCTTGCAATCGCCGACCGCCTGGGTTATCCTGTCGTTCTCCGTCCCGCCTATACCATGGGCGGCGCAGGCGGCGGACTTGTTTACAATGTGGACGAGCTCAAAACCGTCTGTGCAAGAGGCCTTCAGGCCAGTATGGTAGGTCAGGTTCTCGTGGAAGAATCCATTCTCGGCTGGGAAGAACTGGAGCTGGAAATTGTAAGAGACTGTGAAAACAACATGATCACCGTCTGCTTCATTGAAAACATCGATCCCCTCGGCGTACATACCGGTGATTCTTTCTGCTCCGCTCCCATGCTCACCATATCCCAGGACTGCCAGAAGCGTCTGCAGGAGCAGGCCTACCGGATCGTGGAAAGCGTTCAGGTCATCGGCGGCACCAATGTACAGTTCGCCCACGACCCGGAAACCGATCGTATTGTTGTTATTGAAATCAACCCCAGAACCTCCCGTTCCTCCGCACTGGCCTCCAAGGCTACCGGGTTCCCCATCGCACTGGTTTCCGCCATGCTGGCATGCGGCCTTACCCTGAAGGATATCCCCTGCGGCAAGTACGGAACCCTGGATAAATATGTGCCCGACGGAGATTATGTGGTTATCAAATTTGCCCGCTGGGCCTTCGAAAAATTCAAGGGTGTTGAGGATAAGCTGGGCACCCAGATGCGCGCGGTAGGCGAAGTGATGAGCATCGGCAAAAATTATAAGGAAGCCTTCCAGAAAGCGATCCGCAGTCTGGAAACAGGCCGCTATGGCCTGGGGAATGCCGGGAACCTGGGAAGCAAAACAAAAGAACAGCTTCTCGCTCTTCTGATCACCCCTTCCAGCGAACGTCATTTCATCATGTACGAAGCTCTCCGCAAGGGTGCCACAGTAGAAGAAATCCATGAAATCACAAAGGTGAAAACCTATTTTATCACACAGATGCAGGAACTGGTGGAGGAAGAAGAAGCCCTTGCAGCATGCAGAGGAAGCCTTCCTTCCGACGAAAGCCTTATCAAGGCTAAAAAAGACGGCTTTTCCGATAAATACTTAAGCCAGATTCTGGCTGTCCCTGAAGATGACATCCGCAGCCGCCGCATTCAGCTGGGTGTGGAGGAAACCTGGGAAGGCGTCCATGTCAGCGGCACGCCGGACAGTGCTTACTACTTCTCCACCTACAACGGAGAAGACAAAAACCCGATAAGCACCGATAAGCCCAAAGTAATGATTCTGGGCGGAGGCCCCAACCGCATCGGCCAGGGCATTGAATTTGACTACTGCTGCGTCCATGCTTCACTCGCCCTGAAAAAGCTGGGCTTTGAAACCATCATTGTCAACTGCAACCCGGAAACCGTGTCCACGGATTACGATACCTCCGATAAACTGTACTTTGAACCTCTGACCCTGGAGGACGTTCTGAGCATCTACAAAAAAGAAAAGCCCGTGGGTGTTATTGCACAGTTCGGCGGCCAGACCCCGCTGAATCTGGCGAATGAACTGGAAAAGAACGGAGTTAAAATTCTCGGTACCGCCCCTTCCGTCATCGATCTGGCGGAAGACAGAGATCTGTTCCGCGCCATGATGGAAAAACTGGAAATCCCCATGCCGGAATCAGGAATGGCCACCACTGTGGAAGAAGCGCTGGAGATTGCCGGACGGATCGGCTATCCTGTCATGGTTCGCCCTTCCTACGTATTAGGCGGCAGAGGTATGGAAGTTGTATATGATGAGGAAAGCATGGCAGGCTATATGAAAGCCGCGGTAGGCGTAACTCCCGACCGCCCCATCCTCATTGACCGTTTCCTGAACCATGCCATGGAATGTGAAGCCGACGCCATCAGTGACGGTACCCATGCTTTTGTTCCTGCCGTTATGGAGCATATCGAGCTTGCAGGCGTTCATTCCGGAGATTCTGCCTGCATCATTCCTTCCGTCCATATTTCTGCGGAAAATGTGGAAACCATAAAGGAATATACCAGAAAAATAGCGGAGGAAATGCATGTCAAAGGCCTGATGAACATGCAGTATGCCATTGAAAACGGCAGGGTTTATGTGCTGGAGGCCAATCCCCGCGCATCCCGTACGGTTCCGCTGGTATCCAAGGTCTGCAATATCCGTATGGTGCCGCTGGCCATCGATATCATAACCTCCGAGCTGACCGGGAAACCCTCTCCCGTACCCACTCTGCATGAGCAGTATATTCCTTATTACGGAGTAAAGGAAGCGGTATTCCCCTTCAATATGTTCCCGGAAGTAGATCCTGTCCTCGGGCCGGAAATGCGTTCTACCGGTGAAGTGCTCGGACTTTCCTATTCCTATGGCGAAGCCTTCTATAAGGCCCAGGAGGCAACACAGTCCCGTCTTCCTCTGGAAGGCACCGTGCTGATTTCCGTGAACCGCAAGGATAAAGCGGAAGTGGTTGAGGTTGCACAGGCCTTTGCAGATGCCGGTTTCCATATCGTAGCGACCGGAAATACCTGCAGCCTGATCCGGGAAGCCGGAATCGAGGCGGAAAAAGTCAATAAGCTGTATGAAGGCAGGCCCAACATCCTGGATCTCATTACCAACGGCAAAATCCAGCTTGTGGTCAACAGCCCCGTCGGTAAGGAAAGCGTACATGACGACAGCTATCTTCGCAAAGCAGCCATCAAAGCGAAGATTCCCTATATGACCACCATTGCTGCCGCTCTGGCAACCGCCCATGGTATTAAATATGTGAAAGACCATGGCAACGGAGATGTGAAATCCCTGCAGGAGCTTCACAGCGAAATTAAAGCTAAATAATTCGGCATGCTGCATTAAAAAAGCCTTGTACTTGATTTCCGGAAAGTGTTATGATACACTCCCGGAAGGAGTACAAGGCTTTTTTATCTTTTCATTTCAGAAACTCTTTTTGCCATTTATTTTATGAAAATACTTACCTGCATACTTACTGACTAACATTGTATACTACTATAATGTAACCAGATCTTGGAGTGCAAATTACCTCATTTTCCAGAAAACCTAAAAATCAGTTAATCTAAGTAATTTAGCAAAATCATAAAATGATAAAAATTCTCCATTATTATACATATCAATTAAAACATCCAAGCTTACTAATTTTACAGAACTAGTTTCATTCTCCTGCAAAACCAAGTTATTTAATTCTACTTCTTGATGAAATAACCAT
This sequence comes from Eisenbergiella tayi, assembly GCF_001881565.1. Classification (GTDB taxonomy): domain Bacteria; phylum Bacillota; class Clostridia; order Lachnospirales; family Lachnospiraceae; genus Eisenbergiella; species Eisenbergiella tayi. The sequence goes on from NZ_MPDJ01000004.1 coordinate 548,589, forward strand.
ACATCACATATAGCATGAATATCTTCAAAAAAATATGATGTCAAAAATCTTCCATTTTCAGGTTTAAGTAACAGCCCCACTTCCTCCTTAGTCTCTCTAACTGCAGCTTCAATACTCGTCTCGCCAAAGATTACACCTCCACCTGTACACTCCCACATTCCCCCAAAACTTTTATTCTCAGCCCGCCTGGAAATCAGATAATTGGATTTATAATCTTTAATCCAAGCATGTACAATCAAATGGTATTCTCCATTATTTAATTGTGTATCCCGTTCAACAATTCGGCCAACTGGTACTCGTTCTTTATTAATCACTTCTACCATTTCCATATCAATTACTCTTCTTTCATATCAGAAATATGTATCTTGAGCAATATACTATAATACCTTCTTCTTTTTAAATTTTCATAATAATCCATAATAGACTTCCGCATTCCCGTACCGGTTTGCCAGATTGCCCGTCACCACAATACGGATATGATTTTCTCCTTCTTTCAGCCAGTCAGTAAGCTTCACCTCATGAGGATTCCAGAAGGTAACACCCGCAAAGCTGCCGTTTATGTAATATTCCACCATCTCTTCCGCCGAAACAGGAAGCACCCATTCGGTATCATCCTTTCCAGTGGTTTCCTTTTTCCCCTTTTCCCAATAAAAGCTTCCTTCGTATTCCTTTTGAAGAGCGTCCGTATTTTCTCCGACCAGCTTCCAGTTTTGGATTTTTATTTCTTCTTTTCCCGGACGGTACCTGAGGCCAGCCTGTTCGTACTCCTCCGGCGTACATAGAATCAAAAGTAGGCTTTCCCTCCTTGCCAGCTCCAGATGAAAGGCCATGCGGCCCTCCTGCTGCCGTACCGGGATTCCATAGCATTCATTCTTCCACAGGTCATAGGCTGCCAGACAGCTGTCGACCTTATTTCCTGCTTCTATTTCCGTCTCCTCCGAGACAGCCGTTTCCCCCTCATTCACGATAAAGAAGCATTCCTTCCCCTCCTTGATAAAATGAGTAAGCCGCAAAGTGGGGCAGGCATTCTTAAGCCTCAGTTCCTGCTCCCCCGCTTCTTTGGCCGAACGGATTCTTTTCACCGACGGCATCCCGCCGGGCAGTAAGCTGTGAACTTCATCTCCAAAAACACAGCTGTACGCCTGTCCGGCGCAAACCAGTTTCCCATTTTCTTCCCTACAGCCTTCCAGGCAACGCAGGGGAAGATAATTGAATACCACCTGTTTTTCATAAAATTCCTTTACTTCCTTCCAGTGCAGGTTTCGATTATCACACAAAACCGCCACATCGGCACAGTTCTTCCCATCCGTTCCCATATAGGACAGTCGGCTCATATAGCCGGAAATCTGTTCATAATGGTTCCACCAGATACTGTTTGCCCCCACATCCGGCGGACGTTCTTCCTTTCTCGCGCCTTCAATACTGTAATAAAATGCATGAGGTATAAACAGATTCACACCCCGGACCGCCAGCCAGTCCAGATACCATTTCATATCGCTGCCCGTAAAATACCAGGGAATCGTGACACCATCCGCTGTTCTGTTGCATGCGCCAAAGCATTCATTGGAATTGCGCCGTCTTCCCATCAGCCTTGCGGCATCTGAAGAGCATTTTCCCATGACACTGTCCATCCCTTCCAGGCCGCCTTTTTCCGGCGCCACCCAGCGCAGGGCCAAATCCTGCCCGGGTATATGGAAATACTGCTGCACATCAATATCATCGCTTTGATGAGGATGTCCCATAAGGGCGATGCCATGGGCTTCACACCAGGAAGACAGCTTCCCGTAATATACCCGGCCTTCCCTGTCCGTAATCACCTGATGATAAACAGCGGTTGTTCTATTTTCTTTTCCTTCAAAAAGAGCTTCCAGCTCCTCTGTTTTTCCGCCCCGGCTGCAGATTTCCTCTTCCAGCCCCGGCGTCCAGGGAAAGAAAGGCTTTTCCGCAGTACCCAACCCGTTTCTGCCAAGAATACTGGGTTCATCGGTAAAAAAGCCGATTATTGTAGAACCGAAATATTCCTTCAGAACCTCATAATAGCGTTCATGGGTGAACTTCAGGAACAAATCCACCGCCTTCGGATTCAGAATATCTGCGCTTAAAGGCGCTCCCGGCTCCCCGTCGTCCTCCCCGAAATGAATGCCCCGTATCGTACCCTGGTTATGCCTGCATACCAGAAATTTTCCATTTGCCAGCCGGGCAACCACCCTCTCCTCACCGACGTGATCGTTCTCGTCCCAGTCATCTTCCAGTGTAAGGCCGACGGATGCTAGGGCCGGATCGGCAGCCGCAATCATACCATGAGCGGAGCCGGAAGGATACATGCCTTCATCATACAGCACAACCTGCATCCTTTCTTCGTGGGCTGTTTCCACCGCAGTCTTCACATAATGCATAAAAGCATCGGACAGGTAAGGAATGCTTTCCGGGATTCCCATTCTGGGATGCAGGACAAATCCATAAATCCCCTTATCCCTGAAATCCCGGATTTGACGTATGATCTCCTCATCTGTAAAATCGCCGTTGAAGAACCAGAAGGGAAAGGCTGTATATTCCCGATCCGGTTTCCTCAGTTTTTCTGTTAATGTTATCAGTCCCATATCATTCCCCTTTTAATGTAAGCGTTTACACACAGTATAGCATAAAATTTTCTAAAATTAAATACTGGAATGATCCTTAATTTTCTTTTTTACATTAGTATTCCCATATCGTATCTTGCCGGAATCCAGCTTCTATCCTATCCATATTCCTTTCCTACTCTCCTATTCATCCGCATTTCCTACATCCCCGCCTGTCGTAAATATAAATGGACTTACAAGGTCATTGAAACAGCATTGTAATAAAATCACATGTATGGTATGGTTTTTATTGATTAACTACATGAAATCTTCAGACAAAAAACAGACAGGAAGAGTAATAGAAAAGAAAGCGCTTTCAGCATTCCTGAATTGGATGTCATTTTAATAACGAGCACACAAAAGTGTGCAGACAGGAGAAAAAATGATAAGAATAGTTCCTATGAAAGCAGAACATATTCCGGATGCCGTTAATTTATGGAAAGAGCAGTTTGTCAGGTATTGTTACAGTAATTCATTCCCGGATTTTACTGCCGGAGGTCTGCCGGTTATAAATGCATATCTCAAAGAGCAAACAGAAAAAGAGAATGCCATAATAATAAAACGTGACAGCGATATCATCGGGTATATGGCATGGATGTATTTTGATTTTCATAAGGAAAGGACTGCATTCCTACCCACTGCTGCCCACGCTGCTTCGCCACATGATGATATCAGAATATATGAGGAAATGTATTACCATGCCGCTCAGAAATGGGTGGATGATAAGCGATTTAACCATTTATGGATGACTTATTCTGATAATCACCCCCTCAGAGAAAAATTATATGATATTGGCTTCGGCTCCTATGTCATCGATGCATGTCAATCGACCGGTGCGCTGAACTTATCCGTTACATGCGATTATGAGATATCCTCCTCCGGAATAAAGGATGTTGATGAACTGCTTGCATTCGCTAACCTTTCAAACGAATATTATACGGCAAGCCCTGTCTTCTTAAAGAGGAATGAATATTCAGCAGCCGAAATCACGGAATTTCTGAAGGAAGGTTATATTCTGACCGCCCGTGATAAAGGCAGAATTATCGGAGTAATGAGTTTTTCCCTGGATCCGGGGTATCATTTTGAACATTTAACTGCTGCTGACAGTTCTTCCATTAAATTTATAGGTGCGTTCATACATTGCGACTATCGCGGAAGAGGCATCGGTACCGCTTTGCTGGAAAAAGTATTCGCCATCTGCAGGGAAAAGCGTAAATCCTATCTTCATGTGAGTTTTGAAACGGCTAATCCGGATGCAGTACATTTCTGGCCGAAATATTTTAAACCGGCGATCCACTCCGTCAGAAGAACAATTAATAAGGATATATAAATATTTTTTGTCACAAAGTATGTTTTCCGCAGTCTAACTGTATAAAGGAGGAAGAATTCTATGAATAACAATCGCACTGAAATAACCCCCGATGCTGTGGAAAAGGCAGTTTCCGGGGATCGTAAGGCCCTGGAGGAACTGCTTACGGGCATACAGGATCCCGTATTCCATCTTTCCCTGCGTATGCTGGGAAGCATACCCGATGCAGAGGACGCCACACAGGAAATCCTTTTAAAGGTTATGACACATCTTTCCTCATTCCGTGGGGAAAGCGCCTTTACCACCTGGGTTTTCCGCATTGCCGTCAATCATCTGAAGGATTACAAAAAGCATATGTTTGCCAACCATCCTTTAAGCTTCGAATATTATGGAGCGGATATTGACAGCGGAAAGGAAAAGGAAATACCCGCCCTTTCCCCGGAACTGGATCATGACCTTCTGGAACAGGAGCTGAAGCTCTCCTGTACCAATGTCATGCTTCAATGTCTGGATCCGGAAAGCCGCTGCATCTTTATTCTGGGAACCATGTTTCAGGCCGACAGCCGGATTGCCGGCGACATTCTGGATATGACGCCTGAAAATTACCGGCAGAAGCTGTCCAGGGCCAGGAAGAAAATGTCCGCTTTCCTGAAAGAATACTGCGGACTGACCGGCGGAAAATGCGCCTGCAAAAGAAGAATCCCCTACGCAGCCGCCACACACCGCATCCATCCGGAAGCTGTGGAATATTCGCCGCTGGCGGTTCCCAATCCGGACGCGGATGAATTTGTTAAGCACATGGAAGAAATCGATGACCTTTCCCTGCTTTTTTCTTCCCTCCCCACCTTCCGCGCCACTGCCGAGGCCAGAAAATTCCTTTCTGATTTTCTGAGTTCCGACAGATGCAGCTATATTATGAACGCATAAGGAGAAAAAATGTGATATGAATGATAATTGTATGCTGGCCTTTCTGAACGCTATGAAGGAAAATAATACAAAGGAATGGATGAGCGCCAACAAGAGCTGGCAGAAGGAAGCCAATGCAGACTTTGAAAAGCTTTTATGCCGGATTCTTTCTGAACTTTCCGCCGCCGGCTGCCCCATGTCGGGGGGACATGATGTGAAAGATTTTATCATGCGGTATGCCCGGGATACCCGTTTCAGTCATGACAAATCCCCTTACCATGCCTCTCTGAGAGCGCATCTGTCCCCGGCAGGACGGCTCCCCATTCCGGTAGGCTTCTATATCCACCTTGAACCGGGAAACAGTTTTCTCGGAGGAGGGCTTTTTGCATCCCAGTTTAAGGATGCCACCTCCATGATACGAAATCACATCGTTTCCCATGGAGAGCAATGGGAAGCGATCCTCCGGGAACCAGCCTTTGCAGAAAAGTTTGTTCTGGTCGGGGAAAAGTTGAAGAATGTCCCCAGGGAATATGATGCGGCGCTTTCCGTCAGTGAATACCTGAAGCATAAAAGCTGGGCAATCGAATATCCGGTTTCCGATGAAGAGCTGGAGCATGCGGAACTCTTTGCCCAAAACGCGGCTGCCGTTTTTCTGCTGATGAAACCCTTCAACGATTTCCTGAATCAGGCCCTGGAGGGCTTTCATATGCCGGAGCGGGGGTGAATCACCATCTGGTGTCAAGCCCCAGCTTTTCCTTAATCAGAAGTTTTGCCCGGTTAAAGCGCTCCAGATAATCTCCCGCCAGAGAAACATAAGAAAGGCCTTTCTGTTCAAAAAGTTCTTTTATCTGTCTGCTGTATTTCTCTCTGTCAGCGGCGATCCTCTCATTTCTGGTGCCGTCCTGGACAAACTCGACGGTGGGCTCCAGAAACAGAATCAGGTCATAGCTGTTTAAAGCTGTTATCGCATCCGCCAGTGCCTCGCATTGGCGGATTTCCTCTTCCCCGCATAACAGGAACCGGGAATAAAACCTGGTGGTAAGGGCATCCGTGTCCACAAACAATACTCTGCTGCAGGCTTTCAGGGCATCCAGCTCCTTCACCTTATGGCGGAGCAGGATCTGGTGAAAGTCCTCCGCAATCATCCATTCCTCTCCTCCTGCAAAATCAGTGACATCCCGTCCCACTTCTTCCACACAGCAGGTGTTATAGGCAAGAGCCAGATTTTTTACAAGGGTTGATTTTCCGGTGCTCTCCCCTCCCACTACCAGGACCTTTCCTGCATAATAGGGCCTGCAGACTGCGGGAATATAGTCCCAGTTATCAAATGCCCATTTCCGGATATCCGTGGAGCTGACAGGGACCTCCTGCCTGTCAAAATAAATAATTTCACTTTCCGGGCAGTACAGGCTTTCAAACCGGTTGGTACCCAGATAATCAGTACCGCAGAATACGGCATCTATGGGCTTTCCTATGATGCCTTTGATATCTGCCGCCCCTTTTTCCCAGAAATAATCTGTATTATAGGCTTCCTTATCCACGGCTTTATCTTCTACAAGCCGCAGCTTCACATTAGGCAGATGGCGGCAGCTGTTATGAAGCCAGCGATGGCGAAGCTCCTTTGAGGTGGACTCCCGCCCCTCACACCAGCTGATCATCACATAAAGCTCCTCACACATGGAAGCCGCCCTTATGATATCGTGTATATGACCTGTATGAAGGGGATCAAAGGAACCCCCGAACATCCCTGTTTTATATTTCATTTCTGTTCCGCCCTCCTGCTTTCCACATACCATTTATGAAGCATAATTACGGCATTCAACAGATAAACGGACCACATAAGGAGCGTAGCGATATCCGTTCCCCCGTTCGCATAATCCACCGCCCACATATATACGGTTACCACATCTACCACAATCCAGAGTATCCACTGCTCCATCAGACGCTTTACGCTGAACAGCATAGCCAGCACACTCAGACAGGTGGACAGACTGTCCGTGAAGGGCAGGCTCCCTCCCAACGCTTTCAGAAGCAGGCCATAGCCGTAAACGCAGGCAGCGGCGATTCCGGCGGCCGCCAGATCTCCCTTCAGGGAAAGCCTTGTTTTGACTACCTCCCCGGTTTCCTGGTTCCTGTGCTTTTTCCACATAAACCAGCCGGCGAACTGCATGGGGACATAATAAACCACATTCAGCATGACCTCTCCCAAATATCGGGCATCCCATGCTATCCAGGCATACAGAATCGTATTCACCAGCCCGAACAGGTAACAGCTCATCTTTCCCTTTCCGGTAAGGATAACACAGATCACTCCCGTTACGGCTGCTGTGATTCCTCTTGCATCATCTCCCCAGTACAGAGAAAGAAGGACAATGATTCCTGCTGCCAGAGCCAGCCAGATAACCTCCCATTTTTTCCAGTCAGCGGTTTCCGCTTTCAGAAATGCTTTCCATCTGCTCATTTTTCCCTGCCTCCTCTCCGTTCCCCTTCCGTCTGTAATACTGGCTGGGCCTGTGGGAAACCCCGGTTGTATAATGTTCCGTCTCCTCCACCAGATCCTTTATCTTTTTGCGGAAATTGGCCTTATATAATTCTTTTCCCAGCAGGATTTCATAAATCCGCTGAAGCTGGGGAAGGGTGAATTCTTCCGGCAGAAAGGCGAAGGCCACATCCGTATATTCCGTTTTATTTTTTATCCGTTCCCTTGCACAGGCGATCATCTTTTTATGGTCGAAGGCTATTTCCGTCTCTTCCGCAAGCAGCTCTTCCACAGGATACAGACTCACCTGCGTTGTCCTTTTTCCCTTACTCAGATGAATTTTATGTATGGGCACAAGCGCCATGTAGGAAACCGATATGATCCGCATTCTCGGGTCACGCTCCGGATCCCCCCAGGTATACAGCTGCTCCAGATAAATATCTGTCAGTCCTGTTTCCTCTTCGATTCCCCTGTATGCCGCTTCCTCCAGAGACTCCCGGATATTAACAAACACACCCGGCAGAGCCAGCTTGTTTTGAAAGGGCATCTCTTCTCTCCTTATCATGACCAGCTTCAGTGCGGCTTCTTCTATGGTAAATACCAGTAAATCTACGGCAACCGATGGTTTTTCATAATCCTCCGGATGGTAATTGTTCAGGAATACCTGCTCAGATGAAGTCATGGTTTTCCTCCTTTGTCGGAATTGGATTGTTAGTATCTATTTACTACTAACTGTATATTAGTATATTTTTACTACTAAGTCAAGTAATTTTTCTTTCCCCACAGCAATTGAGTTACAGCTCAGCCGTATTTTCTGAACAAACCTTATTCCAAAAAAACACAGAGACCTTAACGGCCCCTGTGTTTCTCTTTTCTTTTCTGCTGCTTCTGCTCAAACCGCCGTTCCTTCTCAGCCTCCTTTTGTTCCCGGCTGTAGATGCGGCGCTCCGTTTTCATAAGCTCCTGCTGCAGTTTTAATGCCTGCTGGGATTTTGTCCCGATGCCCGGCTCCCGAAGCTCCCTTTGGGCCATTCGCTGCATCCGTTTGGGATTGGATCCCGTTTCCTTTACCACAGTCTCCACTGACGGGCCAAACCGCAGCTTATCATAATTTTCCAGAAGGAATGCAAGCACCTCATAATCCTTCGGTTCCGCGCCAAACGTCACCTTGGAAACCGATACCCTTCCCTCCCGGATGCGCTCAAAAACGCCTACCCAGAAGGGTTCCTCGAAAAATACCCGAAACACTGCCGTCTGCCTCACCAACTCCGTCGATCTGTCCATAAAAGAATCCTCCTTTAATTTTATGAACAAAGAACGGACGACCAAGGAGGAGGGCTACTTAGAAGCAGGCTTGCTGCTTCCGGCCGGACTACCAACCGGCTCCGCATGTCTCAGACATGCTCTGTGTTTTTATCTTTGCAGCTTTATTATAATACAAATTTTCTGAATTCTCCACTAAAACAGCTTTCCATTTATGTTCTCCCTTCCGCGTTCATTTATGTTATTATATCTTATAAGAGGTCCTCCGCATCAGCGCGATTTATATAACATTTGGCGGAAAATAAGACATATACTGCAGGGAGAATGGAAAATGGAATGGCTGGAAGCAATGAAGGAGTCCATCAATTATATGGAAGATCATCTGCTGGAGGATATCACTCCGGATGATGTTGCGCGGCAGGTGAGTATCTCCTCTTTTTATTTTCAGAAGGGCTTTAAAATCATTACCGGAATGACAGTTGGAACTTATCTGCGTAACAGACGCCTGTATCTCGCAGCCCTGGATATCCTGACAGGAAACGATAAGGTGATTGACCTTGCTTATAAATACAGATACGAAACTCCTGAAAGCTTTACCAAAGCCTTCAGCCGTTTTCATGGGCTGGCGCCGGTCCAGCTGAAGAAACAGCCTCACAGACTTCATGTTTTTCTTCCCCTTCTGATTAAGATTTCGGTTGAAGGCGGGAGCCAATTGCATTTTACCCTGGAACAGATGGATTCCTTTCCAGTTATCGGGTTGGAGCGTACCTTTCTTTATGACACCGCCTATGATGAAATTCCTCCCTACTGGGCATGGTTCTGTCAAAAGGAAAGGGGGATGTGCTGTTCTCAACTGGGTGGGAGCAGAAATTTAGGTAAATACGGCATCTGTGTTACAGAGGAAGAGGATCCGATAAGCTTCCGGTATCTCATCGCAGGCGATTATGAGGGGGATGTGGTTCCGGAGGGCATGAAGGTAATGGAAATCCCTGCCTGTACCTGGGTGAAGTTCAGCTGTACGGGTCCCCTTCCCGGCGCATTCCAGGCCACGAATACGCGCATTTTCAATGAATGGCTTCCCGGTAATACCCGGTATGAAATCGCCCTTGGGCTGAATATTGAAATGTATACTCCGTGTGATACCTCTTCTCCTGATTATTACAGTGAGATTTGGATTCCTGTAAACGTAAAATAACGGTTAAATATATGTATTCCTTTTATTTCTCTGCCTCCCGGATCCAATCCAATAATTCCCTTCTCACCAGAGAGAGGACGCATGCCGCATTGCGGCGTCTTACGTCATTTCCGCATAGGACAGTGTTCAGGGTGGCCGTATTCTGATAGGTACTTACCGTAAGCTGAAAATCGGGCGCTTTGCGGTATGCGCCGGTAAGAAAACATTTTCTGGTACGGCATCCGCAGAAATGTACCCCTTCACTGTCTATCACACCTATATTGCTGTAGGAAAAAGGTACCGACGGGTATCCTGTCCTTACCGGATATTTCAAAAGGGCCGGCGGAATCCGGCCTCCCAGCCGCTGCAGCAGGGAAAGGCCGGCGAAGCAGCGCCTTCTTTTTTTCTGCGTGAGCATTTCCAAATGGAGCTGCTGCAGGGTATCTGTGAAGCGGTGCTCCTTCCTGACTTCAACCGCAACCCGGTATAATCCCGTCATATTGGCCACGGTAAGAACATGAGCAAAATTTCCGAAGCGTCTCAGATCAGCGGGACATGGTATGAGAACCGTTTCCATGCCATGTAGGCGGGTGATTACCCGGGCGTATGCCGCCAGGAATACTTCGTTCATAGTCGCTCCGTATTCATGTGCCTTATGGGATAATTGTTCCATCTGCGGTGAGGACAGCTCCATATTCAGGCAGAACAGGCCGCCGCCATCCTTTCCGGGCAGGCCGGAGGTTTTATTCTGTCTTACCACCTGTTTTTCCTGACAGGTACTTGGGCCAACCCGTGTTTTATATACCATGGAGGCTATGGAACGTGTATTTCCCGGTTTAAAGAGCGGTGTATCCCCATTATAAAGGGCGGTAAGAAGAGAAATATATGTAAGAAGCCCTTTTGCATCACTGATGAAATGTGTCATGCCGATTACAAGAGATATCATTTTTCCCTCCTGTCTGTACCCTATCCGAAGCTGCGGGCCCGTCGTGGGATCCCATCCTCTTCCGGCGATTCGCGGCAGATTATTTTCTATGGGGTACAGGACACGGATTTTTTCCGAATGATTCTCTGTAAAGCAGCCTCTTCTTTTGTCATAGGAATAAAAAAGCTCCGGCACATAGTTTCGTGTCTGTTCTACCGCCCGGGCCAGCCTTTTCCGATCGAAGCTGCCCTCCAGCTGCAGATGGCAGTTTATAACAGGGCAGATTACTTTTCCATCCCGCAGCGACTGCAGTCTGTCCAGCCCCTGTCCCCTCACTCTTTTTTTATTTCCAGCTTCCCGTTTCTGGATTCCAGACTGATCTTCACATAGGGAGCACTTCCATTCTTCCCTTTTACCCATCCCTTCTCCTCCTTTTCATCCTTTCCGAAATCTGCAGATACCGAACCGTTCCTGCTCACCGCCTCCAGCTCAAAAGCGAGCGATGAGGGAAGTGTGAGCATGATATCTCCATTTTTGTTATAAAACTGCAGATCACCATCCGCTTTTTCATATCTAAGCTGAAGCAGGCCGTCATTCGAAGTCTGATAAATACCGGCTCCCACAGCAGCATCCACCACCAGGCTTCCATGTGTGGAGGTATAGTTTACATTCCCTTCCATGCGGGATATATTCACTCTTCCTTCCGTGCTGTGTATCGTGATTTGATCGGCCAGAAGGGTTCCTAAATCCAGGATCCCTCTGGTGGTTTCCAGCTCCAGGCTGGCTGCCTTTACCTGTTCCAGACGGATTTCACCGGAAGTAGTCTCCGCCCGTAAGGAATCCAGCATCAGATCCGCCTGTGTCATATCAATCACTCCGCTGGTGGTAATCACTGTCAGATCCCGATTATAGGAAGCAGGCAGGAATACCTCTACCCGACAGGAAAAGCCATCCTTAAAAAGAGGCCTTCCCCCTTCACTGATGTGCAGCCGTTTCCCCTGTATTTCAGTATTCGCATAATAACGGCGATTGTCGTCGGTCATGTACTCCCTGATTACCAATTTTTCGCTGCGGCCGTCGCAGAAGGTGACATTTTCTTCGTCATACGCTATTTCCAAATCAGAGATATTATTGAGATCAAACACCATTTCATTGACTATCCGTTCCCCACCCGGGCTAAAACAGCCTGCAAGGGTAAATCCGGTGAACCATAAAATACATCCGCCTGCTATTTTTTTCAGTTTTTTATTCATTACCGCTCCTGTCTGCGCCGCAGCGCTCCTGAAAAATAAAGTCATATGTTTCTCATGAATGAATGATTCATTCACTTGTCAGACAAAGTTAAAAGGGCGGAATCTGCCCTGATAATTTTCTTAAACCTGCATATAAGCGTGAACCAGGTTATCCATGCATACCTCTTTGGCATCCTCCAGGGATATGTGATGCTCCTCGAAAGAATTGTACCGCATATCCATGGCCCACCAGGCCAGCTGCTCCACGATCAGCGCTGTGGTAAGTTCCTTGTTTTTCAAAGGCCTTATCATCCCCTTCTCCATAAATAAAGACAGGTAGCCGGTCATTGCCGCGAAAAAATGTTCCCGGTACTCACGATAATTCCGGGCCAGCACAGGGAAATCGAACTGATTCTTCTCAATAAACAGACATCCCACAGCATATTGCGCCAGCATATCGAAAGCATCAGATATGAGGGAGGGAAAATCATACGCCTCCTTCCCCTGTTTAAGCCGTCCGGAAAAGTTCTCCGCAGATTTCCGGAATACCTGCATGATCTCTTCCTCCAGCCCCCGGAATAAATCATCCGTCACAGGCCGCTCAAAATCCTTTTCCAGATAACCGGGAGAAATGGTGCATTTCAAAACAAAATGCATGATTTCCTGTTTTCCCGCAAAGTCATGGTAAATTGTTCCCACGGAAACCCCTACTTCTCTTGCAATATGACTGATCTGCGTCCTGGCATAGCCCTGCTGCAAGAACAGGTGGACCGCCGCATCATGTATTGCCTTGATTCTTTCGTTTTCCATAGCGCCTCCTTGTGAATGAACCATTCATTTATTATATATTACCGCCTGCTGCCATGTTTCGTCAATCCTTTCTGCAAAAATAAATATTTTTCTTCCCTTTCGGAAAATTTTTCTTGACCTGAACGCGGCGTACCGGTTTACAATTCTATCAGAAGGGAGGTTCTTCTATGAAAATCAATGAAGCGGCAGAACAGGCCGGATTGAGTAAGCGGGCCGTCAAATATTATGAGGAGCAGGGACTTCTCCATATAAAAAAAGACCCCAACGGGTACAGAAATTATACGCCGGAGGATGTACAGACCTTAAAAGAAATATCTGCATATCGGAAGCTGGGAATCAGCATCTCCGATATCCGGGATCTGCTGGCCGGAACAAATAAGGCGCTGCTGGATCGTATTTATGAAGAGAAAAAAAATCTTTTCCAGGAAAATCAGAAAGAACTGGAAGCACTGCAGAGATTCATATCGGATAAAAATGTAGACGCCCTTTGCCAGGCCGTGGATTACCGCTGTATCGGCGATGCCATGCAGGAAATGCTCCCCGGATTTTTCGGCTACTTTTTCATGAACCATTTTCTACCTTACCTGCAGATCACGATTACCACTCCTGAACAGCAGGAAGCTTACCAGAATATTCTGGACTTCTGGGATAATGTTAAAATCCGCATCCCGCTTTTTATGAGGTTTAGCAGCTATCTGATGTACCGGCTTCCCAAACCCGACATAAAACAGGCCGCCGCGCGGATGGAGGAACAGCTGCGCCTGTATACTTCCCCTTCCGAGGAGGAATACCGGAAACTGCGGGACAAGACCAGGCAAAATGTAAAAATGAAAAACAGCCTTTTCTATAAATACCACCCCGTCTTTATTTCCCAGCGTCATTTTATGAAACGGCTTCAGGACTGCGGATACAATGATATTTTTATTCCGAATATGATCCGTCTGTCCCCTGCTTACCAAAAATATCATGACGCTTTGATGCAAATTAATGAACGGATCTGTAACGATCTCGGACTGTATTATGATTCGGATTACAACCTGGTTATGAAAAAAGAAAAGGCGGACTGACAACAGTCTCAGGAAAGCTTCTTACGGAGGACTTACTTTCTCCGGAAGAAGCTCTCTCCGCACTCAGGCCTTCAGCCGCACTCTCTTTTTCTTTTCTCCGTCCTCCGTTTCTGCCCGGCCTTTCTCCTCTGCCAGGGCAAGTCCCCGGGCAACAGAGGCTTCTATTACTGTACCGGCTCTGCTATAGCCAAATTTTCCGGCAGTTTCTCTTATAAAATCGGAATAGGAAAGACTGATTTGTTCCTCCAGCACCTCCCGGACTGCGTTGGCAATTTCCTGAGGACAGATATCTTCTATCGGCCTTTTCTCCCTCTCTCCCGTCCGATAGACAGCATAAGCCTCCGGATCTTGTCCGGGGTTCCATAAAAATTTCGTTTTTCCTCCATAAGTCACAGGAAGCGGAAGACTGCCGCAGGCCTCCTCCAGAATCTGCTCCACCTGATTTCCGGAACGGGAAATAGACCAGAGGGATAATATCTTCTTTTTTAACATTCCCCAGCTGATGGGAGCTTCCGCTTTCAGAAGCTTCAGAATCACCCTGCAGATTGCCTCCCGGTTTTCTGTACGATAGAATGTATCCGGGCTTCCCTGCTTTTCCAAAGCAGCTTCCCGATATGCACGGCGATACGGATGAAGGTGTTTCCTTTCTTTTACACTTTCCCAATCAGGAGTCAGGTCTGATTTTTCTTTGATATTATCCGTTTCGATTCCCATGTTGAGTTTCTCCAGACAGCGGCAGATACGATCCCGTTCTTTTTCCGGAGCTTCCAGCCATTCCATAGTCCATACGCGGATAATATTCCATCCCAGTCCTTCCAGTATTCCGGGCTGCAGAAGATATCTGTCTCCGGCTGTTTTGGTTTCCCTGTCGTTTTCCCCATCCAGGAGAATTCCCAGGATATAGGAATCCTGTTCCTTATCCGAAAACACGGCGACATCAATCTGATAGGAGGAACAGCCCACACCGCAGCAGGCTTTATATCCCCGTTCTTCAAGGGCCCCTGCAATCTCACGGGCCAGTATCCGGTTTTTCTCCCCCTTTTCTCCCAGCCGCCGGGGCAGGGCCTGCGTACCTTTCCGGGCATATTCCAGAAATCCCTTAAGTCCGGCCACCCCTTCGGAACGGGTTCTGGACAGATCAATCTGTTCCGGCAGGATCGCGGAATATACCACCATTTCTTTCCTTGCCCTGGTTATTGCCACATTCAGACGCCTCCAGCCGCCTTCCTTATTAAGCGGCCCGAAATTCATGGAAACCTTTCCATTCTTATCCGGCCCATATCCAACGGAAAATAAAATGACATCACGCTCGTCTCCCTGTACATTTTCCAGGTTTTTTATAAAAACCGGCTCAGGAAGGGCTGCATTTCGTACCTCCAGCTCTGTATCCCGGCTAAAGGCTTCCTCCATTAGATCCTCGATCAGGTTCTGCTGTGCGCTGCTGAAGGTGACAACGCCAATGCTATCTTGGGGATTCGTCCGCAGACGGCGCAGTATTTCCGCTGCTATGGCTTCCGCCTCGGCCCGGTTCTGTTTTGTCCTTCCTTTATCATAATATCCTTTTGTCAGCACAAATTTCACCCGGGATATCCTATCATCAGGAGAAGGGAAGGTATACAGCCTGTTCTCATAATACCTCCTGTTGCTGTATGCGATGAGGCTTTCATGACCGGAACGGTAATGCCACTGAAGATATTGCTCCGGCATGGACAGCGCGAGACAGTCCTCCAGCAGACTTTCCCCATCCTCAAGCTCCTGTTCCTCTTCATCGGTCCGGCCTGAGGCAAAAAAGCTGGTGGGCGGCAGCTGTTTGGGATCTCCCGCCACCACACAATTTTTCCCTCTGGCTATGGCTCCCACTGCTTCACTGGTGGGAAGCTGGGATGCCTCGTCAAAAATCACAAGATCGAACCGGGGCCAGGATGGATCCAGATACTGAGCCACTGAAATAGGGCTCATCAGCATACAGGGACAGAGCCTGCGAAGCAGCGTGGGAGCTCGTTCAAACAGCTTCCGTATGGAAAGCATTCTTCCCTTACTGCGGATCACCTTCTGCAGAATCCCCAGTTCTGAAGAGTCGGCACTCTGAATTCCGGGTACCGGTATGGAGGAGGACAGCTTTGCCGCAAGCTCCTGTACTGTCAGCTGTCTGAAATTTTCAGTCATATCCCTGAACTGCCGTATCAGGGCTTCCTGTGCGGCCCCCTGAAAACAGGCCAGCGCCGGCTCCTCATTTATCCCATCCCGTATGCAGGTCTGGTACATGCTGCATTCCCAGGCCATTTCCAACTCTTCAGAAGCCACCCCTCCTTCCCGGAAAGCATCCTGCACACAGGATAATCCCCGGGACAGCAGCCCATCTTCGGCCTGCAGGAACAAAACCCAGTCACGCAGGCCGTTCATTCCATCCTTAAGTCCGGAAAACTGTTTCTCCAGCTGTTTCAGCCAATCTTTACCACCATCACAGCAGCCGGGCAGTTCTGTCCCATCGGTCAGGATTCCATACTCCTTCCGCAGCCTGTCCAGTATGTCCTTAATCCGCTTCCATTCCTGTTGAAATGACTCTGCATCTGTGGAAAAGCTTTCCCTGCCTTCCTGGATGATTTTTTGAATCTGATCCCTGTCTACTTTCTTCTCCAGTCCGTCAAGTGCCTCCCGGAGCCGGAAGGTTCGTGACAGGGACCTTTCAAGCTTATCCCAGTCCGTAATCTCCCCAGCCCATATCTCAGGAAACAGGCTGTACAGCTTCTCCGGTACAGCCGCCAATGCTTCTCTGCAGCTGCCGAACTGATTCAAAAGAATACAGTCGGACTCCATCGTTTCCTTTCGTATTTCTTCGGGGTGCAGGGCATACTTTTTTAATTGCTTTTTCAGCCTGCCGCACTGGAATATCCGGGAAAGAAACCTGTTGCTGTTCGCGCCTTCCCATTGGCGGAACAGTTCTTTTCCGTCAATATCCCGTATGGCAGGATTAAAACGTTGAAAAAGCTGTCCTTCCAGCTTATTTAATTCTTTTCCCAGCTCCAGCAGCCGGATAGTCTGTGAACGAACTTCGCTTATATCTCCCAAGTCTATTATTTTTCCCAGGAGCATTCCTTCCTCCGCAATCACTTCCGACAGGACTGCTGCCGCCTCAAGCTCTTTTCTGTTCAGAGTATCAGAAAAACCATAAGCGGCGGCGAATCTATGTAATGCCTCTCTCAGCCGGGACAACTGCCGGCCTGCTTCCTCCAAATCCTGACACAGAAAGTCCTTTAACTCCTGTGAATAGGAACGTCCCTGGTAACTTAAAAAGGGAGTTTTCCTGATATCCCCGATCTCTCCGGCAGCAGCCGCATACCGTATAACAGCTTCTCTCCATTCCTGTATGTCTTCCTCTCTTCCTTCTGTAAGCAGGCGAGAAGGGAAAACAAGCCCCCTGTCGGCATTTTTTCTTTCCTCATACCGGCAGACCGCCTCATAAAGGGAAATCCCCAGAAAGCGTTTTTTATGAAGCGCTTTTACCGGCTCATTCAATTTTCGGCGAAGATCGCCCAGCTGTTTTGCCGTCCGCAGATATTCCTCCGGATGTTTAATCCTTCCAATCTCCAAAGTGCGCTCCAGCTTTTCCAAAACGGAACGTTTATTTGCCTTGTTGGAATGCAGCTCCAGGCAGAAGGGATCCAGGCCGATAGCTTCCAGGCGGCGCTGAACTACCGTAAGCGCTGCCATTTTCTCCGCGACAAATAATACGGTTTTTCCCTGGCCGAGGGCATTGGCAATCATATTTGCAATAGTCTGGGATTTGCCCGTCCCGGGCGGCCCGTGCAGAACAAAGCTTTCTCCCCCGGCCGCAGCCGCAATTGCCGCAAGCTGAGAAGAATCGGCACTTAAGGGCACTGCCGCCTCCTCCGGCGCTATCCGTTCATCCAGTTCTTCCTCAGAAACAATATCTTCGCGGGTCTCCCATTTCATTTGCCCGTCGAGAAGGCTTTTTACCACCTTATTCCGCATAAGTTCCCGGGAACGGCTGTGAATATCGTTCCACATAATAAACCGGCTGAAAGAAAACAGACCCAGAAAGGCGAATTCTTCCACATCCCAACGGCTCTTCTCCATAACACTGCGGCGCACGGTACGGAAAATCAAAGCAAGATCAATGCCATTGCCGTCCTCCGGCAATGGAGCCATTCCCGGTATGCTAATTCCGTAAAACTGCCGGAGCATTTCCAGCAGAGTTATATTCACCCGGGCTTCCTCCTGACGCATGCGGACAGTATATCCGCCGGTACGCGCCTTCCGAACCAGTTCTACAGGAACCAGGATAAGAGGAGCATACCTGGCCCGCTCACTTACCTCCGACTCATACCACCGAAGGAATCCGAGCGCTATATACAGGGTATTGGCGCCGTTCTCCTCCATACTTTTTCTGGCATTCCGATACAAGATTTTCAGATTTTCTTTCAATTCCTGCAGCGGGAGAAAGGTCCGTATTCTTCCGGCATCCAACTCCGCCGACGCAATAGCTTTTACTAAATCCTGCTCTGTTTCTATAGGTGACAGCCAGGAAGAAAAAAGCCGTGTTGGAAGCCCTTCCGGACGTTCACTGATAAGGAATTCCTTCTCTTTCGCCAGCGAATCCTCCCATTCATACAAATCCGCAGTGAGGAACTGCAGGGTACTGCGTGTCATACGGAAATTAAGTAGGGTATTGCGCAGGCTCAGATCCAGAAGCTGACGTTCCCATACCTTCTGCCTGCTCACCGGGCCTGCTGCCTCCTCCGGCATATTTTCCTCAAAACCGGCCTGTACTGGCTTTTGAAGGAGCAGCTGTTCCGGCTGCGGCTCATATTCTGCCAGCCGGATTCTGCCATCTTCCCTGATCCGTTCCGGCAGCGGCTGAATCCCGCTTCGGCGGCATTGCGCCACATCTATTGCACACAGGAAATTATCCGGGTCACTGAACCAGTCCTTTCCGTGCTTCTGAGCCTGTTCAAAATCCACCAGTCTCCCTGCCGTAAAATCCAGGCACTCCACTACGGTAATATCAGTAATCCCCTCCGCCATCCGCTTTGTCAGCGCAGTTATTTCATCTGTTTCACAGACCGAAAAACTTTCATCCTCCAGCCAGCAGCCGGCTAATACATGACTTTTCATGAATATCAGCAGCGGATGCAGCCCCACAGCCTCCAGACAGCTGGCATAGAGACAGGCCAATTCTAATGGCGTTCCGCCTTTTGCATCCAGCACACCGACAGGCATGGCTATATGCTGTCCCACTTCATCAAGTCCGCTTTGAGGAATATGGCAGACCAGATTCTGCTCCTGTAAAGCGGTATAAACGGCCGCAAGCTCCAGTCTTACCGCTTCCGGATTTCTGGTCCGATAACCGGTAAAGGACGGACAGTCTGTCCACTGATATAAAAATCCGGTAGCTCTTGCTGCCAGGCCGACAATGCGCGGATGGTATGGCGTCACATAAACTGCCGCCAGCTCCGGCATCATAAGAATACCGCTCCATTCCTCCGGCCCAAGCAGCTCAAGGGTATCCTGCCACTCATAGATAGTTTCTTCTCCCTCGTAAACCTTTACCTGCAGCAGCCCTTCGCTCCTGTCTTCCATACTGTACAGGAATTCTTCCTGTACTGCCAGAGGCACAGGGCTGATTTCAATGGATTTTCCCGATTCCAGAACAGGCAGCCGCTGCTCCCAGTGTTCCATGACAAGAGGCGTCATCGCAATTTCCAGACGCAGCTGATACAACGTTCCGGACGAACAGTTCGTTATGGTAAGAGAGCGGATAACCGGAATATGGCTGCGCTGTATGGCGAAATTGATAATACCGGTAAACTGGCCGGTAACGGTGACTGCTGACATGGTGTATTCCTTTTTATAATTTTATGTATGAAACCTGTTGGTAATAATCATCACAAGTTTACAAGCGACAAATTGACAGAGCCCATTTCAAACACTTTTATTATATTAAAAAATGTAATGCCCCGCAATCATAAAGACCTATGGAAAGCAAGACAGCTTCTGCACGATAACTTCGGTATGTGCACGATAACTTCGGTATGATAGTTTCTAAAAGCTGATTATTATGTTATACTATTAATATTAGTATATGGAATTACAACAGACACAAATACTTTTAATAATGAAGTAAATTAGTGAAAGGGAGTGATCACATGCCACAGTCCCAGGAAAGAATTTATACCATTGAAGATATTTACGCGCTCCCGAACGGAACGCGTGCAGAACTGATTGACGGACAGATTTACTACATGGCGCCCCCCAGCAGAAAACATCAAAAAATACTATTGTCCCTGTCTCGTGTCATTTCTGATTATATAGACAAAAACAATGGGGCCTGCGAAGTCGACATTGCTCCATTTTCTGTTTTCTTAAATGAGAATGACAAAAATTATGTAGAACCGGATATCAGTATCATCTGTGACCAAAATAAGCTCAACGACAAGGGTTGTGTAGGTGCGCCGGACTGGATAATAGAAATAGTATCTCCCAGCAGCAAACGTATGGATTATATGATAAAACTATTCAAATACCGCACTGCCGGCGTCCGTGAATACTGGATTGTAGATCCGGATAAAGACCGAATAACCCTTTACAATTTCGAGAAAGATGATATCGCAGAGTTTTCCTTTGCAGATGATATTCCGGTCAGTATATATCCCGGTTTTTCCATCAATCTCTCGAAACTGAATATCTGAAAAATTAAGGTTTATAACGTTGGCGGACAATCGGGAATTCGATTGTCTGCCAATTTATTTACTTCTGTAATACTAATACTAATTTTTGTATCCGTATACCTTTTCTTTTTTCACTGATTATTTATCTCCTTTTCCTCCACAATTTCCTTCAGTTCCTCTACCAGTTCCCGCCATATTGCATATGATTCCTCTATTGTTTCCGCACAGACCGAAAGGGCAATCGCCTTCTGCATTCTGCTGTAACAGTCTCTGGGTTTGAGGGGAAAGGAATGAATATACTGCTCCGTCCGCTTCCAACTCGGAAAATAAACTTTATTCAATGCATACAGAGTCTGTAAGAATAAGTCCAGTGAGTGTTGGAACACATGATGGTTAAACACAATATCCTTACGAAGGACAGCGCGCCCTACATTCTCCTCATCCCATATATAAGGATAGCTGGCATCCAAAACTGCTTTACGCAGCCGCTCAGGATATTCCGTCAATTCCTCCTTCATAGCTTCCAGCACTCCTGTTTTATCAACTAAAACATTGATATTTCTCATGGTGGAAAGCCTTCCGAGAGGATAAAATTCTCCCTCCGGTGATATCCTGCTGCCGTCCACCACCGAATTTATATAGTCCCTCATTTCTTCCGCAAGGAAATACATGAACATTGTTTCCACACCGTCAATCAGCAGAATATCACCGGTCCTCCAATGAATATCGGCTTTGCACACTTCCATATTCAATTCTGTAAAAAGCTCCTCCTGCCGGTTATAACAGCTGATTCTTTCTTCCATGGAAGGGATTTTACTGCATAATACAAACAAATCATAATCTCCGAATCCGGGAATGGGAACTTCATCCGGATCGCCTGTCTGTCCGATGGCTTCCACACCCTCCATCGTTGCCACTTCTTTCACAAAAATATCCTTTTTTTCTGCCACTCCCGCCATTTTTCTTCCTCCTGCACGATTTTATTCTTCCAGCATTTTATGAATCTGAGCTTCCTGTCCGCGGACAAAATAAAACATCTTAAGCGCATTATTCCGGAAATCAGCCTGCTCAGGCAGATTGAAATAAGCAGCAAATAGCAGTTCAATATTCTCCATCACATAAGGGAACGCCCTTTTTTCTTCAGGGAGTAAAGGAATCCACTTTTCATAGCCTGCTGCCGCATCCTTCACAATCCTCAGCCATTCCTCCGTATCCAGGCTGCTTCCGATTTGTGAGGAAAGAAGTCCTGTCAGGAAATAGCAGATATCAAAAATACGAATATTTTTCTGGCTCAGATCGAAATCAATATAGCCCGAAAATTCACCATGATCGAATAAAAAATTACCAAAGTGGACATCTCTGTGAATCACCTGGCGCGGAAGCATATCATATCCATCCTGCAGATTGCCAACAGCACTGCGGAAGGTTTCTTCATCCAGCCATTTTTCCCGGGACAGGCTTTCGGCAACCCAACCATTCATTTCATCCAGCAGGCTGTTATCCCATAATTCCAGGCGCTCCTCACATTTCCGGAATGCCAGATGCAGGCGTCCCAGAATCTCTCCCATTTTTTCTGCGATGCCCTCCTGTTTTATATCAGTCTCGTTATTTCCCGGTAGCTTCTTTGAAAGCATGTAGTATCTTTCATCACAGCATGCATAAGGGTCCCCTGACGGAATCGGTATGATCTCTGCCACGGGAATTCCCATTTCATGCAGGACAGTAAGCATCTCCGCATTCTTTTTCAGGCTTTCCAAATCCTCGTACCGTTTCAGGACATATTTATCATTGACTTGCCAGGCCGTTGAATAAATCTGTTCTGCCGTTCCTGACAGATTCCAGCATTGCAATATGTTTTCCGGCGCTTCCTTACTTATCGTTTTATCGTTCATCGCTTTTTCCTTTTGCCTTTCTTCTTTCTACAACATCCAGTTTCCAAATACAATTGTCAGTATATCGAGCTTTATCAGGACAAAAAATACCAGGAATGTAATTAGCAGCACCGGGGCACACTGTATTCTCTTTTTGGGGAGTACCAATAATAAGCAAAGACACATGCAGAAATAAATAATCTGCAGCACTGAATTCCCCTTCCCCGTCATGTAAGCCTCTGCAGCAAGCACGGCTATGGGCAGCGAAATCAGGAAATTGGAAAACCATCCCTTTCCACGGGCAAACCATATCAGGAATGCACAGAGCGGAGATACAAGCGCACATAGTCCCCAGAAAAGGATCTGGCTTTTCGGAAAAAAGCCCAGGAAAAGAACTGTGTATGCATAATAAGTAAAAAGAAAAGACATAAAATAGATAAAAGTGCGGATCGCAGCCATTCCGGGAGAATTACAGAAGACTGCCAGCAGAGTTGCCGTAAATATCCATATTCCGAGCCTTCCTCCCAGATCATCAAACACGGGAACTATACCGGTTACTCTGGGATTATCCACCAATTTCGCCAGCAATCCCATGGCAAATCCAATCAAAAGCGCTGTTACCAAATAAGAGAATCTTTTCTTTGCATCGGCCTTGTATTTTCTGCGCATTATTTCCCTCCTGCAGGAGTCACCTTTATTTTACTGCAGGTTCACTCCCGTGCCTTCCACTGACTTATTTCTGAAATAAAAATGAGATAAGCCATATAAAGATAACTCCTGTAAAAAAATCATATTTTGCGGAAACTAAAATATATTGTAGCAACACCAATCTGTAAGGATGAAATATTTATGGTAATTACACCCGGTATTCCGGATCTGCCCTGTACTTTGGCAAATGGGAGAAAATTCTTTGAACTGACTGCGGAGGAGGTTTTGTGGGAACTGGTAGACGGTATTATTGTACGTGCCTGGGGATATAACGGTTCGACACCCGGCCCTACCATTCATGTATATCCCGGAGACAAGGTCACGATCCGTGTCATCAATCATCTTCCTCACCGTACCAGTGTTCACTGGCATGGCCTTGAGGTTCCTAACAATATGGACGGCGTACCGCCTCTGGAGCCTTCTCCCTATATTAATCCCGGTGAATATTTTGATTATTCCTTTACGATCTGCAATCCTCCCGGAACTTATATGTATCATTCCCATGTAGAAGTTCCTATCCAGGATAATGCCGGTCTCTTGGGCGGTCTGATTGTGGAAAATCCCTGTACGCAATGCCCCGGTCCTGATAAGGATTATCTCTGTCTTCTGCAGGAATGGGCTGTAAACGAACTTCCCTGGGGGGATCTCACACCGGGGACCTATCCGCTTACCTTTGTAAAACCCATGTTTAATTTCTTTACCATAAACGGAAAAGCATACCCTCAAACCCTTCCTCTGTATGTAGACTGCGGCGATTTGGTTAGGGTACGTTTCGGCAATATCCAGATGCACCACCATCCCATACATCTGCACGGCCACCAGTTCCGGGTATCAGGTGCGGATGGTTTTCCTATCTCATCCCATTCACAGATCTGTAAAAATACCATACTTGTAGCATCAGGTGAGACCTGGGATATTGAATTCAGAGCCAATAATCCCGGTGTCTGGCCCATGCACTGCCATATGCCCCACCACGTTACCAACAATGGAGTTCCTACACTCGGCGGCATGTTTACCACAGTGACCTATACGGATGTCAACCCGAATGTTCCGGAAATGCATGCTCATTTTCCCACGCTTACATAGATGAAAAACGGGCAGGTTTTTTCTCTAATGGGAAAAAGCCTGCTCCTCCTCATACTGCTTTATCTGTTCCATGATATGCCCCATATTTCCTTCTCCCGCAAAATGGCTCATATCAAAGTAGTTTTGTTCCTTGTCCACCCAAAGCAGTTCATTTACCTCTTCCTTTAAACTCACACTTTTGTTTAGCCATCCGAAAAACACTTCTAGCTTGAGATCCCATGTGAAATAGGTAAGATCCATCAAATGTGTAAGGGAGATATCGGCATCTGTTATCCCTGTTTCCTCTCTCAATTCCCTGTATGCGGCGGCTGCGCTGTCTTCATCCGGTTCCAGCTTTCCTCCCACAAAATTAAGCAGGCCTTTATAAGGATTTTTCCTTCTTTTACATAACAGTACAAATTTGTTCTCTTTATCCAATACAACTACAAGGTTTGCTGTTTTCATTCTGTTCCCTTTCATCCGCACAGAGCTTTACAGATTTGTAAGATTATTCATCCATTTCAGCCAGCCTGAAACGGAACCGGCCCTGCGGACAATCTGGCTTTCATTGCAGACATGAAGCCTTCTCATTTCATCTGCAATTTTATTTTTATCAGGCAGCTGCCCTGTGAGCATCATAGAATCAAAAAATGCGCCGAATATTTCATGTTCCAGAATCAGTTCCACCAGCTTCAGCTGGCGTTTCTTATAATTCAATCGGAAAACCTTCTCACCCAGTGGAGTCAGGGAAACTATCCTTTGTTTATCATCCGCGTGCTTCTCAAACAGGCCAAGGTATCTTCCCGCATTAAAGTAATAATCGGACTGACGGGGTTCAAAATCCATGAGTTCCGCGATTTGAAGCCCTGTCATCGGGTTTTCATACAGATTTTCCAAAAGGGAGATAATCCTGTCCATGGAATTGGCCTGGATGAACGGAATATCCGTATCATTCATATCATCATCCGTGCGGGTCGTTGTATGATTCCTGACCTCCCACAGATCTTCTTTGGTAATCTTCGTATCCTGCAGAGAATAATTTTTGGATTTAACCAATTCAATGGATGAATAATCCTCCGGTATTTTAAAACGGTACTCAAACAGACGGTATATCCGGTTGGAATATACGGAAAATATCAGCCGGATCGGCTTCTTCACTTTATCCTTCCACAGGCGGTAAGGATAATACAGCTGTCTTATATGAAAATCCTCATGTACTACATTTTTAGCTTCCATAATGACCACGGAAGCTTCATTTTCAAAACCGCCGTCAATTTCGCACTGTGCATTATTCACACAGATTTTTTGCTTGATTCCTCTGTGGGTATCCACTTCAAAGGTAAAACATCCGGTTCCCATCCTTCCGTTGAAGGTGGATACGTTTTCACCGGTTCCCAGAAAATCATTTAATATCCCGGAAATAATCAACACATTGATTGCATTGGCTTCCGAACTGATATTATTTATGTCAATGGATTCATAATCGGGAAGCTCCACATGCTCCATCCTTGTAACCGGTTCGTCAAGCGGCGGAATCTCCTGATACAGAAGAAAGTCCCCCAATACATAGGAACTGCGGCTGTCCGGCAGAATGTTGATCTTATTTTTGCGGAGCACCTCGGGAAGCGCATCCGTACTGTCCCACTTTGCCATAAGCCGGGGCTCTCTGAATTCCTTGATTTGGCTGGCCTTAATAGGAAAGCATCCATCTTTCTCGATGTGCTCCAAAATATGATATTTTTCAATTATTGCCTTCCATGCATCGTTGGCAGAAAGATTTTCCTTGTTCTGGGGCATAACCGTTCAACACCTCACCGGATTATTTTTATCTGTTTCGTGCTTCTGCTATTCCTCTAATCCCTTCTTATATCCTGCATAATGAGGAACATGCCGGCGTTCCTCCCAGAATTGTTCTGCGCCTGCTTCGCGTATCCTTTTACCGCCTTCCAGCCACTGTAAATAAACCTCTTCCTCAAAGATACTATGTACTTTATCACAGGGGAACTCAGGGCACTCACCGCAAAAGTCCACTTCATTCTCCTTCACACATTCCAAAAGGAAACAGCCGCGGATACTGCATCCGTTATGTTCACCGTTCCGGCAGCCCCCACATCCCGCTTCACCCATCCTTGTGAGCTCTTCCTGAAATATTTGAAACCGTTCCAAATACGCTTTTTGCCCCGGGCCGGAATGCTTCTCATAAAATTCATACATGCCTTCCAGATAGCCTGATAATTCTCCGGCCAGCTTGCATATGGCACCTTTTTCATAACCGCCGCAGGTATAACACATCAGAGAACAGGGCGCGATATTTTCCAGCAATTCTTTCCGTTCCATTTTTTTGTCGTCTCCTTCCTTTGGGAAATAATAGTTTTTTCCATTTCCTTTACTGTCTATTTCTCTGATCCATTAAAATAATCCCCAGAAAGAATTGCATAACAAACCTTATCAAATATGCCATTGTTGCAAATGCAGGCCTGACGCAGAGTACCTTCATAAATCATTCCGCATTTCTGCATGACCCTGCCTGATGCCGGATTTTTATCGGCATGATATGCATAAATCCGATTAAAACCTACTTCTCTAAAAAAGAACGAAATCACTGCATTCACAGCCTCGGTCATAATTCCCTGATTCCACCAGCTGCGTCCCAGTTCATAAGCCAGCTCCACCTGATTTATATGATCGTCCGGATGCATTCCGAATAACCTGCCCACTACTGTTCCTGAATCCTTAACCTGGATCGCCCAGCTGTAACGATTAAGCCTGTCATATGCTCCAAACCATCCCTCAGTAAACATTCCCGCTGAATATATGACATCTGACACGCTGTTCATTGGCTTATAGTTAGTCCATTTCCAGACCTCTTTATCACTCCAGCAATTATTAAAGATTGGCTCCAAATCTTCCTCTGTAAATTGACGCAGTATAAGACGCCCGGTTTCTATCGTTACCGTTCCTTTGTGGTTTATTGTATTCAATTTACCTATCTCCCAGAATTTTTCTTTATAAGCTGCATCTGTCGAGCCACAGACGGAACATTTTTATCTGACTATCGAAATAATCATCCTGATACCAGCAGCATCCGGCATTTCTGTCCATAACATCCGCATGAAGCCCCATTAACCACAGCTGCCGCAAAGCAGCGAATGCCGGGATGGTTTCCTTTTCTTCTGCGGAAAGCGGTCTGACGGATTCATAGCCTTCCAGATATTTTTTCCAGACACTGCCTTCTATATAGTTTTCATCAAGAAATGTTTCATTCCATGCATAGACGCAGATGTCATATGCTCTCCATCCATAACCCATACAGTCAAAATCGAATAATGTAGGCTTATCTCCTGCAAAAAATACATTGCCGCTGTGAACATCACCATGGCAGAATCCATAAACAGGCGCAGTTTCCGGCAGTTTTCCCTTTATATATCCTGCCAGTTTTTCTGCACTCTCTTTCAGGAAAGAAAAATCCTGTTCCCTGTCTGCCAGAAAAGGCCTGATATTCGAGAGCGGTTTTTCCACCAGCTGGCACATATCAATGGGCGGCCTGGATACCTGAAACTTCTCCCTGTCGGATATATTGTGTATCCCGGCAAGCATGCTCCCCAAATTACAGGCGCTGCTCTCTTTATCATCCGACGGGCTGTTAGGTGCCTCCGTAAACAGCATGGCATAACGAATTCCTTCCGGCGCATACAGCTCCCAGACATAATCCTCCTGCCGTCCCGGCATGCCTTTCATTTTAACCGGCGCAGCCGCCTTAATCCCATTTTGAATCAGTATATTAAGGATGTGCATTTCTTCTTCATAATCCTTTTTTGTATGAAGTCCGGCTAATGATATACGCAGAAAATAAGTCTCTTTCTTTGTTTTTATTCTGTATATATCGTTCATTCCATAATCGAACAGCCTGCACTCCACCGGCATTTCCATCCCGTAGCGTTCCAGCAGTTCCTTACGGATATCTTCGGCATCAAATTGAGAATATCTGATTTTCGGCTGTGACTTTTTCCCGTACTCTCTTACTTCTTCCACTTTTTTCCCTCACTCTTTTTCAAACTGTGCAGTGTCTGTATTTACCAACTGTTTCATCGCTCCACACATGCACCTCAATGTATCTTTCCGGACCATATTTCCCATCATCATTCCAATCCTGCGGCAGGCCATATTTATCGATGATTTTCAGGATTTCCTTATAAGTATAAAGCTGGTGACGATATTCTCTGCCGTCATTAATTGTAGGGCTGAATGTAGGCATGGAATCGCCATAGGTAAAAGAAAGTGTATTCATATCAAATTCTTCAACAGGAATTTTTATATATTCACTGTTTTCATACCATGTGCTCAGCCATGGACTGAATTCAACCACCATGTAATGCGGCACGGTTCTGGATATCTTTCCGCCCTTTTTTATAAACTCAGAACGGATTATATTTTCACAATTACGCCTGTATTCAACATATTTATCATGCCTTTGAGCACATTGGGAATTCGGCTTTGTCTGCTTTATTCCGTTAAGTACGGCCTTTGCATCATCAACAGACAAATCTGATAAATTTTGGAATGGCCCTGTAGATTTATCGAAAAAATGATATAAATACATTTCATTAACCTCTTATTAAATGCTGCCTTAACTAAAGCAGGTAACCAACAGCGAGCAGCAAATAACTGTAAAGACATCTTTTCCGCATCTTAAGATACATGATTCCTCCTAAAACAGAAAACAGCATGCAGGAAATCCCATTCCATATTTCCAGGCCGACTCCCCTTGAAACAAAATGAAAAACTCCCCAGGTTAATGCCAGAATAATACCTCCAAAAGGAATCCTGCTTTCTCTTTTCAGTCCGGTTTCCGCGGCTTTTTGCCCGAATATGATAATCAGGAGGACAAGCCCCACCTCGAATATATAGTAAAGATATTGGGTCAGAAAAGAAAATACACTTTTTCCCTTCGCCTCTCCGATTATCTTCCATGTATGCCAGTCTATAAAGGTCATAACCTTACAGGCGGCGAGACAGAGAAAAGCAGCAATCCAGTCTCGGGAAGAAATTTTTTCCGTATCGAGATTCTTTACAGGAAAATCATAGCGCCTGCGGGAAAAAAGTAAGATACTCCCGATGACTGCCGCCCATAGAACTGCCATGATAATGCAGTGAATGCTTCTCTGGTATGGTGTATAATTCCATATATCCACATGCAGAAAGAAGCCTTCAATGACAAAAATCGAGACATATTCCAAAAGAAAGGCTGAAAAACTGAGCAGGCTCATATACAAATATCCGGTCCATTTTATTCTGTTACTCATTCTGTCCCCCACATTACGTATTAGTTATATGGTACTATCCCCCGGTAAAAAAAGCAATGAAAACAAAATTACGGCAGACAGTTCCTTTTAGAAGGACAAAACAGCTATGCCGTTCTGTGCCTTTTATAGGAAACAAAATGTTTTAAATCCGTGATTATTTCCGTAAGCTTCTTCCTGCCGTCTTCCGGGGTTTTGTGCCCGGTATCATAATTTTCCACATACCTTTCCAGCCATTCAACGCAGATACTGTCATCAATATCATTTCTGTAAGCATAGGCCACCACTCCCACCAAAGCCGGAAGATTTCCCTGTTCAAAAAGCCTGGAATTATTATTCACATTCAGCGTCCAGTCGTTCAGCGCGCCAAGATACAAAAGGGTATCATAAATAACATCATCATCAAAAGAATTGCTTTCGATATATTCCCTGACTGCCTTGTCGGAAAGCTGTGTTTTTCCGGAAACCACCATGAGAGACTGAACCGCTATCTTTATTTTTTCTTTTTCAGGCCGTACCCGGATCATCTTTACAATATCGCTTTCATTGAACTCGTCCACAAACTGCTGCAGTTTTTCACTGGTAATATCGAATTTTTCAACAGTTTCCTTCTTCTTAACATGCAGAAATTCATCCATCAGTGTCTCAAGCAGGTTAAGCTTACGGATTACAATATTTTTATCTTTTGTGGATTTTTCCTTTAAATCATCATAGGATACTCCCGATACTTTTCTGCTGTGCAGACTGTTTTTAAATTCCTGCATAAAGCAGACAAATCTTTCATCATCCATTCCCAGACGGGCAAAACGGTGGAATAATCCGAACCACAGGAAGGAATCCCTGGAATTGAACATATCCGATACATCCGGTGTTATCACCTCGTCAAGCCTGTCTATATATTCTTCAAATGTATTAAAGTGGATTATTCTTGCGTTTTCCTTCAGATATGTACAGATATCCTCATTCTTTTTCTTCCAGTCTTCCGGGAAATTGATAGCCATCACACTTTCGGTAATCACCCGGTCCATTGTCCCGTTGGCAAACTCCGAAACCCTGTAATTCCCTTTATCCTTGAAGAAATGCTTCTCCGCAATTGCCTTTGCAATACGGGCATACTGTTCTCCCAGATGGGTAATTCCCTTCTGGGCCACCGACATGGGCTTGGAGGCATTGTACCTTCTTATATGGTATTCGATATCCTCATTGCTGCAGTTGAGGTACTGTGTCACTTCAAAATTATACTCGTTGAAGCTCCGCTGCAGTTTTTCCGGCAGATCCGAATAGCATTTCCCTCTGATATCGCATTCCTTCACCTCATATCGGGGAAGTCCGTTCTCATCCAGAAGAATTTTTCCGTCCTCGGTTTCTGCCGCCGTCTGGTATTTGATCAGGTACCTCTCTACATTTTTGCTGATCCGAAAGCCATTTCTACGGAAACTTTCCACGTTGGAACAGCGCTGTTTCCCGTCAATGGCCCAGATAATCACCACTCCGTCTATCACCTGTTCTGCAAAGACCAGCGGAGGAATCGGGTTATCCTGGAGGATATCCGATATGAGGTTCCCCCTCATCACATTGCTCCATTGTTCGGATTCTCGCTGCAGCGGATGATCCAAACGGATGGAATAGTCATACATTCTCTGTATGATGGCATATACCTGGTAATTTTTCGGTTTACTTTTTTCTGCTGTCTGCGTTAATATCTGACTCATATTAATTTCCTCCTCCACACATTTCTTATCCTTCTTTTTCCCCCGAAGTAAGAGCTGAACCTTGTCGAAATTCTTCAGTTTCTCCAGATTTATCTTATAACTGTTTTCCGTAATGCGCAGTCTTTCTATAATTTGCGGCTTCGTAAATCCGTCCATTTTCAGTTCAACAATCTGACGCTGGGTATCTGATAATGCGCTAAAATAGGCAGCCATCCTTTCCTCCGAAAAAACAGCTTTCTCTTTATCCGCTTCCTTTTCTATATGAAAATCCGATACCAGGATATCTCCGAGCACCGTATCCCCCTCTCCTATGGGCGTATCAAGTGAAACAGAGTTGAGATCCGCCTTCCGTTTTTCCCTGTTTCTGCGTGTGACTTCTGTTTTTATCCGATTGGACAGACAGCTGTAGAGAAAGGAATCAAACCTCTGTTTCCTGTCATATCTTCGCAGCATGTCCACAAAAACCTCATTCGCCAGGGAATAAAAATCATCATAATCCTTCTGTGTCACTCCGCCGAAGCCGGACAGGATTTTATCTACCATGTTTCTTATCTTCTTCGCATTTTGTGCATAGTACTCCTTTAATAAAGGCGTATTATCCATGAATTCACCTCCGAAATAAATCCTTATAAACTATTGTTCCATTTCAATGCCTGTTGCCGGATAAGCGTAAACTTAAGAAAAGGCTTCGGATAATGACGGAATCCGGCCTTTCAGTACTGCCTCCGAACAGGGGTATGTAAAGCTGACGTTTGGCTGTTTTCATTTCACAGCCGAACGTTAATTTATAGTAAAAGGGAATTTTGCAGAAGTGCTTGACTATACAACAATTGTTATGTAATAATGCAGATGTATAGCTTCTGCTGTACTTCATAAACCTACTGCTTTAGGGCAAGGGCTTATGTAATATGTGCTTAAGACCAATCCGAGGTGCGCCAACACCGTTTGAGGATTGGTCTTTTTTTGTTCCCTTTGATAGCTTGAGTATATATCGAACATATGTTCTTGTCAATATTTATTCGAACATACGTTCTGTTTTTTCAATTCTTTTTCTTCCTTTATATTCCATATCTTACTATATCCCATGTCCCATTAACCGGACTCGACTTTTCTTTTCCATGCAGCTTTCTCCTTCCATCCGGGTATTTTTCAAACCGCTCCCTGACCAGATACAGGCGGAATGAGAAAAAACATCCGCTCCCGATGCAAACGAGAGGCCATAATCTCCCTGGCTGTGAACCACCCGTTTTTTCCCCGAATGGAGAAATAGAGTATATTCCCACTAATGTTACTCAAATTTCACAACAGGAGGCAGAACAATGACTCAAATAAAAATACAAATTAAGCAAAATTATATAAAGAACAACATGATCACTTATCTTCCCGCAAATAACAATCCCCCCGTCCCCACACGTGAAGAATTCCACCGGCAATACGCCGGCAGCATCTGCCCACCGGATTTCAGCACCGAATATCCTTCTTCCCACATCACCGACAGGATAGCCCGTTCCCTGCAATTGTACCGGGAAAAACGAACCGAACTGCCCTGCACGAATGAGAAGTGATTTTCAGGATCACCGCATGATTAACCTGCACTGCCATTTTTAATAAGGAAGGGAGAAACTTAAATGAACGAAACAGGAATTAAAATTCTGAATATTAAAGCCGGTACTCTGTATGGTTACAATCTGGGCATCCGGGACCGTTACGACTACACAACCGGCGTATTTAACCACAGTCTGTTCCGCATTTTTCTTCAGAAAAACGGGATGAAAATAACGAAAGGCCAAAGTACAAAGGATATCATCTGCCTTGATTTTGACTTCGGTTCCCGTTCCTACGAAGAAGAACGGAAGCATTTGACCGATCTGTTAAATAAGGCCGATGATGAGGCCGCCCGGGAAAACATCCGCCGCATTATGGAAAAAGTGGAACAGAATAAATATAAATACGTGAAAAAGAGCAAGGAAGAAATAAGGGAGCTTTTTTACCAGGAAGGGGTTTCAGTTACCTATCCCACTAAGGATCGGCAGGGAAATATTATAAAGGAAGAAACCATACACTATCGAATGCTCTACCGGAACAGTTCAAAAGCCAAGCTGGGCCAGGTCATGTTCCTGAATGAAAAATTGTATGACGCCGCATATGACTGGCTGACCATGGGCCTCGGCGAAAAAATGCCGGTGGAAAATGCCAAAATTGTGGAGCTGTCCGCCTATGCCCCGCTCACGACAAGCACAATCCTGGATACTCTTTTCATCCCGGCAGAAGACATTCTGATTCTGAAGGATCAGGACAGCTTCTTCACGACTATGGCCAACGTTGTCAAAGCCGAGGATTATGAGGGCTTCGAACGCTGCGTGGACGAGGCCGCCACGGAAAAAGCCAGGCAGCGTGCTCTGGATAAAGGTAACCTGGATTTGCAGGGAAATCCTGTATACAATAAGGTATTCAAAAAAGTCCCTTCCCTCAAAAAGAAATGTGTCGTCGCCTGTGAGCAAACAGATGTCAAAAATACCATGTGGGACGGTATGGGGCTTATGGAAGCCTCCTGTCTTCCGGAATGGGTCAACGGTATGGCGCTGCTTCGGAATCATTTTTTTAAAGCCTGTGCCTTTAAATGCTCCATTCAAAAATTTATGCAGGACTGGTGCAGGGATAACGGCCTTGATTACAATACCTGGCGCATACAGGATATGTTCGGCCAATGGCACAATGCAAAGGACATCAAGCTTATTACCACTCACAATGCCGTCAAATGGATCAAATTCATGGAGCTGATGGGAAATACTCCGGAAGAAGCTTATCTTTACTGGTGCAGAAAGGTTAATGCCGACGGTTCCTGCTTCGGAATCGTTAAAACCGATCATGAAAGCAAGCTGGGAGATGTCCAGCAGATGAGCTACCAGATGCTCAACACCCTCCCCTGCACCAAAGATGACGTGAAGGATATCGCCGCTTACAGTGTAAATTATGTGGAATTACTGAAATCCGACGATCAGGAGTTTGAAAAATTTCTCAGAAAAAATGCCAACGAGGTCAACCACTATGAAATGATGGCCGATTTATACCGAAAGAACCCTGCTTTTGCAGACAGTAAATGGTACCGGTATGAAAAAAGGCAGATCATACGGACATATGTCAATAAATTAAGAAGCGGGAAAATTATGGTCAACGGGGACAACCTGACTATTTGCAGCAATCCCTATGCCCTTCTTCTGTATGCGGCCGGCGGCGACTGGAAAAAGGATCCCACCCTGCTGCATGAAGATGGCACCATCCAGTGCTATACAAGCCGTTTTGGTGACGGGGAATTCCTTTGCGCTTTCCGTTCCCCCCATAACTCCCCCAACAATATCTGTTACCTTCACAATCATTACAGCCCGGAAATGGAGGCCTACTTTCCTTTCAGCAGCAATATCATCGTCGTAAACTGTATCGGCACCGATATTCAGGACAGAGGCAACGGCCTGGATCACGATTCGGATTTTTTCTTCGTGACCGATCATCCCACCTTTGTCAAATATGCGGGGATCTGCTACGAAAAATTCCCCACCATCGTTAACCGCCTGAAGGAAAGCGGGGTAACCTATCGCAAAACCCCCCTTGAGTACGCCCGGATGGATAACAAATTCGCCCTGTCCCGGCGCGGTATCGGGGAATCCAGCAATCTGGCCCAGCTGGCCCTCACCTACTACTGGACCTCCCCCAACCGGGAATTACATGATAACTTCGTGATCCTGTCCGTCCTCGCCCAGGTCATCATTGACGGCTGCAAAAGAGAATATGAGGTGGACGCCCTGTCGGAAATCGAACGCATTAAAAAAATGCCCTGCATGAACCCCACGCTTCATGACGAGAAAAAAGACTATCCTTTCTTTATTAAATATGTAAAAAATATTTCCGTTTCCCAAAAGGGCAAGGATGTCCCTTATGAAGAAAGCCGGGACAAAAAAGCGAAAATCAACGACAGGATCAATCCGAAGCTGGTCTGTCCCATGAACTGGCTTCAGTATTGGCTGGACAAGATCCAGAGTGCCAGTCAGGAAAGCACGATCCCGACCAAACAATTCATCCGCCATTTGGACGGAAAGGCGAATGACCGGCAGATCAGTAAAATCCAGAAGCTTGTTTCCGATTATGACAGCTTTATTAAACGGAATCATGACCGTTTCGAAGAAGAAGACTTTATCTCCGAATTTGACGAAGTGACAAACGAATTCATCTCTTCTATTAAAAAGATTAAAATCGGCAACATGAAAACCATAAACAGGCTGATAGAAATTGCGCTGGACGTTTCAGAAGAAAACAATAACCCCCACTGCAAAAAGAAATACAGCATAAAATATGGAAGGCGGATGCTTAACACCTTATACCGTCAAAATAAGGAGGCTTTTCTGTCAAATTTTATTTAAAAAGCAAAAATACGGAACAGGTGTTCGATTTTTACCATTTTTTCTGCGTTCTCAAGCCTTTCACAGCGTGTTTATTATGAGAGAGTAACAGACTCTCAAACCATTTCCCACTGCGCAGAAAAATGGAAATGTCAATGAATATCCCCGATGCCCATCACTTATTGCCGGCTTTTAAGCTTACATATATTCCGGCTGCAGCTCCCCCATACAGCCGTACTATCCTCTTCACATCTTAACCGGCGGCGGTGCTGTTGTTCTGACAGTATCGCCGCCGGCCCCTCCTTTTCCGGAAAATACAGAAGAAAGAAGGTCCTTACCATTATAAGAATTTCCCGCAAGGAAAAAGATTATCTGGCGGCAAACGGCGTATGCCAGGGTCCCGGAGGTGATATCCACCACACGGTTGCACGCCACAGACGTACCTATTATATGACAGAATCCGAAAACGCGGAAAACCTGCTCTCGCAGTACCGTCGCTCAATCACCATCTGCTCCTGTCAGTAAATTCAGTAAAGGATACCATAAAAGCTTATGAAAAAATCTATCGTAAACGATATCGGTTTATACAAAACCAGACTACTTTCCATGCTGACTGAAGATTCCGATATCTGCGGGCTTTTGCTCAATAAGGAGGATTTTACGGAAGCCGAAGCAAACGGCCTCCCGTACAGTCAGATTTTCCCTTATCTCTATATAAATACACAGGCTGAAACCAAAACCTGCCTTTGTTTCGAAGTCGATGTCCCTCAGATACCCACCGGCATGATAAAGGATATGAGAATAACCGCATGGGCCTACTCCCCTTTTGATCAGATGCCGTATGAAAAGGATGGATTTCTCGGCACACGGCCCGATATCCTTGCCGATATGATTGAAAGAAAGCTGCATGCTTCCAGCCAGTTCGGCATCGGACAGCTGCGCCTGGAATCCGTAACCAGCAGCGTGCTGGACAGCCGCTTCTACGGCAGACAGATGGTCTTCACCGTACCTGATTTTAAAACGAAGGGGTAATGCATCTTGAACCTTGATTACAGTATTTTGATAAGCCCGTCTGCACTCAAGCTGAATCTGTGCAGTGTACGCTCTCCCACTCTCAGGGAAATTGATTCCCTGCCCAATAAATTCAGCACCTACAATATGTATTTGTCCATGCTGCTTCTTGATATCGATTCCTACTATAAAAATTTGAAAGAACTGGGAGATAATTATTTTGCCGGTTATTCGGAATCTGAAAAACAGCTTATCCTGAAAATCCGTGACGAATATGAACAAATGCCGGAGCAGGACAAGGTACATATTCAGGCGCTGGATATCTTCAGCTTTGACTCCCAAATCATAGAACAGCTGAACCAGGCACTCTCCTTTTTCCTATGTGAAACTCTTTCTTTTTCACAGGAAAACCATGCCTTTATGGTTTATGAAAAAGAAACGGATACGCCCACCGGTGCAATCACCCCGCAGCTGCTTCCCGAAATCGAGAGTATTATTTTACAGCTGAATGCCGTATCAAAAGATGCTATGGATACCTCTAATGCCAAAAACAAAGCGGCGGCCAAAATTATAGAAAAACTGAATAAAAGAAAAAAAGGCAACGAAAAAAAAGCCAAAAGTGATCCCAAACTGGAACTGCCAAACATTATTTCAGCCGTTGCGGCTTATCACAGTTCCATCAATATTCTGAACATCTGGGATCTGACAGTTTACCAAGTATATGACCTGTTCGCACGCATGCAGCAAAACACCATTTTTGACGTACTTAAAATGTCTGTTGCGGCATGGGGAAACAAGGACAATAAGGTCGATTTCACACAATGGTTTGATTGTATCAAACAGTAACCAAAGCCCGCCGAAAAGACGGACTGCTATTTTATAAAAACTCAGGAGGATTATTATGCCCAATATTAATAAAGCTAACAGACAGGTTTGTGATGTAGATATTCGTTCCCTTGACAGAAAACCCGTACTCTTCTTCGAAACTGCCAACACAACTACACAGGCCCTCACCGGGGAATCCGTGTATGCAACGGCAAAAGGCGTGAAAAGGATTGCTTTTGCAAATCCCATCGAAGGAACCATTACCATCGAAGCACAGGTTTATCCGTTTGAACTGTACTCCCTGATCTCCGGAGGCGTGATCGAGACTGATGCGGCATATCCGGAAAGAGCCACAGTCAAAGCAGACGCGGACGGCAGCCTGAAGGTTCCGGACAACGCGATGCCCGGCAGCGTTTTCGTATATAAAGCAGGTGATTTTGCCGGAGCAGAAATCGAAGGTGCCTTTGCAGACAACAAGTTCACAGCTGCTAACGCAGAAGATATCAAAACCGGCCTTGAATATGAAGTAGGCTATGTTGTTACAAAAGCAAGCGGCGTAAAGCGCATTACCATCAACAACAGCAAGCTGCCGAAGGCTTACTACATTACCATGGATACCGTTGAGAAGGATGACAACGAGGTACTGACTCCTTATAAGATGATCTTCTACAAGGCTCAGCCTCAGAGAAACTTCTCCCTTTCCCAGTCTTCTGCCGGTGATCCTGCCAGCATTACCATGACCTTCGATCTTCTGGAGGACAAGGACGGCAACTTTGCAGAATTCGTGGAGCTTTCTGACGAAGCAGAATAATCTGCCAAAATGGCGGGAGCCGGTCTCCCGCCCTGCTTTTCCGAAACCGGAGCGGCTTACAGCCATGCTCCGGCTTTGGATTTATTATTCATATTGTGGATTGACAGCGGCGGCTGTCCGACTTTTCCCAGTTCCGTTTTTTCAGGAAGTCCGGATTTATTCCGGAGAAGAAAATACGGAATCGGGAAGAGCCGGACAGCCGCGACAGGGATACCTGGATTCACAATATTTTTTGTGGTTCAAGTATCCCTATTTTTTACGAAAAGGAGATGGACAACATCAAATACAAAACCTTTGAAGATGTAACCGAAGTATATGGGAAAACGAATTTATGCAAGATCTGTAATATCAAACAGATCATAACTTATGCCAAACTCGGAGTCCAGCCTGTCTGGATCGATGAAGGCTATGGCGGCAAACTGATCGCCTATTATTTTATCCCGGAAACCAAGGTTGCCTGGAAATACTGGCTGGAAAACAGGCCGGATACCGGACAGGCAGAAAATGCAGCGGACAGGGACGGCAATCGTTCCGCCGGAGGGGAGTGAATTTATGAACATAACAACCTTTTTATTTTTATTGACATCTTTTGCTGTTCTGACGGCTGTCGTGACGGAAGCGGTGAAAAAGTTCCTGGATGAACAGCATGTTCATTATGCGTCCAATATTGTTGTGCTGATTATTGCGCTGCTTGTGGGCTGTGGAGGTACTGTTCTTTATTATATTAGTACCGAAATACCGTTTGCTCCTCTGAATATTACTTATATTCCGCTTATGGGAATCGCTAACTGGATAGGTGCCATGGTGGGTTATGATAAGGTAAAGCAGGCGATTGAGCAGCTTCGGTGATCACAAACTGGCAACTGTAAATAAATATGAGAAAATGAGGAAGTTTTATGATAACAAGAATAAAGAATTATTGGAAGCTGAGAAAACTGCGCAGGGATGCTCTTACGCTTCTTATTATTAATGGGGCGGATATTGCTGAGGAAGTGAAGGAAATTGTAAATCTTGTTCACACTTATCTTGGAAATACCGCTGAATTACAGAATAACCTTAGCGGAGAAAACATGGATACCGTACTGAAGTTTATGGAAGAAATGGTGGCAGCCCCTGATTTCAAGGATAAAATGTACGAAAAGATACACGATGATGCCCAAAAGCTTCGGGAAATGGAAGCCGCGGAATAGTGCGGCTTGATTCGTATTCCTAAACAGGAGGTGTTTATGGGAAATGACAATAGCTTATCTATCTCAGCTAGGCTAGATGAAAAAAAATCCGAAAAAATAATCAGACAACAATTAGCAAATATACAGAAAAGGTTGCAAAAACAAAGTCAGATAAGAATCAATATAAAAATAAATGAAGGGGATTTAGAAAAACAAGCCCAAAAACTTGGCCGCAGTCTTGATCATGAAAAGATGACTCCTAAGCAAAAGGTACCTGAAAAACTGATTCAGTCAAAGAAAGAAGTACAATCGGACCTTGATCAGTTTTTGAAAAACAATGCCAAAATGAGTTCTGACTTAAAGGGAAAATTTTTAGAACTAGGAAAAGCAATAAATAAAGTTGATGATGAATCTGATCTTTCTACTTTAAAGAAAAATCTTTCAGAATTAAAAATGGAGGCAATCACAACTGGTCAGTCAGGAATAAATTTAGGTAATATATTTAAAGGTGCCATAAACAAACTCTCCTCTTTAAAAATCAAAGACACAATCGTCACCCAAGTCAAAGAATCACTAAAAGAATTAAAAGGTATTGATACCCTTCTCACTAATATAGGGAAATCGGGAAATTTCACAAAAGAACAGCTAACACAGCTTGGTAAAACCTCTTTCGAAGCGGCCAGTACCTATGGGAAAAAAGCATCAGATTATTTATCCGGAGTACAGAATATGGCTAACTCCGGTTATAATGGAAATCAAGGAACTGACCTGGCTGAACAATCTCTTCTTGCTCAAGCCGCAGGGAATATGACTGCAGAAACAGCCGACAAATATATATTGGCTTTAAACGCGGCTTATAAATTTAATGGAGAGGCTAAAAAGCTAAATGAAGTACTGGACGGTCAAACCAACATTGCAACACACAATAATGTTTCTTTGAGTAATATGGCAGAAGCAATGAGTACAATTGGGACTGCCGCATCTGGTTATCAGATCTCAGTTGAAGAATTATCGGCCATGATAGGAACCATTGGTTCCATCACACACAGTACGGGAAGTGAAATTGGTAACAGTATCAATTCCTTACTTGGCAACTTACAAAATACCGACTCTTCCAAAATTGTAAAAACATTGGATTCCGTTCATGTTTCCATGACAGAAATGGTCAATGGCTCAGAACAGCTACGGGATCCTATTTCAATTCTTCGGGATCTATCGGATGCTTATAATCGATTAGGTGAAAATGATTCCTTGAAAGGAAAAATTCTCACTAATATTGGCGGAAATGAACAAGCAGAAGAGTTAGATGCTCTTCTCCAGAATATGGATAGTTTCGATCAAATGCTAACGGATTACGCCAATGGCAGCGGCAGTGCTATGGAAACTGCTACTCGTTCTGCAGATAGTTGGGAAGGCAGTCTCAATCGATTATCAAATACCTGGACGGATACAGTCGGAAATATTACAGATTCTGATGCCATTATATCTGGTATTAATGCTCTGAATTCATTATTGGAAATGATAAACAAGCTAACAGATGCTCTGGGCCCGGCAGGTTCTCTAGCACTTGCCGGCGGTTTATTCGCAGGGATAAAAAATGTCGGTAGGATTAAAAAGTTAATCCTCATATTAATATGCCGACAGTAATAAAGTTTCTTATCAAAGATAAGTTTTAGATATTACGCTTAATGAAATACATTAAGTTAAATGAGGTATATGGCCTGAATAGGTGCATGGTTAATAATTCTATGCCTGGGAAAAATGTTAATACTCTGCTACTCTTCTGTTATTGGTGACAATTTCAGAATCGTAAAAATGCGTGAGTTTCATTTGGTCAGCAGGAAAGCCGTCTCACTCGAGCGGAATCCCCACAGTAATGACATCCTCATAAGCAGTATATGAAACGATGCTGCTTAAACAGACATTCGGGACTAGCGCTGAGCAATACAGTGAAATTATTAGGCAGAGACTTTACTTTCTGTCTTTATTGTATGTTAGGAATATATAAGTTAAATGATAGTAAATAAAAATTATTAAATAAATGCATCAAGAAAATATATTTCAAATTCCACTCAATAATTCCCAATAATTATACTAGTCTGAGTTCCAAAAAATTAGATATAAGTAAATTAATTTCACAGTATTCACAATTACAAGAAGAACTAACAAAATATAATTCTCTTCAATCTAAGACTATTTCCTCTCAAAATAATTATGGTGAAAGTTTAGGTGAAAGTCAGTCATCTTTCAAACAATATTTATCTTCATTAAACGGTGCCTCAGGATCTGTAGGTGGATATATTAAATATCTTTTAAGTGCAAAAGCTTCTACAATTGCATTATCTATTGCAACCTCAGCAATGCAAATGGCATTATCTGCTGGTGTTTCATTCGCCATATCTGCCGTAGTTTCCCAAATAAGCAAATGGATTCATGCACAAGAAGAAGCAAGGCAAAATGCCGTTGAGTTATCTAATACTTATAAAGAACAACAGTCATCTTTGGATTCTCAAATCAAAAAATATAAGGAACTAAAAACAGAATTAGATAGGGGCAACCTGACCGCAGATGAAACACGTTCAATTAAAGAACAATTATTAGGAATACAAGAATCTTTAGTTGATTCCTATGGTGATGAAGTATCAAATCTTGATTTAGTAAATGGGAAATACAAAGATCAATTAGGTCTTCTAACAGAACTATCAAAAGAAAAAGCAATAGAGCATACAGTTAAGAATAGAGATGTGTACGAAGAAGCGAAAGAAGCTTTATCTGAAGAGAAAACATATAATCTTGGTCAATATTTTACCAGACCTTTTTATGCATCATTAACTGATGAACAAAATAAATTAAATGATTTTATTAATAACT
Organism: Eisenbergiella tayi; assembly: GCF_001881565.1. Lineage (GTDB taxonomy): Bacteria > Bacillota > Clostridia > Lachnospirales > Lachnospiraceae > Eisenbergiella > Eisenbergiella tayi. Next base: position 590,798 of record NZ_MPDJ01000004.1, read on the forward strand.
ATGATAGTTCAATAAAGTTGGTTTCACAAAAAAGTGGAGTAGGATATGCTGCCTCTGGAGCAATTACTAAAGGCTCAACTCTACAAGTTCAAGGTGATGCAGAATCAGTCTATAACTTGCTTCAACAATTCTCAGAAGATCTACGAAATTTCGGAGATAAAAATGGGATTGATGTTACAAATATAACAAGTAATGTATCATCACAGTTAAGAACTATTTGGACCGATGAATTACAGGAATATAAAACGGTATATGATGAATTTGTAAATGCAGAGATTATGCGTAATGATACTCTTCGTCCTTTATATCATGATTCTATTCAAGCTGTAAAAGATTATAACGCTGCTCTGGCATCCGGAGAAGGCGTTTCTGAAGCCAAAGCGAATCTTGATTCAATTAAGGAGTCCATACAAGGTGTTACAGGACAGGTGGAAGGTTCATCAGAAGTATTTGAAGGTATTTTTGATGAGGTAAATAGTACTTCCGAAAAAGCATATAATATCGGTCAACTATTTGAAAATGATACGACTGTACAAAATTATGCCGAACAACTTCGTGGCCTTAGTGATATTGATTTAAAATCATTTAACTTTAATGATGATTTTATTGCACCGGGCGAAGAAGCATTCAGTTCATTAATTAATGTCCTTGGCTTGTCTGAAGATGAAACTCAATTATTAATAGACAAATTAATAGAATTAGGTTATGTCCAAGGCAGTATATCATCGGAAAGTAGTCCCCTACCTACAATTTCTGAAACTATTTCGCTAATATCTACTCAACTAAAGCCACAGTTCGATTCTCTTTCTGATGCGTATCAAAAGATTTTTACCCCAGATGGATTTACTAAAGAAAATATAGATAATGATATGCTGGAAAATTTGCGTTCAACTTTTAGCAACCTTGATGAATCATTAGGTATTTCTTTTGATACATCAGAACTTGAAGATTTTTTCTCTATACTGACAAATAGTAAATCAACTTCCGAACAGGTACAGAAAGCCTTTAATGATTTAGCAACATCTTATCTTTACAGTACTGATGTTATGGATCAGTTAAATGAAACTACTGCCGATTCCATAGAAAAACAATTGGAAGAAATGGGGGTTTCAAATGCTCAGACACTTGTTGCCGAAGCATTAAATTTTAAAAACGAAGAATTAATTGCTTCCAAACAATTTCTAGCAAAGAGAACTAAAGAACTTTCCGATGCAACTGGTTCCGAAATTGCTAAGTTTGGTGTTGAACAGCTTGCTGCCAATAATTGTTCTGAAGCTCTTGCATTATTCTATTTGCAAAAATCATTGCTCAATTCAAAAGTAATAAGTAGTGATGAAGATATAAATAATATTCTCAGATTGGCTGAAGCTGCTGGTGTTACATCAAGTTCTTTAGCTTTGCTGCAAAGTGCAAAAGCCGATTATAATAGAGCTATTGAAATGGGTGATGACGCAGCAGCACAAAGAGCTGAGCAAAGAGTACTGAAAGCTAGCGAACAACTAAAGCAAGATGTCGCGAAGTTAAAACCTCATGTTAATGTTAATACTGGTAACACATCAGCTTCAAATAACGTGAAATCAGCCGGTACTGCAGGTAAAGAAGACACTGACCCCCACGTCACTGCCTTCGAAGAACAATACAAAAAGCTCAAAGACATCCGCGACCGCGACAAAATCAGTCAAAAGCAATACCTTGATGCTCTCCGGGCTATGTATGAAAGATATTACAAAGGGCAAGATAAATACATCGATGAATACAACAAATACCAAAAAGAATACCTCGACGGCATGCTCGATCTATACAAGTCCGTCATCTCCGGTGTCGTCAAACAAATCGATAAGCATATCAAATCCCTTAATGATCAAAAAGATTCCGCCGTCGATTCCCTGAAATCACAGCAGGAATCAGCCAAGAAAGCGCTCGAGGCCCAAAAAGATGCTATTGAAGAGCAAATCAAACTAATTGATAAGCAAATAGACTCCAAACAGGCCCAAATCGATGCCATAAATGAAGAAAACGAAGCACGTGAAAATGCCATAAACCTTGAAAAGGAACAATACGAGCTTGAAAGGCTCCGCAACCAGCGTACCGAATTCGTCTACAGCGGCAAAGAGAAAGGCTTCATCTACCAAACTGACAGCGGTGCCATCCGCGATCAGGAGCAGGCAGTCAAAGAAGCCGAGGATCAAATCCGTATTGCCAATATTGAAAAAGAAATCTCTCTCCTGGAAAAGAAAAAAGAAGTCCTGGAAGAACAGCAGAGTGCAATCGATGATCAGATAGAGCAGGTTGATGCCTATTATGAAGAATTGATTTCCAATACAGAATCCTATTGGGACACACAAATCAAAGGCGCTGAAGACGTCAAGTCCCGCTGGGAAGAACTTCAGGATCTCAAAGAACAGCTTGAACTGAATGTCCAGCTGATATCCATGGGTATTTCACCGGATGATATCTCACAGCTGACAAGCGAAGAGCTTTTTGAAAAAGTAAAAGAACACTATCTGGGTATCCTTGCCGATATTTCTTCCGGTAATTCTCAGATGCTCTCCTCCTTATCCGACCTTGCCGGCGTAGATGTCTCTGATCTGCCCAGCTTTTTAGAGGAAACCCATGGTTATATGGAAAAATTGAGCGAAGGTATAGACTTCGCAAACCTGGATGACTCGCTCTCAACCGTAATCGACCAATTCGAAAACGTTGCAGCCGCTGCAGGCATGATGACAGGTTCAGTCATCGGAAGCACCGGTGTATCCGTCGGAACAGATAAAAGTACAAAATCCTCTCCCGGCGGCTCCGCCAGCGGCAACGTCTCCTTTATTGATGCCGTTAAAAGCCTGGAAGACGAAAGTGTTCCCATGCTCAACAACGTTGCGGATGCTTTTGCCGGCGAAGAATCCTCGGATAACTCCTCCCAAAGCATCGCAGGCAGCGTAAACAAAGCCAAAGAAGCCATTGCAGGCTCTTCTTCCGGCAAGAAAAAATCATCCGAAGGCCAGGAAGGCTCCGGCGAAGATTCCGGCTCCCTTCTGGAAGCAATGTCTGTCCAATCCAAGGCCGCGCTGGATGAGGAAACCGGAATTCCTGCCCAGATCCAGAAATGGCAGGAACTGAACGGTGTGCTTTCAAATATCCTGGAAAACCTGAGAAATATCGCCGCCGTTATCCCTACACTGAATTCAGACACAAACATATCAGCGCCTGGTGCAAGTGCCGCAGGATTAGCCGCTGCAAAAGGCGGCGTTTTCAATGGCGCCAGAAATGTACTGGTATCTGAATACAACCAGTTGGAAACTATTATACATAAAAATGGAACCTACGAAATCACTTCATCTCCGACACTGACAGATTTACGCCCCGGGGACCAGGTTCTCAACAACAGCCAGACTCTTTCCTTAATCAGGACGAAAAACAGGGCAGCCGCCAATCGTTCAAACGGATTATTCATAGGGAATTCCCTCTCTCCCCTGCCCGAATTGCAGCTGCGCAATACCGTTCTGGATCATTCCTTCGCATCCCCGATGGCACCGCAGTTCTTATCAAATGATAACCGAAACAGCCTCGTCAATGTCAGTATCGGCGATGTCATCCTTGAAAATGTCCAGAATGCAGACGCACTCTCCAGACAAATCGTCATGCGGCTGCCGACCCAAATCAAACAGGAATTATCAAAAAGGGGGTAATCAGTTAAGGGTATGCAGTTCATGCATACCCTTTTAAATTATGGAAAAATACGATGAAAAGGCAATTACCGTTCTCGCCAGGGCAATTGCCGATACTTTAAACAATGCGAGATACGACTATGAAGGTTTTATACAAAAAGACAACGGTGACGGGACCTGCCAGGTCATCGTCAACCAGCAGCGTTACGATATTAAAAATGGAACCGCATTTACTTTTGTTCCCGGAAATAAATGCCTTGTCTACTGCATTTCCGGCGATTTTAACCGGAAGGTGATAATTGCAAAATTGTAACAGATTATCCTCACTCATGGAGGTGAATATATGTCAATCCCTTATAAAAAACTGAAAAATTTACCCGAAGCGCAGAATCTTCAGGATTCTGACATCACAATCATAGAAGATTTGGATACCACCCGGAAAGGAACTCTGAGACAGCTGGTCCAATATCTGAAATGGCACAATGACATCAATACCTATTATGCACACCAGGAGAACATAGGTGCCGCAAACGGCATAGCCCCCCTGGACGAAAACACAAAACTCCCCGCCGGCAATCTTCTCTTCGGAAACGAAGCCGGAACGGTCTTTGAAGGTTCCGCCGGAAAAGAACTGGAAGACAGCGTAAACGTTCATAAAGCTGACAACAGCAGACACATTTCAAACGAAGAACGGACAGAATGGAACGACACCAGCAGCAAAAAGCATGTACACAATAACAAAAGCACGCTGGATAAGCTTACCCAGACCATGCTCGACAAACTTGCGGATGTGGCGGAAGGAGCACAGGTCAATGTACAGGCGGACTGGAATGTAAGTGATACCTCTTCAGACGCTTACATCAAAAATAAACCTGCTGCATTTCCGCCCTCCTCCCACACCCATGTCGTCGCCCAGATATCCGATATGCCCACCAAATTGTCCCAGTTCACCAATGATGCCGGCTATCTTACCTCAGCCGATATTGATTCGGGCCAGAACCATACCCATGCCAATAAAGGCGTTCTCGATTCCATCACCCAGGAATCGGTAGATAAATGGAATACTTCCTACGTCCACCCAAACAGCGGTGTAACCGCAGGAACCTATAAAAGTGTTACCGTAAATGCCCAGGGACACGTAACCAGCGGAACTAATCCTACCACCCTGGCCGGATACGGCATTACAGACGCCGCCGCCAAATCCCATACCCACAACTATGCCGGCTCAGATACTCCGGGCGGAGCGGCTGCCAGTGCGGCCAAGCTTTCCGCTAACCGGACCATCTCCCTGACCGGCGATGTCAGCGGTTCCGTCTCCACCAACCTCTCAGGAAATGTTTCCATAGCCGCCACCTTAAGCGGCGGCGTATTAAAAGAAGCGATAAGCAAGACCGAACCTTCCGGGCTTTCCTTAAACAATTACTGGCTTCAGGAATACTAAGGAGGATATTATGGCGACTTTAAATACTCCCTTAATACATCCCATTTATGCTTTCGATCCTCAGTATAACTATTCCGTTTCCTTTACCTATACCGGAAACCAGACCGTCCGCAACCGCGCTGTCGTTCTGGATAACGATACCTATCAGACCGTATATGATTCCGAACAGGACCGGATGCGGCTGGATCATGTTTTCCCCGGCGGCACCTTCGTTCCCGGGAAAACCTATCAGGTCCGGATCCAGGTTTTTGATGCTTACGGCAACGAATCCGCCCTTTCCGCTCCCGTACTCTTCTATTGTTTTACGACACCTGAATTTTATTTTGAAGATATGCAGGATACTGCCACCCTTCATACAGCAAATCCGAAATTAACACTTCATTATTTTCAGAGTGAACGCGAACCCCTCCAGGATTTTCAATTTTACCTTTATGACTATGATAAATCTCTGGCAGCTTCCTCCAGCCATAAATATGATCCCGCCGATATGAGCCATACATTCTATGGGCTGAAAAATGAAAGCGAATACTATATTAGAGCTACCGGAACCACTGTCCACGGTTTTTCTGTCGACACCGGGTATATAAAAATCAATATCCAGTATTTTGTCATGCCCGCCAACGTGCTTTTCGAAGCAAAAAACCATCCTGAAAACGGCAGTATTACTCTGGAAAGCGGAGTCATCGATATCGGCTATGAAATCGATAATGACAACTATTCCATTAAAAACAGCGAACTGATCATAGGCAGTGACAACACCCTGACCTACAATGCCGGATTTAAAATAACCGACGAATTTAAGGTATTTGTCAAAGCCAGAAAACTACCACTGAACTCAGCTTTTTTCAAAATGCGCTGTCCGGAAACAGGAAATTATCTTGATATCCATGTTGAAAAACTGGGAAAAGCTTATTATGGAGTCCTGCATGTTCCTTATGGGAAAACCCTTGGAGCTTATCATGTTTTCGCAGAACTTCCTCAATCCTGTCTTGCCGATACCCAGGGCTTCCTGCTCGCCGATACGGAAAATAACCTGATCATGCTTGCAGACACTGATTATCAGGACCTCTATACCACAGTATTTGAAATCAGTTATAAAAAGGGACTCTATGATTTACACATCTACTATGAAGCAGATACCGTAACCGAAGACATTTGAAAGGAGACTGACGCACTATGCTATTTCTTGGAACCACATTTTTCAGCGGCTCCCACACTCTGGATCCGCCCGCCGTTCATGTCAGTCCTGTCACAGAAATAAAACTCACCAACGGCACATTTGATCATCTGTATGTCAGTAAAAACTCGGAGGAAACCATCGAAAGCACCCATAACGAATGGAACGGCGATACTCTGCTGAGTGCTCCCTTCGATGACAGCCTCGATGCCGGCAACTCCGGCTTCAGCTTGAGAAATACCGACGTTATGATCGTGAAATGCCGTGAAAAGGGAAGTATGGACTGGATTACCATCCATACCAAAGATATCAATACCATTGAAGATTTCAAAATGCTTTACTTCTACCGTTATGCACGCGGAAACACGGATTATGAATTTATGCTTTCCTCCACCTGCAACGGTATTGAAAACAGCTACATAACCAGAGAAGTCCACTCTGATTTTAACGGATTTTTCCTGGTCAACCAGAATAATGCCATAGGAACTGTCTATAACCTTGACGGCTGCGATACTACCAGAACTGTTTCCGGTGAGGCCGTTCCCCTTTTAAACAGCCAATATGCCAAGGTTGTCAGCAACGGCGCCTATAACTACGATACCGGCACCGTAACCGGTGTTTTCCTCAAAACAGATACACAGGACTGCATGGCTGACCTGTCCGGCGGCATACAGCTCAGAAAGGATTTTATTGACTATCTGACAGATAAAACGCCCAAAATTCTCAAATGGGATGACGGCCGTATCTGGATGATTCAAATTGTAGGGACACCCACCGATACGGAAGAAGGCCATAAGGATCTGCGGAAAATCACCTTCCAGTTTGCAGAAATCGGTGATGTCAGGGATCCCAAATCTTTATATACCAATGGCTTAAGTCCTGTCGGCGTGGAATGGTGGTGATTTATGAGATATACAATAACCGAAGAAGACAAGCTTCTTTTCAGCCAGGGATCCCTGGATTACAAATACCGTTTCAGCGTCATGAAGGGCAGCCAGATTGTGGATGTCCTTTACGGGGTTTCCCAGGCGGGAACCTATGGCATAAACGGAGAATCCGATATCCGGCGCACACTGAATTTTACACTGACCCTGGAAGAATTCCATACAAATATCGAAGAAAAAATACAGAGCTGGTTCGGACTGGATTTCAAATTTGAAATCGGTATATACAGCATTCTTAACAACGATTATTTATGGTATCCCTGCGGCACTTATCTGATTACCGCTTCCAATACCCAATATAACAGCACAAGCCACACCCTGTCCTTAACCGTATCGGATTGGTTCGCCAAACTGAACGGAACCCGAAACGGACAGATAGGCGGCTCTCCCCTTATCAAAATTCCGGTGCAGGACGAGGATGGAAATAAATCCACGCTCCGGGATGTCCTTTCTGTCGTGGTGAAACAGCAGGGAGGAATCGAGAATTACATAATTGATGATATCGGGGAATTTTATGGTATGCAGTCTAATAACCCGGACTATGAAAAATATCGGGAAGATAATCCCGACTGGAACCGTCTCCCCTATGATCTGGAATTCAATATAGGCTGCATGGCCGCGGATGAAATCAATGAGATCACCGGACTTTACCCATATATCCAGAAATATTTCGATGTATACAATAACTTTTGCTGCCATGGGATCCCTTCCTGCGAAAATGATCCGATTACACTTGATAACATTTTTCTCAAATCAGTAATAACGGAAAGCGGAGAATCCGCAGACTATGATATAGAAAATATAAGGAATGTTACAGAAGTTCTCGGCTCCGTTTATGACATCGATAGAATGGCTACCGAATGCACCATGTCCGGAAATACCTACCGGTTACAGCTGACGGAATATGATAAATATGTATCCAACGATTACATCGCCTTTATTCCGAACGCCGACAGCCTGGACGGAATGCAGTTACAGATTAACGGCCTCTCTCCTGTTCCGATCTATTACGAGAATACCACTACCCCGGTTGCAAAGGGAACCATGCACAAAGATGAAACCTATGTACTGCTGTACAAAAAAGTGGATTCCACAGGCCGTTTTTACTATCTTGGCCAATATCAGCCTCACGCCGTATGCGTGCTTACGGCGTCCCCGGATGATCCTGTATACACCAAACAGTATTTTACGGAACGATACAACTGCAAAAATATTGTATTCCGCGTGGAGCCGGATAATCCCTTCACAATTCAGCAGATAGGCATCGTACTTGATGTCAAAACCGGAGATAAATATGAAAATATACAATCTGATTCCGTAGCGATAGAAAACGCCATCTATGACAATATCAAAACCTCTTCCTGGAACGATGCTGTCACAATAACAACCCTCTGCATCCCTTGGCTGGATGTATTTGAAAAAGTGACCTGGCAGAAACAGGATACCAGGGAACCCTGTCAATATATCATAAAAAACATATCTCATAATCTGGGAGGCACCGTTCCCACTACCTCCATAACCATGTACCGTTTTCATCCGTTCCTTTATGATTATGAGATTCCACGATAGAAAGGAGGTGAAATATTGGCTTATCAGTTATCAAACTATAAAGATGTAGATTCATCTGTCGTCCCCCTTGTCCTGCAATATTATAAATACATGGACCAGGAAGATTATGCCGGCGCTTCCAGCCTGCTTGAAGAAAATCACGAGCTCCTGAAGCCCTATATCATAGATATGGACAGCATAAACAAAATTGAACAGGGCCTTCACGATCTCTGGCAGACTGCATCCTTAACACAATCAGTAGTCATTACAGAAGATCAGACAGAACCGGAAGGTGATTTTGGACCGGGAACCGAATGGTTCGCCGAATACTAAATACGGAGGCATTCATGAACAATGAAGATTTTAACTACATCCCCCGCAGCGCTGCCCGCCTGCGTAACCGGGACATATCGGATCAGCATAAAGCGCTTCTGAAAACCGGAAATCCGGCCAGTGCCGCCGATCTAATCAAAAACCGTCCCGACTTGGAGGCATTTAGTGCCTCTCTTTTCAATTTCATAGAACAGAAACTGGTTTTTATCGAGCAGCAGCTTTCAGGGAAAAACCGAGAAATTTATAATGTTTATTCAGACACAGAACCTTCCTCTGAAGAAATGGAAGGCAAGTTTTTCTGGAATAAAGAATACTAAGAAAGGAAAATAATATGAGTATTGCATCAGGTTATAAAAAATTTAAAAAGTACATCTTAACATCGTCCGGATTCCAGCTTGTGTCCCATTGGACAAAGGCAAATACACTGGAATTCGATGACGGAAAGACGGCTCAGGACAAATTAGGTGCCATCGATGGCATCTCCAGTTCACGAGAATCGAACAGTGACAAAATTGCGGCTAGTACGGCGTTGGTTAGTGAATTAAATAGCGATTTAGGAGGATTATCTTTTTATGAAGATTCTAGTGGAAAGTATGTGGTAGGTGCTGATTCAGTTCCAAAAAAATTGGGTAGCATACCTATTAAGGGTCATCTTAAGGCCGGAAGAACCCGAGGTGGAGCGGGATTAGGCGAGATAACATATAGTAGTATTCCAAATGGAAGTTCAATAAAAATTTCTAATCTTTCGTTACCATATGGCCCTAACAATAATATTATCTTTTATGTTATGGTAAATGGAGTATCCGTTCTTACAGCAAATGGTAGTTACACAATAAATACTGATAATAGTACCTTGGTAATATATATGTACATATATTTATCTGAAGAAGGTAGTGGTGGATATGGTAGTTGCGACTACGAGATTTCTATTTAGTCAAAAAGTATAAAACAGAAATAAAATATGATAATATTTCCAATTTATAGCTTTATTTATTCAAAAAGGTATAAATATGTCCATTGGTATTATGATATACTTTAACACAATTTTATTTAACAAATCCAATCGATGATACTGTACACGCCATAGTACGAGAGCCTCCTCCACCCTCTTGTCTAGGACCGCAATTTGGCATCTGAACAGATAGCATTATATAGAATGGTGTGTTACCTAATTCTGAAATATCTAGTTCATAAGTAAGAGATGACATATTGGTTATAGATATATTATTAGTTTTTAGGATGCTATTACCGTCAATAGATGAAAGTAATGTAACTGTAAATGTTCCTGTTTCAGAGTTACCACTTATAATCATTCTTAACTTTTTGTATCCATTTGCTGAATAAAATGAATTACTTTTTATATGAAGTTTTCCATAACTATACCATGTACCTCCTCTGAGTTGGATATTCATTCCGGCCGTATTATAATTTAATACACCATTGTCAAGTAAGCCATTTTTATCATTATCCAGACTCAATGACCAACGTAAAATACTGCCAGCTTCAAATATTTTATAATACTTTGCACCTACATATAAACCAGGTTGCCAATTTCCGTTTGTTAATATCTCTAAATAATCTGTTTCATCATTGTATTTTGCTGTTAAATCGCTATTTAATACAATATTATTTTGGACTTTCATACACGTCAAACCATTTAATTGACAAAATAAAATATATTTGTAATTATTAGGATGGTAAATATTACACTAAAAAGGAGAATATGTGTATGAATGATTCAAAAGAAAAGCTTATTAGTCTAGTAACACAAACAATGTCTGAAAATCTAACGGTTGAGCAATTGGATATGCTTATTTATACGTTATCTAATGTCTTGCAATGTTATGATATTTCGGAAGCAAAAGATCTTCCTTCTGTGGATATGGATGATACAAATAAACTCATTCAAAATTTTCTATCTTGTAAGAAAATTGAAGGTTGCCTTCCAAATACCCTTATTCAGTATCAATATACTATTAATCGATTTGCCTCATGTATCAATATGGATTTAAAAAAGGTTAATACAAATGCAATTCGATGTTACCTCGGACTTATCAGCAAAGGAAATCAAAACTCTTATGTTGATAATGTCCGACGTAACCTAAATACCTTTTACAGTTGGATGGAAGATGAAGATTATGTTATCAAAAATCCATGCAGACGAATAAAAAGGGTTAAAATTGAAAAGAAAATGGAAATGCCATATACCGATGAAGATATTGCATTAATGCAGGATGCATGTACTACGCCTAAAGAAACCGCGCTTATAGACTTATTAGTATCAACAGGTATTCGTAGAGAAGAAGTGACAAAAATCATATTATCAGATATAAATTTTGATCAAATGTCTATAATGATACATGGTAAAGGTGCCAAAGAACGCATAGTATACTTCTCTTCCAGATGTAAGGTTCATATGCAGTTTTATCTACGAACGCGAGGTTATGAATCAGAATATCTCTTTGCCTCAGACCGTCAACCACATGGAAAACTAACAGTTAATTCTATCCATGCATATGTTAAGGAAATTGGTTTAAGAGCTAAGGTAACAAATGTTCATCTTCATCGGTTCAGGAAATGGTTTGCCACTTCTATGATAAATAAAGGGGTAAAAATTCAGGATCTCAAAGATATGATGGGGCATGAAAGCATAGATACTACTAATGATTATTACATTTATAGTAACATTGAAAGAATTAGATCTGAGTGTAAAATACATGCAGCATAATTAGAATCTAAAATACCCTATATCTATTTTTTGACATGGATTCTATTCATGTCTATTTGTTGTGAAATAATAATTAGTTATAATTTTATTACGTACTTTATTATATAATCACAATATATTTTATTAACAAATCCTTTTTCATTTTAAAGTTTAAGCCTTTCTTTTATATATTCTTGCTCTCCTAGATACAATGCATATATCAGAAACATCTAAACTAAATATTACAGTATTTCTGTAACAAATAAATTATTGATTATATGAAATATTATATTTTCTAAGATAGCGATTTAGGGGGGCTATCTTTTTATGAAGATAACACCGGAAAGTATGTTGTGGGTGCCGATTCAGTCCCAAAAAAATTGGGTAGCGATCTGAAAATACAGACTAAATCTGCAACATACCCTATGGCAGGTGTGAACGGTGAGCAGACAGTTGATTTTTCGGTGGTATTTGATGGGATATCTGGTTATAAGCTGGCTTATGCTGGCATCCAGCAACTTAATACTTACATAAGTAATGGTACAATTAAATATGTTGAATTTACAAGCCAACGTATATCAGGTAAAACTGTCACCTGGTCTGTACATACACAGAGGGGAACTGGTGGAGGAAATAATACCTGCGTAGTACAAGGTATCTTTGTTCCAACGTAAAGTCCGCATTAATGTAAGAGCAAATAAGCGTGTACTTCTGCATTTGATGTTGTCCTGGCATTACCACGGCTTTGGCATCCAATGGCATTTATATCTACTGTTTGATACGCTGAAAAAATTCCCGTATTTGAATTATACGATTTATTTAAGGTAATTGTATTGTAGATATCAAAGTAATCTGTATTGCCTCCCGTATGACAGCCCTTTGAAATTTTAGCAATAGGCTCCACAATAAAATCAGTTACGGCATAATTGACATATCCGCTATACTGTGTGACATCAAAATTTGTGCCTGTACCCAAATCAATAATATCCAGTAACTTAAAAGGGATTACTGTATCAGCACCTCCTGGTACAATAAAGCCTGGTTTACCGTCCGTTGTTTTACTAAATTTATATCCCCCTAAATCGCTATTTAATATACATCACTATTATACTAAATCAATAAAATACTTCTTTTTCATTATTAATCTATATAGCGATTTAGGCGGCTTCTCTTTCAAAGAAGAAGCCGGGATAAAATATGTGCGAGGTGCGGATTCAGTCTGGGTCCCATTTAGCAGCATAGCCTATATTACCAATTTCAAAGGTAAGTATGGGACAGGCAACAATTCTGTTATATCGGCTACACCAGAAGAAATCCAAGGTTACGAACTTGCACTTTACGGATTTACAAATTTATACGCTTCAGGAGCAATGCATGTTGCTACAATAAGTGCTGATAATAATCATGTACAGGCTGGCTCTCAATACGGCAGCGTTATTTCTGCTACATATGGAGGCTATTTTGTCAAAACCGGAACTCCTTATATAATCAAAGAACATTCCCTAGTAAAGACCTCAACAGTAAATTTGAGTAATAACGTTCCCGGTTATCGTCTTGTCGGAGGTGTATTACATTTCTCTGATTATTCTTCCAGTCAGACTGGAGGTGCCGCCATAGGAAATCTGGCAATGGACAATAGCTCAGATATTATAATCGCTGATGTCTTATTCCAGTATTCTGCAGTTACTGTAAGCGCTAAACTTCTATATTTGCCAGGCTAAAGCTATCTTTAGGAAAATATAATTGATGATATTTTTACGCTACCACTCCCGGTAGAATTCATATTTCCATATGAAGTAGGAGCGGGACGGATGGTAACTAAACTATTAGAAGAGATATCCAGTACTAAATTAGAGGTTAGTTTTACCCAGACCCCATCATCTACTTTATAGAATACGTTGCTGGTATCATATGTATTTGTCTGAGTTGTGACTACTGTTCCGACGGACATAGTTTCGTATTCGGCTATATCAAACGAAAAATATAATGAATTGGATGATCCAATTGCGCCACCATGAGAGTCATTAAAATCACGTTGCACATAGAAATTTAGACCGGTTACCATGAAAGGAACCTTACCCAATTTTTTTGGGACTGAATCGGCACCCACAACATACTTTCCGGTATTATCTTCATAAAAGGATAACCCTCCTAAATCGCTACTTTATTCAATAGTTCAATCGTAATTGACTAATTAATTTAAGGTTTAAGTTCATTAGTTTTATCATATAAATAATAAACAAAGTAGCGATTTAGGCGGCTTCCAATTTTCTGTTGCTTCGGATGGAACACCTACATATAAACCAGGAGGTGCGGATACAGCGTACCCTTTTAATTCTGGTATGCAAAAAATAGTTTCAGTCTCAACCTATTGTAAGTTTATAGGTTATGATAAAACGGTATTTGTATCCATAGTGTTTGATATCTCAAAGTGTAAATTAATGATAACAACGAACATTAATAATTCATGGTTTCAATACTTATATGCATTATCATCAACAACAAGTCTTCCTGGAGATTCAGTGCTTTCACCCAATAAAAACTATGATTTGTCGAACTACAATTATTTAAGGCTTACTTTTAATCTCCCTACTGGAAATTATGATGGGAGTAATTCTACAAGCCTGGGAACAATACAGTTTAAATGAGCATTAATGTCCGCTTTAAAGGATTATTTATATATTAAGTAAGCAAAGCATTTAACATTTTGTGTTACTGTATATCGCCAATAACCATCAATATCCCAACATCCAGCTAACTGACTATATCCATTTATTGTAAGTATTCCTAATTTATTATCATACGATTTCGATAGGCTAAACCCATTTATTTTTGCATAAGTGTTGAATTCACCATGCCCACCAGACTGACTTGCACCTGCAGAACTACTTCCAACTATAAAATTATCAATTGTAAAATGTGAATAATCAGTAAAACTTTTTAAATCAAATGAGTATCCTTCTCCTAAATAATACCATCCTTTAAAAGGGTAAACTGTATCAGCACCTACCTTTTTGTAACCTGGCAGGCCATCGAATGTAAATCCAAATTGGCACCCTCCTAAATCGCTATTTCATTATATAAATCTCAAACAAATATAATTAACTTAAACAAATATATTCTACTTAATCCGTTTTCTATGAAAAATCCAATAAAATCTATCCCCATTTAAAATATCACTCCATTCATTTTTCTAATTTTCTTTCCCTTAATTCCCCTATTATCCAAAGAAAGGAGCCCTCCCAATGCCTCACCCCATCCCAACCGCCATCTCCACCGCAACCGAAATGCTCACCACCAACATCGTCTACGCATACGGTTTTAAATACGAGCCAATCACCCCAACAAAAATCAACACCCTGGCCTCCATGTACCCCACCGTCTATACCCCCTCCATCAAAACAATGACCCTCAACAAAGTCGGAAAAATCGGAATCGACTGTTCCGGTTTCATATGCAAAGCCTTCGGAATCCCCCACATCGGAAGCTCTCAACTAAAATCCCAAATGACTCATCTATACCCAACCTCCGATCCCAGCCTCCTTGTAAACGGAATGCTCATCTGGCGCAGCGGCCATATCGGCCTCATTGAAATCGATGACACCGGTGAAGCCTGGATTCTCGAAGCCAAAAGTACCGCAGACGATCTCGTCCGGACCAAATACTCTGCCCGAGGAAATTTCTTTACCTATTACGGTGAACTAACCGGCGTCGACTATACTAACGCCAGAAAAATAAATTCTCCCACACAATCCTCCTCTTCTGCTCCACTCCGCGACCTAATCGATATTTCCCATCACAACACAATCAACCTCGCCCTTACCGCCTCCAAATTCAAAGATGTAATCATCCGTGCAGGCTATCGCTCCTCCACCACAGGCAGTTTGATTCAGGACAAAAAATTCACAGAGCATACCAGAGAGGCCCTGGCCAACAATATGAGGCTCGGCTTCTATTTTTATGACCAATCCATAAATGAAACAGAAGCCATCCAGCAGGCTGACTGGACAATCAGTCAAATCAGGGACTACCCTGTCACCTATCCTGTCTACATAGATTCTGAATATGCCAATCAGTCACATTCAGGCCGTGCAGATAATATCACAAAAGATCAGCGCACCAAAAATATTATTGCATTTTGCAGCCGCATCAAAGAAGCCGGCTTTATCCCGGGTGTATATGCCTCCGACAACTGGTTCAAGACAATGCTCAACTACAGCCAGCTTAAGCAATTCGATATTTGGTGTGCCCGTTATTCTGTAAATCCCCCATCTGTCGAAAAATACGAAATATGGCAATATGGTTCTGCAAACATTCCCGGATCGGTCAACCCTATTGATGTAAACCATCTTTATAAAGAATACTGCACAGACCCACTGCCTCCTTCCCACCCTGTACCCCTTCTGTGGAATGAAATCACGGCCTCAACCCTCAATATAAGAAATGCTCCCTCCACATCCGGTAAAATACTCTATCAGATGCACAAGGGAGACAAAGTAAATATCTATCAGCTCCGAAATAGCTGGTGCAAAATCAGCAGCACCGACGAAATCTGGTGCAGTTATAAATACATTCATTCTTCCCAGGGAGCCGTATCAAACTGCAGCAAATTAAACTGCAGACGTACCCCGGTTTCCGGACAAGCTGATTTCATCTTATCCGTTAACGACACCGTAAATATCCTCCATCAGGATTCCCTTACCAACTGGTTCTATATAGAATTCCATGGGAAAACAGGCTATGTTTCAAATAAATACATCAAGCTGTAGAAAGGTTTAACATTTATATGGATACAATCTTAAATTCCCTCAAAACGTATGACCTCACCACCATTTTAGGCGTCATCTTTTTTCTCTCTACTCTGATTTCCTGTCTGTCAAAGCTGCTCACCACTCTCGGCGGCCTTCTCACGAAATATTACAGAAAAAGAAAAGGTCTTGAAGATAAAGATTCTATCATTCAAAATACTCTGAAACAGCATCAGACAGAAATTGACATGCTTCGGCAGTATGAAGCGGAAACTCATACTGATGTAAAAGAAATAAAGGTTCTGCTTGAATCACATATTGACAGAGATAACGAACGGACCATTTCTTCCTTCCGTTCCACTCTTTACAGGCTTCATATGGATTTTACAAAACAAAAATACGTCACTCCGGAAGGCCTGAAAACCTTTAAGGAAATAGGAAAAGTCTATGTTGAAGCCGGGGGCGATGACATATACCATGACAAACTGGAACCGGAAGTCCTCAGACTTCCCATTCATTATGAAGAGGAACCAATATAAGAATTTTCTCTCTACACGCAAAATCAGGCATGATAACCATGCCTGATTTTTTACCGCTTTCTGACAATTCAGACTGCATAAAAAAATATCTTTCTTCTGCTCATCTGGTAAAAAGCTTCACCAAACGCAGCCCTCCCGGCGGCATTATAATACCTGCACATTTACCGTTCACCTCTATCGATGATATCTCATCCTCCTGCGGATTAACGAAACATGCCGAAACAATATCAAAGACATTCCCTGTAACCTGAAACAAGTCTGTCTCTTCCGACGTATTTTTAAGGATAAGTATAATTCCCTTTTTGTCCATAGCGGGATACAGATTAAGTAAAGTCGAGCATCCGCTGACAGATATCAGCCGGCGCGCTTCTTCCTCTGCATGTACCGCTATTCCGGTCACCACCGCGCCTTTGCCATGGATCCCATCTTTTCTCAAGATACGTCCTGTAAACTCTTTATGAAAGTTACACTCATATGTAAAGGTCATACTCCCGCTCTGGTTTGCCAGAAAATTCGTGCTCCAGTAATTATTCAGAGGCCATGCCAGCAGCAAGGGATTTTCCGTACGTGCAATGCTCCTGTTTTCCTTTCCAAAATGGAAATCACCTACCTGAATCATAGGTGCATCGGGACAGGCAAGGGTCAAACAGTGTTCCTCATCATAAATTCCCACCCCCGTATCTACCGTCAGGTAATCCCGGCAGACATTTCCGAGCTGCCCTGCATCCAGTTCCACTACCTCACCTGCCGTATCATAACTGCATTTCCAGTCCGGCTGCATTTTCAAAGGAACTGCAAAATAAAGAGACTCCGGTATTACCACTGGTTCCTTATAAAAACTCGTTTCCACATGGATATAAGAACTATAGGCATAAAAGGTAATTTTCTGTGTTATCTGTTTCAGCCCGGGAAGTTCTCCATGGGTAATCACTGCAATGCTGTAATCCTGTTCCCTGATTTCCCAGTTTTTCACTTTCTGTATGCAATGTACAGGTTTCCAGTCATGATTCCACTGCGATATATCCGTATGTCTGTCCGTTATATTGTCACCATATAGAACAGAACGCACAGCCGGCGCCGTTGTTTCGTCAATGGTTTCCCTGACCGGCTCAAACAGAGACCAGCCGCGTGACTCATCAAGAAGCGGCTTTCCGTTCTCTTTTTCCGACAGCTGGATAATCCTTCCTTCTTCACTCAGGTCAATCCTGTAAAAGGGGGTACTCAGGATATTTCCTTCGCGCTGAAACTGACCGCGCAGACCTTCGCATTCCTTCTTTTTTTCATCCAGCTGAGCAAACGGAATTATTCTGGCGGTAAAAGGAGGGATGGTCCAGATTCCGCCATTTTCCATTTCTTCCCGATTTTCCAGGTATGGAATATAATTTTTACAGCGCAGCGCACTCAGCTGCCTTTCTTTTTTCCTGTACTGCACAGGATATGCGGCTTCCACCACCTGCTCATCCTGGGAAGTATTCACCAAAACGATCCCTTCCGCCTCATTGCTTTGGTACGGATTGGAACACAGGGCTTCTATCTGGCTTCCCAAAAGATATCCCGCCAGATCCGCAGCCTGGTAAGCTGTTTTTTCCTTATGAATCAGCTGCGAACAGACCTCCGGGGAATCCGGTTCGGATATGGACTGGCTCGCACCCCATGTGTGCTCGTCATAAATCATTGCATTTCTAAAGTATTCTTTTTTCACAAGCTCATAGTGTGCATCGCCTGCCCCTGTAAAGCATTCCAGAGTTTCCGACATATGTAAGGTGTTTTTGGCCCTGCGGCTGACTCTTGTCGCTTTTGCAGTACTTGCACAACCAAAATTCCAATAATCGGTCCAATCTCCTCTGTGCACCGGAGCCTGTTCCATCTCTTTCCTATATTTTTCACGAAGCGTCTGAGCCGTAATGATACGGATCTTCCATTCGTGCTGCTCTTCATTATATTTCATTATCAAATCCGACAGTTCTGCATCCGGGCAATTATTATCATATAGAGGAGGATTTGTGGCAGTGAGAAACATCACATCTTTGTTATAACCTTTTTTCTCCAGAAATGCGGCATGTTCAGCCAGTCCCTTATGCATTTTCTCCATTGAGTGTTCCCATGTTTCGGAAAAAAAGCTGAACATGGAGTAATGCTCTCCCAAATAAGACGGCAGTCGTCTGCCATCCGCCATTTCCCATTGAAAGAAATAAGGGCGTTCGAACGGCAGGCCGCCGAAATGAATATTTATGCCGGTGAGGTAGAAATCAATACCACTGTCCAGCAAAAGCTGTCCCATTGACCAGGGCTGTCCATTTACATCATGATTGATTGCGATTTGGATTTTCGTATGGAATTGTTCCTCCAATTCCTTTATATCCCTGAGCATTCCGGTTATTTCCCTGGCATCACAGCAGGGAGTGGTATGCATTGGCAGGGCCGTAAGGCAGATTCTCCCCTGGGCTACCGCATCCTGCATCCGCCGGATCTGGCTGTTATCTGCCGTTTTCAGCCATTCCTTAAGCACGTAATTGGCTTCAACGGTCCATCGGAACTGGGCATATTCCGGATAGTCCTTTGTTTTTTCAGTCAGTTCCAGCGCCTGATTCAAATAGTCCACCTGCAGTTCCATCAGCATGGGCTGCGGATGGGTATAGCCGATATCCAGATGGCTGTGAGGCATACACCAAATTTCCTTAATCATAATAAAAGCCTCTCCTTTTCTTAATTCCCGCGCAGGCAGCAGGCTTTAGTTATCATTCTTCCTTTCAGGCTGCATCCTCCGAAATGAAATGATATTCTGCCATCTGCCGCGGTGTTAGATATAAGGCAATCTTACTCTCCGCCCATTTGGGGCACCAGAATTTATAATTATGATACAGGTGTTTTGTTGACATATGCAAAGACTTGATTTTTACTGCGGGGAAGATATTTTGTGTTTCTGATGCGGTGTAATAATTTAGGTACGGCTATAAAGCATTTTTATCAAAAAAAATTTTATGACTCATCCTCAATGGCTTTATCCAGAAATATTTCACCATTCAGGTGTCCTATTTCATGGCAAAGGCATTTTGCCATTTCATCTTCTCCGGTTATTATGATTTCCTCTCCATATTCATTTAATGCCTTTACCGTAACCTTTTGAGGCCGGATTGTTTTCACAAAGCGATCCGGGAAACTGAGGCAGCCTTCCACGCATATCTGTGTTCCGCTGCTTTCCATTATTTGCGGATTTACCAGCTTTAACAGATTGTCATAGTAATCAATAACTACCAGCCGTTTCAGGATCCCAACCTGGTTAGCCGCCAAGGCGGCTCCATTTTCCGTGTGGTGCAGGGTGTCCAGCATATCATCCAAAAGCAGCCTGATTCTGTCATCTACCTCTTTTACTTCTTTGCACCGCTTCCTTAAAATAGGATCCTGATTATATCGAAGCTGTCTTGTTGCCATACGTATCCCTCCTGCTGCTGTCAGCCCTTGACTTTCTGGGACTTTCTTCAAAAAAGAAAACCTCTTCTATGGTACAGCCGAATACCTGGGAAATATCATAGGCAAGCCAGATGGACGGCTCGGATTTTTCCGTTTCAATTGCATTAATTGCCTGTCTTGAGGTTCCCACCATCTCTCCAAGCTGTTCCTGGGTCAGCCCTTTTTCTTCACGAAACTGTCTGATTCTGTTTTTCATATCATCCTCCTGTAAGGTAAACATTACATTGATTATATTCTTTTTCCCATGTCATGTCAACCTTACAATATAAAATAAAGGAAAAGGGAAAAGAGTCTTTGACCCTCAGATTCTCTTTTCCCGTTCTCTCAATATAATCCAGGACTGTCTGTTTTTATATAAAGACAGACTGATTGGCTTCAGCGCGGCTATCTCCCTGATTTCCAGCAAAGTGGCATATCCGGCGTCCTTCTTTCGTTCCCACCAGTCGTCATGGATACACAGCTGTTTCTGATAAGTTTTTCTTATTTCGTCCAGACTGAAAAATCGGGTTTCATAACTGTAAACTTTATTCACAGAAAAAACAGCAAGAATCGGGCCCCCTGTCTGTTTTAAGATAACCAGATCATCTTTCTCCACTTTCCCGTACGGAATACATTTATTCTTCGTTATCCTGGACTCGATTGTTTTTGAACCGCTTATCATATATTGAATATACGGTTCTCTGCATAAAGCCAAATGAATACGTTTCTTCGGATTTCTAAATTCTTCCAGCAGATCCTTTTTCCCTTGCTCAGAAAGCTGTCTTGAAATTTCATCCTGCAAATCATCCAAATTCACACCTATCCCCATGTTTTCCTCCCTGTTTTTCCCATAATCCCAAGTGCAGATTTCCTTGATGCAATCCGGCTCAATAACATCTGCGCTTTACAAAACGTACCGTCCGTACAAATACTTTTCCCTTTTTTAAGGGCTTTTTCTGTGGTTCTCACCACATCCTCCGGCATTCGCAGCCGTCTGGCAGCAGTCTTAAAGCCATCAAAGAAATGAGTATCTGTTGCTCCCGGGCAGACAGCTAAAAGCTTTACGCCATAATCCTGATATTCAAAGCTCAGGGCCTGTGTAAAAGAAAGCACATAAGCCTTCGTGGCTGCATAAACTGCCGAATACGGAAGCGGGTTGAAGGAGGCTGCCGATGCAATGTTAATGACGGTTCCATGTCTTTTTTGGCACATATCCTCCAGCAGCAGATAAGTTAATTCCGTTAAGGAAACTATGTTCAGAAGCATTTCCTCATGCTGTCTTTTATAATCTGTTTTATGGAACAGTCCTTTTGTGGCAAAACCTGCGTTATTTATAAGTGCATCAACATGAAGTTTCCTCTTCCTGATTTCTTCATACAGCAGCTTTGCACTTCCCTCTGCCGCTAAATCCATTATAATACATTCGATAGAAACCTGGTTATCTTTCTCTATTTCTCTTTTCAGTTCCTGGAGTTTATCACCGGAACGGGCCGTAATAATAAGATTTTGCCCCTTTTTCCATATTCAAGTGCAAAAGCCCTTCCTATCCCTGAGGATGCGCCTGTGATTAGTGTATACGTATTTTCCATGTTTTCTTTCCATCCTTTCCGCCACACTTGTGGCACATATTCAGGGAGAGTATAATATAAGGAAAATAACGATACAACAGTTTCGGAAAACTAGCCACAATTATTTACATTCTGTAGCGTTTGCGGAGGATAAACAGATGGAACGGAGCATGCACTCTTTGGCGCAGAAATCACGGAAAAGGATTGTTGACAGCCTGATCTGCCTTTTAGGGAAAAAATCATATGAATCGATTACCGTCTCGGAGCTGTGCCGGAAAGCCCAGGTAGACAGGCGCACCTTTTATCGTAACTTCAAAAATAAGGAGGATGTGATGGAATTCCATATTTCAGCTCTGAAAGAAGAATATCTCTCCTTTCTCAACCGGCTGGAAAAACGGAACATCCGAAGCATGGCGGAATCACAGTTTGTTTTCTGTAAAAAGCATCTGCCTTTTCTTACCTCACTGCAAAGCCGCAGCGCCTTATCGGGCCTGCTGCTGCAAACCTCAAATGAGTTTATTCCGGCTGTTTATCTGCAGTATCACAACGATCTGCCCTCGCATTTTGAATACAAAGCCCGGTTTGTGATTGGAGGTTTTGTGAATATACTGCTGTATTGGATTGAAACCGGGGCAAAAGAAGAGCCTGAGGAAATTGCAGAAATTGCGGCGGAACTTTTTGACGAAGATAACCCTTATTGGACAGGGTACGTTCAGAAACAGAGGTAAAGGCATTATTCCCTTACCCCTGCTTCCAGAATGGAAAATGTATTATTATTGCAGTCAATTTCAGCCAGCGCCCCCATTGGAATAACCGTCATGGGTATTCTGTGACCAATATCTGCATTATATAAAATCGGAAGATCCGGTAAATCCTCCTCTTGCCGGATCACTTTTAACAGAATCTCCTTATCACTTTCATGCATCCCCGTACAAATTAATCCTCCGGCCTGTCGGAATATTCCTGCGGAGGCAAAGGCCCTGATTTGATGAAGGGTAGCCACTTCCACACCATACGGTGTCCCGATATCCAGAAATAAAATACTGTCTTTCCACAGCTTCTTATCCGGAAATATTTCCGTTCCCATTATCTGCAGCAGTGAACCGCAGCATCCTCCCAGTAAGCGGCCTCTGACTCTGCCGCTCCCCTGAAGAAGCTCATAGCCGGTATTTTGAACCCAGGCGGATTTCTTGGTTTTATCCCATTCGATATCGGCCCATTTATCACAGGGCGCTATTTCACCCATTACATTCTCCGAAAAAAGCGCTTTTTTTATCCATCGTTCTGTATACTCATCAAGGCCGCCCGGCTGTGCAATCGTTGCAAGGAGATTTGCCCCATAAAAGGAGGATACTCCCGCATGGGTAAACATGGCATGAAATACAGATACATCAGAATAACCCAGCAGAATTTTGGGATTGTTCCTGATAATATTGAAATCTATATAAGGCAGCAGTCTTCCGCCATCATCTCCGCCTGAATTCACAAAGATTCCTTTTATCCGGGGATTTGTCAGTGCCCAAATCAGATCATCGGCTCTTAGCTTTGGATTCTCATATAAAAAATCTGTTCCTTTCAGAGAATGGGGCGCTTCTATGACATGTACTCCGAAGTGTTCTTCCAGCTGCCGCTTTCCAAATAGATATCTTTCTATCATATCAGGATCACCCGCCCGGCCTCCCGAAAGGGATATTGTTGCTATGGTATCTCCGGGATTTAATTTCTTCGGTTTGATAAGCTGGTGCATAAATAATCCTCCCTGATAAAGATATCCTTAGATGCCTTTTTCCCTCTATATATTATCAAAATCCAGTTCTGCTAAAACACCATAGTGATCACTAGGACAATATCCGGTTTTCGGTGATATTTTTCTGCCAAATAAGCGGAATGTTTTCAGCTTAGGGGATGGGTTAGGATAACTGTACTTAAGCAGTATCCAATCAATCCTGGTTCCCGCACAAGGTTTGTAGCCATGATCCTTCCAGCGGGGATTCGCTGCCAGATCTAAGGTTGCCTCCGGTTCGATACCCGTAATATTCTGATAGACTATCGCCAGATCTTCCCAATATGGTACGGCTTCCTCCCCATAAAGGCTCTGCTTACCGAGGATAAAATTCTGGACACTGCTCCCGGCCTCGCAGTTAAAATCTCCGCAGAAAACAGAGTAATCCGCTTTTGTTTTTTTATTTTGGTTCACCAGCGCAATTACCTGCTTTTCACAGCTGAGTACACTGTCCCAGGGTAAATGGACATTGATTACTTCAAGCACATAATTACCTGCTTTCACATTGACAATCTGGGCTTCACCAAAGCTGTAATCATCAAGAAAGGGATACTTACTTAAAATTGCCAATTCACATGAAGGATGCTTTACAAAAGAATAAAATCCATATTTTCCTTCCTCCGCTATATACTTGCAGGTATCTTCATCGGGTACATCCTGCAGACATAATAAATCCGCATTCTGTGTTTTAATCTCATCGCATATCTGTTCCAATCTGTCGGGCCAGCCCCTGTTATCATTCCAGATATTATATGTAGCTATTTTCATTTTCTCACCCTCTCATCTCAGTTCTCTTGATTTTTGTTTACTTTTTTAAAAACAAGCCTACGCATAAATTGTTATTTTTTCTACAATATGGCAAACAGGAACTCAGGAACGATAGTCTCCATTAATTTTCACATAATCATAGGTCAGATCACAGCCCCATGCCTTTGCCTGCTTTTCTCCCTGGTGCAGATTAATGTTAATATGAATCTCATCCTCCGCCAAAACCTCTGCTGCTTTTTCTTCAGAGAATGGCAATATTACCGCATTTCCCCTGCACACTTCAATGGTACCTGCCGCAGAAGCAACGTCTACATCCAATTTATCAATATCAAAATCGGCATCCGTATATCCAATTGCACACATGATCCGCCCCCAGTTCGCATCACAGCCAAACAATAGACATTTTACCAGAGATGACTGAACAACACTTTTTGCTATACTGACTGCGGTCTGCCGGTCAGGACATCCGACACAGGAACATTCCAAAAGTCTGGTTGCTCCCTCCCCATCCGCTGCCAGCATTTTTGTCATGGCTGCCATGACAATATATAATGCCTGTCGGAAGCTTTGATACTCTGTTCCATCCATAGTGATCTCCGGATTTCCCGCAGCACCGTTTGCCATAATGCTGACCATATCATTGGTAGAGGTATCTCCGTCTATACTCAGGCAATTATAGGTGATTTCCACAATGTCGCTCAATGCTGTCTGCAGCATTTCCGTGCTGACAGCCGCATCCGTTGTAATAAAATTCAGGGTGGTGGCCATATTGGGATGAATCATTCCGCTTCCCTTTGCCATACCGCCCAACCGGCATTTTCGGCCCGCAATCTGAAATTCCACAGCCACTTCCTTTCTGACCGCATCAGTGGTCATAATGGCAGCAGCAGCGGCTGTATGTCCTTCTCTTGACAAGCCTGCTGCCAACTCCTGCATATGCGCAGCAAACGGCTCTGGCGACAAAGGCTGGCCTATGACACCTGTAGAGGCAATTATCACTTCCTCCGGCCTGATTTCCAGTGCCTGCGCTGCCAGTTCACTTATTTTCTCCGCTATCTCCACGCCGTCTGCATTGCAGGTATTCGCATTCTTTGAATTGACAATCACCGCTTTGGCTCTTCCCCCGCTCATTCCCAAATGCCGCTTTGTCACCAGAACGGGAGCTCCTTTTACCTTATTCGTGGTATATACGGCAGCAGCCGTACACAGCCTTTCACTGTATACCATCCCCAGATCATTCTTTGCTTTATCCGGGTTAAGGCCACAGTTCAATCCGTTCGCCGTAAAACCCTGAGCGGCACAAACGCCGCCTTCTATATATTGATAGCCTGCATATTCTTCCATTTTCATATTCTTACCCACCCTATATCAATAAAATTTCATATAACATAACATCAAAAAGACATTTCCACTATATTCTATCTCTTATACTCTTCTTATCAAAAGGTTATTCTTCTATTATCACACAAAAAATATCTTATCCTTTGAATGATTTATCAAAAAACCCCAGGAAGCCCATCAAACGGACATTCCCAGGGTAACCATTTTAGTTCAAAACAAAACTGCCACTAATTTGTTATTTTCAATCCTTACCGTTCTTTTAATCAACTAATTTTGAAGAGCTAACTTCTGTTCCATCCATCTCAACAGCCATAAACAATAACTTCAATACTAATTGACTCTGTGCTTCTTTTGCTGTAAATGGTTTGATTTCTCCATCATCATAGATTGCATATAAAACATCACTGTTAATTTCCACATAATAATCTACTCCATTTGTTCCTGCCGCATCCGTTTTATATACTATAACAGTACTTGCAACACCATCAGTAGATCCATTATTTTCAACATATTTATTAATTGCTTTCAACGCCAGTTGTTCATCTGCCGTTAATTCAATAACCTGAACTGAAATATCCAAGAGCCCAATATTCCCAGAAGAATCTTTTGCTGAAAGCTGTACTTTACTGCTGCCGACAACATTGATATTCACCTCTGGGGTAACAACAATACTATTTTCCAATCCGTCATCAAAATCAGTAACAGAATAAAAATCAGCAGGATTAAATAGTTCACCCTTTTGAACCTTAATATTCTCAGGACCACTGATTACTGGTGCCGTTGTATCAATAACCTCAATTTCTATATGCCTGTTGATAGATAAAATTCCATTTTCAATTGTATATTGTAATGCCTGCTGTCCTAACTTGCTTGTATCTAATTCATTTTGAAAACGAATAATACCATTAGAAGATCTCGGAATTATAATATCTTTCGTCTGCACAATACTTCCAGCTTCGACTTTATTATTAATTACCTTTACTCCCATCATAGCATTATAAATTATAACTACTACTGTTAATACAACTACTAACAAAATAGCAATGGGAATAAACAAGCGGAGCGTCCGCTTACTTGGCACTTTCCTTCCAGTAATACTAATATCCTGTGTATTTTCTGTATCACTTACTACTTTACCACATTTGGGACAAAAAGCACTTTCTTCCTTTATTTCGCAGCCACAATTTGTACAGAACATCTCCGTAATTCTCCTCAATTATATATAAGCAATCTCTACTCCGTACTCCACTTCTTCTTTCGTAATTCCCCAAGATTCAAGCTAATCAAGTAATTCGGTTTTTGAATAAGAATAATAATCCAAACATAATTTTGCTCTCTTTACAGCCTATTCAAACCAATCAGCACACAATTACCGGCTGCATATACAGCTTCCTTTGTTGAAAAACTTCATATTCCAACTGTTCTATCAGTCTTTTATATGAATAAGCTGTAAAATCCAAATAATCATGTGCTCTTTCAAGTCCTTTTTTCCTCTGCAGTTGCTGAATTTGTATTCGAAACATCTTGAGCCGATGACTAATTCGTTTCTTTATTCTCTTGCTCCGAATCCATATAAATCATGCTTGCCTTATTATAAACAGAAACTAAATCATCGTATGTAGAGGCGGCTTTTAAAGAATCTACCGCATCCTTCAATTTATCTTTCTGTTCATAGATAACACCTTTGAAGATAGTTGCAGCTATATTTACAGAAGACGAATCTGTATCATCTGAAAGTTTTTCCAATAAAGATTCCTGTACATAGCTAACACATGTTTTCCTCCATATTTCATTAATTGTATCATTAAATACCACCTCACTGGAAGAAGGTTTTTTCCCAAGATCAAGCTGAAACGAAACCTCCGTTATATTATCAGCCACCTGATCGAGCGGCATTTCGTTATTACTTTCTATAAATTCTGCAACATATTCTTTAACAACATCAGAATTCATGTCCTCAAGATATTGCATTCCCTGCTCATAGATTTTCTTTGACACACCTTCAATAGGTGATTTCTGAGCATTTATATTGATAAATATAAAACCAATTATAGCAAGTACAACAACTAAACTGCTTCCAATTATACTGAGTACTTTTATTTCCTTTGATAAACCTGATTTTTCTCCGCAATTCGGGCAAAATTTTGCACCATATGGTAAGTCATTTCTACACTTTTGACATTTAACGTGTTCCACATCTTTCCTTGTTATAGTTGAATTATCATCATTTATTTGTTTATCAACAATTATTTTCGCACCACAATGAGTACAAAAAACGGAATCATCCTCAATTTGTGCACTGCAATTTTTACAAATCATTATTTATTTTCCCTTGAAATATAATATACAATTAGAAATCCCATACAAATTAAAGCTAATCCAACTGCCAAAACAAAATAAGCAGTTGCATAATTACCATTGATAATATAATTATAAGCATCGCCGCCAACGTACGCATTAATTGTTTTATATGGTTTCATCCAACAACTGCCCACATTTTTTACAATACATAAAAAGTCCCCCCCATTTTTAATCAGTATGTATTTGACAATGTTCCAAAGGTAACCTTAGTCGTATACGTATAAATAAAACTGGTTACGGAATTATTGTCCGTCTCCTTATATTTTAATTCGATACCTTTCGCAGAAAGTGTTATGGTAGTATAATCGTCTATCACTAACGGAGTTCCAAAATCAGAAGCACTGACTTTTTTATCAAAGGAAATCGATTTACTAATATTATACTTTAATCCGATCTGTATTGTCGACCAATTAGTAAAGACAAATATGGAGCCATTACCCGACAGGTTGATTGAACCATCATCATTTAATCTGCATTTTATATCCAGTTTATAATCTCCCTTTTCGATATCATGGGTCCAGGTTCCTCCATCATAATAATAATTTCTTGCTTTACAATTTGATTCCGCTAAACCTGTTGTTGAACTCCATTGTCCACACAATCCTATCCAATTACTAATGCTGTTTAATTTTGTAATTAGATCTGCAGAATTGGTGCCATTATATGAGAAATTATCCGGAAGCGTTCCCAGTTCCTTTTTTGCCTGATTAAGATTTCCTTCCTCCATATTCTTTTTTGCCGAAAGTAAAATACAGGCATTGGACATTTCAGAAGAATCCTGATAATCGGATATTTTTATAAAAAGCTTGGATGCTGATGTATATTCTTGAGAATCCATGAATGATTTTGCATTGTTATATACTGATTCCGCGTATAGTCCTTCTGCATCAAAAAGAGTACCAGCTTTTTCAAAGTATGCTGAAGCTTCTGCGTATTTTTTATTATTAAAACTAATCATACCCTGCGCATATTGAGCGTATTCATCATTTTTACCGCCTTTAACATACCCAAATACGGTCAGAGCTGTTTCATAATCTTTGTTCTTTACATATTCCCGCCCAATATCCAAAATCTTTTCATTAGAATCTTCATAACCTTTCGCTGCTTTAAACTCTTCTGCTGCAGATAGCAGATCACCTGCTTCCAAATACAGATTTCCCCTCGCATAGTTACATTTTTTAATCATCTCGTCGGAATTCTCATAACCTGCAGCATTTTTAAATTGTGCTAAGGCCTCATCGTATTCTTCTTTCCCGAAAAATTCAATACCTTTCGCATAATGATCTGCAATGGTTGCTTCCGCCAATTTTTCCTGAGCATCCTCATAATCGCCGGCTGCCGTATAATACTTAATAGCCCTTTCATAGTTACCGGCAGCGAATGCATCTTCGGCCTTATTATATTTCGCTGCTGGTGTAGAATTTACGGCAATTAATATAACAATTATTATTACAGCACATACGATTCCAATGATAAAAAAGAGGATATTAAGGGATATTTTCCCTTTAGAAACAGTATTTGTGAAATCAGATTCTCCTAATTGATATCCGCAGTTAGGGCAAAAGACACTTTCGTCAGGTATTTCA
This sequence comes from Eisenbergiella tayi, assembly GCF_001881565.1. Lineage (GTDB taxonomy): Bacteria > Bacillota > Clostridia > Lachnospirales > Lachnospiraceae > Eisenbergiella > Eisenbergiella tayi. The sequence goes on from NZ_MPDJ01000004.1 coordinate 620,754, forward strand.
TTTTGGCATTTGGGACAGATCATAAAGTCGATCCCTCCTCTATCTCACTCTCTTCCGTTGTTCCCAAAGTATTCACATTACGAATTAAACTTTTAACTACAGCCGCTTTATCTGTAAAATCTTTTTTGCTTGTTTCTTCTTTTGCTTTAAAATTATTAACTGAAAAATCCCCTTCCACAAGGAAACTATATCTCTCACAATATGCATAATAATAGTCTTCCATGGCTTTTTTCAGTTCCTTAACTTCTTCCTCATCACATCCAATATCCTGAAGTTCCGTATATATTTTATCAATCTCTCTCTTTCTGTCTTTTTCCGTATTGATTTCAGAGGAGCATAGTCCTTCAACATAGTCCGTGAAAAAATCAGGTCCAAGCAACCCTGTATTAATACCTGTTGAAGTATCATACATGGAACTGAGTAAATTAAAATTATTTTCGGTACCATTAATCGCATTATTCAATTCCATTGCTTTAGCTCCATATGCATTTATCAACTCCTGACGTGCACGTTCAGCCTCCTGACGTTCTCGTTCAGCAGCTAACTCCTGTTCATATCTTTCCTTTTCGACTGCCTTCTGATGAACTACAACGCCAATACCACCGCCAATACATATAACAGCAATTAAAGCGACTATCCCAATAATAAGTTTCTTTTTTCCATTACCCGCTGCTTTTTTTTCCATACTATAGCCACATTTCAAACAGAACTTCGCATCTTTTTCCAGTTCCGAACCGCATTTCGGGCAATTTTTTTTATCAGAAACCTCCTCTAAATTTTTACCACATTTTTGACAGAATTTAGCACCTTCCTCTACTTCTGCACCACAAAATCTGCAATTCATTTATTCATTTCTCCCCTCTTGGTTTAATATGCCTATATTTATAAATACCCAATGTTGCTTTCTCTGCCTTTTTACTTTAATTTGTCATTAGACACAATTCTGTATTGACACAATACCTGATATTTTTTTAGCGTTATACTTTTTTATCAAGCATTTTCGCTTACAATGTATTGTAAACAAAATCCACTTAAAATAAAAAAACTACTGAATATCAGCAGCATATAACAGATTTGCAACTGGCTACCATATTACAGGCCCTATAGCTTTGCGTCACAATCTTTCGACTGTTTTGCTAAAATTTATACATATAACTTAACACTTTTGTAGAAAAATGTCAATTTCCGCCGAACTTTTCATTGAACATTAATCCAATTCCCGCCATAATATAAGCAGTAAATATAACCGCATATACTGTTTTTATCCATTGCTCAAATAAATATTAATTTATCATACAATATATAATAACTGCCTGCTGAATTTCCAGCAAATATTTCTTAAACTCATATCCCACAAAGTACTCAGAATCTATTACATCGCCGGATACTTCTTCCCCACGATAAAAGGGCGGGCATGGATTCAGAACCGCACCTTTATTTGCTTTTTCCATGACTGCTTTTGTCACCTGGCAACCGGAAGATTTTTCAAGTACATCCGATGGCAGCGAATCCGTGCAGACAATATCTTTGCCGATTATGGCATCCTCAATATTATGATAAACCGGAACTCCTTCCATTTCATATCCGTCCGCACAGCACTGGGATAACTCAAATCCCATGACATCTGCCGCCTCTTTCCATGACAGTCCGATATTTCCTTTCAGGCCGCAAAAGAGATACTTATCCTTTGTAAAATCTTTTCTGATTTTTGAAAGCGCATACATATCTGCAAGCATTTCACAGGGATGATTTATAGCTGTAAGGGCATTGATAACCGGAACCTTTGAATATTGCGACATCGTTTCCAGCATGGCTATATCCTTATGACGCACTACAATTACATCGGCCCAATTATTCAAATATCCTATAACATCCTTACTATTCTCTCTCTTGTCCAAGGTATCCGACGGGAATAAAACGGCTTGCCCGCCCAAAAGCCGAATTCCTTTTTCAAAGGTAACTCTGGTACGGATACTGCTGTTTGGAAAGAACAAAACTACTGTTTTCCCGTTCAAAATATCTTTATACTTCCCCTGTATAATTTCATCTGCTATATCAAATATCTCATATACATCTTTTGCCTTGTAATCGGTAAGTCTGATTAAATTCTTCATATGGTAACCCTCCGGAAAATTAATGATACTTCATCTTGTTAATTGCTATCTTGTTTGTAATGGAAAAACGTCCAAAATTGGCAGACATTATCTGAACACGGTCAAGTTATCTTCTCTGTATGATAACACTCGCTGCGCAATTCATCCCGCTTTCCGGATATCAGCATTTTACAGCATTCTAATTATACCATATCGTCTCGGAATAGTCGTAAAAATAATCTAATAAAAAAATCCTCCAAACCCCAAAAGGATCCGGAGGATTTTACCACTCTGTCTACTGCTCTTCATACTGCATAGGCACATAGGGAAGTATGCCCCATGTAATTTCATCTGCATAATGAACTTCTGTATGTATCATCGAACGATAATCTGCTGATGTAGCCTTAACGCATGGGAATTCACCGCATTCTCTGCATTCCGCCAATCCTTTCTGCGGTGCGCAGCCTTTTGCATTGCATGGCTCATCTTTACAATAGCAATTCTCACTATAGCATCCTTCGCAGCGCATGCTCCAATCTGTCTGTCCCCACATTTTAATCAGCTGAGGAATCATAATATCCCGCATATCCTCATCTAAATCTGCATAATGAACACATAAATCACAGCGTTGGCCGCATTTGGAATATAACGCATTTTCTTTTTTAAAAGGTTTGCGGTTGGGCTTCTTTTTAATAAGTATAAGCTTTTTGACTTCTTCTAATTGTTCCAAAGTACTTACATCAATGAACATCCATTTTCCATCATGATAAGTTTTTGAGTTATCATAATAATCATGTATATATGTTGAAAATTCGTTCTTCTGCATTTCAAAACATTCACGCTCTTTTCTTCCAAAGATAATCAAAAATGTGAATTTATCATCGTGTGTATACACTGTAAGAATAGTTTTCTGCCCTTGCTTAAACTTTAGTTCATCTTTGCCGTCTCCGATTTCATCCAGGCGATACTTACCGCGCATAAATACCATCGTTTCATGACTAACCTGTTCAAGAATTGTCATAAGCTTTATCCCCCTTATTTCTGTTTTTTTCATTCAGCGATAAATCTGATATAAAAAACTCATCTCCAGCTTCAGTATTTGAAGAAAAACAATATCTTTTCTTTTATCCTGCTATACCTTCCATCCAAAGTGCGCTGAAACTATCTGAACCATCTCATTTATCGAATTTCCCCCATCATTAACGATCGAAAGATAATTTAATTCCATGCATTCCTTACATACCGTGTCAGCAAACAGACTGTCTCTGCCCATCCAATTTTGAAATGCCTTTTCTTTATCACTGCATCCTTCTAAAATATAAGGCACCCATTCCCGTTCTTTATAGTGAGAAATCTGAAAGTCTTTGGTCGGAGTTATCGCCGCGTACTGTTCTTCCGGTACATGCAGCTTCTTCATAATATGAGGAAAATATGCTGCCCCTTCTGTAACAACGGCTCCCTTTTGGTTTACTTTATTTAAATCCTCCCATATATAATCAAATATTTCTTCATAAAAAATAATCTCATCTTTGCACTGCAAAACCGGATCCCGCATCCATATTTGTTCTGCATTCCATTCGATTTGCTTTTTACAAATGGGGAGATTATCTGCCGCCCCACGAATTGTATATTCTTCCAGATGATCATCAACTTTAAAGTATTGAAGTCCATATCTTTCGGATAATATTTCTGCTATTGTACTTTTGCCGCTGCATGGTGAACCGCCAATAAAATATATTTTTGCCATATAGTTTCCTCATAAACGAAGTTAACAGTTACATGCTGTTATCCAAATTTCCATCTATCATCCCTCCATCCTTCTATGTATGATACTCATTAGGAAAAACCGATAATCCATTTCAATATATAGTCAAAACGTTCCTGCGTCAACTGATGGCCGCCTTTATATTGTTTCATATACAAATTACTCTCCGCATTTTTTGAAATATAGTGTTCTTTCACAGACTCAAAAATTTGTGGTGCATCCTTTGAATACTTATCTTCATCAGCACAAACTATCAGGAAGTGTCTCGGCGCTATTTCTTTTATTACATCTGCTACTTCAAATTCTTTTAGAAATCCGGGAATAATACTGGACATTTCTATTCCTGTCGAATTATCCATACGATATTTGTAACTGACAACACTTCCGCTTGACACGGCATAGCTTATTCTTTTATCAAAAGCTGCCGCAAAAAATGTAGTTGTTCCCCCGTAAGAATGGCCTAAACAGCCTATTTTTGTTTTATCCACCATATTCAGGCCGTTCAGAACACTTACTGCACCTATCGCATCTTCTATGGCAATTTTCGCCAGGGTTTCTCCTGTCAGAATACCATGACATAACGCAAGAAAATGATTCCATTCGTCTTCTTTGTGATTTTCTTCCGTACCCGCTGCGTTTACTCTTCGTTCTTCAAAACATATTGCATCCGGAGCAATTACGACAAAACCTGCACGAGCAAGTTTACTTCCAAAATCCTGCAGTGGATCTCCTACCAGTCCGCAAACCTCACTTTTTCCCCAATTTCGTTGGCTATGGTGTTGATGATTAACCAAAACGGCAGGAAACGGTCCTTCACCTTTCGGAATAAGCAGAAAAGCAGGGATATTGCGGCCGTTTACCAGATATTCTATTTTACTTCTTGTGTAAGCATCACAATCAACAACGGAATCGCAGATAAATTCTATCTTATCTGAAATTGGTGCAAGACCGATAATTTCAGACATTCTATTTATTACACTCATCTTTTTATTCCCCTTGTTATATAAAGAATCTGTCGTACCCCTTTTGGATAAAGATATTTATTTCTATTCTGCCATAATTTCTCTGCGTTGAAAAGAGAATAAGTATCAAACATCCGTTAACTCATAAATCTGCACGCTGATTTTGGCTTATTCTTCATTATACCGCCACTCCTTTAGTTCTTCATAATCGTCCAATACCTTATTGCCATTAGTTGTGCATACCTCCCGCTTCCTTATCTTAAATGGAATCATTGATATTTAATGGTATTGAAAAACTGGTTTGGGGCATTTTCATTTTGAATATTTTAATATATCATAAAATTAATTTTTTATATGATATATTTGTGGTGGTCTTATTATATCAAAGATTTGATATTATTTTAATGTTAAGGTAATAATTTATTTCGTTTTCTGTTTGTAACGTCTAGTACTAATTCCAGTTATACTGGCTGTTTAGCTCAATGAATGGATATTGTTTTGGAAATGACAAAGGAATTGTAAATGCCTATCTTATTGGTAAAGCATCGCGTGATTGCCATCTGTGAATAGATAATTGGAGTGATATCGGTGACATAAATAAAATGTCCAACTGAAAAAGCAGCTTTGGCATACTGTAGCCTTTTGGGGTTAAAATGGCATAATCACAGAAGATGATTCTAATCAAAAAGGCCTGACTATCCACGATGGTATTTAAATCTTTTTAATGCATACAAACTCAACCTTTCCTTTGTATATATTAATAATAGAAAATAGGATTAAATTTTGTTAGAATAGATATATTATAACAATTATTTACGCAAGGAGAATTTCATATGTCAGATTTAGATGATAATGATATGGAAATCATATCCAAAAGTGACATGGATAGAGAAGTGTCCCCACAGCTTGACGAGCAATTAATTACAGATATTATAAAAAAAGATGCTTACGGAAAAAATACGGATTTAAAACTGCGTCCCGATAAGGACGGTCTCACTCTAGCAGGAAACAGTCAATCGCTGCGGGGCGATTTTACCCGGATGCGATCACGGATCAACCCCGGCAATCTGAACAGGGAACTCCTGATAAAGGCCTCTAAAATCAAAGGGAAAGCTGAAGGCCTGACAGCAGTTGACGCTACAGCAGGATTGGGGGAGGATGCTTTCTTGTTGGCAGCAGCAGGCTTTTCCGTACGGCTTTATGAACGTGATCCCGTAATTGCGGCACTTCTGCGCGACGCGCTTTCCCGGGCTGCAGCACTTCCTGATTTGGCGGCGATTGTCGGGCGAATGGAGCTTTTTGAAACAGACAGCCTGACCGCATTGCCTCAGCTTGGATTCAGGCCGGATGTTGTCCTGCTGGATCCCATGTTTCCGGCCAGACAAAAAAGCGCACTGATTAAAAAGAAGTTTCAGCTGCTCCAGCAGTTGGAACAGCCCTGTACCGATGAGGATGCGCTGCTGCATGCTGCTATTGCCAGTGCTCCGTACAAGATAGTTATCAAAAGGCCGCTGAAAGGAGCCTGGTTGGCTGATCGTAAGCCTGATTATTCCCTTAAGGGAAAAACGATCCGCTATGACTGTATCGTACTGACAAATAGCGGAAGGGAAGGCCTTTAATGAAGACACTTCCCTTCCGCATCTTGTTCCTGACGGTGGAACTGCTCTTTCCAGAAGCCAAATTATAACTTTAATTTGGAATATCCCGAGAGTTTATCCATAGCACGAGAAACACTTGGCTGAAAGTAAATATCTTTTCCTCTATTGCTCTCGTACATAAAGTCTTTTAACGGTTTGCTTGTATATCGTGAAAAATCTCCGTATATTGCAAATCTCACACCGTAGTTAATGAATTTCTGCAATATTTCTCCCGCCATACAGGTGCTTAAAATAAAAAAGTCATCTACAATCGCACTTTTATTTAAAGCAATATTAGTACAGCCAGTTTCATATTTTACAGACATAATTAAATCTAATGCTGATTGAACATCTGTAATTAAGTGTTCATCGCTATGAATAACAGCAACAGACACATTATTCTTATTTACAACTTCCGTTTCCATTTTTAACCTCCATCAATTTTGTATTGTTTTTATTACCGATTTTGTTTGCCAACGATTACTTTTATATCACAAAGCACAATTACCCTTGATACATACCATCCGCAGCAAGAAGCTATCGCCTGTTCCTGACAGGACGCCACCTAAGCCGTATATTATGCATTAACTGAATAAAACCACAATCAAACCTTGAAGTAACTATAACCACGTAAAATCATTGCTTCGTTATTACCAATAATCAATCCCAATATTTGCTTTCCACCCAGTAATAAAGCAGCGGACAGTGTTATTATGACCGCAATAGATTATATTGGAACTGAAAAACCTATTGCGGATAATGCACTATCATTAACCAAACGACCTGCAATAACTGCGTCAATGACATTGTAAAGCTGCTGCAATAAAAGTTCCTAAAAAAATAGGAATGGAAGTAGCGCAAATTGTTTTTTTACATTGCCAGAGGTCAAATCCATCATCTGACCCGCTGACTTTTTTGGGATTGTTCCTTTCAACTTCCTGTTATTCGTATAAATTATCAATCAAATGGTCGGCCATAAAATCAAAGACTTCCAAATGATTTTGTGGTAAAACATCTTTATTTTTGATATTCATAATCAGTGAATAGATAACGGAAATAGCCATATTGGCATCAACTCTAAATTTCAAATCAGGGTGACCAGAAAAAAGTTGTCTGCTTAATTCTCCTGCTTGTTCCATTTCTTTTGCCTGTTCCTCTGATACTTTGTTCATTAAAATTGTATAGTCAGCAGTATCCGAACCGTACAAAAAAGAATTCTTATCATAAGCCCGATAGATAAGTTTCAAGGCTTTTACCACACCTGGTTTTCCTTTTTCTTCTTCCATTGCCGCTGCAGCCATTTCACAAATTTCACGCTGTACAGAGCATAACACCTCACAAAAAAGAGCTTCTTTCGACTCAAAAAAAAGATAAAATGCTCCTTTTGATATGCCAGCCTGTTTACATATTTCATCAACACTTGTTTTTTTATAGCCATACTGTGTCCAGTTCTGTTTGCAAATGTCCATCAAACTTTTTCTAATATTTTCTTTTTCTCTTTCAGAAAAGCTTCTTGCCATAATTCAATCTCCCTCTATGACTCAAAATACTATTTCGGTCATAGATATATTAACACTCAATTTTCCAAAAGTCAAGCAGGACAATAAATTTACTTTTCATACAAAAACAGACAGAGTTTTTACACCCTGTCCATTCTAAAGCATTTTCCGCCTTTAGCTGCTCCGTGATACCCTGTGCCTGTTTCATCTGCTCTGTGAGCATTTCAAAGCATTCCTGTGCATGCTCGCTCTAACAGACTGTCCATCTGCTTACTTCCAAACACTTTCCGCAAAAGTTTATAGTCTTTGTATTCAACCTATAATAGTTATCCTCCCCCCTCAAAGTAACGGGCAAGTACCGTTTTCTTCTTAATACTCTCGTTGCAGTAATCTATATTGAGGTGGGATCGGTACTCGTAAAACCTGTTCCTTCCGCAATCGCCCTTATGCCTATGGTTGCTTATGAATTGCCGTATGAGGTATCAAAAGAAATGCTCTTAGTCGATGATGTTAACAACAAAGAATTTCTTTGCAGCCTGTTTTTATCTATGTACGAAGAACTTCCTGCCCCAAAGGAAAAAAACTACCGCAAAAAAAACCGCAAAAAAGCCATTAGCTATGAGTTTCTACCCACAGCTAATGGCTCTGAACAGCTTGCTGCACAACCACCTGTCAATCATTCTCTAATTCTAAAACCACTGGATTTCTTCGACATCTCAAATTATTCGAATTCAATCGTAGCCGGCGGCTTAGGCGAGCAATCATAGCATACCCTGTTCACATTCTCCACCTCTGCCAGAATCCGGTTAGTAATCTTCTCCAGCACTTCCCAGTCCACCTTCTCCACGCTGGCGGTCATCGCATCAATCGTATTGATTGCCCGGATAATCACCATATATTCAAAGCATCTCGCATGGTTCTTCATCCCGACAGACTTGAAATCCGGCACTACGGTAAAGTACTGCCATACCGTCTTATCCAGTCCGGCCTTTTCGAACTCTTCACGCAGAATCGCATCCGATTCCCTTACGGCCTCCAGCCTGTCGCGTGTGATCGCGCCAAGGCAGCGCACGCCAAGTCCGGGGCCAGGGAACGGCTGACGGTATACCATAGCCGCAGGCAGTCCCAGTTCGATACCGCAGGCTCTTACTTCATCCTTAAACAGCTGCTTTAAAGGCTCTACCAGTTCAAACTGCAGATCCTCCGGCAGTCCTCCCACATTGTGATGGGATTTTACCATCTTTGCGGTTTTGGTTCCGCTTTCAATAATATCCGGATAAATCGTACCCTGTCCCAGGAAATGGATGCCGTCCAGCTTGCGGGCTTCTTCTTCGAAGACACGGATAAATTCTCCGCCGATGATCTTTCTCTTTTCTTCCGGATCCGCAACTCCTGTAAGCTTACCTAAGAAACGTTCCGTGACATCCACATAGATCAGGTTCGCATGAAGCTGATCCCTGAATATCTCCACAACGCTTTCGGATTCATTTTTCCGCATGAGGCCATGATTTACATGGACGCATACCAGCTGCTGGCCGATGGCCTTAATCAGCATGGCTGCCACCACAGAGGAATCCACGCCGCCGGATAAGGCAAGCAGAACCTTTTTATCTCCTACCTGGCGGCGGATGAGTTCCACCTGGTCTTCGATAAAGTTCTTCATATTCCAGTTTGTTTCCGCTTTGCACTGTCCCAGTACGAAATCCTTCAGAACTTCCTCTTCCGGAATGGAAGGATAGCGAAGTCCGCACTGTGCCGTGGGATGGTCAATTGCCATAACCGGCACGCCGCAGCCATACAAAGCGGGGTCAATATCAACCGGTCTGCCGTCAACCACACGGTTTTCACCGCCATTTAAAATAATACCTTTCACATTGTCCAGAGCTTTCAGCTCTTCCACGGTGATATCATGGGGATGGATCTCACTGTATACGCCCATGTCACGGATCGCCCGTGCCACCACCGTGTTTTCGGTACTTCCCAGGTCCAGAATTACAATCATGTCCTGCTTCATCTTTCGTCTCCTTTTCCTATCGCCCCGGCAGGCCGGGCCTGCAGCGGATTGGGACTTCCACTCCCCTTCCGTTCTCCGCCCGCCGGGAAAAGCATTTTTCTATACAGATTCATTATAACTGCACGGAGACATTTTTTCCACGGGAATTTTAATTCGGAGGCATTCTTTCTATGCCCTGATTTCCTGCTTCATAAAGCATATATAGGACAGGGCAAAGCACACCATAGTCAGCGCCACCATACACACCAGATGCGGCCATACCAGCAGCAGGCTCTGTCCGAAGGGCAGATATCCCGCAATGGCTCCGGAAAGCTGGGAATTGGTGACGATTCCGATACTCCTGATATTCGGATTCAAAATGGTTGATGCCGCCTCCCCAAACAGATAATAGGGAGAAATCCGGTTCAGCCCCAGTTCCAGGGAATAATTGCTTTTCAGATTAAATAACCCTTCAATTCCTTCTGTGGGATAAGCGATATCGGCCACCGCGCCTGCTATCATACTCATAAAGAAGGAAAGGAAAATCCAGATGGATATCCCTGCCAGAGCCGCGGTAGCCGCATGTCTCCAAATAACGGAGAACAGGATGGACAGTCCCAGCCAGAAGGCGATATAGAAAACGGTAAAAAGCAGAAAGGCCAGTATCCTCAGCACCTCTTCCGTCTGCGGGGCAATTCCTATCACCAGCAGTCCGATGGCACTCACGAGAATCCCCAGGGAAAATACCATAAGAAAAATCGCGGCAAAGCCTGCCATAAACTTTCCGTTGATCACCGTATCACGATAGATAGGCTGCGCGGTCAGCCTGTTCAGTGTCCCCAGGGAACGCTCCCGGTTCACACAGTCAAAGCCCAGGACAATCCCTGCCAGCGGGCCGAGAAACGCCAGAAAGGTGCATATGGACGGCAGGGAATTTCCGCTTGTGGTAAACAGGGACAGGAAAATAAATTCACTGTTTTCCGTGGCCTGATCCCGGATATTGCTGAGCGCCCCGTACAGGCTGGCCATACTCGTCAGAGTCAGCAGCGCAATCATCAGCAGGAACCGGGTACTGCGCAGATGGTCGGCCAGTTCCTTCCTGAACAGGACAAGGAGTCCGTGGACAGAGCTATTTTCCTTTTCCCAATGCATGCCGGACAAGGCTCCTGAAATTGTCGCGGAAACCTTTTCTTTTACCTGTATCGCTGTCATAGGTCTCACCTGCCTTTTCAAAATATTTACTGTATATTTCGTCCAAATCACCGCCGCGCTGGCGGAGTCTGCGCAAATCATAGCCGTTCATCAGCAGTGTCACAATCACATCATTATGGCAGTCTCTGTCAGAATGAACAAGAATCATCTCATTTTCTTTTGTGATTTTCTTTACGCCTTCCACTGTATGAAGCAGGTTTTCCAGCCTGTCGTCATGGGGATAGGCCTCCAGCTCCAGAATATAGTTTCCTTCGCTCTGCAGCTGCACCGCCAGTTCACCCACCGAACCGCATGCGATGAGTTTTCCTTTTACAAAAATACCCACACGGTCACATATCTGCTGCACCTGGTGCAGCTGGTGGGACGAAATCAGTATGGTTCTCTGATCTTCTTCCGACAGCTGCCTGATAAGGGCGAGAAGCTCCCGCATGCCCTCAGGATCGATTCCGAGCGTGGGCTCATCCATAATAATAATCTGGGGATCCTTCATCAGAACGTCCGCAATTCCCAGCCTCTGCTTCATACCGTGGGAATAGGTGCCGGTCTTGCGATCGGCAGCATTTGTCATGCCCACTCTTTTCAGCATTTCGTCAATTCTTTTTTCCAGTTCTTCGCCCTGCAGGCCATTGAGGCGGCCCGTAAACCGCAGGTTCTGCCTGCCGGTCATATCCGGGTAAAAGCCCACATTATCCGGAAGGTACCCGGTTATTTTTTTCACCTGAAGGGAATCCCTTGTGCAATCGTAACCGCAGATCTGCGCACGTCCCCCGGACGGCTCTGTCAGCCCCAGAAGCATCAGCGTGGTAGTTGTCTTTCCTGCCCCGTTCGGTCCGAGCAGTCCGAAGACCTCGCCCTTGCGGATTTCCAGAAAAAGCTTGTCCACCGCGGTAATTCCGCCGTAACGCTTGGAAAGTCCTTCTGTTTTAATTATCGTTTCTGACATAATCATCGTCTCCCATACTTATGGAATACCCAGCCAAGGCCGGCAAATACGCATACGATCAAGAGAACTCCCACCACGCCCCATATTGTCTCCGTCTTTACGGAAATACGGAATTCCGCGCTGTCCGAGGTATCGGAATTTGAGGCTTTGACAGAAACCACGTAGTCGCCGGAAAGGGCGTCTTCTCCCGGAGTTATGTATGCGGTCACTTCCACGGAAGCACCTGCTTCAATGACATCAATGACCGGCTGGCTGAAGCTGACATTCCAGCCGTCAGGGGCCGTGGATGACAGATTCACATTTGTCAGATCCGTGTTTCCGTTATTGACGATTTTCAGAGCCACTTCTTTTTGCTTATTGGCATAGGCTTCGGTGCTCAGCCGGCCGCTGGGTGTTGTCACGTCCATGGCATATTTTCCGGTAATGGTTGCCGTAAGATCGGTCTTGAGATTCTCCCCTGCGGAAACGGCCGCACAGGAAATGGTATATGCCCCTGCTTCCGCATCGGCAGCAGGCGTTACCCCTACCGTAATCGTCTGGCTTTTACGCGGCTCCATGGAAATACTGTTGACCGGGCTGCTCTCTCCGGAGGGTGTAAAGGTCACGCTCCAGCCGGCAGGAGCATTGGATGAAAAACTGTAGTTCTGCTCCGTGGCGCTGTTATTCACCAGTGTGGCATCAAAGCTGAAGCTGGCTCCCGATGCCCCTTCCTGTTCAGGATATTCTGATCGGAAGCTGCTGCCTCCCACCTCTTCCTCTGTCACCTTCAGGTTCAGTGTGAGCGTATCGGAGGCCTCTCCCGCTGTATATGCCCGCAGGACCACCTCATAATCTCCGCCTGCCGCTTCTTCCGGTATGGTCAGGTTATAGACTGCCTTTCCGTCATTATCACCGCTTTTTACATATACCTGGCTCACTTCACTCCCGTTTCCGGTAAAATAGCCTTTCCAGCCCTCCGGCAGGGATACCGTCTCCAGGGACACCGACATACCAGCCCCTGTGGTATTCGAAAAATCAAGGGAAAAGGTCAGTTCATCCCCTGCCGTCACCGACATTCCCGGATATCCGGTGCTCATCTGCAGCCCTCCTGCCGCAGATACCTCCCTGCCGGCTCCCAAAAGCAAAAGTACCGGCAAAACCAGCGCTGCCATTATATGCATGGCTGTTTTCCTCCGCGAACCTGCAAATCCATTCATAATTCCTATCTCTCCTTTTTTCTTATTCTCGCAAAAGCAATGGTTAAGATTGAAAACCAATTTACCCACTGCCCGCGGACTGCTTTTTGTATTTGAAATTATATACGTCCAAGTATAAATGAACTTAAAAAAAGACTCCGCAAACGGCCCCCGTTTACGGAATCTGTGTGAAAATTTTGTGAACTTTGTCAAAGCTGTATGTTTTTCCCGGCAATCCCCGGCAGCACCACAGTAAACACCAGATTTCCGGCTTCATAGGCCGCCCCGATTCTGCCCTTGTGGCCTTCCGTCACCGCCCTTGCAATAGAAAGTCCGATCCCATAACCGCCGCTTTGGCGGGAACGGGAACTGTCCGCCCGATAGAACCGGTCAAACAGATGAGGGACCTGGGCCGTATCCATATCCCGGCATGGATTGGCCACCTGGAGCACCACCTGTCTGCCTTTCTGCCTCAGCCGCAGCGCCACGGTGCCTGAAGGATCACAGTATTTTACCCCGTTGTCCAAAAGTATTGTCATCAGACGGATGATGGAATCCTCCTGGCCTCTCATATACACACCCGGGTCGATTTCAGCATTAAGCTGCTTTCCCTGCATTTGGGCCAGAGTACGGAAGGAATCCGCATTGGCTTCCGCAATCTGGCTGACGCTGAATTCGGTAAATTCGCTCTCCTTCACATACTCTTCTGATTTTGACAGCTCTATCAGGTCTTTAATCAGACTGTCCAGCCGCTTTACCTGGTTGCGGATACTCTCCGTCCATTCATCCTTTCCCTTTGTAAGCTCCAGAACGCCGGTGTTGGCGGATATGATGCCAAGTGGTGTTTTCAGTTCATGGGAGACATCCGTCAGGAAACGCTTCTGCCGTTCTATATTTTCCGCAAATGGCCGGATCACCCTGCCGGAAAGAAGCAGAAGCAGGAAAAAAACCAGAGTCACGCAGCATACGATAACCAGCAGCGTCACCTGAAGCACGTTGTAGACCGACTGCAGCTGGAGAAAGCAGTTCAATACCACAATGGTGCTCTCCTCCCCCTTCTCATAAACCTGATACCGGTAATAGCCGTTAAATCCGCTTTTCTTCCCATCCCTGATTATTTCACTGACCAGATCCACCACTTTTTCCCGATCCAGGGCGGCGATGTGCTCCATTTCCACTTCCCGCACCTCCCGCTTCTTTGTCAGATGAACAATGCAGTATCTGGTTTCAAAGGGGGTTTCTTCCGTAATCTGGAAACCGCCCGCCACATCAGGCCGTTCTCCGTCCGAAAGCGGAAAGGTTCCGTCATTCTGATAGAGAAGTTCGATCGCCGTATCCGCCAGCCTTGTTATCCGGTACAGATTTCCCAGGTTTATGGATGCCCCTATCACACACAGCGTCCCTGTCAGGGACAGCATTGCAATCATAAGGAATCGTCTGCGCAGCGCCTCAATCATTCTTTTTCCTCCACCTTAAGCATGTAGCCCCGTCCGCGGCTGGCTGTAATTTTAACATTGGCGCCCAAAGCGGAAAGCTTCCTGCGCAGGTAAGAAATATATGCCCATACGACGTTGATTTCACTCTCGCTCTCATAGCCCCAGATCCGTTCCATAAACTGCTCCGTGGAAATAAAACGCCCCTGCTGCCTCATGAGCAGCTCCATCATCTGGAACTCCTTATTTCCCAGACGGACAGCCATTTCATCACGAGAGAGTTCAAAGGTAGAACGGTTCAGGCTGATATTCCCCACCGTCAGTATATGGGAAGTGAACACCCCGTTTCTGCGGGTAAGCGCTCTCACCCTGGCGATAAATTCTCCCACATCAAAGGGCTTCGGCAGATAATCATCCGCCCCGCAGTTCAGCCCTTCTATCCTGTCTTCCACCTGCCCTTTGGCTGTCAGGAGCAAAATAGGGGTGGAAATGTTGTTTTCCCTCAGCTGCTCCAATACCTGCAGGCCGTTAAGCTTAGGCATCATAATATCCAGCACAAGGCAGTCATAGGTTTCCGCCAGGCCATAATCCAGCGCCGCCTGGCCGTCATACACAATATCCACGGAATAATGCTCATGCTTTAGAATGGCTTCCAGAGCCTGCGTCATTTCCCGTTCATCGTCCGCTATTAATACACGCATTTATCCCCGTCCCTTCCTTCCTGATTTTCCCGGATCATTTCCCTGATTGTTGACAGGGAAAGGTCTGTGGACGCGATTTCATCCGCGCACCGCTTCAGTTCTTTTTTCATAAACTCCTGATTGGATATATCTTTTTTATATTTCAGTCCATGCTCGATACTGGCCCAGCAGTCCATGGCAATGGTTCTCAGCTGCAGTTCCAGCCAGAGGCTGTTATCCGCTCCTGCTTCTCCCACAAAGCGCAGGGGGAAATGGATGATCATGTGGTAACTGCGATAACCGTTGGGCTTCGGACTGGCAATATAATCCTTTGCCTGAAAAAGTCTGACCCCCGGAATTTCCATAATCAAATCCACCATGCTGTATACATCCTCCACAAAAGGACAGATAATACGCACGCCGGCTGCATCGTACACTTTCTGCAGGGCATTCTCCCGGCAGACCTCCAGGTCCATACGCCGCAGCTTTTCCGTCATGCTGTCCGCTTTTTTAATACGCGCCCGGCAGGAGGACACCGGATCCCGTCCCGTAACGGCTTTCCGGTACCGTCTCAGCATTTCTATGCAGGATAGAAATTCCGTAAGCGTTCCCGTAAGCAGTATCAGCTGATCCCCGTATAGATCCTTTTCCTTTTCGGTAATATCCATTTCAAAATATTCCATAAATACTCCTTTATTGTAAAATTTCCATGTTTTCCTGTCAATATCTGCGGATCCGTACGTGTGGTCTGTGTGCGGATCCGTGTGTGCGGTTTTGGAATGTCCTCATTCCCGGTATGCCTTCGGTTCTGTCATACCGCCCCTCTGATGTCTCTTCCTTAATTTATATATCTCTTTCCGGCTCCCGGCAAAAGTTCTTACAGCCATCGTTCTTCAGTCCAGCTTCAGACTGCACAGGATCCCTCCCGTCCCATCAGGCCGGAAAATAACATCCACGCTGGCGGCATTCCTTGCCGCACAAATCCGGATATGATTATTCTCCAGCACAGCCGCATCCGTGACCTGGCTTGTCAGCATTTTCAAAACAGCCTCTCCCAGTTCTGTTCCTGAAGCGCTGTACATCCTTATTTCCATTATTTCATCTTCCTTCCATCCGGAAATTTCAAGTATTCCTCTGTCATCCGCAACCCATTTTCGTATTTCCCTGCCTTCCTCCGCTTCTATTTCACCGCCGGGCAGTGCAGCTCCTTTTGCATCCTGCAGCGTTATACATATCTTTGCCTGTCGGTTTTCTTCCTCCTCCTTTTCCCCGCAGGCCGCCAGTATACAAACAGCAGCCAGCAGCAAAACGGCGGTTTTCACGGCTCTTCTGTCCATATATTTCCTCCATTCCTCCACTCTATAACGCAGCCTGATACTTTATTTAATAGGAAGATACTAACAGACATACTATAAAGACACTTAAAAAAAGCCGAGCTGACACCCGGCTTTTTTCTCCTTCCTTATTTTATGTAAAAGCTATAGACAGTGGGATTTTATATAATACAAGGCCATTCGTATGAATTTCAGAGGATACGGTACAATAATAGTGTAGTATTTTAAATATGGAGGAAAACATCATGCGAAAAAAAGACCAACTGAAAACGATTACCCCCGAACTGATACGCCAATACAGTATCTATCTGCAGGAACAGGAAAAAAGTACCGCCACCATTGAAAAATATATCCACGATCTGACCGCCCTCTACAAATATCTGGAAGGACAGGAGCTCACCAAAACTGCCCTGCTTCGCTGGAAAGGCCATTTGACAGAGGATTACGCTCCTTCCAGTATCAATACCATGCTTGCCGCAATGAACGGTCTCCTGGATTTCTGCGGCCTGGCTGCATTAAAAGTGAAACCGCTGAAAATTCAGAGATCTCTGTTTTCCGACGGTGAAAAGGAGCTGACCCGTGAGGAATATATACGGCTGATACGCGCCGCCGAACAGGATGGCAGCGAACGCCTGTCCCTTGTTATCCAAACCATCTGTGCCACAGGTATCCGTGTGTCGGAACTGCAGTTCATCACAGCAGAAGCCATTCAGTCCGGCAGGGCGGAAATCAGCAACAAGGGCAAGCACCGTACCATTTTTCTGCCCGGCAAGCTGTGCAGGCTGCTGAAAAAGTACCTGAAAAAAGAAAAAAGAACAACCGGAGCCGTTTTTGTCACCAGGACGGGAAAACCGCTCAATCGTTCTAATATTTGGCGTGATATGAAAGCCTTGTGTGAAAGTGCAGATGTAGAACCGGAAAAGGTATTTCCTCACAACCTGCGCCATCTGTTCGCCCGGACCTACTACACACTTGAAAAGGATCTTTCCCGCCTGGCTGATATTCTGGGCCACTCCAACGTCAATACGACACGCATATATACCATGGAGAGCGGCACGGTCCATGCCCGGCAGATGGAGCGTATCGGGCTGATTATCACATAATTTCGGTTCTGTTGTAGCCACATTGATCGAATAGGCTTTATACATATTAAACTATACCCTATTGGCATGGAAATTGGCAAGTATTTCTCAAAGATTATCGATATAAGATATTCCCGGACATGAAAACCAGCGAGAAAAAAAGGAACTTTTATCTCGCTTGCTTTGTTGTACCCTGAATTCGGAAAATTTTATTTTATACGCTAAAAATATACCGGCAGATGGTTTATTTAAACCTACTGTTAATCAGGCAATACATTAGAGAAATGTGGCTACAACAGAACCGAAAATCTGTTGTGCTCTTTTTTATATCCCCACAACAGAACCGAAATTGTGTAGTAAACCGTCTCCTGCATGATTAAGAATACAGGCCGGTTTTCTCCTGCCTTCCATCCGGTTCTGCCGCTCACACCGTTTTAATTATTGGTCTTTGCATCAGGGCAGACAGACAGCACTAAGAAATCGCCAAATGCTGCTATACCAAAGAAACAGTAGGCAATTATGCAGAGGAGGAATACCCAATGTCGGATAATTTGAACTACCAACAGCTGAGCAGTGAATATAACCTGCTTATGAATGTTTTGGAGGTTAGCGTCAGCAAGCATTTGGCGGACGAACATTTCACATGTATTTGGGCAAATGACTATTATTATCAGATGATTCGCTATTCCAAAGAGGAATATGAAGCCCGTTTCCACAACCATCCGGATGAGTTTTTTGCCAATAATCCGGAAGGGTGGCAGATAATAACGGAAAAGGTCAGGGCCTCCATAGCCAACCGGGAAAACAGCTGCACGGCATATATTCCCATGCTCTACCCCAACGGGGAAAAGTACTGGGTAAAGCTAAAGTCTGTTTACACCGATGAATACATAGACGGCTGCCGCGTTTCTTATACCACTATGACGGATATCACGGAAATGATGCAGACGCGCATGGAAAAAGAGCAGCATTTCCAGCGGGTTTTTGAACAGGTAAGCCAGGAACAGGATATGCTGATGAGCGCCCTGAATGTCAGCGTCAGCAAGCATCTGATGGACGAGCATTTCACCTGTATCAGGGCAAATGAATTTTACTACCGGCTGATTGGCTATACGAAAGAAGAATGCCATTCCATATTCCATGACCATGTGGATGAATTTTTTGCAAATAATCCGGACAGCTGGAATATCCTGCATAAAAAAATCGAAGCTACGATTGCAGATAATGATGACAGCTACAGTGCTTTTCTTCCCATGTACTATCCCAACGGCTCCGTCTATTGGGTTAAACTGGTGGGCTTTTTCACGGATGAATACATTGACGGCAGGCAGGTTACCTACGCCACCATGGTAAATGTAACCGACATGCTGCAGATACAAAAGGAACGCACCATTGCCTATGACAACATTCCCGGGTTTATCGTAAAATACCGGGTTACCCCCGATTCCCTTTTAATGCTGGAAGCCAGCGACCGGATCGGGAACTTATTTGATGTGCAAGATCCGTCCTCCACCGATCCTCTCCGCGTACTGGCGCCGGAAAGCCGGGAATTAATGCAGGAACAATTTTCTCATCTGCGCAGCAGGGAGCATTTTGAGGCAACCCTGCATATGAAGGACAAATCCGATCATGATCGCTGGTTTCAGGCCAGCTTTTCCTGCATAGACACGATCGCTGCCGATCCTGTCTATCTGACGGTTTTTATCGACATTACCGATGTCACCGTACTGCGTGAACTCAGATGTAAGCTGGAAGAACGCACGGAAATGCTTAACAATGCGCTGGATAAGGCGGAAAAAGCAAACCTTGCGAAATCAGACTTTCTCTCCCGCATGAGCCATGATATCCGTACCCCTATGAACGCTATTGTTGGCATGACAAAAATCGCTTTTTCCCATATAAAGGAGCCGGAAAAAATGGAGGACTGTCTGAAGAAAATTGAGCTTTCAAGCCAGCATCTGCTGAGCCTGATCAATGATGTCCTGGATATGTCCAAAATCGAAAGCGGAAAAATTACGCCCAATATCGGCCCCATGCTTCTGACTGAGCTGATAGAGAATGTGGTCACCATCATGCAGCCTGATATTAAGGCCAAAAACCAGCAGTTCTCAGTCCGCCTGCAAAACGTAATACATGAAAATATCTACTGTGATGCGCTGCGGCTCAGACAGGCTTTTATCAATATCCTCTCCAATGCCTGCAAATTCACACCCGTGGGAGGTTCTATTGCCATGGATATTGAGGAATGCGCCGCAGAGGAGGCCGATCGCGCCGTTTATACTTTTACCTTTGCCGACACAGGAATCGGAATCAATCCGGAGTTTGTCGATAAAATATTTGATGCGTTTTCCCGTGAGTATGACAGCCGAATGGAACAGGCTGAAGGCACCGGTCTTGGAATGGCTATAACGAAGAAAGTCATGGATATGCTGGGCGGTACTGTCTCTGTGGAAAGTCAGGTGGGCAGAGGAACGACCTTTACCGTAGTGCTTCCTGTCCGGGTAGGCCGAATAACACCGGCAGGCATACAGCTCCCCCACGCCAGAGTGTTGATTGCCGATGCGGACAGGGAGGTTTGTGAAAGCAGCTCCCGTTTTTTAGGAGAATGCGGAATTTCCGCGGACTGGGCGGTCTCCGGACATGAAGCTTTATCCAAAGCAGAGGAAGCCCACGCAAGCGGCAGGGATTACAGGGCCGTCATATTGGATGGGCAGCTTACGGATATCAGCGGTGTGGATACGGCCCGGCTCATTCGGGAAAAAACCGGGGATGCCTCGCCAATATTAGCTATATCGGCCTATGATTGGTCAGACATAGAACCGGAGGCAAAAGCCGCAGGAGTCCGTGGCTTTCTGCAAAAACCTCTCTTTCGCTCCACTCTTGCCGCCAGCCTGAAAAAATATCTGCTGGATCAGGACGCGGATCAGACAGAGGATGTACAAAAGCAGAACTTTGATTTTACAGGAAAAACATTTTTGCTGGCAGATGACAATGAGCTGAACCGTGAAATTGCGGAAGTGCTTCTCACATCCACCGGAGCCGTCATAGACTCTGTCTGCAACGGGCTCCAGTGTGTTGAAAAATTCACGGGATCTCCGGAGGGCTATTATGATCTGATTCTGATGGATATCCAAATGCCGCAGATGAACGGTTATACCGCCACGCAGAAAATACGGGAGCTATCCCGTTCCGATGCCCGGACAGTGCCCATTTTAGCCATGACGGCGGATGCTTTTTCAGAAGATATCGAAGCGGCAATGGCGGTTGGAATGAACGCTCATTTGGCAAAGCCGCTGGATATAAACCTTGTTATCCGTACGATTTCCAGATTTCTGAATCGATAAGAAGCGGCCTTGTTCAGCCGGAAAATATTATTTTTAAAGAGCTGATAATTCATTATGCAAAATGTGATTATCAGCTCTTTTTTTCTTCACCGGCGGTAAGATGCTTTATTCCGGTATAAGATGCTTCCCTGAAGGGCAAAGCGCACGTTTTTTCCAAAGTAATATGCTATACTATCTTTAGAACATATATACAGGAGGTATCTTAATGAGAGTGGAAATTAAAGTGGAACCGGACTGCAGGGATCCATATGCCGTTCTGCATATCGCCAGGCTTACACCCTCCCTGCAGACTGCTGTAAGCTTTCTGGAAAGGGAGGGGGATGAAATCCTTTTTTCCGCCCAGCGGGATGGAAAAACCTATCTTCTGGATCCGGATACCATAGACCTGATCCGCACGGAAGGCCGGGAGCTTGTTCTTTATGACAGGCAGAAAAAACGGTTTCTTCTCAGCAGGCCGCTGTATGAGCTGGAAAAGCAGCTCGGCAGCAGTTTTGTAAGGATTTCCAAATCAGCCATCGTCAATATACGGCAGATCAGCCATGTAGAGGCCTCCTTTAACGGTACCATGGAGCTGGTGATGAAAAATGGTGCGGAGGAAGTGATAACCAGAAGCTACCGGAAACAATTCAAAGAACGATTGGGGGTATGAATATGAAAAAAACAATGATTAAAGCAGTTAAATATTTATATTGGGGAATTTCCTGGGGCTGTACCTTTTTTGTCCTAATATGCCTCGTACTTTATCTTATGGGCGGAAGCGCTTATCTGGAGCAAATCATGGAGCAGTTTCCCAAACAGGCATTAGGTTCCGTTATCGTAGGAATCGCATGCGGAAGCACAAGTATTGTATATACCATGGAAAAGCTTTCCCGCAGCCTTCAGATTCTGATTCATTTCACGGTGGGCCTGGGAGTCTATTTTCTTACCGCCCTTTATCTGGAATGGATCCCCAGGCAGTTAAGCTGGAGCCTTGCCGCCTTTTTTGCCGTCGGGATCCTGAGTTTTATCGTGATATGGGCGCTCTTCTATCTCTATAATAAAAATGAGGCCCAAAAATGGAATCAACGGCTGAAAGAACTGGAAAAGGAAGGCAGAGAGGTATAAACATGAACTGGCATTTAGAAAAAAAGGTACGTAATAATCCTGCGGCAAGAAAAGCATTTAATGAACTGGCGATACAGGTTTTTCAGCTTTCCTTTGAAAGCTGGTATGAAAACGGCTACTGGACGGATGCCTACATCCCCTATACCCTTATGGACGGGGATACAGCCGCTGCCAATATTTCCGTAAACACAATGAAAACAATCTGGAACGGGCAAATAAAAAATTATATCCAGCTTGGTACGGTAATGACAGCCCCGTCCTGCCGGAAGCAGGGGCTGTCACGCTTTCTGCTGGAGGAAATAAAGAAAGACTGGGAAGGGCGCTGTGACGGTATGTATCTCTTTGCCAACAACACCGTTCTTGACTTCTATCCCAGATTTGGATTCAGCAGGCAGGAACAGTATCAGTGCAGCCTCCCTGTCCTCCCCCAAAAAGGAGTGATACGGAAACTCTCCATGGACAAACCGGAAGATCGCCGTATATTGAAAGAGCATTACCAAATGTCCAATCCGTTCTCGCTTCTGCCCATGCTGGATAACTATCCGCTTTTAATGTTCTATCTTCGTTCCTTCCTTAAAGACTGTGTTTATTATCTGCCAAAATACGATGCTGTTGCCGTTGTGGAAAAGGCAGAGGAAGAAAATACCATGATCTGCCATGATATTTTCTGCAGAGCAGATGTAAATTTCCGGGAGATTCTGAATTTTCTGTCTTTCCCGGATACAAAAAGGGTCATTCTTGAATTTACTCCAAAAGAGACCACAGACTGCGTACAGACTCCTCTGGATGATGACGGCACTCTGTTCTTCCTTACAAAAGAAGACAATCCGTTTCAGCAGCAAAAGCTGCGCTTCCCCGGATTGTCCCATGCATAACGGTGCCTCGGCGCCGTTTTCTTTATTTATATGGCGGCTTTACCTCCAGTTTTTCCGAAGTCCCTTGGGATAATGGTTTTTCATAATCCCTCCTGCCAGTTTTCCCCATCCGATACTGTAGCCGTCAACAGTTATCAGATACCAGCCCTTTTCACCGGTTAAAGGAAACGTTTCCCCGTTCAGCCAGGCAAATGCAGGGCCGTAATCTTTGTTTTCTTCCCCGGAAACCAGTTCCGCAGACAGACATACCTCATCTGGCTTCAGGGCCAGCGCCAGCGCATGCGACGGCTCAAACCTGTTCTTTTTCATCGTCCCCAGATGCAGTCCGGGCCGCAGCACCTTCAGCCCCTTCAGGGAAGGCATTCCCGGAGGGAGCAAATAAAGCTGTTCACCGAAGAAAAGATAATTGCCTCCCTGCCAGCCTTTCAGGGATTGTGATGCAAACGTGAGGAATTCCCCGCATTCTTTTTCTGAAGCCCCTCTGTTTCCGTCCTTCCGGAGCGGTAAAGAAGAGATATCCGAAAGTGTCCCTTCTTTTCTCAGGACTGCCAGAAAATGTCCTTCTCCCTTCAGCTTATGAGGCCACAGCCGCATGGTAGCCTCTATTCCCGGAGCAGGCTCCGGTATCCAGTCCGGCCTTCCCGGGGAAAAGCATTCCGGCTTCCCGGGCTTCACTATGGAAAACGCCGGATACCGCTTCAGGAAACGGCTGATTGTCCCTTCATTTTCCTGCGGGGCAAAGGTACACGTAGAGTATACCAGCAGCCCTCCATTTTGCAGCATCTGCGCGGCGCTGTCCAGAATGGTATCCTGCCTCTCCGCGCACAGCTCCACATTCTCAGGGCTCCATTCCCCGCAGGCCTCTTCGTTCTTCCGGAACATTCCTTCTCCCGAGCAGGGCGCATCTACCAGGACTTTATCAAAAAAACCGGCAAACCGTTCCGCCAGCCTCTCCGGCGTCTCATTGGTCACCACCGCATTCCGGATTCCCATACGCTCTATGTTTTCCGACAGGATCCTGGCTCTGGCCGGATGGATTTCATTACACACCAGAATTCCCTGCCCCTTCATGGCCGCCGCCAGCTGGGTACTCTTTCCTCCGGGCGCGGCACACAGATCCAGAATGCGCTCTCCCGGACGGGCATCGGCAAATGCCGCCGGGGCCATTGCACTGGGCTCCTGTATATAATAAACACCGGCCTCATGAAGAGGATGCCTGCCCGGCTGCGCCGTCCCCTCATAATAAAAACCCGTTTCCGTCCATGGCACCGGACTGAGCGAAAAAGGCGCTTTCTTCAAAAACCCCTCTGTTTCCGCCTTAAGTGTATTGATCCGAAGCCCCTGATGCCGCTCTTCCCTGAGCGTCTCATAAAAAGCTTCATATTCCTCTCCAAGCATTTCCTGCATTCGTATGATAAACTTCTCCGGAAACATATTTTCGTTCCTTTCCTTCGTATAATCTCCAAAAGAAACTTTATCAGATTTTCATTTCAAATTCCAGTAGAAATTACAATACAAATAAAAGGAACAGCAAAACATAGGTCCATTTCAGGTTTCTGTTCAGCAACAGATAAAGAGAACCGAACAAAAGGCCAATCACCACGCCTTCCAGGCCTATAGCCAGGTTACCTTTGGTGAAAATATGGGCAAGTCCCCAGGTCAGCCCCAAAATAATGCCCCCATAAGGTATTTTCCTGTTTTTAAACCAGGTTTCAAAGGCAATCTGGGCAAATACAAGAATCAGGGTGAAAAGAGCGGTTTCGAACATATAGTATATGTATTGGAAAAGGAACAAAAGCGGCCCGCGGCTCTTCCATTCCATATAAACCTTAAAGCCTCCCCAATCCATGACGGAGGTGATGATTTTGCAGGCTGACCCTGCGATCACAAGCCCCCATTGCCAGAGCTTTACCGACCGGAGGCTTTCTGTGCCGTCCCCGTCACGTTTTATCAGCTTCAGACCATAATTTTTATCCGCCGACCAAAGCAGATAGCCCGCCACGCTTCCCCATATAATACATGTGATGCACCAGTGCAGCACCGACTGCCAGGTATTCCACTGTTCCATTGTTCTTCCATAAATCATAGGTTCCAGCCAGAAAGCCAGAAGTACCTCCAGGCCGAGACCCGCAAAAGCATCCAGACTCAGACTTAATATGAGCCATCCTTTTTTTCTTTCAGTCATCCTTTTTTTCATCATTATCCGTTCTTAACTCCTCAAGAATTTTATTTGCTTTTTTGATTTCTCTGAAAAGGGACATATAATAGATCCCTGCCAGAATAATATAGGGGATTGTAAAAGATAAAAACATATCCCGGTAAGCATGTTTCCCTAAAACACCGAAATGTCCGTATATCCACAGGAAAAGCATAATGGCGCCCAAAATCACCAGATATTGCCCCAGAATCACCAGAGGCAGCGGAAATCTGTCCAGCCTGTAATGCTGGGATAAAACAAAGGTGGCCGCAAGGGAAACTACAAACATGAAAATAAAATTCATTTGATCTATTCCCCATTTGTAATGCGTGAAAGCCTCCAGGAGGATTTTCCCGATGGAAAGCATAGCATACACTTCACAAACAGTAGCAAAGTAATTTTTTCTGTCAATTATTTTCATTTCTGCATTCTCCTTTCTTTGATGAACTGAAGAAATTCGTTTTTATACGACCGGTTCAGCACTACCTTTTCCCCATTATCCAAAAGCAGCTGCATCCGCATATTCATATCCGCCGTCAGCTGACGAACCTTGTAAACATTCACCGCCGCTGATTTGCTGATACGCACGAATCCCAGAGAGCCAAACCGCTCCACCGCGGACTGTATGCCAATCTCCACCTGGTATACCTCTTCCTTCAGACAGGCGAAGCATTTCCGGTCCACTGTCTCAAAATAATAAATTTCCTCCGGAGACAGACAGGCCTGCACTCCCTCCCGTTTTCCCCAAAGCGTGTTTCCGCTTTCCGTCAAAGCCAGGATTCTCCTGATTTCATCATTATATTCCCTGTAATGGACGTCCACATAATCTTCTTCAAGCCCGGGCTCCCGGAACTGATTGACCTTCATACTGTTTCCACCTTTGTTTCAATTCTGCCGGCTACCCTATGATTATAGCAGACACTTTCGTTCCTGCAATACCGTAATGCGCAAACTGCATCTCAGAGTGCGCGATCTACATTCTGCTGCAGGAACCAAATCTGTTTTTCCTGCCTTCTCACAAAAAAAGACCGGGGCAAGCCTCCGGAGGTTCCCGAGCCCATACGGGCGGGAAGCCATCCGGATTTCCTCAGTCTTTTCCGGCTTATGATTCTATTTTTCTTTTGCAGCGGCCTTTTTTACGTTTCTTTTTCTTCTGCCCGCTCTTGCGACCATAAGAAGGATAAGAATAACCGCAGCAGCGATTCCTGCCGCATAATACATAACCTTGCTTTCCGTTTTTCCATATACCGCAAAGGAGGACCCCGATGGAATGGATGCCGTCAGATAGCTTCCGTCTGTTTGTGTTTTAGCCTCTTTCCATTTTCCATCCGTCAAAATCCAAATCTGTGCGCTGTCAGCTCCCTCCGGAATCAGGAAATGAGCCGTCAGTTCCGTCAAGTTCTGGTTCTCCGGTTCGTTTTCCAGCTTCCAGGAGTAGGCATAAGCACAGGCCTCCTCTTTGGAAGGGGGTGTGCATGCCGTAAGCTCCAGCTCCGTATTCTCATAAAAATTCCCTTCAAGCAGAAGCAGCGGTTTTCCGTTTTCCGACTCCTCGGCGGATGCAAGGCTCAACGTCCACCTCTGTTCCACAGCTTTCAATATCATATTTTCAGTCACGTTGCGCAGCGGGAATTCTTTTTCCCATTTCAAATAACCGTCCCGGGTGGGAATCCTTGGTACATCCTCTTCCTGAATGACTCCGCCGTAAGGAATTGTCATTGTTCTGCAAATATCACCGTCATTCTCAAAGGTGACCGTAACTGTGGTAAAGCCCTGGGGAATTCCTTCTTTCTGCATGATTTCCTCATAGGTGCAGCTTTCAGCCTTTCCGTAATAATTAATATTATCAATGCCGCCCC
Source organism: Eisenbergiella tayi (assembly GCF_001881565.1). GTDB lineage: Bacteria > Bacillota > Clostridia > Lachnospirales > Lachnospiraceae > Eisenbergiella > Eisenbergiella tayi. Next base: position 647,941 of record NZ_MPDJ01000004.1, read on the forward strand.
ACTCCCCGGAAACAAAATAGTTGGATGCAATTTCCGCTTCCTCATTCACATGACCGGAAATACTTCCCACATATTCCCCTCTGCCGGTTTCCAGAGTACACATGGCGCCGCAGCCGCTTATGTTAAAGCCGTCCCCGCAGATACCGCCCAGATAATCCACTCCGGACACTTTACAGAAAGAATAGCTTCTGCTGATGCTGCTTGTGCTGACGCCTGCAATTCCTCCCAGCTTTTTCCCGCTTTCAGCGCTGATATTCCCATAATTCTCACAATCGTATATCAGCCCCAGTTCTTCACTGCCGGCTATTCCGCCGCAATTATTTTTTTTCGCAGTTATTTCCCCATAATTTATGCAATGGATTACCACATCGTTGGTGGTGGAACGCACTGCCACATCCGTCAGCCTGGATAAATCCAAATCCAGTTCCGGATCGAAATCGTACTCCACATTCATTGTTCCCGCAATTCCGCCCGGATTGATATCCGCTTCCACGGAACCGCTGTTGGTACAGCCATAAATCACACCCAGCGTTTTTTCCGTTATATTTCCTGAGGATACATCCAGAAGGGAATCGCCGTTCCCCATGAGGATATTCAAATCCGAACTCACGGAATCCGTAATGTGCTGCTGGGTATTCATCAATCCTTTCATGCTGTTTGTCAGGCTTTGAATCCCGCCGTCTATGGAATCCGTCAGACTGTCAATGGTATCTCCGGAAAGCTTGCTCTGATCCGTCAGTTCATTGGAAATATTTCCTGCCGCATCGGATACGGAATCTCCGGTGTCCGATATGGTATTCTGCATGTTTTTCATGTTGCCGGATATGGAAGAAAGCTCATCCTTCATCTTATTCAGATTCTCTTTTATTTCCGGATCCGCTTCGGGCATACTGATCTTATTTTTTTCCTGATCCAGTTTGCCTTTTATATCCTCCAGGCCGTCCTTAATATCATCCTTGTCAATATCCGGAAGCTTTCCGTTACCGTCGGAAGTACCGCTGTCTGTTCCGCCGCTGCCGCCTTCCGTACCGCTGTCACTGCTTCCCGTGCCGCTATCACCGCTTCCCGTGCCGCTATCACCGCTTCCCGTGCCGCTATCACCGCTTCCCGTATTTCCCCCGTTTTCTCCTTCTGCTCCGGTCACAGCAGCGCAGGTAACTGCCCTTCCATCCCCGATGTTTTTCCCGGGAGCTGCGCTTCTGCTCTTTCCTATCGGGAAATCCGCCACATATACCAGATTGCCTCCGTACCCAGCCTGCCTGATTACGCCTCCGGCCCTGACAGCAATACTGTCAGCTGCTGCATCAACCCTTCCGACACTATCCACTCTGGCACTGTCCGGCTCCTTTGAGGGATTCTCATTCCTCTCGCTTACTGATTTCTTATTCTCTCCACCGGAATTCTTATTTTCTCCGCCGTTTTCCGTATTTCCGCTGCCTTCCGTATTTCCTCCGCTTCCGGTATTTCCGCCGTTTCCAGTATTTTCACCAGTATTTGTGCTTCCGCTCTCCGTTGTACCCGAGCCGCCTTCTCCCTTATTGCCGCCGGTATTATCTCCTTCATTTCCGCCGCTTCCGCTTCCGGTATTTCCATTTTTATCCTCGTCCGTACCGCCCTGCGTTCCGCCTCCTTGTGTTCCTCCGCCTTCATTTCCGCCGGTTCCCCCGGAATTATTTCCGGAACCGCCGTCATTTCCGCCATTTTCTGTTTCCCCCGGCGTCGTTCCTCCGTCATTTTCATTGTCTTTATCCCCAATGCCCGGAATATCCCCCGGTTTGATATTTTCAATCTTATCCTTTACATCATTCACCGTACCATTTACGGCATCGATTGCGGAATTCATATCCTTGCGAATACCGTCCACCATCCGCTGCATGGTCTCATTCCCCAGACTTCCGATATTGTCCAGTGCGTCACTGATGTCATTAAGATAGTTCTTCGTCTGCTGTTTATCATCGGATATACTCTTCTGAAGGGAACTCACTTCCCGGTTCAGGCTGTCAATCGTATCCTCATACTGCTTCTGAAGGGCCTTGGTATACTGTCCCGCATCGCTGGATGTCTGGCTGAGTGCATCGGACATCTGAATCACAAGGCGGTTCATGTTCCCAAGATCATCCTGCAGCTTTTCCAGACGATCCGACAGGTATTCCGATTCCATATAGGGCTCTGCCTGGCCTGCAATGCCTCCCGCATCTTTTCTTCCCAGAATGTCCCCTTCGTTTTTGCAGTCCATAATGGTTCCGCTCTGTCTCCCGGCAATGCCTCCCACATTGTAGCCCACATGAGGATAACCTATCTTACCTTTATTGGTACAGCCCGTAATGGTGCCGGAAGAAACGCCCGCAATACCGCCGCTGTCATTTCTTGTTACCACATTCTGGGTCAGATTCAGTTCACCCAAATCCACTCCGTCCAGATTGAGTGTTGTCTTCAAATCCTCTCCGTTTATCGTGCTCTCGTTATTGCAGTCCTTGATAATGCCTTTATTTTCTCCGCAGATTCCTCCGGTTCCGTTAGTCCCCGTTACCGTTCCTGCCGAGCTGCAGTCCACGATTTTGCCATCAGCCTTGTTATAGCCGACAATCCCTCCCACGGATTTCGAAGCGGAGACATCACCTGTAAAACGGCATCCCGACAGCGTGCCGAAATTCACCCCGGCCAGGCCGCCGATATTTTCTCCGCTCCCTTCCATTCTGATATATCCTTCAACCGTCAAATCTTCTATTCTGGCATTCCTGCCAAGATAACGGAAGAATCCGAAATCAGAACCCTTACGGGAGAGAACAAAGCCGGATATTTTATGTCCGCCGCCTTCCAGGGTTCCGTTAAAATAAGGGATTCCCTGAAAATCGACTCCCTTCAAATCAATATCAGCCGTCAGAGTAAATACTTTTCCATAGCTGTACCAGTCGTCCCGGCAATCCTGTGCCAGTTTTACCAGATCCTCCTGTGAAGCAATTTCCACCGCTGCAGCCGTATCTTCACTGACAGTATCTCTGCCGGCAGCTTCCCCTCCGTCGCTTTCTTCCTCCTGTATACTATTCCCTGTCCCGATATTCACGGCCAGACAGGTTTCTGCATTTGAAAGCAAAAGGGAAACGGACAGCAGAACCACTGCCGATACCCTCCCCAAAACCCGGATGGCCTTTGAGGAATGCCTGTTTCTTATTCTTTTATTCCCTGTATATACTTTTCCTCTCATTTCTCTTCTCCTCCATCCTCCAGCATTTCAATCTCCGTCTGCTTCCCGGGAATCCGGGTCTCCAGAGAAGCATTCATCCGGCCTTGGAAGCTGCCCTTGATTTCCGCGTCAATTTCACCCTGGATAAAACCTTTCACATGGCCGTTTACCGTCATCCGGCCCCCGATTTCCCTGGTATTGTATTTGGACAGATTGATGGTAAGAGCTGTTTTTTCTATAATAAAGTCGCCGAACAGCAGAATCTGGGGAAGCACAAACAGAACAAGGATAATGGATATTAAAGTTCCTCGTCCTAAAGCGATTCCGATGGATGCCACGGTTGCATCCGAAGCGATTTTGCCTATCAGGAACCCGGCGCAGGTCAGTATGGAACCGGAGGTAAATATCGTGGGGAAAGACTGGTTCAGCGTCTCCACGATAGCGTCCCTGATTGGCATAACCTGCTTCAGCTGCAGATACCTGTTGGAAATAACAATAGCGTAATCGATGGTAGCCCCCATCTGTATGGCGGAAACGATCAGGTACGCGATAAAAAATACCGGACTGCCCGAAAGGGCAGGTACGGAAAAATTAATCCAGATACTGCCCTGGATCGTCAGCACCAGCAGCACCGGCAGTCCCGCCGACTGGAAGGTAAAGAACAGGATCAGCATGACAAACAATGCCGTAAGTATACTGATTATCAGGTTATCCGAACCGAAGGAGGACATCAGATCGTGGTCACTGGTAGAATTGCCCACCAGAATGATTTCCTTTCCCGGATAATACTTCTGGCAGACAGCCCTCACTTCATCCAGGGCCGCATAGGTTTCCTCCCCTTCCACCGGCAGGCGCAGAGACAGCACAAAACGGGAATAATCCGTACCCTGAAGCTGCTGCTTTGCATCATGAAGCGTGTCATACAGTTCATTCAAATTTTTATCCATTTCCGAATCCAGGGTCACGTAGCCCTGCTGATACTGAGCATACAGGAAAAGGAACATATCAATAATAGGCACCTCATATTCATCAATCCCTGTAAATACAGGACCGTACTGCTCCTGATTGTAAGCATATGCAACATAAAGAAGCCTTACGATTTCAATATCCAGATCCGTCAGCTCAGAAAAATTTCTGGGTGAAATCTTATCCGTAAGCATATAATCATCATTTATGGAAACATTAGCCAGCCCCAGGACACTGTCCACATAATCCAGCTTTTCAATTTCCTTCAGCGCCCCTTCTTCACTTTCATAACTGCCGCCAGGAACCATGACCACAAGCTGGTTGGAAACGCCGAAAGCCTCTTCGATCTTTTCCTGGGCAATTTTCGATTCACTTTTCTTTGCACTTTCCACGGAGCTGGTATCATAAATATACTGGCAGTTATTTGATTTCAAAAAAGCGAAAACCAGTACCAGCACAAAAAGAGGCGGAATGATATATTTTGTTTTATTTGCCAGCTTCCCGGCAAAAGTAATGTTGGGAACATAACATCTGTGATGGGAACGGTCAATCCCCTTTGCAAAAAGGAGCAGAATCCCGGGCATCAGCATGAACACGGAAATCAGGCTGAAAATAATAGCCTTAACAAGTACGATTCCCATGTCATAGCCCAGCCGGAACTGCATGAACATCATGGCCACCATACCTGAAATAGTCGTCAGGGAGGAAGCGCTGATTTCAGGAATAGCCTTGGACAAAGCCACCTTCACCGCATTTTCCGCATCCATGGTCTCGTGCTCCTCCATAAAGCGGTCACACAGGATAATGGCATAGTCAATCGCCAGCGCCAGCTGCAGCACAACAGCAATGGAGTCTGTAACGCTGGATATGGTCCCCAGCCAGTAGTTGGTACCCTTGTTCAGGATTGCCGCCACGCCAAAGGTTATAAGCAGGACGGGAATTTCCATATATGCCTTTGTGGAAAGAAGCAGAACCGTAACAATGATTATAACAGCCAGAACCAGTATCAGGTTCATGTCTTTTTCCAAAGCCTTACTTGAGGCCTCTTCGGAACCAACCTCAGTGGACACATAGGTATCATAACCGGAAAGCATATCCCGGATTTCCTCCATGGCATCCTTACTGATTTGTTCCTCCTCTTCCGCAGAAAAAGTAATATCGTAAAGCGCATTAGTCCCTGCATAATGATCTTCTGTATCATCAAAGGCAACCTCTTTTACCCCATTTACCTCTTCCAGCTTTTCCACCAGTTCTTCTGCCCTGGTGTATGTAATATTGGAAACCATAACCCGCGCGCTTCCATAAGTAAGGAACTGTTCTTCCATCAGGGAAAGTCCCCGGTTGGTTTCACTGTCAGCGGGCAGGTACTTGGTTATATCCTGATTCACCGATACTTTGTTCATAGACGCCACGCTGTAAATTACAGCAATAAAAAAGAGAACATAAATTGCCTTCCGTTTGTTTACGATAAAAGTCGCAACCGTAAGCCAAAAATTCCCTTTTTCTTTCTTTTCTTCCATTTGATACACCTCTTACTTTTCCATTTCTTCGAATCGTCAGAGGAAATTATAGCCCTGCCGCCAGGGGAAGGCAAGAGGATTTCCTGTTTCCCTTTTACCCATTTTGTTTCATTTGTCCAAAAAGGAAACGGTAATTCAAAATATGTTACACCCTTAAAAGAAAATCATAAAAAAAGCGCCTTCCTGTAAAGGAAAACGCCCTTTTGTTATCACATTCGTTTATTTCTTAAGTCTTACCACATTCCAGCTGTGCTTTCCGAACAGAGTCGTAAAGTGTCCTCCGTCCATTTTGGATGCTTCACTGTGTCCGGGTACAACACAATCCGGAGCCGCCTCTGTATTCACGGCCTTCATATCCTCATTGGTCAGCACGATATGCTCCGCTACCTTATAATCCGCAAACTGCCTGAAATCACAGCTCACTTCCAGATCCTCCTCCAGATCCTTGTTTACCGCAAAAATAGTGAGTTCTTCCTCTTCTTCATTCCAGATACATACACTATCCAGACAGGAAACCTCTCCATAAGTCCTGCTTTCATAAACAGGAGCCTGTACCTGCGTATTCAGAACAGTTCCCCTTCCGAATACGGACGCGTGCATATAAGGATAAAAAATGGTCTGTCTCCATGCCCCGGTATCGGAAGTCATGATAGGGGCGATAACATTTACCAGCTGAGCCAGGCAGGCTACCTTTACCCTGTCCGCATGACGCAGCATGGTGATGAGCATACTGCCCACCAGCAGTGCATCTTCAAAGTTATATACATCCTCCAGCTGATGAGGAGCCTGTACCCATTTTTCCAGCTGAGCGTCCGCATCATTGCTGTGATACCAAACGTTCCATTCATCAAAGGACAAGTTAATCTGTTTCTTGCTTCTCTTCTTTGCCTTCACACAGTCACAGATGGAAAGGACGGAGCTGATAAATTCATCCATGCCCTTGGAATTTGCCAGAAATTCCGTTGTATTATTGTCCCTGTTTCCATAATACTGATGCAGGGAAAGATAATCTACCTGGTCATAGCACTCGCTGAGCACTTCCTCTTCCCAATAACCGAAGGTATCCATGGTCAGAGAGGAGCTTCCGCAGGCTACCGTTTCAATGGTAGGATCCATAAATTTCATCAGACGGCTTGTTTCCGCCGCAATACGTCCGTATTCCTTTGCCGTTTTGTGTCCCATCTGCCAGGGGCCGTCCATTTCATTGCCCAGACACCAGAGCTTGATATCATGAGGCGCTTCATAGCCGTGTTTCTTTCTTAAATCACTATAGTATGTACCGCCCTTAAAATTACAGTATTCCAATACATCCTTAGCTTCTTCCGGTCCTCTGGTCCCCAGATTCACAGCCATCATGATATCCGTGCCCGCTTTTTTAGCCCAATCGGCGAATTCATTCAGCCCGAACTGGTTGCTTTCGATAACAGACCATGCCAGATCCACCTTTGAAGGACGTTTGTCCTTGGGGCCGACACCATCTTCCCAATGATAGCCGGATACAAAATTGCCGCCGGGATAACGCACGATAGGAACCTTCAGTTCCCTTACCAGATCAATGACATCCTTTCTCATCCCCTGTTCATCGGCAAAAGGACTGTTTTCCTGGTAAATGCCTTCATAAACAGCCCTCCCGAGATGCTCAATAAAGGAACCGAAGATTCTTTTGTCCACCTCTCCGGTAAGATAATATTTGTCTACAATCAATTCTGCTTTTTTCATACCATTCTCCATTCCGCCGTGTCCCGGCAAGCTTACCTATATCTGTATTTTCATCATAATCTTTGAAATAAAAAACCGCCAGTTCTTTTTCTCCGATATATTTGACTTTTCTTCCGGTTCTATGCTATCCTCATGAAAAGAACTTCCGCCGTTTTTATACCGCAGACATTCCTCAGGAGGATACCCATGATCACTCTTCATTTTTGCGAATACAACCGTTTTAACCAGGACTATGATACGATTTTCCGCCCCGGCGGAAGCGGGGATTATCTGTTCCTTCTGCTGAAAACCCCCATGAAAATCTATCTGCAGGAGGAGCTCATCATCACCAAGGAAAATGCCTGCCTTCTGTTCACTCCGCAGACCCCTCAGCATTACCAGGCCGTAAAGCGTTTCTGCAACAGCTATCTTCACTTTTCTTCCGATTTGAGTCCTGCCAGACAATATGGCTTTCCGGAAAATGAAATCTTCTATCCCTCCAACCCTGCCGAGATTGATTCCTTTATCAGAAGCGTACAGATGGAGTATTTCTCTCTTGCAGAATACCGGGATGAGTATATTCATTGCCTGATATCCCAGATGTTTATTTCCATCTCCCGGGATCTTCTCCACCGTGCCGACCGGAAGGAGGATGGTGAAAACCTCTATCTTCTTTTCCAGAATCTGCGCCTGAAAATGCTGTCAAACTGCCAGGAAGAATGGACCATCGAGCGTCTCTGCCAGGAAGTGAATCTGGAAAAGAGCCAGTTTTATGTTTATTACCACCATTTCTTTTCCACCACCCCGAAGACTGACCTCCTCCATGTACGCATGGAAAAGGCCAAAAGTCTCCTGAGCAACGAGGCCCTCCAGGTACAGGAAGCGGCCCGTCTCTGCGGCTTTACCAACCTGCAGCACTTCACCAGGTATTTCCGGAAATACTGCGGCTGTTCCCCCAGGGAATACGGCCTTTCCTGCAAACAGAAAGAGGAGCCTGTACCTGGCTCCTCCCAATAATTACCCCAATTTAATCGCCCATATATGCGACAAGCCTGTTATAAATCTCCGGATAGTCCCGTTTTAAATGTACAGGCATCATTTTCCGATCCAGAAAGCAGTGGCTGGTTTCCCCTGCCGCATGCAGCTTTCCGTCCTCCTGTCCGTATATTTCATATTTCAGCCCCATCTTAATACCGTTAAATCCATTGGGGATTACCTTAATCCTGAAATTTTCCGCATATCTGAAAGAAATCCTGTACTCACAGGAGGCTCCCAGGACCGGGATCAGGATTCCTGCTTTTTCTATCTTATCATAGGGCAGCCCTATCTGCTCCAGCACGTCCGTCCTGGCTTCTTCCATCCAGCGGATATAATTGGAGTGATGGACAATTCCCATCCTGTCGGTTTCATAATATTGAATTTTTCTTCCGTATTCCTTAACTTCTGTCATGCTTCACCTCGTACTATCCCTTTCCTGCTCACACAAAATTCATACTCTCCTCAGGCCTGCGCACACAGTTTAAACAGGCGGGCACCCTGAGATGTCCGCCTGTCAATGTAAAATCTAACTTAAGGCATTACTTATGCCGGATAAGCTCCGTTTTTGGTATCAGCCTGGGTCATATCAACCTTTTCCTGCTGAGCCTGACGGTATTTGAAGAAATCAACTGCAACCTGAGGGAACAGTGCATAAGTAAGCACATCCTCATCCTGCTGCTTCCATTCTTTCATTTCGGACTCGATCTTTTCCAGCTCGTTAGGAATCAGGTCGGCAGGACGGCAGGTAATAACCTCTGCATCTCCGATAACCTTCTTCTGTACTTCCGGATTGAAGGGCTTAACAGTAACACCGTATTTTCCGGAAAGCAGATCCTTGGTCTGATCAGTAGCAACCTTATATCTCTCACCCATCAATACGTTGAATACAGCCTGTGTACCAACGATCTGGGATGAAGGAGTAACAAGCGGGGGCTCACCCAGGTCTTTACGCACTCTGGGGATTTCCTGAAGCACTTCATCATACTTATCGCTTGCATTCTGCTCTTTCAGCTGGCTAACCATGTTGGAAAGCATACCGCCGGGTACCTGATACATCAGGGTCTTGATATTTACACCCAGAACCTTGGGATCCATCAGTCCGGTCTTTAAGCATTCCTCTCTGTAAGGTCTGAAATAATCAGCGATTTCAGCTAACAGAGCCTGATCGTATCCGCAGTCATAAGGAGTTCCGCGGAAGGTTTCAACCATAACTTCTGTTGCAGGCTGGGAGGTACCCAGTGCAAAAGGAGAAATTGCACAGTCGATAACGTCAACGCCTGCTTCCACTGCCTTTAAGTAAGTCATGCTGGCAACACCGGATGTATAATGGGTATGCAGCTGAATAGGCAGCTTGGTAGCTGACTTCAGGGAACGGATCAGCTTATCTGCTTCATAAGGAACAAGCAGTCCTGCCATATCCTTGATACAGATGGAATCAGCACCCATATCTTCAATCTCTTTTGCGATGTTCATCCAGTAATCCATGGTATAAGCATCGCCCAGTGTATAGCTCAGTGCAACCTGTGCATGTCCTTTTTCCTTATTGCAGGCTTTCACCGCACATTCCAGGTTGCGCAGGTCATTCAGACAGTCAAAAATACGGATTACATCAATACCGTTTGCGATGGATTTCTGTACGAAATACTCTACAACATCATCTGCATAGTGACGGTAACCCAGGATATTCTGTCCTCTGAAAAGCATCTGAAGCTTAGTATTCTTAAATGCTGCTCTTAATTTTCTCAGTCTTTCCCAGGGATCTTCATGCAAGAAACGCAGGGAAGCATCGAAAGTAGCGCCGCCCCAGCACTCCACTGCCTCATAGCCAACCTTGTCCATCTTCTCTGCAATAGGAAGCATTAATTCGGTAGGCATTCTTGTGGCGATCAGAGACTGATGGGCGTCACGTAATACGGTTTCCATAATTTTAATGGGTTTCGGGTCTGACATTTCCTTTTCCTCCTAAATTTCTAATAAAGTTCAGTAATCTGAATGGCTGCTTCAATCAGAATACTCCGAAGATAGCCATAAAGGTACCGGCAGCAACTGCCGTACCGATAACGCCGGCTACGTTAGGTCCCATCGCATGCATCAGAAGGAAGTTGGAAGGATCTGCTTCCGCTCCTACCTTCTGGGAAACTCTGGCGGCCATAGGCACTGCGGACACACCGGCAGAACCGATCAGCGGATTAACCTTGCCGTGTGTTATCGCACACATCAGCTTACCGAACAGAACACCTGCCGCCGTACCGAATGCGAAAGCAATAAGGCCGAGGACAACGATTTTGATAGTGTCCCAATTCAGGAATGCTTCTGCACTGGTGGTAGCTCCTACAGAGGTACCCAGCAGAATAACTACGATGTACATCAGAGCATTGGCAGCAGTTTCCTGCAGCTGTCTTACAACACCGGATTCCCGGAACAGGTTACCTAACATCAGCATACCAACAAGGGGCGCTGTGGTAGGAAGAATCAGACATACTACGATGGTAACAATGATAGGGAACAGGATTTTTTCCAGTTTGGAAACCGGACGCAGCTGTTCCATTTTAATTTTTCTTTCTTTTTCCGTAGTAAGCAGCTTCATAATAGGCGGCTGTATAATCGGCACCAGGGACATATAGGAATATGCTGCTACTGCAATAGGCCCCAAAAGCGTCGTCTGCCCGAGTTTACCACAAAGGAAAATGGAAGTAGGGCCGTCAGCACCACCGATAATAGAGATAGCTGCCGCTGCCTTGTCGTTGAAGCCAAGGGCAATAGCTCCGAAATATGCGGCAAAAATACCAAACTGTGCTGCTGCACCCAATAAAAAGCTCTTAGGATTGGCAATCAGGGGACCGAAGTCCGTCATGGCGCCTACTCCCAGGAAAATCAAGGACGGCAGGATTGCCCATTCATCCAGTTTGTAGAAATAATAAAGCAGACCGCCAACTCCATTGGCTGCATCTTCCGCATGCAGCATAATATCCGGATAGATATTAACAAGCAGCATACCGAAGGCAATCGGAGTAAGAAGCAGCGGTTCAAATCCCTTGGCTATAGCCAGGTAGAGAAATAAACAAGCTACTGCGATCATCAGGTAGTTTCCCCAGGTCAAATTGAAGAACGCCGTCTGATGCACCAGATTGTCTAATGTGGTTACTATGTAATCCATTCTGTTGACCTCCCATGTTAATTCAGCCAAAACTCATAAACTCATTTTCATGGGCTTTGGTAGGACGTTTTACGTTCCTTCTGATTAGTTTAATGTTGCAAGCAGTGCTCCTGCTTCAACAGCATCGCCAACAGCTACGTCAATACTTGCTACGGTTCCGTCGGAAGGTGCAACAACAGGGATTTCCATTTTCATAGCTTCAATGGTAACAACTGCATCTCCGGCCTTAACTGCCTGTCCAACCTTTGCATCAATGCTGAATACTTTACCGGCTGCTCCGGCTTCAATCTTCACACTGCCTGCTGCTCCGGAAGCTGCCTTAGGTGCTGCTGCGGGTGCAGGAGCTGCTTTGGGAGCTGCCTTAGGTGCTGCTTTGGGAGCCGCTGCGGGTGCTCCTGTGGAAGCGCCTTCTTCTACTACTACATCATATACGTTTCCGTTAACGGTAATTGTATAGTTCTTCATGATGAAAATTCCTCCTGTTAATTCATTTATTAATAATTTGCTTTCCATTTGCTGGTATTGGCACGTCTGATGCTTCTTACTACGAATCCGTCTGTGGATGCAGCGCCTTCGCTTGCTGCAATCGCGGCCGCAATAACTGCTACCAGTTCATAATCATCAGTTAAATCTTCTGTAACGGCTGCTGCTGTACTCACCGGTGCTGCAACTGCTGCCTCCGGCTCCGCCGTATCTTCATCCTTTTTCCCGGAGAAGGCGGCCTGAATCTTGGGAATGAAAACAAAACAGGAAATAAGCAGACTGATAAGAATCAGAACAACAAAAACAGTTCCCATACCAAGTATGGTATTCAGCGCCGCTTTTTCCATCAGCTCTCCGAAGGAATACTGTACATTCGTTGTTATGCCCGTCAATGTCAGTTCACTGTCCAAAAGGATTTCCACAACTGCGTTGTGGTCGGTTCCCTCTATCATCACATTGATAGTGGCCCCATCCTTGTCCGTAATCACTTCGTGATCCGTAATGGACTTGAATTCGCCGATGTCTTCCATCGCAGAGGTCCAGCTTGTCAGAGCGGCGGAAACAACCGCATCGCCTGCATACTGTTCCTGCATATTCTGATCCACTATGGTCCTTACGGAATCCAGAACCTGGTCTGCATAGTTAATGGCTCCCTCTTCCGTTATACCAAGTGTATTGGCAGCAGATTCATCTGCGGCTTTGCCACAGGCCGTCATGCCGAAGATACAGATGATAGCCATACCTAATACTAATAACCTTTTTTTCATATTAAGTATCATCCTTTCTTATACTGTACCGTGTTTTTTTGCAGGGCGGTCTTCTCTCTTTGTGAAGAGCATTTCGAATGCGCCGATAACATATTTTCTTGTGTCGGCGGGTTCGATAATAGCATCCACATATCCTCTCTTAGCAGCAGAAACTGCGCTGGTCTGCAGGTAAGCATATTCCTTTGCACATTCGTTCACTGCGTCAGCACCCTGTCCGTCGCAGATAATTTTAGCTGCCAGCTTGGCATCCATGGTTCCGATTTCAGCATTCGGCCAGCAGTAGGTCATGTCTGCTCCGATAGCCTTGGAGTTCATTGCAACATAAGCGCTTCCGTATGCCTTTCCGATGATAACATTTACCTTCGGAACGGTTGCATCCGCAAATGCATATGTAAGCTTTGCCGCTGCCTTGGCGATTTTCTTTTCAGAACACTTGTCCGCCTTAAATCCGTTGACATTGGTCAGGGAAAGGACGGGGATATTGAAAGCATCACAGAAACTGATAAATTCTGCTGCCTTTTCACATCCTGCAGGAGAAAGAGCCGCATCAAAGGTTTCTGCCTTCCCGCCTTCTTCATTGTATACTTCACTGCGGTTTGCCACAGCGCCTACGGTAACGCCGTTCAGCTTCATGAAGCCGGTTACCATCTCTTTTGCATAGGCAGCCTTAACCTCAACGAATGCATTATCATCAGCGATTGTGGAAAGCGCGATGGAGGTATCTCCCACGCAGTTAGCTAAAGACGCGTCAGCACGGTTCAGATCGTCCGCACATTCTACGAAAGAATTGTCATCTTCATTGTTGGAAGGAAGCATACATACCAAATCTCTGATCTGTCCGAGAATAGCTGCCTCATCACCAACAAAGTCAACGATACCCGCTTCTTCGCTCTGGAAAGCAGCGCTGGAGGTATCACATTTGGAAATTTCATTGCCTGCAAGTGCATTGGGGGTGTTTACAAACAGCTTGGCCTTCTTTTCTTCCATAAAAGTAAAGTCGGTCAGCGCCGGGAATAATGCAAGCCCTCCGCCGCAGGTTCCGAATACTGCAGTAATCTGGGGAATCACACCGGAAGCCATTGTCTGCTTCTTATAGATCTCACCGAATGCGTTTAAAGCATCTGTAGCTTCCTGCAGTCTGAGTCCGGCGGAATCAATCAGCCCTATTACAGGAGCACCTGTCTTCATCGCCAGATCATAGAGGCCGGCGATCTTCTTTGCATGCATCTCACCAATACTGCCGCCTAATACAGAAGCATCCTGGCCGTAAACATACACAAGATTGCCGTCAATCACTCCATAACCGGTAATACAACCGTCGGAAGGAGTCTCTGTCTGTTTCAAATTAAAATCAGTCGCCCTGGCTGTTACCATAGCGCCAATTTCAACGAAACTGTTGTCATCGAGCAAAGCGGTAATTCTTTGACTCGCTTGTGAAGTAATACTCATTTTTCAGCCCTCCATTTTATATTAATAAAAAAGTTAACTTTAATCTACGGCTGTACAAGCACTGCAGGCTGAAATCTGCTGCCCAGAAACAGTGGTTCCGATCAGGAACCCTCCCCACCGTCCTGCGGCCTGTACTCATAGCACCCGTATTTTAGTAGTATAACACGAAACCCAAAAAAGGACTAGATGGAAAACGTAAATTTTCCCTTCTTTTTTCACAGCGGGAGCAGCAATTCGACATACCTGCCTGTCAACATGCTGCTCCCGGACGTCATGGAGGAAGGAATGAGCGCAGTCCTGACTTTCCTTACAGCCAGAACAGCTCCAGAATGCGATCCAGACAATAACGGTAGGTCAGCTCCAGGACATCCTCCGCCGTTGTAATCGGCAGCTGGGCATACACCTCTCCATTCACATAGTAGGTTTCCCAGCCCACCGTTTTGCCGGCCTCCACAGGAGCCGTCAGAGAATCCGGCACCTCCAGCTCCATATGTACCTCATCCTGTTCGGAAAGCAGCAGGGATATATCCTGTTCCTGTACCTGCAGGACAGTATCCTCACAGATTCCGCCTTCCACCGGTACCGGAGAAAGATCCGCCTTTTCGTAAATATTCCTTTTTTCAAAGTTGGAGAGTCCGTACTCATACAGCAGCTTGGCGTCATGCCATTTCCAGCTTTTATGGTTCGGCCACCCGCAGGCAAGCAGGGCAATGGTAAAGGTCTTCCCGTCCCGGGCAAGGGCTCCCACATAGCAGTAGCCCGCTTTGCCGGTAAAGCCCGTTTTCCCCGACAGCGCGCCCTCCATCATATTCAGGAAGGCATTATGGTTGCTGCAGGAAAACTGTCTGCCTCCGGCGGCCCACTGTCCGTCCTCACCCAGCTTATAATCGGAGAAGGAGTAAGCCGGTGTCCGGGTAATGGTTAGAAATTCCTCTTTTTTAGGAGAATCCATAATACAGTAGCTCATGATGCGGGCCAGGTCACTGGCAGTGGTGGAATGCTGTCTTTGCACCTCGTTGCCGTTGTCATCCTGATAGGTGAGAATGGCATCCAGCCCGTTGGGGGTGACAAAGAACGTATCGGCACATCCGATTTCCTCCGCCTTGGCATTCATAAGGCCCGCAAACCGCAGAATAGCCTCCTTGCTTTCCTCTTCTGAATTATCCGCGCTCCGCTTGCCTCCTCCGGCGAGGCAGTTTCCCACATGCTCCGCGATGATTGCCGCAGAATCATTGTGGGATTCCAGCATCAGGGAATAGAGCAGGTCCCCCAGCCGGAAAACATCTCCCTTCCTCACTCCCAGATGTACCTTGGGCATTCCCGCTGCATAAGAGGATACGGAAACATAATCATCTGGATTGGCCTGCTCCAAAGCAAGGATACAGGTCATAATCTTGGTGGTACTTGCCATGGGCAGCACCTCTGTCCCGTTTTTCTGCAGCAAAATACGCCCGTTGTCCGCATCCATAAGGACAGCGGACAGGGCGTATAATTCACTGGTTGTACCATCTTTGTCATTCTCCTGTGCACAGGCCTCAATAGTCTGTACAGAAAACAGGACAACCGGGCTCAGAATCAAAACACAGGATAGAAACATGGCCTGATAAATTTTAGTGAAAAAAAATCTCGGGCGAATGGTTTTCGAACGAAAGGATTTCGAATGAAAATATTTCATTTGCATACAGATACCTGTTCACTTTGTATTGTTATATTTTATTTAACGGTATCCGTTTTTATGTGCACTACTTTTCCCTTTCCTTCCGAAGACCCTTACTCCCTTATGGAATCCACAGCCGCAGCCGTTTCCACAGCGCGTGCAAGCCTGGCGGTTTCTTCCTCAGAAGCACCGTTGATATTGATATTGCGGTTCACCTTGGCATCATAGGTTCCTGCCTTTACGATTTCCGCCATATCTATTCCCACCGTATCCTTCATCGTTTCAAAAAGCTTGGACATGACTACGGGAACGTTATCCGCCACCGAAGCCACACCATTGCTGTCTCCGCCTCCGATAATAGTGATCTTGTCGATCTGGGAAAGAGGCTCGGCAATCTTTCCTGCGATTTCAGGAAGCACGTTGATCATCATCTCCGCCATAGCGGCATTGTTGTATTTCTGATAAGCAAGCGCCTTCTTTTCCATGGCTTCCGCCTCTGCGATACCCTTTGCCCGGATAGCTTCCGCTTCCGCTTCACCGACCATACGGATACCTGCTGCTTCCTGCTCCTTGGTAAATTTCTGCGCTTCTGCCGTGGCCTTCATTGCCATAGCTGTTTTTTCGGTTTCGAATTTCTCCGCTTCCGCTCTCTTCTGTCTTTCATACAGTTCAGCCTCAGACTGCTGCTGACGGGCATAACGGTCGGCTTCGGATTTCTTCTTTACCTGTGCGTCCAGCGCCATCTCCTGTACCTCAGCCTCACGCTGCTTCAGGATAACTTCTTTTTCCTGTTTGGCAATGCTGGCCTCTGCGGTAGCCACTTCGATGGTTTTTCTCTGCTGCTGCTGCTGAATGCTGTATGCAGCGTCCGCTTCCGCCTTCTTGGTATCCTCCAGCTTTTTCAGTTCAGCCTTCTGAAGGGCAAGCTCGTTGTTTTTCTTGGCAATTTCACGTTCCGAATTGATCCGGGCGTCATTCGCCTG
This sequence comes from Eisenbergiella tayi, assembly GCF_001881565.1. Classification (GTDB taxonomy): domain Bacteria; phylum Bacillota; class Clostridia; order Lachnospirales; family Lachnospiraceae; genus Eisenbergiella; species Eisenbergiella tayi. The sequence goes on from NZ_MPDJ01000004.1 coordinate 664,843, forward strand.
ACGGTCTGCATCCGCCTTGGCAACAGCGATTTCCTTTTCCGCTTCCGCCTTGGCAATGGCCGCTTTTTTCTTAATCTGGGATATGTTATCGATTCCCAGATCTTCAATTACGCCGTTTCCATCGGAAAAATTCTGTACATTGAAGCTGACGATATCGAGTCCCATTGCCGCCAGATCCGGCTCCGCATTTTCTTTTACCAGGTTGGCGAATTTCTGGCGATCGCTCACCATTTCTTCCAGGCGCATACGTCCCACTATTTCACGCATATTGCCTTCCAGTACTTCTCTGGCAATCGCTGCGATATACTGGGTATTCTGATTCAGGAAGTTCTCTGCCGCCACGGCAAGTTTATCAGGCTCGCTGCTGATTTTAATGTTTACCGCCGCATCAACCTGGATATTGATATAATCCGCTGTGGGGACCGCATTGGTAGTCTTCACATCAATGGCTATCAGCTTCAGGCTCAGCTTATCCATCCGTTCGAAGAAAGGAAGCTTTACACTGGCCTTCCCGATAATGATTTTCTTCCGGAGACCCGAAATAATGAACGCCGTATCCGGGGGTGCTTTCTTGTACCCGGAAAATAAAACAGCAATGACTAAAATGATGACTGCTCCGGCAATGATGTAACCTATCATACCTTCTCCTCCTTTTGTGCGTGCCTCTTTCGGGCACCATGTTTATTGCAGCCGCCATACACCGCGGCTGTTTTCCTATGACCGCTCAGGCGGCCCTGGAAACATATCAGTTGGGACAGGCCTGCGCATTTACTGCCCGGGCCGTGCAAATACATAGCAGCAACATTATAAATGCAGCTGCAAACTGGCTTCTTCCTCGGCCTCCACCTTAAATTCCTCCAGCTTCATTTCATTCAGTTCCGGCAGTTCCTCCAGTGATTTCACCCCGAAGCTGCGCAGGAACTGCTCTGTTGTCCCAAAAAGCAGGGGCCTTCCTGGCGCATCCATCCTTCCCAGCTCCGTGACCAGTTCGAATTCAATCAGCCTGTTCACCGCATGGTCACAGTTAACCCCACGGATCCTTTCGATATCCAGTTTGGTTACAGGCTGCTTATAAGCAATAATGGATAAGGTTTCCAGAAGGGTATCCGTGAGCACATATTTACGGGGAGTACTTGCCACCTTTATGAGGTATTCATACATATCCCCTCTCGTGCACATCTGGAAGGAATCCTCAAATTCCGCAATGGATACGCCTCTTCCCTCCTTTTCCCATTTTTCTTTCATTTCGTTAATGATCTGCCTTGCAGTATCTTCGTCTTCCTCTATCACTTCAGCCAGCTTGCCAATCTCCACGGATTCCCCCATAGCAAAAAGCACCGCTTCCATGGCAGCCTCCTGCTGTCTGCGCTCCATCCTATTTCTCCTCTCCGTCCACGTCTTCCGCCTCTGTCCCGCCGCCTTCGCCCAGAGATGTCAGTCCGTGAAATTCCAGCTCCCCTTCCGGAAGCTCTTTGGTCGTTATAATAATATCATCCTCTATGGATTCCTGTTCCACAAAAACAGCGCCTGTCTTCATAAGCTCCAGAACCACCAGAAAAGTGACTATCACATCCATCCTGCTCCCCTGGTTTTCCAGAAGCTCCCTGAAATTCATTCTTTTATGGCTCTTTATGTATCCGGCCACATAACTGGCCTTGGCATCGATGTTGACCTCATCCCGTTCAATCCTGCCGAAATGGCTGCGGACAGGATCCACCTTGTCCTCCTGCCGCTTAAGACAGGTCTGGAAAATCTGATGAAGGCGTGTCAGCGTAACGTCCGCCAGCAGTTCCTCATAATCCACTGGCGCCTTATATTTTGCCACCTCCGCCGGTATCGTGGGAGCCTTGTAAAAATTCTTACGGGCATCCACCTGCATGTCCCTCAATTCATAAGACATATACTTATAGGCCTTATACTCCAGCAGTTTCTGTACCAGTTCGGCCCTGGGATCCTCTTCCTCTCCCTCTTCATTCACTTCCTTCGGGAGAAGCATCCTGCATTTGATATCCAGCAGCGTAGCCGCCATCAGCAGGAATTCACTCATTACGTTCATATCCTCGGACTGCATCTGGCGTATATAATCAAGATACTGTTCCGTAATTTCCGCAATGGGTATATCATAAATATCCACTTTGTTCTTTTCTATTAAATGCAAAAGAAGGTCCAGCGGGCCTTCAAATACCTGCAGCTTTACCTCAATTGCCATCAGCTTCCTCTTTCCGGATCCAGACGGACCACAATCAATTCTCCCGGATTGAATACACGGACGGGCAGCGTGTGTGTTCCCAGCCCTCTTCCCAAGATCATACGGCTTTTTTCTTCCGCGGAAGCTTTTTCCTCCGTATAAAGCCCCCCGTCATATCTGGGAAACAGGCGCAGTGAAGGCGACAGCACTCCGCCGAGCACCGGAAGCCGCATGATCCCTCCGTGCACATGGCCCGACAGCACCAAATCCGCTCCCCAGGCCGCATAGGCCTTAAAATAATCCGGGTTATGCGCGATCAGGATATTGTATTCGTCTGAGGAAGGACGTCCCAAAAGGGAGTTCAGATAAGAAACCTTCATTTCCCTGCGGCTGAGCTTTTTATAATAATCCATATCTATTTCCGCCCCGAATATCCGGATACCCGCGTCGGGAAGGAGAACATTCCCGTTTTCCAGAAGCACAACCCCCGCACGTCTGAGCTGTCCGGCATAATCGGCATAGGCATTTTTGTATTTATACGTATCTGTTTTCAGGCGGTATTCATGGTTGCCGTTAGCATAATAAACCGGGTATTTTCCGGCCAGAGCCTTCATGGTCTCCAGCGCCGGCGTATAGTTTGCGGGCATCTGTGAGGTCAGCATATCACCTGCCACCAGGATGCTGTCCGGCCTGCAGCCATCCACAGCGTTCAGCAGCCTGCTGTTATGCTCCCCGAACTGCTTGTTGTGCAGATCGGAGAGCATTGCAAAACAATAACTTCTTTTAAGCCCCTTACAGGGTATATGGTACTCTATCGTAACAAACCGGTTAACATCCCGTATGATAACAACGAGAAAAAATAAGACCACCAAGGCCGCCAGGCCTGCAACAATCTGAATCACTATTTACTCCTTTGCCTCTGAGTCTCTTCTTTCAGAAGTATATCATATTTTCTTCCATTATAAAAGAAAATATCCCAGAACTTTCAAAACATAATCTTTGTATACAGCCTCTGCAACCGATTCCGCAAACAGGACCGGAACCGTTCCTATCGTCTCCCCGTTCAGCCTGTAGACGGCTTCTCCGGCCTTTTCTCCCGCTTCTATGGGCGCTCTGGCCGCTCCCGGCAGATTCAGTATTTTTTCCACCGCGCTCAGGTCATTTCCCTTCACATCCAGATAGGAAAATCCTTCCTTGTAAACCAGGCCCACATCCTCCGCCACGCCGCCGTCCACAATAAGACGGGGCAGCGCATCCTTATTTTCATCCTTATACAGGGCGCTGACACTGTAGCCATAATTCAACAGGGTGGCCGCGTCACTGAAACGGACCTTATAATCCGGTGCCGTCATCACCACGGCTATCAGGTCGATATCATCCTTACGGGCCGTTGCGGAAAGACAGTACTTCGCCTTGCTCGTGGAACCGGTTTTCAGGCCTGTGGTCCACTGATACTGCTTCAGCAGCTTGTTGGTGCTGGACAGGGTAAAGGTGGAACTTCCCCTGGCCGTATTGTGCGTAATATCTTCCATCCAGATCATGGTATAGTTAAAAACGGCAGGATGTTTGGTTATCAGTTCCCTTGACATCGCTGCGACGTCCCTTGCGGTAGTGTAATGGTTATCCGAATCCGTCAGGCCGCAGCAGTCCTCAAAATGTGTCCCCTGCATGCCGAGCTGCTCCGCCCTTTCATTCATGCGGGAAACAAATTCTTCCTCGCTTCCTGCGATGAATTCCGCCATGGCTACCGCCGCATCGTTCCCGCTGGCCACCGCGATACATTTGATCATGGTGTCCACAGTCTGCATTTCACCTTCCTCCAGAAACACCTGGGAGCCTCCCATCGACTGGGCATGGGCACTGGTCATCACTTCATCCTCCAGCTTTATGTCCCCTCTGTCCAAAGCCTCAAAAATAAGAAGCATCGTCATAATCTTCGTAATACTTGCCGGGGAACAGGAAGCATCCGCATTCTGCTCATATATCACCGTCCCGGTGGATGCTTCCATCAAAATGGCGGAAGGCGCCGAAATGGACACCGGGGCCCCTTCCTGGGCATATCCTTTTATTTCCGGCATTCCTATCAGACATATGACCAGCATGAAGGAAATAAGCTTTTTCGCTATTGCCTTTTGTTTCACACAATTCATAAGGGAAACTCCCCTCCACATAAGTTCTATAACACATTTTATGTACGTGCGTGGGGATTATTCCTGGAGTGTTCTTTAATTTCCGGTATTCGGCAGATTTTGGGCATGTCCCTGCACAAATCGGGCTTCCGACACAAAAACGGACCGCCGGAGGGCATGATCGCCTTCCGGACAGTCCGTATTATTAATGGCTTAATAGCCGGCAAATCGGAACAGCTGCTTTTCTCGGGCTGCCGCGCCATCGCTTTACTGCGCCGCTGCCGCCTGTGCCTGCGCGATTACAGCAGCCGCAATCGCCGGATCCACAGGAAGTCCTGTAGCGGTGTCAATCATATTGCCTGTTGCCGGATCCAGTACCCACGTGGAAGGATCCACACCGGTCAGATCAATATCCGGAGCAACCACTTCCTGTCCATAGCCGGAAGCATCAAACACATAAGTCTTTCCGTCAAGTACCAGCGTTTTGTTCATAGCCATGCTGCCGTCTTCCTGGAAGTAGCGAACACCCTTTTCATCAGTAAACCAGCCATACTGCATGGAACCGTCCGCACCGAACAGGTAGGTGAGGCCAGCAATGGTAACATAGCCCTTCTGCATGAAGCCGTTGACATCGAAATAATAATTCTTGCCCTGGATCGTCACCAAATCACGGAGCATATGGCCGTCCTTCGTATCCATATAGAACGTATTCACACCGTCTGTCAGCCAGCCGTTATTATAAAGGGTACCGTCCGCATTCATGAAATAACGGTTGCCTTCATAATCAACCCAGCCGTACTGCATACGGTAATTGTTATAGAAATAGGTCTTGCCTCCCCTTGTGGTAAAACCATAAGGGATAATGATATTAGAATAATCCTTAAACTGGAAGTTCAGGTCAACTCTTCCCTGAATGCCGTTTACCGTACCGCTGCTGGTAAACTGCCAGAAGGCCGGATTCGGATATTCACAGGCATCCGCATACTGGGCAGCCCAAACATCGAAGGGAACAGGCCCGATACGCTGTGTCAGCCAGTTTTTGCTGGAATACACCATGGGGTAATAACCCGCACTCTGGATAATGGTACAGAAAACTACGGTAAGCGCAGCCAGCTGTTCCGGCGTCATAGATTTATGTACCGCATCCTCCAGGTCAAATACAACCGGCATATTCACCGTAAAGGGAGCGATGGCCGCCAGCGTGAACTGGGCCTCCGCCATGGCCGCTTCTACCGTTGTCGCATAGGAATAAAGATAAACGCCTGTTTTCAGCCCGGCGGCATTAGCGCCCACCATGTTCGCCGCAAAATAAGGATCCAGGCCGCTTTTGGCGCTTCCCACCTTTATAAACGCAAAGCTGTAGCCATCTGCCGCCACTGCGCTCCAGTTAATAGCCCCCTGGTATTTGGATACATCGATCCCCTTGCCTATCACTCCGGCTGCTTCCGCTTCCACACCCGAAGATAAAAATGTTCCAACACCAATGACAGCCGCCAATACGAGGCTGACAATTCTTTTCTTCCAGTTCATCTGTAACTTTCCTCCTGCTCTTCTGTACCAATGTCCATTTGTTCCATATTCCCGGAAATTCCTGCCAATTCTGAACAATAGAAAGGCAGGGGCCTGAAGGTCCCCGCCTTATACGTCAGAGTTAATACCATCTGGCCTTAAATTCCTCGTATTTTTCCATCAGCCTGTCTCTCTGCTCCATCACATTAATGTGAAGCGCAGACAGAAACTGATGTAAAAAGTCAATCGTAAATAATATAATAATAATCCTGAGCACCCAAAGCCCTGGTCCATATGTATACCATGTAGCCATATTCATTACGGCCTTATGCAGATATCCAATAATAATGACCGCATAAAATCCCCAGGCAATCGTACTTTCCAGGCAGACAATGCCCTGATAATTAAAGGGCTTCTCCCTGTAATCCCACCATACCTCTCCGAATATACGCAGCATGGCTCTTCCGACCAGGTATTCAAATACCGTGGCAATAAAAGCTCCTGTCAAATACAGCAGCACCGGATTCCCGGCAAAAGGACGCAGCAAAAAATAACCGACAAGTGCTCCGAACCCATAAATAGGACAGAACGGACCTTTGGCAAATCCTCTGTTAGTCAGTCTGTGGTTACAGATTGACATATAGATCGATTCCACAAGCCAGCCCAGAACACTGTAAATACAGAACGCCGCGACCAGATGCCAAACATCAGCTCCCAGTATTCCATTTATCCACATATTGTCTTTCCCTTCTGATAATCCGGACTTATCATCCTCATAGAAAGCTTCCCGCCCGGCTGTCTTTCCACTGCCGGACCGGCGCATTCTCTACCGTATAAAACACAAGTCCTTGGTAATAAATGCCAAGGACTTCCGTTTTCTTAGTTATATTTACGTTTTCTAGCCGCTTCGGATTTTTTCTTACGTCTTACGCTGGGCTTCTCGTAATGCTCTCTCTTACGGATTTCCTGCTGTATTCCAGCTTTTGCGCAGCTTCTTTTAAAACGACGTAATGCGCTGTCCAAAGTCTCATTTTCTTTTACGATAATGTTAGACATAGCTCACACCTGACCTCCCTTCAGTCCCTTCAAGTTCACGACTGATTGGGTTTTTTATGCATACCAATGCACAAGAAATATTATACCAAAAATTGAAAGGACGTCAACTACTTTTTTAATAAATTAAGTATATTTTATGAAAAAGTGAGTCAAAACGTTAATTTTCAGCAATTTTTGTTCATTTTTCCTATTTCCGTGCCGTTACCAGTTACTTTATTTGTCCGTCCAGAACTTTTTCGACTTCGACAATCGCCTGAGGTATTCCCGCCGGATTCTTTCCGCCAGCCTGAGCCATATTGGGACGGCCTCCGCCGCCTCCTCCTACAAGAGCGGCAATTCCCTTAATCAGATTTCCCGCATGGGCTCCCTTTGCCATGGCTTCTTCCGTTGCCATCGCCACCAGGTTTACTTTGCCGTCCTTTTCAGAAGCGAGTACGACTACGCCCTCTCCCAGCTTTTCCTTCAGCTGATCGCCCAGCTCACGGAGTCCGTTCATATCCACGTTATCTGCTTTGGCTGCCAACAGCCTGACACCCCTGACCTCTTTTACCTGATCCATTACATTGCCCAGTGATTCCCTGGCTGCCTTGCTCTTCAGGGATTCATTCTCACTGGAAAGCTGTTTTACTTCTGCCATGAGGTGGGTAAGCTTCTCCGCAAGGTTTGCGGGAGTTGCTTTTACAATTCTGGCCGCTTCGGCTAACTTTTCTTCCACTTCTTTATAATAAGCAAAAACACCCGTTCCCGTTATGGCTTCAATCCTTCTCACGCCTGCCGCAACACCGTTTTCAGACAGTATCTTGAACACGGCAATGTCACCGGTATTGGCCACATGGGTACCGCCGCAGAGTTCTGTGGAGAAATCCCCCATCTGAACCACACGTACGCTGTCGCCGTATTTTTCCCCGAACAGAGCCATGGCGCCTGTTTTCTTCGCCTCGTCAAGAGTCATGACAGAGGTCTGCACGGGAAGATGGGCTGCGATTTCCTCATTGACAATCTTTTCCACCTTGTCCAGCTCTTCCTGGGTCATTGCGGAAAAATGACTGAAATCAAAACGAAGCCTGCCTGCGTCCACATAGGATCCTGCCTGTTCCACGTGGGAACCAAGCACTGTACGCAGAGCCTTCTGAAGCAGATGGGTTGCACTGTGGTTCTTGCAGGTAGCCGCTCTTTCCGACGCGTTTACGGCAAGTTCCACCTTGTCCCCGTTTTTAATCATTCCTTTGGTCATCCTGCCGATATGGCCTATCTTGCCTCCGGCCAGATGAACCGTATCCTTTACTTCAAATTCACCGTCGGCACAGCGGATCACACCGGTATCGCCGCACTGTCCGCCCATGGTTCCGTAAAAAGGAGTCCGGGAAACAATAATGGTTCCGTTTTCTCCGTCCGTAAGGGCGTCAACCACGGCTTCTTCCGTTGTCATGGCTGTGACCTCCGATTCCCATACCAGCTTATCATAGCCTACGAATTCCGAACTGATTGCCGGATCCAGGGATTCATAAACCGTAACGTCCGCGCCCATATAGTTGGTGACCTTTCTGGCAGCGCGGGCTTTTTCCTTCTGCTCCTTCATGGCAGCCTGGAAACCGTCTTCATCGATGGTAAGGTTTTTCTCCTCCAGAATTTCCTTCGTGAGATCCAAAGGAAAACCATAGGTATCGTAAAGGCGGAAGGCATCCTCGCCTGACAGCTGAGTCTTCCCTTCCTTCATCATAGTATCTTCCATATCGGAAAGAATACTCAGGCCCTGGTCAATGGTTTTATTAAATTTACTTTCTTCCTGTGTCAGCACATTGAAAATAAAGTCTTTTTTCTCTTCCAGCTCCGGATAGCCGTCCTTGCTTCCCTCAATTACGGTATGGCTCAGGTTTGCCAGGAAATCCCCTTTAATTCCGAGAAGCCTTCCGTGACGTGCCGCGCGGCGGATGATACGGCGCAGGACATAGCCCCTGCCTTCATTGGAAGGCATGATGCCGTCCGAAATCATAAAGGTGGCGGAACGGATATGATCCGTCACAATACGGATGGAAACATCCCAGTCATGGTTTTCCTTATATGTCTTTCCGGCAAGCTCGCATACTCTGTTCCGCAGCGCCTGGATGGTATCCACATCAAAAATGGAATCCACATCCTGCACTACGGCCGCCAGACGCTCCAGCCCCATGCCGGTATCTATGTTCTTCTGATCCAGCTCGGTATAATTGCCGTGCCCGTCATTGTCAAACTGGGTGAATACGTTATTCCATACTTCAATATAACGATCACATTCGCAGCCGACCGTACAGCCCGGCTTTCCGCAGCCGTATTTTTCCCCTCTGTCATAATAGACTTCGGAACAGGGGCCGCAGGGACCGGAACCATGCTCCCAGAAGTTATCCTCCTTGCCGAAGTGGAAAATACGCTCCGCAGGGATACCAATTTCCTTATTCCAGATATCAAAAGCCTCATCATCATCCAGATATACGGAAGGATAAAGCCTGTCCGGATCCAGTCCGACCACTTCGGTCAAAAATTCCCAGCACCAGGCAATAGCCTCATGCTTGAAATAATCACCAAAGGAAAAGTTGCCCAGCATCTCAAAAAAAGTTCCATGCCTGTCCGTCTTTCCGATATTCTCAATATCACCGGTACGGATACATTTCTGGCAGGTGGTCACTCTCTTCCTGGGAGGGATTTCCTGCCCTGTAAAATAAGGCTTCAGAGGCGCCATACCGGAATTGATCAACAGTAGGCTGTTGTCATTATGGGGCACCAGAGAGAAGCTTTTCATCACCAGATGGCCCTTGCTTTCAAAAAAGTCCAGGAACATCTTCCTCAGTTCATTTACTCCGTATTTATTCACGTTTCTTTCCTCCAAAATCGCTAATCTATCCTATTATAAATTTAATTTTTTCCCTTGTCAACGCCGCCCTGTTCTTTTCCCGGTACACTTTACGATTCCTCAGCATAATGGAGCGAAGACACGGAGCACGGAATCAAACAGGCCGCCTATAATGCCCTGCTTGCAGTCCTTCAGCGTAATCTCCCTGCTCACCTCAATCGTATCCAGGCTGTCTTTCTTCAGTTCCTTCAGCCCGCTTGTCCGGTATAAGAGGGTCGCACATTCAAAATGAAGGTACAGGCTTCTGAAATCCATGTTCACACTGCCCACGACACCGAATTCATCATCACTGATATAGCTTTTTGCATGGATAAAGCCGGGAGTATATTCATATATCCGGATCCCTGCTCTTAAAAGCGGAGGATAATTGGAACGGGTGAGACGGAAGATCGTGGGCTTGTCCGGTGTTCCCGGTGTGACAATTCTCACATCCACTCCCCTCTTGGCAGCCATGCACAAGGCATTGCGCATCACGTCATCCACAATAAGATACGGCGTAAATATGTAGACATATTTCTTCGCCTGATTCAGGATATCCAGATACACATTTTCTGCAATTGTTTCATTATCCAGAGGAGAATCGGTATAAGGCTGTACAAAGCCTTCTCCCTCAAAGGGTTCCGGATGGTACACATGGGGCTTGAAGCAGCTGATATCCGTATCCTCTTTCCGGAAAGCATTCCACATTTCCAGAAACATCTCCGTAAAGTTCCATACGCCCTCGCCTTTCAGCCTTACCCCGGTATCCTTCCAGTAACCGAAGCGCACCTTTTTGTTAATATATTCATCGGCCAGGTTGATCCCTCCGGTAAAGGCGGTATGCCCATCAATATCAAGGATTTTCCTGTGATCTCTGTTATTCATGACCAGGGAAAAGAACGGAATCACCGGATTGAAGGCCATACATTTAATCCCGCATTTCTCCAGCCATTTGAAATAGCCGCCCGGAAGCAGGGTCACGCAACCCATATCATCATATATCATCCGGACATCCAGGCCTTCATCCGCCTTCTGCTTCAGAATTTTCAGAACCTCTTCCCACATTTCCCCTTCGGAAACGATAAAATACTCCACAAAGATAAAATGTTTGGCAGCCCTTAACTCATCCAGCATATCCACAAACATTTCTTCCCCGCTGGGATAATAGGTAACATCGGTATTTCCGTAGACGGGAAAATCACCCACCCGCCTCACATAATCAAAGGTCCCCGCCGCACGTCCGTGAACCTTGCCCAGGCGATCCTGTATTTCAGCTTCCTGAAGCAGGCTTTCCTTAAACAGTTCGTGCTGCTCATTCAGCTTTCTGCGCATCCCGCGGGAAGGCTTTTTATCACCCGAGAACAGATAAAGCAGGCCGCCGAACAAAGGCAGCACCATAATTAATACAATCCAGCCGATTTTATAAGCCGAATTATCATCTTTTCCTATAATATACAAAACAATAACAATACTGAGTACCGTAAAAGCTGTTGTTATCCAACTGGAATATTTCGCAAGCTCCTCCAGCATAAAAACAATCCAGAGGATCTGAAGCAAAATAAGCGCAACCGTAACCACAATACGGTTGACCACCAGTCTTTTGTATTTCCCTTTCATCTGCTATCTTCCTTTCTGCTTTCCGTTCTGCCTTGCAGATGCTGCCCCCTCAACCGGAATCTTTTTTTCGCTTTGATTTCTCCTGTTTACATCATTGCGGATAAGCTTATATACGGTCGCCGCAACAGGGACTCCAAGGAGCATTCCTCCTATACCGCCCAGTCCGCCGCCCACCGTAACAGCCGCAAGCACCCAAATTCCCGGAAGGCCGATGGAAGAACCCACTACCTTAGGATAAATCAGATTGCCTTCCAGCTGCTGGAGAACTACAATAAAAATAATAAACAGCAGCGCCTTCAGAGGATCTACCGTGAGAATCATAAACGCCCCGACAGCGGCTCCCAGATAAGCTCCTACAATGGGAATCAGAGCTGTCGCCCCAATAAACGCGCCTATCATGGGCGCATAGGGGAAACGCAGCAGCAGCATCCCTACAGTACAGAGTGTACCCAGAATTACGGCCTCCGTACACTGTCCGATAATAAAACTGGAAAAAGTCTCATCCGCAGTCCTGTAAATATTCCTTAACCTTATAATCGTATCTTCTTTTACATAGGCACGCAGGATTCTCCCCGCCTGCGAACGCAGCTTTTCTTTGCCGGAAAGGATATAAATGGCAAATACCAGCCCGATAAAAAAATTCACAACACTGCCAACCACAGCGCCCACCGCGGTTATTGTGGAATTCAGCACATCCCCAAGGCCCGATTTTGCAAAGTCCACAGCCCTGTCCATCATGCTGTTCCAGTCCACGTCCTTGATACCCGCCGCGATGTTCATGGCATTGTTTTTCTCAAGCCATCCGGCGGCTTCCTCTAAAAAGACCGGAACATTCCGGCCGATCACTCCGAACGCTTTTCCCAGCTCAGGAAGGACCAGTCCTCCAATCAGCGCGATAATTCCCATCACAAGCAGAATGGAAAGAAGGATGCTCACGCCTCTTCTGCTGGAATTAATCCATTTATTACGGGAACCCGGAAAATAAAACCGCTCCACACGCACCATGATAATATTGAGCACATACGCCACCGCCGCTCCAAGGACAAGCGAAAAGAATACATTCCACAAATTGACTGCCATTCCTGCGATATCATCAAAATACCGGATAGCAAGAATAAGCAATGCGGCCAGGCAGATGTAGATAATTACAGCACTGTCCGTCTTTTTCTTTTTCATAATACCTCCAATCAAAATGGCCGTTAAAGTTCTGCTTTGCACAGCATTAACTTATATTACCATAAATCTTTCCAGAAATAAAGAACCGTCAGCAGCAGACCTGTTATGTTCTGCACTGACGGTAATACCAGTGAAAAGTCCCTTTATAACTGTTTTTTGAAAAGTAAAGCGCTTCATCCGCACAGGAATATAAATTTTCGAAGGTTTCCTTTCCTTTTTCCCGGTAAAGGCCGATGGAACAGCTCAGCAGGATTTCATTCCCGTATTTTTCCGACATGAGCCGATATGCCTGCATGACCCTCCTGGCCTTTTCCTCCGATTCTTTTCTTGAGCTGCTGCCATTTTCAAAAACGGCGAATTCATCACCGCCTAACCTCCCTATGACGGCCGATTCCCCGAATACCTCTCTGAGGATTCCTGCCATACCTGCAATCACCCGATCCCCGGCCACATGTCCGTAGGTATCATTAACCGCCTTGAAATCATCCAGATCAATCATATAAAAAGTGCCGCCGCCGACTTCATTAAGCTGCAGCTTCACATATTTTTCAAAACTTCCTCTGTTATACAGGCCGGTCATCAAATCCCGTTCCGAAAGTTTCTTGTAATAAGCTGCCTCCTTGCGGTCCACACTGCCATGATATTCATCAGCGGCTGTGCCTGTCAGGTCTTCCGCCCTGCATGGCAGGAAATCCTCCTCCGGCAGGGAAAAATGGATATGTAAGGCATGAATCTGTTCCTTTTCCAGCTTCCATACCACGCTGACTCTGACATCAGCCTCCGACAGCCCGGCTCTGTAGTCCTGTGCGGCCTCACCTGCATCCCCTGAGCCAAAAATCATTTCAAGCCTGATATTCCCGCATACCAGAAAGACTTTTTCAGACAATGGAATGCATTGGAACCATTCTTTCACAGGCCTGCAGATATAGTTCCGGCCCTCTTTCCATTTATCATTATTCAGTGCATTTTCTATTTGTTCTACAGATGTATAGAATTCGTCAGAGCGGCTTCCGATCACCACGGCATTATTTGTGAAAAACCCGGTAATTTCCTGTATTTTATCAAGATTACGACCGCCCATACAGGTAAGCATCAGTTGTTTTGTTAAAGCACATAATTCCTTTTCAATCATTCCAACACCTTTCCCGGGCACATCTTCTTTTTGCTCTAATTATAGAGCAATTATATCCTACTTTTTTAATAAAATCAATAATATATACCAATAATGAGATCGGGAGCTTCTAGTTCAGCCTCCGTCTCCATTTTCCACCCGCCATCCGAGTCTCTTGGGAACCATTTGCCGAATAATTATTTTATTTGAAGTAAATGAATAATATGGTGAGTCTTGCATAAGTCTCATACATGAGGCAGGTCACTTTGCAGTGTCCTTATGGAATCGGAAGCTATGGCTGACACAGCCTTAAGGAGTATTTAAAAGGCGGGCAGGAAATGGCGGCGGAGGCTGAACTAAACACTAGGGAGTAGTTTTTATGCAGAAAGTAAAACACGATGTTTCTCTGGGTGCCAATATACGCACTCTCCGCAATTCCTGCGGCCTTACGCAGGAACAGACAATAGCAAAGCTGCAGCTTTTAGGCTGCAGCCTTACAAGGGGATCCTATGCAAAAATAGAAGCAGGTATTCAGAATATCAGTGTGCAGGAGCTTCTGGCCATGAAAGAGGTTTTCCACGCAGATCTCAAAGATTTCTTCCGGACTGCAGATGAAGATTATGGCTGAGCAGTACATTGCAATATATACATGGACTTTATTCAATTTACACTTTCAGGAATCCTTTAAGTTCTTTTGGAACAGGCAGCTTTTCCGCCTGTAACCCTTTAGACAAATAAGTGCATTTTCCATAAAACCCATCATCAAACCTCTTCCTGAAAATAGCAAGAACTTTACAAGTCGGGCTTGATAATTTTCTAATGTCCTCATTATATAAGGTAACCGGATAGTCAACTTTTTTGCCAAAACGAAATCCCACACTCAATACTGCTTTTGTGTTTCCAACAAAATAATCTGCCCTGATATATATTCCACTGTTAATAAAATTTCCAATCATACAGTTATTGTATAAAAGTTCCGGGACATAAGGAAGCACTTCCAATTTTCTCTGCGCATTTCCTTTGGAATCAAGTTCGAAATCCCCGGCGGCCAATTTCCCATCAATACATCTTTCATAAAACCGCTGTGCCGTCAATTTGGTTTCCGCGCCTGTCATATGTAAAAAATGGCTGCTTCTGAACCCTGCCTGTATATACTGAATCCCTTTTTCTGATTGATATATAATAAGAAAATGCTTATCCTCTAATTTTTCCTTATAATTTGCAGCAGTTGCTACAATAATATTTAGCGCCTGTTTTTTATCGTACTTCATCCTATTATCCCCATGTCACAAAAAGGCTGCCCTCCCGGGCAACCTCTTGTTTTTGATATATGCTGATTTTTCTGTTGTCTGCCAACCGGCCGCCCTTTTATATGCGGCATAAATGTGGAGTTTTTCTGTTGCTCCCCAACCGACCGTCCTTTTATATACGGTTTATATGTCAGATTTTTAAGGTGTCAGCACACCCCAGGCAAATCTCTTTACCTACTTATAGTATATGCAAACTTCCCACCTTAGTCAACAGGAAATATCAAACTATACGATTCCCTGTTGTAGGATTACAATACATGTGTTACACCAGTATAAATAAAAAATACGAGAACAGATTTTTGTGTTATATTTGAATCACCACAACACAAATAAATACAAAGGAGTCTGTTCTCGCATG
>NZ_MPDJ01000004.1:680184-787498 GCF_001881565.1 Eisenbergiella tayi
GTGTACAATCGCAGGGACTACAACCACTTTCCTATGCGGCCCTTAGGATGGAAAAGTCCTCAACAGGTATTGGACAATTATCTGCTCTCTCTGTAACAAATGTTTGACAAACCTACAAAATATCAAACTATACGATTCCCTGTGCGGTCATAGCGGTCGCAACCTTTTCAAATCCTGCAATATTGGCGCCTGCCACATAATTGCCTTCCATACCATAACGTTTTGCTGCATCATCAAGATTATGGAAAATATTGATCATGATGCCCTGCAGCTTGCTGTCCACTTCTTCGAAGCTCCAGCTGAGACGTTCGCTGTTCTGGCTCATTTCCAGCGCGGAGGTGGCAACACCGCCGGCATTTGCAGCTTTTCCGGGAACGAACAGGACACCGTTCTTCTGAAGATACTCGGTAGCTTCCAGAGTGGTGGGCATATTAGCGCCTTCACATACTGCCTTTACCCCGTTTGCAACAAGGCCTTCCGCATCGGAAAGGGCAAGCTCATTCTGGGTCGCGCAGGGAAGGGCGATATCCACCTTAACGCTCCATACGCCTTTGCCGGAATGATATTCCGCATTGGGTCTGTAGTTCAGATAATCGGATACTCTTCCGCGTTTTACTTCCTTGATTTCTTTCAGCGCCGCAAGATCAATTCCTTCCGGATCATATACCCAGCCTGTGGAATCAGAACAGGTTACTACCTTTGCGCCCATCTCCTGAGCCTTCTGGATAGCATAAATTGCCACATTTCCGGAACCGGAAACTGCGATGGTCTTGCCTGCGATATCAATGCCGTTGCATTTAAGCATTTCTTTTGTCATGTATAACAAACCGTAGCCCGTTGCTTCCGTTCTCGCCAGGGATCCGCCGTAGGTCAGGCCCTTTCCGGTAAGAACGCCTTCGTATACGTTGCGGATTCTCTTATACTGGCCATACATATATCCGATTTCTCTTGCTCCGGTTCCAATATCCCCGGCAGGAACATCGGTATCCGCTCCGATATGTCTGTAAAGCTCTGTCATAAAGCTCTGGCAGAATGCCATGATCTCTCTGTCAGATTTCCCCTTCGGGTCAAAATCGGAACCGCCTTTACCGCCGCCGATAGGAAGTCCGGTAAGAGAATTTTTAAATACCTGTTCAAATCCAAGGAATTTAATAATGCCCAGGTTAACAGAAGGATGCAGACGGAGGCCTCCCTTATAAGGGCCGATAGCACTGTTGAACTGAACACGGAAACCTGTATTTACATGTACCTGTCCCTTATCATCAACCCAGGGAACACGGAACATAATCTGTCTTTCCGGATTAACCAGTCTTTCCAATAACGCATCTTTTCTGTAAGCTTCCTCGTTGGCTTCCACTACCACTCTGAGGGATTCCAGAACTTCCTTAACAGCCTGATGGAATTCCGGCTGAGCCGGGTTCTTCTCAACTACCTGCGCAATGACCTCATCTACATATGACATATGTAATTCCTCCTTAATTGTTTTAACCTGAAAAAACCCAGGGCAGACTTCTGACCTGAGTTTTTCAGACGCCGTTGTCCGGCTATTATTATATAATGGATAAAGCCTGCACGCAAGTACTTTATTACGTTAACTTGACGAAATTTGCTGAAAAACACCAGATTATAAATACTTTTTCAGTTTTTCAATGCTCTCTTCCTCAAAATCCATGAGTTCCCGGGCCAGTTCCGTACTCGCATTTCCCGCATTCCCAAAATGGTTCAGGGCCTTCCACATGCTTGTCAAACCTCTGTTTTCTTCCTTTATCATAATCTCCGCTATATGACTTGTACTGGTATTGAGAAGTGTATTGGCCTGTATGCTGCCTTTCAGCATCAGATCCGATACCCCGTTTGCCTGATAGGTTTCCCCTCTTCCTTCCAGCATCTCCTGTCTCGCCTTATCCCTGAGCTCCGAATACTTCAGCTCCTGCCTGCTCAGCTGCAGGGCAAAGGCATCATCGGACAGCTTCGGAGTCAAGGTCTCTATTGCCTTAATTCCCATCTCCGCATTTTTCTGAATTTCTCTGTATATCGCCGCATCATCGCCGCGCATCTTTCTGCCTCCCTTCATCCTGCCGGTAAAATAAAGTATAAAAAAACCGGGAATACTTTGATAATACAAAGTATTCCCGGTACATGAATTCCTTATTCCAAAAGCTGTAAACAGATTCTCACAATGCTTTTCTGTCATTATTTCAATATATCGGTCTTAATATAACCGGTTTCACCCTTAAATTTTACCTTTGTCCAGCCGTCGGCCTGTTTCATCAGGATTTCCACTTCATCCCCGTAATAACCCACACCAAGCCTGTCGGCTGTTTCACTGGCTGATTTCCGGATATTCACGGTAGTGGTGAGACGGTAGGTTCCGCTGCTCGGCACTTCTACAGAAGCCGCTCCGTCACCGGCGCCCGGCGCAGCATGATTGGAATCCGTATTTGTATCATTGCCGTTGTCCGTATTTTCCGGTTCCCCGGCATTATCAGCAGCCTGATCGTCTCCGCCCTGTTCATCATCAGCAGGGGCATCATTCACTGCCTCTAAAAATTCAGATTTAATAAAAGCTTCCTGTCCGTCATATTCAATTTTGGACCAGCCGTTCGCCCGGTTCTCCAGGAGTGCAAATTCTTCTCCGACCTGGGCCTTGCCGAGGCTGTCCGCCGTCTCGCTGTCTGATTTGCGGATATTCACCACATCCGTGGCCTTCACCCGTCCTGCCGCCTGTTCTTCTCCTGCGCTGACAGGTTCTTCCGTATTGCTCTCTTCCTCAGTTTCCTGTGCCGCTGTTTCCGCTTCCGCCAGGGCATCTCCCACTGCGGTTTTCAGATTCTCCGATAATTCGGTAAGGAATGCGGCCAGCTCTTCATTTTCCGTGACGGCCTCGTTATATTCTACCTGAACCCGGTTGAACAGATCCACAACATCATCCTGTTTGGTGACGTTCGTCCGGTATTCCTTCATGGATTCATCCTCGGAACAGTCATGAATATAATAGTTTCCGTCATCCTTCTTGCATACGATATAAGTATTAAGACCGGTAACCTTCTGCTCTATATCATGGAACTTGGCGTAATAAGTAACATAAACCACATAGGAATCCGCTTCCGGCCCCGGTTTGGTATAGCAGTTAATATCATCATAGCTTTCCAGGTACTTGCTCTTTTCCTGAATGCGGAGCAGTTCGGCCTGGTCTGAATAATCCTTCAGGGAATTAATGGTTTCGATATCCCCTGTGGCTGCCGCCTGATAATATTTTTCCATCAGGGCATTCACTTCCGGATCTGCATTTTCTTCCAGCGGCACATCGGGCACCGCGGTCTCTGTCTGTGTTTCCGCAGGCTCCGAAGACTGGGCTCCTGCCTGCAGGTTGTTATTTTTACCTGACCTGCTTCCTATCAGGGAGCCGAGCAAAATGCCGATTCCCAAAAGCACAACAGCAATTACCACGATAACTGCCAGCGATTTCTTATTCTTCTTTAACAGCTCCACAAATTCATTAGGGGATCCCTCCGGATTGGATCCGTCCTTCTTATCTTTAAGTTCTTCGCTCAATATCACACCTTCATTCTTAATACTATAGCCGTAAATTTACATCCGTCAAAAGTTTGGCATATCTTTCCGGAGGAAACATATGCCAGAGTGACACAAATGCACCCGACAGGAATCGAACCTGCATTAAAGGCGTCGGAGGCCTCCGTTCTATCCATTAGACTACGGGTGCATAAGCTATATGATGACGCATTGATTAATTATTACAAACTTGTTACATGCATCACTCTGACATATATTAGCATAACTTTCCCCGGATGTCCAGACCACATTTTGGAAAAATAGATTTTTTAGATCATTTTAAGAATTAGACAGAATTTCAAAGAATTGTTATCCGGCCGCTTTCACGGCTGAAATAATAGACACTATCTGATAAAAGCTCCTCCTGCGGCACGTTCTGACAGTTCACCTCATGAACCATGTCGTACAGATGTTCTCTATCCTCTATTCCTGTATCGGTCAAAAGAATCACTTCATGTACGGAGCTTGGAAAAATAAAGAAATCACAGCCAAGGCTGTCTGCATATTTTTTCAGCACTCCCGGATACAGAATCGACGCCGCGCCGTAAAAACGCTGTTTATTTGTCAGAATATACATCTTTCTCTCCGGGTTTTCCTTCTTCGGCCATCCGACAAGAATTTCCGCAACCTCATCAAGCATGGCCTGGCAGCCGTCACTGTCTTCCTCCGGGGTTTCCTCCATTTTATCCTGTATCGCTTTCCGGATGACATCGAACATAAAATCATCCATAGAGGAGAATTCCACAGGCAGCACACGGGGCATATTATCTATGGTATCCTGATAGAGCTGTTCCTCCGAAACCTGCCATAATTCCATATGGCTGTCGTTGATCAGGACGCAGGCACAGCCTATGCGGTCGCTCATCATGATACAGCAGTATACAACAGCCATATCAAGAAATCTGCGGTGGGGAAGCTTTTCCAGAAGCTGCCTGTTTTTCTCATAATGAATCAGCCTGCAGGCCAGTTTGGGCCTCACTTTGGCGTAATCATTAAAAAAGTCCATATTCAGATCCTGATCCGGCTTATTTTCTTCATATACGGCGCATATCCGGCGGACTATTTCGCCAAAGGGCTGTCCCTGGCTGTATTCCTCATAAAAACCGTTCAGATAAATGGTGGAGGCCACTTCGCTGTCCTCGCACATAAAAATCAGACCGCTTAAAGTCACTCCGTTATTTTTGAGCACATTGCTCACCGTCAGGCGGAGATTTTCACCAAAATAAGCCTGTACGGCGTTTTTCACTTTTTCCAGAAACTTTTCGAATTCCATTCCATTTCCTCTCTTTTTTGAAATATGGCAGCAGTCTTCCCTCTTCGCTTTCTCTTCGAATTGTCAAAAAAAAGACAATGAAAGCTCTGCCACGCAGAAATCTCATTGTCTTATAGGCTAATAATAGAATGATGCCTGTCTGTATTATGCTCTGGAAAGGTAATCGCCAGTCCTGGTGTCGATCTTAATCTTGTCACCCTGGTTCACAAACAGAGGCACATATACAACAGCTCCGGTTTCAACAGTAGCGGGTTTGGATGCACCTGTAGCGGTATCTCCCTTGAACCCGGGCTCTGTATCGGTAATCTCCAGTTCTACAAACAGCGGAGGCTCCACAGCAAAAACACTGCCGTTATGAGAGCATACCTTGCAGATCTCATTTTCCTTTACGAACTTTAAGGTATCACCAACAGTCTCGGCATTCAAAGCCACCTGATCATAGGTTTCCATATCCATAAAAGTAAATAAATCACCGTCGGAATATAAATACTGCATATCTTTTCTATCAATACGTGCCTGCGGGAATTTTTCAGTAGGACGGAAGGTTTTCTCGACAACGCCTCCGTTAATAATATTCTTCAGCTTGGTTCTGACAAAAGCAGCGCCTTTACCGGGTTTCACATGCTGAAATTCAATTATCTGAAAAATATTGCTATCTACTTCAATCGTAATACCATTTCTGAAATCACCTGCAGAAATCATAAAAAATCTTCCTCCTAAATTTTCGCGTTTAATTCCTTACTAGTTTATAATAAAATTTCTCTTTTTTCAACTCTTTTTTTACAGAATTTGCTTTTTTGAATAACATACTGGGCAAATTCCGTGTTTAGCTGCTGTCAAGAAGTGTTTTCACCGGGAGGGACTGCGTTTTTCCCCGGCCCGAAGGCCCCCTGGATGCGCGGCGGTCCCGGCCATGCAGAGTTCCTTGCAGGGGACGCTTTCGCTCGGATAAACACGCAGCGGTACTAAGGCTGTAAAGGACACAGCCTAAGGACCGGCGAGTTTATGACGCCCCTTACAGGAATCTCTGCATGGCCGGGACCGCCGCGCATCCAGGGGGCTTTCGGGCCGGGGAAAAACGCAGTCTTGGCAGGCCAAAAAGTGCATGAGGGAAATAAGGACGGAATTGGGATTTTTTTAAGTAGAGAGGATATAATCTATGGCTTGGAGGTAGCCGTCGAGGCCCTGGCCGTAGATTTGTTTGTGGCAGGCGGGGGCGGTGACGGAGGTTTTGCGGAATTCTTCGCGGTTGGTAATGTCGGATATGTGGATTTCTACTTTGGGGACGGTTATGCTGGAGAGGGCGTCGCGGATGGCGTAGCTGTAGTGGGTGTAGGCTCCGGGGTTGATTACGATTCCCTGGGTGCCGTCAAAGTAGGCTTCCTGGAGGCGGTCGATGATGGCGCCTTCGTGGTTGCTTTGGAATACGGTTATCTGGGTGTCGGTTTGTTCGCCTTTTTCCTGGAGCAGCTTCAAGAGGTAGTTGTAGTCCTGGGTTCCGTAGATGTTTTTTTCGCGGATTCCTAAAAAGTTTAAGTTGGGGCCGTTAATGACTAGTATTTTCATGGTCTGTCTCCTTGTTTTTTCCGGTTCGGTCTATGATTTCGCTGATGATTTCTTCGAAATCTTTTCCGTCCACATCGACGGTGATGTCGGCACATTCCTGGTAAACGGGGTTTCTGAGTTCCAGGAGGCGGCGGATTTCTTTCATGGGGTCCGCTTTTTTCAGAAGGGGGCGTGTGTTGTCTCCTTTGAGTCTTTCGTATACGGTTTCGGGTTTTATGCGAAGGAATACTACTGTTCCCAGTTTTTTCAGCAGTTCTCTGTTTTCTTCCCGCATGGGAAGTCCGCCTCCGGTGGAGATGATCTGTTCTCCTTCCAATTCGAGAAGGGTTCTCAGAGCGGATGTTTCCATTTTTCTGAAGGTCTCTTCTCCCTGGAGGGCAAAGATTTCGGAGATGGTTCTGCCTTCTTCTTTTTCAATCCATTTATCGGTATCCAGGAGCGGCAGGCGCAGGCGGTAGGAGAGGCGGATGCCTGCTGTGGTTTTGCCGCTTCCCATAAATCCTGTCAGGATGATGTTGTTATTTCTGTCCCTCATGTTCTTCCAGTTCCTTTTTCATCTGTTCATAGCAAAAATACGCGTCTTCTTCCCGTACTTTGGTGTTGTTCCATAGTTCAAAGGCTTCTACTCCCTGGTAGAGGAGCATCTTCAGGCCGTTGAAGGCTTTTCCTCCGGCTTCATTGACCAGCCTCATAAACTTTGTTTCCACGGGGCGATATACCAGGTCATAGCCTGTATGTACCAGTTCGTAGAACGCTTTGTCTTCTATTACCGCTTCTTCGGTGTGGGGAGCAAGGCCTACGGAGGTTCCCTGGATTACCAGGTACTTTTTGGCGGGGAGCTGCTTCCAGCTGTTCAGATCCATGGCTCGTATGCAGTCTCGTTCCACTTTTTGGTTTACCTCCCGGGCTACTGCTTCTGCCTTTTCCAGGCTGCGGTTGAGAAGGTATACCTGGCTGGCTCCGCGCAGGGCGCAGAGAAAGGCCGCGGCACGCGCTGCGCCGCCTGCTCCCAGCAGGATTATTTCTTCTCCGGACAGTTGGATCCCTTCCGATAAAAGGGCCCGGTGGAGTCCGGTTAAATCGGTGTTATAGCCCTTGAAGCCTTCCGGTGTACTGACCAGTGTATTCACGGCTCCGATATAGGATGCTTCCTTATCGATTTCTGAAAGGAAGGGGCATACCGCACTCTTATGGGGCACCGTGACATTCAGGCCGAGCATATTCAGCGCCCGGGCGCCTTCGACTGCCTGGCGCAGCTGGCTGCCCTCTACCAGGAAAGGGACATAAACCATGTTGATTTGGCAGCGCTGTGCCAGGGTGTTGTGGATGATGGGGGAGAGTGTGTGTTCCACCGGATTTCCCAGCAATGCACAGGTTTTGGTTTTACCGTCAATCATATTATTTTCCTCCCTCTGCGGCCAGTTTCTTCTTATAAAAATGGAGAACTATTTTCTCCAGGTACCGTTTCAGTACTATCTGGATCTCTTCCTTCGGGTTAATGGGCTTCACCAGGAAGCTGTACAGCCCGGCATTTCTGGCTCCCCAGACATCAGTGAACAGCTGGTCGCCGACAAAAAAGGTATTGACATCATCCGTACCCATGATATCCATGGCTTTTTCGTAATTTTTCACACCGGGCTTGCCTGCCTTGAAAATATAATGTACATGCACGGCGTCATTGAACATTTTTACCCGGGGTTCCTTATTATTGGACAGCAGAAGGCATTCATAGCCAATGGCCTTCAGCCGCCGGAAAAGGGCAATACTCCTCTCATCTGCAGGAGCGCCGTGAGGCACGAGGGTATTGTCAATATCAAAAATAATCCCCCTGTACCCCTTTTTATACAGCCCCTCATAATCTATTACATAAGCGCTTTCCACGTAACTGTCCGGATAAAACTTCTCAAACATGTATTTCATACCTCTCTCAAATAAGTACTGTTGCAGACGAATCAGGAAACGGGCCGGGCAGGCTCTTCTCCGGGGGATTCGATACCCGCGGCCTCCAGCAGCCTTTTTGTATAGGGATGCTCCGGGTGGAAATATACATCATCCACATCCCCGCTTTCCACAATTTCTCCGTCCTTCATGATCATGACCCGCTGGCTCAGCTGGTATACGACACGCATATCATGGGAAATGAAAAGAATGGCAAGGCCCATTTCCTTCTGAATGCTGCGGAGCAGGGATATAACCTGTGCCTGGATTGTCACGTCCAGCGCCGATACCGGTTCGTCGGCTATCAAAAGCCTGGGGGAGAGCATCAGGCTTTCCGCGATACACACTCTCTGCCGCTGGCCTCCGGAAAGCTGTCTGGGGTAGCGATCCGCCTGTTTTTCATCCAGGCCTACCTTTTTCAGCATTTCCAGGACCTTTTCCCTGCGCTGCTGTTTGTTCAGCTCCGTATTCAGCCGCAGGGGCTCTTCCAGAATCCAGCCCACTTTTTTCACGGGATTCAGCGAGCTGTAGGGATCCTGGAAAATCATCTGGGGATGCAGGGATTTCTGGACAATCACTCCCTCGTATTTGGGAATCAGGCCCAGCAGCGCCTTGGAAAGCGTGGATTTTCCGCAGCCGCTTTCGCCCACCAGCCCCAGGACCTCTCCTTCCCTGATGGAAAAGGATACTCCCTTCAGGACATCCAGATCCTTTTTGGGATGGAACAGGCCTCCTTCCTCCTGTGCATAGGAAACCCGCAGATCCTTTACCATAAGAACATAATTTGTCTGTTTTTCTTCCATCTCAAACCTCCGCAGGCTTCACGCATCTGGGAATAGCGGCTATCAGGTTACGGGTATAGGGCTCTTTGGGGTTTTCGAAAATTTCCTGACAGTCCCCTTCCTCCACAACAGCGCCGTCCTTCATCACCACAATCCGCTCACAGAGACGTTTTACAAGGCTCAAATCATGGGAAATGAAGAGGATACCCGTTTTCTTTTCCCGGTTGAGCCTGGACAGCAGCTTGACAATCTGAAGCTGCACGGTAACATCCAGGGCCGTGGTCGGCTCGTCCGCTATCAGAAGCCTGGGATCACAGATCATGGCAGCGGCTATCATCACGCGCTGCCGCTGGCCTCCTGATATCTGATGCGGATAGGAATTGTAAATCCGCTCCGGCTCCGAAAGCTCCACTGCTTTCAGCATCTCCATCGCCTTATCCCTGCGCATGTCACGGCTCATTTCCGGGCGGTGGATACGCAGGCTTTCCTCCACCTGCCAGCCGATGCGGTACACCGGATTCAGGGAGGTCATGGGCTCCTGGAACACAATCCCGATATCATCTCCCTGAAAAGCGCGGAGCTGATTTCTGGGACAGGTGAGCAAATCTGTTCCCCGGAACAGAATCTGTCCTGTTTTTTTCATATCATGTCTGCGCAGAAGCCCTGCAATAGCCAGGGCGGTCATGGATTTTCCGGATCCGGATTCCCCCACGAGACCGATGATATCCCCTTCCTCCATATGAAGGTTAAAATGATAAACTACTGTTTCCGGGACCAGATGGTCATGGAACTCCAGATTCAGATCTATGACATCAAGCATAACGTTACCAGCCTTTCCCAAGGAGCAGATCCCTGTTCCTTAATCCCTTTTCAGCCCCTCCGCGAGCAGGCTGAAGCCAAGCACCATCAGGACGATGAATACACCGGGAAACAATGCAAAACCGGGAGCTGAGAAGATATAGGTCTGCGCTTCGGAAAGCATCCTTCCCAGACTGGCATCCGGCGGCTGCACGCCGATTCCCAGATAGCTCATGCCCGCCTCCGCCAGAACCGCGTTGTTGAAACCGATCATCACCGCCGGGACAAGCACCTTAAGCGTATTAGGCAGGATGTGTACGAACATGATGCGCAGATGTCCGGCCCCGGCCAGTCTTGCCAGCTTCACATAGTCCATATTTTTGCAGCGTATGAATTCGGAACGCACAATCCTGGCAAAGCTGGGAATGAACGCAATTCCCAGGGAAATGATCACATTTCCCTTTCCCGGGCCGAGCAGGCTGATGAATACCAGCGCCAGTAGTATGCTCGGGAAGGCGAACACTACATCATTGATACGCATCAGGATTTCATCCAGCAGACCGCCGAAATAGCCTGTGAAGGCCCCCAGCAGGACTCCGAAAAAAGTACCGATAGCCACTGTGGACACAGCCACCGACAAGGTGGTTCCGCTCCCCTGCATCACCCGGCTCAGAATATCCCTGCCGAAATTATCGCAGCCGAAGGGATGGGCGAGCGTGACGCCGGAAAGCTTATTCGCATTATCCATGGCAGTCGGGTCATACGGTGTATAAAAGATTCCCACAAGCACCACCAGCAGGACAAGGCCCGTAAGGATGCTTCCAAGAATTAAATTCAGATTCTTTTTCTTCATAGCTAAGCCTCTTCTTTCCGGTTACTGTACACGAATCCTGGGATCGATTTTCTTATAAATGAAATCCACCAGGAAATTGATGAAAATAACAAGAAAGGCCAGCAGTACAATAATAGCCTCCACTACCGGATAATCCCTGTTTGAAATAGAGGTGAGCAGTATTCTTCCCAGCCCCGGGATATTGAAAACCTGCTCGATAATAATGCTCCCTGCAATCATGTCCGTCAGCGCCATTCCCAGGAAAGTCACCACCGGAATCATGGCGTTTTTGAGAAGATGGCGATACATCACATCTCTCGTGCTGTTTCCTCTGCTGTATGCCGTCCTCGCATAATCCTGGCTCATTTCCTGGATAATGGAGCTGCGCAGCAGCTTCACAGCCATGGCCGCCTTGGGAAGGGCGATTGACAGTGCAGGGAAAAAGAGGTAGCCGATGAAACCCGCTATACTTTTCATATAGGATACATAGCCTCCCGGCGTAAACAGATGAAGGAGGAGCCCAAAAAGAAGGGTTATCAGGATACCTGAAAAAAAAGGCGGAATCGCCATAATGATCTGGTTCAGTACGGAAACCACATGATCTGCCGTCCCGCCCTCATGTTTGGCCGTATAAAGCCCCAGCGGTATGGAAATCAGAACCATCATGGCAAACGCCATCAATGTCAAAGTCAAAGTGACGGGAATTTTTTCCGCCACCATATCCGTTACAGGCATGCTGTAGCTGTAGGATGTTCCCAGATCTCCCCGGAACATCCCTGCCAGCCAACTCGCATACCGCACGGGAAGCGGGCGGTTCAGTCCCATTTCCTCCCGCAGCGCTTCCACCCTTGCCGGAGTTGCCTCCGTGCCCAGCTTCGAAGTGGCGGGGTCCCCCGGTATCACCGCAAAGGCCAGAAACACCAGAAAGGACACCACCAGAAGGGTAGCCGCCATGGATATCAGTTTTTTAATCATATATTTCACGTCGCACTCACTCTCCCCTGCGAAGCTGGAATCCTGTGTTAATCTTCCACAATATAGAGCTTGGAAATATCCTGCACATACAGCGGGTAAAATTCATACCCTGCGTATTTTTTATTCAGGGCCACCAGACAAGGCAGATCCTGGATATATACATTGGCGGCATGCTCCGCCAAAAGAGTTTCACATTCCTTAAAGGCCGCTGTTTTTTCTTCGTCATCAATGGTGCCGAGGGCTTTAGCATAGGCGGCATCATAATCCGCATTGCTGAAATTGACAAAATTGTTGCTTGCGGTGGAAACAAAACGGGAAAGCAGGGCGCTGGGCGTCAGGCTGGATGCGTCTACACCCACTACCGTGGCCTCGTATTTTCTTCCCGCATAAACATCGGAAAGCCAGCTGTCCCATTCAATGAGATTGATTTCCGCCGTCACGCCGATTTTTTTCAGCTGCTCCACAATAACCTGAGCCGTATCAATGTGCTGCTGGTAATTGGAAGGAACGGTTATGGTAAAAGAAAAGCCGTTCTCATATCCCGCTTCCTTCAGAAGCTCCTTCGCCTTGTCCAGATCCTGTTTATACATGTCGTTCAGTTCAGGCATATAGTATTTCCCAAAAGCAGGGAACATACTGCTTCCAATTTCTGTTCCCTTCCCTCCGGAAACGATATCCATGATTTCCTGAGGATCCACCGCATAGCACAGCGCCTGACGCACAAGCTCATTGTTAAAAGGTTCAGCCTCATTATTCAGATATAAGGCCTGCACCAGATTCATCGTCCCTTCCAGCACCTGGAAGCTGTCTCCCAGCTGATCCGCCTGGGCCGGTGTCACCCTGGCAAACATATCGATGGAGCCTCCCTGCAGATCCATGACGATAGAATCCGCATTGGCACATACCTTAAAGGTTACATGCTCAATATTGGCGGGGGTCCCCCAATAATCATCAAACTTTTCCACCACAAAATTTTCCTGGGGCGAACGGGATACATATTTGTAAGGGCCGGTGCCGATGGGATTCGTGTCCGGATTCTCATTGGAAGCCGGAATAACGGCATTGGTCATGTAAGCCAGGAAATCCGTATCCGGGCCGTCCAGTACCACTTCCACCGTCTTTTCATCCAGAATATTCACACTCTGAATATGGGAATACGCCGCTACCAGGGGGTCCCCATTCGTGGTATCGGCGCATCTGTCTATGGAATACTTCACGTCCTCGGCCGTTACCGGACTGCCATCATGGAATTTCACCCCTTCCCTTAAGGTAAAGGTATAGGTGGTCGCATCTTCCGATATCTGAAAATCACTCGCGAGCGCCGGCTGCAGCTCTCCGCTGCTGTCCGGTTTCACAAGTCCTTCGTACAGATTAAACAGTACCTCTTCCGTTCCTGCCGCCACTGCTTTGTGAGGGTCAAGACTGTCTTCAATATCCTGAGGTATGCCAATCGTTATCTGAGAAGAGCTCTCACCTGCCTTATCACCTGAGCATGCGCTCAGTGCAATAGTTAGTGTTGTGAACACTAAAGTCAAAAGAAACCGTTTTAAAGCTTTTGTCTTCATGTGTTTTTCCTTTCTCTCTCAGCACTTTCCCGACCTGGCGTGAAAAGTACTTATTCTATATTTAGTTTTACCGTAGTATTGTATACAATAATTATCAAAAATGCAAGAAAAAATTATTCTGCAAAATCATTTTCCAATCAAATTTCACTGAAAAACAGCCTTCAGAACAAACCGTGCTGTCTATGCGCGTTCTGTTTTGAAGGCTATTTTCCGATCGGACGGCATATCCCTTTAATTTTTCGTACTCATCACCTTTTTCAGCTCGTCCATAAAGGTATTGATGTCTTTGAATTCCCTGTATACCGAAGCAAAACGGACATAGGCCACAGCATCCAGGCTCTTCAGCCTGTCCATCACCAGTTCTCCGATAACCTGGCTGGGGATTTCCTTTTCTTCCATATTAAATACATCCGTCTCTACCTCGTCCACCAGGCGGGTGATCTGGTTGGCGCTCACCGGCCTCTTATGGCAGGCACGCAAAACTCCGGCCTCTATTTTGGACCGGTCATAGGTCTCCCTGTTATTGTCCTTTTTTATGACAATCAACGGAATCGTCTCTATCTTTTCATAGGTGGTAAAACGTTTGCCGCATTCATCACATACACGGCGCCGTCTGATGGAATTATTTTCATCAGCAGGCCTGGAATCGATTACTCTTGTATTATCTCGACCGCAAAACGGACATTTCATAACTGGCTCCCATCTGTGTTCCCGCACACTCTCAAACAAAGGAAAGCTGAAAACAGATTCATTTCCGCCCTCCATATAATTCCATATCTTTACTAATTATAAAGTAGGTTTGTTTTTATGTCAACTTAGGAACTAATGTTCGGCCACACAGTCTGTACGCCGTGTTCTGTGAGGATTCTTCCTCACGAAGCACGGCGCATATTTCACAGAAAACTATTTTCAAACATGTTCAGTCCGGTAAATCCACAATAATGAGATCCGGGCCTATCTGCTTAATATCTTTGTAGCAGATCACATGGTCCGTATCACAGGAAAAAAATGATTTCCATTTAGCTCCGCCCGGGACGATCAGCTTGCAGATGCAGCCGGTGCACTGGTCAAATTCAAAATCGGTTACGTGTCCCAGCTTTCTGCAGTCTCTTAAATTTATGACTTCCTTACATTTCAGTTCTGAAAAAAGCATATCCGTCTCCCTGCCGCACGATGCGTTTTCCCTTTTATTACTAGCATATGCTCCGCATTTTCTTCTGCTA
The DNA here is from genome assembly GCF_001881565.1 of Eisenbergiella tayi. Lineage (GTDB taxonomy): Bacteria > Bacillota > Clostridia > Lachnospirales > Lachnospiraceae > Eisenbergiella > Eisenbergiella tayi. Next base: position 694,710 of record NZ_MPDJ01000004.1, read on the forward strand.
CTGTTTATCTGCTGCAAATTACGTCCCGGCACCTCCTGACCTATGGTTCTGTCCTGATATCTGACCCGGGGCTTTAACCAGAATAGAAAACGGCCATACCCGTTTTGCCGGATACAGCCGTTATACTCAAACAGGATTTTTCCTGCTGTTTTATTCTCTTTTCAATTATGGCCATGCCCGGCCTTTTCCAAATCATCTCCTATGCGGTCAGATAATTTTTCATCACCTTCAGTGCATTCTTCTCCAGCCTGGATACCTGTGCCTGGGAAATACCGATGAGCTCTGCCACTTCCATCTGTGTTTTCCCTTCAAAAAAGCGCAGGGATATGATTTCAAATTCCCTTTCATTCAGCTTTTTCATCGCTTCGCTTAAGGACAGATGCTCCACCCAGGTTTCTTCCTTGTTTTTCTTATCACTGATTTGATCCATTACATAGAGTGTGTCCCCGCCGTCCGTATATACCGGCTCATACAGACTCATGGGATTCTGAATTGCATCCAGGGCATAAACCACATCTTCCTTGGAAATTCCTATTTCCGTGGCCACCTCGGCAATGGTTGGCTCCTTCTGGTTCTGCTTCATCAGGTTTTCTTTTGCATAGATAGCCTTGTAGGCCGTATCCTTCAGTGATCTGCTTACACGGATGGCGTTATTGTCCCGCAGAAATCTCCTGATTTCCCCGATGATCATAGGAACCGCATAAGTGCTGAATTTTACATTCAGCGTGGAATCGAAATTGTCGATCGCTTTGATCAGGCCGATGCAGCCTATCTGAAACAGGTCATCCACATTTTCATTACTATTGGAAAAACGTTTGATTACGCTGAGCACCAGACGCAGATTGCCTTTTATATATTTCTGCCTGGCTTCTTCGTCCCCTTCTTTTATCCGCTCAAAAAGCTGCGTTTTTTCTTCATTAGTAAGCACCGTAAGTTTTGAAGTATTTACCCCGCAGATTTCCACCTTGTTCAGTGCCATTGCCGAATCCTCCTGCTCTCATTTTCTACTAAAGAGAATTCTCACAATTTCACCCAAATATACCAAAGTAAAAATACAAAATCTGGAAACTTTATTCTTTGACCATTTCCCGTTTCAGACGCTTCATAATCTTTTTCTCCAGCCTGGAAATATAGGACTGGGAAATCCCCAGAAGCGTAGCCACTTCCTTTTGTGTCATTTCCTGTCCGTCCGGGGTGTTGAGACCAAATCTTAAGTTAATAATGGTCTTTTCCCGGTCTGTCAGTTTGTTAATGGCTTTTAAAAGGAGCTTTCGTTCCACTTCGTTTTCAATATCCCGGTAAATGACGTCCTCGTCCGTTCCCAGGATATCGGAAAGAAGCAGTTCATTTCCGTCCCAGTCCACATTCAGAGGCTCGTCAATGGAGACTTCGAGACGGGTTTTGTTGTTGCGGCGAAGATACATCAGAATTTCATTTTCAATACAGCGTGAGGCATAGGTGGCCAGTTTGATATTTTTGTCCGGTTTGAAGGTGTTGATGGATTTTATGAGGCCTATCGTACCTATGGAAATCAAATCCTCCACACCCACGCCTGTATTGTCGAATTTTTTTGCTATGTAAACGACCAGTCTGAGATTATGTTCAATCAGAATATTCTTTGCCTCATCTTCATATTCCGTCCCAAGGTCGCTTATGATTTCATTTTCTTTTTCCGATTCCAGCGGCGGTGGCAATACCTCTGCTCCTCCGATATAATGGATATCCCCCTGCCCTGACAAAAGGAAACTGGGTTCCCTGCGAATCATCTTAAACTGCATTTTTCCTGGTATTGCGACTTTTAATATCATGTCCGTTCCTCCGATTTTCAAATAATGCAGGATGCAGGATCATCTGGTAACCGCCATGTGCTGTGACCTTATTTTCGTACAGTCCAAGAAGCGCTTTCTCGACAATCAACTCCTGTCCATCTTTCTTTACCTTAAGTTTCTCAATTTCCACCGCCTGCATCATGCCATGCTTTTTTCCGATGGAGTGATAGGGAATGAGCCTGAACTTCTCGGGAATATCCAATGGGATTTTCCCTTCCAGCGCTTCTCTTTCCACAACGCATACCGGTTTCCCGCTTATGGGATCATACAGGCTGTTGCCGCTGTCTATCAGGGCTTTCAGCGTCACCTGCACGCTTCCTTCTTCCAGGATTACGGTTATCACTATCTCTTCCCTCTTTATCTTTTCCCATCTCAGGACGCACAGTACAGTGACTCCTATTGCCGCCGCACAGGCCGATGCCTGTATGGTATCCATAAAAGGGGCTCTTCCAAAAGCTCCGTAAAGGGCATTGAGGGCTCCTGCCAGAAGAAATGCCGCCCCATGATACAGAATCACAGCTTTGCAGAAATGCTGCAGAGTTCTGATCCGGAAGGCCATTCCCAGCGTCACCAGGCTGCTGCATGCGAACAGCAGAATCTTCATCCTTCTGCCTGCATCAGGCAGCAGCAGGATCATACAAAAAAGCAGAGCTCCGGCAGCCGATGCCAAAACAATCCGTTTCAGCGCTGCCGCGCTGTGCAGAAAAGCCCTTGTCAGCAGCAAGAGTATGCAGCTTTGTACAAACTGAAGCAGAAACAGGCGGTCTATATATACGACGTATCTCACCTCTCACCTCCTGTATGTAATAGGACTGCTTACATGGGTTAATTATAGCGGCCGTTCCCTGCATTTTTTGTCGGAATGACACATATTGTCTTCTGTATCCGTCTATAATTTTCGACAAAATAGAACCGCCCAGCGGCGGTTCATTCAGAGAATTGCTTCACTCAGGGCACAAAAAAAGCCGGATCCGTAAATTCGGATCCGGCTGCTTTATGCATCGGAAGAACATTTCTGTCCTTTAACGTTTATATGGAATTATTTTTTCTGAAGGAAATCAGGAATCTTAAGGGACTTCTCTTCCACGTTGCTTCTCAGATTGCCGGGCTTATGTATTCCTGTATAGTTGGGAGCGGGGGCAACCGGCTTGGTTCCGGCTGCAGGAGCAGGGGAAACCGGGGTGTAAGGCCTTGTTCCCATTCCGGGCTGCACAGGCTTCACAGGCGACTGCTGGGGCTTCACGCTGAACTGGGAGCCGAATTTATTCTGCGACTGCTGGGGCTTGTCATCCAGTCCGGTGGCAATAACGGTAATCTGGCAGGTATCCGGTGTGGAATCATCATACATGGCACCAAAAATGATATTAACGTCATCTCCGGTAAGCTGCTGTACGTAGCTTGCCGCGTCATCCGCATCATACATGGAAATGTCACCGCTGACATTGATGATAACATCGGTGGCTCCTGCGATAGTTGTTTCAAGCAGCGGGCTTTCCACAGCCATCTTGACTGCTTCGCTCGCCTTATCATCACCCTTGCCGTGACCGATACCGATATGGGCAATTCCTTTTTCTTTCATAACGGTCTGTACATCGGCGAAGTCAAGATTGATGACAGCCGGTACATTGATCAGATCCGTAATTCCCTGTACGGCCTGCTGAAGGACTTCATCCGCCTTCTTAAGCGCTTCCGGCATGGTTGTCCTTCTGTCCACGATCTCAAGGAGCTTGTCATTGGGGATAACAATCAGGGTATCAACACTGTCCTTCAGACGCTCGATACCATTCAAAGCATTCGTCATACGTGTTCTTGCCTCAAAACGGAAAGGCTTGGTAACAACACCTACGGTAAGGATTCCCATTTTCTTGGCAATTCCCGCGATAACAGGCGCCGCGCCCGTTCCGGTACCGCCTCCCATTCCGCACGTGACAAATACCATATCCGAACCCGTCAGTGCATTGGTGATCTCATCCGTACTCTCTTCCGCCGCCTTCGCACCGATTTCCGGCTTGGCGCCGGCTCCCAGTCCCTTGGTCAGCTTTTCTCCGATCTGAAGCAGCTTGGGCGCCTTGCAAAGCTGAAGCGCCTGCTTGTCCGTATTAACTCCTACAAAATCAACACCATCGATTTTTTCATCGATCATTCTATTAACAGCATTATTGCCCGCACCGCCAACACCAACAACAATGATTTTAGCGGCAGACTCAGCGTCATTTGTCTTAATTTCCAGCAAAGGTTGTTCCTCCTTTAGATATCCATATAAACTTCACAGTTCTTATCATATAATTATTTTGCAAAGAACGCAATATCTTTTTTCATTTTCTTCTACTTATTTATCCTGTTCAAACGACACATTGGAGCCGCTTCCGGCATAATTTTCCATTCGGAATACTCCTTTCTTTCCTTCTGCCGCCGGGAGTATCTGCTTCAGCCTGGCAATTTTTTCTTCCACATTGTCATCATTTCCCAGTTTTGCCCGGACATCTCCAAAATACAATGTCATTTCATACGCGTCATCGAAATAAATCTTGTCCGCGCTGATCTCATATTTGGATAAAATCTGGGTCATATACAGGATTTCCTTAAACACCTCCTGATTTTCCACCGGAAGAGGTTCATACAGCACGACATGATTGAAGTTGATGCCCGTCACCTGGGGGATTCCCTCCGTTTTGGTATCGGAAGCCTCCACAACAGTGCCGTCTTTGTCAAAATACATATACTTGTCCAGATATTCCACATAACCGGCCACAGCCTTTTCATATACCACTATCCTTATCGTATCCGGGGCCACAACCTTTACATCCATTTTTTCTATGAAGGGAATTCCTTTTATTCCCTTATTTTTATACTTCAGAGACAGATACAGGGAATTATCGCCCAGCTTCTCAGAAGTGACTAACGCTATGATTTCCTCATTCGTATAATGGACATTGCCTTCCACATATATGTATTTCACATGATAATGGCTGCTTATGTACAACAGCGCACCTGCGGCCGTCAGCAGCAGGGCCGCTGCAATGCCCAGGACAATCAGCCTCTTTCTGCCCCCTTCATTCTGCAAGGTGCCCAGGCTGCCCGTATACGGCGATGAACGGCTGTTCTTCGCCGTACCCGCATTCCCCGTTACCAGACGAAGCTTGTTTCCGGTGGAAGTAGTGGCGGCCACACGGCCGATACTCCTGCTTCTGTCCGGGACCGTATTTTTTTTCGGAGGGGAAGCCGCCGGTTTTGCAGCACTTTTTTTCCCGGAGCCGCTGGCAGAGGCGGCAGAAGGTTTCCTGCCGCCGGCTTTCTCATTCCGGACACTTTTTTTCTTGTTTTTCTTTTTATTATCCGTTTTCATTTACAGCCCCTATCCTACCAACTGTCTATATCCGCTCCCAACTGCGACAGGTCCCGGCAAATGTCTTCATAGCCCCTGTCAATAAAATAGCGGTTTGCCACTTCTGTCATTCCGTCCGCACACAGGCCCGCCACCACAAGGGCGGCTCCGCCGCGCAGTTCACTGGCGGTCACATGGCAGCCTGACAGTCTCCGTCCGCCGGGTACACAGGCCACATCCCCCTTCACACGGATGCCGGTTCCCATTTTATTCAGTTCATCCACCACGCCGAACCTGCCGTTAAATATCGTCTCCCGCAGGGCACTTTTCCCTTCCGCCAGAGAAAGGGCTACCAGAAGGGGTGACTGCAGATCCGTCGGGAATCCCGGATAGCTTCGGGTTTCCACACAGCCGGGTGAAAAAAGGACTCCGCACCGCCGTATGAGCATGCCGTCCTGGCCTCTTCGGAGATTACAGCCCATTCGTATGGCCACATCTTCCATGGCTGTAAGCTGTCCCCGCGGCACATTCCTCAGGAATATTTCACCTCCGGCAGCAAGGCATGCACACATATAAGTCCCCGCCACAATCCTGTCGGACGGTACGGTAAAGCAGCAGGGATGAAGCTTCCTGCCTCCCACCACCGTTATGCAGCCGGTCTCCTCTCCGCGTATATCAGCTCCCGCAGCTCTCAGGAACGCACACAGGCTGATTATTTCAGGCTCCAGCGCGCTTCCATGTATGCAGGTTATCCCTTCTGCAGCCGTCGCCGCCATGATAAGATTCTCCGTGGCTCCCACACTGGGAAACTCCAGTGAAATATCGGTGCCGTTCAGACGGACCGCCTGGGCTTCAAGCTCCTGCTCGCTGTCACTGTAACAGACTCCCAGACGTTCCAGTGCCTTCAGATGAATATCAATCGGCCTGTCTCCAATGACGCAGCCGCCCGGATAATGCAAAGACACTTCACCGATTCTTCCCAGCATAGGACCCATCAGCATTACGGAGGAACGCATCGTGGTCACATATTCTTCCGGCAGCCGGCTGGTTTTTACAGCCGACGCATCTATGCGTACTTCATTTTTGTCCCACACCACAATACATCCGATGGTTTCCAGGATACGACACATAAATTCCACATCGGCTATGTGGGGACAATTCTTAAGTACACTGATTCCAGGGATTAAAAGAGCCGCTGCCATAATCGGCAGCGCTGCATTTTTCGATCCCTGGATCGTAGCTTCGCCGTACAAAGGCGCGTTTCCGCTGATATAAATAGACTTCAATGGTCCACCTTCCCGGATTTTATTCAGAATAGAACTATTCTATCCTATGCGGGAGAAGGCATCTTGACACCTTGTACAGGCAAATTTCTTCCCTGACGGGCCTATATGTTCTTCAGCTTAATTCCCTTCGCCACACTCAGGACAAGTCCGATTTCTACCATCAGGAACATGACCGAGGAGCCTCCGTAGCTGATAAAGGGCAGCGATATCCCTGTATTGGGTATCGTATTGGTTACAACGGCAATATTCAGGATTACCTGTATGGCAATATGGCCCATAACGCCCACAACGAGCAGCGCCCCGAATAAATCCGAGGAATTATTGGCTATTACCATAAAACGCCATATCAGGAGGACAAAAAGGAGAATGACCGCAATCCCTCCGAACAATCCCAGCTCCTCGCAGATAATGGAAAAAATCATATCATTCTGCGCCTCCGGCAGGAAGCCCAGCTTCTGCATACTCTGTCCCAGCCCCTTTCCGAATATTCCCCCGGAGCCTATGGCGTATAATGCCTGCAGGGTCTGGAAGCCTGTTCCCGAAGCATAATCCTCCGGATTCAGCCAGGCAAGGATACGGCCGCCGCGGAATCCCAGGTCACTGTGCTCCATCTGGATAATGGCGAAAACAAGGGCTGCAACCGCGGCAACTCCCGCCGCTCCCATGAGGACGAAACGCTTGTAATCCGGACTTGCCACAAACAGCATGAGGAGGGCAATGCCGAAAATGATGATGGCGGAACTCATATTGTTGGTAATTTTCCAAACCATCACACAAATCGGCACCGGGATCATCAGCACCATCCAGAAGCCTCTTCCCGTCCGGATCCCTTTCCCCATTTTACAGATAAAGCTTGCCAGAAACAGAATCATACAGAGCTTGGCTATTTCCGCAGGCTGCACAGAAAGCCCCAGGTTCAGCCATCTTCTGGCGCCGTTTGCCTCAATGCCCAGAGGTGTGAGAACCAGCACGATCAATATCGCCGACACAAAATATCCCAGTGTCGCAAACCTTTCCCAAAAATGATAGGGGATATTCGCCACAACAATCATGGCAAAAAAACCCATAACCGCCGCAAACGCCTGATGCTTCAGATAATAAGCCTCATCATACTTCAGATTGGCCGATATCGACGCTTCATATGAGCTGGTGGAATACACCATGATCAGCCCGAAGCCTAACAGGAACAGCACGATAAATAACAGGGTATAATCAAAAAAATATTCAGACTGCTTTCTGTTTTTTCTGGATGCCACGCAATCACTCCTTCAGATTATTGTAACTGTTCCGTACCTTCACAGTTACAGATTATTCACATATTCCTTGAACATATTTCCCCTCACCTCATAATTGGGGAACATCCCCCAGCTGGCACAGGCAGGAGAAAGCAGCACTGCGTCTCCGGATACCGCGTTTTTCACGCAGATTTCCATACATTCTTCGAATGTATCTGCGAAAACAATGTTGGTAAGACCATGTTTTCTGGCACATTCCGCTATTTTTTCCTTTGTCTGTCCTATGAGTACGAGAAGCTTGACTTTTCCGTCAAAGGCCTCCACCCACTCATCGTATTCATTCTGTTTATCATAACCGCCGCCGATCAATATGGTAGGACGGTTCATGGCACGGATTCCCTTAATGGCCGCATCCGGGTTGGTTCCCTTGGAATCATTGTAATACACCACCCCATCTTTTTCAGCCACATATTCTATCCGGTGCTCCACCGCCTGAAAATGCTTTACCGTATTAATTATATTCGCCATGGGCACTCCGTATGCCGCCGACATGGCAATCGCCGCCATAACATTTTCCACATTATGCGTGCCGATAAGCTTCATTTCGTTGATATTCAGCAGCTTTTCCGTCACACCCCCGATGCTGCGGATGATGTCCTCTCCCTCCAGATAATAGCCCTCAGCAAGCTTTTCCGCGGAGGAAAACCAGATGACGGATGCCGGACAGCGTTCTCCGAAAGCCCTCGTATAAGGATCCTCATAATTAAGGACACAGGTATCTTCCTTCGTCTGGTTCTTTGTTATGGATTCCTTAACCGCCGCATAGTTTTCCATGGTATGATGGCGGTTCAGATGATCCGGCGTTATATTCAGGACTGCCGACACCGACGGGTGGAAATCCACTGTGGTTTCCAGCTGGAAACTGCTGATCTCCGCTACCGTCACGCTGTCCTCCCTGGTATTCAAAGCTTCCAGCGTATAAGGGTTTCCAATATTCCCAACCACAAATACAGATTCGTAATAATCCCGCATGATCTGACCGGTAAGAGCCGTTGTGGTTGTCTTTCCGTTCGTCCCGGTAATGGCTATCACCTTTCCTTTGGAAAAAGCGTAGCCCAGCTCCACTTCACCCCAGACAGGGATACCCTTGTCCCTGAATTTTTCCACAAAAGGGGTATCCACCGGAACGCCCGGGCTTAATACCGCCAGCTCCAGTTCATCAAGAATCCCTTCCGGAAGAGTTCCGGTAATCACTTCTATCTCCGCATCAGGAAGCTTTTTTTTCACTTCCTCCGCATCCGTATCCTTATTTTCATCAAACAAAACCGGCGCCGCTTTTTCCTTTGCCAGCAATGCGGCAGCCGCAATACCGCTTTTCCCGGTGCCGACTACCAAGACCTTCTTACCTTCAACGTTCATTTTCTACCTCCCAAGCGGCACCGCCGCGTTTTACATGGCTATTAATGCCACCAGGCACAGAATCGCCGTAATAATGGAAAATACTGCAACTATCCTTGTTTCGGACCATCCGCCCAGTTCAAAATGATGATGAAGAGGCGCCATCCGGAATAACCGTTTTCCCCCGGTCACTTTGAAATACACGACCTGAAGGATGACGGACACCACCTCTATCACATAAATAAAACCGATTATCGGTATAAAAAGCTGAAGCTGCATCATATATGCAGATGCCGCCACAAATCCCCCTAAAGCAAGAGATCCGGTATCTCCCATAAAAACGCTTGCCGGATATACATTAAAAAGCAGGAAGCCCATCAGGGCTCCCGCCACCGCGCAGGTAATGGGTTCGATCCTCGTCCCCGTACCAATAGCCGCCGCAGACAGGAAGCTGGCAGCCAGCACGGTAACACTGGCAGCCAGGCCGTCAAGCCCGTCGGTAAAATTAGCACCGTTTACCGTTCCTATTATAATAAAAAACAGAAGCGGTATATTCAGCCATCCCAAATCCAGCTCCACTCCCGGCATAAAGGGAATCTTTGCCGCCAGGCTGATATCGGTAACCTTCAGCAGATAATAGGCAAACAAACCGGTCACCACCAGCTGTCCCGCCATCTTTTGCAGGGGGGTAAGCCCCATGGAACGCTTCAGAATCACCTTGATGTAGTCATCCAGAAATCCAATCAGCCCAAACCCCAGCGTGAGCAGGAGTATGGGTTTTATTTCCGGGTAATCCTTCATATAAAAAAGAGAGGTAACAATCATTGCCGACAGGATCAAAATCCCGCCCATCGTAGGCGTTCCGTTTTTTTTCAAATGGCTTTTGGGCCCCTCATCCCTGATGGTCTGCCCAGCCTTAAGTCTCTTTAGAAAAGGTATGATTACCGGCCCCAGCAATACGCTTACCAGAAACGACAGGAGCACCGGTATACAAACGGATAAACTCATTTAACCTTTCCTGTGACTCTCCGTGTACAATAAGTACACTTGTCACCCTTTCCTTTCAATTTCCCTGCTGTTCTCGTACATTATAATCCAACTTTTCCAAATAAGGAAGGATATTCTCAAAAAGCTGACGCACCACCGGAGCCGACACCTGGCCGCCGTAATATACCCCCTGCGGGTTCGTCACAATTGCCAGGGCAAGCACCTGGGGATCGTCTGCCGGCGCGAAGCCCAGGAAGGAAGCGATATAACGCCCGGTGCCTCTTGGCAGTGTCTGGCTGGTCGCCGTCTTGCCTCCCACGCGGAAGCCTTCCACATATCCGTTCTTACCACCTCCGTTTTCCACCACCTGTTCCAGCATAAAACGCAGCTTCTCACAGGTGTCCTCCGATACAATACCGGTCGTGACCGGGTATTCGAAGGTATTCGTGACATTGCCTTCCTCATCCATGGTTTCCACCCCGAAATGAGGGGTAATCCGGTTCCCTCCGTTTATCAGGGAGGATACCGTTGTGGCAAGCTGAATGGGCGTTATCTGAAAGGACTGGCCGAAGGAAATGGTAGCCAGCTCCACCAGGCCGATATTTTCCAGCTTGTGCATGATCGTTCCGGCCTCTCCAGGCAAATCCACATTGGTTTTGTTCAGAAGCCCGAACTTATTAAAATATCTGTAATAATTGTCCGCTCCCAGACGCAGCCCCACCGTAACAAAAACAGGGTTGCAGGAATTCATGGTAGCCTGGACAAAGGTTTCTGCCCCGTGACCTGAGGTTTTATGGCACCGGATCTTGCGATCCTCCACCATAATATAACCGGGGCAGCTGAATGTATCTTCCATAGTCACCACTCCCTCCTCCAGTCCGGCTGCGGCAGTGATGATTTTAAAAATAGATCCCGGCTCATATGTATCATTAATACAGCCGTTTCGCCACATCTGATTCAGCAGATCCTGTTTTTCCTTTCCGGACAAACCCTCCGCCGCCGTGCCTTCCGGCAGGGTGAACGGTTCGTTCAGATTAAATTCCGGCACGTTTACCATTGCCAGGATTTCTCCGTTGTCCGGCTTCATCACCAGAATGGAAACACTCTCCGCCTCCTTCGCCGCCAGCACCTGATTGGCAAGCTGGGTGGCATATTGTTCAATATTCACATCCAGGCTGATATGGAGATCGTCACCGTTGACCGGCTCCACCCGGTCTTCCCCTTCCTTCGTCACCTCCACGCCTCTGGCGTCCGTCACTGTCAAAATGGTTCCCGGTTCTCCCTGGAGATATTCATCATATTTTACTTCCAGCCCCACAATTCCCTGGTTGTCTCCGCCGGTAAATCCCAGCACCTTGGAAGCCAGGCTGTCAAAGGGGTAATATCTCTTATAATCTTCATCCACCTTAACGCCGTCCAGCTGGTAGGCACGGATGGCATCCCCCACCGCTTTGTCCACATTGCTTTTTATCTTTTCAATGGCGGTGTATTTCTCCACCCTTTTTCTGACATAATCCTCCTCCAGATCAAGCTCTCTGGCGAGTATCTCAACAACTTTGTCCGGATCCTTTATCTGGTTATGGATAACGGAAATGTTGCATACGGTTCTGTTATCCGCCAGCACTGTACCGGTCGCGTCAATGATCCTCCCTCTTTTGGCTTTGATATTTCTTTCCCTCTGATGGAGTTCCTCCGCCGCCTGAGTATAGTATGCTGACTGATAAACCATCAGATAAACAAGACGCCCTGTCAGTGCCACAAAAACCGCCAGACAGATAACAAAGGCCCAGACTGTTTTCTTTCTGTGGAATGTTTTGTTCTTCTCTTCCATTGGAAAACCTCATAAAGCGGTAATTGATACAATCTATTACCGGATTTATGAGGTTATTCTCATTTTAACCTTCTTTTGTATGAAAAGATTCCGGAAAAACCAATTATCAGAATGGGGAATTGTCTCCGCCTTCATCCCCCTGGTTCTGTCCATCGTTCAAAGGCAGGTTGGGTTCCGGAAGATCCAGCGGCGTATCCTCATCTATTGCATCCCCTGTTTTGGGATCCACTCTCGTGCCGTCGGGAAGAATGCCATATCCGGTTTCCGGATCAATTTCCATCGCCGGCCTGTTCACGTTGTCCTCCTCATTTCCCGTGTTCTCACCGGATTGGGAGCCTTCTCCGGCCTGGCCGCCTTCCTGGTCTTCCCCTCCTTCCCCGCCTACATCATTTTCGCTGACATCATTGCCGCTGACCTGGCTCATCAGCTGCTGTTTATAGGCGATCTGCTGTTCCTCCAGATCCTTCTGTTCTGCTTCGGAGAGAGGTTCTGTCATAAAAATGTCCATATAAGGCAGCACCTCTGTGAGCACGCTCTTCACGATTCTTGTGGCATATTTGGCATCGTCCTGCTTATCGGAATTGGGCCTGTCAACGACCACATAGATGGCAATTCGCGGATCATCCGCAGGTGCATAGCCGATAAAGGAAACCACGTATTGATTGTTGCCGCGGGGCTGTGTTTCCGCCGTACCTGTTTTTCCGCCGATAATATATCCAGCGGGCCGGGCCGTATGTCCGGTACCATTTTCCCCCACTACAACGGCCTTGCAGTAATCCCTGATCTTTGCGGAGGTTGACTCGGATACGGTCTGCTTCAAAAGACGGGGTTCAATATTTCTCACTACGGAGCCGTCCGATGCGGTGATCTTGCTTACCATATGGGGTTCATAATAATAACCGCCGTTTATCAGGGAACTGAAGCCTGCCACCATCTGTATCATGGTAACATTAAATCCCTGTCCGAAGGAAGCCGTCGCCAGCTCCACGGGGCCCATGCTGTCCTCTGTAAATACCAGGGAGGCTGTACGGGCTTCCCCTGCCAGATCAATGTTGGTCTTCAGGCCGAAATTGAAATCCTGCATATATTTCAGCAATGTGGTTTTCCCTATGGCCTGCCCCATTTTCATCAGGGCTACGTTGCAGGAACGTTCAATGGCCCCTTCCACCGTCACCAGACCGTCTCCGCCTGTCCGGTAGCTATGGCATTTAATCGGCTTCTGCCCTTCCACAATGGTCAGGCTTCCGTTGCACTGATAGGTCTCATTTCCCGTCAGCTTGCCGCTTTCCAGTCCCGCCGCAACCGTAAAAGGCTTCATGGTGGAACCCGGTTCATAGGTATTGGATATACAATAATTTTTCCAGAGAGCATTAAGCTGCCGGTACAGCGTATCATCATCGAAGCCTGCCAGCGTTTCTTCATTAATTATAGTATCCTGAACTGCTCCCTGCTCATTCACCACATGCTGCCCCAGCAGCATGTCCGTATTACGGGGATCGTTCAGATTGAAAAACGGATAACTGGCCATTGCCAGGATGTCTCCGTTATTTACATCCATGATGATGCAGCCCACATTCTGGGCGCCGTTTCCTTCTCTTGCCGCATTTTTATAGGTATCGTTATATTCCTGCAGCTTGCGTTCCACGATTCCCTGGATGTTGGCATCCAGCGTAGTCACCAGATTATAGCCGTCCACCGCGGCCTTTGTGGTCCGCTCCAGATTGGAATCGTCGTTCATATAGCCGTATTCCCTGCCGTTAATGCCGCTGAGAATATCATTATAATACTCCTCCAGCCCATAGTTGCCCACATTATCCTTGCTGGTAAAACCCACCACATCGGCCGCCATGGTATTATTGGGATATACCCTGCGGTATTCCTCTTCAAACCAAACTCCCTGAATGTACTTTCCCTGCTCTTCATTATTCTGCAGTTCCTGGAAGGGTGCGATCTCATCATAAGTCAGCTGTCTTTTCAAAACATGATACTGCGAAGTGGGATTCTGCTCATTATAGGAACGGATATCCGACTCCGACACATCAAAACACTGAGTCAGCGCAGCGATGGTTCCTTCCACATACTCTTCCTTTTCATTCATCAGCTTACAGTCAAGCACCAGGTTATACACCTTTTCACTCACCGCCAGCTTGGTTCCTTTGGAATCCAGGATCTCTCCCCGCTTAAAAGGCAGCGTCCGGCTGGAGTACTGCTGCTGGGAAAGCACCTGGCGTTTATACTGTTCGCCGTTGTCCCGGTTGATTAAGACAAGTCTTGCGCTTAATCCTGCAAAAGCCAGTAATACCAGGAAATACAGTACTACCAGCTTCTTTTGCATTTTCGTTGTAAATTTATTTGTGTTCTGCGAATCTTTTCTATCGTTGTTTTCTCTGTTTCTGTCCAAACTGCCACCCACTTCTATTCTGCAATATCTGCCAGCTGCCTTACATAATCGCTGCCTTCATCCGGAATTGTTACAATCTGGTTCTGATCCGGATAGGTCATACCCAGTTCAGTAATGGCTATCCGCCTGATCTCATCCAAATCCACAGAGCTTTCAATCCTGCTGTACTCCTCATCATTGGAAACCTTCAGGCTGTTCAGAGTGCTTTCCATTGCCGCAATATGCTTAACGCTTGCAGTGATTTCTGACTGCAGACGGATGTATCCAATCAGAACGACGCCGGCCACAATCAGAGAAGCAGTCAGAAAAAGTACATATCCCAGGTTCATATAAACGGCCTTGTCCCTGTTTTTCTTTACCGCATGGCTTAATTCCTGTCTGCGGGGCTTATGTATTTCTTCAACAACATCTATTTGTCTTACCGTATTGCCGGCCACATATGCACTGCGGCTGACTGATCTTCTGTATTCGCTTTTTCCAGTACTTCTGCTTTGTCTGCTTCTTACTGTCTGCGCCATGGCAATTCTCCTTTATCTGTTACACCGGCTGTCTTATCCGGCCGCTTTTTCAAAAATACGCAGTTTTGCGCTTTTGGAACGGGAATTTGTTTCCAGTTCCTCCTCCCCCGGCAAAACCGGTTTTCTCGTTATCACCTTTCCCTGGGATTTCTTTCCGCACACACATACCGGGAAATCCGGCGGACAGGTGCACGGGTTCTCATTTTTACGGAAGGCCGACTTTACGATACGATCCTCCAGGGAATGAAATGTGATAATGCATATTCTTCCTCCGGGATTAAGCATAGCAATCAGCTCATCCAGGGAATTTTTCAAAACATCAAGTTCATGGTTGCATTCGATCCGGATCGCCTGGAAGGTGCGTTTGGAGGGATGTCCCCCGTTCGCTCTCATCCTCGCCGGTATCGCCGCCTTTATCAGTTCGTTCAGTTCGCCCGTAGTTTCAATGGGCTTTTCCTTTCTCGCTGCCGCGATATGTTTGGCAATGTTCTTGGCAAACTGGTCTTCCCCATAGTCCCTGATGATCCGGTAGAGTTCTCTTTCCGGATACTCATTGATGATTTCCCTTGCGGTAAGAGACTGCCTGGTATCCATCCTCATGTCCAGGGCCGTGTCATAACGATAGGAAAAACCGCGTTCCACATTGTCAAGCTGGTAGGAGGAAACCCCCAGATCCAGCACAAGTCCGTCTACTCCCGTAATTCCAAGGTTCTTTATTACCTCCGGCGCGTTACAGTAATTATCCCGTACCAGAGTTATTTTATCCTGAAATGGCTTCAGTCTCTCCGATGCGGCCGCCAGGGCCTCTTCATCCTGATCGATCCCGATCAGATGTCCGTCTCCCAGCCTCCTGCAAATTTCACTGCTGTGCCCGCCGCCTCCCAGCGTCCCGTCCAGATAGATCCCGTCAGGCTTTATGGCAAGTCCTTCGATTGTTTCATCTAAAAGTACCGATTTATGAACAAATTCCATAGAGCCTCAACCTTCCTGTCTCTTATATTCCCAGCCCTAAATCGGCCATGCGTTCTGCGATATCTTCCATCGCCTCATCTTCATCTTCCGTAATGCCGTCCCACTTCGCCTTGCTCCAGATTTCAATACGGCTGGCCACGCCAACCAGTACCACATCCTTTTCCAATCCTGCAAAATCACGCAGATTACCGGGAACCAGGATTCTTCCCTGCTTGTCCACTTCCACTTCAGCAGCTCCTGCAAGAAAAAAACGGACGAACTGACGGTTGTCCTTCTTATTCAGAGGCAAAGCCTTCAGCTTTTCCTCAAAGGCGTTCCATTCCTGATTGTCATACACAAATAAGCAGCCGTCCAACCCTTTCGTAATTACGAATTCCTCGCCTAAAACCTCTCGGAATTTTGAAGGTATGATCAGCCTGCCTTTCGCATCAATTGTATGATTGTATTCACCCATGAACATGACAATCACCGCCTCAAAAGTGGCCTGTCACACAAAAAGCACTGCCGAAGCCGCCTTGCCCGCAGGATAACTGACACCAGCCGGAGGAAATCTACCACTTCCTACCACTTCGCACCACTTTCCACCACTTTTATATTGATTTTAGTATAATCTAATGTATTTTGCAAGCAAAATCAATCCTTTCCTTCAAAAAAAAGCAACCGGCAGTTGACTCTGCAGATTGCTTTTTGGCATGTTATCTATATATGGTATGCGCCTCTTTCCGATATACCATATATGGATTTTATGTATTCAATTTGTTTTTTTGATTCCAGTATTTACCACGGTGGTGGATAATCCCAAATTTTCATCCTTTCACCTGAAATGATTCCGGTTTCCTGTAAATAATTCCATCCGTAAGCATTTTTCCTGTTTCAACACACCTGACAGCCGCCATAAAACTCCGATCCACAAAAGGCTGCCGACACAGAAAAAGCCATGTTGTTTCCTATTATTAAACAGGAACAACATGGCTCTGGTTTTTCTATTTATTTATACAGCACTTATTATCTTACACGTTGAACCGGAACAGGATATTATCTCCATCCTGTACCACGTATTCCTTGCCTTCCATTCTCACAAGCCCTTTTTCCCTCGCTGCTGCCAGGGAGCCCTGCTCCAGAAGGTCCTTATAATTCACCACTTCAGCTTTAATAAAGCCCCTTTCAAAATCGGTATGTATCTTTCCGGCCGCCTGGGGAGCCTTCGTACCAATCTTGATCGTCCACGCCCTGGTCTCATCCTCGCCTGAGGTCAAAAAGCTGATGAGTCCCAGAAGCTTATAGCTGGCCTTTACCAGCTTATCCAGTCCGGATTCCTTCAGGCCAAGATCCTCAAGGAACATAGCCTTTTCATCCTCCTCCAGTTCGGAGATCTCCTCTTCGATCTGGGCACAGATGACAAAAACACCGCTTCCGCTTTCCGCCGCATATTCCCTGACAGCCGCCACTCCCGCATTAGACGCCCCGTCATCCGCCAGATCATCTTCCGATACATTAGCTGCATAAATCACCGGTTTTGCCGTCAGCAGGTTCAGGGAAGCAAAGATGGCTTCTTCATCCTCATCCTCGGGCTGGAATGCCATTGCCAGTTTTCCGTCCTCTAAAAGAGCCTTCACTCTTTCCAGAAGGGCTGCTTCTTTGGCAGCAGTCTTGTCCATCCTGGCCTGCTTGCCCACTTTGGCTATCCTTCTTTCCAGGATTTCGATATCGGAAAAAATCAGTTCCAGGTTAATGGTCTCAATATCACGGAGGGGATTTATGTTCCCGTCCACATGGACTACATTGTCATCTTCAAAGCAGCGCACCACGTGTACTATGGCATCCACTTCCCTGATGTTGCTCAGGAACTGGTTGCCCAGGCCTTCTCCTTTGGAAGCCCCTTTTACCAGACCGGCGATATCCACGAATTCAATGACTGCGGGAGTTACCTTTTTGGAATGGTACATATCTCCCAGAAGCTTCAGCCTTTCGTCAGGAACCGTTACGATTCCCACATTGGGATCTATGGTGCAGAAGGGGTAGTTGGCGGATTCCGCGCCCGCTTTCGTCAGGGAATTAAATAAGGTGCTCTTTCCTACGTTGGGAAGACCTACGATTCCTAATTTCATTTTCGATGATACCTGTCCAGAAATCCATTATATGCAAGGTTTTCTGCCTTTCTATATAGTTATGCTGTACAATTTATTACACTGTCTTTTTGTTACTACTGTTTTTATCAATCGAATTATTTTTTCGATTTGATACAGCTTAAAATTATATCACATAGCCAGCCTTTTGAAAATAGCCAAATTTCCTTCAGATATGGATTTTAAGCATCTAAAAAGGAATTTCCCAGGTATCATATCTTCTCTATAGCTGCACCCATCCGCTTATAACAGCAACTATGCCGATAAGGAGACAGATCAACCCGACGTTTGCCGTTTTCTTCTTTTCCTTTGATCCTCTGTTCTTAAAAATAAGGATAACACCTAGTATTATGAGTACAATCCCCAGCCCGATACTGAACAGGTAAAGGCCGGACGATATTCTCCCAAGCCCATTGTCTATTGCATTTTCCAATACTTTTTCCATTTATGGTTCCTCCATAATATTTCTTACTGATTCAAAATTTTAATTTTCAGCATATATTTTTTGTATTAAGTGCAAAGATTTTTCCATGAGTTCATCACTCAAAATGTCAATTCCAACAGCCTTCATCATGTGCTGCAGAAAACGCATACGCTGCTCCAGCTTCTCCGCATTGCCGCTAAATACGGCAGGATCACACCATACATTCATCAACAGAAGAAAAACTTCCGCACATTCCTCCGGGAACTCTGTAGCGAGTGAGCCGTCAGCTATCCCCTCTTTCATTATTTCAGAAATAAATGCAGAGTCTTTATTTACACAATCCTGCATATAGGACAAGACGAATTCCGCGCTTTTCATGCGGACGCTCATTATATCGTCCAGGCAATGAGCTTCCTGGCTTTCTATATTCTTTTCCAGAAGAAACTGCAGCTTTTCTCTGCCGTTCAGAGAATCCGCATCCGCTAACCAGCCCTCCATCGCATCTGTGACGGTATGAGCCTGTTTTTCCATAACAGCTTCTATAATTTCATCTTTGGACTGAAAATGATGATAAATAGCCCCTTTTGATATACCGGCTGTTTCGGCAATATCCTTCATACTTGTTTTATCGAAACCTTTTTCTAAGAACAGCCTTGCAGAAACAGACAGGATCGCTTCGATAGTCGCCTGTGAGTTGTATTTTTTTGCCATGCGGATTGCCTCCTTTATTAAAAACCGACCGTTCGGTATTTTTAGTATAAACTTCTTTTTCCATTTAGTCAAGCAGCACGCTTACATCTTCGAAGGAAGGATTCCGAATTGCCGGAGCTGAAGGTGTCTCGTTGTACATTAGATCAATGCAGTGACCTGCTTGTAAACATTATATGGAAGGTATATAATAAAAGTTTTTTAATAAGCGATAGTAAAAATTGGCTGAGTTTATGGAATGGCAGGACTGTTTTATTTCCATACCATACTTGCGATATATATAACAGGAAAGAGATGGTTTCCGTCAACCATCTCTTTCCTGTTCCACCCTATTTTAAGGAATATATTCCCTGCCGTGAACGGCTTTATATCTGCCCCTCGCGTCAGCCTTCAAGCCGGCAGGAGAATCTCCGGTTCTCTGCCAGCGTTCCCTTTTGGCCCGTCGCGCACGGGAATCAATCAATATTTTCTTTTATTCTTCAATTCCTCATACAGCTGGCAGTAATTCTCATACCTGCTCCGGCTTATCTCTCCCCGCTCCAGCGCCGTTTTCACACCGCAGTCACGTTCCTTCACATGGGCGCAGCCGGTAAACCTGCATTCAGGCTCCCAGTCGGCAAATTCCGGGAAATAATCCTGGAGCTCTTCTTTCTCCATCCCATAAAGCTCAATAGAACTGAAGCCCGGGGTATCCACAATATAGGTATCTTCGCTGACATAAATCAGTTCGGAATGCCTTGTGGTATGTTTTCCTCTTTCGATTTTTGTGCTGATTTCACCGGTTTCCATGGAAATGCCGGTCTGCAGCCGATTGATCAGAGAGGACTTTCCCACACCGCTGGGGCCCGCCACCGTTGTTGTCTTACCTGTAAGTATCTGACAGAGCTCTTCCAGGCCTTCTCCCTGCCTGGCACTGGTAAACAATACCCGGTAGCCCGTATTCCTGTAGCTTTCCCTGAGTTTGTCCTTCCATTCTTCATCTACCAAATCCTGTTTGTTGAAACAGATACAGCATTCCACCTTCTGCTGTTCCATGGTCACCAGAAATCGATCCAGCAGGTTCAGGTTCGGTGCCGGACTTGCCGCCGCCATAATGACCAGAGCCTGATTCACGTTGGCCACCGCAGGACGAATGAGCTCATTCGTCCTGGGCAGTATAACGCTGATATTGGCGGTAAGCGCCGTCTCATCCAGAATATCGATTTCCACATAATCTCCGGGTAGAGGCTTTTTCTTATCCTTCCGGAAAATCCCCTTTGCCTTGCATTCGTATATCTGATTTCCGGTCTGTACGTAATAAAAACCGGCGATTCCTCTGATTATTCTTCCCCTCATGCACTTACTCTTTCTTCAAAAACTGCAGCGGCCTGGTCACGGTCTTCTCCTGGACTCCGCCGGGTTCCACCTTCGTTTCTCCCGTTACCGGATCCGTAGTGGTGATCGGATCAGCGGCTACATTGTAAATCAGGGTAAGGGTTCCTGTGGGCTCTTTGATATCCGGCAGGTTCAGCGGCCACGGGAAGGAGGTTGCCACCGTACGGGCAATCTCCGTGCCGGATGCTGTCGTTACCACAAGAACACAGGGCGTTCCCTCCGCATACTGGGGATCTTCCAATGCAGGACTCGCTATATTTTCCGCGTAGATATAAGTGGCCTCCGGGCCTTTACTCACATAAATATCGATGGCGGTTCCCGGCTCAACCTCCGTTCCCACGGAATAGCTCAGGCCGCACACCTTGCCCAGCAGGCTTTCATCTTCATTGTATACTTCCGTTATATTCCGGACGGTAAGGCCTGCTGCTTCCACCGTACTCTTGCCTTCTTCAGGCAGCAGCCCTAATACGTCAGGCACCTGCACCTTGCTCTCCTGAGGTCCCTGGCTGATGACTATGGTTACTGTACTTCCTCTTTCCGCATTGGTTCCGGCCTCGGGATTCTGGCTCATGACATTTCCTTTGGCGACGGTATCGGAATAGCCTTCCTTCTTTTCCGTTCGGAAGCCTTCCCCTTCCAGGGAGGCCACAGCTTCCGCCAGCGGCTTGTTATAGGTGTCGGGCACCACGATTCCGGCATCCTTGCCGCTCACCTGCAGCACCACCTTGTCTCCGGGTTCCAGCTGTGTTCCTTTCTTCACATCCGAACCGATGACTATACCGTCCTCCACACTGTCGCTTTCCACATACTCCACTACGGGATCCAGTCCCATCTTAGTGAGCTTCTGCCTGGCTTCCGCTTCCGTCATGCCGGCTACTTCGATCATTTTTACCACACCGTCCTGTCCGGAAGAAGAAAAATCAAAAATACCAATCGCCCTTCCTACCAGAAAGATCACCACACATCCGATTATGATAGCGCCGATAACCGCAAGAACTGTAGTTACCTTTTCCATCCGGGATTCATATTCTTCCTCATCCTCATCATCCTCAGGCTCCGGCTGATATGCCGCCTGGGATCTCTTTTTACCGTTTCTGGATGGCTCCGCGGAAGGCTTTGCCGTATTCTTTTTCAGCCGTATTTCCTCCGTATGGGAAGGCTTTTTGGACTGTTTCTTAATCTTCTCCATGTCGTCCCTGGAAATCGTACGGGTGGCGGCAGAGGTTTCGGGATCCACTGTCCGGACAAAATCCTCATCGGGTGAGATGAGGGACTTCTTCAAATCTTCAATAAGCGAACTCATGGACTGGTATCTGCGATCCGGACTCTTCTGCGTACATTTCAGTACAATCTGCTCCACGCTCACCGGTATTTCCGGTACATAGTCCCTGGGTGAAGGCATAGGTTCCTGTATATGTTTAATGGCAATCGCCACCGTTGTATCCCCGTTAAAAGGGACGCGTCCTGTCAGCATTTCAAATAATGTGATTCCCATGGAATAAATATCGCTTTTTTCATCGCTGTAGCCGCCTCTGGCCTGCTCCGGCGAGGTATAATGGACGCTTCCCATGACATTGGAAGTAATGGTATTGCTGGTAGCCGCCTTTGCAATACCGAAATCCGTAACTTTTACTTTTCCTTCTTTTGATATGATGATGTTCTGAGGCTTGATATCACGATGGATGATATGGTTATTATGGGCGGCCTCGATGCCCATACACGCCTGAATGGCTATACTGACTGCTTCTTTTACGGAAAGACGTGCTTTTTTCTCGATATATTTTTTGAGGGTGATTCCTTCCACCAGCTCCATGACAATATAATGGATGCCGTTGTCCTCACCAACATCATAAACATTTACAATGTTGGGATGCATCAGGCTTGCCGCAGCCTGGGCCTCCACCCTGAATTTGGATACAAAATTTGAATTCTCACTGAATTCCTGCTTCAGCACCTTGACCGCTACATACCGGTTCAGCTTATGGCATTTGGCTTTATATACGTCCGACATTCCGCCGGTGCCGATCTTTTCCAGGATTTCATATCTTTCTCCCAGCATCATTCCAATTTTAATCATTCCAGTCCTCCTGCCTGCCCGGAAAATACGCTGCTTTCCCGACAGGTAAAAATAGAATCGCCCGGCGGCGGTTCCTTCTTCCTCCACTTGGCATGCACACTACCCCATTGCATACATTATGAAAACGGGTCTATCACAATCACTGCGATATTATCCCTGCCGCCATTGTCATTGGCCGCCTGTACCAGAGCCTGAGCCCTTTGCTGAATCGTTCCCTCACCGGTGAGAATCCGGTAAATTTCTTCATCCTCCAGCATATCTGTCAGGCCGTCTGAACATAACAGCACAATATTTCCCGGTTTCAGAGGCAGCCTGAAGCAGTCCACACTTAAATCCTGTTCCAGTCCGACCGCGCGGGTAATAATATTCTTATTCGGATGGCTTCTGGCTTCTTCCTTGTTGATGCCCCCAATTCTGACCATTTCCTGTACCAGCGAATGATCCTCCGTAACCTGTTCAATTCCACCATTTACCACATAAAGCCTGCTGTCTCCCACATTAGCCGCAATGAGCTCTTTTCCATCCCAGCAGGCGGCTACAACCGTTGTTCCCATACCGGAAAACCGTTCATCTTCTCCGGCTCTTTTCTCAATCACCTCATTGGCTCTCTGTATGGCCTCAGTAAGGATTTCCTCAGGCCGTACGCCTTCCGATTCCCTCACTCCCTCAAGTATGGTCTCCACAGCACAGCTGGACGCATAACCTCCCGCTTTATGGCCTCCCATGCCATCCGCCACCAGAAAAATGTTCGGCAGGTTCCCGACAGGCTCCAGGGAGGAATATATATGATCCTGATTCAGTTGTCTTTTCTTCCCGATATCGGTGATAGAAAATGCTTTCACTTAGACTTCCCTTTCCTTATCTCCAGCTATATGACGGCGGCGCAGCTGCCCGCAGGCGCCGTCAATATCTCTGCCCATTTCCCTTCTAATAGTAACATTTATTCTGTTTTTTTCAAGTTTATTTTTAAAAGCCAGGATTTCCTCCTGCCCGGACTGCCTGTAATTCCGCTCTTTTATGGGATTTACAGGGATAAGGTTCACATGGCAGTTCAGCGGGCCCGCCAGGGCAGACAGCTGTACGGCATCCTCCGGTGTATCGTTCACACCGGCCACCAGGCTGTATTCAAAGGTAATCCTTCTTCCTGTTTTTTCAAAATAGTATGCGCAGGCTTCCATCAATTCATCCATATGGTAGGTATTCGCCACAGGCATCAGCTCCCTGCGCTTTTCATCCGTCGTGGCGTGCAGGGAAAGCGCCAGTGTAATGGCCAGCCCTTTATCCGCCAGCTCCCGCATTTTGGGAACAATGCCGCAGGTGGAAACCGTTATATTGCGCTGGCTGATATGGAGGCCATGCTCTTCCGTGAGTATATGGATAAAGGTGAGCAGATTTTCAAAATTGTCCATCGGCTCCCCGGTTCCCATAACCACCACATTGGAAACCCTCTCTCCGGTCAGCCTGGTAATCGCATAAATCTGATCCAGCATTTCTGAAGGCAGGAGATTGCGCTCCCAGCCGTCCAGAGTAGAGGCACAGAACCGGCAGCCCATCTTACAGCCCACCTGGGAAGAAATACACACGGAATTGCCATGCTTATACTTCATCCATACGCTTTCCACCACATTGCCGTCGGAAAGGGCAAACAAAAACTTTTTAGTCCCGTCCAGCCTGGATTCCTGGATCTCCACAGGAGTCAGGCTCACGTAAGGGTATTCCGACTCCAGCTTTTTACGCAGGGAAAGAGGGATATTGGTCATATCATCATAACCGGAGGCCAGCTTGCAGTGCATCCAGTCATACAGCTGTGCGGCGCGGAAGCTCTTTTCCCCCATCCGCTCCATTTCCGTTTTCAGTTCTTCCAGCGTCATGGATTTGATATCAGTCCCCATGTTATCCCTCTCGTACAAAGGCGGCTATAAAAAAACCGTCCGTTTTATGAATGCCCGGCAGAAGCTGGCACATCCCCGCTTTGCTCTCCTTATTCTTCAATGCCTCAGGCAGACCGCCGTCAAGGCTTCGCAGGGAAAAAGGAAAGTTATCGGCAAACCAGGCCGCCTGTCTTTCATTTTCTTCTTTGTTGATCGTACATGTACTGTAAACCAGCGTTCCGCCGGGCTTTACATACTCTGCGGCATTGGTCAGTATGCGCCGCTGCAGCGCCGCCACTTCCGACAGGCTCTCCGAAGTCACCCGGTACTTGATGTCGGCCTTTCTGCCGATAACTCCCAGCCCGGAGCAGGGAAGATCCGCAAGCACCACATCGGCAGCGCCTTTCATTTCCTCATCCGGCACCGTGGCGTCCCATACCTTGATTTCCAGATTGGAAAGCCCCATCCGCCGGGCATTATCCAGAATCAGGCCGGTTTTGCTTTCCGAAATATCTCTGGCCTCCACCCTGCCTCTTCCTGCCAGACGCTCGGCGGCATGAACCGCCTTGCCTCCGGGAGCGGCACAAATATCCAGCAGGAAATACGTTTTCTGTGCTGCATCAAGCGCACATTCCGTCACCAGCATACTGCTCACATCCTGAACGGCGAACATTCCCCGGGAAAAACCAGGAAGGGAAGCGACCCCATCGGATTTTTGGAGCATATACGCATAGGGAAGGTAGGGATGGGCCGCCGGACCGGCTCCGCATTCTTCCAGCCTGGCAAGCAGTTCCTCCCTTTCCTCTTCCGTAAGCCGTTCCGCCAGCCTAATCGTTACAGGACGCGGTTCAAGCAGCCCGGCCAGAATTTTTTCCGTTGTTTCCGCGCCGTAATCCGCGAGCCACATCTTCACAATCCATTCCGGCATGGAGTACATGACCGACAGCCAGAGAACCGGTTCTTTTTCCTTATCGGGCCACACCAGCTTTTCTTTTTCCCGGGACAGGCTGCGCAGCACACCGTTCACAAAGCCCTTCAGCTGCTGAAAATGTCTCTTTTCCGCCAGCTTCACCGCTTCATTGCAGGCCGCAGAATCGGGGACATTGTCCATAAAAAGGATTTGATATGCGCCCATTCTCAGCAGATTGCGGATGAGCGGCTTGCATTTTGCCGGCGGCGTTTTGGAAAAACGGCCCAGGACATAATCCAGCTGAATCCTCCGCTCCGTCACGCCTTCGGTCAGCCGTTTGATAAAGGCCTTATCACGGCTTTCCAGGTAATCATATTTATCCAATACATTCTTAAGAAGAAGGCTGCCATACTCCTGCCCTTTTTCCATTTCCAATAAAATATCCAGCACAAGGGCTCTGGTGTTTATTCCGCTTTCCGTCTTCATACGTACTCCAATCCTTTCAGCTTCCGCCGGATTTCCAAACAGGCTTTAGTCGCGGTTTCTTCTCCCGCCGGCCAGCAGGTACAGACGAAGAAGCTGCAGAATAGAGGATGCTGCGGCCGCAACATAGGTGAGAGCCGCCGCGCTTAATACCTTTCTGCAATAGCCGGTCTCTTCCTCTGTGAGTATCCTGTAGCTCTGAAGCATCTGCAGGGCGCGCCCGGAGGCATTGAATTCCACGGGCAGCGTCACGATCTGAAACAATACGGCAGCGGCGAATACCCAGATTCCGATCTGTATAAAGGTATAGCTCAGGCCGAAAATCAGGCCCAGTATCACTATAGGGAGCCCCAACGCCGAACCCAGATTGGCCACAGGCACCAGCGCGCCTCTTATTTTCAAGGGCACATAACCGTCCTTATCCTGTACCGCATGCCCGCATTCATGAGCGGCAACGCCGATAGCCGCCACACTTCCCGAGCCATAGGTGGAATCCGACAGACGCAGCACCTTGGTCCTGGGATCATAATGGTCGGTAAGGCTGCCCGAAACATGCTCCACCCGAACATCGCTGAGTCCGTTATAGTTTAATATCATTCTGGCTGCTTCCGCGCCTGTCATCCCGGTCATGCTGCGTACACGGGAATATTTATTATAGGTGCTGTTCACCCTGGAACTGGCCCAGATAGAAAGCACAGCTCCGATAATTACAAGTAAATAAGTGGGGTCAAAATAATAACCGTATCCTAACATCCTAGCATTTCTCCTTTTTCCATTCTGCAGCCCAGCAGAAAATCTTTCACCTGCATACGCTTCTTGCCTTCCAGCTGCAGCTGCGTCACCTTCAGTACACCTTCCCCGGTATTGATGTAAATCGCTTCCTTATCCAGCTTTTTCACCGTTCCGGGCGCTCCCTCCGCCTGTTCCTCACAGGGAGAAACCTCCCAGATTTTCAGCTTTTTCCCTTTATAAGAAGTATACGCACTGGGCCACGGATTTAATCCTCTTATCAATCGCGCGGTTTCCGCCGCAGGACGGGCAAAATCAATCTGTCCCATGGATTTGTCAATCATTCCCACGTAGCTGCTATCTGAAGCATTCTGATGCTCCGGCTTCACTTCCCCTTTTTCAACAGCGGCAAGCGCCGGGACAATCAAATCGGCTCCTGCTCTGGCAAGCTTATCCTGAAGGCTGGCATAGGTATCCTCCGGCGCAATAACTACTTCTGATTTAAAAAGCATATCTCCGGTATCCACACCTGCATCCATCTGCATGATAGTAACGCCAGTCTTTTCTTCCCCGTTGATAATCGCCCATTGAATCGGCGCCGCTCCCCGGTATTTCGGCAGAAGGGAGGCATGGATATTGATACAGCCAAACCTTGGCATATCCAGGATTTCCTGAGAAAGGATCTGTCCAAAGGCCGCCACAACAAAAACATCCGCTTCATAGGTTTTCAGCTGTTCCACGGCTTCCGGTTTCTTAATCCTCACGGGCTGGAAAACAGAAATATCATGCGAAACGGCAAACTGCTTTACCGGGCTCATCTGCACTTCTTTTCCTCTTCCCTTGGGCTTATCCGGCTGTGTTACCACCGCTCTTATGTCATGCCCCGCTTTCCAGAGCGCTTCCAATGCTCCCACCGCGTATTCGGGAGTTCCCATAAATACTATTTTCATACGTCTGCCTTTCTTATTCTTCCACTTCTTCCACGTCCGTCAGCTCACCTTCCACCTTCTCCACATACATATGGCCGTCCAGGTGATCGATCTCATGGCAGAAGGCTCTGGCCAACAGCTCCGTTCCTTCTATTTCAAAGGGCTTCATATCTCTGTCATAAGCCTTTACTTTCACATAATTGGGACGGGTTACCGTTCCGCTTTTTCCGGGCAGGCTCAGGCAGCCTTCGCCCCCTGTCTGCTCTCCGCTGGTTTCCAGGATACGGGGATTAATCAGGACTATTGGGTCCTCCCCCGTCACATCAATCACCACAATTCTTTTCAGGACTCCTACCTGGGGAGCCGCAAGTCCCACGCCGTTGGCATCATACATGGTTTCCAACATATCTTCAATCAGTTCCTTTATACGGGGAGTCACTTCCTTTACTTCCTTACATACCTTTTCCAGAATGGGATCCCCCATAATTCTGATATTTCTGATTGCCATTTTCTTCTTCCACCTTTCTTCTTTTGCTTCAATCCACTCTCGGTATATTGTCGAAGTGCGACCGAATATTACATTCGCACGTAATTGACCTCATGGCAGTGGAGGATACCGATTTCTCTCCGCCCACCACTGCCGTTTGATTTGTTTCCGGCAATTCCTCTCACCACCTTAGAGGATAGGAGAACCCTTGCTTAGTCTGAGTTTCGAAACAATACCGTACTAAAAAGAGGACATGGGATCAAAATCAAACTGTACATTTTCATCTTTACGTTCCTGTTCCTTCAGGAAACGTTCCATCCGGTTTTTCAGCCGGATAAGTATATCATAATCCGGATTTTTAATATAGAGGACATACCGGAAAATATCATTGATTCTGCCGATAAAGGCAGGAGCAGGGCCGATGAGGATCGTGTGTTCCTCTCTGCCTTCTTCTGTTTTTTCCGCAAGGGCCTTAAGAATTCCGGCCAGCTCTTCGCCGCCCTTCTCCGTTAAGGAGGTTACCTGCACCGCCAGGATATGGGATACCGGCGGGTAGGAAAGCAGCTGGCGGTAAAGGATTTCTTCTTCATAAAAGCCCTTATAATCCTGGGCCGCCGCATGGAGGATGCTGTAATGCTCGGGCTGGTAGGTCTGGATGACCACCTCTCCGGGCCTCTTTCCTCTTCCGGCCCTTCCCGCGGCCTGTGTAAGCAGCTGGAAGGTACGTTCTCCCGCCCGGTAATCGTTCACCGACAGGGACATATCCGCAGCCATGATTCCCATCAGCGTCACATTGGGAAAATCATGTCCCTTGACTATCATCTGGGTTCCCACCAGGATATCCGCTTCTCCCGCGGAAAATGCGGATAAAATCTTTTCATAGCTGTCTTTTGTCTTCGTGGTATCCGCGTCCATACGCAGCACTTTTTTATCCGGATACAGCTTATGGAGCTGCTCCTCAATCTGTTCCGTACCTGCCCTGAAGCCCAGGATATATTTGGATCCGCATTCCGGGCACAGCTTCACGGCCGGCTGTGTGAAACCGCAGTAATGGCACACCAGCGTGCCGTTTTTGTGTTCGGATAACGATACGTCGCAGTGGGGACATTTCATAACATGCCCGCACATCCGGCAGGAAACAAAGCCCGCATAGCCTCTTCTGTTGAGAAAAAGCATGCTCTGCTCTCCTCTTTCCAGCCTGTCCTGCAGAAGAGCGCCAAGCCTAGCAGAAAAAATAGAACGGTTTCCTTCCTTAAGCTCCTTTCTCAGATCCTCCACATAAACCACAGGAAGCTCGCCCCCAGTGAGACGTTCATTCAGGGTAAACAGCCTGTAACGCCCCTGCCTGGCCCGGTAATAGCTGTCCAGGGAAGGGGTTGCGGAGCCTAAAAAGACGCTGGCCCCATGGAGCCTTGCCAGCTCCTCCGCCGTTTCCCTTGCATGGTATTTCGGCATGGTTTCACTTTTATAGCTGTTTTCATGCTCTTCATCTATAATGATGATTCCTATATCCGGAAAAGGTGTGAACAGCGCCGAGCGGGGGCCTATGATAACATCGATCTCCCCTTTCCTCGCTCGTTCACACTGATCATATTTTTCCCCGGGAGAAAGGGTTGAATTCAATATGGACACCCGATCTCCGAAGCGTTTATAAAAACGCAGCACCGTCTGGTAAGTCAGCGCAATTTCCGGAATCAGCATGATGGCCTGCCTTCCCCGCTCAATGATCCGGGCAATCAGTTCCATATATACTTCCGTTTTCCCGCTGCCGGTAATTCCCCTCAGCAGATAGGTCTGCCGGGTCCCATTGTCATAATCCGCAGTCACGGTATCCACAATATCCTGCTGGTTCCTGCTGAGCCGATGCCCCTCTTCCCTGTCCGCATCCAGCTTTACCGGATTCCGGTAATAAGGGACGCTGTTGATGGAAATCAGCCCGGCATCCCTCAGACTTCGAAAAGTGGCCGGGGAAATATTCAGTTTCCTGGCCACCAACATCTGAGGAAGGCGTTCCTCCTCTATCAGCTCCTGCAGAACCCTGGCCTTGGCCCGCTGATGCTTTCGTTCGCATTCCAGCATCTCCGCCCTGGCTTCCTCTCTGCTTACCCGAAGGCAGATTTCTTTTTTCTCCTGCTGCTTCAGCTTCTGCTTTACGGGCAGAACGGTCTTCAACGCATTTATCATAGTGGAGCCATAGTGCTCCTTCATCCAGAAGGCCAGCCGTATCAGACGGCCTTCCACCTGCACGCCCTCCTCTATGATGGAATGGATTTCCTTCAGACGGGTCACATCGAATTCCGGTTCATCCGTCATTTCTATAATATAGCCGGTCCGCAGGTTGTTGCCGCTGCCAAAGGGAATCCTCACCCGCATACCGGGCTCCGGGATACCCGAAAGAGCCTCCGGGACCCGGTACTGAAACGGGCGGTCCACCTTTTCGTGGGAAATATCCACTATAATATTTGCAAATCTGCCCTGCATGTATACCTCATCTTCTTTTTCTTATGTTCTTTTATATTTTCGCCGAAAACAGGAAGCGTTCCGTCATCTGCCGCGTTCCCTCAGGACCTCTGCAATTAGCTCCCTTTCGTCCATAGGATGCTTGACGCCTTTGATTTCCTGATAGTCCTCATGCCCCTTGCCGGCAAGCACGATGATGTCTCCCGGCCTGCCGTTGTCAATAGCGTAAGCAATGGCTTCCTTCCGGTCGCAAATCTCGATATATTCCCCATCCGTTTTACTGATTCCTGTTTTGATATCATCAATAATGGCCTGGGGCTCTTCAAAGCGCGGGTTATCGGATGTAATAACAGTCAAATCCGCCAGCCGGCCGCTCACCTCACCCATTTCATAGCGGCGAAGCCGGGAACGGTTGCCTCCGCAGCCGAATACACATACCAGCCGGCCGTGATCGTACTCCTTCAGGGTAGTCAGAAGACTTTCCAAAGCCATGGCATTATGCGCGTAATCGATGAGAAGCGTAAATTCATCTGACACCTTTACCATTTCTATTCTGCCCTTTACCTTAGCTTCCTTCAGCGCTTTCTTTATCGCATCCTCCGTAACGCCGAAGTGCCGGCAGATGGCAATGGCCGTCAGCGCATTATAGACACTGAACCGGCCCGGCATGGCGATTTCACCGTCGAACTCCATGAGCCCTCCCACCCGGAATGCCACTCCCAGATGGCCGTTATGGTTGGTCAGACGCAGGTTTTCCGCACGCAAATCGGCCTGAGGGGATAAACCATAGGTTTCCAGCTCGCAGGTGTGCCCTTCCATCACCTTTTCCCAGTGTACGTCATCGCAGTTGGCGATCCCGACACGGCACTGCCTGAAAAGCATGCCCTTGCAGTGCATATATTCCTCGAAGCTGCTGTGTTCATTGGGTCCTATATGATCCGGCTCTATATTGGTAAAAATCCCGTAATCAAATACGAAGCCCTGGCTTCGATGCTGCATAAGCGCCTGGGAGGAAACCTCCATTACCACCGCATCACATCCGGCTTCCGCCATCCTGGCCATATAAGACTGAAGGACATAGGATTCCGGCGTGGTATTATCCGAATGAATATGAGTATCTCCGATGATAACTTCTATAGTGCCCACCAGACCAACCTTAAATCCGGTATTCTCTAAAATGGATTTCACCAGATAGGCAGAGGTGGTCTTTCCCTTGGTTCCTGTTATTCCGATAGTCTTCAGCCGGCGGGCAGGATGCCCGAACCATGCGGCGGAAATAAAAGCCATGGCATACCGGGTATTTTCCACCTTCAGTACAGTCACCTGCGCATCTGCGGGTATATCCACTTCCTTTTGTGTTACCAGAACCGCGGCTCCTTTTTCCACTGCCTGCGCCGCTGCGCTGTGGCCGTCAAAATTGGCGCCTTCTATACAGATAAACAAACATCCCTTTGTAATTTTTCTGGAATCGTATACGACATCGGGTACATCCAGTTCCGTTGTTCCCCGCACTACCGTAACATCCAGATTCTCAAGTAATGTCTTTAATGCTGCCATATCATTTCCTCTTTTTCTGATCATTGCTTAGTTTGTTGAGTAAAATACTTAGATAAGGATAGCACAGAAAGAGGCTTTTTTCAACCGAGATGTCCCGCGCAGATCCTGTATGATATCGTAAAGATTGGCTGCGGCTGCTATAATCTCCGTGCGTAAAAGAAAATTTATACCTTACAGCCTGCTTTTCAGCAAGCTTAACACCCCGGCGATTTCCGACACCGGTTCCGGGGTTTCACTTCCCAGCCAATCACAGAGAACGGCGAAGGTTCCCTGAAAAACAAACCTGCGGATGTACTTTGCTTCACTTTCCGAATAATTGCCGGCATCCGCCATATTTCGGAAAATCCTGGCGATGCTTGGAATCGTAAACAGATGCTCCGCAAAGTCCTGTGTGGGAATGACTTTGACAAGAGTACAGAAAAGCTCCCGCTGTTCATGAAGATGGTTCAAAACGGAGATAAGCGCATCAGGGTTCTGTTCGATAATGGGTTTCAAATCCTCATCCAACTGCGCGAAAAAGTCTGCTTCTATTTCCTTCAGCAGGTCGGTTTGACTGCCATAGTATTTATAAAATGTAGTACGGTTAATCTGAGAGGCTGCACAGAGTTCATAAATAGAAATCTGATTCAGAGGCTTTTCTTTCAAAAGCGTCAGCAGCCCTGCTTTCAGCATGGCCTTGCTCAGGCGGATTCTTTGATTTTCCATATCAATACCTCAACAAAATAGCGCGAAATGTTGCTTTTACAAAAATTGGGCTCCTGATTGTTGGTTTTAGCACAATCTCAAATCAACAGTTTGTTGACTTAAACCCTATGTGTTTAGCATAATGGTGTTAAAGCAATTTGTCAAATTTTTATATTTGGTAGGAGGTATTCAACATGACTTTCTGGAGAAAGAACTGGTATTACATAGGAGGAATCCTTTTTGTCCTGCTGGCATTCATCATGGGGCTCTGGGGCTGTTACCGTCTGGGCACAATTCAGATCATTCTGGTATTCAGCTGGATGGGAATGCTTATGCATCAGTTTGAGGAGTATGCGTTCCCCGGCGGTTTTCCAATCATATCCAACATGGCCGGACTTGGGGAAGTGGATCATCCTGAGCGGTATCCTCTCAATGCACGGCAGAGCTTCTTAAGCAATGTGATTTTCTGCTATTTAAGCTATATCATTCCCATCCTGTTTCCCAATCTGATCTGGATGGGCGCATCCCAGGTGCTTGCCGGAGTCTGGCAGCTGCCGGGACATGGAATCGCCATGAATGTGCGGCTTAAAAGTAAATATAATCCGGGTCTTGCATCCACTGCTTTCCTGCAGACTCCCGTCGCGATTTATTACATCTGGTATGTGGTCCGTTATATGCCGGACAAAGCCGGCCAGCTTTGGTGGGGGATTCCCGGTTCTCTTGCCATGCTGCTTCTGACATTTATTGTTCCAATCCTCTTTATGAAAGACAAGAATTCCAAGTATCCCTTTGACGACCGGGAGCTCTACGGCTATAACAAAGAGCACGTCATAAAGCTCTGGGAAGAAAGAAAAGCGGCAAAGGCTGCAAAGGAGGCAAAATAATATGGTAAGGAAATTAAACAAATGGTGCGGCATCGACTGGATTATCTTTATCTGCGTAACCGGAGTCATCACGGCGGTCTGTGCGGCCCTCTTCTGGGATAACATGCCGCTCGGCGCTCAGGGTGCAGTGTTTGCCGCTGTAATCATGCCCTTTCATGTGCTGGAGGAATGGAAATTTCCCGGCGGCCTGCATCATTTTTATAACACGCTGCTTGGCCCAAAAGAAAAGAACAGACAGGATTTGAGCCGCTATCCTATGAGCAGGCTGACGGATATGGTCACCAACGTCGGCTTACAGTGGATTCCCCTTGTTTATCTGCTTCTTTCCTGCGTAACCTCTCTTTCCAACGCAGTCACACTTTGTATGATGCTCTTCTGCTTCATCGAGGTTCTTGCGCATACCTGCGCCGGATTTATGACTCTGCATTGGTATAAGAAGGACGGCAAAAAGACGATTTACAATCCCGGATTTGCCACTTCTTACATGATGTTCCTGCCCAGCGGCATTTATCTGGCTGTCCGCCTGAACAATATCACCGGAAGGGACTGGCTGTGGTGCGTGATTCTGTTAGTCGTTATGATGCTCATCTGCATCCCTCTGTCCGAAACTCCGCTGAAAAAATGGGTTATCAGGCAGGAAAAAGGTATGTTTGCTTTCGCGGATCCGAAATATTACAGCCAATTCATTCATAAAAAGTGAGGGGAATGTCATGAAATTCTGGAGAAGATACTGGTATCTGATTGGAGGAGTCCTTTTTGTGTTACTCACATTTTTCATGGGGCTTTGGGGCTGCGGTAATCTGCCCCGCATACAGACAATCCTGATATTTAGCTGGATGGCAATGCTGGTTCATCAGACAGAGGAATATGCCTTCCCCGGCGGAATGCCCTCTATTACCAACATGGCAGCTTTTCGGGAAAAAGAAGCGCCTTATAAATATCCCTTTCATGCGCAGCAGTGTTTTATCTGCAATGTATTTTTATGCTACACCTTCTATATCCTGGCGATTTGCTTTCCAGACGTCATCTGGCTTGGTGCTTCCCAGGTGCTCTGTGTTCTGGTGCAGCTCGGCGCCCATGCGCTGCTGATCAATTTTTCACTGAAAGACATTTATAATCCGGGCCTCGGCTCTACTTTATTTCTGCAGGCCCCTGTGGCCATTTATTACATATGGTATGTGGTGACCCGTCTGCCGGAAAAGGCCGGACAGCTCTGGTTCGGAATTCCCGGCGCGTTTGCTGCCATGATTATCTGCTTCATTGCGCCGGTATTCCTTATGAAAAACAGAAAGAACAATTATCCTTTTGCAGAGGAAGAAATGTATGGCTATAAAAAAGACAAGGTTTTGGAAATCTATCATGACAGCAAGCCTTCCATTCTACAGAAAGTGGGGATTAAATAATGGTTAAAAAACTGGATAAATGGTGCAACACCATATGGCTGGTCTGCCTTGGCATTCTCGGCGTAATCGTTGCTTTTTTACTCATACTCAACTGGAACAGCTGGACACCCGGCGCAAAGGGCGGCGCTTTCCTGGCGGTCATCATGCCGCTCCATGTATTGGAAGAATGGAAATGCCCAGGAGGCCTGCATTATATCTATAATATTATCTTTGGGCCAAAGGACTTCGGAAGCAGGTATCTCGACCGCTATCCCATGAGCCGTTTTACCGATATGATCACCAATATAGGTCTGGCAGTCATCCCGCTGATTTACGCTGTTCCCGCCCAGCTTGGCGGAATGTCCAATATGGTCGCCATCTGTATCATCATTCTCAGCTTCGGCGAAGTTCTGGCGCATACAGTGGTAGGCTGTTATTCTCTGAAACGTTACCGCAAGACCGGTAAGAAATTCATTTACTGCCCGGGATTCTTTACAGCTTATGTTCTTTTTCTTCCTGCCGGTATCTATCTTTGCAGCCAGATCTCCAATGTAACAGCTATGGATGTTCTCGGAGGAATCATCGCCATGGCAATTCTCGGCATCGTCTGTGTGCCGCTTCAGGAGACACCCCTCAAGAAATGGGTTCTGAAGCAGAAAGGGGATACCTTCGCTTTTACTGATCCCCAATATTATGCCAGATTTACAGATAAAGATAATTATTAGGCAAAAAACCTGCGGAGAGCTGTTCAGGACAGCAAAGCCGCAGCGCCTTTTTGGGTAAAATAAAGCAGCCTTCCACCGTTTTTAATGGCGGAAGGCTGTTTATGAGGGGGGAGATAGTTAAGTGAGTTGTATATCAACTATCTGTTATTATCATACCTTTCAATTGTGTTCATTCTGTGATCAAAGATTAAATAAGTTCTTAATTCCCTGAAGGAATTATTAAGAAATTGGGAAGTTTTTCATTTTTTCAATTATTTCTTCCACCGGCCTTACATCCGCATATCTCCCATCCCACATTTTTTTCTCAAAATACTCCGTAAGCTGCTCTGCCGTAAAATAATCATTATCAAAGGTCGAAGTGGTATGGGCAGGAATCCATACGTGAAAGCCCCGTTCAAAAGCGGATTTACATGTGGCATCGATACAATATTCTGTCTGCAGGCCTCCCAGAATAATTTCCGTTATCTTCTTCTCCTTTAAATATTCCCCCAGTCCGGTATCTTTAAAGGCGCTATTAAAGCGTTTTTCAAAGATTCGTTCTCCTTCCTGCGGGGCTGTAGCATCGAATATCTGCCAGCCCTGCGTCCCCAAGGCGAGCTCGTCCCCTTCACCGCCGTCATGGCGCACATATACCACTTCCAGGCCCGTCTGCCTAGCGTTATGGATAATAGCCTTCAGATTGTCTGTCAGCTCTTCCTCACGGAAGGGATGTGCTTCCATGAGCGCATTCTGTACATCAACTATTAATACAACCGTATTCTTCTGATTCATTTTCTCTGTTTTCTCCTGTTAAATATATTTTTTACAACATCAGGAATGCTGTAGAGCCAACGTTATCCGGTCATGTCAAATCTGTTTCCCTCGCTTCTCGTTTCGCTTTTTCAGGAAACTTCCGATCAAATATTTCCAGTTCCTCTTCGCTGACATTAAAGCAAGTATCAAAATCATATATCCCGCTGTTATTACCGAGATACCCTTCTTCCAATTCCTTTGCCATAAAAAATGCCGCTTCATCATCCTCCGATGTCCCCGGCAGATAAACATGATACCTGCAGGCGGATTCAAAGCCCAGAGGATTATAATAATTATTATCTCCTGTAATGAGTACTGCTTTATATCCCAAACATTTTGCTTTATCCAGGGTATATTCTATCAATTTCTTTCCCAGGCCTTTTCTCTGGAAATCCGGATGAACACTTATGGGGCCAAATGCAATCACTTCATCGCTCATTTTCCGTTCTGTGCCGGTAAACATTTTCGTGTAGACTATATTCCCGACAATCTTTCCATCCTCAATCAAAACATAATCCAAATCTTTGATGAAAGAATCCGCTTGCCTTAATTTATCGAGGACAAGATGTTCACTACATCCCGGACGGTATACATCCCAGAAGGCTTCTCTTGTCAGATTTTCCACTTCAAAGTAATCTTTTTCATTTTCAAGCCGCAGTTCCATACAGTTTCCTCCAAGTTTATAAAAAATAATTAATGGGAAATTTCAAATATCACCTTTTCCTCATCGTGCTGAGCAAGCCATTTGCCTGCATTTTACACAGGAAGCTGTGCAGGAACACAATCTTCAGCCCTTTCATACCACTGAGCCTGTTTCTCCCACATCGTCGCATATTTGCCCGGATGGGACATAAGCTCCTCATGCGTCCCGATATCAACAATCTCACCGCCATCCATGACTACAATACGATGCGCCAGTTTAGCAGAACCAAGACGATGGGTTACCACTACCGCACATTTCCCTTTTGCCAGCTGTTCAAACTGCTTGTAAATCTTTGTTTCTTCAATCGGATCGATAGCGGATGTGGGTTCATCCAATACGATGAAACCGTTTACCCGGTACAGCCCGCGGGCGATTGCGATCCGCTGCCACTGCCCTCCGGATAAATCAATTCCGCCGAACTCCGGCGACAGCATGTCATCGAGTTTGATATCGCCCATCTCAAAGTCTGCCTCGGACAGTACGGAATGAATCTTTTCGGCTCCGGCCTCGGCTGAAACATCACTGATAGCCACATTTTCCTTAAGAGTCATTTTATAACGCTGGTATTTTTGGAACACACCCGATACTCCCTTATAAACGGAGGCAGGGGAAGCCACAGCCGTATCCAGTCCGCCGATGAATACTTTACCTTCTGACGGACGGTAAATACCGGTCAGCAGGCGTACAAGCGTACTTTTCCCGGCACCGTTTTCTCCGACAATGGCAATCGTCTCCCCCTCTGCGATTTCCAATGATACATTCTTTATAGCAGGTTTATCTCTGCCGGGATAAGTAAAGCTGATGTCTTTTGCCGCAACACCTCTGGCAAAATCCGTTTCTCCTTCTGTGCCTGTATGCTCCTGCATATCAAGCAGCCGTATGAAATTGACCACCTTCCCCATATCCCTGTTCATATTGCCGATATGCTGCGTTACAATCTCCTGCATAATGGCAAATATCTGCCCCAGCGCCGCAAACACAGCAGCGAACATCCCGACCGTAATCTCTCCAGACATCGTTGCTCTAAACAGCATGTAGGCCGAAAGGGCCATTCCCACAAATGCCGTAAAATCCAATAAAAGCTGAAGCAATGCCGTTTTCCGCTCCGCTTTCCATACCTTTTCCGTCAGCAGTTTCATGGTATCTTCAAATAAATGATAGAAGAAGGAAAATGCACCCAGGATACGGGTTTCCTTAAAATACTCCCTGTCGCAGATCGCTTTTTGATAATACTCATATTCCCGCCTGAGCGGAGCGCTCTGTTCTTCCAGCCTGGTAAATACCCGTACATTGACGGCCTGTGCCGACAGAGCAGGGATAAATGCAAGAAGCAGCGTTATGATCAGCATGGGTTTCAGCCGGAACAGGTATACTCCGATTGACAAAAAATAAACCCCGTAAAAACTCACGCAGACAAATACAATCATGCAGAACATGGTAATTGCCCGGATGCCTTCCCTCGCTTTGTTAAGATCATCCAGGAAATCGGTATCCTCAAAATATACAGGATCGATACGCCTGAGCTTTTTGTGAATCAATGCGGTAAGCCTTCCGGAGGATTTCGGCAGAAGGATGCCGATCCCATGAAAATTCTGAACACCATTAATGATCTGCTGCCCAAACGTAACCGCCGCCAACAGGAGCAGGGGAATCACACAATCCAAAAAACCTGCTTTTCCGGCAGCCGCTTTGGAAATCACATCAAAAAGACGCTGCGTTGCCACTACTGCCAGCGTGAACGACAATCCATTCATGATTCCCAGTGTATTCTCAATCAAACAGTTCCATGGCGCAGACCTAAACTGTATAGGGATAATCCGCAGTATGACTGTTACTAAATTGTACTTTTTCTTTTCCGCACTCATTGATACCACTCCCTCTGCGTCTCAAACATCTCTGCATACCGCCCTTTTTGGGCCATCAGCGCTTCATGTGTCCCCCGCTCTGTAACTTTTCCCGCATCAATAACCAGTATTTCATCTGCCAGCTTGGTAGAACCGAGACGGTGGCTGATAAATACAGTCGTCTTCCCATCCATCAGTTTCTCAAATTCACTGTAAAGCAGACTCTCACTGATAGGGTCAAGCGCCGATGTCGGCTCGTCAAGAATTCTGACAGGCGCCTGGCTGATAAGCGATCTCGCAATCGCAACACGCTGCCACTGCCCGCCCGAAATATCCTGTCCATCCTTCAGAATTTTCCCCAGCGGCGTATCGATACCATCCCTCAGCCTGTCAATGGCTTCATCCAGCCCGGCCAGATGAGCCGCTTCTCTTTCTTTTCCTTTTGTATGTATATTGCCGAGAGCTATATTATCCTTCATTCCGATATAATATTTGGCAAAATCCTGATACACGACGGAAAACATCGCTTTCACCGCACCGGCGGAATACTCTCTCAGCTCTGTCCCATTTATCAGTATTTCCCCTTCATATTCCGGATACAGTCCGGTTAACAGCTTGGTAATCGTTGTCTTTCCCGCGCCGTTTTTACCGACAAAAGCATAATGACGTCCGGCTTCCAGCTTAAAGGACAATCCGTCAAGAATATATCTGTCTCCACTGGGATATCGGAAGCGCACATTACGGAACTCCAGCAAATCAATGGCTATCGGTTCAGCATCCGGTTCCATCAATGCATCCTTCTCTTCGCTCAGCGAAACAAATGCGGTCAAATCCTTCATATATTCGCCCACCCGCGAAATATTCTCAAGGGAACGTGACATCTGGAAGCCCAATTTTTGTATCATACCGAACACAGCGCTTATGATACCCATAAACATACCTGCTGTCATCTGTCCATGCACCACCGGCCCAATCAATGTCAGCGCCACCAGCAGTGAAATCAGAGCCAGAATCATGCTGGAACCTTTTGTAATCAGGAACATTTTAGCCGTAACCTTAACCTGTATTTTTCTGCCCGCCTCGTACTGCTCCTGCCACTTACGGTTAACCTCGTCACTGTAATCAAACAACGTACGCTCGTCCACATTATCCCGCCCGGTCAGCACTTCTCCCAGATAATCAGTACGCCTGTTGAATTTTTCCGCTTCACACTCAGCCTGATAATTCTTTTTTCCTGCACGCATCGATACCCAGAACATAGGCACCGAAAAGGCTAGAATGATCAATGCGGCCCACCACACCTGTGTCACAATCAAAAGAAAAACAGAGGAAACAGATACTATGATCTGAATGAACTGTATAAAGGCATCCACCCCATCCATGATCGATTTCACAGGATCCCTGGTTACACGTGAGATCAATTCCCAACTCTCTGCATTCTCAATATGCTTATATTCAAATGCCGCATAAACCTTAACTAAAGATGGCTTTAATTTCCGCTGAAGCTTCACACTGACCCTGGCTCCGGCCAGCTTCGCAACCGCTCCAATCGTATTTACCACTCCCAGCGCAGCAAGCAATAAAACCAACGGCAGATAGATGTCGTTCTGCGGCCGCACATTATTAAGTATTTCAGCCGCCGTGTCCACAAAATTGGCCGTAGCCACAGCCATCACCGCTGTCTGCATTATAGACTGCGTAACTGACAGCAAAAATTTCAATACCGTACAGACAGGAGACGCCTTCAGCGCCAGAATCAGTGCATCATATGATTTGTACTCCTTTTTAGCTAATGGCATCTTAACTACCTCATCCCTAACTTTTTACTTTAAATACCACGAACCCCATCTCCATGGTCTGTGCTTTTCCGATTATCGTATTTCCATTTATTTATATTAACATATCCTTATAAATACTTCTATTAATACTTTTGTGTAGATTCCGACCGTGTAAATTCCACCAAGCCCTGAATGCCGCAGATAAAAAAATGAATACCATCTGAGCCAGGGGACTTTCCCGCAGGCTGTTCTTGGATTCTGAGCGGGTGCAGCTAAAAAACATCGGTGCCGCCCCTGCCCTGCTGTACCCTCCCGCCTGTGTACCCTGCCTGTGTCTGCCCCGCTGCCCTTTGCGCCCCTCTCTGCCGCCACAGCCCTGCAAGGATTCCTATAAGGGGCATTATAAGCACGCCGGTCCTTAGGCTGCGTCCTTTTGCAGCCTTAGTACCGCTGCGTGATTATCCGAGCGGAAGCGTCCCCTGTAAGGAACCTTGCAGGGCTGCGGCGGCAGAGAGGGGCGCAAAGGGCAGCGGGGCAGACACAGGCAGGGTACACAGGCGGGAGGGTACAGCAGGGCAGGGGCGGCACCGATGTTTTTTAGCTGCACCCGCTCCCGAGGTCCGTCTTGTTTTCACAACTTCCCTTTGCTATAATAAAAGGAAATATGCGCAGACATTTCGCAGATGTCTCACTTTTACATGGGAGGAAACAAGGAAATGGCCGATAATCAGAAAACACAATTATTCGAGGAGATGCCGATCCCAAAGGCCGTAATGCAATTGTCGATTCCCACCGTACTCAGCTCACTGGTCATGGTAATCTATAACCTGGCCGACACTTACTTTGTAGGAATGCTAAACAACCCTGTACAAAATGCGGCGGTAACACTGGCAGCCCCGGTCCTCCTGGCCTTCAACGCCGTCAATAACCTCTTCGGCGTCGGAAGCTCCAGCATGATGAGCCGGGCGCTGGGACGCAAAGACTACGATACCGTCAGCCGAAGCTCCGCCTTCGGATTCTACTGCTCACTGCTTTCCGGTTTCTTATTCTCCTTCTTATGCTTTGCTCTTCAAAATCCCCTGCTCACCGTCCTTGGGGCAGATTCCAATACAGCGGAAGCGACACTGGGCTATCTGCGCTGGACAGTCATATGCGGAGCCGCCCCTGCCATATTGAACGTGGTAATGGCCTATATGGTCCGTGCAGAGGGTGCCTCACTCCACGCCAGCCTCGGCACCATGAGCGGATGCCTCCTAAACATAATTCTTGACCCCATTTTCATTCTCCCCTGGGGCCTTAACATGGGAGCCGCAGGAGCCGGCCTTGCCACCTTCCTCTCAAACTGCGTGGCATGCTGCTATTTCTTCATCCTGCTGTACGTACGCAGAAAAACCACCGTAGTATGCATCTCCCCCAAAAAATTCGGCTTCCGAAAAGGAATCGTACTGGGAATCTGCGGCGTCGGAATCCCCGCCTCCATCCAAAATCTGCTCAACGTAACCGGTATGACCATCTTAAACAACTTCACCTCCCCCTTCGGCCCCCATGCCGTAGCCGCCATGGGCATCGCCCAGAAAGTAAATATGGTCCCCCTCCAGGTAGCCATAGGATTTTCCCAGGGTGTCATGCCCCTGATCAGCTACAACTATGCCAGCAACAACCGCAAACGCATGAAAGATTCCATCATGTTCACAATCAAAACCATTGTCCCCCTGATGGCAGCCGTCCTGATCCTCTTCACCGTCGGAGCCGGCCCCATCATCAATTCCTTTATGAAAAACGCGGATGTTATCGCCTTCGGAACACGATTCCTCCGCGGCTTCTGCCTCTGCCTGCCTTTCCTCTGCATGGATTTTATCGCCGTAGGCGTATTCCAGGCCGTAGGCCACGGCCGATCCGCACTGGCATTTGCCATCCTCCGCAAAATCCTCCTCGAAATACCCGCCCTGTACATACTGAACTTCCTCTTCCCACTATACGGCCTCCCCTATGCCCAGTTCGTCGCCGAACTCGTCCTCTCCATCGCATCAGTCATCATGCTCAACCGCATCTTCAAATCCGGAGAAACCCCCGCCGAGGCATAGTTCCCTGCACCTAATTAATCCCTTTAATACCTTCCTCCCTTCATCTAAAAAAGTCAGGAGCTGCCGTCTGCTGTCCGCGTCCTGTGTCCCGGTCTTCGTTCCCCAGTGTGCGGCGGCGTTCCGGGCCCGGAGGGAAATATCTCAGCCACAGATCCTTTCTGCGTCATGGAGATGAGACCGGGCAAATGGGACAGCCCCACCTGTCCCATTTGCCGCCCTCGGGCCCATCGCAATGCCCGACGCGGCAGGACCTGCGGCTGAGATATTTCCCTCCGGGGCCCGGAACGCCGCCGCACACTGGGGAACGAAGACCGGGACACAGGACACCAGACAGCAGACGGCAGCTCCTGACTTTTTGTTCTCCCCCGCCGCAAGATCTTCTTCCCTTTTTCTAAAGAAAACCTTAAGACTTTTTATTTTCTTTTTCTAAAATGTACACATTCCCGTCACAAATTTCCTGTATTATAATCTCAGATAGTTAAACAACTCAAAACTATCTCCCCCCTCATAAGAAAACGAAAAGCTGTCAGTACGGTATATGCCGCTGGCAGCTTTTTCGTTATCTATTCTCATGTCAGAATCCCG
Organism: Eisenbergiella tayi; assembly: GCF_001881565.1. Lineage (GTDB taxonomy): Bacteria > Bacillota > Clostridia > Lachnospirales > Lachnospiraceae > Eisenbergiella > Eisenbergiella tayi. Next base: position 738,088 of record NZ_MPDJ01000004.1, read on the forward strand.
GATTTCCTGACTAATCCGCTTCTCCGGCCGCTTTTATCAGCTTTGTTCTTACCTCCTTTTCCTCAATCAGCCTGTCCCTGGTGGCCTTCATCCCGTAATCCATAGCCGAGAACACAAGAATATCCGGTTTCTGTCCGGCATTCCGGTATAAACCTTTCAGTGTATGTAAGGCACATTCCAGCCCGTGACCCGGATTCCCTATGAGAAGAATCCGGGTCTTTTTCCAGAACCGCCTTTCCTCCGCCTCTTCATGAAGCCTGGGGGAAAGGCGTTCCAGCAGACGGTAAAAAGCCGACGGCAGATTTCCATTATACAAAGGCATCACAAAAAAGTATTCCTCTTCTCTGTCCATCCATGCCATCAGTTCAGAAAAGCCATCCTTTTTCAAACAGCTTCCCTGTATGCATTCATAGGAACAGGGGCCGCAGCCATCAAAGGCAAAATCATGAATCCATTTTACCACAAACCTATGTTTCGTCTGCTGTTTGAGGAACTGAAGGAAATCCCCGCAGTTACCGTCCTTTCTGGAACTGAAATTTAATCCAAGCATATCTGTTTCTTCCCTTCCCTTAACCATTGTACCGTATCCTTTATCGTCTGCATCAGATCACGCGGACTGTAGCCCAGCTCTTTTGTTGCCTTATCGTGGGAAAAACGGTCATTGCTTTTAAGCGTATAGAGGGAATATCTGGTATACAGCGGACGTTTCTTCCTGCATTTCGCATAACCGGCAAGAAGAGGGGCCGCGGCCCTGGCCATCCACATAGGAAGCACCGGCACACTCCTGCATTTACAGACTTTCCGGGCCATAGCCAGCACCTCCTTGATTTCGTAATGACGGTTGGAAAGAATATAGCATTCCCCTTTCCTTCCTTTGGAAGCCGCCAGGAGGCAGCCCTTTGCCACGTCCCTCACATCCACGAAATCATAACCGCCCTTTACGCATGCCGGAAGCCGCCCCATAATATAATCATTTACCAGCTGTACCAGATAATTTCCCGTACCGCCGAAAGGCCCCAATATACCGGATGGATGGACTACCACCGCATCCAGGCCCAGCTTAACCAGGGCCATGACCGCCCTGGTGGCTTCCGCCTTGGTTTTGGCATATCCTCCCGTAACCGTTTTTTCCGAAAATTCCGTAACCTCTTTCATCACGCCGTAATCCCCATTTTCCGGGATCGCATGGACGGAACTGACATAGACAAATCTTTTTACCTGTTTTTCCAGGCTGAGCCCGGCAATTGTTTTCGTTCCGTTTACATTCACATCATATACCAGGGGTGTCACCTTCCCTGAAATATCGATAATTCCGGCGGTATGGATCACAGTCACTTCCATATCGTCTGTATTTTCAAAAAGCGGCAGCAGCGTTTCCCTTCTGCGCACATCCCCTCTGTAATAAACCACATTTCCCCGATTCACACCCTCTTCACCAGGCAGAATCAGCCCCCTCACCAGACAATCTTCCTGCTCCAGCATACGGACGACAGTACCCCCCAGATGTCCGTCCGCGCCGGTAACGATATACATTTTTTTCATGGCGAACCTCCTGATCCGGAGCAATTTATTTCGCAGCTGTCCAGTACCTCCACAGTTGCTTTGTTCTCAATATAATTATAGCAATATCCCTTTTCCTCCTCAATAATCAGATATCCTCTCCCTGTTATCCTAATGAACAGATCATGAAAAAATGTTGATCGTACGATTTCTTTAATGAATTATAAAGAAACACTTTATAAATTTTATTACATTTTTTGAAAATGGACATATTCCTGTCACAATTTCCGGTTATGATATATTTCAGATAGATGAACAACACCTATCTCCCCCCTCATAAAAGATAAGATAAAAAGGCCCCTGTTAACAGGAGCCTTTTTATCTTGTCTTTTTAAATTTTTCTCAGGAGCTTCACAGCTGCTAAATTTCCTCAATATGAATATCCCGGAGTATCTCCTCCGCCAGCTTCAGAGGAACGTTGCCGCTTTCCAATGTCGTGGCGTTGGCCGCCGAAACAGCCGCAGCCTTTCGGAGCATTTCCTCTATATCCGCGCCGGATGTCATGGACATCGCAAGAGAGGCCACCACGCTGTCCCCGCAGCCCACCGTATTCAGTGCGGTTACTCTGGGTACCCTTGCATACAGGCATCTTCCCTTACCCGCCAGCAGCAGCCCTTTATCGCCCAGGGAAACAATTACAAGACCCACCCCATCGGAAAGAAGGACTGAGGATGCATCTTTTATGTCATTCATATCCTGCAGCCTGCGGCCGATAATATACTCCAGTTCCTTTCTGTTGGGCTTGACAACGGAAGGCGCCGCCTTTACGCCCTCTTTCAGCAGTTCACCGCTGGTATCCAGAATCACCTGTTTTCCCATGGAGGAAGCGCTCCGGATAAGCCTGGCATAAATATCTGTGGGAATCCCCGGCGCCGCGCTGCCGGAAAGTATGACCAGCCCGCTTTCTTCCGCCAATGAGGCAAACTTCTGCATGAATTCCTTCAGCTGTGTGTCACTGATGTGCGGACCCGGCTCCAGTATTTCTGTCACATAACCGTTATCAGCCACAATATTCATGCTGGTCCTGGTTTCTCCATCCACCTGCACAAAAGCGCTGCGGATTTTCAGCCTGTCCAGCTGGTCTTCCATCCACCTTCCCTGATAGCCTCCCAAAAAACCGGTTGCCGTCACTTCGTAATCATACTGACGGAGTATTTTACTCACATTTATTCCCTTGCCGCCCGGTATATTATCAACGGAACGCATCCGGTTCACTCTTCCGGGGAAAAGCTCACCTGTTCTGTATGTCTTATCAACTGCCGGATTCAGCGTCACTGTTAAAATCATAAATAGTCCCCTGTTCTATCGTTACCGTTCTGTCTACTACTATATTTTCTTTACCTTTATATTTTATCATATTACTGATACTGCTGCATCACCAATTGAAGTTTGGTATTCCCCTGGTAGGTATTGATGGATGGATAATACGTGACCGACAGCCGGATATCCTGGCTTTTTCCCAGATAAAGCCGTTCCACCGCTTCCTGGCCGAACTTCTTTTTCATATAGTCGTTCATGGGTTCGGGATCTCCGAAGGCCATCATTTCCCATTTGTTCCGGCAATCATCCAGCACGGTGAAACGTATGGCATTTCCGTTTTTCCCCAGAATCCTGGCCGACAGGAAGGTCAAATCCTTATGGGCAAAAACAGGCTTGGGATTCCCGTTTCCGAAAGGCTCCAGAAGCTCCAGCTCCTTTACGAATTCCATGGAAACGTGGGATACCGGCATGGGGACATCTATATGGATCCGTTCCTCCATATCGCTCTCCGTCAGTGTGCATACCTCGTTGATTTCCCTGCGGAAATCCTCAACATCCTTTTCCTCCAGGGAGAGGCCCGCCGCCATTTTGTGGCCGCCGTACTTGGTGAAAAGATGCCTGACTCTGGTCATTTCCTCGTACATATGATAGGCCTCTATGGAACGGCCGCTGCCTTTTACGCCTTCTTCTCCCCTGGTCAGCACGAATACCGGCTTATAGTATTTTTCCCTTATTCTGCCTGCAATTATACCTGCAAGGCTTTCATGGCAGTCAGGAAGGTAGATTACCAGCACCCGATCCTGCATGAGCCCGTTCTCTTCCACGGAACGTACAGCCTGTTTCACATAAATATCGGTCATTTCCTTACGGCTGTCATTCAGCTGCTTCAAATCAGAGGCGATGCGGACGGCTTCCGCCCGATCTTCCTCCTCCAGAAGCTGCAGAGCCCTGACCGCCGTATCCAGGCGCCCTGTGGCGTTCAGACAGGGGCCCATAACAAAACCGATATGATAAGCGGACAGTTTTCCCTTATCTATGCCATTTACCTCCATCAGTGCCCTCAGTCCCTGGTTGGAGGTGTTTTTCATATGGGACAGCCCGAATTTTACAATAACCCTGTTTTCATCCAGAAGCTCCATAACGTCACATACCGTGGCAAAAGCGGCCATTTCCAGAAGCTCTTCCAGCAGAGGCTTTTCCTTCTGTGTAAGCTCCAGCCTCCGGTAAAGAGCCTCCATTACCTTATAGGCCACCACCGCGCCGCAAATCCCTTTATAAGGATATGCATCCCCTTCCTGCTTGGGATCAATCACCGCATCGGCGGGAGGCAGTATGTATTTCCGTTCCCCTTCTGTTTCCTCATAAGGAACCTCATGGTGATCGGTCACAATCACCGTCATCCCTTTTTCCTTAGCCAGCCTTATCTGGGGTTCTGCCGCGATGCCGTTGTCACAGGTAATGATAGTATCTATCCCTGACTGGAAGGCATCCTCCACCAGATGCTCATTCAGGCCGTAACCGTCCTTCATGCGGTGAGGTATCGCCGTGTCCGCAGCAGCGCCCGCCTGCAGCAGTCCTTTATGAAGAATAAAGGTAGAGCAGATTCCGTCCGCATCATAATCTCCGATGATCCGGATCGGTTTCCGCCGGCTGATTTTATCCAGCAGGATTTCCACCGTACGGTCCATGTCCTTAAGCAGGCCGGGATCATACATATCCTCTATGGTTCCCTGAAGATATTTGCGGATTTCTTCCTCTTCAATAATATCCCTGTTGCGGATGATCCTGGCCAGCACCGGGCTTATGCCGAATGTTTCCCCTATTTTTGTAAAGTCCGCCCTTTTGGCTGTGACAAACCATTTCGCCATATTTTAACTCCTTTGTATCTGCAGCAGCATAAAATGATGTCTGTCCATTTTTTCATACAATCCATACGCAAGCTGACGCGGTAAAAAAGCGTCCTGGCTGAGCAGAACGCTTTTTCATCAGTTAACTTTTATCTGGACTTTGCTTTTACTGCCGCTCCCTTGGTTTTTCCTTTGATTTTCGTACGAAGGACAAACCACAAAGCGCCTGTAATACATACGGAAGAATAGGTTCCGCAGATAATACCAACCATCAGAGGCAGCGCGAATTCACGGATAGAGCTTACACCCAGAATATACAGCACGGCAACCATAATGAAGGTTGTCAGGGAAGTGAAAATACTTCTGGTGAGTGTCTGGGTAATACTCTTGTTTACCAGACCTGACAGATCGCTTTTTCCTTCCAGGCCAATATTTTCACGGATACGGTCAAAGATAACAATGGTAGCATTAATGGAATAACCTACAATAGTAAGCATACATGCTATAAAGGTACTGCCTACCGATACTCGTACCGCCGCATAGAACGCCAGTACCACCAGTACGTCATGAATCAATGCCGCAACAGCGCTGGCGCCAAAGCGGATATCCTTGAAACGGAACCAGATATAAATCAGCATACATACGGTGGCAATGACTACTGCGATGACTGCTTCTCTTCTCATTTCACCGCTGATGGTGGAACTGATGGTTTCCGCAGTGATCTTCTCCTTATCCACGCCGAAGTTCTCTTCCATAACCTTATTCAGTTCTTCTCTTTCATCCACATTCAGAGTTCTTGTCTTGAAAATTACCTCATTTGAGCCCTGAACCTTCTGTGTCTGGACATTACCGTCACCGGTAATTTTTTCTATCATGGGAACTACGTTCGCATCGATGTCTTCAATGGACAGGTTCTCATTGAAGGACACATTGGTGGAAGTTCCGCCCATGAACTCAAGGCTGTAGTTAAGAATCTGCCCTGTTCTTCCCTTATTGACACCCATGAATACAAAGCCTGCGACAATGAGGACGATGGAAATGGTAAAAAATACGGCCTTCCTGGAAAGGAAATTTACAGGCTTTCTGTCTCTTGCACGTCCAAAAAGCTTTTCACTCTGAAGCCCTACCGCATAGAAGGCATTCAGAATCAATCTGGTGACTACCAGAGCGGTAAACATGGAAATCACGATACCAAGCGCCAGCGTCTGTGCAAAGCCCTTTATGGTACCGGAGCCCATAAAGCCCAGCACGGCAGCCGCAATAAGTGTTGTAATATTACCATCCAGAATGGCTGAAAGAGCCTTCTGGAAACCGATTTTAATAGAAGACTTCACCGTCTTGCCCGTGGCAATTTCTTCGCGGATGCGTGCGAAGATAATAACGTTGGCGTCAACCGCCATACCGATTGACAGGATGATACCTGCAATACCGGGAAGGGTGAGGGTGATTTCAAAGCCGTTGAGCAGCAGGATCATCAGCACTACATACATACACAGCGCCAATGAGCTCGCCACACCGGGGATCCAGTAAACGGCAATCATGAACACCATGACAATAGCCATACCGATTGCGCCGGCCGTAAGGCTGCGGTTAATCGCTTCGGAACCAAGCTGGGCGCCGACCACGTTGGAACGCAGCTCTTCCAGCTGCAGCTTCAGACCGCCGATACGGATAGTGGAAGCAAGGGTTTCCGCTTCTTCAAAAGACCCCATACCGGTGATTACGGCAGAACCGTCTGTAATCTCCGACTGGACAGCAGGAGCGCTTACAACGGAGCCATCATAAATAATATAAATGATGTCACGTGTGGGAGCCGCTTTTTTTGTGGCCTCCGCAAATTTGATTTTTCCGTTTTCTGTCAGAGTCAGCTGAACCACAGGCTCCTGATTTCCCAGGGAATTGGTCTGGTAACCCGCCTGTGCATCGGAAACATCCGTACCTTCCAGCACTACATTGCCTGCGGAATCCTGGAAAGACAGGGAACCGGGCTTGCCCAGCTCTTCCAATACCGCATTGGCATCAGAAACACCGGGGATTTCAATATTGATCCGGTCAGAGCCTTCCTGATAAACCTGAGCTTCCGTGGAATAGTTTTCCACACGCTTCTGCAGCTTGTAAATCGTATCACTCATGTCGGCCGAGCTGGGTTCTTCCTCCCCCACTACCTGATAAGTAATACTGACACCGCCTGCCAGGTCAAGGCCCTGCTTAACTCTGGACGCGGAGCCTGATTTATTCTCGCCAACACCGAAAACGGACACATAGCCCAATCCGGCCAATATGACGATGAACGCAATCAGGGTTAAAATACCTTTTTTCTTGTTCATTGCTTCTTATCTCCTTCATTCTAGTCGGCCAGTGCCGCTTTTATCATAATTGCACATTCAATGCGCTTTTTCTGGAGTTCACAGCCCAAGTCATACGTTCCGTTGATGCCGCGGGTGAAATTATAAGAATTGGCCGCGCAGCCGCCGCTGCAGTAAAATTTGGCGAAGCAGTTCTTACATTTGTCTTTGGCATACACGTTACAGCCTTTGAATTCATCCCGTATATCTGTCCTGACAATTCCCGTATCCACATTTCCCATGAGGAATTCTTCCTTCCCCACGAACTGATGGCATGGATAAAAATCTCCCCAGGGAGTCACCGCCAGATATTCCGTTCCCGAACCGCAGCCTGATAACCGCTTTGCCACGCAGGGGCCGCCGCTTAAATCAATCATAAAGTGGAAGAAGTTAACGCCCTTCCCTTCTTTCTGCCGCTTAATCAGCTCCGCTGCAAGCCTGTCGTATTCTTCCAGCAGCACGGGCAAATCCTCTTCCCTGAGCGCATAATCCTCAGAGGGCTCCGCCACCACCGGCTCCACGGAAATCTGCTGAAAGCCCAGATCCGCCAGATGTTTGACATCTTCCCCGAAATCCAGATTATTATGGGTAAAAGTCCCTCTCACATAATAATTGAACTGATCCCTGCTCTCCGCCAGTTTTTGGAATTTGGGTACGATTTCCTCGTAGCTGCCCTGCCCGCCTCTGTGGGGACGCATTTTGTCATTTATTTCCTTGCGCCCGTCTATACTGAGAACCACATTAGACATTTCTTTATTTACAAATTCCTGGATTTCATCATTCAGAAGAATCCCGTTGGTGGTAAGCGTAAAGCGGAACTTTTTGTGGTGAGGCTCTTCCAGGCTTCTTCCGTAAGCTACCAGATCCTTAACCACCTGCCAGTTCATCAGCGGCTCTCCGCCAAAAAAGTCCACCTCAAGATTCACCCTGCTGCCGGAATTGGCAACCAGGAAATCCAGGGCCTTCTTTCCCACTTCAAAACTCATCAGCGCCCTTCTGCCGTGGTATTCTCCCTCTTCTGCGAAGCAGTACCGGCATGCAAGGTTGCAGTCATGGGCGATATGCAGGCAAAGAGCCTTTACCACCGTCTGCCTGTCCTTAAAGGCCCCGATATAATTTTCATAAATATCATCCGTATACAGCTGTCCTGCCTGATAAAGCTCCAGGATTTCCTCCACAGCCTCTTCCAGCTCACTCTCTGTATAGGGACAATTCTCCGGAGAAATCATTCCCTCCGCCTTCAGCGCATCCAGAATTCCGTCCTTTTCCTTTACGCCCTTATTAATGCATTCTTCAATCCGTGGTATCACATCATAGACACAATCGTCCACAACATGTACGCTTCCGCTGTTCACATCCATTACGATGTTGTAGCCGTTGTTTTTGTACTGGTGTATCACTGGAAAACTTCCTTTCTGCTCTCTTTCTGATAACGCACAGAAGCCGGCAGGAAAGGCCTTTGGCCTCTGCCGATCATCTTCACGTATAATAAGCAGCGATAGGTATCGCTGCTTATAAAAACCTTATTCGGTTTCTTCAGAATCTGCCTATTTCATCTTCTCGCAGCTCTGGTTTCCTACTGTACAGGATGTCTTGCATGCTGACTGGCAGGATGTCTGACATTCGCCGCAGCCGCCCTTTTTCATGGATTCTTTTAAGTCTCTTGTGGTCAGTGTCTTAATATGTTTCATACCATTGCCTCCTTACATGAGAAAACCGTCCGAACGGCATCTCTTTATCTGGACAGAATACCGTCCGATACCCGGACGTCATTGTCTAAGCTAGTATATCATAGTTTTTTATTCAGGGAAAGTATTTTTATTAAAAAAGTATAAACCCTGAAACAAGCCTTCTCAGGCCTTCCGGGCGCTTCTAGCTGAGCATTCCTCCCAGCATTCCCCCCGCGGCGCATATGGCCAGCGTGGTGAAAAAATGTGTCCCCAAATCCTTAAATCCATGGTTAGCCGCAAACGATACCAGAGCCATAACTGCAAAATAAGCCAGTCCGACCGCAAGCCCCCACAGAAATTTTTTGCTTCCCATTCTTTTTCCTGTCATGAAGCCCGCAAAAAATACGGCTACCACATAGATACCGATGATGGCAATGGATACTACTTTTTCAGACAGCTGAAATTTGTAAAGGAACAATGCCAGCAGCAGCAGAAAGCCTCCGGTAAGTATGTAGGAAAACAACAGGCATTTCAGCAGAAATAATATATTCGAGCTCCTGATTTCTTTTTTATCCATATCCGCTCCTCCTTGACACATGTATATTCCTGTCCGCCTGTATTTTATACCTGTTATCTTTGAAAAAATGGATTTCCTTCTTATGATGTTATAATTCACGGCCCGGTATCGCCGGTCTTACGGTTCTGCCCCGCCGGAATTCCCTGCCCTGCCTTTTGGGCGCGGCTCTGCAAGGATTCCTGTATGGGCCGTATAAATACGCCGGTCCTTAGGTTGCGTTCTGTGCAACCTTAGTACCGCTGCGTAGTTATCCGAGCGAGAGCGTGCCCTGACAGGAACCTTGCAGAGCCGCGCCCAAAAGGCAGGGCAGGGAATTCCGGCGGGGCAGAACCCTGTTTTACTTGACATTTCGGCTGTATTTTTGTAAGATTCCTATTATTACAGTTATATACTTAAGAAAAATCCGTCTTCGGTTTATACCGGGGACACAACATGAAAAAGGAGTGAAATTTTACGTGGATTCATCGTCGGTCCTACAATTTATTTTTCTGGTAATTCTCATTGCCCTTTCGGCATTCTTTTCTTCTGCGGAGACTGCCCTCACCACCGTTAACCGGGTGCGTGTGCGTACGCTGATTGAGGAGGGAAACAAGCGTGCCGTAATCCTTCAGAAGATTCTGGATAATTACAGTAAGATGCTGAGCTCTATTCTCATCGGCAACAATGTGGTCAATCTGTCCGCTTCCGCCCTCACCACTACCATGGCCATTAAAATCTGGGGAAATTATGCGGTCAGCATCGCAACCGGCGTACTTACCCTTGTTCTTCTGCTCTGCGGTGAAATCGTCCCCAAAAATGCCGCAACCCTGAGTTCAGAAAAAATATCCCTGGCCTATGCCCGGGTAATTTATACACTGATGAAGTTGTTAACTCCGCTAATTTTTATTGTAGATCGCCTCTCCATGGGGATCATGATACTACTGCATGTGGATCCCAATAAGAAAAAAGATCAGATAACAGAATCCGATTTAAAGACTTACGTGGATGTCAGCCATGAAGACGGCATCATTGAATCCGAAGAACGGGAAATGATTTACAATGTGTTTGATTTCAGCGATGCGGTTGCCAAGGATATCATGATTCCCCGTATCGATATGAGCACTATAAGCGTGGAAGCCGGTTATGAAGAGCTTCTCGGCGTATTTAAGAAATATATGTATACCCGTATCCCTGTGTATCAGGATGATAACGATAATATTATCGGCCTTGTGAATATCAAGGATTTTATCCTGGTAGAGGATCGGGAAAATTTCCGTATTACCGATATCCTCAGGGATGCCTATTATACTTATGAGTACAAAAAAACAGCCGACCTGATGATAGAAATGAGGGAAAAGCGTTTTAATGTAGCCTTTGTGCTGAATGAATACGGCTCCTGTGCCGGTATGATCACTCTCGAGGATCTTCTGGAGGAAATCGTGGGCGAAATCCGGGATGAATACGATGCCGATGAGGATGAACTCATTCAGGAAATCGGAGAACGGCAGTATCTGGTGGAGGGCGGCATGAAACTGGATGATATCAACGATGCTTTGGATACGGAGCTGGAAAGTGAAGATTATGATTCCATCGGCGGTATTATTATTGAAATTCTTGACCGTATGCCGGTTCCCGGCGATGAGGTGACAACGGAAGACGGCATCACCCTGCGCGTGGAGGACGTCCAGCAAAACCGGATCACGAAGGTGCTGATGACACTGCCCGAGCCTGTCGATTCTGATGAAGAGAATGAGGAAGATACCGATACCCGTGAGTCATTTTTTGACAAAGGAAACAGAGAAAAAAGTTCTGCTGAATAACAGCTATAGAAAAAGGGAAAAGCTACTCCTTCGCGGCGTACTTTTCCCTTTTTTCTATGCTGCTATTTTTGTTCAGACAGAGCCACACCCTTTTCATCAAAAAGAAGCAGGCAGCTGTTTCCTTTCCTGTCGGTAATGCGGACAGCTTCCGTTATCCCCTGCTTTCCGTCATTAATCCTCTCCCTCACGGCCGAGGCCGTGGACAGATCGATATCTGCTTTCTTCAGTTCTTCCATTACATCCTCTATATTTTCCTTCAAATCAAAAGGATAGGGTGTTTCCTCAAGGCATATCTTAGACACCCCCGAACCCTCATATGCAATTACAACAAACCCGTACTTTCCATTATCCGCGGAGTATGTACAGCAATAGATTTCCGTTTCCGCAGCCGGATCTACCGAAACAAGGACTGTTTCTGTCAGGCATTTCCTTTTTCAGGCAAGGCACAAACCGGCTTTTTCAGCATAAAATAATAGCAAGGAAAATACAGGTGAATTTTTATGGCAGATTATACTTATACGATATTTCTCGACGCAGGGCACGGGGGATCGGATCCCGGTGCCGTATATAACGGAAGACGTGAAAAAGATGATACCCTGGCGCTCACTCTCGCCATAGGCGATATTCTGGAGAGCTACGGCTTCAATGTAAAATACGCAAGGACAGAGGACATCTATGAATCCCCTTACCAAAAGGCCGCCGAAGGCAACGCATCCGGATCCGATATTTTTATCTCCATACACCGTAATTCCAGTCCTTATCCAAATCAGTACAGTGGAGTGGAAAGCCTGGTCTACAACGCATGGCTTCCAGCCGGGACTATAGCCACCAATATCAACCGGCAGCTGGAAGAGGTGGGTTACAAAAATCTGGGAGTCAACGAACGCCCCAATCTGGTGGTACTCCGCCAAAGCAACATTCCTGCCGTTCTGGTCGAGGTCGGTTTCATCAATAATGATCAGGACAATGCCCTGCTGGATCAGAAATTTGACGAAACAGCACGGGCCATTGCGGACGGCATTGCAGGAACACTCTGGACCTGGTAAATCAGCTCCTCTGCGCAAGCAGCAAGCACATCCGTTTGGCTCGGTACCCGCTGAAATAAACTACGGCTGTACCTGCCGCCGCACAGCGGACGGAGGGACAGCCGGAAAATACGACGCCTATTCTTTTTTACATAAACAGAGAAACAATCGGTATGGTGATTATACTTAACAGCGTGCTCAGCACAGTTCCCCGCGTACAGCAGATTTCATCCGCTTCGTATTCCGCCGCCAGCGGAACTACAATGCTGGCCACCGGCATTCCCAGCATAAAAATAAAAATACCTGCCAGCTCCCTGGGCAGCTCCAAATTCCGTAGAATCAATGCTGCTGCAATGGGCAGCGCCAGAAGCTTGATCGCCAGCAGACCATATATTTTGGCATCCCGCAGAAGCTCCTTAATATCTGTCTGGGCGATGGATGCGCCGATAAGCATCATGGACATGGGTATCGCCGCATTTCCCATATAGCCCACAAAGCTTTTCACGCTGTCCGCAACAGGAATTCTCCATATGAAAATCACAATAGAGAGCAGACAGGCCGCCACTCCCGGATTCATGAGCTTTTTCAGCTGAAGTTTTTCCTTCTTCTCTCCTGAGCCCCTGGATATTAAATGAATCCCATAGGTATATAACAGGAGATTAAATCCGAGTATGTAAAAGGATACATAAAATACACTTTCTTTTCCGTAGATACTGGATATTAAAGGGATGGCCATAAATCCAACATTGGAAAAGACCATCATCATACGGTACAGGTGGCTGTGGCGTGCTTCGACTTTAAGCAGCCGCACCACAAGAAAACTTGCCAGGATTAAGATAACAAAATACAGGACAATGAACATGAGATTCAGCACTATTTTTTCCGTACTTTCCCCACTGTCCCGCTCCATGACCCCATTAATAATAATGAGCGGATTCAAAATATTCACCACGATTTTGGATAGCTTGGTATAAGCATTTCTGTCCAGCCAGTCCTTCCGGAAGCTCACGTAGCCTATTATCATCATCGCCAAAAGTATCAGCATCTGCTGAAAAACTATAAAAGTATTCATGCGATACAATCCCCCCGAGGCCATGCTCATTATTCGTTTTACGTTCCGTCATTGCCGTTTTAGCAAAACATTTCTGCAGGCCTACGTTTGTCATTGTATCACAGTTTTTCAGGTATTTCCAGAATGGGTGCGTCTTTTCTTTATAATAAATAATTAAAGAATATAATATGGAAGAAGCCACAAATTTCTATCAGTCCTTAAAAAATTTTTTTATCTCTTCGCTTGTATGTTCCTTATGTTCTATTCTGTTCCACTTAACTACCTCTCGTATTGTAGCAGCTTCACATGGAAGATTTGCCTTTTGCAGTTCTGTAATAATTCTATCCTTCATTTTTGCCCCTTGTTCCAAAGCATCAAAAACAATCCTCTCCAAATATTCTGGTTTTCTTTTATCCCCCAGATCATGGAAGATGGCAGAAGCCGCTACTAAAGAAGTACGCATATATGCAGCATTATCTTTAAACAATTCACTTTCAAGATACCACCCTTTACTTTCAATAAAGTGGGAACAAAATATTACAACCGTTCTTGTATTTCCCTCTCTGAACGGATGTACTTTCCAAAGATCTGCCATGTACCTGCTATATAGCTTACATACGTCTGAAAGACCTTTTTCTTCCCATTTAACAGAATTCATTTCATCTATTATTTTGGCAGCATCTCTTTCTATATCAAAGCAATCAGAATATTCTATTGAAAGGCCACCTAAAGAAATTTCGGCCTTTTCGATGTTTATTATTCTTACTCTCCCTGCCCATTGAAATACATCTTGGAATATAGCATAATGTGTCATACATAAATCATTAAAATCAGAATAACTTAAGGTATTATCTATCGATAAGTCTGCAATACGCAGACTGGTATACTCAGCTTCCATACAGGCAAACGCATTTTCTTCCTTTATTCCCGCAAGGTTTTTCAAAACCTCTGTTCCTGAATATACATAAGGGTCCTTCATCATACCTTCCTCTTATTCTTTTACTTTGTACTTTTGATCCAGAATTCTACGGATATCTTCTGTAGTCATTTTTCCTTCCTTCTCTTTCTCAACCAACTCTAAAAATTCCGCAGATGGCTCCAGTCCATCTACCTTTATCAAACCAAGAGCGTAATCCCATTTTTTATTGCTATCCACTAATATCATTTTAACTCCTTTTTACTATATGATGCTTCTACCTGCGGAAATAATGCAGTATCTTGCCAACAATTTGTTAGACAGAAGCCATAAATTCATTTCATGTTTTTGCATCCAGCATATATCCATAACCTCATAGGCATTTTTCTCTTTTCACTAGGATACTATAAAAAGACATAATTAACAATAAACTTTTAAAGGTTATATGGGTTAGCGGATGCAAAAACTTTCCGTTCTGTCAACCACCTGCCTGATTTCCGTCACTGCGCTCCGGTCAGATAATTGGTAACAGCATAGACTGTCTGTCCGCCCACCTCAAGCCGGGACCAGCCGTTGCTTCCGATTCCGGTCCGTACCGCCGCTTCCCCATTATGGAGGACTCCTATGACCGTATCCGGGCTGTCCGTGCTGGGAACCGTCCGCAGGTTCGTTTCGCTTTTGGCTGTGACAACATCATTAACCGGGGTAAAAGTGATGCCGGCCTCCGGATTATCCGGTGTGGGCGTCGTACTGCTTTTATAATTCAGATCTGTTGTCAGGTAACTTGTGACAGCGTATAATATCTGTCCGTTATAATTGATTTGGGACCATCCGTTGCTGCCGATTCCCACCCGGTTGACCGTATCCCCGAAATGAATCGTCGCCGCAATGGTATCCTGGCTGGCCGTACTGGGTTCCGTGCGCAGGTTTGTTGTATCCTTGGCGGTTACCGTTTCATTTACCGGTTCGTAGGTCTGGATCGGAGCAGGTTTTTCTTCTGCCGGCGCCTGATAAGTGAGATCCGCAGTCAGGAAACTGCTCACGGCATAGACCTTCTGTCCGTTATACTCCAGCCTGGACCAGCCGTTATTCCCCACTCCTGTACGAGTCGCCGTCTGGCCATTCACCAGCTTGGCAACCACCTGCGAACCGTCCGCCGTAGTCGGGGCCGTCCGGAGATTTGTCTCTATTTTTGCGGTAACCGTTTCCTGCACTTCCGTAAAGGTAATGCCCACCTCCGGATTAGCCTCCACTACCTCTGCCGGGGTGGAATCCTTGGCCTCCGCTTCCTTGCTGTAACCAAAATAAGCTACATTTACGTCAACCTTTTTGCTGATGCCGGCCACCTGTCCCTGGCTTGTATACTGCCACATGTCATGTCTCCCGGAGTAAGTGGATGAGGGAGTGTCGGGGAACGGCTTTTCCGGATACTGAGATACCCATACCTTGTATTTGCTGCCCAGTACATCCATATCCCAGTCCGCGTTCCCTTCCATTTCATTCCTGGAGGCATAGAACATCGGCGTATAACCAGCCGCCTGAATGCTGTCAAGGAATGCGGAGGCAATGCCGGTACGCACGGTTTTATCCAAGCCGTACTGCCTGCTGTCTTCCGACTTGAAATCCTCACAGTTATAGGCCACAGGATAAGTTATTTTATATTTGGAAATAAAATCCGCCACCCAGGAAGCTTCTTCCCTTGCTTCCTGTTCCGTCACTGCGGAGGAAAAGAAATAGGCGCCTACCTTGATCCCGTTTTTCTGTGCTTCCTGAATATTATACCTTGCTGCAGGGTCTTCATAGATAATCCCCGTAGCCTTTGTCCTGTATCCCACACGGACTATGGCAAAATCAATCCCGGCCGCCTTTACTGCAGACCAGTCAATATTTCCGCCCTGGTATTTGGAAACATCGATCCCCAGCGTCATCTCAGCCGTTTCCCCTTCCGTGGGCTTCAGAGTATCCGTAGTTATGGAAACAGAAGCGCCGTTTCCCTGTCCGGAGGCATTGGAAGATTTCTGAGGATCCCCCTCGTCCTCCATGCTGCCCACCTCAGCCGCCACTGCGGTCTGCGGTTCTTCCGGCAGGCTTTCCGGATTTTCCGATTCCGTTTCCCGGCTCTCTTCCGACTCAGGAATACTCTCTGTATCCTCCCCTGCTTCTGATGATTCCGATACACTCTCCGTGAAATTTCCGGTCTCCCGGCTTTTCCCGCCGGATGATATTTTTAAAATAATTACCACTGCCGCCGCTATCAGAAGAATTACCAGTACTGCTCCCAATACCAGTACTGCCCCTTCCCTGTCTTTCTGCTTTCTGCGGCTTTTCCTGTGTTTTTTCCCTTCCATCCTATTCCTCTTTTATCTAAGCAGACATTCGGTGCTTCCCGCAGAATATATCTCCGGCGGATGCTCCGGTTGAATTACTTCTCTAAAATATAATCGGTTAAATCCTGCCTGAACTGTTCCCAGCTGTCCTCATGCTCCACAAAATACAGCGGACATTTTTTGCCCCCTACATCATAATGACGGAGGACATCATTCGGAGCCAGCTTATATTCCTTCAGCAGCCAGGCCGTCAGCTGCAGAAGGGACTGATAAGTGGCATCGGTAAATTTACCGCTGTCGTCACGATAACAGCACTCTATGGATATGGAATCATAGTTTCTCGTTTTAACCGCATAGCCTATTTCATCCAGGGGAAGGCATTGAATGATTTCCCCATCATATCCGATGATGAAATGAGCGCTGGCTGAGGTTTCGCCGGTGATCCCCAGATTTTCAAAATAACTGCGGTTCTGCCTGGCGGAGGTATTTTTATTTGCCGTATAATGCACAAAAATATTTTTTACCCCATCCAGAGGCTCCGCGGGACGGGAATATGGATTTACCGTCAGAAAATCTTCCGTGATCACTGGTTTAATCGTATCATTTTCACGGATTATCTCTCTTCTTTCCGTATCCATAGCCTGGTTAAAAACACCTCTGTCCTGTACAAAACCGATTATTTTCCATAAAAGGAACCCCAGCATAATCCCCATCGTCAGGACACAGCCTGCCATCAGCATCTGCGCGATTCTGCGCTGCCGCCGCCTTTTCTTTCTTCTTGCCAGGATTTCTTCTCTGCTTCTTTTCCTTTTCGGAGGATTCTCCCTCAGCGTTATGTCGATGTATTCCAATTCTCTGGCCGCTGCCCCGGCATTCCTGCCTGAATAAAAGCTTCCATCCGGATAATATCTTCTGCCTGCCTCCGTCCGTACCCCTCGTTTTGCCATTTTTCTTCATCCTTTGGATTTATCTTCTGTTTTCAGATTTTCTGACATGAAACTTACTTCTGACAGTATACCAGCAAAAGGAGGACATTTTATTTAATAAATAATGAAGTTTTCTTTAAAATTAATTCTTCTATTCCCAAAAATCCCCTCATGCCTTATAATATTCATCAGATTTAGCATAAGAATGAGGGACAAATTATGTATGATAATGAAAATGAGCAGGACTATGGCTCCCCCGATAACAGCAATCAATGGAACCAGCCGAATGACGGCAGGGCCGGCATAAATCAGCCAAATCAGCAGCAGTATTACGATCCTCAGACCTCACGCACCTATTACAGCGGCGAGAATTACTCTCCTTTTCCGAATGAAGGCCCACTTCCGACAGGTCCCGCTTACCCCAACGGTCCCTATCAGCCGAATCCCCCTTACAATCAGGGGAACGATTCCTCTAATCGGAACAGCGGACTGGCCATTGCCTGTCTGGTACTCGGCATTCTCGGTTTTCTGTCCGGCGTGTTTTTTGTCGGAATCGCGCTCGATGTCCTTGCTATCATACTCGGCATTGTTTCTCTGATACAGAATAACCGCAAAAAAGGCCTTCCCATCGCAGGAATGGTATTGGCATTCCTTTCCATCATACTCACCTTTCTTGTTTACTATACCATAGGCATCAGCCAGGATCGGTCGGTACGGGGCGTTGAGCGGGAGGTTTATGTACCTACCACGGAAGAAAAAGCCACCAGCAGCATGCTGATGCCCAACATCACGCAGACGGATTATGCCGCTCCCAAAAGCCTGATCCTGGTCTATGAAAACAAAAACGCAGTGGATGTCCAGCTGGAAATTACTGTGACCTATTATGATGAAAACGACGATCTTCTGTTCCTGAGAAACAGCTATATCTGGGGCTGTGCCGCAGGAGGCAGGGCCGCCGTTGATGTCCCCTATCCTTATGACAAAGACTACAATGACATCCCTTACAGCCGTTATGAAATCACCGCTCTTGCCAAAGAGGTTGATTACAGGTTTTACAGCCAGAATTACGGAACGCAGTTCCAGATAAAATCAAATCCGGGATCCAGAGGCAGTGTCCTCGCTTCCATCACCAATCCCACAGGCATGACCTTCGATTCTGTGGAACTGATGTGTATTTATTATAAAGACGGCAGTGCCGTAGGCATTTCTTCCCAGTATATCTCCGATATGGAGAAAAAAGCCAACGTGGAATTCTCTGCTCCTTATGATTCGGACTACAATGATCTGGAATATGATGATTACGAAATCATCATAAACGGCACAAACAACTACAACAGCTGATTCCCTTAAGGGGAAGCTTCCCGCGGCGGCCGATGAGGCCAGGCGGGCAGCGAGCCAGGGTCAAGTCCTCCTGACCCTGGCTCGCTGTTTGTAAAACAAATTACTCTTCCTGCCCGTTCCACACCCGGATTTTTTCCTCCTCTATCAGCTGAAGGAAAACATCAGTGAGATAAGGGTCGAATTGTGTATTTTTCCCCTTTTCCAGTTCTCTGACTGCATAGGAAATCCGCATGGGTTCTTTATAGGGCCGTCTGGCCGTCATCGTATCAAAGCTGTCGGCAATTGCCAGACATCGGCCTCCCAGAGGAATATCCTCTCCTGCCAGTCCGGAGGGATATCCTTTTCCGTCATATCTTTCATGATGAGCCACTACCGCGGGAAGCACATAGTTCATATCCGGAAGGAAGCGGATCATTTCCGTTGCATTCTTCACATGCTCCTTCATAACCGTGTATTCTTCCTCTGTAAGAAAGCTCTGCTTTTTCAGGATATTTTCCGGGATGCCGATTTTTCCGATATCATGCAGAAGCCCAGCTTCCCGGATGATCTCCACTTCCTCCTCTTTAAGCCCCAGCGCCTGGGCAAGAGTGGTGGCATACTCCGATACCTTAAGGGAATGCCGGAAGGTAATCTGATCCTTTGCATCAACCGCCGCCATAAATGCATAGATTGTGGGGGCTATTTTTTCAAAGGAACTGCGGTAATAGCCGCTTCCCTCCCTGGGATGATCCTCCTTCTTCCAAAGGGCCGTCTGATTCTTTCCCCTTACTTTCGCATAATAGACCGCACGGGAACAGCTTCCCAGCAAATCCTCTTTTACAGCCACATTTTCCGGAAACAGGACGATTCCGCAGCTCACAGTGAGCGGATGAATCAGTTTCTTTTTATCCTTGCTCACCTGTCTTATTTTCTTCCTTATCCGCTCCGCAGTTTCCAGCGCCTGAGCTTCCGCCATACCCGGCTCCAGCAGCAGGAATTCATCAGCGCCAAACCGGTAAAGTTCTCCCCGCGTGCTTTTTTCTCCCCTGATGATATCAGCCACAAACAGCAGCAGGCTGTCACTCTGCATATAGCCATACATTTCATTATACAGCTTAAAATCATCCACATTAATGTCAATCAGCGCCGCCTGCAGGACAGAATTCCCCATATCCTCGTTCAGGCGTTTCAAAAGGTATCTGCGGTTATAGGCTCCCGTCACATCATCGGTGACAGATTTTATCCAAGCCTCCCCGGCATACCACCCGCTGCGCAAAGCCAGCATTCCCAACGTACAAAGGAGACGCAGGCATTTTTCTCCCTGCACCTCCTTTTTATCACACTCCTGACAGCAAACAAGAAAGAAACCATATTTCCTGTCTTCATAGATCATTTCGCCGGCAATATCCGCTCCGAAGGCACAACGAAGGAAGGTACTGTCAAACAGTTCCTCCTTCACGCTTCCGGGGATTTCAGGGAAACAGCCCGCAAGCCTTTTCTGCTCGAATTCGGACGTTTCCCCGCACCGGAGGAAAAGCGCCAGCCCTGCGCACTGCGTCAGTTCAGCCGCCGCCTCCATCAAATGATCACAGATATCCTCCATCCGGGACGTATGCAACAATTGTTCCTGTAATTTTTCCAGGGGTTCCTGTTTCTCTGCCAAGGCTTTTACTCTTATTCCTTTTCTTCAATAGGATTAATGGAAATACCCAGCTCATCCAACTGCTTCTGATCCACTACATTGGGGGCTTCCGTCATCAGACAGGAAGCATCCTTTACCTTCGGGAAGGCAATTACCTCACGGATACTGTCCGCGCCGGTCAGGAGCATAACAAGCCTGTCAAGCCCATAAGCGAGTCCTGCATGGGGCGGTACACCGTATTTGAAAGCATCCAGAAGGAATCCGAAGCGTTCATATGCGCTTTCTTTTGTAAAGCCAAGCGCCTCAAACATCCTTTCCTGAATCTTATCATCAGAAATCCTGACACTTCCGCCGCCCAACTCCGTACCATTCAGTACGATATCATATGCTTTCGCACGAACCTTTCCGGGTTCTGTCTCCAGCATCGCCAGATCTTCTTCCATGGGCATGGTAAAAGGATGATGCATGGCCATATAACGATTCTCTTCTTCACTCCACTCAAAGAGAGGGAACTCCGTGATCCAGAGGAAGTTGAACTTACTGTTGTCAATCAGATTCAGCTGTCTGCCCAGTTCCAGTCTCAGGCCGCCCAGAACATTCCAGACAACGGAATTCTTGTCCGCCGCAAATAACAGCAGATCGCCCGGTTCCGCATCCATAGCCTCCACCAGGGCTTTCAGCTGCTCCTCCGTCATGAATTTAGCGAAGGAGGATTTATAGCTTCCGTCAGGAAGAACACACAGATAGGCCAGGCCTTTTGCTCCATAACCTTTTGCGAATTCCACCAGGGCATCAATTTTCTTTCTCGGCATTTCCGCCTGTCCTTTGGCATTGATCCCGCGTACGGAACCGCCATTTTCCAAAGCCGAGGTAAATACGCCGAAACCACAGCCTGCCACGGTTTTGGAAACATCAACCAGTTCCATCCCGAAACGTGTATCCGGCTTATCGGAACCGAAGCGATCCATGGCCTCCTGCCAGGTCATACGCGCAATGGGAAGCTGCACGTCCAGGCCGATAGCGTCTTTGCAGATAAATTTAAGCAGTCTTTCATTCACCGCAATGACATCATCCACATCAACGAAAGAAAGCTCCATATCCACCTGTGTGAATTCCGGCTGCCTGTCCGCGCGGAGATCTTCATCACGGAAGCATCTTGCGATCTGGAAATAACGGTCATATCCGGAACACATCAGAAGCTGCTTGAAAATCTGGGGCGACTGGGGAAGCGCATAAAAATTCCCGGGATGCACACGGCTGGGCACCAGATAATCCCTTGCGCCTTCCGGCGTTGATTTGGTGAGCATGGGAGTTTCAATCTCCAGAAAGCCCTCTTCCGACATGAATTTACGAATCGCCATGGTGATTTTACTTCTGAGAATGATTTTGCTCTGTAAATCCGGCCTTCTTAAATCCAGATAACGGTATTTCAGACGAAGCTCTTCTTTTGTTTTAGACTCTTCTTCTATGGGGAAAGGAGGGGTCAGCGCTTCCGAAAGGATACGCACCTGGGATGCCCTGACTTCGATTTCACCTGTAGCCAGGTTCTCATTAACAGCACCGGCTCTCTTTTCTACTTTACCCACAACGGCCACGACATATTCACTGCGCAGCTTCTCCGCTTTGGCAAAGCCTTCCGCACCTGCATCACTTTCTTCAAAAATAACCTGAAGGATACCGGAACGATCCCTCAAATCCACAAATATAATTCCACCTTTATTTCTCTGTTTGGCCACCCATCCCATAACAGTGACGGTTTCTCCCACATTTGACAGAGATAATTCCCCGCATCTGTGGCTTCTTTTCAGCCCGTTCATTGATTCAGCCATGATCTGTCTCCTTCATCTTAAGATTTATTTTAAAGGGGTCTGGTAAAATTCCCTGAATTCCTCCCAGCCTTCCTTCATAAGCTGTTCCTTCTGGAACTTTTTGTTTTTGTTCATCCTCGCCACCAGGACCTGGGTTCCTTTGGCCCTTTCTTCCTGAGCCTGGGCAATCACTTTGCACAGTTCCTCTCCGGCCACGCCCTTTTCAATCAGGAACGCTGTTTTTCCGGGTTTTCCGGGAATCTGGAAACCATTTTCCAGCATCAGAAGGACGATTCTTTCAAATCCAATGGAAAATCCGCAGGCCGGCACATCATTGCCTGTGAACTTGCCCACCATTTTATCATAACGGCCTCCGCCGCCGCAGCTTCCTCCGAATTCCGGAATCGCTATTTCAAAAATAGTTCCGGTATAGTAAGACATTCCGCGCACAAGGGTGGGATCAAAAACCATATCGAACTCCGCCGCCTTGGTAGAACTCACACTGTCGGTAATTTCCCTGAGATTATTTACAATATCCTCATCCAGGACACCGGAAAGCTTATCAGCCAGGAAACCGAGCCCATCGTCTGTCTCCTCCAGCCCTCTGAACAAATCCAGATATTTATCCACGCTCTCCTGTGCGAAACCGCATTCCAGCAGTTCCTTCGCCACACCATCCAGGCCGATCTTATCCATTTTATCCAGAATGATAAATACGGTGTCAAAGCTTTCTTCCGGGAATCCGCTGTAAGCGGCCATTGCCTTCAGGATTCTTCTTTCATTAATGCGGATTTGGAAGTTTTTAAAACCGAGCTTGCCCAGGGTTGTGGTTGTCGCCAGAATCAGCTCGATCTCCGCCAGATTGGAAGGTTCTCCCAGAATATCAATATCACACTGCATGAACTGACGGTAGCGTCCTCTCTGAGGCCTGTCCGCACGCCATACATTTCCTATCTGCAGCGCCTTGAAAGGCGTGGGCAGCTGGCTGGCGTTATTGGAATAAAAACGGACGAGAGGAACGGTCAGGTCATAACGCAGTCCGCCGTCCACCAGATCAGCCTCTTCTTTGGCTGTTTCCAGATTCAGCTTTTCTCCCCTTTTCATAATTTTGAAAATAAGCTTTTCATTGTCGCCGCCCTGTTTATTGGTAAGGTTTGCAATATTCTCCACACAAGGGGTTTCAATAGAGGTAAATCCGAATTTACCATAGGTATCCTTTATTACACCGATTACATAATCTCTCAGCTGCATCTCAGCCGGCAGAATATCCTTCATACCGGTTACCGGTTTCTTGCTTAATGCCATATCCATCCGTTCCTTTCCTGTTCCGTTTCGTTCGGGGCTTTTCATTCCCAATACAGGTCCGGATACCCGGACTTGTATAATCTTAACCGATTTTACACTTTTTTCCCTTCTTTTTCAAGGAAAATTAATTTTGAAGCAGTTTACGCTTCCTTTCAATCATCTCATCAATTTTTTCCATATACAGCGCCACATCCTTCACATTGTCACAGCGCTCTATCCTGCCGTCAGGGTATACGGCCTTGGAAATGGTGCCCGCTCCCAGCGCCATTATGGTCTGCTTTTCTTCCATGATAAGAATGTTGTAGATACCATAATTCCCTTCCGAAGCATAGCCCACATTTTCAAAATTGCCGGACATGTTTTTCTGACGGTACAGGTAATAGGGCTTCATCCCCATTTCTGCCGCTCCCAGAGCTGCGATTTCCATGGTCTCATCTGTATTATGGAGCGTTTCTATTCCGTTCTTTTCTATCCAGAGGCTCATTTTGGAAGCCCTCTTGATAGCCAGTGAATGTACGGTAAGGCTGTCGGGATGCAGTCTCTTTACCTCTTCTATCGTATGTTCCACATGCTCTCTGGTTTCTCCGGGAAGCCCGAGAATCAAATCCATATTGATGTTGGTAAAGCCTTCTTCCCTTGCCAGGCGGAAGGCCTCTTCCACCTGCTCCACCGTATGCCGCCGTCCGATTAAGTCCAGGGTTTCCTGGTTCATTGTCTGAGGATTCACAGAGATGCGGGTTACGCCGTACTCCTTCATCACTCTCAGCTTGTCCCTCGTAATGCTGTCCGCGCGTCCGGCCTCCACCGTGAATTCCTTTACCTGGGAAAAATCAAAGGTATCCCTCACCTTTTTCAGGAGCCGTCTCATCTCTTCCGGTTCCAGCGTGGTCGGCGTTCCCCCTCCGATATACACGCTGTCCAGGATTTTATCCCTGCAGGCATCGCGGACGAAATCCATTTCTTTTTCCAGGGCGGCAAGATAATCTCCTACCCGATCTTTCCAGGAAAAAATGGGAAAAGAAGTAAAGGAACAATAAAGGCACGTGGTAGGGCAAAAGGGAATGCCGATATACAGGCTGTAGCCTTTGTCATAATGGATATCTGCCAGTATCCGCTTTTCTCTTTTTGCAATATCAATGGCCAGAAGTGCTTTTTCCTCACTGCAGTAATACGTTTCCTTCATGTAGTCCAGTATTTCCGCCTCAGTGAAAGGATTATTCGAATCTGCTTCCGTATCTCTGCCGGTTCCGGCTTCGAGGAACTGCATGGCAATCTTTGTGGGACGTATTCCCGTAAGTGTTCCCCATGGCAATTTTTTGCCTGTATGAGCCGACAGAATCCGGTACAGCAGCTGTTTTAATTCATTTTTAACAACAGGCCGTTCTTCCGGGCTGCTCAGCGCTGTCTCGTATTCTGTTCCGGACAGTTCCACCCGGATTTCTTTCTCTCCGAAACGGATGGTAATCTGTGGATTATCCCCATCTGATTCAAAATCTTTCGTTCCTTCTTCAAAAACCTTCACTGTCTCTGCCGGATAAAAGGCTTTGATAATGGAGTGTATATCATATTCAAATTGTGCTTTGTTAAGCCTGACTGCCAGCATATCGCCCGTCCCTTTCCAAATTGCAGATAAACATGAGTCAAACCAATCCAGCCCTGCGCCGATTGGTTTGTACGGATGTTCCTGATAATGGATGCTTTACTCTTTAAAAAGAGTATAAACATCCCCTTTTATTTTATCATCAAAGTAACTCTTTAAATTAAGAATAGCGCCTACTGGCAATAGGGATTATATTTCTTTTCATCCCCGATGGTGGTTTTCTCTCCATGTCCGGGATAAACGGTTACATCCTCCGGAAGCACCAGGAGCTTATCCTTGATGGATCTCACCAGACTGCTCATGCTGCCTGTAGGGAAATCCGTTCTGCCCACAGAACCTTCAAACAGGGTGTCCCCGGAAAGAAGAATTTTTTCTTCTTCCATATAATAACAGCAGCTTCCTGCAGTATGGCCCGGCGTGGCGATGAGACGGAAGCGCATTCCTGCAAATTCCAGGAGTTCGCCATCCTTAACATAATGATCCGGAATAACGGTTTCCGGTCTTCCGGCCTGGTCTGAAACATTCATTGCCGCGTTTTCACAAACCTTTTTTTCTTCTTCATAGGCATAAATGGGAGCCCCTGACAGTCTGCGCAGTTCGTTCGCACCCCAGATATGGTCAAAATGACCATGGGTCAGGAGAATGGCCGATACACGAAAGCCCTTTCCTTTCAGGGCTTCGTAAATCTGCCTTCCCTGATCCGCCGGATCCACGAGAACTACCTCTTTTTCTTCTGCCGCCTGGCTGCCATTTTCCCCAGAACCGCCGTTTCCCGATGACTCACCTGCTTCATCCGCCGGTAATGTCTTATCGGAAGGCTCTGCATCTTTGTATACAAAATAACAATTGGTCTGGCACATGCTTAAAACCATGCGCCCTATCTTTATATTCGCCATGTATTTAACTTCTTTCTATATCGATTACGCTGTCAATGGTACGGATTTTATCAATAATACGGATAAGTTCATCTCTGCTGCTGATTTCAAAGGAAGCGGACAAAGTGGCCATTCCCTGCTTATTGGTTCTGGTATTCATGGAAAGGATATCAATATTCTTTTCCGTAAGCGCTCTGGAGATGTCTGCCAGAAGGCCGCTGCGGTTATTTGCATAAATATTGATTTCAGCCAGATATTTTTCACCGGCCCTGTTTTCGGGTGAGGCCTCCCATTCCGCATCGATCAGTCTTGCCCGCTCCACTTCAGGCAGATTAATGACATTCACACAATCCGTCCTGTGAATGGAAATCCCTCTTCCTCTGGTAACGAAACCGATGATCTCATCACCGGGAACCGGAGAACAGCACTTTGAAAACCGGACCGCCACATCGTGAATCCCCTTGACCACAATACCGTTCTTACTCTTGGCACGGGGAAGCATCTGTCTTGCCTGGGCGTTTTCAGCCACACTGGCAATAACCTCCTCATTGCTCAGCACCTTGGGATGATCCTTGTCATACAGCTCCTGCATACGGTTGATGATCTGGCCTTCCTTCAGGCCGCCGTGCCCTACAGCCGCCAGCAGGGATTCCCAGTCCTTGAAGCCATATTTCTTCATCTGGGCTTCCATATAAAGAGGCTTCATGATATCGGAAATGTTGATGCTCTTTGCCTTACAGTAGGCGCTCAGCATTTCCTTCCCCTTTATGATGTTTTCTTCCTTGAATTCGTTCTTGAACCACTGGTTGATTTTATTTTTGGCCTGTGTGCTCTTAACCAGATTCAGCCAGTCACGGCTGGGTCCCTTGGAGTTCTGGGAGGTCAGTATCTCTATTCTGTCCCCGTTCTGGATTTCATAGTCTATGGTGACCAGTTTGCCGTTTACACGGGCGCCGATCATCTTATTTCCCACGGCGGTATGCACGCTGTACGCAAAATCAATGGGCGTGCTGCCTGCCGGCAGAGTCTTCACATCCCCTGTAGGGGTAAAGCAGTAAACCGTATCGGAAAACAGATCCAAATCGCTTTTCAGCAGATTCATGAATTCCTTATTATCGGACATATCCCTCTGCCATTCCAGGATCTGCCGCAGCCAGGCCAGTTTTTCTTCTTCCTGTGCCGCAACCTTCTTGCCGTCAGAGGCTTCCTTGTATTTCCAGTGGGCCGCTATACCAAATTCCGCCGCCTTATGCATTTCCATGGTACGGATCTGGATTTCAAAAGGCTGACCGGAGCTTCCGATAACCGTCGTATGCAGGGACTGGTACATATTGGCCTTAGGCATGGCAATATAGTCCTTGAAACGTCCGGGTATGGGTTTATACATTTCATGGATAACTCCCAGCGCAGCATAACAATCCTTCACTGAGTCCACAATAATCCTGACAGCAAAAAGGTCGTATATCTGATCCAGAGTTTTACTCTGGTTCTTCATCTTTTTGTATATACTGAAAAAATGCTTCACACGTCCGTCTATCTGTGACTTGATACCTGCATTTTTCATATGTTCCGACACTTCATCCACGATCTGCTGGATATATTCTTCCCGTTCGCTT
Organism: Eisenbergiella tayi; assembly: GCF_001881565.1. Taxonomy (GTDB): domain Bacteria; phylum Bacillota; class Clostridia; order Lachnospirales; family Lachnospiraceae; genus Eisenbergiella; species Eisenbergiella tayi. The sequence goes on from NZ_MPDJ01000004.1 coordinate 765,557, forward strand.
CTGCGGACAGCTATTTTATCCACCAGGTCATAATATACCTCCGGCTCCAGATATTTCAGGGAAAGGTCATCCAGTTCTACCTTTATTTTGGAAATGCCCAGGCGCTGTGCGATGGGCGCATAGATTTCCATGGTCTCTCTGGCAATCTTCTGCTGCTTTGCCGGAGGCTGGTATTTCAGGGTCCTCATATTATGAAGGCGGTCCGCCAGCTTTATCATGATAACCCGGATATCCTTGGCCATGGCCAGGAACATTTTACGCAGGTTTTCCGCCTGCATTTCCTGCTGATCTGCGGTCTTGTTTTCCCCGTTTCCCTTATCGCTGGGGAAATCAATCTGCTGCAGCTTGGTGACGCCGTCTACCAGCAGCGCCACATCAGGCCCGAATTCTTTTTCGATTTCCGCCTCTGTCATGATGGTATCTTCCACCACATCATGAAGGAGCCCGGCCTCAATCGTTTCTTTATCCAGTTCCAAATCCGCAAGGATAATCGCAACACATAGGGGATGAATGATATAAGGCTCCCCTGACTTGCGCACCTGCCCCTCGTGGGCGGCGTAAGCTATCTTATAGGCCTTCTCTATCATGGATATATCATCCGACGGATGGTATCTGCGCACACGGGAAATAAGGTCCTGATAAAGTTCCTCAGGACTTAAATATTCTTTCATGGCTTCGATCCGTCCATCGTCAAGAATCAGGCCTTTGCCTTTCTTTCTCTGAACACCGGCAAGATTTCCGCCGCCCTCATACACAATTTTACTTTTTTCTTCCGGCTGCATGACCGTGTCCGCGGGAACCGCGGCCTGCACCTTATCCGTCATCTTTTCATCCGTCATATTCATATCCCTACCGGCGCTGTTTTTTTATTTTCCTGTTATTGGCTTCCGACTCTGTTCACCTATTTCCCTTCAAAACAAATGGCAGATTCCAAACGGTATCCTGCCAGCTTTTCACGTCCTTTAAGGCCTGCAAGCTCCATTAATACCACGACTCCCACCACTTCGCCTCCCAGCTGTTCCACCAGGCGTATCATAGCCTCCGTGGTTCCGCCAGTGGCAATGAGGTCATCCACGATCAAAATTTTCTGACCGGGGCGGATGGCATCCTTGTGGATCTCGATCACGGCTGTGCCATACTCCAAATCGTATTCCATAGAAGCCGTTTCACAGGGGAGTTTTCCCTTTTTCCGGATTAAAACAAAGGATTTATGGTTATTATAAGCAATGGGGGTACCGAAAATGAATCCTCTGGATTCAGGCCCGATCACCACATCAAATTCCAAATCATCTATCAGCTCCTGCATGGTATCTATGGCGAGATGCAGGCCGTCCGCATCCTGCAGGACACTGGTTACGTCCCTGAACATAACTCCTTCCTCCGGGAAATCCGGTATACATCTCACATACTCTTCCAGTTTCTTCATGGCACTTCTCCTTCTGGTCATTTTTCCCTAAAAAACTATATTTTATTATATTATTTCTCCCTCCATAAGTCAACCGAGCAAAATATGCGTCCGGGGGGAGTGCGAACATTACCGTTCCCCACTGTTCGGTGGACTCCGTGTCTTCCCTGCTGCGGTGTGCCCGGCCTGTCCTGTATCCCCTGCGTGGGCATGCGAGTGAGTGCTTGCACTCGCTTTCACTCTGCTAAAAACGCAGCGGTACTAAGGCTGTAAAGGACACAGCCTAAGGACCGGCGTTTTTAGAAGGCCCGTGCAGGGGATACAGGACAGGCCGGGCACACCGCAGCAGGGAAGACACGGAGCACCGAACAGTGGGGAACGGTAATGTTCTGGGGGTATAGGCAGAATTCAGGTTAAAAAGATATTGTCTCTAGCGTAGGGTCATGTTTCCGTATAGGAGATCTTTAACTACTCCGAAGAATTCCCGGAACATGTTGTTGGCTTGCATGGCTGTGTCTGAGGGGGCTGAGAGGCCGTAGGCCTGGGGGTAGCCTTGTTGGGCGGCCAGGCGGGTGCTGCGGTATACGTGAAAGTTGTTGGTTACAATTCCTACGGTGGCATCCTTTGGGATTAGGGGGCGGGAGAATTGCAGGTTCTCTTTGGTGTTGGTGGAGCGGTCTTCCAGGAGGATGCGGTCGGGGGAGATGCCTTTTGTAAGCAGGTATTCGTACATTCCCTGGGCCTCGCTTATTGGTTCGTTGCTGCCTTTTCCTCCGGAGACTACTACGAGTGTGTCTGGATTTTCTGTCAGGTAGGCGGCTGCGGTGTCCAGGCGTAAGGCAAGGGCTTTGCTTGGGCCGGTCTCTCTCATTTGGGCGCCCAGTACTATCAGGTAGTCGAGGTCGGGAATTCCTTTGCTGGTAAATTTGCTGATTATCAATGCTTCTATAAACAGGAATAGGAATGCTCCTATCAGGATGGCGGCGATCATGAGTTTTTGTATGATTCCGGGGAGTCTGAGCCAGATGTTTTTCTGGTAGAGCCATGCTAGCGCGAGGAAGGCGGTTCCTGTTATTCCCCAGATGAGGAAAAACCAGGAGCCGTATACTCCGGATATGAGGATTCCGGCGCAGTATAGGAGGCAGATGACTCCTAAGGCTATAAATACGTAGGTCATTTTTTTCATATTTCCTCTCTTTCTTCTTATGGACAGAACATTTTTTAGGAAATGTATTTCAGTAAATTATGGTACGGGCTTTATTATTCTAACATAAAAGTTGGGTTCTTGTCTTGTTTTGTCAAAATATTACGTTCTCTGCCAGATTGCGGGACATGGGAATGGATGATACCATTATTTTAAGATATTGACAGAAAGCCGATGGGATATAACAAATGAAGGAAAAATGGGATTTGAATTCACAAAAGCTGGGGATTCTGCTCCGGAATTTTGCGGATATGATTTGGGAATATGATACAGAGACGCATAGGTTATTTGCGGAACCGGAATGTGCAAAACGGTTCGGGCTTCCGGAGATTGTAGCTGATGGGGCGCGGGGGCTTGTGGATGCGGGAGTGCTGCATCCTGATTATCTGCCTTCCCTTTCTCATTTGTTTCATTCGCTTGAAATTCAGGATTGTACTCTAACCGCCGAGCTTCTTGCACGGTCTGGTATCAGTCGTGATTATAATTGGTATCGTGTGGTTTTCACTTCTTTTGTGGATTCTGAATCCGGTCAGCTGCAGGCGATAGGTTTTTTTCAGGATATTGATTATGAAGTGCAGCAGAGGCTGAAGCTTCAGCATTTAGCCAATATGGATTGTCATACCGGTATTTATAATGCCGCAGCCGGAAGGCAGCTGATTCAGAATAAGCTTATGCAGCAGAGTCCTTCCACGCATAATGCAATGTTCGTGTTTGATATTGATAATTTTAAGTTGATAAATGATACATATGGTCATTACCGGGGAGATGAAATTCTGCATCATTTTGCGGATATACTCCGTTGTGTATGCCGCAAAACCGATACGGTATTCCGTATCGGCGGCGATGAATTCGGGCTTTTCGCTTATAATACGGATGATGAAAAGCTGGTGCGGCGGATATGCACGGAAATTCTCTGCCGTACGAATGAATTAAGTGAAGACTGTATTCCTGTCAGTGTCAGTATAGGGGTTGCCGTCAATAAAGAGTATGCCCCTTCCTATTTCGATTATTATCGGGCGGCGGACAAGGCAATGTATCTGGCAAAGGAAAATGGGAAAGGGAATTATAGGGCTGATTATTTTTAAGGTTTCTGCATCTGCTGCAGAAGCCTTAAGCTTTTTCATACTTCTATATTAACTATGAGGGTTACTGATATCCCATTGCTTTTTTTACTTCTGCAGCTTTTTCTGTTGATGTAAGTAATTCTAATAATCGAAATGCAACATCAGGTGCTGTCCGTGGACATGAAGAAGTTATTATATTATCATCCATGGCAAGCCACTCATCTCCAAGTATCACACCAAATTTTTCTAATTCTTTTCTTTTATATCCGCCGCGCAGATGATAAGTAGTCGCTTTTTTCTTATTTAAAATCCCGCTTTTGGCTAAAGGAAAGGCAGCAACACATACAGATGCTATAGGTTTATGCTGCGAGTAGAAAGAGCGGATTAAATTAAGTGTTTTATCATGATATGCTTCTGTATAAAAACCATATTCTTCAAACCCTCCGGGTATGGCCAAAGCATCATAATTATTCACATCCACATTATCTATTAAGATATCCGCTGTTATAGTTACCCCAAAGGTACTCAGAATTTTGGGATTAAATCCGCATATATCAACGTGAATATCACAATTGAAATCATCATGTGCCCAGCCCATGATATCAATAAACGGGCTGAATTCCATAGTTTCAAAAGCTTTTAAGCACAATAGCAGAATTTTCATTTTCTTCTCCCAAACCTTAAATTTGTCGTTTCAATGCAGCTGTTAAAAGAAGTCTCTATTTTTCCTGTATTTCCTGCTGCGCCTTTTTGCTTAACGATGAACGTACCAATTTATAAGAAGCATGCACAATATCAGTAAGTACTTCTTGCGGCACAGTACCATCAAGATATATTGTGCTCCAATGCAGCTTGTTCATGTAGTAGCCTGGCACGATGTCCTCATATTTGCTGCGCAGCATATCACTGAAGACGGGGTCCAGTTTCAAAGTGACAATAGGTCGTCCGTTTCTGTCATCTATGCCGATATAGGCATACATCTTGCCGCAAAGCAGATATTTGTATGCTTGCCATGCAGGTTGGAATTCTTTTTCTGTAGAGGGCTGTTTTTGCAGGCAGTCATACAACCATTGGTAATTTTTCATATTGTTCTCAGGCCATGGGGTTATGTTGTTTATTCTCTCTGCCATAATATATTTCCTTTCCAGGCTATGCTTAATTATTCCGGCATGTACCTAACATAGCGCCTTGCTGACTGGTATTGTAAATTATGCAATAATTCACTTTATCACCTAATTCTTTCACAGTAAAGATATTTCTAATATGGCGTGAGTTCTAATCATCCCGCTTTACACAGTAAGTCCAAATTATATCCATGAGCCTCCGGCAGCTGCACAAAGGGTTTATCCACAATACTGTCTTTTATCTATTGCCGGGCAAATACCGCTTTGGGGTCTTAACTTTCGGCTACACATAAAAACTGCGGCCGTTTTATTTCGGCCGCAGTCAATACAGTTCATTCTTTCATTATATGGTACTGATTACATCATTCCCATTCCGCCTGCTCCGGCAGGTGCTGCGGGAAGATCTTCCTTGATATCAGCAACAACAGATTCTGTTGTCAGCAATGTGGAAGCAACGCTTGTTGCATTCTGCAGTGCGCTTCTTGTAACCTTGGCGGGATCCAGGATTCCTGCATCTACCATGTTCACATACTCTTCTTTCAGAGCATCGAAGCCCATGCCTACTTCCATTTCTTTTACCTTGTTAATGATTACGCTGCCTTCCAGTCCTGCATTTGCAGCGATGTGGAACAGAGGTGCTTCCAGAGCCTTCAGAACGATTCTTGCACCGGTCTTCTCGTCTCCGTCCATATCTTCAGCCAGTTTGGCAACATCCTTGCAAGCATGGATGTAAGCGGAACCGCCGCCTGCGATAATACCTTCTTCCACAGCAGCTCTTGTAGCAGCCAGGGCATCTTCCATACGAAGCTTAGCTTCCTTCATTTCGGTTTCAGTTGCAGCGCCTACACGGATAACTGCTACGCCGCCTGCCAGCTTGGCAAGTCTTTCCTGAAGCTTCTCTCTATCGAAATCAGAGGTTGTTTCTTCGATCTGCTTCTTGATCTGGCCGATTCTTGCCTGGATTTCATCCTTGCTGCCTTCGCCGTCAACGATAACTGTATTTTCTTTCTGTACCTTAACGGATTTTGCACGTCCCAGATCGCTGAGCTGTGTTTCTTTCAGGTCAAGGCCCAGTTCTTCGCTGATTACCTTGCCGCCAGTAAGGATTGCGATATCCTGCAGCATTTCTTTTCTTCTGTCGCCGTAGCCGGGTGCCTTAACAGCTACAACATTGAAGGTTCCGCGCAGTTTATTTACAATCAGAGTGGTAAGAGCTTCGCCCTCAACATCCTCTGCAATGATTAACAGCTTGGCGCCGCTCTGTACAACCTGCTCCAGAAGAGGAAGGATCTCCTGAATATTGGAGATTTTCTTATCTGTAATGAGGATATAGGGGTTCTCCAGGTTTGCTTCCATTTTGTCCATGTCTGTGCACATATAAGCGGAAACATATCCTCTGTCGAACTGCATACCTTCTACCAGATCCAGTTCTGTCATCATGGTCTTGCTTTCTTCAATGGTAATAACACCATCTCCGGAAACCTTTTCCATAGCATCTGCAACCATGGTTCCCACTTCATCATCACCTGCAGAAATAGAAGCAACTCTTGCAATATGCTCCTTGCCGTTGATCTTGGAGCTCATCTTTGCGATAGCTTCTACTGCACATTCGGTAGCTTTCTTCATACCTTTTCTCAGGATAATGGGGTTAGCGCCTGCTGCCAGGTTCTTCATACCTTCATTAACCATTGCCTGAGCCAGTACGGTTGCAGTTGTGGTACCGTCACCTGCTACATCGTTTGTCTTGGTAGCAACTTCCTTAACCAGCTGTGCACCCATATTTTCAAAGGGATCTTCCAGTTCGATTTCCTTTGCAATGGTTACACCGTCGTTGGTGATAAGGGGTGCGCCGTAGGATTTGTCAAGTACTACGTTTCTTCCTTTCGGTCCAAGGGTTACTCTGACGGTATCTGCTAACTGATCTACTCCGGATTCCAGAGCCGCACGGGCCTCTGCTCCGTATTTAATTTCTTTTGCCATGATTTAAACGCCTCCTGATTATAAGTTTAGTTTTCTTTTTCTTATTCGATTACTGCAAGGATATCAGACTGCTTAACAATGATGAACTCCTGATCATCATCCAGTTTTACTTCTGTTCCGGCATATTTGGAATAAATAACCTTATCTCCGGCCTTTACTTCCATTTTAATTTCTTTGCCGTCAACCATTCCGCCAGGGCCTACTGCAATAACTTCTGCCTGCTGGGGTTTCTCCTTGTTCTGTCCGGGAAGAACGATTCCGGATTTTGTAGTCTCTTCCGCTTCTAACTGTTTTAAAACGATTCTGTCACCTAAAGGTACTAATTTCATAAAAATGCCTCCTTAATGAATTCTTTCTTACACCGGTATTTTTTGTTGTTAGCACTCATCTTTATTGAGTGCTAAACACTATACATATATTATGTTTTTGGGTTGTTTTATGCAACGCCCTTCACAAGACTAAATTTGTTTTTTACTCATAATATCTCTTTTTATCTCTCGTTTTCTTCCATTTTCTTAATTTCAGTGTTTTTTTATAAATAAATTATAAACAAATTCCGGTTTTTTCCATTTGTAATTCGCTGAAAAAGCAACTGCCGCAATGACAGTTGCCCTTTCATCATTTCCAGTTATGTATTTCCTTATTCCTCAAAAAATAGAAAGAAAGCCAAATTTTCCGGTTACGGTATTTTAGTCTGATCGATCATGATATTCAATATTGTCACATCCGTTTCCTTCATGCCTTCTCTGCCCACATAGCCCAGACTGCGTATTGTTCCTTCCACATCAGGCTGTACCAGGCCTTCTCCGGGCAGGAATCCGTGATCCTCATTTTCCAGAAAATGGGCCATGATGGCCGCGTCCACCGCAGAGGCGATTTTAGCGGCGCAGGAGGATTTGGCGCCGTCGCAGATCATACCGCCTATATTAGCGATTGTATTGACTATAGTGCGTGATATTTCTTCGTAGCCGCCTCCGTATAGATAGGTGATAGCCGCTCCGGCCCCGCAGGCGGCGCTCACCGCCCCGCAATAGGCGGACAGGCTGCCTATATATTTTTTCTGATGAATGGCTGTCAGATTGCTGACCACAAGGGCGCGGTACATTTTTTCTTCGGGAATTTTCCATTCCTTTGCAAATTCTATTACCGGAAGAGAACAGGTCATTCCCTGGTTCCCGCTTCCTGAATTGATGACAACGGGCAGGGAACAGCCATTCATTCTGGCATCGGATCCGGCGGCCGCCCTGGCGCGGGCCCTGACCTTTACGTCATTCCCGTAATTCTTCAGCAGCGTTCTCCCGACCTCGGCGCCGTAATGATTTTTGAGTCCTTCTTCTGATATGGCCGTATTCATCTCTATCTGCCTCCCGATAATATACCGGATATCCTCCAGCTTCACCTGCTGTGCAAAATCCAGAATATCCCTGATATTCAAGAGACTCTTATCCGCATGTACGCCCTGTTCTTTTTCCTCCGTATCCAGATGGAACAGAACCTTTTTATCCTTTTCTATATGGACGATCCTTGTATGCTTATCGGCAATAACCACTTCCGCTTCATGTGTATGTCCGGTCAGGTTCACCCGGATATAAAGCTTTTCCACCCCTTCCTCCAAAAAGCAGGTACAGAATCCCTTTTCAAGGAGTTCCTTTGCTTTTGCGATATCCTCATCTGTTACCTTTTCCAGTACCTCCAGTTCCCTGCCTGCATCGCCTCCGACCAGCCCAAGCAGGGCCGCCGCTTCTATGCCATGCATTCCCCCGGAATTAGGGACTGTTACGCTTTTTACATTTTTAATAATATTCCCGCTGCAATGGATCGCCATTTGTTCCGGAAATTCGCCCAGCACTTCTCTCGCTTTTGCCGCCGCAAAGGCAAGGGCTATTGGTTCTGTGCATCCCAAAGCCGGAACAAGCTCTTCCCGCAGGATTTCCAGATAATTCCCATAAATCGTATCATTCATTCCGTCTTCCCTGTCTTCCTTTTTATCTGCTGATTGTCTTCCCTGTCTACGGAAGGAGTTTTCCTGCAGCCAGATATAATTCATACCACTCTTCCCTTGTCAGACAGACATCCGACGCTTTACAGATGTCTTTAAGCCGCTGTCTGTTTGTCGTTCCCACAATAGCCTGAATATGCGCCGGATGTCTCAGTATCCAGGCAATCGCTATGGCATTGGGAGTCACATTATATTTCTCTGCCATACGTTCCATGACGCGGTTCAGTTCAGGGTATTTCTCACTTCCTATAAACACACCCTCAAACATCCCATACTGGAAAGGCGACCATGCCTGTATGGTGATACCCTTTAACCGGCAATACTCCAGAACGCTTCCATCCCTGTTGGCGCCGGCTTCGTTATGAATATTCACATTGATTCCGGAATCCATGATATCACAGTGGGCGATACTCAGCTGGAGCTGGTCAATCAGGATACGGCCGCCGCAGTATTGGTTCAGCAGTTCCATCTGCATGGAATTCTGGTTGCTCACGCCGAAGTATTTCACTTTCCCCGCTTTCTCCAAAGTTTCGAATGCTTCTGCCACCTCTTCCGGTTCCATCAGCGTATCCGGCCTGTGAAGGAGCAGGATATCAATATAATCCGTTTTAAGCCTTTTCAGGCTTTCATCCGCCGACCGGAGGATATGTTCTTTGGAAAAATCATAGCAGGTACCCGGATGTATGGCACATTTGGTCTGAAGTATCATCTTCTCCCGTAAAGACGGGGTTATGGCTTCGCCGAATGCGGCTTCGGCCTGACCGCCCGCATAAATATCCGCATGGTCAAAGAAATAGATGCCCTCTTCCATGGCCGTATCGATCAGGGCCCTGATTTCCTTCTCATTATCCAGCCCCGTAATCCTCATACATCCCAGACCGATTTCCGGCGCTTCTATTTTTCCGTTACCGATATTTATTTTTTTCATTTATTTGTCTCTCCTGTCATCCATAAATTCAATTTTTCAATTGCCTGAACATAGATACGTATCGCTTTCTGCAAATTTGCAATCGACTGTGCTTCATCGGCGCTGTGGCACCCGCCATGTCCTGCCGGGAGCTTCAGTTCCCGCATATCTGCACTCATTCCCGGGCCAAATGCAACCGCATGGGGAATCCTCCTGGCATAGGTTCCACCGCCCATTACGTATGGAAGCTTCCGCTCTTTTGTCTCTTCCTGATATGCTTCCATTAAAATCTGAATAAAAGAAAGGCCGGGTTCCAGATAAAAAGGGGGATCATCCTCTGTTTCTGTTATCCTGAAGCCTCCTTCTACTGCTGCCGTACGGACTTTTTCTATAATCTGAGCGCCGGAAAATGTTACCGGATACCGAATATCCAGCTGGAGAATTACCGCCCCTTCCCGGCTGCGGATCAGGCCGCAGTTACAGGTAAGTCTGCCGGACAGCGAGTCTTCACAGGCTATCCCCAGCCCGATGCCATATCCGTCCGTACATATTTTTCCCAGGAACTCCGCCATTTTATATTCTTTCTCTCCCAAAGGATATGTCATCAGCTGTTCTGCCAATAACTTAACGGCATTTTCCGTCCCTTCCGGAAAGGCTGCATGTCCGCTGATTCCTTCCGCTTCTATAGATACAAGCTCACCGTCATGCTCCAGCACTGCCGCCGCATGGGCAGGCACACTGTTCACTGCCGTTCCTCCGGATATGTCCTTTATTCTCTCCATTATTTTTTCCGTTCTGAGGGCAATCCGGCAGATGCCCTTCTCCCCGCAGCATACCGGGAAGCCGCAGTCTGCCACAAAGGACCAGTCCGGAGCTCTGCGCTGTGTTACATACCAGCCGGCATCCTCCATTCCGCATTCCTCTTCGCAGCCGAGTATCTGGCTGAACCGTACTTTTGCCGGCATCCCCTGCTCCTTCAGATAACGGAGTGCATATAAGACTGCGACAGCCGGTCCCTTGTTATCCTGCGTGCCGCGTCCGATCAGGAAATCGCCCTGTCTTTGACAGGCAAAGGGCGGATATGTCCAGCCCTCTCCCGCGGGCACAATATCCAGATGGTTCCAGATCCCAATTTCTCTTTCCGCTTCCCCCAGACTGATCCGTCCGCAGCGGCCGCCGATCATTTCTGTTTCCAATCCATAATTCTTTCCCAGCTCCAGCATTTTCTCCAATGCCCGAAAGCATTCCTCTCCGCACGGCGTACTGCCGCCTTTGACCGATACGCTGGGTATTTCAACCAGAGCCGTTATATCTTGAATAAACTCCTGTTCATGCAGTGCAATCCACTCATCCAGGGTATTTTTCACGCGCATCCCCCTCCTTCACACTCCGTTGTGCTTTGCTGTTCTCCGGGGCTGTTTTCCCACTTCATGGAATCCCGGTATTTTTTCGGGGTCATTCCATAATCCTTTTTAAATACTCTTATAAACTGGGAGGTATCGTTGTAACCGGACATTGACGCCACTTCCGTAATGGACAGCTTTCTGTTTTCCAAAAGCTTCCCCGCATTCTGCATCCTGATCTGTCTGAGATAGCAGGAATAGCTGATTCCTTTTTTTTCCACAAACAAATGGCTCAGATAATCCTGGTTCATAAACAAAACCTTCTCCGCCAGTTCCTTCACCGTTACTTCCTGGTCAAAATGCTGCTGCGCATATTCCGCCATTGTCTCCACGATGTCCTTATGCTTCCCGTTCTCCGGTGCATCCAGCATCGTGCATATATTCCTGCCGATGCGGATCAGGAAGTCCCGCATATCCTCAATACTGTCAAACTGAAGAACTGAGGTCCGGCCTTTGGTCATCCCCTCCTTATTCACTCCGCCTTCCCCGAGCGTCTGCCTGTATATGACCAGAAACTGCGACAGAAGCAGTTCCAGGCATTCCATGCTGATACTTCCGGTTTTTTTGATATCTGCAAAAACATTCTCAATGACCATTTCCGTTTTTCTTGTATTCCTGCATTTCAAAGCCTCTTTCAGCAGATCCTCTTCTTTTTTGGGAAGATAGTATTTGTATTCCCCTTCTTCTGCAGGCTGAGCGGAAAGCAGCAGTCTTTCTTTGCCGTATACCTTATATTTGCAGGTCTTTAAAGCCTCGTCATATGCCTGATGTACCTCTTTGGCATCCGTATGCAGAGCGCTCACTCCGATATATACGTCATAGCCTTCCTCCTGCAGGAGCCGGAGTATCCTTCGGTGAAAAAAACTGTTTTCATGACACAGATTGACAACCAGCGTCCACAGATCATTTTCCGTCTCCAGGAACCGGAATTCCATCCAGAACTCCCCTCCGTACAGCTTTTCTATTTCCGTCAGAAATCTGCCCTTATCAGGCCGGCATTCCCCCGCAAAATAGATAACCGATATCTGATATTCGCGGAATATCTTCTTAAACATTCTTTCTTCCACAAAATTGGAAAAATCTTCTCTTCTGATGCAGTCAGCAATATATTGTGTCACCATATCCCGCCCGGTCATCAGCGCTTCTTTTTTCTCCGTCACCTTGCGTTTCAGAAACTTATCAAGGCAGCTTCCCAGATTCACCGCATTGATTGGCTTCAATAGATAATCGGACGCGCCGTATGTCAAAGCCTCCCGTGCATATTCAAAATCCGAATATGCGCTGAGGATTACCACCTGTGTATTCTCATCTTTCTCACGTATCGCTTTCAGCAGCTCCAGCCCGTCCATTCTGGGCATGCGGATGTCGGTCATCACCAATTCCGGCGAATACTGTATATATAATTGGTACGCCTCTTTTCCGTTTGACGCCTGCAGAACCCGGAAGCTTTCCTGCTTATCATATTCCCGGATTTGTTTGAGCAGCGAATCCAGAGCATACTTCTCATCTTCAACCACCAGTATTGTAATCAACCGAAATCCCCCTTTTAGAATAATCAGCCCTTCACACTGCCCGCCGTCAGTCCTTTGATAATATACTTCTGTCCCAGGCAATAAATAATAAGCATGGGCAGCATGGACAGCAGGTATGCCGTGAACGCCATCGTATAGTTAAAAGAATACTCCGTCTTGAAATTATATTGAAACAGGGGAAGCGTCCATATATTCTGTGAACGGTTCAGAATCATCAGCGGAAGCATGAAGTCATTCCATATCCACAGCGCATCCATAATCAAAAGTGTGGCTATCATCGGCTTTACCAGCGGCAGCACAATTTTGACATAAGTCTGAAAAACACTGCAGCCGTCAATATATGCAGACTCTTCGATTTCATAGGGAAGCCCTCTGATATAATTTACAAAAAGGAATACCCCCTGTGTCAGGCTGAATGCCGAATACAGAATAATTAAGCCCGTATGATTCAGCATATTCAGCTTTGTCATCATTTTGGTTACCGGAAGCATAATCACCTGTGACGGGATGAATAATCCCATCAGGAGGTAATAATATATGGATTTATAATATCTCTTCTCAAAATTCCTGGCAATTGAAAAGGAAACGGAAGGGACAAAAGTCAGTATCAGCAGTACCGATACAACGGATATTTTGAAGGAATTCTTCAGGAATATCCAGTAATTGCTGTTGGTAAATAACTCCTTGAAATTTCCGAAATTGAGTCCGGAGGGAAGGGCAAAGAAATTCTTTCCCGCTTCGTCCAGTGTCTTAAAGGAATTAATAAGTACAAGGTATAAAGGGAATAAAATCAATACAAGTCCGCATGCCAGCAGGATATCACGTAATATTTTCCATCCCAGGGCTTCTTTTATCTTTCCCATCAGTCCCCACCTCCTCTGCTGGTAAGCTTCAGCTGTGTCAGTGAAAAAACAGCCACAACAAGAAACAGTAAGCATGCCTCTGCATTAGCTACTGAAAATCTCAGGTTCTTAAAAGCATCATTATAAATCAAAATTCCAATTACCTCGGTGGAACGTACCGGTCCTCCTCCCGTAAGCGCAAACGGGAAATCAAAGGAAGTGAAGCCCTGTTTGATCGTAAGCACCAGATTAACCGTAACCGTAGGCAGCAGAAACGGCATCGTTATGTAACGGAACCGCTGAAAAGCCGTCGCCCCGTCTATTTTGGCGGATTCGAACTGTTCCTCCGGTATCTGCTGAAGTCCGGCAATAAAAATCACGGTAGGCAGCGCAACCGCCTGCCAGATCTGTACGAAAACCACCGCCGGCAAAGCCGTTTTCCCCGTCATCAGAAGGCTCTGCGACATCCATTTGATTCCGAGCAGCTGCCCGATAACAGGAACCACTCTGTAATAAAGCTGATCCCAGATAAGAGCGATGGTCACTCCGCCGATCATAGCCGGAATGAAAAAAATAGATTTCGTAAAGGTTTTGAAGCGCTTCAGGGAATTCAGCGAAATGGCCAGCGCAAGCGACGTGAGGATAACCCCTGTCACAAGCAGGATGCTGTAGCATACCGTCGTTTTCATGGAATTCCAGAAATTCGGATTTCTCAGCAGAGACGCATAATTCTTAAATCCTACAAAATGGAACTCCTGTGACATTCCGTCCCAGTCCGTAAAGCTGTATCGAACGCCATTTATCACCGAAACCACATAGAAAAACGAATACAGCAGAACCGGAATAATTGTGAATCCGAAATAAATATATTTTCCGGATAATCCGGATGATTTCTTCTTTTTATACATTTTTTACTTACTCAGCCCTTTCCGGAAATTTTAAAAATGGCGGAAGCTGTGAAGACCTCCGCCATATTGAGTCCCTCTGCTATTCTGCTGATGTAACGGCTATGGAAGCGTCCATATTTTTAAGAACGGCGTCCACATCTTTGTCAGCCCAGAAGCCCTGAACCACATTATACAAGTCCGTAATAACATTATTGTTGATAGTAGAAGCCATCCAGTCATGAGTCTGACCGGCATTGATCATATCGGTCATGGGCGAAATCCCTTCATCGTCATTTTCCACACCGTTGATACAGGAAGGAGCGCCGTCACTGTTGCAGAACAGCTGGGCGTTTTCCGGCTCCGCCAGAAACGCAAGGAATTTATAAGCTGCCGCTTTCTCTTCATCACTTGCCTTTGCGGATATACAGATTGCCGCATCGATTCCCGATAAAACATGGGTGGTTTCCTTCGTGTCATTCGGAAGAGGAAATACCCCTAATCTGATATCCGGATTGCTGGCCTGTAATGTCCCTCTCGCATAGGAGCCGGTAACACACATGGCATATTCGCCGTTTACAAACTTTTCCCAGCAGGCTGTGTCAGACAGGGCGAGAGCATCTTCATTCGCGTAAGAAAGCAGAACCGACATTTTATCAAAGGCACTCACAAATTCAGGATCTCCTTCCAGCTTCGCTTCTCCCTGCGCCGCCTTTCCGATTGTCTCCACACCGTTTGGCGCCCATGCCACGGTTGTACACTGGAAGGTATGTCCCACTCTTCCCGGATCCTTTCCGAATAAACCGACGGGTGTAATCCCTGCCGCCTTCACGGTATCGCACAGCTTAACAAAATCATCCCATGTCTCCGGAATTTCCAGGTTATTCTCTTCGAAAATATCCATGTTATAAAAGACGCCCATATAGTTACGGCTGTATGGCAGCGCGTAATAACCGCCGTCTTCCTGTTTTGTCATTTCCAGGGAAGATTCATTTACATTTTTCAGGAAGTCCTGTCCTGATAAATCCTGTACATATCCATTTGCCACCTTCTGCCTGAACTGCTGCTGTGTGGGATAATCGGAAAAAATGACGGGAATATCACCGGACGAAATCCGGGAAGTCAAAACAGTCCCCGCATCCGGAACCGTATTCATTTCGATCCTGATATCCGGATTGGCTGCATTGAATTTATCAATGATTGCCTGATATCCCTTCTGCGGTCCCTCTTCACCCTTCTGCTGGAAGAATTCAATTGTCATTACATCTCCCGATGGAGCCTGCGCTTCCTGGGTTCCTTCTGGAGTACTTTCTGTTTTTCCTGCTGATGATTCCGCCGCAGGAGCGTTCGTCTCTCCGGTCTTGCCGCCGCAGCCGGCTAAACTCATTGCCGTCAATGCGGCGCATAATACCAATGCCCATTTTCTTCTCATTTCTGTTCCTCCCTTGTTAAATAATTGTGCGCCGTATCCACGGCCTCTTTTATATAATCAAGACGGATATCCTTTCCCTGAATCGTGCAGTCCGCCCCAATCATAATCCCTGTTGTCCCGAATTCATCCAGGATCCCCTCAACCTCTTTCCTGATATTTTCCGCCGGCCCTCTCAGGATGTTTCCTTTGTTATCCATGCCGCCCAGTAACTTTGCGTTGAATATGGCTTTTCCGTCCGTCAAGCTTAAATGATTGTCCTTTACCGACCAGTTCACCAAATCTCCCGGATAATCCGCAAACCATTCTGGATGCGTACGGAATTCATATTCCGGTTCTCCGCAGATATGGAGAATGTTATACTTGTTTTCTCTTTCCTGCGCCACCTGAAGGATCTGAAGATCAAAAGGCTTTACCAGCCGTTCCCACTCGTCTTTGGAGAATCTGCCTTCTTCACCGAACTGTGCCGAATAATAGATTCCGTCCGCTCCCGCGTCCAGAAATCCTTCCGCCCATTTCTGCAGGCCGTCCGCAATTCTCTTAATTCCCGCTTCCACGGCCTCCGGCGCTTCCTTACTGTAACGCATGAGAACTTCATCTCCAAAAGCAATGGATGCCGCTTTAAACGGGCCGAACATGGTCTGGAACAAAAGGACATCATCTCCTGCCTGTTTTCTGATTCCCTTAATCACGGCCGCAAGCTTGCAGAATTCCTCCGATGAAGTATCCTTAACGCTTACCTCATACCAGTCTTCTTTATTTCTTATCTCCCCGACGATCGGATACATATAATCCTGCATGATTTTAATGATATCCATCCCTGTTTCGCGATAAAGCTTCATATGTGCATCAACCATCTCTTCCACGGTATATTCCGGTTTGTAATGAAACCAGAAACCCGCCGGGACATAATCCACTTTTTCACCTTTCATTACCGCAATGACTCTTTCCGCTTTATTCATATCTTTGTGTCTCCTCCTTTTCTGAAACTGTTTTGATTATAAGAAAATAACAGACAAAAAAATAGAATTTATCTTAGGATAAATATGGAAATTTACCGAGGGAATCAGGAAATGTTTGAAGGGATCTTATATTTTGGATAACCAGGATATGCTATACTTGTAAAACAAATCAGCAGAAGGGAGAAACTAATTTATGCACCATTATACGGCGAACTTATCCTACCGGGTTCAGATATTCCTGTACTCATTACTGCTCATAATCATTCCCACCACCTTGCTCAGCATTTCTGCCGCGACAAAAAATGCCTCTGAGATCGCTGCGGAGTACAGTAATTCCATGATTACTATATTATCCCAGGCCAGCCTCACTCTTGATATGCTTTTGGAGGATGCTGCCAAGATCGCGGATATGCCGCTTCTGAGCGATGATATAAGAAGGGCGATGGTCACTAATTATCAGTCCGACTATCTGTCCTATGCCCAGGATTCCACCATGTTCCGCTACCTTTTCAAACAGACGAACCGGC
This sequence comes from Eisenbergiella tayi, assembly GCF_001881565.1. Lineage (GTDB taxonomy): Bacteria > Bacillota > Clostridia > Lachnospirales > Lachnospiraceae > Eisenbergiella > Eisenbergiella tayi. The sequence goes on from NZ_MPDJ01000004.1 coordinate 782,819, forward strand.
TAAACAGCAATCTTGTCACCTGTGTATTTGAAAACCGTTACGACTATGTTTTTGATTACAATATCATCAATGCCAGCCAGCAGAAGCAGATTATGGAAACCATAAACCAAACGCATACGCTTGCCGCCGAGTCCCCTAATCATACCTATTACGCCCCTCTGCAGCGTTCTTCCTATGCAAGCTCTTCCAAAAGCGTCCTTCCCATGATTAAAATACTTTATGACGGTTACGATTTTAAGGAAATCGGAGTCTGTTATGCCGAATTCGATTTCAAACCTGTTGAAAAAATACTGCTGTCCGCCCATACCTCGGAAAATACACTGATGATCTATAATACGATGAACCAGCTGACGTTTTCGACCGATGAAGGCCTTTATTCCGCTTCGGCAGAAAACACAGAACTTTTACATACGCTTACCGACTTTACCCGGAGCCTTCCCTCCGATGGTTCCATTGTCACCAGAAAAATCACTCTGGGAAATACAACGTACTTAATAAATGGATGCATTAACCAGACAACCAAGTGGTATTTGCTGCAGTTTGCAGATAATCAGCTTCTTACTCAGGTTTACCGGAAAAATTTCTTCAGCCATTCCGGTATTTTTATACTCAGCCTTATCCTGGGGCTGATACTCGCTGTCCTGATTTCGGGTAAGCTGACCAATTCCATTTCCCGTTTATGTATGGAAATCGATTCTATGGAATTAAACTCCATGGAACTAAATTCTATGGAACTAAGCTCCCCGAAACTAAATGCGTCCAAAGCAGTACCCGTTCCGGACCAGGGTAAAGGAACCATCGATCTGTCGGTCTGCGGTTCCAACAAAGAACTGCGCAAACTGGTCTCCAGCTTTAACCAGCTCAATCAGCGCCTTGTGAGCAGCCTTCAGCAAAACTATCAGATTCAGCTCGACGAACAGAAAATGAGGAATCAGATGCTTCAGTTTCAGATCAATCATCATTTCCTCTACAATACCCTGAATGTTATAAAGTCGCTCGCTGATATCCATAATATCCCCGAAATTGAGAAAATCGCCGTCTGCATGTCGGATCTGCTCCGTTATAACCTGGAAAAATTCCCAATCGCACATTTGGAGGAAGAACTGCAGCAGGTGAACAGATATCTGACCATACAGAATATTCGTTTTCCGGGAAAATTTATATTCGACTGTAATATTCCCGGCGAATTTATGAATCTGCAGATCCCTGCCTTTATCCTGCAGCCTCTCGTTGAAAACAGTATTGAACACGGCTTTTCCTGTATGGAAAGCAACTGTTATATCAGCATCAGCTGCAATCTGGACGACTCAGGCCTTCATCTGCTGGTCGCAGACAACGGCTGCGGCATTCCTGAAAATATTCTGGCGGATATCAGAAAGGAACTGTCAGAAGGAACGCTGCCACGCACTGCTTCTTCGGCTTCCCGGAGTCCGGAGTACAAACATCATTCCATAGGCCTCCGGAATATCCACCAGCGGCTGCTGAGCCATTATGGGAAAGGGGTTGGCTTTTGTATAGAAAGCATGCCCGGAGAAGGGACTATTATTGATATTACCATCCCTTATACCCGGATATCCGGGTAGGCTGTATTTTCAATATTATCGGGATGCAGACTGCTGCCGCACTCAGCAAAAATGATCGAGTAGGAGGGAGTGATTAACTCCCGTCCTCTCACACCACCGTGCGTACCGTTCGGTACACGGCGGTTTCAACAGTTGACGTGCACAGACTGATAGGCTGTGGCTAAATCATAGAAACCACTGTTTATCAGTCTTTCTTTTGTCATTGCCAGATTCACTGCTACCGTATGTGTCGTAAACCAATAACCTCTTCGGCTGTTCCCTGCTTGATATGCCAATTCTTCCGGTACTCCCATTTTCAGCAGATTCTTCACCTTCGTTTTCGGTTTCTTCCATTGTTTCCATATACACATGCGGATTCTGTGATATAGCCATTTGTTGAGTTCCTCTATTCGCTTTTTCATATCTGCAATTCCATAATAGTTCAGCCAGCCTCGCATATACACCTTTATCTTTTCCAACGAAGGACGTATGCTCTGAACAGACCTTCGGGAACTAAGTTCTTTCAGTTTTGACTTCATTTTCTTCCATGACTTCCCATGAACTCGGACATAGATGCCCTTTCCGTTCTTTCCCAATGTGAAGCCAAGGAACTTAAAATTTCGGATTGCATATACACTTACTACACGGCTTTTCTTCTGGTTCACTTTCAGTTTCAGCGTCCCTTCCAGATACTTCGTGCTTGTTTCCAGTAGTCTCTTTGCGGCTCTCTCACTTTTGGCTAACAATACGATATCATCCGCATAGCGTACAAAAGCCACTCCCCGTTTCTCATACTCCTGGTCGAACTCATTCAGATAAACATTCGCCAGCAACGGTGATATATTTCCTCCCTGCGGCGAACCCTCCTCTGTCTCCATGACTACACCGTTTTCCATGACACCGCTCTTCAGGTATCTCTTTATCCATTGGATAACCCTTTCATCCTTTACTTCCCTGCGCAGGATATTTAAAAGCAGTTCATGATTCAGAGTATCAAAGTATTTTGACAAGTCCAATGCTACTGCATGCGTGTATCCCTGTTCTGCATACTCTTTTACCTTTAAAACGGCATCCTTTGCGCTTCTTCCCGGACGGTACCCATAGCTATTCTTCGAGAACAGCGGCTCATATATTGGCATTAGCTGCTGCCCTATAGCTTGCTGAAATATGCGGTCTTTTATTGTTGGAATGCCAAGCTTTCGCACTCCTCCCTCTGGCTTGGGAATCTCTACTCGTCTTACTGGGTCGGGGCTGTATTTTCCCCTTTTGATTCTCTCTATCAGTTCCTTTTGATTTTCCCTTAGGTAGTTACCGGCCTCCTCTACGGTCATTCCGTCGATTCCCGGCGCTCCCTTATTTGCCTTTACCCTCTTAAAAGCTCTGTTCAGGTTGTCCTTGTCCAGTATCTTCTCCAAGAGTTCCGGCTGTGCACTGTCCCTTTCCTTCCATATCCGACGGAAAGAACGGTGCGCTCTCACATACCCTTCACGTTCCGCGCTGTCTCTCTGTGAGCAGCTATCTTTGTTTTCTGTACCCAATGTTCTTTCCCCCTTTCCCGGTTGTACTGAAGACTCCTGTTGATTCGGTCCTTCATCTCGAATGGAACCCGTTCCATTTGACTACTACGACCTCGGCTGACTTCTGTACGTTCAGCACTATCTCACGATAATGGTTATCCCTTTCAGGACATTCCGCACAGACCTCCCCGGGTACCACACGTTTCTTTCTCTCCATCCATCTGCCACATCTACCATGCATGATTCCGTGTGGTTATTGGGCTTCAACTTGTATGGCAGTCTTGCCCTCATGCATGGCCTCATGTGATTTCTGTTCGTCAGACCAGAGATTTGCCCGTTGGTTAGTATGTTCCCAACATCCAGCTTCCTTCAGATTCCACCTCACGATGGACACCCTTGCTTTCGGCTATATCCTTCCCACCACCGGGCGGATTCCGGACTTGCACCGGTTAGAAACGTGCGCCGCCGGGCGCACCATACAAAAGGCCATTACCAATATCTGACTGCTCAGATTGGCAATGGCCTTTTCAGGTCTGTTAATCTTCAAAAGAATCTATATGGCGATAAACTGCTGCTGCGGGGCAAATCAAGGTTAATTCCGTATATTCTCTCTTTGTCTGACGAATTTGTAAAATCCATAATGGCACTAATGGTTTACTCCCCATTAGATCAGTAAATACCTTTTCTAATTTGCCGGCTTGCTCAAGTTCAGTATATGCCTGGCCCTGCCAGGCTATTTCCGTACTGCTTTTTGATTTATGCGCAGGTTCATAATTCTCTGCCAAACAGGCCTCCAATACGTCTAAATCAATCAAATCCGCAAAAGAAATTTGCAAAACAGATAATCCTAATTGCTGTCCGTCAGCAATTTCCTGCTGCCAAAAATACAAATCTGCTGTTGCTTTGTAACCATAGAGTGTATAACCTTCAACAGTATACACATGAAATTCACAGCCTCCCATTTCCTCTTCTTTGTATTTTTTATCCTCAAGCTTTATTCCTAATAATTCTTCTGTCTCAGATTTTTGAGCACCAAACAGCATAGGACTTTTGTTATGCTTTATTTCCTTTGTCTTTTCGCATGCGCAAAATATGATACTTCCTAAAAAACAAATAATCAGGCTGCAGATTGTCTTTTTATGTATTTTTTTCATAATTATTACCAACCCTTCTTATGAAAACAGTTAATTTATTTCATACCCTGTATCTAAAAAAACGCCTTCTTATTTATAATTATATTATACCAAACTTAAGAGGTCAGCCCAACGGGAAAATACGGGATGCCGTATCTATCTCAATAGAAATCATATAACAAAATAGATACAATTCTTGTAGTATTTCGACAACACTTTCCACTTTATTATATAAAAGCTTATATTTGCTCTAATCCCACTATCTTTATTCTGTTTTCGTGTTTCCGTTCCGCGGCAAATAAGTCACTGTCTGAGGAATACCTTATACAAATTGCTTTACAGGGAATAAATAAGGGGCTGTCGGTTAATACCAATTTTTAACCTCTGACAGCCAGTAAGGAGACAATCCCATAGAATCCGGGCTTTTTTTAAGCCGGAATTCTCTATGGGACTGTCTCCTCCTTTTTG
>NZ_MPDJ01000004.1:787519-787586 GCF_001881565.1 Eisenbergiella tayi
AGATGGTTGTTGTTAGCCATCTTTTTTTCTTTTTGAGGAAATAGTTCAGGGGCCGGTGTGACTCGCT
>NZ_MPDJ01000004.1:787607-797438 GCF_001881565.1 Eisenbergiella tayi
TTCCCGACAGCCCCTTATTTGGCCTTTTTTCATTAGTGTTCCAGCCACCTTTTTTCACAAGGACAGCCCTGTCTTCACCACTCAATACACCCCGACAAATGCCAGCACAGGCGCGACTCTTGCATCCGTAACCTTAAACCGGAGCCCCTTCGTATGCAGCCCGTTTAACGGAACAATCCGTTTATAGCCGACTGTAGTCCCTTCTGCAAACAGTTTCCAGCTGCCGTCTTCATCCATAAAGCTGACTTCAAACTGCTCCACCCGCTGGCTGAAGGCAATCGCTTCCTGTACCACCAGATAATCGAGCGTGCGTTCCTTTTCCCACAGCAAGGTTATCTGAAGCTCCCGCTGCCCGTCCGGATTGCGGAACCAGAAATCATCACCGGGGTCAAGAAGGACGCTTCCGTCATTTCCTTCGCAGTCTGCAGAGGGAACTATTTCTATTTCCGCTTCTTCCGCCTGATTCACTTGGAAGGCCTCCCGGATGAAATCGCCCAGCCGGAACAGGCTTTTTCTGTCTTCTTCCCGGATCAATCCATCCTTATCCGGAGGGATATTCAAAAGCAGCGTACAGTTTCCGCCCACGGATTTCAGGTAGATCTCTTTCAGATTTTCAAAAGAGCGCACCTTATCGTTTTCTTCTTCATGATAAAACCAGCCCGGGCGGATGGATACATCCACTTCCGCAGGAAACCAGATCAGCTCCTTTTTATCCTTCAGCACATCCCTGCTGCCCAGATTCATATCGGTACTTGTAAGCTTTTTCTCCCGGAACTGTGCATTGTCCTCCTGCTGGCTGAGGGCCGCTACTTTTTCTGCGTCCGCCAGTTCCGCTGCCACCACGCTCCATTCGCTCGGCCTGGTATCTCCTGCCTCATTGCCGCACCATCTCACATCCGGCCCGCATCCGAAAATATTAGCTCCCGGCTGCAGACGCCGCACCACCTCATAATAGCGTTCCCAGTCATATACCTGCTTTTTCCCATTCTGTCCTTCTCCGCAGGCGCCGTCCAGCCAGACAGTGAAGATTTCTCCGTAATTCGTGAGAAGCTCCGTGAGCTGGTTCACATAGTAGTCGTCATAGGCCTTTCCCGATCCATAAGCTGGATTGTTTCTGTCCCATGGAGATAAATAAACTCCGAATTTCAGCCCCTTTTTCCGGCAGGCCTCGGCAAGTTCTCCTACGATATCACCTTTTCCCCCTTTATAAGGCGAATTTTTGACGCTGTGTTCGGTATATGCGCTGGGCCACAGGCAAAAACCGTCGTGGTGCTTGCAGGTAAGAATCAGCCCTGTCATGCCTCCCCTGACCGCAGTCTCGGCCCACTGTCCTGCATCCAGCTTTTCCGGATTAAAAATGGAAGGGGATTCCTCCCCATTTCCCCATTCTCTTCCGGTAAAGGTATTGACCGTGAAATGGATAAAACCAAAATATTCCATTTTCTGATGGGCGATCTGCCTGGGTGAGGGCACCACGCCGACCAGTCTCTCATCCTCCCGGTAACCGGGGTATCGTTCTTCCGATTGCATTTTCTTTTCCTCCCGCATAGTTTTTTCGTTCTTCAGTAATTACTGCGCATATTTCCTGTCCTTGCCGCTCCGGGTTTTGTGCTCCCCGCTTAACCCTTCAACGCTCCGGATTTTTCTGCTCCCCGTTTAGCCCTTCACCGCACCGATCATAATCCCTTTAACAAAATATTTCTGCATAAACGGATATACCATAAATATCGGCAAAGATGCCAGTACGGTAATAGTCATTCTCACGCCCTTGGGTGATATCGTTCCCATGGCATTTTCAATGCTGCTCAGATTGCTTGTGTTTTTTATCTGCTCCGCAAGTCTCTGCGACTCGTTCAGATAATTGTACAAAAGATACTGCAGCGTTGTCAATGAACTTTCCCCTCTTGTATAAATATGATTATCGAACCAGGAATTCCAGTGTCCCACAGCCACAAATACCGCAACAGTCGCAATAATGGGTTTTGACAGCGGCAGGATAATGCTGGTGAACACCTTGATATAACCGGCTCCGTCCAGCATGGCGGATTCCTCCAGGGAGGCCGGGAGCGATTCCATGTAGGTCTTTATCAGCACAATGTTGTAGGCGGAAATCATCATGGGCAGGATATAAATCCAGAAGGTATTCAAAAGCCCGTAAGATTTCATGACAATAAAGGTGGAAATGAGTCCCCCGTTGATATACATGGTCATTACCAGAAAACGGTACATAAACTTTCTGCCGGGCATCTCTTCTTTCGTAAACATATAGCCCAGGAAGGAGCATACCAGTACGGCAGCCACGGTTCCCACCACTGTACGGAGTACGGAAATCCCCAGTGCGGGAAAAAAGCCGCTCAGCTTGAATATATCCACGTAGTTGGATACCGAAAATCCCCTGGGCAGAAAAACCGGATTGTTGATTCCTGCCTTCGCGGCATCACTGAAGGTATAAATGACGATATACCAGAAAGGGTAGACGCATACAAAGGTAGCCAGCAGCATCAATGTATAATTAAATATCTGAAAAGCAATTCTTGATTTAGACGGTTTTATTTTCATCTTTCCTTACATCCTCCCGTATTCAGGTGCCTGCACAATTGTCAAATTACCGTATTTCCCCGGATCTTTTTGGCTACCATATTCGCCAGAACCACCAGGGATATACTGACCAGGGATTTCAGGATGCTGATAGCCACTCCGTAGGAATAATCCATGTTCTCCAAACCGATACGGTAGGTGTACAGATCCAGCACCTCAATGTTGTTGGCCGTCAGCGCATTTTTAAACAGCATGTACTGTTCATAGCCGGTATTGAGGAAATTGCCGATCTGCAGGATAAAAAGCACCACATAGGTTTCCATGAGAGCCGGGATCGTGACATGGACGGCGCACTGAAAATAACCGGCCCCATCCACTCTGGCTGCCTCATATTGTTCCTGATCGATGCCCGCAATGGCCGCCAGGTAAATGATGGAACTCCAGCCCAGGGACTTCCAGATGCCCAAAAGCGTCTGAAACCAGTAAACCGATTCTCCGGAGCTTAATATAGAAGTCACTTCTTTTCCTGTAATCCCCGCTATGAGGGAGGTCACCACACCGTCGGTCGCAAACAGGGAAAAAGCGAGGGAAAAAATGATAACCCAGCTGATAAAGTTTGGCAGAGTGGTAAAGGTCTGGACCACTCTGCGGACAGGGCTGCATTTGATTTCATTGAGCAGGATGGCGAAAAGCATGGGAAGCGGGGTGAGAACGATGCCGATTAAAGCAAAAATAAATGTATTTTTCAAGGTTCTCACCACATTGGCATCCCGGAAAATCAGCCGGAAATAGTCCAGCCCCACAAAATCACATTCCAGGATGGATATGCCCGGTATGTAATCAAAGACCGAATAAATCCAGCCAAATATTGGAACATAGTTAAAAAGAAGAACAATTACCATAAAAGGCAGGGTCATAAAAAGCAGGTTATACTTTTTCCTCCGCCCCGGTATCACAGTCGTTTTTTTCATTACAAACCTCCTGATTCCGTCTTTACCGGACTGCGGCAGACAGGATCCCTGTCCGCCGCAAAAGTACAATTACTGCATTTTTTCAACCGCTTCCTTCGCCGTATTCCAGGCCTGTGTCCACCATGCGATGGAGTCCTCCGCGCCTGCTGCCTTCAGTTCGGCCATCAGCGCTTCCTTCGCCGCCAGGAACTCTTCCTCCGTTTTTGCCTGGACAAGCCCGGGAATGGCATTAATTGTGATCTGCTCACAGTTGCTGTCGATCCTGCCGATATCACTCGGCACAATTTCCATACCGAACTGGATAGCAGAATTGCCTGCGCGCAAATCCATGCTTTCTCCTGCCTCAACCTTTTTCTTCAGCAAATCGGAAGGCAGTTCTATGTCAAATGCGGCACACATATCCTTTTCCGCCGCCGTCAGGTTTCTTACCATAATATCCTGCTGTTCCCAAAGGCTTATGGCGCCGCCGTCGGAAGCAATATTATTGGAGTCATAGCCCACCATATCGGAAAACGTAGAGCCGATTCCGCTCTTCGTCCATTCTTCGGCACGGGCCGGATTTGATTTCATGTCAATCGTATCCTCTGTCAGGGACGGGGTTCCGTCTGCCGCGGTTTCCCATCTGCCGTCAATACCGCAGTCAACGATTCTGGAGCATTCCTCACTCTGTAAAAAGTCGAGAATCATAACCGCTCTTTCCACATTTTTGCTGTGGGAGGATACCAGGAAATATTTGCCCTGCCATCCGGCATAATTTCTTTCATTTGCCCATCCCATATAGGTGGGAAGGATTACATACTGCTTCTCCGTCTCCGGATCCGCAGCCCTGGCATTCTTATTGTAATTACCGAAGTGCCAGTTTACATAGCCGCCCAGATACTGCCCTTTCGTATATTTTTCCGTCAGGTCTTCTCCTTTGGTGATAAAGCAGTCCGGATCCAGAAGATTGGCATTATAAAGCTTATTATAGAAAGACATGCCTGCCCAGAAAGGCGTTGTAATCCCATCCAGGTTCTCGTCATAAATATCCGGAATGAGTTCATTCGTTGCCATGTTCTTCACATACAGTCCGCTTTCCATGTTGGAATAGCCCTGTGTCAGACAGCCGATGAAGAAATACGGATGCAGGTTGCTGTCGTTGTATGCGCTCAGAGCGTATACAGGAAGCCCGTCTTCCGTTTCCGGATAAATCTCTTTCATCCTGACAAGTGCGTCCACATAGTCGTCGTCATTTTTTATTTCAGGGCAGCCGATCTCTTTGTATAGATCCCAGCGAACCACATAGCCATAGTTCAATGTGGCGCCGTAGGTGGAACGGGCGTTTTCCGAAGTCACGCGGGGAGTCACAAAATACAGTTTATCTTCCCCGTTGCTTTTAAAGCTTTTTAAAACCTCATTCCGCAGGGAATAGGTTTCCGAAAAAATATTCGCGGCCAGGCTGTCCTGGTACTGGGAAAGATCCACCGCATGCCTGCCCTTTAATATGGATTCAATATGTTCATCATTAATCTGCAGGATGTCACAGGTGGTACCACCTGACAGATCCAGATTAAGGCTTTCGTTATCATAGGATTTGGTTTCCAGCGTCACATTGAACTTATCTTCTATATAAGTAACAATTTCTGTAGGCCATCCGTCGGAGGAACTGGAATTCCCCACATTGATTCCGCCGATTGAAATATTAACATGCTCGGAAATATCCCCTGCCGCACCCTCATTTGAGACGCTGTCCTGCGTACCGGCCGCCGTACCTTTATCGGCATCCGCCTGTACGGCATTTCCTCCGTCCCCTTTGCCGCAGCCCGCCAGACAGCCGGCCATCAGTGCCGCCGTACAAATCAATGCTGTTATCTTTTTCTTTTTCATAGTACATCCCCTTCCAATATAGTTTGATACAGTTGTACATAAGACGTCTTGTGCTTCCTGTGTATAAACTCTATCAAATATCGGGGATTTTTATCTGTCTTATTTTACTTTTCATTTGTCAGATTTCATCTGCCTTATCATTTTGTCTCATTTTTTCTGACTTATATTCTTTTTTTTGTATATTTATACAGAGAATATGATTTCACCGACGACTTCCTTTCCCTCCGCCCGGAGCTTGACGCTGCTGTTCTCCCCATAAAGATAAGACAGCCTCTTCACCACATTTATCAGACCCACATCTTCTTTTCCCGATTCCCTCCGGTATCTCAGCTGTTCATTGACCTGTGCAAGACGTTCTTCATCTACCTGCTTAGCAGTATTCCTCACCTCTATCCGAAAACTGCCTTCCTCCTTCCGGATCTTCACCCTGATTTCCATACCGTCCGTTTTGGTACCGCAATGGACGAAGCAGTTTTCAATCACCGGCTGAAGCACAAACCGGGGAAAGACCTCATCGTACAGCTCCTCGCCGCACTCCATCCGGTATTGCAGGTTCCCCGCATAACGCAGCATCATCATCCCTATATAATTATCCAGGAATTCCAGTTCATCCCTGATTTTCCATGTCAGGCTGGGATTTCTGAAAACAGGCGTGATGATTTTGGTAAGCATGACGATGGAATCCGCTATTTTCCCGTTATTGGTCATCATAGCCATCCAGCGGATGGAATTGAGGGAATTATACAGGAAATGAGGATTGATTTGGTACTGCAGGGCCTTCAGCTCTTCCGCGGCTTTATCCTTTTCCGCCTGTTGAAGGTCGGAAATATAGCTCTTCAGTCTCCGGACCGTTTGGCAGAATTCCTCATTGAGATTATCAAGTTCCGAGAGGCCGGTTTTCTCCGGCAGGGCAATATCAAGCTGCTCCTTCCCCACCTTTTCCATATTATCCATCAGGCTCTGGATAGGAGCCGTATAGCGTTTGCTCCATATCACCGCAATAAAAATGACGCACAGCGCAGCAGTAAGTATGATCGCCAGGGAAAAATTACGGAAGGTACGGATATCCTTCTGGTAATTTTTGACCGGTATCATATTCACCAGCGTCCAGTTATTGTAGGACAGCGGGTAAACCACAATCTGGCAGTCCTTTTCCGGTTCAAAGGTACGGTACAGCTGTCCTTCCCGTGTGCTGGAAATAATCTGTCCCTGCTCATCCAGAAGCATGGCGGAGCTTCCGTTGTAAACCACGGATTCATAGCATCTTCGTATCCTTTCTTCTGAAATGCCGAGAATAATATAACTGTCCTCCTCCGCCCGGTCGGACTTGCCTATGGAGCGGATTCCCAGGACAGCCGGTTCCTCCGCCGCCTTGCACAGAATTTCCCTGTCTCCCAGGACATTCCCCGGCACCCATTGGAAAGCCGGATAGGACTGCGTGCTTTCCTGCAGGATCTCCCGGAATTCATCGGGAACCATAGTCATTCCGCTACGGTTCTTATTCACGGTGGATATGACCGTCTGTCCGTTCCCGTTCATCTGGGCCACAGCGCTGAGATTGGGATTGATAGCGAGGATTTCCTCAAACCGGAGGATCATTTTCCGGTTGAGCGCCGTTCTGCCGGCATCATCGGCATATTCCCCGTTCCCGAAGTTCCACGCCAGCATATCCATGTCATAACGGTTGGCATCCCGGATACCCAGTTTAATAATCTGTTCCAGATTTTCCTCTGCCTGTCTGAAATTGATCTGGGCGATCTTTTCATCATTCCTGCGAAGCTGGGAGGAAAAGAACAAATAGGTTACCATGTATAGAATCACCACTACCAGACTGATGGCGCTTATGATTGTGATAACCAGCTTTATTTTCCAGTTAAGCCGTTTCATATCCGGGAACCACCATCCTTTCCGAAATGCTGCTGTCTCCATTTCACCGGTGAAATTCCCATCTTTTTCTTAAAGAAACGGGTAAAATACTCCTGGTTCCGGAAGCCGTGCCTCTCTGCGATATAGGCTATTTTTTCCCGGGAATACCTGAGCTCGCCAAGTACCTTTTCCAGGCGGATGTCATTGAGGTATTCCACGAAGCTTTTCCCTGTATTTTTCTTAAATTGCGAAGAAAAATAACTGGTGCTGATACAGAGGTAATCCGTAATTTCCTGAAGGGTGATCTGCTTTCCATGATTGTCTTCCATAAACCGGACGGCCTTTTCCATCAGGGGATCCTCCTCCCAGACCGCTTCCTTTTCCTGCCTGAGCGCCTGGTAGGACTCCCAAACGGAATGTTCCCGGGAAAGGCGCATCTTCTTTTTTCCGAAGGTCACGTCCAGGAGATTATTGACGGCATTATCAAATTTCAGCAGCTGTTCCTCTGCAGCCTCTCCTTCCACGGTACAAATCACCGTCAGCTCCGTACTGCCTGTCTGCACACAAACCGCCTCAGGAAAGCTCTGGCACAAAAGCTGGCGGACCAGCTTCATGCCAAGCTCATTGATTTTCTTCTCATCCGCCTCCCGCAGAGAGAGGATAATCAGCGTGCGGAGATTTTCCAGAGGGAGCCCCCAGTCCGACATCCAGCGGATGTTTTCCTCCGGCCCGGTAACACTGCAGAGATAATTTCTCAGCGCATTTTCTCTTTTTTCCTCTTTATTTTCTTCCTGTACATTCTGCTGCCTGCGTACATTTACAAGATACTGCCTGGTACGGTTCAGCACGTCCCCTATTTCCTCAAGCGTCATGCTGGCCTTCAATATGTAGCCGATGATACAGTAGCCCATCATCCTGCGCAGGGTCTCAAAATCATCCAGACAGGAAATGATCACAACGGCACAGCTCCCGTCTATATCCCTGACCCTTTTTATCAGCTCATAGCCATCCATCCCGCCCATTTTAATGTCCGTAATCAGTACGTCCGGCCTCAGCTCCTCAAACAGCTCCAAAGCCGTGATCCCGTTATCCGCTTCCCCAACCACTTCCATATCATAATCGGACCACCTGATGGCATTTTTCAAGCCAAGACGTACCAGCAATTCATCCTCTGCAAATAATACCCTGTACATATGCCCTCTTTTCTTTGTATACTTTCACCATTTTCCCCGGACCTTTTTACCTGATATTGGATATTATAACAAATCGGAAATATAATGAGAAGTTCCTTTTTGTACGGAATTCGGATCTTCATAAAAAACTCCTTTCCGTTACGAATGGCTTCCCTGCTATTCCCAACGAAAAGGAGTTTTAAATACATCCTTTTATTCCATTTTTCTATTTTGCAAGCCCTTTTTCCAGGCGCTCCCGATAGCCGGGACTGTTTTTCTCATCGAATTTATCCCGGAACATCTCGTACTCCGCTTCGGAAAAGCCTTCCGCAAAATCCTCTTCCACACTCAGCCTTGTTACCATACCGATAGCTACGGACGGTGCCAGCACGGAGTCCTCAAACGCCAGGCAGGCATCCTTGATGCGCCTGCAGTAATCCAGGGCTTCTCCATCCTCCGGCACTTCTATTACAATGTAGAAGACATCCCCGTCCACACGGCCTATGAGATAGTCCGGCTTCGCTTCCCTTTTCAGGATATCGGCAACCGTTTTGATGAGCCGGTCGCTTTCCTCATCACCGTAATTGCTGTTCACGAACTTCCAGTCATTGATATTCACACAGATCAAAGCATCCGGCGCCGTACCGGTTTCCTTGAGAAGCTTAAGCCTTCCGTCAAAATAAGTCTTGTTCAGCAGGCCTGTGAGCGCGTCCACATGTTCTCCGTGCTTCGCCTGATATCTGTCCTTTTCCAGGGCTTCCTCCAGTTCATCTGCATATATCGCTGTTTCCCGGAACCGGTACTGCTTTTCTCCCAGGAAAGAATACAGCTCAGCCAGATCATCCAGGACAGCTTCAATCTTCTGTCCGGCCTCCGGACTGCTCAGTTTCACATAAAGATGTCCTATCGTCCTTTCTGCCACCCTGATTTTACGTCCGGGCTCCATCTCCACATCCGGCTCAAAGTCCGAAAAATCCCCGACAGCAACCGCTGTTTCCCCATGTCTCTGCGTTAAAAGCAGCTCCATGCCGAATGCCTCTCCAAGATCCCGGAATAATTTCTGTACCTTCTCTAAATCATACAGGTTTTCCAGCTTGTAGCTTTTAATATTTTCCCTCAACCTTTTTTCCAATGGAATCGAACCGTATGCCATACCCCTTATCCTTCCTGCCTTCTGAATTTTCGTTGAAAATGGCTTGATAAAGCCAATCAGCCGCAATGCTGCGGATGAAATTATTATACTTTTTTTCCTGTCTTTTGTCCAGTTCCGGGAATATTTTGGAATGAACTGCAGTGTAGGATTACAATACATGTGTTACACCAGTATAAATAAAAAATACGAGAACAGATTTTTGTGTTATATTTGAATCACCACAACACAAATAAATACAAAGGAGTCTGTTCTCGCATGACTAGTA
>NZ_MPDJ01000005.1:0-296262 GCF_001881565.1 Eisenbergiella tayi
TCCACTCCGTGTGCTGTAGAGTCGTCAGCGCCCTGTGGGAAGGCGTCTTCGCCCCGTCCCTTCCCTGCATCAGCCCCATGTCGTCATGGCGTCCTGTAATGGGCGTCTAATAACGCCAGTCCTTACGCTGCGTCTTTTGCAGCGTTAGTACTGCTGCGTTTTCAGCCGAGTGAGAACGTCGGCTCGCCTATGGAGGGGATATCATGAATACAAAAGCAAAAAGAATAAATGATTTCGGAAGGGATCACGTACCCGGCCTTGTACTGCGGGTATCTGTCCCGTTTATGTTCGCACAGTTCGTCAACGTCCTTTACAGTATCGTTGACCGTATTTATATAGGAAACATTCCGGTAACCGGGGCCGATTCCCTGGCAGGGGCGGGTGTATGTGCTCCCATTATCACCCTGCTTTCCTCCTTTGCCACGCTTATCGGTATCGGCGGTTCCATTTTATTTTCCATGCGTCTTGGCCAGGATGACAAAAAAGATGCGGAACGGATTCTGGGAAACTGCTTCAGTACCCTGCTTCTTTTCTCCGCCGTTCTCACCGTCGTTTTCCTGCTTACCAAAGGAATGCTTCTGCGCTGGTTCGGCGCCAGTGACATTACCTATCCCTATGCGGATATCTATCTGACCATTTACACCTGCGGCACTTTTTTCGCCCTGCTGTCCATGGGCATGAATTATTTCATCACCGCCCAGGGATATCCCATGCTTGGAATGGTAACCACCCTCATCGGGGCTGTTTTGAATATCATTCTGGATCCCTTATTTATTTTTGTTTTTCATATGGAGATTGCAGGAGCCGCTGCCGCCACGGTGCTGGCGCAGCTCGCTTCCTGCCTTTTTGTACTCTTCGTCCTTTATAAAAAAAGCATGCCGGTCCCCCTTCACCTTCGCCGTCCCGAACTGACGCTGGTAAAAAGGATTCTGGCGCTTGGCTTCTCCCCATTCCTCATTCTGGCAACCGACAGCATTATAATTATCGCCATGAATGCGGTTCTGCAGTATCATGGCGGCCCCGGCTACGGGGATACCCTCATTACCTGTGCCACCATTGTACAAAGCTACATGATGCTCATCACCTCACCCATGCTGGGCATTACCGGAGGCTCCCAGCCGCTTATCAGCTTTAATTACGGAGCCAATAAGCCGGAGCGGATAAGGAAAATCATTCTGTGTGTCCTGCTTTTGTGTATTGGATTTACAACCTTCATGTTCTTGGTTTCCCGTTTCCTGCCCGCTGCCTTTGCAGGAATATTTACCGATAACGCCGAGTATATTGAGCTTTCCGTATGGGGAATACGCGCCTTTACCATGATGATCATTCCCCTGAGCTTCCAGTATGTATTTGTGGACAGCCTCACGGCACTGGGAATGACAAGCCTGTCCCTGTTCCTTTCCCTGTTCCGCAAAACCACTTATTTTGCCGCCACCTGCCTGCTGCCCCTGGCCTTTACGGCAGCAAGCGCCTTTTATGCGGAACCGATTGCCGACGGAATCGCCGCCCTTTTATCATCTGCTGCTTTTACCCTGGTGTATTTCAAATATCTGCGGGGAACCGGCAGGCTTGTGCAGATCGGAATCGGGAAGGAAAAAGCAGCTGCCTGACCTGCGGATGGTACTGCATAAATAGTAAAAAAAGAAGCCCTGCGGAATCCTTATTGCAAAAACATTGCAGATTCCGCAGGGCTTTTTCATCCCTTGCTTTTTTATATTAGGAACTCAAACTTCCGTCCTACGCCTCATTCCAAAGCCTTTCCATAAACTCTCTGGCCTGCACCGCATTCTCCGGTACGGTATCCTCCAGCGTTGCATGGATATAGGGCTTATCCGTTTTCATAAAGCGAATCAAATCACTGTAATCCATGATTCCCGTTCCCGCCGCCATGGAAACAATCTTCCCATCCGACACACTGAAATCCTTAACATGGATGACCGCCACGTCTTCTCCCAGCAGTTCAATGGCTTCCTTCACCACATCCTTATACCTTCCGGCATCGCAGTCATCCAGCAGATTCACCGGATCCAGTATGATCTGCAGATTCGGCGACTGAATCGAGCGAAGCACCTGCCTTGCCCTGCGCGCATCGTATACGATGTGCCGGCAGACCGGTTCAATTGCTACCACCACTCCCATTTTTTCCGCATATTCCACAACACAGGAAAGATTCTTCGTAAACGTATATAAGGCTTCCTCCGTGCGGCTTGCCGGATCCGGCACATACAGGGAATTCGGATTGCCGGTTTCCGTCCCCACCACGCCTGCTCCAAGCCAGGACGCAAAACGAATCTGCGCCTTGTATTTCTCTATTGTTTCCACAAGACGGGCTCCGTCAGGATCCGCCAGGTTCAGATAACAGCCAAGCACAGCCACATCCAGGTCATTGCGCGCGAAAAGCTTTTTTAAATACATGGCAAAACCGGGCGTGAGCGTGGAATTCTTTATTTCAAAATCATCAATCACCTTGGACAGCGCCACATGGGCACAGGAAAAACCCTGCTCTCTGGTATGGGCCAGCCTCTCCGGCAGCGCCATGGGTAATGTATCGTGTAAGCGGATTCCTATCTGCATATCTCATCTCCTTACGCTTCAGATACGAAGCATTTTGGTGGCATAGGGCTCCAGCTGCGCTTCCACCAGCCCGTCTGCTGTCTGTATGGTTGTTGTCTGGGGCATATCGCTGTTGTTAATGACCACCAGCTGTCCGCTGCCCGGATAATAAGCGCATTCCGTACAGCAATTATCCGTCAGGTAAAGCCCGTTTCTGTCTTCTCCTCCCGCAAGCAGAATCAGGTTGAGAAGCAGCCTGGTATTTTCTATCGTTTTTTCAAAAGAAGCCATATAAATTCCCATACCGCTGCCGAACTTGTTCACCGTCAGGGTAGGAACCCCGCCGTCCTGTGCGAGTACCTTTGCTTTTCCATCCGTGAGGAAAGGGATCCCCTTCCGGTAATTACCGGTTTTCTTCACAAAGCAGCCTTCCGGCATAAGCCCTTCCTCCGTCTGTACCTCAAATTCCCATTTCCCATGACAGATACGCGCTCCGGTATCTTCATCAACACCCAGTACAGGAGCCATACGGAAAAAGGAATCATAGCCATCCACCGCGGAAGGCTCATTTACGCCGATAAAGCTTCCCCCTTCATATACAAAACGAGTCAGTTTTTCAACAACAGCCGGATTCTTCCATACATCCCCGCCGCTCCAGGCGCTGCCCGCAAATCCGGCATTGAGCACCACATCCACGTTTTCCAGCGCGCCGTTTAAAACGTCCTCAAAGCTGATAAAGGATACGTCCACCGGAAGTCCGGAAAGGGCTTCATTGATATGAATCAGGTCATTCATATAGGTTTCATGGAAATGACCGGAAAGCGTCCAGGAACGGAGCTTTCCCCAGTAATGCAGAACAGCCACTTTTGTACGGATACTGTAGGGCCTGCCTTCCTTGTGGAATTCACCTATGGTACGGAATTCATCCGCCACCTGCTCTATATAATCGCAGAAATCCGGATAGTCTTCCACCAGATGGAGATAGCCTCCCAGCCCGATCCTCTGGACAGGTTCCCTAAGAAGGGCCCTTCTCACACTGTTCCAATATTTTTTCGCCTCCAGTGTGGGGTCTCCGCCGTCCATAAAGGTAGGCGCGCCGCCCAATCCCACAGGGAACAGATACGGATGAAGCCGCAGCTCATGGGTATCCACCTTCACCCCTGCGCAGAGCCTGGCCTCGAAGCCGGAGAACACGCACTTGATCAGCCCGTCAAAACCGAATTTCTCAAACCTTCCGTTATAAGGCTCGATTCCCACCCAGCTGTCATCATAAAAAACATAGGCTTTTTTGCCGTATTCATGTACCATATCAATCAGCTTCCGGCCGAAGGAAATTACAAAATCATTGATAAATTCCATCCAGTCCGCTTTTTTCCGGCTGCCCGGCATATGGGTCACATGCAGTTTTCCCTGGTTGATGAAGTCCTCGGCAGTCAGTTCATAGCCATATTTCGCGGCAAAATCATCCAGCGCCTTTTCACTCACCGTAAAATCATAGGAGCCCCAGTCCGTAAAAAGGTTCCTGTTCCTGACATCGCTTCCCCATATCCAAACAAAATTATAAAACATGGAAGTAAAACGCACAACAGTAGTGGCCGGATGGGTTTCACACCACTCCTTCATCCACTCCAGGAGAAATTCCTGTGTCTGAGGGTAAATGGGATCAATCTGCATCAGGTGCTCTTTATCCCAATTGTTGGTAGTATGGTTGTACATGGAAATTTCTTCCCAGATACGGTAGGCCATAAAGCTCACCGTATAGGAGTGCCATGCGGCGGGCTCCTCAATGGTCACACATCCTTTTTCCTTATCGTAACTCCATTTATCCGCATCCAGCAACGTATCCGTGGTTCTGTCATATACCTGCCAGTACCGGATCGCCCTGTCGCTGTCATTGACAGAAAACTGCTCCTCAAAAAAATCCTTCATCAGCTCAATGGTGAGCTTCCCTTCCGCCGCCACCGCCGGGCTTGTCATAAGGAAGCACTGCTGCAGCTTATCATGGTTCTTCTTCGCCCACTCATTATGTTCCCGTATCATACAGATAGTGGAGTAAATCCCATATCCCGCATCCAGTATTTCATCGGAAAGCTCCGTCCCGTCACTGTCACGGATGACATCCGCCCCCCATTTTTCCGCCAGCTCCAAAGTCAGCTTTTCGTAGCCTGATTCCCCCGGCAGCGTAAAGCTCCCTTTTCTATTTTCACTCATTCCTTCATTTACTCCTTATTTCTCAGGATTTATGTATATAATCCTCCCGGATCATTCCGATTGCATAAAATTATAAAGCGCCGTCCTTTGCCGCGTCATTGGCTGTGAGCAGTCCGGAGAAAAACGCCAGCGTCAATCCCTGTCCCCAGCCCTGAATCCAGCGTCTGGAAATATCCCTGTACCCATCCCTGTCCTTCATAACAGCGGTTCCCGCGGATACATTCATCACCTTTCCATCCTTGCCCACATTTTCCAGAATTCCTTTCACTGCTTTATTGATATATTTGGAATGCAGAGGATTTCCCTTTTCCAGCATGGCTGCGGCGATACCTGCGGAAGCGGATACTTCCTCATAAGAGCCTTCATCGTCCAGAATCGTCCTCCATAACCCGTTTTCCGTCTGCAGCAGCTTCAGCGCGGCAAGCTGCTCATTCAGAGAGCCGGTCACCTCCAGGTATTTGGGGTAGAGATAAGCTTCCGGAAGAATGCTTCCTACCTGCGACATGGTATAGGCGGCCCAGGCATTTGCCCTTCCCCAGTAAAAACCGGACATGTGGTCGCCGGTAATATTATTATAGCCATGGTAATATAAACCGGTTTCCGGATTCTGAAGATAATGGATATGCCAGTAGTATTGATTCAGCGCATCGTCAATCATCTCGGCATTGTTAAGCTTCACGCCCACGCGAAGCAGGAAAAAAGCCGCCATGAACAGAGTGTCCGCCCAGGCCTGTTCCGGAAAATCATTGTTGGCAGACACCGTATGCTGAAGCACATGGTCACCGAACCGAAGGGCCTCCTCCTGCAGGTAATGCACCTTGCTCATCACCACATCCCAATATTTTTCATCCCCGGTTGCCTCATATAAGGTAATCAGGCAGTGTCCCATGGCGCAGGTATTCACCGTCCACTGAGGCGGCAGTCCCAGCTCCATATATTCATCAATCCTGTCCTTTAAAAGTGTCAGATACTCTTCCTTCTTTGTAACCTCCCAAGCTTTGGATATGCCGTAATAGGCCACACCGCAGGGCCAGTCCCAGGTCAGATCCATATTCATGGTTTTGTGCACGATGCGGTCGATTGCATCCTCAATTTGGTTCCTGTCAAAATCCAGCTTTAACATTTGCACCCTCTCTTTCTCCGGAAAATTCCGGTATGCATCCCTATTATGCCTATACCTTAAAATAAATCGCTTCCGATTTCTATTTAATTTGAATGATATACTTTGCAATTTCAACCATTTATGATATATTTTTGTTAGCTTTTATCCATTATTTTAAATTCAAACGGAACAATTCCGGAATAGGATCCGTTAATTTGTATATTATTTTAATCTTTCTTCTTTTTCTATGGTTTTTCCATACAATTTATTGCAAATTTTATTTGTTACTTTTTTAACATATTGGTTGTAATTATTATAAATTCCTGTAAAAGGAGGCCGTATATGTCCAAACCCAAAAACACTGTCATGGAATACCGCAACTATTATCTTCCTGCGGACTTTCCGGTTCTTGTCCTTACAGGCGGACATTGGAAAATATCAGATATTCCCAGCAGCCGTCTCCATTTTCACAACTGCCTGGAAATCGGCCTGTGCCACTCTCACAGCGGCACGATGAAATTTTACAGCGAACCCATGTCCTTCAAAGAAGGGGATGTCACCTGTATTCCCCGGAATATCCCCCACACCACTTACTCCGACCAGGGAATGGAAAGCCGCTGGTCCTATATTATGTTTGATCCTGCGCAGCTTTTCAGGGGCCTGTTCCTCACCCCCGACGCAGGCCCCGACCTGTCCCTGTTTTCCTATCGGAATTACCGGCATATCCTGCCCCGAGAGGAATACCCCCATATCCACTATCTGACGCTATCCATCATCCGGGAAATGGAGGATAAACGGCCCAATTACCAGATATGCGTAAAAGGGCTTCTGCTTGCCCTCTCCATCGAGCTGAACAGGATCCAGGAAGAGGCAAGTCAGGAGCCGGGCTCGGAAGCCTCTCACAAAGCCTATCTTCCTGAAAACGCCCTCATCATTTCACCTGCCCTGGATTATATAGAGGATAATTACAGCACACAATTTCCCATGGAAGACCTGGCTGAAGTATGCCATATGAGCCTCACTCATTTCAGACGCGTATTTCATACCATCATGCGGACCAGCCCTCTGGATTACCTGAACAGCACCCGCATCATGAAGGCCTGCAACCTGCTGCTCAGTACAGAGGAATCCATCCTCACCATATCCGAAATGGTGGGCTTCGCTTCCGTCTCCAATTTCAACCGGCATTTCCGCAGTGTAATCCGCATGACGCCCCGTGAATACCGCAGCCGGATGCTCCTTGCCCGTCAAAAAGAAGGGAACGACTCCCGGCAGACCATCCTGGAATTCACCGGATGGATGGAGCCGGAAACCGATCCCTCTTAGGATATGCGCCATCGTGCGCGCCGTATATTACTTATAATACCCCTTCAAAGCTTCTTTTACCGCATAATAGGCCGGTTTGGGCCTGCATTCGGTATCCACTATCCCCCAGTAGCATTCCGCAGGGCAGTCCGACGCACCGCAGTGATAGCAATGATAGGCATCCCGCCAGCAGAACATGAAGGAACCAAGGCAATGCGGATGTTGTGCAAAAATACGGTGTCCTCTCTTAAAATAATCTGCCTGCACCTGGGGCGTATGCCCTCCTTCCGCCTGATTGAACCATTTCTTTGTATAACATACTTCATTCAGCCCTTCAGGAATCAGCGCCGGATCCGGTGCCTCTGTCTCCAACTCCCCGTCAGAGGAATACCCCCATTCATTCGCCAGTACGGGAAGCCCGTATCTTTCATACAGACCGTCAATTACCCCGATCCAGTCATCCACATCTCCCGGCTGCCAGGAGCCAAAATATTGATCCACTCCCATGTAATAAAAAGGATGCCCCTCCCGGTAAACCAAGTCCGCAATTCTCACCGCGTTTTCATTGTAGCAGGAAATATTGATGCCGCATCTGGCCTGAGGGTTGGCTCTTCGTATTCCCTCCGCGCTGGCCCTGGCCGTGTCCGCCAGAATATCATCCGGATAATCATTGGAAAAGACCGGTATGTCAATTTCATTCATGCACTGCCAGTATATTCCCGCAGCTTCCCCCAAATCCTCACAGATAAAACGCATGGATTCCCTTACGTTCTCATAGAATTCATCGGTCCCTTTCTTACCCACGAACTCAGGAAAATGCTCATGCCAGCAGGTCTTCCCTTCTTTTTCATCATAGGAAAACCCGCCAAGAGGAGGGGTTGCAGGCATCACCTGAAATCCTTTGGCATGGGTATCCAGGATTTCCTGCCTCGCCTGTATGTATTCCTCACTCAGGGTGCCGAACATTTTGTCCGCCCAGGGGAAACAGATATTCAGCCGCATCCATTCCACCCCAAGCTCCTTTACCATTTCATATTCTCCGCTTGTATTATACGCAAAAACAATCCCCTTAATTTTTTCAGATGCCTTCATACCCCAGATTCCCTCCATCTTCTTCAATTATGGAAAGCCATGCCAGCTCCGCTCCCCAGTATGCCGCCAGTTCCTTTTCCCTTTCAGCCTCTTCTTTTCTTCCAAGTCCCGTATATGCATAAAATTTTGCGGGATGTGCCTTCATATGATTGGCCTTGCGCACGTCATGCTCTCCCGGAAGGTTGGAAACAAAACCGCCGAAATAGGGAAGTCTGTCTTCCTTCTCCAACAGCGCATCCGCGCCCTCCAGCATCTGACGGTACAAAATGGCGGCCTCCCTTTCCTTTCCCAGCCGCCGCAGGGCACAGGCCGTATAAAAATCGCTTTCATCCAGACGCCCTGTCTGATAGGCCGCGGCTTTTTCATACCAGGCCAAAGCTTCTTCCCCTCGGCCATCCGCCTCAAGAGCCTTCGCCATATGGTAATACACCGCCGCTTCCCGGGCCATGACACCCCTGCCCTCATGGTAATTTTCCGGATATTCCAGCGCTTTTTCCAGGAAAGCTATGGCATCCTTATTCTTTCCTTCCCTCAGGGCGCGTCTTCCCAGCTGAATATAGGCTAAAATATGGGCCTTTACAAGAATTCCCTCTCCGCCTTCATAAGGATTGAAAATACGGTTTTTAAGGAATTCCGCCGCTTTTTCAGGCATTCCCGCTTCGTTGTACAGAACAAGCTGCTGATGGTACAGATCCTCTCTTTTGTAAACCAAATCAGGATACTCTTCCAGCAATTCCAGAAGGTTTCTTACCGGCACGCCGCACTGCTTCCGTATTTCCATGAGTTCCAGAAGATACCGCCCGTCGGGGCTGGGAGAAGAATTTTCTCCTGCCGAAGAAGCCCTTTTCAGGGCAAATGCCTTCTCCATTTCTCTCCTCGCACCGGTTTTATCACGGCATACCTCCAGGAGGGCAAGGGCAAGACATCTGTGGGCCTGGTAAAGCCCGTCCTCCCTGGACACCGCCTCCTCCCAGTATCTCATTCCTTCTTCCCTGTTGTCCCTCCCATAATACAGACAGCCCAGATAATAGGCGCTGCGTCCTCCGTCAAGCCCGCGGGAGTACGCGTATTCCAACACCCTTTTATCCATATCCGTATAAGGGAAGCAATAATCTCCGGGATCCGCTCCCGCCTTTTTCAGGAAAGCCGCCGCATCCTCCTCTTTTCCAAGGCCTGCCGCCGCATAAGCGCAGTCGTAGTAAACCATGGGATTGGAAGGCGCCTTCTCACCGAGCTTCAGCACCTCCTCCCAGGCTCCCAGCTCCAGATAAGAAGCCATCAGCACAAGCCACGCCGTTCTTCTTTTCCCCAGAACCGCCTGCAGTCTTTCCAGGCCGCTTTCTCCCTGCAGGAACCAATTTTCCCCCAATGACCCATAGGCCATGGGATCGATTCTCAGCATCCTCCCGGTCACCGCCTCCGCCTCCTGCGTTCTTCCCTCTTTTCGCAGAAGAAAAGCCTGCAGGAAAAAAAGCTCCGGGCTTTCTCCGTTTACAGTCAGAGCCTCCCGCACACAATCCCGGGCCGCCCCGGTATCCCCTCTTCGAACAGAAAGCTTTGCCGCCTGTTTCAGGCCCGCGCCCTTATAGCCATAATTCCAGGCCGCCTTTCTGTAATAGCGGACAGCTTCCTCCTCCTGCCCGTTTTCTTCCAGCGCCCAGGCATAATTAAAACAATATTCCCCGTCCCTCGGATTGGGATTGCGCAGCATACAGCGTTTCACCGCCCGTTCCATGAAGCGCAGGGCCTCCCTGCAGTTTCCACGCCGCATCATAAGAAGCCCCATGGCGTTATTGCAGCGGCTGTCTCCCGGATCCCTGTGCAGCGCTTCCATATAATAGTCCTGCGCGCGCAGCGTCACATGGCGGTACTGCTCCAAATGCAGCCCCTCCAGATAAAGCTCTTCCTGGCTGCCAATCTCCTTCGGCTCCCGGGCAGGCTTATGGGGCACGGGCTTCTCCCTGTTTTCAAAAAACGGCGCCCTGCAGGTATAGGAAATCAGCTCCTTCCCGTCTTCGTCATAAAGAAAGGCTGATACCTCCTTTTCCTCCATATCCTCCGGTACCTCAAACGTTCTGAGCACAGGCTTCCCGGGTTCCAGGGAAACTTCTTCTTCCACAAGCGTCTCCCCTTTTAACACTACCTTCATCCGGGCATTTCGATGGACAGCAGTGACATTAAAGCACACCTCCAGGCTCCGCCCTTCGTGCACAAAGCCCACCGCCCCGTCTTTTCCGGCATTTTTTAATCCCGGCATATCCGACAGGGCATACCATGTCTGCTCAAATGTCTTTGTCTCATCCGGAACCATAAATGAGAAATCCGGCTGATTATCCGTGTAGCAGCCTGTCATGATTTCCAGATAGGCCCCGTCCTCATCCGTCAGGTTAGAATGCCATACATCCCCGAATTCCCGGCTTCCCCACGTGAAGAATTTCTTTCCTACGGATACATGATGGTCCGCCACATGTACCGTTCCCCTTTTTCTTCCGTGGTCATAGCCGCCCATAAAATTATAATCCGAATTCAGGATGAAAAAGGACGCCGGCGAAGGAATATTCTTAAACCAGGTGATATCCGTCCCTTCCCCGAAATCCGCTCTGGCAAATTCCCCTCTGACCACCGGGAACGGAGAGACCGCATCCTTATAATGATAAGTAATGTAGTCCACATCCGGCGGGAACTGCAGCTGGTAATCCTGATTGGCATGAACCGCCAGATTGGCCCACCAGTGAAAGGTCTGCATGGCGTTTGTAGGATTATACAGCCTTGTTTTCACCGTCACATAGGCTTTGCCGGGCCAGATAGTCACCCCAACCATGCCCTTCATGCCGAATAAAGGCTCATATTCCCCCATCCATGCGGTTTCTGAACCGTCTTCCCCCTTCTCAATCCAGGAATCCACAGGCATAAAGGTGGTGGGACGGTGATGCTGGGGCCAGTTAAATTCAATGCCCCCTGAAATCCAGGCCCCGCACAAACCGATCAGCGCCGGTTTTATCACATTATTTTTATAAACAAAATGATAATCCGCCTTTTTGTCATATCCCTCATATATTCTTCCGCCCAGCTGGGGAAGCACCGTCACCCGGATGAATTCATTTTCCAGCCGGATGGCATCATATTCCCTGTCCGTCTTCACATTCTTAAAGGTATCTGTCATCGGGATGGGATAAATATTCCCCCTGGTTCCCTGATGATTTCTCACATCATAGAAAACAGGCGCCTTCTCCGCCTCATCCATTTCATATGTGGGAATCACCAGCTTCTGTCTGCTAATCATGTCATTAACCCCTTTGTCCGCTTCAGCGGACACCTTTCCCCTAAAAAGCAATCATCGCTGTCCGTTCGGCTTTTTCCTCCGCAGGCATTTTTTCCCCCGCCGCCACCTCATAGAGATCGGCGCCGCATGCCTTTACCGCCTCCATCATCTCCGGATAAGGCTGGGAGCAGATGTCAAATAAGCCGATATTATAATTTTCTCCGTCAAACCTGCCCAGTACAAACTGATCATAGCACTGGAAATAATGGCATCCCACCCCATAAGGATGCGCCGCCGCACGCTGACAGTAATACTTATAAGCCAGTCCTCTGTCATATTGGGAGGCAACTCCCTTCAGCCCGGTTGAACTGGGCCCCGCATCCAGGGCTCCGAAATGGAATTCTCCGATCAATACGGGAAGATCCACCCCCAGATCCACAATATTCTGGATCGCCGCTGTGGGATCATAAGCATAACAGTTAATGGAAAACACATCGAAGTTCTCCCATCCCGTAACCACATCCGGATCGGAAACCCAGGCCCAGCGCATTCCCAGATTCATATGGTCAGGATCCGCCTTCCGGCAGGCTCTGGAAGGAATCCCCACATATTCCTCCATCATCTTCCTGGAAAAAGCATGCATATCCCGCCCGGCACGTTCCGACCATTGAGACACATGGGCCTGGCTTTCATACAAATCCTCAAATTCCTCAAAGCTGCTGTTCCACGCGCCATTCAGGGCCTCTATCGTCTGATATTCCGCCTTCAGGCTTTCCACCAGCCTCTCCTTACATACCGTCCTCGCAGGATTATAAAGAACCTCATCCGCGATCACCAGATTATCCACGAACGCCCAGGCCGGCTCATTCCGAAGGAAATACCCCACCATCCAGGGATCCCTGCTTTTTGCCTGCATGGCCTTCGCACATTCCTCAGCATCCAGCCGGTATTCCTCACTGAACACGTCCGGGAAATCCCTGAAAATATTCTGCTCTGTCCCCGGGAACCTGGGAAGCGAAGTTACATAAGGCATCCCCGTAGTTCCCAACAGCCTGTCATCACTCCAGTTCCCCAGAGTATTCATCCCATATTTTCTCAGCTGTCCGGGAAGCATGCGCTTCCACTCCTCATACCATTCCTCTCCGAAAGCCCTGTAAAGATTTGCCTGTTCAAAAGAAAACAGCGTACATTTCCTTCTCGCCTCCCCGACAGGCGGCCACTTTTCATGAAGCTCATACATTCTGCCATACACGGGATCCTCCCTGTCCGGCAGCCAGTCCATCCATTTCTCCACGCCGTCCACACGGCAGTCACTGCGCGCCACCACACAATCCGGCCCCACGCTGAAAAAAGCATACCCCAGAGGATCCACCAGCCACCAACGCCCATCTTCCTTACAGCGCGTAAAAAATCCCGTTCCCTCAGCCAGTTTCTTCTTTTTCCATCCGCCATATTCCGTCCAGTCCTCATACGGATACCCCATATCCGCCTCCCCGGCCTGACGCTCAAGCATTTCCTTCATTTCTCCGATACTATGTAACTTACTCCCCCACTCCTTTCTCTTATTCTGCCCCAGCTCATCCACCAGCTTCACATCCGGCAGAGGAAACTCCCCCGGCCGCGTATCCGTCAGGGTAAGCTCCGAAAGCTTCAGCTCCGTCTCCTCATCCATAGGAAGTGAAGCCAGCACAATCCGGCTGATTTCCTCCCTGTCCACCCGTCTGCCCTGACACACAATTTTCAGCTGCCCCGGACAGGTCTCCGGAAAAAGCGCATGCGCATCCAGCCACGTCAGATCCACACAGATCCCCGTAAGAATTTGCGGAAGAACCCCGAACCGTATACCGAACACCGGCTCCCCGCTCTCCTCCCTGCTGCTATACACCAACAGATTAACCGGCACACTATGCTCCGCTTCCGCCTCCAAAGAAAAGACCAGATACCTCTCATCCCTCTCCTTCAGCCAGGTCACATCCAGTCCTCCCCCCGTCACCGGCACCCGCAGCCGGGCCATTCCCCCTTCATCTCCCAGCCAAACAGCCCCATCCGTCAGCATCCCCCTGCCAACCATTATTTTCTCCATAAAAATCCCTCCCTTTCTTTTTAGGTAAATAGTAGCTTGTAAATCCCCTCCCGTCTCCGAACCCTTCCCCGCCAGGGGCCTTCCCGCTCCGGTATTTTGGCCTTCGGCTTTTGGCTCCCGCCGAGCCTCCGCCGGGCAGTATCCGCTGAAAGGGCCGTTTAAAAACGCCGGTCCTTACGCTGCGTCCTTTGCAGCGTTAGTACCGCTGCGTTTTTAACCGAGCGAGAGCGTGCCCGCCCAGTGGATACTGCCCGGCGGAGGCTCTGTGGGAGCCAAAAGCCGAAGGCCAAAATACCGGAGCGGGAAGGCCCCTGGCGGGGAAGGGTTCGGAGACGGGAGGGGACTCACAACCTACACTTTATATTCTAAAGGAGCCCGTGCATTTTTACAATACACGGACTCCTGTCGGGGCAGTATGAATTTTACTGTTCCCTGTCGGCTTTGATGGCGTTGTTCATCTCAACCAGCTTGGCAACATCATCTGCCTGCGCAACAGCTTCATCATAGAAATACTGGAATACTTCATCCACATGATAATTCTTCTGCAGTTCTTCAATCATTTTAGTACGGGTTGCTTCAAATTCTTCGTCACTCTTGGCAGCAACCGCGGTAACTACATTCTTGCCCATATAAGCATTGATTTCATTAACATAGGAAGCAATGTCCCCTTCCGGATCCCCGAAGGAAATATACATTCCGGCATCGGTAACGGGTGTTTCCGCACGGTATACATCGGCCTGGGTTTCCTGTCCGTAATGGGAAATGAAATCCTTCACCGTATCATTCATCTTGGAATCCAGTGCCTTCTGGGAGAACTGATATAAATCTATGGCAACACCGTCATCCGGATCGATTGTTCCGTTTCCGAAACCACAGAAATGATGATATACGTTCACGCCGGTTTCCACGCCAAAAGCATCATCCTTCGTAACCTTCAGATAATCATCCGTTGGAACGGCCTCTCCGTCCTCCACATTCCAGAACTGTCCTTCCAGACCGTTCCATGCGATTCGGGAGAATTCATAAGTAGACACGAAGTCAAGCAGTGCAACGCATCTCTCCGGATTTTCCGTATTGGCATTTACCACGTACTGTCTTTCGCCACGGTACATATTTCCGAAACGGTCTTCTGCATCACCTCTTAAGCTGGGCATGGAAATAAATGTTTTCTGGTTGCCTTCCGTCTTATTAAATTCCTGGTTCGCATTTCCTGACATCCAGCCAGGTACATTGAACATATATTTTCCGGCCTTCAGGTTCTCTTCATAGATATCGGAGGTCATGGTAAAGGAGTCCGGATCCAGCAGGCCTCTCTGGTTTGCTTTGTTATAAAAGCGTACAGCCCTCCAGAAAATACCTTCGGGATCGGTCAGCTGGTTATTTTCCAGCGGCTTGGAATCCACCGTGGATACACCCAGAACACGTCCGGTTGTTTCAATCAGGTTTACACCCTCCTGAGGCCCAAGGCCGAATGTAAATACCCATTCACCCCAGCCCTGTCCTGCGCCGAACCATGCACCGCAGCCATAGGTTTTCTGGCCGTCTGCTGTTTCGGGTTCAAGCGCCTGCATGGCTTCCATTACATCAAGCAGGTCTTCATCATAGGATTCCAGTTTGGGATAGCCGGCTTCTTTATACAGATCCCATCTGATATAATGGCCGCAGGTAGGTATTGTGCCGTCATCCCAGGAGCCCTTGCACATTCCCCACAGGTAAGCGTTCCCGTCAGGGCTGTTTGCCGCCATTCTCTGAGCTTCGATCATCATTTTCCCGGCAGGATCATTCATGGTGTTGGGCGCATACTCTTCCAGATAAGGCTCCAGATTCAGTGCGGAAGCCGATTCCAGCAGCATGGGAAGCTGCTTTGTGGGATCGGATAACAGGAAAATATCCGGCAGATCGCCGTCAGCCATCATCGCGGACAGCTGGCTCGGCCAGTCCGCTTCCGTAACCCCTGTCAGATACAGGTCAATATTCAGCGTGTCTTCAATATACTTGGTAACAGGATCGCTTCGTAATCCGTCCGCTTCCCCTCTTCCCACAAACGCAACCACATCAAGGGCCACACGGTCCTCAAAATGAGGAATCACCACTCCGGAATCAGCGGCTGCCTCATCGGTTCCTGCCGCATCCCCTGCGGTTCCCTCTTCAGCTTCTGCCTGTGTGGCTTCTCCTGTTGCCGCAGCGGAACCGGAAGCGGGTTCCTTCGATGAAGAACCGCAGGCTGTAAGTCCGCCGAGCATTGCAATGGTAACCACCACTGCCAGCATCTTGGTTACAGTATTCTTTTTCATACTCTCTCCTTTCTTTTCAGGCGCAATAACGCCCCTTCCTTACTTATGGGATTTCATTGTCTGCCAGATACCACGCCTAAAAACAGCAGGATATCCGACCCCTGCGGGAACCGCCTGTGAAATGTGCAGACACATTTTCCCGGCTGCCGTCCGCAGGAATGAAAGTAAGAACTTACTAACCCTTTACAGCCCCCAGCATGATACCCTTGGTGAAAAAGCGCTGCATATAGGGATATACACAGAGGATTGGCACCACGGTAATAAAGCTCATAGCCATCCTCAGCGTGGTGGAGGTGACCTTGACGGCCGCCCCTGCCGCGGCTCCGGTGCCTGTTGTTGACACCACATTGGACTGCAGCTTCGTGTACAGCAGATATTGCAGACAGTGCAGGTTGGCAGCCTTCCGCCCCTGCATAAAGAACATATCATCCGACCAGGTATTCCACTGATTCACCGCGGCGAACACCACAATACATGCCAGAATCGGCTTTGCCAGCGGCAGGATGATCCGGAAAAACACCTTCACCAGGCCTGCCCCGTCCATCTCCGCCGATTCCACCAGTTCACCGGGTATGGACTCTATATAGGTCTTTATCAGAATAATAAAGTAGGCCTGCACCGCATACGGCAGTATATATACAAGAAAATTATTTTTCAGCTTGATATTGCTGATTAACAGGTAATAGGGAATAAAACCCGCATTCACATACATGGTAATAATGAAAAATCGGTACAGCAGCTTTCTGCAGGGCAAATCCCGGTTCGCAAGAATATAAGCGGCGAAGCTGCAGCACATCAGAGTCAGCAGCGTACCCAGAATCGTACGGGCAAATGCGATTCCGATACTGGAAGTCAGCCCGGGGATTTCCAGCAGGTTCGTGTAGGCCTCTACGGAAAACTCCCTGGGAATCAGATATACACCCCGGTTCACTGCCGCAGGTGAAGACCAGGAGTTAATAAATATGTACCAGAGCGGATAAACACATATAAAAGTAAACAGCCCTAAAATAAGAGAGTTTATTATACCGGCAAAAGTAATTCTTTCCTTCTTCTTTTTATTCATATCACAGCTTCCTTTCTCCAATTCTGTCCCTTTTTCGCACTGCTTAGAAAATAGAATCCCCTCTCAGCCTCTTGGATGCCCAGTTAGCAAAGGAAAGAAGAATGATGCTGACAACGGATTTGAAGATACCCATTGCAGTCGCCAGGGAATATTCCATATTCTTGATACCCATCCGATACACATAGGTATCAAATACCTCCAGCTTATCCCATGTCATGCCGTTTCCTAACAGCCAGTACTGATCAAAGCCGTTGGAAAGCATATTTGATATTGCCAGAAGAAGAAGTACAAAGAAGGTCGACAGTAATCCGGGAACGGTAACGTGAACAATTTTCTGCCAGGTATTGGCGCCGTCCACATCCGCCGCCTGATACAGCTCCTGATCAATGGAAGTTATGGCCGACAAATAAATGATTGCGTTATATCCCAGTGTCTTCCAGGCGCCGATTGCCACCTGGATAAACCAGGCATGCTTTGCATTAGTCAGAGGATTTACCGGCTCCTTCACCAGCCCCAGTCCCATCAGTATATTGTTCAGGGCGCTGCTTTCCGAAGACAGCAGCATAAATACGATAGAATATACCAAAACCCAGGATATGAAATTGGGGATGGAGGTACCTGTCTGAACCATCTTGGCGTAACGCTTATTTTTCAGCTGGGAAATGGCGATGGCAAAAATGGCGGGAAGCACAGAGCAGCAGATATTCAGGAAGGAAATACACAGGGTATTCCGCATCACATTCAGGAAATCCTTGGGATTGGCGACAATTTTCTGAAAGTACTTCAGTCCGACAAATTCCGAATCAAACACGGATACGCCCGGCTTGAAATCTACAAATGCGTAACTCCATCCCAGAAGCGGGGCATAATTAAAGATCAGTACAAATATCATGAACGGCAGCAGCAAAAGTACAAGACGTATTTTTTTCTTCTGCCTTCCTGTCAGTTGATTTTTAGCTTTACCTGCCGTTTGCATCATATATCTCCCGCTCCTTTCTTACTATCCGGTTCCTCAATCTGCGCCACAGGGCTTACACGGAAGCAGGGTTCTTCCACACAACGGTCTTTATAGGCAAAGCCCCTGGCAATACCCTCCACGTTGTTATACCAGTTTCCCGTCACCTCATTGATGATGTGGATTCCGTCAAAGGTCTCCTCCATCTCAAAAAGCAGAATACGCTTGGCTTCATGCCTGTTGGGACAATGCAGCGCCATCATCAGCTGTCCCCCGAAGGTGGTAAACAGCATGGAATGCGCGCCGTCCATGGCGTACAGCGGTTCCGTCTCCTGAATCCAGGGGCCCTGGATATCTCCGCTTAAGGACCTGGCATAACCGGTAGTATATCCTCCCTTTTCCGAAAAGCTGGACCACAGCATAATCAGCACACCGCTTTTCAGTCTGTGAAGAAAAGGGCCGTCCGTTACCCATCCGCTGTTCTTCATCATTTTTGCAGCCCATGGGCCGTCCGAAGCACGGAAAAGAATGACAGGTTCGCCTGTGGCCTTTCCTAAATCATCACTAAGAGGTACCGCACAAATCTGTCCGTCATTTACCTGGAGCCACTCATGGCAGAAAACCATCCAGGGCCTGCCCTTTCTGTCTTCGTACAAGGTTCCGTCCAGACAGTGCCATCCATCCGGTGTAACCGGTTTCTCACTTACAGGTTTAAAAGGGCCCTTTGGTGAATCCGCCACGAGACACTGACATCTCCGATAGGTTCCCCTGGCCCGGAAGGAGGACAGCAGATAATATTTTCCTCTCCAAATATGTACCTCAGGAGCCCAATAATCGGAATCAGCCCAAAAGTCACCTTTACGGAAAGCGATTTCCGGTTTGGACCAATGTATCAAATCTCTGCTCTCCAAAACATAAAAACAGGGTTCCTCTGTATCTACCTCAGGAAACCTGGTTCGATCTACAAACTGCACATAGGTATAGTACTTTTTGCTTACCGGATCCGCCAGGATAAAGGGATCGCTGATATGTACGTCCCTGATATGATAAGGATACCGTTTTTCCATTTCTTCTTTCATAAGCCGTATTCAACCTCCCTTTTTATATACTTTTATTTGATAAGTGCTGCTATGTATTGTTTAATTGTTTATTTTGTATTATTTTATTAATTACAAAAGATATTTTTTGTACTTTTTATCTATATGTATTATCTTATATTTACTGCTTCCCTTTCATCCACTTTTTAGACGAATACCTATGCAGAATTGACCATATTAACAGAATTTACATTTTATGGTATACTACATCTATGTGCAATATGATGCTGTTTTACAGAAGGGAGGAGCTCTATGCCAACAAAAAAGCCAAAACCGATAGTTGAATACAGAAATTATTACCTTCCTTCCAGTTTTCCCGTACTACTTCTCACCGGGGATAACTGGAAAATATCCGATGTGAGAAGTGAACATCTCCATTTCCACAATTGCCTGGAGGTGGGTATCTGCCACACCGACAGCGGTACCCTGGAATTCTGCAGCGCAATGACCATCCCTTTCTCTGCCGGCGATGTCACCTGTATTCCCCGGAATATACCTCATACCACTTACTCGGCGCTCTACACCAAAAGCAGGTGGTCTTATTTATTTTTTGATCCCCGGCTGCTCTTCCGTGATATGCTTCCTCCTGATTTCAATTACAGCATGATATATGATGATATCCATAAATATCTGATACCGGCAGGCTCGTCCCGGCGCATTGCTCTTTTGGCTGAAGCTGCAGTCGAAGAGCTTTCCGCCATGAATCCGGATCATATGCTGGTAAGAAGTTATCTTTATGTTTTATATATGGAAATCATACGATTCCAAAATCCAAAAACGCAAAATATGCAACCTGAAATACCCCCCCCCGGAAAAATTTCCGTACTTATCCAGGAATTCACTCAATATCACCCCGGCACTCGATTTCATCGAGGATAACTACATGAACAAATTTCCTGTGGACCTGCTTGCCGAATTATGCCATATGAGTCCCACGCATTTCAGGAGGAACTTTCAGTCAGCCATGCATATGGCTCCGTTAACTTACCTGAATACAATACGTATCATGAACGCCTGCAACCTGCTCCGCAATACCAACCACACTATCCTCACAATCTCAGAGATGACCGGTTTCAGCACCCTGAGCAACTTCAACCGCCACTTTAACCAAATGATGAAGGTATCCCCTAAAGAATACCGGCACCAGACTCTTAAAGGCCGAAAACCGGGCGAAATCCCATCTATTATCGAATATGCCGGCTGGCTGGAACCCGATGAGGCGCCTTATCCCGGGAAACAGGAAAAGGCACCGGAAAGAATATAATAAGATAACGTGCGCCGCCAGGCGTACCAAAAAAAGGCACCCTCATGGAATTCCTTCCATAGAGGATGCCTTTTCTATACAGAAAAGCAATACTGCTTTCTTATTTTAATCTTATACCAGCTCCAGAACAACTTCCATTGCTCCGTCACCTTTTCTCTGTCCGATCTTGATGATACGGGTATATCCACCCTTACGATCCACATACTTAGGAGCGATTTCATCAAAAATCTTGGCAGGCATATCAACCTTCTTGGTGCCTCTTTTACGTCCGGCTGCAGTGGTGGGAACCTCGGTAATCGGGTAAAGAACCTTCAGCATCTGTCTTCTTGCATGAAGTCTGCTGGGCAGATCCTTCTTGATTTCCTTCTCCACTTCATCATAAACGGTAACTTTCTTTCCGTCTACGGTTTCTTTCACTCTCTTGCCGTCTTTGTCTTTTCTGGCAACCTTTGCGGTAACCTTAACGGTTTCGAAATTGTCTTTTTCTCTTACGCCCATAGCTATGATGCCTTCAGCGATTTTACGAACTTCCTTAGCTCTTGCTTCGGTAGTAACGATTTTTCCATGATACAGCAGATTGGTTACCTGATTTCTCAGCAGGGCCTTTCTCTGATCGGAAGTTTTTCCTAATTTTCTGTACTTTGCCATTTTTTTATTCTCTCTTTCATTCTTGGTACATCCGGCCACGCTCTTCGGACTTACTTACCGAATGTTTTTTATAAGCGGACGGCTGTCAGAAGACAGCCTCCGCAGCCAATCATGCTACAAAGCATCTCAAGGTACCCTTGCACCCTTAGTGCCATTGTGCCCTGAGGCACTTTTACATCTCCGCGCACATCGGACTTATCGGAAACGCCCATACAGATTCTGTATTCTTTATACGTTTACATCATCGCTGGGATTCAGCTGAAGTCCCAGTTCCTTTAATTTAGCAAGAACCTCTTCCAGAGACTTACGGCCCAGGTTACGAACCTTCATCATATCTTCGGAAGTCTTATTGGTCAATTCTTCTACCGTATTGATACCAGCACGCTTTAAGCAGTTATAGGAACGAACGGACAGTTCAAGCTCGTCGATGCTCATTTCCAATACTTTTTCTTTCTCATCATCTTCCTTCTCTACCATAACCTCCGCGGTCTTGGCATTTTCAGAAAGGTCAATGAAAAGGCTTAAATGTTCACTGAGTACTTTTGCAGCAAGGCTGACAGCTTCATCCGGAGCAAGAGTGCCGTTCGTATATACATCCAGTGTCAGTTTATCAAAGTCAGTTACCTGACCGACACGGGTATTGGCAACACTCATATTCACTCTCTCTACCGGAGTATAGATGGAATCAATTGCGATCACACCGATAGGCAGGTCTTCGCTCTTGTTCTTCTCCGCGCTGACATATCCACGGCCCTTGGTAATGGTCAGTTCCATGTACAGCTTGCTTTCCTTGCCGCCGCTTAAGGTAGCAATTACCAGGTCGGGATTAAGAATCTCAATATCCTGATCTGCCTGAATATCTGAAGCACGGACAACACCTTCGCCTTCGAATTCGATATAAGCGGTCTTAGGTTCATTGGTTTCGCTGCTGTTCTTGATTGCCAGACTCTTGATGTTCATGATAATTTCAGTCACATCTTCCTTGACACCGGGAATAGAGCTGAATTCATGCAGCACGCCTTCAATCTTCACCTGGCTTACAGCCGCACCCGGAAGAGAAGAAAGCATAATTCTTCTCAGGGAGTTGCCCAGCGTAATACCGTAACCTCTTTCCAGCGGTTCTACAACGAATTTGCCGTATTTCTTGTCCTCAGAGATTTCAGCAACCTCGATATTGGGTCTTTCAAAATCAAACACTGCAAATACCCTCCTTTACGAACGAAAAGTTTCTTAATTGAAACGTTCACGCCAGCTATAAGAAATTACTTGGAATACAATTCGACGATAAGCATTTCGTCTACAGGTACGTCAATCATTTCCCTGGCCGGAAGTTCCTTAATCGTTCCTTTGAAGTTTTCAATATCAACATCCATCCACTCCGGAACAAGTCTTCCTGCTGTAACTTCGAGGATATCTTTATATCTCTGCATTCCTTTTGCTTTTTCCTTGATTTCAATCACGTCGCCCGCTTTAACCAGGTAAGAAGGAATGTTTACACACTTTCCGTTTACCAGTACGTGCTTGTGATCTACTACCTGTCTTGCTTCTCTTCTGGTTCTTGCAAAGCCCATTCTGAAGATAACGCTGTCCAGTCTGCATTCAAGAAGAACCATCAGGTTGGTACCGGTCATCCCTTTCATTTTATCGGCTTTCTTATAGTAATTTCTGAAAGGTTTCTCCAGCACGCCATAGATGAATTTAGCTTTCTGCTTTTCTCTAAGCTGAAGGCCGTATTCACTTACCTTCTTGCCGGCTCTCGCATTGGTTCTGTTAGACTTCTTGTCATATCCCAGGTACATGGGTTCAAGACCAAGAGATCTGCATCTTTTTAAAACAGGTGTTCTGTTTACTGCCATTTTAGATTTCCTCCAAATATTGTTTACAGTACGTCTCAGACGCACTTTCTTCCAACGTTTTCATAATTTATTGTTGAACAGAGACTATACTCTACGACGCTTAGGCGGGCGGCATCCGTTATGAGGCACAGGAGTAACATCCTTGATGCTTGTTACTTCAATACCGCATGCAGAAAGAGCACGGATTGCAGCTTCACGTCCTGAACCAGGACCCTTTACGAATACGTCTACAGTCTTCAGGCCGTGCGGAATCGCTGCCTTTGCAGCGGTTTCTGCAGCCATCTGTGCTGCGTACGGAGTAGATTTCCTTGAACCTCTAAAGCCCAGACCGCCGGCGCTTGCCCAGCTTAAAGCATTTCCTTCAGTATCTGTCAATGTAACGATTGTGTTATTGAAAGATGACTGAATATGTGCCTGTCCGCGTTCAACGTTTTTTCTGACACGTTTCTTTGTTACTTTTTTCGCAACTTTCTTAGCCATTTAAACTAACCTACTTTCCTCAATAAATTATTTCTTCTTATTTGCAACTGTTCTCTTAGGACCTTTTCTGGTTCTTGCGTTGTTCTTGGTGTTCTGTCCGCGAACCGGAAGTCCTTTTCTGTGACGGATACCCCTATAGCATCCGATTTCCTGTAATCTCTTGATGTTCAGAGCGATTTCTCTTCTCAGATCACCTTCTACAGTCATTGTTTCATCGATGACAGCGCTCAGTCTCTTGACTTCATCGTCTGTCAGCTCCCTTACACGGGTGTCAGGGTTGACATTTGCCTTTGCGCAGATTTTTGTTGCGCTCGGTCTACCGATACCATAGATATAAGTAAGTCCGATCTCCACACGTTTTTCTCTTGGTAAGTCAATACCTGCAATACGAGCCATTTACGTTTCCTCCGTTTTCCTTTCGCGCCACATCCCACCCGGCTTTCCGCCAGGCCGCGCGTTTCTTCACTGCGCATTAAATATCCGGTCTTTACAAAAAACATTTAACGCGCAATTACACAAGGCAGACTCCACCCTTTCCACGTCTCCACGCTTCCTGGTGTATCACACCCTGTGCATACGATCAAATCGTATTAAATAATAGTTACTAATTGACTGGGGCGTTTTCTGATGCATTCCGTTAAGATTCTAAAAACCAATTGATTATCACTACCGACTCTCTCCTAGTCCTTTAACCTCCCGAAAAGCCAACAGGAAAAACAAATCAAATCGGAGATTTGCTTTGTTTTTCGAGCGACTGCTCCGCAGTCGCTTGCCCAGCCGGACATCTCCATCCGGCCTTTCCGATACTCCGGTATTCCGAAGAATACTGAGGATGCCTGGCACCCTAATTTTCGGTATCAAAAAGTAATCTCCCGTAAACCCATGTAAGAAATCATACAGCCGCTGCAGCGCTGCCGTACTCCACACGAATTGCCTTACGTTCAATTATTTCCAAGCATCGTCCCGGGGAACGATACTGATGCCGCCTGAATGGAACGACAAGGATCAGCCCTGTCTCTGTTTGTGTTTCGGGTTCTCGCAGATAACTCTGATAGCACCCTTTCTCTTGATTACTTTGCACTTTTCGCAAATCGGTTTTACTGATGATCTAACTTTCATGTTAAACCTCCTTTCAAAAAAGACCGTCTTAAATTATAACATGCAAAAACGGGTTATGCAAGCATTTCCTTCGGAAAATACTCGCATTTCCTTCGGAAAATCGCTGTTCATCCGGAAATTCGCTGTTCATCCGGAAATACCTGCTTTATTCCGTAAAGACAACTTTTTATTTATCTCTCCAGATAATACGGCCCTTGCTTAAATCATAAGGAGAAAGCTCCAGTGTAACCTTATCCCCCGGAAGGATACGGATAAAGTTCTGTCTCAGCTTTCCGCTGATATGAGCAAGCACTCTGTGTCCATTCTCCAACTCCACCTGAAACATGGTGTTGGGCAGCTTTTCCACTACGGTTCCTTCGATTTCAATTACATCTGCTTTCGACATACTTTATTTCCTTTCTGTTTCCAATCATCATTGCTGCGGATTTATCCGTTTTTTCTTAAGGGTTATTTCTGCGGGTATAAAGATTTATTTTCTCTCTGATCTGATTATTGCCCCAGGCGGGATTCTCCAGAAAACTAACCAGTTCTTCACGGGTGACTCCGTCATTGATCAGCTGAACATGTTTCCTGTTCTTCTTTTTGGGATGAAGCAGATCCCTGCCGCATCCGTCTGACAGATATAGCATATCCTGCTCTTCCTTAATAATCAGATAAAGCGTATTCTTGTCATGCCCTGCTTTTGAGAGCGCCAGTTTTCCTGTCATACATTTCCTCATTTCAGCAGATTGTGAGAATTTCGGGTTCACCATCTGTAATCAGAATCGTATTTTCGTAGTGAGCAGACAGGGAACCATCCTTTGTTACAACAGTCCATCCGTCGTCCATCCACTCCACCGGCCAGTCTCCTATATTGATCATCGGCTCAACAGCCAATGTCATACCAGCCTGCAGCCTTACGCCCCTGCGTTTCTGTCTGAAGTTCGGAATCTGCGGATCCTCATGCAGGCTGGTGCCGATGCCATGCCCCACCAGGTCATGGACAATTCCATAACCGAACTGGCTCACGTAATCATCAATGGCAGCGGAAATATCGTACAGATGATTTCCTTCCCTGGCCTGTTTGATTCCTTCAAAAAAGCTCTGCCTTGTCACCGCAATCAGATTCTTTGCATCCTCACTTATGGTTCCTACCCCATGGGTTCTTGCTGCATCAGAATGATAGCCTTTATAAATAAGACCTGCATCCAGGCTGACAATGTCGCCGACCTTAAGGATATGGCTGTCATTGGGAATGCCGTGGACCACCTCATTATTTACAGAAACACAAATAGATGCCGGATATCCCTGATAATTCAGAAAGTTGGGTATGCAGCCATAGCCGCGTATTAATTTTTCGCCCAGCATATCAATGTCCAGCGTGGAAATTCCGGGGCGGATAAAAGCTCCCAGTTCTTCATGAACCTCTGCCAATATCCTGCCGGCTTCCCGCATTAATTCAATTTCTCTTGCAGATTTAATGGTCACTGCCATATAAATAACCTCCGAAGGCCGCAATCCTTAACCAAGGATTTTTACAATTGCATCAAAAACCTCTGTCATAGGAAGGGTTCCGTCAACTGTTCTCAGCACGCCTTTGGCTTTATAATATTCAATCAGAGGCTGTGTCTGTTCATGATAAACCTTCAAACGGTTTGTAACCGTCTCAGGCTGATCGTCTTCTCTGCATACCAGGTCGCTGCCGCATACATCACAGATACCTTCTTTTTTAGGCGGTATACTGACAATGTGGTAGGTCGCGCCGCAATTCAGGCAGGCACGCCTTCCTGACATTCTGTTGATGATATTTTCATCCGGCACATCCACATCTACCGCGTAATCAACGCTGTCCCCCAGCTTGGTCAGTTCGCTGTCAAGCACTTCTGCCTGAGGAATCGTTCTCGGGAAACCATCCAGGACATAACCATTGCTGCAGTCATCCTGTGCAACTCTGTCCAGAAGGAGACGGACCGTAAGCTCATCGGGTACCAGAAGCCCTTTGTCCATATATCCCTTTGCTTCTTTTCCAAGCTCCGTACCATTTTTGATATTAGCCCTGAAAATATCTCCGGTGGAGATATGGGGAACCCCATATTTGTCAGCTATCATTTTGGCCTGGGTTCCTTTACCGGCGCCAGGAGCGCCTAACATAATAATTTTCATAGCATTTTCTCCGTTTTGAGGACGCAATGCGCACTCAGTTCTGTATTGTACCATTTACCATATCGCATTTTGGGACAAAACAAATGTTCTGTCCCAATTATCGTAAGTTTATAATATTAATCGTTCAAAAAGCCTTTGTAATTCCGGACAAGCATCAGGGACTCTATCTGTTTCAGAGTTTCCAGAACTACGCTGACAACGATAATAAGGCTGGTTCCGCCGAAGGAAACGTTCGCCCCGAAGATACCGTTGAATACAAAAGGCAGTACGCAGACAATAGTAAGGCCGCATGCGCCGATGAAAATAATGTAGTTCAGGATTCTGTTCAGATAATCACTGGTAGGCTTACCGGGTCTGATACCGGGGATAAAACCGCCCTGCTTTTTCATATTGTTAGCAATCTCAAGGGGATTGAAGGTAATCGATGTATAGAAATAAGCAAAGAAGATTACCAGGGCAATATAAACAACAAGACCGATAGAATAAATCGGTTCACTCGGTTTGCACCAGCTGTTTGAACTTAATCCCTTAAGGATGTGGCTCCATACCCCTGTTCCCTTGTAGCCGATGAGCTGGCAGATAATAACGGGGAACTGCATGATGGATGATGCGAAAATAACAGGGATAACGCCTGCGGTATTCACCTTCAGCGGAATGTTGGAAGACTGTCCGCCAACCATTTTCCTTCCCTGTACCTTTTTAGCATACTGTACCGGAATTTTTCTGGTAGCATCATTCAGGATAATAACCAGAATAACCATAGCCACAATTACCGCCAGGATGATGAGCGCCGCCAGTACAGCGGTTGCCACCGGCTTACCCTTTACAAACTGGTTGTAAAGCCCTGCCAGATCCTGAGGCATTCTGGATACAATATTAATAGTCAGAACGATTGATATACCATTACCCACACCATTCTCGGTAATTCTTTCACCAATCCACATCAGGAAAGCACTTCCCGCGGTAAGAGCTGCAACTACCGTAATAACATTCAAAGCATTGAAGCTTTCCAGCAGTCCGCTTCTTCCGAATCCGATCGCCATGGCAGTGGACTCAATCA
The DNA here is from genome assembly GCF_001881565.1 of Eisenbergiella tayi. Taxonomy (GTDB): domain Bacteria; phylum Bacillota; class Clostridia; order Lachnospirales; family Lachnospiraceae; genus Eisenbergiella; species Eisenbergiella tayi. The sequence continues at coordinate 27,587 of NZ_MPDJ01000005.1, forward strand.
GAGCCAGACCTACGGTTACATATCTGGTGATTGCGGTCAGCTTTTTACGGCCGTCCTCTCCGTCCTTCTGCATTTCCTCAAGCTTCGGAATGGCAATAGTCAAGAGCTGTATAATGATGGAGGATGTAATATACGGTGTAATGTTCAGTGCGAACAATGACATGTTCAGGAAAGAACCTCCGGTAAATGCATCAAAGAAATTAAATGCATCGCCGGTCTGCGCCGCAAACCATCTGGAAAAATAAGTTCTGTCTACCCCGGGCACAGGCAGCTGTGATCCTAAACGGATCACAACCAGCATGGCAAAGGTATAAAAGATCTTTTTCCTCAGCTCTTTCATTTTAAATGCATTTTTAAGGGTTGTAAGCATTACATCACCTCTGCTGTTCCACCAAGTGCCTCGATTTTTTCTTTAGCGGATGCGCTGAAAGCATTTGCCTTAACATCGAGTTTTTTGGTCAATTCTCCATTTCCGAGGATTTTTACTCCATCTTTAGGATTTTTAACGATTCCCTGTTCCAGTAATGTTTCAACAGTAACTGTGGTTCCGTCTTCAAAAACTTCCAGAGCATTCAAGTTAATTCCTACAATTTCCTTAGAGTTTCTGTTTGTAAAGCCTCTCTTAGGAATACGTCTGTATAAAGGCATCTGACCGCCTTCAAAGCCCGGTCTTGTTGCCCCTGAACGAGCCTTCTGACCTTTATGTCCCTTACCAGCGGTTTTGCCGTTTCCTGAACCATGTCCACGGCCTCTTCTGAAGTTATCGCTGTGCTTGGAACCTTCTGCAGGCTGTAAGTTTGATAATTCCATTCCTGACACCTCCTGTTCTTATGCTTCTTCTACTTTGAGCATGTAACCGACATGACGAATCATACCTCTTACGGATTCATTGTCGGGCAGCTCAACTGTTTTGTGCATTTTGGTAAGCCCCATAGCCTTTACGGTAGCCCTGTGCTTGGGAACCGCACCAATAGGAGATTTTACCAATGTAATTTTTAACATTTTTTCTGCCATTTTAAGTTTCCTCCTTAAGCCATGATTTCGTCAACAGATTTACCACGGTTAGCTGCTACTTCTTCAGGAGTCTTTAACTGGCTTAAGCCTTCGATGGTAGCAAGTACGACATTCTGCTTGTTGTTGGAACCAAGAGATTTCGTACGGATATTTTTAATACCTGCAAGTTCGCATACATTACGAACGGGGCCGCCGGCGATAACACCGGTACCATCAGGAGCTTTCTTAAGAAGAACGGTTGCAGAACCGAACTTGCCAAGGAAGTCATGGGTAATACTGTTGTTTTCGTCCAGTGCAACTTTAATAAGGTTCTTAGCAGCGTCTTCTTTTCCTTTACGGATAGCTTCCGGAATTTCAGTTGCTTTTCCAAGGCCTACACCTACATGGCCTGCGCCGTCACCTACTACGACTAAAGCTGTGAAACGGAAGTTACGACCACCCTTTACAACCTTAGTTACACGCTTGATGGAAACCACTTTTTCGGTGAGTTCCAAATTGTTTGTGTCAATGATTGTATGTCTCATTTACGATGTGTTCTCCCTTCCTAGAATTCCAGGCCAGCTTCTCTGGCCGCATCAGCTAACGCTGCAATTTTACCCTGATATATGAAGCCGCCTCTGTCATAGACAACGGTGGTGATTCCTTTTTCCAGAGCCCTCTTAGCAATAACAGTTCCCAGATATGCTGCTGCATCAACGTTATTGGTTTTTTCCAGTTCAGCTTTTATGTCTTTTTCAAGAGTAGAAGCAGAAACCAGGGTATTTCCAACTGTATCGTCGATAATTTGAGCATACATATGATTATTACTTCTGAACACAGCAAGACGCGGTCTTTCAGCAGTGCCGCTAAAACGGTTACGCTGTTTTCTGTGCTTGTTCAAACGAACTTCTTGTCTTGACTTCTTACTAACCATTTTTACACTCTCCTTATCTATTTCTTACCAGTCTTACCAACTTTACGTCTGATTGTTTCATCAGCATACTTGATGCCCTTGCCCTTATAAGGCTCCGGTCTTCTCTTGTCTCTGATTTCAGCTGCGAATTGGCCAACTTTTTCTTTATCGATACCTTTAACGATGATGATGTTCTGACCTTCAAGCACTGTTTCCAGGCCTTCGGGATCTTCCATCTCCACCGGGTGGGAATAACCTAAAGATAAGGTTAATTTATTTCCGGACTTTGCTGCTCTGTAACCAACACCATTTACCTCAAGCTTCTTTTCGTAGCCCTGGGTAACACCAACAACCATGTTATTGATCAGTGTTCTTGTCAGACCATGCAGGGATTTCATCTTCTTCAAATCATTAGGTCTGGAAACCACGATTTCGTTTCCTTCCATCTTGATTTCCATTTCTGCAGGGAGCACTCTTTCAAGTGTGCCCTTAGGACCTTTTACAGTCACTTTATTATTTTCTGCAATTTCCACAGTAACGCCTGCGGGAACCGCGATTGGCATTCTTCCTATACGTGACATGCCCGTACCTCCTATAAATTTTATTTATATCAACCCAAACAGCCCATTAACAAGCTGTTGCCAGCTCCCTTCAGCAAGCAGCATTTTTACCAAACAAATGCCAGTACTTCGCCGCCTACCTGAAGTTCTCTTGCCTTCTTGTCAGTTACAACGCCCTGGTTGGTTGAGATGATGGCAATGCCAAGACCACCCAGTACCTTGGGAAGTTCTTCCTTGCCTGCGTATACACGAAGACCAGGTTTGGAAATTCTCTTTAAGCCCGTGATGATCTTGTGATTCTTGTCTTCTCCATATTTCAAAGTGATATGGATGGTCTTGAAAGCACCGTCATCCAGAATGTCATATTTCTTAATATATCCCTCGTCCAGCAGAATCTGCGCGATAGCCAGTTTCATTTTGGATGAAGGTACATCTACGGTATCATGTTTTGCAGTATTTGCATTACGGATTCTCGTAAGCATATCTGCAATCGGATCGCTCATTGTCATTTGAATTGCCTCCTTCTTACCAACTTGCTTTCTTTACGCCGGGGATCTGTCCTTTATATGCCAGTTCACGGAAGCAGATTCTGCAGATTCCGTATTTTCTCAACACTGAATGTGGACGACCACAGATTTTGCAACGGGTATATTCTCTTGTGGAGAATTTAGGTTTACGCTGCTGTTTAATCTTCATTGCTGTCTTAGCCATGAATAACCTCCTTATTTCTCAAAAGGCATGTTGAATAATCTCAGTAATTCACGTGCCTCTTCGTCAGTCTTTGCAGTAGTAACGATAATAACGTCCATACCTCTTACTTTGTCAACCTTATCGTATTCGATTTCGGGGAAAATAAGCTGTTCTTTAATGCCCAGCGCATAATTTCCTCTGCCGTCGAATGCATCAGGATTAACACCCCTGAAGTCACGTACACGGGGAAGAGCCAGGTTTACAAGACGATCCAGGAAATCATACATCTTTTCGCCGCGAAGGGTCGTTTTACATCCGATTGCCATACCTTCTCTGATTTTGAAGTTAGCGATGGAATTCTTCGCTCTTGTAAGTACTACATGCTGGCCTGTGATTGTTTCAAGGTCCTTCACAGCGGATTCCAGAGCCTTTGCATTGTCCTTCGCTTCACCAACACCCATGTTGATGACGATTTTATCCAGCTTCGGAACTTCCATTACATTTTTATATCCGAACTTCTTGCTCATTGCTTCTACAATCTGTTCGTTGTATAAGTCTTTAAGTCTACTCACGTTTACGGCCTCCTTCCTTAGAATTAATCAATTACGTCGCCGGTTGATTTAGCAAAACGTACTTTCTTGTCATTTTCCACTTTGAAACCGATTCTTGTCGGTTTTCCCTTGTAGACATACATTACGTTGGACATATCAAGCGCAGCTTCTTTTTGAATAATTCCGCCGTTCTGGTTAGCTGCAGACGGTTTCGCATGCTTGGTAACCATGTTCACGCCTTCAACAACCACTTTGCCGTTCTTCTTATCTACGGAAAGGACTTTGCCTTCTTTGTCCTTATCCTTACCGGCGATTACTTTAACGGTATCGCCTTTTTTAATTTTCATTGTTGACATAGGGCACCTCCTATAATACTTCGGGAGCCAGAGATACAATTTTCATAAACTGTTTCTCACGAAGCTCTCTTGCTACCGGCCCAAAGATACGGGTTCCTTTGGGAGTCTTGTCATCTTTGATGATTACAGCAGCATTTTCGTCAAATTTGATATAAGAACCGTCTTTACGACGAGCGCCTTTTACCGTACGTACAACAACAGCTTTTACAACGTCACCTTTTTTTACAACGCCGCCTGGTGTTGCATCTTTGACGGTGGCAACGATAACATCGCCGATACTCGCATACCTTCTTGTGGAGCCACCCATAACTCTGATGCACAGGAGCTCTTTCGCACCGGTATTATCAGCAACTTTCAATCTGCTTTCCTGTTGAATCATGCTAATTCTCCTTCCGCCAGATTCACCCCCGCTTGAATGGGATCAGAACCTGTATTCCAAATTATTGCAAACGTTAAAAATAACGCTAATTATTTTGCTCTTTCGATAATTTCCACAAGTCTCCATCTTTTATCTTTGGAGAGCGGTCTTGTTTCCATAACTTTAACGGTATCGCCGATATTGCAATCGTTGTTCTCGTCATGAGCTTTCAGCTTGTAGGTTCTCTTAACGATCTTGCCATAAAGAGGATGTCTTACATGATCTTCTACGGCAACAACGATAGTTTTCTGCATTTTATTACTAACGACTTTACCAGTACGTGTTTTTCTCAGATTTCTTTCTTCCACGTCGATGTGCTCCTTTCTGGAATGTTAACGGCTTACTGAGCAGCCTTGGCTTTTTCAGTAATGAGGGTCTGGATTCTTGCGATATTCTTCCTAACCTCTTTAATTCTTGCCGTGTTATCAAGCTGATTTGTTGCGTTCTGGAATCTCAAATTGAAAAGTTCTTTTTTAGCATTTACCAGTTCCTGTGCTAAATCAGCGTCGGATTTTTTCTTTAAATCTTCAACATACTGTTTAGTTTTCATTTGATACACCGCCTTCCAAATCTGCCTTAGAAACAATTTTACATTTACAAGGAAGCTTATGCATAGCGAGACGTAATGCTTCTTTTGCGGATTCCTCAGGAACTCCTGCAATTTCAAACATTACACGTCCGGGCTTAACAACTGCTACCCAGTATTCCAGAGTACCTTTACCGGAACCCATACGTGTTTCTGCTGGTTTTGCTGTTACTGGTTTGTCAGGGAAAATCTTAATCCATACTTTACCGGTACGTTTTGTATAACGTGTCAGTGCGATACGGGCTGCTTCAATCTGGTTGGACTTAATCCAGCACGGTTCTGTTGCTACCAGGCCGTACTCACCGTAAGTGATGGTGTTGCCGCGCATTGCCTTGCCTGCCATAGAACCGCGGAACTGTTTACGACGTTTAACTCTTTTAGGCATTAACATTATTTATCGCTCCCTTCCTTGTTTCCTTTCGCAGGAAGTATTTCGCCCTTGTATATCCATACTTTGACACCGACTTTACCGTATGTGGTGTTTGCTTCTGCAAATCCATAATCGATATCAGCTCTCAGTGTCTGAAGCGGAATGGTTCCTTCACTATAGAATTCGGTACGAGCCATATCTGCACCGCCGAGACGGCCTGCACATGCTGCTTTGATACCCATTGCTCCTGCTTTCATTGTTCTGCCCATGCAGGATTTCATAGCTCTTCTGAAAGATACACGGTTTTCCAGCTGTCCTGCAATGTTCTCTGCGACCAGCTGTGCATCCTTGTCAGGTCTCTTGATTTCTTTGATGTCAACAAGAACCTTCTTGTCTGTCAGCTTGGACAGCTCTTTTTTGGTTACTTCGATTTCCGCACCGCCTTTACCGATAACTACGCCCGGCTTAGCTGTGTAGATAATAACCTTTACTCTGTCGGATGCTCTTTCGATTTCAATCTTGGAAACACCGGCGCTGTAAAGTTTTTTCTTTAAATATTTTCTGATGTTGTAATCTTCTACTAAAAAGTCTGAAAACTCAGCGTCTGCATACCATCTGGAATCCCAATCTTTAATGACGCCGACTCTTAAGCCATGAGGATTAACTTTCTGTCCCATATTTTCTCCTTTCACAATGTCCCGTTCGGGACACTTCCTTCCTCGGATTATTTCTCATCCAGCACCAAAGTAATGTGGCTCATTCTCTTTTCGATACGATAAGCCCTTCCCTGTGCCCTGGGGTGTACTCTCTTCATTGTAGGTCCCTTATTTGCGTAGCACTCAGCAACATACAGGTTATCTTTGTTCATACCGTTGTTGTTTTCAGCATTCGCAACTGCAGATTCGAGTAACTTCTTAATCAGGCTGGATGCATATCTGGGATTGTATTCCAGGATAGCCAGTGCTGTCGTTACGTCTTTGCCTCTGATGGCATCCAGTACGAAGCATGCTTTCTGTACAGAAACCCTTGCGTATGATAACTTTGCAGAAGGTCTTGTATCTTTATTTGCATTTCTTTCTCTCTTTATTTGAGTTCTGTGTCCTCTTGCCATGGATAAAACCTCCTTTCAATTATCTCAGCTTGGATTTCTTTTCGTCTTTTCCATGTCCTCTATAGGTTCTGGTAGCAACAAACTCACCGAGCTTGTGTCCAACCATATCTTCTGTTACATATACAGGCACATGTTTTCTTCCGTCATGGACAGCGATTGTGTGTCCAACAAAGGACGGGAAGATTGTAGAACGGCGGGACCAGGTCTTAATAACCTGTTTCTGTCCGGCAGCGTTCATTGCATCTACTTTTTTGAGGATGCTTGCATCAGCAAACGGTCCTTTTTTCAGTGATCTAGCCATTGATTCTTTCCTCCTTATTTAATAGCCTTACCGTCTCTTCTTCTTACAATCAGCTTGTTGGACTTGTTTTTCTTCTTACGTGTCTTCAAGCCAAGTGCAGGTTTGCCCCAAGGAGTACTCGGGCCCGGACGACCAATACCGGTCTTACCTTCACCACCACCATGAGGATGGTCATTGGGGTTCATGACGGAACCGCGGACAGTGGGACGGATTCCCATGTGGCGCTTACGTCCTGCTTTACCAATATTGATAAGGTTGTGGTCGCCGTTGCCAACAACACCAACGGTTGCGCGGCAGATAACGGGTACCATTCTCATTTCACCGGAGGGAAGTCTCAGTGTTGCATATTTTCCTTCTTTAGCCATCAGCTGTGCGCCGTTGCCAGCGGAACGAACCAGCTGACCGCCCTTGCCGGGATATAATTCAACGTTGTGTACCTGGGTACCAACAGGAATCTCAGATAAAGGAAGGCAATTGCCGATTCTTACTTCTGCGTGAGGGCCGTTCATGATTTTCATGCCATCCTTCAGTCCTTCCGGAGCAAGGATGTAAGCCTTCTCGCCGTCTGCATAGCAGATCAGTGCGATGTTTGCGGTTCTGTTGGGATCGTATTCGATTCCGACTACAGTTGCCGGAACATCATCTTTATATCTCTTGAAATCGATAACTCTGTATTTTCTTCTGTTTCCGCCGCCGCGATGTCTGACGGTGATTTTACCCTGATTGTTACGGCCGGCATTCTTCTTCAGAGATACACAAAGGCTCTTTTCCGGAGTTGACTTTGTAATCTCAGAAAAATCGGAGCCAGTCATATTTCTTCTGGAAGGTGTATATGGGTTATATGTCTTAATTCCCATGATTTTATCTCCTTTTCTTCATCATTTATTGTCGTGCTTGATTTGCACTTAGCAGGAGCCGTCCGGAGGGTTTAAACCGTACCGTGTGTCTCCTGATGCAAGTACATGCGTACCCACATTCGCGTTTCTTACAGACCGGCGAAGATTTCGATATCTTTGCTTTCTTCTGTCAGCTGAACAATCGCTTTCTTGGTCTTTGCAGTTTTTCCAACAACCATTCCGCGTCTTCTGTTCTTGCCTTCACAGTTCTGTGTATTTACGCTCTTAACCTTGGTTCCCTCGAACATTTTTTCCACAGCTTCTTTGATCTGGGATTTGTTTGCTTCAGGATGAACAAGGAAAGTATATTTCTTTTCTCCCATACCAGCCATGCTCTTCTCAGTGATGACGGGTTTGAGGATGACATCATAATATTTTACGTCAGCCATTATGCGTACACCTCCTCGATAGTCTTAACAGCATCCTTGGTAAGAACTACGGTGCCGGCCTTCATTACATCATATACATTCAGAGTGCTTGTCAGAGTTGTATTGACGGTGGGCATGTTCTTTGCGCTCATTACCACGTTCTTGTCATTTTCATTGATTACTACAAGGCCTTTGCTCACTTTCAGGTTATCCATAACCTGCTTGAAGTTCTTAGTCTTGATTTCGTCAAATTTCAATTCATCCACAACGATGAGCTTGTTTTCCTGTACTCTGCTTGTTAATGCAGATTTAAGAGCAGCTCTCTTTTCCTTCTTGTTAAGCTTGAAGGAATAATCTCTCGGAACGGGAGCGAATACCACACCGCCGCCGGTCCACTGAGGAGATCTGGTTGAACCCTGTCTTGCATGACCGGTTCCTTTCTGTCTCCAAGGTTTTCTGCCACCTCCGGAAACTTCAGAACGTGTCTTTGCCTTCTGTGTTCCCTGACGCTTGTTGGCAAGCTGCCAAACGACTGCCATGTGTACCAGGTGTTCATTCACTTCAACGCCGAATACTGCATCGCTTAAGTCGAGCGTTCCGACTTCCTTGCCTTCCATATTAAAAACAGCTACGTTAGCCATTGTTAGTTCCTCCTTTCACCCCTAATTTAAGCATCCATTCTCGTGGTTTCTTTGATAGTTACCAGTGCTTTCTTAGGGCCCGGTACTGCGCCTTTTACCAAAAGCAGATTCTGTTCTGCATCAACCCTTACAACTTCCAGGTTCTGAACGGTAACCTTTACGCAGCCCATATGTCCAGGCATTCCTTTTCCCTTGAATACACGGCTCGGTGAGGAGCATGCACCATTGGAACCCTGATGACGGTGGAATTTGGAACCATGAGCCATAGGTCCTCTGTGCTGGCCATGTCTCTTGATAGCGCCCTGGAATCCTTTACCTTTGGAAATAGCGGTTGCATCCACTTTATCTCCGGCAGCAAAAATATCTGCTTTGATTTCCTGAGCCGGTGCATATTCGGATGCATTGTCAAATTTGAATTCCCTTACATATCTCTTGCAGGAAACTCCGGCTTTATCGAAGTGGCCCTTCTGAGCCTTCTTAACACCATGTCTGTGAATAACTTCTTTCTTACCGCCCTTGTCTTTGTTGACTGTTCTTTCTTTCTTGTCTACATATCCAACCTGTACGGCGCTGTAGCCATCGTTGTCAACGGTCTTGATCTGGGTTACTACACAGGGGCCGGCCTGAAGTACGGTTACCGGAATCAGGGAACCATCTTCATTGAAAATCTGAGTCATTCCGACTTTGGTAGCTAAAATCGCTTTGTTCATGAATTTTACCTCCTTGTTTTCTACATAGCGGAATAGTCACGGCGTTGCCGCGCCGAAGCATCCTGCCCTGCAGGCTGCCTGAAAAACGTCTGTGACGTTCTTCCTCCGGACACCATTCATACGTCTTTGTAGAGGTTTGCTGTGTTGATTATTTGGTTTTCATTTTGATGTCGATGTAAACACCGGCAGGCATTTCCAGTCTCTGCAGAGCATCTACCGTTTTGTTGGTAGGAGCAATGATATCAATCAGTCTCTTGTGGGTTCTCTGCTCGAACTGTTCTCTGGAGTCTTTGTATTTGTGTACGGCCCTCAGAATCGTAACTACTTCCTTCTTAGTAGGAAGAGGTACCGGTCCGCTCACCTGTGCTCCGTTCTTCTTAACTGTTTCGATGATTTTCTTGGCAGACGCATCAACAAGCTGATGGTCATAAGCTTTCAATGTAATTCTCATTACCTGATTTGCCATAAAAAAAGTCGCCTCCTTTTCGCACTTTTTGTTGAAGTACGACAAGCGGTGACTGTACACTCTCCCGTGTGTGTCCTAAATTTTGACGTATCAATACGTCTGCGACTGTTGGAACCTCATCCCGTTCCTTCAGGACTTTTCACGCGGTTGTTTCTGTTTAATAACAGACTTCATTGCTTGTACAGTGACTTGTCGTCAGTTTCCTAACTTGACATTCGCTCCACGGAAAACCCGCCCTTTCAGGCAGCAACCTCACGCTTCATCGCTATCATGTCACAGCATTTGTTATTATACTGGTATTTTCCTGAAGTTGCAAGCTTTTTTTCTTAAAAAATAAAATTTTTTTAATTTTTTTCTATAAATCTCTTTTTTCTGTTAAAAAGCCCGGATTCCGGGACAAAACCGTCCTTTCCTCCGGGTCTTTTTTCTGTTTCTTCCTATTATAATAGAACGTGTTACATATTCTTTTCTCTCTGGTTGTTTTTTATGATCAGGAGTACGCCGACCAGCAGAGCCAGTCCCACCGGCAGGGTTATCCAGACGCTCTTCACAAAACCTGCCAGCAGATAGGTCACAAAGGATACCGCCGCCACCGTTATCACATAAGGAAGCTGGGTTGTGACATGGTTAACATGATCACACTGCGCCCCGGCCGAAGCCATGATCGTGGTATCTGATATGGGCGAACAGTGATCGCCGCATACAGCCCCTGCCATACAGGCTGCAATGGAAATAATCATAAGCTGAGGATCCGATTTTTCAAATACGGCAACCACGATAGGGATCAGGATACCGAAGGTTCCCCAGCTGGTACCTGTTGCAAAGGCCAGGAAGCAGCCCACCAGGAAAATAATGGCCGGAAGCAGGTTCATCAGCCCGCCTGCCGCCTGTTCCACAGCCCCTGCGACGAATTCAGCCGCTCCGAGGCTGTCCGTCATGGCCTTCAGCGTCCAGGCAAAGGTAAGAATCAGAATCGCAGGGACCATGGCTTTAAAGCCATTGGGAAGACAGGCCATACAGTCTGTAAAGCCCAGCACCCTGCGCACACTGTAAAAAATAATCGTGATAACCATGGCAAAAAAGCTTCCCAGGGCCAGTCCGACCGAGGCGTCGCTGTTGGAAAAGGCGGTGACAAAATCTGCGCCCGAGAAAAACCCGCCCGTATAAATCATGCCGACAATACAGCAGATAATCAAAACAAGGATGGGCACCACCAAATCCATGACCTTTCCGTTGGGATTGGCGGTTTCCACCTCCACCTCTTTTTCTTCCTTCTTCCCTGTGGAAAAAAGGTCACCCTTCATGGCATTCTTTTCATGGGCTGCCATAGGGCCGTAATCAAACTTCATGACCACAAGAATGATCATCATGGCAATGGTAAACAGGGCATAAAAATTATAAGGGATCGCACGGATAAATATAGAAAATCCGTCCTCGCCTTCCACGAAGCCTGTCACTGCAGCAGCCCAGGAGGAAATCGGCGCTATAATACATACAGGCGCAGCCGTTGCGTCAATCAGATAAGCCAGCTTTGCCCTGGACACATTATGCCTGTCTGTCACGGGACGCATGACGCTTCCCACGGTAAGGCAGTTAAAATAATCATCAATAAATATCAATACTCCCAGCACAATAGTGGACAGCTGGGCTCCCGCACGGCTTTTGATTTTTTCCTTCGCCCACCGCCCGAAGGCCGCAGAGCCGCCGGCGCGGTTCATCAGGCTCACCATGGCTCCCAATATGACAAGGAATATCAGGATTCCCACGTTATAACCGTCGGACAGCACCGCGATAAAGCCATTCTCAAAAATGTGGGTGACAGTGCCTTCAAACTGAAAGCCGGAATAAAACAGTCCTCCCACCAGGATCCCTACAAACAGGGAACTGTACACTTCCTTCGTAATAAGCGCCAGCACAATTGCCACAACCGGCGGTACCAGTGATGCGAATGTGGCATACATTGCGGGTGCCGGAGCATCTCCGTCCGCCGCCAGAACCGTCATGGACGCCATGGCCGCCAGCATAAGCATAAGCACCAGGCCCCTGCCTGCTTTCTTTCCTGTTTCCTTCATACAACTAACTCCTCTCTTTCCCCTCTGTTTAAGATGTGTGACCAACACGCAAAAAAAGACCGTGAATGCGGCGCTAACAAAACACATTCACAGTCTCTGATTCCTTACAAGCATTTTATCCAAGATAGCGCTCCACATCCTTGTGACAGTGCACCGCATATTCTGCTGTGCCCCAGAAAAACTTCCCCGGACCGGGAACCCCTTCTTCGGCGGCCTTTCCTTTCCCTGGCGGACGGCTGTCCTGTTCCATAGCCCGCCTGGTACTGATAAAGCCCGCACCTCTATCATTCTCTATTCTTTTTTCTGTATGTATACTGGCATTCTATCATCCCGTACCGAAAAAAACAAGTGTAAAAGTTGCATTCCTGCAGCGGTTCGTGTATAGTATATGGGAATATACGGATACCGGCGTTTTTTTCTCTGAAAGATGTGCGGTATACTGGAAATAGATGAACTGATGATACAAGGGAGAATGGAGCGGCCATATGTGGAAAGCGGATAATTGGAAAGATTACGAAGTACTGGATACCGGAAACGGAGAAAAGCTGGAGCGCTGGGGAGAATATCTCCTGGTGCGGCCGGATCCCCAGGTTATATGGGATATCCCCCGCAAGGCACCCGGCTGGAAGAAAAAAAACGGTCATTACCACCGCAGCAGCAAGGGCGGAGGGGAATGGGAATTTTTTAACCTCCCGGAAGAATGGAGCATCCATTACGGGGAACTCACTTTCCGCCTCAAGCCCTTCAGCTTCAAGCATACAGGACTGTTTCCCGAACAGGCGGTGAACTGGGACTGGTTCTCCGGCATTATCCGCAGTTCGAAACGTCCTCTGAAGGTGCTCAATCTGTTCGCCTATACCGGCGGCGCCACTCTCAGTGCTGCCAAAGCCGGAGCAAACGTCACCCATGTGGACGCATCCAAGGGAATGGTTTCCTGGGCAAAAGAAAACGCAGCGGCATCCGGTCTTTCCGACGCACCGATCCGCTGGCTGGTAGATGATTGTGTGAAGTTTGTGGAGAGGGAAATCCGCCGCGGCAATACCTATGACGGCATCATTATGGATCCTCCCTCTTACGGGAGAGGGCCCAAAGGTGAAATCTGGAAAATCGAAGAAAGCATCTTCCCTTTCGTAAAACTGTGCAGCCAGCTGCTTTCCAAAGATGCTCGCTTTTTCCTGATCAACTCCTACACTACGGGACTGCAGCCCGCCGTGCTTTCCTATATGATGCAGCTGACCATTACCCCCATCCTGGGAGGCCGTGTGGAAGCGGACGAAATAGGACTGCCTGTTGCGGAAAACGGCCTTATTCTTCCCTGCGGCGCCTCAGGACGGTGGAGCGGCGGGAACATTTAACCTAATCCCGATATTACTCCTGCCAAAACTACCATATAGAATATAAATGCCAGAACCAGAAGAATGGCCGACCAGATCAGCGCCGCCTTACAGAAATTAGCTCTGCTCTGATTTTCCGTACCGCTGAAGCCCCATACGAACAACATGACAAGTCCCACACAGGGAATGGACAGCACAAGCAGTGTCACTATCCAGTCGGATATTTTCATGGGTTCCTCCGGTCCTGCGGGCTGTATGGGAGTCCCCTGATAAGGGCTTTCCGGATAATAGCCCTGATAGCCCGGCTGGCCGTTCATCTGCTGATAGCTGTTCCCATTGGGAAAAGGGTTCCTGTTCCGGCCGGGATTCTGATAAGTATTTGAATCCTGATAGGCATTCGGATTCTGATATGCATTTGGATTCTGATAGGTATTCGGATTCTGATACATATTGGGGGTCTGACAGGTATCCGTATTTCCATAGGTATTTCCCTGATAATACGGGCCGTTATAGGGAGCCTGCCCGCCGGGGGAAGAATTGCCCTGCCCATAAGCCGCGGAATTCCGGTACTGGCTGTTTCCCGCCGGATATCCCTGAGCCGTATTGCTGTTAGCGTTTTCCTGATTCTGATTTCCTTCAGGCAAAACCGCATCCTGATATTCCTGATTAGGGGTGCTGCCTCCCTGCCGGATATCCGATGTATTCTGAGGCGCTTCGGCTCCTGCTGCTTCTGCTTCTGCCTTCTGCTCTCCGTCCTTATCCGCAGCAGACAGCTCTTCCGCCATACCTTCCGCCTCTTTATTCTGCTGTGTCTCTTCTGTCGTTCCAAACCAATCTCTGTCGCTCATTCAAACCTCCTGTTATCATCGCATCCGGCTCTTCTTATGACTCTTTTCCATTTGTAACTGTTCCGTATCTTCCCAGTTATTTTATTTTATCATATTCCGAACAGATGCCGCAATAAATCATTATAAAAGGGCAGCAGCCGGTTCAGGATATTATCCCTTTTAAACGACATGGGAGGATACCCTGGAAATACCGTCGCCATGCGGTAAAGATACACCGCAAACATAGCCGCGGCTATCACCGCAAGCCATTTTGTCATACCTCTGACTGATTTTCCCATTATATAACGCCGGCAGCAAAACCAGGCCCCAAAAATCACCCACAGATATGCGCAGGGATTCAGATTCCAGGCTCTAACAAACTGTCCTGTAAAAATACAAATCACAGCCCTGGTCGTACCGCAGCCAGGACACGGAAACCCTGTCAGAATAAGCAGGGGGCAGAATGCATGAAAAACCGACCTCACCACAAAATAATAGATCAGAAATGCCGCTGCCGCCCATTTATACTGTTTCACATCGCCCGCTATCCGGCGCAGAATCAGCTGCATACAATCTCCTTAATAAAAAAATCCCTTCCGCTCACAAGCTTCATATTCCGGCTGCCGCAGTCAGGACAGATTCCGCCGCATACCGTTGCATGAAATTCCTTCCCGCAGTCCAGACAGAGGCCGTTTGCCGGCAGAATCTCTATTTCAAGCTCCGCATTCTCCAGCATGGTCTCTTCGACTGCCGCAGGATATACCTTTTTCATATATTCCGGTATAACGGACGAAATTTCACCTATCTGCAGAACCAGGGTTTCTATCTTATCCACCTGGTTCTCCACGGCAAACTTTTCCACCGTTTTCACTATTTCCATTAAAATTCCCAGTTCATGCAAGGCGGCTTACTCCTTCCATTCCCGTACCTGCTGTCTGAGCCAGTCAGCCCATTCTTCCATCCCCTCCCCTGTTCTTGCACAGACAGGGATGATTTTAATATCCGGGTTTATTTTTCTGGCTCTTTCCATACAGGCTTCCATATCAAACTCAAAGTAAGGAAGGACATCTGTCTTATTAATCAAAAGGACATCCGAAACAGAAAACATTAAAGGATACTTCAGGGGCTTGTCGTCTCCCTCCGGAACACTGAGAATCATGGCATTCCTGGATGAACCGGTATCGAATTCCGCGGGACATACCAGATTTCCCACATTTTCCAGAATCGCCAGGTCAATCCCCTCCGTTTCCAGAGCCTCCAGCCCCTGCTTCGTCATTCCTGCGTCCAGATGACACATACCGCCCGTATGAAGCTGGATTACCTTTACCCCTGTCTCCGAAATGGCAGCAGCATCCACATCCGAATCAATATCCGCTTCCATAACGCCGATTTTCATTTCATCCTTTAATAACGCTATGGTCTTTTTCAGAGTGGTCGTCTTTCCCGATCCGGGGGACGACATCAGATTCAGCAGAAAGGTTTTCTGCGCCTTTAATTCCCCGCGCAGTTCATCCGCTTCCCTGTCATTATCTTCAAATATGCTTTTCTTTATTTCCAATATCTTATACTCTTTCATATCCTTCTCCTTTGCTCAGAAATTTAGTGATTCTCTTATAAAGGTAACACTCTGTCCGCGCAAAGTCAACGGACACTGAAAAGCCGCCTGAAAAAAGCGCCTCGTTATTTTTCCCGGGTTCCCTCTGCCGCCCTGCGGTTCCTCTGTCCGGCTTCCCTGGCCTTGCGGTTCTGCCTTCCGGCTGGCAAGGTTCCTTATAGGGCAAACGACTTTTAGTCGTTTTGCTCTCGCTCGGATAACTACGCAGCGGTACTAAGGTTGCAAAGAACGCAACCTAAGGACCGGCGTAGTTATACGGCCCTTACAGGAATCCTTGCCAGCCGGAAGGCAGAACCGCAAGGCCAGGGAAGCCGGACAGAGGAACCGCAAGGCGGCAGAGGGAACCCGGGAAAAGTAACAGCGCCGCCCGGAGGCAGCGCTGATTCAGACTGTTTTATTCATATTCCACGAATTCGGAATATTCCTTCCAGATATTGCAGATCCAGGTTTTTCCCTGGTTGAAAATAATTTCATTCCCGTCCTCATCATAGAATTTGGGAGGGACTCCGTCGCCGTCCATACGGGACCAGGTGCCTTTTATGACTTTTCCATTGGTAAAAACAAGGGCATCGCCTTCCCCATGGACACCGAATGCCAGATAATCCTTGGCATCTCTCACTTCTCCGTGGCAGTACTGGAATACCACATTGGATACGGTGAGCTGTTTGTTATTCATCTCATCAATCTGTTTCTTTCCGTCCTGGAAGCGATAATACAGATTGTCCTCTTTATTATATTCGAAATAAGGATTATAGGCGCCATATCCGCCTGCATTGCTCTTGGTTCCGCCCGGACGGATCGTTACGGCATCCTCCGCATCCTCATATTCGGCCCGATAGCCTTCCGCAGCAAAAGTAAACTGGGGGACATAATCATCATCATATTCCCATTCATATCCCAGACGGTCCACGGCATCCTTCAAACCGTCAATAAACAGATATCCGGTAAACTCTTTGGCATAACCGGGACGGCTAATCCGTCCGTAGGCTTCGTCCGCAGGCTTATGGATTCCATCCACACCTACGCTGATATTCTGTACCGTATCACGGTTGATCAATTCCTCCACATAGGGCTTGGCCAGTCCCCAGTTACAATAAATGGCCTGATACCCCATCGCCGTATAAACATAATAATCCCTGCTGCTCCTTATCGGCCCGATATGGTCTAAATCGTCGAAATCCTCAAAAATAGCCATCAGACGGGTAATTCTTCCTTCCACAGGAGCTTCATAAATAATGCTCGCTTCAGAAATGCCGTATTGAGGCATAGCCTGGGCATTATTAGGTATCATAACCGCCAGCGGCCTTCTGACCACTACTTCCTTATCCTTCCATTCACCGGTAAGATAACTCTGCATCTGGCCGTCAACCACTTTACGCTCTTCAATTATCTGAAGGCCCGCTTCTTCGGTTTCCGTTTCCGATTCCGTCTCTGTTTCGCTTTCCTGCACCTCGGAGGGAGCTGCCGTTGTCTCCTCGACCATAGTTTCCTGCTTTTTGCCGCAGGCAGTCAATGCTAACGCCATAGCCATTATGGAGGCCACGGCAAATATTGTTTTTTTACGTTTCATCATTTGTTTTTCCTTTTTTAAACAAAAAAACCTGATTTACAGTAACTGAAATTATTATATAATAACCAGTTCCCATTTGTCCATGTAAAAGAAAGGAATTCTTTCCTGCCGCAACAAATTCACTCGAAATAACAATATTTGTCTGCCCCGTCTTCTTTATTTCACCTGCGCCTTTCTGTAAATCCTGTATAAAAGAGGACATATCATAACAGTCATTACAGAATACACCACCAGAATGATCCCCGCCGCCCCCATTATTCTTCCTGCAATACTGTAAAGGTTGAAATAAGAAACCACCATATTCATCTGCAGTAGCTGATCCGGCATAAGCCCCAGGATTTTATTTATAAGAGGGAACCTGATTCCGCCTAAAAAAGAGGGAACAAAAATCAGGATAAACGGCGTCATTACAGCAACCACAGCGGATCTGGATGCCGCGGATATCAGCATGGTCAAAAAAAGGATAAACAAACAGCCCGCATACCCCCCGGCGAAAACCAGCAGTCCCTCCTGCCAATAGGTTATATTATAGAAGCTCTTCCAGCCTCCCCTTCCTGTCTGTATCACACAGTTCGCTCCGTCAGCCCCCAGTATTCCAAGCACGATCCCCACGTAGAGAAGAACAGACAGCCAGTATATTCCTGTTATCAGAAGAAAGCCCGCCTTTATTTTGGCAGACACCGCCCTTCCTCTTCCATGACAGGAGGCAAAAAAAACAGAGTCGGCCTTATACTGGTATTCACACGAAAAAAGACTGGCTGCAAGGAAGCCCAGTATCAAAACCATTATCATCAGCAGAGTCGGAGCGAACTCAAACAGCTGCTTCCATCCGTCCGCATAATCATAATATAGAGGCGTCTCCATCTCCTGATATTTTTCCACCAGAAAAGCTTTTTCTTCCTCTGAAAACTGATCCTTTGCCTCTGTGTCCAGCCATTCCTTCAGATGAGCTGTCCTGTTGGCATAAAAGGCTTCCGCATCTTCCGGCACAAGGGAATCCGGCCTATAATAATCATAATCCCTGAATGCCCCATAGGCATAAACCAGAAGCATACGGATATCGGAGAAGCCCTGTTTCCAGCCAAAGGCAATATCTGACTTACGGATATCCCTGGAACGGTACTCCTCCGTATTATTTACCGCAAGATTGGCGGCGATCACCTCCCCAATCTTTTCTTCCGTAAGAGGTCCTGACCATTCCTTCTTTGCCTCCCTCAGCTTTCTGACCGCAGCGACGCCGTTCTCTTTTTCTCCCTGTTCATTCATATAACTCACTCCGGAAACGGCAAAACCACAGACGACGATCAAAAGGCCGATAAGACATATTACGGCGATCCTGCCGCTTGTTTTGGAAAAAATCTTTTTCATCTCATAATAAACCATCTTCGTCACCGCCCTTTTCCCCGAAATAATATAAGAAAACATCCTCCAGCGTTATTTCCTCCTGCTTCGCATCGGGGCAGGGCCTCTCTTCGCATAAAATACGAAGCTCCACACCTCCGGAGGTTGTTTTCATATTGGCTACCTTATATTCTTTCGCCCAATCCTGCGCCTTGCTTCTGGGGACAGTACAGCTCCAGACCCTGTCCGGCACGGAGGACATGATTTTTTCCGGCGTCCCGGAGCGGACAATATGTCCGTCACCCATCAGCATGATTTCATTGGCGATATACTCCACATCAGACACAATATGAGTGGACAGCAGAACCAGCCTGTCCTGTGAAAGCCCGCTGAGCAAATTGCGGAACCGGATTCTTTCATTGGGATCCAGACCTGCCGTAGGTTCATCCAGAATCAATATTTCCGGATCATTCAGCATGGCCTGTGCAATCCCCACTCTTCGCTTCATGCCTCCGGACAGCTTCTTCATCTTCTTATGGACCACTTTAGCCAGACCTACCCGCTGCAGCAGTTCCTTCACTCTCTTTTTTGCCACAGCCTGACGCAGCCCCTTAATAGAAGCAATATACATCAGGTAGTCCTGTACCGTAAAATCCGGATAAAACCCGAACTCCTGAGGCAGATACCCCAGCCGCTTCCTGTATTCTCCATCCATTTCAAAGATATCCTGTCCGTCACAGGTTATTTTCCCCTCTGTCGGCTTCAGCAGGGTACACAGCATTCTCATTAACGTGGTTTTGCCGGCTCCATTCACTCCCAAAAGCCCATAGACACCATTCCTCATTCGGCAGCTGACCTGCTCCACCGCCGTAAAACCATAAAATTCCTTTGTTATCCCATCCAGTTTTAACTCCATGAAATATTTCCCTCCTGATCATTCCTGCAGCTTCTGAGAAAGCAAAAAATCATACACGCCATATAAGAAACGGAAACGAGCAGCATTAACCACCACACCGGCCTTGCTACAGCGTTATAAACGGATTCGTTCAGCACTATCAATATCCAGACCGCGATCCACAGAAGAGACAGCGCCACGGCCATGTATTCTGAGCCATACCTTCTGCTGCATAATACGGAAAAACAGATACAGCAGGTTACATTAAACGGCAGGAAAAACTGAATCAGCAAATCCTCCGCCGTCAGCTGTACCGTGGCCGATACCGCTCCGCAAAACAGGCTCAGCAGAAAGAAATCAGCCATTCCAAAAAGAAGCATCCTTGCCGAATAAACCTGCCGCAGGGAATAAAAGGCAGCCCCCTCCACTTCTTCAGAACCGGAGCTGCGGTTTTTCCAGAATTCAGGTATCAGCAGGATCACGAAGACAGGTGCCAATACCCCCATGCTCCTTTCCACATAATAATTACCCTCCGCCGAATACATGATCCACCACAAAAGAATGAGTGTAAGGAATTGTAAAAACCACCATCGTTTTCTTATGTATGCTCCCTGCTGAATCAGGAACTCCATATAGGATGCAGTCTGCTTCTGTTCGTTCCGGTAAAAAGCATTTTTCGACAGCCGGATTGTCTGCTCCAGCCTGTCTTTATCCGGCCCGATATCCGTTTCCTTCTTATATGCTTTCAGCAATGCTTCCAGTTTCTTCTCTTCCGCCATCATTCCCTCTCCTTTCCCAAAAGTTCGCCCAGCTGTTCTTTTGCCTGTTTCAATCTGTACTTTACAAGCGGCAGGCCAATGCCCAAAATATCTGCAATCTCCCGCTGCTTCCGTTCCTGAAAATAGTACAGAATAAGTATTTCCCGAAGCTCTCCCGGCAGCCTGCGGAGAGCTTCCTCCATATCCAGCCTGCAGTCTACAGAATCCATGGAGTTTCCGCAGACATCCGGTATGTCCGGGTCAGGCAGGCTTGTACTCTTCTTATAGAAATCCCTGCACAGATTAGCGGCAATCGTATAAAGGTAATTCAGCGCTTTTCCATGGTGCCGGTAGACGGACAATGATCCAAAAAATTTCACAAATGTTTCCTGCGTGATATCCTCCGCATACCCCTTGTCCGATACATGGTAATGGCAGTAACAGAGTATTTTCGGATAATAACGGCATACAAAACTTTCCATGGCGGATTCGTCGCCGTTCTTCATTTTATTTATCAGAAGAAAGTCTTTGTCCATGAGGAATTCCTTTCGATAGATTAAAGAGGCCTGTACGAAATGCTTTCCTCTTTCTATGTATAACGAATGAGGAAAGGAAAAAGATAGTTCTTTTTTTAAGATTTAAGCAAAAATGGGGAAGGCGGAAAATGCCCATATTCCTTCCTGCAAAGAAATATAGGCATCTTAATATTTGCTCTTTGAGTTGTTTTACGTTTTCTTTACCAGCCAGCCCCCGGGAAATATAGTTAATCGTATTTTCCTGTCTCCTGTAATAACCTTGCTTTCCTTTTTTCTTCTTTTACATTCAGTAAGATATCTGCAAATTTCTCCGCTTCTTCCAAAATAAGCTTTCCATTGCCCGCCATTCTTATAATCATATATTTAGATGCTCCTATCGCAATGGGGATTTTATACCTTTTCCCTTTTATCTGCATGACAATATTTATTCGGGATGCATACGCCCTGTCCTTCTTATGCCCCAATTCATAATCAACAGAAACACTTACAGAGTCAATATCCGATACCGGAATATACTGGAGCTTAAAGGGATTGGAGATAAAAAGAACGGCAAGCTCCCCATTTATCCCATCCAGCCAAAAGGTACACGTTTTTGTATCATAGGTATAGCTGCAGACAAAAAAATCCTTCTGCTTTTTATTCCTGACAGCAGAATAAATTATCTGCAGAACGAGCATGAGGCAGAAAAAATAGCAGAGATAAGCGATCGCCAGTGGAACAATCATATAAAGATTATCCCGTGTCACAAATCTGCTTTTCAGTACAACAGCAGGAGGTATTAACAGTAATATAATGTAATAAAAATAATTCTTTTGCTGCATGGCTATCCCCGCTAAAGCAATTTATTCTTTGTATTTTCCTGTATTTATTCTAACATAAAAGAAACCGCAATTCTCTGATTTCTCAAAGAATTGCGGTACTTATTTAAAAGAATTTGCTCTGTATCAATGATTACTCGATGATAGTAGCAACACGGCCTGATCCTACTGTACGTCCGCCTTCACGGATAGCGAAAGTAAGACCCTGCTCCATAGCGATAGGATGAATCAGTTCGATGGTCATCTCTACGTTATCACCAGGCATACACATTTCTACACCTTCAGGAAGGTCACATACACCAGTTACGTCAGTTGTTCTGAAGTAGAACTGAGGTCTGTAGTTGTTGAAGAAAGGAGTATGACGTCCACCTTCATCTTTGGTCAGAACGTAAACCTGAGCGGTAAATTTCTTATGGCATTTAACGCTGCCGGGTTTTGCAAGAACCTGTCCTCTTTCGATTTCAGTTCTCTGAACACCACGAAGCAGTGCGCCGATGTTATCACCAGCCTGAGCTTCATCCAGCATCTTACGGAACATTTCGATACCGGTAACAACGGTCTTCTTGCTCTCTTCTTTGATACCGATGATTTCAACTTCTTCATTCAGGTGAAGGGTACCACGCTCTACTCTACCGGTAGCAACAGTACCACGGCCTGTGATGGTGAATACGTCTTCTACAGGCATAAGGAAAGGCTTGTCTGTATCACGCTGAGGATCCGGAATATAGCTGTCAACAGCTTCCATCAGCTCAAGGATCTTATCACCCCATTCGCTGCTGGGATCTTCCAGAGCCTTCAGAGCGGAACCCTGGATAATCGGAGTGTCATCTCCGGGGAATTCATACTCGTTCAGCAGGTCTCTGATTTCCATCTCAACCAGCTCAAGCAGTTCCGGATCGTCTACCATGTCACATTTGTTCATGAATACAACGATATAAGGAACGCCTACCTGACGGGACAGCAGGATGTGTTCTTTGGTCTGAGCCATAACACCATCGGTAGCTGCAACAACCAGGATAGCACCATCCATCTGAGCTGCACCAGTGATCATGTTCTTTACATAGTCAGCATGGCCAGGGCAGTCAACGTGTGCATAATGTCTGTGCTCTGTTTCATACTCAACGTGAGCTGTGGAAATGGTGATACCACGTTCTCTTTCTTCCGGAGCCTTGTCGATCATATCGAAAGCTACAGCTTCACCGGTACCAAGTCTTAAATTCAGGGTCTTGGTAATAGCTGCTGTCAGAGTAGTTTTACCATGGTCAACGTGGCCGATGGTACCAATGTTACAATGCGGCTTGTTTCTTTCAAATTTAGCTTTAGCCATTTTTGATAATCCTCCTTAAAATCAATAGATATAAATTGTTTCTTTTTCTAATCGGCTACTTCTGATTATATTAGATACTGCCGATATTTTCAAGCTTTATTTGGCAATCAAGGCTTATTTTGCCTTAGCTGCCAAAACTTTTTCCTGTACGTTCTTCGGTACCTGCTCATATTTATCAAAGAACATAGAGTAGTTACCACGACCCTGTGTCTTGGAACGCAGGTCAGTGGAATAACCGAACATCTCTGCAAGAGGCACATAAGCCCTTACCATCTTACCGCCGCCGATATCTTCCATACCTTCGATACGGCCGCGACGGGAGTTGATATCACCGATAACATCGCCCATATAATCCTCCGGCATGGTAACTTCAACCTTCATAATAGGCTCAAGCAGTACCGGATTTGCCTTGGACATAGCATCCTTGAATGCCAGTGAACCGGCAATATGGAATGCCATTTCGGATGAATCGACTTCATGGTAGGAACCGTCGTATACGGTAGCATGAACGCCCAGTACAGGGAATCCGCCGAGTATACCAGCTTTGGAAGCTTCTTCAATACCTTCGCCGACTGCAGGGATATATTCCTTAGGAATAGAACCGCCAACGACTGCGGTATCGAACTTGAAGGTTTCCTCGCCGTTCGGATCCATAGGCTCAAATTTAACCTTACAATGACCATACTGACCACGTCCGCCGGACTGCTTTGCATACTTGCTGTCCACATCAACGGGCTTCGTAAAGGTCTCTTTATAAGCAACCTGAGGAGCACCAACGTTTGCTTCTACCTTGAATTCACGCAGAAGTCTGTCAACGATGATTTCCAGATGGAGCTCACCCATACCTGCAATGATTGTCTGGCCGGTTTCCTGATCCGTATGAGCACGGAATGTAGGATCCTCTTCTGCCAGTTTTGCAAGGGCTTCACCCATTTTGCCCTGTCCGGCTTTGGTCTTAGGCTCAATAGCCAGCTCGATAACCGGTTCAGGGAACTCCATGGATTCCAGAATTACCGGATGCTGATCATCACAGATGGTATCACCGGTTGTGGTGAATTTGAATCCAACTGCCGCAGCGATATCACCGGCAAAAACCTTATCCAGTTCCTGTCTTTTATTTGCATGCATCTGCAGGATACGTCCAACACGTTCCTTCTTATCCTTAGTAGCATTCAGTACATAAGAACCGGAGTTCATCGTACCGGAATATACACGGAAGAATGCCAGCTTTCCAACAAACGGGTCAGCCATAATCTTGAATGCCAGAGCGGAAAAAGGTTCGTCATCAGAAGAATGTCTTTCCACTTCATTTCCTTCCAGGTCGGTACCCTTGATAGAAGGGATATCCGTAGGAGCGGGCATATACTCAAGAACAGCATCCAGAAGCTTCTGAACACCTTTGTTTCTGTAAGCGGAACCGCAGCAAACCGGAATTGCAGTACATTCGCATGTGGCTTTTCTCAGGACAGCCTTGAGTTCTGCTTCAGAAGGTTCTTCCCCTTCCAGATACATCATTGTTAAATCGTCATCCAGTTCGCAGATCTTCTCGATGAGCTCGGAACGATACAGCTCTGCATCATCCTTCATATCCCCAAGATCGTCTGTAACCACAATATCTTCGCCTTTATCACCATTAAAGTAATAAGCTTTCATTTCAAACAGGTCGATGATTCCCTGGAATTCATCTTCCTTGCCGATAGGCAGCTGCAGGATAATGGCATTCTTGCCAAGTCTTGTCCTGATCTGATCTACGGCCCCATAAAAGTTTGCACCGAGGATGTCCATCTTATTGATGAAGGCCATTCTGGGTACGTTGTAGGTATCTGCCTGACGCCATACGTTTTCTGACTGAGGCTCAACGCCGCCCTTTGCACAGAACACGCCCACAGCGCCATCCAATACACGCAGAGAACGCTCTACTTCCACTGTGAAGTCAACGTGGCCGGGAGTATCGATAATATTGATTCGGTACTCAGGCGCATCGGGATCAACCTTACATTCATTATGCTTTGTCCAGTGGCATGTGGTAGCGGCTGATGTGATGGTGATACCTCTTTCCTGTTCCTGCTCCATCCAGTCCATGGTAGCAGTACCTTCATGAGTATCCCCGATCTTATAGTTAACACCGGTGTAGTACAGAATACGCTCTGTCAGAGTAGTCTTACCTGCATCGATGTGAGCCATAATACCAATGTTTCTGGTTCTCTCTAGTGGATATTCTCTTCCAGCCAAAGGTTTTTCCTCCTTAATTTTGTATCCCGGGCCTAAGCTGCGGGTACTCTCTCACAAAAATTAGAATCTGTAGTGAGAGAATGCCTTGTTAGCTTCTGCCATTTTATGCATATCTTCTTTTCTCTTAACTGCGGAGCCGGTGTTATTAGCTGCGTCAAGAATTTCGTTTGCCAGTCTTTCTTCCATGGTCTTCTCGCCTCTCTTGCGGGAGAAGGTTACAAGCCATCTCAAGCCCAGCGCCTGACGTCTGTCAGTCCTTACTTCGATAGGCACCTGATAGGTGGCACCACCGATACGTCTTGCCTTTACTTCGAGAACAGGCATGATGTTGTTCATAGCTTCCTCGAATACTTCAAGAGCCGGCTTTCCAGCCTTTTCTTCTACTCTTCCAAACGCACCGTATACAATCTTCTGGGCAACACCCTTCTTACCATCAAGCATGATGTTGTTGATAAGCTTGGTAACTACCTTGTCATTGTATAAGGGGTCTGCCAATACGTCTCTTTTCTGAATATGTCCTTTACGTGGCACGGTTCTTCCCTCCTTAATTATAATCTGCAATTAAATCATAGGTACTCACATGTGTCTGATACTAACAATACACGCAATGTGTATTACACTCCATGTGTATTACACGCTGTGTGTATTACACTCAATGTGTTCGTGCGGCATATCTGTTCGCTTAAAAGTGAAAATCAGAATCCCAACACTAAATTAGTTCGCTCTGTGGTACACGGAAAATAATAAATTATTTTCCAGCCTTCGGTCTCTTAGCACCGTATTTGGAACGGGCCTGACGTCTGTTAGCAACGCCTGCGGTATCCAGTGTACCTCTGATGATGTGGTATCTGGTACCAGGAAGGTCCTTAACACGGCCGCCTCTGATCAGAACAACGCTATGCTCCTGCAGATTGTGTCCTTCACCGGGAATGTAGCTTGTCACTTCGATTCCATTAGAAAGACGAACTCTGGCGATCTTTCTGAGAGCTGAGTTAGGTTTCTTAGGAGTAGCTGTTTTAACAGCGGTGCAGACACCTCTCTTCTGAGGAGCGGAAGCATCCGTAGCTTTCTTATGAAGGGAATTGTATCCTTTCTGGAGAGCCGGTGCGGTAGACTTCTTTACAGATGTCTGACGTCCTTTTCTGACTAACTGGTTAAATGTTGGCATTCTTTTTCACCTCCTGCGGTATAGGTTAATGTGTTTTAAATCGCATGCATAAGAAAAAAATGCATCCAAATGCACGCTAGAATAGTATACGTGCTTGTGAATGCATTGTCAATAGATTTTATTGAAAATTACTGTAAATAACTGGTAAAACCTTATATATTGTGACTATCGGCGCTCCGCAGCCCTGCAGGCCGTCCATTATTCGGCAAATAACAGCCTCAGATGCTCCTCCGCTTCCCTCACGGAGCTTTCCACCCTCACTCTGATTTTTTCCACACAGCCTTCCTCCCGGCCGGGCAGAATATCGGGAACAGGAACAAAAGGCATCTCTTCCTGTACCTTCCTCATTCTTCTTTCCAGCGTTTCCCATTCCTCCTCATAATCTTTTAAAAAATTATGGGCTTCCTTAGTATGGTCCGCCTGCTGCCTGCACAGACTTATAGCCTCACTGATGCAGACCGCCGCCTGTTTCAGCAGGACATCCCGTTCGATCAGCTGTGTGTGAAGAGAGGCCACCTCTTTATTTTTGGCCGCCAGAATTCCCTGGAGAGATGACAGCTGCCGTTTTGCAGATTCTATCTCATACATAAGATTATCCGCTTCTTCTCTGCCGGTTTCCGTTTCCTGAAAAGCTGTACCGTCGTTTCCCATTTTTGTTTCCCTCATAAAGATCACGTTTTCTGCTTCTCATTTTACCACAGTTCCAATAACTTGCACAGGTTCCGGCATCACTTTTTATTCCTGATTCCGACTTATAAGCTGCTGTTCTACAGCCTGTCAAATGCATCCTGGCTGACCGGATAGTAGTAATAAAAGCCTGTGGCATAGCTGCATCCGATGCCTTTGAGATATTCGGCCTGCTCCTTGTTTTCCACGCCCATACATATTACCTTCAGCCCCAGATCCTTACATAAATTCATGATGCTCTGAATAATTTTCTTTCCCTCCGGCTTATTCGTATGGCGGATAAGATCATGGCGCAGCTTTATATAGTCCACGCCGCATTCCAGGTATTCAAAAAATACTCTGTCCAGTTCAAGCCCCGACAGGCAGATATGAAATCCAAACCCGCGCAGTTTTTTTATCGTTTCCATAAAAATGTCGGAGCGGCTCATCTCCACCAGCTGGTTCAGCTGGATAACAATCTGATCCCGATCCACGCCATATTGGGATACCGCACCGTCAAGCTCCTGGGGGAACTGTTCATCCCCCACATTTTCCACCGTAAAATTAAACAGAAGCCTCATACGCCGCCCCTTGTCCGCCTCTTCTTTTAAGAAGCGGCAGCCCTGGCGGAATATATCCATATTCATTTTGCCAGTCAGCTGCTTCCGCTTGATGACATCCAGGAAATCGCCGGGCTGCAGAAGGCCTCTTCCCGGATTCTGCCACCGGACCAACGCTTCAGCTCCCGTGATACTCCCTGACTCCATCTCGATCACAGGCTGCAGATACATGACAAATTCCTGATGCATCAAGCCATGAATCGCTTCATGCTCCATGGCATAGCCGGTAACCGTCTCTTTCTCCACCATTTCATCATACACGGTACATTCCACATAATGATTCCGTGAAAATTCAGCCGCTATTTCCGCCCTCTGAATGGTCTTCAACGGCTCTGTCTCCAGGCCGGACATCCGATAGATACCCGTATGGGGATCCAGAAAATACCGTTTCTGCCGGCTCTTCATCGCCTCCGCTATACTGGCATAAATATCCCTGACTCTTTTTTTAATGCTGTCCACACTGGTATACTGGAGAAAAAACACAAAATAAAACTGATTGAACCTGCTCATGGCCTCCGAGCCATCCGCCAGCATGGACACACAGATATCGCTGATGATCTGCAGCGCCATTTCCGATTCCGGATAGCCGTAAATATGGCTGATAGTATCCAGCCCGGCATCCAGAAACAAAACGGCATAATGCGCTCTGTTACCGTCCGTAATCTGCTCTTCGAATTTCTTTTTCCAGGCCGTGAAATTATCTCCTCCCGTCAGTTCATCCCGGAAAGCGAGCTGCACCACCTGTCTGCGCTTTTTTATCATGTATATAATCAGGACCAGAATAAAAATCATCAAAACCAGGACCGCCGCCCAGACAGCGAAGACAGAATTTTTCTCACCCTGATATGCATCCTTCGCATACTGCACAAGAAGACCTTCCGTACGCTCCTCATTCACCCGATACAAAGCGGCCTCCAATGCCTCCTCGGCCTCACTCTGCATGCTCTTGGTATATGCGAGGCAGATATCTATCCTTTCTTCCCCATCCTGAAAGGATATCACCGCTTTCCCTTTGTGCAGCCCGGCTGCCTCCAGTTCCCCGTCGGTAAGCCCCATCGTCCATACCGCGTCCACCTGCATATTTCCTGCCAGACTCAGGCGGTTATCCTCCTTCGAGCCGTTCACATATCGTATTTCCATGTCCGCCTGTCCGGCGGCGGCATCCAGTATCTCAGGCAGTATGCCCTGATAAGAGGCTTTTTCGGAATCGTAGAACTCAAACGGCCAGGAATCCGGCATCCCTCCCACATAGATTTCTTCCCCGCTTCCCTTTATTGTATGAAAGGGCATAAAAAGCCAGACAACTGCCACTGCTGCTGCCGTGAGAATTCCGTATTTGATTTTACCCTTTTTATTTTTTCCCCTCAATTTTCTTCTCCACATTCTGCTCTGAGGACTGGTTCAGCTGTATTTTCTGCCGCTGAATCTGGCCCCATACATTTTTCTTCTTTCTATAACCGATAAAAGCCGTCATTCTTGTAAACGCCTGGATAAACCGGAAAAATACGCTTTCCGCAAGACACAGATAGATTGATTTCAGTACGTCCAGGACTGAAAGCCTGATATTCTGTGTATAGATCCTGGCAAAAAAAGCCGTAATGGTCAGTACTGCCCCATATAAGGCATAGATTAGGAAAAATAGGATCATAAAAGGCACATTAATCAGATTTACCGCATATGCCAGGATAATAGTCAGAAGTCCGAATAATTCAATAAACGGAGACAGCAGCTCGTATACAAGATAATATAAATAGGATACATACCCCACCACACCGTATTCAGGAGCCAGAAACATCCTGCGGTGCTTCTTCAGACACTGGAACAATCCGAGATACCACCGGCGGCGCTGCTTCTGAAGATCCCGTATGCTGGACGGACACTGGCTCCAGCAGATGGCATCCGGCACATAACGGATACTGTAAGGAATTTTGTTGATTCTGCAGAAGGAATGCAGCTTTACCACCAATTCCATATCCTCGCCCATCGTACTCGTATCATACCCCTTTACGGCGGATACCATATCCTTGCGGAACAGGCCGAAGGCACCCGATATGATAAGATTGCCGTTAAATCTGTCCATAAAAACCCGGGACGCCATAAAGGAACGATCATACTCAAGAATCTGCATCCCAACAATAGGATTCCAGGGCATATGGTAATCCACAAGCTCGCCCTGCTTCAAAACGGCACAGTTTGAAATGCGGACAAGGCCGCCCACCGCCACTATGGTATCATCCTGCAGCACAGGCTTCACGATTTCCTTCAGGGAATCCCTCTGCAGCACACTGTCCGCATCCATACATATGAAATAAGGATATCTGGCCGCATTGATTCCTACGTTGAGTGCGTCGGCTTTTCCTCCGTTCTCTTTACGTACAAGCGTAACCTCCACTCCATCTATCACGGTCTCATAAACATCGACTACCTTTTTGCTTGGAATCTGCTGATTAATCGGCCGGTTCACCTTTCTGAGAGGGAAAGCGTCCAGCAGGGCCTGCGTCGTATTGTCCTTTGATCCGTCATCCACCACAACAATTTCATATAGCTTATAATCCATCATCAGAAGTGACTTTACCGTATCCACTACCGTGATTTCTTCATTATATGCAGGAACCACAATCGTCACGGGCACATAATAGTCATGGGATATTTCATTATGGTATTTCTTCTTTTTCTTTTCCCTGTACAATTCCAGCGATCCGTATAATACCGACAGTATCAGGAAAGTAGAATAGCCAAGCAGATATATAACGAATATGACACCCACACAGCTGTAAAAAAGCTTGATTGCATCAAACATGCCACTGCCCCTCTTCCCTGTCCTTACGTCGGATCTCTTCTTTTTCCAGAACGTAATTCAATATTTCTCTCGCATAACGGTCTCTTCCGTTATAGATATCAAAAAGCAGCGTTTTCGATAATCCCAGGCCATAAATCAGGGCTTCGGCACAGTTAAGCCTCACATGCCAGCCGGATGCGCGCAATCCCTCCTTCAGGCAGAGTACCGTATCTTCCCCCGGATAGGAGGAAAGTGCCGATGCCGCCATGGCCGCAAATTCCCAGTCCACGTATTCCTGATAGCGCACATAATTCTGCAGTATTTCCCTGACCGGTTCATAGGGATATTTACGAAAATACCGGATTGCCTCCAGCTGTATTTCCTTATCTTCATTTGGATCTGATAAAAGCGCGGCAAACTCCTCGCGGAAGTCCCCTGAAAAGAAACGTATAAACTGCAGAATCGGCAGCACCAGCTCAGTGACAAATTCCGTACGGTGGCCAAAAAGCAGCTCCGCAAGCTCCCTTCTGTCTCTGCTGAAGCCCAAAAGGCCGTCTGCAAGCAGCTTCCTGCTGTGATAAATCTCGTTATCCTCCAGCTTCCTCCAAACGGCAAGAACCGCATCTTTATTTCCTATGGAATAGAAAGCCCTCAGGGCATTTTCTCTTGCATTTACATCCCTGACGGTAATCATATCCATAAGAAAATCCATCAGCCCGTCAAAGGTCTCACGCCCTCTGTCGATTCCCAGATCGGCCACAAGATAAGCAAAATACGCCTGTTCTATCATATCCCGTTTACGGTAGACTTCAGTGAGCCTGAGAAAAACACCACGCATACGCTTCAGATATTCATCGATAAATTCTTCCGGTTCCCGCTTCCTTACCTCCAGCATGGAATCCTCAAAAGCCGCCAGATTTTCCGCTTTTTTCAAGCCTCTGAACATTTCATCAAAATGAGCGGCGTCCGGTTCTTTTCCTTCCATCAGCAGTTCTGTCTGTTCCGTTATTTTTCCGACAAAGGACAGGCTGCTTCTCTCCAGTTTTTTACCGCTGTACTTATCCGCAAAAATGTAGAGTACATTGAAAATCAATACGGCAATACAGCTCGCCATATAGATATAAAGAATAACTTCCGGCTTAAATGAAAGCACATGCATATGCTTCCTCCTTGTATCAGTTGGTTTTTCCCGTCTTAAGTCCACTTTTCCTTTACCGCATAATAAGACTGCTTCAGCCGCTCATGATACGTGGGCTTTCTTCCCCACCCATTCAGCTTCAGTTCTTCCATCTTTATTCTTGCGCCTTTGTCGCCGGACGTCCCTGCTCCGACATAAATACTCTGAATCCGGAGGTTTTCAATCCCGTAATGCTCATAATAATCATCGTGTATCTGCTGCTGCGCAGGGTTGGAGAAATTCAGCAGCTGCCAGGGCAGACGTATTTCCGCCTCATCACCATTGATATAAAAATCCGAAACCGAATTATAATCCGCATCATAGGGATTGCCGTTCCCGAACGTCATCTTCCCTGTCTCGAACTTTTCAGACATCTTATCCTGTTCATACAGCGCGTTCACCATTCCCAGCTGCAGCGCCAGATATATTTTCCGGAATTCCGGAGAATTCTTATCCGGAATATTGAAATACGGATTTTCCTCTCCATAGTCTTCCGCAAAAATAACCCGGAAAGCCTCATAACGCTCCTGCACCAGCACCCGGCTGTTATCCCTTCCGTCCAGCACCATCAGAAAGTCTGCCTGCCTGTCAAATTTCACATCCTCCCCGTTTGCATAATAACTGCCCGATTTCGGAGTTACATCTATGGGAATATAAATTTTTTCATTCTCCGGATCAAAATCGTCTTTATGCACTCTGAAATACAGAAATTTTTCATCATACTTCATGTAAAGCCGGAGATTTCCATTATCCGTGAGCAAATCATCCTGTGTCCACTCCCCAACATCTCCGTCCGTATAGCACACACTCCTTTTTTCACCCGGATCAAAGGCCATCAGGCCGAAAAACTGCTCATTTGTCTGAAAATCACTCCAGTATGCCGTTTTTGACAAATCCACATTCGCCATGGTATTCCAGGTTCTCTTAAACCATTCGTCCTGCCAGGAGAAAATAACACAGCCTGCACAGCCGGCTCTCCGGATATCATCATAGCTGTCCACCAGCGCTTTCCCCTGCTCCTGCTCCGACATATATCCCTGGGAACGAGCGGTAAAAGCATCCAGCTGTGCCCTGCCCCTGGAGGTAGGCGTGCCGAATTCCGATATGACCACAGGCATTTTATGATGCCTGGTAAGCATTTCCAGGTAAACACCATACGTATTATAATCTCCGTTTGCCAGCCTGTAATCCTCTGCAAAAGGCACTTCACCTTTCCAGCTGTCATAGTAGGCCAGATAATCCGGATAATAGGAATATACATGATAGGATGCGAACTGACCGGACTTATAACGATCCGTTGACAGAATATGCTCCACATCCACCTTTGCACACTTCATAAAAAGCTTTAGTATCTCCGGCGGATAATCCAGAGGATCCGTAGTCGGCCAATTGGAAAAAGCAAGCAGTCTCTGTTCCTTATATTTATCACTTTCATAACGGATCATATGATCCCCCACCTCAGCCAGCATAGCCTCAAAGGGAGTGGCATCCTCCGACGTGTACATATAAAGCCCCTGATAGCTGTTCTTCCCCGTATCCACATGATCCGTATAGGCTACGGTCACATCTTCCCATTCCACGCCCAGAATATACCCCAGAACCCAGTCCGAAATATCTCTTGTATAGACACCGCTTGCGCTGGAAGCCTGATATCCCAGGCTTATTTTCTTTCTGCCATGTATTACGTCCACTAATGTCCGGCAGTCCTGCAGCAGCACTTCACGGAAGGAATCGTCATAGGCATCCACATGGGAATTCTGGACATAATCATTCACCCATACTCCATGGAGGATATAGAGCGGTGTAGGATTATTTTTATTATACTCATAGACCGCTTCATAAAAATCCGGCTGCAGTATGGTATAAACCCGGATTGTATTGGCTCCCATTTCCTGAATCAGGCCAAACCACCGAAGATATGTCTCCTTATCAATGGCGAACTCTGTTGAATAATATCCCGGAATCCCCACCCCCATATCCACGCCCCGTATCTCGAAAGGCTCCATGCCGCTGCCTGTATCCAGCAGTATCTCCTTCCCCTGCGTCGCGGCAAAGACTTCGATATCCTGTTCCTTGTGGAAATCAAAATAAATTCCCCACCTGTAATAAGCCGTATCCAATAGTAAATACAGCAAAATGCATGAAATAGCCGCAATTAAAAATTTTTTCAACTTAAATTGACCTCAATTAATGGTTAAACTTCTTATTTTTTGATTCGTGGCTGTAAAAGAGCAAATCCTCTATATGCTCATCCATCCACCGCATATGTCTGATCAGACGTGTTTCATATTGCTCCATCGCCTCTTCATAAGAACCTATTTTTCGGTAATCATCCGATAAAAGATCATTTTCCGGAAGGAAACTGTACCCCCATTTTTCAAAGTTCCTGTCAACTGCCGTTCCGAGATAATCACGGATTTCCCTGATATTGGCGGTAATTGCTTCCTCACTTAAAATGCCC
This sequence comes from Eisenbergiella tayi, assembly GCF_001881565.1. Classification (GTDB taxonomy): domain Bacteria; phylum Bacillota; class Clostridia; order Lachnospirales; family Lachnospiraceae; genus Eisenbergiella; species Eisenbergiella tayi. The sequence goes on from NZ_MPDJ01000005.1 coordinate 61,713, forward strand.
CTGCGCAGTTCCCGATACCTGCTTATAATTCGCTTATTAAAATTTTCATCCTTACAAAGCATAAAATACCAGGGACGGTCCTGCATAAAGTACCCGGCCATAGGCGTCTGTTCTTCGATATAATTATCACAGCAGTTATTAAAATCCCATACGCACATTTTCAGCTTGCCGGTGACATCCTTATAAAAATAGGTGGAGTACAGGCCTGCATCCGTATTCTGCGCCACCTCATTTATAATGAAATAATCGACAAAACTGTCCACATCGATATAATTCTGATATCCGTAGCGCGCCGAATCATAATCATAGGAATACAGCGCCTTTTCAAACTTGGAAAAATCCCTGCTGATCGTCTCCGTCAGCTCCGGCGTTAATTTGGAAGCCCCTGGATACTTCACCTCCAGCCTTCCATATATCCTCCTCGCGTAGTTTGTAAAATTCTGCAGATACTGAACATCATTGACACTTTCCCTGTCGGCACAGACGATGTAGCTGGATACCCCGGCTTTCCCGTCGTATTTGGTAACCTCTATCCTTCCTTCTCCCACGCTGATCTGCTCGGTCATGACATATACGCCCTGATACTCCTGATTGAGAAAAACCTCACAGAACCTCACGTCCGGCGCCCAATCCATGATCCTGCCGGAAAGGTTATACCACATATAATTACGAATCAGCGTTTTATCCAGAAAAGGCCCGTGAAGCACCCAGGTATTGTCCTTCTCCATACCCATTACCGCAATATCCCGATCGGAACCGTCGTCCTTTGTAAATTGAAACAGATACCCTGCCTTATCAAATAATCTGGAAGAATTTCCGCGGACCCGGATATGAATCTGTGAATCAATATCCGGCTCGGCAGACAGCGTATTCAGAACTCCTTCCGCATCATATATTTTCATATCCGCCTGGATATAGGTATTTACAATACTTCTTACATGCTGTCCTTCCTCCGGCCTGCCCGGAATTATCTGTCCGCCGGTCTCAATACTGACAATCGGAAGGTGTGTGGAAAAGGTATCCGCTTCAATGGACAGACTTGTGTCTTCCACATCCGTATTATAGGTTAAATGCTGCTGGATCCTTTTCTTTTCCGGATCGATATGTCTGGAAAGCATGAGCGCCGCCAAAAGGAAAAGCAATACAAGTCCCACATAAATTTTCCTGCTGTTCATATTTTTACCCGCTGATTTCGTCATTCTGCGTCACAATATTTACATACTCGATGGATTCCAGTTCATACAGCATTTCCACAATACTTTTCTCTTTTTTATTGGAAAGAAGATATACCTTCCTGGGCATCTCAAATATCAGCTCTATCGATTCCCTGCTGGTATTCTTCACGCGCAGCATGGCTTTTGCTTCAAAATAATCAAAAACCACCGCCTCTATCCGCCGTTCCATATTTCTTGCCCCACGGATAATAAGAAGCATCCTGTTATCGTTTCTAACCCTTCCCAAAATCAGAAGGACTACAAAAACAGCCGCGCTTCCCGTCACAGCAACAACGTAGTCTCCCACACCGCAGCATATACCCACAATAATTGTCCAGAATATATACGCCGTATCCCTGGAATCCTTAATCGCCGTACGGAATCTGACAATGGAGAGCGCACCTACCATACCTAAGGAAAGTGCGATATTGTTGCCGATAACTGTCATGACGGTCGCCGTAAGTATTGTCAGCGCCACCAGTGATACATTAAATTTCTTCGAATACACGCCTCCCGCATGGGTGAAGTAGTAAGACAGATAGATAACTCCGGAAAGAATAACCGCCACCAGTATATGAAGCAGAATTTCTTCCACAGTCAGCGATCCGGATTCCTCAAACAATGTATAGATATATTCTTTCATTTTTATATTCCTTTCCCCAAACGGCAGGAACGCCGCAGCTTTATATTCCTTCTGATATAATCTTTAAAATACATAGTGAAGCCCCGCACTTCTGGACAGGCAGTATTTGCTGACAGAAGTTGCCGATTTTCCCTCCAGGCTTACCATCTGTTTAATATAACTGAGCATAAATCCATTATATTTCACTTCCATTACCACAAGATAAGGATCCAATACAGGATTCTGGTTTAATGTGGGAGAAAAAAGGCGGAAATCGCTTTCAGTCGCCTTAATTGCAAAATCGAAAGTGATTCTTGTTTTATTTTCACTGGCCACATAAGCTTTCCTCTGGTATTCCACGATTGCCTTCGGCCTGTAACAAAACATATTCATTAGTCCATAACATTCCACCGCAAAGGAATTCTCATATTTAAGAAGACAGGAATACTGTCCCCGGCTCAGTTCATCCGCATCCTCCTTGCTGAGACGCAGGGAACGCTTTTTCTGATTTTCACCCTGTTTTTGTTTCATCTCCAACATTGCAAAATCAGAATCCGGCGAATAGGTTCTGAGCCTGATTTTCCTTCTTATCTCCATCCCGTCTTCTTTTTCATAGAAATCCCTCTCCTGCATCGTGTCAAAATACAGGCTCCTGATAGGATATCCGTAGGTTCCATTATGGGAATCCGGGCGAAGCACCTGTTCAAAGGTATGATCGAGTCTGCGGAACTGATCATAAGATAATAAATATTTTTTTTCCTGCCTCAACACTTCATTCATTTATCATTCCTCTTCACTCGCTTTCCGCCTCCATCAGCTGCAGACATGGCCTCAGATAATGCCATGAAAAACCGAGGCGTTTATAGGGATACTTTGCTTTCAGCTTTTCCCAGCTATCCGCAACTGCCTCAAAGCCGTCATCATAATACGTGTTTTCTTCTGTCAGCCCATGATAGCCCTGCATCTGCATCTCCGTAATATTAAGAATCCCCTTGCCATATTTTTCAGCCAGCCTTAGTTCTTCCTCAATTTGCCCGGCTTCATTCTTCTTGTTATAATTCATGACTGCGATTCCGTCACAGCCCTCTTCTATTATTTTTTCAAGTAATGCAGATAACCCGATCCGATCATAAAAATTAGGGATACAAATAATAACAGCCAGCTTTTCTTCTCTCGCTGACTGATATGCCTGAATACAGTTGGCTGCATACTGTTCCATACAGCTCTCCTGATTGTCATCCCATTCTTCCAGAAGATACGGCTCCACATCGAAAACAATGCCGGCAAACCCACCTTCCGTTCCGCTCTTTTTATTCCATTCCGCCGTAATTCTCACCGCTTCCAGCATGGACGCCCCATTCTCTTCCACGCCCCAGTCCGAGGCTCCGGCCAGATAATAGACCCGCTGTCCTTTTTCCTTCCGCCTTTTCAGATAATCCAGAACCTGCTCTTCCTCCGCTTCCTGGGATATCTGCTGATAAACAGCCTTGCAGTTAAGCTTTTCCATAGCTTTTTCCACATCATCTTCCATTTCCGGAAGGATATATTCCTCCTCCCATGAAAAAATGCTGGTCTCGCTCACAAAATCTTCCGCCTTCATTTCTCTCCAGCTGCAGCCTGTAAGCATCAGTGAGGCTATCTGCATACATAATCCGCTGATTAAAACCAAATTAATTCTCTTCCTTTTCATATTATCGTTCCCCATACTTTTTTTACTATCGGCAGAAAATCGAGAAAATTTCTTGTTTCTATAAAAAACTCTAAATAATTATAAAAATCAAGGTCATCTTATTTTACTGTTCTGATGATATGTTTATTATTTAATAGTAACATTAACAATGATTACTGACAATAAATATTACTATATTAATATAGCCATATTAATATTCCTCAAGCTCTATTTTCCTTTTTAAGGTAATAAAAAACAGGCATGGAAAATTCCATACCTGTTTTTAACTTTATTCTCTTCAATTCATATCTCAGTTGTGATTATTCATTATCTTCCGGAATGGAAGCCGCCAGTTCATCCGCTTCTTCCCCGCCTTCATAATCATCAGCCTCATCCGTAATGATATCCACCTCGTCATCCGGCAGCAGATCTTCATCCATGCCTTCATCGAAATTGAATTCATCATCCAGATCCAGCATATCATCCATTGCGATATCCGTATTCAGGTGTACGTCACGGTAACGCTTCATACCGGTTCCCGCAGGAATCAGCTTACCGATGATTACATTTTCCTTCAGGCCGATAAGAGGATCGACCTTGCCTTTGATGGCAGCCTCCGTAAGAACCTTTGTGGTTTCCTGGAAGGAAGCCGCAGACAGGAAGGAGTTCGTTGCCAGCGCGGCTTTAGTGATACCAAGCAGTATCTGCTTGCCGTCTGCGGGCTGTTTTTCCTGTGCAGCCAGTTCTTCATTCAGGTCTTCGTAATCCAGCGCATCCACGAGTGTTCCGGGAAGATATTCGGTATCACCGCTGTCTTCCACACGTACCTTTTTCAGCATCTGACGAACGATAACCTCGATATGCTTATCACTGATATCAACACCCTGCAGACGGTATACACGCTGTACTTCACGAAGCATGTAATCCTGTACCGCACGGATTCCCTTGATTTTCAGCAGGTCATGAGGATTAACGCTACCTTCTGTCAGTTCATCGCCGGCTTCCAGTATCTGTCCGTCCATAATCTTGATTCTGGAACCATAGGGGATCAGATAAGCTTTGGACTCACCGGTTTCATTATTGGTAATGATAACCTCACGTTTTTTCTTGGTATCCTTAATGACCGCAACCCCTCCGAACTCAGCGATAATCGCAAGTCCTTTAGGCTTTCTGGCCTCAAAAAGCTCCTCAACACGGGGAAGACCCTGTGTGATATCATCACCGGCAACACCGCCGGTATGGAAGGTACGCATGGTAAGCTGTGTACCGGGTTCACCGATAGACTGCGCAGCGATGATACCTACTGCTTCACCTACCTGAACAGCTTCACCGGTAGCCATGTTGGCGCCGTAGCACTTCGCACAGATACCGTTTCTGGAACGGCAGCTTAATATGGTACGAATCTTTACGCTTTCAATGGGCTCACCCTTATCATTCACGCCTGTGCTCAGGATCTTCTCCGCACGGGTGGGGGTGATCATGTGGTTGCTCTTAACAATCACATTGCCGTCGCGATCTTTAATATCCTCACAGGATACCCTGCCTGTAATTCTGTCCTTCAGACCTTCGATGGTTTCCTTGCCGTCCATGAAAGCCTTAACCTCCATGCCGGGGATTTCAGGACGATCTTCACAGCAGTCCATCTCACGGATGATCAGTTCCTGTGATACGTCAACCATACGTCTGGTCAGATATCCGGAGTCGGCAGTACGCAGAGCCGTATCGGACAGACCCTTACGCGCACCATGCGCAGACATAAAGTATTCCAGTACGTCCAGACCTTCACGGAAGTTTGATTTAATGGGCAGCTCGATGGTACGGCCGGTTGTATCGGCCATCAGTCCGCGCATACCTGCCAGCTGCTTGATCTGCTGGTTGGAACCACGGGCTCCGGAGTCTGCCATCATGAAAATATTGTTGTATTTATCCAGTCCTGCAAGCAGAACATCGGTTAATTCCTTATCTGTCTCGTTCCATGTTTCCACAACCGCACGATAACGCTCTTCTTCCGTGATAAGACCACGGCGGAAGTTCTGGGAAATACGGTCAACTGTAGCCTGGGCCTCTGCCAGCATTTCCGGCTTCCTTTCGGGCACTGTCATATCGGAAATGGAAACGGTCATGGCCGCCCTTGTGGAATATTTATAACCGGTTGCCTTGATATCATCAAGTACTTCTGCCATTCTGGAAGAGCCATGGATATTAATAACCTTTTCCAGAATCTGCTTCAGTCCCTTTTTGCTGACATGGAAATCAACCTCCAGCTTCAGGGCATTTTCCGGATTGCTTCTGTCTACAAAGCCCAGATCCTGAGGCAGGATTTCATTAAAGATAAAGCGTCCCAGTGTGGATTCCACCACATCGGAAATTTCCGTACCGTCAGCCAGCTGCTTCGTAATCTTCACTTTAATTCTGGAGTGAAGGGTCAGCACCTGGTTTTCATATGCCAGAATGGCTTCATTCAGGCTCTTGAAATATTTGCCTTCTCCCTTTGCCCCGGGTCTTTCCTGGGTCAGATAGTAGATACCTAATACCATATCCTGGGAAGGAACGGCAACAGGACCGCCATCGGAAGGCTTCAGCAGGTTATTGGGAGACAGGAGCATAAAACGGCACTCTGCCTGTGCTTCCACGGAAAGAGGAAGATGCACGGCCATCTGGTCACCATCGAAGTCCGCATTGAAAGCGGTACATACCAGGGGATGAAGCTTGATCGCCTTACCTTCTACCAGAATGGGCTCAAATGCCTGAATACCGAGCCTGTGCAGAGTAGGGGCACGGTTCAGCATAACAGGATGTTCTTTGATAACATCCTCCAAGACATCCCATACCTGGGAATCCAGTCTTTCCACCAGTTTCTTTGCATTCTTAATATTCTGGGAAATGCCTCTCGCCACCAGTTCCTTCATAACGAAGGGCTTGAACAGCTCGATTGCCATTTCCTTGGGCAGACCGCACTGGTAAATCTTCAGTTCGGGGCCTACAACGATAACGCTTCGTCCGGAATAGTCAACACGCTTACCCAGAAGGTTCTGACGGAAACGGCCTGATTTACCTTTCAGCATATCGGAAAGAGATTTCAGGGCGCGGTTTCCGGGGCCTGTTACCGGACGGCCTCTTCTGCCGTTGTCGATAAGGGCATCAACAGCTTCCTGAAGCATTCTTTTTTCGTTACGTACGATAATATCCGGAGCACCCAGCTCCAGCAGTCTTTTCAGACGGTTATTTCTATTTATAATCCTGCGGTACAGATCGTTCAAATCGGACGTGGCAAAACGGCCGCCGTCCAGCTGTACCATGGGACGAAGATCCGGAGGGATTACCGGGATCGCATCCAGAATCATCCATTCCGGACGGTTTCCGGACTCACGGAAAGCCTCAACAACCTCCAGGCGCTTAATAATTCTGGCGCGCTTCTGGCCGGTGGACTCCTTCAGCCCTGTTTTCAGTTCTTCGGATTCTTTTTCCAGGTCAATGGCTTCCAGCAGTTCTTTAATGGACTCAGCGCCCATTCCCGCACGGAACTTGTTTCCCCAGGTTTCTCTTGCATCCTGGAATTCCTTTTCAGACAGCACCTGCTTATATTCCAGGTTGCTTTCTCCGGGATCCAGTACGATATAAGAAGCAAAATAAAGTACTTTCTCCAGCACTCTGGGAGACAGATCCAGAATCAGGCCCATACGGCTGGGAATACCTTTAAAATACCAGATATGGGAAACCGGCGCAGCCAGTTCAATATGTCCCATACGTTCACGGCGGACGCTTGATTTGGTAACTTCAACGCCACATCTGTCGCAGACAACACCTTTGTATCTGATCTTTTTGTATTTGCCGCAGTGACATTCCCAGTCCTTGGTAGGCCCGAAAATACGCTCACAGAACAGGCCGTCACGCTCAGGCTTCAGGGTTCTGTAGTTGATGGTTTCAGGCTTCTGAACCTCACCTCTCGACCAGTCCCTGATTTTTTCGGGTGATGCCAGACCGATTTTGATAGCGTCAAACGTCATCGGCTGATATACTTCATTTTTTGTAGTTGTTTCAGACATTGTGCACTCCTTCCAAAACTTTTCCGGATGACCGGCCTGCCTTGCGGCAGACCGTTTCATTAACATAAGGATGGCTCACATAACATGACATCCGTTATTTGTCCATACAGATGCAGATTAATCAATGATTTCCTCAAAGCTCTCATCTATATCGAATTCCAGATCATCAGCGGTGTCCTCATCCTCAGCGGTCACCAGTTCTCCGCTCTCGTCATCAAATTCCTGTGCCTGATATCCGAGTTCACCAAGAGATTCTTTTTCTACTTTGTCGAAACCTTTGGAGTCGCCTTCGATTTCATAACGGTAATCCGTATCACCGTAATCAACCGTTTCCATGATTTCCACTTCCGTATTATCCTCACGCAGAACCTTTACATCCAGTGCAAGAGACTGCAGCTCCTTCAGCAGAACCTTGAAGGATTCCGGAATACCGGGTTCAGGAATGTTTTCACCCTTGATAATGGCTTCGTAGGTTTTCACACGTCCAACCACATCATCAGATTTTACTGTCAGGATTTCCTGCAGGGTATAAGCGGCGCCGTAAGCTTCCAGCGCCCAAACTTCCATTTCTCCGAAACGCTGTCCGCCGAACTGTGCTTTACCGCCCAGAGGCTGCTGTGTTACCAGGGAGTAAGGGCCTGTGGAACGGGCATGGATCTTATCATCTACCAGATGATGCAACTTCAGGTAATGCATGTGGCCGATAGTAACGGCGCTGTCAAAATACTCTCCGGTACGGCCGTCGCGCAGCCTTACCTTACCGTCTCTGCTGATAGGAACGCCCTTCCATAATTCTCTGTGGTCTCTGTTCAGCGACAGATACTGCAGTACTTCAGGACGAAGCTCTTCTTTATGCTTTGCTTCAAATTCTTCCCAGGTCAGGTTTACATAATCGTTTGCCAGATCCAGGGTATCCATAATATCATTTTCGTTTGCACCGTCGAATACCGGTGTTGCCACGTTAAAGCCGAGCGCTTTAGCGGCAAGGGAAAGATGGATTTCCAATACCTGTCCGATATTCATACGGGAAGGCACGCCTAGGGGATTCAAAACGATATCCAGAGGACGTCCGTTAGGCAGATAAGGCATATCCTCCACAGGAAGCACACGGGAAACAACACCCTTGTTGCCATGACGGCCTGCCATCTTATCACCTACGGAGATCTTTCTCTTCTGGGCGATATAAATACGAACGGCCTGGTTTACACCGGGTGAAAGCTCATCGCCGTTCTCTCTGGTAAATACCTTGGCATCCACAACGATACCATATTCACCGTGAGGAACCTTCAGAGAGGTATCCCTTACTTCTCTCGCTTTCTCACCGAAAATAGCACGAAGCAGTCTTTCCTCCGCGGTCAGCTCCGTTTCTCCCTTGGGAGTAACCTTGCCAACCAGAATATCCCCTGCGCGCACTTCCGCACCGATGCGGATAATTCCCCTGTCATCCAGATCCTTCAGGGCATCATCGCCGACACCGGGCACGTCTCTTGTGATTTCTTCCGGCCCCAGCTTGGTATCCCTTGCTTCGGCCTCATATTCTTCAATATGGACGGATGTATAAACATCCTCCTGTACAAGTCTTTCACTTAAAAGAACAGCATCCTCGTAATTGTAGCCTTCCCATGTCATGAAGCCGATGAGAGGGTTCTTGCCCAGCGCCAGTTCGCCTTCCTGGGTGGAAGGGCCGTCTGCAATTACCTGCCCCGTACTCACATGGTTGCCCTTGAATACGATAGGTCTCTGGTTATAACAGTTGCTCTGGTTGCTTCGTGCGAATTTGGTAAGATGGAATTCCAACTTTTCCCCGTCATCGCAGGTCATCTTAATCAGATTGGAGGATACATAATCTATCGTACCGGGCTTCTTTGCCACCACACACACACCGGAGTCAACGGCAGCCTTCACTTCCATACCTGTTCCTACCGCCGGAGCTTCCGTGGTAAGAAGGGGAACGGCCTGACGCTGCATGTTGGATCCCATCAGCGCACGGTTGGCATCGTCGTTTTCCAGGAAAGGAATCAGGGCCGTAGCCACAGAAAATACCATCTTGGGAGATACGTCCATGTAATCAAACATGGCCTTGGGATATTCCTGTGTCTCTTCACGGTAACGGCCGGATACGGAATTCCTTACGAAATGCCCTTCCGCGTCCAGGGCCTCATTCGCCTGGGCCACATGATAATTATCTTCCTCGTCAGCCGTCATATACACAACGTCTTCCGTAACCCTGGGGTTAGCCGGATCGGATTTGTCAATCTTACGGTAGGGCGCTTCCACGAAACCGTACTCATTAATTCTTGCATAGCATGCCAGGGAGTTGATCAGACCGATATTGGGTCCTTCAGGAGTCTCGATAGGGCACATTCTTCCGTAGTGGGAATAATGTACGTCACGTACCTCGAAACCTGCACGGTCACGGCTCAAACCACCGGGTCCCAACGCGGACAGACGTCTCTTATGGGTCAGCTCGCCCAGAGGGTTATTCTGATCCATGAACTGGGACAGCTGGGAGGAACCGAAGAATTCCTTAACAGCAGCCTGTACCGGTTTGATGTTGATCAAAACCTGAGGGGAAATTTCTTCCGCATCATGAGTGGTCATTCTTTCACGAACCACTCTTTCCATCCTGGACAGACCGATACGGTACTGGTTCTGGAGCAGTTCGCCCACAGCCCTGATACGTCTGTTGCCCAGATGATCGATATCGTCATCGTTTCCGATGCCGTATTCCAGATGGATATTATAATTAATGGAAGCCAGAATGTCTTCCTTTGTAATATGCTTCGGTATCAGCTCATGGATGTTTTTCCGGATAGCTTCCGCCAGCTCTTCCGGATCCTGGGAATATTCTTCCAGGATCTGCGCCAGGACAGGATAATATACCAGTTCGGTAACGCCCAGTTCCCTGGGGTTGCAGTCCACATAATGGGTGAGATCAACCATCATGCTGGAAAGCACCTTCACATTGCGCTCCTCTGTCTGGACATAGACGAAGGGTACCGCACAGTTCTGGATGGTATCCGCCAGTTCTGCTGTCACCTTGGTGCCGGCAACTGCCAGAAGCTCCCCTGTTGTGGTATCGATTACATCCTCAGCCAGTACTGCGCCGCGGATACGGTTTCTCAGCATAAGCTTTTTATTGAATTTATATCTGCCGACTTTGGCCAAATCATATCTTCTGGGGTCAAAGAACATGGCATTAATCAGGCTTTCCGCACTTTCCACGCTCAGAGGCTCGCCGGGACGGATCTTTTTATACAGCTCTAAAAGACCCTCCTGGTAATTCTCAGAAGTGTCTTTGGAAAAGCTTGCTTCTATCTTGGGTTCATCGCCGAACAGCTCTCTTATTTCGTCATTGGTGCCTACGCCCAGAGCACGGATCAGAACGGTAATGGGAACCTTCCTGGTACGATCCACGCGGACATAAAATACATCATTGGAATCTGTCTCGTATTCAAGCCAGGCTCCCCTGTTAGGAATTACGGTACAGCTGTAGAGCGTCTTACCAATTTTATCATGGCCGATTCCATAATAAATTCCGGGTGAACGAACAAGCTGGCTGACAATGACACGCTCCGCACCATTTATAACAAAGGTTCCTGTCTCAGTCATCAAAGGCAGATCGCCCATGAAGATTTCATGTTCTGTAATCTCTTCTTTTTCTTTATTGTAAAGACGTACCTTAACTTTTAAAGGGGCCGCAAATGTAGCGTCTCTTTCTTTACATTTCTCGATAGAATACTTCACATCATCTTCGCACAGTTCGAAATCCACGAATTCCAGGCTTAAATGGCCACTGTAATCTTCTATTGGAGATATATCGTCAAAGACCTCTTTCAGGCCTTCATCGAGGAACCACTGATAGGAGTCCTTCTGGACTTCGATCAGGTTCGGCATCTCCAAAACTTCCTTCTGCCGTGAATAACTCATACGCATGTTCTTGCCGGTGGCAATTGGACGTATTCTGTTCTTTTCCATTGACATTTCACCCCGTTCTTATGATTTGTTTACCATTCGTTTCCGCAAAAGCACTGTATGCGCCCCAGGGAAAAGCAAACGAATAGGCGTCTGCCGGCACCAACAGAACCCTCCGGCAGGCAGCTTGATATTAGTTTATCGGTTTTTCGCACAAAAATAGCATAACTTACCACAATAGTGCACTATCCATTCTACTACAAGGAATTTGGGAAGTCAACCAATATTTTTGTAAAATTGTGGATAACTTTGGAAATGAATTACAATTCCGCCGGATTTTAACCCTCGCGGCAGTCGCCAAGGCCAAGCCAGCCTGGCTTTGGCACGTTGCCCGCGGGAATAAAAAGAAACCTCTGCCGCACTGAATAGAACAGTTTGGCAAAGGTTTCTGCTATGTCATTCCAAAGTCTGAAGCACTCCTGATTATTTAAGAGTAACTTTAGCGCCTTCAGCTTCCAGTTTAGCCTTGATGTCTTCTGCATCATCTTTGGAAGCAGCTTCCTTAACAACCTTGGGAGCGCCGTCAACTACGTCTTTCGCTTCCTTCAGGCCGAGTCCGGTAACTTCACGAACAACTTTGATAACCTTAACCTTGTTAGGGCCAACCTCTGTCAGCTCTACGTCAAACTCTGTCTTCTCTTCAGCTGCTTCAGCTGCGCCAGCGCCTGCTGCTGCAACAACAACACCTGCTGCTGCGGATACACCGAATTCTTCTTCACATGCTTTTACAAGATCGTTTAATTCTAATACAGTTAATTCTTTGATTGCATCAATGATTTCCTGAGTGGATAATTTAGCCATTTTATTTACCTCCATTTAATTTGTAATTAATTTGCTTATCTGTTACGGATTATTCAGCTGCGGGAGCTTCTTCTGCAGTCTCAGCCGCGGGAGCCTCTTCTGCTGCTGCTGCAGGTGCCTCACATGCGCCTGCGCCGCCTTTTTCAGCCAGCTGGTTCATGACACGTGCAAAATTGGTGATAGGTGACTGAATGCTTCCAAGCAGCTTGGAGAGCAGTTCTTCTCTGGAAGGAATGAGGGAAATTGCAGCCATCCCCTGTGCGTCATATACAGTGCCTTCCACGACACCTGCTTTGATTTCAAGTTTGCTTGCAGTCTTTGCGAATTTTGCAAGTTCTCTGGCAGGTGCTGTAGCATCTGCGTTGGAAATCGCAATTGCGCTGGGTCCTTCCAGGAAAGGTGCCAGTGCTTCAAAGTCCGTTCCCTTGAAAGCAAAGTTCATCATTGTGTTCTTGTAAACTTTGTAGTTGATTCCTGCTTCACGAAGCTGTTTACGAAGAGCAGTATCCTGTTCTACGGTAAGTCCGCGGTAGTCAACCAGTACTACAGACTGTGCGTCCTTGATCGCTTCGGAAATCTCAGCAACTACAGGTGCTTTAAGTTCAACTTTTGCCATTTCTTTACCTCCTTATAGATTTTTCTGAAAACGAGTTCAGTGCCGAAAAGGAGTAAACGCCGCTGCGGCCGGAAGCCCTGAGGCTTCAGCCTGATATAAAAAACCTCCCTGTGAAGCCACAGAGAGGATAAGTTACGTAAATCTGCGTTAAAAACGTTAACTCTTTTCCTCGGCAGGCGTTCGTTCCTTATACCGGGCTACCGGTACCTGCTGTCTTCGGCTTGGTCAATTAAGACCTTACTCAGACTATCATAAAACATTTTTCTTGTCAATGCTTTTTTTTATTCTTCCGGCTTTCTTCCGGCTTTCTGCGGCATTTCAGCCCCACTCCGCCCGTTGAGCCTGTCTTTTCGGCCCGGGACTTCCTTCTCTTTGCTGCCGGCTCCGGCCATGCAGAGGATCCTGTAAGGGGCGTATAAACTCGCCGGTCCTTAGGCTGCGTTCTTTGCAGCCTTAGTACCGCTGCGTGTTTATCCGAGCGAGAGCAAAAACGACTAAAAGTCGTTTCCCCTCTAAGGACCTCTGCATGGCCGGAGCCGGCAGCAAAGAGAAGGAAGTCCCGGGCCGAAAAGACAGGCTCAACGGGCGGAGTGGGGCTGAAATGTTACTGTTTTGTAACAGGTTTATCCATAGACAGGCCTGTGGCCTTCCCGAATTGGCGCGCCCATTCCGGGGTACGGTAAAAAACAAGCGCTCCCTGACCGTTATCCCCCGTGACATAAAAACGCTCCTGGGTATCCGTCTGTTCCAGAATACTGTTCAGCACACCCAGGATATCCCCGTCGATCCAGTCATACTGCATATCCATTGCCCAACTGTATGTCTGCCCATCCAGCTGAAAAGCAACGTTCACGCTGCCGGTCCCTTTTTCCCAGTCCACCTTATCCGTATCTTCCCTTATATCCTCTATACCGTCAAGAGGGCTTCCCGGCGCCAGTGCCAGCATTCCCTCCAAAACCTCAATATAATCGGTACTGATATCCCAGCCCTCAAAATCAAACCAGAACAGTTCCTGTGAATAGCCGTCAATATTCCAGTCTTCATCATAGGAGGGCGCGCCCATGCCGCTCAGAAGCCATGTATAAGGATAGCCTTCCACATATGCACGCATCCTCTGTTCTTCCATAACGGAACGGGCAGACTCCACCGTTTCCTCCGGCACTTCCAGCCCCATGGATGAAAGTACTTTTACCTGCGTATCCAAAGGCACATATTCCGGATAATCTTCCGGCCGGAATTCCTCTTCCCAGCCCGGAACTGTTTCATATACGGGGTTTTCCAGGCTTTCCCGGATCAGGCGCGTATTTCTGTACAGCACGAACCCGGCAGCGCCCAGCACCACAAGCAGCATCAGGATACCGATCACTATGCCGAGCACCCAGCCCGGCCAGTATTTTGCGCGTTTCCCCGGGGTATAGACAAGGCCTTTGCTGCCGCACAGGGCGCACATGTCGGCCGCCTGCCCGGCGCTCACCATGTTTTCCTTAGGAATAGGAATGAACTGTGTCCGGTTCCTTTTAAACAGGAAAAACAAATATTCCGTTTCCACAACCCAGCCGAAATCCTCCCAGGGCAGAAAGCTCTTGCTTCCGCTCCCAATCCTCTCAATAATGCCGTCTTCCATCAATTCGATTTCCCACGGGCCATAAATATCATTCTGCACATCTCCCGCCTTGAGGCGGCGGCGTATGCCCTGTTCCGGATTTCCCTTCCATTTTACCAAATTTGCGGAAAACAGAAGCACAAACAATATGACCGGAAACCATGCGTTAGGGTCGTCGGTAAAGAGATACCAGCACAGCGTTCCCACAATAAAAATTACGGCATATATTCCTGTCACCAGCATCTGGCTGCGGGGAAATCCAAGGGTTCCCCCGTTAATCACCCCTATGGCCTCCCTGTATATCCATATCCATTTTTCCTGTTCCATAAAAAAGGAAAAACGAAACGTACCCGGCTGCTCCCCGGAAGACGCTGTTTGCTGTCCCGGATCCATTGCCTGTGTCTCTCTTCCCATGGCATCCGGAAAAGGTGCATAATTGGCAGGATTACGGATCAGATTCAGAAACGCTTCCAGCTCCTGCTCATTTTCAAACACCCGCAGCGGCATGGGATACCATGCAAAACGTTTTTTGGCCTGGGGATATCCCAGCATGAGTATATTTCTTGTTTTCCGGATTGCGGTAATTCGGCTGCACGGTATTTCGGAGTAGCCGAATGCGCTGCATTTAAGCATCCCATCCTCCACCCACATGATGCGCCTTTCCAACAAATGTTCTTTTTTCAGGAAACGGCATGTGCGCACCACATCAAAAGCAACTGCTGAAAGCAAAAAAATCAGCAGGACAATGCTGAACACCGGGACGATTAAGAAATCCACCGCACAAAGGATAAGCAGAATCAGCCACAGGGAAGGACGTTTGCAGTATACATCTGCCACCGCCCGGAAGCTGAATTCACGTAATTCTTTTTCCGTAAAATGAAAAGTATATTTTGACTGTTCCATATGCTGTCCTCATGAAAAGCGGCGGGTGGAGTCATTCCACCCGCCGACAGAACCCCGGCGCGGCCGCCGGACAGACACTCCTGTATGTCCGCTGTGCCGCCGCCCGTAAGTATTAATAACTGCTGTCACCGCCATCGCGGAAATAAGGATCCGCCTGTTCCATATTTTTAGCCGGATTATACTTGATATTCAGGAACTGGTCATAATTTTTCTGATAGCAGGTTTCCAGCTCTTTGCTATAGCCGATAACCATTTGAGGCTGCTCTTCTCCATAGAACTTAAGCGCCTCCTGGGTATGTGATTCAGAAAGATTAATTGCAAAAATTTTCCTTGCTGTCGTATAAAGCTTCATCTGGCTTACACTGTTTCTTCCGGTCCGTCTGTAATAATATCCCCATACCAATTCGCTGTTCGGCAGAATCTTCGCCTTGGGGCCGTCCATATACACCGTCCATTTTCTTCCTACCCACAGACTGTTCCCAACGGGATGGGCCTGGGAGAAATCCGACTCAATCGCGGCTATGGATACCAGGGAATTATCCCTCAGGTATGCATTGATGGAAGAAGCATAGCTGCTGTTAAAATAGTTTATTATATTGTAGATAAAGTAAATAAGGAATGCAAGCGCCGCCGCCATGCAGACCCAGAAAAAGCTTACCGCCTGTCCGCCGATTTTGGCCGTATCCACAGTATAAAGGTAAATTACATCATATTCACTTTCTTCCACGCCCATTTCATCCAGCGTTTCCTTATAGTATCTTTCCAGCTGTGAGCTGAGTCTCGTCCAGGTACCGGTAACCGTGGTTGTCTCCGGAGGCGCTACCGTCCCGGTTTCATCAAACCAGTAATCCCAGGTCTTATCGATCTTTTTATTAAGATCGGACTGCATATTCTTATTCATGTAAATACTGTAATAATACCAGATGGAAGCATTCTGCTCATAATCATCAAATGAATTGAACACAATATAGCTGTTGCCGTCTATCCTGGTGCTTTTGCTTCCCGATGAGGTATTTGTGGTTGTGGTGCTGTGTTCCACATAATCCGTAAGGTAATTTTCCACATCAATGGTAACGTATTTCCCTTCATAAGCATCCGGAGATGATGTAAGGTCAAGTTTTGTCGGTCCGGTGATCACATCAAAAATTGCAAATTTAGTCAAAGCCAGCAGACCAATTACAACGATTATGGATACTATCGCTCTGGTAAGCCGTGATTTTCCGGATTTTTTCTTCAATGTCTCCAGCATATTCATTTCTCCCCTCGTATCTGTTGTTTTTTATGTAATTAGGGTTTGGTCACAAACCCGTTTCCGTCAATCAAAACCTCCGGAGAAAGGCTCTGCATATAACGGATTACCCTGTCTTTTTCACTGCCGGCAAGCAGGGAGGTATAACAATCCTTCTGAAGTGCCGGAATGAACTGAAAGTTCTTCAGTGCTCCGCTTTCACTGTCAAGTGTAACCTTAACCAGGCAGGTGTCCAGTGTTTTGGAGTTAAACAGGAAATTTCCCAGGCTGTAAATTACGGGAGTTTCCCCGTAATAAGTGATCCCCTGCAGCACATGGGGATGGTCTCCGATGATTAAATCAGCTCCCGCCGCGGCTATCTTGGGCGCCTGTTCCTTTTGGGCCCAGTCAAGCTCTGAGGTGCTTTCCGTTCCCCAATGGATATAAACCACCACGAAATCGTTTTCTGCCTTCGCCCTTGTAACTTCTTCAAGCAGCATATCCACGTTCCGGCAGCGGAATACTCCGGGCGAGTTCTCCGTCGCCCCTTTGGTATCCGGATTATCCACCCGCTCTATCTGCGTTGCGGAAAGGAACGCGATCTTCACATCGCCTGCTATAAAGGAAACAGGCTTTACGGCTTCTTCCAGGTTCCTGCCGGCCCCCACATAGGGCATGCCTATGGATTGCAGCGTATCCAGCGTATCCGTGAGGGATACCTCTCCATAGTCATAGGAATGATTATTGGCAAGAGATACCAGATCCGCACCCATATCAATCAGATATGACGCATAAGCCGGATCCGCCCGGAAGGTAAATGTCTTACCCGGGGTCGGGCTTCCCCTTTTCGTATAGGTAAACTCATTATTTACCATAAAAATATCCGCTCCGCGCATCTGCTCTAAAAGCTCCGGGGCAATACTGCCGTCTATCCCTTTTCCCCTGCTTTTCATCTTAGCCATAACAGCATAGCCGTCGTCGAACAGAATGTCACCGGCAAATACAAGCGAGATCTCACCCTCCGCCGATGGGGTTACTGCATAAATATTCTGCGCCGCCATCGCATCGGGATCAGCCAGGATATCCGCATACTTCCCGGTATCTTCCTTCACATCCTCCGCCGCTTCTGCTGTTTCCCCATTAAAAAAGGAGATAACCTCCCCTTCCACGGAGACAGCCGCCAAAGCTATCCCTTCGTTTCCCAGAAAAGCCCAGCTGACAAGAAGCACCGCGCTGCCAAGCGAGATTGTAATGATCAGCGTCAGAAAAAAAATACTGAATCTGCCTGTTTTTTTCTTTTTTTTCCGCACTGCCAAACCGTTTCCTCCCGCTCTCTTTCCCGGATATTTTTATACTCCTATTATCAGGGCTAATCTTCATTCCGTCAAGTCCATACCTGTAATAGTATTTGTATAATTTCAATTTCTGCCTGTGCCGTACTTCCTGGCTGCCGACCTGCTTCCCGCTGTGGATTCCCTTCCGGTGAGTCTATGAACCCTGCGCAGGCACGTTCTCACTCTGCCAAAAACGCAGCGGTACTAAGATTGCACAGGACGCAATCTAAGGACCGGCGTTTTTAGAAGGCCTTTGCAGGGTTCATAGACTCACCGGAAGGGAATCCACAGCGGGAAGCAGGTCGGCAGCCAGGAAGTACGGCACAGGCGGAAATTGAAATTATACGTAACATAAAAAACACGGCCGATTCTTCGGCCGTGTCCGTATTAACGCGAGAATTAATATTTGGCAACAGATACCTTTACGCCAGGTCCCATAGTGGATGCCAAAGTAATGCTTTTCAGATACTGTCCTTTTAAAGCTGAAGGTTTTGCTTTTGTGATTGCATCCATAAGTGCATTGAAGTTCTCAAGCAGCTTTTCTTCAGTAAAGGAAGCTTTTCCAACCGGAACATGAACAATATTGGACTTATCCAGTCTGTATTCAATTTTACCGGCTTTGATATCGTTAATAGCCTTGGTTACATCCATTGTTACGGTACCGGCCTTAGGGTTGGGCATTAAGCCTTTGGGTCCCAGAACCTTACCGAGACGTCCAACCACACCCATCATGTCAGGGGTAGCAACAACAACGTCAAAGTCAAGCCAGCCTTCATTCTGGATCTTGGGGATGAGTTCGTCTCCGCCTACATAATCTGCTCCTGCAGCTTCTGCTTCGTTTACTTTATCACCCTTTGCAAAAACCAGAACCTTAACTGTTTTACCTGTTCCGTTGGGAAGTACAACAGCGCCGCGGATCTGCTGCTCTGCATGACGTCCGTCGCAGCCTGTTCTGATATGAACTTCGATGGTCTCATCGAATTTGGCGGTAGCTGTTTTCTTTGCCAGTGCGATTGCATCAGCAGGTTCATAAGCGGCAGCGCGATCTACTAATTTAGCGGCTTCGCTGTATTTTTTACCATGTTTCATTTTCAATTCCTCCGTTGGTTATTAACGCAGTACTTGTGTTTTCGGCCTCTCCCTGTGCGGAGTTGCCGGAATACTGCTCCCAATTAATTTGTTTTAGTCTTCTACTACAATACCCATGCTTCTTGCCGTACCAGCGATCATGCTCATTGCTGATTCCAGGCTTGCAGCATTCAGGTCAGGCATCTTCATTTCTGCGATTTCCTTAACCTTATCCTTGGAGATAGTTGCAACCTTGGTCTTGTTCGGAACACCGGAACCGGATTTTAAGTTGCATGCTTTCTTCAGCAGTACTGCAGCAGGCGGAGTCTTGGTTACAAAACTGAAGCTTCTGTCTGCGTAAACAGTAATTACAACGGGGATGATTAAATCACCTTTGTCTGCTGTTCTTGCATTGAACTGTTTGGTAAATTCAACAATGTTAACACCGTGCTGTCCAAGCGCAGGACCAACCGGGGGAGCTGGTGTCGCTTTACCAGCAGGAATCTGTAACTTGATGTATCCTGTAACTTTCTTTGCCATGTCAGGCACCTCCTAAATATAATGTGGTATGGCGCAGCCGGAATGCACGTGATTCACTCACGCGGCCCGCTCCTTCGCCCGAAGAGGGATGAAGCCGGAACGCTGCTTCCACAGTTCAACGGATTACTCCATTAAACATCAAACTATTGTGATTTACGAACCTCTGCAAAACTGATTTCAACAGGCGTTTCCCTGCCGAACAGCTCCACATTAATCGTAGCGGTCTGCTTGCTGTAGTCGATTCTCTGCACAACGCCGACCGTATCCTTCCAGGCCCCTGCAACAACAACGATCATATCGCCCTCTGCAAAGTCGATGGAAACATTCTCTTGCTTAATGCCAAGCGGCTTCATTTCCGCTTCCGTAAGCGGCACCGGTTTGCTTCCCGGTCCTACAAACCCTGTTACACCTCTGGTATTACGTACGACATACCAGGTATCATCATTCATGACCATGTTAATCAGGACATAGCCGGGGAACATCTTCTTCTGGACTGTTTTCCTTGCTCCGTTTTTCATCTCCACTACATCCTGCATGGGGACGCGGACCTCCAGAATTTCTTCTTCCAGGTGCCTGTTTTCTATTGTCTTCTCAATGTTGGCCTTTACCTTATTCTCATATCCGGAATAGGTATGGACCACATACCAGTTTGTTTCTGCCATACGTTACCCCCACTGTTATTTTACAAGGAAATCAACTGCATACTGAAGGATCATGTCCAATATGGCAATGACGCCTCCCAGTACAATTGAAACCCCAACAACAGCAACGGACTGTCTCAGCAGCAGATCCCTGTCCGGCCATGTGATTTTTTTGAATTCAGCTTTTACACCATCAAAGAATTTCGGCTTGGACGCTTTTTCTTCACTTGAGGAATTTCCCATTACTTACACCTCTCTGTCCGTTGGGCTGATTATTTGGTCTCTTTGTGCGTTGTGTGCTTCTTGCAGAATCTGCAGTATTTGCTGGTTTCCATTCTGTCCGGATGTGTTTTCTTATCCTTCGTTGTGTTGTAGTTACGCTGCTTGCACTCCGTACATGCCAATGTGATTCTTGTACGCATGGTATTCTACCTCCTTGCTTTTCTCTGTTAACCTATATTTTTCTCACGATAGTTTCCCGTCTTTATCCATTCTATGAATACCGACAAACGCCCGTGGTCAATCCCCTCCCGGGCAATTGACGTATCCGGTCTTTTCTGAATTTTAAGCATAAAAAAAAGACCTAAATCTCATCTCGCCATATGACTATAGCACAGGATATCCCGTAAAGTCAAGCATTTTCATAATAAAGGGATATGTTTTGAATTTCTTTTGCACACAGACAGAGGCTGTAGTCAGGACTGAAGGGAATGCTGCGAAGCTGTATGCCGTTGATCTCCTTTGCCAGCCCATCCTCCGAAGCGGCGGAAAACCCGCCGAAATCCTCACCGATACCGCTGCCCGTGAACTTCACATAGCTCTCCTTCGCCGCCCAGACGTCAAAGAAATCGCGGTAATTGTTCTTTTTCAGATATTCATTTTCCAGCGGATGGAAAAAACGCTTTGAAATATGTTCTCTTCTTCCTTTTGTATGCTGCTGCAGATCCAGGCCCACCTCCTGGGCAGCCATGGCGCAGGCCCAGAAATCCCCGCTGTGGCTGATGGAAAAATGAAGCCAGGGGTATTCCGGGAAATAAGGCTTGCCCCGCAGTCCCTTCTCCACCCGGAATGAAGCCTCCTTCGAAGGTCCTTCCCCTCCTTCCCCAAAAGCATAACGGGCCGCCGCCCTGGAAAGGAAAAGGGGGGACTGGCTTTTATCATCCCGCTTATCCTGCATACGGTAAATATAAACAGCAATCCCTTCCTTTTTCTCCATCATCTTTAAACCTCAAGCCCCTTTTCTTCCATATAAGAGATAACATCCTTTACCTGGTGCAGCTGCCACACATCCCTGTTTGGGATCGTCGTATCAAAATATTCCTCAAAGGCGCTGACAATATTCATGATTTCATAAGAGTTCAGCCTCAGATCCTGAACGAAATCCGTATCGTAATTAATGTCATTTTTGCCTGTAACCTGAAAAACAATTTTTCTTATCAGTTCCAGCATTTCAAATCTCTCCTTCTTTCAGACCATATGTCTCTTGATTTTTTTGGAAGCAGTCTTGGAAAACTCCTGCTCTCTTATATTCACCATCTGTACCTGCTGATAAAAGGGAAGGTGGGAATTGATTTTGTTTATTTCCTCCTGGAGCTGCTCCAGGATCTCATAAGAGGAAAGGCCCTTTGCCCTCTCCGGATCCGGATAGATGCTGGCCGCCAGCTTCACATCATCCGCAGAGGCCCCGCTTACGGCCCCGTATACCAGCACATCCTTCACCAGGGGGATCATGCCGATTTTTTCTTCCAGCTTCTCGGGAGAGATTTTTTTCCCGTTCTTGAATACAATCAGGTTCTTTTTACGTCCGGTTATGTACAGAAAGCCGTCTCTTCCCAGATAACCCAGATCACCTGTTTTGAACCATTCCCCCTGCATCACCTCGGCGGTCAGCTCCGGTGACTTATAATATCCGTTCATGACATTTTTGCCGCGGACAAGGATTTCCTCATTTTCGATTTTCACTTCACAGTGGGGAAGCACATGGCCCACCGAATCCATGTCATAGGAATAATTGCTGTTTACGGATACCAGAGGGGAGCATTCGGTGATGCCGTAGCCCTGAAGCACCAGAATGCCCAGCATAAGGAATTCTTCCGCGATTTCCTTATTCAGATGGGCGCCTCCGCAGATGATGGTGCGCAGGGTGCCCACACATTTCTGACGGACATCCTCCAGCACTTTGATCCTTGTTTTAATGCCCATTTTTCTCAGCACACGCTGCAGACGCAGAAGACGGCGGAGCCCTTCTTCCTGTCCCTCCCTCTCCGCATTCAGCCAGAGCTGGTTATGAATCGCTTCTATCATAAGGGGCACGGTCAGCATGGATTCCGCCCGGGACAGATGCAGATCCCGCATCACTGTTTTCAGGTCTCCGTTGATGATCAGGGCCGCCCCTCTCACCAGGGTGGCGAGCACCGCACAGGTCATGCCATAGGTATGGTAAAAAGGAAGGGAGGTAAACACCCTTTCTCCCGCGGATACATAGACGCTGGAATCGCTGGCATTGTAGAGAATGGCCTGGTTGCTGAGCATAACCGGTTTGGAAATGCTGGTGGTGCCGGAGGTAAAGGCAATAGCCGCCGTCTGTCTCACTTCTATGGGAGGATATACCGCCGGTCCGTTCTGGGCAAGATAGTTTTCTCCTTCCTCACACAGCCGGGAAAAAGTTAAAACGCCGTCCTCCTTCGCATCTCCCAGAAGCACGAACATCTGAATCCGCTCTTTCCCTTCCGGCACCTCCTCACAGATGGGAAGGCACACATCGGAGGCGAATACCGCCTCCACCTCAGCCATCTGCATCATCTGCCATATGCTTTCATTCGACTGCTCCGCGTCAATACATACCGCTGTTCCCCCGCAGGAAGCCACCGCAAGATAGGTAACTATCCATGCATAGCTGTTTTCACCTACTATCGCGATATTTTTGCCCGCAAGCCCGCGGCCGCAGATGGCCCCTCTCAGCTGGCTGACCTCTCCGGCAAGCTCCCGGAAGCTCCTGCTTTCTTCCGTCCGGTTCCTTAAAAACCATGATACGGCGGTTTTATCACCGAATGCCTTCTCTATTCCGTCCATAAATGCATCAAAGGTATCGTAATAGGTTACATCATTGCGTGGAAAATTCTTCATTTTTTATTCTCCCTCTCCTGATTCTTTTCCGGTATCATATTTTTCACCGAATTTTTCTTCTCCCATACTTTCCAGCATTTCCAGAAAAGCATCCACTACATGAGGGGCAAACTGTGTCCCTTTTCCCTTTTCCAATTCCTCCACGGCCGCCTGCAGCGACAGATTGCTGCGGTAATGCCGGTGGGAGGTCATGGCGTCAAAGGAATCAGCCACCGCAATAATCTTGGATTCCTCCGGTATTTCATCTCCCTTAAGCCCGTCCGGATATCCCCTTCCGTCAATTCGTTCATGATGGTGCCGCACGATGGGCACCACATCGTTAAACAGAGTGATGGCGGAAAGTATCTTGGCGCCTTTATCCGAATGTTTCTTTATGTTTTCATATTCCTGGTCGTCCAGTTTGTCCGGCTTCATCAGTATTTTATCGGAGATCCCCACCTTGCCGATGTCATGGAACAGGCCGGCCAGCCGGACTCTGTCCACAAACCTCTTATCCTTCTTCAGCCATTCGGCCAGATCCGCCGCCAGGTCGGAAACCCTGTCCGAGTGGCCCCTTGTATAAATATCTCTCTCATCCACAACGGTGCGCATCGCATTAATAATTTCCACATAGCTCTCATTCAGCTGCTCATAAGCCCTGGTAAGCTCTTCGTTTTTGGCGCTGACAAGCCGGTGGAGCTGGCTGTTATGAATGGCTGAGGATATCTGCCTGGTATAGATTTCCAGCATCTGTACCTGCACATACTCAGGCCCGGGACACATTGCCGTGCCCAGAACCCCTATGGCCTCATGCTTTTCATCCTCTATGGCCGCCAGCATGAGATCCTCCGTACAGATGACCGTCTGTCCGTCAAACCGGTTATTTTCCACAATACCCGGCACATCCTCCTTACGGATATTTCCAATCACGTGAATGGCCGCGTCTCCGTTCTCCTGCATGCCGGGCATCATAAGGAAGGCTCCTTCCCCCTGGAATACATCCTGGGCGATCCGGAGAATGCTTTCAAAAATGGACTGGGTGTTATCCAGATCATACAGCTGCGGCAGGGATTCCATGATCTGGGACAGCCCGCTTTTGTAATTCTGTATGATCCGCATCTGGGAAATGGATTTCACACAGGATTCCACCAGCAGCTCCAGCTGGTCAAAACGGTCGCTTTTCTCGTAATAGCCCTGTATATCCAGTTCTCTGATGGTTTTGATAGGCGGCGCCATGCTTTTATGGCCCGTCAGCAGGATGATGTATATATCCTTATCAAATTTGCGGATTTCCTCCACCACCTGATCGCCGCATATGGGTGTCATCAGAAAATCCAGAAGCAGTATGTCATAATTTCCCTCCCGCACCCGTTTGATGGCGAGATAAGGATCATTGATTACATCCACATAGTAACCGGAACGCTGAAAATATGCCTGTAACGTGGATGTCATGATGACGTCATCATCTAACGTCAGGATTCGGAAATCCTTATGCAGCGTCCTCCTGTTTTTTCTCATCCTCTTTTAATCCCCCTTGTTCTTTCCGGTTTTCTCTTCCTGTACCTCGCTCAGCGGAATGGAAACACCAACGATGGCGCCACCTTCCGGGTTATCCTCCACCCACATATTCCCGCCGAATTTTCCTTTGACCACAGCATCGGATATATAAAGCCCCAGGCCTGTTCCATGCGCGCCTTTATTGGTAACCATGGCCCTGAACAAACGCTCCTTCACTCCTGCGCTGATGCCGGTTCCCGTATCCTTTACATAAATCTTCAGGTTATCCTCATCCTTTTTCACACCGATGACGATATCCCCTCCGCCCACCTGCTTCTGGGAATAAATGGCGTTGGAAAGAAGATTGTTCAATACCTGCACCAGATTATTGACATCACCGCGGATAGTATAGGTGCAATTCTCTTCCGTTTCCGTTATTACCCTGCTGCCGCTGCTCATCAGCTCATGTCTCATGAGAAGCATACTTCTTTTTATCAACTCTTCTGTAGTAAACGTTGCATCAACATTGGTATTCACATTGGCCGCCTGTCCTTTTATGGCCGTAATGATATCCGACATATAGGAGGAAGATTCCCGGACCTTTTCAAACCACTGCTCCATTTCCTTAAAGATTTCCCGGTAATCGTCAGCGGTCACATCGGGATCTTCCAGGCTGTCCCTGCATTCCTCAACCAGATTTTCCACAGCTGAGATACACCCCGATATACTCATTATGGGTGTTTTCAGGTTATGGGCAAGGCCGCCTATCATCTGTCCCAGGGAAGCAAGGCGTTCCTGTTCCATCATCCTGGCCTGGCTGTCCTGAAGCTGCTGCATGCTCAGCTTCAGCTGGGTCACATCCTTAAAAATTACCACAAAACCGGACAGGATTTCCTTGATATACAAAGGGGTTACATCCACCACATAGTAATTCTTTCTTGTTCCCTCGCCGGTGTCTATGGTTACCGCCTGTTCGTAGGATATGGTGGAGCACGCCTCCCTGCTGGAGGTCACGGCGGTAAGCAGATTATATATGGCTGTTTTTTTATAGACATCCTCTTTTTTCACACTGTCGCTTAAGTACCGGCTTTTCACGATGCCATAGCCCGATGCCAGTATTTTTTCAAAGGGCTTGTTATAGCTGATAACCACACCCTTATCACTGAGTACCAGATAGCAGTCTGAAATCCAGTCCAGCACACGCTGCATAGCTATGGGCCTGATATCCAGAATATGAAGCTGGTATATGGCAATCCCGTTAAGGATGATGGGCACCATGAAGCTCAGCGGAGTGGCCGTAATCGGGAAGCTGTTTGTCACGGTAGCCAAAACGCTCACAGTCAGCGGGCTGAGACAGCCAAGGGAAAACATCAGGCACTGCAGCATATAAAGCCGGCTTTTATTATGCAGGGCAAAATTTATCATGAGGATCAGGCTGACAAGCTGGCACAGCCAGCTGTAAATTCCCGCTATGACGATGTAAGGGCCGAATACAATTTCACTTTTTATTGTGGAAAATACCCTGTAGTGCAAATGATGCAGGGGATTGGTCCATACCACCAGAATTGTGATCACAGGGATCACAAACAGCCATATAGTCTTTTTCGGCATTTGCTGCCATCCCTTAACAAAAATCAATGCAATACAGAGACAAAAAACCGGCATCACGGCACCCATGGTGTTGGTACAAGCGTCCCAGAACATGAGCGCCAGTGTATTATCCCTGGAAGTCAGCTTCATTCCCAGTAATGCGATGACACACAGACCGTAGGATCCCGCCAGCATGAGATAAAATTTATGGATCAGCTGGAGCCTCTTTACCTTGAAGCTCCAGATAAAAAATAATATGATTGCGATCAAAGCCGCTAAAAAGATGGCAGCAGAAAAATCGGAAACCATTTGCTTTCCCCCTTCACACGTCTTATGTAAACAGCCCTGAAAAGCCTTCGATCAGGCGGGCAGCCGGAGGGATTTCCCATCCGAAGCCTTCCTTTTTAAATGTCTCCAGGGTTTTGGAGCAGTCCACCTGTATCCTGCTTTCACCGATTCCCGTCCGGTTATAATAATCCAGGAGGGGAGCGAGTATATCCCGGTTTTCTTCATTCATCCGTTCCTGCAGCAGCATGCCATAGGATTCGTCCGGCACTATCACAAGATCAGGCACAAGCACCTGCGCCACTTCTTTCATGGATGGCGGCTGGGGATTCAGCAGATGCAGCGCCGTCCTGTCCGAACCTCCCAGGGCGATCACCGCGGCGGCACACCAGTCCACGGGTGTCAGATCCACGGGAAGAAGAGACATGGATTCCGTTATGGCTCCAAGAGCGCGGACCGCCCGCATCATAAGATATGCGGCGTTGCTCTCCGGATTCCGCTGGAACACATGATCCGTACACCGTCCCGTGATCCTTCCCAGCCGGTATACCCTGGCGTTCAGCCCTTTTTCTTCCATGGCTTTATAAATACAGGCCTCCGCAAGGAATTTACTCCTGATATATATGTTGTCTTCCCAGTTCTGGCCGATATAAAAATCGTCTTCCGTGAAAACCATTTGTTTTTCCGGCTCATCCTTCAGGAAATCACCGCTGATGCTGGCCGTGGATATATAGTGAAGCACAGCATCGGCCTGCAGGGAAAGTGCGATCATGGTTTCCGTACCGGTCACATTCGTATTCATGAATTCCCCGGCATCCGCCGCATAATGACGCACGTCAGCCGCACTGTGGTAAATCCCGTCAACCTCGTCCGCCAGAGCCTTCCATTCCCGCTCCTCCATTCCCAGACAGGGCAGGGACAAATCGCCCGCCGCCACCCGGATACGGCTTCTGATACCGGCTGTCCAGCCGGCTCCGAAATACCAGGAAAGAACATCCTCAAGTCTCTTCTTATCTCCGTTCCTGACCAGACAGATGATCTGTATTTTCCCCTGATCCAGAAGCTCCTTCAGCAGATGGGCCCCGAAAAAGCCGGTGGCTCCTGTGAGAAATACGGTGTTTTCCTTCTTATGATTTGGCCGCGCTGCCGGTACCTTCCCGGGATAGGCCGTTTTTGTTTCTTTTTTCTTCTCTCCTGCGCTGCCTGCGAGCAAAGCCGCCTGCGCCCTGGCCGTGGGATTTTCGTAAAACCGGGCCATGGTCATTTCCATTCCTTCATTAAAATACCTGCTCAGCACGCTGAGCGCTCCCAGGGAGGTTCCTCCCTGTTCAAAGAAGGAAATATCAGGAGAAAGATCTTCTCTGCCCAGGATTACCGACCAGATCCGAAGAAGCCTGTCCTCCAGCCCGTTCCCCGCAGCATTCTGCACCGCCTCAAGCCGCCCGTTTTCCGGCTGCGTTTTAACAGACACGGGGCTTTCCTCACTTCCGGCCATTCCTTCTTTTTCGGTCCACAGCTTCCTGAGGAGCCTTACGTCCACCTTCCCGTTGGGGGTGGCAGGGAGGCTGTCCACACAGCAGAAACGCCCGGGCACCATGACCTCCGTCAGGCTGGAACGCAGCCATTCCCTTATGGTTTCCTCTCTATCTTCTCCGCCCTCACCCACATAAAAGGCGATCAGCTCTGTGGAGCCGTCCGGTTTTTCCAACGGAACCACCGCCGCCTGCGACGCGGCTCCGGATTCCAGGATACCGTTTATGATTTCATCCAGCTCTACCCGCTGGCCGTTGATTTTTACCTGGCCGTCCCTTCTTCCCAGGAATTCTATCCGGCCGTCTGCCCTCAGGCGTCCCATATCCCCGCTCTTGTACATTTTCTGTTCCGGGAAATAGATATCCGGAAAAAACATTTCCGCCGTGAGCTCCGGCCGTCCGATATAGCCTTCGGAGATACCCTCTCCCGCCAGATAAAGCTCTCCCGCCGCCGTGGGCATCACCGGATTTCGATCCTCGTCAAGAATGTAAACCCTGCAGTTGGAAAGAGGGACGCCGATGGTGATCCTCCTTCCCGGAACGACCTCCTCCACAGTGGTGCATACCGCCGCCTCCGTAGGCCCGTACATATTAAGCAGCGTGCCTGCACATACCCTTCTGAAGCTTTCCGCCAGGCTCTCCGTGAGCGTTTCCCCGCCGGCAATTACAAGCTTCAGACCTGCAGCCGCCTCCCGGAAGCTTTCATTTCCCAGGCACATCTGCAGCCGGGAGGCCGTCATCTGTACAAACTGCGCGCCGGTATCACGTATGAGGCCGGCCAGCAGCCAGGGCAGCATCATTTCCTCTTCATCCGCCATCACCACGGGATTCCCCATGGCGAGCGGGAAAAGGGATTCCACAATAAAAATATCAAACATCATATTGGCGGTACAAAGCACCGGCCCCGTCACCGAAGCCATCAGCATTTTCATATTGGCGAACAGATTGGACAGGCTGCGGTGCCGGAGTATGACTCCCTTCGGCCTCCCTGTGGATCCTGATGTAAACAGGACGTGGATCAGATCCTCCCCGTTTATACCCGTGTCTTCCCAGGGAGCAG
Source organism: Eisenbergiella tayi (assembly GCF_001881565.1). GTDB lineage: Bacteria > Bacillota > Clostridia > Lachnospirales > Lachnospiraceae > Eisenbergiella > Eisenbergiella tayi. Next base: position 91,042 of record NZ_MPDJ01000005.1, read on the forward strand.
CCGTAAGCTCCTCCGAAGAAAGCAGGGGCAGAGCGGTCTTACCCTGCATATTCACCCGGTTCTCCTTGTCGCACAGCACTATTGACGCGCCGGCCGTTTCCAGAATATAACGCACTCTTTTTTCCGGGAGAGAAGGGGACAGCGGCACATAGGCACAGCCAGCCTTCAGGATTCCCAGCATTCCCGCCAGAAGCCATGGCGTACGGGCAAAGCAGAGGCCGATCCGATCCCCTCTTGCCGCGCCGGCCTCGTGCAGGCCTCCCGCCACAATTCCCGCCATTTGCTCCAGTTCCCTGTAAGTCAGCCTTTGTCCATGGTAAATGACCGCCGTTTCCCCGGGATACATTCTGGCCCGGTTCCTCACCATCTGATGCACGGGCTGATTCAGATAAGGCATAAAACGGTAGTTCGGGATTTCAAACAGCTCCATCCGATCGGATACATCCATAAGCGGCAGCTCACCGATTGTTTCCGCTCCCCCGTCCACCAGCGCCCTGACGATGCTCTCCATGCTCCTGCCATAAAGCCTGACAGTATCCTCCTCAAATAAGGATGAAGCGTATTCAAACTGAAGCCGGAACTCTTCTTCCTCCAGCACCAGCTCAATAAACAGCTCTGTTTTGGCTGTTCCCGTAAAAACGGGCACGTACTCCATGGGAATCCCCGCCAGCTCCAGCTTTCCCGTTTCAAAAGGACGCATGGAAAAAGCGGCCTGATAAAGCGGGTTGTCCGAAAAGCTTCTGGGCAGCCCCAGCATGGAAATCATTTCCTCCAGGGAACAGTCCGGATGCTCCAGCATACCGGTTACCTCCTGCCTCACATCCTGAAGATAACGGAGAGGCTCCGTTTCCTTATCGACGGCAATGCGGAGCGGCATGGTATTGATAAAGGGACCGCAGATTTCCTGCAGCTCCCTGTGGTTTCTTCCCGCCGCTGGCGTGCCTATCATGATCTCCCGTTTCCCTGAAACCGAAGAAAGCAGGATCCCGTAGGCCCCCAGGAACAGCATGTAGGGGGAAATTCCGTTTTCCCGGCACCACCCGGTACATTCCCGGGTGATTTCGGCAGATATCCGGTGGGTATAATTATGGCCCTGAAAATCAAAATTTTTCGGTCTGGGCTTGTCTGTGGGAAGCAGCAAAGGTTCCGGCAGAGGCGATAAATGCTCCTTCCAGTACCTTCTGTCCGTTTCCCAATCCGTTTTATTCCGGTTAGACAGGGCATAGGCATAATCCTGGTACCCCAGTTCTTCATATTCCTGTGCTCCTCCTTCATAATAACGGCTCAGACGCTTCGCAAGGATGGGCGTACTCATTCCGTCCGCAATGATATGGTGCACATCGATCAGAAGGAACCAGCCTTCCTCTCCATTCTGCCACAGTCCGGCCCGAAGCAGGGGCGCTTCTCCCAGACAGAAGGGCCTGCGGATCTGTTCCATCACTTCCTCAAGGGAATTTCCCTGCAAAACCGGAAGGGAAAAAGGAACCTCACCGCGGATACGGGCAAATATCCCGTCGTCCTCCTGCACAAAGGCTGTCCGGAAAATCCGATCGCCCGCAATCACCTTACGGAACGCCTCCTCCAGCTTTTCCGGTTCCACTTCGCCGCGGATCCGGAAAGCGCCGGGCATATGATAGGTAAAGCCCTCCGGGTCCATGCAGGACTGTACATAGATCCCCTGCTGGATGGGCGTGAGCGGATAACGTTCCAGCTCCGGCGCCGGACGCAGCTTCTCCTTATGCCTTTCTTCCCTTCCCGTCTCCTGCTCCCCGCCGATAAAACGGGACAGCCGTTCCGCGCTGCGGCAGGCATACAGATCGGAAATGCGCAGCAGCCTTCCTGTAAGATCCTCCAGCCGGGCCAGAACCTCCATGGCATTCAGGGAATTGCCTCCGCAAAGGAAATAATCATTATCTTTTCCCATCTCCGGCTGTTCCAGAACCGTCCTGAAAATCTCCAGCACCTGTCCGGTAAGAATATCGTCGGAGGCGGCGGAAACCTGCACATCCTCCCGGGGCAGGGGGAGCCTTTCTTCATCCACCTTGCCGCTGGGCGTCAGAGGCAGCCTGTCAAGCCGGATAAGAAAGGAAGGGATCATATATTTTGGCAGATAAGCCGCCGCATAGGAAAGCAGCTCCATCTCCGGTATCCCCGTATCGCTGCAGTAATAGGCAGCCAGGACCATCTGTCCGTTCATCTGACACACCCTTGCAGCCGCTTCCTTCACACCGGGATAGGAAGAAATGCAGTCCGCCACCTCCTGCGGTTCAATACGCAGCCCGCGCAGCTTCACCTGTCTGTCCAGGCGGCCTGCCAGGAGAATTTCACCCTCCGGAGTCCAGGCCGCCACATCCCCTGTGGCATAAATCCGTTCTCCGGCTTCGAAAGGATTCTCAAGAAAGCTTTTTTCCGTCAGTTCCGGGGCATTCCGGTATCCTCTCCCCACGCAGACGCCGCCGATGTACAGCTGTCCGAAAACACCAACAGGCTGTGGATTCATCCATTGATCCAGCACATACATCCGGCAGTTAGGCATCGGTTTTCCCACAGTGATGGCCGAAGCATCGCCCAGCTCCTTCATGCTCACCGCCACGGTCGTTTCCGATGGCCCGTACTGATTATAAATCCGGGCGCAGGTACAGTTCTTAAGCAGCTTAAGAAGCTCTCCAGTAAAGGCCTCCCCGCCGCAGACTATACTTTCCATCCGGTACATGGCACGGTAAAAAGAAGGCTCCTTCAGAAATGCCGTGAGCCTGGACGGCGTTATGGACAGGAAACCCACCGCATACCCGGTGATCAGCTCCGCCAGCCTGCGCGGGGACTCCTGGTCTTCATCCTCCGGCAGAATGATGGTCCTTGCATTGAGAAGAGCCGCCGTACTTTCCAGAGTAAACGCATCGAAGCCTACATTGCATACGGAAAGCACCGCCCCTTTCCCGTAAACCGGCTCCATCGCTTTCACCAGATTCAAAAGGCTTCTCTGCGTGATTTCCACTCCCTTTGGCTCTCCGGTGCTTCCTGAGGTATATACCACATAGGCAAGATCCTCCGATTTAGCCCTCGCCGGCGCTTTCCCCATACCGTTTCCGGTAAGCCTGTCCATGATCAGGAACCGGATATCCTCCGCTTCCCGGCCCATCTGTCCCGCCGTTTCCTCATCGGTGATCAGCACGCCTGCGCCGCTTTTTTGATAAATGGATAAAACCCTTTTTACCGGAAGCTCCGTGGACAAAAGCAGATATGCATTGCCCGACCGCAGTGTTCCCATCATTGCCGCCAGCAGAGGGAACTGCCTCGGAAGAAGGACGGCCGCCACGCCCTTTTCTTCCCCGAAAAACGGCTCCAGCCTGTCGGAAACAACGCCCGCCCATTCCGCAAGCTGCTCATAGGTCAGCCTTTTTCCACGGAAAATAGCCGCAGCGCGCTGCGGATATTCATTTACTGCCTGTTCAAATACCTGATACAGCCCGGTTTCCTCTATATACCGGCCGGTATTGTTAAATGTATAAAGGACCTTCTCCCGTTCCTCTCTGCCGAGCACAGACAGACGGCACAGGGGCTTGTCCGGGTTGTGCAGGGCCTCCATGAGAATGTTTACCAGATTTTCATGGAAACCTGCAATTTCCTCCCTGGTAAAAAACTGGGAAAGATAATCATAATCCACGCAATACTGCTTATGGCTTTCCATATTGCTCAGATGGATGCAAAGCTGTTCCGCCTGATAGCCGCTGTAGTGCCATCTTCCGTCAAAAACCACACGGGTGTCCTTATTTTCATAAACCACACTGTCCTGATAGGACAGCGCAATATGGAACAGTCTTCCATCCTTGTCCGCCAAATCCACAATATGGGAAAAAGGGAATCTCTGATGACGCAGAAGCTCATACCAGGCGTCCATCAATTCCTCATTGAACTGATTCAGACTCCATTCGTCCTGGATTTCATTATAAAAGGGAAGGGTGTTGACAAACATTCCGCTGCACTGCTTCAGCGTATAGCTGGAACGGTTAAAAACAGGCACGCCCACCGTAAAGCGGGAAGCGCCTCCGATACGCCGGAAATAGATGGCAAGAGCCATATAAAAGACAGCAAAGGGGGCAACTCTGTTGTTCAGACAATACAGATAGATAGCATGATTGAGCACCTGCGGAAGCCGGAAACTCATCCTTTGTCCCACAGGGCTGACCGCGGCACTCTTCACGGATTTGATGACGGAAGGCTCCCCCGCTTTTTCCACTTCCGCCTTCCAATACCGCTCATCCTTCCGATAAGCCTTTCCCGCCAGATACTCCTCTTCCTCCTGAAGATGCAGCTCATAGGAAGGGATTTCTCCCATGGAAGGATCCTCTCCTGCAAGCAGGGCCAGATATGTCCGGCTGATCCGGTTGCAGACCAGCATCTGAGTCCAGCCATCAGATATAATATGGTGAAGTTTGATAAAAAAACCACCGGCGCTTTCGCCGGTGCGGAAAAGGGAAAAACGATACAGGGGAGCATCCAGAACCGGAAACACCTCCCTGCTCATCGCCGTCTCCCAACTGGCGATTCCCTCCTGATCTGTATGGGAAAAATCATAGATGTCAAAAGTCTGTTCTTTATAAGGGGCAAAAAACTGCACAGGCTTATCTCCCTGCAGCGTAATCCGGGTCCGCAGGGTCGCATCGGCTTCCAGAAGCATGGTGATACTCCTCTGTAAAAGCACAAAATCAATTTTACCACGGATAGTAACCGTTGTGCTGATATGATTGATTGATGTTCCCGGATAAGCCTGTTCCAGATTCCAGATATTCAACTGACTCTGGGACAGAGGAAATACGGTTCTCCCTCCAAAATCCATTATTTCTTCCCGCCCTTTCAACTAGCCGCTCTGTTGCCTTTCCTTACCGGAAGACATTTTTCATACATTATATTTATACCGTTTTTTATGCATAAAAGCAATGCAATTCGCTATTCTGTAGTATAAAGCACTAAATTATAAAAAAGAAGAACGTTTTTATACAGCAGTCCGTTGAAAGGCGGGAGCGCAACACATTTTTCGGCCTCTTACAGGGGAATGTTTCCATGCTTTTTCTTAGGTGCCTCTTCCTTTTTTCCGCGGAATGCTTTCAGCGCCGCAAGCAGTTTTTCTCTGGACTCCCCGGGTTTGATCACTTCATCCACAAAACCTCTGGCAGCGGCAACATAAGGATTGAGGAAGCGCTCCTCATATTCCTGGATACACTGGGCGCGCATGGCCTCCGGATCGGGAGCCGCCTTGATTTTTCTCTTGAATGCTATATTCACGGCTCCTTCCGCACCCATAACCGCAATTTCCGCGATTGGCCATGCATACACATAATCGGCTCCCATTTCCCTGGAATTCATGGCGATATATGCCCCGCCGTAAGCCTTGCGCATAATCAGGGAAATCTTGGGAACGGTTGCCTCCGAATAGGCATACAGCACCTTGGCCCCGTGGCGGATGATTCCGCTGTGCTCCTGGGCTGTTCCCGGCAGGAAGGCAGGGACATCCACCAATGTCAGGATAGGCAGGCCGAAGCAGTCGCAGAACCGGATAAAACGGGCCATTTTGTCAGATGCATGATAATCCAGGGAACCGCCCATAACCGCGGGCTGGTTCGCCACGAAGCCTACGGTTTCCCCGTCCATACGGGCAAATCCGACCACCACATTCCCGGCAAAATCCTGCTGCACCTCAAAAAAGCTTCCTTTATCCGCAATCCGGCTGATGACGTCCTTCACGTCATAAGAACGCCTGGAATTATCCGGAACAATGCTCTGCAGATCCGCGCATGGGTTATCGCCGCTTTTCTTGCTGCTGTGTATTTTCCGTCCCAGGCTGCCCACATGCTCCAGTACCTTGTTAACATTGCGGGAAAGCGCCTTTTTTTCTTCCAGTCTGATGACCGGCGCTTTTTCCTCAAAATTGGAGGGAAGATAATTCAGGAGCTTGCGCACTCCCATCAGGCATTCCCCTTCGGTATCATAAGTGAAATGGGAAACACCGCTTTTTTTCGCATGGACCTCGGCTCCGCCCAGCTCTTCCACAGTGGTCACTTCATTGATAACCGTTTTCACCACATTGGGGCCGGTTATAAACATCTTGGAGGTATCCTTCACCATGAAAATGAAATCACAGATGGCGGGCGCATAGCAGGCGCCGCCGGAGCAGGGGCCCAGAATCACCGCGATCTGGGGAATCACGCCGGAAGCCTTGGTATGGCGCAGGAACATTCCCGCGTAGCCGCTTAAGGAACTGATTCCCTCTTCGATCCTGGCTCCGCCGCTGTCATTCACACATACAAGAGGGGCTTTCATTTCCATGGCCATGTCCTGAAGACGGCAGATCTTCATGGAATGATATTCTCCGAGAGTGCCGCCGATAACCGTAAAGTCCTCGCTGGCGGCAAATACCAGCCTTCCGTCCACATAACCGTAGCCCGTTACCACACCGTCTCCCGGCACTCTTCTCTTATCCAGATCAAAATCATCGATTCTGGACTCAATGAAAGCATCGGTTTCCACAAAGGTTCCCTTGTCAAATAAAAGATCAAGCCTCTCCCTTGCCGTCAGTTTTCCGCCCGCATGCTGCTTGTCTATTTTTGACTGTCCGCCTCCTAAAAGAGCTTTCTGTCTTCTTTCGTCCAGATTTTTATTCGCCTGTTCCCAATTCATATGTGGAATCCTCCTGAATGACTCGTTTTTCTAACTATTTGAAATTATAATAATTTGATATTCAAATTATTTAAGCATTATTATAGCACGGCTGAGAAAAAGTGCAATCTTTTTTTCAGCCGTGCCGTAATTTTTTAGTGTCTTGCCATAAAATAAAAAAAAGCCCCAAGCATGCCTGCCTGGTTCCCGTTCTGCGCAAAAGCGATCCTGGTTTTCTCCCGGACTGCCGGCAGAAGATGCTTTTTAAGGCCGGCCTGTATGCGGGGGAGAAGATATTCCTTCCTGGACATGATACCTCCTCCCAGGACCACGATCTCCGGATTCAGTACATAGCAGATATTGGCGATCCCTATCCCGAGGACATCCGTCATCTCATCAATTGCCCGTATACAGCAGCCGTCTCCCGCTTCCGCCTGTTCAAAAACCCATTTCCCGTCTATATCGGCAGCAGCCAGCCCTTTTTCTCCGGCCACCCTGGAAAGCAGAGCGCCGGCGGATCCCAGATCCTGGAACATCCCGCCGGGAATATTCATATATCCCACCTCGCAGGCGCTTCCCGAAAAGCCATGATAAACCCGGTCATGAAACAGAATGGCGCCCCCGATACCGGTCCCGATGGTCAGGCATACGGCAGAAGCGCATCCTTTTGCCGCTCCGGCAAGACATTCTGCCAGCCCTGCACAGTTCACATCATTTTCCACCTCACAGGGAAGGCCGAACCTCTCTTCCATCCTTTTTTTCAAGTCGGTTCCCGCATAATCCGGTATCTGAAGGCCTGAAAAAGTAATTTCCCCTTTTTCACAGTCCACCATGCCGGCGGTGGAAATACAGATTCCGGACAGACAGTGCCTCCTTCCGGCCTCTTCGCAGATCCGCTCCAGTTTTTCCAGAATGCCCGGCCCGCCCTTCCAGGCCTCTGTCGGGATTTCGCCAGTCTCCAGGAATTTACCTTCCTCCTGCACAACCCCGTACTTCATTGCGGTTCCCCCGATATCTACACACACATATTCTTTCATTCCGCCTCCTGCCGCAGCCTGACCTTAATAACCGCCTTTCGGACATATTCCGGCTTTCCTGTACTTATTTTGGGCATATGGGCATCCTCCGGAAAGCATATGGCAAAATCCCCCTCCCCCATCAGAAATCTCACCTTCGGCTTTCCCGTATACAAGATACAGTCGCCCTCCCTGCTGTAAGCCTCCTTTACCAGAAGCTCCTCCGCAGGGGCGCAGCACAGATATTCACATCCGTCCGCCGCGATATGGATATCCAGGTAATCCCTGTGCCCCTCAAAAATTTCCCCCTCCGGCTCCGTCCAATAATCAAACCGGTTCATATAAACTTCATCGCCGTCAATCGGGTAGCTGCCGGCCTCAAAATCCATGGGGTTATTCTCCTCCAGAAAACGGATTGCCTTATCCAGGTTAGCGTACAGCCCGGCATATCTTCCTATATTTTTTAATTTTCCAAGTATCATATCAGATTCCTCTTCTTTTTATTCCTGCGCCATCGCAAGCTTATCAATCTCTTCCGTAAAGGTTCTTGTTATCACCTGCGGCCTTGTAATAATAGATCCCACCACCACGCTGTAGCAGCCGATTTCCAGAACTCTTCTCGCTTTCTGCGGGGTATTGATGTTTCCTTCCGCAATCACGGGATGATTTACCTTTTCCAGTATCTGCCTTATAATTTCAAAGTCGTTTTCTTCTATCTGCTTTCCCGCGCTCTGCTCCGTATAGCCTACAAGGGTGGTTCCCAGAAAATCAAAGCCCAGCCGATCCGCATGCAGCACCTCCTCCACGGTGGAGCAGTCCGCCATCAGAGGCTGTCCGGGATATCTGTTTCTGATTTCCTCCACGAAATCATCCAGCAGGACGCCGTCCGGACGCCTGGATCCGGTAGCATCCAGGGCTATGATATCAGCTCCCGCCTCCACCAGGGCATCCACTTCCCGCATTGTAGGAGTTATGTAAACCGGACTGTCCGCATACTCTTTTTTTACAATTCCTATTATGGGAAGCTCCACATATCTTTTAATTTCTTCAATATCTTCCCTGCTGTTAGCCCGGATACCACAGGCGCCTCCTTCCTTTGCAGCCTTTGCCATTCTTCCCATGATAAAGGAAGAGTGCAGCGGCTCATCCGGAAGTGCCTGACAGGATACAATAAGCTTCTTATATATCTGACTTATTTTCTCTGACATGTTATCCCCTTTCTTCTCACATCCACCTGATTACGGACGGCTTTTGCAACGCTCCTTCTTTTACCAAAGGATTCCATAGGTTTATTATATTAATTTCAGGTTTTTATTACAATTCACTGCGTTCCTTTAGAAATTTCAATTCAAATATTTTACGTTATGTCTTTTTAAGCCTTCATTTTTTAAGTATTTTTGGTGATTTTGTATATTTTATGTTTTTTCAATCCGCACCCGCCGCTTTTTTTATTTTGCATCCGGGCACAAAAAAAGCTGCCCGGATTTCTCCGGAACAGCAGTTTTAATCAGCCATAACCGACTGCAGCTATTCTTGCTAAAACACGATTCTGTCATTCGGCTCCTCTGCCTGGATCGCCGAAAGCGTATCCTGCAGCAATGCCGTCTTGTAGTTGGAATCCATTCCCATATAACAGCTGTAGATGATATCTGTCAATATGAGCAACGGAAACTGGGGAGAGATATTATCCCCCAGGGACAGGCCCTCAATGGACGGTATAATCAGCACATGCCGGAACAGCTCCTGAAGCTGTTTTCTGCGGTTGGATGTGATCAGAGTCACACCCACATTGCGCAGCTTTGCCGCCTTCAGCGCTCCCAGCACCTCTCTCGTCTCGCCGCTCAGGCTCATGCCGATCACCAGATCCTCCGGCCTTGCAAGAACCGCCTGCATCTGCATCAGGTGGGGATTATCGATCACCTCCACCTGGAGGCCCAGCCTCATAAAACGCAGCTTGAACTCTGATGCTGCGCAGGCAGAGCTTCCCAGTGCGAAAATAAAAACCCGTTCCGCCTTGGACAGCGACTGACAGAAAGCATTTATTTTATCCATCTCAAGCTTTCCGTTAAATCCCTGGAGAAGCTTCTGATACGTATCAAGGATTTTCTGCACCACATCATCATTGGTATATTTGGGCATATGAAAATTTATTTCATACATATACTGAAATTCCCGGTAGCCGGAAAAGCCTATTTTCTTGGCAAACCGGGACAGGGCGGTTTCAGAGACATGCAGCTGCCTGCTTAAGATTTTTGCCGAAAAATCCTGTTTTTTCTGGTTGTCCAGAAAGAAACGCGCAATCAGCTTCTCCGTATCCGTCATTTCCTGATAGTGGAGGCGTATCCTTTCCAGGATATCCTGATAATAAATATTCATAGCTCTTCCGCCACCATATCAAGGGCCGCCCTCAGAACCTTATCCATGTCATAATAGCGGTACTGCCCCAGCCTTCCCCCAAAAAGCACATTCTTTTCCTGCTGTGCCAATTCCCGGTATCCGGCATACAGCGCCATGTTTTTGTCATCATTCACGGGATAATAAGGCTCATCCCCCGGTTTCCATTCCGCAGGATATTCCTTTGTGATCACAGTCCCATGCTGTGTCCCGAATTCGAAGTGCTTGTGTTCGATAATTCTCGTATAGGGAACGGCTTCGTCGGTATAATTCACTACCGCATTCCCCTGGAAATTATCCTCATCAGGAAGCTCCTCCGTCTCAAAACGGAGGGAACGGTATTCCAGCGCTCCCAGACGGAAATCAAAATACTCATCGATCATTCCGGTATACAATACTTTATCCCATGTATCCGGAGACTGCTTTTCCCTGTTATCCCTCAGAAACTCCCTGTAGCTTATGCCGGTGCGTACTTCGGTACCCTCCAGCATTTTGGCCGCTATTGCCGTATAGCCGCCTTTTGGAATCCCCTGATAGGGATCATTGAAATAATTATTATCGTACCGGAACCGAAGGGGCACGCGCTTAATGATAAAAGCAGGCAGCTCCCTGCAGTCCCTTCCCCACTGTTTCTGGGTATATCCTTTGATCAATTTCTCGTATACGTCTTTGCCTGCCAGGGAAAGCGCCTGTTCTTCCAGATTGCGGGGTTCCCCGATATTCAGGCTGGCTATCTGGCCGGCAATTATTTTCTGTGCTTCCGCCGGTGTGCGGATTCCCCACATTTTACTGAAGGTGTTCATATTAAAGGGCAGGTTATAAAGCTCGTCCTTATACACCGCAATGGGTGAATTGATATAGTTGTTAAACTCTGCGAACTGCCCTATATAGTCCCATATTTCCTTGTCGGAGGTATGAAAAATATGGGCACCGTACTTATGTACCTGGATGCCCATACTCTCTTCCGTGTAGATATTTCCGGCAATATGGTCTCTTTTGTCAATCAGCAGGCAGCGTTTACCGCGTCCGTACATCTCGTGTGCAAAACAGGCTCCGAAAAGCCCGGCTCCCACAATCAGATAATCATAATGCATGGAATCTCTCCTTCATTATTTTGCTTTGTATTTCTTAATCTGTACAAAGTCGTCCATCAGTCCAAGGATCTTGTCCCTGCCTTCCTGGTTCAGCTTTACGTAATACTGCATTACGCGGTTTTCGAGAAGCTGCTCGCTGATGGTAGTGTCTCTTTCCAGAGAACTGAAGTCTACCGGATTCAGGTTAAGCTTGTTGCACATTTTGATAACGGTACCGTAGGCCATCCCATCAATGCCTCTTTCCAGTGCCGTCACCAGTGTGCTGTAAGGGATCTGCATTTCTAATGCAAATTGCCTTACGCTTCTGTACTGGCTTAAAATTTCTTTTTTCAAGATCTGTGCTTTGGTCATTTCAAATCCCTCCATTACCTTTTAACCCTAAGGTTTTGCATTGTTAATTGTACACTATTTACCTTTCATTTTGCAACATTTCTTTTAAAAAACAAACAAAATTTCGAATATTTTAAGAAATTGGTCATAATATACTATAAAATTGCCATAACAGCTAAAAAACTGTCAGTTGCTGTAATTTAGCGAAGATTAAAATAATTTTTCCACCACGGACCGGGAGGTAATTTCGTTGTTCCGCTTGCATTCTTCGAAATTTCTTTCGTAATATTCCTGGTATAGCATGTCCACAAGATAGAGCTGGCTCATTTTAGCCTTCATGGATCCGCCTTCCAGCGGGGCTTCGTTGGATCCGCACAGAAGTACCGCATCGCAGTATTCCGTCAGCGGGGATTTGCGGAAATGCGTGATACATACAATCTTTGCCCCGGCCTCTTTGGCAAGCTTCGCCACATGGATATTATCCTTGGTAGCGCCTGAATAGGAAAAAATAATGATCAGGTCATCCTGTGTACAAAGGGACGCCGCCATGGACTGCATATGAGGATCGGTAATGCAGCTGACCTTGTTGGTCAGGCGCAGGAATTTGTTCCTGGCCTCCTCCGCTGTCAGAAGGCTGTCTCCTATTCCGAAAAAATGGATGCGTCCGGCTGCTTCAAACATGGAAATCACCTTACTGAAGGTTTCTCTCTCCAGCAGCATATAGGTTTCTCTGATGGCGCTTATATGCTGTTCCATGATTCTCTGCGTCATGGCGCCGAAGCTGTCCTCCCGGCCTCTCCCGGCTTCGGTTCCGAAGCCTTCCGAAGCCGCCTGGCTTAAGGACAGCTTCATTTTGAATTCCTGATATCCCTGCAGCTTCATGGTCCGGCAGAAGCGGTATACGCTGGCGTCTCCCACTTCACAGGCATCCGCCAAATCCGTGATGGACATGTACAGGACCTTCTCCTGATTATCCAGCACATAATCCGCCACCTTCTTTTCGGCCCTGGTAAACTGATTGTATGATGCCTTGATTTGCAGAACGAAATTATCCTTACTCAATTTTTCTGTCTCCTCTTTCTTCTCTTTTATGCTACACCGGAAAATAGCTTTTGGCAACTTTTTTTATTATTTTTAAAATTATGAAAATATTTTTCATTTTTTCTTGTCTGTTCCTATATAAAATGATATGATTTTGTCAGAACAAAGTCAATCTTTTGCATTGGAAGGAAAAGAGGGAAAAAACATGTCAAAATATGATGTATCGCGCTTCCGCAATGTAACCGTGGCACTCAATACTCCTTTTGCCCCGAATGGCGATGTGGATCTGGCCGCTGCCAGAAAACTCACGCGCTATTATATCGAAAAGGGAGTCAGGAGTCTTTATGTATGCGGCAGCACGGGGGAAGGGTTCCTGCTGGACAGCCGGGAGAGGATGTCCGTGGCGGAGGCTGTAAAGGAAGAAGCGGGCGATGCCATGACCATTATTGTCCATGTGGGCTGCCCGGATACGAGACATTCTGCGGAGCTGGCCCGCCATGCGGAAAAAGCCGGCGCAGACGCTACAAGCGCAGTTCCCAGCGTCTATTACCGGCTGGGTGAAGAAAGTGTATACCGCCATTGGACGGCCATCACAGAGGCGGCGGATCTGCCGTTTTTTATTTACAACATTCCTCAGCTCACGGGCTTTAACCTTTCCATGGGATTATTCGGACGTATGCTTGCCAACGAGAGGGTTGCCGGAGTAAAATGTTCTTCAGAGCCCTGTCACGATATCCTCCGGTTCAAGCAGGCGGGCGGCGAAGACTTCATCGTTTTCAGCGGTTCCGACGAACAGTACCTGGCCGGCCGTCTTATGGGGGCTGACGCAGGCATCGGAGGGACCTACGGAGCCATGCCGGAGCTGTATCTGAAGCTGGATGAGCTGATTGGCCGGGAAGAGATTAAAAAGGCGCAGAAGCTGCAGATCATGGTGACTGATTTTATATACCGCCTGTGCTCCTTCCCTTCCATGTATGGCGCATGCAAGACCATCATCCGCATGGACGGCGTGGACATCGGGGAACCCCGGCTTCCATTCCTTCCCGTGGACGAAAAAGATCCTGCCATCATACAGCTTTATAAGGATATCCGCGGCGCGGTGGAAGAAACCAGAAACTGGTAAGACAATCTATTTCAGGAGAATAAGTCAGAATGAAAAAAACAATTGTAGCTTTCGGAGATTCCAATACACATGGGTACTGTTCGGAAACAGGCGGACGTTTCAGCGAGGAGGAACGCTGGCCCTGCCTTCTGGAAAAGTATCTGGGTGAAGAATACCGTGTTATGGAGGAAGGGCTGAGCGGACGGACCACTGTCTTTGAGGATCCTCTGTTTGAAGGCTTAAGCGGTCTGTCTTACATTTTTCCCTGTCTGATGACCCATGAGCCGGTGGATCTCCTGATCATCATGCTGGGGACGAATGATACCAAAGCCCGTTTTTCCTGTAACGGCGAGAACATTTCCAAAGGCCTGGAACGCCTTGTGAATAAGGCCCTTTCCATAAAAGATGCCTGGAGGAACGGCCCCAGGATCCTGATTGTGGCTCCGGCGCCCATTGAGGAAGGCTGCCTCTCCGCCCCTGTTGTGGGAGAGATGGGGCCCGACTGTGTGGAAAAGTCCCGGGAACTGGCCTTCTGGTTTGAGGATGTCGCCGCACGCACAGGCTGCAGCTTTCTGGATGCCGGAAGCATTCCGGGAATCCGTATGCATCCGAATGATTACATGCATCTGGACAGGGAAAGCCATACGCTTCTTGCACGGGCGCTTGCGGAACGGATTCCTTCCCTTTTTTAGGGACCGAGCATTCCATACGCATTCAAATAAGTTATTTCCCTAAATGGGGGAGGGATCAAAAAAGAGGCCGACGGCCTCTTTTTTGTATATCTGTTTATTGAAGCAACTCTTCCAGCCTCAGCCCCATACACGGAAACGGTTAAACCCTTCCTTCAGATCCGCAAACGCTCCGGCCGCGCTGCCGGCTTCTCTGGTATTTCCCAGATAGTCCGTATCCAGCACAACAGGGTTTCCGTCGGGATCATCGAAAGGCGCTTCCACAAGGCGCACCATTCCCAGTTTCTGTGTATCAATCACTTCCGTGGGAATGGAAAGCATTTCTTTTTCCACATTCATTTCCAGATATACGGCATCTCCTTCAGACACTATCTTCACCTGAGGATCCGCCTGGCTGATATAATTTTCTTTTTCCCGGTCAAAGGCCCCGGCTCCCTTCAGGTAAGCGTTTCCATTTATGTAAACCGGCTGCTTTACCTTCTCAAACATCTCCACATCACCGTTTCCGAGAGCCGTAACTTCTTGCACATATTCCTCCAGAGAGGTACAGCTTCCGTTATAGTCGGTGGTTCCCGCCACAGACTGCTCTGTGTAGGTCTCCGCACCGCCGATGAAAATGTTCTGGTAAATACGATCATCCCCGCCGTAAACGAGCGTAGTTCCCGCCACCTGTGTGGTGTGGGGGAAATGATAGGGAGTGGAGCGGTTGAGCACAGGCTCCCTGCGCATGGTGCCGCAGCAGAGGTTGTTCACATAAGCGCCGCCCTGGGCGATGTTGTCAAAATTGTATTCGGAGCCGAAGATATTATTGTCCACCATATAAGGGCCGTGGGTCACTTCCACCATCAAATCCCTGTCGTTGGCATAGAACAGGTTTTTGCTCACCCTGGTTCCCTGCGCCTGCCAGTCAAGCCAGGTTCCCAGCGTGCAGTTATGGATATGGTTATGGGAAATCTCCACATCGATGGCGGCATGCAGCTTGATTCCGGCGATTTCATAGCCGAAATATTCATGTTTGACGGCAATATTATAAATATGGTTATTCGTGATCTGACTGAAAACGCAGCCCATATGGCCTACCACACCGTTCTGTCCGCAGTCATGGATCACGTTGTTGCGGATGATATGGGAACCGATTTTTTCCTTGCTCCAGCCAATCTGAAGGGCGCGGAATACCGCTTCCATCTGATACTGATAGCCCGGCTTGCGGTGTCTTCTCGTGCACAGGTTATGTCCTGTGGAGGCTTCCTTGCCGATGCTTATGCCGCTGCACTTCGCATCATGTATTTCATTATTTTCAATGATCCATCCCTTGCTCCAGTGCGTTCCCAGAAGGCCGGGCTGATCGGCGGTGGGAGGCGTCCAGGGACATGCGGCCTGGGCCATTTCAAAGCCGCGCACGGTAATATAGTTCATTCCCGGCTTTTCAGGATAGAAACAGCATTTGCGCACATTGATTTCGGCCAGCTCCTCATTGGGATCGGCGCCCTGGAAATTGGCATAAATGATGGTATTTTCTTCTTCCACGCAGGCATACCACTGGTAAATGGTATCCTCCGGGCGGAGAATAGGCTCCGTGTGTTTGGTCCACGGCGGATTATATCCATGCGTGCGCATTACTGGATTCTTCACATCCTCCAGGCAGCCCGCTTCATAAAAAGACTTTCCGTTCAGATATACATCTCCCGTATGTATCTCATAGCCTTCCGGCTCATTGATGCAGGGATAGAGAAACCAGTCGCCTGTCAGCACCTCTGAATAGGGATTGTAATCCCCGAACAGGGAATTGGGCACAACGGCCTTCCATACGGTCCCTTCCGTATTCTCCCAGTTTTGGATTCTTTCCGAGCCTTTAATGACAACCTTTTCCCCTTCTGCCGCTTCATAGGTGATACGGCTTATATCGCTGTAGCCTGTATGGGCGGGCTTTACCCATTCCCTGTATTCTCCCTCATGGACAATAACCTTGTCCCCTGTCTCCGCAGCAGCCGCAGCCTTTGAAATTGTCCGGAACGGATTTTCCTTTGTCCCTTCGGCATGGTCGCAGCCGTTTACCGATACATGAAATTCTCTGTTCATTGCGTCCTCCATTCCGCCGCACAGGCGGCGTTTTATAAATAAGCAGTTCAGCTTCTGCGCCCGCAGGGCAGCCTTTCATCCCCGCATGCACAAAATCCGAATTATATACCTCAGCATACAAAAAGGAAAAGAAAAATACAATGCATTTCCTTGCAGGAATTCACCAATTCTTGCTATTATCACTCCCGTCTGCCCGCGGGAATCAAAGACAGCCGGAAGCGTGCGCCTGCTTCCGGCTGTCTTTAGGTTATTCATTCATGAAACTGCTTTTTCTGTTCTGCTTAATTGGAACGCTGGATTTCCAGCACTTTATAGGTAATGGTGCCCGCCTGGGTCTCCACTTCAACCACATCGCCCTCTTTAGCTCCGATGAGCGCTTTGCCCACGGGGGATTCATTGGAAATCTTTCCCTTCAGGCTGTTGGCCTCTGTGGATCCTACGATTTTATATTCCAGTTCTTCATTATATTCCATATCCAGGATTCTCACGCGGCAGCCGATGTTGATCTTCTCCAGATCCACTTCGTCTTCCACTACCACTTCCGCATTCTTCAGGATTTTTTCCAGTTCTTCAATTCTGGCTTCGATATCCCTCTGTTCGTCCTTGGCAGCATCATATTCTGCATTTTCGGAAAGGTCTCCCTGTTCCCTGGCCTCTTTGATTTTCTGTGCCACTTCCTGTCTTTTTACCACTTTCAGATTATGCAGCTCGTCCTCATACTTGCGAAGTCCTTCATAAGTAAGGATATTTTTCTTCTCTTCCATTTCTTTCTCCCTTTCTTAATAAATCTTTCTCGTCCGTACCTTACGGTTGATTCCGGGCAGTTCCTGCAGGGGCCGGTCAAGGTCAGCACGAGAATATGGCAATGCTTTAACTACAAGCAATGCCATATTTTCGCTGCAGGGCTCATCACACCATTTTCTACCATTTAATCATATTCCAATTTAAGCAAATCAGAAATTACATTCTTTATACAATACAATCCACCGTTTCACTTTCAGTAACGGTTCGTATTATACCTTTTTCTCACATAAGTGTCAAGGAAATTCAGGGCACTCACATAACAAATATCCTTTCTTTTCACCGAAAGGAGCCTTTCCTTTTCCGGATCAGAGGTCATATCCAGATAAAGCAGCTTCCGGGGCAGTTTTCGGAAGGGAATCCGGTATCCGGGACGCATATCTATGCATATCCCGTCATCAAAACCATGGGCGGCGGCAGTCCCCGCACAGATAACAGGCAGGCCGGCATCCTGATAAATATGGGCATAGTACGGTACTTCCTCTTCCAGGGATATCTGTATCTCTTCGTTTTCCAAAACCCGGCTTATCAGCAGCAATCCGTTCAGGGCGCCGTAATCTTCCCCCAGGAATTGCCTGAGACAGTCCGCTTCTTCCCCGATTTCTTCATAAAAGTCTTCCTTCCCGAAATCCGGCATCACCACAATCATGCTGCGGCAGGATTTCTGCTCCTTCCAGAACAGCCTCATCAGCTCCGTCTCCGGCACTCCGGGCCTCCAGGCATATATCCTCCTGATTTCAGGCGCCAGCCACAGCTGGCCGGATGAACCCGCCCATTCCAGCCATTCCGGAAGCCGTTTCTTTAATTTATCAGGCTTCTTCATCCAGTTCTCCGGAAGCATATAGAATGAAAAGCTTGCCTCTTCCTCTGCCTCCTGCCAAATGAGAGGTCTGTTTCTCTGTATAAAAAAATTCCCCAGCCCGCTCCGGACAACCGGCATCTGTGATAATGTTCCCCTGTCCCAGGGTAAAAATGCATTCACATATATCATGCTTAAGGTTATGCCGGATCGGGGCTTTTCATGCAGATAATTTCCTCCAATTGCTCCATCGTTTCCATTTCATTGATACGTTCCCGCAGTCTTGCGGAATGAGGATAGCCGGCCGTATACCAGCACACATGCTTTCTCATCTCCCGGACAGCCGTATATTCTCCTTTATATTCCTTCAGCAGGGCGGCATGGCGCAGCATCATCGTCCGCACCTCCTCCATGGAAGGCCTGGGGAGCAGCTCCCCCGTTTCCAGATAGTGGATGGTCTGCCGGAAAATCCATGGGTTTCCCCTGGCGGCACGCCCGATAAGCACCGCGTCACAGCCGGTTTCCCTGAGCATCCTTTCTGCGGATTCCGGCCCGGTCACATCCCCGTTTCCGATAACCGGTATGGTTAACGCTTCTTTTACCCTTCTGATGATATCCCAGTCGGCGCTGCCTGCATAATACTGCTCCCTGGTGCGTCCGTGCACCGCCACGGCCGCGGCCCCGCTTTCCTGGGCAATACGGGCAATTTCCGCCGCATTGACATGCTCCCCGTCAAAGCCTTTTCTGATTTTTACCGTTACCGGCTTCTTAACGGCTCCGGCAACGGCGGATATGATTTTCCCCACGAGCACCGGATTCTTCATGAGAGCGGATCCTTCCCCATTATTTACCACCTTGGGGACGGGACAGCCCATGTTGATATCCAGGATGGAAAATGGCCTTTCTTCAATTCTTTTGGCCATCTCCGCCATCAGCTCCGGATCGGATCCGAACAGCTGAAGGGATACCGGACGCTCCTTTTCATGGATTTCCAGAAGGCTTTCCGTATTTTTATTCTTATAATAAATGGCTTTGGCACTCACCATTTCACCGCATACAAGGCCCGTTCCCATCTCCCTGCAGAGCAAACGAAATGGCAGGTCTGTTACGCCTGCCATGGGTGCCAGAAAAACCTGGTTTTCCAAAGTCACATTTCCAATCTGTATTTTTGCCATTCCCGTTTCCTGTTTTTTGCACTCCTGAATCACGTTCTTACGGCCAACGCAGTATATACGAAGACCTGCCGAACAATTATCTGTTCTTTCCGTAAATATAACGCAGCCCGTCCAGGGTCAGCGAACTGTCGTAAATATCAATAGAATCCGTTTCATCCGAAATGATACGGCCCAGGCCGCCTGTCGCCACCACCTTCATGTCGGCGATCCCGGTTTCCTTTTTCACCATATTCACGATGTATTCGGTCTGCCCTATCTGACCGTATACCAGCCCGGCCTGCATACTGGAAATTGTTTCCTGCGCCAGAATGCTCTTCGGCTTCTTAATTTCCACCATAGGAAGTCTTGCGGTATCCTCCCACAGGGCCTTGGCGGAAATACGAATCCCCGGAGCCGTAATTCCTGCCGCAAAGCAGCCGTCCGCGGTCACATAATCATAGGTGGTAGCCGTTCCGAAATCCAGAACAAGCACGGGGCCGCCATATTTTTCATATGCGGCTGCCGCATCCACAATACGGTCAGGCCCGATTTCCTTGGGATTTTCCGTAATGATTCGTATGCCGGTCTTGGTTCCCGCTCCCACAATGAGCGGAGGCGTTCCCAGATATCTGGTAATACCGCCCACCAGGGAATGCATGATATTGGGAACAACGCTGGCAACAATGGTTCCTTCTATCTGATCCTTTGAAATTCCGTCAAACATCAGCAGCTGCCTGATATTCATCCCATACTCGTCCGAGGTATGGAGCATTTTGGACATCATACGGAAGGTTGTTACCAGCTTTTTCCCCTCGTATACACCAAATGTAATATTGGTATTTCCCACATCAATTACTAATATCATTCGTCTACCTCGCCTTCTTCGTCCTCATCCAGGAAATCAGCCACATTTTCATGCAGCACCATGGCCCTGTAATAAAGGCTCAAGGACTCAAGCAGTTCCCGTCTTTTCCTGCGGATCTCTCCCAGCAAAAGGCCGCTGCTCACCTCATCATATAAAAAATCCTCTTCGGCCGCCGTTGTTTCCAGCGTCACCCCGCCGTCCGGCTCAAAAATAATGGTAAAAATCCCGCCCACATCCTCGGTGTACAGCACACACAGGATATGCAGCTCCTCCTGCACGGATTTGGGAAGCATTTTGAAATCCGGGTTGAAATAATATTTCTGTTCATAGGAATTGGCGCCGCACAGCACAATGCGGCCGTCTCCGCTTTTTCCCGTATTCCAGCCGTTCTCCCCGCTTTCCCTGCCCGTCATTTCCTTCCTGTCACTCATTCCTGGCTCCATTTCCGCATAACACAGGCATTCAGCCCGCTTTTTTCATTAAACATATCCATAAACGCCCCGCACAGAAACCTCTCCGGCATAAACGTTCACAATCCCGTTTTGCTCCGTTTCCACCAGAAGCTCTCCTTTTTCGTTGATTCCCCTGGCAATTCCGTCAAATTCCCCCTTCGGGTCAAGGACACGCACCCGGGCATCCTTATTCAGGAGAAACCTGTGGTAGGAAGGGAGAAGCTCCGTCAGGTCCCATGTTTTCCGGAAAGCCCCGTAAGCCTCTTCGAAATGATCCATCACCGATACCAGCAAAGCGGAACGGGATATTTTTTCTCCCTTTTCCAGCCTCAGCGAAGTGGCTGTCCTGCTGATTTCAGAGGGGAATTCCTCCTGGTTTACGTTAATGCCGCATCCGATCACCACATAATGGATATAATCCGGCTCGGCGCTCATTTCGGTCAGAATCCCGCAGATTTTCTTTCCGGACAGAACGATGTCATTGGGCCATTTGATACCCGCTTCCAGCCCCAGCTCATTCACTGCCTCCGCCACGGCGAGAGCCATTACCAGGGTGAGCATGCAGGCCTGATCCGGGCTGCAGTCCGGCCGCAGAAGAAGCGTGAAATAAAGGTTGCAGCCCTGAGGTGAACTCCAGTCCCTTCCCCTTCGGCCTCTTCCCGTGTTCTGGCAGTCCGTTACCACCAGCGTACCTTCCGGCGCGCCGTCCTCTGCCGCCCTTTTCGCATCGATATTCGTGGAGCCTGTGCTGGGATAATAAATCAGGCTGCTCCCGGCCCAATGGCCCTCCCCGCGGGTCTGAAGACGGCTTCCCAGCTCAATTTCCCCTATCACATCCGGAGAAGCCTTCAGACGGTAGCCCTTATTCTGTACCGCTTCAATTTCATAGCCCTCTTCCTTCAGCTGATTGATCACTTTCCAGACAGCCGTTCTGGACACCCCAAAACGGCTGCAAAGCTCCTGGCCCGATATATATTCCCTGCCTGTCGGCGTTTCCTTGCCGACTGGCATGCCTGCCGGCTGGTTTTCCCCGGCCGGCGCATCTGCTGCCTTTTCCCGGAGCATGCTTTCCCGGAGCAGCGAAAGAATTTCTGATTTCATGAAATTGTAAGCACTCCTTTACCGGTTCCTGTTTCAGAATTCATAGCCCAAAGAAGCCGCCATGACCGCTTTGATCGTATGCATCCTGTTTTCCGCCTCATCAAACACAACGGAAGCCGGGGACTCAAACACCTCATTGGATACTTCCATTTCATTGATTCCGAATTTTTCTCCGATTTCCTTCCCAATCCTGGTATGCAGGTCATGGAATGCAGGGAGACAGTGCATAAAGATAGCATTTCCCGCATTTTCCATAATTTTGCTGTTTACCTGGTAAGGGGAAAGCAGACGGATACGTTCTTCCCATACATAGTCCGGCTCGCCCATGGATACCCATACATCGGTACAGATCACATCCGCATCCTTCGTTCCTTCCGCGGCATCCTCCGTGAGCGTGATGCTTCCTCCGGTCTGGGCCGCGATAGCCCTGCACTGCTCTGCCAGTTCACTGTCAGGGAAGTATTCCTTAGGCGCGCAGGCGGTGAAATGCATACCCATCTTGGCACAGGCCACCATATAGGAATTTCCCATATTATAGCGGGCGTCTCCCATATATACCAGCTTTACGCCCTGTATCCGCCCCAGATGCTCCCTGATGGTCAGCAGATCCGCCAGCATCTGTGTGGGATGGAATTCATTGGTCAGGCCGTTCCATACCGGAACCCCTGCATATTGTGCCAGCTCTTCCACAATATTCTGCCCGAAACCGCGGTATTCGATTCCTTCGTACATTCTTCCCAGCACCCTTGCCGTATCGGCAATGCTTTCCTTCTTCCCGATTTGTGAGCCTGAAGGATCCAGATATGTAGTTCCGAGCCCCAGATCGTGGGCCGCCACTTCAAAGGCACACCTCGTCCGGGTGCTGGTCTTTTCAAATATCAGTGCCACATTTTTTCCCTGAAAACAGTTTACCGCAATCCCTTTTTTCTTTTTATCCTTCAAATCTGCGGCAAGGTCTAAAAGATAGGTGATCTCCTCCGGCGTATAATCCAGCAGTTTTAAAAAATGACGTCCTTTCAGATTCATAGCATTCTCTCCTTTCGTCCTTAAAATACGTGTCCCAGAGCCGGGAGGGCCCTGACGAAAAAGTCTCACATCCGTTTCCTCTATGATGTGAGACCTTTCTCCATTTATTTACACCTGCGAAAAGCCGTCCTCTCTGAAAAGGGGTTCCGGACATTGCCGCATGCTTTTATAACCTGTCTCCGGCTCAGCCGTTCAGAATTTCCTTGGCAGAAGCGAGCATGCCTGCCATTCCCTGAATCTCGGAAGGGATAATGATCTTGGTTGCCTTTCCGTCCGCAGCCTTTTCGAATGCTTCCAGGCTCTTAATCTTCAATACGGCCTCGTCAGCGCCTGCTTCCCTGATAAAACGGATACCGTCTGCAGTCGCCTGCTGTACCTTAAGAATAGCTTCCGCTTCACCTTCCGCTTCACGGATCATCTTTTCCTTCTCCGCTTCCGCATGAAGGATTGCAGACTGCTTCTCACCTTCCGCTTCAAGGATTGCAGACTGCTTCTTACCTTCTGCAACAAGAACGGTGGATTTCTTCTCACCTTCCGCACGAAGGATGGACTCACGTCTTTCACGTTCCGCCTTCATCTGCTTCTCCATAGCATCCTGGATAGCAGCCGGAGGAATGATGTTTTTCAGCTCTACTCTGGTAACCTTGATTCCCCAGGGATCTGTGGCAACGTCCAGGGACGCGCGCATTTTGGTGTTGATGGTTTCTCTGGATGTCAGCGTCTGATCCAGCTCCAGATCACCGATAATGTTACGAAGGGTGGTAGCCGTCAGGTTCTCAATAGCCATGATGGGATTTTCCACGCCGTAAGTATACAGCTTGGGATCCGTAATCTGGAAAAATACTACCGTATCAATCCGCATGGTTACGTTATCCTTGGTGATAACCGGCTGGGGAGCGAAATCAACCACCTGCTCCTTCAGGTTCACCTTTCTGGCGATTTTATCGATGAAGGGCATTTTCAGTTTGAGCCCCACACTCCAGGTTCCCTGATAAGCGCCTAATCTTTCCACAACATATGCCTGTGCCTGAGGCACAATCTTGATACATGATGCCAGCAGGATAATGATAAGCACAAGAATAATCAACAACACAATTGCTCCAGTCATATTACATTCCCTCTCTTCTTTCTTCTACGATTAATTTTACTCCGCTGATGGCGCGGACAATAACTACTGTCCCCTTGGGAATCTTCATCCCGTCCACCACATTCCTTGCCGTCCATTCCTGTCCGTTGATGCTCACCAGACCCACGGCCAGAAGATTATCGATGTCTTCCGTAACCACAGCCTGTTTGCCTATCAGACTCTCCGCATTTGTTTTAATCCGGTCCTTGTTAAAATATTTCATGGCAATCGGCCGGGTAAACAGCAGCAGTACCACCGATACGATCAGGAACAGCGTAATCTGCACATACAGCGGTGTATTTAAAGCCGCCGCAATGATGGCGACAAAAGCGCCTCCCGCAAACCAAATGGTGGTAAGCCCCATAGTTGCAATTTCTATAGCAACTAATATTATCAGCAAAATCAGCCAGAATACAACCTGGTTCATACAATTTCCTCCTTTCCGGCAAGTGAAAGCCTACTTCTTTCTTAAGTAAAAGCACATTTCTTTCACTTTCTCCATAATACTATAATGCAAAAAGATATTCAATCTTTTTAGAATGAGGAAGCTTAAATATTTTGTGGAGGAGCCACGTGAAAGGGCTGCCTGAGCCGCATGCTTTGCCCTCCGGTTTCCGGTTTTTCTGTGTGGGCCGCCGGGCTGCAAGGTTCCTGTGCAGGCACGCTTTCGCTCGGATAAACGCGCAGCGGTACTAACGCTGCAAAGGACGCAGCGTAAGGACCGGCGTGTTTATACGGCCTTTACAGGAATCCTTGCAGCCCGGCGGCCCACACAGAAAAACCGGAAACCGGAGGGCGGGCATGCGGCTCAGGCAGCCCTTTCACTAGTATAATATCGCACTCAGTACTGTGATATTCATGCGGCGCTTTACTGAATATAAAAAGGGGCCGGAAGAGCGGTCCCTTGGTTTGTTTGGTTGGAATTTAAAAAATTAAAAATTTACCAGAAGACGTGGTTGCCTATGACGATTCCTTCGCGGTTGCCGGCACGGCGGAAGTGGGTGGCGTTTCCTACGTTGGTTATGCCGTTTATGGCTTCGTTGGCGGCCTGGAGGCAGCTGTTTTTAATGTTTCCGCTGGACAGCAGGGAGGCTACTTTGCCGGTTCCGGCGGGGCCGAATTGGCCGGAGGCGTAGATGACACCGGAAATTGTGGAGGGGTAGGATCCGCTTCTGACGCGGTTTATTACTACTGCGCCTACGGCAAGCTGGCCTTCGTAGCTTTCACCTCCGGCTTCACATTGGATCAGGGCTGCGAGGAGCTGGGCATCGCTGACGCCTGCAGGGACTACGCCTGCATTTTCTTTTTTGGTTTCACCGGC
Source organism: Eisenbergiella tayi (assembly GCF_001881565.1). Taxonomy (GTDB): domain Bacteria; phylum Bacillota; class Clostridia; order Lachnospirales; family Lachnospiraceae; genus Eisenbergiella; species Eisenbergiella tayi. The sequence goes on from NZ_MPDJ01000005.1 coordinate 116,086, forward strand.
CGGTGTGTCGGCTTTTGTACGGCCGCCCTTGGCAGTTTCTGCGGAAGCGGTGATTGCTTTTGTCTGTGCAGCTTCTCTGGCGGCTATTTCCTGGAGGGTTTCACCACTGTCTACTTCGAAGTCTACAGAGATGAAGTCGGAGGAGATATAGCCGGTGCAGCCTTCGTAATCGATGGCCGCCCAGTCTTCACTGAGGTGGATTCCATCGCTGAACTCAAGTTCGCTCTCGCCGACTACTTCAAAGCTCTCGCCTCTGGCGGCCAGGGCGTATACTCCGGCATCCGGGTCGGGTTCTTTGCGGATGCGCAGGGTGTCTCCTGTAACCGTAGCCATGGTTCTGCCTACCTGTCTGGCTTCCTGGACGGCCTCTTCGTCAAAGAGGAGGTATTCGTCTTTGGCCCAGCCGATCAGTCCGCCGGATTCCAGTTTGGTCCAGCCGTCTTTTCTTTCCAGAATGGTTCCGCCGCAGTCGGCATAGAGGTATCCTATTTTCTCCGCTTCTTCATCGGGTTCTTTTCTGACGTTGAGTGTATTGGATACATTGGTCATAACCAGTTCCAATTCTTCTTCCTGTGTCTTTCCGGTATTTTTATTCTGTTGTCTTCCCACACTGACGGCGAGGGCTGCTTCGCCCACACGTACTTCCTGCTCGGCCGTTTTCAGGGAAGCTTCTTCCGGAACCGTATCCTCGTCCAGGATTGCCGCCACGCCTGCTCCGGGATTGTCTGTGTCTCCCGGCTGTGCCATCGCTTCCGTTCCGAAAGCCAGGGCGGAAACAGTAAGGATTAAAAGCGTCCTGAGGACGGGAATAAGGCTCTTCTGTTTTTCTTGTGCTGTCATAGTTTAACCCCTGTCAAGTGCTTTCACACTCTTCCCCCACTAAATGTACTGCTGCAAAAGCTGCAGTTTCTTTTGTTTCCAATTTCTGTATTTATTACAGCTATGTTAACAATTGTTGCAAATTTTGTCAATATTTGTTAAGTATTTGTTATAAACAATTTGGAAAATGGCTGCTTGTTGCGGACGATGGGTGTGGGGACATGACAGAAAACGGCCGGATTGCAGTGGTTCACAATCCGGCCGTACTTTATTTTGCCGCCGTTTATTTATCGGCTTCTTTCTTAATATATGGGCTTGTGTTTAATAGAAAACATGGTTGCCGATGATCTGGCCGCCTCTTCCGTTTGCTCTTCTGAAATACAGTTTATCGCCTACCGGGGAAGAACCGGCTATGGCTTCCACGGCCGCCTGTCTGCAGGATGCGCTCACTCTTCCTGTGGATAATGTGCGTGAAAGGCTTCCATTGCGTACCGGGCTGAACTGGCCGGCTGCATAAATCACATCCGGGATGCTGGCGGGGTGTCCTGCTGATACCACACGGTTCATGACCACATTTCCCACAGCCACCTGGCCTACATAGGGTTCTCCGCCCGCTTCACACTGAATCAGGGCTGCAAGCAGATCCACATCCTGGGGGCTTACCCCTGCCTGTGCTATCACAGCCTGCTGTGCGGCCTGAACTACCGCGGCCTGTGCTTCTGCCGCCGCTTTTGCGGCTGCCTGTTGTGCTGCGGCCTGTGCTTCTGCCGCGGCTTTCCTGGCGGCTTCTTCTGCTGCGGCCTGTGCTTCCGCTGCGGCTTTCCTGGCTGCTTCTTCTGCTGCGGCCTGTGCCTGCGCCGCAGCTTTCTTTGCTGCTTCTTCTGCGGCTTTCTGTATGGCCTTCTGTTCTTCGGCCGCTTTTGCGGCTTCCTCTGCCTTTTGTGTTTCTATTGCTTTCTGCTGTTCGTTGATTCTCTGTGTATCCTTTGCCGCTGCCATCACAGCCTGAACCTCTTCGTTCTGTTCCGGTTCAGAGATGCTTTCTTTTTCTTCCGTCTGTTCCTTCTGCTCTATTTTTTCTTCCGTACTGCCCGTTTGTTCTGTCTTTTCCGGGCTCTCCGGCACGATATCTTCCGTTGTATCACTGCCGTTTGTCAGGTGTTCACTTTCCACCCAGCCGGTAATGTCACCGACCTGTACCTTCGTCCAGTCCTCATCATGCCCCAGTACTACTGCCTGTGTACCGGAAAGCTTTACCAGAACCGGAGAGGTCTCATCAGCTTCTGCATGGACATCTGCCACACTGGCCGCATCAACCAGCATAACACCATTTGCCATAGCGGTTGTTCCGCATGCAGAGCTGAGCACCATAACACCGGTCAGCCATCCAGCAGCACGCTTATACAACCTTCTGCCATTTGTGTTCATAAATAACCTCCGTTTTTAGTTCCTGTGGTCATCAGGAACATTTTCACAATTGTTACAAACTTGTTAACAAATGTTACGTTTGATATCATACCAACATTATTGCCATTTGTCAACCCCTTGATACAACAGGCTTAAAATAAGGGTTTTCGACGTTTTTTTACTTTAAATTAACTATTATATGTTTTATATTTTTATATTATTACGTTTTATTTTATCATTACATCGACATTATTTTTACATTATTTTCATTTTATCTTAATATTTAACAGCAAAAAAGTTGCCACCACGTATTTTTTTCTACGCGGAGAGCAACTTTTCTTAAGTTTTTCTTTATTTAGTTATTTAATTGTTACAAATATTACATAATATTTTACTTTTTTGCACCGTCTGTCATAAACCGCCTCTGCCTGGATGCTTCATACATCAGAATTCCTGATGCCATTGCGGCATTTAAAGATTCCACTTTTCCGCCCATGGGTATTTTTATGTAGGAATCCGCCAGCGCCGCGGTTTCTTCCTTCAGGCCGTTCCCCTCGTTTCCTATCAGAAAAGCGCTTCCGCCGCTGTAGTCCGCCTGGTCATACCATTGCTTTCCTTTCAGATGCGCGGCATAAACCGTGATTTTTTTTTGTTTCAGTTCGGCAATCATGTCGGAGAGGGAAGAAACATACAGGAAAGGGACGCGGTAAATGCTCCCCATGGTCGAACGGATCGTTTTGGGATTATAAATATCGGCCGTATCCCGGCTCATGATCACACCGTCAATTCCGGCGCCCTCACCGGTACGCAGTATTGTCCCCAGATTGCCCGGATCCTGGATGTCTTCCAGAAGCATGAGCAGAGGATTTGCTGCCTGCAGAAGGTCATCAGGGGTATATTGCTTACGTTTCATGACACAGAGTATCCCCTGGGGGGTGGAGGTATCGCTCATCTTCCGGAAGACCTCCTCCGATACCTGTTCCGCATGAAGGCCGTTCAGCTTCCTGTCGCAGGCAGGGTTATGAAAGCCTTCCGATACATACACCTCTTCGATTTCCTCTTCAGGCGCTTCCAGGAACATTTTCACCCCTTCCACCACATATCTGCCCTCCTGCCTGCGTTCCTTCGCCTTCTGGTTCAGCGCAGCCACTTTTTTAATACGGGTATTGGATGCCGATGTAATCATTTCTTTCTCCTTTTACAGCTGTTTGGACAGTTTTTTTGCCGTTTCATGGGAAGCGAGGACAATAAGGTGTTCTCCTTCTTCAATATAATCATCCGCGGACGGCATGATCTGGGACTCGTAGCCCTCCCGCTTGATACCTATTATTGTCACTCGGAAGCGGGCGGCAATATTGGATTCCCGAATGGTTTTGCCCACCCATTCCTTCATGGGGCTGATCTCGTATATCCCATAATGGGATGATATCTCAATGTAGTCGAATACATTATCCATGCTGTATTTTGCCGCACAGCGCTCCGCTATATCTTTTTCCGGATAGATGACCTCATCCGCCCCGTTGCGCAGGAGGAATTTGGCCTGGATATCCCTGGTCGCCTTGCTGACCACATGCTTTCCGCCCATTTCCTTCACCAGGCTGGTTATTTCCAGGCTGCTCTGGAAATTGGTGCCGATACATACAAAAATCACGTCAAAATTACCGATGCCCAGGCTGCGGAGCACCTCCGGGTTGGTGCAGTCCCCTATTTTGGAGCTGGTCGCATAAGGTACAAGACCTTCCAGCTTTTTTTCGTCCACATCAATGATCATCACATCGTTTTCCAGATCAAGAAGATTGGAAGCAAGATGCTGTCCAAAACGTCCCAAACCGATCACAAGCATAGATTTCATCTTATTTTTTATCCTCCTTGTTTTGCGGAGCAAAATGCGAGTTCTCTGACGAGCAGAGGATTTTCCTCCTTGTTTTGCGGAGCAAAATGTCCTCTGACGGGCAGAGGATCTTACTCCCGGGCTTATCCCACCACTATTTTTTCCACGGGCTGCTTTACCGGCGGTTCCGGCTTGCTTCTGGCAAATACCAGGGTAAAGGTAAGGCTTCCCAGCCTGCCGCAGTACATCAGCAGAATGATGACTATACGGGATACCGGAACCAGCTTCCTCGTAACTCCTGTAGTCATTCCAACCGTACCGATGGCGGAAAAAACCTCAAAAAGCGTGTCCGTAAGCTTCAGGGGCTGTACAGCCATAATAATCAGCGCGGCGGCTACCGCCAGGCTTAAATCTATAGTGACGATGGCGCTGGCTTTTTTTACCGTATCCTCTTCCAGGCGCCTGTTTAGTATATTTACTCCATGGGTTCCCCTTATCATGGCTATGGTGGAAAGCAGCATGACCACCGCTGTGGTCACCTTCACACCGCCTGCGGTGGAGCCGGAGCTTCCTCCGATGAACATCAGAACCATGGTAAGGAACTTACTGGATTCCTTCATGGCCGCGGTATCCACGCTGTTAAAGCCTGCCGTTCGGGGCGTAACTGCGCTGAACAGGGCTCCCAAAAGCTGTTCCTTCCCACTCATGCCTGCGAACACATTATCCTTTTCCAGCAGATAAAAAAGGAGGGCTCCTCCGAAAATCAATACGGCTGTGGTTATCAGCACAATTTTAGTATGCAGGAGATATTTTTTGAAACGCAGCCCGTTCCTTTGGATGTCATCCCAAACAAGGAAGCCCGTCCCGCCTATGATGATGAGGGCCATTACCGTAAAATTCACGAGGATGTCCCCTTCATAGGATACAAGGGAACTGTAGGCTTCGTTAATCCCCATTAAATCAAAGCCCGCGTTGCAGAACGCGGATACTGCATGGAAAAGCCCCATATAGCAGCCCCGCAGCAGTCCGTATTGAGGCACAAAACGCAGGGACAGAAGCAGCGCCCCGGCGAGTTCAAAGGCGAAGGTTCCCATGACGATCTTGCGTACAAGCCTCACCACTCCCGCCAGCTCCATGGTGCTCACGCTCTCATGGATAGCCGTCCTCTCCTTCAGGCCGATTTTCTTTTTCATGACTACCGCAATATAGCTGCCAATCGTGATAAAGCCAAGACCGCCGATCTGAATCAGCGTAAGGATGACGAGCTGGCCGAACAGGCTCCAGTTCTGATATGTGTCGGCCACTACCAGTCCCGTTACGCAGGTCGCTGAAGTCGCGGTAAAAAGAGCATCCAGAAAGGGCATACATTCCCTGCTTTTGGTCGCAAAGGGCAGGCTCAGAAGAAGGGCACCTATCAGGATAATGAGCGCAAAACCAAGGGCCAGCATTCTGGTGTAAGACATTTTGGTTTTCTTTTTTGTAAGCATAAATTTCCTCTGACAAACAGTAAGGCGCCGGTTCCCACCGGACGCCTCATTTTTTTTGGAATTCCCCGGCAAAGGGGCATTCGTTATTTTCCCGCCGCCTGACTATACCGCAAGCAGCTTGCTGATTTTGTATTCATATTCCGGAATATCCTTCTGCATCGCCAGGGCTTCCTCGATATCAAAATCCTTGAATTCTCCGTGACGGTAGCCTACCACCCGGTTGGTTTTCCCTTCGCAGAGTATATCCGCCGCAAGGCAGCCCATGATGGAAGCGTAATACCGATCCTTGCAGGTAGGGCTTCCGCCGCGCTGCATGTATCCCAGTATGGTCGCTCTCGTTTCCACGCCGGTCGCGGCTTCAATTCTTCTGGCCATGGATGTGGAATGGCCGATTCCTTCGGCATTGATGATCAGGTGATGGGTTTTGCCGCGTTTTCTGTTGTTGATAATATTGTTGATGATATTCTGTTCGTTATAGTCATACTTTTCAGGGAGAAGGATATCCTCCGCGCCATTGGCGACACCGCACCACAGTGCGATATATCCTGCATTCCTGCCCATAACCTCGATGATGCTGCAGCGTTCATGGGAGGAAGAGGTATCCCTTACCTTATCGATGGCCTGCATGGCCGTATTTACAGCCGTATCGAAGCCTATGGTATAATCCGTGCATGCGATGTCCAAATCGATGGTCCCGGGAAGGCCAATCGTATTGATCCCGTGGCGGGACAGTGCCTGTGCGCCCTGGTAAGAGCCGTCGCCGCCGATAACCACAAGCCCGTCAATGCCGTGCTTGCGGCAGATGTCAGCTCCCTTCTGCTGTCCGGCCTCCGTTTTAAATTCCTGGCACCGGGCCGTTCCCAGTATGGTTCCGCCTCTCTGAATGATGTCGGAAACGCTGCGGGCCTGCATATCCACGATCTCTTCATTTAAAAGGCCCTGATAGCCTCTTTTAATTCCCTTTACATTAACGCCGTTGGTGATTGCCTTCCTGACAACGGCACGTATGGCGGCATTCATGCCCGGCGCGTCACCGCCGCTTGTCAGTATCCCTATTGTCTTAATTGCCTTAGCCATGATTTATCCTCCAGTCTGCCGCTTCGGGCATTCCCTGTATGTGACTTAACTTTTGCTTTTATTTTAATCGATATGTGTACTGTTTTCAATCTTTTTCTTTGCAGACCTTCCGGACTATATCACCTTGATATTTTCTTCCCCGTACAGCTCTTCCAGCCGGGAAAGAAGTTCCTTGTCCGCCCTGACATTCCGGTTGGGAGGCAATGCCTTTTTCGCCTTGGGATTCTCCACATAAATAACGACTCCGTCATTCCCGTCGGACTCGGCCAGCGTTTCCATCAACTGCTTTTCCGCCGTTTCATATTCCTGCATGGTCGGGAACTTGATCCAGAGAGTCTTGCGGATATCATCAAAAGCCTGGATGGATTCACAGATAATCTTTCCGTCCTTGTCTTCCTCCGCAGACACCCTGCCCTTCACGAAGACCTTATTTTCCTCCGTCAGCTTCGCGCTTTCCTGCTCATAAACCTTGGGAAAAACAAGCACCTCAATACTTCCCACCAGATCCTCCAGCGTGAGAAAGGCCATGATTTTATCATTTTTGGTATATTTGATTTTCTTTTCGGCGATCATGCCGCCAACCGTCACCCGTTCCTGGTCACGGACATTCATTTCGCCGGTTTCCTCGTCGATCATAAAGTCCGCTGTGGTTCTTGTGATATGCTTTCTCCAGGTCTGCTCATACTCCTCCAGAGGATGCCCGCTGATATAAATTCCCAGGACTTCCTTTTCAAAGCCAAGCAACAGCTCTTTAGAGTATTCCCCCACATCGGGAAGACGAATCTCAAAATCGCTTTTTTCTTCTTCACTGACCAGATCAAACAGGCTTATCTGGCCCGCCAGGTTATTTTTCTTATTATGCTGCTGGGAATCCATCATCTGTGCGAATACGCTCATAAACTGCTTTCTGGTTCCCCCAAGCCCGTCAAAAGTACCGGATTTAATAAAGTTTTCCACGGTACGCTTATTCACTTCCGAGTCCGCCATACGGGTGACAAAATCCTGAAGGCTCAGGAAAGGGCCTCTGACCGTGCGTTCCTCCGTCACAGCATCAATCACCGGCCTTCCCACACCCTTGATGGCTGTGAGCGCGTACCGGATGGAACCTCCCGACACGGAAAAGCCCGCTTCCCCTTCATTGATATCCGGGGGCAGGATTTTGATGCCCATGCTCCGGCAGGTGAGAATATATTCCGATACCTTGCCGGGATTATCAATCACGGAGGTCATCAACGCCGCCATGAATTCCAGCGGGTAATAATATTTCAGGTAAGCGGTCTGGTAAGAAACCACCGCATAACAGGCGGCATGGGATTTATTGAAAGCGTATTTGGCAAAATCCATCATTTCTTCATAAATGGTCCCCGCCACCTGCTCCGATATTCCGTTATTCACACAGCCCGGAACGCCTTCTTCTTCATTTCCGTAAATGAAATTGGCTCTTTCTTTTTCCATGACGGACTGTTTTTTCTTACTCATGGCACGGCGCACCAGGTCACTTCGGCCCATGGTATACCCGCCCAGATCACGCACGATCTGCATAACCTGTTCCTGGTATACAATACAGCCGTAGGTAGGCTCCAGGATAGGCTGAAGCTGCGGGCACAGATAAGTGATGCTTGCCGCATTGTTCTTCCCTTTGATATACCGGGGGATAAAATCCATGGGGCCGGGCCGGTACAGGGAAATCCCCGCAATGATATCCTCCAGGTTCCGGGGCTTAAGCTCCTTCATGAAGTTCTTCATCCCGCCGCTTTCCAGCTGGAACACACCGTCGGTTCTTCCGGTGCCGATGGAATCCAGGACAGCCTTGTCGTTGAAATCAATATTATCGATATCCAGGCTGATATCCTTATCCTTTTTTATCAGCTTTACCGCATTCTGGATTACCGTCAGGGTACGCAGCCCCAGGAAATCCATTTTCAGAAGCCCCAGCTCCTCCAGAGTGGTCATGGTAAACTGGGTGGTGATACAGCCGTCGGAGCCTCTGGAAAGCGGAACGTATTCATCCGCGCTGGCCGGACAGATAACCACGCCGGCCGCATGCATGGAGGTATGCCTGGGAAGGCCCTCCAGACGCTTGCTCATATCGATAAGCACCTTTACCTGATCTTCGGTTTCATAGAGCTTCCTCAGCTCGGGATTGGCCTGCAGCGCCCTGTCAATGGTGACATTCAGCTCATTCGGTATCATTTTGGCAATGCCGTCCACGTAGGAATAGGGGAGATCCATTACCCTTCCCACATCCCGGATAACCCCCTTCGCCGCCATGGTACCGAAGGTCACGATCTGGACCACCTTCTCCGCTCCGTATTTCTTTCCCACATAATCTATGACCTCCTGCCGTCTTTCGAAGCAGAAGTCAATATCAATATCCGGCATGGAAACACGTTCCGGGTTAAGGAAACGTTCAAACAGCAGATTATATTTTATCGGATCAATGTTGGTAATTTTCAGGCAGTAGGATACGATACTTCCCGCCGCCGATCCTCTTCCCGGTCCGACCATGATATCGTTGCTCTTGGCATAATTGATAAAATCCCACACGATGAGGAAGTAATCCACATAACCCATACGCTGGATTATCCCCAGCTCATAGTCCAGCCGTTCTCTCAGCGTGCCGTCATCCTCCGGATAGCGTTCCTTCAGGCCGTCGGTGCAGAGCTTGTTCAGATAGCTCCAGGAATCATATCCCTCAGGCACTTCAAAATGAGGCAGCTTCGTCACGCCGAATTCGATTTCCACGTTGCAGCGGTCCGCAATGATCTGGGTATTCTCCACGGCTTCCCATGCATAGGGGAACAGCCCCTTCATTTCTTCTTCGCTTTTCACATAATACTGGCCGCCCTCATACCGCATTCTGTCCTCATCAGCCAGCTTTTTGGCTGTCTGGATGCACAGGAGGATATCATGGGGCTTTTCATCCTCCCGGTACGTATAATGCACATCGTTGGTAGCCACAAGAGGGATATCCAGCTCCTTGCTCATGGAAAGAAGCGCCGTGTTCACCGTACGCTGGGTGGGAATCCCATGATCCTGAAGTTCCAGGAAATAATTGTCCTTTCCAAAACAGGCCTGGTATTTCAGCGCCGCTTTTTTGGCTTCGTCAATCAGGCCTTTCTGGATATAGCGGGCCACCTCTCCTGCCAGACAGGCGGAAAGGGCTATGATACCCTCATGGTAACGGTTCAGGATCTCCATATCCACCCTGGGCTTATAATAATAGCCTTCGGTGAAGCCTTTGCTCACGATTTTCATCAGATTGGCATAGCCGGTGTTGTTTTCCGCCAGAAGGACGAGATGGTAATACCGATCATCTCCGCCGGTCAGCTCTTTGTCAAACCGGGAATTGGGAGCCACATAAACCTCACAGCCGATGATAGGCTTGATCCCGGCCTCCTTGGCGGCCCTGTAGAAGTCGATAACCCCATACATAACGCCATGGTCGGTGATGGCCGCACTGTCCATCCCCAGCTCTTTTACCCTCTTCACATATTCCTTTATCTTATTCGACCCGTCCAGAAGACTGTACTCCGTATGGACGTGAAGATGTGCAAATGCCATGAATTATGAACTCCTTTCCCGGACAAACATGCCCTTATTTTTTTCCATTCCGAAACGCTTCCGGAACCAGTCGCACTTACATAAAAAAGAGTAGTAAATGTTCAGGCCGCAGCCATGCATGGTTTCAAAGTTGCCCTGTCCCTTTGCCACAATCACGTCCGCCTCCTCCAGAAGGCGCCTGGCGTCCGCTCCCACATAGTCCAGAGGCGTCCCTGCCACACCGCAGCCGTTATCCGTAATCCTGGCCGCCTTATCCAGGCCTGTCTGTATGGCATCCTCAATCGTGGCGTCATTCAGGGCCGCTTCTCCCCTCACCATGACGGTGATATCAAGGCCGGGGAAACGTTTCTTCAATTCTTCCACAGCCAGCTTGTCACAGACCACCTCTCCGCAGTTATCCGTCACATATATCATTTTCCGTGCCTTCCCCAGATCGGAAAGCATCTCTTCATATACCTTTTCATCCATACTGTCTCCGGCGGCCTTTTCCAACAGCTGAAACAGGGTTTCCTTCTCCACCTGCCCCGCCATGCCGAAATCAATATAATTAGCCGCCCTGGCGAATACAAATGCCGTATGTAAGGGATCCTCCCCCGCTTCCATCACGGAACGGATATCCGGTTCCAGAGATAGCATCAGCTCATTGAATTCTTTTTTTATCTCATCATAATCCGTAACCGGCCCGAAATACTGCCGGTATACCTCGTTGATCCTCTCCACCAGCACCGGGGCGGAATCCTCCGGGGCGCTTTCCCCAATAATCCGGGCGACCTGCCGCATATAGGCATCTCTATCCTCTTCTTTTCCTTTATCCCTGACTCTTTCTTCCTGCCTGTCCACAAGACAGCGCATACAGGATGCACATAATTTCATATTATTATCATACCTTTCCGTAATCCTTGCTGCCGGTTTATATATCAATTATTTGTAATTATCCAAAACCTCTCTGGGGGCCATACACCTGTACCTCCGGCCTTTTCGGGAATCCTTTTCCGCTGCTGCAGGCTCCGGCTATGCAGAGGATCCTGTAAGGGGCGTTATAAACACGCCGGTCCTTAGGCTGCGTCTTTTGCAGCCTTAGTACCGCTGCGTGGTTATCCGAGCGGAAGCGTCCCCTCTAAGGACCTCTGCATGGCCGGAGCCTGCAGCGGCGGAAAAGGATTCCCGAAAAGGCCGGAGGTACAGGTGTATGGCCCCAGAGAGGTTTTGGATAATTACAAATAATTGTACCATGATTGAGCGGGCAAAACAATGCGGAAAAAAAGCACCGGCTATTAACCGGTGCTTTCCTGAAAACTTACTTTCTTCTTATTAAATAGATCACGCTTCCGCAATATCCCATTACCAGGGAAATAAACGCCGCCATACCTTCTATATTTACAGGAAGTCCCAGCAGGCTCTTTGCCGCGGCCCCGATAAGCAGCCCGGCCGCCAGCCATACTATGGTACTTAAAAGCAAAATCAGTTTAGGCGGCAATTTGTACAGAAAAGCAAACTGACCTTTTTCCATGTCATATACCCTGTTTTCCATATAAATTCCTCCTTTCTGAATCAAGCGTAACAAATCCCACACTTTATATCTATCCGAAAAGAGAAAAATTTATGTAAAATCAAGGTAAAGTATTATGGTTTACAGATATTTTCTTAAAGCATCCGCTTTATCCAGCTTCTCCCAGGGCAAATCCAGATCATGGCGTCCGAAGTGTCCGTATGCTGCGGTCTGTTTGTAAATGGGACGGCGCAGATCCAGCATTTTGATAATTCCCGCGGGCCTTAAGTCAAAGTTATCGCGGATGATTTCCACCAGCTTCTCATCGGAAAGCCTGCCTGTTCCGTAGGTATCCACCATGATGGAGGTAGGATGGGCCACACCGATGGCATAGGACAGCTGGATTTCACATTTATCGGCAAGGCCTGCCGCAACGATATTTTTCGCTACATAACGGGCCGCATACGCTGCGGAACGGTCAACCTTGGTGCAGTCCTTTCCGGAAAAAGCGCCGCCGCCGTGACGGGCATAGCCGCCGTAGGTATCCACGATGATCTTACGTCCTGTCAGGCCGCTGTCCCCGTTGGGTCCGCCGATGACAAAACGTCCGGTGGGGTTGATGAAAAACTTGGTTTCATCATCGATCATCTCTGCGGGCAGAATGGGATCGAATACATATTTTTTTATGTCTTCATGGATTTGTTCCTGAGTCACATCCGCGTCATGCTGTGTGGAAAGCACTACCGCTTCCAGGCGGACAGGCTTCTCATTTTCATCATATTCCACGGTGACCTGGCTCTTTCCGTCCGGTCTCAGATAAGGAAGGGTGCCGTTCTTACGTACCTTGGTAAGCTGTCTCACCAGCTTATGGGCAAGGCTGATGGCATAAGGCATATACTCTTCTGTTTCGTTGGTGGCAAAACCGAACATCATTCCCTGATCGCCTGCGCCGATGGCGTCAAGCTGGGCTTCTGTCATTTTATGCTCTGCCGATACTTTTTCTTCCTCTTTTGCTTCCAGAGCCTTATCCACGCCCATGGCAATGTCTGCGGACTGTTCGTCCAGCGCTACCATAACGCCGCAGGTGTTGGCGTCAAATCCGTATTCGGACTTGGTATAACCGATTTCCCTTACGGTATCGCGTACGATTTTCTGGATATCCACATAGGCGTTTGTGGTGATTTCGCCCATCACCAGAACAAGGCCCGTGGTGGTACAGGTTTCACAGGCCACACGGCTCATGGGATCCTGCTCCATCAGTGCGTCAAGCACCGCATCGGAGATCGCATCGCACATTTTATCGGGATGCCCTTCCGTTACGGATTCGGATGTAAATAAATGTTTCTCCATTTTTCCTCCTTTGGACAATGATTTGTCCTGCAAATGCAGCATCAAAAAGTATTCTGCCGCACAAAAAAGTCCGCTGTATAAGCGGACCCGATGTTAATGATAATCAAATCCTCTTATTGTTCGAAAAGCTCGCTCAGGTTGGCACCTTCCTTTGAGGGGTTGCCGTGGCTTCACAGGTCCTATGTACCTCCACCACTCTGAATAAGAGATGATACAATATTGAATTTTCTTATCTGTGACTACGCTCCTACAATACACCATAAATATCTGTCTGTCAACGGGACAAATTGATAAAAATGTGCAATACGGTATTCAGACTACTTTGAAACGGAATTTCTTGATATCTCTTTCATTGTCCACTTTTTCGATCTGCGCTCCGAGGCCGCGGAGCTTTTCCGGGAAATTCTCATAGCCTCTTTCGATATAGCGTATATCATCTACCGTGGAAACGCCTTCCGCCGCCAGAGCCGCTATCACCAGCGCTGCGCCTGCCCTGAGATCGGGAGCGGTAATACTGGCGCCTGTATATCTGGCAACCCCGTCAATGATGGCGGTATTCCCTTCCACCTTAATGCTGGCTCCCATCCTGGTGAGCTCATCCACATACTTGAAACGGTTCTCAAAAATACTTTCGGTAACAATGCTTGTCCCCTGGGAAAGTCCCAGCGCAACGGTGATCTGCGGCTGCATATCCGTAGGGAAGCCGGGATAAGGCAGTGTCTTCACATGGGTATGGGTCAGAGGCCTGGAGGCAACAACTCTTACCGCATCGTCAGATTCTTCCACTTCACAGCCGATTTCCATGAGCTTGGCGCTGATGGATTCCAGATGCTTGGGAATTACATTCTTAACAGTCACATCCCCCTGCGTCGCCGCAGCCGCGAACATAAATGTCCCCGCCTCGATCTGATCCGGAATGATGGCATATTCTGTTTTGTGAAGCTTCTGTACGCCGCGGATACGGATCACATCCGTACCTGCGCCTTTAATATTCGCTCCCATACTGTTCAGGAAATTGGCCAAATCAACAACATGGGGCTCTTTCGCCGCATTTTCAATAATAGTCATGCCGTCGGCCATGGCCGCCGCCATCATCACGTTAATCGTAGCTCCGACGCTCACCACATCCATATATACATGGCTGCCCTTCAGGTTCGGCGCTTCTGTAATAATAAGTCCGTGCTCGATGCGCACATCGGCGCCCAGAGCCTTAAAGCCTTTGATATGCTGGTCAATCGGACGGCTTCCGATGTTGCAGCCGCCGGGAAGCGCAACCTCCGCTTTATTGTATTTCCCCAAAAGCGCTCCCAGAAGATAATAGGAAGCCCTGATTTTTTTAATAAAATCATCCTCAATCACAAGATCATGGATATGGGATGCATTCACCTTGACCGTATGCGGATCAACACGATCCACAATCACACCTATGCTCTGCATTGCCTGCAGCAGGATATTCGTGTCCCGCACGTCAGGCATATTTTCTATCAAAACTGTTTCATCAGTCATAACCGAAGCTGCCAGTATGGCAAGCGCCGCATTCTTGGCACCGCCTATTTCCACTTCTCCGACAAGCGGATTTCCGCCTTCAACCACATATTGTTCCATATTAACCTCATTATGTATGCAGGCCGCGTATCAGATACTCTCGTTCGAGACAGTCCCATACAATACCAACATACCGATTCTTACTCACGATTTTTGTTAACTGCAGATTATGCGCAGCATATACCGCCTGTTTAAATATTTATCGTTATGAATTATTATTGTCTGTCCTAAATTCTTTATGCAAAACCCGATTAGTAAAATCTGACATACAAATTTTCGATTATTATACCATATATACAAAACTTTTGCCACTTAATAATCCAAAAGCGATTATATCATATTTTTTTACTTTGTAAATGAGTAATTCCTTAAAGGGCAGGTAAACCCATAAATTTACAAAAAAATCCCCTCTGACAAAGAGCGGAAACGAACTTGTCCGTAATCCGTACTATCAGAGGGGAAAAATAATTATTAGTTGAGATATTTAAGCGGGTTGACCGCCTGTCCGTTTATACGTATTTCAAAATGCACATGAGGTCCCGTGCTGCGGCCGGTATTGCCGCTGAGAGCAATTTTCTGGCCCTGGCTGACCTGCTGTCCTACCGAAACCAGCACCTTGCTCAAATGTCCATAGCGGGTTTCCCGTCCGTCGGCATGCTGGATATAAACCACATACCCATAACCGCTGCCCCAGCCTGCCCTTGTAACCGTTCCGCCGGAAGATGCCATAACCGCCGTTCCCACCGGCGTCGCCCAGTCGATTCCCTGGTGATAGGTGGACGCGCCCTTGGTAGGAGCGCTTCTGCCCCCGAAATTGGATGAAAGGCGTCCGCCGGAAATCGGCTTGATATAGGTGGGAGGCACCTTGGTTCCTCTTTTTACAATCTTGGGAACCGCCTCATAATCCACTTCCTCCAGGATGATCTCCTCTCCCAATTCCTCTGCATTCTTGTAAGTAATGACACTGGCCACCCTGCGGTGTCCTGCAGAAGGCTCCTGCACCACCTCCTGTTTGGTCGTATACCAGTCATCCACATCCACATACTGAACCGGCGCGTCATAGCTCTCCTCCGCATAAACCAGCTCTTCATGAATAACGGAAAGCTCCGGCTCCGGCACAGTTATAATCAGCTCATCGCCCACACGTATGGTGGATTCCGCACTTTCCAGGGAGGGATTGATAGCAACCAGTCCATCCACGGTGAGGCCGTTGTCCAATGCGATCTGGGAAAGAGTGTTTCCGGGCTGCACCTCATAGATCTGTTCCTTTTCCTGTTCCTTCGTCACCTGATCAATGGCATCGTTCAGGCTGGTAATTTCATCCTCCATGAGATAGGCTTCCACAACCTCTACCGTATCCGCATAAGACAGCTTTTTCAGCCCATAGTCCAGAGTATCAAAATCACCCACAATCCCGGGTGCGGCAGCCTCGCATATCTCGTCCATGAACAGGGCGATACCCGCGGCCGTATCCACCTCATCCGGATCCTTAAGCTCTTCCTTCCTGCAGATGGAAGTGGTAAGCACATTCAGCTCCCGCATCGGATCCACCACAAGCTCCACTGCATATTCGCCTGTGGGATCGTATTTTTCCAGACAGGCATGAAGGAGTGCCAAAACCTCTTGGCTTGTCTTCAGATTTACCGTATATTCGTTAATCTTTACCGTGTATGCGTGCTGAAGTATTTTGCAGGTGCTGCTGCTTAATACCTCTTCCATATTCTTACGGATGGCATCCTCGCTGTCCACCCTGCCGACAACCATACGCCTGCCCTGAAGTTCCATGTCCGCCGTCATAAAAACCAGCTCCCCGCTGTCTCTCACAAGCTCTTCCCTTGCACTCTGAAGAAGCTCCTCCGCTTTTTCCGGCTCATCCGTGCATCCCACCAGCGTCCCGTTCAGCAGAATATCCGCCACATTATTTTCCCCGCGGACATATCTGCCGAAGGAGGGCACAAAAAGGACAGCGGCTGCTATAATGCAGAACGCCGTCAAAAGAAAGGTAGCTCTTAATCTTTTATAATATTTTGTAATACTTTCCATGAATCCCGCTTTTCTTCCCGCAAACTATTTTTTCTTCTTCGCAACACTGTATCCAAACTTACCTATTGCCTTGCCCAGGGCAAAATACATACCGTGGGAATAGCATATAGGATCGGCTTTCTCCAGATGGAACCGGTTATTCTTGTCCAGATACGCCTCATCCACGCTGACGGATACCACCTCCGCCACAAACATGGTATGGCTTCCCAGAGCCATAGCCTGCCTGACCCTGCATTCCAGACTAACCGGGCTTTCCTTTATAAGAGGCGCCTTCACTGCCTTCCCCGGAACCGGGGTCAGGTGTGCCTCCTTCCATTTATCCGTATCCCTGCCGCTCTTCACGCCGCACAGATCCGTGGCAAAAGCCAGCTTCTGCGTGGTCAGGTTAATGACAAATTCCCCTGTTTCCTGCAGCATGGCATAAGAATATCTTTCCGGCCGGACCGAAATCGAAACCATGGGAGGATTGCTGCATACGGTTCCCGCCCACGCTACGGTAAGAATATTGCTGTTCCCGGCCTTATCGGCACAGCTTACCATAACCGCCGGAAGCGGGTACAGCATATTGCCGGGCTTCCACTCTTGCTTTCCCATTGAATCCGCCTTGCTCCTTCCTGTCTATGTTCATGCAGAAACTTTCCTACACACCAAGTATTCCCAGAATTTGTAAAATAAACAGGGCCGCATTTGCCAGGGTGACAGCCAGCGTTATGATCAGCATGGGCTTCAGCCCCCGGTTGGCTTCCTTCAGCTCCTCCGTCTGTTTTTTTACTTCTTCCACCACAACGGCCTGTACATTACGGTAAACCTTTACATTTTCCCTGTGGGTGAACTCGTCCGTTTCCTTCTGCATTTCCCGCAGGCTTTCCGTCTGTCCTGCCACAAGCTCACGGATTTCATCCACTCTTTCCGCAGTTTCCACATTCCGGTTATTCACCTCCAGAATCCGGGAAACACTCTCCTCTGCAAGCGCTTTGATCTGGGTAAGGCTTTCTTCGGTCACACCTTCCAGCTGCTGCAGGCTTATCTCAGCCAGATGGGAAAGCTTCTGGAGCCCATCCTCTGCCAGACGGTTCAGCCCTTCTTCCCCGCTCCTGGCCACACCGGCAATCCCGGCACTCCCATTCTCCGCCATCTCCTGCAGGCTGCTGCTTCCGTCCGCAGAATATCTGCGCAGTCCTGAAGCGCATTCCTCCGCCAGCTTCTGTACTCCGTGAAGGCTTTCCTCCGCCAGCTTCTGCATTCCCGCCGCACTTTCTTCCGTCAGCTTCTGAATGCCTGCCGCGCTTTTATCCGTATAACGCTGGATCACATCCAGCGTTTCCACATTTTTCATGTTGGATTTTCTCATTTCCTGAAGGTATCCGTCATATTCCACCAACTGGTTCCTGAGACGCTTTGCTTCCTGGGCATCCGGTGTCAAGGCGCCCGCAGATCCTCCCCGGTAAGCCTGGTCTTCATTGTAATTATCCATCTGACATTTCCTCCTGCGTAAACCTAAAACCTGTTTGACAAAACAGATACACTCCCACTATTTTCCCCATTTTAGCATCATTCCCTGCTTTTTACAACCGGTTATTACTGTCTCTTTCTCATGTGGATACGGGTTTTTTGTATATTATGCACTATTTTTCATTAATGTCATTTTATTTTTTATTATAATTAACTATACATTTACAACTTGTTCATAGTTTATTCATAAATCATTGTTATACTATGTTCATAAGTTCAAAAGAAACAAACGCAACAATCCATTAGCAAACATAGATAAATTTTTTCATAATAGCCCCGGTGCTTATAGCATCGGGGCACTCCTCATTTTTGGGGACTCTTTTTCTTTCTCTACAAAAAAAGCCGCATAAGACTGAATTTTCCAGTCCTACACAGCTTCCTATATCTATTTATCTATTGCAACAGTCTTACGCCATCAATCTTCCGTTTCCCCACTCAGGCTGAGGATTTCCTCGTTAAGCGACAGCATCCTCGCGTCCAGATCCGACACCATCCTGGCACACTCCACCAGCTCTGTTTTGATATGCTGAGGGGCATTTCCTTCAAACTTGTAATTAATCTTATGCTCCAGGCTTGCCCAGAAATCCATGGCGACCGTCCGTATCTGGATTTCCACCTTGACCTCTACAATACGGTCAGATAAAAAAACAGGAACGGTAACCAGCATATGATAGCTTTTATAGCCGCTGGCCTTGGGGTGCTTCATATAATCCTTCACGGAAATCACTTTGATATCATTCTGGTTTCTTATCATATCCGCAATCCGATAAATATCTGATGTAAAAGAACAGATGACACGGATTCCCGCAATGTCATTGATATATTTCACCATATTCTCAATGGTGGATTCATAGCCGTATCTCTTCAGCTTCTTTACAATGCTTTCCGAAGTTTTCATGCGGGACTTTATATGCTCGATAGGGTTATAACGATGCACATGCTGGAATTCATCATTCAGGATTTCCAGTTTTGTATTAATCTGCTTCAATGCCGCATTATAGACCAGGGTGACCTCCTGCCAGCTGTCAACCTGGTTATCATTATCTACCACATATTCCATTTTCTTCATCCTCGATTTAACTTTTATACGGGTTTATTATACCATAGATTTACCGTAAACATGGATAGTTTACAAAAAATTAATAATAAGCAATCGGATTTTGTAAAAAAAGCCGGTTTCCCTGGTAAAATACCTGTAAAACAATATTTATGCATCCTCTGTTATAATTATACCCTGTTTTGCCGCCGCTATTGCGTTTTTATCTATTTTCAGCTACACTATGCTTACTCGGATGAAGCAGTGCAGTCTCAGGCTTTAAGCAAAGCATCCGGAATCTAAAGACAAGAGGTGTTACCTATGTTCCGTTTATGGGCAAAAATCTTTAAAGATAATCGCATGCTGAAAGATACCGTCATCTGTGATGATTCTGATGATACCAGAACCCATAAGGTTTTCCATGCCCTGGATGAAATCTGTTACCAGTTTGATTTGGGAAAGCCTATATGGCTGGATGTGACCGTCCTGGATTTTAAGAAGCACAGCAAGGCCCGGTTTACCCCGGATAATTTTGTAGAGCAGATTGATTTTGATTTTCTTGAAATACAGGTGATTGAAGAAGATTAGTTGTTGCGGTTATTATGAATGAATATTATTCATTGACTTATTTTGTTTTGTATGCTATTCTCTGTCTGAGCGCAGAAAAAGGGAGGCGTATTTTATATGCAGCGGATCACGAAGGCGCCTGAAGTACGCAGGCAGGAAATTCTGGATACTGCCATCAGGCTTTTTTATGAAAATGGATATGAGAAAACATCCATCACAGACATAGCCAATACCATGCATGTGGCACAGGGTCTGTGTTACCGGTATTTTCCGTCCAAGGAAGCGTTGTTTGACGCCGCTGTCGATCAATATGCGGAGCTGCTGGCCGGCCGGTATGCTGCCGTTCTGAAACGCACCGATCTCACGCTGGAACAGATAATTCTCCAAATGCCCGGCTTCATGGAGGTGGAAACAGACGATACTTTTTCCTATAAGCTGTGTCACGGCTCCGACAGCATGAAAACTCATTACCAGCTTTCCATATGTATCTGCCGCAAGCTTCTGCCTTTTGTTACGGACCTGCTTCTTCGTGCAAAAGAAAAGGGGGAAATTCATCTGAACGATCCGGAAACGGCGGCATCCTTCTGTCTTTACGGACAGCTGGGGATCCTTCTTCAGACCGATCTCCCGGGAGAAGAACGGATAAGCCGCATAAGGGCTTTCCTTCTGGAATTTCTGCAACTTGAACATAAAAAGAGATAAATCTCTGTTAACCGCCCTGCCTTATCGGCAGGGATTATCTTTACCGTTTAAATGAATAATATTCATTCATTACTCTCAAAGAAAGGACAATAATTATGGAAACTACACTTGATTTTGTAAACGGGAATACCAGACGCTGCCTGTTCTCCATGGCGCTTCCCCTGATCGCCGCCATGTTCCTGAACATGGCCTATAACCTGGTTGACAGTCTGTGGATCGGCAATCTTCTGGGAGAAACGGCTTATGCCGCCCTGACGAACTCCACTCCGATCATCCTCATTCTCAGCGCCATAGCCATGGGGGCATCCAACGGCATTTCCATTCTTCTTTCCCAGGCGGTTGGAGCAAAAGATACGGAAAAAACGGAAAGCCTCATAGCCACTTCCCTGTGCATCGCCCTGCTTTTTTCGGCGGGCATCACGGTTCTGCTGGAACTGCTGTTAAAACCTCTGTTGATTTTTCTGCAAACTCCGGAGGAAACCTTTTCCATGGCCTATTCTTATCTGGCTGTCTATGTACTGGGCTATATAACGGTATTTCTGTATTGTTATTTCACGGCAGTTCTCCGCAGCTTCGGGAATTCCATTTTTCAAATGCTCGCCATGCTTCTGTGCACGCTGCTGAACACGGTTCTGGATCCTCTGTTTATCCGCCGGTTCGGTTTTCAGGGCGCGGCGGCGGCCACTCTTCTGTCACAGACGCTGTGTCTTGTATGTATGCTGGCTTATTTATGGAAGAAAAAGCTGTTTTCCTTCCATATACACCTCTTTGATCCGGCATTTATCAGGCAGTTTCTGGCGAAGGGCATTCCTTCTGCCTTTCAGCAGAGTATTCCGGCCATCAGCACCAGCTTTCTCACCTCTCTTATCAGTACCTATGGCATCACCGCACTGGCGGCATACGGGATTACCGGAAAGCTGGAAACCATACTTTTTTATCCAGCAATGGCCCTGAATATGGTCCTTACAGCCATCACAGGACAATGTGTGGGTGCCAAACGCTGTGACCGGGCAAAAGATTATATCAAAGCCTCTCTTTTGTATGGCTGCGGCCTTCTCCTCTTCCTTTCTCTCTTTGTTGTGCTGTTCTCAGGGCAGCTCTCCGGCCTCTTTGTGCCGGGCAGTGCGGCATCCGGAATCGTAAAGCAGTATTTCCTTATTGTAGGGGCCGGCTATGTTCTTAACACCGTGACCAACTGTTTCCTGGGAGCGCTCAATGGGATGGGAATGCCGTTTAAAAGCATGCTCTGTATGGTTCTTTATTATTTGATCATCCGAATGCCCCTGGCATGGCTGCTGTCCGCCGCGGGGCAGGGGCTGACCGGTATCTGGGCGGCGGTTCTAATCAGCCACTGTATTGCCGCAGCTGCAGCCGCCGTTGTGGGGATTCTGCAGCTTCGTTCTCTGGAAGCCCTGCCTTGTCCTCCTGTTTATATTGAATAAAAATCTTAAAAACAAATTGTATATTTTTATTGACACTCGAAATAATATGCTGTAGTATCATAATATATATGACGTAGTTATCATAACTACATGATACATTTTATATTATCTTTCAGCTAGTGTAAGGAGGCATTTTATTATGAGTGTAACAATAAGAGAACCCGGGAGTGCAATAACCCATTTAATCGGTATGATGATGGCTATCATCGCATCCACTCCCTTACTGATAAAAGCTGTATTATCCGGTCAGCCGGAGGTTTTCGCAGCCATGATTATATTTATCGCAAGCATGGTGCTTTTGTACGGAGCCAGCGCAACCTATCATTCCATCAACGCAGGAGGGCGTATCCTGAGAGTCTTCCGCAAAATTGACCATATGATGATTTTCGTCCTGATAGCGGGTTCCTATACGCCTATCTGCCTGGTGGTGCTGGGCGGAAAGCTGGGTTACACTCTGCTGGCTGTTGTATGGGGCGTGGCTATTCTGGGTATGACCATAAAAGCTGTGTGGATCACCTGTCCCAAATGGTTTTCCTCCGTCATCTATATTGCGATGGGCTGGATTTGCCTGGCTGTTTTCGGACAGCTGTGGAATACGCTTCCCAGAGCCGCATTTATCTGGCTGCTGGCGGGCGGGCTGATTTATACAATAGGAGGTATCATCTATGCGTTAAAGCTTCCTATCTTTAATTCCAAACACAAATACTTCGGTTCCCATGAAATTTTCCATCTTTTCGTTATGGGAGGAAGCATCTGTCATTTCATATTCATGTTTAAATATGTGGCATAAAAAATTATGATTCTTCCAGACAAAGAACGGGAACACAACGGCCAAACCGTTATGTTCCCGTTCTTATGTCAGCTGTCAGTCATTATTTATTCTGCGGATTACCTTACAGGGATTTCCCACTGCCAGGCAGTTCGGGGGGATATCCTTTGACACGACGCTGCCCGCGCCGATTACACTGTTATCGCCAATGGTTACTCCCGGCAGGACAATGACGCCTGTACAAATCCAGACATTGTCTCCAATGGTAACCGGATGGGTATATTCCAGTCCTTCGATCCGCTGTTTTACGTCCATGGCATGTTCTTCGGTTATGATACTGACGCCCGGCGCAATAAAAACATTGTTTCCGATGGTGATTTTTCCGCTGTCCATGAGCCTGCCATTGACATTCAGGAAAAAATTATCTCCTACTGATGTATTATATCCGTATGTGCAGAAAAGGGGCTGCTCCACGACGCAGTTTTCTCCCACATGGCCCAGCAGTTCCCGGATGGCGGCCTGCCGTGCTTCACGGTCAAGGGGATGTATATTATTATAGTCATGCAGCTTTTTTACAGTCACATCACGGTCTGCCGCCAGTTCAGGATCTCCCGGCTGGTAAAGCATTTCCGCATGTGATTTTTCTTTTTCTGTCATAGATTTACTCCTTCCGGTTTTCAGATTTATAGTATTTCCTTTTCCTCTTCGTCCGTTTCCTTAAATTCCACACAGGCAGTGAATAAATCTGCCTTTATTTCAATATAAAAGTTTCCCTGGCAGGCCTCGGTAAAGCTTCTCGCTATAGACAGCCCCAGGCCGCTGCCGCCGTCGGTACGGCTGCTGTCCCCCCTGGTAAACCGGGCCGTATAGTCGATTGTCTCGGAAAGCTCTTCGGCAGAGGTATTCGTCACACTGGCAGTCAGAAGGCCGTTTTTTTCTTCCAGGGAAACATAGACTCTGGAGCCTTCCAGCGAATACTGCAGGGCATTCTGGATCAGATTCTGGAAAACACGGTACATCCTCTGTCCGTCCGCACGGATAAAATGCTCTCCTTCGGGAATACGGGTTCTTACGATCACATTGGAATTTTTAATATCTTCTTCCATATCCGCCAGAGTCTGCCGCAGCAGCTTGGCAAAATCAATTGTTTCCGGGTTGACAGGGAGTTCGCCGGACGCGGCTTTGCTCACTTCAAACACATCCTGTACCATGGTTTTCAGCCTCTGGGATTTGCTTTCCAATATGGAAATATAGTCCTTTACATGATCCGGCAGCTCTTCCTCTTCTTTCAGCAGTTCCACATAGCTGATAATGGACGTAAGAGGCGTCTTGATGTCATGGGAAACATTGGCAATCAGCTCCACCTTCATACGTTCGCTGCGGACCTGTTCATCAATCGCTTCCTTCATTCCCTCCCGTACTTCGTTCATGCAGGTTACCGCATCATGAAGATCGGAATCTGCCGGTAAATTCAGGGGAGCCTCCATATCCCCTTCCCTGACGGCATAGATCTGGTCTACCAAATCACCCATATCCCTGGCATCCCGCCGAAGAGAACGAATATAAACGGTCTGCGCCGCCGCTGCGGCCAATATTGCCAAGACTGCCGCCGACCACAGGATGACGCCGTTAAAGGCGCCAAAAGATACCCCTTTCCCCCATAAAAACATAACTGTAAGGAGAAGCGCTGTCATAATAACGGATATGACAGGCAGTTTGCGGAATCTTCTTACCAGCCGCTTCTGGAACGGATATTCCATTTCTTTACTGGAAAGATTGCGGCGGATTTTCACGAACAGGCTGTTTTTCCATACCTTACTGTTCAGGCGGGCATCGTTAACCACAAGCCAGATAAGCCAGAATACACAGAGGATCAGCGGGCGTAATTCCATCAGTGATAACTGATAATAAATATCATGAAACAGGTTTCCATAATTAAGATTTTGGGCTTCAGATGCCGCCATATCATAAGTCACAATTAAGGTTGTATCTAAAATCCCGGATACTTTGGAATTAACTATAGGCACCAAATAATAAACCAGAACCCCAGCAGGAACAAGCACAGCCAAAATCTTGACTTCATACCATAACCTGCCTGTAAAACGAGCCAGTCCGTTCCTTACATCCCTGATATCCTTACGGAAAATGAAAGCGATACTCAAAAACAGAACCGCAGCGATAAAACTCCGCAAAATCCAAGTGAGTGAATTTCTGGTATCCTGCATGGTTTTTACTATTTGGTATAACCTGTTTCCACCGGTATAATAGGTATACCCCTGCCCGTATACAGCAACGGTATACTGTTTGGGATCCTCTGCAGCGGCAATGGTAATCCTGGCATCCTTATATTTATCGTCCACGGCGAAATTTTCATAACCGGGCACGAACCAGCTTCCATTATCCGTATAGATACCATTCCCGTAAATATCCAGTTCTCTGCCGTCCTTTTGAATATACACCTTACTGCCGTCAAAATAAAGAAGGAAATTATATCCTTCAGGAAGAAGATGTTCTTCCCCGTTCAGCTGCAGATTTCCTGTATTACTGTACAGTTCTTTATCATCATAGGTAATTGTATACAAAAGATTTTTACAGTCTTTCAGCATCTCATGGGCTTCATCGGCCGCTCTTCTGTTTTCTTCCTTCTGATCCTGGGATGATGTTTCGGCAACTGCTGCATTTGAACTCTCCGCTTCTGCAGAATCGGTCGATTCGGAACCTTCCGAATTCTGTACAGACCAGTCGGAGGTATTTTCCGCAACGACATCGTTCCCGGCTGATTGTTCGTCAGACGCCTCTGCCGCCACACTGTCGGAAGCTCCTTCCGAAGATGTTACCGTCACATAGGAAGCCGACGTCTTACCCAGATCTCCCTGGATTCCGACCACCGCTATATTACCGTCCCCTCCGTATCCAAAGGATTCCACCCCATAATAACTGCTGTAGGAAATCCCCCTTGTACGGCTGTCGTTATTCCAGGAAAAATCCACTTTCCCTCCTGAAGCCATGGAAAGGAAATCCTCCAGATAACCTTCCATATAGAACTGGAAGGCGGAGGTATTCTGATAATCCGGCTGAAATGCATCCTTCATATCCTCTGTTGTTATACCTCCTGCAATCATGGCAATAATGTGCAGAAGATTTTCCAGAAAAAGGGTGAGCCCCAGAAAAAAGGCTGTAAAGCCTATCCATCTTTTACTTTTTTTCCATTTTGTATCCAATTCCCCATACCACCTTTAAATATTCTGGCTCTTTCGGATTCAACTCGATTTTTTCACGGATTCTCCGGATATGTACCATAACTGTATTTTCCGGGGCATAAGCCTCTTCATCCCATACACGCCGGTATATTTCCTCAGCAGGAAACACTCTTCCCAGGTTACGCATGAAAAGCTCCATAATTTTCGTCTCGGTTGCCGTTAGTTTTACCGCTTCCCCGTCCGCATACAGAATTCTTTCATCGGTACGGAATGTAAGCCGGCCGTTTGTCAGTTCTTCCGTCTGTTCCGAGGCATGGATGTCTCCCAGCCTGGTATACCTGCGAAGCTGGCTTTTCACCCGGGCCGCCAGCTCCTGGGGATTATAAGGCTTTGTCACATAGTCATCCGCCCCCATGGACAAACCCAGTATTTTGTCCGAGTCTTCACTCTTGGCGCTTAACACGATAATGGGCAGATTTCTTTTTTCACGTATCCGCATTACTGCCGACAAGCCATCCAGGCGGGGCATCATCACATCTATGATGAGCAGCTGTACCTGGTTTCCCGCCAGGATATCCAGCGCTTCCATTCCATCATAGGCCCGCAAAACCCTGTAGTCTTCTTTTTCCAACAGAATGGCAATGGCCTTCACAATCTCTCTGTCATCATCCACTACCAATATACATTCATTCATATCCGGCCAGTTCCTCCTTTGAGCTTGTATTCAGTGTAATTCAGATGTCTTACGAACTTACGGCGGGAATTCTTACAAATATCTTACATTCCGGGATTATCCGCAGCCATTTTGTATCAAAATACCGTCTGTTTTCAGTTTACTACAGAACACCTCGCGGCTCAATCAAAAAAGACAGGGTATTCTGGTAATTCAAACCAGGATACCCTGTCACTATGAAACATATCAATAAAAAGCCCTGTTTTACGATAGAAACGGACGCTTAATCCTCGTAGCCGTTAGGATTCTGTGACTGCCATTTCCAGGAATCGGCACACATTTCCTTAATACCGTATTCTGCCTTCCAGCCGAGTTCCGCCTCCGCTTTGCCCGCGTCAGAATAGCAGGTTGCGATATCACCGGGGCGGCGGTCTCTGATTACATAAGGAATCTTAACGCCGGTAGCTTCCTCAAAATTCTTTACGATGTCCAGAACGCTGTAACCCTTTCCGGTTCCCAGATTGTAAATATTCAGGCCGGAATTGTCTTCGATTTTCTTTAGCGCCTTCACATGGCCTTTTGCCAGATCCACCACATGGATATAATCCCTGACACCGGTTCCGTCAGGCGTATCATAATCATTTCCGAATACATTCAGCTCTTTCAGCTTTCCAACCGCAACCTGAGTAATATAAGGCATCAGGTTATTAGGGATACCATTGGGATTTTCTCCTATCGTTCCGCTCTTATGGGCACCGATAGGGTTGAAATAACGAAGCAGTACCACATTCCATTCCGGATCCGCTTTCTGGATATCGGAAAGAATCTGCTCCAGCATGGATTTTGTCCAGCCATAAGGGTTCGTGCACTGCCCCTTCGGACATTCCTCAGTGATGGGAATAAAGGCCGGATCCCCGTAAACAGTGGCGGAGGATGAGAATATTATATTCTTTACACCGGCTTTACGCATTACATCCACCAAAGTCAGGGTTCCCGCTATATTATTTTCATAGTACTCCCACGGTTTGGCAACTGATTCGCCTACTGCCTTCAGTCCTGCAAAATGAATACAGGAATCAATTTTTTCTTTCTTAAATACTTCATTCAGGGCATCTCTGTCCAGAATATCCGCCTTATAAAAAGGTACGTGCTTTCCTGTAATCGCTTCTACACGCTGTAAAGATTTTTCGCTGGAGTTACTGAGGTTGTCTAAAACAACTACCTCATACCCTGCATTCTGCAGTTCCACTACCGTATGGCTGCCGATATAACCGGCACCGCCTGTTACTAAAATTGCCATGGCTGCTCCTATCTGCGACTAAAATCGCTGTTATCAGGAAGGGGAAAAAGTTCCTTCACCCTTTCCGCCTGTCCGCCGTAAACACGGCATCTAATCATTCTAAAATTACCATAAAACCTCAGGATAAACACCATCTGCTTTCAGCTTTGCAATGGATTCCATAACAAAGGGCTTATCCTCTTTATAAGTTACTCCGAACCATTTGTCCTTGGAAGAAAGAACCTCAACAGTGGCTTTGCCCTGCTGCAAAAGCTTATCTACTTCAATGGGAAGGAAACACTCCGACTTCATGGGATTCTTCGGCACTTCGTTCGCAAAGAAGTTATTGACTGCACTCTCCAGTTCATCCAGGATGCTTGCGGAAAAGCCCCACATATTCATGGAAACAGGAGTGTCCAGCGGAAGGGGAACCCAGGTGGCTCCGTCGTCTTCCGTATAAGCAGCGCCGTCTGCCGTTTTTACGATCTTGGTACGTTCGGCAATCGTCTTCAGGAATCCGTTTTCATCAGTCACACAGCAGCCTCTGGCTACGGAACCATTGTCTGTAAGGGTGTTTCCCAGTTCATAGCCTACCATTGCGTAACGGTATTTTTCGTCGTCCTGATGCGTGGTAAGAAAATCGTATAATGTCTGGAAAGCGCTTCTTCCGTAATAATCGTCTGCATTAATCACTGCAAAAGGTCCGTTCACTACACCCTTGCAGCAGAGAATCGCATGTGCTGTTCCCCAGGGCTTCACTCTGCCGTCCGGAATGCTGAAGCCTTCCGGAACCTTGGTAAGCTCCTGGAATACATATTCCACTTCGATATGCTTGCTGACTCTGTCGCCTACGCATTCCCGGAAATCCTTTTCATTTTCTTTCTTGATAATGAAAACGACCTTCTTAAATCCTGCCCTGACAGCATCAAACATGGAGAAATCAATAATTTTATGTCCCTGTTCGTCCACAGGGTCAATCTGTTTCAATCCGCCGTAACGGCTTCCCATTCCTGCTGCCAGAATTACCAATACCGGTTTGTCCATATCCTGCTCTCCTTCTGCGTGCTTTAACACGCGGCAAAAGGCAGTGAAGCTTGCGTCCATCCTGTGAAGTTGTTGGATCATTTTGTAAAGTCTGCAGGCCTGCTTCACTTTACCCTTTCATTTTATCCGGGAACCAGTACATTCCGCAACTCTTATTTGTTAGGAAGAGCTGTCAAAATGTTAACTCGGTTTCCCTTGTTTTTATTATCCTGCCGGCCTGCCGTAAACGCATTCTGGGATTGCAGCGATTGGGGGCCGGCGCTATGAGTTATTATATCATAAGCACAAAAGGGAATCAAATTCCCAAAAATGGCTTTTTTTGTCACGTTTAATTCGTGAGACTTACATTGCCGTCAGCCTTGTGTCCCTGCGGCTCTTGGCCCGCCCTGTTATGTGCCGTCGCAGGCTGCCGCACTGCAAGGTTCCTGGGCGGGCACGCTCTCGCTCGGATAACTACGCAGCGGTACTAAGGTTGCAAAGAACGCAACCTAAGGACCGGCGTATTTATACGGCCCTTACAGGAATCCTTGCAGTGCGGCAGCCTGCGACGGCACATAACAGGACGGGCCAAGAGCCGCAGGGACACAAGGCTGACGGCAATGCAAGTCCGGAAAGTTATGAGATAAATAATTAAATAATTAATTAATCAGCCGGTGACCATATGGAGGAGGATGGGGATTTTTTCGAGGAGGAGGGTGAGGAGGAGGGCTGGTATGATCAGGAGCAGGGTTTTGAGGAGGTTGGTCCAGATGGAGAAGGTGGGGAAAAGGAGGGCCAGGCGGGGGACCAGCATCCAGCCGAAGATCCAGTGGAGATAGTAGATTCCAAGGGTTCTTTTGGCAACGGCGGTAATTGCTTTTTGGGGGATGGGGCGGGGGATGGTGAGGTCTTTGCAGATTAGGAAAATGCCTGCTGCGAGGAATACAACCGGGAGGTGGCGGTAGCCTTGTACGAGGAGGATTCCGTCCCAGGCGGGGTTCTGGCTGGTATAGGTCTTTACGGCCCACATTCCGGAGAGGCCAAGCAGGGATGACAGGAGGCCGAGGAGGCGCTGTCTGGTGAGGCTGCCGCAAAAGGTCGGGGCTGTGTGAAGCCAGGCTCCGAACAGGAAAAAGCCGAGCATGTTGGCGTAGGTGCCGAATGGATTGAGTATTTCCAATCCTTCCAGGGAATATACGCCAAGCAGGCCATGGGCGCAGAGGGCATCGAGCAGCATCTGCAGTCCGGTGAGGCCGTTGGTCATCAGAATGCCGTAGGCGGCGAAAAACAGAATGATTTTTCTTCCATGGGTGTGATCATAGGCGATTCGGAACAGGGGAAATAGTATGTATACGGCTAAAAGTGCTTCGATGAACCACAGGTGTCCTGTTCCTATGCCTTCCAGGCTGCCGAAGGCGAACAGGTACAGGAGGATCTGGTTTTTACCGAAATCAGCCACTGGTACCCGGCACAGGGCGCCTATGGAAAAGAGGTAAATCAGTTTCCAGAGTACGAGCACTATGTAGATAAGAAGGGTTTTGCGGATGTGTTTTGACAGGTTCAGGGGCCTGGTAAAAAGCAGGGCTCCGTTTACCATGAAAAACATGGGGACTCCTGACCAGCAGGCTACCATAAAAATGTTGGCCGGTATGGTTTCCGCAAGCAGGACAAAGTGGCAGAAAACTACCAGAAAAATTGAAATCACTTTGATTATGTCCAGATACTGGATTCTCTTTTGCATCCTTTTTCTCCTGTTTCTTTCATTGTTCAGTCCTTAATATGATGACCGGAATGTTGAAGGCGGATCCGGTTCAAAAAAATAAGGATAGTATCCGGTACGTCCTGTCCGGATACTATCCTTAGAATATGTGATTCGCTTTATGATGTCAACCTTATACCCGATTTTAAAGCCCGGAGGTTATTCCACTTTTTTGAATTTATCCGCTCCCTGGCCACAGACAGGGCATTTGAAATCTGCGGGGAGTTCATCGCCTTCGTATACGTAACCGCATACCTGGCAGACCCATTTTCCGGTCTTCTTCTCTTCTGTTGAAGGGGTGTCTTTTCCGTCCACCTCCGGGAGATAGGTAGGTGCATTTTTAGGCGCTTTGCCTCTTACTACTTTGTGGTAATAAGCATAGGTCATGGCATTGTCTGACTTGCCATAGCTTTCGGCTTCAATGACCTCTCCAAGGAAAACAGTGTGTGTCTGGGTTTCCATGGTATCAATCACGCGGCAGACTACATAGCCGCAGGAATCTTTTATTACCGGCAGTCCTGCCGCCATTTCCATATCCACATCTTTGAATTTGTCCACTTCCCTGCTGCTCTGGAATCCAAAGGTTCCGATCAGGGAAGGATCCGAATTCTCTGATAAAATGGAGAATGCAAATTTACCGGTTTTGGCAATGCATGAATTGGTGTAGTTGTCATGGTTCACGCTTACCGCAATGGTAGCCGGATCCGATGTGATCTGCATAATGCTGTTGGTGATGCATCCCACAGGGCGGTCTCCGTCCAATGAGGTGGTTACATAAACGCCATAGGACATATCTCTGAAAATCATTGTATTCATTCTTAAACTCCTCCGTTTTTATATATACTGATTTATTTTGCTGCCGGATCAGGTCATGGCAGCGCCGTCTGCGGAAAGCACAGCCCCTGTGATGTAAGACGGCATATTGCTGGACAAAAACAGGAAGGCACTGGAGATTTTTTCCGGCTGCCCCATTCTTCCCAGCGGGATTGCATTAATAATCGGTTCCATCATTTCCCTGATACCCCCTGTTACAACCGCTGTCTTTCCTTCTAGCATCCTTACAGCCCTCCTTTATGTTGGTTTATGTTAAATAATAGTAATCATTACTAATTTCATAGTATCATAAACAGATTATTTGTCAAGGGAAATACCCTTTATTTTACAAATTTTACATTTCTCAGCATATTGATAAAAATCCTGAAAAAACGAAACATCAGAACTATTATACGATACTGCTTCATCAAAATAAAAACTGTCTGATAAAAGCTTTCCCCTACTATAAGGAAGCATACCGGAATATGGCATTTTCTCTTTTTTCTTATGAACTTTTTCTGCCTTTTAGAATGCCGAATTCCTTTTTTGGTATTGCTTCCAGGCAGTTAAAATATACTTTGATTCAGAAATAACACAGCTTAGAGAATAATTTGGCTTCCTGAAAATCCTTCTGTGTACAGAATTTTCAGGAAGCCATCAGCGCCCTAGTATATTTATTGGAAATCTATACTGCCACAGGTTTGCCCGCCCTGGGCTTTACCACCTTGATTTCCGGATGCTTCAGGGCAATAGCCCGCTTAAAGGGTCTGGTGTCCACGTCTTCCGATACCGGCGGGAAGGCATCGTCAAAGTGATCCAACAGGATACGGCGGGGCTTCAGTTCATCCACAATCTTCATTGCAGCTTCCGCCATATTCTCCCTTCCCTGAAAAGGCAGTATGAGGAGATCCACATCCGTCGGATATATCGTATTCTTATCCAGGGCCATGCTGCCCAGCAAAAGAATCCTTTTTCCTTCCGCATCAATCTGATAGACAACCGTTTCTCCCTTTTCAGGAAATTTGGGATGTGCCCAGGCTAAAAACAGGGTATTCCTGAAATAGCGGAACAGCCGGGGATTAATCAGCTTCCGCAGCACCATCCGGGCAGTAAACCTTGTATGCTGTCCTTTCAGCATGGTAATCTTCATATTTCCAATGTGCCAGCTGCAGCCTGGCTCCGCCTGCACAAGAGAACCGGTCTCTTCCACCCAGCCTTCCAGAGTATCCATAACCGCTTTTGTTCCATATACGGTAATATCCTGCTCCGCCAAAAGATCCGGCAGGAAAAAAAGATGATCCACGTGACCATGAGTAATACAGATATCCGTATCTGCGGGGAAATCTTCAAGAGAATTGGGGTTGCTCCCTCCCGCCAGCTGTACGAAGGGATCAAACAGCAGCTTTTCTCCTTCCGATTCCAGTAAAATAGAGGCCGTTCCAAACCAGGTAATCTTCATCTTCCGTTCTCCTTTTTATGCCCATAAGAAGCTGCCGGCAGAACTGCCTTTCCGTTCACTTCAGGGTCAAACTGTGTATAATTAAGGGCATCGACAATATTTTTTGTCGGCACCCTTATTTTTTTATAAAAATGTTACAGTTCAGCCTGCCATGCCATTCAATAGAGCGGGATTCCCGGCACTCAGGTGTTTTCTGACAGGCCTGCCTGCTCCATGAATTCCCCGACTGTTTTGGCTTTGACCGCTTCTGAAAACCATTTTTTCAGAAGCGAAAGATCGGATTCTGAAAGAATTCTCTCCCGCAGACTGTCCGGTATTTCACCCAGATTCTCAAGCAGCTCTATCACAAACTCCGCTTTTCCTTCTGCTTTCCCGGTTTCTCTGCCTACACTGAATTCATCGGCACGGATTTTTTTCATTTCTTCCTCTTCATTGTATTCAAATATCGACATCGCTATAACCTCCGCTCTCTGCGCGGACAAAAAATCCGCCAGTATGTCATTTCGGATACATTCCGTCACCGCATGCTCTACTGCTTCCCCTATATCCATCTGTTCCGCATATTTTCGGATACATTCCACAAACATACAGTATTCCCTGAGCGTTCTGCATTTCTCCATCAGCTCCCGGTTATTTCCGGGATTGATGTTCAGCATCGTCACCGTCACTTCCAGTTCGGGGGAGGACACCTTCTTTTCAAACGCATCGGACAGTCTTAACACCCTTCTTTCCGGCTGTTCCTGCGTCCCATTATAGAATACCACGAAGCGGAGAACCGGTATCTGCACCAGCTTACTGGAATAGATTAAGGGCATAATCACCTTCCGTTCAGCAGCTCCTGCTTGTTTAAAATGGATTGTAAGCATAGAGTTTCTGAATAGAATAGAGAAAATAGATGGCGTATAAGCCCGGATTCATAGAAAATTATGCTTGTATTTACTTTAGCATGTTATTACCCATACTGCAACAACAAATCTACATTTTAATATCTTCTGAAAGGCAAAAAAAGTACTTCATCAAAGCAAGACCGCCGCATGCCATTGTTCCGGTCACTGCGGCGGTTTATCGAATTTCCTGTTAATGGCAATGATTCCTGTTTTTCCTGCCTAATCTGTTCTTTTTCTCAACTCCGCTTCATTCTGCCAATGTTTTCGGGCAGTGTTTTATCCCTGTTGCATTCGCGGATAACCTCTATTTCTTCTCTGTCATAAGGTCTGAAATCCTCATGGAAAATATCATGCATCCAAAGGAAGGTGTCGATATCCGGCAGATTTTTGATAAATTCCCACACATAATTAAACTGGCTCTTTCCATTGACAAAGCCGAAGAAATAGCTTCCCACTCCTTCTTTTTTCCACATGGGCAGATGGGTCTGTATCAGGCTGCGGAAGGGGCGGTGCAGCCATTCCGTATTGATCAGCGGACGGTTGAACCGGCGCAGGAACTCAACGTATTGTCTGGAATGGGTATAATCACCATAGTAATGGAAGGTGATAATATCCGAAAGCGCTATGGAATGTTCTTCTATTTCCGCATAAATTCCGGGCTTTTTCAGCCAGCCGTAGGGATTGTCGGCACCGGCTCCCCATACGTCCGCTGTCAGGGGCTGCATCACATCCTCCTCACGCAGCCAGGTAAATACGGCCTCCATCATGGGCAGGGATCGGGACAGCCTGCCGGAATTGCCGGCTTCATTCCATACATTCCACATCAGAATCCGTGGATCCTGTCCGTACCGCGAAGCCAGTTCTTTTATATATTCCTCAATTACAGGCCGGTTTTCGGGATCGTCGGTGATGCTGTAGCCTATGCTTTCCCCGGACTGTGTGCTGTCGTCAAAGGGTGTCACGGGGCTTCCCCCGAAATAGCCGGGAACCGGTTCCGGCTGCGGCCCCAGGCGCGGTGCCCTGTACTTTTCCCGGGGCACACAGCAGTCACCGAAAAGCACGGGCATCAACGTAATATCATATTCCCACAGCAGTTCCAGGAATTCATCCATGTGGATGAAAAAAGCTTCCTTTTCCTGCCTGTATACCTCAAAAGGCAGAACCATGCGGATACTGTTAAAGCCAAGCTCCGCTGCCAGCGCAATTTCCCTTGCGGCGTCCCGGAAGGCTTCTTTATGGCCGTATTCCTGGAACAGCCAGAGGCTCCCGGTCATGGAACCGCTGGGGATAAAATTAAACCCGGAAATCCATGGACGGGCAGTATACCACGCCCATGCTTCTTCCTCCGTCCATCTTCTCTTCATTCGCAGCCCCTCCTTTCTTCTCTCCTCATGTCACAAAAGCTGGCACTTTTCCTGCAGCAGAAGAGCGAGTTCATAAGCCAGCTTCCTGGCTTCCCTCTCATCCCCTGCTTTTCGGATACGGGCTATGCGTGCCGTAGGCGGATCATACATAGGAACCAGTTCGCAGGCTTCCAGCAGGTTGGCGCAGAATTCTGCAGCCTCCAGTACCTCATCAAGGGATTTCCTTCCCGCCCGGAAAACCTTTGTTTTTTCCGACAAAGCTTCCTGTACCATGGCCACGCCGCGCTGTGCATATCCTTCCTTATTCGCATTGGGAAATACCATTCCCTCATCCCTTTTTCTGCGAAAGCCCAGGACGGCCGCAGGAATGGAAGGGTCCCGGACCGTTCCGTCGGGATAAAAAATTCCATGTACATCCGACCAGTAACCAGTAATCATCAGTTCAAACAAATACCAGCCGGTATGATGCTCCCGGCAGATGTCCAGGGCCAGATCATAAGGATTGGCACGGCAGAGACAGCACAGTTCACTGTTGAGAAAGGGTTTCCCTGTTCTTACAGACAGTTCTTCGGCAGCCAGGTAGCTTTCTTCGATTTGCCTGCGCACAGGAAGATAATCATGAAAGCTGAAAACATCCACCTCACCGATCGTATCTTCCACGTCGCTCATATAGGTATGGCCGATGGTAACCGCATTCACATTATCCAGCCTTCTGACCTTATCGCAGCTTCGGCGCAGGAATTCATTTACCTTTTCCCAGCGGGCTTTCCGTTCCTCTCCTTCCGCTTCCAAAATATAGTCGTTGCAGGAGGGTTCATTCATTACATCCCACATGATCAGCCCCGGCTCTCCCCTCAGAGCCTGAACCACGTCTTTCACATATCTGTCTGCATATTCCTCATATCCCTGTTCCAAATCTCCCGGATCCAACCCATTTCCATTGAAGAGAATAGGCATGGTACTGATGCCGGCTTCCCATGCCGTTTCCACAAAGGTACAAAGCTTTTTTAAAAAGTCCCCGGGAGCTTTCCTGTATTCCCGTTCCGACAGCCAGATTCTGGCGCTGTTAAGCCGCAGGCTCCCCGCATATCCCAGTTCCCTCTTCAGCTGTTCCTCCAGAACCCGGTATCCTCCTGAATAGCAAAAACCTCTGATATCACTGTAATCTTCCAACGGTTTCATCTGATTCCCCCTTTTCTTTCCCATATGCCTTTTTGTGAAATGGCAGCAATCTCATTCTTTCCCTTTCATATTACCCTTTTACGCTTCCCATTACCAACCCCTTTGTAAAATATTTCTGCATAAACGGATAGATGCAAAGCATGGGCAGCGCCGCTATAAAAAGCTGGGCCGCCTGATAAGTATCCGTCCCGATGGAGGCCATTTTCATCTGCTCCTCCGCGGACAGGCTTTCCATATCCACATTCAGCACCGTAGCCTGGAGATAACTCATCAATGGATATTGGGACGGCGTCTTCATATAAATAATGCCGTTAAACCATTCATTCCACTGGGCCAGGCTGCAGTAAACAGCTATGGTAGCCAGCGCCGGTGTCGCGAGCGGAAGGAAAATCCTGACAAGGATAGTCCACTGCCCTGCGCCGTCCAGCAGGGCGGCCTCCTCCAGTTCCTCCGGAAGCCCGCGGAAAAAATTCAGCAGCAGCATGACATAAAATACCGTAACCGCCGACGGCAGAATCAGCGCCCACAGGCTTCCGATAAGCCCAAGCCTGCTGATTATCATATAGGTGGGAATCAACCCGCCGTTTATCAGCATGGGGATAAAAAAGTACCAGGCAAAAATACTTCGTCCATAAAACTTCCCGGGACTTTTGGACAGCGGATAAGCCGAAAGGACAGTTAAACAAAGCGTCAGTACAAGTGAGAGCGCCGTCCGCGTGATGGAAATCCCCATGGATTTCCAGAAGGCCTTATAGCTGAGCAGATATTCATAGGTAGCCGTGGTGAATTTTTTCGGCCAGAAGGTCACATTCCCTGCCACTACCTGGGCATTATCGCTTAAGGATACCGCCAGCATGTAAATCATGGGCGCCAGGCAGAACAGGGCCACTGCTGTCAGAAAGATGCTGTTGATTATATTAAATATTTTTTCTCCCTTTGAAATAGGCATGGCTGTTCCTCCTTAGAAAATCCGGTAACCTGCAAATTTATAAGCGCTGTAATAAGAGGTTCCCACAAGCAGCATGGATACCATGGATTTAAAAATGCCTATCGCCGTCGACAGTGAGTAATTGGCATTGACCAGACCTATCCGGTATACCAGAGTGTCAAGCACATCACCGGTCTTATAGACCGTAGGGCTGTACAGATTGAAAATCTGGTCAAAGTTGGCATTCATCACCGAACCTATATTTAAAAGCAGCATCAGCATGATGATAGGCAGCATTCCGGGAAGCGTAATGTGGATGATCTGCTGAAGCCGGTTGGCTCCGTCCATCACCGCCGATTCATAGAGGCTGGGATCGATGGACGTTATGGCAGCCAGGTAAACAATTGTGTTAAAGCCGAACTCCTTCCAGATATCCGTCACAATCATGGTTCCCTGGAAAAAACGGTTATCCCCCAGAAAGAAAGCCGACTGGCCGCCAAAGGCCATAATAAGCTTGTTGACAATGCCTGTGGATGGGGAAAGAATATCAATCAATACCCCGGAAAGTATAATCCATGACAGAAAATGCGGCAGATATACAATCGTCTGCACGGTTCTTTTCAGCCTTGAATTTCTTATTTCATTTATCAGTATGGAAAAAAGAATGGCAATGAGGATTCCCAAAGCCAGCTTTCCCAGGGAAATCATCAGTGTATTACGCAGCGCCCTGATAAAATCCGGATATTTTGAAATATATTGAAACCAGTAAAGTCCCACCCATTTCTGATCTCCGAACAGTCCTTTGGCCGGTATGAATTTCTGAAAAGCAATCTTCCAGCCATAGAGGGGCAGATAGTTAAAAATAAAGAGCAGTACCATGCCGGGCAGCAGCATCAGATAATAGGGCATGCTCTGTTTCAGACGCTGCGCAGGCCGGCGTTTCGTAATTATAATGTTCTTTTGTTCCTTCATGCTTTGCCTCCTTGGAATGCGTTGCCTGCGTACTGTCCCGGACAGCGGTTATTGCCGCCGTCCGGACACTCTTATTTCTTACTGGCCGCTCATGCTTTCATGCCATTCGTTGATTTCCTGGGTGATCATTTCCCCTCCCAACGCATTCCACTGCTCCACAAAGGAATCAAATTCATCCACGGGCGACTGTCCGGTAATGATGTTGGTAAAGGTCTGGATTTCCAAATCCTCAAGCACCGCCTGGTTTTCTATCATGGATTCCGATACGAAGGAACCGCGAAGATCGCTGGTCAGGTTATTTTTCTCTTTCTGATCCAGGGCATACATAAAGGTCTGTCCGCAAAGCCTGTAGGTAAACTGCCAGGATGCCGCACTTATGGAGGGTTCTCCAAAGTTGTCGGTCATTTTGGATCCATCCTCGGCAAAACGCTGCATGGCATAAAACTGATCCTTTGCCAGATAGTTGCTGTCTATCCAGGCGGTGTCCCCGTCCTCCATGGCCTGGAACCAGTGCTCCCATCTGTCTATGTTTCCATGCTCCGTTTCCGGGCTGTAGAGACGGTAAGAATCATTATTCCACATATTTTCCCATTCTTCATAGGATATGGCCAGCTCCGGATACCCTTCCGGACCTGTTTCCTGAGGCCCCAGCCCCATGAAATGCATATAGTTGCAGATTTTTGCCACGGCCTCCGGGTTGGCGAAGTCCTTACTCACCACCAGCCACTGGCTGCTGTAATCATATACAACGGGTGAGGTTTCTTTTCCGTCCACGGAAGGGATGGGGTAAACCTTCCACTCCAGGGAATCCGGATCCGCAGAATTTTCATACAGGGACTGGAGACAGCTTCCCATCAGGCCTGTCCACTGAATGCCGAACATGGCCCCCAGCTGTTCCTTGGTCACCAGCTCCGCTTCCGTATCATAGTCCTTTACGATGAATTCCGGATCGATCAGGCCGTCCTTGTAATATTGGGCAAGCTTTTCCAGCACCGGCTTCATCTCCGGCTGTACGCTTCCGTATACTATATTGCCGTCCGCCCCCTGGATCCAGGCATTGGGATACGCGCCGAACGCATTGGCAATACTGGTCGCTTCAAATCCCGTATCCCAGATTTTCTTTGTCAGGCCTATGCCGAATTCATCCTTTATCCCATTTCCGTTGGGGTCCCCATCAGCAAAGGCATAAATCATTTTTTCGAAATTTTCCCAGGTGTCGGGTTCCGGCAGGCCATTGTCCTTTCTCCATTTTTCATTCACAAAAAGGGCATGGCAGGTTTCAATCCTGGGCTGTACCCAGGGAATGCCGTACAGCTCTCCATCCACGGTTGCTGCGTCAAAAGGAAATGTCCCGTCCTTTGTCATGGCCTCCTTTGCCTGATCCGTCACATAACCGTCATACACATCAGTAAGGGGCTGAAGCAGTCCTGCCTCTATCATCTGATGCATCTGTGTCAGGGATACATTCATCACATCAGGCAGATCCCCGCTGGCCAGCATCAGATTCACTCTCTCGTCATACTGTTCCTTTGCCGCCAGAAATACATATTCGATATCGATATTAAACAGTTCTCTCATTTTGGCGCTCCAGAGACTGTTCTCATAATCCGTAGCCGATGCGGTAGTGGCAATGCTTGTCATGGCTGTCATCTTCACCGGTTCTTCGTATTTTCCAAAGGGATCTCCCTTTTCCGCCGGCTCTTTAGCCTCCTGTGCCATCTCAGCCTGTGTTCCGGCGGCAGCCGGAGCCGTGCTTTCCCCGGTATCTTTGCCGCCGCTCCCGCAGCCCGCCTGGGATAATACCAGAATGGCGGACATGGCCAGGGCAAGTAAGGATGTCATTTTTCTTCTTCTCATAGATAAGCCTCTCCTTTTTCTTTTGGTTATATTATTAATCAAGCAGGCTTCCGAAAGCCCTGGATACCGGCGCTTTCAGCCGGATAACTTCCCTGTAGTCATCGGATGCATCCGCCGCCAGGAAGGAAAGCAGGCCTTCTCCCTCCCACCCTGCCGGTGCATACCTCTCCAAATCCAGGATATCCTCCGCTTCCTCCGCCAGATAATCGGCGGGCCGTTTCGTTCCCCTGCCAAATTCCTCCCTGGAAGGCTCTTCTTCCAGGGAAGGCTCTGCTTCCATGGAACTCTTCGCTTCCATGATGCCGCCAAACCGGACGGCGCTGACATATTCCGAAGTATAATAATCCATGCGGACAGCCAGATCCGCTTTTCCTGATATTCTGTTCCTGACAATCTTAAGCCTGCCGCCTGCCCCCTGTATTTTCAGGGATACTGTTGTCAGCTTTCCTCCGCAGCCGTTTGCCCCGAGGAACACACAGCCGCTGTCCGCATCGTAATCTGCATAGCATCTTTTCCACCGGTCCGGATAATAGTGCAGGATCTGGCCGATACGAAGTCCCGGATTCACCGTCATTTTCCCCGGACCGGGCATATTTCCTTCCATATATATCACATCGGAAATACCCAGCAGAATTCCGCTCAGCCTGACTTCACCTTTGCTTACCGGCAGGCTCATATACCGCCGGAGCCGCAGCCCCGGATCCCAGGCCAGCCCGTCCAGGAACAGCGAATCCACAATACACACATCCACTTGGCTAAACCCGTCTGGAATCCCGGAAATGCTTTCAGACAATTCCACCACTTCATCCGATTTATTCCAGACTATCGCAGAAAAACGCTGTTCATCCGCCGAAGCCATGCAGCCCAGCCTGTCATCACAGCTGCTTTCCACCCGTCCTGCCGGCATCCTGGCATAAAGCTCAAAGGCAAAATAACCGGGCCTGAGCCTGCCCAGATGATCTGTCAGCCCCAGTGCATCCACACCGGAATCCAGCATCTGCGCCCAATGTACCAGTTCCACATCCGTCTCTTCCAGAAAATCCTCTATTACAGTCAGGATTTGCGGCAGAAGAGCCTGCTGTTCCAGGATTGTCTTCCGATAGGGCCACGGAGGCGGCACCGTATTCATTTCATTCACGTGGATGCCGACATGGTTAAAATATTCTCTTCTGCCCAGCACACTCCGCATCAGCCTGAGACGCTCCAGATAAATCTTTTCCTGAAAACCATAGGTATGAAAAGAGAAAAAGTCCATGGGCAGTTCTTTTCTCTGTATGTAATCCAGGAAACGGGAGGCATTATCCCTGCATTCGGAAGGAGGAAGGACAAAAGCTTCTGCCGGCCCTCCCACCAGGGCCTCCGGATCCCCGTCTCTGATTCCCAAAGCCCCATATTCATATAAGGTATGGTAATCCTCAGGTGTTCCATCAAAAAAAGCACCCGGATTCACCGGTTCATTATAAATTTCCTGGTAACCCAGCGGAGAACCCATCTGTTTGAAATGAGCGGCAAAATCCTTCATGATTTCCCAGTACTTCTCCCAGTCAGCCGGAACACTGCGGAAATTCCCGCCTTCCGGCTGAACCGGCAGAGGAACATAGCACCAGGAAAAATAAGGCGATACTCCATTTTCTTCCAGCACTTTCACAAGCCGATCCGCTTTCTCCCAACTGTAATGGAGCCCCTCCGGTGTTTCCTCAACCATACTGCCGAATTCCGCGGCCGGTTCTCCGATAAATAAATCCATGCGCAGAGATGATATCCGGCAGCGTCTGAATAATGCAGCATCCCTGCAGGTTCGTTCTGCCGGTACGAACCCGGAATCAAACATGGCAAACTTTTTGAAAAGGGGCACTCCGCCCTCTCCCGCCAGGTCCACCCACACATTTCCCTTCCCCATAGTCCTCCTCTTTCTTACTCATTACGTAAGTTATCATCAAAAAAAATTCTTCCGGCCAATTCCGGAGAGAGCTCCAATGCCGACGCAAGCTTCAGCATGATGTCAAAAGAAGGCAGACTTTTCCCCTCTAATACAGGTAAAAGCACATCCCTGTTAACTCCGCTTATTTCGGAAAGCTCCTCCACAGAACGGATTCCTCTCCTCTCTGCCTGATCCCGCAGGATCATAACGTTCACTTTATACGTCATACTCATGCCGCTCCTCCAGAACTTACTTATTACGTATTAATAGTATCATAGTGTCTATTCTGATGTCAATTAATTCTTTCGATATCGTTCCGATTTCTTTTGAAATACATTTTCATTTTAGAATTGTTTGTTTCTTTTCTCGCATTTATTGCTTTCTGCGTAAGTTTATGTTATATTGTTTATATATTTCGCGTCCTTTTTCCCAAACATACACGGAATGCCCTGATGGACTAAAACAAACGATTAATTATAAAATGGTGATATCATGAATCCTTCTTCCAAAAATAATAACTCCGATAATGTTAATTCCAAGAATATTAATTCCAAGAATATTAATTCTTTGCTTTGCGCCCGTATGAAAGAGCGCCGAACCATGCTCAATCTGACATTAAAGCAAATCGCGGAAGCCCTGCACATCACAGAGGCCACCGCCCAGAGATATGAATGCGGAGAAATCAAAAATATTCCTTATGAAAAAATTGTAATGCTGGCAGAGATTCTCCAATGCTCCCCTCCGTATCTTCTCGGCTGGGAATATCTGAAGGATCTTCCTCCTGAAGTGGAGCGTATTCTCAATTATTATAACCAGCTGAATGAGGACGGGAAAAAAGAAGCGGAAAAACAGCTGGATAACCTGACTCTCATCCCTAAATATACAGAAACAGATAAATAACAAAAAAGGCGGGAAAACGGCCGCAGGCTCACTCTCCTTTGAGTGTTCCGCGCCGTCTTCCCGCCCTTTCTCTCTTGCCATACCGGTTATTTCCTTTTAAAATCCAATTTCTTCCCTTCTCCGTCTGAAATATGCCATTTGCTCTTCATATCCCGGCTCTCTTCCAAAATCTCTGTTTTCCTCCGGATCCTTTTCCAGATCAAACAGCAGTTCCGAACCGTCGTCTCCATAATAATGATATTTCAAATTCCCGTTTTTTATCATCAGGTTACGTCCGCCCCATTGGGATATGGTCTCATCCAGCCAGTCTTCGCCGCGGCCTTCCAGAAGCCCCGTCAGACTCCGGCTTTCCAGCCCCTCAGGAGCCGGACTGCCGCAAAGTTCGCAAAGAGTGGCATAAATATCAATCAGGTTCACGTTTTTACGGCACCGGCCCGGCGCAAAACGCCGAGGATACCGGATAAAGAAAGGAACACGGACGCTCCCTTCATAAAATCGCTGTTTCTCCCAAATAGAATGTTCTCCCAGCATTTCCCCGTGATCGGAGGTATACAGGATGATCCAGTCATCAAGGTTTTCTCCCGCCTCTTCCAGATAATGAAGTATCCGGCCAAACTGGGTATCCACGGTTTCCACATTGGCATAATAGGCCGCCATGGCGCGCTTCACCTCCCGCATCGTCACCTCCTCGCCGATTACCAGCGGGGGACAATTGGAACAGCGCCCCAAAAAGGGATGGGAGGATGGAGCCGTATTCGTATAGGGCTCCACACGATTCAGATAATAATCAAACAATTCCTGTGAAGCAATATAGGGATAATGAGGGTTCCGAAGCCCCACATACAGCATCAGCGGTTCCTCTCTTTTGGGTCTGTCATAAAAGCTGTCCACAAAATATCCATGGATAAAATTCCGGCAGCCCTCCACTGTCAGCCTGTCCTCCCTGGCATGTACCGGATTGCCGGGTCCCGCCCGCAGAATTTCCTTTTTATCATCCCACTTCAAACGGGAATCGAACTGATAGACTGCCTCCCCGTCCCCCGACTGCTTCCTGTAATAGCTGACCGCAACCTCCGCATCTCCGGCTATCCGGTACCTCCAGCCCTGCATCTGATCCAGCCCCAGATGATGAAGCTTTCCGCAGGCTGCCGTCTGATATCCGTGCTCACTGAATATTCTGGCAAAGGTACGGTAATTCGGTTCCAAATCCTCCCCGAAACTTTCCACGCCGCAGGTACGCGGATACTGCCCCGCCGCCATGCACTGCCGCGCAGGGATACATACCGGTGAAGGAGTATAGGCATTGTCAAAAATCACGGCCCCCTCTGCCAGACGATCCAGGTTCGGCGTGCGTACCACCGTATTTTGCGCAAATCCGCAGACATCATAACGATGCTCATCACTCATCAATATCAGCACATTCGGTCTTTCCACTTATCTCCCTGCCTTTCCCGAACCAATCCAAACACCCACTAATACTGAAGGACCTCCCCCTCCGCACATTCCGGCGTGAATACCATAAGCTTCCCATAGGACTCATATCCGCCAGCCGTAAATATATCCACCTCACTGATCAGCTCCTGATGGCATACTATCACCACATACTCAGCCCCATTTTTCACAATCCGTATAGCTTCCGCCTCTTCCCCGGAAAGCG
Organism: Eisenbergiella tayi; assembly: GCF_001881565.1. GTDB lineage: Bacteria > Bacillota > Clostridia > Lachnospirales > Lachnospiraceae > Eisenbergiella > Eisenbergiella tayi. The sequence goes on from NZ_MPDJ01000005.1 coordinate 160,600, forward strand.
TCCGGCCATTTCTGACCATGGAAACCGGAAGAAGCTCCGCGGAAAGCTCCAGCTGCTCTTTTGCCCCGGCAGCCGCCACCACAGTAAACTGAGAAGTAAAACCGGAAGCCTCCCACGTATTTTCCACACAAAAGCTTTCCGACAGCTGATTATACTCTGTGGATATCTCCGCCTCTGTCACACGGCACTTCCCCTTAAGGCACAGCATCCTTGCCTGCACCCCCGGGGAATGAAACCAGATACCACCGTCCTCAGCCTCCGCAATCCCCTGTTTTCCAAAATGGAAACGGGACTGATAGCTGTGAGCAGCCGCTTTCCCCCTATTTCCGGCCGCATCCCCCGCCTGCTGACCTTCCTGTCCCTGCTGCCCGCAGGAATAAAAAGCATCACACAGCAGAACAAGCCCCTTTGCCAGCAAAACAGCCTTGCGCACGGGAAGCACCCCTCTATCCAGATACCCCAGATGAGCGCCCGATACCATTCCCATCCCCGGAAGGAAACAGTATTCCCCCTTCCAGGGCAGAGCCATACGGCTGTAGCCCCAGCTATCCACACACTCACAGAAATTTTCGCCGTCTATACACACCGTATTATGAGCGGCAGGCTCCTTCAGACGCTTTCGGATATCATTATCCACATAAGTATACCGCCCGGCATCCACAAGAATATCCTCTCCATGGGAAAAATAATCCACATGAAGCTGATCCCCATGCCCATGCCCGCTCCCCATACATCCGCAGTGAAACCTCAGATAATCCGAATCCGCTCCCAAACCATCCCTCAAGAAATAATTTCCGCTGTCCGTCAGAGCCCATGACGCCTCCTCCGGCTCCCTGGCCTCCAGCCCGTCATAAAAAGCCTTCTCCTCCCAGCTGAAATTCCAAAAATTATCCTCCAGCAATACCCCATGGGCCAGGAACTTCAGCCTGCCGTCCTTAAAAAGCACAGCGCCCTCCGCGATCAAATCCCGCGCATCAATATCATCACTGTCCCCATGACAGGGCATATGCCCGTCAGGCTTACACCAGGCCGCCAGAGCATAAACCATTTTCCGCACCTTCTCCCAAAGCCTGCGCGGCGCCGGCCTGTCAAAACGCTTCAGATGCAGCAGACTGTCCAGAAGACAGTACAACACCTCCCCATGATACATAGGACTCTGCTCCCACTGCGTTCCGTCCCGGAAAACCTGCAGATGACTTTCTTCATCCAGACGCCTCACCGCCTCCTGAATCCAGCCATTTTCCCCGAAATAAAGCCCCAGAAGAAGCAGCCCATGATTCTGAAGAATCCCCCAGTTGCTCAGCCGGTGAAAAGGAAGATTCACCTCCAGCAGATACCCCGCATGCTCACGCAGACAAGCCTCCATCCTTTCCCGGATTTCCTCCGTAAAAAGAGGACAGTTATCAAACAAAGCCATACTTTTCAGCCAGAACTCAACCCGAATCCCCGCTTCCAGACTGCGCCACGTCCCATTCCTGCTTTCCGGAGCAAGCGGAGCATTTTCCAGCCAATCCTCCAAAAGCACCACAAACTTTTTCCCATATTCCAGCGCCTTACTCCGCCCTGCCCCATCCTTCTCCCCGCACCTATACCTCCACGCCTTCCCCAGAATCAAAAAACAAGTATGCCTGTTCAACGCATAAAGCCATTCCGGATCCCCGAACGGAACCGCATCCCATTCAATTTTATCCCCAAAAACCACCGCCTCATGCGTCCGCTCCATCTCCCAATGCTCCTGAAAAACAAAACTATTCTTCAGAATACGCTCCGCCTGCTCCAGACAAGCCTCTTTCCCCCCGGGAAAATACCTCCCGCAATCCCCAGCCACTTCCTCCAAATGATCATTACACCAAAACTTCTCCAAATTCCTCATAACTCCATCCTCCCAAAGCTTTCCTCATCATACACCACCCAAACCCACCACCTACATTCTCTCACAACTTCCGCCCCCTTACTACCTTAATTTTCCTCCCCACACTCTCTTTATTATCTTCCCTATCCTCATACCACATTATATAAAAAGCGCATTTGAATCTCCGAACCCCCACAGTTCATCCTCAAACACGCCCTTTCCAATACCTGCGCAACATTCCGTCCCCCTTTCCGCCCGCAGAGGCTATGTGCTGCCTGCACGGACCGGAGGTCCCCCTTCGTTCCGCAGCCAGCCCCGGCTATGCTGAGGATCCTGTAAGGGGCGTCATAAACACGCCGGTCCTTAGGTTGCGTCCTCTGCAACCTTAGTACCGCTGCGTGTTTATCCGAGCGAAAGCGTCCCCTGCAAGGACCTCTGCATAGCCGGGGCCGGCTGTGGAACGAAGGGGGACCTCCGGTCCGTGCAGACAGCACATAGCCTCTGCGGGCGGAAAGGGGGACGGAATGTTTCACCTCACCCCTTAATCCCACTGGATGCAATCCCCTGCACGAAAAATTTCTGTCCGCCCAGGAAAATAATCAGCACCGGAATCAAAGACAGCACACTCGCCGCCATTACCAGTCCGTATTCCGTAGAATACTGACCGATAAACATCTTGATTCCCAGCTGGATTGTCTTTTTTGAAGTACTGTTAAAATAAATCAGCGGCCCCATATAATCATTCCATATTGCTACAAAACTGAAAATAGTCATCGTGGCAATACTGGGTTTGGAAAGCGGCAGCGCGATACGGAAATAATTGCCGTATTCGCTCAATCCGTCTATCCTCCCCGCCTCCAGCAGTTCATTGGGAAGGGACATGAAAAACTGTCTCATCAGGAAAACACCGAAGGCCGTAAAGCTCTGCATCAGCACATAGCCTGTATGGGTATCCACCAGATGGAATTTATTCATCATGCTGTACTGGGGCAGCATATATACCTGCCAGGGAATGGCGATAGTAGCCACATAGCACAGAAACAGCACATCGCGCCCTTTGAATTTACATTTGGAAAATCCGTAAGCCGCAAAGCTGGAGGTGATAACCTGGATAAAAGTAATTATGACAGTCAGCTTAACCGTATTAAAGGTAAAGGTGGCAAGCGGTATTTTACTCCATATTTTCACGTAATTATTCCACTGGAACACCGCAGGTATCCATCGGAAATTGGCGCTGAATACCTCCGTATTCGTCTTCAGCGAAGCGCTCAGCATCCACAGCAGAGGCATTAAGGTGGCTGCCGTCAGGATAATTAATAAGATATAACTGATTATTTTTACCAGCGTCTGTTTTCTCGCTCTCGTCATTTCATTCCTCACATTTCCGCCGCACACAAAACGGCGCTGTTATTATCCGCATCTTCCTACATGTAACTCACCCATTTTTTCTCCATCCGAAACTGCAGTATTGTCAGCAGCCCTAAAATGAGGAACAGGATCATGGCAGCCGCGCTGCTTTCCCCATAATTCCAGGCGATAAAAGCCCTGTTATAAATGTACTGGCTCATCATGGTGGAAGCATTGCCCGGCCCGCCTTCCGTCATCAGATATACCAAATCAAATACTTTGAAGGAATTGATGGTAAGCATCATGACCACGAAAAATGTGCTGGGAGTCAGCATCGGAAGAGTGATGCCCCGGAAACACTGCATGGAATTCGCTCCGTCTATGCGGGCCGCTTCATACAGGGACTCCGGAATATCCTGGAGAGCCGCAAGATAAACAATCATAAAGTATCCCATGTTCTTCCATATGTTCACAATGATGAGAGCCGGAATGACCCAGGCAGTGCTTGCCGTCCAGCCGGGAGGATTCGCCACCCCAAGCGCCCTTAAAATAGAGTTGATCGGCCCGATGTCACGAAACAGGGAATTCCATACCGCAGCTACCGCAACCGTGGAAGCCACATAAGGGAAAAAGATGGCGCAGCGGAAAATTCCCTTTCCCTTCAGTCTCTGATTCAGAAGAATCGCCAGGCCAAGGGATGCGCACATGGAAAAGAATACAGTAAACGCGCTGAAATACAGGGTTTTCCAGATAGATCCCCGGAATACCCGGTCTTTGAAGATAGCGACGAAATTGTCAAGTCCTGCAAACTTCATAGGGTTGAAACCGTCCCAGTCTGCAAAACTGAGCATCAGCGAAAAGGCCACCGGTATCATAACAAAGATAAAAAATCCTATGAAATTTGGCAGTATGAAGGACAGTCCCACCAGTGTATTTCTCCGGTTCAGGGACATTTTCTTTTTACTTTTGCCTGATGCTGCCATAGTCATACCTCATTTTCCTTTTTGAAAGGGAGACGGCACCATTTCTCTGCCGCCTCCCCGCGTTGATTTGCTGTAACTGTTTCGTATCTTCGCAGATATGATTTCTTTACAAATTACTTGCCCTGAATTTCCTTGCTTCTTTCGCCCATTTCCGCCAGGCCGTCATCAATTGACAATTCCTTAATCATAATCAGGCTGTGTTCCTCGCCAAGCATCTGGTTTACTTCTGCGGAATGTACTTCGAGCGGACGATCCATGGCAACATGTTTGGTCTGAAGAGCTTCTTCCAGTCCTTCCGGCATACCGTCCAGAGCAGCCAGGGCTTTGATCGTATCCGCGTTCATTCTTGCGGGAATCATGCCGCAGTCAGCATAAATCTTTGCGCCTTCTTCGCCGCTGCAGTATTTTACGAATTCCCATGCTGCGTCCTTATTTTTGGAGCTGGCGCTTACACCCATAGGAGTTGTGGATCCAACCGTCCATCCGGCTTCCACTCCATCGGGATGAGGCAGTGTGGCTACACCCCAGTTCACACTTGTTTCTCCCGCTTTTGTCTTTTCTATCATAGTGCTCATGAACCAGCTGCCCATAGGCATCATAGCGCACTGGCCTTCCATGAATACGCTGGAATAATGGATATTTCCGGTTTTCAGTGTGGAGTAATCCATAACGGTTCCTTCGTCCTGCATGCGCAGAGCCATTTCATAATAAGGCTTCATAAAGCTGTAATCCGTATCGAGGATAGTATGCTTGCCATCCTGAACAGCCCAGTTCTGTACGCATGCCTGCCAGGTATGGAAAAGAGCGCCGTATTTCTTGTCATTGCCTTCGCCGCTGGTCACTTTTTTCGCCAGCTCCTCAAATTCCGTCCAGGTCATGTCATTTCCGGGATAATCCACTCCTGCCGCGTCAAAAATATCCTTATTATAATAAAGTACATAGAAACCGGTACTCACCGGCAGCGCTACCTGCTTGCCGTCCAGCTTCAGGGCGTCCGATCCGTTCATCGCCGCAATATCCACGCCGTCTTTTTCTATATAAGGAGTCAGATCCTCAAGCTGTCCTCTTTCTGCGATGGAAGGCGTATTGTCAGGATCCTTTACCCAAACCACGTCCAAATCATTCCCTCCGTTCAGCATAACAGTCAGCTTATTGGAATATTCGCCGGATGCGATATCAATCAGTTCTACCTTAATATTGGGATTTGCCGCCTCAAATCCATCCACCAGCATCTGTGTGGAAGGCTCCGTATAAGAATCCCAATGTGCAACCTTAATGGTCACCTGCTCGCCGCTTGCAGCCGGTGTTTCCTCTGCAGGCGTACTCTCCTGTACCGCTGAAGATTCCGCAGCCTGTGTTTCCGGCGCCGGCGTCGTATCCGCAGGAGCGTTTGCCGCATTGTTTCCGCAGCCGGCCAACATGCCTCCCAGCATTGCCGCAGTCAATGCCATTGCCATAATTTTTCCGGTTTGTTTCTTTTTCATAATCTGTAAAACTCCTTTCCCCTTTTTCATATCAGCAACTATTTGATAATGCCATTATAACTATCTTTTTTATCTCCCGATACTCACATTCTCACTAATAAATAATAATTTTTTAAAAAATAACGTTTTCAGGGCAAAATGCACTAATACTATTTTCGAATGTAATAATTTTTTCGAAAAACACACAACTATACGCCTTCTCTTTTAGATATATGATATAATTGTAAATGTGTATCCCGCTCTCCGCCTGCTGCGGCTACGTTCCCTTGCCGAACCGGGTCTCCCTTCTCTCTGCCGCAGGCTCCGGCCATGCAGAGGATCCTGTAAGGGGCGTATAAATACGCCGGTCCTTAGGTTGTGTCCTTTACAACCTTAGTACCGCTGCGTATTTATCCGAGCGAGAGCGTCCCCTTTAAGGACCTCTGCATGGCCGGAGCCTGCGGCAGAGAGAAGGGAGGCCCCGATCGGCAAGGGAACGCAGCCGCAGCAGGTGGAGAGCGGGATACACATTTACACACAATAACAGGAAACAGCAACGGGAGTCTTTTCATGAAGAATAAGCTAAAAGACAGCATAACCATAAAAATTCTATTCGCCATGTGTATTTGTATCGTTTCCTTTACTCTGGTGAGCAGCCTGGTCATCTCCGCTCTGCTGGGAAGCCGGCTTTCGGAGCGGGCAAGGCAGACGAATGAGCAGTATCTGATCACAATCCGAAATCAGCTCAACGGATATATTGGTGAACTGAATACCCTGGGAGCCCTGTGCGCAAGCAACCAGAATATCACACAGGCGCTGGGCTACCATACTCTGAATAACGTTTCTGCCAAGCGGATGTGCCTGAAGGCCCAGGAAGCGCTGGACAGCTATCTTTCTTCCAGCTCACTCACCCTGTATGCCACCCGCCTTGCCATTTTTAATTCGGATAATATCTGTATCACTGCCTCCGCATCAAGAGGACATAATATTTCCGAAACCGAGCAGCTGCAGGAATATGCCGCCGCCTGTTTTCAGAACGGAACCGGAACGCCCGTTTATTCCTGGCGCTCTGCCATTCCCAACGTATCCGCTTCCGCTCTCACCTCTTCAACCGATAAGGATTCCATCATCCTGGCCTGCCTGTACCCTCTTTCCGTTTCCGACGGTTATTATCTTTATATGGAAATCAAACCGGAGCTTCTGAAAAGCCCGCTGGCCCCTTACCAGGATCTGCAGCAGATTTTCATCACTAACGAAGACCGGAGCATATTTTATTCCTCTTTTACGCCTTCCGCTGATTTTTACGGGGAGCTTTCCGATCTGACAGACGGCATCACCCTGCAGACAGGCGGACGAAAATATGAACTGTCTTCCTGCCGTATCCCGGAGTTCGGGATTTATCTGTGCATACTCAGTGACAAAACCCTGTTTGCCGGGGATAACCTGTATATCCTTTACCTGCTCGGCATTATCCTGATCACTACTATAAGCGCCGGGCTGATTATCACCCGTATTGTGAGCACCAGAATTACAAAGCCCATCCATGTGCTGACCGCCCATATCCGCAAAATCTCCGAAACCGATGATTTTTCCTATAATCCGGACATCGTAACCTCTTCCGATGAAATCGGTGAAATCGGCCATGCCGTCAATCATATGGCGCTGCACATCCAGGAGCTTCTGACGGAAATGGAAAAAATGTTCGAGCAGCGTAAGAACATTGAAATATCTCTGCTGCAGAGCCAGATCAATCCCCATTTCCTTTATAATACCCTGGATTCCATCCGCTGGATGGCAGTCATCCAGAAGAGTAAAAATATCGAGCTTACCACCAGGGCCCTGGAAAACCTCCTGCGCAACGTGGCTAAAGGCGTCGGGGATAAAATAACGCTTCAGGAGGAGCTTTCCCTGGTACAGGACTATGTCCATATCCAGAAGGTGCGGTATGTGGAGGTATTTGACATTCATTATGATATACCGGAGGAATTTCTTTCCTGTAAAATCATCAAGTTCACTCTGCAGCCGATTGTGGAAAATGCCGTTTTCCACGGCATTGAACCGACCGGAGAATTCGGGGAAATCGACATCCGCGCCCGGTCGGACGGCGAAGGCCTGTATCTGACCATAGAGGACAACGGCGCCGGCATGACTCCTGAGAAGCTGCAGTCTCTGAAGGAAAGCCTGAAAAACAGCAACAAGGATTCCCTCAGCGGAATAGGCGTCGCCAATGTTGACGCCCGCCTGAAGCTAAATTACGGGTCGCAGTACGGGCTTCTGTACGACAGCATGCCCGGGGAATTCACCCGGGTTACCATACATATCCCGCTGGAGCGGGACTGAGGAAATATGGAGAGGAGCAATTATGTACAATTGTTTAATCGTGGATGATGAAACCATTATCTTGTCCGGAATCAAATTCTTAATTGACTGGGAAAAAAATGACTGTGCCATCATGGATACGGCGAGAAACGGAAGGGATGCCCTGGAAAAAATCCGTTCCTGTCCGCCGGACATCGTTTTATGTGATATTAACATGCCCGTCCTGAACGGGATGGAGCTGCTTAAAATATGCAATGAAGAATTTCCTTCCATCGTCTTTGTGATGCTCACCAATCTTCAGGAATTTGACCTGGCCCGGGACGCCATCCGTTACCGTGCCGCCGATTATCTGCTGAAGGTGCAGCTGGAGGCCCCGGCCCTGGAGGAAAGCCTGCAGAAGGCAAAAAAGGAATATGAACGGCGCAGTAAGCTGGCAGAAGCGGATCGGATGCATTTTTATGATGAAAAAAAAGCAAGGGAACTTGTCCGGGATGCCTGCCTGGAAATCCTTTTTTCACCGGACGAAGAAGCTCTGAAGCGAGCCGGAGAGGTGCTTGATAAAAATCATATGCTGGAGGGCTATGGACTGGTGTACATTCCTTTTGATTACAGTGAGGTTCCCAACGCGGAAAGACTGGATGCGGAGGCCCGCAGGGATCTTACCGCGTGGGAAAAGGAACTGGCGACGCGTCTGTGTGAGACGGTTTTCGGCTCCTCCTGCCTTTTTATCTCCACCGGTCAGACGGACTGTCTCACTCTGTTTGTCTGGCATCAGGGGAAGGAATGGGAATCCCGCATGGCCCTGTTTTCCTCCAAGTTCTCTTCCGCTTCCCGGAATATCACCCAGGCCCTGCCTTCCATCCTGGTCACCGGCTGTTTTTACGGAAAAGAACAGCTTTCAGCCTGTCGGAATGAATATTTCAGCCTGATTCAGTATTTTTACCTGGATGAGCTCACTTCTTCCCGGAATCTATCCGGAGAACCGGCCGTGTTTGAACCGCTGGGGCTCGCCGGCATCGGTTCCCAGCTGGAAAACGAGCTGAATGCGAAGAACCTCACCGGCTGCACTCTGCTGTTGGATCGGGCCATACGAAGGATTCAGGAAACCACTCACCAAAAAAGCCAGGCGATATGGCTGTGCAATGAATTATACCGATGCGCCGCAAAAGCACTCCAGGACAGCAGCCTTAACGATACCACCGGCTATGCGGAAATTGAAAATCTCATGACACGCCGTCAGGTCGTCGGATGGATTGAAAAGCTCAAAAATTCCCTGACAGAAATCATCTGGCAGGAAGCCAACTTAAAATCGGAGCCTGTGGAAAAGGCAAGGCAGTATGTACTCAGCCATATCGAAGACCGCCTCAGCCTTCAGGATGTGGCCGACGAGGTATGCATTTCCCCGGGGTATCTGTCCACCCTGTTCAAAAAGCAATACAGCCAGAGCTTTGTCAGCTTCATAAATCAGGCGAAGGTGGAGCATGCATGCCGGCTGATTCAGGAACGGAAATATCTCATCAGTGAAATTTCCTGCCGTCTGAGCTTTGAAAATGCCTATTATTTTGCCAAAGTTTTCAAACGGTATATGGGAATGACGCCCAGCGAATATGAAAAATCTCTGGAAATATCCGCCGCCGGCGCACACGAAAAAGCAGGCAGGAATACGTAAGCATACGTTTCCTGCCTGTTTCCTGTTATTCCTTCATTCTATTTTCGGTATCCTCATCGATTTTTTCTCTCAGACGAAGGAGCTTCTCATCCTCCTGAAAATACTTTTTCCCATATTCCAGGTTAAATTCATAATCAAAATCCGGCGGATTTTTCCCCTGGTTATGCTGAATAATGGTTTCCGCCTTATCAAGAGCTTTTATCAGCTTTGCTTCCGGCGTGGATTCTTCATTGTATTCTTTCCACACCCCCAGGAAATGGCTTTTCTGCGGTTCCGGAAGCAGGGAAAACACGCGGTTGACCGCTTCCTCCTCTATCCGGTATTTTTCTTCCGGATCGGGAAGGAGCGCCGCGGAAATATCCCCCTCATACAATTCTCCCATATCATGGAGAAGGGCCATTTCCACCAGCTTCAGGCGATCAAGCTCCGGATATTCCCAGGCCGCAGTCATGGCACACAGGGCAAGACGCCAGGAATGCTCTGCGGTACTCTCCTGTCTTCCCTCACTGCTCCATGCTGTGCGGAGCACATTTTTCAGCCTCTCCGCCTCTCTGATAAAATGCAGATAACTCTCCAATCGTTCCATCGCTGCTCCTATCTGAAATTCCCGCTCCGGGGCCGCACAACCTGCCGGCCCGGATGAAGCATTAGGGCATCACTCTGTGTATATCTCTGGGAAAAAGGGCCGCCTGCCGCACATTCTCCAGTTCCAGAAGCCGGGCGGTAAAACGCTCCAGGCCAAGTCCCAGGCCCCCGTGCAGCGGCATTCCCGCTTTATGGATCCATAAATAGCTTTCAAAAAGGGAAGGATCCATTCCCATCCGTTCCATTTTGGCAAGCTGCTGCCGGAAGTCGTGGATGCGCTGGCCGCCGGTGGTCACTTCAAGCCCGCGGAACAGCAGGTCAAAGCTTAATGTCACCTCCGGATTTTCTTTATCTTCCATGGCGTAAAAGGGTCTTTTGGCGCTTGGATAATGGGTGACAAAGACAAAGTCGCTCCCTGTTTCTTTTTTTACGATTTCGCAGAGCAGCTTCTCTTCCTCCGGCTCGAAATCATTCTTTTCACAAAGCGGGCGATTATATCGGGCGGCTATCAAATCCTTGGCTTCATGAAAACGGATGGAGGGAATGCTGCCGACTTCCGGAATACGTACCTTAAGCAGAGCCAGTTCTTTTTCATAATAGGACTGAAGATAGGCAAGGCTGCTCTTTATCATGGCGGCTTCCATCCGGCAGATATCCCGGAAACTGCTGATATATCCCATTTCAAAATCCACACTGGTATACTCATTCAGGTGCCTTGCCGTATCATGCTTTTCCGCCCGGAAAACCGGTCCGATTTCAAATACTCTTTCATACACCCCTACCATCATCTGTTTATAGAACTGGGGACTTTGGGCCAGGTATGCATCCTTTCCGAAATAATCCAGCCGGAAGATATTCGCTCCCCCTTCTGCGCCCTGGTACACAATTTTAGGCGTATGGACCTCGGTAAATTCTTCCTTTTCCAGAAAAGCACGGAATCCGCGGCACAGGCCTTCCTGTATTTTGAAAATTGCTCGCTGCTTTTCATTCCGCAGGGTGAGGGGGCGGTAATCCAGCAGTGTTTCCAGGGATGCATCAATCCCTTTTCCGTTAATCACCACGGGCATTTCCTCCTCCGGTGCGGAAAGTACCGTGATTTCGGTCAGGTGAAGCTCCCAGCCGGTTTTGGAACGGGGCTCTTCCACCACCAGGGCCCTGGCCCGTATGCAGGCTTCTTCTTTTAAGGAGCCTTCCACACGGCATTTACCGGTATCCAGTACACACTGGATCAGACGATCCGATGTCCGGAGGATAAGGAAGGAAAAGCCGCTCATCTTACGGATTTTATGAACGCTTCCGTGGATTGTGATTTCCTGGTTCAGGCCCTCCTGCAGCCGGCCTTCTGCCGGAAAATTGTTTTCATTATCTGTTGGGACTGTTTCTGCCTGTATGGTTTCAAATGCTGTCATCATGAATTCTTCTCCTTTTTTCTGCCCGGAAATGCTGACAGCCGGTAAAAGCTGCATGAAGCAGGCGGCCGGCTTTTTCTGCCGCTTCCGGTATAACGGAAGCTTTCCGGGGTGACAAGATCCTTCGATCCTTATTTTTCAGTACCGCTTTTGTAAGGAGAACTAAAATCCATCTGGACATCGTCTTTATGTCTCATTTTACCACATCCTTTCCCTGAGAGATACCAACTGTCAGGTTCCCGGTACAGGACAATCCGCTATCCGGCTTTTACGGACAGGTATTCAGCCTGCCCGAATGGATATCCGGAAAAAACGATCAAAAAGAGCCCGCAAAGGTAACCTGATTACCAGTGTGGACTCTTATTTCTGAAATCTATGCCACACAGGTACAACACGGAAAGCGTTTGTACCTGTGATGCCAGGGAACTATCGGGATAGTCCCTATAACATCCGCCGATACAAACGCCGCCGATCGTCGTCCCCGTAAAGTTTACTGATTACAACATTCAGCATAACATTTGCCTTTCCGGTATGAAGCATACACATACCTGCGATTAATTTTTCTTATATTAGCACTGCAGGCATAGGGTGTCAACCCCTAACTTACACCGGGGTACAGATAAAAAAGCAGACGCTGCCGTCCCTATAAATCCTTGACTGCGGTTAAATCCGCATCTTCATAGCGGTTATGGCCAGGCAAGGCTTTTTTATATTTCCAGCAGGCAATCGCCTGCTGCAGGGTCTTGCCGGGATTCGCCTCAAAAAAATCCCTGATATAGGTATTATACTCAAACTGCCTGTCAATAACCGTCTTTCCCTTTTTCTTTTCCTCCAGAATCTGATAATAAGCTTCTATCGCCTGGGCATAGGTCTTTCCGGAATTGGATTTAAGCCATTTCTGAAAGGCTACCGGAAAAGAAAAGCTGTTTCCAATTTTTTCTTTGAAAAAAGCACGGTGTTTTTCCGAACAAACAAAATCAGGTTCAATAATTGTCTGTTCCGTAATTACTCCCACCTCTTTCCTGGATTTGGATACTTTTTTTACAGGGGTTATTCTTCCCGTATCAAGGTAACAGGCGATTCTTTCTGTAATTTCCTCCTTGCCGCCGGAGGCGGGCAGGCCGTTCTCCCTGCAGAAGGAAACCAGCTCTTCTTTCAGGTAATAGTAGCTGCGGAAGGTTGCTGCATCCAGTTTTGCTGATAAGTCCGGACGTTCTGTCATTTGTATTCTCCTTTCAGAAGCAGGTAAATGCGCCGTCGATAATAAAATCAGAACCCGTGGTAAAGGTACTCGTATCACCTGCCAGATATACACAGATGGATTCCAGCTCTTCCGGCTTTCCCATTCTGCCGAGCGGCGCCATCTCGTTCCACTTTTCAATCAGAGGCACCAGTGTCGGGGAATTCAGCGTCAGCTCCGTTCCGATATATCCCGGACTGATACTGTTAACCCGGACGCCCCGTTTTGCCCATTCCACCGCCAGGGATTTGGTCAGCTGGACAACGGCCGCTTTGGAGGCGTTATATGCACACTGCGGCTGCGGCACGTTTACGATGTGCGCCGACATGGAGGCGGTATTGATGATGGAGCCTCCGCCATTGGCCAGCATATATTTTCCCGCCGCAATATCGGTTAAAAAGATGCCGTTCAGATTAACATTGATAACCTTCAGCCACTGGTCATAAGTCATCTCTTCCGCCGGCGCGTTGATGCAGATGCCCGCGTTGTTATGACAGAAATCAAGCCCTCCCAATTCTTTGACCACCTGCTGCACCATTGCATCCACCTGCTCCTTATCAGTACAGTCTGTCTTAATGGCGATTACTTTTCTGCCTGTTTTCTCCGCAATTTCCTTTGCGGTCTTTTCCGCTTCGTCAATGTCAATGTCCACGATGGCAATATCGGCGCCCGCTTCAGCAAATGCCGATGCCGTACATTTTCCGATCCCTCGTGCGGCCCCGGTTACAAAACCCTTTTTCCCATCCAGTCTCATTTTCTCGATAATCCCCATAGCTTCTCTCCTTTTCTTTTTCCGATCATTTATGATTTGTTTTATGTATCATGATGTCGAAATACACTCAATCCTCTTTCCGGATGAGCCTGCCCCCCAGCAGTTCTTCCAGCTTTGCCGCGAGCAGGGATGCTATCACCTCATTCCCTTTATCGGAGGGATGAAGGCCATCGTAGGTAAAATCAGCCGCTTCCTCCGGATAGGGATATTCATCTTCCCCGAATCGGACCGGTATCTTCGTATACTCCGGATAGGGCAGCTTCCGATAGCCGTCCTGTGTTTTCACCCATTTGAAACGAACCACATTTTCCGGAGTAATGCCCGATAAATCATGCAGATTCAAAGCTGGAATTCCTTCCTCACAGCAGGTTTCATAGATGCCCTCTGCAATGTCCGAAAGCCATTGCCCCTGGTCGGGCATATAACTGCCGAGGGCATTGTTAAAGGGATCCAGAATATAGACGAAATCCCCCCGTTCCACCGGATTCATAACCAGAAGCGCCGCATTCGGGGCCTTCTGCCGGATATGGGAAATCAGGATACCCATATTTCCCAATATGGTTCCTTCCTTTTTCTGCACAAAATCTTCCCTTCTGCCCAAAGGGACGCCGCCGTGCCAGTCATTGGTTCCCAGAAGAACCGTATATAAATCAGCTTCCGGCAGCTCTGCATTTACCCAGTCCGGCGTGGACGAACCGTTCATACCGATATTGACAACGGATAAATTGGAAAAATATTCACAGGTTCGGGTGAGATATCCCTTTTTCACGCGATTGTCCGTTTCATCAAGATGATCATTCAGATAGGTAAAAGAATCCCCTATGGCACACCACTTTATTTCTTCCTTCATTCCTCGTCTTCCTCCTCCCAAAAAAGCTCATCGAGGGTTTTTCCCAACGCCCTGCAGATTCCGATACACAGCTGCAGAGACGGATTAAATTTTCCTGCCTCTATCATCCCGATGGTCTGTCTCGTTACTCCAACCGTCTCCGCCAGCTGTTCCTGGGAAAAATCCTTTTCGATACGGGCGATTTTCATTCTTTTATTCTTCACCCGGATTCCTCCTTTATTTCCGAATTACAATTCCGTATATTCTTCCGTTATTTTCTGCTCCTGCGGTGCTTCTTTCCCATATGCCTTCGAAAAAATAAAGGGAGCAAATAAAACGGCGATCAGTACCAGAAGAATGAGCACATCTCCCCAGGCAATTACCTGGCCGCTGATAACATCGGCGCTTCCTGCCACTACGGCGATTAAATTATTATTCAGATAATGCATGATAACGGGCACCCAGATATTGCGGGTCTTCATCTGCACATAGCCGAAGAATATGGCAAGTCCCGTGCAGGTGAGCACCTGGCTGACGACACTCTGCAGCCAGGTATCCGGGCTGTAATAAAACATGTTGATAGGGAGATGCCAGAATCCCCACATGATGCCAAGCAGCAGCACTCCTGCCCTCTTGCCGAATCTCTTCTGAAGCATCGGCTGCAGGAATCCGCGCCATCCGTATTCCTCTCCGAAAAAGGCTGTGAAAACAAGGAAGAAATTAATGGGAAGGGCCATCATATTTATCCATACATATGAATTTTGGAATAGTTTAAGGAATTCTCCCGGCTGCCCGGCAATCGCATAGCTTAAAAAGATACGCAGGAAATACAGTACGAGGAAAAGGAGGACATAAAGCCATGGCCTTCTTTTCTGACCGTCGCCAAGACTGAGACCGTAATTTCTTCTGACTTCTTTTTTATCCATTAAAAAGGGGATCCATAAGAGCAGGCTTCCGATAATGATAATATACTGGATTATCATAACAAACGGTATCTCCGGAAGTATCATACTGATTATGGCTGTCACCGTCATAATGCCTGTAAGGATTATAAAGCTCACATAAAACTTCATTGGCAGCTTTTCTTCTTTTTTCCGGGTTAAAATATAGGCAAGCATCACACCTGCTGCCGGATAGTACATCTGTGCGTTGGGGAACACACTCACATCATTCCCTCTGTAAAAGCTGATACCCATCAGGATCCCCATTATTATGGGCATGCCAAAGGCAACTGCAAGAAAAATCCAGAGCTGCTTTTTTTCTGCTGCGGTTAATTTGATCTGCATCTGTCATACTCCTCCATTCCTTATGTTATTGGTTATTTGCTGAAAGCTGATTCTTTTCTGCCGGGACGGCAGGAACAGGGAAGGCCCCTTGTAAATACCCTCTCGGGCTGCTATCTACCGGGGGTACCTTCTTATATACGCATAATATAATATATTTTTCTAAATATCAACTATATTTTACAATTTATATACTATATTTTTTATGATGGTAAATAGCAACCCGGTTCATTTTTTCAACGGTAAATAGCAGCCCGAGAGTCCCGTTTGCAATCCAGGATTCCCGTATTGTAAATGAAAATCCTGTTTTGTAAGTGAGTTTCCCGTTTTGTAAACGGAATTCTCCTTTTGCAAGCGAGTTTCCCGTATTTTCATTTATTCCTTGATATGTTATAATGCGTACAGCAGGATCTTGTGTATGACAATCAAGAATCAATTCCCGTTCGAAATTTTTGTATTCGGAGAATCCATCCCGTTTTACCTTTATTTTGATCTGGTTTGTTCTGGCAGCTCACACAAGATTTTTGTTACTTTTTAAGAAGTTTTGGCTTTAAGATGATGT
The DNA here is from genome assembly GCF_001881565.1 of Eisenbergiella tayi. Classification (GTDB taxonomy): domain Bacteria; phylum Bacillota; class Clostridia; order Lachnospirales; family Lachnospiraceae; genus Eisenbergiella; species Eisenbergiella tayi. Next base: position 176,913 of record NZ_MPDJ01000005.1, read on the forward strand.
TCTCGGCTGCAACCGGCGAACACCCTAGTTTCTTAAGCAAATCTTCTCCGTAATAAAAGCTGAACGCATCGTATGGGCTACGGTTGTTCAGCTTTTTTCTTTTATAAGAGTTGATGTGGTTCATCATCAGGGATATATCAGCCTGGGTCAGATCATCAAAGCTTTCTCCCTTCGGCAGGATACGGCGGATCAGTTCATGATTGACTTCGCAGGCACCTTTTTGATAAGGACAACTCGCTTCCGTTATCCGTAAGTATAACCGGAAACAGACGGTTGAAATCCTTTGCCCCAAGAATACGGTCAAGCGCTTGAAAGATGTGGATGACAGAGCCAGCCGTATTGGATTCCCTCAGAAAAGCGAGCATAAAACTGTTCTCTACAAAATGAACCGTAAGCAGGCATTTTCCCCCGGGTTTTCCGATGACGCTATCCATTTGCACGAAGGTTGTCTCCGGTTCTTTTTCAAGAAATTTTGGGAAATCCGAATAACTGCGTCCCAGACGGCACCCCCTGTCTACTTTAAATTCTGGCTGTTTGTATCGGGGACGATACTTTACCTTGCGTGGCAGATCGATATTCCTGATCTCAAAAAGCTGAGCGTCCACATAATTATATAACGTCTTTTCACTGCACATCAGCTCATCGACATGCTCCGTATAAATTTGATGGAGGGACTGCCCGTTTTTAACAAGCGGAGTAATGAGCTTATTGATCCTGGCTATATCGGATTCATTTGACAGAATCCCTGTCCTTGATTCAGAAATAGTCTTGTGCGCCATTTCATGTGCGTCCGCAGGATCATAAATCCTCTTTAAAAGGGTGCATCGGGGGAGTTCCCGGCAGCCGTTGCAAACGTAAGGTGGTTTCCTCTTAACAGAACAGATGTCCTCTTCAAAATCAGGGCAAGGGAAGGTACATTCCGAGCACAGGCTGCATTTATAGACTGACTGATGCGAGCATCCATTCGCACCGCAGATTTTTTTAGCTTTACATGAATTGCGGTACTTACATGGATTATAGGGGTATCCAGGACGTCCGCTTTTCTTGTCATAGGAATATTTCCGGATCTCCTTGGCAATCGTTGTACGGTCTTTTCCCAGTTCCTTTGCAATAGCCCCAAAAGAGGCGTTTTCCTGAATACGCTGAGATATAATCAGACGATCTTCGTATGATAAAAACTTTGACATGGCGACTCCTTTCCGGCTGCCAGAGATCAAAGTATAGCAGAAAAGGAGACCAACTTTCCAGTCAGTCTCAATCTTTGCAAAAGAGAATCCATACCCTTCTCTTTTCCCATGTAATATAACTATAAGTCCCATTCAAGATCCTGGGTATGGAATCTTGAATTACAATTCAGGCGGGATTATATGATAAAATAGGTCTTAACAAAATAAATTTTGCAAAAAATTATAGGATCTTAGAATCTGGTTATAAAGCACCAAGAAAGTTAGAGGAGAAAACAATGAAAAAACAATCTTCAGTATTATTGCTAGTGATTATGATGGTTTCATTTTCTGTTACAGGATGTAATGCAGCAGAGTCATTAGAACATGAAAGCCAAATAGAATCCATCTCTCAGATAGAAACTATGCAGGAAGATTCAAATTTCATGTCATCAGTATTTGATGATCCGGAATATTCATATACCCCTAACCATTCTTACCAATCCTATGTTCGATACTTGGATGGTACCACTTATACAGCTACGAACAGAGGCTTATTCGAGCAACGGGATGGTTCCTCAAAGTGGGTGCGGTTGGATTGGGGAAATGTTATTGGTATTGGCGATTTTCTTGACGATGATTTGTTTTATTCTGTGGGGAACGAGGTAAAAAAGCTTTCTACGGAAAATGAACAGATATCAGATGTTTATGAAGGAGAAGATATCATCCTGAAAATTACCGCTGAAAAAAGAGATACAGGCAGTCAAATATATCTCTCTTACCAAAGCGGATATGTAGAAGGGCTTGTATTGGATATGGAAGGTAATGTTAAAGAAGTACTGAGTATGGAAGAAAACTACCGATATGAATCCGAAAATAAGTTATATGAAAAAAAATTAGAGAATCCGGATAGTGATTTTGATATGAGTTTATCCAGAAGTGATATTGATCCGTGCTTATCCAGGAAAACTTATGGAAAAGAATACTATTCGTGGTGGAATTCAAATCAGTCCGGCATTAATATAAGAACTTTGGTCAGCATCGGGTTTGAAAACGGCAGGGGGATATCTTTAGAACTTACGGATTTTTTTGACTCTTGCATGGTAACACCATGGGGAATTGTGTATTATGATGCTGAGAAGCACGGCGATATTTATCTTCTTTCCCATAAAGGAGAAAAAAAGAAGAAGTTATGGGGAAGTGAAAACGGCAGCTTTTCGTTTATAAATTATGATGAAGAAAATTTATATGGCATATTAGAAAAAGATGGGGAATGGTATATAAGCCGAATAAATTTTCAAAGCGGCGAATTTGAAAACATACATACGTTAAAGGATAAGATAGATAAATTCGATGTCCTAAATGGATGGATATATTATTATAATAGTTTGGACATGATTGAAAGAAGAAAAATCAGTTCTCCGGAAGAGACTGAGGTAATCAGTGAAAATTAAGAGAAAGGAAGGCGGCAGTTACACTTGCGCCTTCCTTTTTTTGATTTTTATGGTTTCCAATGATCTTCGGAGAAAAGAACAATCAACTACGCGGAAGCTCATGAAAGGCTACTAAAAACAGAATGATGTGAAAATCAAAGACGGTACCGAAGTGAATGCAATCATGCGGGATATAATGTCGGTCATTCTGGAAGGGTTGCATTTCGATTTACAATTGAGGTTCCATTTTTTCACGAACTCACACTGTTATATCTTTTCAGCCCTGTTTTCCACAAAAATGCCGTCAGGAATCCAAAACCTGTAACTACGCCAATACCATAAACCCACATTTTCACAGAGCCTTCCCCGCTTATATACAAGGTAGGAAAGGTAGCGATAATTCCATAAGGAAGGATAAGATAAAACAAAAGCTTATAAATCCCCCGGAAAACTACGCCGGGTATTTTCATACACAAATCAATCCCCGCCTCCTCCAGACGTGTGATATTATTGGTTGAAACGACAAAAAAGGTAAGTGATCGGATGATGACCTCCATTTCATACCACAGAATAATCATCAGAATTACCCAGGCGGCATATCCGGCGGCAAGCTGCGGCGTCACCTTAATACCGCACAGGCCGACGCCGTACCACAGAATACATATGCTCAGGAGCACCAGCGGCAGGGAACCCGGATTCACCTGTTCAAAGGACAGACGCAGAAGAGGGCTGACCGGCTTGGTCAGATATAAATCGATATCGCCGTTTCTGATTTTATCGGAAATATTATTCACCCCAAAAAAGTAAACCACCATATTTACCGCATTTACCAGGGAAAAAGTTCCGATAAAGATAACCATCTCCCCTTTTCCCCAGGGGCCAATGGTTTCCACATTGGCATAAATCGCCTGAAATACCATCAATTCCACCAGGAACAAACTGCCGTCCACGAAAAACGGACCCCAGAAGCCCAGCCGGAACATCATCAAATGCTGGAAACGCAAACCTATCAGCTCACAAACAAATTTCAGATTATTTTGTATTTTATCCTTCATATTCCCACTCCGTCATATCTCAGTCTGTATTTTTGATAGGTTCTGCGGTTTAACAGTTCCATAAAAATGCACCACAATGCCAGCACAAGAACACCCCGCAGCGCCTCATTCCTGCAGCGTCCGGTAAACAGCATGGAGGGCAGGTAGGTCACATAATAAAAGGGAAGCACACGCATCCAGGCTATCATACCCTCCGGAAGCAGCGTCAGCGGAACGATAGTTCCTGTTATCAGAGAAATCAGATTATCTTTTATCATCAGGAATGTATTTATTTCTTCAAACCGCAGGGTCAGAAGTCCCAGATAGTAATTGAGCTGTACCATAAAAATCAGGCCCAGAATTACCATAAGTACCGCGCAGGCAATTGTAAAAATATCCCTTGTAAAAGCAAATCGTATCCGGAAAATAAATATCCACACCACAGCGGCAAGAAAATCGAACAGCAGATGAAAGGCAACCACCCCCGTTTCCATGGCCAGAAAATATTTTTCTATATTCACCGGAATTACCATATATTTGGAAAATGTGCCATTCCGGATCCTGGAGCTGATCTCCCTGCTGATTCCGCCCGACATTTCTATCTGGGACAAAAAGGAACTGATAATGTAATAGGAAAGCATACTGTGAAAAGTGAAACCGGCGATCATTTCCTTTCCTTCAAAAATTGCGCCCCACAAAACATAGGCAAATATAATTTTGGTAACAGTAAACAGCATATTGAATACGGTATCTGCCCGCCAGATAAGCTGGGCTTTGAAATAAATTAAGGCTGTTTCCGTGTATTTACGCATTGGAATCCCTCCTTGTTTGCGAAGCAAAATGCGATCCCCCGGATGAGCAGAGGGAGTTCCCTCCCTCCCGGTAAATCCGTTCCACCACCTTTCCGATTTCTTCCTCTTCGATCGTCACATCCACCGGGGCCAGTTCCAGAAGGGCTCCCAGGCATTCTCCCGACTTTTCCTTAGGAACTTCGAACACCTTTTTATACGGGGTGTCCTCCAATACCCTCCAGCCGTTCTCTTTATGGGTAAACTGAGTAGGGTTATCGAAGCTCAGAGTAATCTTTTTATTTTTCTGATACCGGTCAAAAAGCTGTTCCGTAGAGCCGTCGTAGATTTTGCTTCCATGGTTCACTACCATACAGCGGCTGCAGAGGGATTTGATATCCTCCATGTAATGGGAAGTCAGAAGGATAGTTGTCCCTCTTTCCTCATTCACCTCCTTCAGGAATTTCCGCACCTGTTTGCCTGCCACTGCATCCAGGCCTATGGTAGGCTCATCCAGGAAAAGGATTCTGGGATTGTGCAGCAAAGCCACAATCAGTTCCATTTTCATCCTTTCTCCCAGGGACAGGGTGCGTACCTGCACATCCATCAGTTCCTTGACCCCGAACAGCTCCACAAAGTACTCCTTGTTTTCCTGATACTGCCGATCCGAAAGACCATAAATCTGTTTAAACAAATGCAACGTATCCTCTGTGGTCAGTTCAAAGAAAAGCTGGCTCTTCTGCCCCATTACTACGGCATACTGCCTTTTAAAATCATTCTCCAGCTTATTGGGATAATAACCCATCACGTTGATTTCACCGGAGGTGGGGGCAATGATGCCCGTAAGCATTTTAACGAGAGTGGTTTTTCCTGCCCCGTTAGGGCCAATCAGGCCGATAAACCCGCCCTCTTCCACGGCAAAATCCATGCCTTTTACCGCCTCTTTTTCTTCATATTCCCTGTGGAACAGGCCTTTTATACTGCCTGACAGGCCTTCCTGTTTTTTGTAGCGTTTGAATGTTTTTGTTAATTGAGTGGTTTCAATGATATTCATTGACAGCTCCTTTCCTTTTCCTGCATGTTTTCGTTGTGCAATAAAAAAGCCCGCAAAAGTATCTGCCCCGAAACGGACATACTGCTTCTGCGAACTGTGATTACAGACAGATTCCCCAAAAGGGACGGTTAATTTCCCCGCGACAGCCACCACACCGGCCCTTACGGACAGCGAACCTATCATCCGCAGGGCTTTGGCGGCTGTTTATGGGAATAAAAAAAACATGACCTTATAACGTCATGCTTCCGTACCGTCTGTTTTCTGTTCAGACATATAAATGAAGTGTATGAAGTATTTGCGTAAGGCAGATATCCGGCAAAAGCCGGTCAAAGGGCATACTGATAGCCAGAAATGGCTGCAGGCCGTCCTTCTTCAACTATTCAGCTGTAATCTCCTTACTGAACACACGCATGCACTTACCTCACTTTTTTAATTCTGCATATAATAAAACTGCTGTTTTGATATACAGCAGTTTTATTATATGCAGGAATCATCAGGTTGTCAACGGCAAAGTTACCACTCTCTTACCTTATTCCCCGGCAAATGGAAAATTACCAAACAACCTGACGTATCATCTCGTACTGATATGTATCAAAATACCTGTTCCAAAATCCCCGTGCGTTTGGATTGGCAGTACCATGTTCTACCCACATAAATGCCGCACCTTGTTCCAGCACAGATTTTTCTGCATAAAACAATAAATCCTGTGCAAGGCTGGACCTTCTATACTCAGGAAGCACATACACCTCGCCCACATTAACGGACTTATCGCCTGCACATACAAATGAATTTTCCTCACCGTTACTCTCTATAATTCCAATCATTTCCCCCGAATCATCATATGCGGCGTATACAGTCGTACTCTCATCCAAATAAAACGCACGATATGTTTCCTCTGTAAATTCATCGCCCTTATAGAAAACAGGGCTTTCTTTCAGGTGGTCAATTATATTTTTTGTAAGAGCCCATATACAGCTCCAGTTTTCCGTTATCTGACTTTTTGTCAGATTTTGAATACGGTAAGGTGTCGATTTTTCATGGTCAGCGCCTGCTTTACGTATACAGATTTCAGACATTGTTCCAAACTGCATAAATGAAAACAGTTGTCTGGCGGGAAAATCATGTGCGTAAATATGAACAGAAAAATTGGTTGTTCCTTCCGCGGCTTCGTTTTGTGCCATGTATTGGAACAGTTTTCCTATCATCTTGTCCTCACCTTCAGCACACGCGCCGTATCCATATACCGGAATATCGATATGTTTTTCACCGCATTTATCCCATGTGTGGTATAAAAGTACACCTGTGATCCTTTCATTCTCCATTCCGAGAACAATTTTTGTATGAGCCAGGTGTTGGTCTGTATATGATTGGAATTTATCCTTACTCATGTAATTTAAGAAGGGAAAGTGTTTCATCTCCTCCTCATATTTTCTATATAGTATGCTGATAATTTCCTCTTTAAATTTTGCCAGGTCTGAGGCTGTGTGAAATGCTATATCCATTTTACTGCTCCTTCGAATTCCGGTCTGTCTCTCTGTTTTAGTTTGAGTATAGCATGTCCGTTTGAACAAAGCCATCGCTCCTCCCTATTTATATGCATAAATATTTCCTTTCTTTGGGACACTATACAGCAAATACCGCAATTGGAGGAATCATATGAATAAAGAACCTGTTTTTTTAACTGACAAAAATCATACCGTAGTACTGGAAGCCCTCACCGGCGTACCGAATGCGGCCGTGCCTGACAGCTGCAAGCCCTTTGAAGTCCTGACAGCCAATACATCGGAAGGTGCTGCAGAAAAACATCTGCCGGTGGTGGAAATCAACGGAAAGCATATCACGGTTAAAGTGGGAAGTATTTTCCATCCCATGACGGAAGAGCACAGCATCGGCTGGGTCTGCCTGGTGACAAAGGCCGGCTGTACCATGCGTGTCTGCCTGGATGCCTCCTGTGAACCGGTGGCGCATTTTACGCTGGAGGACGGGGATTCGGTGAAGGCGGCTTATGCTTATTGTAATCTGCATGGATTCTGGAAGACAGAGATCTGATTTATACACAGAGAAACAAACAGGAGATACCTTTATCCACATCCGCTGATAAGGGTATCTCCTGTTATTTACCGGCTGCTAATACTTATTTCCAGATACTTCTCCCGATATTCCGCCGGAGACTGGCCTGTCCGTTTCTTAAAAACGGATGAAAAATATTGTTCGCTCCGATAGCCCACGCTTCTGGAAATATAGTGAACCTTTTTCCCTTCCCGCAAAAGCCTCTTTGCTTCCTCTATCCGGATATTTGTCAGATAATTCAAAAAAGTGGTACTCTCCTCCTTTTTAAATAAACTGCTTAAATAGGATGGATGAAGCCCCACTCTGTCAGCCACGGATTCAAGGTTCACATCCTCCGCATAATGCTCACTCAAATATTCCTTTACTTTTTTGACAATCCCTCTGTTTTCTTCCGAATCCTTCTTTTCCTCCGATGCTTTTTGTTTCAGGCCGCTGTCCTTGTTCCCGCATCGGATAAGGCATCGCTTTATCATATTCTCGAATTCCTTCTTGTCCACCGGCTTGAGAAGATAACCGAAAGCGCCGAGGTTCACGGCCTTCTGGGCATATTCAAACCGATTGTATCCACTGATAAAAATAACTTCGGTATCGATTTTTCTCTTCCGCAGTTCATCCAGAAAATCGAGTCCGCTCATGGAAGGCATGCTGATATCGCATAAAATAATATCAGGCGCCAGCCTGGCGATCTCTGCAAGAGCTTTCTGTGCATCTGTGAATTCCCCCGCAATTTTACAGTCCAGGCTGCCCCATTCCAGGATCCTCCACATCTGTTCCAGCATCCATCGTTCATCATCGATCAATACAATACTATACATTACAAAATCCCCCCTCCTTCGGCACTAATACGTCCAAGGGCTGCCTTTCTGCCTAACCGATTCTTATTTTTAAAACCACATAGTTTTCATCAAACTCAAAGTTCAGTCCGCATTGGCCGGAGCACGCTGTTTTCAGCCTGAAATTAATATTCTGAAGAGTTTTCACCCTTTCCTGTTTTCCTACTTCAAATTCTCTCTGAACCATATCATTCAGTTCTTTTACCTGTTCCCGGCTCAGAATATTTCCCGTATTTTTTATGATAATCAGCTTTTCTGTTTCCGTTTGGAGTGTCCTGATTATTATGTCCAGTTTTTCCTGTCCGGCACAGGAACCGTGGACAATACAGTTTTCGATCAGAGGCTGAAGGAAAATATGAGGAACCGGGTATTCATCCAGCGTATGGTCCAGCTCAAAAATAGCAGTAAACCCTTCTCCATATCTTTTCTTCAAAAGCAAGAGGTAGCTTTGTATATATTCGATTTCCTTTTTCAGCGGAACCAGATACTGTTCTTTCTGCAGGTTATAACGGAACATCCCTGACAAGAGCTCAATCAGCTCCGTGGTGTTTTCCGCCCCTTCCTTTTCCGCCTCATTAATGATCATTCCCAGGGTGTTATACAGGAAATGCGGGTTTATCTGACTGTATAAAAGCCGGATTTCCATATCCTTACGAAGGATTTTTTCTTCGTATTCTGTCTGTATATAGGCATTTATCTTCTGTATCATCACATTCAGGTAACTCTGGAGAAAACCGATTTCATTCTTTTCGTTTACCTGAATTATGATTCCTCTGTCCCCTTCCGAAAACCGGTTCAGCTGCTCCACAATATTAGTAATGCGTTTGGTCGATCTGGCTGAGTAAAGATAGGAAATAAAGATGGACAAAATCACGGCAACAAGCGCTGAAAAAATAAAAATCCGGATGAGCCGGGCAGATAAATCAAGCATATCCTCCCTCGGAATACAGGTTACAATCTTCCATTGGGTGATTTCGGATTCCCGCCAGACCACATAGTAATTTTTTCCCTGATTCTTATACCAGAAATAATTCTGATTACTGTTCATTTTATCTGCAAATTCTGTATCCGCCAGAATCCCCTGACATAAGGAATCGTTATTGGAATAAACTCTGTTATCCTGATCCATCACCATCATGACCGCGGATTCTTCAAAATTACCGTTCATAAGATGGGAGCTTAATTCATCGATATCAACCTCTACGGTAACCACGCCAATTCCTTTATAGGTCTTAAAGTCCACTACCTTTCTGCTGATGGTAATAACTTCTTTCCCGCTTTCCGCCATGCTTTCATGCCTTCCCTGAATGTGAACCGCCCCGTTTCTGTCCAGTGCCTCCCGGAACCACCCTCCGTCCTGATTTTTAATAAAATGCTGCACCGGCTGGCGCTGCAGGGAATACAGATGCTTTCCGTCGAGATCAAACATATAAATCCCGTAGATTTCAGGGTATAAATCGATGATCCCGGCAAGCCTTGTTTTCACCGAATAATAGCTGTCAATATATTCGGCGCTGCCTGTGCTGCGATCCCGCAGAACAATCCTGACATCATCCGAAAAATACAGGTTCATAATATGCTTATCCACATCCCGTATCAGATTTTCAATCAGCAGGGCCTCCTGGGCGTTTAATATTCTGGCGGATTCCGTCCGATCCGAAATAAAAAACCTATGCGTACTGTAACTGGCCGCCGCAAAAAACAACAGCAGAACCACCAGGTTAATTAGAGCAATCCCCAGGAACACCTCATACTTGATACTACTGAAAAATTTTGCGCAGAACTTCCGTATTCCCTTCATACCTTACCGCCCTCAAAGGCCGCTTTTTTATCCTACAGCAGCCAACACTGATCTGTCTTTATCTGTCCCGTATGTTCAAAAGGTGCCTCTCTGATCACAAATGTCAGCTTTTGCCCCTCGGAAAAACGAAGTAGTTTTAATACTATCTGGTTTTCCCCTTTTTTCAGTCTGCTATTCACCAAATCATTATATGGTGAGTAGCCTTTGCAGTCCTCCATTGCATAGACTTCCTTACCGTTTACCCACAGCTTGAAAGGCGTGGTACTGCCGATATGAAACTGCACTTCCTCATCCGTCTTCAGGCACAGCTTCTGCAGTGCATAAATGCAGCAGGGACCTTTATAACCGAACATTTCATCTATCCTCAGACTGTCCTCACCTGCATAGTACCTCTTCCCGGCGTCGAAATAATCGGAAAATGTGTCGCTGTCAAAATCTTCAGATATATATTCCCGGTTAAGAAAGGCAAAATTGTTATGAGCCTCTGCCAGAGATAAATAACGAAAGATTTTGTGTTCAGGAAACGGAAAATACATTTTTTGATTTATGCGCTCCTCCTCTGATACCTTTTTCCAGTCATACATATCCCAAAACGGCCCCAATATGCGGAATGGCTGTACGCCTGCCAGGCCGATGTTCTGTATTCGGATTGTTTTTCCACCGGTGTCCTTAAGGGAAGCCTTGATCACATAATGATCCGATAGGCAGCGCACTGTTTCCTCCATGTGTACCATATAAAAATATTCCGTTCCTTTTTCTGTCTTTTCCGTACGGCCTTTATCCATTTTCAGGCCGTCAGGGACATCCCATACGAGTTCATTTTCTTCCCCTGCCGGAGATAGGGGAAGCTTTACCTGTATTTCCGCTGTTTTGGCAGGGCCGATCTCCGGCAGCCCCACATAGTCCATCCTAAACGAATCCGCCTGTTCCTTTCCGCATTCCTGTAAATCCGTCTCTATCCCGAAATTGCAGGTTATCCGGGACAACTTATCAATAGTAAGTATATCATAATGCAGATTCACACATCCGGTAATTATTTCCTCTCCGCAGTAACCCAGCCATTTTTCTCCGAAAATCTCTTCTCCATACATAATTCCCAGAACAGCGCCCAGCGTGGCAGCCGTGCAATCCGTATCATAACCGCAGTTGACTGCCAGTGTAATGGTTTTTTCAAATTCACCGTTTCCGTAAAGGAGCGCGAGGACAATAACGCCGATGTTGTAAAAAGAAATGGAACAGTCCACATCTCCATATTCTGTTTCCAGATAATCCATCACTTTTTCCAGCTCGGCGCCCTTCTCAAATGCACCGGAAACGTCAGAAATAACATGATATATTCGGCTGGTCTCAGGGATATATTCCATGGCCTTTTTTATGAGCATCGGTCTGTCCTGACTCATAAAGGAAAGAGATTCCAGCGCCGTAATATACTGCTCCGCGTAAATGCTCTCTTCCCCATGATCCAGACACCCGTCACGATAAGCAAGCTCTATCCCTTTTTCCGGCCTTCCCGGACAGATCATGGCCCAGATTTCCGCGCGGATAGGGCATCCCATGGAATTCATGAAAAATTCATTTGCGAAAGTGCCGCTGACCGGAGGCTTTATTCCTCTTCTGTAATTCCGCTTTCCGTATCCGTATTCGTTGGGATTGGCGGGATAGCATTTAATGAATTCTTCCATCAGGTCATCACTTGTAAAGGAAAGCCCTTTGTCCAGTAACACCTGGAGCCAGACAAGCTGTAAATCCAGATCATCGTTTGCAAGCATTTTTTCAGGCATAAAATCTTCCGGCTTCAGGAAATAAGAACGTTTTTTCAGACATTCCGGTATCGCCCCCAGATTCCCTCCAATACATTTTCCGAGCCATCCGGCTCTCACCTTTTTCCTGTAACTATCCTCGTTCAGCCTCATCCGCTTTCTCCTCCCATACTCCATATGCATGATCCGTCTTTATCCGGCCAGCCAGTTCATATGGAGCCTCACGCATAACCATGGTAAATTTCTGCCCTTCCGAATACCGCAGCAGCTTTAATACAATTCTGTTTTCTCCCGCTTTTAAATCCATTTTAAAGACATCCGTATAGGGAGAATAACCGTTGGAATTTTTCTGTGTATAAATCAGTTCCCCGTTCAGCCAAAGCTTATAGGGTGTTGTACTTCCGATATGGCACTGAACGGTTTCCTCCCGTTCCGAATACATCTGCTGGGCACAGTACACACAGCAGCAGCCCCCAAATCCGAACATTTCGTCAATACGGACAGTATCTTCAGCCGCTTCGTACAGACGTCCTTTTCTGTATAAATCAAGGAAGCCTTCCCCTGAAAAATCTTCTTTCCGATAAGGTTCGTCCAGATAGACAAAATTGTTATGCGCTTCCGCCAGGTTATAATATCTGTATATCTTACGGGACGGGATTTTGAAATAGGCTTCTTCCGCCCTGCGCTTCTCTTCACTGACTTTTTTGAAATCATAGGGATTAAAAAACGGCCCGGTAACTTTCCATACAGGCTTTCCTGCCAGCCCGAAACAAGTTTCCTCCTGCAAACTTCCATTCTTCCCATATACTTTGCAGGAAAAAAGGTTGGTGTCATAAACGATCGGAGATGCTTCCCGGTATTTGATAAGGAAACGAAGCTTCCTGCATTCACCCGGTGCGATATCCTTCGTATTTCCTTCCGGACATATTTCAAAAGACTCTCTGCCGGATACTTCCAAATACTGCTCTTCTTTGCTGTTATTCTTTACCGTAACAAGAACACCGCAGGAATCATGAATCCCTATTTCCGGCAGGCCTTCGTAATCAAAGGTAATAAAAGCTGCTTTTTCTCCGGATTCGAAAAAGATATCATCCTTTTTCTCCGGGACATTCCTTATAATACGCTTTTTCCCTCCGTCATACCGGCATCCCAAACTGCAGATAGTGTCTGTCAGCTCCGATAAAGTATGAAACTCTGTTTTGAGATTAACACAGGCGGTGACAATCCTGTCCTCTATCGTTTCTTTCCATTCTTCCGGCACTGCCTCCGTACCTTTCCATGCTCCCAGGAAGGCACCCACTGTTGCTGCCGTGCAGTCCGTATCATAACCTCCGTTTATGGCAAGAAGAACTGTTTCTTCAAATTTTCCTTCCCCATACAGCAGCGCCAGGATTTCCACCCCGAAATTATAAAAGCTGATGGACGAATCATTACTCGCATAGGTATCATGAAGCTCTGTAACGCTTTCCTTCCATGTGTATCCCTCTCTGTACCACGCAAGACATGTCCTCACAACTCCGGCAATCCGGCTTTCTTCCGGGATGAAGGCAAGCCCATATTCCAAAATAACCGTGAGCTCTGTAAAAGAAAAGGCAAGGCATTCGATCGCCGCCGTATACTGTTCCGCATAAATACTTTCCGCACCATGGTCGATACACCCGTCCATATAGCTGTATTCCACTGCCTTTTCCGGATAAAAAGGAAACAGGCTGGCCCAGATTTCCGCACGTATGGGACAGCCCATGGAATGCATGAAAAATTCATTGGCATAGGTTCCGCTCAAAGGAAGTTTAATTCCCCTTCTGTAATTTCTTTTTCCATATCCATATTCATTCGGCCCATATGGATAATGGGCGATAAATGCTTCCATGAGGTCATCACTGGTTAATTCCCAGCCTCTTTCCAGAAGTACGTTCAGCCAGATCAGCTGAACGTCCAGATCATCATTTACCATCATTTCATCCGGGGCTATCTCGTGCAGTGACTGAAAATCCATAATTTCCCTGCAGTCCTCCAACGGCCCGCCTATGTTGCCGGCTATCATTTTCCCCAGCCAGCAGCCATAAACCCTGTCCTTATATGTATCATAATTCATCCTTCTTCTCCTCTCACTTTTTCATGTACTAGCCCTTAACCGCTCCCGATGCCATCCCTTTATAAAACTGCTCCTGAAAACACAAAAACAGGAGAATCGGAAAAATAATGGAGATGACAGACACCGCAAAAATAGAACCATAATCCGCCGCCCCATTCTGCTTCACAAAGCTGTAAATTGCAATCGGCAGAGTCCTTTTGCTTTCACTGGAAATAAACAGCAGCGGATTAAAAAAATCATTCCATACGGGAAGGGTATTTATAATAACAATAGTAATCACCGCCGGTTTCAGAAGCGGTAAAATAATGCGCATAAAGACACTGATTCTTCCGCAGCCATCCATGATCGCCGCCTCTTCCAGCTCCCGCGGAATTGATTTGACATAAGCGGAAAATACCATAATTGTTATGGGCATCAGACTTCCCGTCGATACCAGAATCAGCGCCCCCAGCGAATTCATCAGCCGCAGCCCTTTAATCAGCTGAAACAAAGGGACGATCCCCGCTGAAAAAGGTATCATCAATCCGCTGAGGAAAAAAAGATAAAGCATCATATAGATCCCTTTGGATTTCCTTCCCAGAGGGTAGGCGGCCAGAGAACCTATTAATACAATCAGAATCATTGATGCCGCAACGACGATAAAGCTGTTCTTCAGCATGCCAAGGACATTCAGGTTTATGAATACATTTTCATAGTTTCCCAGATAAAGGCTGTGCGGCAGACTGAGAGGCTCCCCGATTTCACTTCTTGTTTTAAAGCTGGAAATCACAGCATACAGTACCGGGAAAAGAACAACCAGAGACAGAAGAAGCATCACCGCTTCCAGACAAAACTGTTTTACCCGTTTCATCACATTTCCACCTCCTTTTTCCGTGTTGCAACCACCTGCACGATAGACACCACAGCAATCACCAGAAGAAAAATAACTGAAACAGCCGATGCATAACCCATCTTACGCTCCTTAAATGCCATTCTGTATATCACCATGCTTACGGTTTCCGTAGCATCATTGGGAGCTCCTGCCGTAAGTGTATAAGGCAAATCAAAGAGCTTCAGTCCTCCCGTCAGATTCAGGAACGTGAGGATTGTCACGGAAGGCATAAGGAGCGGAAAGGTTATCTTCCGGAAAATCTGGAAGGGTCTTGCTCCGTCGATCTTTGCCGCTTCATACAGGTTTTCCGGTATCGTCTGCAGCCCGCCCAGGTAAATAATGGCTCCGTATCCCAGCCATTGCCATATATTTACCACACACACCATGATAAACGCCGCAGTTTCATTGCCGAACCAGTCGATCACAAACTTTCCCAGCCCCGCTTCCCTGAAAAAAGTATTTAATATCCCGTTATACTGCATAATATGCCCGAATACAACAGAAACCACTACTGTACAGAGCAGTACAGGAACATAAAACGCCACTCTGAGATACCTCTTCAATATCAGCTTTTTATCCAGGACAAGCGCCAGCAGCAACTGGAATATATTGCATAACAAACAGTTAACCACCGCAAATTTTAACGTATTTCCTATTCCCGCTTTTATATATTTGCTGGAGAATATTTTCATATAATTTGTCAGCCCTACGAAATCAAAGCTTTTCGACATTCCGTCATAATTGGTAAATGAATACATAATGCTCTTAATAAGCGGATACCAGATAACGGCAAAGAATAAAACAAATGCGGGCAGAATAAAAAGCATATCCCACAAATAATCCCAGACCTTTTTTTTCTTCATACCATAACTCCTTTTTTTGAAAAAGGGAGCCCGCCTGCGGCAGACTCCCTCCCATCACTTAATATACAAGCAACGGCCGGATAACGGAATCCTTATCTTCCTGATATGCAGAATCCATATCACTGATGATCTGATCAATGTCACCGCTTCCGGAAAGTATGGCGGTAATCCCCTTATCTACAACAGTATTGCAGGAACCGGGCCAGAAGGAATCAAAGAACGCATATACCTTGTGATCCTTCATAGCTTCATATAATTCTCTGGATGCCGCGGGCATGTCATACTCTATGCCGTCTGCGCAGGGAATGGATTTAACCTGTTCCAGCATATTGCTCAGGACTTCAGGCTGGGCAATATAATTGATGAATTCCTTACAGATTTCGGTATTCTGGCTTGAAGGACTATAGCCTATCGCTTTATCAACAAAGGCTACCACTGCCGATTCGCCTTCCTTGTTGGGGAAAGGAAAATAACCGATTTCCACATTGGGATCCAGATCCTGAAATACGCTCACCGCATAGCTGCTCAGCAAAAGCATTCCTGCTTCTCCGGCCGCCACACTTTGGGCCGCCTGATTTAAGTCCACGCCCATTGTTCCTTCTGTGAAATATCCTCTGTCATTCAGCTCTTTCATTACTTCAAAGGCATCTTTATATCTGGAGTCCTTAAAGGTTGTTTCCCCGTCATATAATTTGGTGCCGAATTCTTCGTCATAAAGTGTCTGGAAAGACGCTACCACTGATGAAAAAGCATGATAGGAGGTCCAGTTATCCTTTGCGCCCAATGCAACAGGCGTAATTCCTTTGGATTTCAGAGTATCACATACGGTCAGAAAATCTTCATATGTTTCAGGAACTTTAAGTCCGTTGTCTTCAAATACCTTCTTGTTGTAAAATACCCCTTCTCCCGAACAATCCAGAGGATAGGCGTACAGGGAACCTTCATAGGTCATATTCTGCTTAAAGGAAGGATTGAGATCTCCTACCCACGCGCTTCCCTCATCCAGGCTTCCCCAATAACCGTTCTGGGCCATTTTGAAAACGGAACTACCGAAATACATGAATAAATCGGGGGCTTCATCTGACATGATTCTTGAAAGAAGTACTGTTTCATAGTCTCCTGCAGGAACCTCCAGTTCAACGGTCACTCCCGGATGGCTTTCCTGAAAACCGGCTACCGCCTGCTTCAGCGGCTCGGTATAAGCGCTTTCCCAATACATCAGCTTCAGCTTTGCATTTTCTTCGGATGCCGTGTTTCCCCCATCGTTTGCTGTGCTTTCTTTCTGCATTTCCTGTGTTGTCTCTGTAACAGCAGATGACTGGCTGTCCCCATTTCCGCTTCCGCAAGCGGTTAAGGTGAATACCAGTGCTGTACTCAACAACATACTCATGATTCTTTTCATACTTTTCCCTCCATTTGTATATTGCATATGCTTTTTTCTTGTTTCAATATGATTTTATGTAATTTTTATATGTTTTTCTATTTCACTTTTTTAAGATAGTATATGCATTTTTAAGATCTTTTATGGGATATGGGAAGAGATTGTGTACCAAATGAACATTTCGGAAGAGAAGATGGGATGCATATAGAGATAGTTGTGTTTAAATACAGTTATTTTAATTGTTGGCTATCAGCTGAAGGAATCCTGTCGGAATTTGCTTGTCTGTCTTAATTCTGCATTTTGCATAGTGAATGATGCTATTTTGTAACCTTTTTGTTGTCTGCAGCCTTTATACCTTTTATTGTTAATAAGTTTCTGTTGGGATATTTAGGACTTGCGGTGAAGGGAATATAAAGGATGGAGGGATTGGTGAACGGTGAGCAGAGTATTTTGACAATTTGGGATTTGACGTGAAGCAGGTTAAGACTTTTCTTTATGACTATCGTATGATTACGAATAGTTGAAATACTCAATAAGTGTAGTACATATAAATAGATGATTATTGCATGCTTTAGTCATTTTCATGCGTGACGATGTGTATGGGAAGGACAGCGACATGCCGATAAAAAAGTGTAAAAAATGTTTCTGGTTATCGAGGAATGCCCAGATGGAAATAGAACCGCTTTGTGTTATATGGTGAACGTAGGGCTTAATAGAGTTAAATGATTATTTGCATAATCAATTAATATATGAATATTAATAAGCTTTTGTAATAAGTGATGGATAAACGCATTTATAAAAAAAATTATTTTAGTAGAATCAAAGAAATATTCAAAATATCTTATATTACTATTAAACCGGCTTTAAGCCAAGAAAATTAATTGGATATACAGCATTTCAAAATATCTTATATTACTATTAAACAGTAAACTGAATAAGTAAGCATGCCCCCTCAAGAATTTCAAAATATCTTATATTAACCTGTTGTGCTAGTTAAATAAAGAAACTTCAACAAAATATGCTATCCTATTTGTAGGCAAACAAATTTGAAAGGAGGCATCATTATGTTGAAGTTTCAAGATAATCATACCACTATAATAGCAACTTTTGAAGACTTTATTGTAACTGTTTATGTTCTTATTGATGATCTGTATACCCAAGATGCTCCTGATTCCGTTTGTAAAAGACGCAACATTCTGGATGCAAAGCTTTCCGACTCTGAAATCATCACAATTGCCATCTGCGGGGAACTGGTCGGAATTGACTCCGAAAACGCCTGGCTTTCCTTTGTTAAGAAGAACTACAGGCACTTATTTCCTAAACTCTGCAGCCGCACACGTTTTAACAGGGCCCGCAGGGCTCTCCTTCAGGTAACAGAACTTATCCGGCAAAAACTGCTTGCTGTTTTTGCAATTCCATGCAGCCGATATTTTGTGATAGACAGCTTTCCTTTGGCTGTATGTAAATTCGGAAGGGCACGGTACTGCCAGTCCTTTCGCCTGGATGGTGCCGACTATGGAAAATGCCCTTCTAAAAAAGAAACCTACTTTGGCTATAAAGTACATGCCCTGATTACTTTGGAGGGTTTTATAACCGCTTTTGAAATCACCCTGGCATCCACGGATGACAGAGAAGGACTCAGAGACCTGGTGATGCAGCAGCAGCCCCTTACGATTCTTGGAGACAAAGGATACGTAGGTGAAGCACTTAGCGGGGAAATGAGGGAACAGGGTATCTGCCTGATGGCGTTGAAGCGGTCCAACAGTAAAACGGACTGGGCAAGACCTGTACGACAGTTGATATTTCGACTGCGCAGACGTGTTGAGACAGTATTTTCCCAGCTAAGCTAGCAGCTAAATGCGGAAAGAGTACACGCCAAAAGCTTTCAAGGACTATGCACCCGATTGGTAAACAAAGTACTGGCATACAATCTATGTCTGGCATTGAATTACATGCTCGATGAGAACTGTGAAATAGGCAAAATAAAACAGCTCATCTTCTGAATCAAGACAGTCATAAAACAACAAGGGGGCTTTTTGAGCTTTTAGCAACTTACAGGTCTTTCAATTAAAAGTAGCACAACAAGTTATATTACTATTATACAGGGTGTTCGTGTGAATGATATTATCCACAGTAAATTTCAAAATATCTTATATTACTATTAAACTCCGGGCCGTTCCTGGCCCGCCAGATACTTAATATATTTCAAAATATCTTATATTACTATTAAACTGATAGGAATTATGATACTTATGACACTTCAGAGAATTTCAAAATATCTTATATTACTATTAAACAGAAGCGAAATCAAAATCTTGTTCATTTTAGAAAATTTCAAAATATCTTATATTACTATTAAACCCGGAAGGCTTTGCATCCTATTTCTCGCTCCATCATTTCAAAATATCTTATATTACTATTAAACATTTGGCGTGTAAGCCAAATATACAGATCCGGCACAATTTCAAAATATCTTATATTACTATTAAACAGTCTCAAACTTACAAGCTCATCCATTAATCGTCAATTTCAAAATATCTTATATTACTATTAAACATTCAGCTCTGCCGTCCCAACATATTCCCTGTTCATATTTCAAAATATCTTATATTACTATTAAACTTTCCGGGAATCTTTCTGGAATTCCTCATTCGTCACCGATTTCAAAATATCTTATATTACTATTAAACGAAATGTAGAGCCAACAGACATAGAGTATTACCTTAAATTTCAAAATATCTTATATTACTATTAAACGACCAACAAGGCTTGTCTGGTCATGCTCAGTCAGGGATTTCAAAATATCTTATATTACTATTAAACGTATAATATGCCGCTTTACATTTACCTGCTGCCAATTTCAAAATATCTTATATTACTATTAAACGCCGTTACCTGTCCTGTCCTTCCATTAAGCACAAATATTTCAAAATATCTTATATTACTATTAAACACATTATGGAATAGAGGTTATACGGCAGGCTATAAGATTTCAAAATATCTTATATTACTATTAAACCAGACAATGAGATAGAAAATGGTCCGGAACCGGAACATTTCAAAATATCTTATATTACTATTAAACTTATCCCCCCATGCATCCCTGGTGTCGGTGTATTAATTTCAAAATATCTTATATTACTATTAAACGGCAATATCAAGCCTCTTTAACTCCGGCATGGCATTATTTCAAAATATCTTATATTACTATTAAACTAGGGAATCTGGCCGCCCTTGTTATAGACGCTAAATAATTTCAAAATATCTTATATTACTATTAAACCAGCTATTCCCGTAACAAGCACCTGAATATTCGACATTTCAAAATATCTTATATTACTATTAAACCAGGGCCACCACACCAGAAGTTCCGAACAGTCCGTATTTCAAAATATCTTATATTACTATTAAACGAAAACCAGATTGCAGGGAAGTGGGTATAAAAAGCTATTTCAAAATATCTTATATTACTATTAAACGTTTTCAAGGAGGTTTTTATAAATGAATGTTGGTGATTTCAAAATATCTTATATTACTATCAAACCTAAAAACAGACTAAAAACGGTCTGTTTTTTTCTATTTCAAAATATCTTATATTACTATTAAACGGTATTTCCAGGACCTTCATCAAGTATAAGATTGTAATTTCAAAATATCTTATATTACTATTAAACATAATACCAATTGGTGTAGTTATAAAATTATAACTATTTCAAAATATCTTATATTACTATTAAACGGTGACAGCGGCATACAATGGGTACCAGCTGAGTAAATTTCAAAATATCTTATATTACTATTAAACCAACGCAAATCCCCCTTTCTCCTATTTACTATACTAAATAAATCCCCACAATACAACCAATTCCAGCTTTTTTACCAAGTCCGCCTCCACCCAAACATCAACATATCAAAAACACCTACAATGCCAGTAAAATCAACCATCTCACATACAAACTCCAATTTTACACCTGGTAAATTTCATATACCATTTTTCAAATAATCAAATCTTCTCCTGTTACCTCATCCCTTTTCCCTAATATCTCTTCACCAAAAACATTATCATTCATTAGTTTTATTATACATATAAAATCTTCATTTTTATTTATTATTTTATTCAGCTCTGTTTTTAGTTCAATAAGCTTGGAAGGCGTTATTTCTCCTCTGAAAACAGAAAATTGAAAATGAGATAAGTATTTCTTACAAATCTTAAAAACCTTCTGAACCCTCTTTTCATTTACATCATAAAAGACAAACGCATAATTATATGTAAGCTGTTTTTTCATTAAATATTCTCCTTTAATGAAAATGGTACAAATTTCTCATCTTCTAAAATGAATTTTATCAATTTATAGCAATCCAATTTTATGGCAGTACGATAACTGACTTTTCTCTTTAGCCTGGAATGCATAAACACTGTTTCCATACGCTGTTCAAAAGCCTCAACAAATATTTTTCTGCCTTCTTCATTCAGCAGACAATAATTCACCTTTTTATCAAAATGTTTATCTACCTGCAATCGCCGGTTATTGACTAATTCAAAAATAGTTCTGTATACGATGACAGGCTTAAATACCTCACTAATATCCAGACTTAAGGAAAATCTGGCCTCAGCGGGTTCATGCAGAAAGCTGATACGTTGATCCAAATGCGTTCTGTATATCGCAGAAATTGTTTTCGTATATAACAAAGTATTACCAAAAGAAATCATCGCATTAATCGGATTATCCGGAGGACGCTTTACGCGCTTATTCATTATAAAATCTTCCGGTAAGAAGTACTTGAATGTACCATAAAATTTACTCCATGCTTCCCCTTCATATGCCATTAATTCCGCCGGTTTTACTGCTGTATCAACCCTGGAAGGAAACTCCTTTTTTAACCAGTCAATTGTATCCTTTACTTCTTTTTTGTCATGTTTATAATAGTGGTAAAGAATTTCGGACATATTTATCCCGATACCATTAACAATCGCTTTTGCAATATCCATTCTGGAATTTTCAAATGTCTTTACCTGCCTGATAAGAAGCTTTCCGCTATTATAATAATCCCTGGGATAAAAGGTACCGCTGTATCCTTCATAATAATTAAAGAAATGAATTACCATCTGATTTTGTCCCAGAAAATCCAATAATTTGGAATTTACGGAAACTTCGTTGAGGCAATAAATCTCTTTTGTATTTTCTATTGGAATATAAACATTTTTCCCATCTTTTCTAAAACAAAGAGAATTATCTTTTCTTGTCAATTCCCCCATTGACATAATATACTTTGTACTTCCCATTTGTTCCTCCGCTCTTTTAATCTTGTAAATTTATATCCTTGTGTTTCCAATCTTTTAAATATAACAATATTCATAATAAGCACACTTTTTACATTGTGCCTTATTAAGTACTTCCGGAACTTTTTCCTGTGTCAGTAAAGTTTCAATTTCTTTTATATATTTATTCAGTTCCATTTCTTCTTTTGGTCCCAATTCCACAATCATTATCTTTTTATCTGTCTTGTTCTTTTCTATAAATTCCAAACGTCCCTTTCGTATTATTCCTTTGTCCTTCAGTACTTTTAAGTATAATAATAGCTGCCATCTGCTTGCTTCCACATCTGCATCCGATTTCTTAATCTCGGTAAGATATTCTCCCGTCAGCTTGTCCAACCTGATATTTTCAATAGCAATTTCTGAGTCTTTGGTCCGGGCCTTTTCTTCATGAATCGCTTTTCCTATCTTTACGATTTCGCTGTTATCTTCAAGATTTAATCTGTTTCCATGAAGATAACATTGTCGTTTACAGTGAAAGTAATAATTAATCAATGTCCCATTTACTCTCATATTCTCTCCTTAGTCAACAAACAATGCTCCTCTGCTTTCCAGGGATTGCCTGTCCAGCTTTCCGTTTATGAAATACTGTTCCCCATCCTTGATACAGTATAGTTCCCCACAGACATCATCGTAATTTAAGTCCTGATTCCATTTAACCTGGTAAATAAACATATTCAATTTACTTCTCACTTCTGATAATTCCACCTGCTTCCTGGCAAAAGAGATTGTCTGATTATGGAGCAATTCCAAATATTGATTCCATACCTCCCATCCATCGAGTATTATACCGTTTTCCATAACCAGCCTTCTGCATAATACCAGGCTCATTCTCCTGTTATCCGGTTCAATTAATTTCATTCTATCCGCTACCATGGCAAAATTCAGATTTTTTACAGTCTCACCAAAAAAGCGTTCCAGACCATCGGATGATGTACTCTCATTTCGCTGCATACGCAATACTTCCAACACTTCTTGATAATAATCTCCGAATTCCTTTTGTCTGAGTATTTCCCGCATCCGGGGTTGCCGAAGAGTAAATTTCTCATCTGTCCTATAATCATCCCGATAAATTCTTTCCGTTTTATCCATATCAAAGAAGTAAACCATCCCGTCGTTTTTGTAGGATCTATTTATCCGCCCTAAAAACTGTTCTTCACTGTCTAATTTTGAAATATCCTTAAACCCTAAATCCATGTCGATATCAATACCTGCTTCAATTACCTGTGTTGATACAAGGATAAGGCCGCCTGCCTTTTTTTCTCGAATAGGTCTGAGAATCATTTCCCTCTCATACTCCGAATCATCTCCTGTAATTAAATTTACAGGAATATTAATATCTTCATCTGCCAGAAGCCGATTATAAAATTCATATGCAGAATCTTTCCTGATAAATGTCACAAGAATCTTTTTATTTGGCGTACAGTGCCTTTTTACCTGATCAAGCAAGGTATCCATTGTCATTTTCTGATCCAGAAGTTCATAGGAAATCTTGACACGTTCAAGAAATAACGGATTCTTATAATATTTATTTCTGTCCTCAATCAAACGTGTAACCGTACACTCCTTACCTCCCAGTACCTCCAGTCCCGGCAGCGTTGCTGACATGATAATAATCTTCATTCCCATCAAGAAAGCGCATTCTCTTAAAAAGATAATGATTTCCGCCCAAATTGAATTACGATAACTCTGAATTTCATCCAGTATCACAACACTGCCGGATAATTGGACAAAACTGAATAAGTTTTCTCTGCCGTTTCCGAATAAAGTTTCAAAAAAACTGACATGGGTAGATAGTATAAAGGGATAATTTAAAAACTGCCTGTCCAGAAGCGCTTTCTGATAATACTCCTCGGTATTATCTTCCTTAGCATGAATCCCTTTTATTGGTGTCAGAGAATTTACAGTTACTATTTGTTCTTTCACTTCCGAATGCTTAAAAATATCCTGCAATATTATTTTATTTTGATCCACCAATGTATTGAATGGATAAATATAAAAGATCTTTTTACCTGTTCCAAGTAACTTCAGGCTCAGATTCAAGGCAGTATTGCTTTTACCGCTTCCGGTAGGGGCTTCCAGAAAATAAATCAATTCATTCGGATATCTTTGCAGCATTTTCTCTGCATCCAAATACATTTCGCTGCGCATGACATTAATTTCTTCACAATTCTTCAGATTCTCAGAATTCCTGCCATATGATTCCCGCTCGTATTTTTTTATTTTATTTACAAGCTCTGAATCCGCATATGGTTTAGAAAAGTCCTCTCCGTTACAAATACTTCCAAAAGACTCTATTTCCACATCCTCCATATATTCCGTTGTTGCATAATAATCACAGGACACCAATACAGAATAAGCAAAACGGACATAGAAATATCCTGCTATATCCTGCTGCCTTGTGAATTTCTTTTTAATTCGTCTTAACCGTTTTGCTTTTTTTATCAGATTCTCTTTCGAAAATGACTGTAATTCTTTCAGGCCGGGAATTGCATTCCTGTCCAATGCTTCAGTCAGTTCGCCCAAAACATCATCTGCATCAAATTTCTCAATGAAACTGCTTAAACTGTCCATATTACTATGGTGTCTTGATATCACATATGCATTTTCCCATAACAAAACGAAAAGAATATCCTGTATGTAATCTTCAAAATCAGAATGTTCTATTCTTGTAAGATAATAATCAAGATACAGGAATGCTGAAAACAAAGAATGCTCGCTTCCTGATAAGCCTTCTAACCTAGTGACAGGTATCCGCTTATTGCCCATTTTTAAAATTTGGAACTGTGGATTTACTTTCCCAAAATCATGGAATGGAATCATCTGGCAAAACATATCATATACGAAGTCTTCAAGTTTTTTTTCCATTGCTGTTCCCTCAGGCAAATGTCTCATTAAAAATCTATGAATGATTTCCGGCAGTTCTTTTTCTTTCTCGATCCTGCAGAAATATTTTTCGCATAACAGAATATGCTCCTGTATATTTTCATTTTCCTTTTTACCGTTTTCCATCCGATGCGCAAAGATCGGATATTCTCCATTAAAAATATCGTTCCATGACACAAAATCAGCCATTTCTTTTCTCCTAAAATCAATGATATCGTAATGTAATTATCATGTGTTTCATGTGCAAACGCCGCACAATAGGTAATAAATCTTCCTATTCTGCGGCGCTTACACCCTCCATTCGGCATGTTAAAAAAATAAAAGGTTTCTTCCTTCAACCTTATAAACCGGCTGCATACACTGATCCATTTCAGCATCCGTAAAAATAAAACGATGGGTTCTGTATAGATTCGTACTCTCTTTGAGCCCGACAGGAAGATATTCTTCATATCGATAGGTCATTTCATCCCAATCAAATTGTACGGCTCCTTCGGGGACCAGACTGTCAGCTGTTTCATTCTTCGGGAAGCGCTCCTCCCCGGATACGATACACATTCCGCTGATATCCGCCATATGGTCATTTTTCCCCAGATATGGCATATAAGTACATTTTCTCGCCATAATGCGCTCTGCAAGTTCCCGGCTTTCCTCATCCTTTATCTGAATATAGATAGTCCATTCGGGATTTTCCAGCCACTGTTCCTTTACAATCAGATTTCCCCCTGCTTCCTTGGAGGCATAACCTACGGAATTATTGAAAACCTGGATTTTTTTTTGGAAATATCCCTGTTTCTGTTCCGGTACAATTGAAACATTCAGATACTGCAGTTTTTCATAAAATTCCAGATAGTCTTTATCTTCCATTTGGTAGCCTTTATAGCCCATGATAGCTCCGAGCATCCCCAAAAGCGCTACTTTATGGATATTTCCATAGGTGAAATAGTAATACGTATTCACCTCCGGAACTTTAAAAAAAGCGTGTGATCCTTTCAGATTAAATTTTAATATTTCCATATACATTCTCCTGTAATGTCCTATAGAGCGTCCTGTCCTATTTCTTTCCGGGTGATAATATTATAGAAATTCGCATCTTTTATATCAGTATCCAGTACAGTTGTATAAGGATTAAAGTAAATTTCCACAGATTTAATCCGGTCTCTCACTTCATTCAATAACTCATCACAGAGCAAATGAATTATATTTTTATTTTCCTCTTTTTCAAAAGATACATATTCCGACAGGTTAGGAAGATATAAGTCCTCTTCCGTTTCCACAAATAAGGCGAACTCATTTTCACAGCCTACTTTTGCATTTGTAGCAAATGCAGTAGCGGCAACTAAAGAGGTATCCTTAAAGTTCTGATAATCTTCTTCTGTATATCCTTCCGTCACTCCAAGCTCCACAAATTCTTTATATGCCAGGGGATTAATAACAAAGGGATAAAAATAGTGAGCTTCATTACTTACAATTTTTGTTCCCAAAGTACTGTTCTTCGCTTCACCTTTCTCCTCTGTTGTCTTTGTGGCATCTCTGAATGGAGAAAGTATGGGCTGTTCCTGAGGATCCGTACCTTCATATTTATTAAATCCCTGCCCGATTTGTACCGCACCGGTTATTGAAATGTTACTGCCTGATTCAGCAAAGGTTGCACCGAAATTTTTAACGTCAACGGCCTGAAACAGGTTTTTAAGAATCTCTTTATTATCTTTGCTTTCTTCTTTGATACCAAAAACGTACTCATAACGTTCCTTCAGGCTTCTGGGTATAAGTACCGCCTCTCCTTTTTTGTCTGCTTTCAGGCATAAGGATTTAATATAAATTACAGGCTTCCCCTGATTTTCCCACATCTTTTTCATAGGATATTTTAATGCTTTATCACTTCCAAACGTAGTTCCATCTGAAGTTGTTTTAGGGTACCCTGAAAAATCCGCATTCCAGTTTGCCATGATAGAAGATATTCCAAGAATTCCGTATACTCTCTTATTCATTGCTTTTCCTCCTGTGCATCTGCATTAATAGCTTGTTCTGTATTCTTTTTTTCATAAATTAGCGATTGAGCCGTAAAGCCTGTTCCAATCCATTCACGATCAAGTCTAGTTCCTTTTTTCGGTACATAAGCCATAACCTGATTAAATAGCAATTCTGCACGACCTATACTTTTATGTGATATATCATAATTATACTTCAAATATAACTGAAAAAGTTTTTTTTGGGCTATCTTGTGATTTTTAGCTGTAAAGATAGGATTTGCCAACGAAGAAGTAATTTTATTGGCTTTGCTTCTGGAAATCAGAAATGAAACTACCTGCCCCAAAGCATAACTAAATTCTTCCTCTGAGCTGAATGTCCATTCCTCTTTTGATGCCATATGCTCTCTCAGCTGACTTCTTACATCCATAACCATATTTTCCCTCCTTTTACTTCCTTCCAGATAATCCAATAAAGCCCATCTTAAATTAAACTGTCTCTGTGCACGCAATATTCGATTTGAAGATATCGTATTAAAAATCAATTCTATGGATACTTTATCAATAACAGAACTTATTTGTTCCATTTTTCCTGTATAAAACCAGGAAATAAACCGGTTCCTTGTTTCCAGGATACATCTTTTCAATATATTATCTGTAATTGCAATATCCTTTGCTTCTGTATAGAAATTCGAAGATAATTTATTTTCAAAGA
Organism: Eisenbergiella tayi; assembly: GCF_001881565.1. Taxonomy (GTDB): domain Bacteria; phylum Bacillota; class Clostridia; order Lachnospirales; family Lachnospiraceae; genus Eisenbergiella; species Eisenbergiella tayi. Next base: position 204,944 of record NZ_MPDJ01000005.1, read on the forward strand.
ATTCCCTGTCAATAATATTTTTCAGTTCCCATAGCTGTCTGTAAGCAGTATTGTATTCCAAGCTGAATTTTTCTAATGTCTCATCCTGGATCTCAATAATATTTCTAAGCCAGAAAACTTTATCCAGTTTTTTCCTATAATTAGTCACCGTATCTGCCCAATGAATTTCCAGTTCCTTTCCTTTACGCAGCCGGTAATAAAAGCCGCTTTCCAAATCTTCCGGTTCTTCTGTATTGCTGTAACCTCTTATAGTCTGTGCCGTATAATCGATATACACATTGACTAATCCTTTTGATGCGAAGCCGCCTAAATAATCGAACATTTCTGCCAGAAGACAGGCCTTCTCTTTATCCACCAGATTAGGGACACTCACTTTTCTCCCCAGATTAGGCAGATATGGCTTCTTGGCGTTCATGCCCATATTATTATTAGGAAGTCCCAGAATAACGCCATTTTCTTCCACATTGTAATCATTGCTGTTATAGATGTTGGGAATCAGGTAACGTCTGCCTTCTTTATAATAAACTGACTTTGTTTTCTCTCTGTCGGGATATACAAAGAAAAGCTTTATGTACTCCTTTTTCTCAAGATCAATATCTTCCCAAACCTTTTCTTCTTTTACATATTCAGCGATTCTCTCCAGCAATTCCTCATCAATCTCGCCTGTTTCCTGTACAGTGGATTGATATAATGCCTTTGCCTGTGGCTTTTTATATTTTTCCAGCGGATTCTTTAACGCAGCATAATAGCCTTCCAGAATTTTTCCGGTGAGTTTATGATCCTTGATGGTTTCCTTCTTAACAAAAAGTGACAGGTAATTATTGGAATGGATAAGCTTTGATGAATCCATCGGCTTATTCATATCAATCAGTTTACTATAATAATCCAGATAACAGAAAAACGGATAATCGGAATCAGCCTTCCCTATAATCTCGCCGGTCTTTTTATCATAACGGATATAAAGTGTTTTTCCTGTCTGATATCCGTCGTCCGTCAGTTCTATCAATCGATAGGTACCGTCTTTCGGAACATATTCATCCAGTATCAGCCTGTCATTCTTTTCCCGCATTCTCTGAAAAACAGCTAGTCCTTCCTGCAGCACATTTTCACCTCCTATCAGATGTATTGATAATTCATGAATCCTGCCCCACGACCATTATTTTCTCCAAATCCTGTTCCTAGTGAAAAATATAAAAGTTCCTGGGCCATAGGATCATTCGATGCAATGAGGTTTATCTTATCTCCTAAAAGTGTTATATTTTTATAGGGGACTTTTACCGGAACTTTGTTTTTAAATTCAATTAGATTATAAAGCTGAAAATTTTCTTCGATTTTCGTATGATTAAATTGATTGTATTTTTTTATCAAATTTATCTTAATACGATCTTCGAATTCCGGGACACTCATATGCTCACGCCAATATCCTTTTTCCGTTTTAATTATTACAGGCGTAAGCGAGTATACTCTTTCCAGCTGCTTTTTAGGTATAATCCGCAGTTCACCTGTTAATCCTTCCATTTCCCCTGAAGTATGATGAATCAGCATCCTTGAAAAATATTCTGCTAATTCCTGTTTGACCGTCCGGATTCTTATTGCATAGATTTTACCCTGTTTATAAATGCCGTCTTTCTCACATGGATAAAATGAATCCATCGTATAATATTTGTATTCTCTTCTTTCATGCAGTTTCAGAAAATCCTCCTCTTTTCCTAATGCGCTGTCAAGAAAATAAGAAACAGCTTCGGATGCTTTCACGTATTCGAATGATTTCAGAAGACGGACACGCAGCTTGTACTCAAATACCAGCAATTTTACTACCTCCTTTCTTTTGTTTGAAATAATGTTATAAAATGAATTGTGATTTAATAATTGTATTATATATCCAATTTAAATACATTTCAATGCTAATTTTATAAATATATTATTTCCTTTATATATGTATTAACTACTATTTTAGACAACAAAAGTGTTGACAATACCATCATTATAATTTAGTCTGAAACTGTATTAGTAACACGATGTGTTTTGAAATATGCTTATTTTTTAAATTACTCTTTTAATATCAACATAATGATGTTTCGTAAAATTGGGGTATATTTATCCCTCTTTTTTGCTCAAATATACAGATAGCAAAATACTGTATAATTAAATCTTTAATTTTAAAATATATGATTTAATATATATTATAAAACGAGGCATAAGTGAATCTAAGGGGAATTCATAATATTGTATTAATTACTAACTAAACTATTTTGGGTTTTATGTTTGGCTAATGAAGATCCGTGTAATCTGATTTAATTGATTTCATAGTAATTAAGATATTTTGAAATCGACCAACAGTACCTGCTCCAGAACCCGGAGCTGTTCGTTTAATAGTAATATAAGATATTTTGAAATTTCCTCAGCAGCATTCTTTTTAGCTGCTGTCTTTCTTGTTTAATAGTAATATAAGATATTTTGAAATAATACTAATTCTGCTATACGTTCCACGTTCCCCTCCTGTTTAATAGTAATATAAGATATTGTGAAATAGTCTATTCCAGAGCAGATTAAGGGTATGGAGTTGTCGTTTAATAGTAATATAAGATATTTTGAAATAAAGGATCTTGCATTTCTGAGATAAGCATCGGCTTGTTTAATAGTAATATAAGATATTTTGAAATTTGATATGGTGCATAAGTCTACGTTCCCGTATGGGTTTAATAGTAATATAAGATATTTTGAAATGAAATTATTTAGGGCATGAAAAAAAATGACAAGCTTAATAACAATTAAAATTCTTATTTGTCCGCAAAAAATAGTACACATTTTAATCTACTAAAACATGTACTATTTCTATTCTTTTATATATCACATTTTCAATTATTAACTACAAATAATTCAACACAGCTTTTGAAATTTCCTCTCACCTAACCACCACAAAATAATCCCCATACCGCGTACCATCATGCCCAATCACTTTTTCCTCCGCTGCCGCAAACCCCAGTCTCTTCAGGCCCTTTATCCGCTCCGCCGCCCCCGGTACCGCCTTCGTTGCAATTTTACCACACCGAAACATCTCAAAAGCCGGTTCCAATATCAACGATACTATTCTTACTATCTCCTCTTCCCGCTCATAGTCACTTCTGATATCCAGCCGCAGCAGACCGCAGTCCGTAAAATAATCAGCCGCATCCCTGTGAAACAACTCTATCGTTCCGATAACGCATCCGCCCTGCTTATCCACTATAGACCATCGAACGAACCCTCTTTCTTCATAGGAAAGCCGCCACATACGGATTATTTCCTTCATACGCTCTTCCGTAGTCAGATAAAAGTCCTCCCCATTGCAGTTATCACTGTTGAAAAAAGGCACCGCATCCTTATCCGAATACACTTTCAGCAAATCCCGCCAGTCGCTTTCTGAAGTAAGCTTCATCAGATACTTATCATCTTCCAGCTGCGGACAGTCCGCATATACATCCCTATTCCAAAATACATTTTCCCTTTTCATGCTGTTTTCATTTCCCATTTTTTCACCTCATACATTCTCACATATAATTTGGTTTTCTGTTAACAGCATCATTATAAACACCCTACTATGACACCTATATGTCATAGTTCTCCAAAATCCCTGAAACTTTTCACCAGTTCAGGCTTATCATAATTCTTACAAGCTTTCCGCCCCATCCGCATACCACTGTTTCTGCAGCGAATACATCCTCCGGAATTCCCCATCTCTGTCCATCAGTTCCCGGAAGGTTCCCTGCTCCGCAATACGTCCCTTTTTCAGCACCACAATTCTGTCCGCAATCTTTACCGAGCCCAGCCGGTGCGTCACAATCACAGCCGTCTTTCCTCTGGATATATCCGCGAATTTCCGGAACATCATCGTTTCCTCGTAAGGATCGATGGCCGAAGTCGGTTCATCCAGTATGATAAGCTCATGTTCCCTGTAGTACCCTCTGGCAATGGCAACCCTCTGCCACTGGCCGCCGGAAAGGTCCGTTCCCCCGAATTCCTTTCCCAAAAGTGTCTCATACCCGTCCTTCAGTCCCCACGCATTCAGCTCGACACTGCTTTTTTCACACACCTCATCCAGCAGCGAAGCCGTGGGTTCTTTTTCACTGCGGCTTATGACAATATTATCCTTAAGAGAAAGGCTGTACTTCTGGAATTTCTGAAATACCACCGCGGTTTTCTCATAGATATTCCGTCTTTTAAGCTTTGCCAAATCCTGTCCGTCAACCTCCACACAGCCCTTATCAGGCATATATAAACCGGTGAGCAGCCTGACCAGCGTTGTTTTCCCGGAGCCGTTTTCTCCTACAACGGCAAGTGTTTCCCCTTTCTTTATTTCCAGTGAAATATCCGAAAGCGCTTCCGTCCGGGCCTCCGGGTAGGAAAAGCTCACCTTACTAAGCCTGATATTATGAAAGGCAAGCTGGGCTTCCTGTGTTCCATCTTGGCTTTCCATTTCCAGAAAGTCCATGAAATTATTCACTTTTCCCATTCCCTGCGCCATATGCCCCACATGGTAGCAAATCAATTCTTCCATGAAATCATAGAGTGTACTCAAAGAGTTAAATACGGCGATAAAGGCTCCCACCGGGATTTCTCCCCTCATCACGGCCTTTACAAGCATCACAAGAATCAGAAGGTAGCTGGCCAGCGTGATCAGTTTCATTACCAGCTCGAGTCCGTTGGATTTTAAGGTCGCCTTATATTTCAGGCTCAGCAGCTCCTTCTTCGTCTGCGCATATTTCCCGCGGAAGTAATGGAAGGCTCCCAGCATTCTGGTTTCCTTAAAATACTCCCTGCTGACCATACAGTTCTCATAATAGGTATTCTCCCGCCTGAGAGACGCCGATTCCTCCTCCAGCTTTCCGAAGGCTCTTGTCCGTACGATCTGTGTCAGTGCGGTGGGAATGAAAACCAGCACGACAGCGACGGCAAGCACCGGCTTTAAATGAAAGAGATACCATGCCATAAAAAGAAAATAAGGCAGGTAAAAGGTAAAAACCCCCTGCAAAGCGGAAACCAGTTCCACTGCATTGTTTTTTCCTTCCTCCGCTTTATTGAAGATATCCAGTTTATCGGGCTCCTCAAAATAGATCGGCTTCATCGCCGCCATCTTTTCATGGATAAAAAAGGACAGCCGGCCTTCCGCTTTTTTCTCCATCATTTCATTGAGATAATTTCCGGCGCCGTTAAATATGTGGCAAAGCACATATGCGATTCCCAGCAGGAAAAAGGCAGCCAGCACTCTTTTTAAAGAAGCTTTTCCTGTTGCAAACTCTGTTACTCCATCAAAAAAAATCTGCTGTCCCGCAGTAACAGCTCCCCAGGAAACACCGTGAAACACCGCCATAACCGTTGTCAGAAGGAATGCACCCGGAGCCGCTTTTATGACCAGGGGCGTCAGTTTCCATAATAATTTTACAGGGCCTCTTTTTTTCTTATTCATTGATACCAGCTCCTCTGTGCTTCAAACATTTCCGCATAAATTCCCTGCTTTGCCATTAGTTCTTCATGGCTTCCGGTTTCCGCCGCATTTCCGCCGTCCAGAACGACAATGGTATCCGCCAGTCTGGCAGCCCCCAGCCTGTGGGTGATAAATATGGTGGTCACATCCCGGCTGGCTTCCCCGAAAATCCGGTACACATTGCTTTCCGATACGGGATCCAGCGCTGCGGTGGGTTCATCCATGATGCGTATGGAGGCCCGCTGATACAGCGCTCTGCCTATGGCTATTTTCTGCCATTGACCGCCGGAAAGATCCACGCCGTTCTTTTTTATCTTCCCCAGGCAGGTATCCGTCCCATCAGGCAGTGCCTGTGCAATTTCCCCGATTTCATTAAATGAAAGAACCTGGGAAAATCTGGCTTCATCCGTTTCCGTCCTGTTCCCCAAACGTATGTTATCAGCAAATGAAATCTGGTATCTGGCGAAATCCTGGTAGACCACGGAAAACATATCCATCAGCTGGCGGCTGTCATATTCTCTGCTGTTTCTGCCGTTAATAAAAATGTCTCCTTCATACTCCCGGTACAGGCCGGTCAGAAGCTTGACAATCGTGGTCTTTCCAGCGCCGTTGATTCCAACAAACGCATAATGCCTTCCTTTTTCTATCCGGAGGGAAAAATGCTTCAGTATGCAGCTGTCGGTTCCGGGATAGCGGAAAGAAACATCCCGGAACTCCACCTCTTCCACCACATCCGGACCGGCGTTCTTTTCCTTCAGTGCGCCGTCATCCTCCGACAAGCCCACGAATTCCGTCAAATCATCCATGTATGCCTTGTTTTTCGCCATCTGCTCGGTAAGCCTGGCAAGCTGCCAGGACATCAGCTGGATCAGTTCAAGCGCGGCAGAAACCAGAGCTATGAACATCCCCGCCGTGAGCTTTCCCTGAGAAAGGGGATAAAGCAGAACAAGGATGATTATCAGGGATATCGCCACGGTAATCAGGCTGGAGCCTTTCATTTTAATATAATTCCGGAGCATTACGCTCATTGTAATTTTTCTTGCCGTTTCATACTTTTCCAGCCATTTTTTATTCAGCCAGTCCGAGTAACCGAAGAGTGTCCGTTCTTCCGCACTCTCCCTTTCCGTCAGAACCTTATGCAGGTACTCAGCCTCTCTTGTCTTTTTTTCCGCATTCCGGTATGCCTCATAATTTTCTTTTCCCGCCTTCAGGGAAACACGGAACAGCGGTATGGAGACAGCCAGTATGGCCAGCCCTATCCACCATACCTGCAGTGTAAGGATAATAAGCAAAGATAAAACCCGGATGAGCAGTTCTCCCATATCCAGCAGGCTATCAAAACCTCTCAGAAGCTTTTCCGTCGCCTCTTTGCAGGTGCGGTCAACCACATTCCAGGAATCGTCATTTTCAATATGCCAGTATTCCAGCTTCCCTCTTTTGTCAAGGAGTGCGGTTTCATAGGTTCCGGCAAGCCGTAATTCCGTTTTCAGGTTCAGGAAGGCGATCAATTGGCCGTTCAGATAGGTAAATGCCAGAATACAGGCAAGCAGAAGAAGCGGAACATAAACCTCGTTCCCACCTGCCTTTCCCTGTACCACCAGAGTCACACGATCAATAAAGGCGGCTATTGTCAGAACCTGCAAAGCCGGAAGCAGCGCGGACACCAGCTTTGTAAGCAGCTTCAGCAAGCAGCCAAAAGGATAAACAGAAAAAGGAATGTACAGATAATCCCTTAATCCGTATTTTTTATCCGTCAATATTTTTTCTTTAATATCAGTTTCCCTCATAAGTCATTCCTCAGCAAATAAGAGCTGCTATGTTTATCCGGATTTATTTTATCATATATCCGGGTTTCTATCTTCCTCAAATTTATTTATGAATAATTTTGCGGCATGTCAGGCCGATCTGCCCATTTATTGTATCGGCTGTATCAATTTAAATGTAAGTCCTGTAAACAACAGCTTGTATGTTTTTACCGCCCGAAATATAATAGGCATATTAACCGGCACATCCGCACCAACAGACGGAGGATCTGAAGATGATTGATATTTATTACGTGGAAGATGATGAAAATATAGCACGCATCGTGAAAGAATATCTGGAACAGCGCAGCTGCAGGGTCAGCGTTTTTCATACCATTGCAGCTGCCCAAAAGGCTTTCGAAGGCCATGTGCCTGCCGCCGCGCTTGTAGACTGGAATATGCCGGACGGACGGGGTGACTCGCTGTGCAGGTGGATCCGTTCCCGCTGGAAGGAGCTGCCGCTTATCTTCCTGACTGTCCGGGGAGATTCCCGCGATATCGTATCCGGTTTTGAGAACGGCGCGGATGATTATGTGGTGAAGCCGTTTGAACTGGAGGTTTTATATTCCCGCGTCCGCGCATTGCTCCGCAGGGCGGGGAATGTGCCCGAGCAGTACCTTTCCTGCGATTCCGTCAGGCTGGATCAGAACCGCATGATGGTTTTCTGCGGGGAAGAGGAAATCACGTTAAGCCAGTCGGAATATCAGCTTCTGCTGCTTTTAATCCGGAATAAAGGGAAAACTGTTACAAGGGAAAGGATATTGCAGCAGCTGTGGGACAGCAATGGCAGCTATGTGAATGACAATACGCTTACCGTTACCATGAAGCGACTGCGGGAAAAGCTGCATAATCCATCCTGTATTAAAACGATCAGAAGCTTCGGCTACCGTATGGAGGACACCTTATGAGCGGTCATAAAAATACCGGGATTCTTATATCATTCGTATTGGCAGTCGGCCTGCTTTCCGCTTCCTTCACAGCTGTACTTATGACGAGCCATTATAACCGTGCACAGTTTCAGCTGCTGAACGGCATCTGCCGGAGTATCATCGACGAACTGCCGGAAGCGGAAACGGTAATCCCTGCCATCCTGAAGGATTATAAGAACAAAACAGCTGTGCCTGAAGAAAAAAGCATACTGGCCGCCTACGGGTACCGGCAGTCCGACTTTTCAAAAGCCGCCCCCAACTATGGAATAATCTTTGCCGCTGCCGGATTTCTTTTCGGCGGAGGACTGTTTCTGGCCGCCTTCCGGCATATGCGTCGAAAAGAAATGCTGCGGATTAAGTCTTTGACGGATTATCTGGAAAATGTGAATACCGGGGGAAACGGCCTTCATTTACGGGAAGAGGAGGACGAATTTTCCAAGCTGCAGGATGAAATCTATAAAACGGTAACCTTCGCTTACCAGACAAGGGATGCCGCCCTCACAGCCAGGCAGAATTTCGCCGAAAATCTCGCCAACATCGCCCATCAGCTCAAAACCCCCATTACAGCTATCCACCTGTCCCTGCAGATGATGGACTGTCCTTCGGGAAAGGAAAATATCAGTCAGATACGCAGGCAGCTGGAGCGCCTGACACACCTGGAAGAAGCCCTGCTGCTGTTATCCCGGCTGGATGCAGGGACACTGCCCTTCGAAAAAAAAGAAGCGGATGTGTTTACCATCCTGACGCTTGCAGCTGACAACCTGCAGGAGGTTTTATCCCATGCGGGGGTCTCAGTGGATATCCCGGAAGGAAAACCTGCCCGGATAACCGCCGATATGGACTGGACCATGGAAGCGATCATGAATCTGCTGAAAAACTGTATGGAGCATACGCCTGCGGGAGGAGTTATCCACTGTTCGTATGAACAAAATCCCCTTTATACACAGATAATCATCCGGGATGAGGGCGAAGGCTTTGCAAAAGAGGATCTGCCCCACCTTTTCGAACGTTTTTTCCGCGGGCATAATGCCAAAGGCGGAGGTATCGGAATCGGCCTGTCCCTGGCAAAGGAAATTATAGAAAGCCAGAACGGGACTATTCATGCAAAGAATAATCCGGATTCCGGAGCCTGTTTTGAAATCCGTTTTTACAGTCACTGAGATGTCACTTTCCTTTGTTATAATAAATCATAGTCTCTCCGGTCTGCCGGCACAGGAAGGAGTCACAAACATAACAGGAAGGAAATAAGCAGATGGAAATATTAAAATGTGAAGGAGTCAGGAAGGTATATGGATCCGGCAATAACCAGGTTGTTGCCCTGGACAGGATTGACCTGACTGTAAATAAAGGCGAATTTGTTGCGATCATAGGGGCGTCCGGATCGGGGAAGTCCACGCTTCTGCATATTCTGGGCAGCGTGGATCAGCCCACGGAAGGAAAGGTTATCGTGGAGGGAACGGATATTTCCACGATGAACCGCACACAGGCGGCTATTTTCCGGCGCAGGAAGGTGGGGCTTGTCTATCAGTTTTATAATCTGATTCCCACCTTGACCGTCCGCAAGAATATCCTGATGCCTCTCTTACTCGACAAACGCAAGCCCAATCAGGAATATTTTCAGCAGGTGATACAGTCCCTTGGCATCACCGACAAGCTGGAAGCTCTTCCGAACCAGTTATCCGGAGGCCAGCAGCAGCGCGCGGCCATTGCCAGATCTTTGATTTACCGCCCTGCCCTTCTGCTGGCGGACGAGCCCACCGGCAACCTGGATCAGAAGAATTCCAGGGAAATCATTGATTTACTCAAATTATCCAACCGGAATCTGAAACAGACCATTTTGCTGATTACCCATGATGAAAAAATCGCTTTGGAAGCGGATCGCATTGTGACCATAGAGGATGGCCGCATTATCAGCGATGAGAAACGGGGGTGAGGCAGATGTGGAAGGATTATTCCAGGAGCTTTATCAAAAACAGCCGCGCTTCCAGTGTATCGATTATGGTGGCAGCCTTCATTGCCAGCCTGTTCCTGTCCTTTTTATGCTGTATGTTTTATAATTTCTGGGTATATGAGGTTGAGAAGATAATCATTGAGGAAGGCGGCTGGCAGGGCCGCATCACAGGTATCGCCCATGAAGAGGATATCCTCACAATACAGAATTTTGCCAACGTGGAAAAAGCCATAGTTAATGAAGAATTATCCACGGATCAGGAAACTGTGATTGATGTTTATTTCCGGAATGCCAGGACAATTTTTCAGGATATGCCTTTGATCGTCAGGCAGCTTGGACTGGAGGATGATGCGGCATCCTATCATCTGCTACTTTTATCCCGGTATCTGATCCACGATCCCCAGGATGAAACGCCTCCTCTTTTAATGACTTTTTATCTGGTGGTACTGTTGCTGCTTTCCCTGTCTCTGATTCTGGTCATCCATAATTCATTTGCGGTGTCCATGAATGCCAGGGTTCATCAGTTCGGCATTTTTTCCAGCATCGGAGCCACGCCGGGGCAGATCCGTACCTGCCTGATGCAGGAGGCTGCCGTACTATGCGCAGCGCCGGTTATAGTTGGCATTTTACTGGGAATCGCCCTCAGCTATGTAACAAAGCAGGGGATCGAAATCATCGGAGCGGACATGCCGGGACGGTATAACATCAATTTCAGTTATCATCCTGCCATTTTTGCGGTTACCCTCCTTGTCTCCTTCCTGACCGTCCTGTTTTCCGCATGGATCCCGGCACGGAAGCTGAGCCGGATGACACCTCTGGATGCCATCCGGGGAACCGGCGGACTGAAGCTGAAAAAGAAAAAACATTCCCCTGTCCTTTCCCTGTTATTCGGAACGGAAGGAGAACTGGCGGGAAATGCCCTGAAGGCACAAAAAAAGACACTGCGTACTTCTACGCTGTCCCTCACCCTCTCTTTCTTTGGTTTCACCATGATGCTGTGCTTTTTTGCCCTGACCGATCTCAGTACTAAATATACGTACTTTGAAAAATATCAGGATGTGTGGGATATCATGGCAACGCTCAAGAACACAAAAATAGAGGAATTCGGGCTGACACAGGCACTGGAGGAAACAGAAGGGGTTAACGATCTCGTCATATACCAGAAGGCGGAGGCCCTTATACCTGTTCCTGAGGAAGCGATAAGCCCGGAACTGGCTTCTCTGGGCGGCCCTCAGGCAGTTGCCGGTTCTTCCATTTCCTCAGCAGAAGGTTCCTGGCTGGTGAAAGCGCCCATTGTCATAATGAATGATGATGCATTTATGAGATACTGCGAACAGCTCGGAATAACTCCTCGCCTGGACGGAACGATAATGCTGAACCAGTTCTGGGACAGCTTAAACAGTAATTTCCGTCATCGGAAAATGATCCCCTTTATAAAGGAAAACCTGGATTCAGCAGTCCTGCGGAATAAGGACGGCAGCTCTGAAACGGCTGACATTCCCATACTCGGATATACCGGGGAAGCACCTGGATTGAGAGAAGAATATGATGATTATACCCTGGTACAGTTTATCCCGCTGTCATTATGGGAAAAAATAAAGGAACAGACAGGGGAGCCGCAGAAGGATACCTATATCCGGATACTGGCAGAGAAAGGAGCTGCCCTTGACGAACTGAATGCGCTGGAGGATCGTATTTTGCAGCTGGTCAGCGTCTCCTATGAAGCGGAAAGTGAGAACCGAGTGGAAGAAAAGATTACCAATGACAGAATCCTCAGCAGTTACAAGCTGATTATTGGCTCTTTCTGTACCTTACTGGCTGTCATTGGAATTGCCAACGTGTTTTCGTATACGCTTGGTTTCCTTCGCCAGAGGAAACGGGAACTGGCTCAATATATGTCTGTGGGACTTACGCCTGCAGGCATACGGAAATTATTTTGTATCGAAGCGCTGGTTATCGCCGGGCGGCCGGTTCTTATCACGCTTCCTCTGACTGTGTTCTTTATCATATTTACCACGAAGGCCAGCTTTCTGGAACCGCTGGAGGTTCTTCCGGAAATTCCGGTATCGATAATTGCTGCATTCAGTCTGGCTATCTTTGCCTTTGTCGGCCTGGCATATTATATTGGCGGGAAAAAAGTGCTTGGATGCAGTCTGGCTGATTCTCTGCGGGATGACAGTATGGCGTAGCTATGGCTGATATGGGAAAAATATTGTTTAAGTATTACTGTTACACCTACGGGAGCCCGGAGTCAAGTAGGCAAGAGAACCTTCGGTTCTCTGCTGGCGTGCCCGTTTGGCTCGTTGTCCGCGGAAGAAATCTCCGGGCTCCCGACTCTTTTATCTTTTATATCTCTCCACTTTTTTCATCAATGCCCTTCCCTCTTCTTCCGTCCGGGCATTTATCGTATACATCACGCCCTCCGGCTTAAGATTCTCAAGCATAATATCCAGTTCCTCCGGAACCACATCTATCTGAATCATTTTACCTGCATCCTGGATTTTTTTAAGTACCGGAATCCAATGAGAGGCTGTGGGCTGTCCGGCTCCATAAACCCATTGGATCCCTTTAAGCTTATCGATCGCAAGCAGCCGATCCAGATGCTTCAGGGCATCCGGCCCGTCCAGATGGTAGATGCTGGCATCCAGAAAATCAAGCTCTTCAAGAAGCTCTCCCACCACAAGCTCTTCATACATCTGTGTGGATATCATACAGGAAAAATCACAGCAGGTAGGATACCATCTGCCCGGATGCCAAATACCCATCCAGCAGGTGCTTCCTTCCTGGTATTTGGTCGTCATCGTATACAGCTCTTCATAAATCTCCCGAAAACCGGGAAAGAGATCCATGGCTCCCTTCTGAATAAATTCCGGCTGATCCAGAGTGTCCATGCACAGCTCCTGAGGCCCTCTCATGGACACCAGTCCATCCAGACCGGGATGGATATCGGTAACCCCCACAAGATATTTTCCTTTTCCATCCTCCACTGCTGCCTGGGTAATTTCAAGCATTTTTTTATAATATTCATTTTGTCTGCAGAGCATAAAGCCCTGATATTCTTCCACATCCTCATCCGTCAGGAAAGGGACGGACCAGCTTGTATCCTCTCCGAATTCCAGCTTCGTTCCGAAACAGGCCGCGAAATAGTCCGGCCCAAGATTAGGATTAAGCGAGGGAAAAGCTTCTCCTCCATAATATGTATTACGCATCTCCCAATTGCTGCTTTTCAATACGTATTCCGTGTCCATCCATCTTTCTTTCAGAGAAGAATGACGGCTTTCCGGCTTTTTCTCCTGTCTGTCCTTCGGCGCCCGGATGCTTACAAGAGGCCTGTCGTGATTCTCCATAGCCCAATACTCCAGGAATTTTTTTCTGATTTGCTCCCAATTTTCACAATATTCCATATCTGCTCCTGTCCGCGTGCCGTGCACGCTTTCCAATTTTAACAGCTGTGATAATATCTCCTTGCGTATGATCTGCTGTTATTCTCTTATTTTTTTCCTGCCATCTGATATTCGGAGGGCGTACATCCGCAGAACAGCTTAAACCGTTTGCTGAAATAATAGGGATCAGAAAATCCGGTGAGCTCGGCTGCTTCCGCACATCGTATCCCTTCCTCACGCAGAAGCTCCCTCGCCTTTTCGATACGGATTTCCTCCAGTCTCTGCATGATTGTTTTGCCTGTCTGTGTCTTATAAACCCGGCGGATATAACTGTTTTCGAAAAATAAATTTTCCGCGATAACATTGACGGAAAGGGTTCCTTCCTGGTAATGCTCCTGCAGATACTGTTCTATTTTATTGACCAGAATCTCCTTCTTACTTCCCACCGGCACATAAGTACAGTCCGAAAGCATTTCATATACATAATTTTTAATAATTTCCTTTACCTGCCCCACGGTAAAGCAGTCCTTTAAATCGGTTATAATACTGTCCTGCATCTGCATATAATCGGAAATGGGATTTTCATTTGTCTGTCGGAAATAGGAATGAATACCTATCATGAGGGAATAGTATACATTTATGATATATTGAAAAGAAAACATCTGGTTTTCCGACAGACCGAACATTCTCTCCATGATATCATCCACCTTGGGATAATCTCTCAACTCAAAATATTTAATCAACAGATTGATATCCTGGGTACTGTAAAAGGAAACATCTGTATTAAGGGATTTTAAGTCCTCATAGCAGGCCACTCTGCGATGTACCTTGGTGCTGTTTTCATAGACAAGCCTGGCCTGCCTGTAGGTTTCCTGAAGATGATCCAATCCTTCCTCCACACAGCTTAAAGCGGCTGAATCCAGTATTGCAGCATTCTCATCTTCCAGCAGGCTTTCATATGCCTTCCTTATCCGTTCCATGACCCCATCTTTGTTATCCGTCACATGAGCAATGGTGACACAGCTGCCGTCATTTTTAAGGCAATAGCTGCCAATTCCCGCCCTTCCCAGGTAGAACTCCAACAGTTCCCGGATCACGGCAATATCATAATCACCACACCCCTTCTGGATTCGCAGAATAGATACCATATAATGGCTCCCTTTGCCCGGAAGCCCTTCCTTCCATATCAAAAGCTCCGGCTGAGCCTCCACTGCATCCCGCAGCAGCATTTCCTGCCTGAGATGTTTGTTTTTCCGAGATTCCTCAATATCCTTGATGCATTTTCCCAAAGCTTCCTTCAGTTCTTCCTTATCAAAAGGCTTAAGCAGGTAATCGAACACATTCAGCTTAATTGCCTGATGTGCAAAAGAAAATTCATCATAGGCAGTCATGATAATCACCCTTGTTTCCGCATCACTGCCCTTAATGGCTTCACAAGCCTCCAAACCATTCATCCTGGACATATTGATATCCATGAAAACAATATCAGGATGCTTTTCCCGGATAAGGACAAGCGCCTCCTCCCCGTCTTTGGCAAAGCCGCATATCCCGCACTGCAGTTCCTCCCAGTCTATGATCCGGGACAGATACTGCAGGTATATATTTTCATCATCCACAAGAAGAACCTTATACTTCATGGCCACCTCTTTTCAGATTTATGCACAAGGCAATGCTGGTTCCAATAGGGGTATCATCCAACTGGATACAAGTCCCCTGTCCATAATACATCTTGAGTCTTTCAGATACATTTTTCAGACCAAAGCTTTCCATGGAATGCATTTTATCCGCAGAAGAAATAGCATCCATATCTGCTCCCTTCTGTTCTCCCGACAAAATACGCCTGAAGGTTTCCCGGCTCATGCCAATCCCATCATCAACCACATAAATATAAGCCCAGTCATCCACCAGTTCTCCCGTGACCAGAATATGTCCCCTTCCATTTTTAGGCTTAATGCCGTGATAAATAGCATTTTCTACCAGCGGCTGCAGCGTCAGCTTCGGTATCTTAAAAGCCCGCAGCTCCTCCGGCATTTCTATGGAATAGCTGAGACTGTCATTATAGCGCACCGACTGGATTTCCAGATATTTCTGCAGAGCCTCCAGCTCCTGATCCATCCATATCCAGTCCAGCCCCTTATTCAGCACCAGCCTGTAATAATCCGCCAGTAATTTGATCATACGGCTGGCATCCTTATAACAATCCATACTGTTCAGGCAGAAAATAGTATCCAGTGTATTATACAGAAAATGAGGTTTAATCTGAGCCTGCAGAAGCGCCAGCTCCAACCGCCTTTTTTCCCTTTTTTCATTGGTAACATTTTCAAACAGCTCCCGGTTCATCCGAACCATCTGGTTGAAGCTGGATATCAGGATTCCTTCTTCATTTTCCACATCCGTATCCGGCAGATTTTCCGGAAGGGAGTGAGTAAATTTGCGCATGTGCTCCGACAATTGGGAAATAGGCCGGGCGATGCGGCGCGCAATAACCGTACTCAATGCGTTAAAGACACACAGCAGCAGAAGACTGACTATGATAATGACTATTGTCATATTATTTACTGCCGATAAAGAAGCTTTTACATCCAAAACTGTAGTCAGCCTCCAGGTATCGTTTACCTGATAGCTCCCTACCCGGAATCCTGACATTCCCTTTTTCTCTTCCGCATGGCCGAGAACCTCTTTCGAATAGGCAAACTGGGCGTCATAATCCGGAGCCGCACGCAGTGCCTCCATAGCCTCCCTGTCATCACTGGACAGAAGCATGCCATTCTGGTCAGTCAGGTATATATCCACCTCCGGAGCTCCATCCTTATATTGATAGGTCTCATAAAGCCTCTGTTCATCCAGTTCCAAAATGATATAACCCACATCCGAATTACTTTCCACATCCCTTAATACCTTTACATAATGCAGGTTAAAACCGGAAAATGCCGATTCTATCTTGAGAGAGTAATACCATTGCCCTGTGGTGGTGATTCCCATTTTTCCAAACTGCTTCACCAGTTCCAGATTTCCGTCCGAACTCCGGTAAGAACGATTTCGTTCCTTTTCATACATATCGCCGTTATTATACAGAACTGCAATATGTCCTACATCCGGATACAATAAAAAACTGTTTTCAATAATATTCAGAATCTTCTTTTTCGTCGTTGTATTATACAGATTAGGATAAAAAAGAGGCGATCCGTTCAATTCCAGCGTATTATTCAGGTTTACTATAATACTGTTGCAGCAGCTTCCGGTATTGGAAGCCAGGCCGGCCATCTGCTGCACAATGAGATTATCCTCATAGCTCCTTCCCTGCATGAGTTTTTCATACATCTGACTGCTGTAAATTCCCCGCAGCACAAAAATAATACAGATGACCAGAACGGTAAAAAACAAAGTAAAAGAATAACTGATCCTCTGCTGAATCGACAGATTTTTTAACCTCTTTTTCATGCGTACCCCCACTCATATCTTCCCTTTATTATAGTGGAACCTTGCGGCGGTTACAATCCATCTGTCAATTCTTGTATGCAGATAAAATTCTGAGTGAGCACCGCCGTGTCCCCTGCCCCTGCCGTGCGCGCTGCGGCCCTGCAAGGATTCCTGTAAGGGGCGTTATAAGCACGCCGGTCCTTAGGCTGCGTACTTGGAATGCTTTGCTTCCATTTGCAGCCTTAGTACCGTTGCGTGATTATCCGAGCGGAAGCGTCCCCTGTAAGGAACCTTGCAGGGCCACAGCACGCACGGCAAGGGCAGGGGACACGGCGGCGCTCACTCAGAATTTTTATCTACACCCTCAATTCTTCATGCCGGAATATGCCATGGCGTCACTTACCTTATTGCTGAAAAAAATGTATAGAATAATAACAGGGAAGCTGGCAATGACCAGCGATGCCCCCACAGGTCCCCAATCGGTGGAAAACTGTCCATAAAAACCGGCCAGACCAAGAGGAAGGGTTTTCAGTTCATTTTTGGTAATCAAAATCAGCGCCAGACTGAATTCATTCCAATGAGACATAAACTGGTAAATGACAAGAACCGATATTGCCGACTTCATCTGAGGCAGAATAATACTGAAATAAGTCCTCATAAATCCTGCCCCTTCCATATAAGCGGACTCTTCCAGTTCCATGGGAAGGGTGAGGTAAAATCCGTAAAGCACCATGACCCCGAAGGGAAAACTCAGAGCCGTATACGGGATGATCAGCGACCATAATGTATTGGTCAGATGAAGATTCTTCACCATCACCACCAGGGGTGTCATAACAGCCTGAATTGGTATAAACATCCCCGCCATCACCAGGGAATGAAGAGCCTTCGTAGTACGCACTCTCACTCTTGCTACCACATAAGTGAAGGTAAGACAAAACAGTATCCCGAAAAACATAGCGGCAAGAGATACCACAATACTGTTCCTGAAATAAAGCGGAATGTCAAACTGCGTTACAGCCTTCACGTAATTGCTCCACTGAGGTACAATGGGCGGCCCGAAAGGATTAGTTACAAAAATTTCTTCATTATTTTTCAGGGAATAAAAACCCATCCAGATGACAGGATAAAGACAAATGACTGCATAAACAATCATAACGATATATACAAGAAACCACGCAGGCTTAAAACTTCTTTTTTTATTTTTCATTATCTGATTCCTCCCTTTCGTGGCCTGTATCTAATATTGTCCGTCAAACCGTTCCGTAAGCTTGTTAATCCCCAGCATCATCCCGACACAGATGATTACAATAACCACTGCAATAGCGCTGCCATATCCATATTTCTGAAGGCCAAACAATGCTTTATACATCATAATAGGCATGGTATAGCTCGAATTGCCGGGCCCGCCTCCTGTCATCAGAAAGATCATCTCAAATGCCCGGAAGCCATAGGTGATACACATTACCACACATACCTTTATTGTAGGAATGGTCAGCGGAAGCGTAATATTAAAAAACTGCTGCCGCTTATTTGCACCATCAATATAAGAAGCCTCATAATACACATCAGGAACATTTTTCATAGCCGCATAAATAATAAGCATATGATAGCCCATTCCTTTCCAGGACTCAGCCAGAACAATAGCTATCACACCTTTTACCGGCTCATAAAGCCAGTTTTGTTCCCAGTTAACCCCCAAATGCCTGGCAAGCTGGTTAATGAGGCCGAAATCTCCATGATATACGGAAATCCACAATTGTGCCACCACCGATACGGACAGCAGCACAGGGAAAAAATATACATCCTTAAAAAAACGTCTGCCCTTTATATTAAAATTAGCCAGGAAAAAGGCAAATAAAGTCCCCAAACCGATCTGATAAACCGTTAGTACGCCGGAATATAACAGACTGTTCCGTATGGAAACCTTCAGATCTCTTGACGTAAAAAGCCGTTTAAAGTTATCCAGTCCCGTAAATACGGCCTCGTTCACTCCATCCCATTCCGTAAAGCTCATAGCTGCCGATTCCGCCAGTGGTATGACAATAATCAGACAAAACAGAATAATTACCGGAGCCGTAAACAGAAACATTGCCGCCTTCTTTTTTCGAAATAACGGATTCATTTCCTCACCCTTTCCTTTATGGATAAGGGGGTACAGTATGTTCCTGTCCCCCTCCCGGTGTCTCTTCTTATTGACCAAGCGCTTCAGCTATCTGTTCATCCAGATCCGCAATGAAATCTTCCGGTGTAATCAGTCCGGTCAGAAGCAGTTCACAGGTATCTTCCAGTGCCACTATCAGTTCCTGATTATTCAATGACCATTCAAATTTTGTGGTAGACTGAATTTTATCCAGATTGTCCGCATAATGCTGATAGGATTCCGCCCGCGCTTCCAACGGTTCCATTTTTTCCTTCAGTACGCTTAATGAACCAAGTTCCGCATTGGCAATATCCCTTGCTTCCAGAAAGCTTAAAAGGACTTTCTTGGAATATTCCGCATATTTGCCTTTGGCACTTACGGCATAGCCGCCCATGGATCCTGTACCGCCGGACTCTGTCCAGTGCGTTTCCTCCTCTTTGCCTTCATCCGTAAAAGGATTATACTCAAAATATCCTATTCTGTCGCCATAACCGCCTACAGCCGCGTCATTGAAAAACCAGCTTCCATTAATAAGCATACCTGCCTGTCCGGTTTCCACCAATTCAAAGGCCTGGCTTGCATTAGTATTCAGTGCGCCCTTGCCTATTAAGCCCATTGAGGTCAGTTCACTCAGCTTTTTGGCTGCTTCCAGATATTCCGGATCCGTAATTTTCGTGCTTCCGTCTTCCAGTCCTGTAAGACCCAAAGGCTGTCCCTCTGCTACCACGGCCATATCAAACATCTGAAGCCCCGGCCATTTCTGCTGGGCAAACAATGCCAGCGGGATTATGCCGTCCGCATTCAGTGCTTCTACCACGGCCTTGAATTCCTCATAATTTTTAGGTTCCGCCAGTCCCAGCCTTTCGAATACTTCCTTATTGTAGAATACTTCACAGCATTCCGGAACTGTGGAGCTGATAGCATAAAAATGGCCATCCGGCGATTTCTTTACATCAAAATTTCCATCCAGATATTTATCAAAAAAACCTGCGTCTTCAATGGCAGAATCTAACTCCGCCAGATCTCCTGATTTAATCAGAATATCTGTAAGCTGTCCGGTACATTCGAAAATATCCGGCAGTTCTCCCACTGCAGCCCTTGTCTTAAGTACACTGCCGTCAGAATCCGTCCTGTGTTCAATATTGATCTTCAGATCCGGATAAGTCTCCTTCATGATTTCCAGCGCTCTGTCTACCTGTGCAATGGCGCTGTCTGCATAATAAGTATAAATGGTCAGTTCTGTGGGAACCTCTCCGATGTCTGCCTGGGCTTCAGCTCCCGCAGGCTTTTCTCCCTCACTCTGTGCTTCCTCACTCGCCGTCCCGGTCTGGACCGGTTTGGATTTTTCTCCCTTCGCTGCCCCGCCGCAGCCTGTCAGTATTGTGGAAAGAGCTAATCCCACCGCCAGAACCTTTGCTGTCAGTTTTCTTTTCATACCTTCTCCCTTCTGCACATATGTGCCCTACCTGCCGGAATAAATGAAAAAACATACTCTTCATATGTACTCCGGTACCCTTTTTCTATGTGGCTTCATTTTAGCAAAATCACTGACTGCATAAAATGGATTCAGCGTGCCTGGGATGGAATATTTGTGCTTCTCCATTTCCTCTTTGTTTTAAGCTGATATTTCGGATCTCGTCTTTTGGGACATATAAAGGAACCGGCCCTATACCTTTTTAGATATAGGGCCAGCTTTTCTTCCAAACAGTATTAATTTTCTGCAGTTCCGAATTTCATAACAAGACATTCTTTATTATAAAATGCAATGCCATAACAGATGACGCTCCGATATCCTTTCACGAACTCTGCTGCATATCTTCTGTCATCAATCTGCCTTACCGCATCGCGGCACCCTGTTTCCAGTAAGTCCCGAGAATCAGAACGCTTCGCTTCTATAATCATAACCCGCCTGCTGCTTCGATCCCTGACAACTATGTCTGTCCGTCCGGTTCCATGCTCTTTGTTGGATTCCACATAATATCCGGCACCTGTAAACACACCGGCAATAAATGCATGATAGAAATCTTCTTTATAATCATGGTAGCTGATAGTATTAAAAAGTAAATCCGAAAGAATAACCGTAGCCTTTTGTGCATTTCCTTCCCACATGGCCCTGAACAGTTCACTGCGGTCAACAGTTGCCACTTTCGCATGAAACCATTCCACCACCGTCTTTCTGAATATCAGCTTCACTTCTTCGTTTGGAATTTTAAGCAGAAATTTGCCATTTTCCACCGGCGCACTATTCTTCAGCGAAATTGGGGCTGCCTGCGTTAAATATCCGGTTAAATATAACAGGCTCCACAAATTGGACTCTGAAGAATGAAGAGTATCGTAAGTCAAATTTTGTTCAATGGGTTCCTCTATACAGTCTCCGCCCAATAAAGCTTCAAACTTATCATTGACTGCCAAATCCTGACGTTCTTCACTGTTTGCAAGTTCAATAAATACTCGCAGTATCCCATTATGGCTGGTATCCTCCCAATAGCTCTTCGGCTCCGTATCCGGATTATCCTGAAGCGCATTCACATGATTCAATACATCCCATGGACAATAAATATCAATGGAACCGAAACGGTATCCATTATACCAATATTTTATTTCATCAAAATGCTTGCCATACCCTGTATCCTGCAGCAGTTTATGGACATCTTCCTCTGTAAAACCGAAATATTCGTTAAAACGTTCCCCAGTAATTGTATCAGACACAAAGTTATTGGTTCCTGTGAAAATACTCTCTTGAGCAATTCGCAGACACCCTGTAATTACAGCAAATTTCAGGAACGGATTTGTTTTTAAAGTCTTCCCTAACAATCCCCGCACAACGTTAAGCATATCGTCATAAAATCCATTTTCGCTTGCTTTTGCAAGCGGAACGTCATACTCATCAATTAACACAATTACCTGTTTTCCAAAATAAGCCTGCATCATGCGCATCAGAATATACAGGGCATTCTGAATATCAACGGAATCCGCTTTCTGGTACCGGATCTTATTAAAAAGTTCCGCATCTGCCGAATCCACCTTATTGCTTTTCAGCAAATAAGTATGTTCTTTATACAAATCTGAAATATTTACAGCCAGTTTTTTCGTTGCCTGATCAAATGTTTTATCATCTACTTCTTTCAGTGACAAAAAAAGAACAGGCCATTGATTCTGCCATTTTCCGCATATTTCTTTGTATTTTTCAATATGCAGGCCGGAAAACAACTTCCTGGTATCTTTACGGATATCAAAAAAGCTGGCCATTGTATCCATCGCCAGTGTTTTACCAAAGCGTCTTGGTCTGGTAATCAGATTGACCTCAAACGTTTTTCTCAGCAGTTCTGCTATGATTTCTGTTTTATCAATATAATAATATCCTTCTGTACGGATTTTTTCAAAGCTGTCAATTCCCAACGGAAACACAATATTACTCATATACTGCACGCACTTCCTTTCCGTTCCATGCCCTCCGGCTGCAAATACACCACAATATATCCCCTGTCTTTCCTTAGAGTTTACCATGGCATCGCAGGTTTATCAAGCGGCGCTGATGTACGGGTGTCGATGTCCGGGCCGGTCCGGATTGTTGCCAGTCAAATCCCCGTGGGAATAATACTTCCTTCAAACACATTTATATCTTCTTCTTTCTCCGGAACAGCATTTTCACAAGTTCCCACACCGTCCCCTTCTTCTGTTCATACCTCTTTCCGTCCTTCACCATATATTCCGCACAGAATTCCCCAATCTCCCCCGGCTCCGCCCGGCAGAAATCCTTTTTCATCACACAGAAATCCGCTTTCTTCCCCACCTCAAGCGTCCCGCTGTCCTTCTCCTCCCCAAGCATCCTGGCAGGTTCCCGGGTATAGGTGCACAGAGCCTGATAAGGCGTGAGGGACTGCTGCGGCAGAAAGAACTCCACCATGCCAAGCATCTGCTCATAGGGATTCATGGACTGTACCGGAGAATCGCTGGATCCGCAGATGCACACACCGGCCTCCGCCAGCTCCTTCAGGGGAATCTGCTGCTCTGCCTTTTCCTTCGGCAGGAACTGCTCATAGCTTTTCAGGTACCGTTTGTCCAGCCAGGAAAATCCAGGCTGGACCGTAAGCGCCACCGGAAGCTTTTTTATCTTCTCCACCGCTTCCCGGGAGGGGAATTCGAAATGATCAATACGTGACAATGGGGCACCCGCGCCATCCTGCTGTCCTGCATTCTCTTTTTCTGCCTGTTCATAGCAGTCCACTATCTGGTCAATGGCCGCTTCACCAATAGCATGACTGGAAAGCTGGATTCCCTTTTGCCTGGCTTCCTTTACCTTGCTCAGAATCAGACTTTTCTCATAATAGCAATGTCCCTTTTCTCCCGTGTCCCGGAAGGGTACATAAAAAGCGGCGCTGTGCGAGCCTACCGAACCATCAAGCTCCCAGCTTCCGCATCCTCCTGCCCTGGGGTACTTCTGAAGCCTGCGGAAGGGCCGCGCGCGTTCCAAATCCAGATACTGAGGGAACAGGCGTACATCAATATCCATCCGGGATGCGATAAAAGCCAGCAGCCTGGTAAGAATATCATTTTTAACATCTTCATTTCCGTCCATGGCGCATACACGGCTGATTCCGTAACGGGCGCAGAGATTGGAAAAATTGGCAATCCCCCGCGCAAGCACTCCCGGGGTGACGGAGGCTGCGATGAGATTGGTCACCTTTCCCTGCATAAATTCATGCTCTTCGCCGGAGAACCTCCCGTCATGCCCCTCACAGGACAGGCCCAACTTTTTCATCAGCGCTGTGGAAATACAGCTGCTGTGCCCGTCAATATTATAGATGATCATACATCTGCCGCCGGTCCATTCATCCAGTTCATGACGGTCCGGAAGTCTCTTTTCCTTCATGGCGGAAAGAATATACTGGTTTGCTGAAATAATTTTCTGTTTGGGATGAGAACGGCAGTAATCCCTGACCCTGTCTTCCACTCCGTCCATGCTGTCCGGCACAATTCCCCCGTCTGTCACCTCACACAGATTAAAGCTGGAGACCGCAAGAATCATGGTATAAAGCAGATGCACATGAGAATCGGTAAGCGTCGGAAAAACATGCATTCCTTCCAGATCGACATAACGGTCATAGCCCTTCAGAGTCTCTTTCTCTGTGCTGCCTGTAAAAATAATCCGGTCTTCTTCTATTCCCAGCGCCGTAAAGGTTTCCTGCTCTTTGCGCATGGTATGGATTGTTCCGCCATAATATAATGTTTTCATTTTATATCTTCACCACATTTCCAACCGCCATCAGAACATAGGCGATTATAATCAGAATCTGCATCCATCCGCCGCTCCATCTTCCAAGCAGCGAATCCCCCGGTTCCCGGGATGCCTTCCGGAATGCAGGCACCACCAGGAGGGCGATGAGGATAGCGATAAGCCCGCCGGCCAGTCGCATGAATTCCATGAAGCCTCCAAGCCCCGCAAAAGTAAGGGCCAGGGACGGCAGCGTGGCAATCACCCAGCAAAGCCTTCTTGACAGCTTCAGCTGTTCTTCCACAATGTCCGCCAGCGCAAGGGAAATAGACCAGTAGGTCGTAAGCATCGCCAGAATGGTAAACAGGGAACCCACCATTTCCGCCCAGCTGCCGATTCCCTTACTCCAGCCAATCATGGCAACCTCCGTCACTTGTGCAGAGGAAAGCAGAGCGCAGACCGTGATTACCGTAATCAGGATAAAATTATTGAGAAGCCCCAGAAATACGGCCTTTCGTACTTTTTTCCCATCTCCGCCCAGGCCCGATACCGCCTGCGGCACGGAAAAGAACGCGGAAAAAGCAAACATGCCCATGCCGAAATAGGCCAGTCCTTCCGTTATACTGCCCGCTTTAACGGGAAGGGGATTTTGAATGTGAAGCATGGAAAAACAGGCCAACAGGCCGACCAGAAGGAAAATAACCCCTACCGCCAGTTTTTCACTCACTCCCACCGCTTTCAGCCCAAAGAGAACCACACTCGCGGCGGCAGCATAGAACAACAGCCGGGAAAGCCACAGGGATATCCCCAGCAGTTCGCTTATAATTTCCGCCGCCCCGGATATGTAAGCGGCCAGATTGGTAAAGAGCACCAGTGCCATTATCACGAAAAAGGCCAGTGTCAGCACCTTTTTATATTTTCCCTGAAACAGATATCTGGAAAAGACTTCAATAATCTGCGAGCCTCCGCCGCTCTTTACGGCCAGCTCCGCTATCATCACATGAAGGATGAAGCTTGCCAGAAAAGCGGCTGCCAGAATGAGAAGGCTCATGAGACATCCGTTCCTTTGGGCAAGATAAGGCATTGCCATCACTCCCCCGCCGATTCCATAACCGGTAATAATACAGGCGCTTTCCACGATAGTCAATTGTTTGTTTTTCATTTTCTTTCCCTCCGCATACTGTTATAAATTGTAACATCGGGGGAGTAGAAATAACAAGAAGGAATGAAGAAATAAAAAAAGAATGGCATATCTTTCTGCCATTCTTTCCTTTTTCCACGCAAACCCTTTTTCTTCCATGATGCTTACGCCAGTTTTCCGCACTTACATCTCTTTTTTTTCTCCCCAGCCATTTCTGTCCACAAATACACGACAAGCCATACCACGCAATGTACGGATAACAGCAGGATATATACTGCCGGAAAGCTTCCTCCTTCCAAAAGCTCCATGATTCCCCGGAATGCCGGAACTGATGGAACAAGACAGACCAGACCGCTTCCCCTGCTGCCCGCCGGCAGCAGCAGCCAAAACAGAATCGGCGGAGCAATAAACCCGATCATCACCAGTTTCAGAAGCCCAATCCCCGCCATCAGCCCTTCTGCCGCCCTTCCGGTAAACGCTCCGGCAAGAGACGCCAGAAATGCCGATAAAAGAATGACCGCCGTCAGCCCCGGCAGCTGGATCATGCACAAAGGCCTTATACAGACAAGGGCGGTCAATCCGGCCGAAAGGATTCCTCCCAGCAGGCCCACAGCGATTTTTTGAAACAGATAAACCAGCCTGGAACGGGGAAGAACGTCATTTACTAAAATGGTTCCATCCTCCTTTTCCCCCAGAATATTCATGGCGCTGAAGGTACCTCCCATAAACATGGCGGTCACCATAATTATGGAAATAAACAGATTTTTCAGCCCGGTATCTCCCTCCGGTACTGCCATGCTTACTGATACCGTACTATTCCTGTCTCTTTCCTCATACAGCAGCGGCAGTCGGTCGGCAAGCTTTTGTATCATTTCAGGCTCATCCCCGGCACGGGTAACAGAAATTCCTCCTCCCTGCTGCCGGATTCCCAGCACGCTGGTGGATGGCTCCAGCACAGCTTCCCTCAATTCTTCCTCCGACAGATACTCCTTCACCGTCCCCAGTCCTTCCAGCCAGTCCCGGATTTCCGGCGAAGTTAAGTTCTCATTCACCACACCGAATTCCGGCTCCGCCAAATCCAGCAAGTCCACATCCCCCAGAAAATTCAGCGCAATCCCCGCAATTACGGGCAGCAGAAAGGAAAGAATGCACATCTTATCCCGCACACAGCTTTTCAGCTGATACCAAATTCCACATCCCATGCCCTCATCCCTCCTTTTTCATTTCTGAATTCCAGGCATACAATGAAAGTCCAAAAAGTGCGGCCCATGCAAGCAGGCAGGAAAACAAATATAATCCGCCGCCCGCCTTTCCTTCAAAATAAGCCTGCTTCATGCCTGCAAAAATCCGGTATGCCGGATTGTATTCCATCCATTTCCATTCCACGCCAGTCTGCCCAACAAGAAACACCGGCGTACAGATAAAAATAGCCAGGCCGAGGTAAAACAGGGAAAACTGTTTAAAATCCGACAGCCACAGCGCACATAAGAAACCGATCAGAGCCATGATACCCGATAATATTCCCGCCTGTACCAGCACTGCCGGAAGCCCCTGTAAAGAAGCCGTCATTCCCAGATTGAGCACGGTAAACACGATAGTAAATATAAGATCAGCC
This sequence comes from Eisenbergiella tayi, assembly GCF_001881565.1. GTDB lineage: Bacteria > Bacillota > Clostridia > Lachnospirales > Lachnospiraceae > Eisenbergiella > Eisenbergiella tayi. The sequence continues at coordinate 232,004 of NZ_MPDJ01000005.1, forward strand.
GCCAAGCATGCGGAAAGCTTGGAAATCAAAAAGACCGGCCGTCTCACAGGAATAGCCGCATAAAGTTTCATTACGCCCATCTTTTTCTCTTTAAAAAGCAGGGCTGCCACTCCGAGAAATCCCACCGCCGTCAGTTCAAAATAAAGGAACTCGCAGGTTATTTCCCTTCGCTGTTTCATCTCCTTATCATTATTTCCTATGATCTCCGCGGGCTCCGGCTTCTCATCTGTAAGCAGGGAAAGGGCATAAGCGACGCGAACCGCATCAAGCTCCCTGCTGCCGCTGCTTTTTAAAGAAAGCGAGGGACTTCCCCCTTCCATCAGGATTCCCACCCCATAAGCATCCCCGCATTTTTCCTCCAGTTCTTCCCTGGAGGATACCGCCTCTATTTCCGGTGATGCCGTAACCGCCGTTCCCTCCGGATTATAAAGATACACAGGAAAAATAGCCTGATCCGTTTTTACATACACCAACTGGATATAGCAGGTATAAAGGAGCAGTGAGACAAAAGCCAGCAGGAAAAAATGTCCCGAAGCCATCAGCCGGATATCCTTCCAAAGAAACGCCTTCCACTCTTTTTTCATCCCGTAAGCCCCCTTCCGGTCGTTTTCAGAAATACCTCCTCCAGGGTGGGTTCCTGGGAATGAATACTCACAATATCCTCAGGAAAGGTCAGCCCCAGCTCTTCCAGGGTGAAATCCCGCTGCACCCTCTCCCCGTCCTTACGGTATACCACCTGCACTGTTTTTCTGCTGTACCTCTCCTTCAGACTTTCCGGTGTGTCCAGGGCCGCAATGCTTCCTTCCGCGAGAAATGCCACCCGGTCGCAGAGCAAATCCGCGTCCAGCATATTATGGGTGGTAAGAAAAACCGTAGTCCCTTTTTTCCTTTCCTCTTCGATGATCTCCCGGAACAGAACAGCGCCGGAGGGATCCAGGCCGCTGGTAGGCTCATCCAGAAAAAGGATATCCGGATTCCCCAAAAGCGCCCTGGCCATGCTCACCCGCTGACGCATTCCCTTGGAATAAGAAGCCACCGGCTTCTTCAGATAATCCATTTTAAATTCCAGGCGTTCCAGAAGCGGCATGATATCCCGCCTCCTTTCCCGGGAATAAAAGGAAGAAAAAAACTTCAAATTATCCAGAGCGCTCAGATTCGTATACAGATACGGGAATTCAAACAATACCCCTATTTCCTGGTAAAATACCTTTCTGTCCGTCTTATCCGGCGTTTTTCCCATCAGTCTCACTTCCCCCTGATAGCCTCCCTGAATACCGGTAAGGATCTTCTGGGTTGTGGACTTCCCCGAACCGTTTGGGCCGAGGAAGCCGAATATCTCACCTTTTTCCACCTCAAAATCCAACCCTTTCAGCGCCTTCCTGCCCTTCTCATAGGAAAAGACGAGATCCTTTACTTCTATCATTCCTCTTCCCCCCATTTCTTTTTCTTGTCGTCCGGTTTCCGCCTTTTCCCCCACCATCGCATAAACAGGACTTTAACTGCCAATATCACAGCCATCCCCGCAATAATCCCTGCCCACTGAATCCATCCCCATCCGCTTCCTATCATAACTGCCTCCTTTTTCTTTCAGAATCTGTTATAAGCTTCTGATAAAAGAATACTAACGGACAGCGAAATCCCCATGGGCGCCATGTGAAATCCGTGTGAAAATAACGCTTCCATTCTTCGGAGGTAATTTGTTCCACAAAAAAGCAGCCTGCCCTGCCTTAAGTGATACACTCAAGGTAAAAGACATGCTGCCATTTTTCATTTTTCCGTTTCTCAATCTTCGATTGGAGCAAAAAAGTAAAATTCCACCCCTTTTTCCCTGTTCCGAACCCCATACTTCCAGCCATGCAGTTCCAGTATTCCCGCCGCTATCGCAAGCCCCAGTCCGGCCCCCTCCGTACTCCGGCCTCCCACACGGTAAAATTTATCCCATACCCGGGGCAGATCCTCCTCCCGGATGCAGTCTCCCTCATTATAAACACCAAAACGTAAAAAGCCTTCTTCCTTTTCCAGAGTTATCCGCAGGATTCCTCCGGGACTCACATACTTCCTGGCATTGCCAATAAGATTATCCAGAACCTGCTCCATTTTTCCCTTATCCGCGCAGACCTGATACTCCATGGCAGGAAGCCGGTATTCCAGTTCAAATTCTTTCCATGGCAGATCCATCAGAAGCCTTCCGGCCTCTGTTTCCGTAAATTCCACAAAGCCGAAAAGCACAGGCGCAAGCTGTACCGCTCCGGCATCCATGGCCGACAGCTCCAGCAGGGAGGTTATCATGCGGTTCATCCGTTCCGTTTCCCCTATGATAACCTGGGCATACTGCTTTCTTTTTTCCTCTTCTCCGGTATCCTGCAGGCCTTCCGCATAGGCCCGGATAACACCGAGCGGCGTTTTCATCTCATGGGAAAGATTATCCGCCAGTTCCTTCCGCTCCGCCACCCTTCTTTTTTCCCGCTCCACCTCTGTCTCGAGACGGCCATTGATCGCCTCCAGCCGGGAAAGGGCATTCTCCAGGTTATCCGCCATCGTATTCAGATTCTGAGAAAGCATGCCGAACTCATCTGTGCTCTTCAGCTCACAGGGCCTGGAAAAATCCAGCCCCGCCATACGTCCCGCCGCTTCATTCAATTCATCCACCGGCCTGGTGATAAAACGACCCAGCAGGTAATCCACCAGCAGGATCACCCCCAGCATCAGCAAAAACCAGATAAGAAAAGCGGCATCCTGCCCCACCGGCAGAACCGATGTGAATAAATAAAAAAGTACAATGGTTCCTCCCGCCAGCTTGGAGAGGAAAAATACCCTTTTCCGGATAGTATGCATGCCGAAATTATCTCTGCACCAGTTCCTAAGCTTCATAGGCGCACCTCAAATTTATAACCGGAACGTATCAGCGTGACAATCCACTGCCCTTCGCTTCCCAACTTCTGCCTGAGCGTTTTGACATGTGTATCCACCGTACGGCTGTTTCCCGCAAAATCATATCCCCATATCCGATCCAGGAGCTGTTCCCTGGTAAAGACCATTCCGGGATGGCTTAAAAAAAAGAAAAGCAGCTCATATTCCATATGGGTAAGAGCCGCCTCCTGTCCGTCTACATATACCTTACGGGCGGAAGGCATCAAAGTGATTTTGCCGGCGCTTAAGGCCTCCGCCTCCAGTTCCCTGGCGCTTGTCCTGCGCAGCAGGGCATTCACCTTAGCCAGCAGCACCCTGGGGCTGAAGGGCTTCGTCATATAATCATCGGCTCCGAATTCATACCCCTTCAGCTTATCCTCCTCCGCCGCCCTGGCCGTCAGAAGAATGATGGGGATCCCGCTCCGTTCCCTCACCAGCCGGCAGACTGTAAACCCGTCCAGATGAGGCATCATCACATCCAAAATCAGCAAATCAGCGCAATCCTCCTTCAAGAGGGCCAGCGCTTCTATCCCATCCTCCGCAGTCACGCAGCTATGCCCGCCCCGGCGCATATACTCCACAATAATATCCTGCATCTGCTTTTCATCTTCTGCCACCATGATTCTGGCCATAGCTGCTCCTATCCTTTATTCCCTGCAGAATTCTTCCTGATTATACCGGTAAATACAATTTCTTCCTGAACTTTTCGCACAATAAAGGGCCTTATCCGCATAACGGATAGCGTTTTCCCCCTTCTCCAATTCCCTTGTATTTCCCTTCCATATCCCTATACTTACCGTGACCTTTTTCCAGGGGGTATCCTCTCTTGGAATATTGGCCGAATCGATATGTTTCATCAAAGCCTCTTCCATCCGTGATTCTTCCCCGGGCTGTTTTGAAATCCGCACAAGAAGGAATTCTTCCCCGCCGTATCGGATTGCCGCCGTTCCTTCTATCTGCTCATACTCTTCCAGAATATCCGCAATTTTTTTCAGGCAAACGTCGCCTTCCAGATGTCCGTAGGTATCGTTATACTGCTTGAAATAATCAATATCCACCATGATCATTTCAAGATAACAGTCCTTATTTTGATATTCTTCAAAATGATCCAGAATCTTTTCCATTAAGTAACGCCTGTTATGCAGGCCCGTAAGCTGATCGGTAAAAGCCATCTCATGCAGCTTGTCATTTGCTTTCTGGATTTTCTTGTACTGCATGGAAATGATTTCCCTGTCCCTGAATTCCGCCTCCACGCTCCGGTTATATCGGATGGATATGAAAACAGAAAGAAAGGTTACAAAGGTCCCGTTTATTATATTGCCGAACAGGTTTTCCTTATTCACCCCGCTTACAACAAGGAGCACCACCACCACTCCCCAGTTAATTGAAAAAAACAAAATGCTTTCCAAAGGCTCCATCAGCAGGAGCGCCGCTATGGTTGGTATGAGGTAACAGTATACGCCGATGGTATTCCCTCCAAATTGCTCCAGCATGGTAATTCCTATGCACCAGATAAACAAAATACAGGTATAAACGCGTCTCAGTATAATAACCGAGTGAAACCTCCCCGATTTAACCAGATTTATATAGCCTGTCAGGAAAAAGCTCGTCGCTATCAGCAGCATGGAATACAGCGAAAAATATCCTATCCTCCTGGGTGATATAAAAGGGCCTCCCTTCCGAAAAGAAAAAATCAATATCATACAGGCCTGCATGGCTATAATGATACCCGCCATATTCCGCTCAATGCGAAACGCTTTTCTTGTATAATATTCCTCAAACCGTTCCTTCTGTTCCGGAAGAATTATGGGTTTCATAGTCTGTCTCAGCTTATCCCCATATTTGCTTATGTTCATGCACTGTACCTCATATATTGTATTTGCTTTCTTTCATGATTCCTTTACCGCCTGTCGTCTGCATCAAGGAGCTTACGCTGGGTTTTAAGGAGTTCCCTCGCCATAAGCAGAAGAAACCGCTGGGTTTCCGGAACCAGACAATTGAATATTTCCATGAATTCCTTTTCATAAGGAGAATCCAGAAACATGCCCCCTTCACCAGTAATAAACCATTTTTCATTTACATGAAATGCAGAGCAGATTACCTTCACATACTTATCAGACAACGGACGGTTTCCGTTTTCTATCATAGAATATGCGGTCTGTGTAATACCCAGATATTTGGCAAAGTCGGTCTGATTCAGCCCCAATTCCTTCCGCACTTCCTTTAAACGATGAATCATAAAATCCCTCCACATATGTTGTAATATTAAGTTATCACAAACAATATAATAAGGCAAGTTATAAAATCATTCCGCTTTTCCCATATTCTTTTACCATATCGCAGGTCATATCAATCATCTCCGCGCTATGGGCCGCCGATACAAACATGGCCTCAAACTGAGAGGGCGCCACATAAATCCCCTTTTCCAGCATCCATCCGAAATATCTGGCAAAAGCCGCGGTATCTGAGGTCATGACACTTTGGTAATCCCTCACCCTTTCTCTTGTAAAAAACGGGGAAAGCAGGGAGCCCACACGATTCACCGTAAGTCCGGTTTCCCGGTATGCCTCCTCCAGACGGGCCGCCGACTGATCGATCTGGGCATAGATTTCCGGATGGGCAATCAGCAGTTTCAGCATTTCCGTCCCCGCCGTCACCGCAATCGGGTTTCCGGACAGGGTTCCCGCCTGGTATACTGCGCCGCAGGGAGCCACGCAGGACATCACATCCCGGCGGCCGCCGTATGCCGCCAGAGGCATTCCCCCGCCCACGATTTTACCGAAGGTGGAAAGATCCGGCGTCACGCCGTAATAGCCCTGTGCCCCGCCGAGTCCCAGACGGAATCCGGTGATCACCTCATCAAAAATCAGCAGCGCCCCATATGCATCCGCCGCTTCACGCAGTGCGGCAAGGAAACCTTCTTCGGGAGGAACCACGCCCATGTTGGCCGCCACCGGCTCCACCACAATACAGGCTACCTGCCCCTCATTCTCTTCCAGTAATCTGCGAACCGATTCGATATCATTGTATTCCGCCAGAAGCGTCGCCGCCGCATAGCCCGCGGGCACGCCGGCGCTGTCCGGCACAGAGCCGGTCAGCAGCCCGGAACCTGCCTTGACCAGCAGGCCGTCGGAATGGCCATGATAACAGCCGGTGAACTTGATTATTTTTTCCCTTCCGGTAAAGCCCCTGGCCGCACGCACCGCACTCATTACCGCTTCCGTACCGGAATTGACAAGACGCATCATTTCCATAGAGGGGACGCAGGACTGTATCAGCTGCGCGAGCTCCACCTCTTTTTCCGTAGGCGCGCCGAAGGTCAGGCCGTTTTCACAGGCCTTCTGAACTGCCTCCACCACCGAAGGGACCGCATGTCCCAGGATTCCCGGCCCCCAGGAGCATACATAATCCAGATACCTGTTGCCGTCCGCATCATAAAGATAGGCGCCTTTCGCCTTTTCCACAAAAAAGGGAGTTCTTCCCACCGAACGGAAGGCCCTCACAGGACTGTTCACTCCGCCCGGCATCAGTTTTCCCGCCCGTTCAAATAATTCTTCTGATTTTGTCAATTTTGTTTCCTGCCTTTCCGTTTCGCACAGTGTCTATACTCTGATGCCGCGCTCCGCTTTATTCCCGCGGGGTATTTGACTCTGCCAGCCACTTCGCCATATCCAGCGCATGATAAGTGATAATAATTTTGGCACCGGCCCGTTTCATCGCCGTAAGATTTTCCGTCACAATCCGTCTCTCATCAATCCATCCGTTTGCCGCAGCCGCTTTTACCATGGAATATTCCCCGCTTACATTATAAACCGCCAGCGGAAGGCTTACCGTCATGGCCGCCTCCTTCAATACATCCAGATAGGCGAGGCCCGGTTTCACCATAACCACGTCCGCGCCTTCCTGGATATCGGAATAAATCTCACGCAGCGCTTCCTGCCCATTGGCGAAATCCATCTGATAGCTTTTCCTGTCCCCAAACCCGGGAGCGGAATGGGCGGCATCCCGGAACGGCCCATAATAGGCAGATGCGAATTTAGCGCTGTAGGCCATAATCGGGATATCCGTAAAACCGTTCTCATCAAGGGCTTCTCTGATTGCCGCAACCCGTCCGTCCATCATATCGGAAGGCGCTATCATATCCGCCCCGGCTTCCGCCAGGGTTACGGACATCGCTGACAGCAGAGGAAGGGTTTCATCATTCAGAATTTTTCCATCCTTTACCACACCGCAGTGGCCGTGGGAGGTATATTCACAAAGACACACATCCACGATACAATAAATATCGGGATAATTTTTCTTTATGTAAGCTACCGCTCTCTGGGTAATCCCGTCCCTGGCATAAGCCTGGCTCCCCATCTCATCCTTGCAGGCGGGAATTCCGAACAGAAGGACACCGGAAATACCGCTTGCCTTCACTTCTTCCATGATTTCTCCCAGACGGTCAATGGAATACTGATAAACTCCCGGCATGGAAGCCACCGGATTTTTTATATTTTCCCCTTCGATCACAAATATGGGATAAATAAAATCCGCGGGATGCAGCCTTGTCTCCCGCATCATGGAACGGATTGTCTCATTTTTACGAAGTCGTCTGAATCTTTGCATCCTGCTCTCCTTTTACGGCTCTTCCCGGGAAATTTACGCGTCTTTCCCCGTCCGTCTCGCTTTTTCTTCGTTTATTACACACCTTACCAATCCTTCGGTGGTAAACTCCTCTGCCACGAGTGTACCACCGGACAAAGGATTCCGCAATTGAATTTCCTGAAGCTTTCCGGCACATTTTTCCCCGATGCAGGCAATCGTTACCCGCTCCGGCAGCTCCGTCTTCTCTTCCAGCAGCCCATCCCGGAAGGTTTCCACGCCCGACGCGCTCCCAAAGAGCAGATAATCCGCTTCCGCCGCATTTCTGACCGCTTCCCTGCGCTTTTCCCTGTCCGCTTCCAGTTCATATAGGGGAAAATCCGTATAGGAAATTCCGGCCTGCTCCAGGTTCCGCGTCAGCTCCCGGCTCCCTTTATCTGCGCGGCAAATCAGTATCTTTTCCTCTTTTTCCGCCAGGGAAGCCACTAAATGCCCCAGATGATCCGCATCATAAACGGAAGGCATGGCATCCGCATAAAAACCATATTCCTCAAGGCGGCTTTTTGTACCCGGCCCGATAACGGCTATGCGCATTCCCGAAAGTGTTCTGAGATCTCTTTTTTCCTCCCGAAGCTTGCTGAAAAAATGCGCCACGCCATTGGGGCTGGTAAAGCACAGCCAGGAGTATCCATCCAATTCCGGAAGTCTCTCTTTTGTAGGAACGGCACGCAGAAAGCTGCAGTCGATCACACTTGCTCCCTGTTCCTTCAGCTTTTCAGCCAGACGGGCGGAAAATCCTTCCGTTCCGGTCACCGCGACGCGCAGGCCCGCCAGTTCTCCCTGCGCTGTTCCGGCAGAGAGAGAAAGAGCGGCCACTTCCCCGATGACTATGACCGCAGGCGGCTTAAGGCCGGCTTTTTCCACCGCCTCCGCCAGCGTTTCCAGGGTCGCGCGGACACTGCGCTGTCTGTCGGTGGCTCCATCCATGATCACTGCTGCCGGCGTATCCCCTCTTTTTCCCGCCTCCATCAGCTTTCCGGCAAGCTCCTTCAGGTGATGCATTCCCATCAGAATGACCAGAGTCCCTTCCAGGCTCGCCAGGGCCTTATAATCTATCGGCGTGAGGGACTCCTGCTTTCCTTCTCCTGAAACAGAGGAAGCGGTAAGAATCGTGACCATCCTGCTGCACTGCCTGTGCGTCACCGGAATTCCCGCGGATGCCGGTGCGGCAATGGCAGAGGTGATGCCCGGTATTTCCTCGCAGGCAATCCCTTCTTCCTGAAGCGCCAGCATTTCCTCGCCGCCTCTCCCGAACACATAAGGGTCTCCGCCTTTCAGGCGCACCACAACCTTTCCTTCTTTTGCCTTTTCCAGCAAAAGCCTGTTGATCTCCTCCTGAGGCATGGCCTTTCCGGCATACCTCTTCCCCACATTGATTTTTTCACATGACGAAGGCGCCTGTTCCAGCAGCTGTGCCGCCGTCAGGCTGTCATATAACACCACATCGCACCGGCGCAGGCACGCAAGGCCCCTGACCGTTATCAGATCCGCTTCTCCGCAGCCTGCGCCCACCAGATATACTTTTCCTTTTTTCTTCTCCATCAGAGTTCTCTCCGTATCTGTAAGGAAAGAGCGTCCGCCAGGGCCAGCCGCTCCTTCACTCCCCCTTCTCCCTGTACCTGACGGCCGCCATACATCACCGTCAGCCGGAACCTTTCCGTTTCTTCTGTTTTTTCTGTCACGCTGTATGCCGCAGCCGGCTGGCTGCAGTCCGCCTGCAGGACCTCCAGCACGCGCCGCTCCGCCTCAAAGGAAAGCAGGCTCTCCCTGTGGCAAAGCTGCGCTACAGCCTCCCTGTACTCCCAGTCCGACCGGCCTTCCACGGCAATAATCCCCTGACAGGCGGCGGGAAGAAAAAGGGACGGCTCCAGCGGAGTGAAGGAAAAACGCTCCTTTTCTTTCTCCATAATACCCAGACGGTCCAAACCGGCCTTGGCAAGAATAATCCCGTCATACTGGCCCGCTTCCAGCTTGGAAAGGCGCGTTTCCACATTTCCCCGGATCAGCTCCACCCGGGCCTGCGGGCAAAGCTCCTTTACATATAGCTCCCGCCGCTTGCTGCCGGTTCCGATAACAGGCCGGGGCGGAAGACTTGCAAAGCCCGCTTTTGCCCCCTCAGGCCCGGTCCCTTCCGAGCCTTTTTTTCTCACCTGTACCAGAACATCCCTGGCATCCGCTCTTTGGGGCACTGCCAGGATTTCCAGACCTTCCGCCAGACACATGGGAAGATCCTTCGCACTATGTACCGCTATATCCACTTTTTTTTCCAGAAGTGCCGCCTCCAGTTCGGAAACAAACAGCCCTTTGTCCCCGATTTCCCCCAGCGGCTTATCCAGGATTCTGTCTCCTTTGGTTTTTATGATCACCGTCTCAATCCTGGCATCCGGCAGGCACGCGCGCAGGGCGTCCGCCACCATTCCGGTCTGCACCAGCGCCAGCCGGCTTCCTCTGGTACCGATTCTGATTTCCGTCATCCTTTTCCTCCCTTTGCAGGCGCCGATGCTTCAAGAAGCTCTGCAAGATATGTTTCCAGCTCCGGTTCTTCCGCCTGGAAATCCCGCTTTCTGCAATAAACAAACAGAGCCTCCAGACATGCCGCCCTTCTTTTCTGTTCCGGCAGAAGCTCAAGCACCCTCTCCCTCAGCCTTCCCAGTATTTCTATGGTATTCCCCAGGCCCCCCGGCAATTCCTGTTCCATCGTTTTTCTTACAAAAGAAGCGGCGGCCGGGCTTTTTCCGTCTGTGGAAATTCCGACGGTCAGCGGCCCTTCCTGTATCAGCGCCGGGAAAAAGAAGCTGCACTTTTCCCTGTCATCCACCACATTCACCGGGATATGCCGCTCCCGGCACCAACCGGCCGCCCAGGCGTTGACCTCTTCTTTATCCGTAGCCGCAATGACAAAACAGGCGCCTTCCAGGTCTTCTTCACAGGCTTCCCTGTAAACAAAAGTCAAAGCCTCCCCCGAACGGGACAGCTGCTCCAGTTCTTCTTCGATTGCAGGTGCGATACAGGTCAAAACCGGCCCGAAAGGAAGCAGCTTCTCCACCTTTCTTGCCGCCACACGGCCTCCTCCGAGTATAACTCCCTTTTTTCCCCCGATTTCCATAAAAAACGGAAAATGTCCCATTATTTCCTCCCTTCCCGCAAAAAGCCGCCTCATGCATCCGCTTCCTGCAGGGTGTCCTTACTCCTGATTCTCTTCACAGACTTTCAAAACCGCTTCAAAAGACGCGGCATCCAGCTTATCCCGCAGGAAATACAGGATTTTGTCCGGCCCGCAGCCGGCGAACCTTTCCTTCCATGTATCCAGCCTTCCGGCGGCATCATGAAAGGCCAGCGTCTTGTACAGGGTATCCAGTTCCCTGGCCATCATTTCCCCGGCATCCAGAATGGCCTGCTGCTTACGGATGTTATTCCTGCTCGCCAGCCGTTCGAAATCATCTATGGATATCAGCCGGCAGCCGGGAAGGGTTCCGATATCCTTATCCATATCCGCAGGCACGGCGATATCGATAAAAAGACGTTCTCTGCCATCCGCCAGATAACCGGCTGCCTCTCCTGCCGTCAGAGTATAGTGAGGGCTTTCCGTTGCGGAAATGATCACATCCGCCTGCTCCAGATAATCATAGCGCTCCCCGTACTCCACCACGGTAAGCGCTCCTTTAGCACTCCCCGTTACCGCATGGTTCCTTTTGGTGGCGAGCACATGGATATTTCCGTGATCCAGCAGATTTTTAAGGATAATACTTCCCATTTTTCCGCTTCCGCCGATGAGAAGTACCCGAAGGAAGCTGTCCGTCCTCTGGTTTTCCACGCCTGGCAGCCCTTTTTCCGTCCGCCCCGGCCCGCTCTCCGCCTTAAATACCTCATTGGAAACCAGAGTGGCAATGGAAACGGAAGCTTTGGAAATCTCCGTTTCCGTCTTGATTTTTTTAGCGCACGCCAATGCTCCCTGGAACGCCGTATTCAGCTCATACCCTGGTTTTCCTTCCTTACAGGAAAATAAATAAGCCTGCCGCATCTGTCCCAGGATCTCGTCCTCTCCCAGAACCATAGAATCCATGCCGCAGGTAACCCTGTATAAATGCTCCAGGGCCTTTTTACCCTGAAACCGTCTGGAAATCCGGCGCAGCTGTGTTTCTTCCATACCGCTCTTATCCGCCAGCAGCCTTTCCAGCAAAGAGAAACTGTTTTCCCCGCCCGTCACATAGATCTCCGTCCGGTTACAGGTATTGAGCACCACCGCCTGGCCTGTCTGCTCCAGAAATTTCTTTTTTTCCTCTTCGGAAAACACAAAACATTTTCTCACTTCCTCCGGTGCGGATTTGAAGCTGATGCTGATACATTCCATATTTCCTCCATTATGCCTTACATAGGGCATGGATCTTTTTTTCTGAAAGTTAGTTTACTGCTCCTGCCCATTGGCCCGCTGTACCGGCTGCCTCGCAGCCGGTACAGCGGGCCAATGGGCAGGAACAATCTACATGAACCAAGGTCAAGCGCGCTGACGTTAGCTTGACCTTGGCCTTTTTCTTATTTTCTCATTATGACGGCGCTCACCCTAGAGCGTGTCTGAAAATTACTTTCCGTCAGATGTGCGGCACACTTTGTGGGAGATTTGGTTCCAATGAGGGAGGCGTAGCGGGCTACGTTGACCGAATTGGAACCAAATATACCTCAAAGTGAGGCGTACAGATGGCGGGAATGAATTTTCAAACACACTCTAGCAGGTAGCTCCGCCCTTCAGATGCAGGCTGGCTCCGACGATTTCCTCTTTTCTGGCAAGGATCTCATCTCCCAGCAGCTGCTCCTGTACCTTTTCAAAGCCGATTCTGCTCACCGTGTCTGCAAAACGCTCTCCCGTATTTCCCTGTTCCCTGAAAAGAAGGATTGCCTTTTCCAGAACGGAAAGTACTTCTTCCTCACTGGTGAAGATTCTGTCAAGCGCCTGTCCGTGCGCGGTTCTCTTTCCCCAGCGCCCGCCTATGTAAACCTTATAGCCATAGGTTCCTTCATCCGCCGCATGGAACGGGCATTTTCCGATACAGCGTCCGCAGTTATTGCACTTTTCTTCATCGATTACCAGCTTGCCGTCCGTAACCTGTGCGGCGCCCATAGGACAGATATCCGCCACCTGGCACTTGGCACATCCGCGGCAACTATCTATATTATAAGTGGGAATCCGCTGTCCGACAATACCAAAATCATTTAAATCCGGTTTTACACAATTGTTGGGGCATCCGCCGACTGCAATCTTGAATTTGTGAGGCAGCTTGACCTCATAATAACCGTGATAGAAACGTTCATGTATTTTTTCGGAGAGGGAGTAGGAATCCAGCTGTCCGTACTGGCAGGTTGTTCCCTTGCAGGCAACCACAGGACGAACCTTGGAACCCGTACCGCCGGTTTCCAGACCCGCTCCGGCCAGGAAATCCCGAAGCTCCTCTATTCTTTCATAAGGAACGCCCACGATTTCCATGGTAAGTCTGGTGGTCATTACCACGTCACCGTTTCCGTAAAGGGCTGCGGCATCCGCGATACATCTGTTTTCTTCCGCTGTCACCTTACCGTTTCTTGTAATGACGCGGACATTAAAATTATTGGTTCCCTTGTTATGCAGGCATCCCAGCGCCTTTACCCGGGTAATATCCTCCGGCGACACCGTCACCTTCTCCGCCGCATTTCCGGTGCGTATTATATTAAAGAAGGAAGATCCCTCCAGCACCTTCGTATTGGTATAACCATAATGCTTTAACCGGTTCTGAAGCAGATATGCACGTTTTCCCTTGGCACAGACTAACAGCAGCTTTTCTTCCTTTCCCATACCAAAGAAGCCCTGCTGAGGCATTTCTCCCTGCACCTTGTTCAGATCCACATAAGTGACGCCGGGAATGGTCGGGCCTGCGGGATTGACATCAATTATGCGGTAATCCGCTGCCGCGCCATCCATATATTCCGCAGGAGTGAAACTTTCCATCACTCCGTCCAGCTTATTCTTCAGGATCTGCACTGCCGTAACAAAAGGATGGATGGCTGTGGAGAACGGCGGCGCATAAGCCAGATCCAGAGAGGTCATCTGATCCAGGGTTCCGCCGAAGGTTACGGCCATCACTCCGATATCCGTCATCTTATCCACGGCTCCCGGCCCCAGCACCTGAATTCCCAGCAGCCTGCGGGTTTTCCTGTCCGCGATCAGCTTGGTTGCAAAGAAAGAGGCATCGGGATAATAATGGGCTTTGTCATCGGTTACAGCCAGAACGGTTTCCACATCATAACCGGCAGCCCTGGCAGCCTCTTCGGTCAGTCCGGTACGGCCTCCGTTCAGCCCGGGAAGCTTCACAACACCTGTCCCAAGGACACCGGGATAGCTCACGTCTTCACCGCCCAGCGCCAGAGCCAGGGTGCGTCCCTCCATATTGGCGGAAGAGCCCATAGGAGACCACTGTCTTTCCCCTGTCATGCGGTTCGTTACCATAGCACAGTCCCCTGCCGCATATACATCCGGAAGGTTGGTGCGCATTTTATCATCCACCAGGATAGTGCCCTTAAACATCTCCACTCCTGCCTCCTGGCAAAAGCCTGTATTCGGACGGATCCCTATGGACAAAATCACCAGCTCTGCCGGCAAAAAGCCTTTATCGGTTTTTACTCCTTCCGCCTTCTGCGATCCGGTGATTCCCTCCAGTTTCGTAGAGGTCAGTACACGGATTCCTTTTTTCTCCAGGTGACGCTTCGCATAATCGGCCATTTCCCGGTCAAAGCCCGGCATTATCTGGGGCGCCATATCCATTACCGTAACGGAAATACCTTGAGCCAGAAGGTTCTCCGCAACCTCCAGGCCAATGAAGCCTCCGCCTGCGACAACCGCTTTTTTCACCTGATGTTCCTTCAGATAATCTCTTGTTTCAATAGCGTCCTCCGGCGTACGCATGGTGAATACCCCGGGAAGCCTTACCCCTTCTAACGGCGGAACCACGGAAGAAGCCCCCGTCGCTATTACACAGGCATCATATTCATAAATCTCTTCCGCTCCGGTACGCAGATTTCTGGCAATCGCCTTCTTTTCATGGCTGTCAAGTCCTGTAACCTCTCTCTCCGTCTGTACAAGAACTCCCGTCAGCGCGGCAAACCGGGCCGGCGTATTCACAATGAGCTGATCCTTTCCTTCAATTACTTCCCCGATGTAATAGGGCAGGCCGCAGCCTGCATAGGAAATATCCCTGCCTTTGGTTACGATGGTAACCTCCGCTTCCGGCATCACTCTCTTGTATTTCGCCGCGACTTTGGTTCCGGCTGCGACCCCTCCGATGACTAATAGTTTCATGCTGATTTCTCCCTGTTTTTCTTATATGTAATTTTCCTGCCCCATCCGCAGGCAACGGGCCAATATCAGGCAAATCGAAATGCAGTCTGACATTGACCCGGGCAGTAGTAATTTAATGATAATCCATTTTATCAATAAAGTGAAATAATATATTAATTGGTACCTATAAGATAAATTTATCCTTACCTTTCGTAGCCCCGGTACAGCCGGCCTTATGGTTCTGCCTTGTCATAAATACAGTGGACCCCTCTATGCTTCTGTATTCCTCCCAGACATTCTGCATTGCAGCGGACACAGCGGCGAATGTTTTCTTTCTGTCCGCAGCGCAGCTTATCAGGCCAGGCCGGATCTGCAATCAGCTGGCGGCTCATGGCAGCATAGGCAATGCGGCCGTCGGCAAGCTGCTGCTCCACAAAGTCCGGATCCGTCAGCCCGCCCACACCGCATACCGGCAGCTTCGTAATTTTCCGCACACAGTCACAATAGCGCAGAAAACAGCCTTCTTCTCCAAAATAAGGATGATTGGCAGGCGGTATGGTATCCGTAAGGCTGGAATGATCCGCCAACGCCACATGAAAGCTGTTAACCCCTGCCTTTTCCAGCATGGGAATAAATACAGGGAGTTCTTCCGTTAATATGCCTGCATTCCCGTAATGCGGATTTTCCTGACGTACCGCAAGCTTATACTCAATTGTCATATCCGGCAGCGCCTGCCGTACGGCGGATACCGCTTCCACGGCAAAATGCGCTCTCTTCTCCGGACTGCCGCCGTATGAATCCGTTCTTTCATTATAGATACCGGAGGAAAAACTGCCGCACATACGATCCCCATGTATCTGGATCATATCGAACCCTGCCTGCTTTGCCAGGACAGCCGCTTTCCCGAAGGATGATGTAATGGCCGATACCTTCTGAGAGGACAGCTGTGTAATATATCTGCCTGTCTGCTGATTCAGCAGATGCCGAAGTTCCTCTGCCGTAATCTTTTTGGTGAGCAGGCCGGGAATGTATCTGAGCATTCCTTTCACATCGCTGTCCGACTGATGAAGCTGGGCACACGCCAGACTGCCGCCGGCATGAATCAGCTCACACAGACGCTTATAATGGGCAAATCCTTTTTTACCGGACAGGCTGAAAAACCCTCTGTCCGACACCGGGACATCGCCGATAATAATCATGGCGCAGCCGCCCTCTGCGATAGCTGTAATTTTCTGCTCCAGCTCCTCTCCCCTGAGCCCCAGTGAGGTCGGTGCAAAAACAATACGGTTTTTTAAGGTAAGACCGCCGATTTCAACAGGGCTGAGAATCGTTTCGTACACAACAGATCCCCCCTTTTTCCGTATGCAGCTTCTGCAGCAAGTCCATCAGCTGTTCCTGTTCTTTGTTGGTAAGTCCCTTCAAAGCTTCTTTATCCCATCGGGAAAATAATTCATGGCTGAGACGGAATGCATCTTCCCCTTTTTTTGTCAGATGGAGGATATGGGCACGCCTGTCGTGAGGGTTCTGCTCCTGTATCAGGAACCCGTCCTTTATCAGCTTATTTATGGACCGGTTGGTATGCCCTGCGTCCATGCGGAGCGCCTGTGAAAGTTCTCCCGGGGCACACCCCGGATGCTTTCCGACGTACAGGATAAAATAGAGCTGTCCCGGAGACAGTCCCGCCCCTGAAAGCTGATTGCTGCAATACTCTGTGAAATCCTTGCGTAATATGCTCACGTAGTAAGCGAATGACTGGAGCATGGCAATACCTCCTGTTACTTGATTAAGTCAAGTATATTCCCGATGTTTGACAATGTCAATCTTTTCTCTTCTTAACTGGCAGAATGCAATACAGGTAGGTAATGTAACATTTGTTCTTTTATCTGTCCTTTAACAAAAAATCCCCATTGAATATCCCCTGCGGTAATAGTAAACTATGATCATATGAAAATCTTCCTTTCACAAGGGCATAAATAAAAAACAATTGTCCAGATCATAAACCCACTGCTTTTCCGAGGATGCCGACTGCTGCTCCGTCAGCCTGTTGGCATTACCTCATGAAAATAATTAATATACTTATAGGAGAAAATACTATGAAATACGATTTTACTTCCATCATTGACAGACAGGGAAAGGATTCCATCGCTGTAGATGTCATCCCTTTTGACAACGCAGAGGTGGCGGAGGGCTTCTCCAAAATCCCCATGTGGGTTGCCGATATGAACTTTGCTACGGTTCCCACCATCCAGGATGCCATCATAGAGCGTGCAAAGCATCCTGCCTTCGGCTATTTTGATCCCAGAGAAGAATATTACGGCAAAATCATAGAATGGCAGAACACACGCAATGGTGTGGAAGGCCTGACAAAGGAAGCTATCGGTTATGAAAACGGCGTGCTTGGCTGCGTCTCCTCCGCCGCCCAGGCCTTCAGCGCTCCCGGAGAGGCCGTACTCCTTCATTCCCCTACCTATATCGGTTTCACCCATGCGCTGGAAAGCATCGGCCGCAAAATCATCTTAAGCGATCTCGTACGGGATGAAGAGGGCATCTGGCGTATGGACTATGAGGATATGGACAGGAAGCTGAAGGAAAACCATATTCATTTCGCCGTATTCTGCTCCCCCCACAATCCCTGCGGACGTGTCTGGACGCGGGAGGAAATCGAAAAGGCAATGGAGGTTTATTCCAGAAATAACTGTGTCGTGGTTTCCGATGAGATATGGTCGGATTTGACCCTCGAAGGACATAAACACATTCCCACCCAGTCCATTTCAGAAGATGCCAGAAACAGGACTATCGCGGTTTATGCCCCTTCCAAAACCTTCAACCTGGCCGGCCTGATTGGCTCCTATCATATTATTTATAACCCCTATCTGCGTGACCGGGTAAGGAAACAGGCTGAGCTCTCCCACTACAACAGCATGAACGTTCTGTCCATGCATGCCCTTATCGGCGCCTATCAGCCGGAAGGCCACGAATGGGTGGATGAGCTTCGCCATGTTCTCACGGAAAATGTGGAATATGCCTACAGTTATATCCTCGACCACTTCTCCGGTGTAGAACTGGCTAAACCGGAAGGTACCTATATGCTGTATCTTGACTGCGAAAAATTCTGCCAGGAGCATGACATGTCTATGGATGAACTTATCCGCGCCGGTATCCGTGTCGGCGTCATCTGGCAGGACGGCCGGCCTTTCCACAGACCTTATGCCATCCGCCTGAATCTGGCGCTTCCTCATTCTCAGGTTGCGGAAGCCATGGCACGTCTGGATAAATATGTTTTTAACAAATAAGCGGTTGATTACAGCTTATTTATAGTTTATAATTATTTCAGGAAAAGAATATTTTATGACACTCCTGCTGCCAGCCAGGATATTTCATCAGAAATATGCGCACTACGCGCAGAGGGAGCAGTCATGAATACCAAGACAAGTTTTAAAGAGCTGAACCTTAATAATGCTTTTCTTTTTGCCCTTGCCCTGAGCGATCCCGAACTATGCCGGATTATTCTGGAATTGATTATCGGAAAACCACTGGGCCCAATAAAAGTAGAAACGGAAAAGAGTATTATGTTCAGCTCTGATTTCAGAAGTATCCGTCTCGATGTCTATGCCTCGGACCAGTCACACGTTGATTATGATTTAGAAATGCAGAACGAGGGTGACAAAGACAGTCTTCCGAAACGCAGCCGCCTGTATCAGGCGGAAATGGACGTGAAGTCCTTAAATCCCGGGGATGATTTTGTATGTCTGGGAAGCAGTTATATTATTTTTATCTGTACCTTTGATCCTTTTGAAGATCAGCTATTCCGGTATACCTTTGAAAACATTTGCTATGAAACAGGAAAACCTTTGAATGACGGTACCTGTAAGATTTTTCTGAATACCAGGGGAACCAATCATTCGGACGTATCTCCCGTATTAATCCATTTTCTGCAGTATGTGGAGAATTCCACGGATGCCTTTGTGGAACAGATGCAGGATGATACGCTGAATCAGATTCACCGGAAAATCAGTGAACTGAAAGCAAGCCGTGAATGGGAGGCGAAGTACATGAAATTTGAAGAGCTGTTGAGACGTGAGCATGAAGATGGTGAAGCTACCGGAAAAGTTATCGGAACAGTTATCGGTGAAAAAAGAATGGCTGATCTCATTTCATTCTTATTAAGAGATGGCCTGGAATATGAGATTCCCAAAATCGCGGCTGATGAAAAGCTCCGGGAAACCTATTATCACAAATATCAATTATAGTCCTAATCTTGTCAAACTCTGCGGGCCGGCCTCAGACACCGGCCTGTCATAAAAAATCTATTATTCATTATTTCTCAAAATATCAATAAAACCAATCGATGAATTTTCTCTGTTACGCGGCAATAAGTTTACATAAAATATTCTTTTCCAATCTGTTTTTGTTTCATCTCTTTTGCATCATTTCCTTTTTATCAATAGAACGGTAATAATTAATGCTATAAAATCAGAAATCGGCGCTCCACTTATCCCGGTACCCGCAGAAATAAAGAATTCAACGAAAAAAGCCGGCGTTTTCGCACCGGCCTTTCCAATAACATATTACTATTCTTCCATTTCAATCCTTATGCTGGTCATTACCGGCATTTCCAACGGTTTATTCCAAGATTCCGGCCCATGCGTGGGAAGATCGGCAATCCGATCCAGCACCTCAAACCCTGACACAAGCTGTCCGAAAGCCGCATAACGGCCATCCAGCTTATGGGCATCCTTATGAACCACAAAGAACTGCGTTCCTGCTGTATCATAGGCATCATCTCTTGCCATGGAAAGCGCCCCTCTTTTATGAGGAATCGGGTTCGGAACACCATTTTCCGCGAATTCTCCTTTGATATGCCATTCACTGTCTGTCATGATATCATTATCCGGAGAGCCTGCCTGTATCACATAATCCTTCACGATACGGCACCAGGCCAGTCCGTTATAGAAGCCGCTGTTCACCATGTCCACGAAATTCTTCACCGTAACAGGGGCCAGCCCGGGATACAGTTCAAATACCATATCCCCGAAGCCTTCTGTTGTAATAATACATTTCAAAGCCTGAATCCTCTTTTTCTTTCAAACAGGCATAATCACCTTATTTCGCAAGCACCTTTGCATTTTTGAAGTACAGGTTGCCTGAAGATGTCATATACACACCCTGGACATAATCCTTCAGCAGATAGTTGTTTGCTTTGTAGTACAGCGGAACAACCGGATATTCATTAGAAACAATATCATCCGCCTGCTTTACCAGTTCACCTGCTTTTGCCGCATCCTTTTCCACCTTTACCTGATCCACTACCGCATCGTAATCAGGATTGCTGTAGAAGCAGTTGTTTGATACAACATCGGTATAGAGCAGAGGCAGGAAGCTCATGGGATTTACGTAATCGGCGCTCCATCCCATTGCGCATACTTCATAATTTCCGCTCTGGACATCGCTGTAGAATACGGCCCAGTCTGCAGAGGTTACTTCAACGGTAATTCCCAGATTCTGTTCCCACATTTCTTTGATAGCTTCCGCTACCTTCTTCACGTTATCATCGGAATAGAAGGACAGCTGAACCGTAGGGAAGCCTTCTCCGTCAGGATAACCGGCCTCCGCAAGAGCTGCCTTCGCCGCTTCCGCATCCGCCGTAGGTGACAGACCGAAATCACTGCGTCCGTCCAGAATGTCCTTCCCGTCCACCACATAGCCGGGAGACAGGAAGCTGTATGCAGGTTCTGCATCTGTCTGAACCACATTGTTGATCAGCGCTTCCCTGTCAATTGCCAGGCAGAGTGCTTTTCTTACCAGCGGGTTATCGTAGGGTGCTTTTGCACAGTTGATATTATAATATACGGTTCCGTAGCTGGGGGTTGATTTAAGTCCTGCATTTTCAGCCTTCAGGCGGGCCATATCGCTGGAAGGAATGCTTCTCACGCCGTCAACCTCGCCGCTTTCATAAGCGGTCAGAGCTGTTGCAACATCCAGGATATAACGATAGGTCAGTTTTTCCAGCGTAACATTGGCAGCATCCCAATAGTTTTCATTCTTTTCCAGAACAATGCTTTCGCCCATATTCATCTCTGTGATCTTGAAGGGGCCGTTGCAGACATAGGTGTCGGCAGCATTGGTCCACTTGTCCCCATTGGCTTCCACCGTAGCTTCCTGAACAGGGTAATATACCCACATGCTCACAAGATCCACATAATAAGAGCAGGGGGCTTTCAGGGTAAATTCCAGTGTTTTGTCATCAAGGGCCTTAATGCCTACATCCTCTGCCTTTGCCGTTCCGTCATAGTATTCCTGTCCGTTTACCACATAATCGGAAATCATGTCCACATACTGGGATGTGGTTTCCGGAGTGAGGACACGAAGTGCGGAGTATACGTAATCGTTAGCTGTCAGAGGTGTTCCGTCACTCCATTTCAGACCGTCTCTCAGATGGAAGGTATATACGGTCATATCATCATTGACGTCCCAGGATTCCGCATTGCCCGGTACGACTTCACCGCTTTCCGAATAAGTAACGAGTCCTTCAAAGCAGTTCACAATAAAGGGGACTGCGAAAGAGTTGTTGGTGATGCCGGGATCGATTCCGTCCGGCTCGTTATTGAGTACAAAGGTCATTTCCTGTGCGCCTGCAGCCTCTTCAACCGCTCCTGCGCTTTCCTCGGAAGCAGTTCCTTCTTCCGCAGCCTCTGTTGACGGCAGCGGAGCAATGGTCTGGAGCTCTCCGCTGTCCGATCCGGATCCACAGCCGGACAGCACAGCAGTACACATCAGGCCAAGGGCGAGAAACAGACTTAATGCTTTCTTTTTCATAAAATATTTCCTCCTCATGGATAATTTATGCTTCAGGCATGATATAGTATCATACCGAAAAACCTGGTTATCAGCCATACAGATGACAGGCTGTCATATGCCCGTTTCCCGCATCCTTAAGCTGCGGCACCTGCTGGGAACAGATGTCCTTCGCATAAGGGCATCTGGTATGGAAACGGCAGCCTGAAGGCGGGTCGATGGGGCTGGGAATATCCCCCTCCATGCCGCTCTTTTCTTTCATTCTTGCCAGTTTGGGATTGGCAATGGGAATGCTGCCCAGCAGTCCCTTCGTATAGGGATGCAGCGGGTTTTTATAGATCTCATTCGATTCGCTGACTTCCACCAGCTGCCCCAGATACATGACGCCCACATCATCCGATACATAACGCACCATGGAAAGATCATGGGCTATAAACAGATAAGAGACTCCCTTTTCCTCCTGGAAATCCTTCAGCAGGTTAACTACCTGCGCCTGGATGGATACGTCAAGTGCCGATATGGGCTCATCGCAAATGACCAGATCCGGCTGAAGAATCAGCGCCCTGGCAATCCCCACACGCTGTCTCTGCCCGCCGGAAAACTCATGGGCATATCTGCCGCTGTGCTCCTTTGTCAGCCCTACCCTCTCCAGCATGGGATAAATGAGTTCGTTGGCATCCTCTTTCTTCCTGACGACGCCATGGGCGATCAAAGGCTCCGCGATGATATCCCGGACAGTCATTCTTGCATTTAAAGAGGCATAAGGGTCCTGAAAAATCATCTGCATATTTTTCCGGTAAGGCTTCAGCTGCTTTTGCTTCAGCTCCGTGATATCCTCACCGTTCAAAAGGATCTGCCCCGATGTGGGGGCGTACATCCGTATAATAGTCCTGGCACAGGTTGATTTCCCGCAGCCGGATTCTCCCACCAGGCCAAGGGTTTTTCCTTTTTTTAAAGTAAAACTGACTCCATCCACCGCATGAACGATCTGCTTTGATCCCACTTTAAAATGTTTGGTCAGATTCCTTACTTCAAGCATGTTCTGTTCGTTCATCATCTGTTCCCCCCGCGAAATGGATTGTGTTCATCTGCCGGCGCGTCCTCATACTGCAGAAAGCACCTGGTCCGGTGCCCTTCTCCCACTTCCACAAAATCAGGAAGAGAACCGGCACACACTTTTCTGGCATAAGAGCAGCGAGGAGCGAACGGACAGCCCGCAGGCGGATTGGTCATATCCGGGGGTGAACCGGGTATAGGCTCAAGCCGCTCACTTTTTTCCTGCTCCACATCGGGGATCGAATGCAGAAGGCCCATGGTATAAGGATGGCCGGGCCGTTCAAAAATATCTTCTATCCGCGCTTCTTCCATAATCAGGCCGCCGTACATAACCAGCACCCTGTCACACAGTTCAGCCACCACGCCAAGATCATGGGTGATAAAAATAATGCTGGCGCCATATTCCTTGTCCAGCTCCCTGAGCTGTCTCAGGATCTGATCCTGAATGGTCACATCCAGCGCCGTTGTCGGTTCATCCGCAATCAGCAGCTCCGGCTTGTTGGCAAGCGCCATGGCGATCATGACACGCTGCCGCATCCCGCCGGAAAATTCATGAGGAAAGCTGTGGTAACGCTTCTCCGGCTCAGGGATACGCACTTTAGCGAATAATTCCATAACCTGAGCCTTCCGTTCCTCTTTCCCCATTTTGGGATGGTGGATCTTGATCATCTCCGAAACCTGTTTTCCTACGGGAATCAGCGGATTCAGTGAAGACATGGGATCCTGAAAAATCATGGATATTTTATTTCCGCGGATTTCGCGGAGCTTTTTTTTCGATACTTTGGTTAAATCCTCTCCTTCAAAAAGGATGGAACCGTCCTTAATTCTTGCCGTATCCGCCAGAAGCCGCAGAATGGACATGGAGGTCACACTCTTACCGCTCCCCGATTCTCCCACGATTCCCAGTATTTCACCCTTACCGACGCTGAAGCTGACGCCGCGTACTGCCTGTACCTCGCCGTTGCTGGTCAGAAAAGAGGTTGTTAAATTCTCTACCTGTAATATTGCGTCCATGATTTCACCTCTTATTTTTTCAGTTTCGGATCCAGCGCATCCCGCAGCCCATCGCCTACAAAATTAAAAGCAAACATGATCAGGCAGATAACAAGAGCCGGAATGAACAGCTGATGAGGACAGGAACGAAGGTTCTCTGTCGCGTCGTTGCACATGGTTCCAAGGCTGGCAAGGGGCGGCTGCAGCCCGATACCCAGATATCCCAGGAAGGCTTCCATAAAAATAGCGGACGGTATCAGCATGGTTACGGTTACCAGAATAGAACCCATGGCATTGGGTATCAGGTGGGAAAGCAGGATGGTTTTGGTGGAAGAGCCTATGGTTTTCGCAGCCTGGACAAATTCCTGCTCCTTCAGCCCGAGCACCTGGCCGCGGACCACTCTCGCCATATCCACCCAGTAAACGGTTCCCAGGGCGATAACGATACTCTGCAGCCCCGAGCCTAAAATCACCATGATCAGAATGACATAAAGCGTCAGCGGAATTGTGCTGATGATATCCACAATACGCATCATCACAGCATCCACATTTCCTCCCAGATATCCCGAAATACCGCCGTAGAGAACCCCGATAACCAGATTCACCGCCACGGCGACAAAGGCAACCATCAGGGAAACCCGCGTGCCGTACATCAGTCTGGTAAGGATATCCCTGCCCAGATTGTCCGTTCCTAACAGGTAGGATTTATTCCAGATATTTTTTGACCGGTAGATCGTATTATTTTCCGGATTGGCTATCACATACGGCTTCTGCCCGTAATAAAGAGCTACCTCTGTCCCATTGCAGTCAAAAATCGTCATCATGCGTTCGGATTCTTCCCTGACTTTTTTCAGCTGGATGCCGAGGGTTCCGTCACTGTTCACCTGAAGCACCTTCATCGCCTGTGTGATATAAAGATAACCGGTATTGTCCGGCGTTTCATAGACCTTCATCCGGGGAGGAATGTTCACAACCTCCAAATCCTGCACCGAATAACTGTATTTTGTAAAAAGAGGGCCGAAGGCCGCGAATAATATCAGAAGAAGAATGATTACAAAGCCCGCAATCGAAGTAGGCTTATGGCGGAACCGGAACCATACATCCCCCGCAAAGGTCCTGTTCTTTGTCCATATTTTTTCCCTGTCCTCATTGGAGGACTCCAGCATATCCCATTTGTTGTCCATGACTTACTGCTCCCATCTCTGCGCCCGGCGCTGTCGTCTTTATCCTTGCTAATCTTTTTCAGTCGTACTTAATCCTGGGATCAATCAGGCAGTAGAATATATCTACAATAAAAATCATCGCCATCAGAAATGCGGCATAGAAAATGGTTACTCCCGTGATAGTCGTGTAATCCCGCTGAGACACGCTGTTCACAAAATGAACGCCAAGTCCGGGAATCGCGAAGATTTTTTCAATGACAAAGCTCCCCGTCATCATATTCGCTATTGTGGGGCCAAGTACCGTGATCACCGGAATCAGGGCATTTCTCATGGCATGCTTCAGAATGACGCTGGTCTCTGAAAGCCCTTTTGCCCTGGCTGTCCTTATGTAGTCCTGGCCCATGACCTCCAGAAGGCTTGAACGCATCAGCCTGGCCATATAGCTCAGGGAATATCCCCCCAAAGCGACTACAGGAAGAATATATCCCTTCCAGCTGTCGAGGCCGAAGGTGGGAAGCCAATTCAGTTTATAGGAGAAAAAATAAATCAGAAGAGACGCGATAACAAAAGAAGGGATGGTCACACCGATGGTTGCCAGCGACATAACCAGCATATCCTGCCACTTTCCGTTCTTCACCGCAGCTAAAATTCCCATGGGGACAGCCGCCAGCATCACAAAAATAATGGTGATTCCGCCCAGCTTCGCGGATACCGGAAAACCGTTTTTGATAAATTCACTGACTTCTTTTCCGGTATATTTATAGGAGGGACCCAAATCCCCGTGAAGAACTCCGCCCAGATATTCAAAGAACTGTACCGGCAGCGGCCTGTCCAGATGATATTTCTCATTCAGCGCCGCTTCCACTTCTTCCGATACCTTACGGTCACTGGTAAATGGACCGCCCGGTATGGAATGCATGATGACAAAGGTCAGCAGTATTATCAGGAACATTGCCACCAGCATCATCCCAAATCGTTTTGCAAAATAGCGAACCATATTTCTTCCCTCTCATATCCCTCATTTTTTGGGCTTACCTTCTGCCTTTTCCGTCACTGGCAGTCACTTGTACTCCCTTAAAACACATTGAAAATTATTTAAGGTCGATTATAAACCTGCGGTTCTGCCTCTGTCAATGTTTTTCTGTTTGCCTCAGCCCATCCTCTATCTTCCATTTCTGCTTTTCCATGTACATTATCGTTACTTTTAAGCCTCTATGTAACCTCTTTATTTTTCGTTTCCGGAACCCAAAATAATAAAAAAAACGGTCCCGGACCAGAGGCTGTTTACTCATTGAAACACCACTGATCCGAAACCGGTTCTTGAGAACGGCTCCCTTTTATCTGTTGTATATGCTTCCGTCACAGCACGGATGAAATGTCTCTCCGAAGAAGCTCCTGCGCCTTTTCCAGATCCTTATCGCACAAAGCCTGATAAATTCCCACATGAGGTTCTTTATCAAGCTGATCATCCATGCTCTGCTTTTTATTCCAGGAAAACTGCGCATAAATCCTCTTCTGAATACTCAGGCTTTCCTTCAGGAACTTATTCAGCAGCTGATTGTCCGCATAAGATGCGAGAAGGAGATGGAACGCTTCATTGTCTTCCCATACCTTCCAGACATCCACCGGTTCCTGCTGCATAAGCGCCGCATTATCAATATGCCTTTTAATATCCTCCAGGTGATACTGAATGATCGCTTCAAAGCCGTCTTTTAATGCCTCCAGTTCCAGAATGCAGCGCAGCTTCAGAATATCCCGGGCATCCTTTTCCTTCATTTTAACCACAACATAGCCATAACGGGGAACATTCCTCAGCACCCCTTCGCTGCACAGCTTTATCAGGGCCTCCCGGACAGGAGCCTTGCTCACGCCGAACAGCTCCACAAGGCGTTTTTCATTCAGCACCTGCTCCTCCTCCGAAGCATTTTTTATAATAAGCTCCAGAATTTCATCGTGAATTTTTTCTGAAAGCAACTCCTTCTTTTCTGTTGTAAAATTTACATCTTCCGTCAACTGCATAGCACTCTCTCCTTTAATCATATCAGTAATCTATTCACTTATATATTATCTGCTTTTTTTCTATATTTCAAGTCTTTTCTGTATTTTCCGCCGTACAAAAAACAGCTTCCGCACTCTGCAGACTTTCCCTGTGTTCAAGAAAAATCCGGGCAGATGCTTCCCTTTCAGGAAACAGCTGCCCGGAATACCATATTCTCCTTGGGAAAAACCTTTCCCTCTACGCACTCGTATTTGTTTTTTCCAGCCTTCTGCGGCTGATCTTTATGTAATCCTCCTGCATCTCCAGACCGATAAATTTTCTTCCCAGCTTCCTGGCAGCTACGCCGGTCGTTCCGGAACCGCAGAAAGGATCCAGCACAAGCATCCCCTCTTCGGTTGAAGCGCGGATTATCCGTTCCAGAAGATATTCCGGCTTCTGTGTAGGGTGCTTCCCCTCTTTCTTTTCCGAAGCCCTGGTCAGGCTTCCCGTCCACACATCCTTCATCTGTTTCCCGCCGTTTTCCTCCTTCATCAAATCATAATTGAAATGATGATGGGCCTTTTTGTCATCCTTTCTTGCCCAGAGAATCGTCTCTGTGGAATGGGTGAAGCAGCGGCAGGCCAGGTTAGGAGGCGGGTTGGTTTTCTGCCAGGTTATGTTATTGATAATTTTATAGCCTTCCTGCTCCAGGGCCAGGCCGATGGAATAAATATTATGAAGCGTACCGGATATCCATATGGAGCCGTCAGGCTTCAGAACCTTTTTACACAGGCGCAGCCATTTCCGGTTAAAGGCGTGCTTGGAATTGCAGTCCATTCCCTGATCCCAATCCCCTTTATTCACGGAGACCATTTTACCGCCCTGGCAGGTCACCCCGTCATTACTGAGAAAATAAGGGGGATCCGCAAAGATCATATCCACGCTCTCCGGTTCCATTTTCGGCAGAAGCACAAAGCTGTCTCCCAGATAAAGCTGTTCCGTTTCCGTTTCATAATAAGGCTTCTGCCTGGTATGCAGTATTTTATCCATATCTTTTTCCGGCAGCCGCTCATACTCCCGCGGCACCCTGCGACAGCCCCTCCTAATAGTTTGTTATGATAATTTCCTCCCCCACCCTCTTGCTGGCATCGGAGTTGATATTACGCTTTACCACCACCACTTCCTTTCGGAAGCCCTCATATAATTCATTGATAAAATCCGTATTGTGGTTGGTCAGCATACAGCTGCAGCCTCTTTCCGTAAGCTCCCGGAACAGTCCTGCCAGCCTCTGGTGGCTCTCCACATCGAATCCCTCCTTGGTATAGGACTCAAAGGAGGAAGGATTTAAAGGAGCATAGGGGCTGTCAAAGAACACAAAATCTCCCCTGGCCGCATCCCTGCAGGCATCCTGGAAATCGCCCTCCATTATGGTCACCTTCTGCAGATATTCCGATACAGCCAGAATATTTTCCGGACTGCAGGATCGGGCCCTGCTGTTATTATAGGGCACATTGAAATACCCCTTTTCATTCACACGGTATAGTCCATTGAAACAATGTTTATTCAAATATAAAAATAAGGCCGCCAGCTCCCCGTCGAATTCTTTCTTTTTCATCTTATCGTTGAAAATTTCCCGTCGGGCATAATAACAGGCCTTGCCATCCGCAGCCGCCTCTTCATCCAGCCTGTCTGTCAGGGCAATCACGGAACCCGGGCTCGTTTTAATCTGTCTGTACAGGTTAACGAGGGCAGGATTAATATCATTGATGACAGCACACGCAGGGCAAAGGGCGAAAACTACCGCCCCTCCCCCTACGAAAGGTTCATAATAGGTGTTATATGTTTCCGGCAGCTTTGCGCTGATCTGAGGCAGCAGCTGCCTTTTACCGCCCGCCCATTTAATAAAGGGCGCGATGGGTGTGCTATTCATGCTGTATTCCTTCGTTTCTGCTGATACTCCATCGGCTTACTGAGGAGTATTTGACTGGTACGCATGGTTTCCCTGGCTGGGGTGTGCCGCCGTATGGCTCTTTCCTGCAGCCGCTGTCGGGCAGTCAGTGTTTCCTGTAAGGGGCGTCTAAAAACGCCAGTCCTTACGCTGTGTCCTTTACAGCGTTAGTACTGCTGCGTTTTTAACCGAGCGAGAGCGTCCCCTGTAAGGAACACTGACTGCCCGACAGCGGCTGCAGGAAAGAGTCATACGGCGGCACACCCCAACCAGGGAAATAACCTGCGCGCTGTGCGGCGCCTTTTTATTATAGAAGAAAGCGGAAGAAATAACAACCCAAATCACAGGACGGAATTCAGATAATATCAAATCTCCGCTGGTCCTGCCGCTGTCCGGAGCTTCTTCATACAGTAAAAATAGCTGAATGCCAGCAGTAAATCCGCTCCGAGCCAGGCGCATACCTCTCCGTAAAAAACGCCCGATTCCCCTATCAGCGCCGGCAGAAGCAGGGCACAGCCGGTACGCATCACCAGCTGGACAATGCTGGAAATCATGGGCAGAAGGGAATTTCCCATCCCCTGAATGCAGGAGCGTGTGACGTAGAGTATATACAGAAACGGGAAAAAGAGAGCCAGTACCAATAGGAAATGATAGCCTATCCTCATGGCGCCTTCCACCGTCACGCTGTCTCCGGTAAGAAAACAGCCCAAAACAGGCTTTCCAAAAAATACCATAATCGCCGACATCAAAAGCGCGGTAGCCGCTCCGATCAAGTTGGCAGCCCGCAGCCCTTTTCCAATCCTGTCATACCTGGCCGCACCCATATTCTGCCCGGAATAGGTTGACATGGCATAGCCGTAAGAAGAAGCAGCAATTTCCAGAAGCCCGTAAAGCTTGTTCGCCGCCGTATAACCGGCAATAAACAGAACGCCGAAACCGTTTATCACGGACTGTACAATCAGGCCCCCCATAGCCGTAATCATATTCTGAAGGCCCATGGGAAGCCCCAGCTTCAGCTGTTCCTTTATCACGTCCCTGTCCGGATAATATTCCTTATTTCCCAGGGAAAACAGTCCGCTTCCCCGCAGCTTCACGAAGCAAAAACAAGCCGCCAGGAGCTGTGCCAGCACGGTAGCTGCAGCGGCTCCCTGTATTCCCCAGCCAAAGCCGAATACGAACAGAAGATCCAGCGCTATATTACAAAAAGAAGAAAGCGTCATTGCCTGGAGCGGCGTTTTGCTGTTCCCCAAAGCCCGCAGCAGTGCGGCGAGCAGATTATAAGCAAAAGCAACCGGCAGGCTGGCATATAGAATCCGAAGGTAAATGAGAGTCAGGTCTATAATTTCCGTTGGCGTACGAAGCAGCAGCAAAACAGGCCGCAGCATCAGCTGCCCAAGCGCTGTAAACAAAACCGCCGCGCCCAGGCTGAGCCAGACCGCTCCTGCCACTGCTTTTTTTAATCCCTTATCATCCCCGGCCCCAAATTGTCTGGCCATCACCAGGGAAAAGCCCTGGACAAGCCCCTGAACCAGTCCGAACATCAGAAAGGTCAGCCATTCCGCGGCTCCCAGAGCCGCCAGGGCTTTCACTCCCAGGGCCTGCCCCACCACCATAGTATCTACAAAGGTATAAAACTGCTGAAACACATTCCCCAACATCAAAGGAAGGGCGAAACGCAGAATCAGCCCTGCCGGAGAACCAGTAGTCATGTCTTTTGTCTGCATACAGGCTCCCTTTTCTCAGGAATGGAATTCAAACCATTCCACTTCAATTCCCGGCATTTTGGTAGGCGTAAGGCATAATTCATAGTATCCTTTTTCCAATGTCACATTTCCCATATCCCGTTCCACGGTCGCGCCGTTCGTCCCGTTAAGCTGGGGAGTCATAAAACGCACACCGTTCAGGCTGGCATTGCAGGCAGACTGGGCGCGGAAATCCGGATTATCCGTTTTCATACATATCCTTACCTGGTATACGCCGGCATTTTCCACAAAAATAAGGACGGGCGTATTCATAGGTGTGGAAACCCTGCAGGAGCTTTCCAGGACAGCCGCCTTTTCTTTGCATCCCTTTATCTCTTCCGCTTCTTTTGCGGGAATCAGCTCCGGTTCCTCTTCCGGCATGAGGGAACGCTCCATGACAGGCGCTTTCATCAGGAAACGGCAGATATTGGCTGCGCAGCGCTGCAGTTCGCCCAGCGTCAGCTTTCCTGTTCTTAAAGCCTCCAGCGTATTATCCCCCATGGGATTATTTTCCGCCGCCAGGTTATCCACTACCATATATAAATCATTCTGGGCCCGCACCATGGCCGCCGTATTTTCCCGGCTTTCTTCCCCGCCTTCCACACAATCGTTCATGGTGGACCACCAGTCGGTCATAACGATACCCGTAAAGCCCCATTCCTTCCGGAGAATGGTCGTATTCAAATCATAATTGGAAGCGCTCCAGTGGCCGTTAACCGGATTATAGGCTGTCATAACGGAATTGGCCCCGCCTTCCTTTACCGCAATTTCAAAGGCCTTCAGATAGATTTCCCTGAGAGCCCGCTCCGAAACAACCGCATCCACCTTATTTCTCACCTTTTCCTGGCTGTTGCAGGCATAATGCTTCATGGTGGCGTTGGAGCCGCCCTTCATAATACCCCGGATATTAGCCGCCGCCATTTTACCGGTCAGCAGGGGATCTTCGGAAAAATATTCAAAATTCCTTCCGTTGAGAGGATTTCTGTGGATATTAATGCCGGGCCCCAAAAGGGTGTCTATCTCATTGCGAAGAAGTTCTTTTCCTTCCATGACATAAAGCTCTTCCACAAGAGGTGTATCGAAAGTACAGGCCAGCAGGGTTCCGATGGGTACCTGGGTAGCCTGTGCCCCCACATCCATGCGGATGCCGGAGGGACCGTCCGCAGCCGCAGCCACAGGAATTCCATAGTCATCATGCAGGGATTTGCTCAATCCGCCGAAGCAGGAAGCCACACCGGGCGTTACCCGCGGACTGCACATGCCTTCTCCGCGTACAATCGTCGCCAGTTCTTCCGGCGTCAGCTGTGCCAGGAAGGCTTCCATAGGCTCATTTCCTTCCAGAACATCCCTCAGCTGGATCTCACGGTTTCCTGTTCTTGTAAGCGCGGGCGGCATATTGTCGCGAATGCGTTCCTCCAGGGATACGGTCCTTAACGGAACGTTTTCCCCGCTCATCTCATAAATGCCGCCGGACTTACATGCACCGGGCTTTAACCGGACAAATTCCTTCTGAGGTGCACAGGCTTCCTCCAGCCGTTCCGTCACGATCAGCCTCTCCACCTCAAAACCTTCCCCGCCGTCCACCTGTACCTGCTCCAGATCACGGATGCTCGTCCCGGCATAAATCCGGTAACAGCCTTCTTCCAGCACATAGCAGGATTTATTTCCGGTATATCCTCCGTCATCATAGGCAGCCATAGCATTCACCGGGAACTGCAGGAACAGCTCCTCCTCTTCTCCCGGAGCCAGAAGACCTGTCTTGGCAAATGCCGCAAGCTCTTTTACCGGGCGTCCCAGTTTTCCCTGGGGAGCACTGTAATACACCTGCACCGCTTCCCTGCCGGCATAACGGGAACCCGTATTTTTTACAGTTACCTTTAACCGGATTTCGCCGTCCTGCACCCTGGCGCCGGAAGCCTTTACGTCAAACGAGGTATAGGACAGACCAAAACCGAAGGGATACATTACCTTTTCCGGGGCAAAGGTTTCAAAATAGCGGTAGCCTACGTAAATATCTTCCTGATATATGTTTTCCAGTTCGCCTCCATGGTTGGCAGTGGAGGGATAATCCGCCAGGCTGTATGCGATGGTATCCGCCAGCTTCCCGCCGGGCGTCACCTTTCCGGTAATCACATCTGCAGCCGCATTGCCGCCTTCCTGGCCGCCATGCCATACATACAGCACGGCGGTTATGGGGTTTTTATAGGTTTCCGCTAAAAAGCTCATGTCAATGACACAGGTCACATTGAGGATTACGGCTGTTTTCTTAAAATATCCGGTTACCATGCGGAGCAGTTCTTTTTCCTGGCTGTTCAGACGGTAACTGTCCTCCAGGTCCTCATAGTCCTTACCTTCTCCCGCCGTCCTTCCGATGACCACCAGCGCCTTATCCGATTTTGAAGCCGCCTGTCGTATCATTTCCTCCGTCACCGGCATTTCCTTCTGGTTCCAGGGTTCCGCCGCCCATCCTCCTCCGCCGTCGTCAAAAGGATTCTCCTGCAGCCAGCTTTCATAAGCTCCAGCCAACTCTTCGTTTACCCTGATGTTTTGGCACTGCCTGAGGCTGTCCAGCAGATTTGTGGTGTAAGGTACGTTTACCGCCCCTCCTGAACCTGTCCCGCTTCTGTAATAATCCTTCTGAATCCTTCCGAACACGGAAACGCATTCTCCGTCCTCAACCGGTAAGGTATTCTCCTCATTTCTTAATAAAACTGCGCCCTGAGCCGCTGCTTCCCTGCACAGCTGCGCAAATCCCTCAAGTGGGACACCAATCATTTTTTTACTCATTGCATCTCTACCCGCCTTTTTTATTTTGCATTATGTACCCTTAGTATATCATAGGTTTATAAGGATTGAATACGGGAAAATGTGAGGAATGATAAAGTAAAAAAGGCAGGCATCCATAAGCGAATGCGTTCATAGGGATATGATGTGGCACATGGTCAGAAACAATTCCCGCTTGCAGCCATGATAACTTTTTCCCAATCATTTTGCAGTCCGGTTCGTTTATTTCCATCGCTCCTATCACCTCTTGTTTATTTCCGTATTTTATTTTGTACGGTCTAAAAAATACTCTAATGCAAAAAAGAAGCCCAGCACACTGACTTATCTCATCAGTATCTGAGCTTCCATTATTTCATATTCAGTTAATCATTGACTTTCCATTGACCAGAACGACGATTACCAACTCTCTCCAACTTTTCTTTTTCCTGAAGTTTCGGCAGCAATCGTTTGATAGTTCCTAATGTGATTCCAGTAGCTTCTTGAAGCTGTTTTTGTGTTATTTTCGGATTACTCCTTATAGCATTTAGTACACTCTGCTCATTATCAGACAGTGAAGCAGAAAGATTAGTTGCATTAGTCGCACGATCAGTCGCATCAGTCGCAATTCTAGTTTCCGAACCAATTTCCATATCAAAGGAGTAGCTATCGTCCAACGGCACTACAATGCGGAATACATCACCTTCCTCCGTCAGAATTTATTCCTCTCCCTTTATCGAAGCAATAATCCCGTCCGCCAGCGTTTCCAGTTCGGAAACCTTATCCGGATGCAATGTAGATGCCATGGAAAGCCGTTCATTCAGAACGGTCATGTTCTTCATTTCTTCCTCAATGAATTTCTGCATCAGATCTCCGGACTTGCAGGCCCAGGAACCATTTTCTATGAGGGCAAAGGTACGGTTCTGCAGGTTCAGCGCCTTCATATCCGATAAAAAGCTGTGCATTACCGGATAAATCCCCAGATTATAGGTAACGGAAGCCAGCACGATATGGCTCAGGCGGAAGGCTTCGGAAATCAGCTGGGACACATGGGTGTTGGAAACATCATAAACCACAACATTGGTCATTCCCTTATCACAGAGTCTGGCGGCCAGCGCCTGTGCGGCAGCTTCCGTATTACCGTACATGGAAGCATAGGCGATCATAACCCCTTTTTCTTCCGGCTCATAACGGCTCCAGAGATCGTATTTTTCAATAAAATAGCCGATGTTGGAACGCCATACGGGTCCGTGGAGAGGGCAGATCATTTTAATGTCCAGCTTGGAGGCTTTTTTCAGAAGGGCCTGTACGGGAGCGCCGTATTTTCCCACGATATTGGTAAAATAACGTCTGGCATCGTCAATCCAGTCTCTTTCAAAATCCACTTCGTCGTTAAACAGCTTGCCGTCCAGGGCTCCGAAGGAACCGAAGGCATCTGCGGAGAACAGGACACCGTCAGTCACGTCGAAAGTCACCATAGCCTCTGGCCAGTGCACCATGGGTGCATTCACGAAGGTAACGGTATGACGGCCGAAGCTCTGGGTATCTCCTTCCTTTACTTCCAGCTGTGTATAGTTATCAATATCAAAGCCGAACTGGCGCATGAGCATAAAGGCCTTGGGGGTGCTGATAATGGTAACCTTGGGGAAACGGAGCAGGATTTCTTCGATGGAAGCGCCGTGATCCGGCTCCATGTGGTTAATTACCAGATAGTCCAGCTGCCTTCCCTGCAACAGATAATCCATGTTTTCCAGAAGCTGTCTGCATGCGGACCAGTCTACGGTATCGAAAAGGACCGTCTTTTCATCAAGCAGCAGATACGCATTATAAGAAACACCTCTGGGAATGGGATGAATATTTTCAAACAGGGTAAGCCTGTGGTCATTGGCACCCACCCAGTATAAATCTTCCGTTACATTTCTGACACAATACATTTCTATTTCCTCCTTCCGGCCTCAGCCTACATAAACATATCTTTACTTTCCGCACATTCCGGACAAACCCAGTCTTCCGGCAGCTTTTCAAATAAGGTCCCCGGAGCGATATCCGCGTCCGCATCCCCGACAGCAGGATTGTATTCATAACCACAGCCTCCGCAGGTATAAATCTTTCCGATCGGAGCCGGCTTGGGAGGCAGCGGCCGTTTCATTTTTACCATGGGCGGCGCCGGTTTCTTGGCTTCCCCGTTATCCAGGGCGGCCGTGAGCAGCGGCAGGATTTCCATCACATCTCCCACAATGCCGTAATCACAGTTTTTAAAAATAGGGGCATTGGCATTTTTATTGATCGCCACGATCGTGGAAGCGTCCCGGATTCCTTTCAGATGCTGTACGGCTCCGGAAATTCCGCAGGCGATATAGAGGTTCCCGGTAAATTTTTGTCCGGACATTCCCACATACCGGTTCAAAGGCACATATTTCAGAGTCTCCGCAACCGGCCTTGACGAACCCACAGCCGCGCCTGCCTGCACAGCCAGGGCTTCAATCAGCTTCATATTTTCCCGGCTTCCGATACCTTTTCCTGCCGAGACAACTCTCTCAGCCCGGGAAATGGGAGTGTCAAGCGGTATACCCACGCTGAAATCATATCCATCCTTTTGCAGGGCGGCGACAAGCGCTTCCACCCGTTCTTTGGCGCTGCCTTCCTTCAAAATCTGCTTCTTGCGGTAGCCTGTTACAGGAGCCGCTTTTTTC
Organism: Eisenbergiella tayi; assembly: GCF_001881565.1. Classification (GTDB taxonomy): domain Bacteria; phylum Bacillota; class Clostridia; order Lachnospirales; family Lachnospiraceae; genus Eisenbergiella; species Eisenbergiella tayi. The sequence continues at coordinate 267,989 of NZ_MPDJ01000005.1, forward strand.
GTGATTTTGGCAGGACCGCCTGCATCCTTCGGCATCTTTCCGATGAGATGGGAAGCGATGACCACTCTCTGGATTTCATTGGTTCCTTCATAAATGGTGGTGATTTTGGCATCCCTGTATGCCCGTTCCACTTCCATGCCTTTCAGATAGCCGCTTCCGCCGAAAATCTGGAGGGCATCGTTTGTGACCTCAAGGGCAATATCGGAAGCATACTGCTTGGCCATGGCCGCCTCCATACCATAAGGCTCATGGTTTTCCTTCAGCTCCGCGGCACTGTATATCAGCAGCCGGGCGCAGCGCAGCTTGGTTGCCATATCGGCAAGCTTAAAGGAAACCGCCTGCTGCTGGCATATGGGCTTTCCGAACTGGACACGTTCTTTGGAATATTCCAATGCATGCTCAAATGCTCCCTGGGCGATTCCCAGCGCCTGGGAGGCAATGCCGATACGTCCGCCGTCCAGAGTTGCCATAGCGATTTTAAAGCCTTCCCCTTCTTTTCCCAGAAGGTTCTCTTTGGGAACCTTGACATCATTGAATATCAGTTCCGCAGTAGAAGAGGACCGGATACCCATTTTATCATAATGATCACCAAATTCAAAGCCTTCCCAGCCTTTTTCCACAATAAATGCAGAAATTCCTCTGGTGCCGATATCCGGCGTTGTCACAGCAAACACCACGTAGGTATCCGCCTTCGGCGCATTCGTTATGAATATTTTGCCACCATTGAGAAGATAATAATCACCTTTCAGTACCGCAGTTGTTTCCGTACCTCCCGCATCCGAGCCTGCGTTGGGTTCCGTGAGGCCGAAAGCGCCGATTTTTTCGCCCTTTGCCAGAGGAATCAGATATTTCTTTTTCTGTGCTTCATTCCCGAAGGCAAAAATAGGCCAGGAGCCTAACGATACATGGGCGGAAAGAATAACGCCGGTACCGCCGTCCACTCTGGATAGCTCCTCCACTGCGATGGCATAGCTGAGGACATCAAGCCCGGCCCCGCCGTACTCCTTCGGATAGGGAATCCCCATAAGTCCCATTTCTCCCAGCTTTTTTACCGCTTCCGCCGGAAATTCATTGTTCTGATCCAGCATAAAAGCGATTGGTTTCACTTCGCTTTCTGCAAATCCCCTCATTTTCTGTCTGAATGCTTCATGCTCCTGTGTTGTTTGATAAAGCATATTTGTTACCCCCTTTTTATAAAATGGATTATAAGTGACTCTATACATTTACTGCCTGCTGTGCGGCAGATATATGTCTGATTGTCTGTGATTCCTGCTGTTTTTTCCCTTTTTCGAGGCAGTAATACTTGACAAATTTTATCCACTTTTGCATCTTAAAAAAAATCAATCCCCAAACAATACCCAATAAAGGCTCCGGGAACGGAATTCCCGGTCTATTGCCAGCTGTACCTTGGCCAGCTGTCCGTGCACATTGCAGGGACTCCCGTTTTTGTCCCTCCATTCGCACTGGTAATCCGCAGTCATACAGGCCGCCAGACGGGCGTTAGCCTCCACCGCATTCACCAAATCATACAGGCTGACTCCATGCAGATCCGTGTCCAGCTGACAGCCGCCGTTCACTCCGCGGATAATACGGATAATCCCGGCTTTTTCCAGCTTTTTCATGATCTTATATGTGAACTTATGGGGCAACGATTCTTTCTCCGCTATCTCCCCCACCGTCAGGCAGGAGCCCGGGGCCAAAGCCCTTAAAATACGGAGCGCATAATCGGTTTCACGAGTGATGAGCAATGGCGCGCCTCCTTTTTCTTTGTCTCTTTCTTTAACTATAATAAAGTGGAGTAAAATTGTCAAGATTAATCTCTATAATATTGCGCCTGCATCATATATAATTCTTTATAATAATGATTTGATTCCATCAGCTCCTTATGGGTTCCTATTTCAAGGATCGAGCCGCCAGAAAACAAGGCGACTTTATCACAGAATCTGGTACTGGAAAGGCGGTGTGATATAAATATGACGGTTCTGTCTTTTGTGACATAGTTAAAATGAGAATACAGCTCATATTCCGCCCTCGGATCCATGGATGCCGTAGGTTCATCTAAAATAAACAGACTGCCGTCCTTATAAATTGCCCGCGCCAACGCGATTTTCTGCACTTCCCCGCCGGAGGGTTCATATCCGTTGTCATCAAAATCCCTGTGTATGATGGTATCCTCCGCGTTGGAGAGTCCTGCTATTTTCCCCTTTATTCCCGCTTTTTCCACCGCATCTTCAAAACGGGGCCCGTTTTCCTTAAGGGGGCCGGAAAAGGTTATATTTTCATAAACGGACATGGAGAACAATTGGCTGTCCTGAAATACAACGGAAAACCTGCTGACATACTTTTCATAATCATACTCCTTGATATTGACGCCATTGACGAGTATTTCACCTTGCTCCACATCATATAGCCTTGCCAGCAGCTTGATAAACGTTGACTTTCCGGAGCCATTTTCGCCCACTATTGACCATTTTTCACGGGCATTTATTTTAATGCTTATATTTTTCAGCGCATATTCCTTTTGCTCCGGATACCGAAACCATACATTTTTAAATTCAATGGTTTCAATATCGTCAAGAGGTTTTTTCCCGGCCCGCATACTTGATGGCATATTCAGATACTTCTTAACGGCTTCATAGTAATCGTTATAGCGGAATATACTGGTAATGCTCCCTGTCGCCATGAACATTGCCGAGTTGAACGAGTTGGCAGAGCTCCAATACATCATAAAATCGCCGGCCGTTATAGCCTTTGCGGCATATTGGAAAGCCAGTGCCGCCAAAATGAGCATGGTCTGCAGCGTACTAAAGAAGCTATTCGTGTATTCCGCTTTCGCCCTTGTCCTGACTATTTTTTTATAGCTCTTTAAAACATCCTGAAGCACAAGGGTATATTTACCGCTCAGCCACTCTACGAGATTATTGACCCGGATCTCTTTTCCGTAGCGGTATTCACTGAAAAGGCTTCCGTAATACATATTTTTTCTTTCCAAAGGCGCCTTTTCAATATCAAACTGGTTCGCTCGCTTACGGGTTTTGGACGAAAAATAGGCGTTCAATAAAGCAACAGCTATAAAGCCTGCGATCAGCAGGATATTTAATTGTGAAACGATAACGATAATACTTACGAATAGGATTACATTGTCAATCAGGGAAAACATTTGCTCCAAAGCACTAGCAAAGCCGGCTTCCCCATACAAAAATTTAAACGCCTTCTCCTTAATATCCAAAAAGGAGCTGCTTTCAATCTGCCCATAATCGGCAAACGCCAGCTGACGTGAAAGTTGGATTTGAAAATCATTAAAAATGCCGAGCTTCCGCACAAAAATGTTAGCGTCGCAATAATTGTCAAATAAGCGAACCACAAGATAGATGCCGCAAAGTATAAGGATATATGTAAGCGCGGTATCGGGAGACATGGCTTCGGTCAGCAGATCCAGGATATATTTGGGTATAAATATCAACAATAAAGGCAATGCGCTTGAGGTTAACTGCTTTACAATCAGCAGAAGGATATATATCTTATCATGGCTCCAGCAAAAGCCGAATAAAAATGACATACCGGCCATAATACTCCTGGTAAATTTCAACTTGGATCTGCCCAATTTGCTACCTCCCCAATCCGAATTTGAGAATAAAAGTTTTCAGTAAGAGAATAGCCTTTCCATATGGTTTTATAATATCTTTAAGTCTGCATGCTTAAGAAAGATAAAGCCACTGGAAAAGCTATCCCATATATGAGTTTACTATATTTTTCTGTTGCTGGCCATACGTTTATAATTGATTTAATTAACGATTTTCTGTGCCGTTTTGAAACCTGCTCACTCCCTTTTTATTATCATTGTATCTTCTAAAGCGATTAGAATTACTTCTTTTTCAGTAGCAGACTTCACTTTCGCATGTTCAAAAACTGCCGTCTCTTTATCCGTATCAAATGCGATGGTAATGGTCTGTCCTTTTTTCACCTTTAAAAGAAAGCTGTCAGGTATTCCTTTTACCAGCAAATAGTTAAATCCCGGTGCAGCACTTTCAAATACGCCGTCCTTATATATTCCGTTAACCGCCGTTTCCGTTTCGCAGTCAAACCCGCTCATTTCAGCAAAAGTATCAGCCGCTCTGACTAAAAAGAAATTGCCGCTCACAGAATAGGTTTTAGGCACATATTTTTGGGCCAGATGTACGGAGGTAGGGCGCATTTCGTTTATAGAATCCGGCACCTCTACCCCATTCACATAATATGCATGCGGAGTTCCCGGTATCATATCAGGCGTATAGCAGCAGCTCATCCCGCCGCAGGCCTCCACCTTACAGATATTTGTAAGAAAGCCTTCATAGGAGTCTTTCAGCATATCGAAATCGTGGCGGATTCGGGCATATAATGCTTTGGCTTCCGCAGTCCAGATACTCCAGCCATGCCCTGCATTCAAAGAAGGCCCCCAATCCCTTGATTCATACTGTGTTTCCCAAAAACGGATACTGGAATTCTTCATTCTGCAGTCTGTGCCGTCCATTTCCAATACTCTGTGTGCCCTGAGAATTTTTTCGCCCATCTCAAGATATTCTGCTTTAGGCACGGCTTCCAGATATGTCCGCAAAAGTGTGATAACGGAACAGCTCATGGAACCGTCTTCCGTACATGGTTCCCCTTCTGTCGGAAATTGAAATGCGCGTCTGCATACATGGTCCGCTATCTGCTCCGCCGCTGTATACATTTGCTGCGCATTCGCATCGTCTCTTTCCCGCAGCAGCTTCCCCAGCTCTAGGAATCCGCAGACAGCAGGATGCACTGTGGAATAGTCGATCTTATGTCCCGGCGTATTTTCATTCACTATCATACCGTCCTCAAAATGATCCTTCAGAATATGCTTAGCCAGAGCCACCGCATCCTCAAGAACCTCCTCATCCCCTGTCAGCCTCACATAGTCCGCCAGCTCTTCCAGCAAAAATATTTCATGCTGCATATAATTCATTTCCTGGTACAAATGATAGGGGCTGAATTTTCTCCCCATATATTCGGATTCCTTTTTATATACAGTACCATAAAACGGCTTATCCTCATGGGATTTATTCAGCGCCCAGTTAAGGATATAACGCTCTGCGCTTTCCATCAAACTGCTGTCTTTTCCGAACAGAATACAGTTTTTCATCATGGCCCAGGCGGCAAAACCGCCAAACTCTCCTGTTCTGCAGGAATAATGAGCCGTCGGATCACCGAATTTCACACCTTCATAAGTAACTCCGTCAGGCTTTCGTCTGTCTTTGCTGATCACACGGTAAAAAGCGCCGCAGTCATCCTGAAAATACTCCTTATAAAAATGATTTACTTTATTGTAAAGCTCCTTCCAGCCTTCCTGGCATAAAACCCTGCTGCTATGTTCCCTTCCGTTTTCCCCTGCTGTTTTTATTGTATAAATTCCATTCTGCTCAAGCACCAGGCTGTCCGTTTTCTCCATTTCTGCCGTATTGCCATCAGGCATAATAAGAACCGGAGAGGAAGAGCTGCTGCCCCGATTCAGCATTTTCATAGGAATCCTGCTGCCTGCAGGGCCTCCTGATACTTCCGGAACCGCGATTTCTATCCCCAGCTGTCCGGCGATTTTCTCCATACATACTTCAAGGCTCTCTGCAAAAATGAATGAAAATGAAGTATGATCCACCGCAGGAAGCCTTTCACCATCCGCACATATTACATCGTCGGCCTGGAGCAGAATCTGAAAGCCTGTCATCTTATGGCCGTCATAGCTGTATTGAATCCGCCAGGCCGCAAACTCTTCATTAATTGTCATACCCAGATGACGTCCGTCAGCCGCGGCAAAAATAAAATAAGCATATCTGTACTTATCATCCGTATAGATCACCTTAGGCATACACTGGCTCTTCCAGTCCATCACGGTGGGCATATCCAGAAAATTCAGGTTCATCTGCACACCTGTTCTTGGTCCGCAATCTTTTTCCGTTTTCACTGCAATATGTATTCTGTCTTCCTCAAATTCATACTGTATCCTGCTGGCGCCGGTAGCTGAAATCCCTTTGAACCCTTTTTCCGTATTCTCAATCTTTGCAAAAGGGATTTCATCCTCCCGGCTCTGAGTCCCGTGAATAAAAATGGTCCCCAGTTTTTTATCATAAGCTTCCGCCTTCCAGTTTGCCCCGGGATTCAGCCTGTCGTATAAGCCGGCAATTTCCCCTGTTGCTTCGTTATATTCAATGGTATAAGAATTCTTTTCTATTTTTCTGTATTCGTTCTGCATAGCCTCTCCTATCTGCATACTCTTCGCTTCAAAAAATTCTTTGACAGCGGAATTCACAGGCCTCTATTCCTTGATTGCCCCTATCATCACACCTTGCACGAAATATTTCTGTAAAAATGGATACACACAGATAATGGGCAGTATGACCACTATAATCGTAGAGTACCGCAGTTGAATGACCTGCATGCTCCGGTTCAGCCCAAACTGCGTATTTCCGGCCGCCGCATCGGACATATTTATCAGAAGCTTCTGAAGATATATCTGCAATGGCTGTTTCTGCGGCGAAGGCAGGAATAATACTGCATTAAAGTAGGCATTCCAGTGCCCGACCGCCGAAAATAAGGCCAACACTGCAAGAATAGGCTTGGATAAGGGAATAATTATTTTCCAAAGCACCTGAAAATCATTTGCACCATCCAATTTTGCAGACTCAATCAAACCTTCCGGCAAGCCCTGGAAATAGGTCCGTGCAATGATCAGATTCCAGGCGTTAACCGCAACAGGCAGTATCATAGACCATCTGGAATCATACAGACCCAGCTTATTTACTATGATAAATAATGGTATCATCCCTCCGCTGAAAAACATGGTAAAGCTGATAAAAAACATAAGCTGCTTTCTCATAATCAAAGATTTTCTCGACAGCGGATAAGCGCCCAATACGGTCAGCACCATATTTACTAAAGTGCCTGTCACCGTATACCATATGGTATTTCCGTAATGTACCCATAATTCATCATTCTGAAATACCATTTTATAGGAATCCAGATTAAATCCTTTGGGCAAAAACCATACCTCCTGCTTCAGCACACTCATAGGATCGCTGACCGACATGCTGAACACGTAGACAAAGGGATACAAGGTTATTAAAATGACTATAAACATACATATATAAATGAGAATCAGTCCTGCATAAGCGCCTTTTGATTTTTTTCTGATACCTGCCATTTTCTCCCCCCTACCATAAACTGATTTCACTGACACGGTTGCTTATCTTATTAACTGTAAATAACAGGGCAAAATTAATTACGGAATTAAACAGCCCCACAGATGCGCTGAAGCTGAACTGGCTCCCCAGAATACCTCTTCTGTAGACATATGTAGATATGACATCCGCCGTTTCATAGGTTGCCGGAGAATACATCAAAATAATTTTCTCAAAGCCAACGTTCATAATATTTCCAACGTTCATTATCAGAAGAATGATAATCGTGGGCATAATGGCCGGAAGCGTAACATGCAGCATTTGTTTGAATTTTCCTGCTCCGTCAATCTGGGCCGCTTCGTATAGCTGCGGATCCACAGAAGACAATGCCGCGAGATAGATGATGGAATCCCACCCGAAGTTCTGCCAGATATTGGAACCGATATATAATGTCCGGAACCATCCCGGCTCCGACATGAAATTAATGGCATCCTTCCCCATGCTTTTCAGCAGGATATTTACCACACCGTCAATCGGCGAAAGGAAATTGAACAAAAGGCCTACTACGACAACGACAGAAATAAAATGCGGCAGATAACTGATTGTCTGAGTCACCCGTTTAAACGGCCCGTCCTTTATTTCATTTAATAACAGGGCAAAAATGATGGGAATGGGAAAGCCTATTATCAGACTGTATATGCTGATCAGCAATGTATTTTTTATCAGTCTTCCGAAATATACGGAACTGAAAAATTCCCTGAACCATCTGAACCCCACCCATTCACTGTGTAAGAATCCCTTTCCTACTGAATAATCCTCAAATGCCATAATATTTCCGAACATCGGTATATAACAGAAAACAATAAAATAAAGCAGTACCGGAAACAGCATCAACAGGAGGCAGCGATTCTTTTTTATTTGATTCAACCATGATGAACCAACGGAATGTTTCTTTTTATCTATCATGAACTTCCCCTTTTCTGCTTATATAAGGGTCCCTGTGGAAGCAGACCCTTTTTTGAAGTTACGATTGTTTATACCTGTCATACTGTGCCTGCTTGATTTCCAATACTTCGTCAAGCCCCATCGCATCCAGCTGATTCAGGAAAGCGTCATATTTATCCAGGGATTCCGTGCCCATGATAAACTTCTGAATCATTTCCTTGGTATAGGTTTTCATATCCGCCTGAAGGAAAAGCAGACGATCCGCTTCGTCGGCTGTTGCCAGCATATTGGGAAAATCCTCTATAATGCAGGGCATAAGCTCTTCACAGGCCTTGAGGGTCCCCGGCGTCATACTTTGAGACATAAATTCTTTTGTCTGATTGTCAAAGAGGCTGGGGAACGCCCCCAGGCTTCTTAATGCAGAAAATGCGTCGAGTCCCTCCGGGTTATTGGTAACCCAATCTGTAAATTTGGGTCTGCCGTTTTCATCATAGTCAAAGGTCTTCCCTTCTATTCCAAAATGGGTGAGTATAACCCCTTCATCGCTTGCCCATATGTAGTCAATCCAACGGATCGCTGCCGCCGGATCCTTACAGTCCTTCGATAATGCAAACTGCATTCCTGTAGGAGCTCTTTTTACCAGCTTGGGCTGTTCGCCGTCAGGACCTACCGGAGGCTTTACCAAAACATATTCCGCACCGGGCACAAGCTTATTCCATCTTTCATCCACACCCGCAAAATGCACGCTTATACCGACAATATCCTTGCTGATCATGGCATCTACTTTGGCTTCATCCCCATTCGTAGAATATTGAGGATCAATCAGCCCTTCACTGTAAAGCTTATGGAGAAAGGTAATCAGCTCCTTATACTCCGGAGAAGAATAGAGATATTGAACCTTTCCGGCATCATCTGCATAAAACTCACCCACACCGGCAGTCAGTCCGAAACCGGATGCCAGATAATTATAGGCCGCGCCATCATTTAAAGTAAAAGGAATCTCATCCGCTGTACCGTTTCCGTTAGGATCCTGTTCCTTAAAGGCTTTCATTACCGTATACCAGTCATCTATGGTTTCCGGGATTTCCAGATTCAGTTTATCCAGCCAGTCTTTACGGATGATGAGCGATTTCGGGGCCACCTCATTTCCTTCAATAAATACTTCCGCCAGATTATAGATTTCCCCGTCCGGCGCGGTCAGAACCTTCCTGATTATTGGATATTTTTCAAACATATTCATGATATTGGGCGCATTTTTCTCTATCAGATCCTTCAGAGGAAGAATTACCCCGTCCTCCGCATACTTCACTACGTCCCCATTCCATAACGGAGGAACAGCTAAAATATCCGGCAGATTGCTCCCTGCTGCAATTCTTGTCTGCATCGCGGCATTATATTGATCAGAGGGCATCACTTCCCAATTAATTTTAATTCCGGTACGCTTCTCCACTTCCTGCCAGACTTCCAGATTCTGTGAATAACTGGCGGGTGTGTACCAATTATCAACTCCGGCATAGGTAAGCTCCAGGCTTCCCGGTTCTACAATAGGAAGTGTGTTTTCTTCAGGTATTACAGCTTCTCCGACGCTGCTGTCCTCCTGTGCCGCTTCCGTACCGGACGCACCGGCTGCCGCCCCCGAATTTGTCTCCGCATTCTTACCGCATCCTGCCAGCAGGGACAATGTGAGTATGACTGCTGTACAAACAGCGATGTTCTTTCTTTTCATGTAACCCTCTCCTTATTTTCCTATATGATATACTTATTTTTCTGTGACCGCAGCTTCCCGGGTACTGCTTTATAAGATATACTGTTTGTTTTGCCGTATATCCGTTTCGATGTAATTACAAGTAAACTTTATATTTTATGATTCCATTTCGCAACATTTAATTCTTTACACAGCCTTCAAAAACTTATTTTTTAACAAACAATTCTTTCTCGAGCATATATTTTTATACATATCGACATATTTCAGGCGCCTGTTTACCGAAAAAAAGCAAAATGCCATGAAACATGCACCATATCCCTCTATTCGGGACAGGTGGGTTTCATGGCATAAAAGCGCTCCTGTTTATCCTATATTTTTCGGAACTGGGTGGGCGTTATCCCTTCATACTTTTTAAATATCCGCCTGAAGGTCGTATCACTGTCATATCCCACACGGATTCCTATATCCTGGATACTCGTCTGACTTTCTGACAGCAAGATCATTTTCGCTTTTTCAATTCTGGCACGATTCATATAATCAAGAAAATTGGTTCCCGTCTTTTCTTTAAACAATCTGCTCACATACGAATCGGATAGAGAAAAAGCATTCGCAACAAAATTCAGGGACAGATCGCTGTTGCAGAGATTTTCATCCACAAACTGATAAAGGGCCTCTTTCATCACTTCACTGCTGCTGTCCCTGTGTGCATTCACGTAGTCACACAGCTTACGGAATATATTATAAAAAATGCTCAGATATTCTTCCAGGGCATTGCATTGATCCAGGCTTTCCACATCCGCATCAATCAAACCGGCAATATCCAGCCTGACCGTACACTTCAGACAGGTGAGCTCCACATTATGGAAAAAATTCCTCATCTGATAGTATGAAACCTGTTCATTCTCCAGGTTCTTCTGAAGAAGTTCATTGAAAATCAGGACACTTTTTTCATATTCACCCGCCAGCAGACAATTCCGAAGGGCATATTCATTTTCAATCGGATAAAAGTAAAAGTTCTCTTTCTTTACTTCATTATAAAAAGTAATGCCGCATTCCCGGTTTACCATCCTGAAATTTCTTGCCTGCTTAGCCTGTGTATAAACAGCAGGCAGCTGTACGATACTCCTGCAGCTTTCCCCCACGCCAAAAAAATATTTTTCTGCTTTTTCATTCAGCATATCTGCCATACTTTTATAAAATGCGGCGGCCTCCTCTTCCTCTTCATAATTCAGAATCACTACATAATCATTCTGGTATACCAACGTCCGGAAATGAATTCTATATTCCCCCAATATCTCAACAATTTCCTTATTCAGACGATTCCCTGCCTTAAGGCTGCAAAGCAGGCAATTATAAACCGGAAAACCAAACTCAATTCCAAGCATCCCCGCTGTATGAAGAATCTTACTCTCTTCCGGCTTGTAATTTTCCTTAAGCAGCCATGTCAAAAAAGCGCTTATTAATATTGGCCTTTGCTCCTCAATTTGTATATCCAGATTCTTCCGCCCATCCAATATGGTTCCCACCGCATTTTCCAGCCAGAAAAACTCATTTCTGTTTACCTCCTCAGATGGAACCTTGTCCTTAATTAATTTCATCAGATTCTGGACAGGACGGTAATTTCGGATCGCCATATAATAAGAAAGGAAAAATCCCGCCAAAGCAAAGACACCTGCTAATGTCAGCAGAATCACCTGCATATTTTTCGCCCGCGCATAGACTGAGTCCTCCGAAACCAGAGTATAATAATGAAAACCCGTTTTCTCTGATTCCTGTGTAAAACCAGTCATTTTCGTTTTATTCCGGCCAAGCTCCTCCATATCAAAGCCTAACAGTTCTTCTTTTGTATATGGAGTCCTGTTAAGCAGTATCTCTCCGTCATATTCCATATAAAACCAGTTATTATCCTCCGGCATAGCCAGATCCAACAGCTGTTCCAGTTCATTTATCTGAACAAAAAAATAGAGATTGCAGATAGATTGGCCTCTCAGCTCCTTCACCGGATAACAGCACAGGATTCCTTCCCTCTTACGGCCATAATTATCTACAGCCAGAATATGATATTCCGGTTTTTTCAGTTCAGCGGCCAATTTATGATAATCCTCCTGTTGCATCAGCGTATTTTTGAAGGACACCTCCGTAAACCATTGATAATCCACAATTCCTCTGTCAGTTGTGGAAATGAACTGATCACTTACCAGGAAAAAATAAAACAGATGGTCTATGGCCGCATCCTGACAGGAAAATCCCCTTAATTCTTCTGCAAAATTGGTAAAATCCACTCTGTCAAAACGTGATTTTTCAAGATCCTCCATATATATCATCGATGTCACCCAGGAACGTTTCTGCATTGTAATATTAAATTCCTGCATAGAAATAAAGATATTGTCAATTCGATCTACTGTTGTGCTGAACATCCTTCTGTAATATTCCGCTCCCTGCTCTTTTAACAAATTCGTTATAAGCCCGAATCCTACAGAAACCACCAAAATCAGAGGCAGCATATAAAACAGAAAAAAAGAAAGCACCAGCTTCTTCTTAAAAGAAATTTTATCTCCCCACATATTCCTCCCCCTCTTACACCCTCTTCTTATCAAAGTGTAACAGCTGTACCCGTCTTTTTCAATAGAACATACCGTTCTTCCTGACAACGGGAATGGAAATAATTTAGCTTATTAGCTGGCTATTTTCAACAGGATCCTTTAAAATAACTGAATACAGATAACTCTTTTATGCGATATATTCCGGAAGGGAGGAAGAATGAAAGATTATATTCAACAGAACAAGGAATCCTGGGAGTTCAATGTCTACGATTTCTGGGTAAAAAATGCGGGGACCCCGGAGGAGCGTGCCGCCAAAGACACTGAGGATCCCATTAAAATGCTGAAAAAGTATGCAGCATATTTTGATTCCTATGAAGGTATCCGAGTCGCCAATATCTGCGGCTCCTGCGGTAAAAAGGCGATTCCGCTGGCTCTTCTCGGTGCAAAGGTTACCGTCTTCGATATTTCCTCGGAAAACCGGCAGTATGCCATGGAAACAGCGGCAGCCGCACATACTTCCATCGATTTTGTTGTGGGAGATGTACTGGAAATCGACATGGACCGGTACGGCGGCCAATTTGACGTGGTATTCATGGAAGGCGGAATCCTCCACTTTTTCCATGATATCCGTGAATTTATGGATGTCATGTATTCCCTGCTCCGTCCCGGCGGACGCATGATATGCAGCGATTTCCATCCCTTTCAAAAAATAGCGGATATTCTGGAATTCCAGCAGCCTGTAACTTCCTACTTTTCCACAGATATCATAAAAGGGGAAATGGCTCACGCCAGATTTTATCCGGAGGAAATCCGCCGGCAAATCCCTTTATGTGAATACCGGAAATATACCATCAGTGAAATCATCAATGCTGTCATAGAGAGCGGCTTTACCTTAAAGCGCTTCGATGAACATCCTGCCTGGACGGATCCTGGCCTGCCGGGCGAATTTACCGTAATTGCCATAAAAGAATAAGCCAGTACGGCCCGGGGCTGTCCCGGCATCATTCGGAGGATAAACCTTATGCGTTCAGAAAAAGAAATGATGGATATTATCATGAACAAAGCACTTTCGGATGAACGGATCCGGGCCGTAACCATGGAGGGCTCCAGGGCGAATCCCAATGCCGTGCATGACAGCTACTCAGATTTTGACATCAGTTATTATGTGACGGACATACGGGAGTTTACAGGAGACAAATCCTGGATAAACGAGCTGGGCGATATTCTGATTGCCCAGTTCCCCACGGACTGGTACTCCCATCCTTATGATTACGGAAGCCGTGATCCCTTCGCCTTCCTGATCCAGTTTGCCGATGGCAGCCGCATCGATCTGACCTTGGCGGACGTGACCAATATTTCACAGGAAGCTGAAAATAAAGAACCGCGGATTGTGCTGCTGAATAAGGATAACTTTCCATCCCTGCTGCCGCTTCGGACAGAGGACGCCTTCTTCCTCCGGCCTCCGGAAGAAAAGGAATTCCTGGATACCTGCAACGAATTCCGCTGGCTGAGCCTGTATATTTCCAAAGGCGTATGCCGGGAAGAGCTGTACTACGCCAAGCATGCCTACGACGTACTGATCATGCCCATGTTTCTTAAAATGCTGAACTGGAGAATTGGAACAGAGCATGGCTTCCGGGTTACCACCGGTTCCTCATGCAAATATCTGAAGCGGTATCTGAGCACGGAAGAAATGGAAAGATTCCAGGGCATCTTTCCCGACGGCCGCTATGAAAATATCTGCCGCTGCCTGTTTCTCATATATGATTATTTCCACGAATCAGCCGGCCGTGTTGCCGGACATTTTCAATTTTATTATGACAGGATGGAAATCCAGAGAGTACGGCAGTTTCTTGAGGACAGGTTCCATGAGAAGGGATTTTTCATCTGAAGGAGGTAAATATGCGTATTACTAACGGTTCCGATCCGGTATTTGACAAGCTGGTCACCGGAAAAGACAAATATCTTTTTAATCTGCTGTATCGGATCCGGGAGGATCCCGGTTCCTTCTTGGCCACAGATGACAGTACCTGCATCATCGCCCGGAGCAATCCGAATACGCCGGTCTGGATCTGGCTGAAGCATCCGCCGGTTCCTCCGGTCCGTCAGGAAATCGCCGCTTATCTGAGCCAATGCCTTGCCGAGAGTGGCTGCGTGAATATTTCTTCCTGCCCTGCTTATTCCGAAGATCTGCTGAGAGAAGCTGCCATGCAGAATCATGGGGAATACCTGGTGAACAAGCTTCTGAATTCCTATGCCTGCCTGTCCGTCAGGCCTGTTAAGACCCGCGGGCGGATCAGGTACCCGGAGCCCTCTCTGAAAGAAGCCATGGCCCGGCTTATCACCGTGATGTATCTGGATGCAGGCCTGGGTGAATTGAGCAGTGAGGAAGCCCTTGACTTCGCGGAGGAAAAATCCACTTCCGACAGACTGTTTCTATGGGAAAATGAACAGGGCGAAATAGTATCCATGGTCAATATCGCTCACTGTACGCCGGAATACGCCCGGTTAAATGCGGTAGTAACCGATCGCAGTCACCGCGGCAAAGGCTATGGGGCCATGCTGGTATCCCATGTCTCCCAAAGGCTGCTGCAGGCAGGACAGATCCCCGTCCTTTATGCCGATGCCGGCTACCTGCCTTCCAATGCCCTTTATCGGAAAATCGGTTATACCGAACAGGGACAGGTGGCGGAACAGCGCATTATCTGCAGGTAAACCAACGGTAGAATTGCTGATTCTCCAGATAATCGGTACCCTTCCGGCGCTTCCTATTATATTCTTAAGGCATCAACTACGACAGAAAGGGCTTCATAATGAATAACGAAAAAATGGGGAATTTTATTTCCGAAATGAGAAGGTCCCAAAACCTGACACAAAAAGAACTGGCTGCGAAACTGGAAATAACAGATAAGGCAATCTCCAAATGGGAACGGGGAATCAGCTGTCCTGATATTTCTCTTCTGATCCCTCTTGCCCAGATATTAGGTGTGACAACAAGCGAACTGCTGAATGGGGAGAAATGCGCCGCCCCCGAAAAGTCAAAAGATGTTTTAGTGGAAGAAACCCTGCTGTATTCTGACCGAAGCGCCGCACAAAAGGCTGACCGTATGAAAGGAATACTGTTCACCTTTTTCTCTTCCTCCATCATCCTCGCCGCAGTGATATGTTTTATCTGTGATTTCTGCATATCCGGACAGCTGACGTGGTCACTCCTTGTTGCCGCATCCCTTCTGTTTGGCTGGCTGTTATTGCTTCCGCTGTTTAAAGCCCGTAAGAATATCGTCCGGAAATTACTTCTGATGCTGACCCTGACCGTAATTCCTTACCTTGCAGTACTAAGCAGGCTTTTGGCATTGCCTGCCGTCTGTAAGATGGGGGCTGTTATCTCAGTCATTTCCCTGCTGGGGCTGTGGTGTATCTACATCCCTTTTCTGAAAATTCCCCAAAGGAAATTATATGTAACCGGAATTATCCTTCTGGTTATCATACCGGTCATGTGGGGAATCAATGGTACGGTTTCCTTTTTTATTCAGCAGCCCCTGGAGCCTTCCACAAAATTTGTTGACAGTCTTACCACCCTGGTTCTCCTGATTATCGCTGTCTTCTGCTTCGGTAAGGAATTCTTACGTAACCGGAAACAGTAAAATGACCCGCAGATATAAACCGTTCTTCCTCAGAACCACGGAAGTCCTCCGCTTTGCAGCGAAGGACTTTCCTTTTAAGCTCCGTCAAATATCCAAATTTCATCTACGCATTTTTTACTTATAAAATTCTCTTACAGCCTTTCCCAGATATTCCGCGGTTCCGGCACCGTACTGCTTATCCATGCTCTCGCTCATGGCTGGATTCTTTTCATAAGAATCCGCAATCTCCAGCATCAGCTGCTTCACATCCTCCATCTGGTACAACTGTTTTGATACAAAATCCAGCTCGCCTATGAGGGACTTCACCTCGAAAGAAGAAACATCCGTACCGCGCTTTTCCGCCAGCTTTTTATAAATTCCGTCAATCCGGTTCCGGTAAGCCTCCATGACCTCCGTTCCCGCAGGATTCTTTACCGCCTCCATGGCTTTATCCTTATTTCCGTACCACTCCACCACCTTGCGGAAATTCTTCTGGGCGTCCTGTCCGGATGCATTTTCCAGAAAATGTTCCCGGAACTTCTCCAGACTTCCGTATTTCTCCTTCATCACCTGAAGCTGTTCCTCTTTCATATTTCCAACTACAGCCTGATACATCTCATCTATCTCTGTTTTACTGAACATCTCAAAATCCATTTTATTTTCTCCTTTCAAAATGTCTGTAATCCCGGCGATCATGCGGTTCAAACGATCCCGTTTGATCTCCAGCATTTTTTTCTGGGTTAACAGTACGGAATCTCTGTCCAGTTCAGGATTATCCATAATTTCTTTGATTTCCAATAACGGCATATCAAATTCTCTGAAAAACAGTATCTGCTGCAAACGTTCCAGGGCCTTATCGTCATAAAGCCTGTATCCCCCTTCACTATATGAAGTAGGTTTAAGAAGCCCTATTTCATCATAATAATGAAGCGTGCGTACGCTGATACCGGTCCGTTCGGATATTTCTTTTACTGTTCTCATTATGGTTCCTCCTGTTCCTGACAAAAACTACACTACACCCTCACGCTCCGTGAGTGTCAATACATTTTCAGGAGATTTTATTCATTCTTTTCTTTCCTTGATCCGCTGCCTCATATACTTATTAAAGCTTTCCGCCTCCTCCGCATCCGGTTTCATTTCCCGGTCCGATGCATAGCATTCCAGCGCTTCCCGCAAAAGAGGCGCGAAAGCCGCCGGTACGTTTGCAAGCCCCCATTCCCCTCCGGTTTTTTTCGACAGAATAAGGCCTTCCTCTGCATATCCCAGAACCCGGCATAAATTCAGAATTACATAGAGCGGATTCACCAGAATTTCCTCTCCGGAGGATTCTATATCACTGCAGATACTCTTCAGGTAAAATTCCCGCGGCACCTCATCAAATACCTGTTCCACCGGTCTGCCATACAAAACAATGCCATAATGCCGGATGATCATGAAATGAGCGGACAGATCCGGATCCGTTCCCTTCATCTTTTTTATATAATCCTCCGGATCCGACCGGTACCATGCCAGGTGGGCCGGAGAAAAATGCAGTTCAAAGGGCGTAGGATATTCCCTGCTCCTGCAGGCCTCCTCCGTTACCATGCTGAATTCCAGCCCTTTGCGCGGCCCTGTCTCATTTAATTCCACAAGGATATCCATCAGCCGCCTTTTCTGCCCGTCGGATACTGAATCCTTTATCACGAGTATCAAATCAATATCACTCTTATCCGGATGAAAGCAGCCCATGGCTAATGAACCATGCAGATAAATGCCTGTCAGCTCCTCCCCGAAGATTTTCTTACTTGTGTTGACTATTTTGTCCAGTATGAATTGATATTCCATCTTTATTCCTGTTACGGCACAAGGCAGCCGTGAACCATATCTTATCCTTCCCCTTCTTTCAGCGTCTGCATCTGAAGCTGCGCCGTTACCAGTTTATAGTATATCCCCTTCTTTTCCAGAAGTTCATTATGCGACCCGCACTCGGCGATCTTATGTCCGTCAATGACGATGAGCCGATCCGCATCCTTAAGCGTGGACAGCCTGTGGGCGATAGCCAGGGTAGTCCTCCCGGCCGTAAGCCTCTGAAGCGCCTTCTGGATCAGATATTCACTCTCCGTATCCAGGCTGGAGGTGGCCTCATCCAGTATCAGAAGCTTGGGATCATTCAATATGGCCCTGGCGATGGCGATTCTCTGCCGTTCGCCGCCGGACAGATTGTACCCCTTTTCACCCACATAGGTATTATAGCCGTTGGGCGTCTTGCAGATAAAATCGTGCGCATTCGCCATTTTGGCAGCACGGATGATCTCCTCATAAGTGGCATCCGGCTTGGCAAAACGCATGTTATTCAAAATCGTATCAGAAAAAAGAAAGGTTTCCTGGAGCACCACTCCCAGCTGGCGGTGGAAATCCTCAATCCGGTAATCATTGATATTGATGCCGTCAATCAAAAGCTCTCCATCATCCACATCATATAAATGCATGACCAGATTGATCAGCGTAGATTTACCGGTGCCGGAAGCGCCCACAATGCCGATCATCTCTCCCTTCTTGATCTCAAAATTTATTTTTTCCAGGACCGTTTCGTAGGAACGGTAGCCGAAGGAAACATCCTTAAATACCACATTTCCCTGTATCTGCCTGCTTACCGGATTTTCCCGGTTCCGTATCTTCGGCTGTTCATCCAGCACATCGTAGATACGTTCCAGGCTGGTTAACATCTGCACGATCATCCTGGGCAGATGAGTCATCCATCCCAGCGGGCCGTATAGCATGGTTGCGTAGGTAGTAAACTGAAGCAGCTGCCCTACGGAAAGCCCCCCGTCCAGCGTCTTCAGGCCGCCCAGAGCGGTTACGAAATAAATGCCCATCCCCATGATGAAGGTCAGCATCGGGTAAAAGGAAGCCCAGAATACCTCATTATTCTTCTGAATTCTGGCATAATTTGCAGAAATCGTCTTAAAACGATCCGACTCATATTTCTCCTTGCCGAAGGACTTCACCACACGGATACCGGAGATCACATCCTGCAGCGCGCTGTTGTTGTCATCCCCCCGGCTGTACTGCATGTGGAACTTACGATGAATGACCTTGCGGAACCCCACCGACAGAGCCACGGCCAGAGGCAGGAAGACGATGGACAAAAGCGTCAGCCCCGGGCTGATGGTCAGCATTACAATGATAGCCCCCGTCATCAGCACAATCAGGTAAAAGATACTGCCGAAGGCATCCTCCATAAATTTACGGATATTTGCCGAATCGTTATTGATACGGTTCATCAGCTCGCCGGGCCGCCTGTCCTGGATAAAGGACAGCGTCAGCACCTGCATCTTCTGATAGAGGCGGCCACGGATATCCATGCTGATTCCCGCTCCAAGCTTTGCGCTCCAGAGGCTGCGCAGATATCTGGTGATGATGGAAAGCACCGTAATGACAGCCATGATAAGCGTAAAGCGAATGACCTCCTGGAAGCTGCCGTGGTCGGACATCAGCGTATTATCGATGAACCGCTGCTGGAACATCGGGCCTGCCAAACCTACCAGGGAAGAAAACAGCATCATCAGCGCCACCATCACGAACTGCTTTTTATAATTCGTGCATAAACGGACAAATTTTAAAAGAGTTACATTTTTCCCCTCACATTTGGGACATACACGGGTTCCGGGCAGCGCACGGCCGCATATGGGACAGGTTTTTTCATATTCCCTGTTCTCTATTATCCTGTCGCTGCCTTCCAGCATCAGCATCCCGCCCTTTGCAATCGATGCGAAACGGGAGATATGCTTCATGGAAAAGCGCGCGACATGCCTTGCCAGCCCGGATTCCTTTTCCGTAACCACAAGAATTCCGTTATTGACCTGTGATTCACACTTCATCGCGGATAATCCGGAAAGCTGCATTTCATATACGATCCGGCCTTCCTCTATAATAAGCAGACGCTGGTTTGTCAGCACCCCATAGGAGAAATCACAGTATTTTCCGCTGCTGTTTATGTCGAAGGGAGAACAATAGCGTATCTCCTCCCCTCCGGCAAGCTCAAACAGCGCCCTGATTTCCCCGGGCAGTTTTACATTCAGTTCCATTTAAGTCCTCATTCCTGCGCCATGAAAAGCGCGCCCTAAGCTGTAACTAATAATCATTTATAAGAACAAACCGATTTTCTTGAGCTCTTTTCCGGTAAGCTTCGAGGTGTCCGGTATCTCAAACCGGTTTTCATCCAGATCGGTGATCAGAAGTCTTGTTTCGGTCAGATGGACTACAGCGTTGCCGCTCATATGTATGGCAAAACGGCAGGGGCCATGATCCGTCACCACGTCAAAATAGGCGAATCCGTACTCTTCCTTCACATTCTTTACTTTTGTGATAATCGGGGTAAAATAACGCAGCTCCATCTGCTCAGTCAGCATCTTCCGCGTTTCCTCGTCCACATCCTTATCCAGATCATGGATTACGCCGATTTCCTTCGCCTTCTCGTCCGGCTCCCGTATGGAAATATACATATTTTTACCTGTAAAAGGAAAGGTTCGGAACACCTGAACCCGGTTATAATGCTTTTCCTGCGTATCCAGCGAGACAAAACCGCCTTCCGTCCTGTGAAATGTACTATTGCTCCTGTCCAGATAGTTCAGCGCCAGCATGGCCTCCGTCTCCGCCTCCATCTGTTCCAGATCAAACTCTTCCGCAAACAAATCTTCCATAGCTACCTCATTTCCGTGTCTCATACACATTTATTCCTGCCGATGTCATTTCTATTCCAGTCCCCGCATGGCCAGTGCTTTCGTCTGCAGCTCCCGCAGCTTGAAATATGTGCCTTTCCTGGCCAGCAGCTCCTCGTGGCTGCCTTCCTCCGTAATCCTTCCCTCATCCATCACCACAAGCCGGTCCGCATCCCTGAGCGTAGACAGCCGGTGGGCTATGGAAATCGTGGTTCTTCCTTTAATGAGGAAGTTGATGGAAGCCTGAATCGCCTTTTCCGTCTCCGTATCCACGGAGGCCGTGGCTTCATCCAGAATCAGGATCCGGGGATTAGCCAGAATCGCCCTGGCGATGGAAATCCTCTGGCGCTCACCGCCGGACAGCTCCCTGCCGGTAGCTCCGATGATAGTGTCATAACCGTCAGGCATCTTGCAGATAAAATCATGGGCGCTGGCCAGTACCGCCGCCTGAACCACCTCTTCTTTGGTGGCATCGGGATTGGCGTAGGCTATGTTGCTGTAAACGCTGCCCATAAATATGTAGGTTTCCTGGGATACCATAGCCACATTGCGCCGCAGATCGTTAAAGGCGATGTCCTTTACCGGTACCCCATCGATGAAGATCTCTCCCTCATCCGGATCATAGAGCCGGGAGATCATATTGACCAGCGTCGTCTTGCCCGCGCCGGAACGCCCTACAATGCCCAGCATCCTGCCGCCTTCCACCTTCAGGCTGACATTTTTGAGAATGGTTTTATTTTTATCATAGGAGAATGTTACATTCTTCAGCTCAATGTCTCCCCTCATGTTGTCCATATGTACCGGATTCTCCTTTTCCGTGATCTCCGGAAGGGAGTCTATAATTTCAAACATACGCTGGGCGCTGGTCATGCTTTCCGCCCACCAGTGGAAGCTGAAGGCAATGAAATCCAGCGGATTGTTCAGCTGTCCCACATAGCTGATAAAGGTGATCAAAATACCCAGCTCCAGATCTCCGTACCGGAAGAGCATGTAGCCTCCCAGGGCCCATACCAGCAGGTTGGAGAGATTTTCCACCGCCGCATAGAGCACGGTGAAATGGTTGTCAAAACGCACCAAATCCACGTCTGCATGCATCAGCTTCTTATTATATTTATCGAAACGTACCAGCTCCTTCTCTTCCTGTCCGAAGGCCTTTACCACCCGCGCACCGGTCAGGTTGTCATTTACCCTGCTGTTCAGAGAACGCCTCGCCCTGTGGCGGCTGGAAAAATAGTTGAAGAGTGTCGGAGCCATTTTGTAGCTGGTAAACAGCACCACCGGTATCCAGATAAGCACCGGCACGGCGAGCTTCCAATTCATCCGGAGCATGATCACAGCCGTGGCCACCAGTGAAAAAATATTGGATGCCATAAAGGGCAGGCCGTCTATAAAAAAGCCGGTAACCTCCTCCGAATCGCCCATGACTCTGGTCATCAGGCTGCCGGTCTGCTTGCTGTTATAAAAACCCATGGACAGACGGCCCATGGAATCAAACACGTCAGTTTTCAGCTTCATTACCACACCAGGTATGATCCTGGCATTTAATACCCCCTGAATGATGCCGAACACCTGGATCGTGAGCTTCGTCATGAACATGGAAAGCACCACCAGCAGCAAAGCCGTCACATATTTGCCCGCAGGAAGATTTAAGAATTCCAGGAACTGCGGATCCTTTGCCAGCACCTTATCATAGAGAATCGTACCGTTTAAATAGGGCCAGACCAGATTCAGCAGCGCCGTGGCGATAATGCAGATGAACATGCCCGCAATGCTGGCCGCATAGGGCCTGAAATAGCTTAAGGTACGGAAAAACACGGAGCTTTTGTTCATGCACCGTGGACAGATCTTCCGTTCCGGATCCGGATACATCGTACCGCATTTGCTGCAGTACTCCTCCTCTTTTTCTCCCCTGAGCAGTTCCTCCGTCAGTTCCCTGCCCGCCTTTACGGCTTCAAAGACTGCGGCGAAATGGCGGAGCTGCGCCAGGTACATATTGGAGCACAGCGCCAGCCGGATGTCGTTTTCCTCTCCCTCCGGGCGGTAAAACAGGATATTGGTAGCCACCTGTTTGAGTACCTGCAGGGATGCGGTCTCCGCCACAGAAAGCATCTGAATCTCATAGGTTTTGCTCCCTGTGATTTTTTCCCTTTGATCCATACAGCCTTTATACTGCTTCGTATACAGAAAATCTTTGACGGACTGGGCGAGCATAACCTGCGTCTTCGTCAGCAGCAGCCAGCCGTCCACATATTTTTCTTCAAAGTTCATATCAAATCGGGCAGTTATCAGACAGTCATCCTCTGTAATGCCCTGTTCTTCCGCCAGGGTTTTCAGTGCCGGCGGGAGTTTTCGGAATATTTCTTTTGCCAATGTCTCGTTCAGGTACGGGATCGAATGATGAATCCGCGCGCCTTTCCCCTTTCTTTCTATACTGAAGCCCGGCAATACAGCCGAATCAGGCAACGGTACAGACCTGCCGTACAGTTACCGGATTTGAACAAAAAAAACCCTCTTCCGGCTACGGAAAAGGGTAAATGGGTTCCATGTCAATACATAAGACAAGTACGGGCAGGACACCATGCCGATTTTTTCGCAAACGGGCGCTGTAACAGCCGGAATATTTTGTGATTGAGAATATGATTTCTGCTGTGGAATATATTTAACCGGGTGATGATACCTAACATGTTGTCTGCCTCCTTTCCTGAATGATTTGTAAAAGTGCGGTTTCATATGTTAAATTCTATAAAATATGCTTCGAATCGAACAAGTTTTATAACTATTTATTAGTATAGAACTGTAGGATGAATATGTCAAACAGAATTTATCCGTCAGGCGTATATTGAAATTTTTATTACCAGTCAAAGCGGAGGCTGCTTACTGCGATCGTCCCCTTCGAAACAGTAAAACACCTCCCATGGCAGTCAGTCCTTCGGTCACAGGGAACGCCAGCCACACCCCGGTTATACCTGCCAGATAAGCCAGCCCGAATGCCAGGGGAAGAATAAGGAGGAATCCCCTTAACAGCGAAATTATCTGTGCGGGGAACGCCTTTTCAACGGAGGTAAAATACATGGAAATCACGATATTGAAGCCGGCAAAAGGCGCCGCCGTAAAATACAGCCGCAGCCCTTCCACTGCTATTGCCTCCAGCTGCCTGTTCTTTTCACTGTTAAAAATCCCTGCTATGGGGCCGGCAAACCGGAAAATCCCCAGGTAAATACCGCATGAAAGGAGCATCATCGTAAGGAGTGCATACTTCAAGACCCGATTTCTTCCTTCCGTGTCCCCTTTTCCATAAGATTTGCTGACCAACGGCTGCATCCCCTGGGCGATTCCGGTATATATGGAAAGAACCACAAGGGACAGATTGGCAACCACCCCATAGGCGGCAACCCCTGTATTTCCCTGCAGCCGCAGAATAATACGGTTGAAGGCAATCATAACAATACCGGAGGCCAGCTCCGTTATAAGAGACGGAAAGCCTAAAGGCAGTATGGAGAATATCATTTCTGCGGACATACCTGTTTTCTGCAGATGGAACCGGTTTTTCCCTTTCAGCCAGTGCATACTGAGTACAAGCATGCTGATCACCGGCGCCATTCCTGTGGCAAGGACCGCTCCGAAAATCCCCATATCCAGAGGAAAAATAAACAGATAGTCCAGTATAATGTTGGACAAGCTCCCCGTGAGCATGGCAAACATGGACAGTCTGGGATTCCCGTCATTCCTGACAAAACAAATGCAGATATCATTCAGAATAAAAGCGGGGGCAAACAGCATTATCACCCGTAAGTATGTTTTTGTCATAGAAAAGACCGCCCTATCCGCCCCTAAAAGGGAAGTGATATCCCCGGAAAGGAAAAAGCCTGCAGCCATAAATATAAAAGCCGCAAGAATACCGGTATATACCGTATTCGTAAAGACCGTATTTGTGTCACATGACATTTTCTGCCCTTTTATAATGGAATATTTGGTTGCCCCGCCGATTCCCAGCATCAGCCCTGTTCCATGTATAAAGCTGTAAACCGGAATCGCCAGATTCAATGCCGCCAGACCATCCGCCCCCAGTCCCTTTGACACAAAAAAGGTATCCGCCAGAATATAACAGGACAAACCAATCATACCCAGCACATTCAGAGCCGTATACTGCATGAATTCCGTAAAAGCTGTGTGCGTCTTTTTCATTTTTTCCTTCCTCCGTCCAAACAAAAAACGCCGGAACTTTCTGTCTTCCAATGACCTGCTGACAGAAAGTCCGGCGCTTATCTTTTTTACCCGGTGGCAAAAAAGTGCCCTGATTTTATTTTATTTTTAGGCGCCTGTCAGGGCAGCTTCCCTGATAAGCAATTCGTTTCCCTGCATTATATAAGAGGAATCCATCTCATGTCAAGCCCCTGCAGCGATTTCATTTATCCAAATTTTTCATAACAGTGCCTTACAAAACCGCTCACATTTTTATCGTATGGAGGGTATTCATATCCCCATGCCCCGGCGCATTCGTACGCAGTATTGCGAAAAAGCTCATGACACAGGAACATAGCCTCCCACACATGCTCATAGGAGTCCTCACGATAAGTATGCAGCAGCTCCTTCCACAATGTCTCCGGCAGATATTTATCAAGGAATTTATAATTCTTTCCCACACTGAATGTGAAACCATAATCCAGCCCTGCCTTCCAGGAAAGCATGCGCAGCAATTCCATCCGCATAAGATGCAGATGGTCTATGGCATAAAGGATTTCTTTCCTGCCCAGCCCTTTTGCCACATAAAGCGCCAGGTTCCAGAATTCGTTGCAGCAGTCATCAAAGCTCCTTGCACTCGGTTTCTTTATATGATATTCCTGATCCGTCGGAATGATTTCTCTCTCCAAACGGCTATCCTTATCCAGCAAAACCGTCCGCAGCCCATCCTCCTTCAGATATCCTTCCAGCTGATTTAGTTCCAGTAAAGTCAAATCCATTTTGGTGTAATCATCAAATAATATAAGGTAGGAATATCCCTCTTCCTCCGCCGGAAACAGCTCCATATCCTCCGGCTTCTGCATCATAATAATACGGCCGAATGCAGAAATCCATCTGTCATCCCGTATAAAAACCTCTCTGTCTCTCACAAAATAAGTGATATCATAATCCTGAAAGGAATCCTCCGGTATGTTGGAATTCACGCGGGAGCCTTCCATTCCAACCATGCGGATGTTTTCATTCTTCCGGGCAAAATCAAGTATCGTTTTCATGAATTCTTCGGGTGTTCTCATATTTTTCCCTTTCAGGCCCCGCTGTTTTGAGGGGGATTTATGTTTTACTAATTAATGAGGTAATAAAGCATACATGAACGGTTCAAGGTCTGCAAAGAATACTTCATTCTGATAATATTTATTATACCCACACGAATGTATTATTTCAACGAAACCGTCAAAACATTTCAAATGAATCTCCCAAGTTTTTACGGAGATTTTTTAGTGATTTTTCAGAAGGTAAAATTTCAGAAAACCATTGACTTCCACGTAACGTGATAGTGTAACATACAATTAAAGAACAAGGCAGGTAATCAATGCCGGCAAGTACCGCCTGTTCTTAAACCAGTCATTTTTTCATACTAAAAATAAGGGGTTGATATTCATGAAAACGATAAGCCAGGTTGCCAGTTTAACAGGCATAAGCACACGAACGCTGCAATACTACGACGAAATCGATTTGCTCAAGCCAAGCGAATTAACCCCTTCCGGTTACCGCCTGTATAATGATGAAGCATTAGAGAAGCTGCAGCAGATCCTGTTTTACAAAGAACTGAATTTTAAACTGAATGAAATAAAAGAAATCCTGCAGAAGCCTGAATACGATAAAATAGAGGCTTTCAAAAAGCAGAAAAAATTACTTTCCCTGAAGCGCAGCCGCATAGACAAGCTGATTGCGCTGCTGGAAAGACTGGAAAAAGGAGAATCCTGTATGAGTTTTAAAGAATTTGATCTTAGCGAGTATATAGAAGCATTGGAACAATTTAAAAATGAAAAGAGCGAGGAAGTCATCAAACACTGGGGAAGCATCGAAAACTTCAATCAGTTTATTCAAAAGATCAAAGATGATGAGTCAAACGCGGCCCAACTTGCCATCAAACAGTTCGGCAGTATTGAGAAGTATACGGAAGCCATGAAATATAATCTGGAGCATTTTTCGGAGATCATGGAGCAGATAGACGAAGTTTCCCAAAATGCAGATGAAATCCTGAAAAAAAGCGATGAGCTTTTCCTTCAGCTGACAGCCGATATATCGAAGGATGTCACAACTGAAGAAATTCAGGACATTGTCCGCGAAATAGTGGAATTTACCAATAAAAACAATTCCATAGTGGATATGGGGGAAGGATATTGGGATTTTGTTATAGACAGCTATTCCAATGAAGCGGCAAAGGGAATCACAGAGAAGAAGTATGGGGCAGGATCGGCCGATTATATTGCCAGGGCGCTGAAGGTTTATTTTGGAAAATAGTTAAATAAAATATGTCCGAAAATAATAACGAATATAGGGAGAGCCGGGTTTACAGGCTTTCCCTATATTCGTTATTAAAACCATTATTTACATTTTGACGCGTCTTCTCGTCTTAAACAATATAACCTTCCTTATTTAAATATTCTCTTACAAGGGTTATTAACTCTTCCGCTATTTCAACCTGTTGTTGGCTTTCCTGCTTTGAAGCCATATAAAAATCATTATAATCGCTTTGTTCTCTTATTAACGCTAATGTACTGATTTTTCTACCAATTTCTCTTGGAAAAATTTCAGTCGCCACATATTCTTTATTAAAATTAGCTAATAATGTTTTATGCTTTTTAAAATCCAGCCCCCGTATAGTGTAAATAGCTTTTATTGCATAAAAAGCTGCATAATAACTTCTATTATTGGAATCTCTGAATTTCCCACTTGCATAGAGTTCCTTTGCAACTTCCAGCGTTTCAACTGCTCTGTCAAACCTATATTTCAGCAGTTCCTGCATTTCTTTATCCAATCAATATTCCCTCCTTTTGTATACTTTGATAGTAAGGAACTACTCTTAACATGCGATTATAATCTATAATATTCTGAAAAACCGGAGACAATATAATATCATATTTTACATTATATTCAAAAGTAAGTTCTGAAATTTTATTTATTAATAGATAAAATTCTTCCGGCTTTTTCAAAGTAAATAATGCAATATCTATATCTGATTCTTCTTCATATTCTCCCCTGGCATAGGAACCATATATAACAGCCCTTTTTAAATCTGCTCCTAAAATTTTTTTAATTTCTGAAATATATTCATTGATTATGGAATCCAATTCTTCTTTATGCATATTTAAAGCCATACTATCACCTGCCTTTGATATTATTAAGCATAGTTTATTAAACAGTGATTTGTTTTAATTATACACCATAATCACGCTATTTTCCATGTTATAAATCAATTATGATACCCTCCCGTATCTGCTACTTAATTTTCAAATTAAGTTCCATCCCGATATGGAACTTAATCAGCAAAACTGGAAATTACTCTGACAAGGCTCATCCATAGAACTTACTCTGATGAAAAATTATCCATTTCTCCT
>NZ_MPDJ01000005.1:296283-479866 GCF_001881565.1 Eisenbergiella tayi
AACGGTTCTATCCTAATTTTACACTCATTGAGGGAAAAATGCACCCACTTTTTGAAATTTTCTTTACGCAAAGTGGATGTTAATTTCAGAAAGTGGATGTTAGTTTAAATATTGACCTCCCGTATCTGCTATCATCCCCTCTGCGGGTATGTATAGTAACAGCATTCGCGTATTTAAGCCTTCTTCGGCACAGGGCAGCTCCTCACTTTAACGTCTCCGACAGAGTGCTGCAAATAGACGGTACAGCCTGAACAATATCTTGTATCCTCCGCACCAAATCCTCTCTGTCCAGTCTCCCGAAATCGGTTGTATCCAAAATTACCTGCGGACCATTTGCCGTAAAAGAATCCATCCCCCTCTGCGTAATCCCTTCCACAAAACGCTCATAGGATATCTGTACCGGGCTGTTTATTTCTTTGCTGCCCGGGTAACAGTCATTCACCACATGGCCCGGATGCCTCCCGGGATCGCGGTTCCTTTCCAAAAACCTCTGATATATAATCTTATAATCCCCTGTTAAAGTGACCGTAATCGCCTCATATTCATATTTTTCCAGAATGGTGAGCAGACCCTCTTTTGACACATTCTCAAAATTATTTTCCAGGATAAAAGGCCGGGCGCTTTTCATAAGTTCTTCCGCCAAATCATACATGATCTGCATGCTGGCAATCCCCAGCTTCACCTTCTCTTCTCTCGACCGAAAGCCAATCGTATCATACATGCATTCCTTGATCCTGTCCTTCGAAATCACGGGCAGGCCGAAGGCTTCTGCCAGGAACCGGGCCATAGTACTCTTTCCCGAAGCGGGAATGCCTGTTACAAGAATACAGTACATTTTTTAGTCCTCCTTTTCGTCCGCCACATCACAGGCAAGCCCCATCTCCTCCGCCTGTGTCAGAAAATCCTGTGAAACGTCTGCATCGGTTATCAGCAGGTCATAATCCGACGCTTTACAAACGGAATGAATGGAGGTTTTTCCTATTTTTTCCGAAGGATATACGCCGATATTCATGGTGCTGCTCTCCATAACCGCTTTCCCGAATTCCACGCCTGCGCTGTCATGGATAGAAGCTCCGAAGTCCAGGGAAAAGGCTGTATGGGATAAAAATGCTTTGTCGATCCGGATATTTTTTACCATCCGGACGGTGTAATAGTCATGGCAGTGCCCGCGCGAAGACATTTCCCCTCCTAAAAAAATAACCTTACAGCATTCCTTTTTCCGTAAAACATCCGCTATGGTCACTGAATTTGTCAGCACGGTAACCTGCAGGCTGTCCGGTATATTAAGCGCCATATAATAGCCTACGGAGGAGGTTGTGATATATACTACTTCCTGCTGTCCGATATATTCCAATGCCTTTTTTGCCACGATCAGATAATTCTTTCTCACCTCCGGCAGATCTTTTGGGGTATAGGTTTTCTCCGGGTAAATGCCTTTCGGCTCCGCCGGCAGAGCCCCGCCATGGGTCCTCCGGAGCAGTCCTTTTCTTTCCAGTTCCCTTAAATCTCTTCTGGCACAGTCCGCGGATACCCCGTAGATTTCCTGGATTTCAGATACGATAATCCTGCCTGTTTCATTCAGCCTTCGTACAATATCTTTCTGCCTTTCTTCCATAAACATGATGCTTCCCCCTCTTATCTTTTCCTGTTGACCTATATTTTCCTGTTGACCTATATTTTCCTGTTTATCTATGTTTTCTTAATTAACCTGTATTTATCTATTTACATACGTCTTCTTACTCATTTTCTTATTTATTCTTGTTTTTTCTTATCTATAATTTATTGTACTCTTTTTTTATACAAATAACAATCCTCTGTCTCCATTTTCACCGGAAAACAAATGCCTGTTACCATTTATCCCAGCCCTGCAAACCAGCCATATTTTCAATAAAAAACCGGGCGGAACGACTGTTTTCACAGCCATTTCCGCCCGTTCCCTGTTATTTTACTCATATCCAGATTCTGAAGCACTTGATTTCAAAAGGCCCGAAATCCGCATGGATCGTATTTCCTTCTGTCTTTCCGTCATATTCTTCCAGAAGATTGCAGGCCGCGTATGCACGGACTGGATAATCGGAAGTAATCTCAACCGACGCCCGGCCGCCTGTGATCTCATGCATATGAACCACGAAGCCGTCACCGTCCTCCGCCTGTTTCACCGCATCAATTTTCACCGCATCGCTGTTCTTCTTTATGAATCTGCCCACCTGTTCCTTTACGGCACCGGCTATGCACAGCGCCGGCTGGTTCAGCAGAATGCCCTGGGTAAAGGTTTCTTCTCCCAGGCCGCCCGCATGGGGAAGAAGTGCGTAGGTAAAGAAATGCTCGCCCATATCCGCTTCGGTATCCGGGGATTTGGCGCTCTTTTGCAGAGAAAGCCCCATCACATTGTCTTTGATGCCATAGCCATATTTACAGTCATTGAGCAGGCTTACCCCGTAATTGCTCTCAGACAGATCGGCCCACTTATGCCCGCAGACCTCAAACCGTGCCCAATCCCAGCTGGTATTCCAGTGGGTGGGCCGTTCCACGAAGCCATACTGGATATCATAGGAAGCCTTGGTTGCGCGGATATCCACCTCAAACAGTGTCTTCAGCAGACGGTGGTCCTCATGCCAGTCAGCCTTCGTGACAAAATCAATCCGGCGGTTATCGGCATAAACAATCATGTCCTGCTCTATTTCCGATGCGCGGTAACGGTAAACAAAGCGGATTACCATGCGCAGCGGCCCGTCCTCCAGGCAGCGGATATCACATGCCGGAATATCCTCATGCTTCTGTGTATAGTAAATGTCAATATCCCAGGCATCATAGTTCATAGGCTTATCTTCATAGATACGCAGTATATTGCCCTTTCCTTTTAACACCTGCCTGCTGTTTTCTTTATCCCAGAGGCCGGTAAAGGCTCCGCCCTCTTCCCATTCGATTCTGTAATAAGGCGTATCCAGGCAGCGTTTTCCCAAATCCAGGGCAAAGGGGCTGTCCGGTTCCTGTGTCTTTTCCCGGGTAAACCGGATAACGGAAGCGGATAACGGTTTTATTTCCGTTTCCACCAGCCAGCCTTCGGAAATCTTCTGCGCAGGCAGAACCGCACCGTCTTCATCGGTGAAAATACCGTCTCTGTCCTCCGGAATCACCACCGTTTCTTTGCAGTCAATATCCGCAAAGCGCATCAGGCTCCAGCTGTCTTCCGCCGTGCGGCATAAAACATCGGCCGCCTCCTTCTGCATGTCGCCCACTTCGTTCCAGAGCGTTTCGTATTCCCTGGCGGTATCCTCATAAACCTCATGGATGGAAGAACCGGGAATAATATCATGGAACTGATCCCGCAGAACGGTTTCCCAGCAGTCATGCATGCGCTCTGCCTGATACGTTCCGCCGGCAAGGCCGGAAAGCACGGAAAGCCATTCCAGCTGTCCCAGGGCATTTTCCATCTTCCGGTTATTGCGCTTGTTGCGGGCCTGGGAGGTATAGGTCCCCCTGTGGTATTCCAGATAGAGCTCCCCGTCCCAAAGGGGTACATAGCGATCCGTTTTCTCCACGTTTTCATGGATTTTTTCAAAAAATTCCTGGGCATTTGCGGTTTTGATATTCGGCATGCCGGGGATACGGTTAATCGCCCGGATATTTTCAATCATGCTTCTCGTGGTTCCGCCGCCTCCGTCTCCGTGTCCATAGGAAATGAGAACCTCCCGGCTCAGATCTTTATTTTTGAATTTACGCCAGGTGCCGATAATGGTTTCGGGAGTGATTTCTCCATTGTAGGTAGAGCCTCTGCCCGTTACGGACATGCCGGGGGAAGGTACGTCCACAAAATATGTCAGCATTTCCGTCCCGTCGATCCCGCGCCACCGGAACAGGTCGTTGGGTACGGTATTATACTGGTTCCAGCTGATTTTCGTTGTCATAAAGGTATCCAGGCCGCACAGCTTCATAATCTGAGGAAGTGCCCAGCTGTAGCCGAACACGTCAGGCAGCCACAGGAAATGGCATTTTTTTCCGAATTCTTCTTCGATAAAACGGATCCCGTACAGGAACTGACGGGCAAGGCTTTCCCCGGAGGTCACGTTGCAGTCCGCTTCCAGCCACATGCCGCCGTCCGCCTCCCAGCGGCCTTCCTCTACACGCTGCTTAATGCCCTCATATATTTCAGGGCTGTCTTTTTTCAGGAATTTATATAGCTGAGGCTGTGTCTGCAGGAAATGATATTCCGGATACTCCTCCATAAGCCGAAGGACCGTGGCAAAGGAGCGCTGCGCCTTCTCGCGGGTATGCTTTAACCGCCACAGCCAGGACACATCGATATGGGTATGGCCTGTGGCATATACAGTAACCGCGCTGTTTTTGGGCATGCCGTCCAGCGCTGCCTTCAGAAAAGCCAAAGCTTCGGCCCCTGTCTCCGGCAGGCGGTCTTTATCCCAGTCCAGAATAGCCATCGTTGCGTCCAGTGCCCTGGCAAGCTCAGTCCGGTCCGTACTGTCCTCGGCAAGATAGGTAAGGCTTTCCGCAGCGGCGGAGGCCAGATAGTAAAGCTCATCCAGATTGTTATCCAGATAGCCGATCTGTGCTTCCGCAATCCGGTGATACTGGGTACGGACGGGGCCGCCGCCTTCCAGTCCCGACCAGAGCAGGAAGGTCATAAGAACCGTCTGTCCGGCAAAAGGCGTAAGCACCACTTCACGGTGGTTGGTGTCCACTCCCTGAAAGGGCTGCCCGTTTATGTACAGAAGGGCCTCAAAACCGCTGTTTCCGCCTCCTCCTGTCCTGCCGAAATTAAAATACCCCATGACCTTGCAGCCTTCTTTTTCTTCGGGTATTGTAATTTCCCTCTGCAGCCAGATATAGCGGTCGCGGCCTGCAAATTCATCCCCCAGCCGGATTTTATCACCGGCAAAAGCTTCCGGACAGCTTGTATACACTTCATCAGCATCAAGCCCTCCTTCCTTTGTGTAAAACCAGTCTACGCTCTGCATCCCGGTCCATCTGCGCCCTTCCAGTTCTGCGGCGCGCTGTCTGAATTTTTCCTTTTCAAAAAACATGCTTCCTCTCCTTTTTCTTTCCTTTTTATTATTTCTAAGACGGCTGTCCGGCCATATGCCGTACAAGCGCCCTTTTTACCTTTCCTACCACATCTCCCCCGTTTTTCTGCTGCTGCATGATCAGCAGAGTCATCTTTTCCCGCGGATAATTAAAAAAACAGCAGCCAAGCCAGCCATCCCAGCAGTATTCTCCCCTCAGGCCGGGTGAAGCCGCCATGGACGGCTCCTTCAAAACCCGCATAAGCCAGCCGTAGTCATACCCCTTCTGCCCGAACCAGCGCTCAAAAGCCGCCTGCTGCGGCTGTGTCAGCCCCACTGTCATCATCTGTTCCACGGATTCCGGCTTCAGAATCCGGGTTCCGTTACCGCTTCCTTTTTCCAGAAGCATCCCGGCAAAGAGGGCATAATCCTCAATGGTCGATACCAGTCCCGCCCCGCCGGATTCATAGGCGGCGGGTCTGTCCATCCGGTTCCTTATTCCGAGGAAGCTTCCCTCATAGGGCACGAGGCTGTTATCCTCCATCCGTTCATACGCTTTTGCCAGCCGCCGCTGTTTTTCTTCCGGAACAAAAAAACCGGTATCCTTCATTCCCAGAGGGGCAAATATTTTCTCCTCCAGGAATTCCCCGAAGGTTTTATGTGCCGCCTTTTCTATAACAGCTCCCAAAATATCCGCGGAGATCCCATATTTCCAGGATGAGCCCGGCTGAAAAAGCAGGGGAATCTCTCCCGCCCGTTCCGCAAATTCAAGGGTTGTCATGGGGTTATCCCCCTTCAGCCTTTCCTCGGCTTCCGCCAGCAGCTTCCTTGTTGCCAGCTCCGTGACCGTATCGTCGTCCCCATAGGTCAGGCCGGAAGTCATCGTGAGGAGATCGGAAATAAGTATCGGCCTGTACGCCGGTTCCGAATGATCCCCGCACCAGACCCTGGAATTTTTGAAGCCGGGCAGATACTCGCCTACCGGCGTATCCAGCTCCAATTCCCCGCTCTCCGCCAGCAGCATGGCTGCGGCGGCAGTAACAGGCTTCGTCATAGAGTATAAACGGGAAATGGTATCCCTGGCAATTGTTATTTTATTTTCCCGGTCCGCATATCCTTCTCCAAGCCAGCAGACCTCTTTTCCATCCTTCAGAAACAGCAGGCTTACGCCTCCCACTTCCTGCCTGTCTACCGCTTCTTTTAAGATATCGCTCCATTCTTCTGTTAATTTACTCATTGTCTGCCTCTTTCCTTATGTTCTTTTTTATCCCGGCGCTCTTTCGTCCTCCCGCTGCCTTTTCTATTCCTCAACACCGTTTCTGTACTGAGAAGGTGTTATGCCCAGTTCTTTTTTGAATTTTCTCCGAAAGCTGGAGACATTTTCGTATCCTACCTCCAGACAGATTTCCTCGATAGGCTTTGAGGTATTCCGCAGCAGCTCCTTCGACTTATGGACACGCAGATTCCAAAGGTAGTCCGAAAAATTTTCATTGAAATACTTTTTGCATAAATAACTCATATAGGCAATGCTGACATGAAATTTTTCTGCCATCATCGCAATGGATAAATCCGTGGATGTATAGGACTGTTCGATAAATTCCTGCAGTTCACCGCTCTTGATTGTCAGGTTTGACAGCTCATTCTCAAACAGAGTTAACAGCAGCATAAAATGGTTCCGGATATCTTCGCTTTTCTGTTCATACGTAAAGCTTCTGATATAATAAAGCGTCTCAAAATAAATATTATTATAAGCGCTGAATTTGATATTCTGCTGGTTCATGCTGGTTATGATCGTCGTCAACACCTCCGTAAGCACGCTTCGGGAATAAAATGCAGGGAAATCCGACTGATCCAGGGTATGGAAAAATTGCCGGACAGCGGTTCCTGCCTCCTGGAATTTCAGCTGGTTCAGAAGGGAAGCGAAGCTGCTCAGTTCCTGGTACGGATATTTATAGGTACTGTCGCCCTGCACATCCATTTCGTCGAAAAAAGCGATCTCACAGGTTCCCCCGTAATTGCCGGCCTGCATCGCATTCGCATACAGGTTCGGAATGTCCAGCGGCGAGGATGAGCCGTTGCTCAGCGCAATTCTGCAGCCGGAATCTTTATAATAATCATTCAGAAGGTATTTTAATACATTTATCTTATCCTGATCCTGACCGCCGTAATAAATCAGGTAAGAACAGTATTCCGCCGTCATTTCCAGCCGGATGCAGAAGGAATCATTATTGGGAAAGGTCCGCAGGAAGAAGTTCCGGAAGTTCCTGGTTACATAGTCCATCCCTTCTCCGTTTTCCGGAGAAGATATTTTGATTACAAACATTAAGCTGCCCGGTTCCCCGTTGAAAAGTCTGTCCATATTTTCCGATGTTATCTCTTCTCCGTTTTCATTTACAATGGTGTCAAGAACGGACTCCTTCATTATACTGTGGTATTTGTCAATCTTTTCCTGCAGCTTCTTCTGCTCCAGAAGTGCCGATGAGAAAGCGGAATCCAGCTGAGACACCAATCCCCTGCTGTCATTATCCGCACCGATAAACTTCTTGCTCAGCCGATGCAGCGGGGAATAGGTGAGCCGCATACCAAACAGGATAAGCAGCAGCCCCACGCAGCCTGCTGCGGCAAAAACCATATACATGTTGATAAAGGCCTTGCTTGCATATTGAAGCAGGATATCCTTGGAAAAGCATACGGTTAAATATAAATTGGAATGCAGGGGGAGGGTATAGATGATTTCATCCCCTTCGTCGTTTTTCTGCAGGCCGAACAGATTCATCTGCCCCGCAAGCGGGATCACACGCTGTTCACCGGATGCGGAAATGATATTGTTTTCCCCATCCGTGAGATATACCCCTGAAATTTCCTCAGACAGCATGTTATTAAACCTCGTGATGATCTCGTCGGCATCGATTATGTAGAATAATTCATATTTTTTGTTTGATACGCTGGGAAACAGCAGCAACAGGGAAAGATCCTGATTTTTCACATAAACAATGGAGTTCTTATTATCATGGCCGTATCTTCCCACCGGAATTTTCAGTGTTTTCTGGTTCAGAGAAAAATAGTACTCCCCTTTTGACTGGTAGATATAGTTTTTGCAGGCCAGGATATTTCCTCCGTTATTCTGGATATAAACGATATCGGATACGAGAGGATTGGCACTGACAAATTCACGCATGTCACTGATGCTTAAGGAGCTGTACCAGGTGGATCCGGGGGAATGGCGCAGCATTTTCAGATTGGAATTATTGCTGAGGTTGTAATGGATATTGAATACGTGATCCAAATCATTATTGAAGCTCTGCTGAAAAAGGATGAGCTTTTCCTGTATGCTGGTATCCCTGCTTGTGGAGTAGGCTGTCCTCAGCTGGTTTCTGAATGCTATGAAAAAGCAGAGCAGAAGGAAGCTGAGGAGGAAAAAATAGGATAGGAAGTATTTCAATAGGGTGTGGTAGTTGATTTTTTCAAAACGTTTCCTGATTTTCTCCATGCGGCTTCCCTCATTTCATTGATTGTCGGAACTTTTTATTTGTTGTGCGGAGTGCGGCCCGCTGCGGCTGCATCCCTTCTGCCTGGCCCGGTGTTTCCCGGCGCGTAGGTCCGGCCCCTATGGGGACCTTAGAGGGGACGCTTTCGCTCGGATAAACACGCAGCGGTACTAGGGTTGCAAAAAACGCAACCCAAGGACCGGCGAGTTTATGACGCCCCTTACAGGTTCCCCATAGGGGCCGGACCTACGCGCCGGGAAACGCCGGGCGGGCAGAAGGGATGCAGCCGCAGCGGGCCTGGGGGGATGGAAGGCTGTAGTTAGGGCAAAAAAGTGATAGTGGTATAGTGTGATTATAGGTTAGCAGGCAGGGGTTTGTAAAGGAATGGAGGAAGGCGGTTGTCATTTTTTGGGGCTATAATCCGGGGGTAAAGCTTTTGTGGGGGTTAGGGGGTGTATCTGCATGTATAGGTGCCTGGAAGGAGGGGCTTTTGGGGGAAGCCGTCTTCGAATTGCCAGGATTGGGGGAGGCGGATGGTGCCTTTTAGTTGTGGGGGGGGCTGGATGTTTAGTTGGATTGTGTCGGGTGGGGCGGAGGGGTGGGGATTTTGGGGATCTGTTGGGGGTGTTCGGTGCCATTTTATTGTTAGTTTGCCGGAAGGCGCCTGGTAGGCGGCCTGGGCTTGGGTGAGGGGCTGGATGAAGTTGGGGGCCAGGAGGATGTAGTCGGGGTCATCCAGGTGGGGGTTGGGGTTGATTCCTGTTATTGCGCGGATGAACCAGCTGCTGATGTCTCCGAAGAAGTGGTGGTTTTGGGAATGGGGCTGGGCTTCGGGGGGGAGGAAATCTTCCCATAGGGAGGTGGCTCCTCTGGTTATCCAGTTGGCGTAGGACGGGTAGTCTTTTGTGGTAATCATTTGGTAGGCAAGGTCGGCGTGGCCGTGGTCCGAGAGTACGTGAAAGAGGACACGGAGGCCAAGGGCTCCTGCGTTTATGTGGTTGCCGGCCTGGTGGATCAGCTGGAGGAGGCGGGTGAAGGCGGCGGGGCGTTCGGCTTTTTTGAACAGGCCGTAGTGGATCGCCATGGCCTGGGATGTCTGGCAGGCGCCTGCGGCTGTCATGGTGGAGAAGTCAATGAGGTATTTCCGGAAGGACTTTTTGAGTTGGGTCATGAGGGTGTCTGCGTAGTGGTATTCGGGTTTTCTGTTCAGTCGTTTGAACAGGTATTTGGCTTCTTCCAGGAGGTGGACGGCTGTGGCGGTGGAGGTGACTTCAACGGGGGCTTTGTGGCCTCCTCCGCTTTTTCCGGTTTCGCACCAGTCGCCGAGGCCTGTGTCGATGAGTCCTTTTTCATTTCTGATTCCGGAGAGGTAAAAGAGGTAGCGGAAGATAAAAGGGGTGGCTTCTTCGGCTGTTTGCAGGTCTCCGCGGAGTTTCAGCAGGTAAAATGGGATTTCTGTGATGACCTGATCCCAGGCGGGGCCGCAGCCGAAGCCCCAGCCTGCGGTGGGGACGATTCCGGGGAGGCTGCCGTCGGGGGCCTGGGAGAGTTCCACGTTATGAAGCCATTCCCGGAGGGAGTCTTCTGCGGCGAGGTTCATCAGCATGTGTTCGGCCGACAGGGCGGCGTCTCCTGTCCATCCGTTTTTTTCGCGGTGGGGACAGTCTGTGGGGAACCAGAAAAAGTTGGAGATTGTGGCGTTTCTTGTCATTGCCTGCAGTTCGTTGGCTATGGGGTCGGAGCAGGAAAAGCTTCCGATTTCCTGAAAGTCTCCGCCCATGACATGGTATGTCAGGAGATCGGGGAGGGCCTGGTCCTTTTCAATTCCTTTTATATAGGCGTATCGGAAGCCGTAGTAGGTAAAGGAGGGGATGTAGGTCTCTTCCTTGTCTCCGCGGCATATGTAGGTGCTGTTCTGTACCCGGTCGGTGTATGGGAAGTCATATTCGGGGAACATAAGGTTCTTTTTTTCCAGAATGCCGTCATGGTACCATTCGGCATAGGATATCTGTATTTTCTGGCCCGGTTTTCCCTTTATTCTGAGTTCGCATACTCCTGCGGTGTCTGTGCCGAAATCATAGAGGTAACCGTCTTCATAGGGTATGATGGAAATGGCTTTTCTGCGTTCGTAGGTTTTAATGGGTGATGCCTGGCATAAACGCATTTCTCCGCGGGGAGGGGTCACTTTGAGAGCCGGGTTCCATGCCGCATCCGAAAAGGAAGGGGAACACCAGTCGTCAATGGAAAGTCTTGCGTCATAACAGTCGCCGCTTCTGAGTTCATTTTCCAAAAGCGGTGAGGGATGTGTGCGGAAGGTGGTGTCGCTTTCTATGGTAAGGCATTCGCCGTTGTCCAGTGTCATGTCCATGCGCAGGGCCGTCATGGGGGCGCTTCGCCATCTGGCTTTGTCAAAATCCCATACAAAACCGCCATAGGCGTTCTGCATGCCGTTTCCGAGGATGATGCCTATTACATTGTCTCCCCTGGTTAAATAGGGGAGTGTGTCATAGCGATCATAATAGATAACGTCGTCCGGGTTACTGATGTATGGCGCAAGTATGGATTTGGTGATTTCGGTTCCGTTGATAAATACCTGGTAAAAGCCCAGCCCGGTAATGAGCAGCTCCGCCCTCCGGGGCGCTGCGTCCAGGGTAAATTTCTTTCGGATATAGGGTGCGGGTACCTGATGGTCAAAATCCGCGTAATCCGTTGATGCACTGATAAACTGCTGTGGAAAATTCATACTTATACCCCCCTGCATATCGCAGGCCTGTCTGCGATACTGCTCTGATAAATCGTTTGGAAGTGTCTTTCTTCCAAACTTCCAGACATGCCGCCTGCGGCGGCATAAACAATCTGTGAGAAGAATGCCTGTCCTTGGCATTCTTCCGTGTGAAACATAGAAAATCTTAGGCAGCGTATTTTGCCGGCTTAGATTTTCTTTTCACACTTCTCACTTTTCTCTTCCTTCTTATTTATTTACTATGATACATCCTTCCGCATCTCTTTTCCATGAAACGGAAACTGTACCGGCGCTGGTCCGCAGGAAACCTTCCGCCCATGTCAGAGCTTTTATATCCGCCGGATCTACAAAAAGGTCAGTATATCCGCAGCTGCCTTCCTTCTGCCTGATGCCGAGGATTTCGGTAAACAGCAGCTTCACCACGCTCCCGAACATGGGATGATCATGGGAATCACTTCCCTCCCATTTTTCCCATAAGGTGGTTGCGCCGTTTTTCATCATCTCTGCAAAGGAAATCCTGCTGCGGTTGGCAAGCATAGTAAACGCCAGATCCGCTTCTCCCTCCCGGAAAAGCCGTTCCACTAAAACCGGAGTTCCGAAGATACCGGTATCCAGCCTTCCCAGTTCTTTATATTTCGTAATCAGATTTTCCTTTGTCCGGGCCGTTCCAAGTCCCAGATTTAAGGCGAATGCATTGGCGGCCCCGATTCCGCCGCAGAAATCTTCCGTCTGTCTGTCAAAATAAGTATTTACCACCGCATCCCTGGCCTGACGGAGACGTTCCTCCAGCCATTCCGGTTCCTTCTGATGCAGAATCCGCGCGGCTTCTTTCGTTTCCTGCAGTCCCTGTATATAATAATACGTATTTACAAATGCCGCCGGTATCATCTCCGGCTCCGATTCCGGGGCACACCATTCGCCCAGGCACCAGCCGCCTTCCTCTTCCCGGACAACCAGGCCGTTTTCACAGCGGGTATTCATGTATTCCAGCCAGCGGACGATTGCCGGATAGCCTTTCTCCAATAAGCTGCTGTCCCCGTATACCCGGTAATAATTCATGGGGATGACATAGACCGCGCCGCCCCAGCCTCCCGGCCCGCCTCCTCCGCCAAGAAACGGCGCCGTATGCGGGATGTGTCCCGTATCGGCTCCCTGGCTGTCCAGGATGTCCTGATACCATTTTTCATAAAGCTTTCCGCTATCAAGCAGCAGCATGGCGGTTTCCGATGTCAGCTGGCCGTCCCCCGTATACCCCAGCCGCTCCCGGTGCGGACAGTCGGAAGGGATACCGTTATGAAAATTATTGATCTGGGTTCTTATGTAAGCATCATAAAGCCAGTTTAAAACAGGATCCGAGCATCGGAAGGAAGACAGCACCGAAACATCCGAGCACACCACCGACGCGCTTACCGCCTCCCCCGGCCCCTCCACTTCAAAATACCGGAAGCCGTGCCAGCAGAATTTAGGATGTACTGTCATAGAAGAGCCGTTACAGATATAACAATCCTCCTGGATCTGCCTATTCCCTCCTGCAGACAGGAAATCCAGCCCATGCCCGCTCCCGTCAAGCTCCTCACTATACCTTACCCGTATTTTTTCTCCTTCCTTCCCCATACAGCGGATCGAAACCCATCCGGCAATATTTTCCCCGCAATCATACAGCTTCCTGTCACCGTTCTTTTCCAGCAGCACCGGTTCCATACTCCGCAATACCCTGTCCCCGGGACACGTCTGCTCCGTGAGCACCGCCTCCGGTGCATGAGCAGGCCGCGCCGGTTTCCACTCCGATAAATCGGCACCTTCCCTGCACCAGTCCTCCTGCACCAGCCTGAGATCCAGCGTCTCCCCGCAAAACAAATTATTTTCCGTCACTTCCCCCGGCTTCCAAAGAGTTTCCGGATCGCTCTCCAGGAAAATTTCTTCTCCATTCTCCTGAAGCATCGTCAATTCATACCGCAGTTTAGGAAATCCAAAAATAAATTTCCCCTCATCCACCCGTTTCGTCTGATGATACCAGCCATTCCCAAGCTGAACCCCAATAACATTCTCTCCCTTTTTCAAAAAAGGAAGCAAATCAAACGTCACAAACAGACAACGATACCCGGTACGTTCCTCCCACACCGGATAAGTCGTATCACAGCCAAGCACCGAAGAATAATTCGTCACAGCAGGAATAAACTCCTGATCCCCCACCCGTTCCCCATTCACATATAGCAGAAAATACCCCAGCCCGCAGATCTCAATCTTCGCCTCCCCCGGAATCTCCTCCAAAAAGAAACTCCTCCTGAAAAGCGGAGCCTCACACAAATTATCCCCCTGTATCCAATGCTCATTTTTCATCTTTTCTTTCCCTCCTTCTCCAGTACCCCTGCCGCGCCGCCCGGCCCCTGCCTGCTTGCCTCCGGTTCCGTCCTCCGCCATGCCATCCTGCTCTTTGCGTTCCGCACGCGCCGGCTTCGGCCAGGCAGTATCCCCTGAAGGGGCCGTATAAAAACGCCGGTCCTTGTACCGTGTTGTATGAATATTACAGTAATGAGTGCTTGATATTCCTGTCAGCGCAAGGCGGAGAAGGGAGGCGATGCGGTGGCATCGTTGACCGACGACAACGCGGTGCTGGCAGGAATAGCGAGTACTCATTACTGTGATATTCATACAACACGGTACAAGATTGCGTCCTCTGCAATCTTAGTACCGCTGCGTTTTTATCCGAGCGAAAGCGTGCCCCAGAAGGGGATACTGCCTGGCCGAAGCTGAGCGGCACACAAAGGGCCAGGCAATGCGGCGGAGCACGGAACCGGAGGCAAGCAGGCAGGGGCCGGGCGGCGCGGCAGGGGTACGCTCATCCCTTCACCGAGCCAATCATGATTCCTTTGACAAAATGCTTCTGCACCAGCGGATAGAGGCATAAAACCGGAACCGTGGATACAATAATGGAGCTGTACTTCAGCGTCTGCGCCAGCTGCGTCTTCCTCATGATTTCATCCGGACTCATGGAGCTGGTTATCTGCAGAGTCATCTGTGTGGAAAGCAGCAGCTTTCTTAAAATGGACTGCAGCGGCAGAAGCTGCTGGGAATTAATATAAATCAGCGCGGAATAGAAATCATTCCAGTGTCCCACAGCATAAAAAAGCGTGATGACCGCCAGTATGGGCTTTGACAGCGGAAGAACCACCTTCATCAGATACTGCGCCGTGTTGGCCCCGTCCAGCTGCGCCGCCTCCAGCAGTTCATCCGGTATACTGTTTATAAAATAGGTCCTGGTGATAATAATATTGAAAACGGAAACCGCATTGGGAATCACCATCGCCCATATCGTATCTATCAGATGCAGTTTATTCACCACCAGGTAAGTGGGAATCAGCCCTCCGCTGAAATACATGGTCACCATAAAAAGAAGCATGAAAAACTTCTTCGGCACAAAATCCTTCCGTGAAAGCGGATAAGCACCGCACACGGTCAGAACCATATTGATGGCGGTGCCCAGTACTGTATAAAGAATGGTATTCGCATACCCCGTCCAGATCGTTTTATACTTTATGACTTCCTCATAGGCAGCCAGCGTAATTCCCCTGGGAAAAAGAACCACATGCCCCTGCCATACCTCCGAAGGGTCACTGATCGAAGCGATCAGCACAAACCAGAGCGGCCACACAAAAATCACCAGCAGCACCAGCATGATAAGCAGGTTGACAATATCAAATACCTTATCCGGATCTATCTTTCTTTTTTTAACTGATCTTATTTTATCCATACCTGCTCCTTTACCACAAGCTTTCATTGGCAAGTTTTTTTGATAATTGATTCGCCGCGATGACCAGCGCCATATTAATCACGGAATTAAACAGCCCCACCGCCGTGGAATAGCTGTAATTATTCTGAACCAGGCCGACCCGGTACACATAGGTATTGATAACATCGGAGGCGCTCATATTCAAATCGTTCTGCAGCAGGAAGACCTTTTCAAATCCCACGTTCATTAAAGATCCCATCTGCAGAATAAGCAGCATGATAATGGTGGACTTGATACCCGGAAGATCAATGTGCAGAATCCTCTGTACCTTTGTGGCGCCGTCCATAATCGCCGCTTCATGCAAAGCCGGATCCACACCGGATAAGGCCGAAATATATATGATAGAGCTGTACCCCATGCCCTGCCACACACCGCTCCACACATAGATACTCTTAAAATACTGAGGCTTGCTCAGAAAATCCTGGGCTTCCCCTCCCAGCGCAACAATGATCTGATTGAAAATCCCCGTATTTTTATCCATAAAAATAGCGATCATACCGCAGATAACTACCGTGGAAATAAAATAAGGAGCGTAAGAAACCATCTGCAGCGTTTTTTTCAGATGCTTGAGCCTTAAATAATTTAAAAGAAGTGCGAATATAATGGGAATCGGAAAACCAATCAGCAGCGTATACAGACTGATTCCAATTGTATTTTTCAATAACAGGGAAAAATTGAAGCTTCCGAAAAACCTTTCGAAATATTTAAGCCCTACCCAGGGGCTTCCAAAAATACCAAGCTTTACTTTAAAGTCTTTAAATGCCAATATCACGCCGCTCATGGGGGCATATGCAAAAACAATAAAGTACATGAGAACCGGCAGAATCATCAAATACAGAATCCAGTTCTTTTTAAAATCATCTATGAGCCTGAGCCGCAAGGGCCTCACCAGCTCCGGGCGGAGATTTTTCTCCTTCCCTTTCGTGCCTGAGACAGGTAATTTATTCACGTCCGTGCATCCCCTTCCATGTGTTCCGGCTTTTTCAAGCTAAGAGGAAGCCGCGGTGAAACGGCTTTCCTCTTAGCTTCAGCATTTTTATTTACAGCCTGCCTATTTTGCATTGCTGAAAGCATTCTGATAAATTTCAAACAATTCAGATGCTCCCATCGTATTCATTGTGGATACATAATCATCCCAGCTGTCATCCAGATCGATAGCCCCGGTAATTACCTGTGCGCCATACTGGTTGATGTAGCTGTCAAGATCTGCTTTTAAAGATGCTAT
This sequence comes from Eisenbergiella tayi, assembly GCF_001881565.1. GTDB lineage: Bacteria > Bacillota > Clostridia > Lachnospirales > Lachnospiraceae > Eisenbergiella > Eisenbergiella tayi. Next base: position 312,548 of record NZ_MPDJ01000005.1, read on the forward strand.
GGTTTCTGTTTCTTCTGTAGTATAAGTCATGGCAGGAAGTGTGAGCTCGCCATAATCCAGCATTTTCGCACGCTGTGTAATCAGATAGGATTCATCAGGGTCCGTAATTCCGGTAAACCAGAAATCAGGCTGGATACCAGGGAAGGCTGTCTGATATTTCAAGGTTCCTTTTTCACGTACCGTTGCAATATCGTCACCGATAGGTCCCCCGATATTCCAGGACCAGGTTCCGTCCCCATTATCCACATAGGAATTTCCTTCCACACCGAGCCAATATAATTCTCCGCCTTCCTGAGTGTAAAGCTGATCCGCCCAGGCGACCAGTGTTGCCGGATCGTCACAGGCATCCGTAATCATCATGCTGCCGTGCATAATACCTGTGGACTGTGGATAAACCTGACCTGCAAAAGGGGTAAGCGTCTGGTATTCTTCGTCCTGATCGCGGCCTGCAAACTGGAAGGATGCAAGAGCGCTGAAGCATCCCAGCACATCCCCGGAGCTTCCCATTGCCGCAATCTGATCATAATTCTGGGTAAAACTGGCAGGGTCAAGAAGCCCTTCCTTATAAAGGTCAGTAAAATATCTTAAAAATTCTTTGTAGCCTTCCTCTGTAGGGATATATACAAGCTTCCCGTCCTGAATGGCAAGCCAGGTATCCGAATCCAGGTTATATCCAAAATAAGGAAGGTAATTCCTCAGATAAGACATGCCATCCGGTACTGAAAGAGGAATTTCATCATTAGGATCCCCGTTTCCATTGGCATCCTGCTCCTTAAATGCAGTTAACACCTCATGAAATTCATCCAGGTTCTTAGGCTCCGACAATCCCAGATTATCCAGCCACTGATAGTTCAGCCAAATATGGAAACCGGCTTCCAGCTCCGCTCCGGTATTCAGCGCGGGCATTTCATATACATGGCCATCCGGTGCGGTTATGTAAGGCCACAGCTCTCTTTCATCCAGCAGGCTTGTAAGATTGGGCGCATAGGTTCTGATATAATCTTCCAGAGGGACAAACACACCCTCGGCTCCGTACTTATCAATATCATTTTTCTTCAGACTTGAGAAAATAAAGACATCCGGGTAATCTCCTGCGGAAAGGATAAGCCCTTCTTTTTCCGACGCATCCTCCTGAGGAATACTGTTTACATCAAAGGTAATATTGCTCTGTTCATTCAGATGCTTGAATGCATCCACCTCATCCATGGGTGTATCACCATTAATAATACATAACATGGAAAAATTCTTTGTCTCCGCAAGCGGGAAGGTTATCCCTTCTGATTCCCCTGCCGCTTCCTCGGGCACCGCCGCTGCAGAAGCCGTTTCCGTCGTCCCGGCTGATTCCGTAGTGGTGGTTCCCGTAGTTTCCGATGCCTTGTTTCCGCAGCCGGACGCCAGTGACGCCACCATTGCAGAAGCAAGCAGTACTGCCAACACTTTTTTCTTCATAGACCCTTTTCCTCCTATACATTGGAATATCTGGCAAATTTTCTTTGCAAGGTTCATTATAGGAATCCTTTCTATATATAACAAGGACATAACTCTTTTCTTTTATTGGAAATATGTGCCTTCTGAAACCCTTGAAAACAGGGCATTTCTGCGATTCAGGAAAATCGGACAGTACAATATTTCCATCTCTTTATGGAAATATTGCACCCTGCGGGATGGTTTTGAGTAATTATGGAATTGAACGATGTCCTGGCATCCCATGAAAAAAGCCCAGCCGGTTTAAAGGCTGGACTTAAAGTTATATGTTTTATTTTTTCTCTACTGCAATCCATATCTCACAGGTATAGCCGGGATCGTCCACATCAGGAGAGGGATACACTTCAAAATCCGTACCGCCGCAGGGCTGGTATTCGCTCGCCGGAAAAAACTCACTGCTTACCTGATGGTACAGCCTGGTAAACGCCTCCGGCATTTTCCCCTCACACCGGAACACGGCATAGGTATGCGCCGGTATTTCCTCTACGGTCAAATCCGGTTCCGCAACCGGTTCTCCATTATAATAACCGCCAATGGCATAGGGATAATTGCTGTCAGCCGCATCCTTTCCAAAACTGGCGCCGACGATACACTTCCCGAAAATGTTATCCTCCGGGATATATCTGGCCAGCGTCTCAATCGTCCCGTCCGCCCCGCACTGCTGCCAGAACTGAGCGAGATCCGAGCCGGGCAGCTCCTTTTGGGCGGAACATCTTACCTTTCTACATACGATTGGGAATGCATCCTTTATTTCAATCCGGTAGTCCGTCATATGACCTCCGTCCATGGTTAATTTCACAAAAAGGCGGGAAAAGGATTTCAGATTGGCCCCGTTTCTTACCTGGGAAGGAGAGACACCATGAAAACGAGTGAATGCACGGCTGAAGCTTTCCTGTGTATCATAGCCATATTTCACTGCAATATCCAATACCTTCGCATTCGTAGAAGCAAGCTCATTTCCCGCAAGAGTGAGCCGGCGCATGCGGATATAATCTCCCAGCGTATAGCCGCACAGGATACTGAAAATACGCTGAAAATGGAAAGGGGAGGAATAGGCCTGCTTCGCAATCTCATTATAATCCAGGTCTTCGGTGATATGAGCTTCCATATAATCCACAGCTTTTTGAATTCCGCTGATCCAATCCATTTTCTCTGACTCCTTTTCTGCAGCAGCATTACATGAATATTACAGTAATGAGTGCCTGCTATTCCTGTAACACTGTGCCGACTATGCAAATATAGGGACTATTTGTTCTGTGAGCAATTCCATTATCGGGACCTGTCTCCGTATAAAACAGGAAGTGACTGCTACGGTCAGCGCCTTCCGGGGATTTACCAAAATGATATTTCCGGCGTCGCCGATGGCTGCATAGCAATGGTTTCCGCCGATTTCAAGAAGCCACCACAGATAACCGTAAGGCATTTCTCCCCAGCGGCTTTGTTCCCTTGTACTCTCTTCAATCCAGGCGGATGATAACAGCCTTTTGCCATCATATACACCGCCGTTCCTGTATAATTCACCGATTTTAACCATATCCCGCGGTCTCAGACACAGGCCCCATCCTGCGGTATTCACACCCTTAGGATCTATTACCCAACCGGTAGGATGGCATTCCTTCAGGAACGCAAAATGTTCTTCTTTATTATGCAGGACGATATTGCGGGGCTTTTTTATTCCCAGAGGGGTAAAAAGCCGTTCTGCGGCAAAATCGGCTATCGGCATTCCTGTAGCATTTACGAGAATTCCTGACAAAATCTGCACGCCAACTGTGGAATACTTGAATTCGCCGGTGATACCGGCCCGTCCTCCTAATAAGTCCAGAGCTGCCTGTACCCAGTCGGGGCTGGAATACACTTTGGTGTAGGGCTCCGATTTGTATTTGTATGGCGCGGTCATTGTCAGAAGGTTTTTTATGGTGATATCCTGAATTGTTTTTTCTCCGCGTTTAAGCTTATAGTCGGGGAAAAAGTCGAGGACTTTTTGATCGGGGCTTTTGATATAGTTGTTATCTATGGCTATGCCGATGAGGGCTGATAAGATGCTTTTGGTTACTGACATGACGTGGGTGGTGTTGTCAGGAGTGTAGCCGTTGAAATAGGCTTCGTATATATTTTGGCCGTTTTTATTGATTGCAATGCCTGTAATATTACTATATTCGGTTGTAATCAGAGCTTCAAGGGCCTTGATTTGTTTATCCATTGTTTCCTCCGATGGGATTCGTTCGGTATAGGGTTATAATCAGTGCCGAATTCATTATAGGAGGAAATGAGGAGAAGGGCTTGACTTTTTGTGCGCTGAGGTGTTATGAGGATGGGAATTGGATAATAGCCGGCTTTACCATGTTTTTCCCAATCCCGCTTTACATATTCCTGCACAAATCCTACCTTTTCGTAAAAGGGCTGGCCTCCCGCAACACAGGAAAGTGCACCTAACTCTTTTGTTCTGCGCATAGCTTCGTATAGTGCTGCTTTTGCCAATCCCATTTTTCGATAATCCGGATCGGTACACAGCGGCTCCAGGTAGGCTTCCCTGCACTCCGGTTCATACCACATACCACAGTAAACGGCATAATCTCCATTCGGAGCCTTTACCACAAGATTGAGTTCCGGCCGGAAGTGAGGGCCGGACTGCATTACCCGGCGGGTATCAATACTGCAGTCCGGTTCATTGGGATGATCGAATCCCCTCCACATAACCCGATTGATTTTTTCCAGATCATTTTCTTCCTGAAGGCTGACGATTGAGAACCCCTCAGGCAAAGGGCATTGAGGAACCTCTCCGGAAAGATCAAAAAAACCGGCCCAATCGCTGTCGGCTGCCATGTGATATCCCTGCCTGATTAACAACTCTTCCATTTCCGTGTCGGTATTATGCAGCCGGCTGACGCGGAGGGTTCTTGTTCCATCGGCATTCATTACTGACAGATTTTCTTCTGCATAATGTAAGAGCTCTGGTTTCAGGAATGCGTAATCAGGGTTGATTTGAAGCATAAATTCACCCAGGAACCATTCTAAAGTCGCAACCGTTACAATTTCACCATTATCTTCCCAAATGCCTATCCTTGGGAAAAGGAGCCATGGGGCAAGGCTGTGAGTGTGCATATATTCCCATTCTGAGGGATAAAAGTTGCCGTCTGCATTGTGGTATTGGTGATTCTTGATTAAGAATTGATGGATGGGTTCGAAGTCACTTAATGGTTTGTAATTTCTTACTGTTATGTTCATGTGTGTTTTCCCCTGTATCCTTTTGCGAATTGATAATGTGTATTTCTGTAATCTTTTGATGCTTTATTATGTAATTAAAATATAGTAGTTTGAAAGAGATAGAACTTTTGTGTCGATTTTTTGTAAGCGGTGAATCACATGGCGCATAGACTTTCCCCATCGCTTACACATGTTCAAAAAATTTAAACAGTCAGGGCTGGATGTTCTTCAACCGTTACTGTTTCAACATCTATTAATCCAGAACAGTGCTCTTTTATGAAATCACTCCATGGCAGTAATTGTTCCATACCATCAGGCCTATTTTTGTGACCCGGCATGTACAACAACAATGTATAGATATATTGGAACACGTTCAGATTGTTTGCTTTTGCAGTCTCTACGAGACTATATATGATGGCACTTTCATTTGCACCTGCGACTGATGCATGAAATAGGGAAGCCTTTCTTCCGATTGCATAAGATTTTGCCATCCGTTCTGCTGTGTTGTTAGATAATTCGCAGCACCCATCCTGCAGATAAGTGCATAGACTATCCCTGTGATTTTGGGCATAGTTCACCGCTTTAGACAGTTTACTACTCTTGGTAGTGTTTAAGGAGTCAAGCCATTTCCAGAAATTATCCCATACTGGAACTTCCTTCTCGAACCGTTTTGCTTTTCGTTCCTCAGGCGATAAATCCTTAAATTCCCGTTCCAGATAGAAGAGTTTATTACAATAAGCAACTCCTACTTCTGCCGGAATGTACTTCTCAAGATTATCCTGTGGAATATCAGGCTCTTTGATGGCTATTGGTGAATTGATATCCAGCAGCTTCATAGTTTTCTTCTTTTCTGCAGGCAGCGCTTCATAGAACTTTCTTCTGCAGTGGGCCATGCAACATGCAAGCAATACATCAATTACCTTATTGTAGCCTTGATACCCATCGCACTGGAGTAATCCATGGAATCCTTCTAAAAATTCCTGTGGATGAATACCTCCCCGCCCTGGCTGATATTCATACAAGACGATTTTAGGTAAGCCATCTGTGCCGGAAGTGTAAATCCACATATAAGATGTAGACTGTGCTTCCTTTCCTTCTTCACGAAGTACCTGACAGGTAGTCTCGTCAGCGTGTATTACTTCACGCTTGATCAGTTCCCTATGAATAAGATCATAGATAGGGAATAGATAATTCTCAGCTACGATAATACACCAGTTAGCAAGGGTTTCTCTTGGGATTTTTGCTCCCAGTTGCGTAAATACGGATTCCTGTCTGTAATAAGGAAGCCCCATAAAGCACTTGCTGAGCATAACAAAGACTACTGCAGAAGCAGAGGCAGGGCTGTGTGGAATGAATGCACTTGGTACTTCTCCTTTTTTGAAACTGCCATCGTGATCCTTTTTACACGCAGGACAGATCAGTACCTCCTGCATATATCGTACTCTTTCAACAATAGCAGGAGTAATACGGATTTCTTCCCTGACGAAGGTAGGCTTCATGGGAATCATTTCTGAGTTGCACCATTCAGAGAAACGTTCTGCTTCCGGTACTGGACAGATGATTTCTTTTACAGGAAGATTACCATAAAGTTCATCTCTTGTAGCTTTTGGCTTACGGTCTCTCGTATAGCTTTTTCCCCAAATAGATTCCTTTTTATCATCAGATTCCACTGTTTCTTCTTTGTTGGAAGTTCTCTCACTTTTCACACCGAAGAATTGTCGTCTGAATTCACTTAAGGTTTCCTCAAGATTTGCTTTCAGGCTATGTAACTCATCAATCATGGTTCTTAATTCCTTGATGGTTTCTTCCTGATCCTTAATACGAGATGCCTGTGTCTCGATAACCATTTTTAAGAGTTCATTTTCACTTTGTGCTGACATCTCGTACCTCCTGATTTTTTCTTTCATCATACCTAAAATCAAGGGGTTTGACAAATGACGGCGATATCACATAGGGTCATTTTGACGGTGTATGACTTACTGGGAAACAGTGTAAAATCACTGGTTTCACAGCATTTGTGGAAGTGTTATCCACATCAATGTCCTGAAACAGAAGGCAATACACGGATAAGTTTCCGGTTCAGGGTATTGATGTGGACAACCACAATTAGTTGATAAAATCGAGGGCCCATAAGTTTTTTATTTTCTCTATAATGCACAAATCAGAAGACTTTGTTACTGTTTTTTGGTACAGGACGGATTGCTTTTGGCTGTTCTATGGACAGCCCTTCTCAGCCATCGAAACTCCTGTCTTGTAATTGCTTTTACCTCAGCAGCATTTCGAGGCCATTGAAACCTGCCCTCACTGTCCAGGCGTTTATAGATTAAGCAAAACCCATCCTTGTCGAAATACAATGCCTTGATGGTGTTACACCGCTTACCACAAAACAGATACAGTGCATTTGCATAAGGATCCATCTGATAAGTGTCCCGGATAATTGTCATGAGGCCGTCTATGCTGCGTCTCATATCAGTTTTTCCTGTTACCAGGTAAATCTTGGCAATTCCGGAAACATCACCTAGCACAGGAACGGCAACGCAGATATGGTATTTTTGATTAATTCCTGTGTTGCACTATTGGCAATCTCAACGGTTATTCCCTGAATGCTTAGGCGAACAGCTACAGTGTTATCTGTAATACTGGAGGATGCTGATGGATTATTGTTAGTCATGATAGAAGGAACATCATCCATAAACAATGGGACAACTTCTTGGACATCATTCCTCTGTCTGGAAAAACTATTTTCAGGAATGTCACAGGCTTTCTTTCGAAGCTGTTTTACGTGATAGTAAAAAGTAGGTGATTTTATTTTGTGTTCCTGCATCCATTGTGCATCGGATTTTCCACTTGTGCGACACTGCTGGATCAGATCGAACCAGCGGCGTTCTGAGACTGTTAAGTTTTGAGGATATCCCATTGGGGTACTAGCTCCATTTCTTGATAGACTGTGAAGTAAAAAGTTCAAGCTCAGGAAATATATATTTATAGTGAAAAGCTCAATCAATAATTAACTCTAGATCCTGATTCATTTACTTCATGTAAATAGATTATCTCATATCAGGAACGACCTCGGGAACGCTATGTTATTCATCGCTTACGTTAATTTATAGGTAAGCGCAGGATTTGACGCCTACTTCGGTTCCAATGATACCATCATAAATGAAGAAAAAATAAAGGGAAAAATAGAATAGTATTGCCGGAAAGCGGCAATACTATTCATAGAAACAAACGTCGTATTTTGAAAAAACTGTCATACAAACATAGGTAAAACCAAATCGTGGAGTGCCGAAAAAGGAAACCGGGTACATACCAATTTATGACAATACACAGTTATATAGACAGTCTCGTCTCTGGCTTATTAATATTCTGTTGCCAACTTCATTAATTGATTTTTATCAATCGTAAAAACTTATACAATTTATTTCCGTGTTTTGAATCGTCTGGTTTTTTAGATCTTAAAACAAACATAAAAGACACGTGTATTTTCATCGACCAAATGCCGTTCTTCTGGCCGATGTGATTTATTTATAATTCGTGTCATCTGCGGCGATATCTCAATCATACCTAATTGAATTTGCAGCCATCTGCTCATATCCTGCGAACTTGAAATAATATACCCTGTTGGAACAGATGTTATCTTTACTAGCATTACATATGGATATGTATGAAGGAACGCAAGACGACATCCCCGCATTACTAATCCCGTTTTAGCGGCTAACGCTGGAGCAGCATATGTATTTTGATACCCCAACTACTTAATTATGTTTGCATTCATAAAGTCCTTATAGATTTGGTCGGATTTGACTTCGGCAAGTCCAGCGATTCCGTTAAACACATTTATTTGATTTGCACGTAAAACTGTGCTGATATTATCTCTATTACACATTATATTTTAACTTATTGATTTTCTGTTGCCAAAGTGTTGCCATATATCCGTATCAAAACAGCTTTTATTCTATTATTAATACTCTATTTGATTGTTATATTTTAACAGTTTTACTAGTTCTTTTCCTGCTATAACATGAATTTCAAAATTCAAATTAGCTTTAGCTCTCTTCACATAATTATTGAAAGGTTCCGTGACTTCTTTTGCCGAAATAAAAATTACAATAGCTTTATTCCCAAAATAAGTAAATGGCCTAACCACCTGATATACTATATTTTCTGTTACTTTTTTCAGAATTTCAACACCAGATTTAACCGGAATGCAAAGATAATATGTTTCCATATGTGATTTTCTTTGTATAGGGAGTTCCATATCAGCTATTTCAAACACTCCATGAGGTTTTTTACTTTCTCGATTAATAACATGTTTATCAATATTGATTATAATATTTGCAATTTTTCCTCTAAGTATTTCATCATTATATCCTTCCACAATGTTTATATCTCTAGCTGTTATATCTACGGCTGATGAATTGGAATAACCATTTATATAATCATTTATATAAAACCATGATTTATCAAATGTTTCATTAACACATGGTAATTTCATCATCCTAACTTTATTTATTTTTTTTAATTTCATCCACCTTAAGCAGTTTCTCAAGTACACCATTTTGCTGTCTTCATATAGTTTATTGTAAACATCTTTATTATCAGACAAATATTTTTCAAAATATTCAACAAAATAATTTTCATCTAAATTATATATATTTATCATAGCCCAAACATTATTTATAATAACATCACTGTTCTCAATATCTGTAATGTTACCTATCCAACTGCCTGAAGTACTGTTTTCTACTAGATGCTGATAAGTTTTATATATATTGTAAATAAACATTTTTAATTTTACATTTGTTTTTGTAGCATCTTGGATTTGAGTAAAATTCAAACAAAATCTCTCGATGATATTCATACATCGCTTTGCCAAATCATATACACTATCAAAATAATGTTTATCTTCGGACTCAAGGTATTCTAATAATGCTTGTTGATAATTTAACAATAAATATATAATTGGATTATAATTGATATTCGATTTTTCTCCGTTATTACACAAAATCTCCAACGCAGAAACTAACTCCCTACCTCTACTCTCGAAAAAATAATCATCTTCAGAACATCCCGATATCATTAAATGCTTAATTTGTATCCTAACAATATTTATCTGTATATTCATCTGATAAATCATTCGTGACATATCTTCATATATCCTATTATAAACAATTTTATTATAAAAATAATGAAAAGAAGAATAATAAAAAATAATCTTATCAAATCTCAATTTATCTGAAATGCATTGACTAATTCTCATCAAGTTAATTTTATCAATTGGATCTAAAACACACATTTCTATAACATCATCCAATAAAAATTCGAATTCCGTTAATTTTTTTAGTTCTCCCCATTGCAAGTCACGCTCTTTGTATAAAGTAAAATTGGTATGCACTAGTGTTTCAATTTCAGCTATAATCTCATTCTCGTTCATATAATTTTTTCCATCCTCTCATCTTTCAACATTTGTCTTTTCTCATATATCAATTGTGCATATTCCTCTTTACTTAGACATATAGCATCAATAATTATATTTATATTCATTTTTTCAAATGTTCTTTGAATCAGCTCTTGTCTTTTCAAATATGACATATATTTAAAATCATTTGAAACAACCAATAAATCTATATCCGAAATATCCTTATATTCATTTGTCAAAAATGATCCTCGCAAAAAACAAGAATCACAATTAAAATATGGCGTTTTTTCTAAAACACTTTTAATTTCATATAATATTTTAATAGGCATATGCATTCCTTAAATAGTATTTCATTTTTGTCCAAAATCTTCTATTTTCTTGATGTTCCACCTTTATAAATAAATTGGCAACATTTTCATCTTATACATACAGAGAATATGTATCATATAAATGCAGCAGGCAATCTCAAAGATTACCTGCCATATACAATAAATTATACACTCAGGTATCACTCAAACTCGCAAAATAAAAGTTGTTTCTATACAATTTTGTATGGGCAATTTGACTTTATTTTTCTCCAACTGTTCCATTCCTATGGTCTATTCAAACTGGTGTTATTATTTTAATCTTTTTTCAGAAATAGCTGACTCTTATCATATCAACTAATTAGCATTTTCACTTTCCACTTCTTGGTAATCTAATTTTGACTCTATATCAGCTTGCACCATTTCATTATATTCAAAATTAATAAAGCCTTTAAGTGCTTCTCCCTTTTTAACTCTCCTAAAGTTATATGAAATATGTTCCTTTTCTATCTTAGGCGGAGTATTGTCAACTATGATTAGTTGATTACTTTCTGAAAGTTCAACTATATAGCTAAAGATTTCATTATAAGTTTCTGGATCAACACTATCTTTTACCTCCGAATTAGTTCCAATATTATTACTTACTGTATCAATCATTAATAATCCAGGATGACAATTTTCTTTCTCCTCAGCATTTAACTCTAAAATAGCTCCAATATACGCAATTTCCATGCAAAGCAACAAACAACCACTAGTATGTTTTAATACACTTATTCCACTATAATAGGGGAGATAGTTGTCCGTGCTAATATAACAACTGTCCGCCTGAATATCTTGAAAATTAAATCTGTACATTAATTGACGATAACGTGTATTTATTTTTTGTAAAATATCTTTTTCTCGCTTTGCAGCGTTTTGTAATTCATTTTTCTTTTTAACCAATACATCTAAATTATCTTTTAGTTTTTTTAATGCTTTAGTATGTACCTCAATTTCATGATGAATATCAATTAAAGAATTAACTTTATTTCTTTCCTCTGTAATATCTTTAATTAATGAATTATATGACTCAATTTCCGATAAATATGGAATTTCCATATTTTTTTTATATTCCATAAGTGCTGATTGATATATTTGTTTTTTTTCCTCAATTTTAGATATTACTTGTTGAGTTTCTATTAGAATCAACTTTTCTTTATCTAATAATTTTTTCAGAGTTTCAAGCTTATTGTCAATTTGCCTTATTGCAATTTCAATATCCTCACTACTATTTACATCTTCTTTAATTACTACTATAGAATGGCATAATGGACACCTTTCACTATGGCTAGATATTTTAATTTTTTTCATCGCTTCAAGCGTTGCAGTTAATTTCATTTTTTCTTCATTATAATCTGCCTGAAGAGTAAGTTTATTCATAATTGAAAGTTTTATCTTGCTTACATACTGTTCTTTCTCATTTATTAAACTATCAAACTTTGAAACATCATTCTTTAACTCAAGAAATATATTTGATTGTTTATCTTTTTTCATTTCAATTAATTCAGTTTTTTCATTAACTAAATTTTGAATTTGTTTACTATACGTTTCTTTTAAATCTACTAGTTGTATAAGTACATTAGCCTCTTTATTTTCAAGATAATTTTCTAAACCACTTTTCACTTTTTCTTTTTCATTTATTTCATTTTGCGTAATTTGAATCTCTTCACTAATCTGTTCTAAATCAGGAATAAGCAAATCATTAATTATTTTAAAAACTTCTTTATTTTTTCCAGAGACAAACGTATTATTATTTTTCAGAAAGTTTATTGTTCCTAACTCACCCTGATTTATAAACATGTATCTCATTACATCCCTAAAGGATATTTTTTCTTTAATCAGATCCTTACTTCCAGCTTTTCTTTTAAGAATACTATGCAAGGATATCTGTAATTCTTTTGCAAAAAAATCATTCGCATCATCTGAATCTTTTTTCCACGGTGAATAATCGTTGTATTCTTCAAATGAACATAAAAAAATATTTATTAAATTCTTATCTGTTTTCAAGTCACGTTTAACTGTATATATTTGTTCCGATATCGAAAATTCTAAATAAACCTCATTACAAAATTCATCCAGCTCTTTTTGAACTGATAAATCTATCAATTCCGGTTTTCCTCCTAAACAATATACAATAAGCTTTAATAACAAAGACTTGCCGGAAAAACCATCACCTTTTATTATTATCAAAGAACTATTAAGTAAAAATGTCCTTTGATATTCTTCACCTTTTATAATTAGACGACTAAGTTCTAATCTACTTTTCATCTCTGCTTAATACCTTTCTATGATTAGCAACACTATATTTTATAGTGCTATTAATTAAATTATATTTATCAACTAACTTCTCAAAATACTTATCTTCTAGCCCTTCTACTAGATTCATACCTGACTCGGATAGCTTGAGATATAATAACGTTTCTTTATTAGTGTTTTCTACATTAATATCTATTAAATTTTGATTTCTCAAAATAATACTGTATTTCCTCAAAACCTCTTCATTAATTAAATAATGATCCTGATAGTATTCGTAATTTACTTCATACTCCCTTTTCTGATTCAGTTCAACCAAATCTAACATAGTATAATAGTAATTTAGTTCTTCAATATTAATTCCTTTTTTTCTACGCTTAAATTCACTCAAAATAACCAGCATTTTAATACAATCAAGATATTCGTTTTGATAAAGATACTGTAAATCTAATGGTAACAAATTATTCTTCAAAGCGCTTATCCCCCCACCAGACTTCCCTTTCTCCTGTCTTCTCATCAGCCAATACATGTATAAATCCCTGTTTATTTATATCATTTGGTAAATTTTCATCATTAATTCGCTTTTTCAATTTATTCAAGTCCAACTCAGACAATAATTTATGTACTGCTTTCCATAATTCTTCACTATCCTTATTTTCCTCAAATAGTGTTGTAAAACATCTCTGATATTGCATATAAGACATTTTTAACATATATTCAGCAATAACATCACTATCTTTAATACCCGATTTCTTTAGCCATCTAAAATATTGTTCTGCCGTAAAGAAGCAATCCTTGCTATAATTTATTTTTCCTGTTCCTATATCTTCGATTCTAAGTTTTTTGCAAAACAAATTGTTTTCCAGGTTAATTTTCTCTTCAACATTAGGTAAATCATCAAGTTCAATTACACTCTCATCAGAGTTTTCATACTGATCTTCAGATGCGAAATCACATATTAGTTTTAAAAGTTTTCTTATTTCCTCTTGGTGCGATGATTTACTTGGATCATAAGATATTGTTTCTATATTATAATTTTCTTTTAAAATTCTCCGTTCTTCTATTTTGGGATTTGCTAATATAATGTAATGCTTAGACTTAAAAAACTGATTATTCTCTTTAATTATGTTTTGAATAAACACATCATTAAAGGAAAACCCTATAAATAAAAATGTTTTCACGCCACTAAAAATAGAAAACAAATTTTTGTATGTATCATTCTTATACAATTCATTATATTTATCTCTGCTCAGAACAATACTACTTTCATCACTAATATTTCCATGTAAGTGAAAAATTCTTTTACTTTCTTTTTCTGCTAATAAATTCTGTATATTAGCACTTACATCTTTTAAATTGACTGGCACAAATGGTGTCACTAAATATTCATGGATTAAATGATCATAATTGGTAGTAAAAATTGTATTAAAGTTGTATTTTGCCAAATCACAATAATTATTTTCAATATTACTAATATCCTTTGGAATGCACTGCTTAATCTTATTTACTACAAAAGATTGTATATCCTCTTCGCTCCTAAGTGCATACTTTTTTATTGATGCAACTGCTTCCCAATAATCATATCTCTTCAAATTAATATCAATGATATTCATGAAAGAAGTACCTTCAATATCATCCATACCCGACTCCAACGCACACTGTAAAATCAACTCTCCCCAATCGGGAATATTAAATGGTATGGATAATCCTGCTCCTATAAATGGAATAACATTATTATCTTTGTATTTTTTCTGTAACTCATTAATAAAAACAGTCTCTTGCATTTCTTTCACCTACCCTACTTTAATGTAATAATTATACCTTCTTTAGTATCACATAGCAAATGGAATATCAAGAATACAGCACCGAAAGGCGCATTAAATTATACTGGTCTTATATTTGGGAATTCTCAAAAAAAATCTTGTTATCCACTTTTTTCTGATTTCATGCCCTGTTTTAGAAAAGTTATCCACATCCTATAGCTATAGATTCCCTTCTTTTCCTTTTTTGTGGGTCTTTTTTTGAATTTTATCTTCCCATCAACCACATCCTTTGCTATAATTAACTCAGTTTTCAGATATGCTATGCATATCGTTCTGAGATATATCTTCTCTTGTTAGTTGTTGTCCAAAGCTTGCTAACAACTCAGAAGATATATTTTTTTGGCTTTTTTTGATCTCATTTCTCTTTAAATAGAACCATTCATACAATTGTTTGATCATGTCCGATATTTGCAACATCAAGTAGTGATTCTTTAAGGCATTATCATTCCAACTGCATGCATGGGTAATGTCTCCCTGCCAATTCTTCTGACGGTTAAATCCCTCATTTTCTATTTTCCACCGTTTTCTTCCTGTTGCTGCTATTTTTTCTGCATTCTTTGAAGTAATCTTTATGCTGGTCAACCACTGGAATTCCGTTCTTACTACTTTTTTCTTTACTTTCTTTTCTTCCCAGTATTCAGCACATTTACCGGCTTCCCATTATAATCTATTTCGTTCATGTATTCTGCATGGCCAGCTACTTCTTTTTCGCTGATATTCTTATATTCCTCCTGAATGCTCGGTATGCTCCCTGCTTTATACCTAATTATAAATTCCCACCGGTTCTCCCTGCATATATTCATAACGGGTTCTGATGCATACAGGAAATCTGCCAGTAACGTGATGGGTAGTCTTGGATATTTCGCCTTTATTTTTTTCGCCAGTCTTTCAATTGCTTTTGTTTCGCAGTCCTGTTTCACCTCTTCTGGACTCATGTTTTTCTGCCGTTGTGCATCTTCCCCATTATTTTCAATAAACTCACTTCCTATGCTTACGATCACTTTCTCGCCAAAATAAATTTTCGTCTCCAGCACATCACAGTGGTAGTTCACTGTTTCTTCTTCTGTCCCTCTATAAAAATGTCTTTCCAGACATTTTTGATTTATCTGGCGGCTGCCCGAATAGGTCTGTGTTGCATCTACGATCACAAGCCATCTCTTTTGAAATCTTGCTTCATCAAAGATCCTTCTTCTGATCAGGTCATATACCAGTGACAGTTGGATCCCCTGGATCTGATTGGGGGCAAGCCTATCCAGATATTCATTTACGGTCACTCCATAGGGAAGGAATTCGCTTCTTTCTTCTCCCAGGAATTCCAGAATATTCCCCGTCACCTGCCCACTTTTAAATTCATAGGTCATAGCTCTTACACTGGAAAGCCCGGCGATTCCTTTATAATAAATGGTTCCGAGCATCACTCTATTGTTATATAGGATATAACTCTGGTCTCTTGGATCTGATGTTTCCGAAAACTGTTCAAATAGGTCGGGACAGAACTTCTTTTGGATCCGATTACATTCTATCATGTTCCTTTTGATTTTCCCTTAGGTAGTCACCTGCCTCCTCTACGGTCATTCCGTCGATTCCCGGTGCTCCCTTATTTTCCATTACTCTCTTAAAAGCTCTGTTCAGGTTGTCCTTATTTAGTATCTTCTCCAAGAGTTCCGGCTGTGCACTGTCTCTTTCCTTCCATATCCGGCGGAAAGAACGGTGCGCTCTCACATACCCTTCACGTTCCGCGCTATCTCTTTGTGAGCAGCTATCTTTGTTTTCTGTACCCAATGTTCTTTCCTCCTTTCCCGGTTGTACTAAAGACTCCTGTTGATTCGGCCCTTCCTCTCGAATGGAACCCGTTCCCTTTGACTACTACGGCCTCTGCTGACTTCTGTACGTTCAGCACTACCTCACGATAATGGTTATCCCTTTCGGGACATTCCGCACAGACCTCCCCGGGTACCACACGTTTCTTTCTCTCCATCCATCTGCCACATTTACCATACATGACTCTGTGTAGTTATTGGGCTTTGACTTGTCGTGCAGCCTTACCCTCATGCATCGCCTGATGTGATTTCTGTTAGTCAGACCAGAGATTTGCCCATGGGTTAGTATGTTCCCCACATCCGGCTTCCTTCAGATTCCACCTCACGATGGACACCCTTGCCTTCGGCTATATCCTTCCCACTACCGGGCGGATTCCGGACTTGCACCGGTTAGAAACGTGTGCCGCCGGGCGCACACGTAAAAAAAGTCTTGCCAAATTGATTTCACTCAATTTGGTAAGACCTTTTTCTTTGGTTTAAATATCTTTTACTTGCTAACCACTAGCAAACTTAGAATAAATGCCTTTTTACCAGTGCTATCAATTTGTTATCAAATAGAGCCATGAACCTCGATAAACTTAGTGTTTATACGGCTTCCCGGCTCTCTGTCTACTATTCAAACTCAATCGTAGCCGGCGGCTTCCCCGTACAGTCATAAAGCACCCGGTTCACATTCTTCACCTCATTCACAATCCGACTGCTGACCTTCCCAATCAGCCCCCACGGCAGTTCCGCGAATTCCGCCGTCATAAAGTCCGTAGTCGTCACCGCGCGCAGCGCAATCGCATAATCATAGGTTCTCTCGTCCCCCATAACCCCGACAGACCGCATGTTAGTGAGCGCCGCAAAATACTGATCCGGCTTCTCCTCCAGATCCGCCGCCGCGATCTCTTCCCGATAAATCGCATCCGCATCCTGCAGCATCCGAACCTTCTCTTCCGTCACCTCTCCGATAATCCGTATAGCCAGTCCCGGCCCCGGGAAAGGCTGCCTGCTGATCAGCTTCTCCGGAATTCCCAGTTCTCTTCCTGCCGCACGCACCTCATCCTTAAAGAGCAGCCGCAGAGGCTCCACGATTTCCTTGAAATCCACATAATCCGGAAGCCCTCCCACATTGTGGTGGCTCTTAATAACCGCAGATTTACCAAGACCGCTTTCAATCACATCCGGGTAGATCGTCCCCTGTACCAGGAAATCCACCTTCCCGATCTTCTTCGCCTCTTCTTCAAACACCCGGATAAATTCTTCCCCGATTATCTTTCTCTTATCTTCCGGTTCCACGGCTCCGGCCAGCTTCTCATAAAAACGCTGCTGGGCATTAACCCGGATAAAATTCAAATCATAGGAGCCATTAGGGCCGAATACCTCTTCCACCTCGTCCCCTTCGTTTTTACGAAGAAGGCCGTGATCCACAAACACGCAGGTAAGCTGTTTTCCCACCGCTTTTGACAGCAGCACTGCTGCCACAGAGGAATCCACGCCCCCTGAAAGCGCACACAGGACTTTTCCGTTTCCGATTCTCTCACGCAGCGCCTGTATACTCGTCTCCACAAAGGAATCCATTTTCCAGTCCCCTGCACAATGGCAGACGTCAAACAGGAAATTAGCCAGCATCTTCTTTCCTTCCCGGGTATGCACCACTTCCGGATGGAACTGCACGCAATACAGGCCTTTTTCCACATTTTCAGCCGCAGCTACCGGACATACCGGAGTAGTTGCTTTTATTTCAAATCCCGGCGCAGGCTGAGAAATATAATCTGTATGGCTCATCCAGCATACGGAAGTCTCCGATACATTGGTAAACATCTTCCCCGTTGTATCAAAATGCACTTCTGTTTTCCCGTATTCACGAACCGGAGCCGTGGATACGGTACCGCCTAAAAGATGGTTCATCAGCTGGGCGCCGTAGCAGATACCCAGTACCGGAATCCCCATTTCAAAAATCGCTTTATCACAGGAAGGAGAATCATCGCCGTATACGCTGTTAGGGCCGCCTGTAAAAATAATGCCTTTAGGATTTCTTTCACGGATTTCCTCCAGGCTCATGGTGTAGGGGTGAACCTCGCAGTAAACGTTGCATTCTCTGACTCTTCTGGCAATCAGCTGATTATACTGTCCGCCGAAGTCCAGAACTATCACTAATTCTCTTTCCATTTTTCCTCCATTCTACCGCCATGCGGCGTGTTCGTACTTTTGGATAAAATTGCAGGTAACTTTTTTAAGTAAAATAAGTATCATATAAAAATTCATTTCATTATAAAATACTCATTGCTGTTTGTCAAAACCTTTTCATTCCCGTATCTTCCTTATTTTATGTAATTTTTCATCCTTCGTCTATTTCCATCCGCACAGCTGTCATTCTTTCGTACAAAAACAGACAGCAGGTTTATTGCTCCCGCTGTCTGTTCATAGCCGTTTCCCATTTATGTCCCCGGTACCGCCAAATATAGCAGATTGCCCGGAACACCCAGTCGATCACCATAGCTCCCCATACGCCCAGCAGCCCCAGGCCGAACTGGTATGTAAACAGGTAGGAGGCTCCTACCCGGAAAATCCACATGGAAAGGATGGCAATCACCATCGTCCATATAACGTCTCCCGCCGAACGGAGCGTATTGGGCAGTGTGAAGGAGGGCACCCAGAAAAGCACTACCATAATATTATGGAAACGCATCACATCCGTTGCCATTTTTGCGGCTTCAGGCCCCAGGCTGTACATTTTAACCAGCACGGGCATGCTTACATACATAATCACGGAAATTACCGCGGTAACGCCAATGGTAATCGCCATCAATTTTCTGGTATAATATCTTGCCTGTTTATATTCCCCAGCTCCCACACATACAGCCGATACGGATACCAGCGCCAGGTTTATTGCCTGTCCGGCCAGGATATTCCAGGATGCCAGCGTATTGGCGACCGCGTTGGCGGCAATTGCCGATGTCCCCATAGTCGCAACAGCGCTTAAAACCATGATTTTTCCCAGCTGGAACATGCTGTTTTCCATGCCGTTGGGAACGGCGATATAAAGAATCTTTTTAATCAAATCTCCATTGAACTTAAAACGAATCTGTCCGCAGAAATTAATCGGCTTCTTCGGATTAAACATCATGCAGAAAATTACAATGGCTCCCACAAACCGGGAAACCGTGGTGGGGATAGCCGCTCCTGCAACGCCCCATTTCAGGCCGAAAATACATATGGCATTTCCCGTAATGTTAATCGCATTGATTAACAGGGAAATCCACATGGTTACTTTGGCGTTATTCATGGAGCGGAATATGGCGGCACAAGAATTATAGATTGCCAGTCCCGAAAAAGAGACTGCTGTTATGATCAGGTAGGTTTTGGCGGACTGCATTACATCCGTATCGATTTTTCCGAATATAAGGCGCAGCAGCTGGTCGTGGAAGCCGATGAACAGCACGGATATCGCCAGGGCCAGCGTTGTGGCAAACATGATGATCTGCCAGGCCGCCTTACTGGCTTCTTCCGGATGCTTCTGTCCCAGGAAATGCCCGGCTACCACCGCGCCGCCCGTGGCAAGCGCTGAAAAGATATTGATCAGCAGGATATTCACGGTATCAACCAGAGACACGCCCGATACGGCCGCCTCCCCTACAACGGAAATCATAATGGTATCCGCCATACCAACCGCTATCGCCAATGTCTGTTCAATGACCAGAGGAATAATCAGTTTTTTCAGATCCTTATTTGAATAAAGCATTCCTATTTTCCGCCCCTAATTTTTTCTTTTGTACCTTACAAATCCTTTTCGCTTTTTTAACAGGATTATTACTTGTTTATTGTATTCCGTTTTGTGACTGGTGTAAATACTTTTCTCTTGTTGCCAGTCCGCCCCGGATATGGCGCTCGGACTTGTTCACATCCAGCACCTTTCTGGCTTCCCTGGCCAACGCGGGATTAATCTGAGACAGGCGTTCCGTAACATCCTTATGTACGGTAGACTTACTGATGCCGAACTGTTTTGCGGTTTGGCGCACAGTGGCATTGTAATCAATAATATAGTTGGCAATATCGATTGCTCGCTCCTCGATATAATCTTTCACGGATTTCCCCCGGAAAACTTGTTTTTACAATGTATGCGGGTATGAAATCCAGTATGTCAACTTTTCAGGACGCGAAAATAAAAACTGATTTCCGTTTATCTTTTCTCCCATTCCTTATAGGCGGCTTCCCATGTTTTCCGTGTAAAAGGGCGGACGGGATCTCCCGTACGCTCTGCATATTCCTCAGCATATTTCAGGAAAAAATATAAATGCTCTCTTCTGGCCTGCAGTTCCCGAATACGAATATTACTCCAGACAGGAACTTTTTTATATTGATCACTTTCTTTGAATTTTTTTATAAATTCATCCATATTATAAGGAGCTCTTCGCTCATCTATTGTAATTCCTTTCTCATCAGCTTCTATCAAAGTATAGGGGGCCCCCCTTTCGCAGCTGTCCATGGGAAGGCCGCAGGAACCGGGATTTATAAATATCTTTTTCCCTTTTTGTATAAACCATTGTATATGTGAATGTCCGAAAATATATACCCCATCTTCCAGCTTATCACACTGTCTCTGAAACTCTTCATTCCCAGACAAATGCGTTCTGATATCCGACAGAAGCTGACTGTGTTTTAATTCCCTTTCGTTATACATAAGAGGAATGGCAGGGCAGCTGAATTTACTCAGTTCCGCATTTCCTATGATATCCTGTGATGAATGAGACATATGGAAAACAACACCGCTTTCCTCATCCCGGAACTGTTTTCTTTCCGGAAGCCTACGCAGAAACATCTTGCTTTCATCACTGAGAGCCTGTGCGCACCAGCAGGAAATATGCATCTGGCCGCCTTCCCAGCGCCCTTCATCCTCTCCCTGCATTCTTTCGATGTATTGCTCCTCATTCCCCCGGATAACAAAAGCATTATCCATACAGGCTATGCGCTGTACTGCCTGTTCAGGAAAAGGCATGCTCAGACAGTAATCCCCGGCAAAGAGAAAAATATCGGCCGATTGTTTTTCGGCATCCGCCAAGACAGCATCCAGAGCATCCATATTTCCGTGAATGTCAGATATAACTGCATATTTCATTCTTCTTCATCCTCCCCTCCTTCCATCTCCTCCTCACCTCCCGTCAGCCGCAGATATATCTCCTCCGCATCCATATCCACCAGTTCCTCCCACGAAACCGTATCCTCCCACACCAGCCTTGCCTTTTCATCCCCCAAAGCCGCGATACCAGCCACCGCATCCAGCAAATCTCTTTCGCAGTCCTCCAGCATTTTTTCAAACAGCTCCCCGGTAACGCGCAGCATCTCAGAAGCCTTCTCCGTGATTTTATCGTCGGATCAGCCTGTAAAAGCGCCGGGATCGATGTCCTCCAATATAAAATCATAGTTCTCCGACATGTTTTCCAGCGTGATCCAATAATCATTGACAAACCCGTATTTATTCAGTGCACTGCCCAGTTTCATACTCAGCCGCCGTAACTCTTTATCTTCTTCCATAACTCCCTCACCCTTTCCGCAATCCCGCACTCTTCAAGAATTTCCGCCCCTGCTTTAGCCACATCCGCTACCCAATATGTCTCATGCCGGTACTCCGTTTCTTCCAGACATCCTTCCGACTTCATCCGTTCCAGCTGCCCCGCGGTGAAGCTTTCAGGAAGGATATCCAATATTCCCCCTTCTCCGGCCGCATCCAGCAATTCCCAGAGAACTGAAGTATTATGGCGTCCACCCAGCACTTCTCCCTGAGTGCTTACATCACACTTAATCTCCAGGCTTACCGGAATCTTTTTCCACGCATCCACTCCTTCCGCCGTTTCCATACGTTCACAGTATTTTTGTGCCAACGGCTTCAGCGCATAGCTCACCATTGCTTCCCTGTCCAGTTCCAGCAGCCCTTCCAATGCCTCCTGCTCCCGGTATGCAAACTGCCAGTCATAAAAATACGAAGCCGAATCATCAAACCACAACCGGCATAAGCATTTCTTCTCCGCTTCCGTACCTATGGCATAAAAATACAATTCCGAAACAAAAAACAAACCGGGATTCACCACACAATACCACTGGTTCCATTTACGCAGAAAACCGCACCCACACAAAGTCCTTACCGTCTCTTTCTCCCGTCCCGCAAAATACCTTTCCGCCTTCTCTTCCAGTTCTATTTCCGACCAAATAACAGACCCTTTTTTCACAACAGGCCGCAGGCTTTTGACAAAAAACGTAAATTCCATTTCCGTAATCCCTGTTTTTCCGGCCAGATAAGACACTATATCCATCAATGCATCCTTCAGGTTATCCGCCAGCCGCCCCTTTTCTTCCACAATATTCATAAGCAGAACCGCCCCGGATTCCGTTTTCAGAAAATCAGCCCAGTACCATGGTTCCTCCCGGTGCCCAATCTCCAGCAGCCGCAGCTTGGTATCCTTATCCACATTGCCGTAACGGATATATTCCCGCACGGCCTTCCAGTCTTCCCTGTCAATATCCTCCATGCTTTTCCGGAACTCTTCCACCGTCTCTTCATACCGGTATTCCTCTTCCTCGTCTTCCTCCGATTCCTCTTCCCATTCTATCTTATCCTCGTCCAGCCAGGAGGAATATTTGTTCTCCTTTTCCGTCAGCTCCCCACTGAACGTTATCGCCATCTCTTCCTGGCTTTTTTCTATCTCATACAGAAGCTCCTCAAAATAGAACACATTATTCTGCACCGCTGCCAGGCACATCTCTCTTCGATAATACCATTCCAGATAACCGGTAAGCTCTTCCCTGTGCGCCGCCGCATAAATATTGCCTGCCTCCTTCAGTGAAACAGGCAGATCCCCCAGCTGAAAAGGCAGCCCGTTTTTCATCATCGCTTTCAGATAGAGAACAATTACTTCCTCCTTCCCCTCATATATCCTGCGTTCTATAGCCTTTCCCGCGGCCTTGGGAAATTCCTTCAAATCCTCCGTACTCATATCCTCCGAAGCTGTTTCTACATCATCCAGCAGCTTTCGGAACTTCTCCGCAAACCAATCACGGAAAGGTTCTCCCCAAATCTCCCGGTACCCCTGCAGCAGTTCATAATAAGAATAGTACTCCCGCTCGTATTCAAAAAAACACCTGTCTTCCAGAGAAACCGCCCTTTCCATCACCCTCCGGTAATATTCCATATCGTTATCCGCCTTAATACTGAGTTCCAGCAGACTGCTGCAGCATTCAAAATAACAGCTGCCCCGCAGCAGCATATCCCTGTACTGGGCAAAGTTCCGGCTTATGTACTGATGAATGAAGTCTTTTGCCGAAGGGTTCTGGAATCGTACCCGCAAAGCATTTCCGGCTTCCGGCACTGTCTCCGTACAGATCACTGTCTTTTCCAGTTCTGCGATCACGCGTTCAAATTCCCGATAGAGACTGCCTTCTTTTTCACCGGCCACAGCCGCCTGATAACATTTATGGGCATCCGTCAGATTCACCGGAAGGGGCATCAGATCCATGAGCATGAAAAAGATTCTCGCCTCATCGGAAAGATTTTGAAAAATCTGTTCCCAGAAATCTTCCGGCTGACGGAGATACTGCAGCAGTCTGTATGCACACTCTTTCGGCTCATCCTCAGGACGGACGGAATTCAGGTACATCTGGATGATCCGGGGATTATAATAGGAAGAAAGCACTGCCTGATCATGAATCTGATACAGTTCCTTCATCTGTTCCCAGGTCAGAGGGGCTTTCCGAAGGTGTCCCAGATAGATCCGCACCATTTCCGTATTGGAATAAGCCTTCAGCCTGCATTCCAGCTTATGTCTTTCCAGAAGGCTCCGTAGCTCTTCATTCTGCCGCATCCCCTGTTCCAGCACATATTCTCTCGTTGTCATGATGAGGATGAAATCCGTGCGTGTCCGCACGGTTTCTATCAGCCTTGCAAGCCGTCTTTCCTCTTTCCCCGTCCCGTATGCGTTCAGGAAATTGCTTCCCCAGAAATCATCGTAAACGACCACCTTTTTCCCCGGCATATCCTGGGCCTTATACAGATCTCCCACCGACTCCGCCCACAGGTAGGTATCGAAGCCCTTGCGTGACAGCCAGAATATAGCCAGCTGATTTGCCAGCGTTGTTTTTCCGATCCCAAGCTCTCCCGATATTATGATTGCCCGGTTTCCTGCCAGAAGTCTCCTGGCCTCTTCATATACGGCGGTTTCCACAAAAACCTCCGCATTCTGCTTCGCCTTCTCCCATTCCAGCCTGGATTCCGCCAGCAGTTCCCCGTTGACCGCATCTCTTATGGTCCGCTTGAGCACATCTGTATTCTGAATCCACAGCTTATAATATTTTTCCTCTGCCTGGGCATATCCGGCGTCATTGCTTCCCAGATAGCCATTCAGATCCTTTCCCGTCACAATATCCTCATCGGCAATAATATAAGGATGGAACAGCTCCCGGATTTTCTTTTTCTGTTCCGGGCTCACATCTCTGGACAGCACAAGAATATACCGGTCAGGCTTTATCCTGTCCGCTTTTTTCTTCTCTTCCCTCAGTTCCTTCCAGCGCAGGGCGCTTTCACTGGCCCACCGCTTTGCCTGCATGACAATGCATTTCCCGTCAGGCGTGATGCATCGGGCGTCCATCCCCTGATCCGGCCCTTCCCGAAACGCTTCCAGGCGTATCTTTTCCCGCACCTGTATCATATCTCTGGCAAATTCCTGGAACTCCACAGGCTCCAGCAGATGGTGAAAATCGTAATTCTTCATGCTGCAGCCTCCTTTCCCGCTTCTTTGGCGCCGCATTTTACCTTTTTCCTTATTTTACCTTATAATTCCCCCATTCTCCACCTTTCCCTGCAAAAAAAGATACGGCAGTCCCGTAAGCCCACTGCCGCCGTCCCTTCCTATGGGCGCACAAAAAACTCCCGAAGCGCCGCCGCCCCGGGAGTTTTTTCCCATACCACAGAGAACAAATCCCCACATTTCTTCCCTGTGATGAGTTGCCTGTTAATGAATAAGCCTTGCTATAGCACCTTCCACAATACCCCATAAGGAGAAATCCTGTCCGCCGTATACCAGCATCCAGTTGTTAATGGTGTTCCCGAAGAAATAAGAACCGAAGCCAACCAGGAATACCATGATAATACCGCTCAGGGCCGCGCCTACGATACAGCCTCTGATACCGCCGGTTGCATTGCCGATGATGGATGCACAGCCTATTTCAAAGAAGCAGGTGAAGGTCAGAGGGATGATAACCGTAGGGAACATCCCTGCCGTCAGGATAATGGTTATGGTGGAGGTAATCATTGCCACGATAAACCCGATAATCAGCGCGTTGGGCGCAAAATTAAAGATAACCGGGCAGTCCAGGGCGGGAATCGCACCGGGGACTATCTTTTCCGCAATACCCTTGAAAGCGGGTACAATTTCGGAAATCAGCATACGAACGCCGAGAAGCATGATGGTAACACCTACGCCAAAATAAATGGCCTTAGTAAAAATAAAGGTGAAAATTCCGGTTGTTCCGCCCGCATAGCCCCACACCTCGCCGGGCACAAGGCCATTAGCCTTCAAAATAAAGAACATGACGATATAGGTCAGGCAGATGACGATGGAGCCTGTTATGGATACCTCACGCAGGAAACCAAGGCTCTTGGGGAATTTGATATCTTCCGTGGAATGCTTCTTGTCCCCGATCAGTTTTCCGAGATAACCGGAAATCAGGGAAAGCACGGTTGTGGGATGTCCTATGGTAAAGCTGTCGTCCCCGGTTACTTCCCTGACAAGAGGACGCATCAGGTTCGGGGATATTACCATATAAGCCGCCGTAAAAATAGTTGCCAGGCCGATGAGCTTGCCGCCTGTCAGGCCTGCATCCACACCGGCTGCGATAAATACATAAGGGAACCAGTACAGCATGTGGCCGGTAAGGAATACGGATTTCCATTTGGTAAAACGGGCAAAGAGCAGGTTAAAGGCAAAGGCGATCAGCATAACAATACCGATCTGGGTGCCGTATACGGACATATCGATGTCCGGCTTGCCGTTTGCCGCCGGCATCATCGTATTAAATGCCGCCGCCAGGCCGTCTATGGAATTTCCGGTAATAATCCCGGTACCTTGTGACAGCACAAAGAATCCGATTGCCGTCATCATGGTTCCCCGGACAATCTCACTGAACTGTTTTTTCTGCAGGATAAGACCGATCATTGCAATCAGGGCCAGGAATATCGCTCCCTGTCCGAATATTTCATTGATAATAAAATTCAATACAACCATAATTCTCTCTCCCTCCTGTTGCTTATTCTATTTTTCCAGGCTCCGGAAGAACTCCAGCGTTTTCTCCGTTACTTCCTTCTTATTCACAAAGTTGCAGATAGTCACGACGGGTACGGTGCTGCGTTCCGCAACACGGGCCGCGAGCTCCTCCGATGTAAAAATGACATCACAGGGCGTTGACGTACATGTGCCCACATCTCCGCAGAAGATTTCCGCTTCCAGATCATTTTCCTTTAATACTTCCTGTATTTTCATTTTCAGGAATAAGGATGATCCGCAGCCAAAGCCGCAAACGGCCTGAATCTTAATCATTCCCATGCTTTTTTCCTCCTTTCTCAATCGTTTCTCATACTCAGGCAGGCACATCTGTTTCCCCGGACATAATCCGGAGCACTTCCTCCGCGCTTTCCGCCCTGCTGATCTGCTCCATTTTTTCCTCCGCCAGCAGGGTTTCCGCTATTCCGGACAGGGTGTCCAGATGGGAAGTGCTGTCCGTACATCCCAGACATAAGACAACGGACACCGGGTCATTGGGTGAACCAAACTCAACCGGAGATTCCAGGGTTATCAGCGCTACATCACTTTTTAATACCTCCTCACAGGGAGCCGCGTGAGCCAGCGCAAACCCGGGCATTATTACAATATAGGGACCCAGCTCCCTGACAGACTGAATCATCTTTTCCACATACGCGGGCCGGATGCTTCCTGCTTCCACCAGAACCGCTCCCGCCTTACGGATAGCCTCCTCCCAGTCAGCCGCCTTTTCTTTGATGCGGATATGGCTCTTATTGAGTATTTTATCCAAAGACACGACCTCCTTTTATTCGTTTTTGTACATTTAGCATACCATTTTCAGAATCAAGCGCCTAGTTCATGATCTTTCAACAACAATTGAAGAAAACTTGCCTTCCTTATTCGGCTTTCTGCCTATATAATGAAATCATACTGGAGCCTTTGCAGACTCTCCGGCAAAAATCCGGCCGTCCCCTATGGACTGCAGGCCGGGCAATTGCCGGCATTACTCAAAACTACGGAAGGAGGTACCCCGTGAACAGGCAGACAAGCAAGCTTCTGAACATACTCTTAAATTCACCCGGACAATATTTTCATTATGAAGAGCTGGCGGCACGTTTTCAGGTGAGTACCCGTTCCATACGCAACTACACGCAAAGCATACTGGATTTCCTTGAGGATCTGCATATGCCTTCCGCTCTTACCGTTTCCGAAGGAGGCATCGCCTTTACCGGAGGAGCGGAGGAAAGCAGCCTTCTGCTCCAGGCCGCCGTGGACAACGACTTCTATCTCTACCGCCTGTCCCCGGAGGAGCGAAGCCATATCATCCTGTTAAATCTGCTGATCAGCGATGATTACTGTAATATTTATGATTTATCGGAAAAATTCAATGTGAGCCGGACTACTATATTGAAGGACATGGAACAGGTCAAGGCCTTTCTGGCAAGGTATAACTGCACCTTTGATCCCGCGATGAACCGGGGCTACCTGCTCCGCCTGAGAGAACAGCAGCGCAGGGACATGATTGTCCGTATTATCCAGACGGCCATGGGCGCTGTCTTTTCCCTGCACAGGGAAGTGAATGTCTACGAACGTTTCCTCTATGAGGAATGGAGCCTGGAAACCTATTTCCCGTTTCTGAGGCAGCTGCTTCTGGAGATGGAGCATCAATACAATCTGGATGTATCCGATGCCTGTTTTGAAGAACTGCTGCTGACGCTGGCTATCATCACCGTCCGCATGGAAAAGGGGTTCTGTATCCAGGAAAGTACCCTGGAAGAAAAAACCTTCCAGAACCTCCTTGTATATGAGCTGGCCGAAAACATCCTGAAGGAGCTGGAAGACCGTTACCGCCTGTCCTGCAGCGAAGCGGAGGTGCAGTATCTGGCGTCCAAGCTTTATTACTGCCGGTTTTATGCCAGCGCGCCCATTGAGGATGCCCAGGATGTGAAGCTGCATATGGCGCTGACCAGCTTTCTCATGATGGTCAGCAGCCAGCTGAATATTCCCATCTACGAGGACGCGAAAATCGTCAATCAGCTGGAAAGCCACCTGCGTGATATTGACAAAGCCCATGCGGAGGGCGTCCTTCTGGAAAATGATTATACGGATCAGATGATCGGGGAATATCCGGAATATTACCAGCTTATCTGCCGCCACCTGTCCATCCTGGAGAACATCTCCGGATATTCCTATACAAAAGATGACATAGCCGTCATTTTAATCTACCTCGTGGTG
This sequence comes from Eisenbergiella tayi, assembly GCF_001881565.1. Classification (GTDB taxonomy): domain Bacteria; phylum Bacillota; class Clostridia; order Lachnospirales; family Lachnospiraceae; genus Eisenbergiella; species Eisenbergiella tayi. Next base: position 341,402 of record NZ_MPDJ01000005.1, read on the forward strand.
GCAGTGGAAAGGCATTTCAAAAACGATATCCTTCCCAAGGTGATCGTCGTATGCCATACCGGAATAGGCACAGCCAACTTTCTGGCCGAACGGCTGAATACCTATTTCCACATCCGCATCATGGCGGTTACCTCCAATCACCGGCTGGCGGATGTCATGAAAAATTATGACTTTGATGTGATCATATCCACCATCACCCTGAAGGAACCGGAAGATTTGTGGATAAAGGTGTCCCCGATGCTGGAGGATGAGGATATCCTCAGGCTGCAGAAGCTTTTCATGGATATCAAAAGAAATAAGAAAAAGCTGGGTACGCCCAACCAGCTCCGGCTGCCCGCGCCGGGCATCCGCACCGTCCTGCGGGAGGAAAATATCCTGTTGGATGTCTGCTGCACGGACTGGAAGGAGGTTATACAGAAAGCCGCGGAGCCTCTTCTTACGGCAGGAAGCATCGACACCCGTTACATCGATGCCATGATCCGATCCTATGAAACCAACGGCGCTTATTTTGTTTACTGTCCCGGCGTGGCTCTGGCCCATGCCGGCCCGGAGGACGGGGTGCGTTTCTTCGGCCTCTCCCTCATCCGTCTGAAAAAGCCGGTTTCCTTCGGGCACAGGCAGCACGATCCGGTCGCCTGGTGCATCTGCCTGGCCATCCAAGAAAAGGATGAGCAGATCCAGGAGGTGCTGCGCCTGATGAATCTGCTGGGGAATCCGGAAAAACGGCCGGAGCTGGATGCGATTGCCTGCAGCGGGGAACTGCTGCAGTATATTATGGAAAACGAATAGGAGGAATGAAATGAACAGTAAGAGCTTTGATTATCTTACCCATGTAACAGAAATCCTGGAACGGGTAAAAAACACCCAGTGGGAGTCCATGGATGCCTGCGCGCAGAAAATGGCGGATGCGATTGCGGATAAGCATTCCGTTTTCGCCTTCGGCGCATCCCATGCGGGGATCCTGGCCCAGGAGCTGTTTTACCGTACCGGCGGCCTGGCGGTCTTAAATGCCATCCTGCCGTCGGAATTCATGCTCAATACCCGCCCCGTAACGCAGACCAGCTCCATGGAGAAGCTGGACGGCTATCCATCCGTCATCCTGAAGCACACCCCCATCCATGAGGGCGATGTTCTTTTGCTTCATTCGGTGTCAGGTCGCAACACCGCCGCCATTGAAATGGCTTTGGAGGCCCGTAAAATGAGCGTCACCACTGTCGCCATCACGAACATGGAGTATACCAGCGGCGTCACCAGCCGCCACAAAAGCGGGAAAAAGCTTCATGAGGTCTGTGACATTGTCATTGATAACTGCGGCGATTTTGAGGATTCCAGCATGCTTCTTCCCGGAATGAAGCAGAAAATAGGCCCCACCTCCAGCGCCGTCGGCTGCACCATCGTCAATATGATCGTGATCCGTACCGTGGAGCATCTCATGGAAAAGGGAATCGAACCGCCCATTTTCCACAGCGCCAACGTGGACGGAGGCGAAGAATTCAACAATGTCCTCTTTGAAAAGTACAAGGATCAGATCCACTATATGTAATCCTTCTGTAAGTCTCAAAAGAAAAAGGAGCTCCGTCAGGAAGCTCCTTTTTCTTTCATGATCGTATGCAGCGTTTCCACCAGCGCCTCCACCTGGAACGGCTTTGCCAGATGGGCATTCATCCCGCTTTCCAGGGATTTTTTCATATCTTCCTCAAAAGCGTTGGCACTCATGGCCACGATGGGAACCGTTCTTGCATCCGGCCTGTTCAGCGCCCGTATCAGCCTGGTGGCTTCCAGGCCGTCCATCACCGGCATACGGATGTCCATCAGGATCAAGTCATAATAATCCTCTTCGCTTTCCCGGAACGTATCCACGGCTTCCTGGCCGTTTACCACGGAATCCACCAGGCACTTCTGCATCTCCAGAACCGTCCGGGCGATTTCCAGATTCAGCTCATTATCCTCAACCAGAAGCACACGCTTTCCTTCCAGCTTTGTCTTTTCTTCCTTCGTCTCTCCATTTACCCGGTTTTCCGGCATGGTGCCCTTCTCCTGCCGCAGTGAAAAGTAAAATTCACTTCCTTCTCCCTCTTCGCTGTCCAGTTCGATCAGGCCGCCCATCATCCGAACCAGACGCTCACTGATGGCAAGTCCCAGCCCCGTTCCGCCGTATTGACGGGAGGTATTGTCATCCGCCTGTTCAAAGGAACGGAAAATACGCTGCTTATCCTCTCCGCTCACACCGATTCCGGTATCCTTAACGGAAAACAACGTATTTATGCCTCCTCCCGGCAAGGGCTTCTGAAGCATTTTCAGAGTGACGCAGCCTCCCTCCGGAGTAAACTTCACCGCATTGCCGAGAAGGTTGATCAATACCTGGTTCAGGCGGAGGCTGTCTCCCCTGACCCATTCCTCGGGTATATCAAGCTCCTGCTTAAAGGAAATCCCCTTTGCCTGTGCCTGGGGCTCTATCAGATTGGCAATACCGTCCGCCAGCTCCTTCATGCTGAAGGAACCGATCTCCAGTTTCATTTTACCGCTCTCTATTTTGGACATATCCAGGATATCGTTGATCAGGCTCAGCAGATACTGGGAGGAACGGTCGATCTTCTTAAGGCAGTCCTCCACTTTATCCGGCTCTTCCTTTTCCCTCATGGCAATCCCTGTCATACCGATGATTGCATTCATAGGCGTACGGATTTCATGGGACATGCGGGAAAGGAAATCACTCTTGGCCCGGCTTGCCAAATCGTATTTTTCCCGGTTGATATTGCTCTCTATAATCTTGGATATTTCCACAAACTCTCTGCTTATCTCTTCCCGGAAGGTGCTCTTTTCCTCCGTCGTCCCGTAAACAATACAGCCCGCATATTCGCCGTTATCATACATGGGTACCACAAAACAGCCGGCTCCGGCCGGAAGCATATAAAATTCTCCCGCCCTGTCGTTCTGCTCTTCGCTGCCCACTATCCGGTACCCTTCATTCAGGCCCGCCGCATACCGTTCGTACTCCTCTGCATTAAAATAATGCACTCTTCCTTCTATCCGGCTTTCCGGATTGGTATGCCATTGATACTCCGGATGTACCGTATGATATTCAGGCTCCGCCCTGGAAATCACAATATCAGATAACCCATAATGAGTTCCCAGCTTCACCAGAAGTACGGACAGGATACCCGCCACGTCATTGCTCTTGTCAAAAAAGTTGAACACCAAAGGCACCATGGGGATGCCCCTCTGATAAGTGACGCTGACAATTTCATCAATTTCAGGCTTCCGGCGCGCACGCTCCAGCTGTTCACGAGATAAATCCTCATAAAAGGCAGTTGCCCCGTCCCGGGTTATTTTCGCGTATGCCAGCGCCCATTCCGCCCGGTCAAGAAGATCTGCAAAGCCCTCTCCTTCCTTTATTTCAGCCACACCGGAGGAGAGCTGGAGACAGAATTCCGAATCCGGGAAAAGCCTTGCCAGGCCGTCCCGCAGTTCCCTCAGAAAATCCTCCGCATCTGTACGGTTCCCGTTTTCCAGCCAGACCAGGATTTCATCTCCGCCCTCCCGCACCGCCAGCGGAACCAGACGGCCTTCCCCGATCAGCCGATGCTTCATATCCATAACCATGGCGCCTATCTGCTCCAGAATGGCGTCCCCGAATACGATACCGTATTTTTCATCCAGATCCCGGAATTTATCCATATCCAAAAGCAGCAGGGAACCTGTATTTCCCTCCTCTATCTGCGCCGTGATCAGCTTTTCTCCGATATTGCGCTTATACAGCCCGGTAACCGGATCCCTTCTCACCGTATCCAGCTCCATCAGCTCCCGGATTTTCTTTTCATGGATATTCTTTATGCTTCCGATAATTTTGGAACGTTCCCGGTTGGAGTCGTAGATGACCTTTCCTGTCATCTCCACCCAGGAATAGCCTTTATCCTGTTCGCCCAGCCTGGCCTGAAACACCAGGTTGATTTCCCCCTGCCCTTTCAGCGCCTCGCGCACCAGCTCCCTGTCATCCTCATGGACAACCTCCTTCTCCATACGGAGCAGGTCTTCCTTGGTGTAATGGCATTCTATCGTGCTTTCCCCGTTATCCCCCTCTTCCTTTCCGTCCACATTATACACATCCAGGGAGCCCTGGCGCACATCGTAGGCATAAAGGATATCCGTACTGCTCTGCAGGGCGATACGGTAGCGTTCCTTTTCCTCCATCAGGCTGTACTCGGCTTCCTGCTGTTTATTCGTCAGCTCACGCACCACCTCATAGAGTTCATCCACCTCGGTGATATCGCTCATCTGATAGCCGGAAAGCTTATTTTCCCTGCTGTCTCTGATGCATTCCACAAGCCTTCGGATAGGCTTCGTAAGATTGGAGACAATCACATAAATGGCCACAACGCCGAATCCCAGCCCCACCAGAATGGCGATTAACAGATTCCATATAATTTTATCCCCGATGCCGAACAGCGTATCCTTTCCTTCGATACCCGCCACCACCCAGGTTTCTTCCGCAAAAGGCGTATTGGTATTGTACAGATGCAGCCTGCTGATATTAGCATAGGCATCCTTCCCCCGGACCTTGATGCCGTACAGGGAATCATAGCGGGTCTTCTCCGCAGTCAGGGCTTCCTCCTCCAGCGCGGCCGTTCCCGTCACTACAAGAGGGAGAAGAGTCCCATCCTCCGTATATTTGGCCAGCATGTAGCTTCCCTGGTTCTTGCTGCTCAATTCCCGCACCGGCAGCAGCTCCGCCATATACTTCGTCGATATTTCCACGCCCATGACTCCGTAAACCGTTCCCTCATAAATCAGGGGCACGGAATAGGTAATCATGCGGTAGCTGTCGCTGCGGGAATTTCCTTCCATGACGAAAGGCTCACTCCAATAAGCCAGATTCGTGAATTTCGTATCCGGATAAAGCTTTGCCGCTTCGTAGGGCTTGTAAAAGAAATTATCCCACGCCTCAGCGCCGCTTTCCCCGAAATGAAAATCCGTGGTCCAGAGGGTATCAAAGGGAATCCCTTTTTCATGGGAAAAACTGCTGCTTCCTCTTTCAAGGAGGATATCGGAATAATCCGGAGGTGTCCCCTCCGGATCCGAATCGCGGAAATAAATTCCCTGGCAGACAGTATCGTCCCCTCCCACCTGGTCATTGGCAAGAATAAGGAACGAGCCTGTTACCGTATTTTTACGCATCACAGACAGACAGGTGTCAACCATAGCCTGTAAAAATTCCTTCTGCATGCTGTTGCTGCGCAGAAACTTTTCCGGTGTCCGCTCCCTGTTCTGAACAATCCTTTCCATGGTGCTGTTGGCTACGCTTACCTCTTCCTCCAGATCCGACCAGCGCTGGACCATGTTGTTTTCCAGAAGAATTCTTCTGTTTTCCACCGTCTGGTTCAGAATCCCCACGGAATATTCTTTTAGAAGAAAAGGCGTCCCGCTGAAAAAAAACGTTCCATATGAAATCATGGACTGCACCACCATGACAAGAATCAGGGGCACAATAAACAATTTAAAAATCGTTTTTTTCTTGATTGTCATTTATTCTCTACCGCTTCCTGCAGCTTCCTCTCAAAGCCGGTAAACCATTGATCAAAAGCTTCCTCTGAAATAAACTCCGCTGCTGCTTCCTCCAGGCTCATTCCCGCATTCAGGCTCTCTACCACAGCCGCCCTGTCTGCGGCCGCTTTATCGGAAAGGTCATATTCCAGAACCTTTCTCGCCGCGGCTCCGCCCTGGAAGGCTTTATTTGTATACATGATACTGCTGTTTACCGTATCAAAAGCTGCGATCAGGGTATCAAAGGTCTTGGGCACAACATCCAGATCCTTTTCCTGAATCACCTTATCCAGCACCTCTTTCGAGTTGGCGTCTTTCTTCACAGGCAGATAACCGGAAGCACAGCCAAACACAAGATTGTTTTCCGACTGGGTAAACCACTTGAGGAATTCGGTGCAGGCATATTCCCTCTGCCTGTCGGAGGCGGTCACCACCATACCCGCGCCCTGCTGTACCGCATAGGCCTCTCCGCCTTCAAATACCGCCGCGGGAAGGATGATATAATCTATGGGATAGGTTTCATCCTCCAGTTCCACCTCATCCGGGAAATACATGGCAGAGGTAGTGGAACCTGTATAAGAGATGATTTCCCCTATTTTCACATCATCGGAACGGAACCTGCCGTATGAGCTGAAATACCCCTTTACATAAGGCACATACCAGGTATCCCATATCCGCTTCATCACATCCCTGTCTACCTGAAGCGTAACCTGCTGATCCTTAACCTTGAAAATCTCAGTCCCCAGCTGCATGGAACCGATAATAAATAAATTCGCCATGGCATCCCTGCCGTAAAAAGCCTTTCCGTCGTTTTCTACCGCAGGAGTCAGGCTGTCCGTCCACTCATAATATTCCTTTGCCGTTTCAGCCAGCCCCTCCATAGTGGAAAGAGAAGACAGCTCCGCGCCTGTGGCAGAGGCAAATTTATCCCAGTCCGTCTTATCCAGCATTAAAATCTCACTGGATTTGGCCGTAGGGAAAATAAAAAGCTGGTTTCCTTTTCCTATCCGTCCTTCCTCTACATAGGAATCCACATATTCACTTATTTCATCCTCAGTCAAATAGGAAGAAAGATCCGCCAGATAGCCCATCTGCTGAATCTCATAAGCGGTATCCGCATAGCTGGAAAAAATGTCGGGTGCCTCATCGCTGCCCACTTCCTTTTTCAGGGCCGACCTCACCGATTCCTCCAGCTGATTCACATCCCCTTTGCCGGTGCTCTTGACAAAAATTCCTTCTTTCATTCCCACCGTATCGTTAAATTCCTTCACCAGGGAATCAAAGGCCGTCTGCTGGGCCCCGTTATAATAATGCCAGATTGTAATGGTAACCGGGTTATCCGGATCCAGCTTCACCTTATTCTTAGAACCGCAGCCGCCAAGCAGCATCGCAGCCGCAGCAGCAGCCACACAAACCAGAACCCAAAACCTCTTCTTTTTTCCTGAAAGATTTTTCATAGCCACCTTTTCCTCCAAACCCTGATTAAGTTACCTTATCCTAGCATTATACATGATTCAGAAGCAGTTTGCATCCTTTTCACATCTATTTTTCCGGCAAAAAAGATGATATACTGATCTTTACATACTTTTTACATACAATTGCCCCGCCGGGCAGAAAGGAACTGCCATGAAAAACAGGAAAAAAACAGCCCCGCCGGCTCTGGAATGCACCCGCTGGAGCGGCGTTTTGGAAGAAAATAATATCTGGAAGGAGTATCCCCGCCCCGCTATGGTAAGGGACTCCTATTGGAACCTGAACGGGACCTGGGACTACCGCATCTCAACCGATTCCGGTATTCCGCCGGCATACGACGGCACAATCCTCGTCCCTTTTTCCCCGGAAAGCCCTCTGTCAGGCGTAAAACGCCAGCTTCTTCCGGGAGAATACCTCTGGTACCGGCGGCGTCTTACCCTCCCCGGTGACCGGAAGGGAAAAAGGGTGATCCTCCACTTCGGAGCCGTGGATCAGGAATGCGTCGTTTACCTGAACGGCAGGGAGGCCGGTTCCCATGCCGGAGGTTACCTTCCTTTTTCTCTGGATATCACAGAGTACGCCGGTGACGACAACGAACTTCTCGTCCGGGTACAGGATTTCAGCGACAGCTCCTATTTCAGCCGCGGGAAACAAAAGCTGGAAAAAGGCGGCATGTTTTATACCGCCCAAAGCGGAATCTGGCAGACCGTATGGCTGGAGCTGGTACCTGAAAACCATATTGTCTCCGTGCGTTTTACCCCGGATTATGACGCCGCCTGCTGCCATATCCTGGTGAAGGCCTCAGGCTCCTCCTCTGCCCGGATCCGGTGCGGTATACGCCCGGAAACCGAAGAAGATGCCCGGCGGCGCGACGATCCCTCGCTTCCCGCGGCTTCCTGCGTACCTTCCGATACGTTCTTCCTGACTCCCGGGAAAGAATATACCCTTCCTCTTCCGGATTTCACTTCCTGGACCCCTGAGAATCCTTTTTTATATCATGCGGATCTGGATCTGGATGAGGATCACGTGGAATGCTATTTTGCCATGCGCAAATGTGATATCCAGACTGACGCCGCAGGCCTGCGCCGGATCTTCTTAAACAATGCCCCCTATATGCAGACAGGCGTGCTGGATCAGGGCTACTGGCCTGACGGGCTTTATACCGCTCCCTGCGACGAGGCCTTTCTTTTCGATATCCGTTCCATGAAGGAGCTGGGCTTCAACATGATAAGAAAGCATATAAAAATAGAGCCGCAGCGCTGGTATTACCACTGCGACAGGCTGGGCATGCTCGTATGGCAGGACATGGTATGCGGAGGCACCTCTTACCGCCACTGGTTCGTCACTTATATGGCCACTCTTTTCAACGCCCTTCACTGGTCCGTGAATGACGGGAAACAGAGCCGCTCCCTTCTTTCCCGAAGAGAAGAGGAAGGGCAGAAGCTTTTTTACAGCGAAACCAGGGATACGATAGAAGCGCTTTATAACCACCCCTCCATTGTCTGCTGGGTGCCCTTTAACGAGGGCTGGGGACAGTTTGATGCCCTTAAGGCCGCTGATTTCATACGAATCCTGGATCCCGGGCGGCTCATCGACCATGCCAGCGGCTGGTTTGATCAAAAGGGAGGCGACCTTTGCAGCCTGCATTACTATTTCTTTTCCCTGAAATTCACGCCGGAACCGGTCCGTGCCCTGGCCCTCACCGAATTCGGCGGCTATTCCTGGAAAATCCCGGGCCACAGCTACAGTGAAAAGCTGTATGGCTACGGCAAATATGACAGCAGGCAGGCGCTTACGGAGGGCTATCGCAAGCTCCTCACCTCAACCATCCTCCCCGCCGTGGAAAAGGGGATTTCCGCCACAATCTACACACAGCTTTCCGATGTGGAGGAAGAGGTGAACGGACTTTATACCTATGACCGTGAAATTCTGAAGCCGGATAAGGAAACCGTGATCCAATTAAACCAGGCCATGAAGGATATCATAAACCGGACAGGCACTGTGTAACAAAAAACCGGAGCCTTTTACCCTGGTGATGCCGCCAGGCAAAGCTCCGGTTTTTTCCGTCCGTTTTACTTCCGCTCTGCTGTGTCAGGCTCGCTTTCCTTCCACATTTTACGGAACACGGGAATATACATGATCAGGCTGAAGAGCATGAATGCGGCACAGATGAGGATGAGGCTGTTGGCCGCTGCGGCGCCGATTCCCGGAAACAGAAGAAGGACGAACAGCAGGACATACAGGACAGCCGTACATACCTTGCCGAACCACTTCGCCCCGTCCAGCTTCTTCCCCCTGGGAAGCAGGAGCAGGCCCATAATCCCCATAAAGCCTTCTTTTACGATAAACAGGACGAGAACTGCGCGCATCAGCGGATAACGGATGGCAAAGCAGATCACCAGAGCACCCTGGGTAAGCTTATCCGCCAGGGGATCGATGAATTTCCCCAACTCCGTTATCATGTTGAATTTCCTCGCCACCTTACCGTCAAACATATCGGTAAGCCCCGATATTCCCACGAGCACGGCCGCCGTATAATAATCCGATACACTGTCAGCCTGCACATAAATCCAGGTAAAAACTGGGATCAGAAGAATCCTGAAATACCCCATAAGGTTGGGGATGGAGAAAATTTCCTTAGCTGTTATTTTTCTTTTTGTCATTTTACCCCCTTGTCCGCTATCGGGGAAACCGTTTCCTTTCCCGCCCATAATAATGGGCCGGAAGCCAATAGCTGTTAGTTCCATTATACCTTTTGTCTTTTTTATCCGCAATTGATCCCTGAAAAATGAATAAAAAATTAAGAAGCCGGGATTCTTATTTCCTATATTGACTTGTTCCTTCCCCTGTGCTATTCTATACAAAATTTCATATGATTTCAAAGGCTGTGACAAGAAACAGTACGTATTTTGGATTTTACAGAGAGAAGGCGGCAGGTGCGAGCCTTTATTGAAAAAATACCGAACCCCTCTTCGAGCCGTGAGCCGAACCGTTTTTACGCAGTAAGCATCACCGGGTTCTCCCGTAACAGAGAAAGGTATCGGGATTTATCCCCTGTACCGTGAGCGCGGAATTTTTCCGAATTTAGGTGGTACCACGGACCTGACCGGTTCGCCCTAAGCCAATCCCTTTTACCCGGGACGGCTCAGGGCTTTTTTTATTTCCCTGAACAGATGTTAAGGGACAGGATTAATCCTCCCCTGGCAGCCGAAGCTGTCCCTCCCATCCAGCAAAGGAGGTTATTTATCATGAAACTTGCCAACCTGATCGGGGAGCGCTTTAAAGAGACTCCTTCCGACTGTATCATCGAAAGCCACGCGCTCATGCTGCGGGGCGGCTATATGAAGTATGTGGCAAACGGAATTTATTCTTCCCTGCCCCCGCTTCGGCGGATCACCAAAAAGATCGAGCAGATTATCCGGGAAGAAATGGATGCCCTGGACGGGCAGGAGGTACAGTTCCCGGTAGTCCTCCCGGCCTCCCTCTGGCAGGAATCGGGTCGGTACGAATCCGTGGGCAGCGAGCTGCTGCGCCTGAAGGACCGAAATGGTTCCCCGCTGGTGCTGGGGATGACACATGAGGAAGCGGCCGTACAGCTTGTCAGGGATTATGGCTCCACCTACAGCCGTTATCCCTTTATGATTTACCAGATCCAGACCAAATTCCGGGATGAAGCCCGCCCGCGCGCCGGCCTTATCCGGGTGCGCGAGTTCACCATGAAGGATGCTTATTCCTTCCATACTTCCACGGAAGATCTGGAAGCTTATTATCTTCGCTGCCATCGTGCCTATGAACGGATTTTTGCCAGGGCAGGCATTCCGGAGGTTCTGTCCGTAGCCTCGGATTCCGGCATGATGGGAGGCAGCCTTTCCCATGAATTCATGCTTCTCACACCCGCCGGCGAGGATTCCATTGTCCTCTGTTCTTCCTGCGGCTACCGGGCTAATATGGAGGCGGCGGAATGCATCACGCAAAACTGCACGGATGCTGCTCCCGAACCTCTCACACCGGTAGAAACACCGGATATCCACACCATCGAAGAGCTCTGCAGCTTTCTGGGTATTACCGCCGCGGGGACCTGTAAGGCGGTCGTTTATCAGAAAAACCGGGATGACTCCTATGTCGTGCTCTTTCTCCGCGGGGATCTGGATGTGAATGAAACCAAACTCACCAATTACCTTGGGGAAGAGGTCCACCCGGCCCTGATCCATGAAGACAGCGGCCTTCAGGCAGGCTTTATCGGCCCCTGCGGACTGGACGGCAGCTTTACCGTGTTATTCGACCGCTCTCTGGAGGGCGCCCTCAATCTTGCCTGCGGCGCCAACAGGGAAGGCTTCCATTATACCGGCCTGTGTATGCGGCGTGACTGCCCGGACGCCTTGTATCATGATTTTGCAAAGGCCGTGGAAGGCGGCATCTGCCCCGTTTGCGGAAAGCATACCCTGACCATATCCAGGGGGATTGAGGTGGGGAATATCTTCCAGCTGGGCAGCAAATATACCCGTGCCATGCATATGCAGTATACCGACGCGGAGGGTGTGTCACACTATCCGGTTATGGGCTGCTACGGCATCGGCGTGGGACGTCTGGCGGCCTCCGTCTGTGAAGCCCGTCATGACGGCAGCGGCCCGATATGGCCCGTCACCATCGCCCCCTGGCAGGTCCACCTGTGCTGCATGCGCAGCGATAACCGGGAAGTCCGCGAAGCAGCGGATAAGCTGTATGACGGACTGCAGAAAGCCGGCATAGAAGTCCTGTATGACGACAGGAACGTGAGCGCAGGCATCATGTTCTCTGACGCCGATCTGCTGGGGATTCCCGTCCGTCTCATCATGAGCCCCCGGAATCTGAAGGAAAACTGTGTGGAAATGACCCTGCGCCGGGACAAAAACGATACGGGCAGGTATTCCATGGAGGAAATCATTCCCCGGGTAGAGGAAAAAATAAACGAATTAATGGCGGAGCTCCAGCCCGAAAGCTGAAGTCCGCCATCCGTACCCCTTATCTATAGGAGGTTTTCAATGCCTGCCCCAGTATTCTGGGATCCTTGTTGTAAGGAGTAACCGGGCAGATTCTTTTATTGGTGATTCCCAACAGGGAGTATACGGCGATTCTGGCCGCCCTGACGGAATATTCCTCGGTAAATACCATATCCTCCGGAATTTCCACAAACTGGCTTATCATGGCAAAGTTTGTGGAACCTTCCGGAACCACCTTCGGCCTGTCGCTCATTTTCCTCGGCTGGAACTGGGAATCAATATAGGGCATCATGCAGGGGATCACATTAACCACGCTTTCCATGATTTCTTCCATATCGTCCTCAAAATGAAGGTGATGCAGAAGCTCCGTAAGCATTTCCCTGCCGGTGCATTCCCGCATGGGCTTCTTCACATAATCTCCCAGATTATTGGTATACAGCCCGTATCCCCAGAAAATAGTCTCATCCTCCGCCTGGGCCTTGAAATGGGGCTGGGCCGCCACTACAATGCTCATCCTCCATCCGGAATCCTTAAAGGTCATCAGCGCGCCGCTGCCGGGTATATTCCCGGAGAATTTTTCTATCATCTTAAGGAGCTTATTCCCCTTCATGGTAACGGTAAAGCTTTCCCAGTTCGTTTCCTCCGGCTTATCAAAGAAGGGGGCCGGATTTCCCAGGCCGGGCCTTTTAGCGGCCACTTTTTTCCAGAGTTCTCCCGACATGGGGGATTCCGGACAGAACCGGGCAGGCGTATCCATATCGCCCAAAGCCGCGTTGTCCGTCATACAGCCATTGGTCATGATACAGAGATCGCCATCCTTCAGCGTGATGATTTCTTCTTCCCCGTTCCTGTCCAGATGGATTGCGGCCGCCGTGATTTTTTCTCCGTCCTTAAAATCGATGTCTGTTACCGTCGCACGGATGCTGAAATCAACCCCATGGCTTTCCAGCCATTTCTGAATGGGGAGAATCACGGATTCATACTGGTTATAAGGCGTCCTCGTCACACCCTCCAGTGTTTCGATTCTTGAAAATTCAAAAATCATACGGTTCATATAACGTTTGAACTCAAACAGGCTGGACCAGGTCTGGAAGGCAAAGGTGGTCTGCCACATATACCAGAAATTGGTTTCAAAGAAATGCGGGGTATCCTTAAACCACTCCGCTATGGTCATGTCATCCAGCTTTTCCTCCGGCGTGGCAAGAAGCTTTCCTAGAGCCATTCTATCCGCATTATTAAATCCCATGGAATGCACATCCAGGATATTTCCCTCCTGATCGATCAGCCTTGCCTGGGCATGGGTGGGATGGAGATGGTCAAAATTCAGGATTTCCTCCGTTACACTGTGGCCTTCCCAGTCCAGAGAAGGGATGTCGGAAAACAGCTCCCAGAAATTCTCATATGTTTCTTCATTCAGCATCCTGCCGCCCCTGCATACAAAACCTTCCGCTGGTGTGCCGGAACCGTCGTTGCTGCCGCCGAGTATGGGCATCCCTTCCAAGATATGAATCCGCTTTCCTTCCCATCCCGCATCTCTGATCAGATAGGCCGCTCCCGCCAGGGAACCGAGGCCTCCGCCTACAAAATAGATATCGTTTTCTCCGGTCGTCCTGTTTTCATCGGCGGGTATTGCCGTATTCCCTTTCTTCTTCTCTGCCGCACGTGCTTTTCCATATGCTACTGCTGCCCCGATTCCTGCGGCTGCCATTGTTACCTTAAGTAATGTGTGGTTATTTTTCTTTGCGCTCATAATATTTCCTTTCTTTTACCTGAATTGGATGGCCTGTGTCCTGAATTTCTGCTTTCTGCATCCGTTGTTTTTCATGTCTCCAGAATACTATTTCCAAAAGCTTTTGTAATTAGGCAGAAATCCTGTCCTGTCTGAAAAATTTACATGAGGATTAAGTTGTCTGGTTTTACGACAGTTTCCGGAAAATGTATATATGATTCCCCTGTTATATTCTCTACAATAGAGTCAGAGATCTTCCTGTGCTTATACGGGCGCATGCATTTTCTGCATACGATAAGCGAAAGATATGTAATACAGTCATAAATGTGAAGGTACCGAACAGTTACACACTACCTTAAATAGGAGGCGTCGGAAATGCGTTTGGATAATAAACTGAAAATAGCGGCCTTCGATACCGCCATGAAAAGCCTGCTGAAAAACAAAAATAAATATCCGGACCGAACGGCCCGGAATATCCTGGAATCAGGTGCGGCTGTTTTCCACCGCAGTATGAATGAGGACGAGAAAAAGAATGCCTTTCTTCATATTAAGGAAAAACTTCCGGAACGGGATGAAGATATTCTTGCCTTTATCCGGGATTTATTCGGCTCCAACTAAAAAAGCCCGTCCCTGCGGCCTCCTGTAGCCGCAAGGACGGGCTTTAAAGAAACAGAAGGGGGCAAATTGCAGTACTGCAATTATTCTTCTGTAACTTTCATCATATACTCCGCCCCTCCGAATCCGGGCGTGCTGTCCAGCCTGACTTCGCATCGTATGCCGTCCATGAGGACAATGGCCGGAACATCCTTGACCTCATACTCCAGGCTGATATTTTCTCTGGCGCAGTAATCTTCAAACTTTCTGAGGAAATCTTCTTTGGAGGAAGGTTTTTCTTTCAGGCTGATACAGAGGGCATAACCTGACCTTCCCTGGTTCAGCTTCCGCGCCATGCGCGACAGATACCAATAGTCTCCCACCCAGATCACCACCAGGACAAAAAAACTCAGCACTATAATATATCGGATCCAATCAGGGATATAATAAGCAATACATATCAGCGCAAACATAATGATAATAATGCTCCACAGCGCAGCCAAACCATTAATCATGCGCTTTTTCACGGTTCCCAGCTGAAGAAGGGCCCCCAGAACAATATAGCCAGCCAGCATGGGAACCAGCCAGGGCAGCGCCGCTTTCCCCATTGTCTTATAATTGATGCTGATAAAAATAACAACGCACACCCATATGATGCCGCCTACCAGGCTTCCCCGTTTAATCGATTCCATATAAAGTTCCTTATTCCTGATGTTTTTCTTTGTCATCTGAAATACCTCCTTCATTCCTGCTATCCAGAATCCTGTCTCTTACCTCTCTCAGATATTTTCTGGATATATATACCAGTTCGCCGTTTTCCAGCTTCACTTCCATAAGCCCGTTTATCAGAGGACGATATCTCTTCACCCGGTCCAGGTTCAAAATAACGGAACGGGATATCCTCAAAAAAGAGGACGGAAGCATTTTTTCCAGAACATACAGCCTCTCCCTTGTTTCCAGTACATCTCCCTCCGCATGGATCAGCTGAACCTCCTGAACGGATTCCACGTAAAAAATATCGCTGCTTTTCACCCTGTGTATTTCTCCGCCCTTCCGGCATGAGAGAGATACCATCCTCCAACTGTCCGTTTCAATATATTCTTTCAGTCCGGCAGAGCATACATCCTCACCGGTCAGCCGCAGGAGCGCTTCTTCCTGCTTCTTTTCCTCCACATGTTGGATCCTTACCCTCACGGCTGCTCACTCCCTTCTTTCTTACAGCATTTCTTGTTTCTGATATCAGCATACCTAATTATCAGATAAAAATCCAGTCGTTTACGGTGAGTGGGCGTTACGGAAAGGTAAGTGGCAAAAAGAGGATCGCCCCTGGCGATCCTCTCAGCACTTCTCTGTATTAACCTTTTTATTTTTGAGGCTCAGATGATTCATTCTTCATTTCCGCGAAACGCCGGGAAGCCAGCAATTCGGTGGAACGGGCCAGCCGCCTCAGCCGCTGCGCCACCTCATCCGTCTGTTCCTTCATGCCGTCGGTCACCCACTGCATGACCACGCCGCAGATCCCATAGGCATAAAAAGAACCGATGAATTTCTTTTCCTCCCCGTTTACCAGCCCTTCTTCATCCAGAACGGCTGCCGCTTCCTCGAATAAGGTGGAGGTAATGCTGTAAAGATAATTGCTGAAGCCCTCTCCGGCATTCTTTATCACATTGCTGTAAAATACCTTTTCCTTTTTCAGGGTATCCAGTAGCTGTTTTATACGAAGATGCCAGTTATCGAAGGTAATCCCATCCAGAATCGGGACAAAGCATTCTTCATAATAGATCCAATCCAGGAGCTCATACTTATCCTGGAAATGATAATAAAAGGTCTGCCTGTTCAGGCCGCAGGCAGCCGTAATATCCCCTATTGAGATTTTCAGGAATGATTTCTCCGCCGCCAGGTTCTTCAGGCACTGGGCTATGGCTTTCTTGGTAATCAGGGAATCCGACATGTCAATCCTCCTCTTTTTCGCAGATGCGGTACTTCCTCGGTTCTTTTCCGGCTGCAGGATCAGTATACCAGAACCTCACAGCCGTCTTCCGTTACCGCGACAGTGACCTCCCACTGGGCGGACGGCTTTCCGTCCTCCGTATAGATGGTCCATCCGTTGGCATCATCAACAAAAATATCAGGCCCTCCCAGGTTCACCATGGGTTCAATGGTAAACACCATGCCGGGAACCATGAGCATTTCCGTGCCTTCAGGCGCCACATAGCTGACAAAGGGATCCTCGTGGAATTCCAGCCCCACGCCATGGCCTCCCATGTCAATGACAATGCTGCATCCGTTCGCCTTCGCATGGCTGTTCACAGCAGCAGCCATATCCCCGAGGAAGGTCCAGGGCTTTACCGCTTCAATCCCTTTTTCCATACATTCCTTCGCCACGCGCACAAGCTTTTTCTTCTCCTCATCCGTCTCTCCGATGATAAACATCCTGGAAGAATCACTGAAATATCCTTTATAGATAGTGGAAGCATCCACGTTCACAATATCCCCGTTCTTTAAAATATCCTCTTCACTGGGAATTCCATGGCATACCTGGCTGTTCACGGAGGTACATACGCTTTTGGGAAAACCGTCATATCCCAATGGCGCAGGTATGCCGCCCATTTCTCTCGTTTTGCTCTCCACCAGACGGTCAATTTCCGCCGTGCTCATTCCCTCGCGGATATTTTCCGCCACATAATCCAGCACCGCAATATTAATAAGGCCGCTTTCCCTGATTCCCGCAATCTGTTCCGGAGTCTTAATCATGCTGTGATCCGGGACGATATGTCCCTGCAGGGCGAATGACCTTATTTTCTCATCAAAGGCCTCATGGCATTGTTTATATTTCCTTCCGCTGCCGCACCAGCAGGGATCGTTTCTTCCTATTTTTTCCATATCCTTTTCCTCTCAGGCTTCCGGTTAATTTTCTGCTTCAATTCTGGCCGCCAGATCTTCCAGGTACATCCAGCGTTCCATCTTCTGTTCCAGAAGCGCTTCCACCTCTTCCTTTTCCTTCGTGAGCTGGTTCAGCTTCACAAAATCCGTTGCCGCCGATGCCGTCTCCGCTTCCAGGCGTTCCGCCTTTTCCTCCAGGGAAGCGATTTCCCCCTCAATGGTTTCGTAGTCCCTCTGTTCCTGGAAGGTGAATTTCAGTTTTTTCCCCTTTACATGCTCCGGCTTTCCTTTTTTCCCCGTCCGGTCCGCATCTGCTGCTTCCTGCCCCGCTGTCCCTCCGGCTTTCCCCTTTGCCTCTCCGGTTTCCGCCGCCGTTTCTTCCATGTACCGGCGCAGGGCATAATCCGTATAGCCGCCCTCATACTGTTTCAGGCTTCCGTTTTCTTCAAAGGCAAAAATACGCTGCACGATACGATCCAGGAAATAACGGTCATGGGATACGGTGATCACAATTCCGTCAAAGCTGTCCAGATAGTCTTCCAGGATGGCGAGTGTTGTCACATCCAGATCGTTCGTCGGCTCATCCAGTATCAGCACATTGGGCGCTTCCATCAAGACCCGCAGAAGGTTCAATCTTCTTTTTTCCCCTCCCGACAGCTTGCCGATCAGGCCATACTGCTCCTCTCCGGGAAAAAGAAACCGTTCCAGCATCTGGGAAGCGGATATGCTTCCTTCCTTTGTCTGTACATACTCCGCCGTATCACGGATATAGTCAATCACCCGCTTCGTGGGATCCATGGCAGCTGTTTTCACATCGATATAAGGGGTGCCGCCCGTGGCAGGCTCCGGTTCCCCGCTGCCGATTTCCTGGGCATAATAACCGATTTTTATGGTCTGCCCCACCACCACTTCACCCGAATCCGGCGGCAGCTGTCCGGTAAGGATTTTCATCAGGGTCGTTTTCCCGCAGCCGTTGGGGCCAATGAATCCCACTCTGTCGTTTTTCAGAAATACATAGGAGAAATCTTCTATCAGCTTTTTCTCCCCATAGGCCTTGCTTATATGGGACAGCTCCACCGTCGTCCGCCCCATCCGGGAAGAAACGGATCCCATTTCCACCCTGCCGTCAGCCATCGGCCCATCGGCATTCTTAAGCTCCTCAAAACGCTGGATGCGGGCCTTCTGTTTCGTGGAACGCGCCCTTGCCCCTCTCTGCATCCAGGCCAGCTCATTCCTAAGAATGGTCTGCCTCTTTCTCTCCCCCGCAGCCTGCATCTCTTCCCGCTCCGCCTTCATGGCCAGATAGCCCTCATAATTCGCCTGGTAGGAGTAGATATTGCCTTTATCGATTTCAATGATCCGGTTTGCCACACTGTCCAGGAAATACCGGTCATGGGTAACCATTATCAGTGCGCCCTTCCATTTCTTCAGATAATCCTCCAGCCAGTCCGCCATGCTGTTATCCAGATGGTTGGTAGGCTCGTCCAATATAAGTATGTCGGCAGGCATCAGAAGGGTAGCTACCAGCGCCAGCCTCTTTTTCTGCCCGCCGGACAGTTCCCCGCATTTCTGGCCAAAATCCGTCACTCCCAGCCTGGTGAGCATACTCTTTGCCTGGCTTTCCAGCTCCCATTCCCCGTGTCCCTTCTCTTCATCCGACCCACGGCCGACAGACAGGCTTTTTTCATTCCCCTTCAGCACGCTCTCCAGAATGGTGTCTTCCGGCTCGAAAACCGGCTGCTGGGACAGGAAACGCACCACCACATGGTTGGCCCTTGTCACACTTCCTTCATCCGGCTCCTCCATTCCCGCCGCAATCTTCAGCAGCGTGGACTTTCCGGTACCGTTGATTCCGATAACCCCTACCTTCTCCCCTTCCTGCAGGTAAAAAGAGGCGTTATCAAACAGCTTCCTTTCTCCATAGGCTTTCGTTATGTTTTCCACTGTGAGTATGTTCATAAGGGTAAATGTCCTTTCTTAAAAAACTTTTAATTCTGGCTGCTGCGCTATCTTTCCGTTCCTCTTTTTGTTATATTATTGCTATAACCAAAAAGAGAATCTTTTGGGCTGAAGGTAAAGAAGTCCGCCCCGGAGGGCAGAAAGGCGTACATATGAAAAAAATAATTGCAGCGGCGGCGGCAGCCGCCATGCTCACACTGAGCGCATGCGGCAGCAGCGGCGAAACAATTGCCATGGTGCCGGCTCCAACGGATTCTGCCGTAAATACCATAACCGTCAACAGCAGTGAAAAGGTAAATGTAGTGCCCGATATTGCGGAGGTAGTCTATTCCGTCCAGACGGAAAGCCCCGATGCCGCAGGCTGCCAGCAGCAGAATACCGAGGATGTAAACAAGGTTGTGGAGCTGCTCACCGGCCTGGGTGTGGAAGAAGGCTCCATCCAGACCACCGGCTATTACATGAATCCGCGTTACAGCTGGAGCAATGATACACAGACGCTCATCGGCTACGAGGCCACCACGACACTGACTGTCTCCGATCTGCTTATAGACAGCCTGGGAGATATCCTCACGCAGTCCGTAAATGCCGGAGTCAATAATATACAGTCTATATCCTATTTATCCAGCAATTACGATGAGAGCTATCAGGAGGCGCTCCGTTTATCCATTGAGGCCGCAAAGACCAAGGCGGAAGCCATGGCTCAGGCCGCAGGCTGCCAGCTGGGCGGAATAACACAGCTTCGGGAACAGAGCAGCTACAGCCCGGCACGTTATACGGATAATGCCCTTGCTGAAAAAACAAGCCTGTCGGCAGCGAGAGATACGGGCAGCGTAACGATTATGCCCGGCGAGCTGGAGGTAGAAGCCGTAATCACCGTGGAATATCAATTACTTCCCAATTCTTGAACAGGAGGCTGAACGATTATGAAAATTGTGATCATCGACGGGCAGGGGGGGCCGCATGGGCGGCCTTCTTGCTGAAAAAATAAAGAAAGCCGCTATCCCGGGGGCTGAAATCTACGCCCTGGGAACCAACAGCGCCGCCACAACAGCCATGCTGAAAGCCGGTGCAGATTACGGTGCCACCGGTGAGAATCCGGTGCTGGTTAACTGCCGGGATGCCGATTATATCATAGGCCCGCTGGGAATCATGGCCGCCGACGCCCTTTTGGGGGAAGTCACTCCTGCCATGGCAACAGCCGTAGGCCAGAGCCGCGCCATGAAGATACTCCTTCCCGTTAACAAATGCAGCCAGCATGTAGTCGGTGTGACCGATTATTCCATGTCGGAGCTGACAGAACAGGCGCTTTCCTACCTGCTCTCCTGTATTCAGGGGACCAATTAACGACAGAGAAGTGCTGAACCGATCCTTCGGAAATTTCATCCTTCGTAACAGGGCAGCGGCCCCTGACGGATATCATCCTGCGTCGGGGCCGCTGCTAATATGAGTCTGCCTGGCGTACGCTGCCGCCGTCCGATGCTTACTTCCGGACAGAAACGGTACCGCACACCCGCTTATCTAATTCACAATTCTTCTTACAGACAAAATCGGTTTATAGGTGGCATATCCATACTTGATACCTGTTTTCACACTGCTCGCATGGACAATTCTCCCATTTCCCAGATAGATAGCCACATGGCCCGCATAGCAAATCAGATCGCCCGGCTGAGCCTCCTCATAGGAAACCTCCCTGCCCGCGCTTCTCTGGGATGACGAGTTTCTGGGAAGGCTGTAACCATATACCCTGTAAACAGACTGGGTGAACCCGGAACAGTCCGCCCCGTTTGTCAGGCTGGTTCCTCCCGGTACATAGGGATTCCCCACAAACTGGCAGGCATACTGGGCGATATCGCTTCCGGTACCGCTTCCCATCTTGGGCGGCACCGTTTTGGAGCCTCCTGCAGATGGCGGGGCAGTGCCTGAACTGTTTTGGGAGGAAGAGTTATTTTTCTGCTCCGCCGCCTTTCTCTTCGCTTCCTCTTCCGCCTTTTTAGCCTGTTCCGCGGAAGCAAGCTTTTGGATCTCCGCATTCTGCTGCTTTATCTTGGCTTTATAGGCTGCGGCCTCCTGCTTTGCCTTCGCCAGCTGCACATCATAATCCGCAGCAATCGCCTTCTGTTCATCCAGGGATTCCTGCAGGGACGCTTTTTCCTGCTCCAGCTCATATTCGGCGGCCTGCAGTTCGGATTTCTGTTCCTCCAGACTCTCCTTCAATGCCGCCACCTGTTTCACCGTCGCAGCATAATCATCCAGCATGTTTCTGTCGTAGGTATAGATTTCCTGCACATATTCCGCTTTATTTAACATATCCGACCAGCTCTTAGCAGCCATCAAAAGCTCAATATAGCTGGTCTCCCCTTTTTCATACAGATATTGGATCCTTTTTTTCATGGCACGATACTGGGCATCTTCTTTTTCTTTGGCTGCATCATAATCCTTCTGCGCCTGCTTAATCTGCTCCTCTGTATCCGCGATCTCGTCCTCCAGCAGGCTGACACTGGCCATGATTTCCGCAATCTGGCTGGTCAGGCCGCTGATCTGGGCCTCTACATCCTCTTTTTCCCCGGAAAGGTCATTGATCTGATCATTCAGGGAATCCAGCTGTCCCTGGGTTCCCTTCTTCTCATTTTCCTTTTCCTGCCGCTGCTTCTGAAGATCGCTGACACTGGTAGCATATGCTGTATGCGTCGTGGATAATGCCAATATTAATATCAAAATCAGACTGGTAAATTTCTTCCGCATATTCTGCCCTTCTTACGTATCCCATGTGCCTTTTCTCTGTCAGGTATAATTATAATTCGCAGTTCTTCACTGTCCTGGGGAACGGAATGACGTCTCTGATATTCCCCATTCCGGTCAGGTACATAACGCATCTTTCAAATCCAAGTCCGAAACCGGCATGGCGCGCAGAGCCGTAGCGTCTCAGATCCAGATAAAATTCATAATCCTCTTTGTTAAGGTTCATTTCCTCCATGCGCTTCTCCAGCAGATCCAGCTTGTCCTCTCTCTGGCTTCCGCCGATGATTTCACCGATTCCGGGTACCAGACAGTCCATGGCAGCCACTGTTTTGCCGTCCTCATTAAGCTTCATGTAAAAGGCCTTGATTTCCTTGGGATAATCGGTAACAAAAACAGGACGCTTGAATTCCTTCTCCGTCAGATAACGCTCATGCTCCGTCTGCAGATCGCTTCCCCAATGCACCTTATATTCAAATTCATCATTGTGTTTTTCCAGGATTTCAATAGCCTCGGTATAGGTCACATGCCCGAATTCGGAAGAAAGCACATGTTCAAGACGTTCAATCAGCCCCTTGTCCACAAACTGGTTAAAGAAAGCCATTTCCTCCGGCGCATTATCAAGCACATAGCGGATTACATATTTCAGCATTCCCTCCGCCAGCATCATATCGTCCTTCAGATCCGCAAAGGCCATCTCCGGCTCGATCATCCAGAACTCCGCAGCATGGCGGGTGGTATTGGAATTTTCCGCGCGGAAGGTCGGCCCGAAGGTGTAAACGTTGCGGAATGCAAAAGCATAGGTTTCCGCATCCAGCTGCCCGCTTACCGTAAGATTGGTAGGCTTGCAGAAAAAGTCCTGGCTGTAATCCACCTTTCCCTCTTCTGTTTTGGGCACATTTTCCAGATCCAGAGTGGTCACCTGGAACATTTCTCCGGCTCCTTCACAGTCGCTTCCCGTGATCAGGGGTGTATGCACATAAACAAAATTTCTTTCCTGGAAATATTTATGAATCGCATACGCTGCCAGGGAACGGACACGGAAAACAGCCTGGAACGTATTCGTCCTGGGACGCAGATGTGAAATCGTGCGAAGGTACTCAAAGCTGTGACGCTTTTTCTGCAGAGGATAATCCGCCGGGGAAGGCCCTTCTACAAGAACCTCCTCTGCATGCATTTCTATCGGCTGCTTTGCTCCGGGTGTTTCCACAATTTTGCCGGTCACCACAACAGCTGCTCCCACACCGATTTTGGCAATATCCCCGAAGTTTTCCATTTCACTGCCATAAACAATCTGGAGCGGCTCAAAAAAGGTTCCGTCATTCACCACAAGGAATCCGAAATTTTTCGAATCCCTGTTGCTTCTGACCCATCCGCCCACTGTTACTTTTTTGTCCTTATACTGTTCTTTTTCTCTGAATAAATCCTTAATATTTGTCAGTTCCATCTTTGCTCCCGTTCGCGGCTTCGGCCGCTGTTAAAATTATTCTGTTTCTGTCTGTGTTTCAGAAGCCGTTTCTCCGGCTGCCGCCGTTTCTGTTTCTGTCTCCGCTGTCTGAGTTGTTTCCTCAGAAGCGGTTTCTTCCGGCTGTGTATCGGTAACAGATGCGTTATCGAAGAGGAATGTGAGAACCTTTTCCGTCATCATATATTCCTTATAGCCCTTCAGATCCAGAGCCTTTTTGTATTCCTCCACATCGTCGTAGCCATAATCGCCCGCATTCTTTGCAAGCTCCTCGTCTACCTCTTCATCCGTCACGTTCAGATTTTCCGCATCGGCAATGGCCTTCATGGCAATAATTTCTTTGGATGCCTGCTCTGCGGATTCCTGAAGCTGTTCCTCAGAGGAACCGGTGGCTGCCATGAAGCTTTCCAGATCATAGCCATACATAGCGGCATAAGACGACATATTTGCTTTGATTCTGTCATAATACCTCTTTACCATTTCAGCCGGCGGCTCTTTGAATTCAGAACCTTCCACTATCTTGGCAAGAACATCCATCTGCACGTTGGAGTCGTGAGTACTCTGCTCATCTTCCATAAGCAAATCATAAGCATACTGTCTGTATTCTTCCACTGTGCTGCAGTTTCCTTCCAGGCCCTTTACCAATTCATCGGTAAGTTCCGGAATGGTTTCCGTATGAATGCTGTTTACAGTTACCGTAAACACCGCATCCTTGCCTGCCACATCCGCACCGGGATAGCTTTCCGGGAAGGTCACCTTCACATCCCTTGTCTCTCCGATTTCAGCACCGATCAGACCGTCTTCAAAGCCCGGGATAAAGCTGCCTGAACCGATTTCCAGGTCATACCCCTGAGCGGTACCGCCGTCAAATGCCACGCCGTCAATTTTTCCTTCATAATCAATATTGGCAAAGTCGCCGTTCTGTACTGCCCTGTCCGTAATATCCGTCGTTACCATATTACTCTGCAGAACGTAATCAATATAACTCTGCAGATATTCATCGGATACCTCAGGAGCGGTTGCTGTAACTTCAATCCCTTTATACTCTCCCAGAGTCACATAATCTGCCACATTGATTCCGTCAACATAAGCATCATCGCCATATTCCACGGTTTCCGTACCATTTTCCGCCTGGGTTCCGGTTTCCGTGCTGTTCTCAGTGCCGGCCTGGGTGCTTTCCCCATTATCAGCCTTCTTGCCGCAGCCGGCAAGTACAGATGCTGACAGAGCCAGTACTGCAATCGTTGCTATAAATTTTCTCATGATTTGTCTCCTCTTATCTTTAACAATAGTGCAACCTGCACCGTCTGTCATTGTAACATATTTTTTTCTTTCTTAAAACCCTAAGTTACGGTAATTCACATATATTTAAGAAATAAAAGGACTGCTTTTTCCTTATTCTTCCGCCGCTTTCCCTCCGCTGCTCCTGTGCCCCCGGGTACGGTGAACGAATACGGCGGACCGGGTACAGACGGCAGGGCAGCAAAGGGGAAGGCTGAACGGCAACAAACCAGGCGAAATTATGGTCCGTGCCCTTGCTTAATCCCTGAAAGTCTGCTACAATATTTTTGCATCTAACATAAGGAGGTTACCACGTGAATACAGTTACTATAGTATTATTGGTCATATTGGTTGTCCTGATCGCTGCGGTTGTCGTTTTATATTTCCTCGGCAGAAAAGCGCAGAAGAAACAGACCGAGCAGCAGGAACAGATCGAAGCCTACAAGCAGACCGTATCCATGCTGATTATTGACAAGAAAAGGATGAAGCTGAAGGACGCCGGGCTGCCCGCCGCCGTGATCGAACAGACTCCGAAGCTGCTTCGTGGTTCCAAGCTTCCTATCGTTAAAGCAAAGGTTGGCCCGCAGGTCATGACCCTTGTGTGTGAAGAGAGTATTTTTGAATCTGTTCCGGTTAAAAAGGAAGTAAAGGCTACCGTGAGTGGTATCTATATAACCGCCGTAAAGGGCCTGCATGGCACCGCCATCGTAAAGCCGACCAAGAAAAAAGGCTGGTTCAAGCGCAATGTGGAGAAGCTTCAGGAAAAGGCAGGAGCCAAACCTCTGAAGTAAAAAGCCTGCAGTTTTCTGCATATGCAAAATAAATCTGAATAAATGGAAACGACGGATGCCGCTTTGCGAAACATCCGTTGTTCAAAACAACAGCTGCCGGACAGCAAAATATTCCGGCAGCTGTTTTTGATTCTTTTTTCTTTTTGTATCTATCCTTAAATCCGATCTTTACTGTATACTATATTTCCTCTTCCGCCGTCCCTGCGTCCCATCTGCGGAGTGACGGCCTTGGCTACAAGGGCTCTCTTTCCCATGAAGGAGAAGGGTATGTCATCTGTATTTCCAGCCTTAATATCCTCACAGACAGCGATTACATCCTCCATGATTTCCTTATGGCCGTTACCGTCGCCATGAGAAAGATAAACGGTATCAAATTTTCCGGCAAGCTCCCCCGACAGCCTTTTCAGGCTTTCCTCATATTCCGTAATTGTCGTGGAATAATCATCAAACATGAATGTGAAATAATTACAGGCATCCCCAAGAAGAACGGAACGTTCCTCCGGAATAAGCATAACCACGGATCCAAGAGTATGTCCCGGACAGTCATATATTTCGATAGTGGTTCCGCCCAGATCAAAGGCATCCCCTCCCTTTAAATCCCGGAACGTCCCGCAGGGCGCTTCAGGGATAAAATCCGCCGCAGTCACTTCCTGTTCCAAAGGAGTTCCCTCCAGGCCGGCTTTTCTGAATTCCAGGGAACAATGCTCATTATAAATATAATCATCCTTATGATTCATGTACACTTCTTCAAATTCCGGCGCCCCCATGGCATGATCCACATGTCCGTGGGTGAGAAGTACCATGACAGGCTTATCCGTAAGCTTCTGCACGCAGGCCTTCAGGCTTCCGATTCCGGTTCCCGTATCCAGCAGGGCCGCCTTTTCCTTTCCTTCCACCAGATACATCAATTCCCCGCAGAAGCCGTATATTCTGGTGACCCGAGCCGTCAGTTTTTCTGTCTTAAATTGCAGCATGTTTCCCCTCCTGGTTTAAATATACCGTTTTATGAATTCCTCCACCACATCCAGCGCTTCTTCACAGTTAAACCCTCCAAACCCGTGATTGGCACCCACAAGCTTCACAAATTCCACTGTCTTTCCCAATTCCTTCATTTTATGATACAGCCGGCAGCTTTGGTTGAAGGGCACCAGCATATCGCTTCCCCCATGCATGATAAGCAGCGGCGGAGTCTCTTTTTCCCGGCTGAGATAATTCATGGGAACTGTAGCCTCGGCCAGTTCCGGATTTTCCAGCACGTTTTTCCTGCCGATGACAAAGCCTTCCGGACTTTCCGGCCCGATATGATCCTGTACGCTGGGATAATAATTCATTTTAGCAATATCTGTAGGGCCATACCAGTCCACGATGCAGTTTACCGCGGCAGACTGCTCCCGGTAAGCGTCCATATCCGGCGCATCATCTCCTGTAAAACCGGTCATCAGGGCCGTATGTCCTCCGCTGGAATCCCCCCACAGAGCCACATGCTGCGGATCTATCCTGTATCTGGAGGCATTGATTCTCAGAAAGCGTATTGCCGTTTTGGTATCCTGCACCTGCGCAGGAAAAGGCGCAATATCACTGGGCCGGTATTCCACAATGGCGATGGCATAGCCCCGCTGGCTCATACGCAGAAGGGCAGGCAGATGACAGTACAGATCCTGCCTGTGCCAGGCGGAACCCTGGACAAACACGATAAGAGGCCACTGCCTGTCAGGCTCTTCCATCGTTCTGGGAATTAAAACCTTTAGATGCAGATTGATGCCGTCACGGTTGGCATATATCTCATCCGGAAGAAATTCCACATCATAACCAAAGGTATCTTTCCATTTTACCGTCTTCACGCCCTCCGGCAATTCCTCCGATTCCGGAAAACTCTCCGGCGGGATCTGAAGCGGCGGAATCAATTTCAGTTCTTCCATTTTGTTATCCTCCTGTCGATTTCTCTTCAATCGCTGCCTTCATTGTATCACAAATTTGTTTTAGCCATGACTATTCTTTTCTTTTTTACATTAAATTTACGCAGATGTATCCTCTCCCAAAAAAGAAAGGCAGTCTGATTTACCGGGGCCATCCCTCAGCAAGTCAGCTGCCTTAACTATCAGGTATTTTCCGTTCGATCCCGGTTGTTTTTCAGCCGCTCATCCGCCGGCGGACAGGAGAACCTTTGCTTCTTGGCCGGCGCATTCATTTGGATCGTCATATACGGGAATAAAAGATATATTCCCCGGGCCCCACCTGGGTTTCCACGCCGTCAATGACAATGGACGCCGGGGAAGGAGTGGTGATTTCATAACGGAATCTGCCCTCTTCCTGTTTCCACAGGGAACGGACAAGCCCTTTTCTTGTTTCAATGGAGGCTTCCAGCCAGTCCAGCCTTGAATCCGGCTTAGGCGCTATTTTCACCCGTTCAAAACCGGGAGCCTCTTCCACGGTATGGATTCCCGCCGCCTCTTCATACACCCAGTCAGCTACGGCGCCATAGGCATAATGGTTGAAGGAATTCATATCCGTACTCCAGAAATCGCCGTTTTCCATAATGCCGTCCCAATGCTCCCATACGGTGGTCGCCCCTTTGGTCACCGGATACAGCCAGGAAGGGTACTCCGTACGCAAAAGCAGGGTATATGCCAGATCGGTATGCCCATAGCTGCTTAGCACATGCAGAAGATAAGGGGTGCCCACAAAGCCCGTCTGCAGCCTGCTGCCGCAGGAAACCACCATATCCGCAAGGGCATCCGCCGTCTTTGCGGGATCTTCGGCCAGGTTGAAATGCACCGCCAGGACATGCTCGGTCTGGGTACGGTAATCGGTAAAGGTTCTGCGGAAGGTTTCCACTATATTCCGGTATAATTCTTCATAGCAGCTGACATCCTCGCCCAGCGCTTTTCCCGCCTTTACCACAAGAGATGTGGAATAAGCATAGAAGGCGGATGCTATGAAATCCGCACGGGAGGATCCCTTATAGCTTCCCACCGGCGCATCCAGCCCCAGCCAGTCCTCATAATGCTCGCCGCCGGTCCACAGATATTTATCCTTTGTTGTATTGGTGATAAAACCAATATATTTCTTCATACAGTCAAACTGTCTGGCAAGAATCTCTTTATCCCCGTAAGTCAGATAAATCTGCCACGGGCAGATGGTCGCCGCATCATCCCAGGCGGCGCTGCCGCTTCCCACAAACAGAGTGGGCACCACATGTCCGATGGAGCCGTCCGGGAGCTGATCCGCCGCCATATCAGCAAGCCATTTGGTGAAAAATTTATCCACATCATAGTTATAGCTTGCCGTCTTAACAAAGGCCTGCGCATCACCGGTCCAGCCCATACGTTCGTCACGCTGAGGGCAGTCGGTGGGCACATCCAGGAAATTGCCCTTCTGTCCCCAGATAATATTGCTGAAAAGCTGGTTCAGCAACGGATTGGAGGAACGCAGACAGCCGGTCCGTTTCATATCAGAATGTACCGCTACGGCGTAAAACTGCTCCGGCCTCGGTGTCCCCGGGAACTGATCAAGGCGGATATAGCGGAAGCCGAAAAAGGTCATTTTAGGCTTATAAGTCTGCACTCCGTCACAGCAGGTATAAAATATCTTCGCCTTGGCTGCGCGATAATTGGCATTATAGAAATTGCCGTCCTTATCCAGAACCTCTCCGTGTGAAATTTCCACTTTGTCTCCTGCCCTTGCGTCCAGCGTAAACTGGACATAGCCGGTAACCTCCTGGCCGAAATCCACAACCGTTTCTCCATTAGGGGCTGTAAATACCGAGGCGGCCTTTACATATTCCTGTTCGGTAATCTCTTCTCCCTCCTGGGGAATCAGGTTATCCTTTGTCCATTCAAAGACTTCCGCCGGAAGATATTCCGCTGTTTCAAAACCGGCGTCAAAGGTTTCTCCGTCATAGATCTCACTGAAACGGATTTTGCTTTCTCCTGCCTTCCAGCTTTCATCCGTGCCTATGCAGGTTGTATTCCCTTCCTTATCCGTAATAACGATTTCCGCAAGAAGGCCTGCCGGAATGGCGGCTTTTTCCGCTTTTCCTTCCTCCGTAATCCATCCGGGCACGGGACTCCTGTACCAGCCCTTTCCCACAGTAACGGAAAGCCTGTTTTCATCCTTCAGAAGCTGTGTAATATCATATACCTGGTATTGAAGTCTTGATTTATAGGAGGTCCAGCCGGGAGCCAGCACATACCGTCCTACCCTGCTGCCATTCAGGACTGCCTCATATACCCCCAGAGCCGTCACCCATAATTCCGCTTTGGCAATCTCCTTTCCCCCATTTTCTCCGCCGTCAAATTCCCTGATAAATACAGGGCAGACTTCCCCCATCTCCTGGGACGGCTTAATCCATTTCCCACTCCACTCCATATGTAATCCCTCTCCGTGCGCTGCAACGCACCTGCTGTTTATGAGTGCCGGACATGCATATTTTATCCGGCCCGAACCGCCGGCCGCCCAATGACTTTGGCCGCCGTTATTCCCTACAGGCTTACCTGATTTTTCCTGCTCCGGTACTGCTGGGGCGTACAGCCGAAGCTTTCCTTGAAGTTCCTGTAAAAGCAGCTGATATCCGAATAACCAACCGCAGCCGCCACCTCTTCGATGCTGCAGGTGGAATTCCCAATCATCCCCGCCGCCTGCTTCATCCTGAACTCTTTCAGCAGAAACCGGAACGTCTTCCCCGTCTCACGCCTGATATATCTGCTCAAATACCCTTCACTCTTCCCGAAATGCTTTGCCAGGCCCGTCAGGTTTACCGTAGTGTAATTTTCCCGGATATACCGGACAATCACCGGCAGGGCCGCTTCGCTCACACTGATGCTGCCCATGTTTTCCATCTCCTGCTGATGGGCCTTCAGGGCCCAGCCGAACAAAAGCATCACATAGCCCTTCATCATCAGATTTCCTCCGGCCCCCTGCTCCTTTCTCTGCAAAAGGCCCTCCTCACACATCTCCAGGACAATTCTTCGCAGCCGTTCATCCCTGCCGCAGCGCACCACCAATACCTGGCTGCTCCCCTTGCTGTAGAGCATCTGCCAGAAAAAATCCGAAATACTGTCATTTTCCAGCAGCAAACTGTAAAAGGCCTCCCCGAAAGTACTTCTCTTAAGTATTATATTGACAGTCACCGCATCCTCTTCCCACGTAAAAACCGCCTGGTTCATCTCAGGAGGAACAATCACAAAATCTCCCTCCTCCAACAGACACTCCCTGTCCTGCGTTTTCCCCTGGGCAAAAAAACGGCATCTCCCCTTTAACGCATATACCACCTTAATAAACTTCAGGTTATGGTAAAACGGCGGGGCATAACGGTCATGAATAATAATAGAACATTCCATATTTTCATCGGGAAAACAATCCTGCTCCGTAAGAACATTCCCCATAAACACCGGCGCCTTTTCCCCCAGCACATAACCGCTGGTATCCGTCCTCCGGAACTGCTCCTTAAAATCCTCCCAGTTCCACACCACATGACGAAAGGCCTCCGGATTAGCCAAATATATTTCCCGACAACTTTTTTCATAATCCCTGAGAGGGATCAGTTTATTCTCTATTTCCTGATAATTCATCCGTTCCTATCCCTGTGCTTACATTAACCAAAATTAAATAACAGTAACTGTAACTCTATTTCTTGTAGAATCTCTATTTTCCTGCTTTCCTTCATAGTATCTTTTTTGTCATAAAAAGTCACTATGATTTCCTGCTGTCTTTTTATGACCTGTTTATACTAAAAAAACTGCTATGAAAGCAGGCCCTTACTCTCGTTTGGAAGTTCCCGCCAATCCCCTTCCCGCGGTCTCTTCCGGTGGGCTGTTGTGGGCTCTTGCTGTGGCTTCTTCCTGCGGCCTGTGTCCGGGGAAGGTTATCCCCTGTGTTTCCGTAAGCATCTCAAAAAAAGGAGCTGTTTCTAACAATTTCAATTCTATGCTACGCTGCCCGCCCTTAGCGGCTCTGTAAGCGACTAAAGTCGCTCCGACGATCCTCGGGAGGAGTTCAGCCGCGTTGGCAACGAAGTATAGAATTAAAATTGTTAGAAACAGCCCCTTTTTTGTCTGCTTACATAAACACTAGGGATAACCTTCTCCGGCACAGGACACACCGCAGGAAGAAGCCGCAGCAAAAGCCCGCCGGAAGAAACCGCGGGAAGGGGATGGGCGGGAACTCCCAAACGAGAGCAAGGGCCTGCCTCCTCAACCTACGCTATTTTTTATCATGACAACAAATCAATCCCCCCATTATCCTTCGGCCTGATATACATCTCAATTTTACAGTCCGCCAGATATTCATAATTAACCTCCAGCGCATAATCCACATTAACCCGGATTTCCTTTTCCGTCTCTGTAAGAGACACCCTGCTGGTGTCAAGGCCAACCAGAATCCCTCCATAGGGTGTAAGATAATTCGTCATGTTTTTTTTGTTTTCTTCGAATACCATATATACATTTACCAGGCCGCGTTTGGTAAGGTTCAGTTCACGCTCCCGGAATTTGATGATATTTTTGGTTGGCTCCTCACAGCCCTCCATAAGTTCATCGTAAATGACATAATGAGTACCATTTTTTTTATAATATTGACCCCATTGTATCGTTTCGATTTCTTCACTGTCGGCGCTCTGGTCGAACTGAAGCCCTTTAATGGAAACCATTACATCTTTTGTCATAGCAAACCTCCTGTTGTCAGTATTCTTCAATTTGAATGGTTTTGGCCGACAGGATACCATATTTAATGATGGAATTGGCAAAGCGTTTGAATTTTTCCGCTCCGTCACTGACATAAAATTTATATTTGTTATCCCCTAAAGCCGGCGCCTGGGGATTGAGCAGATTACAGTCTGTCAGAAGCTTTTTCAGCTCAGCTGCCGTTTCGTAGGCCGGATTCACCAAAGTTACCTCTTCTCCCATAATCCTGCCGACTGTGGAACGGATAAGCGGATAGTGGGTACATCCCAAAATCAAAGTATCAATCCCGATATCAATAAGCTCTGTCAGATACCGGGAGGCAATTTCATCTGTTACCGGATCCTGAAGCAGGCCTTCCTCCACCAGCGGGACAAACAGCGGGCAGGCTTTGCCGGTCACCTTTGCATCCGGGTTAATATTATGTATAAAATCCGTATAAATCTGACTGCCGATAGTCCCTTCGGTACCTATAACACCTATTTTTCCGTTTCTGGTCACTTCAGCCGCCACCCTGGCTCCCGGCTTCACAACCCCGATAATAGGAATATCTATTTCCTTTTCCAGGCTGTCCAGGGCATAAGCGCTCGCCGTATTGCAGGCAACCACGATAGCTTTTACATCCTGTGTCCGGAGAAAACGTACGATCTGCCTGGAATATCTGGTCACCGTATCCTGTGACTTACTGCCGTAAGGCACCCTGGCCGTATCGCCGAAATATACTATTTTTTCATTAGGAATCTGGCGCATAATTTCCCGCGCCACCGTAAGGCCGCCTACACCGGAGTCAAAGACCCCCACCGCAGCGCCCTGCAGTTCTTTACTCTGTATCATTCCTTCCTCGATTCCGCCGCCAAGACAGCATTTTTAACCGATGGAAATCTGCCTGCTACCATTCCGCTCCCGCAGAATATTTTACCCGGTTTTCATCCCGGCGATCCGGAGAAGCTTCCTTGCCGCCTTCCTCTCTTACCCCGGCCGCATCCGCTTTCTTTCCTTTTTCTTTATCCATAAAACTGAAGCGGATCGTAACCTCTCCTTTTCCGGCATCCAGTATCTGATAATAGTCTTTTACCTGATCCGTGGATTCCACAGGAGTTCCATCCTCTATTTTCTGATAGGCATCGCCCGCAAAGGTGTATTCCGGATACAATATATTCCAGAAGCTGCATACAAGCAGCCCTGCCGCAGCGACATCCCTGATGATTTCCTTATATTTCATGCTGTCAATTCCCTTCCGTTTGATCTATGGAAAGTATTGACAGACATTTGCCTGCTTATACTCTGGACGTTCCCTTATTCTGCTGAATCTGGTTCAGAATGGACTGCTCCTGGTTATAAATGTGCATTTTAATGGCTTTAGCACCGGCATTTTTGTCCCTGCAGCTGATGCACCTGTATATCTCTTCATGCTCCTCGATCAGCCTGCCATGCTGGCTCACGTCTTTAATATATTCCAGGCGGTACCGGTACATTTGCTGGGAAAGGTTACTCACCATCTGCGCCAGCTTTTCGTTCCGGCTTCCCTGTACAATTATATCATGAAGCTCCACATCAGCCTGGGCTATCTGTACGGCGTCCTGGGTTTTGGTAATTTCCGCAAAATTATCACAGGCCTGCCTCAGCTTTCCAATCTCTTCCTCTGAAATTCTTTCGCAGGCAAGTTCCATGGCAAGCGCATCCAGCGCCTGGCGGACTTCCAGCACATCCCTCAGGCTCTTGGCCGTAATCTGTGCAACCTCCGCGCCGCGCCTGGGTATCATCGTAACCAGTCCCTCCAGCTCCAGCTTGCGGATGGCTTCTCTGATTGGGGTCCGGCTCACGCCCAGCTTATTGGCAAGATGGATTTCCATCAGCCTTTCCCCCGGCTTCATCTCGCCCTTCAATATGCTTTCCCGCAGAGTGTTGAATACAACATCTCTCAGAGGCAGGTAATCATTCGTATTTTCTTCAGCTTTCATCTATGCTCCATTCTGCGTGCAGGGCACGTGCTTATTTCAACTGCGTTCGTTCATTTACGGATACAGGTCTTATCGGAAAAAGAAGTGAGATATACCTGTTTAGCCAGACCGGCCCTTCTCAGTTCCTCACAGGCCTGTGCCGCCAGGTCGTTTCTGTCATATAAGGCGAATACGGTGGGGCCGCTGCCGCTCATCAGGGCTCCCAGGGCTCCCCTCTGCATGAGAAACTGCTTGATCTGTCCGATAACCGGATATTCCTTTTCCGTTACCGTCTCCAGCACATTTTCAAGACGTTCTGCCACTCCCCGGATATTTCCTTCCCGTATGCTGTCCAATATCCCGTCAATATCAGGGTGCTTTTCCATTCTTTCCAGGTGCAGGTTTTCATAGACGAAACGGGTGGATACATGAATCGGCGGTTTTGCGATAATGACGGAGCATCGGGGCGCGGACGGCAGAGGAGTCAATATCTCGCCTATCCCTTCCGACAGCGCGGTCCCGCCCTGGATACAATATGGCACATCGGCGCCGATTGTCACCGCCTTCTTCTGCATATCCTCCATGGTCATTCCCAGATCGAAAAGCTCATTCATCCCGGCGAACGCGGCGGCGGCATCGGTGCTTCCTCCCGCCATTCCTGCAGCAACAGGTATTTTTTTCTTAAGATGAATGGTCAGTCCTTCTTTGATGCCGTATTCCTTCCGGAGAAGCTCCACGGTTTTCACAATGAGGTTGTGCCCGTCCGTAGGCAGGGAACGCAGGTTGGTGGTCAGGCGCACCCTGCCGCCCTGCTGCTTCCTGAAGGTGAGCTCATCATACAGGTTCACCGTCTGCATGATCATCCTCACCTCATGATACCCATCTTCCCTGCGCCTTATGACATCCAGGCCTAAATTAATCTTGGCCATTGCTTTTAATGTAATTTCTTCCATTTCCGGCTCCTATCTGTACATCAGGAATTTTGTCCGGATAACATGGTAACTATTATGGCTGTACCTGTTCCATTCCGGATTGTATACACTGATTGTACTTAAGTATATACAATTCGGGCGGGTTCGTCAATGTTTATCTTTCTTTGCAAAAAGCCCGGAAAGCCGCGGAAATGCTGGGAAAAATGACATTTAACAGTTCGTCTTAGTTTATGATAATTTCTTTTGTTTTATACCGGTATCGTACGGATTGGGACAGAAATAGGGGCAAGCTCCCCGGCTGCAGGTGTTCAGGAATATGGGACTGAGTATTCTGATAAAAAACGACTCAACCTTTCGTCAGCATTAAGGAGCATGCTCCCCCCGGCTCATGCTCCTTAATATTTCTCTTATATTCAGGAAATCCCTTTTACAATCAACAGTTTATCTCCCGGATGGATTTCATCCGAAGTCAGTTCATTAATATCCTTGATCTGCGACACGGGAACATAATATTTTTTGCCAATATTCCAGAGACTGTCACCCTCCCTGGCGATATAGGCCACGATACCCGGCAGGCTGCTCAACTTATCCGGATCCAAATCCGTCACCTTCACATCCTGAATCATAGGCTCTTCATAATGGCTGAACACAATGCCGTGGAAATCCAGTACCGCCTTCACTTCCACCTCATCTGCATCTATCATGGTAACGCTCAGATCCTCGGGAACCGAACCCAGCTTATAGGTGCACTCAGGGCTGATTCCGGGAATCTCCAGCACATAGCTGAAGGGAATCGTTCCGGCAATGCTGTCATAGGGCACCTCCGGATCCCCGGTCCCATACAGGCTTTTCACTGCCGCCGCCCCGGTAATACGCAGGCCTTCGTCCACAATCTTCGTTTCCGCCATCTGTATATCGCATTCGCTGTGGCAGAGCTGCTGCATTTTAGGCAGTCCCGCCGCCACCTTAAAGCGGCCGGAAATCTTGGTTTTTCCCATGTTTTTCATCAAAAGCTGCTTCAGCTTTCCTACACCGGCCACCGCTTCCATTTCCCTGGTAACCCCATATATATCAGATAGAATTTCCGTCTGCTCTTCTTCATATATTTTCATATCCAGATCCAGGACAATTTCCAGCCCTACAATCCGTTCTTCTCCGTCGGTATCCGCCTTGACCTCCAGCTCCTTGTGGCCGATCTGGCAGGTAATGTCATCCACCATACGTTCCCGCAGGCCCTGGCAGTCCAGGACGCCGCTGAAAGGTATCTTGGCTTCATACCACATGACAGGACGATTTTCGCCCTCTCCCTCATAAAGGAAAAACAGCTGGACCTCTCCCTGTATGGAAAGCTTTCCTTCCGACAGCCGGAACTGGGTCTCTCCCAGCTTGCAGGTCTGCCAGAAAATATCAAAGATATTGGGATAACCGTTCGGCAGCTCCATTTCCTCACGGATTCGGAAAATATCCTTCTTCTGGATAGCCAGGCTGGCCAGGTTGATTGTCTTCTGCCTGAATTCCACCGGTTCATTGCTGCTCAGCTCCACGGCAGCTTCCTCATCATAAAGCTCTTCCACATAAAGTCCCAGCCGGATCAGTGCCTGCACGCTCAGCTTTCTGGAGTTAATCATGCCGACGCTTAAATCCTCCAGATCCTTTTTGACGGAAACGCTGTCGGTGGGAACCACTCCCTCCATATAAATCTGCTCGTCAAAAGGAATGCTTCCTTCCATGCTGGCAGGCCGGCGCACATCATCATCCGACAGATACAGGACACAAAATTCCAGCTTTCCCTTGATATACACATGATCCTGCACCGCTCTGATTTCATCGATGACCACTTCACCCTGCTCCTCTATGAGCTGGTAAACGTCAGGCCTGGAATCCGTGATATTGATATCATCTTCCATCGTTATCTGCGTACTGGCCTTACATTTAATGCGGTCCATATGTATATTCTTTTTTATTAATTCCATACGAATACCCTCCACGCGAATGCCTTTGTACAATGTATTCGGCGGATGGGAAAATATGACGGCTGCATGCAATTTTTAGGTACTTTCTTATTTTACACAGCCGATAATTTCATGAATATCCTGTATCTTTTCTTCCTTCATAAAAGCTTCGATTCCCTTCACCACTTCCTCCGTGGCGTAAGGATTGATGAAGTTGGCCGCGCCGACCGCTACTCCTGTGGCTCCGGCCATGAGGAATTCCAGGGCATCCTCGGCATCGGATATGCCTCCCATCCCGATAATGGGTATGGAAACCGCCTGGGCGCACT
The DNA here is from genome assembly GCF_001881565.1 of Eisenbergiella tayi. GTDB lineage: Bacteria > Bacillota > Clostridia > Lachnospirales > Lachnospiraceae > Eisenbergiella > Eisenbergiella tayi. Next base: position 378,663 of record NZ_MPDJ01000005.1, read on the forward strand.
GGTAAACCATGCGCAGGGCTATCGGCTTGATCGCAGGGCCGGACATGCCTCCCGTTTTATTTGCCAGCACAAAGCTCCTGCGGCGGATATCAATTTTTGTCCCCAGGAGGGTGTTAATCAGGGAAATGGCATCCGCTCCCGCCGCTTCCGCCGCTTTTGCCATCTCTGTAATATCCGTTACATTAGGGCTCAGCTTCATTATAATAGGCTGTCTCGCTTTTTCCTTAACAGCCGCCGTAATCTCGGAAAGGCACTCCGCCTTCTGTCCGAGAGCGATGCCCCCTTCCTTTACATTGGGGCAGGAAACATTGATTTCCAGCATATCCACATCCGTGTCGGCAAGGCGTTCCACCACTTCCAGATATTCTTCGATTGTTTTTCCGCATACGTTGACAATGATCCTGGTATCGTACTTCTTTAAAAAAGGAATATCCCTTTCGATAAACACATCGATCCCGGGGTTTTGCAACCCGATGGAATTGAGCATGCCGCCGTATACCTCCGCCACTCTTGGCGTGGGGTTTCCCGGCCAGGGGATATTGGCAACACCCTTGGTCACGACAGCTCCCAATTGGTTCAAATCTACAAATTCCCCATACTCCATGCCGGATCCGAAGGTTCCGGAGGCAGTCATCACAGGGTTTTTAAATTCTACGCCGGCTATGGTAACTTTTGTATTCATATTTCCACCTCCCTGGCCTCAAATACGGGGCCGTCCGTGCAGATACGGGCATTGTTCACATGCGAATGGGCGTCCACGTCCTTTGTCCTGCAGACACATCCCAGGCAGGCTCCCACACCGCAGGCCATTCGTTCCTCCAGGGAAATATAGGCGGGAATATCCGCTTCCAGGGCATACTGCTTGATCGCCCGCAGCATGGGCATAGGGCCGCAGGCATAAATTACATCCGCCTTCAGCCCGTTTTCACGGATGGCATCCATCACATTTCCTCTGGCGCCCACACTGCCGTCCTCCGTTGCGATAAAGACCTGCCCGTTTTTTTCAAAATCCGATTTTAGGAAACAGTTTTCATCTCTGTACCCCACGATGATCTTTTTTTCACAGTTCAGCTGTCTGGCCAGCTCCAGGATGGGCGGAACGCCGATGCCGCCTCCCATCAGGAACGCCGTCTGCCCTTCTTTTACCTTATCCAGAGGGAATCCGTTCCCCAGGACGCCCAGGACTGCAATCTCGTCTCCTTCCCTGTAAGTGGAAAATTCGCCGGTTCCTTTCCCTGCAACCCGGTATACAAGGCGCAGGCTTCCTTCTTCCTTATTCACCTCGCAAATACTGATGGGGCGCGGAAGCAGCGTGCTTTTATCCCTGGGATAAAGGGCAACGAACTGTCCCGGGGCCGCATCCTGCGCTAAACTGGTCTTTATCCGGCAGTCATATATACCGGGGGCAATCTCCTGCTGCCATAAAACAGTGGCTTGTTCTTTCTTCTTCTGTGCCATTTTCTTTCCTTTCCGCTTTTACACTTGAAAATTCTATTCTCAGTCTCCTGGCCTTCCGTCCGGAATCAGATACGATAAACGATCTTTCCTGCGCAGATGGTATAATGAATCCTTCCCTTCATTTCCCATCCCAGGAACGGAGTATTGGAGGATTTGGAGCGAAAATGCTCCGCCTTCCACAGCTCATTCTCATCAAAAAGAATGAGATCCGCAGGGCCGCCTTCCGCCAGATATCCGGCATCCAGATGATAAAGCCTGGCGGGCGCCAGGGACATCCGTTCCAGCAGCTGAAGCAAAGTCAGCTTTCCTGTGTCCACCAGATTCATGATCCCTAAGGAAAGGGAGGTTTCCAGCCCGATAATTCCGCTGGGCGCTTCAGTCAGGGGCTTCGCTTTCTCCTGTGCCGTGTGAGGGGCATGGTCTGTGGCTATCATATCGATGGTATTATCCTGAAGGCCTTCAATAATTGCCTGTCTGTCCGCTTCCTCTCTGAGAGGAGGATTCATTTTGGCAAGACTTCCGTATTGAATGACCGCATCCTCTGTCAGCGTGAAATGATGGGGCGTCGCCTCCGCATGGACATCCGCCCCCCGCCTTTTGGCTTCCCTGACTAAAGCCACCCCTTCTTTGGTACTGATATGCTGTATCACCACCGCAGCTCCGGTCTCCTCCGCCAGACGCACATCCCTCTCAATCATATCGATTTCCGCCTGCCGGCCGGAACCTCCGATCCCAAAATGGCCGCTGGCTTTTCCCCTGTTAATCCCGTTATTTTCTATGAAGGCAGGGTTTTCTTCATGAAAGCTGATGGGAACTCCCAGCACCGCCGCCGTTTTCATCGCATTCCGGGCTGTTTCTTCCTTTAATAAGGGAATACCGTCATCCGTAAAGCCCACAGCTCCTGCCGCCGCAAGGCCTTCCATATCAGTCAGCTTTTCCCCTTTCATCCCCATGGTTACATTAGCACAGGTTTCCACGTGGATCGGCGTATGACGGCCCTTTTCCAGGACATAATCCAGGGTTTCCCGGTTATCCACACAGGGCCTTGTGTTGGCCATGAGGACCACCGTGGTCACCCCTCCTGCCGCTGCCGCCCCGGCGCCGGTGTCAATGTCTTCCTTTTCCGTAAAACCGGGATCCCGGAAATGCACATGGGCATCCACCAGGCCGGGAGCGGCAATCATGCCTTCCGCGTTTATCACCTGAAGCATGTCCTCCTCTTCCCCGGAAAAAACAGCAGCCTCTGTTTCCCGGATAGAGTCTGCTATTTTTATAATTTTTTCATCCTGTATCAGGATATCCTTATAGGCATCCGTACCTGACGCAGGGTCTGTCATGTGCGTATTTTTAATTAACAGCATGCTGCTCTCCTTTATTAGTTGGTATTTCTATTGTATCAAATCCCGTTTTTTTCATCAACTTGTTTCCTGCTATTGTTCTCTGTAAAAGCGGATGCCGGTGGGCAGCCCGGCCGCTTCTCTTCAATCAAATACCACCGTTTTATCCCGGAATTCAACCTTTAATACAATATAAGGATAAGAAGGACTGGTGGCGGGCGTGCTTCCTGCCTTCGGCCCCAGCAGGTTGGTATTTACATAAACAGCATTCTCCGTCTCATACAGATCATTCACTGTAACACTGTAACCGCCGCTTTCCTGTTTTCCGTACCCGATACAGATATACAGATATCCCTCATCCGCATAGGTAAGCTTGAAGGCACTTTCCTTTTTCTGATCCAGGATTTCCTTCAGCTCATCCGGCAGCCTATCCTCACTCACCACTGTGAATTCCAGATTTTCCCGGCTTTGTTCTTCTGCCGTATCTTTTCCGCAGGCAGTAAAGCAGACGGCCATGATAGAGGCTATCACCAGCAAGCATATTTTTTTCATAAATAACCTATCCGTCTTTTTTACTAATCTATTGACGTACAGGATGTCCTATGCCTGTTTTTTCCAAAGAATTGCCGGATACCGGCAAAAAGACCGCCGCTCTTCCCATATGGAAGAAAAGGCAGTCTTTCCACAATCATCGTTCTTTTTCTATGCGTTATCCACAATTTTTCTCGCCACATCCGGTTTATTTGTGATTATGGCATCAATTCCTTCTTTCACAAGAACCCTCATATATTTTTCATCATCCACAGTCCATACATGAAGCAGAAGATTTTTTTCTCTGCACGCCTCCAGAAAACCGTCGTACTGCAGGTTATAAAGCGCCGGATGGAGGGCGTCCGCGCCCAGTCCGGCGGCATAGCCCGGCACATCCTGGAAGCCGTCGGCATACAGCAGGCCGGTTCTGGCCGCCGGGTCATATTCCCGCATTTTCATCACACTGTAATGATTAAAGGAAGAATAAATGATTTTCCCCTGCATTCCTTTTTCCTTCTCCAGCAGATACAGCTTTTCTTCAATACCGGGGTAAAAATAAATTCCTGTTTTGATTTCCACATTGATCTCCAGCCCCAGAGGCTTCAGGAGATCATAGACCTCTCCCAGCGTAGGAATACGGGCGTCCGCATATTCCGGGTGGGTTTTGTTAAACATAAATTTCTTAAGCTCCTCCAGCGTATAATCCCTCACATAGCCGTGCCCGTCACTCACCCGGTCTATCGTCTCATCATGGATTACCACCAGCTGGCCATCCTTACTCAGCTGTACGTCCAGCTCCACGCCGTCCGCCCCCTGCTCGGCTCCTAGACGGAAGGCCTCCAGTGTATTTTCCGGCGCATATGCACTGGCTCCCCTGTGCGCCCATACTTTTGATTTCATATGGATTCTCCTCCTATATTTCCAGTTTCATTCCGTCATATGCCGCAATCATGTTTCCATACTCTTCCTCCGGACTGTGAAGCTCCCTCGCCATATGGGAAAGCACCACTCTTCCGTCCTCTTTCAGTATCCCGCATTCCTCGATGGAGGCCACAAGAAGCTCCACCATGGGAAGGGTGTTATGGCTGGCTATCCGATAATTGGCCCGCATATTCCCCACCGTCGCTTCCAGAATCATCACATCCAGCTTCTGTTTCTGCAGGACGGACCAGGTTTGGGCAAGAAACCATGCGCCGTCGCAGCCGTAAAAAAAGGATTTACCCTCTCTGGAAAAAATATAATGCAGGGCCGTCTCCTGCGTCCTGGACACCTCATGATTGGCTCCGAGAGGCAGAATCGTCATATCCCCCGCTTTCACCCTTTTTCCGATCTTAAGCGGGTGTATGTTCATCCTCTCCTGCTCCTCCTGCGTCAGCTTCAGCCAGGGAATGGTGCCTTCATGGCAATAAAAGCCCACCTTCCCCTTCGCTTCTCCTAAAAAGCTGTCTAACGCCTTATTGGTGAAATGATCCTTGTGGCTGTGGGTCAGGAAAATTCCTTTTAGCCCCGACAAATCCAGCTTAAGCACCTTTTTGGCAAAAAACCAGGACTCCGGCGCGGGATCGATCAGATACTTTCCATTGATCAACAGGCTGGAGGTACGGCGGATCGCACCGTTCACATCATATCTTACATCCGCTCCCGGCCGCAGCGGCCAGTCCGCAGCCCCCGTCCCCAGAAAAACAAGTTCAAATGCCGCCATAATCCTTTTCCTCCTAATTTCGGCTTTTCTGATATTCCCTCGGGGTCATCCCATATTTCTTTTTAAAGAGGCTGAAAAAATAGGGGTAGCTGGTAAAGCCCGACTGATCAATGATTTCCTTCAGCTTTCTGTCCGAAGTATCCATAAACTCCTTGGCACGTTCCAGCCTCACTTCGTTCAGATACTCCACAAAACCGGTACCCACCTCGGACTTGAACAGGGTGCTCAGATAAGAGCTGTTCATACCCGCATTTTCCGCCGCATCAGACAGGGATATCCCTTCTCTGTAATGTTGATGGATATAGGATATCACTTTCTTCACCGGAACGGAATAGTCTTTCTCATATTCCGGCTTCCTGTTTTCCATGAGGACAGCCTCAAACAGGTGAAGGAAAAATCCACGGCATTCCTTCAGCTTTTCCAGCTGCGCCACGTATTCCATGATCCCGGTCCGGTGCCCATATACCTTTTCATAGGCTATCCCCTGTTTTTTGCAAAAAGAAAGGGAAAGGATGAGTAAATCGGAAAAAAGCTGGCTGCAGCCGGCCCTCCCTATGTTTTTTTCATAGATTTCCCGAAAAATCCCTTCCAGCACTTCCTTCAGTTCTTCCGCGTCTCCCTGCCTGAGAGCCGCTGTTATCCTTTGCTCCTCTTCCAGGCGGATACCGCTGCCGTCATTGTATTCTCTTCCTTCTTCCGTTTCCCCCGGTTTATCCAAATCCAGGAATTCATTTCTTCTCCGGTTTTCCAGCTCCTGGAATCCGGTCTGCATTTCTGTCAGAGGGCCGGATCTTCCCACATGGAAATTTCCGTCCAGACGCATGAATTTATTCAGGCAGAAGCTGCTGCGGTTGATTATTCTGCGCAGCTCCTCTCCCGCCTTCTGTTCACTGACAACACCATTCAGCGAAAGGAGCATCAGAATTTCATTGTTTTCCAAAGGCACGGCCAGTCCCTGGAATTCTTCCCGGATAATCTCCTCCAGCACATTGCACACGGAAAAGATAATCAGTCTTTTATCCCGGAGCGTCCCTCCCTCTGCTCCCGCAGCGGAGTAAGTGACCTTTTCTTCCAGATTCCTTATACTCAGCAGTATGGGTACCACACGCCCGGCGTCCAGCTCAATGGACAGCATCTGCATGTCACGGTCGATAAATGCTTCCTTCCCCCGGTATTCCCCGCTGATCAGCTGCAGTACAAACTGCCTGCGCAGCGCCTGCAGGTTATTCTCATCCTTTTTAATTATAGGCCCCACCTTCAGGACCTCCTCCGCCTTATGAAGGGATTCCAGAAGGCTCTCCGGCGTCAGATTATTTTTTATCAGATAATCAATGGCATTATGCTTCAGCACATCTCTCACATATTTGTAATCGTCGTAACCGCTCAGACAAATCGTACAGATTTCCGGATACTCCGCCGAGATCCGGCGGACCAGCTCATCCCCGTTCATCTGGTTCATCTTAACATCGGTAATCACAATATCGGGATGCAGCCCGGGAATCAGGGACCAGGCCTGTTTTCCGTCGCCGCATTCCCCGCAGATACAATAGCCTTCCTTTTCCCAGTCGATGAGGGAACGTACCATCGCCCTGCTCGGCAGCTCGTCATCTACCAATAACACTCTAATCATCTTCTTCACCAACCTGATATCTTTTGGGAATCCGCAGGGAAACACAGGTATAGATGCCTTTTTCCCCTGTTATGCTCACCCCGTACCTCTCCCCATAATAAAGCTGTATCCGTTTCTGGATATTGAACAGCCCGATCCCCTCTCCATTCCGGAGGTTATCCAGAATCGCCCTGCTCTCCTCCTCACTCAGCCCTTTTCCATTATCCTCCACATCGATCTGTACATCCTCACCGTCGGAATAAATGGATACGGAAATATAACCGTCCTCCCTTTCCATCACCTCACCGTGCTTCAGGGAGTTTTCCACAATGGGCTGTATGAGCATTTTCAGGATATAGCACTGCCTCAGTTCTTCTTCGATCTTACATACGAATTTGATCCGGGCCGCCTTCTGGAATTCCTTCATGCAGACATATTTATTCAGATAATCCAGCTCCTCCTGAAAGGTCAGATATGTGTTTTTGGACATATTCACCTGCATGATGGAGCTGAGGGCATTCACTGCATCCACAATGGAATCGGCTCCCTGCATCTGCCCCATCCATTTGATGGTGTTCAGGCTGTTGTACAGAAAATGAGGATTGATCTGCGCCTGCAGGGCCCTCAATGTCAAAAAGCGCTTTTCCTTTTCATGCTTTTTCATGTCTGCGATTTGTTCCTTGATACGGCTGATCATATCCTCAAAGCGGTGATACAGCACCTCCGCCTCATCACCGGAATGAATGGATATGTCCAGATACAGATTGTCCTTCTGTATGCTGCCCACCGCATCGGTGAGGATTTCTATGTTTTTCAGGAAACGATTGGCCAGGATGCGGCAGAGTATCACCGCAGCCAGGGAAAGCAGCACCAGAACCACCGCATTGATCGACAGCATTCTGCTGTGCTGTCCGGAAATCTGCTCATAGGGAATCAGCACAATGCTCTGCCATCCGGTTACCTCCGACGTCATCTTCATGAGCAGCGCCTTCCGGTTCCCCAGCCTTATGACCGCCCTGTCTTCCTTTTGGGCAAATGCGCTTATCTCATCCGCCCCGATTTTCCTTTCCTGCTCAAACCGTTCCAGGTTATTTCTGTATATTTCCTGACGGCGGGCCTGATCCCATATGATCAGTCCTGAATCATATCTCTCCGTTTCGTTATAAATCCCGTAAATCCCACGGCAGTTAATCAGCATGACCACCCAGGCTCCCGGCGTCTCTTTTCCCATATTCAGCTGTTTTGTCAGCACAATCCGCGGATAATCGTATTTATCCCTGGCTTTCTGCACCCCGAATACCACTTCCTGCTTTCCGGCCATCTCCTTATAATACGCAAGCGTTTCCTCATCCAGCTCGGTGTAAGCTCCTCCCGCTGAAAATTCCATTCCGTTTTCCGTATACACATAAATATTCTGCATATATTCCGCCCCGGTCATCACGGCTTTTAAAAGAAGCTGCATATTCCTCATATCCGTCAGACGCTCACTGTCATCCTCGTAGAAGGTTTTATTCAGTATGGGCTTTGCCAGATAATTATTCTGCAGGACAAAAGCGATGAGACGAAGCTTTTTCAGATAGCTTTCCACATTCCGGTTGGCCGTTTCCGTCATCTGTCCTGCATATTCCACTCCGCGCTCGGTGATTTCACTGGTAAAGGCCACTCCCCAGATCACGGTCGTAGCCAGGACAAAGGCCAGAAGAAGGCTGGCTACCATAATGACAAATTTATGCTTCATGCTGAAAAACGTTTTTTTCATTGGATCAACCCTTCACCGCGCCGTCTGCCAGCCCTGCCACAATGTATTTCTGCATGAACAGATACAGGATGACAATGGGCATGGAAACCAATACCACATCCGCAAATAACAGCTGCCAGTCCGACGCCTTCTGCCCCATGAACAAATACGTGGTGAGCACCGCCGTCGTCCTCTTCGCACTGTTCAGTAAATAAAGCGAGATCCCGAAATCATTCCATATAGACATCACGCAGTGCATCAGCGCCGTGATGGTCACCGGCTTCAGCAGAGGGAAAATGATACGGAAATACATAAGGAGCGGGCTCGCCCCGTCGATGATCGCGGCCTCGTCGATTTCACTGGAAATCCCTTTGATAAAACCGGTATAGATGAAAAAAATAAAAGGGAAAATGCTGGCTGCATATACCAGTATAGCACCTGCGACCGCTCCTGTTCCAGTGGTCATATGTACTTTTGACAGCATAAAATAAACAGGTACCATGGCCAGCGGAAGAGTCAGTCCCATGACGATGAAATTATTCACCGCCTTCATGGCCCTTGTTTTTCTTCTCACCACAACAAATGCCGCCATGGAGGCACATGAAAGAACCAGCGCCGCCCCCAGAAAGGTAACCACCGCGCTGTTCAGGAAGCTGGAAACAAGCCGCGCCTCCCGGATTACGGTACCGTAATTCTCCAGGAACTGTTCCCAGGAAATCCCGGTCAGGCTCAGCTGCAGCAGATTGGCCTGTCTCTTGCTTTTCATGGAATTTAAGAAGACCATCAGAAAAGGAATCAGGACAAGAAAGCTGATCAGGACTCCCATTATTTCAAAAACAACCTGTTTCATTTTTTTCTTATTCATTATAATTCCACCTCATTTTTGGCAATCGTCCGGTAGGTACACAAGGTTATGATAAGGATCATTCCGGCCAGCAGCGTCGTTCCCGCCGTAGCTTCCCCATATTTCTGATAGCTGTACGAATTATAAATCATGGTGTTGAAAACCTCCGTGGCATAGCCCGGCCCTCCTCCTGTGGTCGCCACAACGATATCAAATACCTTCAGCCCGCCGATAATGCTTAAAACAACCACATTATTGATGGAAGCCATCAGAAGAGGGAAGGTGATCTTTTTAAACTGCTGCCATTTGGTGGCCCCATCCATAATCGCCGCTTCATAATAATCTTTGGAAATATTCTGCATGCCCGCCAGCAGAATCATCATGGTATAGCCCGACCATTTCCAGATTTCAATAAAGCAGATGGACAGCATGGCTATCCTCGTGTCCGTCAGCCATTTGGGCTGGAAGCCGGTGAGCCCGATTGTCCTCAGAGCTGTATTTATCAATCCTTTGGAGGGATGCATCAAAGAGGTGAATACAATTCCTACCGCGATGGAATTGACTACTGCCGGCAGATAAAAAACCGTACGCAGATAATTGGTGGTTTTCAGCTTTCTGTTCAGCAGCACCGCAAGAAGCATACCTATGGATACCTTTCCCACTGTGGTTACAATGGTGAAAAGAAACGTATTCTTAAAGGCAATGCTCATATTGGGATTCTTTAAAATACTTATATAGTTTTCCAAACCGATAAAATCGGCCCTTTTAAAATTCCAGTTGGTAAAGGAATACCGAAAGCCCACAAGAAAGGGGACAATAAAAAACATGACAAAAAGAAAAATGCCGGGCAGGATAAAATAGACCGGGTATTGCTTTTTTCTTAACATAAACCATTCCTTCCTTCAAAAGAGGGAGGTGCCCTGCGAAACTCTTTCCCGGCTGAATACCCAAACCCGGGAAAGAATCCCGTATAACACCTCCCCCATTTTTCACACTGTCAATTATCTGCTTTCAAAACCGGAACGCTGTCCGCTGCCTTACCGAATCAATAGCCCCAATCCGGGTTCCCCGCTTCTTTTGCATAGGTATCCCAGTCGGTGTCATAGCCTGCCAGCACATCCTTCGGAGTCTTATCGCCTGCCAGCATGGCCTGTACGTCACTCGCCATGGAAGGGGTGGAATAAAGAGTATTGGGAAGAGTATTTGTTTTCCCCGCTTCCATCAGAGCGGATACATCTGCCGGAATACTGCTCAGTTCCACTTCCACACCATTTACAGCCGGAATGCCCTGATGCAGCTTATAATATTCTGTCATCGCTTCCTTCGATACCAGTTCTCCCACGATCTGTGCCGCCAAATCCGCTTTCTTGCCGCTTACCGGAATCACGAAGCCTGTGGGTGTTTCCGTATAGGCGATGGAATCCGCCGCATTCGTAGCCGGGATAGGGAAGAAACCGATATTATCCAGCTCCTCTTCCGATTCCGCCAGCTTGGTTAATTCCGCATAAATCCAGGTTGCCTGAGGATACATGGCTGCTGTACCGGTGAGCAGCGCTTCCTGGGCATCCGCATAGCTGTCCGACAGGAAGGTATCCTGAATATAGCCCTTATCCTTCATTTCCTTCATCCGTTCGAAAGTGACCTGCATATATTCCATATCTGCCCACAGCTTTTTATGGCTGTTGAGAGCCTCGATACTGCCGGGCTCCATGCTTTCCTGTTTCAGGCGGGCATCAATGGGAATGATCTGAAGCGTCCACTCATTATCTGTCGTTCCTGAGATATACATCGGGGTAACTCCCGCCGCCTTAAGCGTCTCGCAGGCCGCCAGGAATTCATCCCAGGTCTGGGGGATCTGAATATTGTTATCCGCGAAAACCTGTTTATTGTAGCACATGCCGAATACGGTCACATCACCGAAGGGCGCGCATATCAGCCTGCCGTTATAAGTCTGGTTCGGGGATTCCAGAATGTTGGCATTATAATCCTTCGTCCAGTCTCCGGACAGCTCCATAAATAAATCTTCCCCTATTTCCGTTGCGCTCGTCTTCGCTCCCTGCCACCAGAGGATATCCGGAACCTCTCCGGACTGCATTTTTGCAAAAATAAGCTCATTCCCGGAACCGCCCTCCGGAACTTCCTCAAATTCAAACTTCACATTACACTTTTCTGCAACATAATCAAACACTGCATTCGCTTCATCGGTCCTCCAGCTGGAATGGCACATGACATTCAGAGTTTCCCCTCCGCCGTCCACCGCGGTATTTTCCGCCGCTGCGCTCTCCTGGCTTTCACCGGCCTGCGTGGATTCCTCTTTGCTTTCCCTGCTATCCTCCTGAACTGCTGCCGCCGGTTCACTCGCCGAAGCGCCTGATCCTGAACTGTTTCCGCAGCCTGCCAGAGCCGTCATCCCCATGGCCGCACATAATAAAATACTGACTACCTTCTTCTTCATTTTCCTCTCCCATCTGTACGCCCTGTCGCGTACGCAAATCAGGGAAGCCGAATACCTTTCTTTCAGCCAGCCCCATTTGTTGTTTCCTGATATCTTTATTCTAGCAAAACTTCTTTTCAGGAATTGTATTGTTTTTTTAGATTCATTACTTAATTTTTGGATATTGGAGCAATACTGCTGCTGCCAGGGTAACTGCCGTCCACTTAATTTTATCATATACTTGCAGCCTCCTTCTGAATATGGTAAATTAAAGTTACTTCTTATTTTTATCCGGCGTATCTGCCGCTTATTTCCTTATCAATACAAAATATAAAAATGCTGTTATGACTGCAGAATGAAAGCGTGGTGTTTTGCCTATGGTTTAATAATCTATTCTTTTACGTTGTAATCTATTAATAAAAACGATATAATGGAGGTAGACAAAAGACTTGGAAATTAAAATCACAAAAGAATATAAGGATCGCCTTTTCCGGTTAGTGTTCCGGGAAAAGAAGGATTTGCTTGATTTATATAATGCAGTCAATGATACGCACTACAGCAATGCCGATGAACTGCATATTGTCACTTTGGAAAACATGCTTTATCTGAAAATGAAAAATGATATTTCCTTTTTAATTGGCGACATCCTCAATCTTTATGAACATCAGAGCACGGTAAACCCCAATATGCCGGTAAGAGGGTTCTTATATTTTGCGGAAACTTATCAGAAGTATCTGGAAAAATATAAATACAATCTATATGGAAGCAAGCTGATCCCTCTGCCCAGGCCACAATATGTTATATTTTATAATGGTACGCAAAAACAGCCGGATCGTTCTCAGCTGAAGATGTCCGATGCCTTTCCCCACTCTAAAACCGCCATGGAGCCATGCCTGGAATGCAAAGCGCTCATGCTTAACATCAATAAAGGAAGGAACCGTGAATTGATGGAAAAATGCGGCAGACTGAAAGAGTATTCTCTGTTTATCGCAAAAGTCAGGGAAAAACTGACATTGGATTTGCCCTTCGCTGAAGCAGTCGATATGGCAATCCGGGAGTGTATCCGTGAAAACATTCTGAAGGATATTCTTATAAATCATCGCGCGGAGGTAATCAATATGTTATTTACGGAGTATGATGAACAGGAACATATGGCCAGTGTTAAGGAAGAAGGCCAAAACAGAGTAAACCAGTTAATCCGTCTTCTCATCCGGGAATCCAGGAGCGGGGAAATAGAAAAGGCGGTTATGGATCCCGTTTATCAGGATCAGCTTTTTCAGGAATTCAACCTCTGATTTAACGCACAGCGGCGACGCCGAAAAAAACAGGCGCCGCATGCCTATAATCTCTTGCTTTGCCAATAATGGTAGTATATACTAAAAAGGCAGCACAGCCTTTGCTTCTGCTGCCTTTACGCAACCAGAAAAGGAAGGGATTATCCTATGATTCGTTTTATCAGTGTCGCTCTTTTTGTAGTTATTTTTCTTATCCTGAGCATACCGCTTCTCATTGCGGAATGGATTATCGGCAAATTTAATATGGATATCAAAAACCGCAGCTCCCTGGCCATTGTCAATTGGGCGTTCCGCTGGTGCCTGAGGCTGTCCGGCGTGAAAATCACTTATATCGGTGAGGAACGGATTCCTAAAGACCAGGCTGTCCTCTATATCGGAAACCACCGGAGCTATTTTGACATCCTTATGACTTACGTACGCGTTCCCCGCCCTACCGGCTATGTCGCCAAGCTGGAGATGCTGAAAATTCCTCTTCTCAGCCACTGGATGAAAAATCTGCACTGCCTGTTCCTTGACCGCAAGGATCTGAAGCAGGGCGCCAAAATCATCCTCGCTGCAATCGGAAAAATCAAAGACGGGATTTCTATCTGCATTTTCCCGGAGGGTACCCGCAACAAGATTGCCGATACTTTCCTGCCGTTTCATGCAGGCAGCTTTAAAATTGCAGAAAAAAGCGGCTGCCCCATCATTCCCATTGCCCTGAATAATGCAGGGGATGTTTTTGAGGATCATTTTCCCAAGATTAAAAAAACCCACGTGGTTATCGAATATGGAGAGCCCATTTATCCGAATGAACTTTCCAAGGAAGAAAAAAAGAAGCTGGCGGATATCACGTTGGAACGGATAAAAGAGATGTATTTTAAGAATAAGGAATTAGTATAGTACATATATTCAGCCCGCCGGGGTTCCGGCGGGCTGGATGTTTATATCAGTGAGGCAGACCGGGTAAAGGCTTTGAAGCATAGCCGGGAATGGGAGGCAAAATTTATGACATTTGAAGAATGGGTAAAAGCAGAAAAACAAGAAAGCTGCATATTTGGCGAAGAAAAAATACTGAAATTGGTAAGGGTTCTTCTGCAGGATAACCGCCTGGAAGAATTGTCACAGATCAGTGAAGATACCGCACTTAGAGAACGTTTATGCAAAGAATACAAACTCTCTGATATCGTCTGATATACTTCAGGACTGGCCATATTCCTTTCTGCCAGTCTGATCAATAAGGCCTTCGGGCCGGTCTGAAAAATCTTATTAAATATCTGAAAAAAAGTCTGCCTCCTATAATTCCTTTTTTCTCTGGGTTGGTTATAGCCATATCGTGTCCAAACCGAAGAAAGAACTGCAGAAGGCAGACTTTTTAATATTTTAATTTTATTGGCACCTTTTCTTTATTGGATACCTTATCCCTATTCCGTTACAACACCCTTCTGCAGCATCACATTGGCATACACCGCCATTTCTCCGGTTGCCACAATGGCATAGGCCGTTTTTGCTTCTTCATAAAAAGCGAACCGCTCAATATTTCCCACCACTGCGCTTCCCCTGCCGTCATGCCTGGATATAATCTCCTTATACTCGTCCCAGATAGGTGTTTTAACCGGATCTCCGGGCATTACCTCCATGAGGTTAACCGGGTGCTCCACATAAGTATCCAGCGGAAATACCTGAAGGATGGCATCCAGAATTTCCGGCACGCCATGTCCGTCCAGCCGTACGACCTTAGCATTTTTCCCCATGGATTCCACAGGAAAATTACCGTCCGCAATTACAATTCTGTCACTGTGTCCCATTTCGCACAGAACCTTTAAAAGTTCCGGTGATAAAATGGAAGGAATTCCTTTTAACATAGCATCCTCCGATCACCAATTCCTGATATCTTCCCTGTATTTCCGGTATACCGCTTCCCACTCGTCCGGCTTCTGCGGTTCAAATCTGCGGATATCCTCCGAAGCCTTAATAACACTGCGGATTTCTTCCAGGCTTCCGATAACGCCCTCCGCCATAAGCTGGATAGCGATATTGCCATAAACAGTCGCCTCAATGGGCCCGGCGTAAACAGGGCATTTGCAGGCATCCGCCGTCAGCTGGCAGAGCAGGACGCTCTGCGTTCCGCCGCCCACCATATGGATTACCGGATATTCTTTTCCCGTACACTCTTTGATCTCTTCCAGCGCCATACGGTATTTCAGCGCAAGGCTTTCATTGATGCAGCGCACCAGCTGGCCCTCTGTCTCCGGTACCGGCTGGCCGGTACGTTTACAGAATTCCCTGATTCTGCGCGGCACATTTCCTGAAGGGGCAAATTCCGGTGCATCCGGATCTATCAGAGAACGGAAGGGTTCTTCCGATGCCGCCAGCTTTTCCAGTTCCCCGAAACTGAACTCTTTTCCTTCACGCATCCACTGCCGCCGGCTTTCCTGGATCAGCCATAGGCCGATGATATTTTTCAGGAAGGAAATCTTTCCTCCCACACCGCCTTCATTGGTAATGTTAAACCGGGTGCTCTTTTCATTTATGATAGGAGTATCCAGCTCTGTTCCGAACAGGCTCCAGGTACCGCAGCTGATGAAAATGAAATCCTTTTCCCCGGTAGGCACCGCAGCCAGGGCACACTGGGTATCATGGCCGGCTCCGGCCACTACCTTCATGGGCTCCACTCCAAGTTCTTCACAAATCTCCGGCCTCAGCATTCCCACAGGCGTCCCGCTGGGAACGATTTTCTGCAGGAGACGTCCCGGCAGCTGTAACTTCTCAATTACCTCCCCGGACCATTCCTTACGCACCGCATCCAGCAGCTGTGTGGTGGATGCCGCGGAATATTCACAGCATTTTTCTCCGGAAAGATAGTAATTAAACAGGTCAGGCATCATAAGAAGGCTGTCCGCCAAATCCAGCTGCCGTTTCCGGTTCAGAGATAAATACAAAAGCTGGAATACGGTGTTAATCTCCATAAACTGATTGCCGGTTATCTGGTAAAACCGATCCTTATCTATGCTTTCAAAGCTTTTTTCAAGCATTCCTGTCACTCTGGCATCACGGTAATGCACCGGATTCTCCAGGAGGTTTCCTTCTTCATCCAGGATACCGAAATCCACACCCCAGGTATCCACGCTGATGCTGTCTATTTTCCCATACGCTTTGGACTTAATCAGTCCCTGCTTTATTTCATGGAACAGGCGGAGAAAATCCCAATACATGGTTTTCCCCAGAATGACGGGATCGTTGGAGAAGCGGTGAAGCTCCTCCACACTTATTTTTTCCCCGTCAAAGCTTCCCAACATGACTCTGCCGCTGGAAGCCCCCAGGTCAACTGCCAATACCTTCTTTATTTCCATAGGTTCCTCCTACTTGTACAGAGGTCCGTAAGCCTCACATGCACGGTAGTCCTGGCCTTCTTTATCCATTCCGAAAGCATTCCATGCGGAAGGACGGAAAATCTTTTCTTCCGGCACATTGTGCATGCTTACAGGAATGCGCAGCATGGAGCACATGGTAATCAGATCTGCTCCGATATGTCCGTAGCTGATGGCACCGTGGTTGGCGCCCCAGTTATTCATTACATCATAAGCCGTTGCAAATGCGCCCTTTCCTGTGGTACGGGGAGCAAACCATGTGCAGGGCCATGTATAGTCGGTACGTTTCCAAAGCTTGTCGGAAACCTCATCCGGCAGCTTCACAGTCCAGCCTTCTGCAATCTGAAGCACCGGCCCGAGTCCCTTAACCAGGTTCAGACGGATCATGGTAACAGGCATTTCCGCCTCGGTAAGGAATCTGGAGGAATATCCGCCGCCTCTGAAGTAGCCGAAATCAGCTGCATTCCAGGTAGTGGCTCCCATAATAGCCTTCTGATCCTCTTCCGTAACATCATACCAGGGCTTCATCACACCATTGCCGTTTTCATCCTTTGCCTGTCCGTTGGCATCCAGACATGCGGCTCCGGAATTGATCAGATGGATAAATCCGCCCGCATCCTTTGCAACACCCTCGATATCATAGCCGGTTGCCTTCTTAACCGCTTCCGGACTCCAGTATGTACGGACGTCGGCAAAAATCTGTGCACGGTTGGTCAGAAGCTTCATGAACATCATTCCCAGTCCGTTCAGAACATCATTTTCCGTCGCAAGGACATACGGCTCTCTCGCCCCATTCCAGTCAAAGGAGGTATTGAGCATCGCCTCTGCAAAGTCACAGTTGGGATAGAAGTCTGTCCACTGACGCTGTCCCTGGAAGCCTGCGGCAATCGCATTATGGCCCACCATCTCTTCTTCGCAGCCTGTCGGAAGATTCTTATTGCCGTTCATCAGATCTTTGATGATGCACATCATCTTCACAACGAACTCCCAGTCCTCATCCTTCTTTTCCCTGGACTTCTGAACCTCTTCAGGATTCTTATCAAAGCCTTCGATGCAGTTTGCTTTTGTCCAGGCAAGAGCTTTCTCAAATTCTGCTTTATCATAAATGCCTTCTGTCATGCGGCGGATGATTTCCACTTCATCCACGGATTCCACACGCATACCCAGATATTCTTCTATAAATGCCGGATCAATGATGGATCCGCCGATACCCATACAAATGGAACCAATCTGCAGATAGGATTTTCCTCTCATGCTGGCAACAGCTACGGCAGCACGTCCGAAACGGAGAAGCTTCTCCACTACATCCTCCGGAATATCCGTGGCATCCGCATCCTGCACATCATGTCCGTAAATACCGAAAGCAGGAAGCCCCTTCTGTGCATGGGTTGCCAGAACGCTTGCCAGATATACGGCGCCGGGACGCTCTGTTCCGTTAAAGCCCCATACACCCTTTATGGTTCTGGGATCCATATCCATCGTTTCTGCGCCATAGCACCAGCAGGGTGTTACTGTCAAAGTAATATCCACGCCTTCCTTGCGGAATTTGTCCGCACATGCCGCTGTCTCTCCCACACGTCCGATGGTAGTGTCTGCGATGATAACCTTTACCGGCTCGCCATTGGAATAACGAAGGTTTTCTTCAAACAGCTTCGCCGCCGCTTTCGCCATATTCATGGTCTGCTCTTCCAGAGACTCCCTCACCTTAAGATAGCCTCTTCTTCCGTCAATCGTAGGTCTGATGCCAATTACAGGATAATCCCCCACATATCTGTTTTCTGCCATTTTTCTTTCCCTCCTTGTTAAAATAACACAACCGGTTTCTCTTCGGCTTTCCGTAAACACGTCAATACGGATTATGTCCGTTATGTTCAGTATAGCATTGGCAATTTTGTTTTGCCTGTGTTATAATGGCAAAAAATATAACAATATTCACTTTTTATTCTTTCTTCCCTTTTATCGGTAAAAAGAGAAAATACAATTGCGGCAGAGGCTTCTGCAGGGGCTTTTTCGGAGGAAAAGGAATGCATTATCTGGATTATAATGAAAAAATAGAACATGGCACCCCTGATTTCCCCATCGCCTTTTATCATGTGGATGAGCACCATTCCCGCTATAACATGCCCTTCCACTGGCATAAGGAAATGGAACTGATTCAGGTTCAAAGCGGCTCTCTGCGCCTGTTTCTGGATGATCGGGAAATCCTTGCCAGGGCAGGCGATGTCATCCTGATCGAGGAAGGGGTCATACACGGCGGCATACCGGAACACTGTGTCTATGAATGCGCTGTTTTCGACCTTAAATCCACCCTGATGCATACGGACGCCTGCAAACGTTATATCCGTCTCATTTCCCGCCACCAGATCCAGCTGTATAATTATTTTCAGGCGGTTCCCCGGGAAGAAACCGTCCGGGATCCTTCGGTTCTGCCCGGCGCTGCGCCCTCTTCCATGGACAATTCCCGTCTGCTTCAGGCCGTGGGAAGGCTGTTTGATGCCATAAGGTATCCTCATGCGGGCAGCGAGCTGAGTACGCTGGGCGCGCTGTATGAAATCTTCGGATGCCTTTTTGAGGAAGAATATTATACTCCGGTGACGGATGCCCCTGCTCCCGGACAGAAAAAAATGGATCAGCTCAAGCCTGTACTGGAATATATCGACGCCAATTATTCCAGCCCTGTTACTCTTGCGGATCTGTCGCGCATTGCAGGAATGACTCCCAAGTATTTCTGCCGCTATTTCCGGGCCGCCATACACCGGACCCCTATGGATTACCTGAATTATTACCGGATTGAACGGGCCTGCTATATCCTCAGCACAACAGAGCTTCCTATTACGGATGTCGCTTACCAGTGCGGCTTTAATGACAGCAGTTATTTTGTAAAGACCTTCAAGAAATATATGGATGTCACGCCGAAGCAGTATGCCCTCCGCCTGTAGAACCGGATTCCTGAGCCGTCAAAATCACGGCTCTCCGGCTGAAAAAACTCAGGTAATGATCCTTAGGCAATGATCGAAGAAAGAGACACATGCCGCCGCCGGCATATGTCTCCTTTCGTTTTCAGAATGTTTGAGACTGAGGTTTCCAAAGCAGCACTCTCCTGACAGCGTTCTGACACCAGGCTGATCATCAAAGCTCCGCTCTGTTTACTTATGTATTCTCAGGAAATACGGTTGAGCCACTCTTTTCACATAAAGATTGTCCTTTAAAACCATGATTTTCTCTTTATCATAAAAAGAGAGAAAAGATCCTGCTTCAGAAGCCTCTGAAGAACCGGACTCCGGTATGGATGCGGATGGAAACCACATCGAAAATTCGTTCTGTCGATACTTAATAAGCTTTTATATGATTAATAATAATGCAATGTGTGGTTCCTGTCAACTAATTTTCCTCTTCATGTAACTATTGTAAGCATGCTTTTTATTCTTACTCTGATATTCTGCGCGTACACCTATTTGCCCTTCGCAATTCCAGGAAATACGGACGTAAAAATGTTCTTTTTTTAACGTAACTGCTAAGACAAAAATAACAGCGCAGGACCGATAGCCGGTACTGCGCTGTTATTTTTTATCTTTCTGTTATATTCAGATCTCATACCAGATTATCTGGTTCGGCTCAAGATCCAGTTGGAAGGCTGTGCCGTCTCCCTTATAAACGGTGGTTGACTGCGCTTCATAGGTATTATTAACCACACAGTATTTCCCGTTCTTGATATAAGCATGCACTTCCACATTGACATTGGTACTGAACCACTTATTAATGTTTTCTTCATCCCCGGCGCTCCACAGAATAGCACGGTAAAGGAGCCTGCTGTTCTCAAAGCTGTAGGGAAGCCCGCTGATATATACGGCGCGGCCTTTTCCGAATTCGTTTACTGCCAGATGTACTTCCTTTTCCTTCGCTTCCAGCACTGTCGTGTTTTCAAGGGCATAAATATATTTTCTTGATTCCCCAAAATCAATCTCGTCCTGGGCATCAGCAGTAATGAAGTGGTCGTGGTTTTCCCAGTTATACTTATCATAGCCGAGTGTGAAGTCTCTTTCCTCTTCCACACCGAATACATTGGACAGCTGGAAGAAATGTCCGTTGGCCTGGTGCCCGCTGGGTTCTCCCACACCGATAATGCCGCCGCCATTGTATACGAATTCCTTTATAGCGGAAGAAATCACCGGATTGCACCACCATTCGCCGCCGGTATGTGCCGTATCCGCATCACCCACATTGATGATCACATCGATATCCTTCAAAATATCCTTATTTTCCAGGATATCCTCAAAGCTTATAAATTTCACATCAAAAGGGGCTCCGGAAAGTGCTTCGATAATACCTGCATAGGAATAATTCTGCTTGAAGTAAATGGCATGATGCACCATATGGCAGCCCCAGGCTCTCATCTTGCCCCAGCAGTTAAGTACAGCAACCTTTTTTACACAATAGGGCGTGGTTCCCTTAATATTTTCATATAATTCCCGGAATTCCTCACAGACGGATTCCACATATTCCACAAAATCCGGGAACTCATTCGCCAGCTTCAAATAACCGCCGTATCCGATACGATCAATGGGCTTTCTTAAAATAGCGCGTCTTGCCGTCACCCAGTTATATTTTGCCTCTTTAACCGGATCTCCCCCCTCATGGAAGGTATCGGGGAAGAAGTAAGGAAGAAGGCGCCCTTCTGTATATTTTACCCCTTCTATATCACTGATAAGACGCAAGGTTGAACCATTGCCCACGCTTCCTACCACCGCATCCAGCCCGATGCCTGCAAATTCTTCCATGAACGGTTCGGTGCCGATCCAATGATCGCCCAGGAACATCATGGCTTCCCTGCCGCATTCGTGGCAGATATCCACCATTTCCCTGGCTATCTTCGCCACTTCCCTTCTCTGGAAAGCCTGGAAGTCTTTAAACTCACGGGAAGGAATTCTGTACTGGTTATTATAATAGCCCTGATCGATAATATATTCCGGACGGAAAGGATATCCTGCTTCCTTTTCAAACTGTTCCAGGATATAAGGGCTGACTGATGCGGAATAGCCATACCAGTCCACATATTTCTCCCTCGCCAGTTCGTCGAACATCAGTGTAAACTGATGGAAGAACGTGGTGAACCGGAGAACATTAACATAAGGATGCTCCTCAATGAACTTACGCAGGCGCTTCATCGTATATTCATGCGTCTTGGGCTGTCTCACATCAAAGGTGATCTGATGCTCCACATCCTTCCAGTCATTTACAACAGCGTTATACATATGTACCGGATCCCACATGATATAAGCGAGGAAGCTCACTGTATAATCATGGAAGGGGATGCTCTTAATTTCTACCTCACCGGAAGCCTCATCATAAGACCAGCTGTCCGTGGGAACCACTTCCCCGGTGCTTCTGTCAATGACTTCCCACCAGCGCCTGATATCATCCCGGCAGTTGGGTGTGAGCATATCTGGATATAAGCCCTTCATGAGGCGTATCCTGAGGCTGTCCCCGTCTGCCGTGTAAATGGGCGTCATCACATACATCTGCTGGATTTCATCCGGATTGGCTTTTGCCCAGTCATTATCTTTCCTGGTGGTATAATAGGTGGAATATACCTTTAAGCCCACATCCTTTAACTCTATGGGGAAGTCTGTCCCGTCGCAGTCACGCACCGCGTCGGCCCCCCAGCGCCTGGATAATTCCAGGGTCTCCTGAATCACATCTACATCTGTAGGAATTGTTACTCTTCCTTTATTCTGGTCCATCCTGCGACCCCTCCTGTTTTTCATTTTATCCTTTATTCACAAGGAAATCAGCCCTTGATACCGCCGCCCGTTACACCGGCAATAATCTTCTCCGATAAGAAGATATATAATAAGAAGGTAGGTAAAAATACGATGACAACAGCTGCAAACAATCCGCCGTAATCTCCCGTGTATTTCATGGAGTTTACAATCTGCAGCAAACCTACTCCGACAGGCGTCATCTTTTCGGAGCTTGCGAAAATCAATGCCATGAAGAATTCGTTCCATACTCCGAGGAAATTGAAAATAGTAACCGTAATCAGCGCGGGCTGAACCAGCGGCAGCATGATAACCCAGAAGGTTTTTGCCGGAGGACATCCGTCGATTGCCGCGGCTTCTTCGTAGGTCTTGGAAAGGGTTGCGAAGAAGTTGAGCAGATAGGTTGTGGTATAAGGCACATTTAAAAAGATATACAGCAGTATCAGCAGAATCCTGCCCTTTACATTCCACTTTGTGGTCAATGCAAAAATAGGCATGATAATCATAACGGCGGGAATACTCATGGCTACGATCAGGCCGGATTTGATTGCTTTATTACAAATGAAATCAAATCTGGAAAGCACATAAGCGCCCGGCGCGGATATCAGAATAACGCCGACACAGGAAACGACCGCATAAAGCAGCGAGTTTGCGAAGAATACGGAAACGTTCTGCGCCTGCCATGCGTTTACATAGTTTTCCAAATGGAAACCACTTTCGAATTTGAAAACAGTACCCGAGAAAATTTCTCTGGATGTGGAAAGGCTGGCCCCCAGAATCCAAAACAAAAAGGCCGCTGTAAATATAATCCAGACAAGTACAATAATATAACCGGGAAGAAGGGACAATTCCTTTTTCCAGTTTACCTTTTGCTTGATTTTAGTTTTATTTTCTTTACTCATCATTCACTCCATTCTGCAGACAGGCATGTACTGCGTTCCATCCTGCCGCCCCAAATCCCTTAGACGGTGTCTGACAGACAATATTCCAACCTGCTTAAAATTCCAAATCATCGTCCTTAAGCAGTCTGTTCATAACGAAATAAACCACTACAATAATGAGGGCAAGGACAACGCCTACCGCAGCACCGGCTCCGGCATCCCTGTTCGCATTTCCTTTTCCGCCGAATACCGTATCATACAGGTAAACAACCGGAACAATGGTAGATGCTTCCGTATCCACCGGCGAGAACATCTTTGACCAGAGGAAGAAGGTTGTGGTGTGAACACTCCAGAAGGTTATATTTGTTTTGGTAATTCCCTTTAACAGAGGCATGGTGATTTTTCCGAACTGCTGCACCTTATTGGCTCCGTCAATGGTTGCCGCTTCATATAAATCCTGAGGGATCCGTTCAATACCACTGATAAAAATCAGCATGTAATAACCTACTGCGCCAAAAATGAAGGCAAACAGCATGGCCCAGAACTTCGTATCGGTTCCCAGCCATTTCACGCCGTTAAGGCCGAGGGCACCCAGTATCTTATTCAGCATACCGTAATCATTGTTATATACGTACTGAATCCACATGGTCGCCAGCGCTACGGCACTGATAACGTTAGGAAGATAAATTGCCGCACGGAAGAACTTTTTAAAACGGATGCCGCTTGTGAGGATAACGGCAAAGAGCAGTGAAAATGACAATGTAAAAATACCGCCGACCAGCCAGATACGGAGCATGTTCCACATGGAAACCCGGTATGTGGGGCTGCCGAATATTCTGGAATAATTGCCCAGTCCATAGAAAGACCATGTGGAAACATCAGACGTAACACTTTCAATCCGGAAAAAGCTCATAATCAGTGTTCTTGCAACCGGATAAAGATACATAATAAATAAGGTCAGCAGACATGGCAGTATAAAACATATGATCATAGTTTTATTTTTTTTCATTTATACGTCACCTCATTTTATAAAAAGAGGCGGCACCACTACAGTGCCACCTCCACCGGGTAAACCCTTTTTTAGTATAAAGCGTCCATTGCTGCAGCGAAATCTTCGCCGGTAGCATATTTGCCTTCAAACAGTCCGATGATGATATCCTTGAAGTTAGCCTTCAGGTCTGCATTTTCATTCAGTCCCATGTTCCATGTAAGCGGGCTGTCGGTAGCCTGAAGAGCTTCGATAGTACCGTTCATGATAGCGGGAGCTGTATTTCTGGGATCCGCAGGAATCTGGGAAGCTGCATCAGCCATCTTCTGGTCAAATTCGCCGGATGTTAAGAGCATAAGGAAATCGAAAGCTGCCTGAGGGTTCTCGCTGTAAGAGGAGATTGCCAGAGAGTTAGCGCCTGCATAAGCGTTGGAAGGATCCGCACCGCCTTCTACTGCAGGATAGTTAAACATTCCCCAGTTAACCTCAGTACCGCTGTTGTTGTTAACTTCTGCTGCTACATAGTTAGCACATACAACCATTGCAACCTTGCCTGTAAGACCGATCTTGTTCTGGCTGGAAGGATATTCATCCGGAGCGCCGTCTGCAAGATATCCTGCTTTTACAAAGTCAATAATCTGCTGAGCTGCTTCTGCAACGCCTTTGTTCTCGCCCCATCCGCCGTTAAGAGCCAGGTCTGTAATCGCATCCTGTCCGATAACTCTGTCAAGGTGATAACCGAAGGTAAAGTCTGCATATGCGCTGTCAAGAGCCAGCGGCTGATATCCTTTGTCTACCATAGCCTGGCATGCGGTAAGGAATTCATCCCATGTTGCAGGTACGCTGGTGATTCCGCAGTCATCAAAGATGTCTTTGTTGTAGAATACACCGCCAACCTGAGGCTGTTCGGTTACACAGCAGAGGAAGCCTGCCCATTCGGTAGCTACATCGTTGAAGCACTTGAAGCTCTGTGCATCGTAGTTGGCTGCTTTAGCCATTTCTGTTAAATCGTAGCAGTAATTTACATATGTTTTTGCGATTCTGGAGTAGTCATCTTCAAAGATGTCTATTTTTTCTCCGGATTCCAGGGCTGTTGCGATGATAGTATTGATATCACGTCCCTTCCATTCGATATTCACGGTAGCGCCTGTCTGCTCTTTAAAAGCATCGGCAGCTTCCTGAATTACTTTTCCCTGAGGCTCTGTGGAGTTCCACATGGACCAGAAGGTTAACGTTACGTCGCTGTAATCAGCAGCGCCGGCATCTGCCGTGGTTTCCGCTGTTGTATCAGCAGGTGTTTCTTCCTTTGCTTCTTCTGTTGCTGCAGGCGCCGCCGGCTCGGCCGGAGTGCTTTCAGCAGGTTTGCTGCTGTTGCCGCAGCCTGCAAGCAGGCTTGCTGCCATTACAGCTGTTAATAACACACTGACAATCTTCTTTTTCATTTTTTTCCTCCTTTAGTTTGAACATTTCCGTATTGCTTTTTGATACTATCAGTATATCCTCTATAAGATATCCATACAATCCATATCTTGCTTCATTTTTTATAAATCTTGCTTTTTACCCCATCATTTGATAAAATACTTTTAGTAACTTACGTGCATCAAAAGAAATAATCGAATATTTTTTACAACAATGTGCTTAATTTGCCAATTTCAATTTTTGTCGTTTTTGTATTTTTGCACATCTTTTTTGTACAAATGCCCGGCTTTCTTGCACATCCGCTTTTACGCAACGCAGTATTTCTAAAAAAGGAGGCTTTTTATGCCTATTTCAAGATATTCGATGGAGAATGATAACATCAATCCCATCAATGCCAAGCTGCTGTATGTGACCCATTCCGTATATGAGAATGACTGGCCCAGCCTTCCTCATACCCATTACTTTACGGAGCTGTGCTATATCAAAAGGGGAAAAGGCAATTATCTGATAGAGGATCAGATTTATCCTGTGAAGGAGGATGACTTTATTATTATAAACTCCAATATTACACATACGGAGCGTTCGGTGGGGGATATTCCCCTGGAATACATAATCCTGGGGGTTGAAGGGCTTAATTTTTCCTTTGAAGGAGATCATGAGCATATCATTTTCAGCTGCAGGAATGATCATGCCAGGTTCATGTACCATATGAACGGGCTGCTCACTGAAATGGAGGAAAAGAAACCCAACTATGAGCTGGTATGCCAGGATATGCTGGAAATACTGATTGTCAATCTGATACGGCGGGCACATTTCGACTTCGAGTCTGTTTCCTCCGTCAAATCCAGCCGGGAATGTATCAAGCTGAAGCAGTATATTGAGATGAACTATCCTCAGGATATCACGCTGGACACTCTTGCCGAGGTATCTCATCTGAACAAATATTATATGGTGCATGCCTTTACCAGGCAGTTCGGCTGTTCGCCTATCAATTATTTATGCGAGGTAAGAATAAAGGCCAGCAAGGAGCTGCTGGCCACAACGGATTACAGTATTACGGAGGTCGCCCAGTCCTCGGGCTTTTCCTCTCAAAGCTATTTTGCACAGTGCTTCCTGAAGCACTGCCGGATGACTGCCAGCGCTTACCGGAAGGCCTGCCGCAGTGAATAACGGATATTTACAGCGGCAGTTCATACTGTCCTTCCAGGCAGGATGCGGTCTTGCGCACGGTCACTTTTTCCCCGTCCCGGACACTGCCCACAAGCAGCTCGCCCTGCCTGTCCGCTTTACGCAGGTTTTCCTCCAGGGATTTGGGGGAATGATTGGCATAGCAGTAAATACAGCCGTTGCGGCAGGTATTATAGGCGCCGATATCTATGCTTTCATAGCAGCCGCAGCCCTTTCGCTGCCCCTTATCCGGTTTCAGTTTGAGTTTTCCGCCTGTGATATCCTCGATTACCGCCTTGTCAATGCAGGAAGCCCTGCCCACGCCGAACGGAGTCAGATCCTTCCCTTCACAGCAGGCGTTAACGGAAAGCCCCCGGGCGGATGCCGTATGGGAGAAAAAGGCCGCCAGTTCTTCCATCTCTTCTTCCGTCACCGGACGCAGCTGCTTTTCCGCCCGGGATCGCAGCGCCTCTTCCTCCTCTTTCTCATATGCCGGAGTCTTTTCCCTGCCAAGCTTCGTATACATATCCACAAAGCTTATCGTAATGCTTCGCATGCAGCCCTGAAGTTCCCTGCAAAGACGTTCAAACTCCTTTTTATGATAGTTCAGATCCAGAACTTCATTCACCACCACAGGATCATAACGCCAGATTATGCGCTCACTGCCAACCCTTCGCGCCAGTTCCCGGAAACAGTCCTCGATTTCTTTTTTATCACGCAGTCCGGGTTCCAGATTTTTTCCGTACGGAGTCAGGGTAAACTGAAAATAATACCGGTATCCCATGGCATCGAGTTCCTTCAGATAAGACATGAGAGGCGCAGGATCCTTGCTCCAGAACACAATACAGTCCACCACGTCAGGCGTGAGGGCTATCCGGCCAAGCTGCCCCGGGTTCATGGGATTTCTTACCACCGCATATCCCGCGCGGATACGGTTCATGAACCATTCGCTGTGCCGGCACGGTATATCG
Source organism: Eisenbergiella tayi (assembly GCF_001881565.1). GTDB lineage: Bacteria > Bacillota > Clostridia > Lachnospirales > Lachnospiraceae > Eisenbergiella > Eisenbergiella tayi. The sequence continues at coordinate 406,146 of NZ_MPDJ01000005.1, forward strand.
GTGCGTCTGGATACGGATAAAATCATGACAGCTGTTCCACCACCTTCTCAAATCCCATGCCATGGGAGGCTTTGATCAGTATCGTATCTCCGGGCTTCAGAATTTGGTTTATCCCTTCTAACAGGCTTTCCCGGTCTTCAAAATAGAAGATTTCCGCAGCAGGGCCGTCTTTCCTTTCCCCGGCTGCTTCCCTGGCTCCCTCATAGATACAGCGTGCCAGCTTTCCCGCGCAGATAATGCATTCCACACCTTTGTCCGCCGCATATTTTCCTACGCGGGCATGCATTTCCTTTTCCTGTTCTCCCAGTTCAAACATATCGCCCATAACGGCTACCCTGCGGCCATCCGCCTGGAGCAGCAGATCAATGGCGGCCTCCATGGAAACAGGATTGGCGTTATAACAGTCGTCTATCAGGACTTTATCCGGCAGCTTCACAATATGGCTGCGCCCGCTGACGCTTTCCACCGCCGCGATGCCATCCCGGATTTCCTCCGGGGTCAGTCCCAGCAGCTGCCCCGCCGCCGCTGCGGCCAGCGCATTATATACCATATGTTCTCCCGGCAGAGGGATCTGAACGGCAAAGCTCTCACCATTTCCGTGGATGACGGCTTCACTTCCGAATAATCCCTTTCCTTTTATGTCCGCGGCATATACCCGGCATTGCTCCGACAGCCCGAAGGTCACCGGTTTCTTCCCCTTTACTTCCTTAATGGAAGCAAGCATGTCATCATCACCGTTTATGCAGACGCTGCCGTCCTCTTTCATAAAGTCAAACATCTCGGATTTCGCCTTCAGGATCCCTTCTCTGCTGCCCAGGAATTCCAGATGGCATTGGCCGATATTTGTCATAATACAGATATCCGGGCGGGCGATACGGCTGAGATTATGCATTTCCCCGAAATGGTTGATACCCATTTCCAGCACGGCTACCTCCGTATCTTCCGGCATGGACAGCACGGTAAGAGGTACTCCCACTTCATTATTATAGTTGCCCAGGGTTTTGTGCACCTTATATTTCATGGAGAGCACGGCGGCAACGAATTCCTTCGTGCTGGTCTTTCCGACGCTTCCGGTAATTCCCACCACTTTGACAGGCAGCTGCTGCCGATAGAATTCCCCGATCTGTTTCAGGGCCTCAAAGCTGTCCTCCACGACGATACAGGGACCGGGTAAACTTTCCGGCTCCTTTTCACATACAACGCCCAGGGCGCCTTTGGCAAAAACATCGGGGATAAACTGGTGTCCGTCCACCCGTTCCCCTTTTGTGGCTACGAAAATGAAATTTTCTCCGGCCTTCCGGGAATCAATAACAACACCTGCAGCCTCCGCATGTTCGGTTTCCTTCCGGGAATTCTCCGCGGGGTATAAAAGCCTTCCGTTACAGGCTCGGGCTATATTGGTTAAGGTCATATTTTTCATATTTTCTCCCATCCGCTCCGCAGGTTTCATTCGCCTTCCTTCAGAGCCAGTTCCATGATCCATTCGCACAAATCTTCAAAGCTGACGCCCATAGCCTGCGCCTCCTGGGGAATCAGGGAGGTAGGGGTCATTCCGGGAAGGGTATTGGCCTCCAGGCAATAAAGCTTACCGTCACCGTCCATCATAAAATCCATGCGTGCATACTGCTTCAGCCGCAGCGCCGCGAATACTTTTTCGGAAATCGCCTGCATTTCCTCCGCCTTTTCCTTCGGCAGATCGGCCGGGCAGGTTTCGATGGTGCTTCCCGCCTGGTATTTATTTTTATAATCATAAAATCCGGTGAGCGGGGCGATTTCAATGACAGGCAGAGCCTTTCCGTCAATGACCGCACAGGAAAATTCCCTTCCCTGGATGTATTGCTCGATTACCGCTTCTTCATCATATCGAAAGGCCTCCTCAAGAGCCGCCTGGTATTCCTTTTCATCATGGGCGATACATACGCCTACGCTGGAGCCACCTCTGCAGGCCTTTACCACGCAGGGGAAGGGTACTCTCTGTGTGCTTTCCTCTCCTTTTTTGAGATGGATTCCTGCCGGAGTCGGAATGGAGTGAAAGGCGAACAGTTCCTTTGCGAGGCTTTTATCCATGGCCAGTGCGGAACTGACATAATCCGTGCCGGTATACCGGATTCCCAGCAGGTCAAAGGCCGCCTGCACCTTGCCGTTTTCTCCGTCTTCTCCATGCAGCCCCAGAAAGACCACATCAGCCATCTGGCAGACAGGGATGACGCCCGGGCCGAAAAAGCTTTTTCCGCCGTCTTTACGCAGCGCTTTAATGCTGGAAATGTCGGGATTGCTCTCCGTGATTCCTCCGATGTTTTCCGTCCAGTTGATATTCTTTTCAAAAATATCCTCATAGTCCCCTTCATATCCTAAATAGACATCCAGAAGAATGGCCTGGTGTCCTTTTTTCTTCAGCGCTTCATAAATCATCCGGCTGGAGCTGAGGGAAACGTCCCTTTCTGTGCTGATTCCGCCGCCTAAAACTACGATTTTCATGCATTTCCTCCATTTTGCTGTCCTGATGACAGATTTTCTTTTTGGGTGACAGTTCTGATGTCAGAGCCGTTACCTTTATTTACCATATTTTTTACCGTGCCTGTTTATGCAGGAACGGGGTGGATTTTTGCCTGTGCTTCTCAATTGTAGCATATATGGGGGTATTGTAAAATGAAAAAAATGCTTCTTTTTTTGCGCTTTGTGCTGTGGGAGTACGCCTCCCGCCTTGCACGCTTCCGTCTCTGTGCTGTTTCCTCCCGGCCCTCTTCCGCCTTCCGTCCCGCCGCAGGCCCTCTGTATGTACGGCGGCAGACAAAAAAAGGGGGTGTTCCTAACTGTTTTGTCCTTCTATTCCGCTGCCAACGCGGCTGAAACTCCTCCCTTCGGTCGTCAGACAGCGCCGCCAGCACAACATTGCATGGATATTGCAGTCATGAGTGCTTGATATTTCTGTCAGCGCAAGGCGGAGGAGGGAGGCGATGCGGTGGCATCGTTGACCGACGACAACGCAGTGCTGGCGGAAATAGCAAGTGCTCATGACTGTGATATCCATGCAATGTTGTGCTAAGGGCGGGCAGCGGAATAGAGGGACAAAGCAGTAAGAAACATCTCCCTTTTTTTGAGATGCCGCCGTACATACAGAGGGCCTGCGGCGGGACGGAAGGCGGAAGAGGGCCGGGAGGAAGCAGCACAGAATTCGGAAGCGTGCAAGGCGGGAGGCTGGGGGTATGTATAAGGGGTAAAAAAAGACGAGGATAATGAAGGAGCTTTGGCCTGTTGGAAGGGATGGGGGATAACAGGGAAAGGTCCTTCATTATGAGGGAGGGGAGGGATGAGGGATTTATTTGAAGTCCTTTTTTAGGGATTGGAGAGTTAGGGGCTTGGGGTTAAAAGTTTTCGTCGCGGTAGGCTATGGTGCCGTTGATGATGGTGCACATGGTTTTGGTGAAGGTTTCCATGGGGTTGCCGGTGAAGATGGCTATGTCGGCATCTTTGCCGGGTTCGAGGCTGCCTACTCTGTCGTAGACGCGGCAGATGCGGGCGGGGTTGCAGGTGATGGCGCGGAGGCCTTCTTCCATGGGGAGGCCGGATTTAACGGCCAGGCCGGCGCAGAGGGGGAGGGATTGGATGAGGGTGACGGGGTGGTCTGTGGTGATGGCTACCAGGACTCCGGCCTGGTGGAGGACTGCGGCGGTTTTGAAGGCCATGTTCTGGACTTCTATTTTGCTGCGGCTGGAGAGGTCGGGGCCTACTATGGCGGGAAATCCTTCTTTTGCGAGTTCTTCGGCGATGAGGTGGCCTTCGCTGCAGTGGTCGAGGGTCATGGAGAGGCCGAATTCTTTGGCTATCCTTATGGCTGTGAAGATGTCGTCGGCCCGGTGTACGTGGGCTTTGAGGGGGATTTTGCCTTCGAGTACGGGGAGCCAGGGTTCCATGCGGAAATCGGGTTCAAAGGTGGAATCGGGGGATGATGGGGATTTTCCCTGATTCTTTTTTTGCCAGGCTTGTTTTTTCTTTTGGTACTCTCTGGCTTTGAAGAGTTCTTCGCGGAGCAAGCCGGCTATGGCCATCCGGGTGACGGGAGATTTTTGCTGGTCCATGAAGTTTACTTTGGGGTTTTCTCCGAAGGCTATTTTCATGGCGGCGGGTTCTTTGACGATTAAGTCGTCTATGCGGCGGCCTTTGGTTTTGAGGAAAACGAATTGTCCGCCTACTACGTTGGAGCTTCCGGGGCCTGCCATGATGGAGGTGATTCCGGCGCGGACGGCGTCGTCAAAGGCTGCGTCCATGGTGTTTATGGCATCGAGGGCTCTCAGCCATGGGGTGACGGGGGATACGTTTTCATTGCAGTCGTCTCCTTCCATGCCTTTTTTTTCTTCGGTGATTCCTACGTGGCAGTGGGCTTCGATTAAGCCGGGCATGACCAGGCATCCGGAGGCATCGATAATTTCGGTATCTTTGTCCTCCGGTATTTCTATCTGGTCTGCGACTGCGGTGATTCTGCCGTTTTCTGTGAGTACGCATCCTTTTGGCAGGACTTTTCCTGCCATGGTCAGAATGCGTCCGTTTGTGATCAGAAGCTTTTTACACATTTCAGCTCAGCCTGTTCAGCGGATTTACGGGTTGACCGTCCTTGGTCAGTTTGAAATAAACATTGCAGCCTTCCACACTGTAATATTTCGTGGGTTCCGCTACCTTTCCTATAATTTCACCGGTTGTTACGACGTCTCCCTCTGCTACGGTAAGGTCGGTGAGCTGGCCGTAGGTGAGTTCGTATCCGTCTCCCAGGTTCACTACTACTGCCATTCCGATTTCGGGATCTTCGTAGACGGAGGTAACCTGTCCGTCGGCTGCGGCAGTAATGCCTTCACCCTGTGTTGCGGCGATGATGATGGCGGGATTATATTTGTATTGCTGAAGGGTTGCGAAATAAACGGTCTTGTCCATGCTGTAGTTTACCAGGACATTTCCCACGATGGGCCATACAAGGGTATCGTTGTCCGTAAAGTCCAGGGCAGGGGTTGTGTTCATGGCGTCTTCATCGCGTTTTGCGGTATCGGTGGAATCGTCTGTTTTGGCGATGACCTCAGCCGCATTGGCTTCCAGGGCTTCTTCTTCGGCAGGATCAGCGGCTGCCAGATCTTCTTCTTTGGATGTCAGGCCTGCGTCGGCGAGGCCTTCACCTGCCTGGCCATTTTCCAATGAAGCCTGGCCTGCTGTGCTTCCCAGCATATTCATTCCGGGGTTGTCCACATTTCCGGAATTCGCTTCCTGGAAGCTGGGATCGTAGTCCAGTTCGCCGGTATCTGCATACTGGCCGTCTCCTGTGCTTCCGTCCGCCTGCGCTTCGCCTGCTTTTTGTTTATTGGATTCTTCCAAAGCGGTGAAATCCACCACGTATCCGTCTTCCTTATCCTGACTTTTGTTTCTTACATACAAACCGGTTGCGGTCAGCGCCGTCAGAACGAGGCAGCTGGACACCAGCATGATCGCTTTTTCTTTTCTAAAGCTTGATCTCCTTCTTCTTCTCATAGGGCATTCCTTCTCTTTCCTATTCATTTTGGCAGATGCCAATTATCAGTTGAAATCCTTCAAGCTTAGTCTTTCCGTTTTCCCTTCCTTTATTCAGTTTTTTGAATTTCCACGCCTTCAAAAAAAACATGCAGCAGAGCCAGAAAATCTTCTCCCTGTACCGCCCTTCTGTTGGCTTCAAACTGGCAGAAACCCAGCCCGTGGCCTACTCCCTTGCTTTCGAGCGTCACGTTTCCTCCGTTTTCACTTATGGTAAAGCAGGCGGACTGGAGGGAAAAAAGGCTGCGGAATTTTTCTCCCGACATATGTATACCGGCCGCTTCCACCCACAGCACGTAACCGGCGCTGTCCCTGGTCAAAGTTATTTTTTCGGAACCGTCAACACCCATGGCCGCCCAGAAATCTTTCTCTTTGAGGGTGACTGTGCTGCTGTAGCCGGACGCTTCTATATCATGGCTGCAGTCCACGCTGGTCAGGTAGTCATAGCCTTCACCGAAAACTTCTTTTCCGTTTCTTGTTTTGCCGGCGCTGAGCCAGAAATAGGCGGGTTCAATAATCTGGCCTTTCCAGGTCATATACATGCCTTTTGTCTGTGCCGCCGCAGAAGCTATTTTGGCCTGTTTTTCTTCATAGCTGTCTTCCCAGAGGGCTTCCCTGCTACGCATATCCAGATATTCCTGGCCGATATCCCTGGCATAGACGGTGTTATCATCTATGGATTGTCTGTTTTCATAGGCTCTCATGCATAGGGTGCGGAGAATTATGGCCTGGGCTTTAAGTGTTTCCTCTTCACAGTCCGCAGGAATGCTTGCGGCGAGAGCACCTTCCACATAGGTTTCCAGGGGCAGCCTGCTCACTCCGATGCCGGTATCGCAGGCTACCATGATACTGCTTTCGTCCCGGGGTACCGCCAGAGTTTCTTCTCCCACATCGCCTTTTCCGAAAAGCAGGCTGCAGGCATAGGGAAGAAGCAGCAAAAATAAAAGCACCGCACATAGGTCCAATAATCGCTGACGGCCTGCGGTACTTCTGAATGCGCCCTGCAGCGGCCTTCTGGAAGCAGGCCGCGCTTTCGGTAATAAGGAATTTCTGTCCATGGGCATCTCTCCCTTTCCTGCAAAAATTTACGTTACTATATTTTATGTTGTAAAAATAAAATTATTCGAAAGCAGGTGACGGAACAAAGGATGACGCGTTCTGCCAGGTATCTTTTTGCGCAAAAAGAGCCGCATCCTTTTCAGGAATACGGCCCGTTTGCTTTTTTATACTCTGTTGTAGTTTATGAGGCAGCCTTCCAGAATAATCCGGCGCTCTTCCTTTGTTAAATCTCCTAATGTGAGGGTAAAGGACTTCAGCCCGTCTTCCTTCACCACATATGCGGTAATGGTGCCCTGTTCTTCTTCCACGGCTTTACGAATTCCGGGAATAAACAGGTAATCCAGGTTAGTGAAAGGCAGTTCCCCTTCTTCAATAAGGAAAGGAAGCATTCCCCAGTTAATCAGGTTGGAACGATATCTCTTGGTCGCATATTCGTTGGCGATGTTCGCCCAGCCGCCCAATACCTTCTGGCAGCTCGCCGCCTGTTCCCTGGCGGAGCCATCTCCGGGTTTTACGGCAAAAATAGTGGAGCCAAAGCCTATGTTTCCTTCTCCCACATCCGGGTACTGTTTGCGGATTGTTCCCATTACAGGAGCGAGCTCCGGTTTTTCTTCTACAGGGCATTTTCCTTCCATCACTGCGGTCTGCGCCTTCTGGATTTCTTTTGCCCTTCCTACGTAAGCGGGATCCTTTCTGGATAAGGTGAATTCCGCAAGGCCCAGAGGGTTGGAACGGTAGGAGGAGGTTTCACCGGAAGGAATCAGCTCGTCCGTGGTTGTGACCGGATCATGGATTTCGGAAACCACCTGAAGCACCATGTTTTCAGGAAGGCTGCACATCGCCGGCCAATCCTTGATATTGGGCCCGAAATGGATTTCCACATCCGGATCTGCCACGCCCTTGGAATCAAATACACGATTCTCATAGATTTTGGAATCAAAGTGGTATTTATATTTACCAAAGGTCCCGTCGAATTCGGTAGCGGGTGTGAGGACACCTTTGTTTGCGGCTGTGGCTGCGATGGAACGGGCATCCATGAGTGCGACGGATGCGATCTGGCCGTTCTGCAGCTTGCTTCCTTCCCTGTTGGGGAAGTTTCTTGTGGAATGGCGGATACTGAAGCCGTTGTTGGCAGGCGTATCTCCTGCACCGAAGCAGGGTCCGCAGAAAGCGGTCTTCATGACAGCGCCGGTCTCCAGGATGGTGGCCGCACTGCCGTTTTTAATCAGTTCCATATAAACAGGCATGGAAGCCGGATATACGCTTAAGGTGAATTCATCTGCACCGATATACTGTCCTTTCAGGATATCGGCTGCCGCACAGATGTTTTCAAAACCGCCTCCTGCACAGCCTGCAATAATCCCCTGATCCACACAGAATTTACCATTTCTTACTTTATCCCGAAGGGAATATTCCACAGCGCCGTCAAGGCTTACCGCCGCGCGCTTCTCCACTTCATCGAGAATATCCTCCAGGTTTTCATTCACTTCCTGAATGGTATAGGTATTGCTGGGATGGAAAGGCATTGCAATCATCGGCCTTACTGCGGAAAGGTCAACACAGATCATGCCGTCATAGTATGCAATTTCTCCGGGAGCCAGTTCTTTGTATTCATCCTTCCTGCCGTGGATTTCATAAAATTCTTCAATTTCCTTATCCGTTTTCCAGATGGAGGAAAGGCAGGTGGTTTCCGTAGTCATAACATCAATTCCGATACGGAAATCCGCGCTCAGGCGTTCCACGCCGGGGCCTACAAATTCCATCACTTTATTTTTTACATATCCGTTCTTAAATACGGCTCCGATAATAGCGAGGGCAACGTCCTGGGGACCTACGCCCTTCACAGGTTCTCCTGTGAGGTATACGCCAATCACACCGGGCATTTTGATATCATAGGTCTGATTCAGAAGCTGCTTCACCAGCTCCGGTCCGCCCTCGCCCATAGCCATGGTTCCCAGAGCGCCGTAACGGGTGTGGGAGTCGGAACCGAGTATCATCTTACCGCCGCCTGCCAGCATTTCTCTGGCAAACTGGTGGATAACCGCCTGATGAGGGGGTACGTAGACGCCGCCGTATTTCTTTGCACAGGTGAGGCCGAATAAATGATCGTCTTCATTGATGGTTCCGCCTACCGCGCAAAGGGAGTTGTGGCAGTTGGTAAGGACATAGGGAATGGGGAATTTGGTCAGGCCTGAAGCCCTCGCGGTCTGAATAATGCCGACAAAAGTAATATCATGAGATGTGAGCTTATCAAATTTAATTTTAAGGCTGTCCATGTTTCCGGATGTATTATGGCTTTTCAATATTCCATAACTGATTGTTTCCTTAGACGCCTCTTCCTTATTCATCTGTTTTCCGGTTTTTGCAGCGACAGCCGCCGCAGCTTCCTGGTTGTCAGGGATGATTTCCGTGCCGTTTAAAAGATAGGCACCGCCTTCCAGTAATGTTACCATGTGATTCCTCCTTCTATAATTAATGAAACAATAAAACTTTTCATGTTGGGTGCTGATACTTTATTATAGAGGAAAGAGAAAAAGGAATCAATCTTAAATTGTTGCTTGTTTAAAAGTATTGGTCGTGGGTTCAAGAGATTCCTGTGCGCCGATGATGCCTGTCCCTGCCCTTCCTTTGCGGGGCGGCGGCCTTGCAAGGTTCCTGTGCAGGCAAACGACTTTTAGTCGTTTTTGCTTATCGCTCGGATAAGTACGCAGCGGTACTAACGCTGCAAAAGACGCAGCGTAAGGACCGGCGTGCTTATGACGGCCTTTACTGGAATCCTTGCAAGGCCGCCGCCCCGCAAAGGAAGGGCAGGGACAGGCATCATCGGCTCACAGGAATCTCTTGAACAGGAAGGTTATGTGTTAAAGTGTTGCTAAATTGTAGGTTGGAATATTGATACTAAACTTGGCGTTTGATATTGTAATTTATAAAATGATAGGAAAGGGTGAGTTTTTTATTATGGAAGAATCAGATGACGGTGGTGGGAATCCATGTCGGTTTCGGTCTTTTATAGTTGTTTTGCTGGAATGATTTTTTAATAAAATTTCGGGGAACTATAGTGGGATTGAAACAGGAAGGATTTTTACGGATGAACGTTACTTTGATTATTATTTTGTTGTGTATTATTATGTCTGCTTATTTTTCGGCGACGGAGACGGCTTTTTCTTCTTTGAACCGGATTCGGATTAAAAATATGGCGGATAAGGGGAATAAGAGGGCGGCTTTGGTTTTGAAGCTGTCGGAGGATTATGACAGGTTGTTGTCTACTATTCTGATTGGGAATAATATTGTGAATATTGCCTGTGCTTCTTTGTCTACTCTTTTGTTTGTGCGGCTTTTGGGGGAAGATGCGGGGGCGAGTGTTTCTACGGCGGTCACTACTGTTATTGTTCTTGTTTTCGGGGAGGTTTCTCCTAAGAGTATTGCTAAGGAGTCTCCGGAGAAGTTTTCTATGTTTTCTGCTCCTATTCTGAATTTTATGGCGGTATTGCTTACTCCTCTTAATTTTCTGTTTAAGCAGTGGAAGAAGGTTCTGTCGAGGTTTTTCCATTCTTCTGCCAGTCAGGGGATTACGGAGGAGGAGCTTATTACGATTGTGGAGGAGGCCCGGCAGGATGGGGGGATTGATGAGCAGGAGGGGGATTTGCTGCGTAATGCTCTTGAATTTAATGAGTTAAAGGCTGCGGATATCCTTACGCCCAGAATTGATGTTGTTGGAGTGAATGTTTGTGCCGGGGCGGAGGAAATTGCTTCGGTATTTACGGAGACGGGGTATTCCAGGCTTCCGGTGTATCAGGATAGTATTGATAATATAGTTGGTATTCTTTATCATAAGGATTTTTATAATAAAATTTATGGGACGGGTAGGGGAATAAAGGATGTGATACGTCCGGCCCTTTTTATTACACGGCATAAAAAAATCAGTCAGCTGCTGCAGGAGCTTCAGGCTTCGAATCATCATATTGCTGTGGTTATTGATGAATTCGGGGGGACTGTGGGTATTGTTACTCTGGAGGATATTTTGGAGGAGCTGGTGGGTGAAATCTGGGATGAGCATGATGAAATTATCCGGTCTGTAGAAAAGCTTTCTGATGATGAATTTCTTGTTTTGGGGAACGCAAATGTGGATAAGCTTTTGGAGCTGCTGGGTTATGATGAGGAAACAGAAGCGGTTACGGTAAACGGATGGATCATGAATGAGCTTCAGAAGCTTCCGGAAAAGGGGGATTCTTTCCGCTTCCATGAATGGCAGGTCTCTGTAATGGAGATGGAAGAGCGGCGTGTGAAGAGTGCCCGGATCTGCCGGTGTGAACAGTGTTAAACAGATGATGGGTCTGCGGGCCGTCTTTATATCTATAAAATGCCGGTCCGGATTGGCAGCAGCAATCCGGGCCGGCATTCTTTTATTTTTCAGGCTGTATGGATAGGTCTTTTTATAAATACTTTTCAGCGATGCTCATCATTTCGTCCCATTTGCTTTCCATATCCGCTACCAGCTTGAACTGGGTGCGGGCGCGGTCCAGGTTGTGTTCGGGGCGGTGGATTTTGAAGTAAACGTCACCCTGCAGGTAATCGGCGAGGAAGCGCATGCCGCATTCCAGGGTCATCAGTTTGGCTCCCATGGGAAGCATGCGTATTTCTTCTTCGGTCAGACTGCCTCCGCAGCCTTCCACATAGCCTTTTGTGTATATTTCAAACAGCTTCAGATCACAGCTGATCTTATCCAGGTCTTTCTCATCCTCCGCTCCCGTACTGGCGCCGAAACGGATGGAATCGCCGTAGTCGTAAAGGGCGGAACCCGGCATTACGGTATCCAAATCAATCACGCAGAGTCCTTTTCCGGTCTTATTATCTATCATAATGTTATTCAGCTTGGTATCGTTATGGGTAACACGAAGAGGAATCCTGTGTTTGGCAAGGGCATCGCAGATAACATGGGTTTCCGGCTCCCGGTCCATGACAAACCGGAGCTCTTTCTGTACTCCGGCAGCCCTTTTATAGGTATCTTCCTCCACGGCCTTTCTGAAATCTTCAAAACGGCTCACGGTATTGTGGAAATTCGGTATCGTTTCATGCAGTGTTGACGCAGGATAATCTGCCAGAAGCTTCTGGAAATTGCCGAAGGAAAGTGCGCTGTTATAGAAGTCTTCGGGTTTTTCCACGATATCAAAGCAGGTGGCGTCTTCAATAAAAATATACATCCTCCAGAAGTCTCCGTCTTCATCCACGAGATAATTGTCCCCGTCCACAGTACGGATAACATTCAGAGTTTCCCTGTCGGGATCCCCTCCGTTCTGGATGATTTTGTTCCTGAGAAAGGAGGTGACATTCATAATATTTTCCATCAGGCCCTTGGGGTTCTTAAAAATATCGTCATTCATGCGCTGCAGGATATAGCGTCTGGTTTTCCCGTTTTCCAGTTCACAGGTCAGACGTACGGTATCATTGATATGACCGCTTCCATAAGGAACCGCCTCCGTCAGCGTTCCCTCCAGACGGAACCTGGGAGCAATGTTTTTTTTCACTAAATCCATATCCAATTTATCCATTTTCCTACCTCACTTTTATTAATACCGGCCGTATCTACTGCGGCCGTCCCCGTTTTGCAGTTTCATTATAACACTATTGTACAAAATTTATTTACACAATAATTTCGGTTTTTTATCTAATCATGGCGTTTACCGTCTATTTTAACAAATATTTGTTTGCCTGTCGTTTTTTTCTATTATGTATTCCTTAAGATTTCGCATAATTCATTTCAGGAAAAGTCGTAATGCACAATTTTACTTCTGGTTTTTGCACAATACATCCAAATCTTTGCACAATAATAAAATCAATTAAAAAAACGAAAGAAAAAAGGTGCTTTACTGCACAAAATTTGTTACTATATATATCAGATGATAAAGCCGGGATGTAGGAAATGCACAAAGGGAAAAGTTCTTTTTTATTCCCGTCCCGGAAGTGGAGGATGATACAAATGGAGTCAAAAATCGTTGATAACTACGAATCCGTAACCTTACATCAATCTCTTCTGATCAGCAAATTGTTTACCGTTCATTATTTTGAATATATGAATGACTTTTCCTTTCCGGGGGAAGCGCATAATTTCTGGGAATTTCTGTGTGTGGACAAGGGGGAAGTGGATGTGGTGGCAGGAAGCCGGAGCCTTTCCCTGAAAAAGGATGAAATTATCTTCCATAAGCCTAATGAATTCCACACCGTCCGTTCCAATGGAAGGGTTGCGCCAAATGTGGTGGTCATTTCCTTTGAATGTACCTCTCCTTCCATGGATTTTTTTAAGGATCGGATTCTCACCATCGGGGAGGCGGAACGGAGCCTGATCGCACAGATAATCATGGAAGCGCGGCAGCTGTTTTCCTGCCCTCTGGATGATCCTTACCTGAAAAAAATGGAGCTTGCGGAAAATCCGCCCTTCGGCTGCAGCCAAATGATACAGTTGCATCTGGAACAGCTTCTGATACAGCTTATCCGGCGGCATACCGCATCCCGGCAGGAAAAGAAACAGCCGTCCACCCTGAAGCAGAAATCCGACGGGGATTTATACGAACGCATTATGAATTATCTGGATCAGAATCTTTATACCCAGATCACGATTGAACAGATCTGCAAGGACAACCTGGTGGGACGCTCTCAGCTGCAGAAGCTTTTCCGTGAGCGTAACGGCTGCGGCATCATCGATTATTTCTCCCATATGAAAATCGATGCGGCGAAGCAGCTCATACGGAACCAGAGCCTGAATTTTACCCAGATTGCGGATACCATGGGCTATACTTCGGTTCATTATTTTTCCAGGCAGTTTAAGAAGGTGACGGGGATGACGCCGTCGGAATATTCTTCTTCCATTAAGAAATTATCAGAAGAACCGCAGTTCAGGAGGTAAACCTGAACTGCGGTTCCTTTTATTCGCCCAGAACCTTTTCCAGTTCTTTGATAACAATCTTCAGGGCCTTGATTCTCGCATATTTTTTATCCACGGATTCCAGGATATGCCACGGCGCATAGGTCGTGCTGGTTTTCTGTATCATTTCATTCACGGCCGCTTCATAGGCATCCCATTTTTCCCGGTTTCTCCAGTCTTCATCGGTGATCTTCCATTGTTTTTCCGGTGTGTTCTGTCTTTCGTTAAAGCGTTCCAGCTGTGTTTCCTTATCAATATGAACCCAGAATTTGATAACCACAGCGCCCCAGTCCACCAGCTCCTTTTCGAATTCGTTTATTTCATTATAGGCTCTCTGCCAGTCGTTGGTACTGCAGAAGCCCTCAATCCGTTCCACCATAACCCTTCCGTACCATGTGCGGTCAAAAATGGCTATATGGCCGGTTTTAGGCAGCCTTGTCCAGAAACGCCAGAGATAATGCCGGGCCTTTTCATGGGGCTCCGGGCTGGCGATGGGGTGGACTTCAAAACCCCTGGGATCCAGCGCTCCGGTAATCCTCTTGATATTTCCCCCTTTTCCTGCGGCATCCCAGCCTTCATAGGCAATAATCAGAGGAACTCTTTTACGGTAAAGCCTGTTGTGAAGCTCACCCAGCCTTTTCTGAAGCTTATCCAGTTCCTCCTGGTATTCCGCCTCCTCCATGGTTTTATCCAGAGGGATTTCATCAAGCCTTGGCATCTTCTCCAGAGGGAAGGTATTCTGCAGCAGGGGAACCGCCAGGCTCTTGTTCTGAAGGGCCACCTCGATTCCCTGGCAAAGGGTCTCCAAAACCTGCAGCTGCGCCCATTTACGTGAATGGGCATCCACAATATACCAGGGCGCGGTTGATGCGTTGGTATCATTCAGATACTGGTCAAAAACCTTCAGGCATTTATCATAATGCTTACTCTGCCAGCGATCGGATTCACTCACCCGCCAGCGGGTATCCTCGTTTGACAAAAGGCCGTCCAGACGTTTTTTCTGTTCCTTTTCTTCTATATTAAAAAAGAATTTCATTACCAGATATCCATTATCCGTAAGCTGCCTTTCGAAACGCTTCACACTGTCAATCCGGGATGCATAGCCTTTTTCGTCCAGCTTTCCCCGGAGCACATCGCCGGTAATTTCCTCCATCCATCCGGAATCCAGAAATGTGAATTTTCCCGCTTCGGGCAGACGGGCAAAATAGCGGTATAAAAAGGGCTTCCTCAATTCTTCTTCCGTAGGCGCGGACATGGTCGCCACCTTAAAGAAACGGGGATCAATATTCCGGATGATTTTACCGATCGTACTTCCTTTTCCGGCGGCTCCCCAGCCCTCCATCAGGACCAGCACCGGAAGGGCCCGCTCCTTAATCTGCATCTGCAGGGCAAACAGGTGGTTTCTCGCATCCTCCAGCCGTCTGAGCAATTCCTCTTCCTGAGGTTTTTCCTGCTCCACGTGATTTTTCAGCATAGTGCCTCCTCCCTGATCTCCTGTACGGAAATCTTACGGCTTTTTATAGTTTTTGCCTGTTCCCGCGCCGTTATTCAAAAAGAAAACACTTCCTGACACGCCGGCGCTTTCTACCTTCAGTGTAGCATATGGAGCTCATGGAAACAATTCCCTTTTAAGTGCTGGGTGATGGGTGCTGGGTGTGGATAAAAATTCTGAGTGAGCGTCACCGTCTGCCCGGGCTCCTCTTCCGGTTCTTCCAGAGGGCCAGCGGCTCGGTAAGGTTCCTTATAGGGCACGCTTCCGCTCGGACAAACACGCAGCGGTACTAAGGTTGCAAAATACGCAACCTAAGGACCGGCGTGTTTATACGGCCCTTACAGGAATCCTTACCGAGCCGCTGGCCCTCTGGAAGGACCGGAAAGGGAACCCGGACAGACGGTGACGCTCACTCAGAATTTTTATCCACACCCTTGAAGACCTTTACTTGTTATAAATCACACCCGCCCTGCGTTTTGTGCCGTGCCTTCCCTCTGCGGATGCCCTTCCCGGCGGGTCTGTGTACCCTGCAAAGGCCTTCTAAAAACGCCGGTCCTTAGATTGCGTCCTGTGCAATCTTAGTACCGCTGCGTTTTTAGCAGAGTGAGAACGTGCCTGCGCAGGGTACACAGACCCGCCGGGAAGGGCATCTGCAGAGGGAAGGCACGGCACAAAACGCAGGGTGGGTGTGATTTATAACGTCTACTCTATTCCTTCTTTTTCCAGCTTCATGCTTCCGAAGCAGTACACGCCGGTATGCACGCCCCAGAGGATGCAGATCAGGATAATTGGGAAATTCCCGGTTCCGAACATCAGTTTTCCCAGCAGAGCCACGGCTTCCATGATCGGAAGCATGGACTTCATGACCTGGAAGGTGCTGTAGGAAGCTTTATAAATAATCATGCGTTCCGCTTCATCGCAGCTGTCCATCCAGCGCTTGTTAAAATTAGTGTCTCCCACATCGCCGTCCTTCAGCGGATGGATCTTTTTAATCTGCTTAATCAGTACCGCTTCCACAATGATGATGCCTGTACAAAATATCACAAACAGGATTACGCAGACCAGCATATTGGGATTTTTCATGTCCATAGCCAGGCCGAACAGCAGAAACTGGATCACCATGTTAATTTCATTGGCTGTCATTGCCGCATTCTGATAATCATTGGCCTTATCCTCTTCTTCATAGGTTCCCTGACGGATTGCGGCTCCCGCTTTCCGGTAATAAATAAAAGCGACTGCTCCCAATACCACGAAAAAGCCTGCCTGGTACCCAAATGAGTACTGTAAATAACCATTATAAAAGAAATGCATAACATCTGTCGTGTCCTTCTTGACAGACATAATCAGAAATGAGGTGAGGAATCCGACAGCGCCGCCAATAACAAGCCACAGCACTATTTTAGCCAGAATCTGTCCCATACTCTTTGATTTATTCTTATTATCCTTCATCGCCCGCTCCTATCTGCCGGTAATTGCCGGCTCTTTTATTTCTCTGCGATTTTTTTCCTTTTTTATTCTTCATATCTGAAAATATCCTCCACCGTAGTCCCGCAAATAGCGGCCAGCTTCAGTGCCAGGGTGACCGAGGGTGAATAATCCCCTCTTTCAATCAGGCTGATGGTCTGCCTGGACACCCCGGCCATATTGCCAAGCTCCGCCTGATTTACTCCCAGCCTCGCCCGGTGTTCCTTCAATCGGTTATATAACGGCATTATGACCTCCTTTCCCAGCGTTCCTATCCTCCCAGGCCTTCGGGATTTCCTGCAACGCAAAACAGGATGACAACTTTTCTTGTCACCCTGATAATAACATTGACAAACAAAGTTGTCAATGACAAATTTACTTGTCATTATTTTTCCTGCGGGCACTCCGGCATGCCAGTCCGGCTATCTGGTCAGCTTTCGGATCCAGTTCCCGTAATGGGATTCCAGGAAGGCCGGCACACACTTGAATATCTGATCCGCGTTCAGGCAGCATACCACCACCGCAGGAGAAGCCTTTACCACAAAGGCCATAATGAAGGACAGAGGGATTACAATCCCCCATATGCTGATCAAGTCCATCTTCACCACAAACATGGCGTTTCCGCCGCCGCGGATAATTCCGTTATTGGTCGGCATCTGATAGGACATTCCCACGATTACGATGCTCAGTATAATCAGGAAGGTATTCGCCATATCTTTGGTGGCCGGCGTCAGATCATAGATCCGCAGCAGAGGGACACGGATTACAAACAGGACAAGCCCGGATACCACACCGATTATCAAAAACAGCCGCTGCATCAGCTTTGCATAATGCTTGACCAGATCGATATCCCCTGTCCCAATGGTTTTTCCGATAATGACGGAAGCGGTGGAAGCCGCTCCTACCGCCATGGACTTGACCATCAGGAAGATGGTGGATGCCACACTGTTGGCTGCAATCGCCGCCGCAGTCATATGGCCGAGAATAACGGTCTGCAGTGCGGTATTGACTCCCCACAGCCCCTGTACCAGCAGCATGGGCGTGGTTAATTTAAAATAATCCCTGCACAGAAGCTTGTCCGGATGAAAATAATCACTCAGCCTAAGCCGCAGATTGGTTTCCTTTTTACGGATATAGAAAAGCAATACCAGCAGTTCTATGGCCCGGGCTGCCAGCGTTCCCACCGCCGCGCCTGCCGCGCCCATTTCCGGAGCGCCGAAATGGCCGTAAATCAGCACATAATTAATGCCGCAGTTAATGAAAAAGGTGATAATCGACAACTGAAAGGCTATATTCACCAATTCCACGCTCCGCATGGTAGCAAGAAGGATCTGTGTGACGGCAAAGAAGAAATATGTAAAACGGATGATGGCCAGATAACGGACGCCTTCCTCAATGATTGATTTCTCCGTTGTAAAAATGCCCAGCGTCTGGTAGGGAAAAATACTGACCAGCGTGAACAGGATCACCGCGATCCCGAGCCCCGCCCACATGGCTCCCGCAGCGATTTTTTTCATGGGTTCCGTCCGGCGCTGTCCCCAGTACTGGCTGCAGAATATAACAAGCCCGTCCCCCAGGGCCATCAGGAGCTGCTGGTAGATGAACTGGATCTGGTTCACCGCAGCCACGCCGGACAGAGCCGTCTCGCTGTAGGCCCCCAGCATCATATTATCCGCCAGATTCACGCTTAAGGTCACCACGTTCTGAAGGACCAGGATAACATATATAGAAAAAAAGTTCCGGTAAAACAAGGTGTCTGTTTTCTGTTTCATATCATTGAATTCCTTCCCGCAGCTTTGCTTTCAGCCAGTCTGCATTCACACCTGAGGCGCTATAATCGTTTTTACTCCCTTGTCGCCAAAACCCGCTGTCAGTTCCTCCGGCGCATGCCAGTCCGTGATCAGGATATCCACATTCTCCGGTGAGGCTATCAAAACCATGGAATCATCCCCGAATTTCGTATAGTCCAGAAGCATGATCTTTTCTTTGGAAATGGTCAGTATCTTTCGTTTCAGTTCCGCTTCTCCCAGCGTGGGCGTGGAAAAGCCTCTTTCCACCGTAAAATGGTTGGCGCTGATAAAGCCTTTGTCAAAGAACAGGTTCCCCAGCACCTGTTCCGCCAGATAGCCCACACAGGAATAAATGTTGGTGCGCAGCTCGCCTCCGATTATAATGCTGTGGATATCCGCCGCTTTCGCAAGCTCCATTGCCACAAAAATATTGTTCGTACACGGCATAATATTCCGCTTCGGCCCCTCCACAATCATTCTGGCAAGCTCGAAGGTTGTCGTGCCGCTGTCCAGAAAAACCGCTTCTCCATCCTGAATGCAGTCATAGGCAGCGGCTGCGATTGCCTTTTTTTCTTCCCTGTGGCGGACCTCATTTTCCTGATGGGAAAATTCCCGCAGGGAACCGTACCTGCTCACCGCGCCTCCCCAGGTACGCTTCAACACCCCTTCCTGCTCCATGTTCGCAAGAAGCTTACGCACAGAAACCTCCGAAAGTGAAAAAGCCTCGCTTAACTCCGAAACCGATATGGAAGACTTTATTTTCAGCTGATCCAAGATATATTTCCGTCGTTCGTCCTGATTCATATTGCACCCCTTTGCCGGCCGGACCGGCATATTCTTTTTTTACTCCAATTATATACTTCCTTGCGCACACTCTGCAACTACCTATTGCTTTTTTCCTTAATTCTTTGCCTGCTCAGCTTTTAACCGTCCGGACAGGTCTGAACGATTACAGCCACTTTCATTTTGCTTACGATTTTATTTCATTTTCTATGGACATCAAAAGGCAAATATATTATAATGCAACTGTACCTTACAGCAAACATATCTGTTCATTTTAATAATTCAGGAGGAATCCCTATGATAATTGACAGTGCCAAATTAAACGGCCCCTGTTCCTGCGGCAGAAGCCATGAAATGATCACCAAAGAAGCCATTATCGAGCCCGGCTGTCTGAAAAAACTGGACTTTTATACGGACAAATACGGAATTACCGGAAAACGCGCCGTAATTTATGATGAGAACACCTATCATGCCAAAAACATGCTGCATCCCGCCGCCGATCAGGAAATCATCCTGGATCCCACGAATTTACATGCCAATGAAATCGCAGTGGGAAAGGTTATGGAACAGCTGGACGGTGATATCGATTATCTGGTTGCCATCGGAAGCGGCACCATTCATGATACCACCCGCTATTGTGCCAATGACAGAGGGATTCCTTTTATCTCCTGCCCTACCGCGGCCAGCGTAGACGGCTTCTGCTCCACCGTGTCCGCCATGACCTGGAAGGGCTATAAAAAGACAATGCCCGGCGTTGCGCCCGTATTCGTGCTGGCGGATATTGATATCATAAAAGAAGCGCCCCTGTATCTGGCCCTCAGCGGCGCAGGCGATATTTTCGGCAAGTATACCGCCCTGGCCGACTGGAATATAGGCCATGCCCTCACAGGAGAATATCTCTGCCCGGTCATTGAATCCATGACACGGGATGCTGTGGACGCTGTCCGCTCCTGCTGCACCGGCTTGAAGGAACAGGATGAGCATGCCTTTGAACAGCTGACCTACGGGCTTATTCTTTCCGGCCTGGCCATGCAGCTGATGGGGAATTCACGCCCTGCCTCCGGTTCGGAGCATCATATTTCCCATTTGATAGAAATGCAGCCTGCGGCCTTCCCCTTCCATTCCGATGCGCTTCACGGGGAAAAAGTAGGCGTGGGAACCATACTCATTTCCCAGGCCTGCCACAAAATCGCTGAAACAGAAGATATTTCCCCTTATGTCCATCCCTATTCCATTCTTCCGGAAAAAGAGCTGGAGGAGCTGTATGGCCCGTCCCTGTATCCCAGCATTGTGGAAGAGAACAAAAAGGACTGTATGGAAGGAGTCACTCCGGAAATGCTCATCAATGCCTGGCCAGAAATCCGGAAAATCATCGCAACAATCCCCCGCCCGGAGGAACTTACCGCTTTGTATGAAGAAATCGGTGCTAAGAAAAGCATGGAGGATATCGACGTTCCTTCCGCTTATCTTTCCCAGCTGCTCCGATTTTCTCCCAGCGCAAGGAACCGGCTGACCATGATGCGCGTGTGCTGGATGCTGGATCTTCCTGAGAACAAAGCATAACTCTGCCTGCCTAATCATAAAAAAAGATACCAAAGAACGGTGCCCTGTCAGCAGACGAGGTGCCGTTCTTCTGTATCTACTTATCTTTTTTCATTTCTGTCATATTCTGTTTCTTTTCTAATCTGCAGCATTTCTTTGCCCGGCGGGAAAAAACGGATGCCTTTCAAAAAATACTAAAGTTCTTCCACCCAGCGTATGGTTTCCCATACCGGTTCCCCGTCGTTATGCTGTTCCGGCCCCGGTGTGCTCCTTCCGCGGAAGATGTGTCCTTTCAGGATTTCCCTGAGTTCTTTTTCTATCTCCGGGTATTCTTCGATCACATTCTTTTTCTCCCCGATATCCACGGAAAGGTCATACAGCTGGAACCTGGGCGCTCCGGCGGGTTCTTCCCCCGGCTTCGGATCCGACCAGCCGCCGGATCCCGGACACATTTCCAGCTTGAATTTTCCCTTCCGTATGGAAAGGGAGCCGTCAATACTTTGATGGATCAGATCCTCCCTGACCTCTTCTCCCTCCGGATCCAGCCATAGAGGAAGGCTGCTCACGCTGTCCACTCCCATTTGCGGCTCCAGCGGGATTTCCAGGCAATCCGCCATGGTCGCCATGATATCACTCAGGCAGACCATTCGGGAACATCTTTTTCCCTTCGGCACCTTTTGGGGCCACTGTACAATCAGAGGAATGCGGTGTCCCCCTTCATAAATATCGGCCTTGGTACCGCGGAATACATAGCTGGGATTATGCCCCTTCGCCAGAAGCTCCGGATAATCCGCCATGGGGGAACAGCCGTTATCCGACGTATAGATCAGGATGGTATTTTCAAAAAGTCCCAGTTCCTTCAGTTTGCGGTTGATTCTTCCCGCCACATCATCACAGTGCAGGACAAAATCCCCATACTCATTCGTACCGGATTTTCCCCGGAACTGCTGTGCCGGAAGGATGGGGGTATGGGGAGCAGGCATGGGAAAATAAAGAAAGAACGGTTCCTCCCGGTATTCCTCTATTTTTTCCAGGACCTTATCCGTCAGCTCATCCAGGACCTTTTCCTGTTCAAAGCCCGGAGCCGTAGGACCTTCCCGGAAAAATCCCTTTCCCGTGCCCTTTGTCACATGATCCGGCAGCGCCGTAAAATGATCATTTTCTATATAGATATAGGGCGGCATATCCAGGGAAGCGCTGATCCCGTAAAAGTATTCGAATCCATGGGAAACCGGGGAATCTTCTATTTTGCCTGCGTAATCCACATGATCGCAGGCATCGAAGTCCGGTTTTTCCACAAACCCTTCCTCTTTTGCGAAGCTCATCCCCAAATGCCATTTTCCGACCATAGCCGTCCGGTAGCCGTTATCCTTCAGCATATCCGTCAGTGTTTTTCTCCCCCGTTCAATCAGGGGTTCGGAATAGCCTCCCATCACAGAGGACTTCAGCCGTGATCTCCAGTTATAACGCCCGGTCAGTATGCCGTAACGGGACGGCGTACATACCGCAGCGGTAGCATGGGCATCGGTGAAGCAGATCCCGTTTTCCGCCATTTCATCCAGATTCGGCGTTCGGAATCCGCAGTTTTCATTCAGCGCGGAGATATCCCCGTAGCCCATATCATCCGCAAGTATATAGATCAGATTCGGTTTAGTCATGATCATTCCTCCCAAAAGTGGACCGGCCCGAGGCCAGCCCACTGTCATTCACCATACCTTCCGGTATATGTAGTCTTTATTGAAGCTTAACTCCTGTTACTGCGTATCCAGCCCGTAGTTATTATCGGCGCTCCACTCTTTTTCCGCTTTGATGGTATCGAATACCGTTTTGAAGGAATCCTGCACATATTGTGCAAATGCATCGGTATCATAGGTTCCTTCCAGATACATCTGGCCGCCGCGGCAGAAGAAGTCACGAAGCTCACTGTTTACTCCTGTATAATAAGCAAGGCGGAGCGGTTCCTCTGTGATAATAAAGCCGGAAAGCCTGTCAGGCAGCTGTGTGCTTGTGGAAAGGGGAATCCGGTTGATGCCTTCGGCAAATCTTCTCTGTACATCGGGAGAGGACATAAACTGTGCAAAATCAATGGCCGCCGCCAGCTTTTTGGGGTCGGATTCACATGCTTTATTTACGGCAAAAATGATATCGGGCTGACCGCCGAGAATAACGGATTTTCCCATGGCATTTTTATTGGTATCCGTTGTAATAACGGGAATTGCCATAACGCCGTATTCAAAGCTGTCCCCCACATTTGCGGAAATGGCTGTCAGGTTGGTGGACATAGCCTGTACCATGGCAACCTCGCCACGGATAAACATATCAATTGCTGTCTTCTGATCCAGTCCGTTGTAATCGGAGGTCCTGTACTGGGAAAAATCTTTCATCAGGTCAAAAGAATCCTTGATGGAATCCGAAGTGAAATCCAGTGTTCCTTCGTCAAAAGCCTTCACCATTTCATTCAGCTCGATAAACCCGTTTCCGGATACGTCTGTTTTTTCCACCAAATCATTATTCAGCTGGCTGCATACGGAATTGTTGAACCACAGCCAGGAAAGATCGTCCTTGGATGCATTGGGGAACGCAAAAGGAGTCGTTCCCGCGCTTTTCAGCTTCTGGCAGACATCCATAAACTGATCCCAGGTTTCAGGCACCTGCACCCCCGCCGCATCAAATAAGGACTGGTTGTAGAAAATCCTTACAACGCTGGTGGATGACGGATAGCCCGGCACATCATTGTCCGTCAGATACATTCTCTCCAGAATGGAATCCGGAAGAGTTTCCTTCCATGCCTTGCCTGTATCATAGGGGCTTTCCTGATCATATAAATCCTTGAAGTTATGCAGATAGCCCGCTTCATAATCCGCAGTGATATCATAAATAATTCCGGTATACACATCAGGGCCCTGGTTGGCGGTAAACTGTGTGGTCAGCCATACCCGGTAATCGGTAGGCTGCTTTTCGAATTTCACAGTCGCGCCGGTCTTTGTTTCCCATTCCTTAATGATTTCTTCGGATAAGGCATTCGCCGTTTCATCCGTTGATAAATCCTGGGCAAATACAAGCGTCACCCCGGAAAAGTCCGTATCGCCGGCAGAGACCTCTTCCCCGCCCGTTTCCGCCGCTGCAGGAGCCTGTGATTCCCCACCGCCCGCTGAGGATTCCGCCGGAGCCGCCGGCTTCTGTGAACTGCCGCAGCCTGCAAGCATACAAACAGACAGTGCGATTGCCGCCAATGCTTTCATTCTCTTTTTCATGTTTTTTTCCTCCTTAGAATAAAAATACTGCTTTTTCCTATTGTTGCCTTTTCCTATTGCTGCTCTTTCCGCTGCCGCAGCAGCGGCATGAAACTCAACTTTTTTATTCCTCCACTTATCCCTTAACCGCTCCCTGTGTAATTCCTGCCACAAAATATTTGCTGGCAAAACAGAACAGGATCACCAGAGGAAGAGATGCGATAATATAACCTGCAAACAGCACCCCGTTTCCGTCCGATACCGATACTATCAGCTTGGTCAGCGCCACCGCAATCTGCTGTGTCGCTTCGCCGGAGCTGGCGACCAGAGGCCAGATATAATTGTTCCATGCATTCAGCCCAGTCATGATAGTCACGGTGGACAGTATCGGTTTGGACAGGGGAAGAACCACCTTCAGCAGAATATCCATATCCCCGGCCCCTTCGATTTCCGCCGCTTCAAACAGGCTTTTGGAAATAGCCTCCATGGAGCTTCGCGTCAGGAACGTCCCCATCGCCACCTGATAAGCGGCGGGCGGCAGAATCAGCCCCCAGTAGGAATTGAACAGCCCCAGATTCGTTATCTGTACAAACTGCGGTATCAGCATGACGAAGCCCGGTATCATAAGCAAAGCGATGATTCCATAATAGAGAAGCTCTTTTCCGAAAAAACTCTCATAACGGACAAAGGCGTAGCTGGCCAGCATGGAAACCACCACCGTTATCAAAATAACTGCAAAGGTTACCAGCAGGGAATTCAGCATGGGCCGGACCACCTGGGGCAGCGCCTTGGCATAATTCATAAACTGCCAGTTCACGGCCAGCTGAAAGGGTGTTTTAATTATTTCGGTCTGCCCTTTAAAAGAATTAATAACCAACAGATAAAAGGGGGCCAGTGTGAGCAATAAAAGGATGCCCAATAAGATACGGCTGAAAATACTGACTGCTTTTCTCATTTCCGTGCACCTCCCCTAATCCATGCTTTCCGTATTTTTCATAAGCTTCTGGTTAATTACCGTTAGTACCATAATAATTGCGAACATGATAACGCCGATTGCGGAGGCGTATCCCATTTTCCGGTAGGTAAAGCCCTGCTCGTAAAGCACCACCGACGGTGTGATGGTAGCCGTTCCCGGGCCTCCCTTTGTCAGGATATAAACCGTATCAAAAACCTGGACCGCATTGATGATGGCAAGGGTCACCGTCAGCTTCATCTGGCTTGCCAGCATGGGGAGGTCGATTTTGATAAACCGCTGGAAGATATTAGCCCCGTCAATTTCCGCCGCCTCAAACATATCTTTGGATATGTTCTGCAGCGCCCCGAAGTAAAGCAAAAACTGAAGGCCGCCCAGAGAAGCGCTTCCCAGCCAGGGAAAACCGATTGCAATGATGGAACCGAGCGCCGTCCTGCTGTCCCCCAGCCAGGGTTTTGCCAGATTTCCCAGTCCGACGGAGGTGAGTATATTGTTCAGCACCCCCGTATCCCCTGCCAGAATCCACTTCCACAGCAGGATGATTACCACACTGGGAACGACCATGGGAAAGGTAAATGCCGTCCTGACCACATACTGCTTTTTCGTGGATTTCACCGCATACAGCAGCTCTGCCGCCAGCAGCGGGAAGGTCAGGACAATGAGGATATCCGCTCCTGCGATCCAGAGGCTGTTCACCAGGGATTTGGTAAAAGTGATATCCCGGAATGCCGCTATGTAATTATCCAGTCCCACAAAAAGATTAACGTTGGCCCCGTTCCAGTTAAAAAAGGACTTTATGATCGCCATTCCAAAAGGAATATACTTGAAGGTAACCATCAGAAGATAAATAGGCAGAAGGAAAAGATACGGCTTCACCATCCTGAACAGAGACTTCTTTTTCATCGCCGCCGCGTTATCCCTCTGCAGTCCGCCGGCATTTCCTTTTTTCATCGTTCATCCCTCCCTATAGCAACAGATGTATAACATATTCAGCCAATGTCATTTTTTATCGTTTGTTTTATCTGATATATCTATTCTATAGAGATTCCCTTTATAAATCAGTGGGTTATTTTTATGTTTTACGTGTAATATTTTTAACTTCTTTATATATTTTGCACTACACCAGTAATTTTGTCTCACACGCAGCAACGGACATCCCGCGCCGCAGGACGTCCGTTTTTCCCGTAAAAAAAGACTTATTCCCGGATAAACCGTCACTCATTCTGTTTCCGTTTTACTTTCATCACCACCCGGCAGCCGCCTCCTTCCGCAGGAAAGAGTGTCAGACCGTATTCCGGGCCGTCCGATAGCTTAATGCGGTTGTTCACGTTTTTCAGGGCCACTCCGGATCCCTTCTCCGAATCCGCAGCTTCATAATTGACTTCGGACAGCTGCGCATTCAGCTCCCTGCTCTTCTCCGGCGTAATTCCCACTCCGTCGTCCGTAACGGTCACGATAAGCGCCTCCTCCCGGACTTCGGCATCGATTCGGATAATCCCCCTGTGCCCGTCTTTTGGCAGAATCCCGTGGCTCCATGCGTTTTCCACAAGAGGCTGCAGCGTCAGCTTCAGAATGCTCACTTGCAGAAGCGGCGCCTCAACGCAGCATTCCAGGGTGATGCTGTCATCAAAACGCATGTTTATTATACTTACATAGGCCTTAACATGCTCAATTTCCTTTGCCAGCGGCACCCTGTGGTTTTTCATATCACAGCTGTACCGCATCATATTCGACAGGTTTTCCGTCAGCAGGACAATGGAATCCACCTCTTCTATCTGGGCGATACAGTATATATTATCCAGGGTATTATACAGGAAATGAGGGTTTATCTGGGACTGCAGGGCGGAAAGCTGGGCCTCCTTTTCCTGTACCCTGCTCAGATACATATTAGCGCTCATTTCCTGAAGCTTTCTCTTCATCTGATTGAAACGATTCCCTATCTGCCCCAGCTCGTCATTGCTTTTTACCTGGATAAAGGTGTCGTTTTCTTCCTCTATTGTACTGATAAGCTTATTCAGCAGCGTGATAGGCATCATGATCCGGCTGCTGAAAACAACGGTCAGAGCCATGGCCGCTATACCGGTTCCCAGAATGATAAGATTAATATTCCGGATAATCCGGTTCATATCCCGGAAGGTATCCTGGGTGGATTCCACCGAATAAATATGCCATCCGAACTGATCGTTAGTTACGCCATCCACAAACCACTCCCGGTTCAGGAAGGTGCCTGTCCTCCCCAAATCCTCCCTGTGGTTTTCGATGAGGAAGGCAACCTCCTCCTCCTGGGCCTGCGTCAGGTTAATGCCTGCCAGCACATTTTCCTCCTTATCGGAAATAAGATACCCCCTGGAGTTCTGCGCATATTCCCCGAAAATATCCCGGATATAATCCATATTTATGCTGAACAGGATAAACGGCTTTTCCTCCTGCCTGAAACCGCTGGAAGAAGGCACATTCCAGGCCCTCATATAATAAATAGCCTCATTTTTTGTTATATTTTCCGGCCTGAAATCCTCCGTAAGCGGCCCGTACATCAGTTTCAGACTGCCGCTTTGTCGGAATTTCCGATACCAGTCCGCCTCCTGAAAAGAAAAATTCTTCTGTATGGGCCCGCTTCCCACATAGGCATTTTTATCTTCGTTTATATAAAAAATGACCCCGGTGACCACAGACTGCATATTATTGCCGTTTATAGTTTCCTTCACCTCATGCTCATAATCCAGCCGCTGCTTCATCTGCTCAAAATCACTCAGATGGGGCTGGTAACGGAACATTTCATACAGCTGTTCATTATTGAAGGTTATGAAAATCTGATTCACCTTATCATAAAGGCCGTTCAGCTCATAGTTGATTTCCTTCATCTGCTGGGAATTGTTCTGCTCCAGAAGCCCGCTGATAAAATTGTGGTTATAATAGTTAATGGACAGCGTCGTCCCCAGCATCGCCACCAGCAGGACAAGGCCGAATGAAAGTATCAGCCTGGTGCGCATCCCCAGCTTTTCAAGTATCCGTTCCATCCTCATCCTCTATCTCTCTGGCAATCCCCGCTTTATATTCTCCCGGCGTTACCCCGCTGATTTTCTTAAATACCTTGGTAAAATACTGGTAATCATCATACCCTACCGCTTCGGCTATCTGCACCAGCTTATATTCGGTGGATGCGATCAGCTCCTGCGCTTTTTCCACCCTCACCTGAGCCAGATAGCTCATGAGGGATTTTCCGGACACCTTTTTGAACAGGCTGGAAAAATAGGATTCCGTCACATGGCATTCCTCCGCCAACTGGCTGAGCGTATAATGTCTGGCGCAGTCCTCCCGGATATCCCGCATCAGCTTCTCCACAATCCGGGATGAAGAATTATCCTCAGCCAACACTGCAAGACGTTCTTCCAGCACATCTGCGCCCGCTTTTTCCCCCTCCGCCTGCTGCCTTTCCGTTTCTATCTGCTGCACACACTGATCCAGAATCAGGTTCAGCTGCTCCCTGCTCACCGGCTTCAGAAGGTAATCCACCGCACGGAACCGGAGCGCCCTTCTGGCATTATCAAAATCATCATAGGCGGATATCATCACGATCTTTGCATTGGGATTCATCTCAAAAATCCGTTCACCCAGATCGCAGCCGTTCTCCTGGGGAAACATCACATCGGAAAGGATAATTTCCGGCATCTCCCGCCGGAAAATTTCCAGCGCCTGCGTCACATTTTCCGCTTCCCATATTTCCCCGATAGGATTCCTCTCCCTGTCAATCATCCGGACAATCCCTTTACGGATCCACCTTTCATCATCCGCTACCAGTACTTTAATCATATAACTCCTTTCCCCCGATAAAGCTCTTTCCTTCCCCTCCGGCTGCGGAGCCTGTCCGCCGCCGCTTATAAACAGCTTATCATCTGCCGTATTTTACCGTCAATCGATTCCTGTACTTTCATCAAAAGCCGCCTCATCCACCCGCATTTTCTATTTCCTTTGGTACTCCTTCCGATACCGCGCAGGCGTTATCCGGTGATATTGTTTAAATACCTTGTCAAAATACCCCCTGTCCCCATATCCCGCCTCTGAAGCGATTTCCTCAATAGTCAGCCTGTCTTCCTTCAGCAGGGCACAGGCCCGGTTCATCCTGAATTCCATAACAAGATTGCTGAAGGTTCTGTAGGTATATTTTTTTATCAGGCGGATCATTGTCCGTTTCGTATAATTAAAATGATCGGCCAAATCCTCCAGCGTGATCTCCCTGTAATTCACGGATATGTAGGAAATAACCCGGACGATATCCACCCTGTCTTCCCCGATGCTGCGATTGGCGATCCGTTTTTCATACTGCCTTGCCAGGGCAATAAAAAGTCCTGCAAGGTTCACATACATCATATTCTGGTACATTTCCTTTTTCCGGTAAAATTCCGCGATAATGGTGAGCGCAAAGGCCCTGGCCTCACTTCCCTCTTCATAGGAGAATACCAGATGCCCTGCCGGTGATTCGATATGGTACAGCGCTTTGGTAAAAAAAGCGGATATGGGGTTAGTACTGTCCAACAAAGGAAGAAGCATACTGTGGAACCATTCTTTTTTCATAATTATATTGAAAATAACGGAGTCCTCATCCTCAATCCCCAGCTGATGAACGGCCTCCAGGTTATAAATGCAGATATCCCCTTCGGTCAGCATACCGGCCTTCCCCTCAATGGTCGTTGTACAGTGACCCTGAAAAACAAAAATCAACTCAAAAAAATCATGGTTATGAAACCGGGTTACAAATCTGTGTATCCCGTTCCTGCGATCCGCGGCATTCACCGTCTCCATGGCTACCTTTACCTGCTCTTCCTTCGCAAAGGCATGCTCGGCCCGTATGGTCTGGTGCGATTCCGTTTTCCGCCCAACGTCATCCCCCATGCCCGTCCCATCCGGGGAAAGATTGGTAAAGTACCCCTCTCTGCTTTCCCCGCAGATGTCCGGCTCCTTTTTTTCAAACGCTATCCATTCCCGGATGGAACACAGTTCTCTGTCCTCTGTCATAACTGTCCCCTTGTCACTTTAATACATAAATACTACCCTTTTTCGTCCTATTATTCAATACAGTCTCCCAAAACGTTATTCTATAATAAAATGGTAACCAGTCTTTTGTTTCGGATCCACATGAGGTATATCTTATGAAAAATTATCGTACTAATCCTGAATGGCCCCACCTGGTCCATTATGAAACCATCGGTAACCTTCCGGAAGAATTCCGGAACCCAACCGGAAACAGCCGTCCCAGAATGCGTTGGTGGCTGCCCTCCGCCATGCTCAGCATGGACGGTATTGAGAAGGATATCCGTTCCATGGCCGAAGCCGGTTTCAGCGGCGCCGAGGTGGTTCCCATGCCCCGTTTTGACACCTCCGGCGATTTCACCATTGAATGGGGGACTCCGAAGTGGAAAACTTTCGCCGGACATATTCTGCAGACTGCGGCAAAATACAATTTTACCATTGATTTTTCCATGACACCCTTCTGGCCTCTCGCTCTCCCCGGCATCACCGATGCATCCGACCCTGAACAGGGTGCCCAGATGGAGGCTGACTGTGCATATCTTGACGGTATAACAAAGTCCCGCCCCTATTCCGGCCTCATACCGGTACCTTCCCAGGCCGTGGAGGACGCCGCTTCCGCAGGCACGCTGCCCCGTCTGGCTGCGGTAACCTGCGCCCGGTATACGGATAAAGACACCAAGACTCTCGCCTATTCCTCCGCAAGGGCTTTCCGTCTCGGAGAAGAGGTTCTTCAGGAGGAAGGGGATCCTCTTTCCTGGAAGATTACCTTCTGTCCCGAGGACGAAGGGGAATATGTTCTGTTCGGCTGGTGGGAACACCCCTCCGGAAATAAAACCTGCCAGAATCTCCAGCTGGATCATTACAGCCCAAAAGCCACGGAACGCCTTACCGGCTATTGGGAAAAAGAATTGATCCCTTACTTCGGAGATGACTTCTCACACATGGTTTCCCTGTTTATCGATTCCCTGGAATTCCAGACGCATCTGGACTGGACCTGGGGTTTTCTGGAATCCTTCCGGGAAGAAAACCAGTACGATCTGGCTCCCTATCTTCCCGCCCTGTATGATCCGGACAGCCCCGGCTGTTTTGTTTCGTTTCCGGTACCGGAATTTCGATTTGATGAACATAACGATCAGATCATACGTGATTATCAGGAATTTCTCACCCGGCTTTATGTGGATAACCACCTGATCCCTCTTACCCGATTTTGTGAGAAGCACCATATTAATATGCGTTATCAGACTTCCTATGGAAAGGATCTGGAACTGGCCCAGACAGCCATGTATGTGACCATCCCGGAAACCGAAACCTTATATGGCGGGGATATTCTGGATTTCTACCGTCTGCAGGCCGGCAGTATGCACCTGTCAGGAAAGCAGATTTATTCCATTGAGGCCTCCGCAGAGATGAACGGACGCGGCAACGGAGGCGTCAACTCCGGCAATTATCAGCAGACCTGGGGGAACCAGCTGTGGCACATCCAGAGGGCCTTTTCCTGCTGCGTAAACCAGGCTGTTTTCCATGGCTACTCTTATGAAGGCTATTATGATGGAGAAGGGAACGAAAACGGCTTCCTTCCGGGGACACACTGGCCCGGCTATACGACTATGGGTTACAGCGAATTCTCCAATAACTGGAGCAGCTGCCAGCCCAACTGGCTTCATGTGAATCATTACACGGATTTCCTCGCCCGGAATCAATTCATCCTGAGACAGGGCACCGGCAGAATCGATCTGGCCGTCTACCGGCAGAGCTATGAAGAAATCATTGATTTTAATCATGCGGTAAAATTATATGACGATGACGGGCTTCTGGAACAGAACGGCTACACCTATGATTTTATCAGTCCCTCCGCCCTGGCTCTTTCTCAAACACAAGCGGCGGAAACACAGCACGAACCCCGCCGGGCCGTACTCGCTCCCGACGGCCCGGCATATAAGGCGCTGATTCTGGATAACCAGAATTTTCTTCCTTACGAAACCGCCCTCAGGCTCCGCGAATTTGCTTCAGAAGGCCTTCCTGTCCTGTTTGTAGGCTCCCTGCCCCAGCAGCCGGCCTTCCATCTGGAAAAGGAAATCGCCCCTCTCATCCAAGAGCTGCTTCTGCTTCCCTGGGTGAAACAGGTAAATACCGTACAGGAAGTACCTGCCATTCTGGAGGAACTTCAAATCCTCCCCAATGCCAGGTACCACAAACGTTCCCGGATACTCAACGTATGCCGTCATACACCGGAAACAGACTTTTATTACTTTTATAACTACGGCGATTCCGACACCTTTCCGCAGGCACAGGAAATGCCCGCCCAGGATACGCCGGTCACTCTGTCCGGCAAAGGACTGCCCTGCCTGCTGGATACCTGGAGCGGTTCCATACATCCTGTCGCCGCCTACCAGGAAGGAGACGAAAATGTAACCATTTCCCTGCATCTGGAGCCAAATGAAAGCTGTGTCATCGCACTGATCCAAAATCCGGCCTGCCTCGGTCTGGATATTCCCTCCCTGCACACGGAGGCTCTCACCATCCGGGCAGAATACGATACATCCGGCAATTTATATGAAAAAGCTTTTACCGGTTGTTCCCTTCCCCTGGAAAACTGGAAGCTGACCCTTGAAAAATGGTCTGACAGCCCTATTCCGTCAGAAAGCATAAAAACTATTTTCACCTATGACCATCTCGATCCCCTGGTTCCCTGGAAGGATCTTCCGGGCCAGGAAAACACTTCCGGCACAGGGATTTATGAAACCTCCTTTATCCTGGAAAAAGCCTGGGAAGATAATGCCGGCTATGTACTGAAGCTCGGCGAAATCTGCGACAGCTTCAGCCTTATGGTGAACCACAGGGAAATTCCTGCGAATCAGTCCTCCTCCTACGTGGATATCAGCCCGTTCCTTCACAGAGGAGAAAACACGCTGACTATTACCATAGCCTCCACACTGCTCAATGCCCTTCTGGATTATACCTCCAGAAACGCCATAACCTATCATAAATGGCAGAATGAAATAAGGGTTCCTGATGCCTACGGCCTGTGGGGTGAGGTATATCTGCTTCCCTATGAAAAGAAGGTGCTTTCTTCTCTGTAATCTTCCTTTTCAGCAGAGTGCGGTTTTATAAATACTTCTTCTCTTAAACAGAGACTGCCCCTGAAAAGGCAGTCTCTGTTACTTTCGCAGGGTGCATACCGCATGGTTCATTCCTCCCGCTTTTTTGCGGACCTTTTATACTCTCTAATGGTCAGTCCTGTCGTTGACTTAAAAAGCCGTATCATATAATTCATATTCTGGAAATTCATCATGCAGGCAATCTCATTCAGGGAATATTTTCCGCAGTCCAGATATTCCTTGATTTTCTCCACTCTCCTGTTATTAACGTATTTAACATAGGTTTCCCCCGTGTATTCCTTGAATCTTTTACAGAAATGGGGGACACTCATAAAGCTCTTCTGTGCAGCCTCCGTTAATGGTATCTGCTCATAAATATGCTCCTCCAGATACTGCAGCACAGACTCCATGGTATCATCCGCCAGCCTCTTACGCAAAGCCGAGGAAAGCTCCTGCATTTTTTCCGTCAGTTCATATTCCAGCCTGCTCCTGGAGGAAGCATCCATAATTCCTTCCAGCTTTCCCCCAAAGCCCAGAATCAACTGGCCCGCCAGGCTGTATTTCTGAGCCAGCGTATAGATAAACCGGTTCATCACATGAAACAATTCTTTTTTGACATTATCCGGATCTTCCTTTCTGTCCCTGCAGTTATCGATATAAACCGTCAGCTGCCTGCAGAATTCCCCTATCCATTCCTCTTCCGTAAACTGCTCCGTATCAGGCGAAAAAACTTCCTTTTTTCTCCGCAGGCAGCTATCCGCCACAAAAAAATATTCCCCTGACTCATAAAAATCCTGGCGGAGCATATTCAGGCCTTCCTGATACCGTTCCCGCATATCCTTCAGCTCGTCAAAGAACCCGCTGCAGCCTATCAGCAGCCTTTCGTTTATGAACAGCTTCACATTCTGATTCAGGTCATCACAATTTTTCTTAAGCTGCTCCGCTTTTTCCTCACAGCTTTGTTCCTGCGGGAACTGGAACAGAATGAACATCTCTTTATTGTACGGAGAAAAAAAAGTGCCCATCCCTTCTTTTTCCACAATATTTTCCAGCAGATGGATCAGCATGGTTTTATCCACATGGCCTGATATCAGGGAGTCATCTGCGCTGTCCCGGCTCTGAAGCTTTAAGACTCCGGTCACATAACTGCTGCTGCAGACCTGTCCGTCCTGTGTCCCCCTCCCTTTCTCTTTCCTGTTCTTTTCTGCAAGCATGGGCAGAATCTTTTCCCCGTTTATTTTTTCTATCACCTCATTCAGCTTTTCTTCCGTAACCTCCTGCTTCAGAATATAGCTGTCGGCTCCCAGCTCCAGGGCTTCCCTCGCATAGGAAAAGTTATCATGACAGCTCACGATAATAATTCCGGCACACAGATTTTCCTCCCGCACCGCCTTTATGAAAGCCAGCCCGTCCATATCCGGCATTTCAATGTCCGTAATCACGATGTCCACCTGATTCTCCCCTCGCAGATACCCTAAAGCATCCAGGGAGGAAGAAAAGGTTCCCTGTACCGCAATATCCTGTTTCCCTTCAAGAAAGGTCTGAATCCCTATCCTCGCCAGAATTTCATCATCAATTATTATCGTCCGTATCATCTGCCGCCGCTCCCATTTCCATAACCGGGAGAATAAAATGGGCGCATGTTCCCTTCCCCGGTTCACTCTCCATAAAAAGCCCGAAAGGCTCTCCATATTCCAGCTTAATGATCTGCCGGATGTTTTTTATCCCCACATTGGTATGCTGCATGTCAGCAGACTCCTCCCGCTGCTCCCATTCGGAGATATCAAACCCTTTTCCATTGTCGCTGATATCAACATGAAGCCTCCCCTCTTTTCTGTATGACTTTAATTCTATCCGGCCGCCGTTTACCTTCCCTCTGCTGAAGCCATGTATAATGGCGTTTTCCACAATAGACTGCAGCAGGAATTTCCGTATCAGCAGATTCTCCGTGTCCGGTTCCACATTGTAATGCATGTCAAAATTCATAAACCGTGTTTTCTGGATAACCACATAATGCTCCAGAAGCTTTTTCTCATCTGCAATCCTGTGAAGGCTGTCCTTTTTATTTGTGATCTGCATGAGGATGTAAATCAGGGAATCTGTCACATTCTGTATCGTGGACTGCTTATTAATTACCGCCAGCCATTTTACCGTGTTTAACGAATTATATATAAAATGAGGATTCATCTGGGATATCAACACCTGCATTTCAAAGTTATTTTTCTCCCTTTCCACCCTGCGGTTATCCATAATCAGTTCATGTACCTTTTTTGTCATGGAATTAAAATGGATAAAAAGGCTGTTTATTTCCCTCGTTTTGTATGTCTCCGCCTCGCTGATCTGAAGCTCTCCTTCTGCAAACCGATCCATCGCTCGTGTCAGGGAAAGGATGGGCCGGATTATATGCCGGTTCATCAGAACAATCATCAAAAAAATAAGAACCACATAAATACAGGCCAATATAAAAATACTCACTCTCACCGGCTGGAAATTCGAAAAGAACGTATTTACCGGAACAATTACCAGCTGGATCCATTCTGTTTTATAAGACTTGGCATAAGCGACCAGACAATTTTCTCCCTGTATCTTTTTGGTGAAATATCCTGTTTTTTCCGTAAAAGCCATACCTTCTATATGAAAATCCTGATTCAGACGGCTGCTGTCCGATGAATACAGCACCGTACCGGAAGGATGAAGGATATAGGTGACCGCGCCATCCATTGTAATCGCGCCGAATGCATCATCAAAAATGGATTTATCCACCGTCATATACATAATGCCGATATTCTCTTTTCCTTTGGAATTCAGGGAACGGGCAATCACATACTTATAAGTTCCGAAAGGATAAGGAGAATATGTACTTTGAGGAAGCCAGATAACCCTTCCTTTTTCAGCAACAATCTCCTCCCTGTGGCTGTTTACATAATCTACAATACTTACATTGGAGGTCCCCGCATGTACCATAGTGCCCTGTACTTCGATCTGCATGGAGGCCATTTTGGAATTGGCATTGCAGATATTGCTCATTTCCAGCCGGATCTGTTCCCAGTCCTCATCGGTGATCCTCTTCTTCGCCAGAATATCCACCGTATTGTTATGATACAGTGTCATGGACAGATCACGGTACTGGTTATAGGCAGTATTCAGCTGTTCCTGGGTTGATTTCAGATTGGTGACCAGATAATCCCCATAAATCCGGCAGGTATAGCGATACATGATACTGACGGACAGAAGGATTACCAGCAGAAAAGGCGCAATAATAAGAAAAATATAATACAGCACCAGATGATGCTTCAGACTGATTGAAAAATGATTTGTAAAAAACAAGCTTTCCTTCTCCATAACTTCTCCTCGTACCTTTCCTCACTCCACCTGTATCATGAAGCAGACAAACCGGGAAGGAATTCATATTTTTTATTCTATCATACGGTTTTTTCATTTACAACCGACTGGAAGGCCTTGAAAAATTCAGATAAATTCGTGAATAAATCATAAAATCCGTAACCTTTCGGACACATATCTGAGGAATTGGATAATATTGTGAATGGGAACGGTAAGATTGTTAATTGTTCCGATCCGATAACCCGATATAATGAAATCATAATCTCGAGGTTAAAGCAAAACTAGGAGGATTCATTATGAAAGGGAAAAAAGCACTCGCACTCTTAACCTGTACAGCACTTCTGGCCGCCAGCCTGACTGCCTGCGGCAATACCGCATCTACTACAGCGCCGTCCGCACAGGAGCCCCAGGAATCAAACGCAGCTCCTGAAACAGACATGCCGGCAGAAACACCCGCTGCTTCTGATGAAGCTGCAGCAGACGACACCATTACCGGTTCCCTGACCATCTGGGAACACGGAACCACCTTTGAAAATTCTCTGGCCGCCGTTATCGAAGGCTTCCAGAAAAAATATCCCAATGTAGAAGTGGAATATGAAATCAAAGACGGGGATACCTATTACAGCCTTCTTACAACAGCCATCCAGTCCGGTGAGGCACCTGACCTGTTCTGGACCAACGGAACCGCTACCACAAATATGCAGGATTATGTAAAAAACGATGTTCTTATGGATATCAGTGATCTGGATTTCAGCGCACTCACCGAAGACAGCCTGAAGCTCGCCACCATTGACGGCACCGTTTATTCCGTTCCCTGGCTCACCATGGATACCCGGGCCTGCTTCTATAACAAAGACCTCTTTGCAGAAAACGGCTGGGAAATCCCCGCAAAGTTCAGCGAATTCGAAGAGCTTCTGGCAAAAGAAAAGGATGCGGGAGTCATTCCCATTTCCTTCTCCCCCACCAGCTTCGGCAGCGTATTATTTATTTTTGAACCTGTTTTATCCGCTATGGATCCTGAATATACCAAGGGCCTTTCCGATTATTCCGTTAAGCTGACGGATCAGCCCGCCAAGGATGCCCTGAACAAAATGCTGGAATGGGCGGACAAAGGTTATTACGGAGATAATTACAAGGGTGTTATCGATGGCTCTGCCGCAATCCTCACCTTTACCACAGGCAAGGCAGCCATGTTCATCGGCGGTTCCTGGGAAATGTCCAGCATCGAATCCAATAACCCGGATTTGAATTACGGAGCTTTCCAGATCCCCGCCGAGGACGGTACCACCGGAATGGTCGGCACCTGTGCAAACGGATTTTCCATTTACAAAGATACCAAGAGCCCGGAAGCGGCAAAGGCCTTTGCCCAGTACTGTGCTTCCCTGGAAGCCCAGACTACCTGGGTACAGGTTCAGAGAGCCGTATCAGGAAGCCCGGAAATACAGTCCGCCAACCCTATCGCCAACGAAATATCCGATTGTGATAACGTATATACAAGCTGGCAGTCCCTTATTTCCAAATACTCCGTAGAAGGCGGAACCGGAAATGCCATCACGGAAGAATACTTCCCCAAGCTTTTTGTAGGAGATATAACCGTAGATCAGCTCATGGATGATTTAGGAAAAGAAATGCAATAGTAATTGCCGGATACGGGCCTGTATATCCATGCAGGTCCGTATAGGCGCTTATCCGCAATACAGACTGGAGATCGAATATGAAAAAACAAAGAAGAAAAAAGTCCTATCTCCTTTTTATAACTCCCGGCTTCCTTGCATATACCGTTTTCATTATCCTTCCCATCATCTATGTCATTTACCTGTCGGTATTTGAATGGTCGGGCCTGGGAGAAATGAACTTTATCGGAATAGAAAACTTCAAAACCTTGTTCACCAATACAAGAATTGCCCCTGTATTTTTTAATGCCCTGAAAAACAACCTGAAATATCTGCTCTGTGTGTGGTTCATTATCACACCGTTTCAGTTTCTGGTGGCATATTTATTTTATCTGAAGATCCCTTTCTTCAAATACTATAAATTCATGATATTTATGCCCTATGTGATCAGTTCCACCATCGTAAGCTTTTTTGCCACCATGATATTCAATCCCACTATCGGATTCTTAAATACCTTTTTTGAAAAAATGGGATGGAATAACCTTGTCAGCGCATGGGTGGGAAATCCCAAGCTGGCCTTTAAAATCATGATCGCACTAGTCCTGTGGCAGGGTGCCGCATCCGGCATGATGATTTTTTACGCCAATATGATGGATATTCCGTCGGATATTATTGAAGCCAGCAGGATCGACGGCTGCTCCGAGGCACAGCGCCTTTTCCGCATCCTGATTCCCCTTTCTCTGCCGGCCTGCTCCTCCATCATTGTGATGAGCTCCATCTGGGCTTTGGGCGTTTTCGACATTCCCTTTATGCTGGGCGGCCCTACCGGAGGCGTAAACAGCTCCCTCGATTTTGTCAATATGGTTTTCTACCGTTATACCTTCGGCAGTGTTCTCAGCGGAGAGGTCAATCTGGGATTCGGCGCTTCCATCAGCGTAACCATGTTTATTATCATCATGATCGTTACCTTTATCCAGAATAAGGTACTGACTAAATTTGAATACGAACCTTAAGGAGGGCATATGGCAAAGAAAGGAAAAAACAAAGAAATAATATCCGGAACATCCCGCCTGATCCGCTGGATTTTCTCCATTTTACTTCTTTTATTCACAAGTATCACCATATTTGTCCTGATTTCCACACTTTTAAACTCCTTTAAAACAAAGGCAAATATCCTGAACGATACCTTTGGCTGGCCCCAGTCTTTTTCCCTGGACAGTTATGTGGAAATCTTTAAAAAAGACCACTTCGGGCGATATTTTCTTAACAGCATCATCCTGACTGCCTGCGGCACCACCGGCTGTGTGCTCCTCGCCGCTTTGACGGCATTCGGCATTGCCCGGTATGAATTTAAGGGAAAACCCCTGCTTACCTCCTATTTTCTGTTTGGAATGATGTTTCCCATACAGGTGAGCGTCCTCCCTTTATTTATTATCCTGAAAAAGCTTGCTCTGCTGAACAAGCTTCCGGGAATGATACTGGTATATGCCTCCGGTATTTCTCTGTCTGTATATATTTTCCAGAAGTTTTTCCGAACCGTCCCCATGGCACTGGATGAATCTGCACGGCTTGACGGCGCGAGCGAATTTCGTATTTTTGCCCAGATTATATTACCATTATGTAAACCTGTTATTTCTACGGTGGCATTAATAACGGCTGTAAGTGAATGGAATGATTTCTATATGCCCATGGTTCTTCTAGGCGGTAAAAACGTGCGTACTCTCCCTCTGGCCATTTATAATTATCTGAATGAGTTTATCAAATATATGAATGTGTCCTTTGCGGCTGTCATGATAACGTTGGTTCCTATAATCATTATTTATTTCTTATTCTCTAATCAGTTGGTGGAAGGGATTACCGGTGGGGCGGTTAAGGGATAGTGCTGACATGCAGAATTAAGGAAGATACGAAGCGCGAGGCGTGTGCGAACCGTAACACAGCGGCTGTATTTATTATCTTTTATTTTATAACGGCATATGGTATATTCAAACAAATAAGAATTGACAATTATACTCTATTATGTTATATTATAAATGTCTAGTGGATAATTTTTTAGTGAGTGAATCCCTGTTCTGTAATGTGATACAGAACAGGGATTTCTATATTTTTCATACCATATATTAGTAACTCTATTTTATTTTCTTACTTTTAATTACAAAGTTTTAAGATATGATCCACTGTCTCTTCAGTTGTCATTCCGGTATTGTCCAATATATCCATTCTGTTATCAAAATCCAGTAAATCATAAAAATATCTTATCCAATATTCCGGAGTAACATTCTTATGACAAGTTCTATTCCGGCAACGTTCTAAAACCGTTTGATAATCCGGTTTCAACAGCACAAATTTGTATTTTAAATTTCTGGATTTTAACATGGTAATATATTTATCCAAGTCTTCCGGAACAATTATCGCCGCCAGCACAAGCTGTCGTGAGTATAAAGAAAGCACATCAATATCATAAGCAATTTCATCTATTATTTCTCTGAAATCCACTGTCTTTAATTTTTGTTTATGTTTCATTGCCTGAATGGCACAGTCTCCGTCAATCGCTCTAAATCCTTTTTTAATCATCTGTTCCGCTATCGTTGATTTTCCGCTCCCACAGGTTCCATTAAGGATAATTATATTTCCTTCCGAGCAAATATGTGATATTTCCACCTCCGCATTACAAAATCTGCAAGTTGGCAAAACGGGCAGGAGGCCAAAATCCTGTTTACGTATGTTTTTATTGAAAACATGTATTTGTTCTTTTGTAAGTTCTCCGCAATTTGGGCAAATAATCATGATTTTATCTCCGCATTTCATACTTCAGTATACGAGAAATTTATCCTTTTCAAAATAAAAAAGATGCCTTCTCATCAATCAAGTACTTTATATCCTTTCATCGATGAATCCGGCATCTTTTAGCAGAGTTCAGTTTTATCTGAACTCTTACATCTTCTATTCTTATATCCGCTCAAACTAGATATCTATCGTTTATTTCCCAATCACCTTAGGATTCTCCGCCCTCTTCGGCAGAACCACCTTATCCAGATGCCAGATATCATTCACATATTCCTGTATGGTCCTGTCAGAGCTGAACTTCCCGGAGCATGCCACATTCAGGATAGCGCTCTTTGCCCAGCCTGCCTCGTCGATGTAAGCGGCCTCTACCTTGCGCTGCGCTTCCGCATAAGGCTTGAAATCCTTCAGGATAAAATACATATCCGCTTTGGAGGTACTCTGTGTATTCAGCAGGGAGTTGTACAGCGGGCGGAACAGTTCCGTATCATAAGGAGCAAAGGTTCCGTTGATCAGCTGCATAAGTACTTTGCGGATATCCGGATCGTTATTGAAGATATCCATGGGATTATAACCGCCGAAATTCTCAAACCGGATTACCTCATCCGAGCTTAACCCGAAAATAAAGGCGTTATCCATTCCCACTTCTTCCACGATTTCCACATTGGCCCCGTCCATGGTTCCCAGGGTAAGGGCTCCGTTGAGCATGAATTTCATGTTTCCGGTTCCGGAGGCTTCCTTGCTGGCTGTGGAAATCTGTTCGGACACATCCGCCGCCGCGAAAATCCATTCCGCATTGGAAACCTTATAATCTTCAATAAATACCACCTTGATTTTGCCGCCGATGGAAGGGTCATTATTCACCACATCCGCCACCGCATTGATCAATTTGATGGTCAGCTTGGCATTCCTGTAGCCGGCAGCCGCTTTAGCGCCGAATATAAAGGTTCTGGGATAAAATTCTTTATCCGGATTTTCTTTCAGTCCATTATACAGATACATAATGTGGAGGATGTTCAGCAGCTGGCGCTTATACTCATGAAGACGCTTCACCTGTACGTCAAAAATAGAACGGGGATCCACTTCCACACCGTTATGCTCCAGAATGTAATTGGCAAGGCGCACTTTATTCTGATACTTGATATTCATGAACTCCTGCTGCGCTTTTTTATCCTCGGCATAGATCTTAAGGCCGCTGATTTTGGATAAATCGGTAATCCAGTCACTGCCCACATGAGCCGTAACCCACTGAGCCAGAAGAGGGTTTCCATGAAGGAGGAACCTTCTCTGGGTAATACCATTTGTTTTATTATTGAATTTATCGGGCATCATTTCATAGAAATCCTTCAGTTCCTGTTTCTCCAGGATTTCCGTATGAAGCCTTGCAACGCCGTTGACAGAATAGCCGGAAACAATGGCAAGATGCGCCATTTTCACCTGTCCGTCATAAATGATAGCCATTTTGGCAATCTTGTTCTGGTTGCCGGGGTACATCTGGGAAACCTGAGCCACAAAGCGGCGGTTGATTTCCTCAACTATCTGGTAAATACGGGGAAGAAGTCTGGAGAAAAGTTCAATCGGCCATTTTTCCAGGGCTTCCGCCATAATAGTATGGTTGGTATAAGCACAGGTTTTGGTTGTCACAGCCCAGGCTTCATCCCAGGTGAGATAATAATCATCCATAAGGATACGCATGAGTTCCGCAATGGCTACCGTAGGATGGGTATCATTGAGCTGGAACGTCACCTTCTCGTGGAATTTGCGGATATCGTCATGCTTTCTCATATATTTTTCCACCGCTTCCTGTACGGAGGCAGAAATGAAGAAATACTGCTGCTTCAGACGAAGCTCCTTGCCTGCATAATGGTTATCGTTGGGATAAAGCACCTCAACGATATTCCTTGCCAGGTTTTCCTGCTCTACGGCCTTCTGGTAATCCCCTTTATCAAAGGATTCCAGCTGGAAGCATTCCACAGGCTCCGCATCCCAGATGCGCAGGGTATTCACAATACCGTTTCCATAGCCTACGATAGGCATATCATAGGGAACAGCCTTTACAGACTGATAGCCTTCCTGCTTAAAGCAGTTGCGTCCGTTTTCATCCACAAAAACATTAACATATCCGCCGAACTTGACCTCCTTGGCATATTCCGGACGGCGGAGTTCAAAAGGATTGCCGTCGGCCAGCCAGTTGTCCGGCACCTCAATCTGATAGCCGTCCCTGATTTCCTGTTTGAACATTCCGTAGCGGTATCTGATCCCGCATCCATAAGCCGCATAGCCCAGGGTTGCCAGGGAATCCAGGAAGCAGGCCGCCAGACGTCCCAGTCCGCCGTTGCCCAGCGCCGGATCCGGTTCCTGATCCTCCACTGTATTGATATCGATTCCCAGCTCTTCAAGAGCTTCCTCCACATCCTCATAAGCCTGCAGATTAATCAGGTTATTTCCCAATGCACGGCCCATCAGAAATTCCATGGAAAGATAATATACAGTTTTCGGATCCTCCTTCTGATACTCCTTCTGGGTATTCATCCAATTATCTACGATGATATCCTTGATGGCATAGGAAACCGCCTGGAAAATCTGCTGCTGCGTAGCCTCCTCCAGGGTTTTCCTGTAAAGGGTCTTTACATTATACACCACACTGTTCTTGAATAAATCTTTGTCAAATTTCTGAATAACCGGTTTCTTAAGCATTTACTTTCTCCTCGTTCCTCACAATTATCGTTCATTTTACGGTTCATACAGCGATGCAGGAACCGTTCTTTCCTATACTATATTATGCCTGCTGTAAGTCTGACACGTACAGTTTACAACACTTTACCAAATATGGAAACAGTAATTTTGTAACAATAAGTTATAAATTCAG
Organism: Eisenbergiella tayi; assembly: GCF_001881565.1. Taxonomy (GTDB): domain Bacteria; phylum Bacillota; class Clostridia; order Lachnospirales; family Lachnospiraceae; genus Eisenbergiella; species Eisenbergiella tayi. Next base: position 449,685 of record NZ_MPDJ01000005.1, read on the forward strand.
TAAAAAAAGCCGCCACTTCACACCAAAGCGGCGGCTCTCTGTCAGAAAAACGCTGATCAGTTCACTTTTTCGATAGCGATGGTCACATTTTCACCGTTAACGTTCCATTCCTTGCTTACAGCCAGCATATCTCCTGCCGTAATGGAATCCGCAAGCACCTTGCCTGCAATGAATTCCTGGTTGGAGGAAGCGATCCCCGCTACGGTCTCATTTCCGCACAGAGATACCCGGATGTGATCCATTACCTCAAAACCAGCTTCCTTACGCATTGTCTGGATTTTGCTGATGATTTCAAATACAAAGCCTTCCTCAACGAGCTCGTCGGACAGGTTGGTATCCAGAACTACCGTCATATTATTGTCGGCCTCGGATACATAGCCTTCCTTCTGTGTCATTTCGATAAGAAGGTCTTCCTTGGTCAGGCTTACTTCCACGCCGTTTACGTCAAAGGTTAGGCTTCCTGAAGCATTCAATTCATCCATAGCGGCATTTCCGTCCAGAGCGGCCAGAGTCTTCTGGATTCCGCCCAGCTGTTTGCCGTATTTCGGCCCAACCGTACGAAGCTGAGGCTTGAAGGTATAGGTGGTGAAGTCTCTTACGTCGTCAGTGAATACCACCTTCTTCACATTCAGCTCATCCTCTACGATTTCCTTATAGAAATCGCTCAGGGTGTTTCCGGCCTTTACAAACATGGTGCCGATAGGCTGGCGGTTCTTTATATTTGCCGTATTTCTGCAGGCACGGCCCATAACAACGATATCCAGCACCTCTTCCATCGCCTCTTCCAGTTCTTTATCCACAAAGGCGGGATCCGCTTTGGGGAAATCGCACAGATGTACGCTTTCCGGCGCATTTTTATCCAGACTTCTCACCAGGTTCAGGTAGATTTCTTCCGTCATAAAGGGAATCATGGGAGCTGCCAGCTTGCTTACGGTTACCAGTGCGGTATACAGAGTCATATAAGCATTGATCTTATCCTGCTCCATTCCCTTGGCCCAGAAACGCTCGCGGCTTCTTCTTACATACCAGTTGCTGCAGTCATCCACAAAGTCCTGAAGGGCTCTTGCCGCTTCCGGAATCTGATAAGCGTCCAGACGGGTATCCACTTCCGTGATAAGGGTATTCAGACGGCTTAACAGCCATTTATCCAGCACGGACAGCTTGTCGGCTTCCAGCTTATATTTTGTGGCGTCAAAATTATCAATATTGGCATACAGCACGAAGAACGCATAGGTATTCCAAAGGGTTCCCATGAATTTGCGCTGTCCCTCAATTACCGCCTTGCCGTGGAAACGGCTGGGCAGCCAGGGAGCACTGCTGGAATAGAAATACCAGCGGATAGCATCCGCACCGTATTCATTTAAAGCGTCGAAGGGATCGATTGCATTTCCCTTGGACTTGCTCATCTTCTGGCCGTTCTCATCCTGTACAAGTCCCAGGACAATTACATTTTCAAAGGAAGTCTGGTCAAAGAGCAGAGTGGATTCCGCCAGGAGGGAATAAAACCATCCGCGGGTCTGATCCACAGCCTCTGAAATAAACTGGGCAGGGAACTGCTGCTCAAAGGTTTCCTTATTTTCAAAAGGATAATGATGCTGTGCGAAAGGCATGGCTCCGGAATCAAACCAGCAGTCAATCACTTCCGGCACACGCTTCATGGGCTTTCCGCATTTCGGGCAGGGGATGGTGATGGCATCGATATACGGACGATGCAGCTCCACCGTCTTCGCTTCCGGATTGCCGCTTAAATTCTCCAGCTCTTCACGGCTTCCCACGGAAAGCATTTCCCCGCAGTCACACTGCCAGATATTCAGGGGAGTTCCCCAATACCTGTTTCTGGACAGGCCCCAGTCCTGGATATTTTCCAGCCAGTCTCCGAAACGGCCCTTACCGATGGATTCCGGGATCCAGTTGATTGTATTATTGTTGGCGATCAGATGCTCTTTTACCGCCGTCATTTTGATAAACCAGGATTCCCTTGCATAGTAGATCAGCGGTGTATCGCATCTCCAGCAGAAGGGATAGCTGTGTTCAAATTTAGGTGCGGAAAACAGCAGGTCTGCTGCCGCCAGTTCTTTCAGGATAACAGGATCCGCATCCTTACAGAAGGTTCCCGCCCAGGGAGTTTCCTTCGTCATCTCACCCTTGGTATCCACCAGCTGGACAAAGGGCAGATCGTAATTGCGTCCCACATTGGCATCATCTTCACCGAAGGCCGGAGCGATATGAACCACACCGGTACCGTCTGTCAGAGTAACGTAATTGTCACAGGTCACATAAAAAGCTTTTTTATGCTGTTTTTCACAGGTTTCCACCGCACAGTCAAACAGCGGTTCGTATTCCTTATATTCCAAATCCTTACCCACATAGGTTTCCAGCACTTCATAAGCCGGAACTTCAGGATTTTCCTTGTTCAAATCACCCAGAACCGTATCCAGAAGCGCCTGAGCCATATAGTAGGTAAATCCGTCGGCGGCCTTTGCCTTAACATAGGTTTCTTTGGGGTTCACACAAAGAGCCACGTTGGAAGGCAGTGTCCAGGGTGTGGTTGTCCATGCCAGGATATAAGCATCCTCGCCCTTTACCTTGAAGCGGGCGATAGCGGAGCGTTCCTTCACATCCTTGTAGCCCTGGGCCACCTCATGGGAAGACAGAGGGGTTCCGCAGCGGGGGCAATAGGGAACAATCTTGAAGCCCTTGTAAAGCAGGCCTTTATCCCAGATTTTCTTCAGCGCCCACCATTCGGATTCAATATACTCATCATGATAGGTTACGTAGGGGTCATCCATATCCGCCCAGAAACCAACCTTTCTGGAGAAATCTTCCCACATGCCCTTATATTTCCATACGCTTTCCTTACATTTCTCGATGAAAGGGGCGATTCCATACTCTTCAATCTGCTCCTTGCCGTCCAGGCCCAGAAGCTTCTCCACCTCCAGCTCCACCGGAAGCCCATGGGTGTCCCATCCGGCCTTCCTGGGAACCATATATCCCTTCATGGTACGGTAACGGGGAATCATATCCTTGATAGCCCGGGTTTCCACATGACCGATATGGGGCTTGCCGTTTGCGGTCGGCGGCCCGTCATAAAACGTATAGGTAGGGGAGCCCTCCCTGATTTTCATGCTCTTTTCAAAGATTTTCCGGTCTTCCCAGAATTTTTCCACTTCGTGTTCCCGTTCCACAAAGTTCAGATCTGTGTTTACCTTAGTGTAAAGTGACATTTCCTTCTTCCTTTCTTTCTCCGGCATTCAGCCTAAAACCTTTCCATAGGAACAAAAAACCCCGTCCTTGTAAAAGGACGAGGTTCAAGACTCGTTATACCACCTGTTACAGCATACGGCTCATAAAAACAGGAACCCCAAAAAGCGGGCTGTCTTTATAAGAATATATGGTTTCCCGTAACGGAGGAAATCCGGCGTTGCCTACTTGTTCCCTTTCAGCCCGCAGCTAAGAAGTGATCTTCCTCATGTTTTACTCGTACCGGTCTCCCACCTGCACCGGCTCGCTACACCTTTCCAACATGACTACTGTCTTCCTCATGGCTTTTTCCTGTGTTCATGTCGGTATTATATAGCCCGGAAAGCCGCATTGTCAAGGGATTGTGGGAAAGAATCCATGGGAATTGCTTCAATTATTGAAAAATTATTTTCAATGCCTGTCGAATTGTGTTATATTCTGTTTGTATACAATCCTGAAAGGAGGCTGTTCATGGGCTGGATAAAAGCATATGTAACAAAAATATACCGAAATATGGGGCAATATCTGCGATGGCTTTTTTTCAGCGGACTGACAGGAGCGGCCGTGGGGCTGTTTGCCTCTCTCTTTTCCTGGTGCCTTAACCACGCAACCGCTTTCCGCACACAGCATCACTACATGTTTCTCACACTGCCGCTGGGCGGACTGCTGATTGTATTTTTATATAAAGCATTCCATTATGAAAATAACGGCGGAACTGATTCCGTCATCGAAAGCATCCACAGTGAAATCATCATCCCGTTCCGCATGGCTTTTCTTATTTTCTGTTCCACGATTATCACCATTCTCTGCGGCGGCTCCGTGGGCCGTGAGGGTGCGGCGCTGCAGATCGGCGGCAGCATGGGGAAAAAGCTGGGGGATATATTCCATTTTAATGAAACAGATAAGAAAATCATTCTCATGAGCGGTATGGCCGCCGCTTTTTCCGCTCTGTTCGGCACGCCCATGGCGGCGGCTTTTTTTGCCATGGAGGTTTCCAGCGTGGGGATCATGTACTATGCGGCGCTGGTTCCCAGCATCTGTGCGGCCCTGGTTGCCAATGATGTCGCCAAATACATAGGCGTGCAGACAGAAAACTTTCATGTTATGAATGATCTGGAGCTTTCCCTTGTTCCGGGACTGAAGGTTGTCCTATTGGCGGCCTGCTGCGCCATGCTGAGCATTCTTTTCTGCATGATGCTTCAGATGGGGGAAGTTTTCTTTAAAAAATATTTTAGTAACCTGTATATCCGGATCTGCGCAGGCGGCATCCTACTCATTCTCCTCACCCTCCTTATCGGGAGCCAGGATTACCTTGGAACGGGCATGCCGGTCATTGAACAGGCGCTGGCAGGCAATGCGCTGCCATGGGCTTTTCTTTTCAAAATGATATTTACGGTCATCACGATTTCCGCCGGCTATAAGGGCGGTGAAATCGTACCCTCCCTGTTCATCGGCGCCACCTTCGGCTGCACTGTAGGCGCCCTTCTGGGGCTTCCTGCATCCCTGGGCGCGGCGGTAGGCATGATCGCCGTGTTCTGCGGCGTTACCAACTGTCCCATTACCTCCGTGCTCATTTCCTTCGAACTGTTCGGCTTTGACGATGCCTATTATTTTCTCATCGCCGCAGCCACCAGCTATATGCTCTCCGGTTACTACAGCCTGTATCACAGCCAGACCATTGTTTACTCCAAATTTGAGAATAAATATGTAAACCAGCATACAAGCAGGCCTTTTTAAACTGCAGCGGCGGCGGTTCGGGCAGACAGGAACCGTTACACGAGGCTCTTAAACAGGAAAAACTTGCTTTCTTTCTTAATTACGCGTATTATATTGGTATTTATAATAATAATTCTATCCAGGCTTTACACGCCGTCCGGCTGTGTAAAGCCTGAACTATAATGAAAGCGGAGGAGCACCCATGAAAACGCGGAATCTTACCCTCATGACCGATCTTTATGAATTGACAATGATGCAGGGCTACTTCAAAAACATGGATCGTAATGAAACGGTTATTTTTGATGCTTTTTACCGGAACAATCCGATGGAATCCGGCTATGCCATCTGTGCCGGCCTGCAGCAGGTCATTGAATATGTGGAAAATCTTCATTTTGATGACGATGAGCTTGCCTATCTGAAAAGCCTCGGTATCTTTGAAGATGCCTTCCTGGAATACCTGAAGGATTTCAAATTTTCCGGCAGTATCTATGCTATCCCTGAGGGAAGCATCATGTTCCCCAGAGAGCCTATGATTAAGGTTATCGCTCCCATTATGGAAGCACAGCTGATCGAGACGGCTATTTTGAATATCATCAACCACCAGAGCCTGATCGCCACCAAGACCTCCCGGGTATGCTATGCCGCCCGCGGGGACGGAATCATGGAATTCGGACTCCGCCGTGCCCAGGGCCCTGACGCAGGGATTTACGGCGCAAGAGCGGCTATGATCGGCGGCTGTACCGGCACCAGCAATGTCCTGGCCGGACAGCTTTTTGATGTTCCAGTGAAAGGAACCCATGCGCACAGCTGGATTATGAGCTTCCCGGATGAATATACCGCCTTTAAAGTATATGCGGATATGTATCCGGGTGCGTGCATTCTGCTGGTTGATACTTATGATACCTTAAAATCCGGCGTTCCCAATGCCATCCGCGTTTTCACCGAAATGCGGGAGGCCGGAATCCCCCTCACCTTCTACGGAATCCGTCTGGACAGCGGCGACCTTGCATATCTTTCCAAGAAAGCGAGAAAAATGTTGGATGAGGCAGGTTTTACCGATGCGGTCATTTCCGCTTCCAATGATTTGGATGAGTACCTCATCGACAGCCTGAAGGTACAGGGCTGCAAGGTTACCTCCTGGGGTGTGGGCACTCATATGATCACTTCCAAAAACTGGCCTTCCTTCGGCGGTGTATACAAGCTGGCCGCCATTATGGATAAGGACGGAAACTTTGTTCCCAAAATTAAGCTTTCGGAAAATTCCGAAAAAATTACCAACCCGGGCAACAAGGTTATCTACCGGATCTATGAAAAGGAAACCGGTAAAATTAAGGCCGACCTCATCGCTCTTGCTGATGAAGTGTTCAGCGAAGAAGAACCTCTGCTCCTCTTTGATCCCCTGGAGCCCTGGAAAAAGACTTTGCTGGAAGCCGGTACTTATACCATTCGCGATCTTATGGTTCCCGTATTCCTGGATGGAAAATGTGTATACACTTCTCCCAGCGTAATGGAAATCAGAGAGTACTGTCAGAAGGAACTGAATACCCTCTGGGATGAAACAAGACGTCTTGTGAACCCTCATCAGGTATATGTAGACCTTTCTTCCAAGCTGTATCATATCAAAATCCAGCTTCTGGATCAGATGGGCCAGGTGCACTGACCAAAATCCGGAGCCGACAAGGAGAATCTATGCTGAAAATAATTACCGACTCCGCATCTGATTTATCGGAGGAACTAATCAGCCGATATCAGCTGCATGTCATCCCCACACCTGTCGTTATTGACGAAGTGGATTATCTGGATGGGAAAACCATTCAGACCGGGGAATTTTACAAAATACTGGATGATACAAGCAGAGATGTGAGAACCTATCACATCAACCCTGCCATGTTTGAAGAAGCCTTTATGCCCTATGCCAAAAATGGTGACAGCGTTATCTATCTGTGCTTTTCCACAGGAATCGCAGGCACCTTCAACGCCGCCAATATTGCAAGGGACAGTATCCTGGAAGAATATCCTGATTTTGATCTGACAATCATTGATTCCAGGTGTGCCTCCGCAGGCTTCGGCCTTCTGGTCGTCAAGCTGCTCACTATGCTGGATCACGGCGCATCAAGGGAAACACTGATAGAGGCAGCCGCATACTATCGCAGCCATATCCGCCATGTCTTTACCGTGAATACCCTCGCCTATCTTATAAAAGGCGGAAGGCTTTCCAAATTTAAAGGCAATCTCGCCGAGGCGCTGGATATGAAACCGGTTTTAATCGTGGATGAGGCCGGAAGCCTGCAGGTACTAAAAACCGTCCGCGGGCATAAGAAGTCTCTGAAAAGCCTGGTGGAATACGCGGAAGAAAACGGTGCGGAGTTGGAAAAACAACTGGTATCCGTCTGTCATGGGGAAGACGAGGAAGCGCTTCGCTTTGTAACTGATTTAATAAAAGAAAAACTGCATCCCGCAGATATTATGGTATCGGTAGTGGGCTGTGCCATCGGTGCACATACCGGACGGGGGATTATAGGGGTATGCTTCCTGGATGCCCCGGAGGATCCTTACATGGAGTATCTTTCCTGATAAAAAAAAGCGATTCGGAATTCACTTTCCGGACCGCTTTTTTTCGTATGAAAAATCAATTATCAGCTGATTATGAGTAAGATCTGATTCCGGATACATTTATCCTGTTCATCACTACGCCCCTCCTGTATTTTTCTCATATCCGCTTTACGGCAGGAACCACAGCCCGGCCGCTATCAGATAAACAGCGGAATAATACAGAGTCAGCAGTACAGCCCCGGAAAGCCGGTTATTTTTTTCATGCAGAATCCGGAACCCCAGGATATTATCTGAAATATAAAAACAGATCCCTCCTGCCGCCATCAGTTTTCCCGCCGGGCCTTCCGATTGCACCGCAACCGTAAATGCCATCGCTGTCATAAAGGACAGAAGCGCTCCATACCCCACCAGATAAATGGCCTGGCCGCCAAAGTTAGGAAGAAATTTCCCGTGAAGCAGAAGCATGACTGTCAGCAGCAGCAAAAAAAGAATTACCGTCATCAGGCGTACCGGGGTGAGGTGAATATAGGCAGTTAGAAAACATACATGCCCCAGCGCAAAAGCCGCTACCCCGGCCAGGAAAACCAGTTCCAGCAGCACATCCGCCGTCATGCATAAAAAAGCGCCTGCCAGAATCAGCAGGGATACAAAGCGCCCCTGCTCTCCCACCCTCAATGTATATAAGAGGGCCACGGCGACGGGCATACATGTGGCCAGCGCTTTAAATAGAAGTTTCTTTTTCCGGAAATAGTACTGGCCAAACGCAGCCGTCAGTACTGCCGCCGCTATAAGTATAAATATTCTCTGCAGATTCATAGGCAGCCTCCATTTTTTTCTGAGGCTGCCTATGTATTGCTTCCATAGTGCTGCCTCTGTTCTCTTCATCATAACTCAAATTTCTGAATTTTTCCATTATTATCAGCCGCTGAATTTCTCCGTCCGTATATGATATTTTTCCGGTATTCGAATATATTCTTATTCTGTATCTTCCGTGATTCCTGATATCGTTTTTTATTTGTAATTGCGTATTGAATACCTACCTGATTATTGCTATCATAATTCCGTAAGATAAAAACTGATAATTCCGGTTTTTCAGCTGTTTTAGGTAATGTACATCATCCGCCGCATATACGTCTGAAAAAGATAGGAGCACTATGAAGAAAAAACGTACTATTATATTCCTGTGTATCATTCTGCTGCTTGCCGCAGCGTTCTGCCTGACGGCCTTCCGGGTTCGCGGCAGCGTTTCCGTAAAGGGAGAAGGAAGTACCCAGTCTCCGGATCCTGTTTCCTTTTCTCAAAAAGATCCTTTCTGGGCCGGAGATTTGCTGGGAGACTCTTCCTTTACCATGGAAACCTCCGGATGCCTGACCGCCTGCCTTGCGGCGGAGCTTCATATGCAGGACATCTCCGTACCGGAAATAAACGCCACGGATCCGGGTACCCTGAATTCTTTCTTTTCCGGGAAACAGGTCTATGACAGGGATGGGAATATCCAATGGGATCCCCTTTCTTCCGCCCTGAATGTGTCCCTGGAAAGGATAAACGGTATTTCCGCAATGAAAGAAACCGATCTGACGGCCCTTTTATCGGAAGGGATTTATCCCATTGTGCGTGTCCGTGTAAAAGGACTGGGAAATTTTCATTATGTCCTTCTGGTCAAATGCCAGGACGGACAGTTCTGGTGCATGGATCCCCTCCATGCAGAAGAGGAGCTTGTCCCGCTGTCGGCCTTCGGGAACCGTATCTATGCCATCCGTTATCTGTACCGCCCCTGACCTATTCGGAGCCATATAAAACAGCCATCCGGTTACCGGGCGTCATGGCGCCCTGCCGGATGGCTTTTCTCTTTTTCGTATTTATTCCGCTGCGATCAGTTCTTCCAGCATTTGCTTTGCCATCAGAATATCCTTCTTCTGCTCTTCCCCGGAGATTTCCCTTTCAATGGTAATATCGCCGTCATAGCCTATTTCCTTAAGCTTTCTGATAAAAGCGGGGTAATTGACCTTTCCCTGGCCCAGGGGCTTCTCTTCTCCCAATTCATAGCCATTTGTGGGATAGCATCCGTCTTTTCCATGGATGCCCATCACATATTCCCCAAACACATCCAGGGAATCCACCGGATTGCCTTTCCCGTACATCAGAAGGTTTGCCGGATCCAGATTTATTCCCACATTCCCCGTTCCAATATCCTGAATCGCTCTTTTCAACGTCACAGGAGTCTCCTGACCGGTTTCAAAAAGGAAGTTCTGCCCGTTATTCTTACATCGAAGTGCAAGCTCCTTCAGGCAGGCTATCACACTGTGATAATTGGGATCATACGGATTCTCCGGCATATAACCCACATGGGTCACCAGATTATCCACTCCAAGCAGGCGGGCGAAATCCGAGCCCTCCAGCAGCATTTCAAGCCGCCGGAAACGGAATGCCTGAGGCACCAGCCCCAGCGTCTCCTGGCCCTCATAAAAGTTCCACACCTTAGGCCCTTCCCAGCCGCACCAGAACGCTGTGATTTCTATCCCCTTTTCCCGGACAGCCTCCCTGACAACAGCCGCCGTTTCCTCATTCAGAAGGCTCCTGTCCCAGCAGACAAGCTGGCAGCTTTCCACCCCCATTTCCTTCAGTTCTCCGAATTTTTCTTTTAAATCCATATCCGCATGTAAATTTACTAAAATACCTACTCTCATATTCGCTCCCATCTGTGCATCTTCCCTTTGTTTCGGTCCATGCAGCTGAAAATCACTTTTTATTGTCCGTATTCCTTTAAATATTTCTTTCCCGCTTCCCATTCTTCAATTCCCAGAAGGACCGACTTAATCCCCTCCTCCAGAGGCGCCCTGGTGATCTCCCGATCCTCTGCCAGACATTCATAAAAATACTTGATTTCCGTATAATAAGGCCCTAAATCAGATATGTTGATTCCGGCTGATTCATCATGAAGGCTGATTTCCTCCTGCAGCACAGGGACGGATATCTCTCCGCCCTTATGATATACCTGCAGAGCGGGCGTCTGCCTGCCCTGATAAATTATCGTGGCTTCTTCAAAGCATGCCCGGAAGGAGCCTTCAAAGGGAAGCTCCGTACATACGTCCCAGATTCCTTCTGCGGTTGCAAATACACTGCCGAACTGATAGGAGGTGATGATCTGGTTTATCATTCCTCCGGGAAAAGCCGCCGCCTTCACCGTGAAGGAATCCGGTTCTCCCAGCATATACCGCAGGAAATCCAGATCATGGATATGCAGATCCAGCACAACGCTGCCGCTTTTTCTTTCCTCATGGAACCAGTCCTCATACCCCCACTTGGTATCCCCGCTGATTCTCTGCATTACGATGGATTTCAGCTTTCCATAAGTCTTTTTTTCATAAATGTCTTTCAGATAACGGTACTCTCCGAAGGAACGGACCACCTGACCCACCATAACCCTCGCTCCGGTTTTCTTCTGTACCTCCAAAAGCCTGCTGCAGTCCTCCCTGGTAAGGCACACCGGCTTTTCCAGAAAGACATCCATCCCCTTCTCCATTGCCGCAATCGCATGCTCGGCATGAAGATAGCTGGGCAGACAGATGTGAACCGCATCCAGTTCTTCCTCCCTTAACAGATCCATTCCCATAGTATAGGTCTTTGCCCCCGGCCACTGCTTCGCCGCTCTTTCCAGAAATTCCTGTCTGCAGTCCGCCAGAGCCGTCACCTCCACATCCATTTTACCGGATAAGGCCTTTAAAGACAGGTTATGAGTCGTACCCATGCCCCCGCATCCGATTAATCCGATCTTCATACATAATCCCCTTTCCTTCACTTTATGTTTTTTATTTATTTTTAATTAATACTATCATCTTACAAATTCACAATACCATCGGACGCTTCCCTTGTCAATCCTTCTGTTTTCTTTCTTTTATTCTATATTTTTTGAGGCTGAAAGCCTGTATTATTCCTTTTTTCCGTATTGAGCTTTTCCTGTCGTTATGATACACTTCTAATTAGTTCTATGATATTACAATTCTTTATACACAGGGGTTTTTATGAAATTAGTCAATCAACAGCTTATTAAAAATACAAACTTAAAGCTGCTCTATAATTCAGTTTTTAAAAATCGGGGGATTTCCCGGGCGGCCCTGGCCAGACAGACCGGCCTGAGCCGGACGGCCGTTTCCGCGCTGATCGATGAATTATCGGACAGAGGCTTTCTCTTTGATTCCGGAACGGGAGACAGTTCAGGCGCCGGCAGGAAGCCAACTTGTCTGGAGCTTTGCGCCGGGAATTATTTCGTGGCGGTATTCGGCTGGGAGGAAAGCTCCGTCCATGCTCTTCTCATCGATATCTGCGGCACCACCTCCATGCAGATGCGGCTGGACAAAGCTCCTTCCGATTCCTACGCTCAAATCTGCCGCATCTTTCTCATGGATCAGATACTGGAACAAATCCGTCCCGAACAGCTTCTGGGACTGTGCTTTGTGCTTCCTGCCATGATCGATCCGGAAAAGGAAGAGGTATTCTCCACCACCTTTTCCCTTGCCGGCGATCAGGGTGAAGCGGGAGTCATCCCCTGTCTGCGCTCCCTTTTTCCGGATTATGCTGTGGCGGTCCTCAATGATACGGCCTGCTGCGCCTATGCGGAAAAAATATATACCGGCATCCGGGAAAAAGATTACGCCTTTATCCGGTTCAGCCGCGGGATAGGCGCATCCCTCTTCATACAGGATAAGCTTCTCGGACAGGCCTGTGCGTCTTATACCCAATTCGGACATTTCAGCATTTCCCCTGAAGGCCCTCCCTGTCCCTGCGGCAGCCGGGGCTGCCTGGAGGTAGTGCTCAGTGAATCCACGCTCAAAGGACGGCTTCAGACAAAGGGTACTGCCTCCTCCCTTCTTTCCATGGATACTGTCCATTATGAAGACTTGGGGAGGGCCGCCCTGTATGGGGATACTGCCGCCGTCCAGGTCATCCGGGATCTCGCCCGGGAATTTTCCTTTGCCCTGTCCAATCTCATCTGCCTGGTACATCCCAGATTGATTGTACTCGGCGGGAATTCCGTTTCTCTCGGCTCCTTATTTCTTGAGGAAATACGCCGGAGCCTGTCCGAAACAGGCTTTGTCCGGATGACGGAAAATGTAAAATTGCGTTACAGCCAGCTGGATTCCTACGCCTGCTATAACGGCGCCATGAAATACTTTTTTGACCATCATTATCAATTTACGGAACCCATGGAAGGCTCGTTTTTTATCGGCTGAATGCCTGTCCCGTATCAGAAAAGAGGTTTATTATGAGAAAATTAAGAATCGCCCTCATGGGCTGCGGAAGGATTTCCGCCAGCTATGCCCTTGTCTTTCCCCGCCTTTCGGATATCGCCGAATTTGTCTGCGCCATTGATATCGAAGAAGAGAGGGCAAAAGCCTTTGCCGCGCCTTTCGGCGCCGCCTGGGGTACCCGTTTTGAGGATCTTTCAGACAAAAATATTGATATCGTTCATTTATGCCTGCCTCACTATCTCCATGCTCCTGCCGCCATACGGGCTATGGAAGCAGGCATGCATGTCCTTACGGAAAAACCGGTCTCCATCACCCTGCAGGATGCCGACAGAATGAAAGCGGTTTCCGAGAGGACAGGGAAAAAACTGGGTGTAATTTTCCAGACCCGTTATGAAGAATGCGTACAGCAGCTACGCCGCATGATACAGGACAGTGCTTTCGGCCGTATCTTAAGCGCCCGTTCCATCCTCACCTGGTCCCGCCCGTATTCCTATTATGAAGGCTGTGACTGGAAAGGCACCTGGGACAGAGAAGGCGGCGGCGTGCTTATCGATCAGGCCATTCACAGCATCGACAGGATCCGCTATATGCTGGGAAGCGAGGTTGAATGGATTGACGGCAGCATACACAATCATTACCATGACCGGATCCGGGTGGAAGATACCGCAGAGGCCGCCATCCATTTTAAAAACGGCTGCCTCTACAGTCTTTATGCCACAAATTCCTATGCGTCTGATGCCCCTGTTTTTCTGGAATTCCAGGGCGAAAAAGGCCGCTGCGGGCTGAAGCAGGATATCGGCTTCTATGAGCTTGACGGCAGCTATACGGAAATAAAGCCGGCACCGGCAGAAGAAAGCACCGCCATTCCCGATTATTGGGGCATGGGCCATTATGCACAAATACACGACTTCTACCTTTCTGTATGTAACGATACGCCGGTTTCCGTGGATGTAACAGAAGGACGCAGAACCCTGGAAATCGTAAAGGGAATTTATTATTCTTCCATGCGCCGGGAACGGATTTATCTTCCCTTTGAGGATACGAATTATTCCGATCTGAACACGCCATCCGTTTCTGCCCCTCCTGCCTTCTCCATCTGACATAAAAATGGCCGCAGTATCCAGTCTTTGGACATCCTGCGGCCGCCTGTTTTTTCTTTTATTGTTCCATCTGCCTTCCTAAAAATCCCGCTGCCGACAAAATAAGCTTCTGCTCGACTTCTCCCATCTTTCCCTTTGGGTCGTTATTCAGCAGGATAGCTGCGCCGATCACATCCCCTTCACAGATAATGGGGCTGATAGCTTCATTCGTGTATTCCGGTTCCCCTTCATCCGCCACCTGGATAAAATTTCTTTCACTCTTTCCCGCAAGGATATTATCCCTGTTTTCAATCGCCTCCTCCAGAGCCTTGCTGATCGATTTTCCCAAAAGTGCTTTACAGCCGCCTGCCGCCGCAATAAACTGATCCCTGTCCGCAATCAGGGTCATCTGCCCGGATACCTGTGCAAGGCTTTCCGCATACTGCTTTGCAAATGTACTCATCTCTCCGATAGGGGAATATTTTTTCAGGATGATCTCCCCTTCTCTGTCGGTGAAAATTTCAAGAGGATCGCTCTCCCGGATACGCAGCGTCCTCCTGATCTCCTTGGGGATAACAATTCTCCCCAGATCATCTATTCTTCTCACAATTCCTGTTGCCTTCATGCTTCCTCCTTCTAAAAGGTTATCCTGTCTGTGCCGGACAGCCTCTTCTTTACATTTTTAACATTTATTTCTTTTTTGGGTTGGTAAATGTAGTATTTGTAAAATTGAGGAAAATATGCAATGAATCTTTGCTGAAACTGCGTTGGACAAATATGTAGTCATCTTTTATAATTTTAACATGATTTAAGTAAATAAAAGACAGGCCATAAAAATGGCCTGCCCTGAGGCACCCGCTCTTTGGCGGCTCCTTCTCCCCCGGCAATTCTGTATCTGGAGGGAACTTCAGATAATTCATATTGGGATACATCCGTCCAGGGTTTTTCGGGGGAGCCTTGCCAATCGTAGTCCGCTTCGCAATCAACTCAGCTTAATTCCTTTGGGATTTTCCTTGATACATTCGGCAATCAGATGTATCCTATTATCAGAACAGAATGTTCTTGAATACTGCTGTCCTCTATAGCACATGGATATCAATAATCACGAAAGGAAGTGTTATTATGCCAGCATTGCAGCAACAGCCGGAAGCTCTGACTTTAGAGCAGTATGAGGCTCTTCCGGAAGATCTCAGGGTTGAGGTCTTTGACGGCGTTGTCTATGATATGGCCAGCCCCTCACAGGAGCACCAAACAATATCAATGGAACTCTCGACAGTCCTTAATACCTACATCAGAGGAAAGAAAGGCTCATGCAGAGTATTTCATGCTCCATTTGATGTGAAACTCAGTGAGCAGCCGCTTACCATCGTACAACCTGACCTTATGATTGTCTGTGACAAGGATAAGCTGGATGGAAAACGATGCAACGGCGCCCCGGACTTTGTTATTGAAATAGTATCCCCAGGGAATCCCGCAGATGATTATATCCGCAAATTGTACTATTACAAAAATGCAGGAGTTCGGGAATATTGGATTGTCGATCCCCGCCGCAAGAATGTAACCATAAATTTTTTTGAGGGTAATATGCTCAATGTTCAATACTCCTTTGATTCTGTTATCAAGGTAAATATTTACGATGACCTGTATATCAACTTTTCGGATATAGATGAATTACTAAATGCTTAACAGAAAAAGAATAAAGGCATATGCTCCTCTGCGTATGCCTTTATTCCTTTATATATGTATTCTTCCTCTATCAAGTTTTTAATATTGTACTTTTTACATGATTAATCATACTGGTTATTAATAAATGCATTGAATTCCCTGAAAGAAATCCCCGCCGGAACGCTGTAAAACGGTGTCGTCGGGCTTTCCTTCCCTCCGCGCAGTTCGATATAATAGTCTACTATCTTCCGAATTGCCTCCTCTTCCGTATCATATTCATATATTCCCTTTTTTTCAAAATTAGGATGTTCAATATGATAAACTTTTCCGTCCCTCCAGAACAGGACAAAGCAGTGCATATGCTCCTCTTCTTCCAAATTGCCATAATCATCCGGCTCGTATATCCTGCAGCAGAACATTTTATTCTTTATATTAATTTTATCCAGCAGATAATGCATGACTTCTGCCTGTTCGATACAGGTCCCGATTTTATGCTCCAGGGTTTCCTGAACAGACATGGTTCGATATTGTTTCCTGAAATTTTTCATTTCTCCCACATGCCTGCCGCCTTCCGAATCAAGCCAGCCATACTGCATGTTCTCATCCATCCACAGGAATATATCCTCCGGAGTATTTATATTATTGATTTCCATTGATTTTTCTCCTGATATTCCGTCAATCCGTCACAGCTTTCAACTCGCAGTAGTAATTGATCTTAATACTATATAGCAATAATATAGCTTTCTCATCTGACTTGATAAAAACTTAATTTTGCTTTTCCTAATATATAATTTGATATCATTAATAAATATGTTTCCACTCATCATCATATTTATCCGTATACATAGGAGCTAATATCTCATCCGATCTGCGATGAGATTCCTTGATCTCTTCCTCTCTTTTTACTGAGAAGACCAAAAGAACAATTGCCTCTCGTACATATTTCAATAACTGTAAAGTTAATTTTTCATAATCTTCAAAACTAATGTTATATGCCAATTTATCCAAGCGACTGTCATCAATAAATAATTCCTTACAGTGAGTATCTAAAATCTTCAAATATCCATGTTCCATAGCATTTCTTACTTTTGATATTTTTGTCATTACATTGTCAATATGTTTATATTCCGCTTTCTTATTTACAGTCCCATCCTCATTAATATTTATATTTCTTACATCCTTAAACAGCCACCACATCCCAAATAATGGATAATTATTCTCTGCAATATCAAGAATTCTTTTTTTATCATTAGCATTTTTATCAGGAGAAAATAGCCTAACATATCCTATAATATTTTTCTTTATCCCTATTTCAAAATACTCATTAAGAAAAAATGCAATTTTATCAAAAACTGAATATACAGCCCGATAACATGCTTTTATTTTTTCGATACCAATTCCGTATATAGGATAATCTAAAGTATTAATAAGATATACCCTTTTATCTGAAAAATGTGGCTCTTTCGTATTAAAACCTTCATATGCCAAAAATCTTGCAGATACATACTCTTGCTTTATTTGATTAAAAAGTCCAAATAAATATTGCACTTTTTTACCTTCAATATCTTCAGACATACTTGGTAAATATAGAGGATCATAACCAACTTCTACTGAATCAAACACATCATTTAAAAGATTAAGCGCCAGCTTGTTTTTTGCAACCCATTCCCAATATTTAGTTGCTTCTACAGACATATCATCGGAAAAATAGAGAAAATCTCTTATAGTATAGGCTTTATCTAAGTAGTTGTGCCCTAGCATTGAGATAATATTGTTACTATAATAATTTAATAAATTATTCATCTCCGCTTTTTCTGGAAATGGCTCATCACTTTCGATTGCCTGTTTAATATAGTGATAAGCTTTGTATAACATTATAGTTCGTTGCCCTCCATCATAATGGCAACAAGCTAATTCATATAATTTCATACCCAATTGAGCCATTCCCATAGGGAAAACATTTTTTGAGTTAAATATGCTTAAAATTTCAACTGCTTTTACAAGTCTTCCATTTTGATAAAAGAAATTTGCATAATTCACACTTAATTGCCATTGAAAACTAATCATATATATAAGTTCATTTTTGGAAATGTTATTATCTTCCTCCATTTCATTAGCCAATAGTTCAAAAGCATTTCTTGCTAAGTATAAACTTTTTTGAAAATCCGTCTCATAAAATTTTAGGCTTTTAATACTATCTTTGTAGTTATTTCTACTTTTTTTCCTTTTCAAATCAATCAGATCGGATTGTATTGTAAACGAAATATAAAAATACCTTGCTCTAATCATATTAGTATTTTTCAAGTCATGAGCTTGTTTATAACATTTATCCACTAGTATACACATGCCTTCTTCATCTTGATCAAAATACACTTCATCACATTTACGGGATAAGTTTACTAAGTTTTCATCTTCATACCATTTAGTATTTGACATATTGCTCCCTCCTTCATTTTGTGTATTTATATCTGTAGACTTTGAAGCTGATGTCGAGATGATATCTCTTAACAGTATAGTTGAAAAAACGTAAGCATACAAGCCGAAACAAAGAATAACCAACAAACTGATAAATGAATGTATTATCAAAAACATAACTTTAAAGTCCATATTATATATTGCTGAATAAAGCTAAAAGGCGGAATGATGATTGTCCCTGACAAGGGCCCAGGAAAATCTAAGAATTGATGTGACAATGATCATTGTACTCATGAGGAAAAGCACCACTGAAAAAAACAAAAGCTAAAAAAACTCCTATGCTTAATGAATAAGAAGTTTACACGATTTTGCTTAGGTTAGCAAAATCACAACACGTATCAATCCAATAAATAATACAAAAAAGTCGTTTGTAAAAATACAAGCGACTTTTTTGTATGGAAAGGATAATTTTCAATTGATTCAAAAAATCAACACAAACATCGCGATATGTTCTTCCGTCCTGACCACCCATGTGACAATGTCGCAGAACTTAAAGAAAAGATTGAGGACATACAAGGCGTAGAGCAGAATACCATTCCCTTGTAGAATACCCTCCCTGTCAAGCGGCATAAGTAGCCTGTTTCCTTAACTAAACATCAGTATAAAGTCCCTGACTCAGCATCCTCTGTTTGTCATGCCTTCTCCACAGCATGTTCCCGATCCCAGTCTTCATTTGCCTTTTCAACCTTCAGCCGGGACAGAATAATTGTCGTAATGATTACCGTGATAAACGGGAAGCCCAGATACATAAACTTCAGCATATTAATACAGGATGCGGACTGAACCGGAGCATTCGCAACATAGCCGCCAGCTTCCAGAAGCATTCCGGCCAGCGCAGTACCCAGGCCTCCTCCTATTTTAATTCCCAGAGAGGAACAGGAGAACATGGTTCCGTCAATCCGTTTACCTTTGGTACGGTAGGTATAATCGCTGGTCGCCGCAATCAGGGCGTTCAGGTCGCCGGTAACCGGGCTGACACAGAGACCGGAAATAACCGAAAAGGTAAGCATCATGGGGATACTTCCTATCAGGCCGCCGATAATAAAGCCGATTCGCATAAAGAATGCAATACAGTAACCGGTCAGATTGACCTTATACATGCTCCCGGCTTTTTTAACCAGCGCAGGAGTCAGAGCCAGCCCCACAATCATAGGAAACATCTGCGCCGCGGAAAAGGTTCCGAGAAGGGCTGGATTCCCAAACACATAGGTCATATAATAAATACCGATGCCTGCTATACCTGTCTGAATATAGGTAAGTATGTACACTGCCACAATCATCAGATAATATTTATTCTTTACCAGAAGCTTGGCGGATTCCAAAAGAGTCAGTTTTTCTTCCTCCTCTTTCTTTACTGCGCCTTCGTCCTCCTCCGCCACTTCTTTTACGGAAAATACGGAAATCGTATTTACTATCAGGCCGATCAGCGCATAAATAATCGCCACATTACGCCAGCCCATAGCTCCGCCGCCCAATTTTGCAACCAGACCAACCGTAACGGAAGCTACGATAAGATTGGTAGCGAGAGAAAACATAAACCGAATGGAGCCTACCTGCACACGTTCATTGTTATTTCTGGTAATCAGCGAGGTAAGGGAAGCATAGGCAATATTATTTGCCGTATAGAATACCGCATTCAGCAGCGTATAGGCGATGAAGAAATACGCATATTTCGCGGTGTCTCCCAAGCTCTTGGGAATAGCAAAAATAGCTACCAGCATTACCGCATTCCCCAGATAAGACCAGAGCATCCAGGGACGCGCCTTACCCATTTTACTCTTCGTTTTGTCGATGAGAGAGCCGAAAAACACATCGGTAATACCGTCCGCAAATTTGGAAAACATCATCAGGGTACCGGCAATGCCGGCATTCAGCCCCACGGTATCCGTCAGATAAATCATAACAAAGCTGGTAAGGAGTGCGTATACCATGTTTGCCGCAAGATCTCCTGAACCGTAACCGACTTTATTGTACCACTTTAAATATTTTTTCTCCTGCATTTATTTATCCCCCGTTGTCTTGTTTTTTACCTTCTCAGCTTTGACCGCAAGCTGCTTATTTTTATGCACTTATAAGCTGACTGTCCCTTTCAAAAGATCTTCCTCTGCGGAAGAGGTTCCGATATACATTTCATATTCCATATGCTCCAGTTGGAAAGAAGCGCTCTTCGTATCATAATATTTCAGTTTTTCCACAGGGCAGGATATCTCAATCTGTTTCTCTTCTCCCGGAGAGAGTGTCACACGCTGAAAACCTCTCAGTAATTTTACCGGCCTGTCTATAGACGAATTGCCAAAGCCCACATACATCTGCACTACTTGTGCACCTTCCCTGTCACCGGTATTCTTTACCCTGCATACTGCCCTTACGTTTTCTCCGTCCGCAGAGAAAGCAGGCTTATCTACGGCAAATGTGGTATAGCTCAGGCCAAAGCCATAGGGAAGCATGGGCCGGATTCCCTTCTTCTCAAGCCTGGCATAGCCATGATAATACTCATAGTACTGATTCGTAGTATCCCAGTTAACCTGCGGCAGATCCTTTTCTTCATAAGGGAGTACAAAAGGAAGCTTTCCGCTGGGATTCACATCACCCATAATAATCCGGGCAATGACGCTTCCGCCTTCCTGGCCGGGATAGAAGGCCATCAGGACGGAAGATACACAATCTGCCCAATCCGTCATCATTATCATGTTGCCGCCAATCATAACCACAGCGGAGTTCTTGTTTTCCGGTCCTGCTGCCTTAATCAATTCCACTTCGTCCGCATGGAGGCCCAGAGTTTTCCGATCTCCGCCTATGGCTCCGGTATAGTTTTCCGAATTTTCCACTGCGACGAACTCACCTTCATCATCATGATCAAAGCCTACCACGAAAACAACAGCATCTGCTTCCTTTGCCACTTCCCTGGCATGCTCCAGATCCTCTCCGCTGTACCAGATCACTTCCGCATCCGGAAGGATTTCATTGAAGCCGTCCATGGGAGTTTTTACATAGGCAGGGAATACCCGGCTTGATCCATGATCCCCGATATTGGCCTTATTCGCCAGCTTGCCCAGCAGTGCGATCTTTTTGATCTTCTCTTTTTGAAGAGGAAGTACCTTATTTTCATTCTTCAGCAGAACGATTCCTTCTTCCGCCGCGCGTTTTGCCAGCTCCACATGCTCTTTGCAGCCCAGAACCGATTTATCATACGCATGGCCGCTCTTCTGGTAGGAATCCTCAAAGGCAAGGATTGTACGCACGATGCGCAGTGCGGAATCATTGATGCGCACTTCACTCACCAGGCCGTCTTTGACCGCCTGCACCAGCTTATCCCCGAAAAACTGGGTGCAGCACATTTCCATGTCCTGGCCGCCGTTCCCCGCTTCTGCCGTATCCTTTACTCCCCATATGAAATCGCTCATGACAAAGCCGTCAAAATCCCATTCTTCCTTCAGCACCTTGCGAAGCAGATAATCGGAATGGCCGCAGTGGATTCCTTTATAAAGGTTGTAGGAGCTCATAATACTCGCCGCCCCGGCATCCACACACTCCTTGAAATGAGGCAGATAAACCTCTCTTTCGGTACGTCTCTCACAATCCACACTCACCTTAAAACGGCTGATTTCCATGGAGTTAAACGCATAATGCTTCACACAGGCCATGACATCCTCATCCTGTACGCCTCTTACCAGCGCCGCTCCCATATGGCCCAGTGCGAAGCTGTCTTCCCCGTAGACCTCCTGGCTGCGTCCCCAGCCGGGATTATAAGGCAGATTAATACATACGCCGGCAAACAGGTTCCCGCCGTGCCCTCTGACCTCACGCCCTATGGCATGCCCGATTTCCTCCTCCAGCTCTACATCAAAGCTGGCGCCGCGGCACATCGTTACCGGAAAACAGGTGCTTTCCCCTGTTCCGCACACAACCCCTCTGGGCCCGTCACAGAAAAGCATGGGCGCGACCCCTTCCTTTTCATTTCCTCCTGCCGGATAAGGTTTTGCATTATAGTGAGACGCTTCTCCCATCGCATCAGCCATCATATCCTGTAAGGACAGATTCCCGCTCATCAGATAAACCTTTTCTTCCAGAGTCATCCGATCCACGATCTGCTGCGCCTTCTCCGTAAATTGGAGCCTCTTTTCCTTCGCCTGGTTCATATTGCTCTCCTTTCAGTTTTCTGCATAATAATGCAGTAATTTTTCGGCTTCTTTTTTATCAAAATTCAAATATCCCTGAATCTCTTTTTCTACCGGCCCCGTGCCTTCCCCTCTTCTGTATTCCTTGGGAGTTATTCCGGTCTCTTTCTTAAAAACCCGGTAAAAGGTTGCTTCATTTGTAAAACCGCACTCTCCCCCGATCACGGAAATGGACTTCCGGCTCATACGAAGAAATCCCTTGGCCTTTTCCACCCTGGCCGTATCAATCATTTCCTTCGGTGATATCCCGAGAAAGCTTTTCGTATAACGGTACAGCGATTTTTCGCTGATTCCGAAATGTCTGGAAACGGACTCGGTCAGATTCTGCTGTCCGCAGTTAGCATCAATATAAGCGCCTATTTCCGCTACCAGCTGTCCCTCCGCCGTGCTGTCCGTATGTCTTGGATAACGGCGGATATCATACTGCACGCCCTCCGCCAGTCCGGCCATCAATTCATAAAAAGCGGCATTTTGCGCCAGATAAGCCGCGGCATCCTTCCTGTATACCGTAAGGCCTGTTTTACAGGCCGACCGCCTCAGTATTTCATATCCCTCTTTCGGCGGGAACTGTTTACTCACGCTGTTCAGATAAAAGAAAAGCTGCTGTCCCTTCCCCGATATATGTTCGAAAATATGGGAAGGAAACTGAATGAAAAGACAAAGATTTTCCTGATCGCCCCGGTATCCGTGCACCATCTTGCTGTTGACAAGAAAGATATCCCCTTCTTCCATCAGCATGGGGCTGGGGCCGCAGAGCACCTGAAGCCTTCCTTTCAGCAATACAAGTATCTCATAATCATAATGCCAATGATAATGGGAGCTTTCCATTCCGGTGACAAATATCTTTGCAGGGGCCAGAAGCTCATGTTCAATTGGTTCAAATACGCTGTTGTTCATATTCCCTCCTTTCGTCTTACCGTCATCTTATACAAGAAGTATAGCATGTGGTTTTTTCATTTGTTGTCATTTTAGATAAACAGTACTATTAAAAACGGACTTTTATATGCATTTACGCACTTCATTTTACGACCGCTGCCCTGAATCGCAATATTGCTTACAGCATTTTGTATGCATACAGCCTTTTTGCCGTTCCCGCTCTGTGCGGAAAAACAAGCCGGATATCCCCATCCGGTCTTCTGTATCCGGCAGGAAACAAAACGGGCACCGGTGTTTCATACCCACCAGCGCCCAAAAAAGACAGCTTCCATATGCTCCATTGTTTTGTCACATTAAAAATAGAGAAAATATTACAGTCAGTATCCCGCAGACTCCGATTGCCAGCCCGCTCATGGCCCCTTCCGTCTCACCCAGTTCGATGGCCTTGGACGTCCCTATCGCATGGCTGCAGGCGCCGATGGCAAGTCCTGCCGTCATGGAATCCGAAACACGGAAAATACGGATAAGCCAGGGCGCCATGATGCTCCCCATAATTCCCGTTATAATAACGGCAACCACAGTTACCGGCACCATCCCTCCGTGGCTTCCGGAGATCCCCACCGCAATAGGCGTAGTCACCGATTTGGGAATCAAAGAATTGGTCATCGCCTCATCCAGGCCGAAAAGCCGGCAGAGCAGGTAAACACTTCCCATGGAAGTGAGCGCACCTACCGTACAGCCCACCAAAATAGGCAGCCAGTTCTTTTTCAGCAGCTCCGCCCTTGTGTAAATGGAAACCGCCAGGCAGCTTGTGGCCGGAGCCAGGAACATGTTGATAATACTTCCGCCTTCATTATAAGCTTCATATGGAATCCGGAACAAAAGCAGAATACCGATAACCAGTACAATCGCAATAATCAGAGGATTGCATGCCACAAGCCCCGTTTTCTTCTGAATCCATACCCCGATGGAAAAGGCCAGGACGCTCAATGCGATGCCGAAAAAGGGAGAAGACGTCAGTTCAGCCATTCCACTCTCCCCCTTTCTTCTTACGCATCAGCTTTAATGTCAGTTTTATACTTCCTGCCGTAGCCGCAAAAGTAAGGATTGTAGTTATCAGGCAGATGAACAGAAGCTTCCAGGCAGTGCTCTTAAGCACATCAAAATAATTGATGATGCTCACTCCCGCAGGCACGAAGAAAAAAGCCATGTTCGCCAGAAGGAAATCCGATTTTTCCCGGATATGCTCCACCTTAAGAACCTTACAGGAGAGAAGCACAAACAGGAGCACCATCCCGATTACGCTCGCAGGGAAATCAAAGGGAAGCAGCTTCTCCACAATCTGGCTCACCCAGCATATGGAAAAAATAATACCAATCTGATATAAAATTTTCATCGTTTGATTATCCTTCCACCATAATCTGGCACATTTTCATGGTGGCAAGCGCCGCTTCATGGCTTTCCGGAGTCACTCCCGCGCAGCAGGAGGCATCCACACTGATTCGGTTTTCCGGAAGGAAGCTCTTGAGCAGAAGGGCATTGGATACCACACAGATATCCGTACAGAGGCCCACCAGTTCAATTTCCAGCTCTTCCTTTTCGTTTTCCCTGTAAAGCAGCTTCGCCAATTCCGTGGAACCAAAGGTGGGTTTATCCAGAATAACTGCCTGCGGCATGGCTTCTGCAACCTCAGGCCGGATTTCCCACCCCTTGTTTCCCTTTACGCAATGGACTACCGGCAGGTTCTTCCCCTCGCTGCTCTCCAGATAATCCTCTCCATGGGTATCCCTGGTGGCATAAATACAGTCCGCCGGATACGATTTGATTTTACTGATCACTTTGCTTACAATTCCCTGCGCCTGCACAGTTCCCAAAGATCCGTCAATAAAATCGTTCTGCATATCAACTACTACAAGCACCTTTTTCATTTCACTGTCCGCCTTTCCATTCTCTTTTGTACAACCGTTTTCAGTTAACATATCAAAGTGTAACAAAACCATCAGTTTAAAAGGATTTCCTTCATATCCTCAAGCAGCCCTTCTGCAAGCCGTATCAGATTCTCCGCATCCTTCTCAACCACACCGCATTTTTTGTAACGGTATATAAATACCGGCGTCCCTCTCGCGCTGAAGGTGAGCTTATTCTTATGCTTCCCAAGGATTTCAGGAATATTTTCCACACGGATGCCCGCATCCGGACGCATGGTGAGCTTCAGCTCCCCGTTTCTTCCCTTTACCTCTGTTATATACAGCTCATGGGCCAGAACCCTGAGCAGGGCGATGCGCAGCAGGTTATCCACAGATTTGGGCACCTCTCCGAACCGGTCAAGCAGTTCTTCCTTCATATCCTCGCTCTCGGCATGGGTTTCCACACCGGCGATCCTCTTGTAAATATCCAGCTTCTGCTGCTCGTTCACAATATAGGAAGGCGGGATAAAGGCATCTGCCTCCAGCTCCACGGTTGTGGTGAAGTCCACAATGCTCTTTTCCCCCTTAAGGTTCTTCACCGCTTCATTGAGCATCTTACAGTAAAGATCATATCCAACGGCCTCCATATGGCCATGCTGCTTGCGGCCCAGGAGATTTCCGGCCCCCCGGATTTCCAGATCCCGCATGGCGATTTTAAACCCGCTGCCCAGATCCGTGAATTCCCGGATGGCTGAAAGCCGTTTTTCCGCAATCTCCTTAAGCATCTTATCCCTTTTATACATCAGGAACGCATAAGATGTCCGGTTGGAACGCCCCACACGCCCCCGCAGCTGATACAGCTGAGACAGCCCCAGCTGATCCGCATCATGGATAATCATGGTATTCACATTGGAAATATCCAGCCCAGTCTCAATTATCGTTGTCGCCACCAGCACATCGATCTCACCGTTGATAAAATCATACATGATCCGTTCCAGCTCATGCTCCTTCATCTGTCCGTGGGCAAAAGCCACGACAGCCTCCGGAACCAGCTGCTGCACGGCCGCCGCCACATCTGCGATTGTATTGACACGGTTATACACATAATACACCTGGCCGTCCCGGGTAAGCTCCCTGACGATCGCCTCCCGCACCATTTCCTCATTGTATTCGCAGACAAAGGTCTGGATGGGAAGCCTGTCGCTGGGCGGCTCCTCCAGCACGCTCATATCCCGGATCCCCACCAGAGACATATGCAGTGTCCTGGGGATCGGTGTGGCCGTAAGCGTAAGCACATCCACATTATCTTTGATTTTCTTTATTTTTTCCTTATGAGTCACGCCGAAACGCTGTTCCTCATCAATGATCAAAAGTCCCAGATCCTTAAACTGAATATCCGCAGAAAGGATCCTGTGGGTCCCGATGACAATATCCACCTGCCCCTTGCGCAGATCCTCCACCGTTTTCTTCTGCTCCGAAGGCGTGCGGAAGCGGGACATCAGATCAATCCGTACCGGAAAGTCCTTCATTCTCTGGGCAAAGGTATTATAGTGCTGCTGGGCCAGGATGGTGGTAGGTACCAGAAACGCCACCTGCTTCCCATCCTGGATAGCCTTAAACGCCGCCCGTATAGCTATTTCCGTCTTTCCATAGCCCACATCCCCGCAAATCAGACGATCCATAATGCGGTAGCTTTCCATATCCTCTTTCGTAGCCGCAATGGCGGAAAGCTGATCATCCGTTTCCTCAAAGGGAAAGCACTCTTCAAATTCCTTCTGCCACACCGTATCTTTGGAAAAAGGATAGCCTTCCTGCTGCTGCCTTATGGCATAAAGCTCCACCAAATCCTTCGCCACCTCATCCACGGCGCTGCGCACCCTGGATTTGGTACGGTTCCATTCCTGGCTTCCCAGCTTATTCAGCTTGGGGGCCTTCGCCGCATCGGAGGAAGCATACTTCTGGATCACATCCAGCCCGGTGGCAAGCACATACAGATTGCCGCCGTCACGGTAGGAAATCTTGATGTAATCCTTAACGACCTTATCCACCTCCACCTTTTCAATTCCCTGGTAAACACCCAGCCCATGACTTTCATGGACCACATAATCACCTATCCGAAGCTCGGCGAAGTCATTGATTTTCTGGCCTTCAAATTTTTTCTTATGCTTTTTCTTTTTCTTCTGGACCCCGAAAATATCACTTTCCGTGATCACCACAAATTTCAGCAGAGGGTATTCGAAGCCTCTTTTCACATGCCCGTAATAAAGCATCACCTCGCCGGAATTTACCACCCGTTCCCCGTCTTCGCTGTAAAAGCTGGCCAGTCCCTGCTCCTGCAGGTCTTCCGCCAGACGCCTGGCCCTGGTGCGGGAGCCGGAAAGCAGCAGCACCCGGTATCCGTTTTTCTTATACCTTTTCAGATCGGCAACCAATGCGTCAAAGCTGCTGTTATAAGAGGACATGCTTTTTACATTGACGTCAAATTTCCTCTGTGGCTTCAGCAGTGCATTTGAGCTGTCCATAGAGGAAAACAGCACCGTCCGCATATGCTGAAGAAAGCCTGCCGTTTCCTCCCAGCCATAAAGCAGATCCGCCTGTCCGGGAAGGATGTACCCCTTCTCCAGCCGGTGTCCCATACTCTCCCGAAACTCCATTTCCACCGCCAGGGCCTGCTCCTTTACCCGCGCCGCCTCATCAATGAAAACACAGCTTTCCCCCTCCGGGAAAAAACGGAGAAAAGAAACGGTATCCTCATAAAAATACCGGATATAGCTTTCCAGATTGGTCATCTGGGAGAATTCCAAAACCTGTTCTCTCAGTTCCTTTATCTGGGTTTTTACCCGGTGCGCTTCTTCCGTCAGAAAAGAGGACCGAAGCTTTTCTTCGAATTCCTTTGCTTCCTTTTCAATCCGGCGCAGTCCCTTTTCCTTCTGCTCTTCAGACAGCATCATCTCCGTAGCCGGATAAATATCCACCTCATTCAGCTTTTCCACACTGCGCTGGCTGAGAAGGTCAAAACTCCGGATGGATTCCACTTCCTCTCCCCACAGCTCAATACGGTAAGGATTTTCTTCCGTGAGATCAAAGATATCAATAATTCCGCCCCGGATGGAAAACTGTCCCGGCGCATCCACCTGGTAATTCTTCTCATACCCCATTTCAGCAAGCTTCCGGGCCAGCTCCCCCTCATTCAGGCTGCTGTCCGCATCAATATGAATCACAGAAGCAGCTATCTCCTCCAGAGGGACCTGAGGAGACATCAGCGCAGCAAAGGTTGTGATCACGGTCTGAGGCTTTCCCTCTATAATTTTTCGGAGCGCCTTCATACGTTCCGTCACAAGCTGGTTGCCATGGATATCCGCCTGATAGAAAATAAGATCCTTCGCCGGATACCAGGTCACTTCCCTGTCATAAAACTGATAATCCTCAAAGATCTCCCTGGCCTTCAGATCACTGAAAGTAACGATGATTTTATATCGAAAACCATCGCTGAGTCCATAGGCCATATGAAGCTTCTGGGAATCCACGCAGCCTGTAAAGCCGACGCAGGCTCCCGTTTTTTTCAGGAGTGCCTGCCCTTCTTCAAATTCCGCCAGTTCCCGTAACGGTGCTGTGATTGCATTCATCTACTTTTCCCCGCCTGCCCGCTTTCCGTTAAATCTGTTCATGGCCTCATCCGGCCCCTTCTCCATCATGGTAACGGCAGCCTCCACCGCCGCAGCGATGCACTCGTCCATAATTTTACGTTCCCCTCCGGTAAAATGCCCCAGCACATAGTCCGCCAGATCATACCCTTCCGGCTTGTTTCCCACACCCATTTTAATCCGGGCAAAGCCGTCCGTCCCCAAATGGGCAATAATATTCTTTAGACCGTTATGTCCGCCTGCACTTCCCTTTTTACGGATACGCAGCTGCCCCAAATCCAGGCTGATATCATCACAAACCACGATCAGCTCCGTCTGAGGATCTACCTTATAATAATCTATGATCTCACGGATGCTTTCACCACTAAGATTCATAAAAGTCTGAGGTTTTGCCAGAACCACCTTCATCCCGTCGATATATCCCCGGCCCACAAGAGCCTTATGCTTTCTCTCAATCACCCGTATCCCATATTTGTCCGCCAACGCATCTATTACATCAAACCCAACATTATGCCGGGTATTCTCATACTCCCGTTTCGGATTGCCAAGACCTGCTATTATATACATGATTTCCATTTCCTTCCCATAGTACCGGCCACCCCGGGAAACCCTTCCTGCTCCCCGTTTAAGCCTTATGCTTAGTTTAATGCCAGATCGTTACCCTGTCAAATGCCCCAACCCTATTCCGTCTCCCTTATTTCCTTATTTTTTACAAATACCAGCTGTTTTTCAGAAGAATACTCCTCCCGGTATGTATATCCCAGCCCGCAGAAGTCCTTCAGCCTCCTCCAGTCCCTGATATTATTCCCTGCCGCAAACCGCACCATCTCTCCTCTAGCCATCTTAGCCTGCGTCCCCTTCTGCACTACAGGAATCCCCTTTTTCTTCCCATCCTTTTCAGCCGTCCCCTCTTCTTTTTCTTCCCCAAAAACACAGGTAATATACTCCACACCCTCCTCAAGCCAATCCTCCACACACCGCGAATACTCCTTCGAAGCCAGATTCACAATACAATCCGTTTCCGAAACCAGCTCCTTATAAATCGAATCCCCCCAGAAATCATACAAATTCCCTTCCCCGCAAGGATTCCCCTTAGCCTGCATCTCCAGCCGGTAAGGCGCCACCCCGTCAAGCGGCCTCAAAATCCCATAAAACCCCGACAAAATCCGCAGATGCTCCTGCACATACGCCCATGCCCCATCCTCAAAAACCCCGGGAGCCATATACTGATACTGAATCCCCTCATAAGCCAAAAGCGCAGGAGTCAGCCCCTTCTCCAGATCCATCGACCGAATCCTTTCATAATTTAATGCCGCAATTTTATCATTACACCTCCAAAGCCCCTTCAGCTCCCCTTCATCCATCCCCCTCATCCACTCCAAAAGCACCTCCGCCTTCCCCAACAAAACCGGTTTCCCCCCAACCTCCATCGTATCCCTGTCCACAATCATCTTCTTCGCCGGTGAAATAATAAATCTCATATCTTTAATTCGGTTCCGCCGTCGTCCCTCCCGGGATATTGCCTTGCCTGCCCTGCCTTTCCGGCCCGAATGCCTCCGGGGATTACAGCCCGCCAACTGCCCGGGGCGGTCGGTGGATC
>NZ_MPDJ01000005.1:479937-539868 GCF_001881565.1 Eisenbergiella tayi
AAAGCGTCCCCTCTAAGGACCACCGACCGGCCCGGGCAGTTGACGGGCTGTAATCCCCGGAGGCATTCGGGCCGGAAAGGCAGGGCAGGCAAGGCAATATCCCGGGAGGGACGACGGCGGAACTGTTCCTCCTTTTGTTGTTTAAAATGTGTTATACTAACTTTTATCATTTTTTTTGGATTTGCGCAAACTTTTTTCCTTCCTGGGAAGTCTAATTAGTGTAAAGGGATGAAAATACAAGATTCATGAAAGAAGGTGGGGCACATGAGCCAACATTTAACTAAGAAACAATTCGCACAGTACATGGAAAACGGAAAGGCAAAATTTTATCGTCTCGCTTTCTGTTACGTCAAAAACGAGCACGATGCTCTTGAAATAATTTCGGAAGCCACCTACAGAGGCTTTATTCATCTGAACAAACTGGAAAAACCGGAATTCTTCGATACCTGGATGAGCCGGATCATCATAAATTGTGCTTACGATTTATTGAAAAAACAGAAAAAATATGAATTTGTCGTTCCCGACGACAGCCTTTCCGAACCTCCGGATGCAGTTTCCATTGACGAGCGCATCGATTTATATCAGGCGCTGAACACCCTGCACCCGGAAGAAAAAACATTGATTATCCTCAAATATTTTGAAGACAGAAGCTTCCGTGAAATCGCGGAAACCATGAAACTGCCGGAAAGCACAGTGAAAACCCGGCTATACCGTACCATCGGCAAATTAAAAGAAGCCGTTTCGGTCTGACAACACCCAAGAAAGGAGCTGCTGTTATGAATAAAGGAAAAGAAAACTACAACAACATTCCCCTGCCCGACGGCCTTTCCGATGCCATCCGGACCGGATTGGACAGAGGTCAAAAATATACGGCAAAAAAATGGATTACCGGTTTCGGCTCTCTGGCCGCCGCCTGCCTGTGTCTGGTCGTAATTATGCGGATATTTCCATTTACAAACGGAACCGGCGGAGATAACTCCAATATCCCTTCCCCTGCCAATTCTTCCGACACGCCGGTAACGCCCCAGGCCTTCTCCGATGAAAGACCCGTAGAGGTTCAGGAACCGGAGAATTACCGGATACCCTGCAAACAGACAACGGAAACCTCTCCCAAAATGCCGGTTTATCATGTGGAAGAAAAATGGGCTCCCCACCGCCTTATTTTTACCCTTTATGACATCCGTGATTTCGACTTCGACGCTGTGAGCAAGCCTCTCTTGGAGTCTTCCATGGTACAGGATGTATACCGCAGCATCCTCCTCGATGATTCTGCCGTAAGCTTTGTGGTTGAACTTCCCATCAATATCGAATACCAGCTTTCGGAGCATACCGGGGACGGCTATGTGGAACTCAGCCTCCGCCCTTCCGATACCGCGGATGAAATACGCGAAATTTATTTTCTTTCCTCTCCTGAAATGGACGGCGGAGAAGAAACCGCACTGTTCCGGGAATCCCTTCCTATCGGAGAATACAGCATAGTGAAAACCCGGGAAGGAAAATTCCTTGTAGTTTCAGGCGAATTTGAAACACAGCAGGAGGCGGAAGAAATGCTTGCACAATTGGAACAGAACGGAATGGAACCCGGAACCCTGCAGGTCGCATCCTGTATGAGCGATGAATCCCCTGCGGGCAGCGCCTCTCAGGATACCGTCACCCTGCCTGAGACAACAATGCCTTCCACTATCCGTGTATATGGTACGGTGACGGAAATCAACGGCAGCCAGGTCACAATTTCCAACGATAACCAGGATGACCCCTATTCCACAATCATCCTCAACATTAATGAGGACACCCTCATATTAACCGCAGAAGACTGCAAAGAAAAAACTCTTAAAGATCTGCAGAAAGGCGACACCCTTTACGCCTATGTCAGCCCGGTCATGACCAGGAGCCTGCCTCCCATGTCCAACGCCGAATTAATCCTCTGCCAGATTCCCGCAGACATGATGGTTCCCACCTATGCTGCAATTACCGATGTTTCCTCCGATCCGGACGGCTCTCTCAGAATTACCACGGATCAGGAACTGGTTTGCTACATCAATGAGGATACCGTTATTAAGACTCTGGACGGCAAAAAGGATCTGGACAGCTCCGCACTTCAGTCCGGTAATAAAATACTGATCTGGTACCAGATTGCCACATTAAGCATACCTGCCCAGACCAACCCGGATGAGATCCGTGTACTTCCCTGACTTAATGCCCGCTGATACAAAATAAGCAGCGAATAGTCTTAACAGCACAACAGGTTTATTTATAAAAAGGTTTCTTACCGGCCTGACACCAGGCCCGGTAAGGAACCTTTTTCTTCCTCAAAGCCCCGATTTATTCTCTCGCTTCCGCAGCTACTTTCTGCACAAAGGCTTCCAAATCCTGGCTTCCCAGATCCCCATCATCCCTGCTCCGAACAGAAACCGTGCCGCTCTCCTCTTCCTTCTGTCCTACGATAAGCATATAGGGCACCTTTTCCATCTGTGCACTGCGGATCTTATAACCGATTTTTTCATCCCGGTTATCCATTTCACATCTGAGTCCTGCTGCCTTCAGCGCTGCCATAACCTTACCGGAGTATTCAAAAAACTTCTCAGAAATAGGCAGCACCTTCACCTGCACCGGAGCCAGCCATACCGGGAATTTCCCCGCATAATGCTCAATCAGAATACCGATAAAGCGTTCGATGGAGCCAAACACAACGCGGTGAATCATGATAGGACGGTGCTTTTCTCCGTCCGCCCCCATATATTCCGCCTCAAACCGCATAGGCAGCTGGAAATCCAGCTGAATCGTACCGCACTGCCATGTTCTGCCGATAGAATCCTCCAGATGGAAGTCGATTTTAGGTCCGTAAAAAGCGCCGTCTCCTTCGTTTACCACATAATCCATCCCTGTTTCTTCCAAAGCGCGGCGCAGGCCTTCCGTTGCCAGCTCCCAGTCCTCATCGCTGCCGATACTGTTTTCCGGACGAGTGGAAAGCTCTACATGATAAGGGAATCCGAACTTGCCGTATACTTCATTGATCAGCCTCATAACCCCCTTGATTTCATCTGTTATCTGTTCCTCCGTCATAAAAATATGGGCATCATCCTGAGTGAAGCAGCGCACACGCATCAGTCCGTGCAGCTGGCCGGATTTTTCATGACGGTGCACAAGCCCCAGTTCTCCTATGCGCAGGGGAAGATCCCGGTAGGATCTGGGCTGGGATTTATATACCAGCATTCCGCCCGGACAGTTCATGGGCTTTACCGCAAATTCTTCCTCATCAATTGTAGTGGTATACATGTTCTCCCTGTAATGATCCCAGTGTCCGGATGTTTCCCAAAGCTTCCTGTTTAGAAGGATAGGTGTGGAAATTTCCTGGTATCCTTCTCTCTCATGCAGTTTTCTCCAATAATCCACCAGCGTATTTTTCAGAATCATCCCCTTGGGCAGGAAGAACGGAAAGCCCGGCCCTTCCTCCATGAGAGTAAACAGCCCCAGTTCCTTTCCCAGTTTTCTGTGATCCCTCTTTTTAGCCTCCTCCATCCTCTCAAGATAAGCTGCCAACTGCTCTTTATCCGGGAAGGAAGTTCCATAAATCCTGGTAAGCATCTTATTTTTTTCGTTGCCTCTCCAGTAGGCTCCTGCCAGGCTTGTAAGCTTAATTGCCTTTACATATCCCGTATTGGCAAGATGAGGGCCGGCGCACAAATCCACAAAATCTCCCTGCCTGTAAAAACTGATTACCGCATCCTCAGGCAGATCCTCTATCAGTGCGACCTTATAATCCTCCTTTTTCTCTTTCATCAGGGCAAGCGCTTCTTCCCTGGGAAGAGTAAACCGCTCCAGCTTGAGGCGTTCCTTTACAATCTTCTTCATTTCCTTTTCAATCGCAGCAAAGTCATCGCTGGAAATAGGGCTGCTGAAATCAAAATCATAATAAAACCCATCATCAATGGCAGGCCCGATAGCCAGTTTGGCATCCGGGTACAGACGTTTCACCGCCTGCGCCAGTATATGGGAGGTTGTATGCCGGAACACAGCGGCCCCTTCCTTTTCCTCAAAATTCAGTTCTCCCTGCATTCCATTCTTCATAATTACTTCCATTACTTTGTTCTCCTTTCTCCTGCAATGTTTTTAGGTTTACATCCATCCCGGGCGCCGGCAAAAGCACATAAAAAAGCACCCTCAGAAAAAACAGCATTACCTGTTCTTCTAAGGGTGCATTCCATTTGTATAATAAAAACTATGGGCATCTGAAGCCTTTCGGCTCTTCTTCCCTGATTTTTATGGATCGGTTATGCACGGTTCCACCTTAATTTTTCACTTCAGATTCTTTCAAATCCTAATCTTTAACGCAGATATACGGCCACATTTATCTCTGCTGCACAGCCTTCACATGGCGGCTCCGGAATGGTCTTCACCTCTCTCATCCGTAAAAGGGCTTCCAGCTTCTGCCCTTCTCTCTGGTTACGCTGACTTAAGGCTACTCTTTCCTTCATTGCTTTTCGTTATTTAACTGTATATTAGCATTGCATAAATGGAAAGTCAACCATTTTTAACTTTTGATTTTTTAAAATCAGGAGCACCCACTTTTACCTGCACTCTATAATCATCTTTTCAGGCAGCCTTCCGGCTTTCTATATCTTTCTCTTCTCTTTCCAGCCACTCTCCAAAGTACTCCCGGATTACAGTAAAAGGAGCCGGTCCGATATCCAGAAGAAATGTATGGAATTCCATAGCATCGAATGCACTCCCCAGCGCTTCCTCCGCTTCCGCCCTCATCCTCTCAATCTCCAGATATCCGGTATAATACAACAGGTAATTGGAGGGATCCGCTATTATACTGTCATAAATCTCATCTGTCGTTTCGTCGCTGACAGAAAAAAACTGGCGGATAAAATCAGCGGCCTCTTTCCTGTCCCAGCCCTCGTAATTAATCCGGATATCCAGAAGTGCATACATCCCTTTGGTAATAGAACTGTTCCGGGCCAAAATTTCACCCATACCCTTCTCCAGGCCATTCCCTTCAAACTGATAAGAGCGATTTTCCACATAGGTTGCCCACCCTTCCGAATATGCGGAAAAATTAAGCACATGACGAAGTTCCTGCGTCTCCTTCCTCCGAAAATATTCGTGCTGATACAAATGCCCCGGGAACCCTTCATGAGCCAATAAGGTATAGGTATCATAGCTGCCTTTTCCGCCATTAATATAAATCACATTTTCCTGCGGCCGATCCATGGGAGGCACCATATAAAACGCGGGGCTCATACTGTCCTCCAGGCTTTCAGGCACATACTTAATCCGATACTCACTATCCGGCAGCTGCGGATATTCCTCCGCAATTGCCTCCTGTAAATTTTCCAGAACCTCTTGAGGATCCTGACTGAAAAAAGAATACTCACCGAATTTTTCCGCAAGCTCCGGCGACCGGCGCAAAGCAATACCTATGGCATTTATGTCCGCCTCCAGCTGCTCTTCCACTGCCTTCCTTAATTCATCTACCGTGGAAAAAGAAGGATAAATACTGTTTCTCACCAAATACTCATAGTATTTACGTCCTTTCGGGAAATAATAGATTCCCAAATCATTGCTTCCGCTTCCTTTCAGCGCTTCCAGGCCCTCCGCCAGTTTCTCGTAAGCCGGAACAAAATGCTCCTTCAGAAGCTCTCTGTTCTTCTCGATATAGGCTGCTTTTTCTTCCCCGTTTATTTCCGGAAGCTCCTCCAGCCGCTCCTGAAAGGCTTCATCCAACAGAGAGCCCTCCACATCCTCTATATAAACCCGACAGGATTCAACCACCTTATCCGCCATTCGATCACTCATAAAAAGACCCTCTTCGGCCTTCTTTTTTTCAAATTCCAAAAGCTCATTATAATAAACATCAATCTCTTCCAGAAGCCCAAGGTATATATCCACATTCTGCTTTCCATAAAAACGGTATTCTGCAAGAAGTACCGGAAGCATCAGATGCATCCCCGTAACCGTATTCAGGGGTTCTTCATACAGCTCCAGCCCCTTTCCAGCCCCTTCTCCCTTCAGCATCTCCGTCAGAATACGATATGTAATCCTCTGCTCTTCTGTCAGCTCATCCTCTTTTATACCCTTCAGCGCACTCAGAATCTCTTTGTCCAGTTCCCTGTCCTTCTCCATTTCCTCTACGGAATAAGAAGAAAAAGCGGAATCTGCTTTCGTAATCCCATAGGCCTGCGGATCCGCCAGCGTATAGTTCAATGAAAGTTCATCCTGTGACGCCAATTCCACAAACAAATCTCTTGTAAAGCTGTCAAATACCTGAACCGGATCCTGCTTCCCATTTTCAGCAAAATCCCCCGCCATCGCACTTCCGCATCCCGGCGCCAGGCTCATAACCAATAAAACTACGGAGAGTATAATCGCTGTACTTTTTTTCCCTGTCTTATTTCTCTTCTGTCTGCTTGTCAGCATATACTTTCTGTCCTCCCTGAAATCAAATCATACGATTCCTTTAATGTCCTGTTTAAGTTACGTTTCGCAGTTACTCATCCCATTCCCTTTGTGCCGGCCGTCTTTTTCGCGCCGCGTGCCCGGCTTGTCCCTTCCGGCCTTTGGCGCCGGCTGCGGCTCTGTAAGGATTCCTGTAAGGACCGTTATAAGCTCGCCGGTCCTTAGGCTGCGTCCTTTGCAGCCTTAGTACCGCTGCGTGATTATCCGAGCGCAAGCGTGTCCTGCAAGGAACCTTACAGAGCCGCGGCCGGCGCCAAAGGCCGGAAGAGACAAGCCGGGCACGCGGCGCGAAAAAGACGGCCGGCACAAAGGGAATGGGATGAGTAACATTTTACAAAAAGCGGGAATGCATGTGCATTCCCGCCTTATAATCAAATTCCTTCGTCCGGCTCCAGCAGTGCCTTCTCATACCTGTCCAGAATAATATTCTGGATATTCTCTCTTGTTGCCTGATTAATCGGATGGGCAATGTCCCTGTATTCGCCGTCTGTAGCCTTTTTGCTGGGCATTGCTATAAACAATCCTTTCTCTCCTTCAATTACTTTGATATCGTGAACGACGAATTCATCATCAATTGTAATAGATACGATGGCCTTCATCTTTCCTTCCTTGGTGATTTTGCGCACACGCACGTCTGTAATCTTCATTTGAGATTCCCCCTTTTATCTTTAGATGACATACCTCTCGTTTTTTTCTACCACAATCTTAATCCCGTCTTCCCCTTTATAGAAAGTATTGGCCCGGATAGTATCCCTGCTTTCCACAATGCAGTTCTCAATATGGGTATTATCACCGATGTAAACGTCATTCAAGATAACGGAATTCTTAATATAGCAATTGTTCCCTACAAAGGATTTTTTAAATATTACGGAGTCTTCCACCGTACCATTAACGATACATCCGCTGGAAATCAGGCTGTTGCTGACTTTTGCTCCCACATTGTATTTGGCAGGCGGCAGGTCGTCAACCTTGGAATAAATATCAGGATACTGCTTAAAGAAATAATTTCTGATTTCCGGCTTCAGGAAATCCATATTCGTGGAAAAATAATCTTCTACCGATGCGATATTGCGCCAGTATTCTTTAATTTTATATCCGTATATTCTTTTCTGATTCTTATAACGGATCAGGATATCCTTAACAAAATCATATCTGTCTTCCATAGCGCAGCGCTCAATCATTTCTATGAGCAGGCGGCGCCTGATAACATAAATTCCGCAGGAAATGGTATTGGACTTGGCTACAATAGGCTTTTCCTCAAATTCCTCTATCCGGCAGTCCTCGTTCATCTTAAGGGTACCATAGCGTTCCACATTAGCGCCGATAGGCATGTCCTTGCACACCACCGTAATATCGGCCTTTTTCTCAATATGGTATTCCAGGACCTTATTATAATCCATTTTATAAACACAGTCGCCGGATGCAATTACCACATAAGGCTCATGGCTGCTCTTCAGGAAAGACAGGTTCTGATAAATAGCGTCTGCGGTTCCTCTGTACCAATAGCTGTTGTCCGCCGTAACCGTAGGGGTGAAAACGAACAGACCGCCCTGTTTACGTCCGAAATCCCACCATTTGGAAGAATTCAGATGCTCATTCAGGCTTCTCGCATTGTACTGAGTGAATACGCCCACCTTCTGGATATGGGAGTTGGACATATTGCTGAGCGAAAAATCAATACTCCTGTAGCTTCCCGCGATAGGCATCGCTCCGATAGCTCTTTTCTGAGATAGCTCCTTCATTCTGTGATTATTGCCGCCTGCTAAAATTATTCCTATCGCTCTCAATTTTCGTCACCTGCCTTAATTAAAGATTTGCCGCTTGCAAGAGTGCCTGCCTGGTAATCCGTATCATCCGTCTCTCCGAATATCACCGTATTCTTTCCGATCTGTACGTTTGTGGGGATAGTACTCTTCTCTCCGACAGTTACAATGCCGCTGTTATAAATATGAGGTGCGATATCATTGTCGGCCTCATCTCCCACCCCCATTTTGACGTTATCGCCAACCAGCACATTCTCTGCAATAATGGCCTTATTCAGCTCACAATGACTGCCAATGACCGTATTATTCATAATAATGGAATCGCGGATCACCGTATCTTTTCCTACAGTAACACCGCATCCGATCACGGAATTATAAACCTTTCCGCAGATTTCCGATCCTTCACCGATTATGCTTCTCTCAATCACGCCGTCCGGAGCTATATACTGGGGAGGAAGGATCTCACTCTTTGTGTATATTTTCCAATATTCTTCATAAAGATTGAATTCAGGCACAATATCTATCAGTTCCATATTGGCTTCCCAATAGGAATTAAGCGTTCCAACGTCTTTCCAGTATCCGTTGAACTCATAAGCATACATGGGGGCCCCGTTTTCGTGGCAATAAGGAATGACATGTTTTCCAAAATCCAGATTGGGCTGATCGGCTCTGGCTATCAGCGCCTCCTTAAGGGTTTTCCAATTAAATATGTAAATTCCCATAGATGCCAGATTGCTTCTGGGACTCTCCGGTTTCTCTTCAAAGTCAACAATCTTACTGTTCTCGTCCGTGATGACAATACCAAAACGCTTCGCTTCCTCCACCGGCACAGGCATTACCGCTATTGTGCACTCAGCGCCGTTCTGCTTATGGAAGTCAAGCATTACCTCATAGTCCATTTTGTAAATATGATCCCCTGACAAAATCAGAACATAATCCGGATTGTAACTGTCCATATAATCAATATTCTGATATATGGCATTAGCCGTACCTGTATACCATTCGCTGTTCTCACTCTTTTCATAAGGAGGAAGTACAGTGACACCGCCTATATTCCTGTCCAAATCCCACGGAATACCGATTCCTATATGGGTATTCAGCCTCAGCGGCTGATACTGTGTCAGCACACCTACGGTATCCACGCCTGAATTAATACAGTTGCTCAATGGGAAATCAATAATCCGGTACTTGCCGCCGAAGGACACGGCAGGTTTGGCCACTTTGGAGGTCAGCACACCCAGCCTGCTTCCCTGACCGCCAGCAAGCAGCATAGCAATCATTTCTTTCTTAATCATGTCATCACCTCATGTTTCTGCATCCATATTCTGCATAGATTTACGTATATAACGTAATAAGATTATAACACATGCTTGTACAAAAGTGAATAATCTTTTACAATTTCTTTCTGCGCTTATTTTTTAAATTTTGTGTATATTTAACATATTTAAAACATTAACTTTTCTTCTATTATCTATTTTACATAACATATGCCCGGTATTTCTTATGCACCTTTCTTCTATTTTTCACAAAATATGCGGTATATCGACAAAAAATCCTTTTACTCCGTTTTGATTTTGTAATTCCCTATTGGTTTTTTTTTCATGAATGCGTATAATACATATCAGAATGAACAAAGACTGCTTAGTCTGCGTACACTGTCAGTAGAGGGCGTAAATGGCTGATGGCAGATCGTTTTGTCCAAATAATAAACAGGAAGGGTATCCCTATGTATCAAGTAGATTTTAATCATCCGGTTCACATTTACTTCATCGGCATCGGCGGCATCAGCATGAGCGGCCTGGCAGAAATTCTTCTTTCAGAAGGCTTCCGTGTATCCGGTTCCGACGCAAAAAAATCATCTCTTACCGAACTTCTGGAAAAACAGGGTGCTGTTGTACACTACGGACAGCGCCGTGAAAATATAACAAATGATATCGATTTAGTTGTCTATACCGCCGCTATCCACAAGGATAATCCGGAATTTGCCGCCATGGAGGAGCTGGGTCTTCCCAGCCTGACGCGCGCCCAGCTTCTGGGACAGATGATGCGCAATTACAAAACTCCCATCGGCGTGAGCGGCACCCACGGCAAAACCACCACTACTTCCATGATAACGGAAATACTGCTGGCGGCCGGTACTGATCCCACGATTTCCGTGGGAGGTATCCTGAAATCCATTCAGGGTAATATCAGGGTAGGCAAGTCCGACCTTTTTGTAACGGAGGCTTGTGAATACACCAACAGCTTTTTAAGCTTTTATCCCAGAATCGGTATTATTCTTAATATAGAAGAAGACCATCTGGACTTTTTCAGGGATTTGGATGATATCCGTTCCTCCTTCCGCCGTTTTGCACAGCTTCTGCCTGAAGACGGCCTGCTCATTATAAGCGGCGATATCTCCGATTATGAAGAAATCACCAGAGGGCTTTCCTGTTCCGTCCTCACCTTTGGCTCCGATTCCTCCTGCGATTATTATTATGACGGTATCAGCCACGATGAATTTGCCCATGCTTCCTTCACCCTGCACCGCCGCGGAGGATCAGATATTCCTGTCAGTCTGGGCATCCCCGGGGAACATAATATCCTCAACGCACTGGCTGCGCTGGCTCTGGCGGATTATCTGAAGTTAGATATGGAAACAGCCGCACGGGCCCTGAAAAATTTTACCGGCACGGATCGGCGTTTCGAATACAAAGGCTCCGTAGAGGGAATTACCATAGTAGATGATTATGCACATCACCCTACAGAAATTACTGCAACCTTAAAAGCCGCCAGAAATTATCCCCACCAGACCCTTTGGTGCGTTTTCCAGCCGCACACCTATACAAGAACCAAAGCCTTCCTTCCCGAATTTGCCCAGGCCCTTTCCCTTGCCGACAAAGTGATACTGGCAGATATTTATCCTGCCAGGGAAACGGATACTCTGGGGATCAGTTCCAGGTCCTTGCAGGAAATAATCGTAAATTCAGGAACGGAATGTCATTATTTTCCTTCCTTTGAGGAAATTCAGAAATTTATTTTAGAAAATTGTACCCCCGGTGACCTGTTGATAACTATGGGGGCCGGAGACGTTGTAAATATAGGAGAAAACCTCTTAAAGCAATAGTTATCCACAATATCCACATTTTTCATGTGTATGAAAAGTGTGGATATTTGTTTTTTGCCTTTCCCCGGTTTCCGTGCCCCCACACTTATAATCCACATTATCCACATTTTCCACAATTCCTGAAAATCCAGTGTTTACAAGGTTTTTCGGCATTTTGACTGTTTCTTTTTCCACACCCTTATGATATAATGCATTTGCTTAAAATAGAAAATAGAAGAAATAGGTGAGATTATGAGTTGTCTGAGGATTTACCAGGATAACTATATTGACGCGACCATCGTCTCCAACCGCTTTATCGATGAATATATGGCGGAAGCCAACGATGCGCAGCTGAAAATATATCTGTATCTTTTGCGCATGATGAATGCAGGACGTACCTTCAGTATTTCCGGAATTGCAGATGCCTTCAACCACACGGAAAAGGATGTGATGAGGGCATTAAAATACTGGGAAAAATGCAAGGTACTTTCTCTTGAATATGATAATGAGAAAAACCTGGTCGGTATTCATCTCCTGGAGCTTGAAAATAAGGAGGAACCGGCTGTTTCCAAAGCGCCCGTAGTTTCTCTGCTGCCCCGGCAGGAGGAGAAAAACGAGGAAGCGGAAATTCTCCCGGAAAAGGCCGAAGCCAAAAGTGCGGCCTCTTATGCTGTGCAGTCTCCTTCCAAGGAAGAAAATAAGCCCCCTCAGGCTGCCCCGTCGGCGTTTGCCAAGCCTTCCTATACCCTGGACGAGCTGAAGGCCTTCCAGGAAAAGGAATCTACGGCCCAGCTTCTTTTTATTGCCGAGCAGTACCTGGGCAGGACTCTGAGCCCTTCCGATATGAAATCGATTCTTTTCTTCTCTGATCATCTTCATTTTTCAGATGATTTGATTGATTATCTGCTCCAATACTGCGTGGAACGCGGAAAAAAAGACTTCCGTTATATGGAAAAGGTTGCCATCAGCTGGGCGGAAGCCAATATATCCACTCCCGCAGAGGCGGAAGGACATGCCAGCCGCTATGATAAATGTGTTTATTCCATTATGAACGCCCTGGGCAAAACCAATTCCCCCACCAGGAAAGAAGCGGAATTCATCCGCCGCTGGCGTGAGGAATATGCTTTTGAAACAGATATTATTATCGAATCCTGTGAAAGAACCGTTTTGGCCACCGACAGGCACCGTTTCGAATACGCGGACAAGATCCTGGCCTCCTGGAAGGAAGCCGGAGTACATCACAAAGCCGATATCGCCAAGCTGGACGAAGGTTTCCAGAAAAACCGGCCGGCAAAGCCCGCATCGGATCGTTCCATTGATAAATATAATCGTTTTATGCATAACGATTACGATTATGACGCCCTGGAGCAGGAGCTTCTGCGTAACTGAATCAGTCTGGTAAAGGAGAACAGCCGTGGCCTTAACAAATACCCAATATAATTCCATCATGAGGCTGTACGAGCAGAGACAGACCAAAAACCGTCATTTACGTGACGAACGGCTTCATTATGTATATAATCATGTGACCGGATACCGGAATCTGGATGAGTCCGTTGCCACCTTATCTGTCGCACAGGGAAAGAAGATGCTCAATGGCGATCTTAATGCCCTGTCCGAACTGAAAGAGCGGCTCCATAAGCTCACCAGCGACAAAAGAAAGCTGCTGTGCGACGCAGGACTTCCTTCTGATTATCTGGAGCCTATTTTCGACTGCCCCGACTGCCAGGATACAGGCTATGTCAACGGCATAAAATGCCATTGCTTCCGTCAGGCGGAAATAGAACTGCTCTATCAGCAGTCCAATCTGAAAGAAGTGCTGGAAAAAGAAAATTTTAATACTCTGTCCTTTGATTATTTTCAAGGGGAAGATCTGGCCGCTTTTCAGACAGCGGTTAAACGGTGCCAGGATTTCGCCCGTACCTTCAGCCATTCGGGAAGCAACCTTTTCCTTTACGGTACGGTGGGAACAGGAAAAACCTTCCTGAGCAACTGTATCGCCAGAGAATCTATTGAAAGCGGGCATTCCGTAATATACTTCAGCGCTTCCAGCCTTTTTGACACCCTTTCCCGCAATGCCTTTGATTTTAAGAACCAGGAAACCCTGGATTACTTGTATAATGATTTATATAATTGTGACCTTCTGGTCATCGATGACCTCGGGACAGAGCAGCATACTCCATACAATGTGTCCCGTCTTTTTACGTGTCTGAACGAACGCTTAATACGTAGGAAATCCATGATTATTTCCACAAATCTCTCTCTTCCTGATTTGAAGGAACGTTATCAGGAAAGAATATTTTCACGGATAACCAGCAATTTTGAGTTCTGCAAGCTGACAGGACCGGATATCCGAATGTACAAAAAAAGATTAACCAACAGAAAGTGAGGATCCCATTCCATGGCGGAAGAAAAACGAAACCTAGAAACAATCCCTGCAGGCTCTCTTGGCATTATCTCTCTGGCAGGCTGTAAAACTCTTGGAGAACAGGTAGACCACTACCTGGTAAAATGGCGTCAGGAAAGAGAAAGTGAGCACAAAAACAGCCTTGCATTTTCCGGCTATCAGCGCGATTCTTATATCCTGCAAAGCAAGGTGCCGCGTTTTGGAACCGGCGAAGGAAAGGGTGTCATTCTGGAGTCTGTACGTGGTATGGACCTTTATCTTCTTGTAGATGTGGTAAATTACAGCCTGACCTATTCCCTCTGCGGCCATGAAAACCATATGTCACCGGATGATCATTTCCAGGATCTGAAGCGTATCATATCCGCCGTGGGAGGCAAGGCCAGAAGAATCAATGTTATCATGCCTTTCCTCTATGAAAGCAGACAGCATAAACGTTCCAGCCGTGAATCCCTGGACTGTGCCATCGCACTTCAGGAGCTTGTAAAAATGGGTGTGGACAATATCATCACCTTCGATGCCCACGACCCCAGAGTACAGAACGCAATCCCGCTCCACGGCTTTGAAACCGTGCAGCCTGCATATCAGTTTATTAAAAATCTTCTCCGCAACCAAAAGGATCTCCAGATTGATTCCGATCATATGATGGTAATCAGCCCCGATGAAGGCGGTATGGGACGGGCTATCTACATCGCCAATGTCCTTGGACTGGATATGGGTATGTTCTACAAACGCAGAGACTATACCAAAATCGTGAACGGACGCAATCCTATCGTGGCTCATGAATTCCTGGGTTCCGATGTGGAAGGCAAGGATATGATCGTCATTGACGATATGATTTCCTCCGGCGAAAGCGTCCTTGAGGTTGCCGCAGCCTTAAAGAAAAGAAAAGCCCGCAAGATTTTCATCTGCGCTACCTTCGGCCTCTTTACCAATGGCCTGGAAGGTTTCGACAAAGCCTTTGCGGACGGAATTATTGACCGTGTCCTGACCACCAACCTGATTTATCAGACTCCTGAACTTCTGGAAAGGGACTGGTACATCAATTGTAATATGAGCAAATATGTTGCATACCTT
This sequence comes from Eisenbergiella tayi, assembly GCF_001881565.1. Classification (GTDB taxonomy): domain Bacteria; phylum Bacillota; class Clostridia; order Lachnospirales; family Lachnospiraceae; genus Eisenbergiella; species Eisenbergiella tayi. Next base: position 494,726 of record NZ_MPDJ01000005.1, read on the forward strand.
ATAGATACTCTGAACCACGATACTTCCATCAGCGATTTGCTGGATCCTAATGAAAAGATTCAGAAGCTGCTGGGAAGGTATCGGTCCAATATACTTTAATGATATATGATATTTAAAAATTTGTTTAGCAGAATAAGCGGGAAAGCCAAACCTTTTTCCTCTTTTGGGATTAGGGTTTGGCTTTTTTTCGCCAATGTATTCAAGTTTCTTCCTTTATCTCCTATTCCTCGAAGTCCGCTAATTTGAGTTAGAGTTGAGTCAAAAGCCACGTCAGGCCTTGACTTTCACTCATTTCCTGTTATACTAAAAAAGCCGCAAACCCTCATAAATACTAAGGATTCGCGGCGACTAACCCGTGTGTTCGAGACCTTCCACACGTAAAACAAAACTTATCAAGGTTTCGCTTTATCAGCCTCTATCTGACCTTCTTTCGCCCATGGATTCAAGGTTCTTCCTTTATCTCCTTTTCTCTGGGTTCCTCTAATTTGATTCCAAATTGAGTCAAAAATTGAGTCAGGTTACTTCCTTTTCCCCCTTATCTCACGTTTCAAATAAACGTAAAATCATCTTGTTTTTAGCATCCGGTTCTGCTATACTTATTATCGGTGCTACCCTACACGGTAGGCGGTTGCCCTCTTCCAGAGGGACTGTGACCCTCTGATTACATAGAAACCTGCTTGCAGGAATCCAGTACGAAAGAGGGAATGGATAATGAGCGACTTTGAACTGTTATCGTTGGTTCTGATGATTCTTGCAATCATCATTCCTCTCCTGATAGCTTACATAGAAGCAAAGAAATAACCGCCGTGTCCCTGAGAAAGATCGGCGGTTATTTCTGCTAATTTTTTGATTGGGGCAACCGTCTATCGGTAGCACCTTTTATATAAGTATAATAGCACTTCTATGTTCACATTGCAAGATTTTCTATAAACAGATTTTCCATTAAAAGCATTTCCTGCGCCTTTTCATTTCCCAGTACATGTACATATAAATCCATTGTCATGCTGATATTGGAATGTCCTAATATCGTTTTTAATACATGTGGTTTCATACCATTTTCGATTGCCCTTGTTGCAAAAGCATGTCTTAAGGTATGGCAGGTAAAATGTCCCACCGCTATTCCGTCCTCTAACATATGTTTTTCTATCATTTCCAGTTGTATCTCCACACGGGAACGGCTTAACTCTGAACCGTCCGGCAGGCAGAATACAAAATTATCCGCATTTCCCATTCCCTTGTTATCAGCCTGCCTTTTCATTTCCGACAAGATATCATATGCCTGTGAAAGCATGGGTATTTTTCTTTTCGATGCTTTTGTTTTCGGAGTATCAAGCATATGTCCTTCCCCAGTTACCCAGACAAGCGTATGGTTTACAGATATTAATTTTTTCTCAAAATCTATGTCACACCACCGTAAAGCCCTCGCTTCCCCATTCCTCATTCCTGTCATTATAATAATGCGGAATAAGTCATACAAATAGCTTTCCTTAATATATTCCATGAAGTGTTGCTGTTCTTCTTTTGTAAACACATACTTTTCCTGTTTTTCTCTGCAATTTGGGATTTCTGCGAATGGCACCGGGTTGAAGGAAATCAGACGGTTATTCAATGCTTTCTTAAAACAGCCGTTAAGCGTCGCCCCTACAAGCTTAATTGTCCCTGCCACAAAATCCCTGTCATGAAGGTTATTATATAAAGTCTGGATATCATCCACTGTTACATCCTTCAGCTTCTTTTTTCCTATCCCCTTCCTCACATAATAATCATAGTGGTTCTTGTAATTATAGTACGTCCCATATTTTACGGTTTTCTTTTTATAGGTTTCCATCCACTTGTCAAACCATGCATTCAGTGTAAGGGTACATTCCTTAATATATGTCCCCTTCTTCAGCTCAACCCGCATTTCCTCCATGCGCTGGTTCAGCCGTTTCCACTGCGTATCATACAATACATAGGGCTGTCCCTGATAGGTAAACCTCCCAAGATAGCTTTTCCTGTCCTCCCTCCATGAAATTCCTTTCGGTAAACCTTCCTTTTTAATTGTAGCCGCCATAACCACACATCCTTTCTGTTATAATTGTTCCCAAAAACTTTCCGTAAACTGGTAACTCCCTGTTGGGAGGGGAAGGGTAACGCTTCCTTCCCCCTGTGTCAATATCAGACTGCGATTTTTTCCAGATAGCTTTCCACTTTATTGATGTTGTACCAGACACGCCGCCCCACATAGACACGGGCTTTTGCTTCCTGTCCTATCTGTACCGCCGTTTTGTAGCCGCAGTTCAGCCTTGCCTGTAACTGTTCCACATTCACCATGATTGGGTTTTCCGCACATTCAAATTTTGTTTTTCTCATGCTAAAAATTCCTCCCTATACTTTGATATTCATTCATGCTGATTACATACTTTGCCATTTCAGGCAGTTCATAATTAACCCAGATAAATTCTTGCCCCATATCCTTATGTTTTGTTGTCTGGCACGCCTTGACTATGTCAGCTAATTTATAACAATGCCATCCATACGGCAGGAGATAGGTGTCATAGAGATCGGCGCCTTTCTCTGCCCGGTATCCGCAGAGCATGATTTTACATTTTGCCTGACGGATTGTTTTTAAAAGCCTGACCTGCTCTCTGTGCGGAAGTTCGCAGGCATACACATTTCCCGCGCCCGCTCCCCGGAGTTCCTTCCTGTAAGGCGGGTCTACAAACGCAAAGGCTGAACTATTTCCTGATATTTTTTGTAACAGGCTGATACCATCCATGTTTTGAACACGAACCCCTTCCATACGTTCATAAACCTTTGGAATGTGAAGTTGAATCTGTTCCCCGTACTGCCATGTGGAAATCCCCTCCCGGAAACTTTTCCGGGTGCTGTTAAAACTCTGAGTAATCTGAATGTAAACCATGGCCGCCCTGTCTATGTCACTGATTCCCCGGTAATGGTTCTTTTTACACATCATGGCTTCCTCATAAAATTCTCGCCCATACCACAGGCCGCAGAGCCGCGTTGTCAGTTCCTTCCCCTTCTCCCTGTCCGCCATGACTTTCATCAGGCAGACAAGGTCGGGGTCAAGGTCGTTTATGACTTCCAGTTCGCTCCGTTTGTGATTTAAAAGGACGGCGGCTGAACCCATGAAGGGCTCATAGTATGCCCTGTGTTCCGGAATAAGGAAGTTGATTTTCGTTACCAGCCTCGTCTTTCCCCCGTACCACTGAAAAAACCTCACGATACTCATTGTAAAATTCCTCGTCTTCCTTTTCTTCAATTTCTTTTTCTGATGTTAACAAAATTTTGTAATACCGTTTTAATTCGCCGTTTATCCGGATGGAATAATCATATGGCCTGTTCTTTCCCGGTTCAAGCGCCCCCAAAATTTTTAGCCGTTTCAGGATTTCAAGCTTTTTGTAGCCTATTGCCTTTAATGTTTCATCCGTTTTCAAATCTGCTTCAAATCGGTTTACCTGTATATACCCATAGCCATCCCTGATAAACACTTCCGATTCTATATTGTCAATTAATTCTTCGCCGTTTTTTCGTATGTATTTACTCACTTCTGAGTGAATGCGTTCCACAGGTAACTTTTCCTCAATGTCAATTACCTTATAATCATTGATATGTATGTTACCTTTTATTGACGCTATATCGTTAAAAGTAAAGCCGCCTTCCATATCGTATAAAAAATCCAGTACCTTTGGCTTGGAATTAAAATCGCTCAACTTTATTGTAGTAATGTCTGACATAGTTCCGTTTGGTGCTTCCACATATAATTGGAATGACATTTTTTTAGTACCTATTTCCCGCAAATGCACAATCCTCACTTTGTAATCCCAGTCATTCGTATAAACAACCTGTCCTAATTTTTCCATAACTGCCACCTTTCCCATACTGATAATTATAATTTTTTTGTTACCGGCACAGTTGGGCAGAGTCCGCCCGTATATGCCCGGGCTTCCTCTAAATTTTTAGAACCTCTATGCTTTCTACAAATCTGCATAATATGGGCATATCCATAAACCTGCAGACTGTATACTCTTGTCAAAGTACGGTTATAAATCTTTATTGTCCTTCTTTTTTCTGACCACCTCGTTTCCTGTACCTTATGATGCTATTATAGCCGTTCGCTATATGTATTTAAATCTATATTAATATTTATATCACATACATTTAAGATGCTTTTATGTATTTATTTGTATTGCATTAAAGTTTATATGTAAGTCCTATTTTTATTTTTTGTATGGCATAATAAGGGGACGCATATACATTCCATGTAATGTACATGCGTCCCCTTATTCCATGCCCTGTCCTCAGTTTTCCCTCATTTTTCTTACTGCTGTAACTGCATTGATATACTCACAGTGCTTTGACAGCAGTTCCCTGTAGTGCTCCAGCTTTACCATATTTCCTATAATTTCATCCCAGTCCTTTATCTCCAGTTTTTCCAGTTCCTTTAAGAACCTCGCCATCCTGCTTTCCTCCATAAAGGCATATCCTTTATGGAAGTAATACCAGACACGGTACAGGGGGCTTTCCGTATCATAGGTGTTTTCTATTACCCCTTTTTTCAGAAGCCCATTTAATACCCGGATGACCTTGTCCGCCCTGTCCTCCATTGCCTTTTCTGCCAGTTTCAATGGATACCCTGCGTAATGCCTTACATGAAACAGGCACTTCCAGTCTGTTTCATCCAGTGTGTTAATTTCTATCATTGTGCCATTCTTCTCAAAATAGGTTCTGCTGATATGGAATTTTTCTTCCAGTCGTTCCTTCTCTTCCATGGATATCCCGAAATTCTCCCCACGGAACATCTTCTGTATGCGGTCCCTTGATATCCCTGCTACTATGGATTCATAAAAATCTATATTAGTTTTGCGTTTCCCGCCTGTCTTGTAAAAGATGCTATCCTTTTCCATATGCGAAAATAAATACCTTATAATATACATATTGACCATCACATGGAACCCGCTGTCCTTATCCATGAAAGCGCCTGTATTTTTACCCATACCCTGAACCTCCCTTTTTCTTACATTATATAAAGAATGTTCCCAAAAATCATCCCTTATTTTGGTAACTGCCTTGTATCTGTCATGTTCTTAACATTTATCAACCAGTCCCTTTTCTGCCTGAATAAACAGGTTCGAATTCTGATACTTTCTGATTTTTAATCTTTTTGGATTAGTTTTCTTTTTACAGAATTCAATCTAAAAAAATTAAAATTCTTTTTTCCGCACCCTCCCCCTGTTCCTTTTTTTGAAATTAATATAAAACATCAGGAAATACACACTTTTTTTAATAAAAAAGAATACACCTCTCTGGAAAATTGAGTTTCAATCTTAAAAAATTAAATTTCACTTTTTTTATTTTAATATTTTATATTATTACCTATGTCTGTCTGTATTCCATGTATCAACAGTTTCCAAAAACTGCACTCTATTTTGGGAACTGTTTTAAACAGACTTAGGTGTACTCCCTGTCCTTCCCACCAGTCCAGTTTCTGTATTCGTTTTTTCTTATATCTATTCCTTTCTGTGATTTCCCGTCACATGCCGTATTCTTCCCACCAGTCAGCATAATGTTATAAAAATACCTTTTAATCAGCAGAAAAAAAGGAACAGGGCTGTTCCTGCTCCCTGTTCCTTTTCTTACACTGATATTCTTTATATATGTTCATACTTGGTGTGTTCCTTTATCAGCTTATTTTTTATCTGTTCCTCTGAAAACTTATGTCCTGATAATTCCATAAGCTGTGGAAGGCTCAGTTTCTGTCTGGTAAATGCAAAGTATAGCTGTTCCTGTGTCACGTTCTTGACAGGCACAATGACTGGCTTTTCTATCTCCATGACCTTTTGCGAATTTTTGCTAATTGCCATTATCAGTTTATTCAGGTTGGCTACCACCTTCTGTAAGTCTGCTATCTGCTTTCCCAGTCCATTGATCTGTTGTTCTATGCTCATTTTTCATTTCCTCCTGTTTCCTCACTGTTTTCTTCTCCAATCCTGTCCATGTACTTTAGATAAACCTCTGTCAGCTTGTCTATTAATCGTCTATCTTCCTTTTCCGTGGAATGCTTTGGCGTATACGCAAGAAGGAGAATACTGCAAGTGTCTTTTTCCTTCCTTAATAAAGCTTTCCCCTTATGCGCTATGTTTGTTTTGATGTATTTCATGTTTTCTCTTTTTCTCCTTTCTGGAAAAATTGTTTCTGTTTCTTCCATAAAATGTATCTTTATAGGCTCTCCCTGTTTTCCTTCTTCCCTGATGGATAGCTGTCCCGTTTTCCCTCCCCTCCTGGACAATACCTTCCGCTGATACAACTTTTCTTTTAAATGCTGGCAGAAAAAAAGGAATGGCCTGCCAGATATTCCTGACAAACCATTCCTTTTTATCCATATTCAGAAATAGGCTTTCAAAATCATGCCCCTGTTTTCTCCCCCTTGGCTACTGGAACTTTTTTCCCATCCCATTGCTTCCGGTCAAAGGTAATGATTTTCCCATCTTCAACCTTCATGCCGCCTGCTATGGCTCCTAGTTCATAAAGGGCAAGTAATTTTTCAGCCTTTAGTGTTTCCCTTGCAAACCTTGAAGAAATCAAATGGTAATAAATTTCTCCATCCATTTCCTCTGTGCCTGTCACATAATAAAAAATATTCATCATCACAAGCCCGTCCTCAATCAATGGGATAAGCTTTCCAATGTGAACCTTACACATGATGTTTTCCATCATGTAACCTTCATGGTCAAGCTGTAATTCCCCTTTCCCATCCAGACATAAACCCAATATCTCTGATTTCCCATTTTTCAGAGCTGCTTTAATCTGTCCGGAAGTCATTTCAATGACCTGCTTCCCATCCCACAGTTCCCATCCCAGTTCACGCGCTCCTAAAAACAATCTGTTCACAGCTACCTTACACATAATTTCTTCCTCCATTTAAAATGTTTTTTAGTTTTAAGTTATTTGTTTTTCTCTTAACTTTAAATACATTTTAACGCGGTGGCTGTGGGTTGCAAGATGTGATAATATATAAAAAACAGCCCTGTGACCACCAGTAAACAAGTGATACTGCAAGACCGTTTTTTAATTCTGCCATTCTGTCTAAATTGTAATTTTTTTATAGTTTTAATGTCCTTTATGGATGCATATACGTGCCTATTACTTAAAGGTTATATACTTCAACGATTCTTCAAAAGCATTTCTATATGCAATACATTCAGGATTTATACACAATTCCCATTCACCGCCAACTACGCCATGCGGACATTTAGAACTCACACGGATTACTGTTTCATCCGCCACGGAACACCCTTTCATAGGAGGTAACGCAGGCGCATTATCTGCAATACAATTAAAATTCAAGTCAGTATACCCACAGCCATTGTAGGGATCCCTATCATCTATACCATTGCCATCATTATCTAAAAGGCCATCACTAAAATCTGTCCTAGGAATAATATATTTGTTGTCGAAGAGATTTTCATAGGGGCTATCATTTGGGTCAAATATACGTACGCGCACTTTACTTCCATCCTGATACGTATATATATAATAATCTAGGCAAGTCCATTCATCAAAGAATTCCTGTGCAACGATTTCTTTTCCATTATTTAAAGCCGGCACTGCTGGGATTCTCCCTTCCGCCTTTCCGTATTGTACATAATGCTGAAACAATAAACTTTCATCCGTCCCAAATGACGCCACTACATCAGGGTTATTCTGGGCGTAATATTCCGCGTCAAATATAGTACCGTCTGGCATTGTTTTTGGGGCTGCGGTTACAGTTATTCCCCCATACAATAATAATACTCCCATAGTCATAATTGTTAAAATACTTTTTTTCATCACGATTTCCTCCAATTTTTGTATTGCCTTCATCTTATAACGGCCTTATATTCTATAAAATAAATAATAATTTTTACAGAATATAAGGCCTCAAAATTAGCACAAACGTTCTATATAACTTTTATTTCCAGTAATATGGAAAGATTTTATAATTTTATTGTTCCCACCAGTCAATTGCCCAATATCCTGTATCAAAGGTATAAACTGTTACGCCACTAAAAAGTTCGCCATTCGCTTTTTCATAAAAGCTATCTAAATTTGTATTCTCATAATTATACCCATACCGGAATTTATCAACTAAAATAAATGTTTCCTGCCCATTGATTATTTTTTTTATCTCAAGGTATGTTGCTGTATCTCTATTTACCTCCACATCTATATAATACCCCGAGCCTGGTTCAAATGCGCCCAGCTTTATCCATTCCCCATCAGCAGATGTTCTATAAAAAGAATTTTCCACATCACTGCCATCATGGTGTATAAGCATTTTCGTTGTTATAACGTTAGCATCTAAGTTAACAGCCGAGTTAGCAGCTAACCTTCCTTCTGAAATACCATATTGTACATAATGCTGGTACAGCAGGTTTTCATCTGTCCCAAATACCGCCGCTACATCAGGATAATTCTGCGCATAAAATTCAGCGTCAAAAACGGTTCCGTCAGGCATTGTTTTAGGCTGTGCATATGCTGTCATACTGCACCCCAGCCCAAGTACTAAGATTGTTGTTGCTAAAAATACTTTTCTTTTCATATCTTTCTCCTTTGTTTATTATTTATTAAAGGGTATCAATCCCCATTAATAATTTCCCTCTTCAGTTTTTCAAATTCTTCCTGCTCTATTAACTGCTGTCCGTAAAGGGAGGAAAGCTCTTTCAGCCTTTCCACCTTGTCTTTGCCGGGAATGGGGGCACTAGCCTCCTTTTCCCCCGGGTATACGTAGCTGTACATATTTTGTACCTTGCCGATACATTTATAGAATTCCTTAATTTCCCTTCTCCCTAACTCGGTTACTGGAAAACTGATTGTTTCCGAAGTAAACTCAAGGCAGATTTTTGTCCTTCTTGTAGTAATCAGGTTTGCAATACAATAAACAATACCGATAATAATTGCAAGAAAACCTGCAACAAGGCACAATATTATTATCTGGGGATATTCTGCTTCCGTATCAATTATGTTTAACAGCAGTTGGGTAATAATGCTTTTAAACACTTTGACGTATGCCCCGAAAAGCAATACCATAGAAACTAAGCATATAATTAACCTGTTGGAATATATCGCACCTACCTTTATACCCTTCATTTCATTGGCATTTATCCTACGCTGCATTCTTATACGCCGGGTTATAACATACTTTTTTTGGAATACATTCCCTATAAAATAAAATGCTTTGTCTGTTAGCATGCAGAAGCCATGGTCAGAAGTATTTTTCTTTAGCAGTTCTTCTATATACATGCCCCCTAATATGCCTAATATCTTTTCATCTTTGCTACCGGCAAATTTCTGTACGCTTGCAAATAATTTCCCCTTGTCATTCTCCCATTGGGAATCGTCAAGCGGTGAGTCCTTCCCTTCCTTAGTCCTGGACGCTATCATACAAATAAACAAGACAACTGTAGCTATCAGCAGAAGTACCGACACCATTATGGTTGCTATTCCCATTACTCTTCTCCTTCTGACCCGGTATCCTGAAACAGTTCCATAACCATCTTATCCCGCACTTTCTTTTTCTTCCTTACAGACACGATAACTGATGTAAGCCCTATAGTGAGAACCAATATAATAAATGTCAAAAAAATTGTTGCCGAACTCATTGCTATTTTTCACCCCCAATGTAGTTTATTGTAATTTTCTCATATACTAAACGTTAAGTTAAAATTCCCGCATCCCTTCTTTCTGTCCGTTACCTGCCATTTAATTTTCTTTATTATAGTACTTTGCCGACACTTTTGCAACACTCATTGTGTTTTAAAATTACCCCTCTAGTGTTTTTATACTAATTACAATAAGCGTAGGAGGAAAACACATATGATTAATGGATTACCTGACAGGCTTAAATCTTTACGTTTAAAGTATCACTATTCCCAAAAGCAGGTGGCTGATTTACTTAATATGTCCCCTTCCATTGTATCCGGCTATGAAACAGGGGAGCGCACCCCCAGCGTTGAAGTACTCCTTTCTTTTTCCTATCTCTACAAATGTTCCACTGATTATCTTCTGGGTAAAGATGCCGCCATCCCTGATATGGTTCTTGATACCTCCGGCCTTAATGATAAACAGATACTTGCCCTGCAAACTATCATTGAATCAATGAAGGCATGAGACTTTTTCCCATGCCTTCTGTTTACCATATTACCTGCCACCTACTTAGGGTCATTTATGTATGACTGTAAATCACTGATGCAGTACATTACACATTCCAGGCATAATATTGCCTGTACTTCCAGCTTTTCTGTTTTCATACCCAGTATAAGGCTGTCAAGCATGCACTGTATTGCGCCCAGTCTGGTTGAAGCGTTTTCAATAATTTCTTCCATTTGCGCCAGTCCCCTTGTTTCATTCATCCTGCATGCCCCCATTTTCATAAGTATGCTTATTCCTTATATCTTCCTGCATCCCCTTTAATCTCTGCTGTTCTTCCTGAACCATATTAAGTATACCTTCCACAACTGTCTGCAGGACTAAAATGCAGTGTGGGCTGTCCTCAACCATCCCCCCGGTATCCAGCCCCTCATAAATGACAAACATAGTCTGGCTTAAATGTTCCAGTTCCCTTGCAATATGGGTAAGGCTATCAATCCTTTCCAATTCATTTTTTTCCATTACTTGCTCTCCTTCCAACTATTTTCTATTTACCTGTCAGGTGGAAGGATTATAACGCCGCCTTTATATCTATTCAATGTTTTTTTGATATATTAACAGTTGTATTTACGTTATTCTTATGCCTGATTCAGCAGTACCCAAGGAGAAAACAAACTAATTTCACTTTACTGCCTGTACCTCCTTGATTCCTCTTGTAATTTATCTTTTTTCATACTTTGTGGATTGGTATGTATCTATTTACTTTTGTGCCTATTTTTCTTGTCCAGAAAAAACAGACCCCTGCTGTAACTGAATTACCGGAAGGTGGTGGGGTGTTCCAAATGTTTAGCTGTTCCTTCTTAATTGTTCTCTTTCTTTACCCGGTCACTCATTTTTACTTAATATGTAATTCTGAATGATATACCTGCCTGTTTGCTTCAATTAATATGCATTTACCTTAAATAATACGCTTTCTGCTTTATTCATTACTTGTATCTTTCTCTCCTTAAAAGCCTTCAATGGCAGGTTTATTTATGATAAACAGTATAAAACTATCTGTTTCTCTTGTACTTATTTAACAATAAAGTATTTAACTACTTACTTCTATTGTACATCAATAGATTGCCTTTGTTGGTTATACTTATTGCTATGTTGGATTTCTCCATAAATTCACTTCCTAGAACCTAATTATCCTATTTTTACAGTCTGGAAACATAGTCTGTGTGGGGAAATTAAATGCTAATTACAGAACTGCCGGAGGGTGTGGGATATTATATAATTGTTTCCTCTTATATACTTACTGTAGCATTAATTCATTTACTAAAGAATTATAATCTGCCCTACTGTTATAAGGATTAGTTCTTATGTATAAGTCATTTTAACTTGACTGCTATTATAGGTTAACTGTTCATTTTATCTCTTTTGTATCTTCTATAAATTACTGTCATAAGAATTAGTTCTGTTGTATCCGGAAACAATTAACTTGCCTGCTATTACAGATTAACTGTTTATTTTAGTTTCTGTTGTATCTTTTATATATTCATGAAAAAACTTAGAAGCCAATCATCCGCAATCATAAATGTTTCTTTTTTGTTCATTAGGTGTATCCTTATTTTTTATAAATGTTTCTGCAAATGCCGCTTTCCTGCGATACTAAATGTTTCGCAAAAGAATAGGCAGTAGCATTCTTATTTACTGTAGAATCCTACTGCCCTGCTTTGCTTTCATATACATGCTGACATACATTCATTTTATCTTACTACATATCCTTCCCTCAAAATCTCCCCCTTCCTTTTTCACACCCTTCATCACAACTATTTTTTTCAAAATTTTTAAACTATATGTAGCAACTGCAATGTATACCGGAATGTATCGTTATTACTGTCCACTGTTGCTTTATAGTAACGCACTTTTTTCCCTTTTTATTTCCATGCACTTTTTCATTTTTCCATACTGCCATAAATTACAGACACAAAAATACAATTCCTTCAAAATGCTGAATCCGCTTCCTCTGTATCTTATTTTTACATACTGTTCCCTATAGAAATTACACCATGTATACCCTGCCATGTCTAATCAGGCAAGAAGAATGTCAGCCAAAATCTATTATCATGCTGTCCTCGTACTCTTTTACCTTCCTGTAAAACGTGCTCCTGCTGACATTTAATGCCCTGCTTGCCCCTGCCGCTGATACCCGTTTCTTTTTCCAGTCCTCATAGACTTCCAGAAAGTCGGGAAGCTCCTTCGGCTTACGCCCCTTATATTTCCCCTCTGCTTTTGCTATGGCTATCCCCTCCGCCTGACGCAGTAAGATATTCTGACGTTCAAGCTGTGCAATTGCTGCAAATACGGTCAGCATAAACTCCCCTGCCGGGGTACTTGTATCAATCCTTTCCTTTTGGCTGATAAACTGGACTCCTTTGCTGTTAAGAATATCTGTCAGTTCCAGTAAATCCTTTGTGTTCCTTGCGAACCTGCCAATGCTTTCCACTATGACTGTATCGCCCTTCCTCACATATTCAAGCATTTCCTTTAATTGCATCCTGTCCGTATTCTTGCCTGAAATCTCGTCAATGAAAACTTTATCTGCTTCCAACTGTTCCATTAAAACCTCTTGTCTTGCTGTATTCTGTTCTTCTGTACTTACCCTTACATAACCGACCCTTTCTTCACTCATAATGCTTCCGCTCCTACTCACTAGATTTCTAAATGAAGAAAATCAAGCGTTCCCATTAGACTATACCCTGCCGCTACAATATTATTGAACCGGAAAACTGTCACAATAGAGCAGATTTTCTATTAACAGAGCGTCTTATGGTACACTTTTTTCTTTGTCTCATTTAGATACCTATAATCATTTCAGAGCACTTTTTCTTGATATACATACTGTCCTTTTATCACTGACCATGCAAAATCTGATTTTACAAGCTTTTCCTATTTCCTCCCATTGTCATTCCCATAAAAAAGGAGTGAAAGGCAGACAACACTTCCCACCTCTCCGGTGCTGATTTTTCATATTGCCTGCACTCCCGGCAATATGTCATTACCTTTGAATTATAAACGCAAATTTTTTAGAAGAATATTTTCATCCGTGACACGCTTTTGTTTAGCCATACAAGACAATTTGATGTCTTATTATGTTTTCACTTTTCTATATGTTACTAATCAACAAATTTATAGCCACTAACTAATATCCTTATCTTTCAATAAGTCTGCCTTTCACCCCGAAAGCCATTATATCGGAATTACCAGACATTTGACTGTAGGGAATATGCCGGTTTTCCACCTAAGGGACTATCATTTTTTAATCCTGCCGTCTACCTCCCCTGCCCATCCTCATTCAAATACCCCTGTAGCCATCTAGTATCCCCCTGTTTCCTCCCTAATCCCCGCCCCTCATAAATCCCCTATCCAGTCCCCATCCTTCATCTGCCTTCCTCTCCCCGTTATCTCCCTTCCCCAAAAGTTGAGTCAAAAGTTGAGTCAGGCCTTGACTTTCCCCCATTTCCTGTTATACTAAAAAAGCCGCAAACCCTTATAAATACTAAGGATTCGCGGCGGCTAACCCGTGTGTTCGAGACCTTCCACACGTAAAACAAAACTAAAGGAGAACAGAATAATGCAAAAGAAGAACATTCAATTCCTGACCCAGGCGGCTATGATTGCCGCTATTTATGTTGTGCTCACATTTGTAGCCAACGCTTTCGGCCTCGCCAATTATGCTGTGCAGGTCCGTTTCTCTGAGGCGCTCACCATTCTGCCAATTTTTACCCCTGCCGGGATTCCCGGACTATTTATCGGTTGTCTTATCAGCAACATCCTTACCGGATGTGCCATTCCGGATATCATATTCGGTTCCCTCGCCACGCTGATCGGCGCGTTTGGCACCCGTGCGCTGAAATCCAACCGTTTCCTGGCTGTACTGCCGCCTATTGCCGCCAATGCAATAATCGTACCTTTGATACTGAAATATGCTTATGGCCTGGAACCGCTCTGGTTTTCCTTTTTGACAGTAACCGCCGGAGAAATTATTTCCTGCGGCGTCCTCGGACTTCTGCTTGCCTTCGCATTAAATAAATACCGGAAACAGATTTTCGGAAACTGAATATGGGAACATAAATAAGGCTCCTGCGGGAGCCTTATTTTTATGCCATTCTCTGTTTCCGGATTTTTTCCACAAAGGGCCGGATCGTTTCTGCCATTTCTCTTGCTTTATAGTGGTGTAGATAATGGCCGCAATCGTACTGGATTAATTCACAGTTCAGCCTTTCCGCATATTTCTTTTGAAGGGGCACCCAGAAACCGCCCAGCTCCTTTCCATCCGAACAGAATAAGAGAAAGGGAACTTCGGGCTTTCTGTGTTTCTTCACCATCTCTGCATTCGCATATACGGATGCCGCCTCTTCCAGAACAACCTTATTTAAAAAGTTTCTGTTCCCCAGAAGTTTTGCCTGCCGGTATTCCTCCTCCGTCAGTCCTTCTTTACCCACCACCTGCAGCAGCGGACAGCGTTGTATTCCAAAAAAAGCAAGCATTCCCATAAGCTTTAAAGAACCGGGATTCGCTTTCTTATTTTCATATGCCTTGGGAAAAGCCATATCCATCCCCACGATTCCCATAACCTCATCAGGATATTTCTGTGCCCAGTAAATTGCTTCCAGCCCGGACATCGAATGGGGCAGGAGCACAAAAGGCCCCTTTTCCCCCGCCAGACGCAGAGCCAGTCGGGTTTCTTCCAGCATGGCGTCCAGCTGTCTGCTTCGCTTTTTAATCTCCGAATAGCCATAGCCGGCCTTTTCCACTACCACACACCGATAACAGGATGAAAGCTTCCGGTAGAGCGGCCTGAAATCATAAACAGGCGCCGCTGTTCCTCCTCCTGAAAGAAAGACCAGCGTTACTGCTTCGTCATGTACTCTGCCGTCGCTGCCATCCAGTTCCTCCGGGCCTTCCGTATATACATGCATTCTGTGCCCGTTAACTTCCACCATCGTCCCCGGAGCCGTCAGCTGTTCCTGTTCCGTATACAGAAGCCTTCTGTGTACAGCTGCGGCGGCAGTCAGACCGCCTGCCGCTCCTGCCAGTGTCCATTTCCATTTTTTCATATTTCCTGTTCCTTTCCTTCCTTATGTGGCTCCCCACTTTCCGGCCGTATCCGGAAACTTACTTTTCCATGACCTTCCGGTGTATTTTCAATCTGTACTTCCCCATTATGAAATCGGGCGACTTCCCGGGCGAAGGCAAGGCCAATCCCCATATGTCCATCCTGAGGGCGGCTTTCCCCCTCCGTATACATGGGCTCCAGTGCATGGCACAGTGCCTGTGGGGAAAAACCCGGCCCTTCATCAGACACACAGATTTCCAGCAAGGGCGCCTGCCATCTGCAATGGATCACTATTCTTTTTTCTTCCGGCGTATGCTCCGCCGCATTTCTTACAATATTCAGCACTGCCCGGCAGACATCCTGCCTGGCTAATATCAGTTCCGGCAATACAGCACCTTCATATTCCGCCTTCACTCCGAATACCCTGGCTATTTCTTCCGCTCCGTTAAAAATTTCCTGCTGCAGCAGTTCCCCTGATACCGGCTGTTTGTTTTCTTCACCTTCCGATACATTCCGGGTCATTCTTTTCAGTCTTTCCAAATATCTGCCTGCCGCTTCCGTATTTTTAAGAATGGCGCTCAAACACTCCTGCTGCTCCTCTGTGAGCGGCGTTTCTTCCAGAAGCTGGGCATTTCCGCTTATTATGGTGAGAGGTGTTTTCAGGTCATGAAGCAGCGCACTGGTCTGGGAGATGCGGCTGTGTTCCATTTTCCATTGTTCCTGCAGCGAATTACGCAGAGCCGTACGCAGTTCCTCCATGGCATCCATCACCTCGTCATATTCCCGGATTCCCGAACTGCCGAAGGGCTCCTCCAGTTCTCCGCGGGACAGGCTGAGCGCGGCATCCTGCAAAACGGAAAGCCTTCTGCGGAAAATCTTCACATATCGATGGGTCACAAGCCCCAGGCTCACGATAAGAACAGCTCCCCAAAAGATAAAATACCATTTTTCAACATCTGGAATCAGCTTTCTTCCTTCAGGATTAATCAGCTCCATCTTATATTGGAATTGAAGAACAGCCTCTTTTCCTTCCCCTTCCGCTTTTACATGATAATATCCACCGGAATCTTTTCCGGATTCCCTATATTCCTCCGCGGCGGCCTGTTCCTCATCGTTCATATCGGTTTCCGCCAGCTCTCCGTTTTCCCATATGGCATAGCTGCATAAGAAAGGAACCAGTTCTCTGCTTATTCCCTCCTTCTTCATACGTTCCGCCGCTTCCGCCGCCATCCGTTCCCCGGCATTTGCAGGATATGCAACGCCCTTATTCACAAGCAGGTTCAGCCCTATCCAAAAGGACACTGCAATCAGGCACGCTGTAAAACCGCACAAAAACATATACTGAATCAATATCCGTATCAGGCTTACGCCTTTTCTGCATTCCATCTGTATCCTATCCCCCAAACGGTTTCAACCGGCGATGCCCCGAAGGCCGCCAGCTTTGCCCGCAGGTTTTTGATATGCTCTGTTACCGCCGCCTCACTGGAATCGCTGTCGTACCCGAAAATTTCTTCCAGAATCTGCTGTCTCGTATATACCAGTCCCGGATGTCTGGCGAACATCTCGCAAAGCTGATATTCGCTTTTTGTCAACGGCAGCTCTTCTTCCTTCACATATACCCGTTTCGCCTGTAAATCAAAGTGTATCCTGCCCGATACGAACCGGTAAACGGGCACGCGCTGTTCCCGGCGCAGGTGTGCTTCTACCCTGGCTCTCAGCTGAGGCAGGCTGAAGGGCTTGGTAAGATAATCATCGCCCCCTGCTCCCAGCCCATAAAGCACATCCTCATCTTCCCCTTTCGCTGTAAGGAACAAAATAGGACAGTCCGTAAAAGAACGGATCCTGGCACAGGCCGCCACTCCATCCTCTCCCGGCATCATGACATCCAGGATTATCAGCTCCGCCTGGCTGCAGAGCTTTTCGTCCAGCGCCCGGGTGTCATACATCACAGTCACCGAATGCCCATCCTTTTCCAGCGCGCGCTTCAGAAGCCTGCAAATATCTTCCGAATCATCTGCCACAATAATCCTGGCCATATACTTCCTCTCCCTTCTTCAGCATCACAAAAGCTGCATCACCCAGGATATCCCGTACAGGATATATACATGGGCCGGATAAAACCAGAAAATAACTTTTTATTCCCCTTCCCTCTTTGTCCGTTGTAAAGATACATAGGTATTGCCGCGAAACCGCTCATCCAGCCATACATCGTAGTGATCAGCATTTCCGCCGTAGCTCCGGGCGTAAGAAGGAACGGGAATACCCCTTCCAAAATCAGGGCCAGTACAAAAAATACGGCCGCCTGAAGCGCACGTCTTTTCCGGAATAAATACAGAAGGATTCCTTCCAGTATAAAGTAAGTCCCTCCGTCTATAATAGCGGAATGCATGGGAAGAAGCGTATAATGCAGAAGGAGCACCGCATTCGCTGCCGAAGGAACAGCCTGTATAAGCCCCATTCCTACAAACGGCCAGATCAGAGGAAGCACAATCGCCGAAAGCCCTCTTCCCCATTTTTTCTGCTTACACCAGTCAATTCCCTGCAGTATCACCAGCAATATGGAAAAAGTCGCAAGCATCTGATTCTGGGGTACGAAGCCATCCGGCCTTCTTACAAAGCAGATGAAAATATACTGCAGCAGCCCCATCCCCACGGCAATGGCATATATCCTGAGAAAATATTTTTTACGGTTCCGGGTATGTTGGAAACCTTCCAGCAGGCAAAACAAAAACAACGGAGCCGATAATCTGCCCAGCATAGAAAACCATTCCGGTATCTTACCTGTAAACTCGAAAAAATAATGGATATGATCCATCACCATGAGCACCAGCGCTATCCATTTCAGCTGAAAATCAGTGAATCCTTTTTTACATATTTCATTCTTCATATGAACCTTCCTCCTGTATTCGGAAGAATACCTCATCATAACAAGACGGTATTCTTTTTTTGATATACAGGAGTGTAACAGGTAATTATAAGGAATTTATAAGGATTCGTCATCCTGCAGCTGTTTTTCTTTCCGCGTCCTGATGAAGCCTACAATGGCGTAATATACGGGAACCGTTAAAAACAGCAGCCAGCCCGGATGCCAGAGACTTTTGAATATGCCAAGAAGCAGGTATATCATCATAATAAGAACGGGAAAGGCAAACCATCCCATATCTTTTCTCCGGAAGGCCTCCACACAGGAATGAAATAAGGGTATGGTAAAAAAGATCACCCAGGCCGGATGCCATGCTCCGGTAAGCACACCGATTGCTATAAAGGCGGCGATTACCAGCAGCGTGAAGGGAAATTCCACACCAGCCCATTCCCGGAAAAAATGAGAATCATATCTTTTTCCATTCACATAAATGCCGTTGGAATCCAGATGAACTTCATCCTTATCCTTCTCGATTACATGAATTCCTTTCCAGCCGACATGTACTTCACTGTCTTTATCCTTGCAGTGGATTCCGCTTAAACCGATATGTACATATTCATCCGGTTCTTTTTCCGGAGACAGGATTTCTCCCTCCTCTTCCCGTATTTCCTTTTCAGGCAGTTTCTCTTCTTCCATATCCATATAGGAAACCGGAATTTCATCTTCCGTGCTCAGAAGCTCATCCATGGATATTCCATAAATCCTCGACAGAAGAATCAGATTATCCGTATCGGGTGATGCCTCCGCCCGTTCCCATTTGCTCACTGCCTGACGGCTGATTCCCAGCTTTTCTGCCAATGCCTCCTGGGACAGACTGTTCCGCTTTCTTAAGGTTACAAGCCTGTTGGCAATTTCAATATTCATGTTTTAATCCTCCTGTCTTGTGTGGAACACTTCGTTCCCGACTGTCTGCATTATAAGGGGATCTCTCAAAGTTGCACTACCAATTCTGCTTTTCATTGCCGCAACTATCGGTTGCAAACCCTGTATTATGGGGATTTACAGCTTATATAGCAAGGCCCCATTCTGCCTTCGTAGAATGGGGCTCATCTTACACCGCCTGTTATTTTTTAACGTATGACAGGAAATGACAGCCGGTTTCTTCAAACCACTGGGCGGCCTCATTCATTCCCATTTTATATACCGAACCCATTTCCGGATTCATCAGTACGACATTTTTTTCATTAAAGCCGATAATCAATACCGCGTTTCCGTCTCCGAGAATAGCCAGAACAGGAATTTCTCTGTCAGGATAATACAGTACACTTTCCAGACTGCAGCCTGACAAATCCAGAACCTGCATACCATCCAGATTTTCTTCAAGGACCTCCTGTACCGTTTTTCCCTGTGCAAGCAGATATTCCGAATTTCTCATAATACCTTCATAAGAAAATAGGGAATCCAGACAGACGGCAAGGCTGTTCTTTTCTTCAGTTACAGGAACGCCTTCGATAGCCATGATCTGGTTTTTCACATTCAGCCGGCCTCTTCGCCAGATATAGGCGCCGCTCTCTCCCATCACAGTGCCCGCTATATCATTGGCCAGATTGATCGCTTCTCCTGCCGCCGACATAATCGTCACCTCTCCGCCCGGACTGTATACATAATAGCTTTCTTCCGCTATCTGGGACTGAGGTATCTGAATTTCCCTGCTGCCTTCATACAGGACTTCCTTAGGTGTAAGGAACTTGAGTTTTTTACCGTCGAGATCGGACTTCATCTGGATTTCGGTAATATTTTTATATTCCTCCAAAGGAATAGTAATAATCTTATTGCTTCTCTGGACATCCACCACACCGCTTACAATCTGGTCATTCTCACAGGGGACAAAATTTCCCTCCCCATCCTTTTCCACACGATCCAGGATGATCTGGTTTTCATTCATGCTGCAGCCGGTCACATATACCCCTGATTTTTCATAGGTCTTCAGGACTTTTCCATTCTCATCCTGAATTTTAATCTGATACATGGGAAATACCATTTTGCCGGTATCATCCAGGCTTACATCGGATATCCGGGCCATCCCATATACCAAATCCTCATTCATAAATCCAAGGGCCATGATATAATTGCCGCTTCCTGCGTCTATTGTCACCTGTTCCGTACTGTTTAAATTCATCAGGGTAAGACTGGTGCTTTCGTATTTTTTCCCCTGATCCGGCCAGACAATCATCCGGTTGCTCTCCGATACCTGATAACTGTCGCCGTTCAGGTTCTCCGCCACCACTTCCACGGTCTGCCTGTCAAGATGGATGCAGATGAACTGACTGTCCAGAAGCATATAGAGCTCATTTTTTCCGTTGACATAAGCCAGCTGTTCCACTTCCGCCTTAAATATTTCCGGCGCCTTCAGGGTGGGAATAAAAGCCAGTTCCTCCACCGTATTCAGGGAATTGTTATACAGATAAACCTCCGCCCCCGTATAGCCTTCCCTTCTGCCCCGGCTTATATATCCATAAACCATGAAAAATACATTTCCCGCTTCATCCACCTGGAGAATTTTAAATTCGTGCCCGCCGTAAAAGGAACGCTCATCCTTTCCGTTTGGATCATAAAAAGAAAATAATTTGGACAGCTTATTATCGGTCATATTCAGGCTGTAAAGCACGCCGGCCTGAGCAAAGGCTAGAATTTTCCCTCCGTCGCTTTCCATCATTTCCACATTCGGATCCGTGATTCCAAGCGCAATTTTGTCTCCTACAAAAGCGGATTTATCTTCCGAAAAAATATCACTCATGCGTCTTTCAAAATCCAGTAGGTACATGGTCCCGTCTGTCCCCTGCCGGACGCGGTAGACCTCATCCACCACGGCAAAGGTTTCCTTTTCCTGACGCATATAGCTCACTATATATTCCACCGTTACAGACGCTGTCTGTTCTGTGATATCACGGATAGTAAAGACCGGCTCCGTGAGCTGTTCCACAGTCAGTCCGGCCCAGCCGATCTGAGAGGCGCTGCTGTGTATGTTCACCTTGCTGAGCGTGGAATTATCTCCTTCGCTGTTGGGCTCCAGATTGCCCTCGAACCCGGAAGGCCAGTCCTCATGGAAGGTGGCGGCGCTGAAATCCCTGACAAAAGCCAGCTTTTCCTTCACGCCATAACCGTCCGCCTGTATGATCCTGGTATAATACCGGGCGCATCTGCCGTCCTCCAGGTTCAGAAGAAACGTCAGGCTGTATTCTGTCTTCTCATCTATCAAATCCTTCAGCACGATATCTGCGGTGATGTTTTCTCCGTCCATACGGAAGTTGGTGATCTCCGTATTTTCCACCAGCCGGCTTCCGTCCACGCTTCTTACCTCAAAGGCCATGGAATCCACGGTCTGATCATATTTTTTTACACTTATGGAAAGTTTTCTGTCCGGGCCGATGGGCATAATACTTTCCTTCATATATTTTTCTTCCATAGGAGAAAGGAAGCCATGCATCATATTCACATGTTCCCCGCCCATATTTATATAAACGAGAGGCAGCTCCGGCAGCTTCATTTCTGCCGTCATGTCCGTATTTCCTTTATTCAAAAACAGGCTGCTCATTAAAAGCACCACAATAAATGTTGCTGCAAATACGCATCCCTTGATAATTGTCTTCTTCATTCCCATTCCTTTTTATTTGCCTACAGGCCTCTCCAGCAGCTCCTGCAGACAGGTATGCACATGCAGGAAGTCTGCCATTTTATTTATTCCCGTATCAACAGGCTTTCCGCCGTCCCGCTTCACAGCCCGAATCAGGATATTTTTAGGTGTATGCTCCATATCTATGAATTCCAGCAGCTGGGTATCATATCCCGCCTCCTCCAGCAGGTTTGCACGCAGCGCGTCCGTCAGAAGAGCGGACATACGCTCCTTCACCAGGCCATATTTCAAGGCCGGCTGAAGAGCCTCGCATTGGATCTGCCGGTTCATTTCATGCTGGCAGCACGGGACGGAAAGGATCACTCCGGCATCCCAGCATATCGCTTTATACAGCGCATAATCCGTGGCAGTGTCGCAGGCATGGAGGGTAACCACCATGTCCACCTTCTCCTCCCCTGTATAATCAGCAATGTCCCCCTGCATAAATTCCAGGCCGGTATATCCGTATTTCTCCGCCAGCTTACTGCAATTGCGTATGACCTCTTTCTTCAGATCCAGGCCGGTAATGCGGATATCCAGCCCGCAGAGCTCATGAAGATAATAATACATGGCAAAGGTAAGATAGCTCTTCCCACAGCCAAAATCTATGATTCGCACACATCTCTCTTTAGGAAGTATAGGCATAATATCCGCAATAAATTCCAGGAATCTGTTAATCTGCCTGAATTTGTCATAACGGCTTTTTATAATCTGCCCGTCCTCGGTCTGTACTCCAAGGTCCTTCAGGAACGCAACCGGACGGCCTTCCTCAAGAATATATTTTTTCGTCCTGTTATGGGAAAGCTCCCGGCCTTCCCTTTTGACGCTGTTTTTCTTCTTAATGGTAATCTTTCCTTTTTTGCTGACCAGGACCACCGCCTGGTAATCCATAGTCTCCACGTCCATCTGACGGAAAGAGGAAACCAAAGCTTTTCCCACTTTTTCCGCCGCCTCACCGGCAGTCAGGTTTTCATGGAATACCTGATTCCCCCGAAAGCTCTCCAGCTGAAAATAAATTTCTGTCTTTATCATTACAGGCCTCAGCTTAAGGCGGATATCCCCATCCTTATTCCTGGGGCCGCCAACACTGAGCTGATATAATCTTTCATTCAGGCTTTCTTCTAACAGCTTGTATAATTCTTCCATCCAAAGTACCTCTGTTTTTCTTTTCTTCCTCAAACATTCCTGCGGGTGTTTTTATACGACAGGAACGGCATCCTATCGTATAAAAACAAGCCTTCCCTGCCTTGCTGCAGGCTGAAAGTCTGAATCTATTTTAATTCCTCCGCATAAAAACCACAACTAGAATTTTAAAAAGCCGTTGTTTCTTCTGCCCTTTGAAGAACAAATCCCGCAGCCGCCTCCTCTGCCATGTCTTCTTCTGAAAATTTCATAATAAAGAAGGACCTGAATCAAATCCCCTTTATTCCGGCGATCCGTTTCCCTGTGGGAGGTAACCTCCATCTGCTGTTTTTCCGCAGAAGGAATTTCTTCCTGCGTTCCCTCCGCGCATTTTCCGGGTTCCTGAGCCGGTATCTTCACCGGTTCCTGATTCTCTGTTTTTCTGTTTTCCATGAAAGCATTCGCAGGAATCTGGCCCGAAAGCTCCGTACGTTCCTCTTCTCTCAATATCTTATCGATTATGCCCTCACTCAGACGGTACATAGCCAGCCGATCCGGATATTCATCATAAATAAGGCTTCCGTTATAATCCATAGTATCCAGGATATCCATGATCTTCTTCTGATAACGGCGGGCTTCCTCCGGATAAAGCTGAAGAAAATATTCCAGATCCCTTACGGCATCATCCTCGTCATCCCAATACATGGGCATAGGATAAGTCATATAAAAAGGAAGCGGCTTTTTTGTGCTGCCGCAGCCTCCGAAAGGACAGCCGTAATCCATATTTCCTCCCATGTTCCTCCATTCATCCTGAATCCCTTTTCCCCCGTACTCTCTGTAGCTCTTCTGGCCTCCTCTGTACTCCGGCATATTCCGCCCTTTATCTTCATTGCGGTAAGGCTCTTCCGGAAATCTTCCCGGGAATTTCCTTATATCATCCATCACTTTCCCTTTCCGAATTGTTCCGCCCCTGAAGACAGTCTCAGGCGCTTCACATCCAATCGTCTTTATCTTATGTTATGCGATCGGACAGGAAAGGGTTTATATCGATTTCTTTTTACCGGCAATCGTTTCGGCTGCATGCACGGCCAGTTCCGCTTCTTCCTTGCTGCAATTGCCGTAATACCTCGCTTTTTCGTAAAGCCGGAGCAGCTCGTCCACTGCCTTTTCTTTTTCCGGTTCAGGCGCAGGAACTGTCTCCAGCAGCTCCCTTGCGGTCCTGCAGTCCTTCGGCGCTCCCAGCTTTCTTACGGTACGGATAAAATATTTTCTTATCTTTTGTTCCGGTGTCCTGGTCAGAAAAGGAAGAGGCTTTTCCTTCTCTTTCTTTTTTCTTCTCCGTTCCAGAGACTCCCTGATCTCTGTGGCCTGTCCTTCTTCCTCATCCTGCACGATACCTTTTTCATAAAATTTCTTCACCGCGGCAAGCACCAGCCTGTACAGCAGAAAACAAATCAGGGCAATCGTCAGCGCTGCCATCAGATATTCCGTTATTTTAATCAGGACATCCAGCCAGGCCGGCGTCGCAGCCGCTTCGGACAGGCCCATATCCATCTGCCCGGCCGCCGCCCCTTCCTCAATCATTTCCCCTTCTTTCCCGGAAAAAAGACTCAGCAGAAAGCTGATACATACGGCAATGGCCCTGGCGATATAATACGCAGCCGTTTTCACCAGATCCATCATGCCCCGGACAAGCCGGTTATTGGTTCCCGCACCCAGGATACATACGGCAATCACCCCGAAAACAGCCGCAAGCCCGCCGCCCTGCACCAGCATTTTACGTACAGGGATATGGGCGTTGCTGCTGCGGTTGAACTTCACAAACTGCACCAGATGCTCCAGGTAGGCGTAAACAAAATAAAAAAAGGTATAAATAAGGGCCGTGTTCACTATCCGGCCGCAGGCCGTTTCCTGTCCCAGATAAGCACATAGCAGAAAGGAGCCTCCCGCCGCAATCCCTCCCGCAACAGGTCCAAGCTGGCCTTCCCCCACCTCCTGCCTGGAAATCCGAAGCTGGAAGGAGCGCACCAGATAACCCGCTGCCAGAACACCGAAGACCACTCTCTGCATGACACCGTCTCCCAGAAGAAAAACAGCGGCGGCAGCCAAAACGGCATGACAGGCCACAAACGTCAGGAAATGCCCCGCCTTTTCCCGTATGAGCAGAAAAAGCAAGGGTACTGCCAGAAAAAGCAGCTGGCGCAGGATTCCCGGCGCTTTCACCAGAGCGCCTGTCTCTCCCACGAGCCCTTCCAGATTGGAAAAGGAAGAAAAAACCACTGTTTCCAGGCAGAATACCACCAGGAAATTCATCACTACTTCCAGTATCTGCATACTGTATCTGAGCCGCTTATTTTCCATTCAGCATTTCCTCCGCATCCAATCTGATAAAATGCAGCGCTTCTTCCTCCTCCACATGGCTTTCCATCCGGGGAAAAAGCGGACACATCCAGGTAAAGTCCGTGCCCATCCGTGCAAACGTCCGGATATCCTCCTGAAATTCCGGGCTTCTGTCCACCGACAAAAACAAAGTAGCCATATCCTTACCCTCTTCCTCCAGTTCTCCCCTGAAAAGCTCTCCGAAGGGATATACCCCTTCCTCCAGGCTGATTCTGGCAAAGGCCCTGTTTATGCTCTCCATATGGCCCGGCCCCGCGCTGGGCTGCATTTTCATGGGGTCGCCTGTGAGAACATCCCTTCCGTTGGCATAAACCGCCACACGGATCCCCTGTTCCAGCAGTTCTCCCGCAAATCGGGCGGCAATGGATATGCACAGCTCCACCAGCTGTTCATTTTTCAGGATTCCGGTATCCGCCAGATTCAGGAAAATCCGCACTGCCCTGAGCGAAGTATAATTTCTTATATTCACCATCAAATCGCCCGTCCGCGCCGTGGCCTTCCAGTTTATGGTTTTCATCTCGTCATAAGGCGCATATTCCCGGATCCCCCGATATTCAAAAGGATCCTCCAGCATATGCCTTTTGGCCAAAATCTCTCCGTTCAGCTTCTGCAGGGCGCTGTCCAGTTCCACTCCGGAAACAGGGGCAGGATAAACATACAGTGTGCTGTCCGCCGTGGCCGAGGATATCATTTCCCTTGTCAGAAATAAATCCGCCGCCACCAGATCCATCTCCCGGAGCCTGAAATATCCCCTTGCCCCGCAGACAAAGGGAATTGTCCTTATGACACGCTGCCTGGGACCCAGCGAAAGGATATCGTTCCGGTAGTATTTGTCGGTAACAGCCCCGTCCCCTTCGTCAGAAAACCGGAGCTTCCTGGAAACCTGAAACTTCACCTTCAGCATGGGGAGCGGGAGAAGCTTTCCGTTCTCCACCCGCTCGGAAAGCTGGCATACTTCCCCTTCCACCGCACTTTCTCTTGAAAAGGACAGCTCTGCGGAAAGATCCTTCTCCCAATAATGGCCATAGATCCATTTTTGAAGATAAAACAGAAATACGGCGCCAAAAACAATCCAGATTATCAGCATGTCTTTCCCCCTGTGGCTTATTTTCTGCTAAAGTCTTCTACCGGAACAGGAACCGCTGCCAGGATATCCTCCAGAAGCTTCACAGCTTCCTCCTGCCTGCTCCTTCCAAAAGAAAATACCAGCCTGTGAGCCAGAACGGAGGATGCCAGCTTTTTCACATCATCCGGAATCACATAGGCTCTGCCTTCCATACAGGCCCGGGCCTTCGCGCAGCGCATCAGTGCCAGCGTCCCTCTGGGGCTTACTCCCATGACTATTTTTTCCTGCTTCCTTGTCGCCAGGGCAATATCTGCCAGATAGCCGTTGACGAGAGGATGTACATAAACCCTTTCCGCTTCTTCTTTTATGGAAAGCAGCTCCTTTTTGGACATCACCGGCTTCAGCTCCGGCAGGGGATCCTTATCCTTATAGGTCTCCAGAATCCGGATTTCCTCTTCCCGATCCGGAAGCCCCATGGAAAGCTTCATGATAAAACGGTCCGTCTGTGCCTCCGGCAGAGGAAAGGTTCCCGCTGTCTCCACAGGATTCTGGGTGGCAATTACGAAAAACGGAGCATCCATCTTTCTTGTCTCTCCGTCTACCGTCACCTGCCGTTCCTCCATACATTCCAGAAGGCCAGCCTGCGTCCTGGGCGTCGCCCTGTTGATTTCATCCGCCAGTAGTATATTGGTAAAAACAGGGCCTTCCTTCCAGACAAAGCTCTCTGTTTCCCGGCTGTAAATGTGCATACCCGTAATATCAGCAGGCAGCATATCCGGCGTGAACTGGATCCTTCCGAAGTCCACTCCGAGTGAAGCGGACAAAGCCTTCGCCATCTTTGTCTTTCCGGTACCCGGCACATCCTCCAAAAGCACATGCCCGCCGGCCAGAAGCCCGGCCAGAAGCTTTTCCAGCACCTCTTCTTTCCCGATAATCACCTTTCCCACATTTTCCAGAACCTTACTTATATCCTCTCGCATACGCGCGCCTCCCGCTGCCTGTATTCTATACCCATATGTAATACCCGAATCGGAACGAAAAAGCAGGCATACTCCCAACGGGACGATTTTCCCCGTCTGGCTACACCTGCTTTCTCCCCCTTTATTTCAAAACATTAATACGTGCCATCGCTCTTTCCAAAGCCGTCTCCGCCCTTGCCAGATCCGTATTGGATTCATGGCGTTTGATACGTTCCTCAGCTCTTTCCAGCGCTGCCTTGGCACGGTTTTCGTCAATTTCCTCAGGCCATTCCACAACCTCTGCAAGAACTGTCACCTTATCCTGCAGAATCTCCACAAAACCTGCATGCAGCGCGGCTTCCCGCCTGCCCTCTTCAGTCGTGATCGTGAGAATGCCCGGCTTGATCATAACGGTCATAGGGATATGGCCTTTGTAGATACCAATTGCCCCTTCCGTGGTATTGAACTCCACCATGCTTACCGGACCCTCATAAAAAATTCTTTCCGGTGTGATGATTTTCAATGTAAAGTTCCTGTCTTCTGCCATAACCGCTCCTCTATCTTACTCATGCGCAAGTGCACCGGCACGCTCCCGTACATCGTCAATACTTCCCGCATTGAGGAAATAGCTTTCCGGAATATCATCATGCTCGCCGTCCAGAATCTCACGGAAGCTGCGGATAGTTTCAGAAATAGGAACATATTTTCCTTCCATACCGGTAAACTGTCCTGCCACAAAGAACGGCTGGGAAAGGAATCTCTGCACCTTTCTCGCACGGGAAACCACCAGCTTGTCTTCTTCAGAAAGCTCGTCCATACCCAGGATAGCAATGATATCCTGCAGTTCATTATAGCGCTGGAGCAGCTCCTGCACGCCTCTGGCCACCTTGTAATGCTCCTCGCCCACAATTCTGGGATCAAGGATTCTGGAAGTGGATTCCAAAGGATCCACCGCCGGGTAAATACCAAGCTCCACGATGGAACGGGAAAGTACCGTAGTCGCATCCAGATGGGCAAAGGTTGTTGCCGGCGCAGGGTCCGTCAAGTCATCCGCGGGTACATATACTGCCTGTACGGATGTGATGGAACCATTTTTGGTAGAAGTGATACGCTCCTGCAAAGCACCCATTTCTGTCTGCAGCGTGGGCTGGTAGCCTACTGCGGAAGGCATACGTCCCAGAAGTGCGGACACTTCGGAACCGGCCTGTGTAAACCTGAATATATTGTCAATAAACAAAAGCACGTCCTTGCCGCCCTTATCACGGAAATACTCCGCCATCGTCAGACCGGAAAGCCCTACTCTCATTCTGGCTCCCGGAGGCTCATTCATCTGTCCGAAAACCATGGTGGTCTTGTCTATAACCCCGGATTCCTTCATTTCATAATAAAGGTCATTTCCTTCTCTGGTCCGCTCACCTACGCCGGTGAATACGGAGTATCCGCCGTGCTCTGTGGCGATGTTACGGATCAGCTCCTGGATCAGAACTGTCTTTCCAACGCCTGCGCCTCCGAAAAGACCGATCTTACCGCCCTTCTGATAAGGGCAAAGCAAATCAACGACCTTTATACCCGTCTCCAGCAGTTCCGTTTCCGTGGACTGCTCTTCAAATTCCGGCGCGGGCCTGTGAATAGGCTCATAGCTCACTCCGGCGGGAGCCGGAAGATTATCAATAGGCTCGCCCAGAACATTAAACATACGTCCCAGGGTCTTCTCTCCAACCGGCACACTGATGGGAGCCCCTGTGGCAATTACATCCATGCCCCTCACCAGTCCGTCTGTGGAACCCATGGCAACACAGCGTACAATATCGTCACCCAGATGCTGGGCAACCTCCACTACAAGCGTGCCGCCGCTTCTGGTAGGAATTTTCAACGCTTCGTTTATATCAGGCAGACAGTCCTGTTCAAATTTCACGTCCAGAACCGCGCCGATAACCTGCGTGATTTTTCCGTTTTTATTCTCTGCCATTGTTGTTTCCTTTCCTTTATTTTTACCAGTATTAACTGAACACAAGCGATCACTGGCTGATCGCAAGAGATCATTAGCTTATTGCAGGCGATCACTAGCTGATCGCAAGCAATCATTAACTTATTGCAGGCGATCACTAGCTGATCGCCTGGGCGCCTGCTATAATTTCTGTCAGTTCCTGGGTGATGGAGCTCTGGCGGGCTCTGTTGAACGCAAGCGTCAGATCGTCGATCATATCCTCCGCATTGCTGGTAGCAGAATCCATGGCCTGCATCCTCGCGCCGTTCTCACTGGCAGAAGCCTCCAAAAGGCCTCCGTAAATCATACTGGTAATATATTTGGGAATCAGCAGATCCAACGCGTCCACTTCTTCCATTTCAAAATTCATGGGCGCTTCCGGCCCTGTAAATTCTTCTTTCTGTCCGGCAGCCTTTTCCCCTGTAACCGTACCGGAATCAGATACGCCTGAAGCAGAATCCTTTTCCGATGAAGACGGCTCCGCGCTTACGGGCAGCAGCCTGTTCATAACGGGAATATGCACTACCGTATTTTTGAATACTGTATAAGCCAGGTAGATTTCACCGATCTCACCCTGTTCAAAAGCCTCCAATACACGCCTTCCGATATGCATGGCATCGTGGTAGGAGGGTTCGTCCATAACCTCCGAATAATCGGCGGCAATATGGTATCCGCTGCGTTCCAGCGCATCCTTCCCCTTCTTTCCAACCGCATAAACCACCACATCTTCCTTGGGAAGATCTCCTCTTGTAAGAAGCTTGGTAATATTGGAATTGTATCCTCCGGCCAGGCCTCTGTTGGAGGTGATGACAATCACCCCTTTTTTGCTGCCTGTGCCGCCGTCCAGGTAGGGGTGCCTGATATTCTCAGACATTCCCAGAATGGACTTTACCGTCTGATACATGGTATCGAAATATGGCTTGGACTCCTCGGCTTTTGTTTTGGCCTTCTGCAGCTTGACGGTAGAGACCAGCTTCATCGCTTTCGTTATCTGCTGGGTACTCTGGATACTTCCCTTCCGTCTTTTAATGTCTCTCATGGAAGCCATACAAATTCACCTGTTCTTTCTATCTGAATTGTGCCTTGCACTCTTCAATGGCCTTGATCAGCGCTTTTTCCGTATCCTCGGAGATCACCTTTTCCGTTCTGATTGCAGCGGGTATCTCAGGATACTTCACATTCAGAAATTCAAACAATTCGCTTTCAAACCTGGTAATTTCCGTTACCGGAATATCCAGCAGGTACTTGTTTGTTGCCGCGAAAATAATAATAACCTGGTATTCAACAGCCATGGGCTTATACTGGGGCTGCTTCAGAACCTCTCTGATTCTTTCGCCCTGCGCCAGCTTCTCCTTGGTGTCCGCATCCAGTTCGGATCCAAACTGGGAGAAGGCTGCCAGCTCCCTGTACTGTGCCAGCTCCACACGGATGGGGGCGGCTATTTTTTTCATTGCCTTAATCTGAGCGGCTCCACCTACACGGGATACGCTCAAACCGGCGTTTACTGCCGGACGGAAACCTGCATTGAACATTTCCGTCTCCAGATAAATCTGGCCGTCGGTAATGGAAATAACATTGGTGGGGATATAAGCGGAAACGTCACCTGCCTGGGTTTCAATGATAGGAAGAGCTGTCAGGGATCCCCCGCCGTACTCCTCATTCATTCTCGCCGCACGCTCCAGAAGCCTGGAATGCAGATAGAATACATCTCCGGGATATGCCTCACGTCCCGGCGGTCTCTTCAGCAGAAGGGACAGGGTACGGTAAGCCGCGGCATGCTTGGTAAGGTCATCATAAACCACCAGCACGTCCCCGCCGTTTTCCATCCATTCCTCACCGATTGCACAGCCGGAGTAAGGTGCTATATACTGTAACGGTGCCAGCTCACTGGCAGCGGATGCCACTACCGTCGTATAAGACATGGCGCCGAATTCTTCCAGGGTCTTAACAATTGATGCAACCGTTGAAGCCTTCTGACCGATTGCAACATAAATACACTTAACGTTCTGCCCCTTCTGATTGATAATTGTGTCAATGGCAATGGCAGTTTTTCCTGTCTGCCTGTCGCCGATAATCAGCTCACGCTGCCCTCTTCCGATGGGAACCATGGAGTCGATGGCTTTGATACCCGTCTGCAGAGGAGTATCTACTGATTTTCTCGTAATAACGCCGGACGCAACCCTCTCGATTTTGCGGTATTTGTCCGTCTGAATGGGCCCTTTGCCGTCAATCGGCTGTCCAAGGGCATTAACTACACGGCCTGTCATTGCATCGCCTACAGGAACCTCAACCACCCTGCCGGTGGTCTTAACCATATCGCCTTCCCGGATATTTCTTTGGCTGCCAAGAAGAACGGCACCCACATTATCCTCTTCCAGGTTCAGTACCATTCCGTATACTTCACCGGGAAATTCCAAAAGCTCACCCTGCATTGCGTTTTCAAGTCCGTGGATACGTGCGATACCGTCCGCAACCTGGATGACCGTACCAACTTCCGCCACTTCCAGCTTGGAGGAGTATCGCTCAATCTGTTCTTTTATAACCGAGCTTATCTCTTCTGGTTTTAAATTCATGGACTTTCAACCTTCCTCATATTCCGCCTCAGGGGCGGTTTTCCATTTTCCCGCATACACGGGATCCTCTTTATGAAAGCTGTACCTTCATCAGCTGCCTCTGCAGCCCTTCCAGCTTCGTACGGATACTAGAATCAACCACCCTGTCACCAATCCGGATAACCAGACCGCCAATCAGATCTTTATCAAGGCTGTAATGCAGCTCCATTTTACTGTACTGCGTGGTTTCTATCAGGCGTTTTTCTATCCTGGCCTTCTGTCCGTCGGTAAGCGCCCCGGCGCTGGTAACATATGCCACCCCGATTTTGTGGAAAGCCTTGTATCTGTCCGTATAGTAAGTAAAAATATCATCAATTGCGCCGTAACGGCCCTTGTGAATCAACACCTCCAGAAAACCGTATAAAGTATCGGAAAGCTTTCCTTCAAAAACATTGTGAAGGATTTCAAGTTTTTCATCCCTTCCGATATCCGGATGATTCATCAGGCTGGAAAACCCGGGATTCTCTTTCAGAATTTTCCAAAGAGAATCTATCTCATCCATAAGACTGTCCACGATTTCCTTTTCCATTCCCAGGCTAAACAGCGCTTCTCCGTAAGTCTCCGAAACTAGCTTAGCCATGTGCTATCACCTATTTCCTTAAGAGTTTCATCAATCAGGCTGTCCTGAGCCGCAGCGTCGATGGTATTCCCGATAACCTTGCCCGCAAGCACGCTTGCAAGGGAAACCATTTCATTCTTTACCTCATCGGCCACCTTCTTCTTCTCCAGATCCGCTTCAATTTTGGCTCTGGCTACAATTCTGGCGGCTTCAGCCCTGGCCTCCGTAATAATACGGGTTTCATTGGCCGTTGCCTTCTTTCTGGTAGCGCTGAGGATTTCATCAGCTTCTTTATTGATGTTTGCCAGCTTGTCCTCATATTCCTTTTTCAGAGCGGCAGCTTCTTCCTGGCTGACTCTCGCTTCTTCCAGTTCATTCCGGATTTTATCCTGTCTTTTTTTCAGGAATTCCCTTGCCGGATTAAACAGGAAATAAGACATTGCCAGAAACAGCACAAATACGGCTATTATAGACAATACGGCGTCCGCGAGCAGCTGGAAATCCAGATCAAAAAGACGGGGCGTCATTTCGTCAGCAGTCATTAATACTGCCGTCACTAATTTTGTCGTCAAGATGCAGGCCTCCTTTCATTTCTATTTTTGATTGAGGCCGCACCTTAAATCAGCGGTTTAACGAACATGAGCAGCATGGCAACAAGAAGTCCGTAAAGACCTGTTGTTTCGGCAACTGCCTGTCCAAGAAGCATTGTGGATGTAATATCAGATTTAGCGCCGGGATTGCGTCCTACTGCCGCGGCAGCGTGTCCTGCTGCAATACCCTGTCCTACACCAGGTCCGATACCTGCGATAACCGCAAGACCTGCACCGATTGCTGAACATCCTAAAATAAAGCTTTCATTGAACTCCATAATTTCCTCCATTCTTCCGCATAAAAGCGGTTTTGCATTATTTTTCATCTATGAACAATTACGCCGGTTCCTTCCTGCGCTGTTGTTTCCCTTACTTATCTCCGATAGCATCTGAAATATAAGTCATAGTCAGCATACAGAATACGTATGTCTGAATTGCGCCGGAGAACAGGTCGAAATATACGTGCAGCGCTGCCGGCCATATCACTGCAAACCATTTTAACAATCCATATACCAGAGCCATCATAACGGTACCGGAAAGCACATTTGCAAAAAGACGCAGTGACAGGGATATGGGAACTGCCACATCACCGATAATATTTATGGGCGCCCAGATAGGCCATGGTTCACAAAGGCCTTTCAGGAAGCCTGACACCTTCTGATACTTCAGTTTATTAAAGAAAATCAGAGTAAACGTCAAAAGCCCCAGAGGCAGTGTCACGCCATAGTCCGCCGTAGGCGGCCGCAGGCCGAACAAACCCGAAATGTTGCATATCAGAATAAAAATAAATATCGTTCCGATATAGTTTGCAAACTTTACGGCATTCCTGCCCATTACGTTGTTTATCATACCATCCAGCTTTTCCACAACCATTTCCACAATGTTCTGAAAAAAGCCCGGCACTTCCGAAGCCCGCTTCATTGCCCGGTTTGCAGCTATGGCAAACCCTATAAGCACAAGCATAATAATCAGCAGGCATACATGGGTGGTGGTAATCCACACCTTATGTCCGAAGAAACTGTAAGAAAAGATTCCATGTATCATAAAATCCACTTCCGAATCCGCAGACAGCAAAATACCATTCATTATAAATTCACCTCCTTCTTTTCCATATTTTCGGCACCGTCCGTTCCGTCGGGGTGCCCGTTCCATTCAGGGGGATCCTGAAGCACAAACGCCTCCCCTTCCCCCTCTTTATCAGGATGCAGACGTCTGTGCACAAAAGGCTGCAGATAAGCCGCCGCCTTTAAACCCATAATTCCCAGAAAAACCGCCAGCGGATTAGCCGCTCTCGTCAGCATTACCACCGCAAAAACCACAACTATCACGGCATATCTGATAAAAGCCGTTTTCCTGATATAGCCCTGGGCTGCGCCTCCCCTGTCCAGCCCCCGATCGAGGGCCCACCACATATGGAAGGCCGAAGCACCTGCCAGCAGGATTCCCAGCCATAATCCCAGACTGTAATCCGCCTTTTCCTTTAAAAACCATACAGGGATCAACTGACAGACGATCCCCCACAGCAGTATGCCCGTCCATAATTCCAGGACAGTTTCATTTACTTTTTCCAGAAGATTTTTCATCATGACTGCCTTTACTCTTGTCCCCAGTTAATTTTTGTGCCAATACATATATGTTCCTGAACCCGGCAAGCGCACCGACAAAGAACAGTATAACCATAAAAAAAGATGTGCCAAGCTTTTTATCCAAAAACATGCCCGCAAAGGAGCACAAAAAAATGGGGACCAGCATATAAATGCCAAACTGCGTTATCAGGGACAAATACCTGAAAACATTCTTATCCACTTCTGTATTCCTTTCGCCGATTATACAACACTAACCCCAGGGTAAAAACACTCATTTATGATTATACCCATTTTCATGGTTTCTGTCTAGCAAAACAGTGGTTTTTTTCATTGACATTTTGTCCGGTTAAGAGTAGTATTTTGGACAAATACATACTTCATTTTCAAACCTTTGGCATACCCTGAACAGACGCAGTCCCTGCGTCCCAAAGGAGGAGGAGGCGCTTATGAAAGATCCCATCCTGTACCGCAGACGTCTGATTCCCGAAGAATGCGTTCTTCTGAAGGATGACAGGATTCTTCTGCATGCAGACAACATTCTGGTAACCAGCTGGCAGGCGCTGAAACCAAGAAAGGATCTTCACCACGGCTATTCCTGCTATTTTTTCAAAGAAGGCTACAAAATCAGCAAATTCTATGCCGCAGACAACACCCTGCTCTACTACTACTGCGACATCATTACCCACGACTATAACGAAAAAACGAACACCCTCATCGTCACAGACCTCCTGGCAGACGTAATCATATACCCCGACGGCTTCGTCAAGGTAGTAGATCTGGCCGAAATATCCCAGGCCCTCTCAGCCAACCTCCTAACCATCCCCCAGCTCCAGTCCGCCCTCCTCTCCCTCGACGCCCTCCTAAACCTCATCTACGCCGGCAAACTCGAAGAACTGACCGCCCCCATAAACCGCTTCGACCCAGCCCAAAGCCTGCTCCTTCAGCAATAAACCATTTATTAACAAATTCAATCTTCTACCACACAAAGCCAAGGCGAAAACCACCATTCCCCGCCATGGCTTTTTTATTAAACAATCAAAAACCTACGCCTGCCAGCTCCCCCACGGTTTCATGAACCGGTCTGCATCCGGCCTTCGGTCTTCGTCCCCGTGCATTCTGTCTCAGCAGGTGCATCGCAAAAAAAGGGAGCTGTTTCTTACCGTTTTGATCCTATAATACATTGCCCGCCCTTAGCGGCGCTGTAAGCGACTAAAGTCGCTCGACGACCGAAGGGAGGAGTTTAAGCCGCGTTGGCAATGTATTATAGGAACAAAATGGTTAGAAACAGCTCCCTTTTTTTGTCTGCACCTGCCGAGACAGAATGCACGGGGACGAAGACCGAAGGCCGGATGCAGACCGGTTCATGAAACCGTGGGGGAGCCCCCCGCCGCACCACTTTTTTAATAAAACACATGCCCCCCAATATTGATACCCTCCAGCCCCGGTATCGGCGTCCTGAAATACACACAATTTCCCACATTGGTCATTCCTCTCATCGCCTCATCCGCCGCCCGGTAGCAGCTGGCCGTCGCCCTGTTTTCCGCAAGAGCAAGAGCAAGACGTCCTGTGGACACCGGTTCAAACTGCCGGTTCTGATAAATAACGCCGGAAAGAGTGCTGGGATAAACGGAACTGAGCACGCGGTTGATAACCACCGCGCCAACCGCCACCTGCCCGTCATAGGGTTCCCCGCCCGCCTCACAATAAATCAGATTGGCAAGCAGATATCTGTCATCCTCCGTAAAGGAAACCTCGGAAATGTCACGCCAGCTGGAATTAGCCGCCAGTCTGGATTTTGCCATTTCTTCCGCCAGCTGCTTCTGAAGAGCGGATATATTCTTATTCTGCTCCTCGATCTGTGCCTCAAGCGCCGCAACCTGGGCCTCTGCACCGGCAATCTGATTGGAGTAGCTGCTTATATTTCCCTTTGTTTTATTAATCAGTCCGCTGAATTTTTCATGCTCCGCCTCTGCGGAAGCCTTCATCTCATCTAGCTCTTCCTTTTCCTTCTCCAGACGTGCTTCTGTTTCCTCTACCTGCTTTCTTGTTTCCTTGTACTGGGCAAGCATTTTCTGATCATAGGCGGCAATCTGCTCGAAATATTCTGATTTATTCAGAAAATCCGAAAAGGAGGAGGACGAAAACAATGCCTCCAGGTACATCTGGCTGTTTTGCTCATACATGAACTGAATCCGCTTTTTCATACAGGTATACTGCCATTCTTCCGTTTTCTTGGCTTCCTCCAGCTCTTCCTGCGTCTTGGCGATTTCATCATTTTTAGCGATAATATTGTTTTCTATGGTTTCCAGGTTATTGCTCACTTCCGTCAGCTGCGTAGTAAGCCCGGCCAGTTCTCCTGCCAGGCCGGTCTTCGCTTCTTCCATATTATCAATATTGGTTTCCGTGGCATTTTTCTGTTCTTCCGTAGCCTGCTTTTCCTGCTTTGCCTTTTCCAGCTTTTCCTTCGTATCAGAAGTGGCTCCAGCCCGGATAACCGGAATGCTGACCAGCAACACAGCCGTCAAAACCCCTGTAAGCAGCCTTCGCCTTCCAGCTGTCTTCATCCCATCTCTCCTCTTATAATTCAATTGTCACATTACGGCCCGCAGATTCATACTGACGGTAAACCACCCCCGCCGCATCCAGCATCCGCTTGGAAGCGCGCACAGCCGGAGTATCCGCATATTTGTCACATTCATATATAACTTCTTTGATACCGCTCTGAATAATTGCCTTGGCACATTCATTGCAGGGAAAAAGGGAAACATAAAGCTTAGCCCCGGCAAGGCTTCCTCCCCGGTAATTAAGAATGGCATTCAGTTCACTGTGAGTGACATAAGGATACTTGGTATCCTCTTCCTCCCCCTTTTTATCCCATGGGAATTCATCATCGGAACAGCCGATGGGGAACCCGTTATAACCCATGGAAAGAATTTTATTATCCTGGCTCACTATGCACGCCCCCACCTGGGTGCTGGGGTCCTTGGAACGCATGCCGGACAGCTTGGCCACTCCCATAAAATACTCATCCCAGGTTATATAATCGGTCCTTTTCATGAAAATTCCCCTTATTTCTTTTATTTTGTACCAAAAATCCTGTCTCCGGCATCTCCCAGGCCGGGAACAATATAGCCGTGATCATTCAGCCTTTCATCCAGCGCTCCCACATACAGATCCACGTCCGGATGCAGCTCCTGCATCTTCGCGATACCTTCCGGCGCCGCAATAATGCACATGAAATGAATCTTCTTACAGCCTTTATCCTTCAGCATCTGGATGGCTGCTACGGAAGAACCGCCTGTAGCCAGCATGGGATCCACAACGAAAACCTCTCTGTCCGCACAGTCTGCGGGAAGCTTGCAGTAATATTCCACGGGTTCCAGCGTTTCCGGATCACGATACAGGCCGATATGCCCGATTTTGGCTGCCGGAATCAGGTTCAGCACACCGTCCACCATTCCCAGGCCGGCACGGAGGATAGGCACAATCGCCATTTTCTTTCCCTTCAGCTCCTTCACTGTGGTGTCACAGATGGGTGTGGTGATTTGCACATCAGCCAGCGGCAGGCTCCTTGTGGCCTCATAGCAGATGAGCATGGCAATTTCACTGATTGTCTGCCTGAAATCCTTGGTGCCCGTTTCAATTCTCCTGATGTACCCGATTTTGTGCTGAATCAGCGGATGATCCATGATTACTACCTTTGCCATAATATTTGTCCTCCTGTATGTTTTTATACCTTTACCTATCTTCCGGCGTCCCTGAGGGACATATCCGCGTCCCTTTTATCCTTTTTATTCAATAGCCTTTACCCTTCGGGCATGCTTTTCTTCCCCTGAAAAAGGAGTGCCTAGAAATGTTTCCACAATGCCCAGAGCCAGGTTTTTTCCTATTATGCCCGCTCCCATAGCCAGCATATTCGCATCGTTATGCTCTCTGGTAAGTCTTGCAGAAACTGTGTCCGCACAAAGCGCGCAGCGGATTCCCTTCACCTTATTCGCCACAATGGAAATACCGATACCTGTGGTACAGATAACAATTCCCATATCACACTCTCCGCCTGCCACCGCTTCCGCAGCCGCCCTTCCGTATTCTGGATAATCACAGGACTCCTTTCCCATACATCCGAAATCCTTAAAAGCAATCCCTTTCTCCTTTAAGTATCCGATTACTTCCTGTTTTAAATCATAACCGCCGTGGTCACTTCCTAATGCTACCAGCATAAACGCACCTTTCCGCCTTCCGGCTTTTATTATTTGAATGATAATTACTTATCCTTCCATCATACTGTAATAATCCGGTGTCCCGCCGCTTTCAGCAGCCGGTTCATAATTGCTTGCCCCATTCCATAGGAAGAAAAGGATTCCGTATACATCACTTCCACCTCTTCATCATCAAATTCCCTCAGAATCCGATACAGGCTGTGGGCAATGGCTTCTTCATCCTCCCGGCTCCCCACGCTCTTCACGCTGTCGGCCGTATAACGGGCAAAAGTCTCATCCGTTGCGATTACTCCGGTTTTCTTTCCTTCCGCCGCCGCACAGGCACAAAGACTGTTAATATGCTCCACAACAGCCTCTGCACTGCCTTCCACAATGGAAAGCTCACCCTTGGGTGCATAATGCCTGTATTTCATACCCGGGGCCTTGGGACGCTGTGCGGTGGTCCCGTCCAGAATCGTCTGATCCAATTCCACCTCTCCCAGCACCTTCTCCAGCATTTCCTGCGTCACATAGCCGGGACGCAGAATGATGGGTTCCGGCCCCGACACATCCACAATCGTGGATTCCAGGCCGATTCCCACGGCTCCGCCGTCCAATATCATATCTATTCTGCCGTTCATATCCTCCGCCACATATTCCGCCATCGTGGGGCTGGGTCTCCCCGATGCATTGGCACTGGGTGCTGCCACAAAGCCTCCGGCCGCTTCAATAAGCCTCCGTGCCACCGGATGGGATGGGAAACGGATTGCCACCGTATCCAGCCCTCCTGTGGTTTCTTTGGGAACCGTATCCTTTTTCTGCAGAATCATGGTCAGGGGCCCCGGCCAGAAGGCTTCGGCCAGACGTTCCGCCTCCTCCGTCACGGGCTCCGCAATCCGGTAAATATCCTCCCATCTGCAGATATGCACAATAAGAGGATTATCCGAAGGCCTTCCTTTGGCCGCATATATTTTTTTGGAAGAATCCGGATTCAGCGCATCTCCCCCAAGGCCATAAACCGTTTCCGTGGGAAATGCCACCAGACCGCCGGCCTTCAGGATATCTCCTGCCCGGCGGATTTGCTCCTCATCCGCATTGTCTCCTTTTATCACCGCATATATCGTATCCATAGTACCGCTTTTCTTCCCCTTTCCAAAAGGGAAACTTTATTCCCTGCCGCCTGAAAATCCGCCGACAGGCTTACTTCCTGGACATTATACCACATTCAGTACTGATGTAAAAGGAAAAAAAGCCCGGCACTTTTTATAAAACCGCATAAAAACGGCCGGACTTTTCCTGAGTCCTGCCGCTTTCTTATACTTTCCTTTTTATTTTTTACCAAAGCTGCAATTCCTGCCGGCCGGTAATTTCATACAGCGATCCCTTCCAGTATACACCTGCGGATATCCCATCCGGTAATTCCACACACATCCTGCCCCCATTCCGGATTATTTTCACCCTGCCCATGGGTGTATTATGCCATGCACTGAATTCTTTTACACGGTCCAAAAAGCAGGGCCTCAGTACAATCCGGCTCCAGCCCGGTTCGCATTCCTCGGGAACAAGTCCTGTCAGCGCCTTAAACATCCATGCTCCCACGGCGGAACGCATATGGTGATTCAGGGAGCCCTTCTTCCCGCTCCAATGCTCCCAGAGAGTGCCTCCCCCATTCTGAAGCATAAAGGCCCAGCCCGGGAATTCTTTCTGTCCCGCTATCTTCAGCGCATCTTCCTGATATCCGTAACGGGTGAGCATTTCCAACGTATAAACCGAACCGAAAATACCGCCTCCCGCCCGGTACCCCTTCCTGCGCACAATACCGGCTAACTCTTTTGCTTCCTTTTCCGGATTTTCCGATAACCCGAAAAACAGGACACAGCTCAAATAACTCTCCGTTCTATTGCAGGATCCATAATAATCCCTCATTATCGCCGCCTTTACATAATCGGCCAGTACCTTCCACTCCTTTTCATCTCCTTTTTGGAGAAGTGCGGATATCTGCTCCATAATCTGTGCCATACGCATCACAAAGCAGCTCAGTATCATCCCGGCAGGGCATACCTCCTGTGATTCATCCGGCAGGAAGTCTCCCAGCCCGCTTTTACAGATTCCGTCCTCCGATATCTGCTGTGTGTAACGCATGTATTTTTTCATTGCTTCATAGTAACGCTCCGGAATTTCTTTTTTCCCCGTAAACCGGTATAGCTGCCATGGAATAAAAATCAGCGCCCCATCCCAGGTCGGCCCGCTCTGATAGTTATATCCATAGACGCTTGTGGGCGCAATGCACGGAAGCTGCCCACTCGGCCACTGACAATCCGCCAGACTGTCAAGATACTGCAGATAAGCATCCTCCATATCCAGATTCAGCAGGGCAAATTCACAGGACATATGGGCATCCCCGGTCCATCCATTCTTTTCCCGATGGGGACAGTCAGTAGGGATATGATGGAAATTGGTTTTTACCGACCACAGCGAAGCATCATATATGCTCTGCAGTACAGGATCCGAACACCGAAGGCCCCCTGCCGTTTTAAAAACCGTATAAAATACACGGGCCCTGATCTGCCGGACGGCCGCCTCTCCCTTCACCTGTACATAACGAAAACCTTTATAACTGAATTCGGGATGCCATGATTCCTCCTCATCACTCCCTTTTCGATAAAAATCGATCTGGTTTCTTGGAATGTCACAATGGCGTTTAATCAGCGTCTGATCGATATTTCCCTGTCCGTCAAGCCGCTCTCCATACAGGATTTCCACCGTATCCCCTTTCTTACCATCCAGGGTTATTTCCACATCTCCGGAAAGATTCCGTCCGAAATCATATACTCCGTTTTTCACCGATACCGGCTGTCTGTATTCCTGAATCCGTATTCCAGGCAGCTTCTGCTCTTTCAGGATTCCCCCCGGTCCTTTCGCAATTACCGCCTGACTCCATTCCTTTTCTTCTGCTCCGGCATCATAGTTTTCTCCGAAACGTACGGAATTATAGGTCCACTTTCCCTCCCTGCACTGCCATTTTGTATCCGACCATAAGATAAACTGACCATCGGCATAAATCTGGCATATCAGCTGAAGATGATTTTTCCACACCGCATGTTCAAAATCAAAGCAATCTTCTCCCGGCTCATGAAACCAGCCGTTTCCCAAAGTCACCTCTATTTCATTGCTTCCCTCTGTCAGAAATTCCGTTATATCACAGGTATTATAGAGCACAGTCCTGTCATAAGCGGTAAAAGCAGGCTGCAGAAGTTCCTCCCCCACCCGCTTCCCGTTTATTTTCAGGTAATAAAAACCAAGTCCGCAGATATCTATGGATGCACTTTCCGGTCTTTTCGTCAGGCTGAAAATCCTTCGAAAAACCGGAGTGACATTTTCCGGACACGTTTCAAACATAATCCATTTGGCCTTCCATTCTTTCATACCAGTCTCCTCTATTTCATCTCCGGATACTCCCGGAAATAGCCTGCCGCTTCCAGCTCACACAGCAGCTGCTGTTCTTCTCCGTCAGATAAATCCACAGCCGGTTTTTCCGCTTTTCCCAAAGAAATCCCCTTTCGGTTAAAAAGAAATTTCATAGCCCGGATCTGCCCGTATTTTAAAAGAACTTCGATGATATTGTCCGCCTGGAACTGCCAATTCCGGGCAGACTTCATATCACCTTCCCTGAAAGCCCCATAAATCTTTTTGTAAATACCCGGCATAATGTTATAGGTGGAACCGATTCCCCCGTCGGCTCCCATAACAAGTCCGCAAAGCAGCGTTTCATCCGGCCCGTTCAAAAGATTGATGTTTCCGCCCTGAAGCCTGGAAATACGAAACAGCTCATAATAATCATTCCTGGTAAATTTCATCCCGATCACCCCTGGCAGCTCAAGGACTTTTTCCATCAGGACCGTGGGATCCTGTTCCCCCAGCATATAATTGACATAGACCAGCATGGGAATATCCACGTCCTCCGACAGCTGTCTGTAATAATCCACTGTTTCTTCCATACCATAGCGGTATACCGGAGGAGGAGTCGCAGATATGGCATCCGCCCCGGCCTTTTCCGCCTGTCTGGCCAGCCGGATCCCTTCTCTCACCGAATATGCCCCAATGTGTACAATACAACGGCCCCGGCCGTCTATGGCCCTCAGGGCCTCTTTTGCCAGTTCTTCCCTCGCTTCCGTTTCCATACTATAGCATTCTCCCGTAGCTCCCCCTATATAAAATCCATCCGCTCCATGATACAGTTCCCAGTCAATGAGCTTTTTCAGCCCATCTCTGCGGATAATCCCCTCCTCTGTTATCGGAGTGAGAAGAGCGGGAAAAATCCCTTTAAAAATCTTGTTGCTGTTCCATTCTTTTTTCATTTTTGCCCCCATCTGTATGCTTTGACGTGTTTTTCAGCATGAAAACTACAAACATCCTTCCTTCAGCCCTTTACCCCGCCAATCGTAATCCCTTTCACAAAAAATTTCTGACAGCTTAAAAAGATAATCAGCATGGGAAGCGTGGCTATCATGGCTGCCATCAGCTGATAGCCTGTATTGGTTATCTGACCCTGGGAAAACAAAGCGATCCCGATAGGAGTCGTCCGAAGCCCTTTATCTGCAATCATAATCAGCTGCCACAGATAATCGTTCCAGGCGCTGAAAAAAGAAAAAATACCGAGTGCACCGAGTGCAGGCAGAGCCATAGGCAGTACAATCCCAATAAATCTCCTGATCTCCCCGCATCCGTCTATCTCCGCCGCCTCCAGCAGTTCTGTCGGAATGCTTCCCATAAACTGCCTGCATAAAAACACACCAAATGCAGGAGATACGGTAGTCAGTATTAAGCCTATCCTTGAATTTGTCAGATGAAGCTTCATGGCCACAAGATAATTGGGTATCAGAAGCATCTGCCTCGGCAGAAGCATGGTGGCAATCACAAGGGCAAAAATGAGCTCCTGCCCCCGGAATCTTTTTTTA
Organism: Eisenbergiella tayi; assembly: GCF_001881565.1. Classification (GTDB taxonomy): domain Bacteria; phylum Bacillota; class Clostridia; order Lachnospirales; family Lachnospiraceae; genus Eisenbergiella; species Eisenbergiella tayi. The sequence goes on from NZ_MPDJ01000005.1 coordinate 538,532, forward strand.
GCGAAAGCATATCCTGCCGTTGCACCGATAAAAACAGTAATAATCGCCGTTCCCAGGCTGACCGCCGTACTATTGGCAAGCCATAACAGAATCTCCGTCTTCTGCCACACATAAGCGGCATTTTTTCCTGTCAGGTTCCGAAAAGGATTCAGATCCGGAGGTATGAGCTGTAAGGCCATCTGGCTTTTAAAGGCTCCCGTTATCATGACATAATAGGGGAATAAAAAAACCAGTATCAGCAGTATCAGCAAAGTAAATGAAACCCATTTTCCTATTTTCTTAGTCTTCATAATCCCTCCTAATACTCAACGGCTTCCTGCTTCATCATGCGGAATTGAAGAAAGGCAATAACCGCCGTGATTAAAAACAGGATAACCCCGATTGCAGAAGCATACCCAAAGCTACCATTCTGGAACGCGCTGGTATATACCAGCATCAGAAGTGTGGAGGTCTTAAAGCTGGGCCCGCCGTTTGTCATCAGATAAGGTACCGCAAAAATCTGCAGCATCCCTATGGTACTGGTTATTAAAATATAAGTAGTGGTTCCATGCAGCAGTTTTAAAGTAATACGAAAAAATATCTGATTTTCTGAAGCCCCGTCAATCCTGGCGGCTTCAAAATAACAGTCGGGAATACCATTAATGGCTGCCGTATACAGAATAACCGGCTGTCCCAGCCCATAGGTGCATATCAAAAGGGCCAGCAGCGGAATCGCTGTTTTGGGACTGTCAAACCAGGATACCGGAGTGAGGCCGCATATACGGAATAAGCTTGCAACCAGTCCGAATGTAGGAGAAAACAGGAAGTTCCACACAATGACCAGCGCCACCTGATTCGTGACCGACGGAAGATAAAATACCGCTTTGGCAAAAGCATTCATCTTTTTCCCACGAGTGCTCAAAACCTTGGATATCCAAAGAGAAACCATGACGGTAACCGGCAGTATAATAACTGCATAACCGAAAGTGGCGGATACACTGCGCCAAAAGGCCTCGCTTCCAAAAGCCTGCCTGTAATTATCCCAGCCGCAGAAAACCGACCTGCTTATGGTATAGTCATAAAAGGATACCTTAAAACCATACAAAAACGGATATACAGTAAACACAAGGAAAAAGCAAAACCAGGGCAAAAGGAATAAATATCCCCATTTTTCTTTAAGTAATTGTTTCATTCGGGACTCCTTTCCAAGTCAGCTCCTGTGCAGGAGCCCTTCCCACAGGATCGAGTAGGAGGCGGTGACTAACCGCCGTCCTCTCACAGCACCGTGCGTACCGTTCGGTACACGGCGCTTTCAATAGTTGACGTGCACGGACTGATAGGCTGTGGCTAAATCATAG
>NZ_MPDJ01000005.1:539889-647325 GCF_001881565.1 Eisenbergiella tayi
CCTTCAGATTCCACCTCGCGATGGACACCCTTGCTTTCGGCTATATCCTTCCCACTACCGGGCGGATTCCGGACTTGCACCGGTTAGAAACGTGCGCCGCCGGGCGCACTGCAAAAGGGGGAAGCACCCTGGGGCACTTCCCCTCTTGCCTATTGCTGCAGTGTTTTTGCTATTACTTCATCTCCTGATGTCTTCCAGTCTCTTATCATATCTTCCGCATCCTTATCTCCGGTAAAATAAGACTGGAGCTGTACATAGAATGTCTCTCTGAAATCGGACCACCAGGGTTCCAGAACACCGATGGAAGAATCCGCATATGCCGCCGTACTGGCTGCCGCACGTTTTGCCTGTTCATTCAGCACTTCATCTCCGTAATCCACATCCAGATCCTTTAGTACGGTGGAGTTTCCTGTCTGAACACATACCTCCTGGCTGTATGCCTCATTTTCCAGAAAAGTCTGAATTACCTTACGGGCCGCTTCTATTTTTGTTTCATCTCCATTATTCTTAAATACGGTAAATCCTGTGCTTCCCCAGCTCATAACATGGGGATCCGCCTTTCCGTCCGGTGTTGGAATTTCATAAATATCCACATCAAAGGGCTGGATATCGCCGCTGTCAATCTGTTTTTTTACATTGACTGCTTCCCCTGTTCCCGTACTGACAAACATACAGGCCAGTTTCTGGCTGTACCAGTTGGGACGGATGTCATTATCCACAGTGGTTGCTGCACCTGCGGGAACCAGGTCCTCCTCTATCAATGTACGGAACAGATCGAGGGTAACCGCTGCTTTAGCTTCATCCACAGCCATTTCCGTATGCTCTCCATTGAGAATGCCGCTTCCCCCGCTCATCAGGAAGGAGTAATATACAGAGTCTGACGATTTGCTTCCTGCAAAAAGCTGTGTGGCATATATATTCTGTTCTTTCCCTTTTTCTCTTGCTGCCCTGCAGAATTCCAGGAACTCCTCATATGACCAGTGAATCTTATCCTCCGGCAGAAGATCGTAAACGCCCAGTTCCTTTGCCAGGGACACATTTACCGTTATGTTATAACCCTGAGACAGATTAATGGGAATATACCCCTGAATACCATTCAGCTTCCCCGTATCCAGCACTCCGTCATACAGCAGGGGACTGAGTTCCTCTGCTGTGGCAGAAAGATCTGCTGCCAACCCTCCGCCGATTGCAGGCGCAATTCTGGAATACGTATCCAGATACAGATCCGGCGTGGCTCCGGTAGCCATGGCAACCGTAACCTTCTCAGGCCCCGCATCCCATGTCAGAACCTCCGTATTCAGGATGATTCCATACTTATCCTTTACTTCCTGAGCCAGATCCCTGCTCATTTTTTCATCAAAGCCTTCATATAATGGCATATACCAGAAAGTAACTTCCGCTCCTTCCAAATCTGTCTGCTGTGTATCCGCCGCAGTTTCCTTTTCAGCAGCATCGGAAGCAGCCTGGCTTTCCTCTCCTGATGCAGCCGTCGTATCCTTTGTTTCCGCCACCTCCGCCTTATTTCCGCATGCCGTAAGCATCACACCTGCGAGCATTAACGCAAGCAGTTTTTTCCCATTCTTTTTCATAGAACCCCCTCTCTGTCCGTCCCTGCGGACATCGATTTCTTCCGTAAACAGATACCAATCTTGCAAGATAGCTATATTATAATTTTTTAGGCATAACGATAAAATCAGGCCTGTTTGGAAATTCTCCGGATTTTTATGTTAAAATTCCTCACATTTTCCTAATATTCCGGATTTTCCGCATATTCCCGAGGTCTTTTCCCCGTAAGCTTTTTAAATACTTCATAAAAATAAGAAGGATTGCTGTATCCGGCTTCCAGAGCTATCTGATAAATTTTCATATTGCTGTTTCTCAGAAGCTCTTTGGCCTGTTCAATCCTGACCATATTCAGATATTCTACAAATGTAAAACCTGTTTCTTCCTTAAAAAGGCTGCAGAAATAAACGGCGGAAAGGCCGATAGCCTCGCTGACCTGGGACAAATTCAGTTCTTCTTCCTTATAATGCTCCCGGATATATAGCTTCGCCTTTTCTATTACTCTTTTGCCTTTTTTCTGGCTTTGCTGCTGTTTATATGCTTTTATCTGCCCGCATACATCCAGCAGCACTCCCTGCAGCTCCAGAGGCTCTCTGCACTGAAGCAGTGAAAAATAAGGATCCTCCGTGAAACAGCCTTCCATATCCCAACGGATTTCCTGACATGAGGTCAGTATTTCCGACAGCAGCTTGATACACTCCTTTTGAATACAGGAAAAAGAACCCTTAGAAGCGATCATCAGACGGTTCATATAATTTCCTATCGCCTGTCTGATATCCAGAAAGCCTGAAGAATCCGAGTAACGGAGTACCTCTGCCATCTCTTTTTCCAATCGGATAGGCTCCCGCTCCTCCAGAACCAAAACGTTTTCTATCATAGTCACATGATTCCTGCCATATATATTGCTGTAATCCAATGCCTGTCTGGCTCCTTCGCAGCTCACAGGCAATTTTTTCATACTGTCCACCAGACTGCCTATCCCTGCCTGAAAATCATAATGGGAATAGGTCTGAAGCTTGTCCCGTACCCTCATCATCATTTTTTCCGCCGCTTCTTTGTCAGGACTCTTCATCTGAATAAAAACGAACCCCTGTGAAAAATCTTTCCAGAGAACCCGGCATACCAGGTGGTATTCGTTTCCGATTTCCGATATCATGTTCTGAAGAGCGAACTGAAATATCTCCTTATCCGCAATTTTCATACGTCCGAAATCAGGAACCAAAACCACTACCTGAAAATTACTTCCCACTATTTCCAGATTCAGCTTGTCCATATGCAGCATCAGTTCTTCCTCCGTCTCCTCTGCACCTTCCAGCACTTCCAGCATATATCTGTCCTGAAGGAGCGGAAGATTTTCCTGAAGAATCTCTTCCATACGCTGGAACTTTGCCAGCTCCTCCGTCTTCTTCTTGATATTATCCACAGCCTTCTGCAGGGCACCGATAAGCTCACCCGAATCCAGAGGCTTTAAAAGGAAATCCACGGTACCGGCTTTAATAGCCTCCCTCGCATATTCCAAAGTCCCAAAGCCGGTAATGAGCACAATCTGAATATCCTTTTCCCTCTCTGCAAACCTTCGGGCCAATTCCATTCCGTCTATTAGCGGTATATTAATATCTGTCAGGACAATATGAGGCTCATATTGCATGAAAAGAGCCATCGCTTCCTCACCTTCCGAAGCTTCGGCTGCCAGCTCAAGTTCCATGCTCTCCCATGGGATGCTTTCCTTTATATGTTCCCGGATCGCCTTATCATCATCAATTATCATCAGTCTGTACATGTTCTGTCATCTCCTCCGGTATGGTCAAAATAACTTTTGTATATTCTCCGAATTCACTTTCCAGGCACATAGTGCATCGGGGACCGTAATATAGCTTCAGTCTCCTGTACACATTCCAGAGCCCGTAACTGTTTCCCTGGCATTTTTCTTCCCGTATTGCTTCCTCTATCCGCATGGTTTTATCCTCCTCCATTCCCATGCCGTTATCCGTAATCTCTATACAGATTCCGTTTCCATCCCCACTTTCCACCCGGGCCATGCTTATCCGGATCCATCCGTCATTTATATTTCCTGAAAACGCATGAAGATAAGCATTTTCCACGATTGGCTGAAGGGTAATACGAGGTACCCTGACAGAAAGAAATTCTTCCGCAATATCCGTTATCAGTTCAATTTTCTTCCCTCTGCATAACATCTGCAGCCGCATATAATAGCTTATGTGATCAAGTTCGGTACGTATGGTATGAAAGGCATCCCCTTTCCCCAATGACAGCTTGAAAAATCCGCTCATGGAACGCAGTATCTGCAGGGCCATATCCATATTACTTTTTTCCATATAAAAAATAGCCACATCCAGAGTATTATACAAAAGATGCGGGTTGATCTGCGCCTGAAGGAACCTGATCTCTCCGAACTGGATTTGTTTCTGCTTTTTCTTATCCTCCGCAATATAGCCCCGAATATCATCCAGCATTTTATTATAGGTTTTTCCCAGGTAATCCACTTCATCCCTGCTTTTCCCCTGATACCTCAGCTCCAGATTGCCGGCTCCCGTACGTTCCATAATATCCTTTAAATGCTTGATATTACGGGTTAATCCCCGGGAAATGAAATAAGCGGCCGCCATGGAAAGCAAGGTGCATATTCCTGCTGCCGCAAGCATGGTGAAAAAGACAGTATCCTGTGTGGTTTTCAGGATCGTATTTTCCGGAACCGCAGCCAGATACCATCCCTTGTCCCCTACCGGAACATAAAAAAGCGCACCGGATTCCTCCTCCTTCAAATCAACCCTTTTTCCGATTTCCGCTCTGTCTCTCGCCGAAATCACAATGCCGTCTTCATCAGTCAAAAAGCTCTCCTCACCGAAAAAAGAATACATATCCTCCAGAACCTTTTCTTTCACATAGAACACCAGCATTCCTACCGGTTCATTAGAACCGGTATCCCGCAAAATACGCACATTCATAAAATAGGGTTCCCTGATACCATTCTGCAGATCTATTGCCATGGGGATCCATAATGCATAGCTGCTTTCCTCAGAAAATCCTTTTTTATATTCCTCTATTACCTCCATACAGCTGCCATAGTCATAATGCCCGAAATAATTTTCCAGGCCTGCGGAAACAGAAAATCCATCCTTCCGGTACAGAGTAATCTGGCTGATGGATGAGGCGGCATTCAAAATTCTCAGGAAATTGCCATATACCTGATTATGCAGCCCCACAGGATCCTCAACCGCATGCTTGCTCAGCAATATATTTCTCATATCCTTGTCAAAAAAAAGTGAAATCGCCGTATATTCCGCTGCATCCATTTTTTCCACAATATTCTTTCCCGCAATCTCCAGATTTGACTCCTGAAGCAGCCGGTTCATTCTTACTGCTTCCGATCTGAATCTTGTATAAAGAAGTGCAATACCTAAAAACATGATGATCAGACTGGTAATAAACAAGCTTCCTGCTATTTTCCGCATCAGGCCGGACCGTTTTTTCAATATGCATACCTCCTTTGTGTAGAAACACCCAATTTCAGCATAACATATCTGTTTTTCCAAGCCTATCAGGAATCTTATCATTTAATCTGGTAAATTAAGGTCACAGGTTATTTCTCCCTCGTATTAAGATACTGCATGATCGACATATGAATATTCCAGGCCACCTTCTCCTGATAATAATTATCACAAAGCTTCTCGGCCTCGGCGCTGTTGGACAGGAAACCGCACTCTACAATAACAATCGGTTTTCCCGTTTTTTTCAGCAGGTAATAACTGTCGTTTGCCTTGGCCTGCCGGTGATTCTCCGGATCCAGATACTGTATCATCCGGTTTTGGATCATCTCTGCCAGCTCCTTGCTTTTTACACTTCCATTGTAATAAAAAACCTGGGCGCCGTTCACATACTCCTCGCCATAGCTGTTCTGGTGGATACTGACCGCCAGATTAGGCTGTGCCTCTTCTATAATCTGAATCCGGCGTTTCATATCCTGCACCTTTTTATTGGAGGCATTTTCGTCGTAAAGGCCTCCGTCACTTTCCCGTGTCATGACCACCTTCACGTCCGACGCTTCCAGAAACATTTTCAGCTTCTCCGCAATCTGCATGTTCACTTCTTTTTCCAGGGCCCCGTTTATTCCGATTTTTCCCGGATCGTCTCCTCCATGCCCTGCATCTATGACCACGCAAAACTGTTCCGTCTTCTGCGCCGTTCCTTCGTTGACCAGCACAGCCGCCTGCCTTGCGGCAAAAAAAACGGACGTACACAGAATAATCGTCACTACGCCCTTAAGAAGCTGTTCTTTAAGTTCCTGCCTCATAGGAACCTCCCGACTTTTGCTTATTCCATTCTATGTCCTTTCCATAAAAATAAGAACTCATCGACGGATCCTTTCCTTTACAGCGCAAATATAGATCAAAAAATGTTTTGCCCGCAGTCTTCGCAGGCAAAACATTCTTTTTTTATAACATATTAGTTTGGTTCAGGCTCAGCCGTTAGCGAAACCGGACAAAACATCCCATACCTCAGGATGTCCCTTTTCATATCCCAGCTTCCATGCAGCCACACCGCCTATATTATAACTTTTCATGATATTCATCTTAACTTCCAGAGACCTGGCATCTTCGATCCAAACCTGATAGAAGGAATCACCATCCTGTACCTCGGCATAATTCTGACAGGTATCCTCATCCCAGACCGCCTCTATATTTCTGTCGGAAAGGAACTTCTGTACAGCGCTCATACCTACGGCCTGGCTCTTCACCTCACCGCCGGACGTTTCCCAAATCCGCGTGTAGAAGGGTACGGCATTAATCACTTTCTCCGGAGGCACGGACTGGACCATGGTGCTGATCCCTTCCTCCACATAACCGATGGAAGCCACGCTGCCCGGCTCCTGGGAACCGCCGTAATGCTCATCATAGCCCATGATAATTACGTAATCCGCCACTTTCCCCTGTTCCTTCCAGTCATAATGCGCATTGTAATTCTTAGGCACATAATTATCCACGGAAAGCACCAGGTTATTCGCCCTGCAGGATATGGACAACTCTCTTAAAAACTCCACATAATCTTCTCCTGCTTCACTGCTCACCTGCTCCAGATCCACATTAATCCCGTCAACTCCCAGGGCAAGCGCCTCATTTACAAGGCCCTCAATCAGCTTAGCCCTCTTACTTGTATAGGATAAAATTTCTTTTGTATTCACATCATAGGTAAAATTGTCCAGAAGCGCCCATACTTCAAGCCCTCTGCTGTGAGCCTTGTTTACATAATCCGTACTTCCGATGCTCACAAAATTTCCATCATCATCGCTCAGGAAAAACCAGGTCGGGGATATTACATTCATACCGGTAATGCCCTCCAACACCGATTCCAGTGTGGAGTTGGCGGATTCACTGGTAACCTGATGCCATCCCAGATTGATTTTGTAATCCCTGCGGATACTGGTATATTCCGGCTCCTGATAGTCCGTTACCGGGATAAGCGTCTCGCTGTGCTGGTTCTTCAGCCGCTTATTCTCCACATATCCCAGAAATCCATCCTCAGTAGCCACCTTGCTCCAATTTTCCATTTCTTCCAATATAACGACCTTATCTCCGGCTGTCATATCCGTAAGAATATCGCTTTTTACACCGCCCTGATAGCGGACAGCGGTATCCTTCCCTATTTCCGCCGCCTGATGCTCATTCCAAATAGTTGTGAGTACAGCCCTGTTCGGCTCCTGATATAATGTAAAGGAAAAATTAGTGAATTTCTTTACATAGTCAAGCGCTACATACATTATGCCGTTATCCAGAAAAGCGGGAATGTATCCTTCTTCCCCGGAAGCACCTGCCTCCGCCCGGATAATGGAATCCGGAGTGGTATATAAAAGCAGCCCTTCGTTATAATCGGCATAAAACCGGTCATTAAGGTACTCATGCACCGTATCCAAATCCAGATAGCATCTGCCCTCTGACAATTTTCCTTTTTCTTCTTTAATTTCATTATTTAATACGAGGGCTACATCCTCCCCCGTTTCCAAACCATAATATGCATTCAGGTCCATCCTCTCTTTGGAATAAGAGAAACGTTCCAGAATCTTCGTCCCTGCAGTAATGGCAATAATCACGATAATAAGGACGACAGCGATTATTACCGGAAGCTTTTTTTTCATTATCCGTAACCTCCTGACCGTCCTTATTATAACAGACTATTTAAACATCGTCATTACCTATTTTTACATAAACCGACAGAAATTGACTCTTCCATATTCCGCAGCGGCGGTACGGGGGACCGCTTTTGTGCGGATAACGGAATTCGTGATTTTTTAGTATTTTGATTATGAATCAGATAGGAAACAATTCTATTGTTTGGCAATAAGAGTTATTAACGGTATTTTACCTTATCATACCGTACTTCCCGCAATTTGCCATCCGTATCGGTGACAAAATCGGGCATGTAGACGGCATCTTCGCTGACAAAAAATTTCCTGGCGATTTCCTCCGGGGAAGCAGGCCTGTCTTCAAGATATAAATTTACACCTTTATTGTGCATTTCCCTTAAGTGCTCCTCCAGCTTAATCTCGTCATCCTCTTTGTGCATGTCTAACATCCTCCGTAATTTCTATACGAAAAAAATACCCTCAGCAAAAACTGCTGCTCTCCAAAAGGAACGTGATATATAAATGGATATTCTTCCGTATGACTGTTACGGCAATGACGACATTTAAACAGAAAAAAATAAGATGCTCCAGGACATGTATCGCGGAATAAGATAAAAAAAACAAATACAACATGAATTTTGCGAATTAAACGGAACTTAGTGATAATTTTGGAAATGATTTTTACCACGACAAGCACATAAGCCTGTAAGACATCCTCATACTATATAGATGAGGAGAAGATATAGCGCATGCAGGAAAAATCCGATGCAACTATAATGTTTGCTTAAAATATGATATAATAGAATCATAATAAATGAGATATTACAACATCTCATTCCGGCTGAAAACCGCCCTCCTTCTGACACTGATTGTCCAGAAGCATCTCTGAATGAAATTATATCCGAAAAATGGAAAAATATCAAGCAAAAATCTTAAAAAAGTTTAAACAGTTACTCAGGACGCTTGACTTATTTCTTTCTTAAGTATAATATATTTGATAATTGCAGATACTATACAGATATGTTCATTTTACAGGCATTTTCAGTCACACAAGACAACAATTTCAATATCTTTATATTAAGGATGTGAGAACATGAAAATTGAAAAAGTAAATGATCATCAGATTCGTTGTACACTTACAAAAGCTGACCTGGCAGATCGTGAATTAAAAATCAGCGAGCTTGCCTATGGTACGGAAAAAGCAAAAAGCCTTTTCCGCGACATGATGCAGCAGGCATCCCTGAAATTTGGTTTTGAAGCAGAAGATATTCCGCTTATGATAGAAGCTATCCCTCTGAACTCCGATTGTATCGTACTCATCATCACTAAGGTGGAGGATCCGGAAGAGCTGGATACCCGTTTTTCCAAATTCGCGCCAAGCGTTCAGGATGATGAGAGTCTGGATGACATGATCCAGGATCTGAATGAAGGGGCTGACGATGTGCTCGATTTATTCAAGCGTATTCATGAAGGACGCGTCAATGGCTCACAAAACGGACAGAAGGCTTCTTATCAGGATGCGGGAACAGCAGAAGATGCGACCGGCAAAGAAAATTCTGCCGACAGCCTGGCATCAGCTGATTCCTCACTCAATCTGGCAAAGATTTATTCCTTTGATTCATTGAATCATTTAACAAGGCTCGCCCATATTTTGAACGGCTTCTACCACGGTGTAAATTCCCTTTATAAGGATGGAAGTACCGGACGATATTTCCTTATCGTCACAAGTTCCTCTCATACACCCGAAGAATTCAATAAACTCTGCAACTGCCTGTCCGAATATGGACGCCAGGAAAAATCAGTACCCGCCGGAGCAGCTTATTTTGAAGAACACTACGAACTGATAATCAGCGAACGCGCTTTACAGAACTTAAGCAAAATTTAATCATGCATTGCAAAAAGGCACGTACATTTCTGCACGTGCCTTTTTTGTGATAATACATTTTATAATGCTTCGATTTTACTCATCAAATCATTAATATCCATTCCATGAACCATAGCAGCTTCTTCCAGGCTCTCTCCCTGAGCGGAAGGACATCCCAGACAATGCATGCCTGCTTCCATCAAAATGGAAGCTACATCGGGATTGGTTCTTAAAATTTCACCAATTGTCATTTCTTTCGTAATTCCAGCCATTATGCCATCCTCCTTTTCCTCTGAAACTATCAGCGGCGCATGCCTGCCGATTTCTCTTAGTATAATACTTTTCCCTGAAATACGCAAGATATGCGTTTTTCTTTAAATATAAAAATTTTCGAAATAAAGTTATATACTTTACTCTTATTGATCGATTTTTATTAAAAAAGCATAAAACCGCCCTTTGTTTGAGAAAAAGAACAGTCCGCGCCTTGACGAAGCACTTTAGGAAACATATAATACAGATGCGGGTGACGCCTGACAGAGGTCTTATCCGCCGTTTTACCCGGCAGACGGCTCCGCCGTGCTGCTGACTGATTATCTTACAGTTCATGCTGCTTTGGCAGCGAAAAGGAGGAAAATCTTGAGAACAGAATGGAATGGTTTTATTGGCGGTGATTGGGAACATGAAATCAACGTGCGTGATTTCATCCAAAACAATTACCACCCTTATGACGGGGATGAAGCTTTTCTCGCAGGCCCTACCCGGAATACTCTGGATCTTTGGGAACAGGTGCTGGATCTGAGCCGCAAAGAAAGAGAAGCCGGCGGTGTCCTGGATATGGATACAAAGGTCATTTCCACCATTACGTCCCATGGTCCCGGATATCTTGATAAATCCAAAGAAACTATTGTAGGAGTGCAGACTGATGCTCCCTTTAAACGTTCTTTACAGCCTTATGGAGGAATCCGTATGGCGCAGAAGGCGTGTGCCGATAATGGCTATACCCTCGATCCTGAGGTGGAGGAATTCTTTTCCACTCACAGAAAAACGCATAATGCAGGTGTTTTTGATGCCTATACCTCAGAAATGCGCGCGTGCCGGAGCGCCCACATCATAACAGGCCTTCCGGATGCCTACGGACGGGGAAGAATCATCGGTGATTACAGAAGAATTGCCCTCTACGGAATTGATCGTCTCATTGAGGACAAGCTTGCACAGAAGGATTCCACCGGCAGTGTAATGACTGATGATGTCATCCGTCTCAGGGAAGAAATTTCCGAACAGATTGTCGCTCTGAAAATGATGAAACAGATGGCTGCTTCCTATGGCTGTGATATTTCCAGACCGGCCGCAAATGTTCAGGAGGCCATCCAGGCCACTTATTTCGGTTATCTCTCCGCAGTGAAGGAACAGAACGGCGCCGCCATGTCACTTGGCCGCACCTCAACCTTCCTTGATGTCTATGCGGAACGTGATCTTGCACTGGGAACCTTTACGGAAGAACAGATTCAGGAATTCGTGGATCACTTCATCATGAAGCTGAGAATTATAAAATTTGCCCGTACTCCGGAATATAACGATCTCTTTTCCGGCGATCCTGTCTGGATTACCGAATCCCTGGCAGGTGTTGGCGTGGACGGACGCCACATGGCGACAAAAATGTCCTTCCGCTATCTGAATACCTTAACCAACCTGGGGCCTTCTCCCGAGCCCAACCTGACGGTTCTGTGGTCCACCAGACTTCCGCTTAACTTCAAGCGCTACTGTGCGAAGATGTCCATCCAGACCTCTTCCATCCAGTATGAAAATGATGATCTGATGCGTGTGACCCACGGTGATGATTACGGCATCGCCTGCTGTGTATCTTCTATGAGAATCGGCAAGGAAATGCAGTTCTTCGGAGCCCGGGCGAACCTGGCAAAATGTCTTCTTTATGCATTAAACGGCGGCATTGACGAGAAGAGCAGAAAGCAAATCGGGCCGAAATACCGGAAGTATGAAGGGGATGTCCTGGAATACGACAAGGTTATGGAAGCCTTTCACGATATGATGGAATGGCTGGCCGGCGTTTATGTAAATACCTTGAATGTCATCCATTACATGCATGATAAATATTGTTATGAAAGAGCGCAGATGTCCCTTCATGACAGAGATGTGCGCCGGTATTTCGCTACCGGTATCGCAGGTCTTTCCGTAGTGGCGGATTCACTTTCCGCCATCAAGTACGCAAAGGTGGAACCCATCCGTGATGAGTCCGGTATTATCGTGGATTTCAAAACAACCGGTGATTTCCCCAAATACGGAAATGATGACGACAGAGTGGATACCATAGCAAGAGAACTGGTTTCCAGTTTCATGACTATGGTCAGAAGACATCATACCTACAGGGATGGTTTCCCCACTACTTCCGTACTGACCATCACTTCCAATGTGGTATATGGAAAAGCTACCGGAGCCACACCGGACGGACGTAAGGCCGGAGAACCCTTCGCCCCCGGAGCCAATCCCATGCACGGAAGGGACAGCCACGGAGCCGTAGCTTCTATGGCATCCGTAGCCAAGCTGCCCTTTAAGGATGCGCAGGATGGTATTTCCAACACCTTTACCATCATCCCCGGAGCCCTCGGAAAAGAGGATGAGGTTTTTGCAGGCGACATTGAAATCGACCTGAATCTGAACGAATAAAAAAGGAGCTGTTTTATGGATCAGAAGGCTATGATAGATGATTTGGTCCGGATGCTGGACGCTGGTGCAGCAAAAGGCGTAGGCCATATCAACGTCGCTTATGACGAAGCCCTGCCGGACAGCAAAGAAATACAGACCTTGGGGTGCCCGGACTGCTCAGCCGCACCGCTGGCGTGCAGCGTTCCCACCCTCCATGAGGGCCTTGACGGGACCGAAGACGAATAACCCACTCAATAAAAGAAAGGAATACAAACTATGGAAGCAAACAGCGCACAGATAGATAACCTTGTTTCTTTACTTGACGGCTATGCAGAAAAAGGCGGCCATCATCTCAATGTAAATGTATTAAACCGTGAGACTCTTCTGGATGCCCAGAAGCATCCGGAAAATTATCCCCAGCTGACCATCCGTGTATCCGGCTATGCCGTTAACTTCATCAAGCTTACACCGGAACAGCAGGCGGATGTTATTTCCCGTACGTTCCACGAAGCTCTGTAACCGCATAAATCCATAATTGCATTTTAAGCAGTTATAAGGGGGACTGGCGCATATGCGGCAGTCCCTTTTCAGTCCGCTTCCATCGATTGTGAAAATCCGTTTTTCATGGTATACTTTATTACTGAAACACGGGCTTGTCCATAAGGCAGCGGAACTCTTACAGAAAGGCATGCCCGATTAACAGCAGTCTGTGATGGAGGGTTTGATATGCAGGCCAATCGCAGTAAATCATCCGGTTCCGGAACCGCGCTTTTGTCCCTTACCAGGGAGCAGATCCTCTCCTTCCGGCTTAAAAGCCATAACTTAACAGGAATATCTCCGTCCGATATTCCCGATGCCTTTGGAGGGTGGATTATGCAGAACTCACCTCCCGGGGCCTGGGAATTATCTGTCTTCTCACGGATGCCTGATATTACCCTTTCCGCATTAGATGAAGCTCTTACCGAATCCCGGACACTCATTCAGGCCTGGAGCCTGAGAGGCGCCCCCTGTATCTTTCCGGTGCAGGATTGTGACGTTTTTCTCACGGCCCTGATACCCGAAAATGAACCCTGGATATATACAAGAGGCATTGCACTCGTCCTTGAACATTTACATATGTCAATGGAGGAACTGCTCCCTCTTGTAAAAAATGCCGCCCTGATTCTGAATGAAAATGAAATAGTCGGAAAGCCTTCTCTGGATCATATCCTGGCCGAAGAAGCCGCCAAATCTCTTGACAGCGTAAAAAGAGAACTCTGGTATTCCCCGTCCTTTTTTTCACCCGAACAGACCATGGGAGAAGCCGCCGTTTCCTTTCTTCTTCGACCCTGCTCTTTAGAAAAGCTTGTTGTATTCGGCAAACGGGAAAAGAACTTACCCACCTTTACTTCTCTGCGGAGCTGGAGTCCATCTGTCTTCGATCCGGACCGCCGCGTACCGTCTCCCACAGCCGTACTGGTGAAACGCTTTCTGCACAGCAATGGGCCTGCTTCTCCGGCAATGCTTGCCGACACACTGGGCTGTTCCCCCGCCCAGGCCAAACGCATGTGGAAGGACGCGGAACGCATCTATCCGATTATCCCTGTCCGGTCAGGCAATAAAACGGCTTTTATTCTGGAAGAAGACCTTCCTTCTTTCATGGCGCCGGACTCATCTCTTACCGACTGCGATATGTCTGTTGCCATCCTTGCGCCCCACGATCCGTATCTGGATGTCCATGACCGTGAGCTCCTGCTTCCTGATAAGCAGCTTCAGAAGCAGGTCTGGAAGACAGTAGGGAACCCCGGTGTAATCCTTCGGGGAGGTATGATCGCCGGGATCTGGCGTTCAGCAAGAAAAAACGGTTCGCTGTCAGCCGAGTTTTCTCTTTGGTTCACTCCATCCGCCTCACATAAGAAAATAATAGAACGATGGTTTGAAGGCTATGCCAAATTGTACGATTTAAAGCAAAAAGAATTAAAAATAAATATTATGTAAATAACTAACAACATCTGCTCACCAGAGGGCAAATTTCTAAAGAAATTGCATTTTGCTCCGCAAAACATGGAGGATTATTATGCAGACAAATATACCGACCAATACGCAGGGACGCATACATTCCATCGAAAGCTTCGGTACCGTTGACGGGCCGGGTGTGCGGTTTGTCATTTTCCTGCAGGGCTGTCCCATGCGCTGCGCCTACTGCCATAATCCCGATACCTGGGAACTGAATGCAGGAACCCCGGCTTCCCCGGCCAAAATTATGGAACGCTACGAACGCAACAAAAGCTTTTATAAAGACGGAGGCATCACCGTGACCGGCGGGGAGCCTCTGCTTCAGTTGGATTTTCTTATTGAATTATTTACCCTTGCCAAAAAAGAAAATATTCATACCTGTATCGATACCTCCGGCATCCCTTTCGCACTCTCCAATAAGGAATGGATGGAAAAGCTGAAAACGTTGATGTCCATGACAGATCTCGTCATGCTGGATATCAAGCATATCGATCCCAAAGCACATAAAAACCTCACGGGCTGCTCCAACGACAACATTCTGCGTTTTGCCCGGTATCTGGACAGGGAAAAAATACCGGTCTGGATACGCCATGTTGTTGTTCCCACGGTTACCGATGATGAAGCCAGCCTTTACCGGTTAGGCTGGTTTATCGGAGGCCTGGGCAATCTGAAGGCGCTTGATGTGCTTCCCTATCATACCATGGGCAAAGTAAAATATGAAAAGCTGGGCATTCCCTACCGCCTGGAAGGCATTCCTCCCATGGACAGGCCCACTCTTCTTCTGAAAAAGCAGGCCATTTTAAAAGGGATCCGGGACCGCCGGAACCAGCGGCAGCCCGCCTCGTAAAATCTGTATATTTGTTCTTTAAAAAGTACAAAAAATCGCCGTATATTCACAAAAAATGTCTTGTACAAAATCATTTTCTATATTAGAATAGGTAATGATAATCAATAGAGAATAAAGGAGGATATCATTATGGCATATGTAATTAACGATTCTTGTGTAAGCTGCGGAACCTGCGAAGGACAGTGTCCTGTTGGCGCTATCTCTGCAGGAGATTCTCAGTATGTAATCGATGCTGATACCTGTATCTCCTGTGGTTCTTGCGCAGGCGTTTGCCCTACAGGTGCAATCTCTGAGGAATAATCCCGGAAAACACACATAAGAAGCATTCAAGAAAGAAGCATTCAAAAAAATGAATGCTTCTTTCTTTTTTCTCCGTTAGCAGCCGCCTTGCTCTCCTCCTGTTTTTTCTGTTCCTTTTTTTCTCTTCCGGTAAGTCTCTTCCTGCTGCGCTGCCGGAGCAGCTCGTCCAGTTTTCTGTAATGCTCTTCTTCTCTGTCGATTCTCAGCTGTTCCCTTCGTTCATTTTCTTCTTCCTGCACACGGAACTGGTAGTCCATTTCCTTCATGATGGTTTCTTTGATTTCTCTTGTGAGATCTTCATTATTTTCCCTTACCGCCTGGGAAATCAGACTGTGCAGAAGCAGCTGAAGCCGTGCTCCCTTATCCTGTATATCCCGGCCTCCGGTTTCCGAAAGTTCCTCCTGTACGTTGCGGGCGGCCTGGCTGTGTTCTCTGAGGGGAACCATTACCTGCATGCTGCTGTCCGTGAGTACTGTACGGATCGCCTTCAGCTGAAGCCCCTGCTCTTTCAGCTTTTTAATTTCCTTAAACTGCTCCACGTCCTCCTTTGTATAATACCTGTGCCCTAAATCATTTCTGCGTATGGGCAGCTTCAGTTCTTCTTCCCAATACCGGAGCACGTGGCTTTCCACTCCCACCAGCTTTGCGGTTTCCGAAATCAGGAACATATCCTTTTCCGGTTCCTGCTTTTTTCCTTCCTCCGTTCTATTTTTTGCCGTCATTTCTTCTTCGTTCCTGCCTGTCCTCTCCTCTTTTAACAAAATCACCTTACTGCTTTCTTTTTTATTTCCCATGCTTTCCTCCTGTCTGCCGTCTGACGGCACTTCCTTTTTATATAAGCTACGATGAACTGGTTTATCCGGTTATCTATATAAAAAAAGAGAACTCCGGCATAACCGTATGTTCTCTTTTGTAAGTGTATTCCTATTTTGTTGTGCACAGCTATTTCTGCAGATTTGCGAACTTGGTAAATTCGGGAAGCCATACCAGGTCAATGGTTCCGATAGGACCGTTTCTCTGTTTGGCTATGTTGATTTCCGCAATTCCTTTCTTCTCCGTATCGGGATTGTAATAATCATCACGGTATATGAACATAACCACGTCGGCATCCTGCTCGATGGCCCCGGATTCACGCAGGTCGGAAAGCATGGGCCTGTGATCCGGCCTCTGCTCCACCGCACGGCTCAGCTGGGATAATGCCAGCACGGGAACCTGCAGTTCCCTGGCCAATGCCTTCAGCGAACGGGAAATATCTGAAATTTCCTGCTGTCTGGAATCCGTTCCCCTGCCGCTTCCCGACATCAGCTGCAGGTAGTCAATGATAATCATCTTCAAATCCATTTCCAGCTTGAATTTACGGCATTTGGAACGCATATCCGCGATGCTGATACCCGGGGTATCATCAATAATAAGCTTGGACTGTCCGATCATGCCGGCGCTCTCTATCAGCTTTTCCCATTCCATGTCGGAAAGGTTGCCGGTACGCAGATGCTGGGAATCCACCTTGGACTCCATGGCGAAGAGACGGTTGACCAGCTGTTCCTTACTCATTTCCAGACTGAATATGGCGACGCACTCACCGGAGTGAAAAGCCACATACTGGGCAATATTCAAAACAAACGCTGTCTTACCCATGGAAGGCCTGGCAGCTATAAGTACAAGGTCCGACGGCTGCATTCCCGCCGTCCGGTAATCCAAATCAATGAAGCCTGTGGCAATACCGGTTACGCCCCCGCTGTTGTGGGAAGCCTTTTCGATTTTGTCCATGGCGTTCATAACCACTTCACGGATAGGGACGTAATCTCCGGTATTTCTCCTCTGAACAAGGTTAAATACCTTTTTCTCCGTCTCCTCCATGATGACTTCCATGCTGTCCTTGCCGGCATAGCAGTTGTTGGCAATCTCCTCCATCAGCCGGATCAGACGGCGCAGCATGGCTTTTTCCGCCACAATGTTGGTGTAATATTTAATATTGGCAGAGGTAGGCACCGCCGTGATCAGATCCCTGATAAATTCCAGACTGCTGATTTCCGGAGGCACATCCTTTTCTTTAAGCCTGTTCTGTAAGGTAACCAGATCCACAGGCTGTCCCTGGTCATTCAATTCCACCATGGAGTCAAAAAGCACGCCGTAGGACTTATTATAAAAATCTTCTCCGCATATCAATTCAGATGCGACAACAATCGCTTCTCTGTCCATTATCATGGAACCGATAACGGATTGCTCCGCTTCCAAACTATGGGGCAATACTCTTTTTAAAATAGCCTCATCCATCGATGCCATTGATAATTCCTTCTTTATTCTTCTACTTTAACCTTCAGTATACCAGTTACCTTCTGATGCAGCTTCACGGGTACATCATAGGTCCCGAACGCTTTGATCGCATCAGTCAGCTGAATCTTTTTCTTGTCAATGTCCAGTCCGCACTGATCCTTGAATGCGGTGGCTATTTCCTTGGAGGAAACGGAGCCGAACACCCTTCCGCCTTCTCCGGCCTTCATCTTAATCACAACGGATTTGCTCTCCAGATCCTTTGCAAAAGCCTGAGCCGCTTCCAGTATTTCTTTTGCCTTCTTTTCTTCGTTGGCATTCTGCAGCTTCAGGTCATTCAGATTCTTTGTATTGGCTTCCAGGCCCAGCTTTTTAGGCAGTATAAAGTTTCTGGCATAGCCGTCATTTACATTTACAATTTCACCCTTTTTCCCCAGGGCTTTTACATCTTCCAGTAATATAACCTTCATTATCTCAGTTCACCTTCCTCTATCATTTTATCCAATGTGCCTTTTATTGTACCAATAACAGCCCCAAGCTCCGAATTATCAATCTGACAGCCGGCTACATTCATATGTCCGCCGCCGCCCATCCGCTCCATGATTACCTGTACATTGACCTCATCAATGGAACGGGCACTGATATATATCCGGCCCTGGTATTCCGTCAGAACAAAGCTTGCCTTGATCCCCCTGATATTAAGAAGTTCGTTGGCAGCCTGCGCCCCCACGATAGTAGGACTCTGAATCCCGTCGCTTCGGCATACGGAAATGGCATAATCATTACGATAGATTTCCGCCTGCCCCACCGCATCCGCCTTGGCCTTATATTCGGCCGCATTTTCACGGAACAGCTTTCTCACCCTTGTTACATCCGCGCCGTTCCTTCTCAGGAAAGCAGCGGCCTCAAAGGTACGCACACCGGTTTTCGTCATAAAATTATTGGTATCTATCATGATGCCGGAATACATGCAGTCAGCTTCTTCGCCTTTAATGCGTACGCCGTCATTGATATACTGTAATATTTCCGAAACCATTTCGCAGGTGGAGGAAGCATAGGCCTCCACATAGGAAAGGGTAGCATTTTCAATCGTCTCTGTTCCCTGCCTGTGATGATCCAGCACCACAATGGACTTGCATACCTTAAGCAGCTCCGGGCATTCGGTAATGCTGGGTTTATTTACATCCACCACCACCAGCACAGTATTGCTGCCTGCCGTCTCCAGCGCCTGCTGGCTCTTTAAAAACATGTCCTGCTCATACTCCTGGCTGTTCTGGAACATTTCAATCAGGGGCTGTACGGAAGTCGTAATTTCATTAATGACAATCTGGGCCCTGCGATCCAGCGTCTTGGCTATGCGGTAAATACCGATTGCCGCACCAAAGCTGTCCACATCCCCGATCTGGTGCCCCATAATCAGAACCCTGTCCTTGCTGGTAATGATTTCCCTGAGGGCATGAGCCTTAACACGGGCCTTAACACGGGTGTTCTTCTCCACCTGCTGGCTCTTTCCGCCATAATAGCTGATCTGCTCCGGTGTCTTGACCACACACTGGTCGCCGCCGCGGCCCAGGGCCAGGTCAATGGCCGTTCTGGAAAACTCATAATTCTGGGAATAGCTCAGCCCGTCCAGGCCGATGCCGATACTTATGGTAACCGCCATCTCATTGCCTATGTTTACGGTCTTCACGTCCTCCAGAAGTTCGAAACGCTTCTCACTCATCTGGGCTACCGCTTTCTTACGCAGCACCGTCAGATACTTGTCCTTTTCAATTTTCTTGCAGATTCCGTCGAAACCGGAAACATACTTGTTCACTTTCCTGTCAATCAGCGCCATCAGCAGTGATCGTCTTACCTCTTCCACGCTTTCCAGCGCTTCATCATAATTATCCAGGTAAATCATTCCCACAGCCAGAGACTGATCATCATTTTCCCGCAGAGCGATCTTCAATGCCGTCTCATCAAACAGATACATGGCATACAGACATCCTCTGTAGTCTTCCTCTCCTATTATATCGCTGTCATCCGCCATTTCCCGAAGGGAAATCCTGGTGAATCTGGCGATATACTCGCTTTCCTCGTAAGAAATCTCAAATTCTGCAATGCCTTCTTCTTCCGTGGGAAGCCTGTCCTTTGTGGCGGAAGAAAAAAAGGACGTAACGGATTTGTGCAGGGCTTTCTCATTATGTATCGCCCTGGCAAATGCATTATTGTTCCATACGATCTTTCCGTCCTCATCCAGTAAAGCATAAGGAATGGAAAGCTCCCGAAGCAGTTCCTTCTGTATCTGTCCGTACTGCGTGGCAAAGCTCACCAGTTCATTAATTATAATAGGCCTGTTATACAGCATCAGATACAGAATCATCGCAAAATAGAATACAAGAAAACAGGTAATAAGAAAACCCGCCCGCATATCCAGAAAATAAATACCAATATCCACTAACAAAAGCAAAAGGCCAAGATACATGGAAATCTGCATATATATCTTCAGCCTTCCTTTTAGTTTGACTCTTTTCTTCATCTCTATCCTCATCCGTAGTCCGAGCCGGCCCACACCTTGCCAGCGGGCCATACATCGCCTGAAAATCTTCTGATTACTATACCCCGGAACCAGGTCCGGAAATACATATCTTTGATATTATACCATTTTTTTTTCCAGATTACCACACTTTTCATAGGTTTGACGGACGACGGTAGCCATGTCTTTTTTCCAATTCCTGACAAAAAAGGACCAGCCATCCCACAGGACAGCCGGTCCGACTTTTAAATTTACCGCTCAGTACGCATCCGTACAATTCCCGCTGCTTAGTCTGCTACGTAAGGCATTAATGCCAAATGTCTTGCACGCTTGATAGCAACGGTGAGTGCTCTCTGATGCTTTGCACAGTTTCCGGTGATTCTTCTGGGAAGGATTTTCCCTCTTTCGGAAACGTATCTTTTCAATTTATTTACATCCTTATAATCGATGGTATTATCTTTTCCGCAGAATACGCAAACTTTTTTTCTTCTGCGCATACCGCCTCTTCTCTTCATCGGAGAATCAGATCTCTCTGCTCTATTAAAAGCCATAGTATTGCCTCCTATCTGAAAATCACATTAATTAAACGGCAGTTCCTCATCAATTCCATCCGGAATATTCATGAAACCATCGCCGGGTGCACTGGGTTCAGGCCTGGATACCGGTGCGGAATAACCCCCGTCGTTACTGGCCGCAGCGTTCTTGCTTTCGGCAAACTCCTGGTCTTCCACAACAACATCAGTGGTGTAAACCTTAACACCGTCTTTGTTCGTGTAGCTGCCAGTCTGAATACGTCCTGTTACAACGACCTTCGTCCCTTTGCGCAGATATCTCTCTGCGAATTCAGCGCTTCTTCCGAATGCAACGCATCCGATAAAGTCTGCGGAGTTCTCGTCGTTATTGCGGTTGAACCTTCTGTCCACCGCCAGTGTATATCTGGCAATTGCCGTTGCGCTCTCTCCCTGGGAATATCTCACTTCAGGATCCCTGGTTAAACGTCCCATAAGAATTACTTTATTCATATTACCTCCTGTACTGCGAATGCATCCTCAGTACAAATTCAGGACAGCACACCGCATCCACAAAATTTACTGATTATGCTTCTTCGCGCTTAACAACTAAATATCTCATAACGTTGTCCATAATGCGAATACGGCTTTCGATCTCTGCAGGTGCAGTGGTCGGTGCGTCGAACTGAACGATGTAATAGAAGCCTTCTTTCATTTTCTGGATTTCGTAAGCCAGTCTTCTCTTACCCCATTCATCAACGTTTGTAATTGTGCCGCCGAATCTTTCGATCAGAGCCTTGCATTTGTCTACAACTGCCGCTCTTTCGTCATCTTCGATTTTCGCATTCACAACAAATGTTAATTCATATTTGCTCATGCTTTGTTACCTCCTTTTGGTCTCTGGCCCCCTTTTCGGGAGCAAGGAAATTTATATATCACGGAGTAATATGATATCACAGAAAACCGGTTAATTCAAGCCTTTTCCCGTATTTCCCGCACGTTTTTTTCCACAAGCTTCCTGGGAACCATGATTTGATGGCCGCAGCCCATGCATTTCAAACGAAAATCCGCCCCGATCCGCAGAACCTCCCATTCCCTGCTGCCGCAGGGATGCTGTTTTTTGAGTTTCACTATATTTCCAACCTGGATATCCATTTCCGCCGCTCCTGTTCTTTACGTAACAGTTCAGACAGGTCTGTACTGTTGCTTCTTTACAGCCTTGAAAAAATTTCCCCTATACTGCCCTGCACCACCAGATCCGCTTCCCGGTCCCTTGGTGTGGGAGTCTTATTCACCAATACCAGCTTATTTCCCCTGTAATAATCGATCAGCCCCGCCGCCGGATATACCGCCAGTGAAGTCCCTCCGATAATAAGCACATCGGCTTTGCTGATATACTCAACTGCCCGTGTGATCGTCTCATTATCCAGACCTTCTTCATAGAGAACCACATCCGGCTTGACAGATCCTCCGCAGCTGCATTGGGGCACTCCCTGTGAATTCAGGATATATTCCGCATCATAGAACTTATGGCAGCGTTCGCAGTAATTGCGCAGGACACTTCCATGAAGCTCCAGCACATTCCTGCTTCCCGCCTTCTGATGCAGCCCGTCAATATTCTGGGTCACTATTGCCTTCAGCTTCCCCTCTTCCTCCCACTGCGCAAGCTTCCTGTGGGCGGCATTGGGCTGCGCATCAAGACAAAGCATCTTGTCCCGGTAAAAGCGGAAAAATTCCTCCGGCATCCTCCGGTAAAAGGTATGGCTCAGAATGGTTTCCGGCGGATAGTCATATTTCTGGTTATACAATCCGTCCACACTCCTGAAATCAGGTATCCCGCTCTCCGTAGACACTCCGGCCCCTCCGAAAAACACAATATTATCCGTTTTTTCTATTATATCCTTCAGCCTTTCCAAGCTTTCTTCCATATCCGGTTCCCCCTTATTTGTGCAGGCCGCGAGCCTGGCTTTGGCGGCAGCCCTCAAGAAGGACGGCAGCACCGTCCTCTGTCACGGTGCTGCCGTCTCATGGTTATTGGCAAATTCCACATACTTCATATCTTCCTGAGTAATATGCACCTTCCACCATTCCTGCAGGTACTCAAATACTTCTCCCAGCATTTCATCCTGTGTATCCAGGGAAAGCTGCGGTACCCGGTCGATGAATTCCTGTAATTTCCTGCGGAAGGCTTCATGACATCTTATATGTTCTTCCAGCTGATCAAATCCCAGCTCCCGCATATAATCCTCTTCATATGCAAAATGCTCTGCCGTATGGAAGCTGAGCCCTTCCAGAATCTTATTAATATCGGCACATTTAAACAGCATATTTTCATCCGTAAAAAGCAGATAAGCTCTTTGGGTATGATCCAGCATTCTTGCATGCTGCTGATCAATGGTTTCGTTTCCTGTACGGTATTCTTCGCTGACTTCATATTGCTTCATTCCTAAGTATCCCCACTTCCTTTTCTCTGTATTTGTAGTGAATTCTGCCGTATCGCCGCATGTTCCCCCTCAAAAAGCCCAACGGCATTTTACTATCTGAAGATAGTATAACATAACTTTTTTTGTTTGAATACCGTAATATAGCAAACGAAAAAAGTTAATTTTTTATCAAAGTCTCTGCATACATTTCCGCTTCCCGCGCATATAATAATTCCATACGCTTCCCTTCCAGCCTTCCTTTTCATTCTGCTGCGGGAAATACGGAAACAGAAAGGTTACTGTCCATGAAAAAAATAGCAATCGCCGGAATTTCCGGCAATACAGACAATTACCGCAATGCCCTTTCACAGCTGGGGGCCGTCTGTACCACACTCACCGACGTCAGCAGCTCATCACAGTTTGACGCCCTTCTTTTACCCGGCGGCGGAGATATTGATCCGGTCCTGTTCGGAGAAACCGATCATGGTTCCCGGAGCATTGACCCCGTACTTGACAGACAGCAGCTCTCCATGCTCGATGCTTTTGTAAGCGCCGGCAAACCGATCCTCGGCATCTGCAAAGGGATGCAGGTTATCAACATCTATTTCGGAGGACGGATCATCCAGGATCTCCCTACAAATACCCTGCACCAATATACGGACCGGGATCAGGTCCATCCAAGCCATGCGCTTCCCGGAACCGTACTCCAAAAGCTTTACGGCAGTGATTTTCCCGTAAACAGCGCCCATCACCAGGGCATAGGCTCCCCCGGCAGGGATCTTTTCATTATCCAATATGCTCCCGATGACGTGCCGGAAGCCATTATACATAAGACTCTCCCCATCCTGGGCGTCCAATGGCATCCTGAACGGATGTGCTTTGAACACAACCGGACGGATACTCCCGACGGAAGCCTTCTTCTCACTTACTTCCTGTCCCTTATTCCCTGAGAACCTGCTCCCGGCGGGCATACAGCAAAAAAGACAGAGACGCTTTCCGTCCCTGCCTGCTTTTCCTTTTCCCTTTTACTGCTGTATAATAACCTCTTCCCAATCCTTAATGCCGATATAGTTCTTCGCAAATTCGGTATAGGCGTCTTTTTCATCCGTATCTATGTATTTAAAGGTATCATATATGTATTTGCGGCGTCCGTTCTGATAAGAAAGCCCCAGCGCCAGCCCCTGCGCCACCTCTCCGGCATCGTCTGTCTCCCTGGACAGGAGCATGGAATCTATGTGCTGGTTATTTTCCGCGATATAATAGGCATAGGCGAAGGCCGCCGCCTGCACATCCTCCCCATAGGTGGACGTAAATCCCATCTCGCTTAAAATGACGGACCGGACCTCTCCGTCTGGCATCAGGTATTCATCCTTCTGCAGGTAATTCGTCACCACATCAATATTATATATGGTCACCATGGAGGTATCCTCCGATTCCTGTACCATCTCCCCGGCTTCTCCCGTAAGTTCCCAGAACTTCGGCCAGGTCATAGGATAGGAATAAGGATGATGCGCCAGTCCCCACTGGATATTTCCTTCCTCTTTTATACACTCATTAAAGGCATCCATCAAATCCCTGGAATCATAACTGGAATCGGAGCTTAAGTTCCTGTTCCACTGCTGGTCCAGGGATATGTAAATCCTTGCATTGGCGTTAAAGCTCTTAATCCCGTTATAAAACAGCCTGACTGCCCTGGCATATTCCCTGGCGTAGGTATCGATATCCACATACTTCATATAATTCCAGGTAGACCGCACATTCACTTCATTTCCGATAATCCAGTTCATGACAATGCCGTGCTCCTCATCCCTGTATCTTTCCGCCAAAAATGCGGCCACCGCCTCCAGATAATCCGTTCCTGCCTCCTCCGCGGCATTAAATGCATAATAATAGGCATTTCCTCCCCGGGACAGCGGATGGATAACCTGAGGATAAGCATCCGATTTGTTATTCAGCAAAATCGCCGTTATCACAATTCCCTTGTCAGACAGAGTTTTAAAAACATAATCATACTCGGAAACCACATGGCCGTTCAGCGTATAATCCTTTCCATTATAATTATAAATAATGGTGGGATAATCGCTGTGGGTACTGGGCCCGAGAAGCCTTGCTATGGGGATATTATAAGCCGCCTGCTTTACCCCCAGATCATCCAGCTCCGACGTCCCCAGCTTCTGAGGATCCACCAACAGTCCCTTAATGGACTCCGCTTTCGGATAAGGCTCCGAATAACTGGCCAGAGCCTCCGGATTCGTTATATACTGAGGCGTACTCAGCACCTCATACTTTCCATCCTTCTTCACCGCCACCACAAATTTGGAATACAGCCGGCTGTCCGCCGTATTATCCAGGATATCCGCCTTCAGCATGAAAGACGTCTTCTTTTCGGCACGCGCAATCGGAACCGCGTCCTCCGGCACCGCATCCTCATAAGTCTTCATAGCTAACAGATACAGATTATTATCATCACTTTCCGGGAAAGCATCCGCCTCCCCCTTAAGCGCGAACTGCGTTCCGTCGGGAAGCACCTCACAGGAAAGGATTGTAACCTTCCTTTCCCCCGTTCCCTTTACCGAATGCGTTTTCTCCGACTGCTCCGCTTCCGCCGAACCGCCTTCCTGCTCCGGCTGAACCTCTTCTATACCCTCAAAAATCCCCGCAACCTGCTTCCCGATATTCTCACTTTGATATACAATAAACATAGCAGTCCCAATGACACCCAAAATAAGCAACAGTACCGCAAGATAAATTCCCAATACCTTGTTTCCTATTGCCTTCTTCTGTTTATTAGACCGATCCCCCTTTTTCCGGGGATCGGCGCCTTTATTCTGTTCCTGCTTCATATTTATTCTTAATTCCTGTTCCTGAAAATGGTTGCCTTGTTCTGCTTATATAAAAACTCTGTCTTTTATTGTAACATAAGCCTTGTCCTTGTAAAAGTATGAATAATGTCTATTTTTTATTCCAATTCATATAAAAAATATCCAATAAATACCTTACACCAACAATCCATCCCTTACTTTTTCTCCAGATAAGCCCGATAACTGGTAGGAGACATCCCATATTCCTTCCTGAAATTACGAAGAAAAGAAGAATAATCCGAAAATCCGCACTTTCCCCACACCTCCCCTATTGTCATCCCCTCCTTCAGCCCCTCACAGGAATACATCAGCCTCTTATTATTCAGATAACTATGCACCGTCATCCCCGTAAGCTCCTTAAAACGCCTCAGAAAATAATACTTGCTCATATGCACACATCCTGCCAGATCCTCCACCAGAATCGTTTCCGACATATGAGCCTCAATATACTCATTCACCCTCTGCACCAGCTCATGGTGGATACTCTCCTCCTTCGTAAAATAAAAAGAATCCCGGGAACACAGCTCATTCAGATACACAAAAAACAAAATCAGCTGCGCCTTATCAAACAGCCGCTTCCCCTCCGCCCCCTCCAGATCCGGAATCTCCGTCATAGCCGTCTTCACCAGCAGATTCTTAAGAATCTCCTCATAATGTACCGGAAAATGATAAGCACAATCCCTCCTCCCGGAAAAACACCCGCAAAGATCCTGCTCCCCCTCCGAAAGCCCCTCCAGCATCCCCTCACTGATCCAAAGCACAATCCTCCGCGAATTCTCATGCTTCCCCTCCACATAATGATAATTATGCATCACATTCCTTCCAATTAACAGAAAATCCCCCCGTTTTAAATTGTAAGTCCTGTTATCCACCAGACTAGAAAACTCCCCCTCCATCACATAAATCACCTCATAAAAATCATGATAATGAAGCCTCACCGCCCCCGTAGGCGCCCCACGCTTCTCATAAATCTCATAATCCTCCCCAATCATATACTGCCGCTCATCCTCACCGCTCATATACCGCGTCCGTATCGTCCCCATACTCCCCTCCGTTCTCCGTTCTCTAATCTCTGTTCTCTGATTCTCCGTTACAAAAAGTCTATAGCAATTTATGCATGATTTCAAGCAACAAATAAAGTTTTCAAGCATTTTTAAATCCCCTATAATAATACTAACCTACGATTCACTTATCCAACCCCTACCCTCCGGAGCCCTGAGAGCTGTTCCTGTATGGGAGCCGTTCCCGCCCGGAGGTCCTTCCTGCGGCGGATTTCTCCGCCTGTACGGCGGGCACCGGGGGAAAGTGGTTGATAAGTGAATCACGCAAAAATGGAGATATTTCTTACTGCCCCGCTTTTCTTTGCTGCGGTTCGCCCAAATGGCGCTGTCTGACGAACGAAGTGAGGAGTTTCAGCCATTTAACCGCAGCAAAGAAAAACGGGACAGTTAGAAATACCCCATTTTTACGTCTGAACATATCAACCACCTTCCCCCGGCGCCCGCCGTACAGGCGGAGAAATCCGCCGCAGGAAGGACCTCCGGGCGGGAACGGCCCCCATACAGGAACAGCTCTCAGGGCTCCGGCCACACCCCACCCCCATAAAAGAAAGCGAGGTTCCCCCATGCAAATGACATTAAGATGGTACGGAAGCAGATTTGATACCGTAACCTTGAAACAAATCCGCCAGATCCCCGGCGTAACCGGCGTGATCTCCACCCTTTACGACTCCGTTCCCGGAGAAGCCTGGCCCCTTGAGGACATTCTCTCCCTCAAAAAAGAAATTGAGGATGCGGGCCTGCAGCTCGCCGGCATTGAAAGCGTAAACATCCACGACGCCATCAAAACAGGCTCCCCGGAAAGGGATGCCTACATAGACAATTACATCACCACTCTGGAAAACCTGGGAAAAGCGGATATCCATATGGTCTGCTACAACTTTATGCCCGTTTTCGACTGGACAAGGACCGAACTCGCCAGAGTACGCCCGGACGGCTCCACCGTTCTTGCCTATACTCAGGAAGCAGTGGACAAACTGAATCCGGAAAATATGTTTGCCTCCATTGCCGGCGATACCAACGGCACAATCATGCCCGGCTGGGAACCGGAGCGCATGGAGAAAATCAAAGACTTATTCGCCATGTATGAGGATATCGATGAAGAAAAGCTGTTTGCCAACCTGAAATATTTCCTGGAACGCATCATGCCTGTCTGCGATAAGTACGATATCAACATGGCCATCCATCCCGACGATCCTGCCTGGAGCGTTTTCGGCCTGCCCCGCATCATCATCAACAAGGAAAATATCCTGCGCATGATGAAAATGGTGGATAATCCGCACAACGGCGTTACCTTCTGTTCCGGTTCCTACGGCACGAACCTGCAGAACGACCTGCCCGACATGATCCGCTCCCTCAAAGGCCGGATTCATTTTGCCCATGTGCGGAACCTGAAGTTCAACAGCCCCACGGATTTCGAAGAATCCGCCCATCTTTCCTCCGACGGCACTTTTGACATGTATGAAATTATGCTGGCCCTCTATGATATCGGTTTTGAAGGCCCCATCCGCCCCGACCACGGCCGGATGATTTGGGATGAGGTGGCGATGCCCGGCTACGGACTCTATGACAGGGCTTTGGGCGCCGCCTATCTGAACGGCCTCTGGGAAGCTATTGTAAAATCTCACAGCGGCAGATAATCCGCCGCCCTCTTAAGAACTTTTAAGAAAACAGAAAGGATATTCACTATGGAATTAACACAGAAAGGCATTTCCCAAAAGGATAACTGGCAGGCCGCAGGCTATGATCTGCCGCAGTTCGATATCCCCGCCGTTACGCAGAATACCCTGGCCGCACCGGAATGGATTCATTTCGGTGCCGGGAATATCTTCCGCGCGTTCCAGGCCAACGTGGCCCAGTGCCTTCTTAATAAAGGGATTCTCCATACCGGCCTCATCGCCGCGGAAGGCTACGATTATGAGATCATAGAAAAAATGTACCGCCCCCACGATAATCTGGGCATCCTCGTCACCTTAAAGTCTGACGGAAGCATGGAAAAAACCGTGGTGGGAAGTATCGTGGAGTCCCTGATCCTGGACAGCCAGGATGAAGCGGAATACGGACGCCTGAAGGAAATTTTCTGCGCCCCTTCCCTGAAAATGGCCAGCTTTACCATCACGGAAAAGGGCTACAGCCTGGTAAACGGCAAAGGAGAGCTGCTCCCGGATATCGCCTCTGATTTCCAGGCAGGCCCCTCCGCTCCCAAAAGCTATCTCGGAAAGGTAGTTTCCCTTGTTTATGAACGCTTCGAAAAAGGCGCCCTTCCCATCGCACTGGTGAGCATGGACAATTGTTCCCATAACGGGGATAAGCTGTATGCCGCCGTCAATGCGTTTGCCAGGGCCTGGGAAGAAAACGGGCTTATTTCCCACGGTTTCCTCGCCTATATCAATGATAAAAGCAAAGTCTCCTTTCCCTGGACCATGATTGACAAAATCACTCCCCGTCCGGATCCTGCCGTGAAGGCGGCACTGGAAAAGGACCATATTGACGGCCTGGATCCGGTTATCACCTCCAAAAACACCTATGTGGCCCCCTTTGTGAATGCGGAGGAATGTCAGTATCTCATCATAGAAGATGCCTTCCCCAATGGAAAGCTTCCTCTGGATCAGTGCGGCATTATCTATACCTCCCGCGAAACGGTAGACAAGGTGGAAAAAATGAAGGTGTGCACCTGCCTGAATCCCCTTCATACCGCTCTTGCCATCTATGGCTGCCTCCTGGGCTATACTCTCATTGCCGATGAGATGAAGAATCCTCTGCTTAAGAAAATGGTGGAGATGATAGGCTACAGGGAAGGACTTCCTGTGGTGGTGGATCCCGGCATTCTGGACCCCGGACAGTTCATTGACGAAGTGGTCACCAAACGGATTCCCAATCCCTTCATGCCGGATACTCCCCAGCGGATCGCTACGGATACCTCACAGAAGCTGCCCATCCGTTTCGGAGAAACCATTAAGGCATACAAAGAATCCTCCCGGCTGTCCCTGGAGGACCTTCATATCATCCCTCTTGTTTTTGCCGGATGGCTGCGTTATCTGATGGCTGTGGATGATCAGGGCACGCCTTTTGAGCCTTCCTCCGATCCTCTGCTGGAAACAGCGCGCTCCTTCGTGTCTTCTTACCGTCTCGGCAGCATACCGGAGGATCTGTCAGGACTGGATCCCCTCCTTGCCGACAGTAAAATCTGGGGCGTTGATTTAATCGAAACCGGCCTTGCCGATTTGGTAAAGGATTATTTCCGTCAGCTAGGCGCCGGTACCGGAGCAGTTGAAAACACCCTGCAGAAATATATAGGAGAATAGCCCATGAAAGCTTTCATGAACCAGGACTTTCTGCTGTCCAACGAGACGGCCCGCACTCTTTATCACACCTATGCGGAACAAATGCCCATCTTCGATTACCATAATCACCTGTCCGCACAGGAGATTTACGAAGACAAAGGCTTCACCAATCTCACCCGGGCCTGGCTGTACGGCGACCATTACAAATGGCGCGCCATGCGCACCGCCGGTTTCCCGGAAGAACTGGTCACCGGCCCCCGCGGGGAGTTATCCCCCGGGGAACGGGAGGAATCCGACTGCCGGCGCTTCCGTGCCTGGGCGGAAACCATTGAAGGTTCCATCGGGAATCCCCTATACCACTGGACCCACCTGGAGCTGCAGCGGTACTTTGATGTCACCACCCCTCTTTCTGCGGAAACTCACGAAGAAATCTGGAATACCTGCAACGCCAAACTGTCCTCTCCTGACTTTTCGGTCAGGAACCTGCTGAAAAAGCAGAATGTCCAAATACTGTGCACCACTAATGATCCCTGTGAGGATCTGCATTATCACCGTCTGCTCAGGGAAGAAGGCTTTTCCGTACAGGTACTGCCTACCTTCCGTCCTGACAAGGCCTATCTGATAGGGAAAGAGGATTATCCTCAATACCTGGACTCTCTGGGAAAGGCCTGGGGCAATCCCATCAGCTGTCTGTCTGATTTGAAAGAAGCACTCTGTTCCCGCCTGGATTTCTTTATCCGGGAAGGCGGCTGCCTGCTTTCGGATCACAGCCTGGAGGGCTGCATTTACGCCCCGGCCTCCGATGAAGAAGCCCAGGATATCTTTGCCAGGCGCATGGAAGGCAGCGCGCTTACACTCGACGAACGCCGCCGTTTCCAGGGGAACGTCCTCACGTTCCTCGGAAAAGAATACGCCGCAAGGGATATTGCGATGCAGCTCCATATCGGCGCCCTGCGGAATAATTCCAGCCGTATGCTGAAGGCCGTCGGCCCGGATACCGGCTTCGACAGCACTGATGATTTCATTTATGCGGGCGAGCTTTCCGCTCTTCTTAATTCCATGGACAGCACCGGAGAGCTTCCCAAAACAATTCTCTACTGCCTGAACCAGAGGGATTATGAAATGCTGGCGGCCATGTGCGGCAACTTCCAGTCCGCTCCCTTCCGCGGAAAAATACAGTTCGGAACCGCCTGGTGGTTCTGTGACAACAAACGGGGAATGGAGGCCCAGCTGGAGGTGCTTGCCTCCTTAAGCCTGCTGCCGGTAAGCATCGGCATGCTCACGGATTCCAGAAGCTTCCTCTCCTTCCCGAGACACGAATATTACCGCAGGATTCTCTGTAATAAAATCGGTCAGTGGGTGGAGGAAGGCGAATATCCCTGCAATATGGACTATCTCGGCAAAGTAGTACAGAATATCTGCTATAATAACGCCCTTCAGTACCTGAAAGGGACGGATGCATAAACAACCGTCCCTCCCCTGGAAGCAGGCCGAACACGGCCTACTTCCTCACTCAATTCACCAGCCTGCGGTATATCCCTTCTATCTGCCCTTCCTCCAAACCACAGTATGTAAGATACTGTCTTATCCCGCCATAACATTCCATGACATGGTCATAACAGAGCGCGATCGTCTCCGGATGGGAATACATCAGAGACATGGCTTCCGGCGGCATATCCACCTCATAATCGTCAAAAAAATCCTGTCTTTTCCTGCTCAGATTCACATAAGACTGCCCGTAATTGGTCATACAATCCTGCTTATCCGCTCCCGCCATCATCATCAGCAGCAGAGCTAGCACCCCCGTCCGATCCTTTCCTCCTGCACAGTGGAACAGAAGGCAGCCTTCCTGTACGTCTGCTATAAAGGTGAAAATTTCTTTGATTTTCTCCTTATCTTCCAGAAGCTGAAGGTACATTTCTCCTAAATCAACCACAGCGCCCTCTCCGGCATACCGGCTCATATCCCCGGCCTCTCCCCTTAAAAAGGGAACATTTTTCCACAAAACCCCGGAAACCCCCGCCAGTACATCCGGCTTTCTGCAGACCTCTCCGTCACTGCGCAGATCCAGTACGGAAGTAACCCCATACCGAAGCAGGAACTGTACATCGCTTTCACTCAATTCACTGATATCATCTGCCCGCAGAAATCTGTGATAAGCCGTCTGTCCCCCCTCTTCTACAGGATAACCGCCTAATTCCCTCACATTGCTTGCGAAGACAAGCGGCAGACGCACCCAGTTTTTTTCATAATCTTTTTCCATTTTTATTTCCTAACCTTTGCCGTAATATAGCTGCTCAGTATTTCAATGACGAACATGGACAGAAAAATCACAAGGATAATCGTCGTAATCGAACTGTATTTATATTGGTAAATTGCTCTGTTCAGCAGCATTCCTATACCGCTGACCCCCACCATGCCAAAGGAAATGCTTTCCGCGATATTGCTCTCAAACCGGATAGCGATCCAGGATATAAAACCGGGTATGCTCTCCGGCAGCAGCCCCTTCAGGACTATATCGATCCACCTTGTCCCGGAAGCCCGCATAGCTTCGATCGCGCCGCCTCCCTGTTCCTCTATGGTGGCGATAAAGCTTTTGGTCAGATATCCAATGACGGGAAACATCAGCCCGATCATGCCGCCCGTGTTCCCGAAGCCGATACTAGCCGCCACCATCAGCACCCAGACGAGGGCGGGTACGGCCCGTATGACCGCCACGATACCTTTGATCGCCGCTGCCAGTATGGGAAGCGGTGTGATATTCGACGCGGCCAGGAATGCCAGAATCACGGAAATCACCGCGCCCGCCAAAAGAGAGACCACAGCAAGCGCCATACTTATGCCGATGCCGGCGGCTATATCCGGCAGAATTGTCAGATTGATCGCAGCCATTCTGCGCAGAACCGGCCCCACGTTGGACAGCCGTTCCACAAATTTTCCCATATCAATTCCCAGCCCCATAAAGCTGCCGATAAAACCTGCTGCCAGCACAATAACAGCCAGCCCTTTTTTTAATCCGGTGCCTGCCGGTTCTATTCTGTATTCTTCCATTTCTGCTTCCATCGTTGTCCTTTCTCCCTTATCCGTCATCGTATCATGCGGCGTATTTTATTCGTCATAAATTCAGTGAGCAGCACAATAATAATAACCACCAGAATGATGGCACAGGCTTCCTGATATTTAAACAGCTTCAAATTAGTCTGGATGAGAACACCGATCCCGCCTGCCCCGACCATGCCAAGAATGGCGGAAGCCCGTATATTTATCTCAAAAGAAAACAAAGTCCAGTTTATCCATGAGGGAAGGAACTCCGGAATCAGCCCATGGACAAGCACCTGTCCGTAACTCGCACCTGCCGTCTGCAAAGCTTCCAGATGGCTTCCGGCAATTTCACTGATACTTTCCGCATAGCTCCGTGAAAGAAAGCCCAGTGTGGCTATAATCAATGCCAGAAGCCCCACGATTTCACCCACTCCGAACATATAAACCAAAATAGAAGCCCAAACCAGAACCGGGACATTTCTCAAAAAAGAAATAATCCCTCTGCAAAGCAGGCGCAGCGGCGTTATGGGATTCGTTTTATCCGACATGAGCAGGCCGAAAAGAAAGGACAGGGCCGTAGACAGATAGGTTGCCGCCACGGCGAAAAGCACCGTATCTATCACAGCCGGCACATAAGCCCTGATATTTTTAAAGGAAGCCGGCAGGAATTTTATGACAAAAAACCGGACAAAGGCCGGAAACCCTTTCACCGCTTCCGAAGGTGATATTTCCAGATAAGCCATACAGCCGCAGAAAACCACCGCCGCTCCCAAAAGAACCAGTAGCCCCCGGTTCACCCGCTCCCTGGAAACCGGGAATGTATCCGCTCTTTTTCCCGCCAATTCAGCCATTCTGAACCACCACCTTTTTTACAGATACCTGCCTGGACGGCCCTGATTCCTTCAATTTCATTTCATGCTCTTTCCCCTGATATATGAAGGCCGTCATCTCTTCCGTCAGTTCGTCCGGCGCGCCGTCAAAAACCACCTGTCCGTCCCGTATCCCCACGATACGGCTGGCATAGCGGCGTGCAAAATCCACCTGATGCAGGTTTACTATACAGGTAAGCCCTCTTTCCGAGGTAATATCATGCATCTGTTCCATAACAATTTCCGCAGATTTGGGATCCAGGGAAGCGATGGGTTCATCCGCCAGCAGCAGCTTGGGCTCCTTAATCAATGCCCTGCATATCCCTACCCGCTGCATCTGTCCGCCGGAAAGGGCATCCGCCCTTTTATAAGCCTGATCCTTCAGGCCGACCTTTTCCAGCAGCGCAAAGGCGGCTTTTCTTTCCTCCCTGCTGTATTTTCCCAATAGGCTTTTCCACAGGGGCATATGCCCCAGACGGCCGTAAAGCACATTTTTAACCACATTGACGCGCCCTATCAGATTATAATTCTGGAATACCATTCCGATTTCGGAGCGGAGCATCCGCAGCTTTTTCCCTCTGGCCCCGCTTATTTCCTGCCCGTCAAACAGTATTTTCCCATCCGTCGCATCGATCATCCGGTTAATACAGCGTATCAGTGTGGATTTTCCTGCCCCCGAAGGCCCGATTACCACCACGAAATCCCCTTCCTTAAAGTCGATGCTCACATCCCGGAGGGCAACCGTATCCTTGTCATAACGCTTGGTCAAATGTTCTATATGAAGCAGTACCTTATCCATTTTCTTATTCTCCTTCAATATGCAGCGCTTCCAGAGTATCATAAACCACCTTATAATCCTCTTCGCTGACATCTATAAAACGTATGGAAGGGTCCCCATGCACTTCTTCAAAATAACTCGCATCCGAATAATTGAGAAAAAATTCCTTCAGCTTTGCCTTCAGGCTTTCGGGAAGATCGCCGCGGACAACATAAGCAGGATTGGGAATCGTATCCGTCCGGTCGATAACCTTCAGCTTTCCATCCTCCAGCGCGCCTGCCTGCACCATCTGATCAATCACGGAGGCCGCTACCGCGCCCGCATCATAATCTCCCATGGCAACGCCCGTTGCAACAGAAGGATGCTGTCCGGCAAACGCCACGGTATCAAAGAAATATCCGCTGTTCTCCAACAGATCCGGATCCAGAGAAAGCTTATTTACCAGCTTGGCCTTGGGATACATATAACCGGAAGAAGACGCCTGATCCACAAAGGCAAAGGTTTTCCCTTTCAGATCCTCAAGCGTATTGATTTCCTCATTGTCCGCCTGCGTAATGAAGGCTGTATAATATTCAGAAGCCATAGGCGTGCTCACCAGAAGCTGGGCATTAGCTCTTTCTTTTGCCTGGTAGTAGCTCATGGGGCTTACCAGCATGACGTCAATGTTGCCGCTCGCCATTCCTTCAATCCCCACGGAATATTCCGTGCCTTCCATCTCCTTTACCTTAATTCCGAGAGCCTCTTCCATAGCCCTGCTGAATTCTTCATGCTTCTGCCCCACATTCGGGTTATTTTCATTCGGCATCTGAACCACCGTGATTTCTTCCGGCCAATCTTCCGCCTGCAGGTCAGTCCCTTCCTGAGCTGTACTTCCATCCTGCGCTCCTTTTCCTTCCTGCGCTGTATTTACCTCCTGCGCCGCATCCGGGGCGGAACCGTTTTCCGCCCGTACTGTCGGCCCGCAGCCGGGCAATACCGCCATAATACCTATTATCATTGTCAGCGCCGCCGCACAAACCTTATTATTTTTTCTTCTCATTTCCTTTTGCTCCTTCCACTGCATCATCTCAAGCAGCCAGCTGTTTTCCATGTGATTCCTTCGGTAGGATAACACGGCTTTTTTCCGCAATCCACATAGACGGAGTTAAAAATTCGTAAAAAATAAGGCACTGTGTACAAATTCAGACAGCCTGTATTAAATTTTACAAAATCCTGATATTTTTTAAATACAGAATCCTTTATACTTCAAATGGAAACGACGCTTAATACAGGAGAAAAGAGAATGGTGGCAAAATACAAATATATGAAACACAGTACCAACCAGCTGACAAAAATACTCACTGCAGCGGAAGATCTTTTTATCAAAAAAGGAATCGAAGCCGTAAGCTTCACGGAAATCGCTTCCTGCTGCGGCATTACCCGTTCCACGCTGTACCGCTATTTTGAGAATAAAGATGAAATTTTATGGGAAATCCATCACAGAAAAATCGGAGGCTACAGCAGCCGGCTTATGGAATACTATGAGCAGACAAACAAAACTACCTATTCACGTTTCCAGTGCTTTTTCCATCTTTTAAAGCACATTCTCTGCACCGCGCCTCATGATTTACTCTTTCAGTCCGCCTTCAGCCATACCTATACCCGGGAAACCATGGATATGGAAAACGGGATTTATAACCACATATTCAGCCCTGACGAATTCCGTTCCGGAGACATGCTCCGTTTTCTGAAAGGCAGCCTTTTTCACGACGGCTCCGTACGCCCGGACCTGGATCCGGACGAAATCTGCGCCGCTGCGATTCATTCCGGCTTCGGGGCGGTTACCGCCCTGGCCCAAAGCCCGGACCGCATTATTGTGCGTTACCATACCGATGCCGTTACGCTGGCGGATGTCACTTTTTCCCTCTTTTTAAAGGCTATAAAAAAAGAAATGCCGGAAACGGATGCATAAAGCACCGTCTCTGACATTTCCCTTTTTTATGTATATTACTGCAGTTTTCTTAATTCCTCCACCAGTAGCTTCATATCCAGCGGTTTCACCAGATACCCCGTCATACCCGCCGCCTTTGCCAGGACACGATCCTCATCGAAGGCATTGGCTGTCATGGCCAAAATGGGAACTGTCAGGGCATCCTTTTTCCCGGAAGCCCGTATTGCCCTGGAAGCATCCAGTCCGTTCATGACCGGCATCCGGATATCCATCAGCACGGCAAAGTAATGACCCTCCGGCTTCTTCAGATACTGTTCAACGGCTTCCTGCCCGTTCTCCGCACTGTCCACAGTCAGTCCGTACATTTCCAGCAGTGACTTCGCGATCTCCAGATTCAGCTCATTATCCTCCACTAACAGGACATGCCTTCCATCGAAATCCACCGCAGCATCCTGTTTGATTTTTTCACTGCAGATTTCCGTAAAGCCGCCCAGATGAGAAAAGGTATTATAAATCGTAGTTTTAAACAAAGGCTTGGATATAAAGTAATTGGCGCCTGCCCGGCATGCTTCCTCTTCAATACAGCTCCAGTCGTAGGCGGAAATAATAATGATAGTTGTATCCGGGCCGGTTATTTTACGGATCTGGCGGGTGGTTTCCACACCGTCCATATCCGGCATAATCCAGTCAACCATCGCAATATCATAAGGCTGTCCGCTGTCCATGGCCGCCCTTACTTCCCGCACCGCTTTTCTTCCTGAATCCACCCACAGGGAATAGCCGCCGATTTCTCCCAGGATATCGGAAACCTGCTCTCCCACGATCTCATCATCATCTACGATCAGGACCTTCAGCCCCTTCAGAAGCTCTTTGGATTTTCTCCTCTGTTCTTCCTCTTCATTGTCATTGATTACGCCTACAGGCAGAAGGACGGTAAAGACACTCCCTTCCTCCTTCCGGCTCTGTACCTCAACGCTTCCTCCCATGAGCTGCACCAGGTTATATACAATGGAAAGCCCCAGGCCGCTTCCCACATTGTTCCGGGCCATTTCCGAAGATTCCTGCTCAAAGGGCTGGAACAGCCGGTTCATAAAATTCTCGGACATACCGATTCCCGTATCCGACACCATCAGACGCAGATAGGCAAAACCATTCGTCCTTTTTTCTTCCCGTATCTGTACCTCCACTTGTCCTCCTGCCGGTGTAAACTTCACCGCATTGGAAAGAAGATTCATGATAATCTGCTTCAGACGCAGCTCATCACCGATATAATAATGCTCAATGGGCTCTTCATAGTGCAGTTCAAAATGCAGCCCCTGATTCACCGCCTGGGGATAAATAATAGATATAATCTCATCAATAAATTCCACAAAGTCGAATTTTTCCCTGGCAATGGACATTTTGCCCGTTTCTATTTTGGACATATCCAATATATCATTGATAAGGGAAAGCAGATAACGGGAGGAGGCGTCAATTTTGCTGAAGCAGTCCTGTATTCTGGCAGGATCCTCCTTTTTCAGCTGGCCGATAGTGGACATGCCGATAATGGCGTTCATCGGTGTCCGGATATCATGGCTCATACGGGAAAGGAAATCCGATTTTGCCTCATTAGCCGCCCTTGCCGCCGTCAGCGCATCCCTCAGCAGCTGCTCCTGACGGGCTTTTTCGGCTCTCTGTGCATCCAGCAGCTTAACCAGTTCAATAGCAAGAAGATCCTCCCCTACCGGATTGTCCACATAAATCAGCTGTACAGAGATCCAGTGATACTCTCTGTCTACCCCTTTTGCCTGAACCTCCATATATAGTTCCCGCTCCCCTTTCCGGAAACGTTCCTGTATGTTCTCTCTGCTGTAAAAAGACGCAAAATCCTCCCGATAGGAAGGATAAACGTCAGGAAGGAAGCCCGCCGCCATTTCATCAAACATGCCTTCCCTGCTTTGCAGGAAGCATTCCTGTTCCTCGATAAAGCAGTTATAGGTATTCCGTGTCAGATTAATGATCATTATCATAGGATAAGCCGTACAGGTGGCAGCCCGAAGCGACTGGTTTTCAATCAGCCTCTGCCTCTCCTGAAGCATCTGCAGCCTTTTGGTTTCCGTAATGTCAGCGAATATGGCCTGAATTACGTCAATTCCGTCCGCATTCACCAGCCTTTCCATAACTACATTGATCCAGACCTGCGTGCCGTCTATCCGCCTGCCTTCCCTTATATAATTCACAGTTCCTGAGTAAGGCTCAAGCTGTTCAACCAAATCCTTCACCTTTTGCTGATCCTCTTCAAGGACAAGCTGCAGCGGGGAGCTTATATGTCTGCAGTAATCCTCCTCGGATGAAAATCCATAGAATTCCCAAACCATCCGGTTCAGATTCACAATTTTATGAGACGGATCCGTTGTAAACTGCAGAATACCACAGGGTATCGTATCATAAAGCTGTGTCAGGAATTCCGCCTGCCTTCTCACCTCCTGATTCACCGCATCCATTTCCATCTGCTTCTGCTTGCGTTCAGTGATATCGGATATGAAGCAGTAGATCGCCTCCTGCCCATCCGGATACTCCGCCTTTTCACCAATATCCGATACCCACAAAATACTGCCGTCCTTACACATTACCCGGTATTCCAGACTGTAAGACTCTCCCCGATCCAGCTTTTGTTTTATATTTTCCCAGACACTCTCATAATCCTCCTCCAGGATATAGCCATGCCCGGACTCGCCTGTAAGCTGTTCAAACTCCTCCGGACTGTCATAACCCAGCAGAGAGCAGAGAGAATCACTGATCCATTTTGACGTAAAATTATTATCCGCACCGCATATCAGCATACCCCCCGGAAGCCTGGAAAGCATCAGCTCAATCTGACGATCCCTCTGCTCCAGGACCCTGCTCAGTTTCTCAAACGCCTCTTTCCCGGCCTGTGCGGGGAACAGCTCATCTTCCATAATATCCGAATAATCCACAGAATTATGGATATGCTTTGTTTTCAGCACTTCTCCTGTCCGTTCAAAGATAAAAGTGATCCTCTGATGGGTCCTGAAATACAAACCGGTTTCCTTCTTCGGCTGAATCCAGCTGTCTCCCTCGCAAAAGAAAATATTCTCTCCCAGCCTTCGGGTCACATATCTTTCCTCTGTCATATCACAGGGAGCCAGATCGTCCTTCCCTTCCCGGAAACAGGCGGCAACTGCAGCCTTTCCCTCCGCCTTCTGCC
The DNA here is from genome assembly GCF_001881565.1 of Eisenbergiella tayi. Classification (GTDB taxonomy): domain Bacteria; phylum Bacillota; class Clostridia; order Lachnospirales; family Lachnospiraceae; genus Eisenbergiella; species Eisenbergiella tayi. The sequence goes on from NZ_MPDJ01000005.1 coordinate 580,010, forward strand.
TTTCTCCGGCGCCCATCCATACGATATCCTCGGCAAAGGTGGAAATCAGGAATTCCACATCCGATTCACAAAAATAACTCCGCAGAATTCTGTCTGCAAAAGATTCTACCTCCTGAAGTTCTTTATCCATGCCCATGCCGCTTTCATACCTCCGTTTACTCACTGTATCCAGTATAGCAAAATCCGACTCTTAAGTCATCAGATTTTTGCCCGGCAACGCGAAATAGACATTCTCCTGCCTATCAGGTATAATTAATATGATTTTGTTAACAGGGATTTATATGCAGAAGAAAAAAATGGGGGATATGCTATGAGGAACATTCTGAAGGTCGTGTTCGGACGTGTTTTATTTACCGTTCTATGCCTGATTATACAGCTGGTCTGGATCATCGCGCTTGTCTGGAAGCTGAATCAGTATTATGTATGGTTCGCTACCGTTATTGAGATTATCGGTGTCATTGTAGTTCTGCGGATCAATGCCAAAAGCGAGTTTTCCGCGGCCCGGCTTGTATGGACTATCGTGATCCTCTCCCTTCCCCTGTTCGGCATTACCCTGTACCTGATGTTCGGAAGAACCGGCCTCACCAAAAGGACAAAAGCCTATTATGAAAAAGTGGCGGCGAAATACAGCCCTGAGCTTACGCAGGAAAAAGAAATTCTCCTGAGTCTAAAAAAAGAAAATATTTATATCCATAACCAGGAATATTATATTCAGAACTCCAGCGGCTATCCTGTATACCGGAATACGGATGTAACCTACTATCCGCAGACAGAGCCAGCCCTGGAAGCCATGCTGAAGGATTTGGAAAATGCAAGGGAATTTATTTTCATGGAATATTTTGCCGTGGAAGATACGGAAGTCTTCCACCGGATCGAAGAGATTCTGCTGAAAAAAGTATCGGAGGGTGTGGAAGTACGATTCATATATGACGACTTCGGAAGCATCGGCTTTGTAAAGCCGGAATTCATGCGGCGCATGAACCGCCAGGGCATCCAGTGCCGGATTTTCAATCCGCTCATACCTTTATTATACGTATTCATGAACCACCGGGATCACCGTAAAATCACGGTAATCGACAACCATGTCAGCTTCTCCGGGGGGTACAATCTGGCAGATGAATATTTTAACGTCACACATCCTTACGGACACTGGAAGGATACCGGGGTACGCCTGGAAGGTGACGCCGTAAAAAGCCATACCGTCATGTTCCTCGAAATGTGGAATTTTATCAGGGATACCGATGAATCCTATGAAAAATACCTGCGCCGGAACACGGCCTTCCAAAGCCTGCAGAAAGGTTTTGTCCAGCCCTATTCCGATACTCCTCTGGACAATGTAACACTGGGGGAGAACGTATATATGAATATCCTGAAAACCGCCTCCCGGTACGTTTATATCACCACACCTTATCTCATCATTGATAACGAGATGCAGAAGGAACTGTGCATGGCCGCCGAAAGGGGCATCGACGTACGCATCATCACGCCCGGCATCCCGGATAAAAAGCTTGTTTTCCTGCTCACCCAATCCTATTATGCCGCCCTGATCCGTTCCGGTGTACGTATTTACGAATATACTCCCGGCTTTATCCATGCCAAAGGTTATCTGTCCGATGATCAGGTCGCCGTAGTAGGCACCATCAATATGGATTACCGGTCACTTTATCTGCATTTTGAATGCGGCGTATATCTCTATGGCTATGATGCGATCATGGACATCAAAAGGGATTTTATCGAGACTTTCCCGTTATGCCGTGAAATCGGTCTGGACTACTGCAGGAAACGCTCTGTGTTTATCCGCTGTTTCCAGTGTATCCTGCGTCTGTTCGCCCCCCTGCTGTAGGCTGACGGTTTCAGCCTTTTTTCTGTGCATCCCTGTACGACTTCAAATGAGCCTTCATTTTTTTCATGGCCCAGTCGTAATGGCTGGAGGTTGCTGAAACACAGTATGAACCAAGGTTGGAAGTCCCTGTCCAGGAAAAATGCTTCTTCTCAAACAGCTCCTCATTGGAATAGTTTTTAATTAATTCCATCACTTTTCTGTGGCTGTCAAGAAGCATTTCCCTGGCTTCCTCATACGGTGTGGACTGATGCTTTTTCCAGAACTCCACATTCATCTGCCCATAGGTTTTCCAGTTATAAGGCGCCGGGATAAACGGCATTGCCAGGCCCTTCTTATTGTTTTTTTCCCAGTTCAGCAGCAGCTGGTGCCATTCATACAGGTGCACCAGTATATCACGTATATTCCTGTCTCTCTGCCAGTGCGCCTCTTTCATTTTTACATTTTCCCCAAAATGAAAATCCGCATTCCGTTCCTCCGGTGTCATGGAATCCACCAGTTTCCACATTTTATCAAACTGCTCCTCTGCCGCCTGGATTAAATCTGTCTTTGTCGCCGGTCTGCTCATTTTATTTTCCTCCTGATAAGTGATTTGCTTTTCTATGAACCTATCATACAACATATAAGGTGACAGCTGTATGTCACCTTATGTCATCTTTATAAAAATTTTTTATACCATCTGCCATGGACAGAAGATAATCTCTTACATGCTGCGGCTCCATTACCTTTACAGAGGTTCCGAAGGACAGTAGGAAGCCGTACAGCCAGGCGTCATTGGGCAGTTCAATCGTCACGGTAAAGGTTCCGTCTTCATTTGGGTGAACTGTTCTCTCGTCAAACTCGTCATAAACCCGATAGGCCGCCTCCGCCGCAAAAAGCAGCCGAAGAGATACAAGGGAATCCGGCCTGATATCATCTGAAACAATGGGAGGCGGCGTGAATTCCATCCCCGCAAAGCTTTCCGGCAGCACCTCCGGATAAAGCATCCTGTTTATTTTAAAGGTTCTGTAATCCTTCCTGGACAGGCAGTACGCCTGAACATACCATGCGCTGGATTTGAATACCAGCTTCAGAGGATATACGGTTCTGGACGTAAGTTCCCCATTTGAACCGGGATAGGAAAAGGAAAGCGGCAGTTTGTTTATAACAGCCCTCTTTATCATCTCAAACTTTTCCTTATCCGGATTGGTGCTTCCCCACCGGGAAAAATCCACTTCAATCCATGAGGTATCCATTTTCCGGAACAACGCGCCAAGCCGGGATATGATGCCGTCCGTATCCATATGCTGTGTGGAGGCAAGGCTCTGCAGCGCAATCAGGATCTGGTTCTGTTCCTCCTCGGATACCGCGGTTTTATTGAGGACAAAGTTATCCAGTATGGAGATTCCCCCGCCCTTCCCTTTTGTGGTGTAAATGGGAATTCCTGCTATGGTTAATGTTTCTATGTCCCGCAGAATGGTTCTTTTGGATACCTCAAAATGCTCCGCGAGTTCGTTGGCGGTGATGCTCTTTTTATCCAGCAGGATATATACGATTTCAAATAGTCTGTTTATCTGCATGTCTGCTCCTGTCCGTATGTTTTGGGGGTTGCCTGCATCATGGCAGGAAAGCATGTTTCTTCTCGTCTGCCGTCCTGCAGCTTTACTATAACATAGTAAGGTGACATATGTGCGTCATGTTATAGGAAGAAATTGAAAAAAGAACCAGATTTCTCTGATTCTTTTTTCTTACTTATAAGTATTCTTGTTTTTATCTGTCCAGCACAACTGTACCTTTTTCTTTTGCCAATAAAATATTTCCCCTGTATACCTCCGTCATACCCCCGTTTATTACCAAATCATAAAGCTGGCCATCAACCGGAATATTTTTCAGTTCTGTCCCATCCGGAGCCATAGCATTGCCGAAAATCACTTTATCCTCTCTGAATTCTATCAATTCTTCCAGAAGAGGCAGTCCCATAAGCATCCCCCAGTTATAATGATATGCTCCGGAGCATTCACCTGTAATTCCGCTGTAATTTTCCGGACAGTAACCATTTCTGTTCCATTCTTTTGACAGCATACCGGCTGCTTTGTATGCCAGTTCCCAGGCCAGCTCCTCTTCTCCGGCTCTCTTCAGTGCAAGATAAGTCCACAAAGTCTGCGGAGGCCAGATCTGTCCTCTCCAATAATGCTGCTGGGAAAAAGCGGAATCGTCTTTTGCAATAGAAGGAATCATATACTCTCCCCAGAATTTGTTTTCATCCTTCAGAAGCTGCAGGAGCCGCTCTTTCCTCTCCTTTGGCACACATCCTGTCATAAGCGGCATGAAACAGTCCGGAGACTGGCGTTTGGAGAATGTCCCGTCAAATTTAAGGTTATAATAACACCCATCCTCCTCACACCACATTCTGGCATTAATCTGCTCTGCCATATCCATCCTTTTCTTTTCATAATAAGCAGCTTCTTCTTCCCGGCCCAATGCCCTTGCCATATGGCTTAAGGATTCACAGTCCACTGCATACAGGCAGCATCTTTCCAAAGTATAGATATCCGCCATATGATATCTGCATACATAACGGGATTCATCTATCAGTTTTTCTTCTGTCAAATCCTCCATTCCGGCCACGCTGACAAAATATTTTCCGCTGGTCCACTGAGGGCTGTCATCATAGGTTTCAAAATATGCATACTGGGCCTTTGCCACATACGGCTGTAATGAGGCTCCTAAAATTCCCATTTCCGCCTCCGGATCGTATCCGAATCCCAGCATTCCCCACTTCCTGGCATCACGCCTGGGCTGCCCGTCTCCTCTGTCCGCAAACCACCACGCGTTGGCCTTCTTGGCTCCTTCATAGCATTTACAAGCCCATTCTTTATCGCCCGTATGTAAATATGTTTTCCATAATGTAATTCCCTGGACAATATGCTGCGATCTTCCGGCAGTAATCGGCGGCTCCGATCTGCCGGCAGCGCCCGGGCTGCTGTAGAGCGGGATTTTTCCGTCGGGAAGCTGTACATCATATCCTGACAGCATATTTTCCTTTGCCAGCTCCGGATAAGTCCATGAGCTGGCCCAGCTGCTCAGGAAGGTATCCCAGTTAAATTGTATCCCCCATCCATCCTCTTTCCTTGCCCAGGGGCGATCTACCATAATATATCTTCTTCCGGTATTTTCTTTATAAATCGCATTATAGGCAGGCATTGCGGAAAAGACCTGGCCGATCTCCTTCATCGTTCCGTTTCCTGTCAATGCTGATTCCGAATGGGCCTGCAGCATCCGGAAAAGACTTGCTTTTCCTTGCTCCAGCAGCAGCTTTTGCTGCCCGGAATCCGGAAGCCGGAGAAAATCCTCTGCCCTGCCGTTCTTAATGAGAAACGAAAAGGATTTCTCAAACTGAATCCCCATCATCCGGCTCAGTCCCATATCATTCCAGATATCATGCTGGTTCACATTCCTGAACATCCATGCAGCTTTGAAATCCTGCAGCTGTTTTGCTCTGTCATTGTAACCGGCACAGCTCCGGGGAGCCTGGTTCGCCATAAAAAGGAATGCCGGATTACCATTTTCATGATAGGGCGATATCAGCTCGCCGGTGAAACAGCTTTCTGTCTGCCTTGTGAAATTAACCCATTCCTTCTGCAGTCTCCATTCTCTGGGGACATACAGCTCCGCCAATACCGAGACGCCATCCTGTAAATCAACCTGCCCGAATAAACAGTCCTTACCTAACCTGCACCAGGTCAGTTTTACAGTTGTTCCAAATGCCTTCCAGGAAAATTCGTATAACTGTTCCGGCTCCATTCTTCCGATTCCAACCGTACGAAAATCAAAATCTTTATGATCCAGAATCAGCCCTTCTTCTTTTCCCGCAGCCAGAAATCTGATTCCGAACAAATCCCCGTCTTTTCCTGCTGTCATAATTCCGTTCGGATAAAGGGGATCATATGCTCCATATCCCGTTCCTTTGCTTTTCTGATCCATTTGCCCTCTTTTCTCCATATCCGGTATTTACTGTGCATCCGAATAATAATTCACAAGCTTATAATAGCCCTGCATTTCCGGTTTCACTTCTTCCTGGATTCCATCCAGCGCATCATTCACATCCTGTCCATCCCATATTTTATCCAGTCTGGGCTGTACAATCGCCATGATAGGATCATAATTTTTAACGTAATACGCTTCTCTGGAGGTTGTTTCCGTTTTAAAAAGGGAATCAAAGTAGCTCATCAGCTTCTCATTATGCCATGGGTTATCCGTCCATACCTTCAGTTTTTCCGGATCACTATACCAGCTCTTATAAATAGGCATTTGCGCCCCTGTTATAAATAAATCGCTTACTTCCGCCGGATTTCCCAGTGCAAGTACCAGCTTCACTGCAGCAGCATTCACCTTTTCATCCTTACTGTCATATACTACCAGTGGTTCTCCCCAAATCATGCTTGCGGGTTTCTTAAATACAGGCAGCGGAGCTACTCCAAAATCTCCATATTCTGCTTCTGCAAAAGTAGCGATCTCATATTGTCCCCCAATATACATTCCAAGCTGTCCGTCCATAAGCATTTGCTGGGAGGATGGCATCGCACTTGTCACAGAGGGTTTAGGAGCTACCTTCTCTACATAAATCAAATCCTGCAATGACTTTAACACTTCTTTACTCTCCGCACTGTCTATCAGAAGCCTGTCTCCCTCAGCAGCTATATAAGCACCTCCATTGGAATTAAGAAGGGTAAAGTTAAATACGGGCCCGTCAAATACCTTTGTTCCCCAAACTGAAATATTATTAATATCAAAACCGGCTTCCTCCGGATGCTTTCCATTGATATCAGTTGTCAGCTTTCTCGCTGCTGTCACATATTCATCCCAAGTCCACGGATTATTGGCATCCGTTGAGGGCTCCTCCAGTCCTGTCTGACGGAATAAATCTCTGTTATAAAATACAAGCTGGCATTCCACACCGAATGTCATTCCCCAAACTTTATCATCGTATTCAAAAAGTGCTTCCGGAAGAATATCATCAAAATCAACCTGTTCCTCCAGATAAGGCTTTAAATCCAGAAGCTGACCCTTCGCTCCATATTCCGGAGCCAGATAGCCGTTCAGCTGGGCCACATTAGGCGCGTCTCCGGCCGCCATTAAAGTATTCAGCTTTGCTGTATAATTTGCGTTGTCAATAAATTCCACCTCAACCTTTATATTGGGATTTTGTTCCTCGAAACTTGCAACCGCCTGTTTAACAGCCGTCTGTTCCCCACCGGCGCTCCAAGTAGTATACTTTAAATGAATAATATCATTTTCCCCTCCAGCTGCCTCTTCCTTCACCGTCCCGTTTTCCGTACCGGATTCTGCCTGGCCTCCGCAGCCTCCTAAAGTACCTGTAACTAACACACATGCCAATAGAATTCCTAACCATTTCTTTCTCATACCCGTCTCCTTTTCCTTTTTTTATTTTCAGCACAACCCTGAGCCACGCCGCGGACATATTTCATGGTTTATGCATGATTTCCCTTTCTCAGCCCTTTAGTCCTCCGGAAAGATTAATCCCTCCTATAAATACCTTCTGACAGCATGCAAATAAGATTATCACCGGTATGACAAGGACTGTGGATGCCGCCATCAGATAGTGCCATTGTCCGGTATACATTCCTATAAAAGAACGCAGGCCTAAAGCAGCTGTATATTTCTTTTCACTGGATAAATAAATCAATGGCCCCATGAAGTCATTCCAGCAATTGGTAAAAGTGAATATCGCCACAGTTACCAATGGAGCTTTCGATAATGGTATAATAATATTCATATAAATCCTCAGCGGACTGGCTCCATCAATTTTAGCCGCTTCATCAATATCCATGGGTATCCCCTTGTAAAACTGTCTCAGCATAAATGTATAAAAGCCCGGAGCACCGAAAGCTCCCAGAATTAACGGGGCATAAGTATCAATTCCATGAAGGATCTTCCATATCATGAACTGCGGTATAAGCAGTGTCGCAGAAGGGATCATCATCGCCGCCAGCACCATGGAAAATACCACATTCCGCCCCCTGAATTTCAGTCTGGCAAAGGCAAATGCCGCCATGGAACAGGTAAGCATTGTACCCAGTACATTAAATACCACAATGAATGCCGAGTTACATATCCACCTGGCAAAGGGCCGCAGCGTCATGATATCCACATAATTTTTCCACTGTATACGTTCCGGCAGCCACTGCATGGGTTTTCTGAATATTTCCGACTGCGTCATTACGGAAGAACGAACCATCCAAAAAAGCGGAAAAACCATTATCAGCCCTATAAGAAGCATCAATACAAAAGCAAATAAATGAGAAATCCTTTTTCTTTTCATTCCGTATCACCTCCGTAATAAACCCATCCTGAAGTCCGGAACAACAATACCGTTATCAGCGCAATTACCAAAAACAGAATCCAGCTTTGGGCACATGCCAGACCCATCCTGTTAAAATTAAAAGCATTGTCGTATAAATACAACATGTAAAAATTGGATGCGCTTTCCGGACCGCCGTTCGTCATAACATAGCCCTGTGTGAAAGTCTGAAGGGATGCAATGAGCGCCATTACCAGATTGTAAAAAATAAGGGGGCTCATCATAGGAAGCGTCACAAAAATAAGCTTTGCGAAACTGCTGCCCCCATCTATTTCCACCGATTCATATAATTCCTCAGGAATATTTCCGAAACCGGAAAGATTAATCATCACTGTATTTCCGGCACTCCAGATCCCCATCACTGCAATACACTGCAGAACCATATTTTTGTCAAAAATCCATTCCTTATGTATCCCAAACGGCGCCAGCAGATTATTCAGCAGGCCGTTTGTAGGGTCATATATGAATGTCCATAAGGCTGCCGAAGCCATAATAGGTACGATGGAAGGAATATAAATACATACTCTCCACAGGCTTTTCCATTTCAAAGGCCGGAAGTTCAGCAACAGGGCAAGAAGGAATGTAAGTATAAGCATTGCCGGCACAAACAATAATGTGTATTTCAAGGTTACAAAACAGGAATTAAGATAATGGGGATCCGTTGTAAACAACCGTTTATAATTGTCCAAACCAACAAACTGCGGCGCTGATATGATATCCCAGCTGCAAAAGCTCATAGCAAGACTGTAAACCATCGGCAGTACAATATAAATAGTCAGTCCCATGCAGGCCGGAGCTATAAAAAACCACCCCCATAAATTATTCTTCCAGCTGATATGTTTTTTTCTCATATAATCTCCTCCCTGCTTGTTCTTCTTTTTTGCTGCTGAGGTCATTATACAAACAGAAAAGATTTAAAAACAGGAATCTTTTTAGGGGAACAGCAGTAATTTCTTTATATCATTTCAAAACCAATTTACCCGGATTAGCCGGTGCTATATAATTAAACCATAACTAAAAAAGGGGATTATTTCAGGAGGGGAGCATGTACAGTATATTAATTGCAGATGATGAAAAATATGTACGGCAGGATATTATCCGCTCTGTCAACTGGACGGATCATGGCTACTTCATTGTGGGGGAAGCATCTAATGGCGCTCAGGCACTGGAAAAGATAAAAGAGCTGCAGCCTGATGTTCTCATTACAGATATCCGCATGCCTTTAACTGACGGCCTGTCGCTTATTGAACGTGCATTAAAGCTTCAGCCAAACCTGCATAGTGTCATTGTTTCCGGTTATGAAGATTTTCATTATGCCAGAGAGGCAATTCGTCTGAATGTATTAGATTATCTGACTAAGCCTATTGATGAAACATCTATTCTGTCAATGCTCAAAAAGCTTACTACAGCTCTGGAGGGGGATAACCATAACAGGACATCCGCCCCGGCTTTCAGTATGCCCAATAAAGAAGGTTCCTTTTCCGCCGGCAGTACGGCAGCCGCAGGAGGGAATCTGCATTATGCTGTCATATCTCTTTACTTTGCTTCCTGCTTTTTGCAGAAAACCCGAAAGTATACAGAGAATCTTTTTGCTTCCTGGCTCTCACATGCGGTTCATTCTCATTCCGATTTTATTGACGATCCCTGTTTCGGCACACAGTTTTGTTATATGAGCCCCACACTGATGCAGATAACCGTTTATGCCGGGCATCTTACCAAAGACCACCTTCAGCATTTGCTGAAATATCTGCAGGAGCAGCTGTCTCTCTGCGGTTTTCCCGCTCCTGCCGCCGCCCTGACCCCTCCCTTCCCGGACAAGGCCCGTTTATCCACCCTGCAGACAAGCTGCCTGCAGCTTTTAAATTCCCGTCTATTATTCGAAAGCGATTTGATATGGTACAGGCTTATACCGCCTCAGAAGGAAGCCTTTGTGTCAGAAATCACAGAACTCATGGAACAGTTCCGTAAAAATATCAGTATACGGCATTTTGAAAATACGGAATATTATTTGAATCAAATGCTGAAATCAGATAACAAAGAAGCTTTTACACCTGAGCTTCTCGAATACGTTATTTGTGAAATTTCAAATACTCTAAGAAAAATATGTTTATGCTATCAGCTGACTATAAACCAGAATATTTTTAAGGAACCGCTCACTCCCTTTTATCTGATGGCCTTTTCTGAGCTTGAAGCCCTGCGCAAAGATTTACTCAAACGCTGTAAGGCAGTTTTTTCGTTTGTGAATGCTGCGGACAGTATCGATATAATTACATTGATCAAACAATATATACAGAAAAATTATGAGCAGGACATTACCCTGGTATCTATTGCATCAGAATTTTTTTTCAATCCCAGCTATCTGTCCCATATGTTCAAGCAGCAGACCGGCGGAAACCTTTCCTCATATATCGAAGAAATCCGTATTAAAGAGGCCTTGAAGCTTTTCCGTACCCAAAAGCTTTCTATCGGTAAAGTAGCCCGGATGGTAGGATACAATGATCCTAATTATTTCTCCAAAATATTCCGCAAGCGCACCGGCTTTTCTCCGGCAGCTTATACAAAACAGGACGGAGGCAACGATGATGTTCAGTAAACAGCGTCCCCATACCATTGAAAATGATTTGATTCGTCTGACGGCAGCGGTTCTGTTGTCCGCGATTTTGTTATGCACAATAATTTCCAATGTCATTTTATATAAAATCAATTATGAAAACATTGAACGTTACAACAATGATATGCTCTCGCAGATTTCACAAAGCAGCAATTCTTATTTCCGGAATATGAACCATACCATATATAACTTTGTCTGCAGCAACCAGGTTCAGACTCAGCTAATGCAGGCATTTAAGGGTAATTCCTTTTCCAGTACCACCGCTACTAATCTGCGTAATTTTTTGATTTTGCTTTCTTATTCGCTTCCTGACTGCCGCCTTCACCTGTTCATGGAAAATCCTTCTGTCCTGCCTGTACATCTGGAAGATATGAACTTTACTCCCACTCCCGGATACCATTATCATGAAGATTTATGGTATGACAGTTTTTCAGCCCTTCCTCTCGAGCAAATGTATTACATTACCACCCCGGAAGAATGTCATTATTATTTAAATTCCAAACAGGATGGAATAATCATTGTCTATCGTATCCGCAATAATTCCAATCTGAATACTATCGGCTATCTCCTGGTTGATGTTCCTGAAAAGGTTCTGGAACAGGCCCTGAATCTGAGAAACCAGGAACAGTTTTACCTGAAAATCGAAATGCCGGAGCAAAAAACAATCCTGAATACCTTTCCGGAAAATAAGCATGGAAAATTCTTTGAAATGACCTCCTATGATCCCCTGATGGATTGGACCCTTACCGCCTATACCCAAAACAATTATTTTGAAAGCAATTCACTGATGGTAATGTTCGCTAATATTTTCTGTGCTATGCTGGTTGGTGTGGCTGCCTTCCTTTTCAGCACTCATTTTGCAAAATCACTGACAGAGCCTTTAAAGGTTCTGACATCTTCGATGCATGAAATGGAAGCAGGTTCCTTCGGAAAGCCGATTTATTGTAATGCGGATAACGAAATAGGCTATTTGATTACTCAGTATAATGCTATGAATCAAAAAATAGATGAATTAACAAAGAAAAAAGAAACAGCAGAACTGGCTCAAAAGGACGCTCATATCGCTGTTTTGCAGAATCAGATAAACCCTCATTTTTTATATAATACGCTTGAAATTATCCGCGGAATTGCTGACGGTCCCTCTGCGGATATCATAAAAAATTGCTGCAATGCCCTATCCCGAATGTTCCGTTATAACCTGAAGGGTTCGAATACGGTAACACTGGAGCAGGAACTGGAGCAAAGCAAATATTATATTTATATCATGCAGCTTCGGTTTGATTATCTCTTCCAGGTGGAATACCGGATTGATGAAACACTGCTCCAATATAAAATCATTAAATTCTCCCTGCAGCCCTTTATCGAGAATGCAATTATCCACGGCTTTACGGATTTTCAGCAGGAAGGCACCCTGTCCATTTCCATCCTCCGGAATAATGACAGCCGAATACAAATTCAGATTAGTGATGATGGGCATGGTATGTCTTTTGACACACTGGATGGCTTGAAAGAAGCCTTTAGCTCTATACAGAATAGTCCCAGCCGAAGGCTGGAAAATGACGGTATCGGTATTGCCAATACTCACCAGCGGCTTCTCCAGTATTTCGGCCGGGACTATGAGATTCGGATGGAATCTTCCCTGGAAACGGGTACTGTGGTTACGCTTCTTCTTCCAAGGGTTTTAGTTTAGAGTGAAGCTTCCTCTCAAAAGATCCCTTTCCGAACTGCTGGTGCCAATATACCCTTCATAAACCATCTTCTCCACTTCCCAATCGCCAGTCTGAGGGTTATACCATGCCAGTTCCTTCACAGGACATACAATACTCACTTTTTTGCTCTCTCCGGGCGCCAATGTCACACGCCGGAATCCGCACAGCGCCTTTACCGGGCGCTCCTGCATGGAGGCGCCGAATCCTGCATAAAACTGAATAACTTCCGTTCCTTCCCTGTCTCCGGTATTCTGTATCATACATTCTGCTGTCACAGAATCCTTATCTGTCATAAAAAAGGGAGCGGAAAGACTGAACTGTGTATAGGACAGACCAAAACCATAGGGTGCCAGCGGTTCTTTTTTCTCTTTATCCAGCTTCGTATAACCATGGTAATAGTCGTACCACTGTTCTGTAGTATTCCACACAACCTCTGGAAGATCACTTTCCTTATACGGAAGTACAAAGGGCAGCTTTCCGCTGGGATTAATATCGCCGAACAGGATTTCCGCCAGAGCCGTCCCGCCTTCCATTCCCGGATAATATGCCATCAGAACAGCGCCCACAGCTTCTCTCCACTCGTCCATGAGAATCGTGTTTCCGCCTATCAATATCACAGCGCTGTTGGAATTACAGGGGCCCACCTGTTTCAGCATCTCGGCTTCATCCCGGTGCAGCCCCAGTGAATCCAGACGATCGCCGCCATATCCGCCCAGCTCCGTATCGCTTTCATCCTTCAGCACATACTCACCCTCATCATTGTAATCATAACCGGCCACAAATACTACTGCATCCGCCTTTCCGGCCGCTGTTTTCGCCTTCTCAAGATCGGAGCCATCCTCATAAATCACTTCAGCATGCGGCAGCCTTTTCCGGATCCCCTGGAGCGGAGTCACAACATAGGCAGGAAATACCCGGCTGGAACCATGATCGCCAGTCACTTCCTCATCAGCCAGTCTTCCTATAACTGCAATTGTCTTTATCTCTTCCTCGTGAAACGGCAGTACCTTTTCTTTATTTTGAATCAGCGTAATTCCCTCCCGGGCACATTTCAGTGCCAGATTGATATGTTCTTTGCATCCTGCTTCTTCTTCCAGGGCCTTCTTGGGATCCGCTTCCGTAAATGCCAGAAGGGTACGCACAATTCGAACCGCAGCATCATCGATCCGTTCCATCGGCACCTTCCCTTCTTCCACGGCTTTAACCAGCCGATCCCCGAAGTATTTCGTCTCACACATCTCCATCATCTGCCCGCCATTGGCAGCCTCGACAGTATCACGCACTCCCCAGTTGAAATCACTCATGACAAACCCGTCAAAGTCCCATTCCTCTTTTAATACCTGGTTCAGAAGATAGTCATTATGTCCGCAGAAAACATGATGGTATTTATTATAAGAACTCATAACTGCTCCGGCCCCTGCTTCCACACATTTCTGGAAATGCCGCAGATAAACCTCCCTTTCCGTACGGATATCACAGGAAACGTTAACTTTAAACCGGGAGTTCTCCATGGAATTAAACGCAAAATGCTTGATACAGGCTATAACATTCTCTTCCTGTACCCCGCGCACCAGAGCGCTTCCCATCTCACCCAGATGAAAGCTGTCCTCCCCATAAGTTTCCTGACTCCGGCCCCAACCGGGGTTATAAGGAAGGTTTATACAGACACCGGCAAAAAGATTTCCGTTACAGGCCTTTACCTCCCGGCCGATCGCATGACCTATTTCTTCTTCCAGTTCCGTATCAAAGGTCGCTCCCCGCAGCATACTGACCGGAAAACAGGTGGTTTTTCCTGTTCCGCAGACGACTCCCCTGGGGCCGTCACAGAACATCATTGCCGGTATTCCTTCCCTTTCGATACCGCCGGAGGGATATGGGGTATAGTTATAATGGTCATCCTGGGGATTGGCCGGGCTTTCCATCTGTCCGCTTCTCCCTCCCATCAGACTCACCTTTTCCTCCAGACTCAGCTTTGATACTATTTTTTCCGCTCTTTCTGTATAAGAAAGGCGGTATTTCTTTGTGCATTTCATTATTCTTCTCATTCCTTTCCGGATTTTGGGATAAAAAATCCCCGATGTCCTTGTCTGCACCAAGACATCTGACATCGGGGTCTTTCCCATTTATCCTTTAATTCCCGCACCAAGCGACAGGGAACTTAAAAAATATTTTTGTGAAAACAGGTATATGATAAAGGTCGGGACGATAGCTATAATGGCTGCCGCCAGGATTACACCCATATCAAATGTTTTATATGGTCCTCTCATCAGCTGAAGACCGGCTGTAATAGGCATTCTGTTAATATCGTTAAATACAATGGTCGGCCACAAGAAATCATTCCATACACCGGTAAAATTAAACAGGGCAACTACAGTAAGCACCGGCTTGAGCATCGGTACCAGAATCAGGGCGAACGTCCGTATTTCATCCGCACCGTCTGTCCGGGCCGCTTCATCATATTCCTTTGGAATTCCCTGCAGGAACTGCCGAACCAGAAAAATATTCGTCACACTGGCAAAACCCGGCACGATTGCGGCAAATATCGTATTTACCCAGCCTAAGGAAGAAACAATTTTATACAGGGGTATCAGATTTACAATGGACGGGAACAAGGATACCGCCATGACAACATAAAACATCCTGTCCAGAAATTTAGACTGGAACCTGGTATATCCATAGGCCGTAACAGAAACAAGAACAACGGATATTATTGTCGACAGCCCTGCCATCAGTGTTGAATTCAAAAACCATCGTATTACCGGAAAGTTGTTTTTATTCCAGATTACCTTAATGTAATTATCCAATACCCATTTTACCGGTATCATATGAAAACCCATTGTCTTAATTTCCGTTTCCGATTTAAAGGAAGTAAAAACACCCCATATCAGAGGAAACAGCCAGGCAAGAGCCAATACCAGCAGGAAAAGAAAGGCAATGATTTTGACCATTTTCGTATTTTTGCTCATAGTTCACGCTCCTATCTCTCTTTCATACAGAAATTAATTCTCTTTTCGATTCATGGCAAAAAACTGAAACGCTGAAATGATCAGAATCACAACTCCCAGACAGATTGCCATTGCAGACGCCATGCCTGCAATGGGCTGTCCGGTTCCGAAGGCCAGTTTCCGGATTTCCATAATCAATACGGTAGTAGATCCGTTAGGGCCGCCTTCTGTCAGCATCAAAGGCTGTCCATAAATATTAAAGCCGGCAATTGTAGTCATAACAATTGTATAGAGGATCTGGAAACGGATGGAGGGAACCGTAATGTAGAAGAAACGCTTTATGCTCCCGGCTCCGTCTATCGATGCCGATTCATACAATTCTTTCGGCACGCCTCCCAATGCGGCTTGATAAATAACCATATTAGTCCCTATCGCCCACCATGTGGACATCAGTACAATCATCAGCCATGCCCAGGGCTGCTCTACTGTCAGAGCGGAGTTAATTCCAAAGACGCTGGGGACACCGAAACGTTTATTCAAAATCTGAATCCATATGATGGAAACAGCTGATAAGGATAAAAGGCACGGCAGATAAAAAACGGACTGAAAAAATTTCGATCCCCTGACCTTTACATTCAGAGCCAGTGCCAGTACCAAAGGCACGATGATACTGGGCGGCACATTAAGCACCACCGCAAGGAATGTGTTTTTTAACCCATTCATAAACTGCCTGTAATATGTGGATTCCGTACTGAACAGAATTTCCTTATAATTTGCAAGCCCTACCCATTCAGGAGTCCCCAGAAAATTCCATTTTGTAAAGGATATGTACAATCCATAAATAATAGGAATCAATGAAAAAATAAGGAATATAATCAGATGAGGCGTAACAAATAAAAATGGAAGTATTTTACGCCTTGTCTTCATAGAAAGCTGCTTGTTTTGCTTATCTGTTTTCTGTTTCAAAGCCGTTCCTCCTGCCCCGCAGTTCTCCTACTGGGCCTGCGCGATTTTATCTTCCACTTCTTTCTGAACCTGTGCCAATGCATCATCGATACTCATATTGCCGTATAGTACGTCATTGAGCACAACTCCAAAAGCATCCGAAGCATATCCCCCGTAACGGAAGGTATTGATAACAATTGCATTTTCTTCTTCCGGGGACTCAATGAACAAATACTGCTTCATATTCTTGAACTCGTCCATATCATCTACCGCGTTGCTGGCGGGAACCTGTCCTGATTTTGCCCATACATCAGAGTGCACCCTTACATAATTCAAAAAGTCAGCGATCACTTTTTCCTTTTCTTTGCTTCTTTTATCATCCTTCAGCATGATGAACTGATTGGTAAAGGATACATTATAATATACAGAAGGGTCATAAGCCAATGTATTGCACATTCCCCAGTTCAAATCCTCTGCCTTATCCAATGAATTCTTGTCCCATACTCCTGTGTGGGTGAACACCGATCCCTTCATCATAAACAGCTGCAGATTATCTTCTCCGTTATCGCTTCCGCCGCCCTGATCGATGATGTCTTTCATCGTCTGAAGCGCCTGTTTGAATTCCGGCGTATTTATTGTGGGATTATCGTTTTCATCAAAAAGTTCCCCGCCCTGCTGTTTTGCAAGAGACACCATCTGTTCATAGGCGAAAAATGCAGGAGTATGCGTGGCAATTCCATCCGCTTTAGCCTTGGGAAGGATTTCCATCATTTCCTCTACTGTAATCACATTGTCATCCAATGCGCCCGGTGCATATTTGTCAACCAGATCCTTGTTATAAACAATACCTGTTACCCCAACATCCATGGGGATAGAATACTGTTTTCCGTCCCAGGTTCCCACATTCCATGCAGCCGCACGATAGCTGTCTTTGGAAAGCTCCGGCACATAAACCGTCAGGGTTTCATCAACAGGTTCCAATAATCCCTGCTCGTAAAACATACGGAGTCTTGAAATATCATTAATTAAGGCCAAATCAGGAATCCCCGTCCCGGAATTGACTACGGTAGGTATCTTCGTATATAAATCCCCGCCTTCCATCGTCACATTTTTAATTTTGTATTCCGGATTTGTTGCATTAAAACCATCTATTAATGCAACCATATTTTCTCCATCCGGACCGGTGCAAAGATTCCAGAACTCAATTTCCTTTTTCTCACCGCATCCTGTGGCTCCTACTACCGTCAATGCTGTGACGGCTGCTGCCATAAACAATTTTGCTGCCTTTTTCTTAAACATAATTCTCCTCCCATGTCTGAATCATTATTCTTATTCCCAACCCCCATAAGGGTTCATCCGGTAAAATAAATACATAATATGTCCCATATCCTGCAAACGAAAAAATTCCATAGTTTTTTCTGTCTTACTTTTCAAGTCTGATTTCACAGTTTTTCCATGCAATATAGTGATTTTTTCAGGTATTTTATGCATTTATTTCAACAACGTATTTACTATACCCCACCTCTATAGTAAAATGCTTCTTAAATCAGTACATAATATTCCCAAATATTGCAGGGGAGGGATTTCTTATGTCTTTCTTTTATGAAAAACGTGATTATAATTATGAAGCTTTTTTTGTAGACATGGATTTCGTTCCTCATATGCATGAGAAAATTGAAATCATGTATGTATGTGAAGGCATCGTCGATACAAAAATTGGAAACTGTCAGAAAATGATGGCCCCCGGCGAGCTTTCCATTGCCTTCCCTGACGTCATACACAGCTACCGCCGCGCAGGAGTTCCCAACTATCTGCTCACAGTGATTTTCGATTCCGCACTGGTGGAAAATTATAAGCTTCTGCTTTCTTCCAAACAGCCCGAATATCCTTTTCTTGCGGCGGATCAGGTACATCCGGACATCATACATGCCTTCAACACCATCGTTCTTGACCGCTACTGGACATATGATCAGCGTCTGCTTCAGGGTTATCTTTATGTCATAATGGGGCAGATCTTAAATTGTTTTAACCTGATTCCACGGGAAAAGCCGGATTTTTTTCTCCCGGATCTTCTCACCTATCTTTCCTGCCACTACATGGAGAACCTTTCCCTGGATGACCTCTCTCATGAGTTTGGAATCAGCAAATACCATATTTCCCGCTGTTTCTCACAGAAGATCGGCTGCAGCTTCACTAATTATCTGAATGCCCTGCGAATTCAAAATGCCAACAAAATGCTCTTAACAACAGAGCTTCCTGTAACAGATATCAGCTATCAGTCCGGTTTCGAAAGTCTCAGCACTTTCTACAGAGTCTTTCAGCAGTTTCATGGAATTACCCCTTCCGAATATAAACGGAATATGAAAAAAAGCTATTCTCTGCTTTAATATTTCCATCTGCCGCCACAGGCGTACAGAATTATCAAATGGAAAAGGCGGCGCAATGTACTTCCGTACATGACTCCGCCTTTTCCATATTTAAGTATGCTGCCGCTTTCACAGCACTTCCGATTCGTCCGTTATTTCATATATTTACTCAGGTTTTCCGCACTCACACGTGCATTGCGCAAAGAATCCTTCTCATTCCACAGCTCCGTGATCAGCCACTTCGTTCCATATGTCCCGGCTGCCTTCACGATGCTTTCCAGATCCTGCACTCCGTTTTCCCCTACCGCGCAGCCGTCATGCTGCTGTTCGCAGATCGTGTTATGGCGAACCATCAGATAGGAATATTCCTCCTGCAAAGGATGAAAATCTTTGAAATGAAGGATATCCACATGCCCTTCATATTTTTTCAGCATCTCCACAGGATCCACGCCTCCGCAGATCATCCATGCGGTATCGAATTCCGGCTGCAGGTTTTCAAGTCCCGCTTCCTCCAGCATGCCTTCCACCACATATCTGCCTTTATAATCTTTCAGATAACCGAAGGCCGAGCAGTGCACCTGAAGCTGAATTCCATTTTTATGAAACAGGATCGCGATTTCCTTCAGTCTGTCATAGGTTTCCTTCTGTTCCGCATAGGTGGCGCGGTCGCCCCAGAATACAGGGCCTACGGCGGCATAAGGGATTTCCAGCTTCAGACACTCCTCCAGCACCGGTTTCGGATCGATCAGCATCGGTTCAAAGGGAATATGGGCGCCCAGCGCTTTTACATCATATTCCCGGAGAATTTTTACAGCCTCCTCTGCATCGGTATTGCATCTCTCCTTCAGGGTGATGCTGTCGCCCAATGCATATTCGAAGCCGTTATATCCCATCTCTTTTACTTTTTTTATAGCGGAGGCCATTCCTTCCTGTACGCAGATATCATGGATACTCCACATCTGGATGCCTAATTTTAAATCACTCATTTTTCCTTCCTTTCCCTTGCGCCTTTATGGCACAAATGCACCTCTGTGGCACAAATGCGCCTTTACGGCACAAAAACTGAATCCATAAAACCCTCTTTTACGGTATGATATTTCCGGCCGCCCGGTAAAGGTCGTACCATTCCTTCCGTTCCAACACAACATCCAGGCCCTCGCAGCCTTCCTGTCTGTGTTTTTCATTCATGGTTCCCAGAATTACCTGCATGTTCACCGGATGGCGGAACAGCCATGCCGCGGCAATCCCTGTTTTCGACACGCCGTATTTGGATGCCAGAGAATCGATCAGGCTGTTCAGCTCCCCATATTCATCCAGATCCCCGATAAAGGAGCCTCCGAAAAAGCCTTTCTGATAGGGTGACCATGCCTGTACATTGATTTCCTTCCACTGGCAATAAGGAAGCAGTCCGCCTGTCCGTAAAACACTCTGGTCAATATCCATATTGACCGCCATCCCTTCATCGATTAACGGTGTATGGGCAAGGCTGATCTGAAGCTGATTGACAACAAGAGGCTGTTTCATATATTTCTGCAGCAGCTCCATTTGCATGACATTATAATTGGAAACGCCGAAATAACGTACCTTCCCCTGCTCGTGCAGGCGTTCCAGCGCTTCTGCCGTCTCCCCCGGATCCATGAGAGCATCCGGACGGTGCAGCAGGAGAATATCCAGATAATCCGTATGCAACCTGGCGAGTATATCGTCCACAGCCTTCCGGATATACGCCGCGGAAGCATCATAATAGCCATCCCGGATGCTGCATTTGCTCTGCAGGATCATCTTCTCCCGCACAGACGGCTTCATATCCACCGCTTTAGCGAAGATCTCCTCACAGCTTCCGCCGCCGTATATATCCGCATGGTCAAAAAAGTTGATTCCCAGCTCCATCGCATGTTCGATCTGCCGCTTTGCCTGCTCCACAGAAAGCTCTGCCAGTCTCATGCAGCCGAAAGCCGCTCTGGACGCGGTCAGCGAAGTGCCTTTTAGTTGTATGTATTCCATATCTTCCTCTCCTGCTTTATCAGGCCGACAGCCCGGATAAGCTCTTATAAATACTTTTTGATGAGGTCGGCGCTTGCCCTGGCATTTTCCAGGGAATTCTTTTCATTCCACAGCTCCGTCACAATCCATTTCGTACCTGCTTTTTCCGCCGTTTTAATGATGTCCCCCACATCCTGCACTCCGTCGTCACCCACACCGCAGCCGTAATTTTCCTCACAGATGGTATTGTGGCGCACCAGGACATAAGGAGAATATTCGGGAATTTTGTGATAATCCTTCAAATGGAGAATGTCCACATATCCCTTATATTTCGCCAGATATTCATGGGGATCGATCTCGGAACAGATCATCCATGCCGTATCAAACTCCGGCTGGAGGTATTCCAGAGAACATTCCTCAAACATCCCTTCCACCGTATTCCGTCCCTTATAATCCTTCAGGAAACCGAATGCGGCGCAATGTACCTGAAGCTGTATCCCGTTTTCCTTAAACAGACGGGAAAGGCGCACTGTTTCCTTATAAAGCCGGCGCTGTTCTTCAAAGGGCGTCCTGTCTCCGTAAAAAATGGGCGCTATCGCCGCATAGGGCACCTCATATTCCACACAGTCCTTCAATACCGGATCCGGATCCTCCAAAAGCCTTTCAAAGGAAATATGGGAACCGATCGCCTTCACCCCATATTCCTGCAGCGCCTTTTTCACCTCTGCCGGTTTGGCGCCGCACCGTTCTTCCAGAGTGGCACAGTCGCCGAGGGCGAATTCAAAGCCTTCATAGCCCATTTCCCGGATCAGGCGCAGGGCCTCCGGCATACCTTTTTCTATACATACGTCATGGATACTCCACATCTGCAGACCTAATTTCATATCACTCATCTCTGATTTCTCCTTTTTTTGCTGTCCGTCAGGCAAACTGTTCCAGTTCGTCCGCTCTCACTTCTCTGTTTTCCGCTGCGGAAAGATAGAACGCTTCTATAATCGCAGCCACGTTGAGCATCTCTTCTTCCGTAATCAGGCGGGGCGTGCCTTTTTGAATCGCATCCGCCATATTTTCGATAATTCCCTTATGACCAAAATCTTCCATGGCTCCCGGCTTCGCGATTTCCACTTCCAGCTGGGCATCCACAAGATTATCTCCCTGCTGCCCGTACAGGCTGATGGGATTCTCCAGGTTTTCTCCCTTGCGGTATACCATTCCGTTCTTTGTTCCCGCGAACCGGTAAGCATCCGCCTTGGGAAGGTTGACCGCCCAGGCAAATTTCATCTGCATCTGCATCCCGTTCTGAAACCGTACAAGGCCTGCTGCATAATCCTCCACGGTAAATTCTTTTCTGTCATAATCATTTCTCGGAAGGAACGGCTGATTTCCCGTCATGGCCGGCAGAGTTTCCTGATTCGCGTCATATCTGTCCGCCACCTTGCGCCATGTATTTGCAGATACGCTCGTAAAAGCAGGATTTCCCAGCACATACAGCGCGCTGTCCAGATAATGCACGCCCAGATCGCAGAACGGGCCGCCGCCATTATCTTCCGCGGAGTGGAATCTTCCCCAGGTGGGAACTCCCCTTCTCCTGATATTCTCAATTTCCGTATAATAAATCTCTCCCAGCTCCTGGCTGTCCACTATCTTTTTCATTTCCTGAACAGCGCCGATCCTGGAATTCTGGCAGGTCATCAGCAGCTTTCCGGCCTTCTTTGCCTCAGCCAGCATTTCCTGTGCATCGCGCAGAGTGAGCGCCAGCGGCTTCTCACACAGTACATTGGCTCCTCTGCGAAGCGCTTCTATCGTAAAATGTTTGTGCGTGTTGTTAGCCGTACACACATGCACCAAATCAGGCTTTTCCTTATCCAGCATTTCCATGGGATCCGTATAGATGTTTTTGATCCCATAGGTTTTTGCGAGATGGATCAGCGCGTCTTCACGGCAGTCCGCCACACCTGCCAGCTCCAGGCGGTCCTTTAATTTATTGATGGCCGGAATGTGCTGTGTTCCCGTGATAAATCCGGCTCCTATAATACAAACTCTCAGTTTTTTATTTTCCATTTTCCTGCTCCTCTTTTATCTGTCTCCGATACTGGACAGGCGTACAGCCGTACTTTTTCTTGAAAACAATATAAAAATAATTCGTGCTGTTGATTCCCACAGCCTGACTGATCGTACTGACCGTATCCTGTGTTTCCGCAAGAAGCTCCGCCGCTTTGCGCAGCCTCAGCTCCATAAGATAATCATTACAGCTCACATGGACGGTGGTGAAAAAAAGCTTTCCGAAATAAGCCGGTGAAAGCCCGGCTATATCCGCCAGCATTTCCACGCTCAGACTGCTGTCCATATAATGCTCTTCCATATAACTGCGGGCGGCACTCACTGCATCGTTGGACGCACCGTCCTCCTGTTTCCTTTTCCGTTCTTCCATAATCCGGTCCGCCAGCTTCTCCAGAAGCTGTGAAAGCTCCTCCATCGAACCGACGCCGTCCATGGCCCTGCGGATCTGATCAGCCGGCTGGCTGCGCAGGCTGCTGTTCTCCGGGCTGTAGTTCTGCACCATTTCATGGTACAATCTCGCTGCAAAACCGATGATATTGTCCACATCCATTTTTTCCAGCCGTTCCACAAAATGATGAATTTCACGCCGAATACCCTGGCTGTCCCCGGCAAACAGGGATTCTCCCAGATTTTTCGCCGCTTTATAGGGATATTCCGGATTCCGGATCCTTCCATAGTCATACTCCGCGTCAATGATCACTCCGCTTCCCAAAAACAGCCTCTTGCGCTGTCCTTCCATGGCCGAAAGCCAGGAACTTCTCAGCTCCCCCCAATGGCTTACGCATTTCCCATAGCAGGCTTCGATGACAAGGCTCATATGACACATAAATTCATTCTGTAATTCTCCGATGCCAAGCAGCACCTCGGAAGGCACGGCCGGCGTCTTCAGCTTCAGTACCACCATCCTGCAGTTGGTCTCCGTCATAACCGGCAGATTGACACAATAGCTCCCTATCAGCTCCTGCAGTATATTCCCCAGCGCAAATTCGATGATCTGCTGATCCTTTTCCGAAAACCGTTCCAGAAAATCATCGTTATCGGCAAAGCTGATAAGCAATACTCTGTAATATGCGGCATCAAAACTGAATTCACAATATTCCGGAGGGTTTTCCTGCTCCTGGGGTATGATCTCCCCCCGCGCCACAGCCTTCAGCCAGCTGTCACTGAGAAACCGGGCAGAACGGCTGCGGTATTCTTCCAGCGCCGAGGTTCTTTTTTCATAGGTTTCAAAAGCCTGGTCAAAAGCTTCTATTTCGTTGATATGCTCCTCCGCATCCTTGTGCTCCAGCTTCCGGTAAAGGCTCCCCAGGGGGCTGTATATACGCTGGGCCAGAAGAAAGGTCACCAACAGGTTCACTCCGATCATGAGGGCCTCAATTCCTGCCACAAAAAACAGCAGCTCCTTTGCTGCCGGCAGGATTTCCTGTCCTGCGCGGACACTTACAAAATACCAGCCGGGTACGGAGGATTTCAGGCAGGCCACCATATATTTTTCCCCGCCGACGCTTTCCCGCGCCGTAAAGGAAGTCTCCGTCATCCGCAGCTTTTGCGCGTCCGGAAGAAGCTCCCGGCAGGATGTGCTGCCGTTTCCCGCATCAATCAGGATCTCCCCGTCTTCTCCAAGGACAAATACCTGGGCGTCATGCCCGATCCTCTCCTGCGGCTGAAACAGTTCCCGGAAGTAGCTTTCTTCCACATCGATCACAATCAGCCCGCTGGCATATCTCCCTTTTGGTACATAAACAAAAGTTAGTACCGGTATCGTCTTCGAATCTTCAATATTTTCATTTTTTTTCACGTTTCTTTTAAAGAAGAAAAGTCCATTTTCTTCCTCTTTATTCCTGACCTGCCGGATCGGAGCCTCCAGTCCGGTATACACGCCCCTGGTTCCCAGGTAACGGTCCGTATTCAGATTAACGACTCCGATAAAGCCAAACTGTGCGTTCGCGGTCTGAAGCACCTTTAGGTTTTCCAGCAGCCTGAACTCCTCCAGCCTTCCCAGATCTTTTCTTTCCATAAAGGAGGAGGCATAACCGGACGCCAGGATATAGTTGATGGCAGGCGAAAGGCTTTCATAAATCCTTTCCGCCGATGAATCCAGCTGCGACAGATTTTCCAGAGAATAGGCCGCCTGCTCCTTCTGGGAGGTATCCCTGAAAATGAGATACAGCGCTCCGCTGACGAACAGAGTGGAAATCATGTTCAGCAGCAGAAAGGACAGTACGATCTTCCTGTAGAGATAGAATTTCTTTATTTTCCGCAACACAGCCATCCTCCTTCCGTTCCCGCATCTCAGCCTCCGCCGGCAGGAAAGGTTTATCACTTTATTTCATCTTATCAAAGTGCTGGCTGTCTGTCCATGTACCGCATCCGGCAGCCCGATTTATCCGATAATTTCCGCTCTTGTCACCTGACCGCCGCGTTTGGCCGACAGATAAAAGGCTTCCAGTATCGCCGTCAGATTCCGGATTTCCGCTTCTGTTATCATCATCTCCTCCACGCCGTCACAGACGTTCAGGAAGTGCCGGATCAGCAGGTAATGACCGGGATTCTCCATTCCCTTCACCTCATATCTCGTATGAAGATCCAGTATGGTATCGGCCATATCCTTCCCCATCATTCCATAGAGACGATATTGGTCGCGCGCAAGCTTATCATAGACAAAGCCGGCTTTGCTTCCCGCCAGACGGATTCCGTCGCATTCCGGCGCATTCAGCGCCCAGGAAAATTTGAAGTTAACAAACAGGCCGTTTTGAAAACGAATGCTGCCCGCCGCATGATCCTCCACGCTGAATTCACTGCCGTGGTAAGGCCTGCGCAGAAAGGCATCCTGCGTGCCGGCTGCGGGCTTCTCTTCCTCTTCCGTCTGTTTCGCCAGCATGGCCGCCGTCATTCCGTAAATACTTTCAAACTCCGGATTCCCGAGCATAAAAAGCAGGGAATCCACAAAATGCACGCCCACATCACAGAACGGGCCGCCGATACTTTCGCTTGCGAGATGAAAGGCTCCCCAGTCAGGAATTCCCCTCCTTCTCACACATTCCAGCTCTCCGAAGTAAACATCCCCCAGCAGGCCTTCCTTCACCAGATTCCGGATGGTTTCCCTCTGCCCGAAACGGTTATTATGGCAGGGAATAAATAATCTCCCGCACTGCCGGGCCGTCTCGTATACTTCACAGATATCCGCATAAGTCATACATACGGGCTTTTCACAGATGACATGGGCTCCTGCCTTCAGGGCCGCAATGGTACAATCCTTATGATACCGGTTCGGCGTACACACGGACACAATATCCGGCCTGCACTCTTCCAGCATCTGTGCGGAATCCGTATACACCTTTTCGATCCCGTTCCTCTTCGCCACGAATTCCGCCGCTTCTTTTCTGTTGTCACATACCGCTATAATTTCACACCGATCCGACAGGGCCTGATAGGCCGGGATATGGCTGGTCGCTCCGATCAGCCCTGTCCCAATCACAGCCACTCTATATTTTCTGTTCATTTTATGCTGCCTTTCCGACCGCAGCCGCGGCCTGATTATCTAGGGAAGAATCTGTAAAAACTGTTCTGTTCCCGGTGAGAAATAAATCTCAAACACACTTTCCTTCGCTCCCTTGGGAACATAAGCCACATCAAACCGCTGATCCGGCTGATCCTTCACCGATACAGGCTCATATGTTTTTCCGGAACGCAGGTCGGCAAGGCGGCTGCATTCCCCTTTTACAACGATCTTTATATATTCTCTGTATTCCCTGTAGGAACGTACAAGAAAGGTATCGTTGTCATACAGGAACAGATTATAATGATCCTCAGCCTCCAGATATACTCTCTGATTCTTTGCAAAGTTTTTCCGGAACAGATCCGCCACTTCCACAGGAAACTGGTACAGGTCCGAATAATTATCGGGAATATTCCATATGTAAAGCTCTCCCTGACCGTAATCATCCCTGAGCCAGACAGGATAATTGCAGTATTCCGTAATCATTTCCGCGTCGGACCAGGTCGCATTGGTTTTATAATCCATACCGTGCATGGTTATGGCTGCCGGGCCGTGGAAGAATTCCCTTCTGTCCCCGATATAGGGATCCGTACAGAAATAATCTCCCGTAACCACCTTCTCCGTCACTCTGGCGGAGGTCATATCCTCTATTCCCCTGCCCTGCATGTTTTTCACAAAACCGCTGGTTACGATGGCATGTCCCCCGTCCGCCACATAGTTTTTCAGTTTATCCATCACCTGGGGATCCTTACAGGCCGACGCCGTCAGGAATATACTATCCGCTTTTTCATCAAAAAATGGCGTGGGCTCCAGCGGAATGCCCAGCATTCCCACGTAATTATAGAGCTGATCCTCTCCGCAGTCCGCGTTGAACGGATGATACACACTCACCCCCTGCGGTTTTCCCATCCGGCTCCTGTCTTCATCCGCCAGCCTCAGCTGACAGCCCAGCATGGGAAGATACGGGGAATCGGTCAGGCCTCCGAAACCGAAGAGACAGATTTCCTTCGCCCCGGCATAGACGGCGAGCAATACCTGCTCCGCATACCAGTTGATATTATTGGAGCTGTCCCCATTGTCCACCCAGGCGCCATTGTTCTTTCCGGGCGCTGCATTTTCCAGATACCGGAAAAGCGAATAGCTCAGGTAACGGGGAAGATGCTGCTGGCTCATCTTCGGATTCCTGGATTCCGCCGCCGTATAGATGGCATCGAATATATCCTTCTGCTTTTCCGGGTTATAACCGGTTTCCTGCCATGACTCAAACCAGTTCGGATATTTAATGACACATTTACAGTCCGGATTCACCTCCTTGGCCGTATCACATACAAGATGCGCGATTTCCTCCATAAGCTCCAGGCGGTACTCCGACCAGCTTCTGTTCCCTTTTTTGCGGATACATTCCTTACATCTGCAGCTGGTGAAAAAGAAATCGTCCAGAATGAATTCATCAAACAGCTTTGCCGTCTGCCTGATTTCTTTTTTCAGTTCTTCCCTGAAATTATCCCGGGAATAGCAGTACACATCAAATATCCGGTGGACAGTCTCATCATCCAGATCCGTGGTTGCGGTAAAGCCGCCCGCAACCTCGATTCCTCTCTCCTTAAAAATTTCAATAAATCTTTTAGCCTTCTCTTCGGAAAGCCTGTGTTCTCCCCGGAACGGCTCCAGATAAATTTTATCCAGGCCGCCCAGATAAGCGTCAAAATAATCAATCTGCCTTACAATATCCTCTTCGGCCGCTGATACCAGATATTGTGCATGTGCATAAGATGCAATTTTAAAATTTTTATACAGTCCCATTTTTTTACCTTAATCCTGTCTCAGATATGCCGTGCAAACGGCATAAACACTATTCTTGTCACTGTCCTCTGAACTCTTCAAACTGTCTTCTGTATTCATCGATCACCTTATCCATTCCGGCCGCTTTCAGATTAGCTATGGCATCATCAATGTGGCTGTCATAATCCACAAGGCCGAATTTAATAGGATAAATGGACGCGATCACTTCTGTCTGAAGGTTTGCGATTTCATTTGCTACCGGTGTCTGGTCGAAGGTAAAGCCAATAATAGGGCTGACCGTAATCTTGCCGCTCATAGGCTGTGTTTCCACTTCCAGACATTTTTCAGAAATTCCTTCCTCAAAAAGCTTGTAGTCGATCAGGCCCATCTGCCATTCATCATAATGCCAGGTATTATTTCCATCCGGCCCTTTGACAAATTCCGCGATACGATCGCCTACTATATTGTAATTACGTCCTTCAATTCCATAAGTGAACAGACGGTAATTCTCTTCATTGCTGTAAAGCCAGTCCAGAAACTTGATTCCCGCTTCCGGATTCTTGCAGGAGCTGGGTACCGCGTTGCCATTGAAAATGGAGAAGAAACGATAATTTCCAAGCTCTTCATTCAATACAAAATCCGATAACGTATTTCCTGTATTTTTCTTCAGGCTCATTTCCATGGCCGGATAGGTATAGGTATCAAAACCGAACAGGAACCTTCCGTTTTCCCCTTCACTCGCCTGGAATTCATGATCCAGTGTGAGGATATCGGGGTGAAGCAGACCCATATCATACATTTTCTTATAGGTCTCGCAGTCCTTCTTAAAATCTTCGCTTTCATACCAGGAGGATACGGTTCCGTCCTGATCGATCCTTACCAGCCCCAGTGTATTTTCCACCGTGAAGGGAGCGTCATCATAGGTTCTGTGCATCCAGTCGGGAACAGAATTGAGCTGATGAGGCCAGCAGTATACATTTTTGCCTGTCTCTTCCTTAATCATCTTCTGCATTTTAACCGCATCATCCAGCAGCTCGTCTATCGTCTGAGGAATGGTACAGCCCGCTCTGTCAAAGACCTCCTGCTGATAGTAAACCCGGCCGTAATCCTTGCTGATATTGTTCGTGGAAGCCGCTGGTACGGCAAGAATTTCCCCTTCTACGGTAAAATCACTCCAGAAATCTCCCATCACTTCTTTCAGATGAGGATATTTGTCCACATATTCGTTGATGGGAATAATGGCATTCTGGCTGCGCAGCACGGATGCCGACTTCAGATCCTGCATTACATGAATCAGTTCAAACTCTTCGCCTGTGGACAGCATCAGGTTTGTTTTCTGATCCCATGCATCCCAGGGTATCCGGATCAGCTCCACTTCCAGGTTCATCCCGTCTTCCAGCAGCTTCTTATTCACCTGCTCAAGGACATAAGCCTGATCCGACCACTCATTACCGGGCGTCACATATCTGACCTTCTGGATTTCTCCGCTTTCCGCCTCCGCAGCCGCTGTTTCCTTGTCCTGCACTGCTGTATTATCCACAGCACTTGTTTTCGCACTGCTTCCGCAGCCTCCCAGCAGCCCTGCCGTCATCGCCGCAGCGAGTATGAGCGCCATGCCCTTGCCTGCTTTTTTCCGTTTCATAAAATGTTACCTCCCTTATTTTTCTATTGAATTGTTTTTTTCTTATTATTTGTCTGCTTTTCTCCTGCATCCGCATTCTAACCCTTAACAGATCCCATAATGATACCCTTTACAAAGTATTTCTGCAAAAAAGGGTAGAGGAAAATAATCGGTCCCACAGTCATCACCACAGTCGCCATCTTCACACTTTCCGTGGGCAGCACCATTCCTGTAGATGCCCCGTTTACCATCGTCAGCATTTTAATATCCGACTGTATCTTCATCAGCAGCATCTGCAGCGGATAGAGGCTGGAATTGTCCACCAGCATAATCGCATTAAACCAGCTGTTCCAGTACCCGATGCCATAAAATAATGTGACGGTCGCCAGGACAGGCTTACACAGCGGCATACAAATCTGCGTTGCAATTCTCAGTTCCCCGGCTCCGTCAATCCTTGCAGATTCCATGAGCGCCACCGGCACATCCTTAATAAAGTTCCTCACCAGAAACATGTTAAACGGTGTGAAAACCATGGACGGAATGATCAGCGCCAGCATGTTGTTATACATGTGCAGCTGCCGGCATATCAGGTACCAGGGTACCAGACCCGCATTGAAAACGGAAGTGATAAAAAAGTAAAGTGCAAAACCGTTTCTGTATTTCACCTTCTGATTGGCCAGCGGATAAGCCGCAAAGTAAGTCATTATCACCGCCAGGAACGTCCCTGCCACCACCATGACAATCGTCACCCCATAGCTTCTGAACAGAGGGGACCCCGGATAAATCATTCTTCGGTACGCTTCCAGGGAAAAGGCCTCAGGGAAAAACGAATAGCCGTTCATTCCGATTGCCCTTTCATCCGTAATGGATACCATGAAAACAAGCACCATCGGCAGAATGCAGCACAGGGAAAAGAGAGTCACCAGCGTATATATGATAATTCCCGACAATTTTATTTTTTTCATTTCTTTCTCTCCTCCTGGCTCTTAAAACAGCGCGCCGTCCGGATAACTCTTTTTTACAATATAATTGGTAGTGAAAACCAGTACAAAACCCACCAGGGACTGATACATTCCAACTGCCATGGAAAGCGACGGATCCCCCGTCACACGCAGCATACGGAACACATAAGTATCGATGATATCCACCTTCGGCAGCAGCTGCCCGGAATCCTTTACAAGGGCATATACCATACCGAAATCTCCGTAGAACATCTTTCCCACATCCATCAGAAGCAGGATACATACGGTGGGCATCAGCAGCGGAAGCATTATTCTTCTTATGATCTGGAACCTGCTCGCCCCGTCAATTGCCGCCGCTTCATAAATACTGCTGTCAATTCCGGCGATGACTGCCAGGTAAATAATCGAACTGTATCCGGCCGTCTTCCATATCCTTGCGATAACAATGATAGCCCTCCAGTATTTTGCCTCCGAATACCAGGATATCGGTTCCAGATGCAGCGCCGTCAGTATGGAATTAAATATTCCGTAATCTGTGGAAAGCAGCGCATATAATATGTAGCTTACGATAACCCAGGATATAAAATAGGGAAACAGCAGTGTCGACTGCGCAACCTTCAGAAAATATTTGTGTTTCACTTCATTAACCAAAAGAGCCAGCAGGATTGCGAACGCCGTTCCGAATATAATATAGTACACATTCATCAGCACCGTATTCCTGGTAACCTCCCATGCCCGGGAGCTCTTAAAGAAAAACTCAAAATTGCTCAGGCCCACCCACGGGCTTCGTATCCCCTTCCTGAAATCAAACTTTTCAAAAGCGATTATCATATATGGTAAGGTAGCATAGCCGAATATAAATGTATAAAGGGCTGCAGGCGTCAGGAAAAGATAATTCCATTTGTTTTTTCTCAATTCCCGGAACACTTCTTTCACTTTCTTCATTTTTTCACCTCCTTCCCGCTTGATTTGGTTCAATGCCGATTATATCTGCCAATTCCTTTCACGGTAAACAGAACAATTTCAGAAAAGCTATAAAAATCAGGCATATTCAACGCAAATCTCAAATTTTTATAGTTAATAAAATTTTTTACTGGATATATTGCACAGTAATGTCAATTATTTATAGTGCACTTTTGCTTCATGTTTATTATTAATGCCAACCACCCGATACCACGCCCTGTGAGCCGTCCTTATACCCAATAAAAAAAGGAACCGGATTTCTCCAGTTCCTAATTTCCCATTCCCTTATCCCTTCCGTCCGCCAGTTTCCTTTTATATTCCACCGGAGTCATTTTCATCTGCTTGGCAAATGCCCGGTCAAATGAACGGAGCGAATTGAAGCCCGCTTCATATGCCGCTTCCGTAACCGTCCTGCGGCCATCCTGCAGAAGCCTGCAAGCCCGCGACACTCGCAGCGTCCGGACATATTCCCCGAAAGTCATATGAAGCTTTTCCACAAACAGATGGGATATGTAAGAGCCTGAAATATGAAGCCCCGCCGACACCGCCTCCAGCCGCAGATCATCCTCCACATGTTCCACACAATAATTCAGTATCTGCCTGAGCGTCTGCGTATCCGCCGCCGATGTGCCCTGCAGCCTCATCCGGGCCAGCAGCCTCCCCAGTAATATAAGGAAATTCCCCTTCATTTCCGCCCCGGAAAACATATCCGTCTCTTTCTGCGCAAGCTCCATAATGTTCTCCATAGCCTGTTTCAATTTCCTGTCCCCCATACCCCCTTTGATCAGCGCATCCTCCGGCACCATTCTCTGAAATACCTGGGAAAATTCCTCCGTCAAATCCGGCTGGAAAATAAAGATCATATAATACTCTTCCTCCACCTTCTCATAACGATGGATCTGATTGGGGAACACAATGAATACATCCCCCTCCTGCAGCCTGTATTCCCTGGAATCCACAAAGGCGGCCGCCTCTCCCTTCAGCATTCCCACCAGTTCAATATGATCATGCATATGCGCATCATAGGAGAGATCCCTTCCATAATGAATCTGCAGCGGCACCGGCCGCTTTTCATAAAAAAATTTCACAAAGTCCCCTTTCCGCCCACCTTTTTGCCATAAAGCTTCCTTATTTATTATATGAATGACATCCGTCAGTCAAATAAGCATATTTTGACTTGCTTAATTCCTGTTTTGGCTTGTATTATAACATATTTTGTCTTATTTTAACACTATAAGCTGTGCTGCAGGCCAAACAGCAAACCGGCAGTGAAAAATGTCTGCTGCCGTCCGAAGCATCCAATGGGCCTGCCCCGCAGCATCGGAACAGCTACTGCAAAGAATAGGAGGATTTATTATGTTTTGTCCAATTGCCTTACAGCTTTATTCCGTGCGGAATGAGCTGCAGAAAGATTTTCCCGGTACCCTGGCACAGGTGAAGGAAATGGGTTACGACGGCGTTGAGCTCGCTGGCTTATGCGGTTATTCCCCCGAACAGGTGAAAAAGATGTGCGAAGAAGCCGGACTGGTTCCTATCTCCGCCCATGTCCCGCTGGCGGAAATGTCCGCGGATCCCGAAAAGACCATGAAAGACTATGCCGGAATGGGATGCCGCTATATCGCTATCCCCTACCTCACCGAGGAATTCCGTCCGGGTGCAGAAGGTTATGATAGCTTTAAAAAAGAAGCCTGCCATCTCGGAGAACTCGCCAACGCTAACGGCATGACCCTCCTGTACCACAATCATGACTTCGAATTCGCCAAAAAAGACGGAGAATATCTTCTCGATATCATGTACCGCGATATTCCCGCCAGCCTGCTGCAGACCGAACAGGATACCTGCTGGGTAAAGGCCTCCGGAGTAGATCCCGCCGCCTATATCCGCAAATATTCCGGCCGGGCGCCCATCGTGCATCTCAAAGATTTCTACAAATCCGGAAATGCCGGTGTTTCCTACGCGCTGATCGGCCTGGAAGGAGAACAGCATGAAAAGAAAGAGGAAGGAACCTTTGAACTCCGTCCTTTAGGACAGGGAATGCAGGATATCCCTTCTATCCTGAAGGCTTCCGAAGAAGCCG
This sequence comes from Eisenbergiella tayi, assembly GCF_001881565.1. Classification (GTDB taxonomy): domain Bacteria; phylum Bacillota; class Clostridia; order Lachnospirales; family Lachnospiraceae; genus Eisenbergiella; species Eisenbergiella tayi. Next base: position 613,735 of record NZ_MPDJ01000005.1, read on the forward strand.
GCGCCGAATGGCTTGTGGTGGAACAGGATGATCCCACTAAAGGGCTCACCCCCATAGAATGTTCCCGCATCAGTTTACAATACTTAAAATCTCTGGATTAAATCCAAAATATAAGCAGGAGGAAAAAAATGTCTGACAAAGTATTATCCCAGTTCAAACCGGAAACTCACGAAGAAAACACCATTGACTGCTCCCGCAGGCTGAAATTCGGCATCATAGGTACCGGATGGATAGCCGAATCCCATGTGGAAGCGCTGAAGCAGATGCCTGATGTGGACATCGTAGCAGGCACCGATTTAATTCCCGGAAAGGCCGAAGCCTTCTTTAAACGCTATGGCGTGGAAAATGTACGTCTCTATCCTTCTCACAAAGAAATGCTGGAGGCTGAAACCGATCTGGATGCGGTATGTGTCTGCACCTATAACAAAACACACGCAGAATGTACCATCGATGCTCTGAACAAGGGCCTTCATGTCCTTCTGGAAAAGCCCATGTGCGTCACCACCCAGGAAGCCCTGGATATCGTCCGTGCAGAAAAAAAGAGCGGAAAAATCCTCTCTCTCGGCTTCCAGCCCCGTATGGACGAGAATATGAAGATGATTAAAAAAGTCGTGGATTCCGGTGAACTCGGACGCATCTACTACATACAGACCGGCGGCGGCCGCAGACACGGCATTCCCGGAAGCACCTTCATTGAAGAAAAAACAGCAGGCATCGGCGCGCTGGGTGATATCGGCTGCTACTCCCTGGACATGGTCCTGAACGCCATAGGCTATCCCAAGCCCCTGACCGTATCCGGCTACCGCTCCAACTATCTGGGCACCGATCCCGAATTCAATACCCCGGAGGATGCCGCCAGATTCGACGTAGATGATTTCGCAGCAGCCTTCATCCGTCTGGAAGGCGGTATCATCCTCGATTTCCGCATTGCCTGGGCCATGCATCTGGATACTCCCGGAGATACCATCATCATGGGAACAAAAGCCTCCCTGCGAATCCCTTCCACAGAATGCTGGAACGGCTCCATCGGCGGCCCCATGAAAATGTACAAGGACGTGGCAGGCTTACCCGTGGAATTTGAATTCCCCATGTATCCTCAAACGGACAATGGCCAGGGTATTTTTTATAAGAAGCTTCGTTCCTTTATCGATGCAATTAAAGAAAACGGAACCGCTCCCGTGCCCTCCAGCCAGATCCTTTACAATCAGGCTATCATCGACGGTATTGTACAGTCTGCAAAAGCCGGCAAAGAAGTGGAAATCCATCTGGAAGAAATCTAACAGGGTGTATTCACAATTGAATTTTTTTGATAAAGCAAGGGGACTGCCATGGCAGTCCCCTTATCCTGTTAATCGTTTATCCGTCAGCAGGAAGCAGAAGCGCCACGGTTGTCCCCTTCCCCTCTTTACTGTCAATCACCATACCGTATCTCTCCCCGTAATAGAGCCGGATTCTGTCATTGATATTCTTAAGGCCCGTTCCTGAAACCTCTTTGGAAAATTCTCCCGCCTTACTGTCCAGTTCCTTCCGCAGCAGGAAAAGCTTATCCGCAGACATGCCGATACCCGTATCCTTTACCACAATACGGAGCATATCCTCTGATTTCCTGATAAATACCAGGATTTTACCTGCTTCAGACTGCCTGGCCAGCCCATGATTAATTGCATTCTCCACAATCGGCTGGAGGCATATCTTTAAAATATGATACGAGTAAAGCTCTTCCGGCACATCAATAATATAATCTATCTTCTCACCGAACCTGGCCCGGATTATCAGCATATATTGTTCCAGATTATGCAGTTCCTCTTTTAATTCCGCCATAGGCTCTTTATTCTGAACCGCATACCGGAACAGATCCGACAACGCGGTGATCATTTCACCGGCCTCATATACCCCTTTCATCTCAACCATACATTTAATCATGTCCAGAGTATTATACAAAAAATGCGGATTTATCTGGGACTGCAGTGATGCAATAATCGCCTCCTTCTCCTTAAGCTGAGTCGTATATACCTGATTGATCAAAACATCAATCCGTTCCGCCATCTGGTTAAAAGCCCTGCACATATCCGCCGTTTCATCATTTCCCTTTACTTCCGTCCGGATATGGAAATCCCCTTTTTCCATCTTTTCAATATTCCTGTGCAGCTTTTTTATAGGCTCCAGAAGCACCCGGGTAAGCAGGAAAGCCCCTGCTATAATCAAAATAATACTCAGCAGAATAATTCTGGTAAGCACTTTCTGCAGAATATCCAATTCCTTTAATATCTCAGTTTTATCGTTATAAAACCGGACCGTCAACGCGCTGTTTCCCATTTCATAATCACGGATAAAACAATTATATTCTACCGCATCTTCCCCTGCCGAGAATGGATCTGATAACTCCTTCCACTCCTCGTTCCCCATTTCAGGATAAATATATAAATCATTTCCATCCCTGTCTGTAACCGCCGTCCTGACCTTCTGAAGTTCCCACAGATCCTTCATGATTTCATCCAACTGGCTCCTGTCAAATAACAGAAAAAACCAGGCCACCGTCGTTTTTTTCAGGCTTGTGCTCCTGATTTTCCTGACATAAACATACCGGTTTTCCCATTCCTCCATCCCGTCAGGCGCTTCTATTCCGGGTAGACTGCCCACTGTCTGAATCTGATAATATTTATATCTTCTGTCCAGTTCCTCATCCAGCCGCTCAAAATCAACATTTCTCGTAATAAAATCCGGAAAATCATTCACATAATAAGCTTCTGCGCCGGATTTGCATATCCCAATCCCTTCCACTCGGTCTGCAAGCTGCAGGAAATCCATCTCTACCCTTATGTTTCTCTCCAAAAGCTGCTGAAGGGCAAACCTGCCCGCCAGATCCTGCTCCTTTTCCAGCTGATCCTGAATTTCCTGGTTAAAGCAGATATTGGAAACCTGCTCCATTTTTCCCAGATAATCTTCCACCTGTCCTCCCAGACTTTCTTCCACCAGCTGGTTTTGCCGAAGAACGGTGGCCGCTGTTTTATGATAGTATCTGGCCGAAACATATATGGAAAGCATCAACAGAGGAATCAACGCCGTCAGAAGCATGGAAAAAAACATCTTGTTATAGATTCCGAACCTGATTTTTCTTCGTCTCATTCGAATTAATCCCCTTTTCTTCCCGATAAGAAGACGGTGTCATACCTGTATATTTCATAAATATCCGGCTGAAATACTTCGGTTCCCTGTACCCCGTATGCTCACCTACCTGCGCGATAGTCAGCCCGGTGGAAGCCAGAAGCCTCTTTGCCTCTCTCAATCTTATTTCCGTCAGATATTCAATAAAATTCCTGCCCGTTTCTTCCTTGAACTTCTTACTGAAATAGCTGGTATTTATATGAAACATCTCACTGATATAGGTGAGGCTTAATTCCTTTTCGTAGTTATTCTCCATATATTCTTTCACATTATCGACCACATTACTGCCTTCCATGCGTTTTTTCTCTTCCAGAAAATCAAGTAATTTCTCAGCATACGAAATCGTCTTTTCTTCCAGGGACGATACATGAAAATACCCCCTGGCCATTACGGAAAGCTGTGCCCCGTCCGTAATCAGACGGTCTGCCGGCACTCCCCCGTCTGCAATCACCAGCTTCATCATTTCTCCTGCCAGCATAAGATGATAGGCATACAAATATTTCGCTTCAACAGCTCCCTCCCTGAATCCGGCATAGAACTTCTTAATCTCTGTTCTCACCTTTTCCCTGTCCAGACTCCGCAGATAAAAAACAATCCTGCCGCAAAGCTGCTCCATATTTTTACCGATTACCGTATTATTTCCGGCCGTTTCCGCCTTCACCCTGTCTGCTGCCTGTTCCATCAGTTTTTCCGTCAGGCAATCCATCGCCTTCCACACGTCGCCTGTACTTTCATATCTTCCGGTCATGGCAAAGAGCATTCTCTCCTCCTGCCAGTCGTTCGCAAGATGCATCGCCGCCGCCCTGGTACCCGCACCTCCTTTTTCCAATATAAAAGCATACCAGCTTGCCTCATTCCAGGAAACCAGATAGACAGCCTGCTCGGGGAAATGATATTTTTTAAAAATATCCATAACCGTTTCATAGCTTTCCCCTTCCTTCTGCAGAAGGGCAACATAATAAGGACTGTCTCCCAATCCGTTCCTTTCCAGCGTTTCCATCAGCTTCTGAAGCGCGCTGTCCTCCTGGAACATCAGGCAGTCCCTGTAACATCTTTCCACCACTATTTTGAAATGATCCCGGGCATAACGCTGTTTTTCTTCCTCCCCCAAAAGCTCTATGATTTTTTTGAGAGCCCCCGTAAATTCATCTCTTTTTATGGGTTTTAAAATATAATCAACGGCATTCCAGTGCAGGGCCTCCTTTGCATATTCAAAATCACTGTATCCGCTGATGATCATGACTTTTGTAGTCCGCCCCTGTTCTCTCAGCCACCTTGCCAGCTCCAGGCCGGTCATCCCCGGCATACGGATATCGGATATCAATATATCTGCCTCTTCCTTTTCCAGAAACTCCTTTACCTTCAGGCCGTCATCCAGACTGGCCGCAACCCTTATTTCCTTATCATAATTCGACAACACCTGTTCCAGCCATTTTCTGATCCATACTTCGTCATCCGCTATTACCGCTGTATACAAATCTCCTCCCCCTTCCCGTTTATCTGATTATAAACAAATTAAAAACAAAGGACAACCCGCACCTGCGTCAGATTGCCCTTTCGTATAAATCAGGAAGATTACTTCAGCTTAATCTTATTGGTCAGATCCGTATCCATATCCTTCACGGTTGTATCTATATCCGCTCCCGCAGCAATATTAGATGCATAAGAACGGGCGATGGTCCACGGTTCTACCGGGCTCTTAAAGGAAGGATCCACCCAGGAAATCATCCTGCCGCTGGTAAGATATTCCGCAACCGGATCCACTACCGCATTAGAAGTACTGGAACCGTCCTTTAAAGGACTGAAGGAATTCTGGCTCTGTACATATTTATCCAGACTTTCCTTTCCCGTCATAAATTCAATGAATTTCTCGGCCTCCGCGCTGTGTTCCGTTTTACTGTTAATACACAGCTTGACACCGGCGTTAATCATAATCAGGGAATCATCGTCCATTACCGGTACCCCGGTCAGGATATAATTCATGTCGGGCGCCCCTTCATTGATGGATGAAACAAACCAGGAACCGCCGGGCATAAATGCCGTATCTTCTTTTACAAATTCAGCTATATCATCCTTTGCAGCCTCAGTTACCAGCGCTTTTTCCGGATTAATATATCCCTTGTCAATCAGATCCTTCAAAAGAATAAACCCGTCTTTCATATAGGAACCAAAGGAAAGCTCACCCGTATTGATCTGCTCTATTTTAGCCGCTTTCTCCGCATCCTGGTATAAAGGATACAATCCCCTGGTAGCTGCGAAAACCGCCAGTCCTGTTCCGTCTTTTCCGCTGCAGGCAATTGCCGTATGCCCCGCATCCGTAACCGCCTTACAGGCATCCAGAAACTCCTGATAATTGGCGGGAGCCTTTTCAATTCCGCACTCCTTTAACAGATCCATATTCACAAACATACCAAAAACCGCGATTTCCATGCCAAGTCCGCTGATCTGTCCGTCAATGGTCATCAGATCCTGCACCAGCTCCGTATAATCTGCAACCGTAGACACACCAGACAGATCCTTTACATATCCGGCCTCCTGCAGCTGCCCCAGATAGGCCTGCGCCATAAAAATATCATCTCCCTGCCCGCTTGCGAGCCTGGAAGTGAGCACGTCCTGATAACCGCCCGAATTGGAAATTCCTTCATAAGTAACATGGATACCCGGATTCTCATTATTAAACTGTTCAATCAATTCCGGCAAAGCACCCTGCTCAGCCCCTGTTTTGAACCCGAACATGGTAAGCTCTACCACTTCCCCGTCCGTCTCCTCCGCCTTTTCCTCCGCAGCGGATTCCTTCACCTCCTGCTGTACGGTTTCCTTCTTCGTCTCCTCTGCCGGCGTCTGAGTCTCAGCCGCGCTCCCGCAGCCTCCCAGCAGCATGGCAGCCGTCAGAAGTATTGATATTACTGTTCCCATCCCTTTCTTTTTCATCATACCATCTTACCCTCCTTACTTTTATTTTACATCTTCACAGAACCCGTCATCATACCTGAAATGATCTGTTTCTGGAAGATAAAGTACACGATCATCAGCGGCAGAATTGCCATAGTCGTTGCAGCAAACATGATATTCCATTCAATCTGCAGATCACCCTTGAACATAAAAATCGTCAGCGGCAGGGTTCTCGCCGCTTTTCCCTGCAGCAATACCAGCGGATACATAAAATCATTCCAGACGCGCAGAGTCATTACAATTATCATTGTCACCATCGGCGCCTTTAATAACGGAAATACGATTTTCCAGAATACCTTAAACGGCGTCGCCCCATCCATTCTTGCCGCTTCTTCCAGCGCCACAGGGACGGTATTTATAAAGCCGCTGAACAGAAAAATAGCATACGATGCATTTGCCGCAATATATACGAAAATCACCCCCAGCAGAGTATTCCCCAGATGAAGCTTCTGCAGCCACAGAACCATAGGCACAATGGCCACCTGCTGCGGCAGGGACAGCCCAATCATAAATAAAATATTGATGATCAGAAATAATTTTTTCATTTTCGTACATCTTACAATTGCATAAGCCGCTATACATCCCAGAAAAGATACCGCTAACACGGAGCATGCCGTCAGCGTTACGGAATTACGAAATGCCAGCGGATAGTTCATTTCACGGAAAGCCTCCGTATAATTGGAAAACTGGAAGCTCATTTTCACTCCGACCGGATTGCTGACCACCTCCGCCTTGCTTTTTAAAGAAACCAGCAGCATCATTATCATTGGATAAAAAATAACCAAAGTCACCAGATACATAAAAATCGTAAATAATAATTTATCCCTCTGCTTCTTTTTCAATAGATTTCCGCCTCCCTCTTTTTCAGCCGTCCGATAAGCACCGTACCGGTCAAAATAATAACAAACATAAGAAGAACGGTCATCGCGGAAGCATATCCGTGAAGATTTAATCCCATATTACGTATGACATAAGTCCCGACGGTTTCCGTTGCATTCAGAGGCCCGCCGTTTGTCATGGCATAAACAATGTCAAATACCTTCAAAGACTGCGTGAATGCCAGCGTTATGTTAATTGTCGTTGCCGGCGCCAGCATCGGAAACGTGATATAACGGAAAAGATTCATTCTGCTGCATCCGTCAATCCTGGCTGCCTCCGTAATATCCTCAGACATATTGCTCAGATTAGACAGATAAATCGTTGCGGAATAACCAATCCACATCCATACATGCGCACACACCACACAGACCAGCGCCGTATCCACACTTCCCAGCCATGCCTTATCCATCCTTCCTATCCCCACCGCACCGAGCATACGGTTCAGCAGCCCCTCAGGCATAAATATAAACTGCCATACGAATGCCGTGATAATCGGGGAAATCATACAGGGGGCAAACACAAGCATTCTCATAAATCCCCGCCCCTTAATCTTTGCGTTCAGTCCCAGCGCCAAAAGAAGCGCCAGGCCATTCTGCAGCAAGGTCGCAAGTCCCGCAAATAAAATCGTATTCCACATAGCCTTCCGAAACACCTTATCCGAAAAGGCTACGATATAATTATTCAGCCCTGTAAATTTTACATCCAGGCTCAGCCCATTATAATTGGTCATACTCAAAAACAGGCTGGAAACCACCGGTACTATGAAAAACACGATATATATAAGAAACAGCGGCGCTATCAACAGCAGATAATAATAAAAATTCGAATAACTCAGCCCTGATTTCTTTTTCACTGATGCCTCCTCATATCTCCGGCGCCCCCACATTCCAGGCAGCCTGCGCATTTTCTCCCAGCCGAACCATATGATTCATTAACCTGCACAAAAGCTCCTGCTTTGTTTTCTGCTGCGCGGGATGATCCCAAAGATTGTGCCGTTCCCACGGATCCTGATTCATATCATACAGTTCCCCGTATTCCCTTTCTGCATAAAAAACAAGCTTGAAATCCTTCGTCCTTATTCCTCTCAAATCACGGGCCTCCATGTAAATATCATCCTGCCTTTCAGGCACGCCCTCATAAAAACCGGTCAGACTTCTTCCCTGCATATTATCCGGCACCGCAATCCCTCCTGCGGTTAAAAAGGTGGCCGCAATTTCCACCGAACTGACAAAGCTTTTCTCATGGTATCCCTTAAAATCCTTTATGGGCGGCTTTAACAAAAATGGAATCCGCATTAAAACCTCTGAAAGATACTGCGCTTTAGCAGCCACTCCAAAGTCTCCCATATAGTCCCCATGATCCGATGTATAAATAATAAGCGTATTTTCATATTCCCCGCTCTTTTTCAATACCTCAATTACTTCCCCTATCTTCCTGTCAATCAGGGATACATTGGCATAATAAGCCTTTCTCATCTTTCTGATTTGGCTTTCCGAAAGACCACCTTCGACTGACCTGCCGTCTTCAGAAACTTTCCCGTACTTGGAAAATATATCCTTGAAATGCGGCGGTTTCTCCAGAATATCCGCCGGTTCTGTCTGCGGCATATCCATATCCTCTTCATCATAAAGCTTATCATCCGGCAGGCCGATTCCGTCAAACGGCATGTGAGGACCGGGAAACGATAATGTCAGGAACCAGGGTTTATCTGCAGGCTTCTGATTTCTCAGCCATTCCACACCTTTATCTCCGATATACGCATCCACATAATACTTTTCTTCTTCCTTCCACCGGTAAATACCTGCATCATCAATTTCTTCGAAGAGTTCATCTCCTTTTTTGAAGCCGTTTTCCGACAGAAAACTTATATAGCTGGGGACCTGATCCATTACCGTCAGATTGGCCGGCAGGCCAAAATCCGACTCCCTCACCTTATCATCAATCACTGCCGGAGGAAAATGATTATCCACAATGTCCATATAATCATAACCCTTCTCTATTTCCGACTTCCAGAAATGCTGTTTGCCAACAACCGCCGTATAATATCCGCCCTCCTGCAAAAGCTTCATAAACGTCGTCTCTTTTTTGGGCAATGGCGTTATATAACAGGGAGCCCCGCACTGAGAAGGATACCTTCCGGTAAAAATCGCCGCTCTTGCCGGTATACAGGAAGGATTGGTGGTATACGCATAATCAAAAACAACCGACTCTTCTGCAAGAGCATCTAAATTGGGTGTCTTTACACAGGGATTCTGATAGCCAACCGCGTCAAAACGCTGTTCATCTGTCATAATAAATAGCAAATTGCACCTTTTCATTTTAATCCTCTCTGTATTTCATTTTTCTCTGTTTGTATTTTTATTGTAACCCGGTAACTGCATCCCCTCAATTCTCTTATTTTTGTTACATGGCGGAATTTTTTTGGATTTTAAGAAAGAAAGGATGACATGGGATTACTGCTGGTCCGCCGCTTCATCCCTATATGCCATTTCCGGCCAAAATCTGCAAAAAACGGCCAACCCATTGCAATTCATCATCTGTTATTCTATTTTGATATTAATTAGTAAGACAAAGAATAGAAGATTATAAAGGGTTATGTGGATTTTGTACTCCGGAGCAGAGCGCGATATTGTCATTAACAATTGAGGAAAGGGAGAATGGTATATGAAACTATGGAAGAAAGCGGTATCGGTACTGTTGGGTTTCTGCATGATGATTGGAGGGCTGGCACTGGCTCCCAGGATGGATGTCAGAGCGGCAGGCCTTCCGGTACAGGTATATGTCAGTCCCGGGCAGACCGTAACGATTAACAAAGATTGGACTAATATTTATGTGAAAGACAGCAGCGGAGCGTGCGTTCCCTTTACCGCGTATTATTACGACAGTAATGGCAATAAACAGGGTGAGAGGGTAAGCTCCAAAGAGAATGACAGCGAATATGGAAAGATGAATGAAGCAGTCTATGCAGATTTTATTTATGAGTCTGTAAGGTGTGAACAAATTAACGGCGACTACTTTGTACATATCTATGAAGGAGAGGATACCCACCCCAAAAAAGATACCCCTCCCTCTGACAGTGGGGGTTCCGGCAGCGAAAGCTGTCACCACAATTTCGAGTGGGTGACGGTACAGGAAGCAACGGCAATTGCCGATGCGGTTCTCGCATATGAATGTACAAACTGCGGCCGTGTCACGGATTATATGAAGGAGCCGAACTCTGCTTTTGCTCAATTTAATAAGGAAAGTACCGCATCTATCGAAACTGCTCAGAAAGACGCAGCAGTGACATTGGATACTGATATCTGGAACAGCTTCCAGGGAAGTGTTTTAAGCGCACTGTCTTCCAGGCCGGACATTACTTTAGTAATCAAATACAGATATGAAGGAAAACGATATACAGTCACTATTCCTGCCGGCAGCGATGTGCTTTCCCTTATCGATGAGAACGGATACTGCGGTTTCCGCACTCTGGATTCCCGGTTTGGTGGGAGCGAACTCACAGTCGGATAATTATAAGGCCGCAATCGGATAATAGGATTGGAGTCTGTACCGAAAAACAGACTCCAATCAGTCCGCCTTCTGTGGCATAATTGTATTTATTTTTTTCATTAAGTTTGGAAAGTCTGATTCCGTATGATGATGGCTTTGCCGGCAAACAAAAAACCATCACAGAACCTTAACAGATCCAGATGGTTTTTCGTTCTATAGTCTTATGCAAATATATTGGTACATTCCAAAAATAAACTAATATTTTTGGAATATTTTGTATTTCTATTCGCCCATTAACCAGGATGAACTTTTAGAATAAGTTAATCTTCTCCTCAATTAAGCATATTCAAAAAATCAGAAGGTGCATAGACCGGCACTGAGGACTTTGTATAATCCTTCAAATTCCGTGTAACAATGCAGTCAATATCACATTGGAGTGCAGATTCTACCATAACCGCATCTTCAAAATCAGAAATATCCGAAGAAATGGCACGCCTGCAGTCCATACCAGCAGTATCAAGCAGATCAAACAGACCGAATAATGTATTTAAAATAGTTCTTGTTTCTTTGTCATTATGAGTATACCTATGTGTAAGATAGTAAATATCTGTTGCTGATTTTGCAGTGATAAACCCGGAAAACCGCTTATTAGCCGTAGCGAGAAAAATTTCCTGGGCTTCCGCACAGAACGGCTGCTTGCTTTGGAGCGCATCTACAATAATACAGGTATCAATCAACGCTCTCATATTTTATTTAACCTTTCCTTTTTTGATTCTTCCAAAGTGATATCGGCTGGAAGGACCCCAAACAGAGACTTTGCCATGTCCACCCGATCCTGATAAGGATTGGTAAGTTTGGCTACAACTTTTCCATTCCGGGTAATATAAATATCTTCCTTTTCAGCAAGCATCAGATACTTACTCAGGTTCATTTTTAACTCAGTTGCAGTAATTGACATTACGAATGCCCCCTTTCCTTTATACAGTATATAGATGTGTTCACTATTATCATACTCAATTCGTACGATTTTATCAATATATTCGTACGATTTTTATAATCTGTTTATATATTGGAAAATAAATGAATACGGTTCTCTTCTGTCACTGTACTCATTATATACATCCGAAATTGTCGCCTTCGACCTACAGCTTGAAAAAAGTACTATCAGCTAAAAACTCAATAAAAGAGATTAAAATACAACATTCTTAAACACATAATAAGGCAGAATTTTCGGAATAGGTATTCTGACCTTATTTAATTGTCAAACTGTCTAAAACAGGATTATATTGCGTATAAAAATAATAATTGTAAACCAAAAATAAACCGGCTGAATTATCCGGATAATATCCGAAATCCAGTCGGTTTATTTTAAACTATTTTTTTAATTTCAATGGCCCCAAAAGACCAGAGGGTGACAAAGGAAAGTACCGGGATAAGCTGTCACGTTCTTTGTAGCCCAGGTTATTTACCACTTCAATCCTAAGTTTATTCCAGCCTTCAATTAGTATTTCATCGATGAAAAAAAAGTAAGGAGGCACTATTTTGGCTCCGCAATAGATATCATTTACCCATATTTCAACAATTTCTCCTACCCTGCCCAAATCAATACACCGGTAATCGGACGCATTTGTCAGCCAAAAAGAAGCCTCATATCTTATTCTTCCACTGAATTCAGGAAGCAATTCCGGATTTGATAAGTTCACTAATCCCATTTTCCCATTATAAAGGCTAAATCTGGTATTATCCCACAAACTTACCTGGTATTTCAAATCAAGCTGTAAACCTTCTGTTTTGTCTGAAAAAAAGCCATCGCTTTTTTCCAGCAATCCAGATTCATAATCGCCGGAAAGAAAAATTTTCAATTCCCCGGGGAACAGATGAAGATGCAGTAATCCATTTGCAAATTCTGCACAATACAGTTTATTATCCCATGGGTCATAAAAAACCCCCTTCTCTTCCTGTATTCTCACGTCTCCGCTCCATTCCCTGTTTCTATCCTCGTTCAGGAAAACAAAAAAATGTGTATTCATTCTTCTGTAATGATAGATCCGCAATAATGTATCGCTGATCGGTCCGGACAACAATTTCACTATGCCAGCCGAATATAGCGTTTTTATCAGTTCTTCATAGGAAATACTATAACGCCTTCCTTCCGGTTTCTTGTATATGTCAGGTACTCTCCCTACAAAATAAACCGTCGCCCCATCTTCTGCCAGACAGTTTATCTTGTCCAAAAGTTTTTCCGGCAGATATTCACAGCCAGGAACAAGAAGAACACGGTATGTTTCCTGATAAACACGGATTCCCCCATCACAGCAAATGGCTCCGTATAATTCATCCTCAGGCAAAATATCAAAATCCACCTGATTCCAGGCAAGTTTACCCGTCAGTTTTTCCAAAGGAAGATATTCTCCTCCCGCCCACTCGGCTTCCGCATGATAAAGGATAGCTACAGGTGCCTGATGGATACCATCAGACAGAAGATGACAGCATCTTCGCATATAGGAAATCAGCCGGCCAAATAAAGGAAATTGCGGTTGGTTGCCTCTTGCAAAAAAATGAGGAGGACAATCCGGATCTGGATATTTAGGTGAAAAAGCATGAGGAACAAAATAATTGATACCACTTACCAGCATCTCGTCTGCAATCTGTTTCATCATGGGCAGTCCCTCTGCCCAGCCGAACGCCCCAAAAATTTCGCACATTGCCCTCCCTTTCTTTCTTTTGCTGAAATGTGCATGAGATGCAGCCAACTTAGGCAGCGTATAGGTAAAAAACAGGGGATCCACCATATCTTCTATGACCGGCGCAGCATAAGGTATCTTATGAATACCTGGATATATCTGTCCCAATACAATATCCATCCCAGCCATATCCTGTCCGTCCAACCCACGAAAATAATGAGCGGCACCATATCCCAGACGCATATGGGCGTTCATATCCTCAATTAAATGTCCCACTGACATAACCCCGTGCTCTCTGCACCAATTTCCGAGCAATTCTGAAAAGTTATGTCTCACTCTTTTAGATACAATATCCATATATGCCATTCTAATCCAAGGCGTCTTTTCTCCTATATCCTGCCACAAAGCCGGAAGCAGCCCTCTTATGGAAACTGTCTCCATATCCAGTCTGCTGCCCAGAATAGGCAGCAGATCGTCATTCCATGGTATAAGCATATTTGCTTTTCCCAACTTTGAATAATAGGTTTGATCATCGTTTCCGAAACCGGGTTCATCGAAGAAAAATCCCGCAAAGACGTTTCCGAAATATTTTTTAAAACGTACATAATGAGGTTCATAGATGCTCTCAATCATAGCCTTACATGATTCTTCCGAAAGCAAATCAATATAGTCTTCCTTCCCGGGAACCGTATCATAAGTCCGTATTACAAAAAAAACTCTCCATATTCCGGGTGGAACGTCAAAGTATACCAACCCCCTGTTAAAAGACTGCAGTAAATCTATCTGCTGGGTGAAAAAAACTTCTGCTTCCTCATTCCTCCTCCATGCCGAAATGGAAACATAACTTTCTCCGGCCTTCAGTCGGTTTGCAAGAAGCGCGCACCCTTCCAAAGGCCCTGGTACGTCCATATATTCCAGCCTGAGTGAAACCTTTTTAAGCTCCGGATGTTTATGAATCCATCCGTTTGCATAGCCGGTAGGAAACTTCTTATCATCCAAAAGCCATACCCTCATATTTCTTTTTCCGGCTTCTTTCAGAATGAATTCCATATCCGTCCACCAATTAGCCTCACAGAACTTTTCATGTACCCGGCTTTCCACACAGAACTCTCTGATCCCGCTTCTCTGTATAGCTTCGATTTCTTCCAACAGAATTTCATGAGTTTCCCCATGCTGCCAAAAAAAGGGAAAGATATATTTACCAGGCTCCTGTCCATTCAGGCAATCCTCCAGATATTTATCCATGCTTTCCACCATATCCCTCTTTCATTTTTGGAAAAAAATAATTTCTGCACTTCCCCTCGAATGTCTGCCAATCAGGGATACCTGAACCATCAGTTCTGCCTTTTCCCCATCATAGTTTTCCAAATCCAGTTCAAACTCTTTTTCCGCTTTACTACCCCATAAATTATTAAGAGGAAGCCGTACACAGGAAGCTCCTTCACAAGAAATATCCCGCGGCAGGTATAGTCTGATGGAAACCCACTGTTGTTCGTGCATTTCCATTCCGTTAACCACAGTAACCCGGAACCTGCGTTTTTTCCCTTTCTCAAAATAAGGTTCTTCCAAATAGTCTATGGCCATCCAGAAAGCAGGGAAATCATATCTTACGACAAAAGGAGAAAGCAGACACAGTTCCTTGACATTCAGCCTTTGATCCTTTCCTCCTCCATTCGTATTTTCCATATAAGTTTCACAGGAATCCGCACGTAATTCCATCCCTTTTTTACAATAAATAGTATAATCACCATCCTGCTCCATTTTGCAATATGCGGATCCCAGGAATGCCGGCATCTGCGCGGCCACCCGGTGAGTCAGCTCCGTTACCGTATCCGGTATCCAGATTCCTCCTTCTGTTTTGTTTATACACAAAGTAACGATTTTATCATTGATAGGTTCCAGCCATTTATCCGGAATACCGTCAATACCAGAAAGAATCCCCAGCAGCGCCCCCAGGGTTGCTGCTGTGCAATCCGTATCCTCTCCGCAATTGACAGCAAGGCACAGTGATTTTCCGAAATCGCCTTCCCCATACAACCATCCTAAAATCATAAAGCCTATATTTTCCGGCGCATCAAACCCAGGTTCCCCTATATCAAGTTGCTCATCCCGGACAAGCCTTTCAATCTCCGCATTAGTCAGATTCTGGATTCCAAAAGTACCCGGAGCCGTCTGGTGCACATATTTTCTGGCTTCATCAAACGGAAGTTTTTCTTCATAACAGCTGCACGCTGCTTTCACACACCGGGCAACCGCACACCCTTCAGGTATATAAGAAAGGCCAATGGAGATCAAATCAGGAATCTCCTCTTCTGCGAACGCCGCACTTTGCACGGCAGCGCAAAACACCTCCCCATATACGCCTTCTCCTGCATGATCCACAATTCCATCTTCATAAGCATATCTCGCCGCAATATCCGGATGTCCCGGGGCAAGGCATGCCCAAATCTCCGAACGAATAAAGCAGCCGCATGAATTACGATATGCATTATTCGTATAGCCGCTCATTGGCGGAAGAACTCCATTACGCAGATTTGCCTTCCCCATCCCATATTCTACCCAGTTAGGAATCACATAGGAGAGCCAGTACTCTCCGAGAATCATAGCATTTACATTCCTGCCATACCTTTCCGCAGCAGCCAGCCAGATAATCTGCAGATCCAAATCATCATTCGGAGGAGGTCCCATACTAAGATCCTGGGTATAAAATTCCACCCGATTCATCTGTCTTTTTCCCTCAAAGGGTGCTCCCAACACTCCTCCCGCATTTTTCCCGGCCCAACAGCCGGCCACTTTTTTCTTGTAGTCATTAAAATTCATTTCCGTCTCCCCTTTTCATAAATGACTTATTGCTTTATTGCCCCACTTACCACTCCCTGTTCAAAATATTTCTGCAGAGAAATATAAATAATTATAGTGGGAATCATAATTATAAATAACGCTGCAAAAAGGTTGTCATATCTTTGGGAATATGCGCTCATGAAATACTGCGGAAGCAGCGTTACCGTTTTTTTTGATGAGTCGGAAAAAAACAGCATAGGCCACATATAATCGTTCCACGCCCCCAGGAAACTCCAAAGAACAATCACAAATAATACCGGTTTGGCAACCGGGACAAGAATACTATGCAGAATTCGGAATGAACCTGCCCCGTCTATTCTGGCGGCTTCCATCAATTCATCCGGTATATCGTCAAAGTAGTTCTTAGCCATGAGCAGATTAAACGGAATTCCATAAGCAACCTCCGTCAGTATCACTGCAAAAATACTGTTTATCAATCCTAAATCCCTAATAATCATAAAGCAAGGATACATAACCGTAGCCGGAGGAATCATTAACGCGCTCAGCAGCATCAGATAGATAAAACCCTGTCCTTTAAAATGATATTTAGACAGGCCATAGGATGCTAAAACAACTACTCCTACATTCATGGGAACTGACAGAATAACTATCAAAATACTGTTGATAAATGCCGGGAGGATCTGTTCCGTATGGACAACTTCCCTGTAGCTGCTAAAATAATTAAACTCCGTAAATGCGGAATCTATAAACAGGGAACGCATAATACCCAATGCAATAGGGGTTATACCGATTATGCAGCATCCTGCCAGAAATAATGTGCCGATAACTCTTGCACTTACATCCTTTTTCATTTTGCTTCCTTTTCCCTTTCCCAAATTATGTTTATAAATCTCTGCCTTTGTTATACATTTTCAGTTGCAGCGCCGTCAGTATCAGCGATATTCCCATCATAATGGTAGCAACAGCTGAGGCTCCTCCCATGTCATATAACTTAAAAGCTTTGTTATAAACGTATATCGTAAAAGTAACTGTAGTATTTCCCGGGCCGCCGTTTGTCATTACCCAAACCAGATCGAATAGTTTAATATAGGTAATTACATTCATAATGACCAGCGTATATGTCGTTCCCCGAAGCAGAGGTATTGTAATATAAAAAAATTTTTTTAATTCCCCTGCTCCATCTATTTCTGCGGCTTCATACACAGTGGAAGGAATTCCCGAAATGCCTGCAGTATATAATATCATTGCAAAGCCAACGCCCTGCCAAAGCAAAATCATCAAAATTACATACAATACCAATTTAGGATTAATAAGCCACTGCTGTGCCAATCTATCCAGACCAATTCTACGAAGCAGTACATTCACTATTCCGTTATTGGCTTCCAGCAGAGTCCGGAATGTATAGCCGATAATAACAGGCGACAATACAACAGGCAGATAAATCAGCACTTTTGCAATTTTTGATATTTTCAGTTCCATTTTCACAAATACTGCAATTATCATTCCGAAAATACAGTCAAATATCACAAACAAGCCTGTAATAAATACAAAGTTCTTAAGTACCGTTTTGAATGCCGGATCTCCAAAAACTTTTTGATAGTTTTTCAATCCGGTCCATATTGGCTCTCCAAGCCCGGACCATTTATGAAATCCTATAAATATATTAAAAACCACCGGATATGCAATAAATATAAAAAAAATAATTACCGCAGGCAGCACATATACATATCCTAACCTTTGTTTCCTCCGCATTTTCTAGCTCCTTTCGATAAAAATGGCAGGGTAAATCCCCACGTGAATTTGCCCTGCCACCCTAACTAGACTCCTTACTGCTCATCTGCTACTGCCTGAACCCGTGCCGCGCCATCTTCAGGAGATAACGCTCCCATTGCAATTTCCTGAAGTACTGTAAGAAGCTCCGCTTTCGTCTCCACATTGGTCAGTTCGCGCACGCCTCTGCTGTATTGGACCATATCCTTTAAGCTTTCCTCCATCTTTGGACCGCTTTCCCCATAAAAGGCAGTGCTCAACTCAATTCCTTTTCTTGCCGTCTGCATCACATATTCCGTCTTCGAAAATTCTGTCATATATTCGGATGCAAAAAACATGGCGAACTTATAAGCCATTTCTTTTGTTTTCTCATCTCCCGCTCCCTTATTCACACAGATCATATCAGACAGTGCCACTTGTACTGCAGGTTCCTTGCCCTGAGGTGCAGGAAGCGGCACTACCGCCCACTGATAATCTTCTTCAAATTTAGGGCTCTTTTCCGCGTTTACGTATTCCCCCATATTCCAATGGCCGTTAAATAAAAATGCGGCATTCCCTGCTTCAAACATATCCAGGGCATCATTATATATACTAAGGCCCAGGGCACCGTCAACAAAAATTTCATCTGTAAAATACTTCTGCCACTGTTTTAATGCTTCCACCATTTCCAGATCAGTCCATTTTCCGTTACCGCGTTCCACCTCATACACTTTTCCTGGTGCAAACTGGTTAAATAATGTCACAATAAAATCCTGGTTGGCCCAATCGTCCTTGGCTCCCATGGCAATAGGCATAATCCCCTTTTGCCTTAAAACCTTACTGCACTCTGCCAGTTCTTCATAGGTCGTTGGTATTTCCAAACCATTCTCATCCAGAATGGTTTGATTTATATACATGGAACCAGCCACGCTTAAGTAAGTGGGAGCTCCCAGCCATCCAATCCCATCCGCTTCAATCTGCGGCCATATCACCTCTTCAAACTGATCCCTCCAGTTGTCTCCGAGATCCTTTTCCAGATAAGAATCCAATGGCTCCACGTAATCTTTGAACTGCTCCAACAGTGCTCCCGGCTGAAGTTTAAATACCTCCGGTCCTTCGCCGGCCGCCATAGTCACCTTCAGCTTATTTACATAATCATCATAGACATGACCGCAGTTATCAATTACGACATCCACATTCGGATATAGTTCTTCAAATCTCTTTTCTGCATCTGACAGTACCTTTTCATCTCCCCATTCCATATAGGTAATCGTAATTTTTTCATCTGATACCGGCTCTTCGGTTTTTATCTCTGCAGACTCTGCCGCCCCTGCACTGCTTTCCTTCAAAGCCGTATCCTCCGCTGTCTGGCCTGCATCCGGACTCCCACAGCCGGCCGAAGTCACCAGCATTGCCATAACCATAAATAATGCCATTCCTTTTCTCATAAAACCTTCTCCCTTCCTTGAATTGATGCCTTTATCTTAAATGTTTTGTCCGGAGAAGTAATTATACTGTGTTTAGATTCCATGGCACAATTTTATGATTCTTTCCGGGTAATGCAGCTTTCTTTATATTTCGCCGGTGTAACGCCGGTAATATTCTTAAATAATCGATTAAAATAATGCTGATCAGGTATTCCTACCCTTGATGCGATTTCATACATTCTTAAATCGGTATTCCTGAGAAGCTTTTGGGCTTCCTTAATACGATAGTGAATTAAATAGTCGGTAAAACTCATCCCCGTTTCTGCCTTGAACATCTGGCTGAAGTAAACCCGACTTAAATTGACATGCCGGGAAATCTCCTCCAAAGTAATATTTCCTTCATAATGTTGCCTGATATACCTGATAGCACTGTTTACCTCTTCTCTTTCATAAGTTTCTCTTTGATGCCTGTCTAAATATTCTTCTATCCACCGGGCGCTATTCACAAGCTTTTCCCTGCATTCCGAATAAGTTGCTGAGCCAGTATGAAGGTCATATCCCGTGTCTGTTTTTTCTCCATAGCTTTTTTCCAGTCCACCCAAGATCGAAAGAAGCACTGCCAAAATATAGTCTTCCGCCTTTCGGAATAATTGAGGATGAAGTCGCTCCTCTCTGGCATGTTCCAAGAGTCGTTCCATAATTTTGCTGATTTCCTGCCCATGTTTAAGCATTTCATAAAATCCGCTGGCTTCCGTATAAATATAATCCGAATCCTGTGAAAAAACAGTTCCTGTACAAAGATATACATTACCATATCCTTTGTAAAACATATTTTCCAAAGCAAGTTCTGCCTGTTCCACTGCTTTTTTTGTATTTTTCAAGTCACATTGCGCCTTACTCATACCTGCTGCCGCCTGAATACCCAGATACTCATCAAGCTTTTCCAGCGCTTTATTCAGCGTATTATATCCCTTTTTCTCTGTTGACAATTCCCTTTCCAGGCCATCGCATGCAAAAAAAACTTTATAATTAAGGCTATTTTCCACACAAACTATACCATGCCCTTCTGCCTGCATTACTTCTTCAATAATATTGGAAACTGAAAATTCAAGCAATTCTATGTCATATCTGCCTTCTTCAATTAAAAAGGCGCCAATCCTGTCATTCATCAGTCTGATATTTCCAACCAGGAAAGTTATTTCCTGGTTGGAAATCCCAAATTGCTCCAAATCGTTCCCTGTTTCCTGTATGGCATTTTCCTCATTCACCGCCAATTTTTGGAATATCCGGCGTTTTATGGCATTCAGATTTCTTTGCAGTCGCCTCTTCATAAGCTGGTTTTCTTTTCTTACTTCTTCTACACTGTTACCAGAAACATCTTCATGGATTTCATTAAGGGTCTTTAGTATTTTGTCTTCTGACAGCTGATGCTTCAACACGTAATCTACAGCGCCAAATTTCATGGCATCCCGAACGTATTCAAAATCATCATAAAAGCTCAGCACTACTATTTTAGTTGGATATCCCGCTTCTTTCATTTTACTTATCAGTTCAACCCCGTTCATTCTGGGCATCTGGATATCGGTAATCATAATATCCGGGCATTCCTGTTCCAAAAGCGCAAGAGCTTTAATCCCATTATCGGCTTCTCCTATTACATGATATCCGTTTTCTTCCCAGGGAATTGCATTTTTCAGGTATTCCCGGACAGAAAAATCGTCTTCCACTATTAAAACTGTCTTCATTTCTTCCCCTTCAAATATACACATTTTCTATTTCTTCCTCAATTGCTGCAAAATGCAGGGCTATCTTTGTATTGCCGTTTTCCCTGCAAATACGCACACCATATCTTTCCCCGAAATGCAGTTGTATCCTTCTGTTAATATTCTTCAAACCAATATGCTCTTCCCAATCCTCCGCTTCTCCAGACAGGCTTTCCTTTACTTCCTCAAGCCTTTCCTCCGACATCCCCACTCCATTATCCGTAATCCATATCCAAATGTCCTCTTCTATTTTTTCCACTGTCACCTGTATCTGCAAAAGGCTACTGCCCATTCCATGCAGGATGCAATTCTCTACCACAGGCTGTAAGATCAGTTTCAAGGAACGATATCTCCCGACATCCTCTGGGACGTAAACAGAGTAGACAAATTTATTTCTGTATCGGAATTTCTGCAAAATCAGATAATCTTCCAATAATCCTATCTCTTCTTTCACTGTAATATATTCTTTTTTATAATCCAGACTTTTCTTAAGCAGGCTTATCAGGCTTTCTATCAGCTTCGCATATTCCTTTTCGCCATGAAGCAGAGCATCGCACATCAAAGAATTCAGGATATTATACAAAAAATGAGGGGATATCTGACTCTGAAGATTATGAAGCTCCGCCTCATTTTTTTTACGCTGTTCTGCCTCAAATTCACAAAATAACTCATTAATTTTCTGAATCATCAGGTTAAAGCCTTCACAAAGCCGGCCTACCTCATCCCCCGAAACCACAGTCACTGTTCTTGAAAAATCACCCTTTTTTACGGCATCCATTGACTTTTCCAGTTGTTCGATGGGCCGTGTTATCCCCTGAGAGATCTCTATCGCCAAAAAACTGACACAAATAGCCAACAAAACAAAAATTATCAGAACCACCACAAAAATCATATCGGTAGAATGAAAAATTTCATCATATGGAACAATATGTACTATCCACCATCCATTCAGCAGTTTAGAATAATTCAATATATATTTCTTTCCCTCTATCTTTTTAATAATTCTTCCATTATCACTCTCCATCGCAATATTTTCCTGGTAAACCTTATCCATCACTTCGTTTGTAACAAATTTTTCGTCCCCCACGATTACATTTCCATCACTGCCCACCAGTTGAATATCAGCATTTCCCAGATAATTGAAGTCATGCAGCATTTCATTCAGAAAGCTTTGTCCCGTAATGTCCACATAAATAGTTCCAAGCTGCTTTCCTGTACCAAATTCATAAATCTTTCTTCGGTAGACAATGGAAACCATATCTTTATTCTGATAAGAGTCTATAATATAGAACCACTTTTGATATTTATTGTTTGGAAGTTTAATATCTTCATATTCCTGTCTGCTCAGCGCCCGGCTGGCAGAACGGTTATAACCAAAGGAATAGCCCTCACCTCCATTTTCCGATTGGATTTCTATACTATTAATATATCTGGCGGCTCCAAGAATAGGCTTCATATAATTTTCTTCCAGTTCTTTTCTGTCATGGTACAACGTCACTGAATCCGTCTCTTCCTTCTGCAAAAAGGAAGTCACCGCGGGCATAGATATAATCTGGATCACGCTTTCTTCAATATTTTCCAGCAACTGGTTCATGCTCACGGACATCAGATAAACTGTATTATCAGAGGCCTGAATAACCTGTTCTTTCATATTACTGCGGAAAAAGGCTGTAGACAGCACAGTGGCGATACATAAGGGAATCACTGCAATAATTGTCAATATAAAAAGCAGACGCTTCCGAAGACTCATATTACTCAAAAAAACGGCCGCCCCATGCTGTAATTTTATAGCCTGGTATTCTATTTTTACCCATAATTGCTTCATAAACATCCTCCCTAGAAATCTTACCATCATTATGCCTGATTCCATTTCAAATATCAATGAAAGGCAATAAAGGGGCAGTATCCAAAAAATGGATTTGCCCCTTCCTGTCTTTATTTCAATTATATCTGTCGTTTTTACCTGTCAGCCTAAAGAAGCCCTTGATATTCCATCGTACAATCTTTTATGTGCATGGGAAAAAAATTAAATCTGTTTATCTCATATTGATATCCCGAATACAATTAATAAGATAGATATATATTTAACAAATTATGTATTATACGCATTATTTCCCACCTATATAACAAAAACATATCCAAATGGTAACTGATATCCATCTCATAATTCTAAGCTGAGTATTAAATTCACGATCCCTTTTTTGATATTCAGCTGTCAGCTTCTCTCATAACCTTCTCACAATTTCCAGCGCAATGTAATGGCCTGCCCAAAACTTCGGGAGTCATACAAGTCTTCTTTCTTAATGTGCATAATTATATCATCCCTATCTCATTCTACATTTCTCCCTTTGCGGCAAGAACGTGTGTAATAGCCTCTCGTGTACCTTTATATCTGTAATTATTTATGAGGTACCATTGTCCATTCATGAAAAATAAAATATAATCGAAGAGAACTTTAGGACATTTCTGCAACATTTCAGCTTTAGAATAAAATTGATAACATTGTTTCCGGAGGAAGTGAACGCATGAGAAAGATACTTATTGTGGAGGATGACACCCTCCTGAATAAGACGCTGGCCTACAATCTGGCATCGGAGGGCTACGAAACGGTATCGGCCTTTACCTACGCCTCAGCCGTGACACATCTGCAAAAGAATGAGTTTGACTTGGTGCTGCTGGACATCAACCTGCCTGACGGCAGCGGCCTGGACTTGTGTGAGGAAATCCGGACCAGGGGCCAGAACAGCTACGTCATGTTCCTGACCGCCAATGACAAGGAAAGCGATATGCTGGGAGGCTATGAAGCAGGCGGCGCGGACTATATCACAAAGCCCTTTTCCATCGCCGTGCTGTGCAGAAAGCTCTCCGCCGTCTTTACCAACATGGAGCGGCGGAACCCCCGGCACGACCTGTACGATGACGGCATCCTGAAAATCGACTTCTCCGAGCAGACGGCATTATTGTCCGGAGAATCACTGGACTTAACGCCAAAGGAATACCGCACCCTGTTCCTGTTCGTCAAAAACCCGCGCATGATCTTGACGAAGCGGCAGCTATTAGAAAGGCTATGGGACATCGACGGCGACTTTGTGGATGAGCATACCCTGACTACCATCATAAGCCGCATCCGAAAGAAAATTGAAACCGACGAGCATAAGTATATCAAAACAGCCTATGGCATGGGCTATCAGTGGACGGGGGGTGCGCTGAAATAAAAATGCAAAATATTTCAATTCGCAAGTTTTTAAGGATAATTTGCGCCGGTACCGTCCTGACCGCCGCTGCTGTGCTGGCAGTGCTGTATTGGCTGACGCGGGATAGCCGGATTGTGCTCTGTGGGCTGATTCTAACAGCCGTCTTCTTTATGTGGGGTGCTGTCTTTTTGAAATACTTTCAGCTCAAGTTGTCCCGTTTCACCGACAGTCTGTGCCGGACATTGGATGGAATGATGGACGGCAACGAGAGGCCCCATGTCGATTATGAGGCGGAAACCCTGCTGGCCCGTATCAGCCACCGGCTGGAACGGCTTTATAACACCATGCAGGAGAATCGGTGCAAGGTGGAGGAGGAAAAGGCCGAACTGCAGTCGCTGGTATCTGATATTTCTCACCAGACGAAAATTCCCATCGCCAACTTAAAAATGCTCAATGATACTCTGATGACCCGCCCCGTGTCCGTGGAAAAGCGCCGGGAATTCTTGCAGGCTACAGGGAGCCAGCTGGACAAGCTGGACTTTCTCATCCGGGCGATGGTAAAAACCTCACGTTTGGAAACCGGTGTGATTGTGCTGGAAAAGAAGCCCGCGGCCATTGCCGATACACTGGCTGCTGCCGTCAACGGTATTTTGGCCCCAATGGAGCAAAAGCAAATCACCCTATCCGTGGACTGCCCGGAGGATTTGACGGTTGCCCACGACAGTCGCTGGACTTCCGAAGCCCTGTTCAATCTGCTGGACAATGCGGTGAAATATACCCCTGCGGGCGGAAACATCCATGTCACGGTACAGGTTTGGGAGTTTTATGTAAAAATTGATGTGGCCGACACCGGCCGGGGTATCCCGGAGAGCGCCCAGGCCACCATCTTCAAGCGGTTTTACCGGGAGGCGTCCGTACATACTGTGGACGGCATCGGCATCGGCCTGTACCTCGCCCGTGAGATCATTACCATGCAGGGCGGCTACATCAAGGTGATTTCAGAGATCGACAAAGGCTCCACATTCTCGGTGTTCCTGCCACGGAGGTAATAAAGCGGTGGTCTGCCCGGGCAGGCCATCGCTATCTTTTTCGAAAAAATTTTAAAAGAAATTGATTTTAGGACATTTCTGCAACAATTCCGTTTTACGATATGCCTATCAAACAAAGAAAGACAGGTATTCCAATGAGTATTTTACAGACAACAGCACTAAAAAAATACTACGGCACCGAGCCGAATATCACTCGTGCCCTCGACGGCGTAACCTTTTCCGTGGAGCAAGGCGAGTTTGTTGCCGTGGTCGGAACCTCCGGTTCCGGCAAGTCCACGCTTCTTCACATGATGGGCGGGCTGGACACCCCCACTTCCGGTTCCATCATGGTGCGGGAAAAGGAGCTGGCGAAGATGAACGACGAGCAGCTCACCATTTTCCGCCGCCGCAACATCGGTTTCATCTTCCAGAACTATAACCTCGTGCCGATCCTCAACGTCTACGAAAACATCGTCCTCCCGGTGGAACTGGACGGCGATACGGCAGACCAGAAATTCATGGATGAAGTCGTTCAGATGCTGGGGCTGAAGGACAAGCTGAAAAATATGCCCAATAATCTCTCCGGCGGTCAGCAGCAGCGTGTGGCCATCGCCCGGGCTCTGGTGACAAAGCCCGCCATCGTTCTGGCGGATGAGCCTACCGGCAATCTGGACAGTAAGACCAGTACCGACGTGCTGGGCCTTTTAAAACGCACCAGTAACGAATTTAACCAGACTATCGTGATGATTACCCACAACAATGAGATCGCCCAGCTTGCCGACCGCATCGTACGGATTGAGGACGGCAAAATCATGGGGTAAGGAGGTGATATGATGACATTACCCTTTGACAATGATACAAGCCGCATTGTAAAAAAGCTTGCAAAAAGAAGTTTAGCGGCTGAAAAGCGCCGCAATTTGCTCATTTGCTGCACCATCGCCTTTGCGGTTGCCCTGATGACGGGGCTGAGTTTTTTTGCCGCTGCACAGAAAGCAAAAGTAGAGCGGGACATCCGCGGTCAGTATCAAGTCATGATACTGAGGTCAACTCAGGAGCGGGTCGACAGCCTGGCCGCACAGCCGGAAGTGGAGCGCTGGGGCCTGTCAAGTACTTTCCCGCTCTCCCGTTATCAGGACAGCGTACTCAGCGTACTCTATGCAGACACCAACTGGATGGCTTTGGGGAATAAGCCCGCAGTTGAGGGGCAAATGCCACAAGGTGAGCATGAGATTCTGGTGGAAAGTGCTTTTTTAGATTACTTCCATCTGCCGCATGAAACCGGGCAACAGATCAAACTCGACCTCGGACGCGGGGAACAGACCTATATGGTAACGGGCATTCTTCAAACCGATAATCTCTCCCGTATGTTTGAAATTATCGTTTCAAAAGCCTTTGTAACAGCGTATTCCGACGGAACACCTGAATTTGAGTTTCGTATGTGCTATCGGGGAGGGGAGCAGATGGACGCAGACCATCTGAAGGAGGATATCCTTACGTTTCTTGCAGCACAGGAAGTTCCGGAGCAAGATATTTTCTTCAGCTCCAATTATTTTAACATGGAGGGTTTCCGCAACAATGCGGGCGGGTATGCCCTGCCTGCTGCCCTCGTGATCCTATTGGCCTGTGGTATGGTGATTTATAACATTTTCTATATCTCGGTCAAGGGTAAGGTGAAAGAATATGGCCGTTTAAAGGTCATTGGCGCCACACCCAGGCAGATCAGGCGGAGCGTCCGTTATGAAAGCATATACCTCTTTCTCCTTGGGATACCGGCCGGCCTTGTGATCGGCAGCGTAATCGCCTTTGCTTGTCTGCCCGCCTACTGGAGTTGGGCAGATAATTCTAAGGCTGCGGTTGTCATCCTCGCCATGACCGGGCTGATGATATTTCTGTCTACCGATACTCCGGTTCGGATGGCTGCAAAGGTATCTCCAATTGAAGCAGTGCGCACATCAAACTATGCCAGGGAAGGAAGGCACGTGAACTCACGCCGGCCTCACCGTAGGCTCACACCGTCTGTCCTCTCTAAGATGAATTTTGAACGCAGCGGAAGAAAAGCGGCAATTACGCTGGCCTCTCTCAGCTTGAGCGGAATCCTGCTGCTCACGGCAGCGACGCTCTATCACTCCATCAACTTTAACAGTATGGCAGCGAAGTACATGGGGGACGGGGGGAATTATATGATTTCCTGGCAGGATGCCGTAGACATGGAGAAGATTCCGGAGCAGGCGTTGGATAATCCACTCTATGACGACCTGCGTGAGCAGATTTTGGCATTGCCTGATGTGGATGCGATTACCTCTTATGACGCTGTTACAGTGGAGATCGATTTGCCGAGAAAGGCGGACACCTTCATCATAACCGCCATGAGTAGGGAACAATTCAGCCAGCAGCTTCCGGATAATCGGATTGCCGCAGGAACTGCGGACTACGATGCATTGGCAGAGGGTAATGGTATTCTAATCTCGGACAGCAGCGACCATATCCTGTCCGGCTATGACTATACGACCCAAATAGGCGATGTGCTCCATCTGAAAACTTACGGCGGACAGGATATGGATTTGAATGTTATGGGAATTGTAAAGGAAGGAAGCCGGGATGCCACCGGCGTGTTGGCGTCACTCTTTATTCTTCCCGAGGAGACACTCCACAAACTATACCCAGAGGTCAAAAACTTCCAGATGGTTTGGAATGTCCATGCCGCTCAAGACAGCGACGTACTGCGTACGCAATTGTTCCAGATTGTGGAAAATCCGGCGCTGACCATCATTGCCCGCAGTGATCTGACGGCTACCCTTCAAACCTCTTTTCGGGAATTGGTAAGGCTGGTCTATCTCTTTACGGCATTCCTTTTTGTCTTCGCACTGGTCAATTTAACAAATACTCTGATAACCAACCTGTTGACCCGCAGACAGGAATTAGGGATTTTACAATCGGTGGGTATGACCCGCAAACAGCTTTCCAGAATGCTTTCATGGGAATGCCTTCGGTATATTTCCGGAGCATTGGGGGCAACAGTCATACTTGGAAGCGCATGCGGCGCAGTACTTATTCTGATCCTGAATCGCCTAAACGTATTAGGCGTTCCAAGTTATTGTTTTCCGATGTGGGAGCTGACGGCCTTCGTCTGCGCACTTTTAATCATTCATTGCCTATATATATTATTTGCAATATGTTATATGAAACAGCAATCCATTGCAGCATGCATCAGGGCGGCAGGCTAAACTGAACCCACAGTCCGGATGGCTTTGATACCTCGAATTGCTGACGGTTCTGGAAGCTATATTCAAACAGTATGGGCGTAAGGAGACGAAACTATGATTTTACCATTTGAAAATGACACCAGCCGTGTCATTCGCAGAATTACTTCTGCACATCTGAAACATGACAGGCTAAAAACGGTTATTACTATTTTTGCCATCACTTTGGCAGCATTTCTAATGTCATCAATATTACTTCTGATTTCAGGAATAATCACTGTTAACCAGAATGGCGGCAATAGCGTCACAGGTTCTTATCACGCCCTGGTTTCTGGCGTAACACAAGAACAGTACAATAAATTATCCACAGATTCACACATAGAACTATTAGGGCTTACTGCTCCATTGGGAAGTGTTAATGTTGGTAAAGATCGCCTGAACCTTTCCTACTCAAATATAGATTGCCTTACTTTGAACGGGCTTTCTGTTTCGGAAGGGAAAATGCCCTTGCAGGAAAATGAGATTCTGATTGAAGAAGAATACCTGTTCAGTCAGAAGATTGATGCCAAAATTGGGGATACCATTTCCTTGCCTTCTCCTGACGGACAAGATAAAACGGATTTTAGAATATCCGGTTATTTGGAAACGGCAGCAAAAGGAACGGAACGAACCTTATATGCAGCTATTGTTTCTGAAGAATTTTTTAAGGCAATCGGTGGATGGGATACTTTTCCGCAAACAGTAATGTTTCGGATAAAGTCTGATGCACTGACAAATCAGGCGGACGTTACAAGTATGGCAATACAAACATCCGCAGATGCCGGAATTGAACAAACACCATCTCTCAATAAATCCTATATCAACCTTATCCAGCCTTCTGTTCTGATGATTGCTGCGGCAGTTGCCGGGCTTGCAATTATTATTATGGCAGGTGTATTGGTTATCTATTGTATTTTCTATATTTCGATTATCAGCTCCATAAAGGAATATGGACAGCTGCGGACAATCGGCATGACGGCAAAGCAGATAAAGCAGCTTGTTTTTAGGGAAGGTTCTCTATTGGCACTGGCAGCAGTTCCGATTGGTTTGATAATGGGAATGATATTCTCTTATGTCTTGATTCCGCAGGGATTTAGACTGAAACATGTGCTGTGGGTATGTCCGGCAGTTATCATATTATCTTATATGACAGTACGCTTGTCGGTTAGGAAACCAGCGATGATTGCGTCTGCGGTATCTCCCATAGAGGCCTCCCGGTATGAAGCAGATGGCATTCATGTACACAAGCACAGACAGCGTAGATTAACCCCTCTTTCTTTGGCAGGGAATCAAATCTTTTGCTATAAAAGAAAGAACCTGCTGACCATAGCTTCCCTTGTGATGACGGGTATTTTGCTGCTAGGTCTGTCGTCTGTCCTCTCCTCCATAGACGCAAAAGAAATGTCCTTATCCGGATTTCCAAGGGGACAGTTTCTTGTTGGATTTACAAATCAAGAGTTAAGAGAAAAATCTTTGGAGCTGGCACAAAAAGAAAGCCCCTTTACTGATGAAGTATATACTGCATTAAGCCATGTCTCCGGGATAGAACAAATCGCCATTGACCAGCAGCTTCCCGTAACCAACGACTTACAAGCATCAGAATCAAACGCAGCGATTGTAGGATTTGGGCAAGAGGATATGGATTTGATACAAAGCTGTGCCGCAAGCGGAATCGTTCCTGATTATAAAACATTAAGATCAGAGAATCAACTCATTATCGGCAGGGCGGAAGACTTTGTAGAATATTTTGGCGTACAGCCAAAAGTGGGAAAAACGGTCACACTAAGGGTCTTTGACGGTACGCATAGTGAGAATATGCAATTTGAAATAGCAGCGGTTCTAGACCAAAACAAAATAGGCAGCCATGGAGATAGAATTGATATGATGATGCTGCCTGACGATTCTATGGAAAAGATTGTACAGAGTAATTTGACCTATCAATATGTAATTTCCGTTGATAACGATTTTGAACAACAGGCAGAAGCAGAAATAGAACAAATTATATTAAACAATTCACGCTTAAATGTTGACACTCTCTCGGCTGCTATTGCTCAAAACGAAAATTTCCTTCAAGGGATGAAACTCGCACTTGCGGTCATGATTACATTTATTGGCTGTTTTTCTGTATTAAATTTACTGAATACAATTTTAACAGGAATTATTGTGAGACGCAAAGAATTTGCCCTTCTGCGTTCCGTGGGCATGTCACAAAAACAGCTTTCTGCAATGGTTCACAGTGAAGGGCTGATTGTAGTTTCTGCCGGACTTATTTTATCGCTGGTTGTTGGCGGCGGGACCGGATACTTTCTTTGCATTTTCCTGAAAAACAGTTTGATGAACTATTTGAACTACCAGTTCCCCTTTGGTATTACGATTCTTTATTGCGTAATTGTCCTTCTGTGCAGTGGAGCTATTACGGCGACAGCATTGAAGTATCAGTATTTTAGGAGAATCATCTCTACAAATTATGTTTTATCATAGTATCTGCCTGTATCATTATATCAAAGGCTTCTTTTACTTCTTCCATGCTTGGAACCGGGGGAAGGTTATTTTCAATCATCTGTAACAGGTACTCAAATTGTTCACCTGTTGGTTTCCGACTGCACCGTATGTTTATCATCTCATACTCTTTTTCGGGATACCGGTAAAATTCAATTAAATCTCCTTCCTCCTGATGTTCCTGCCGGTCTTTGGCGAATATGATACGTATCCTTCCCTTGGGTCCTGCAAATTCCTTTACATTTTGAGCGGACAATGTATTGCTGTAGCCAGCTTCATAGTACCCTACAGATCCGTCCGACATACGCATGGTTACAAGCCCATAATTGTAATTGCCGGCGGGGACATCTATTTCACTGCGCACGCCTGTGGCTTGTATATCCGTTACCTTTGCGCCGGTAAACCATTGTATAATATCTGCATAATGAACGCCGCAGTCTAATAATGGAGATACCTCTTGGAGCATTGACAGATAGCGTTCCCAATTCATTATGTGATGATTTTGCACCATTCGGAATATGACAGGCTTTCCGATCGCCCCTGCCTGAATCATCTCCGCTGCCCGCTGATATGTCTTGTTATGACGCAGGATATGCCCAACTAAAACCTTGATCTCCGGATGTTCTTTCACAAGCCTAAAAAAAGTGCTGCCTGCTTCTAAAGTGTCACAAATTGGTTTTTCACAAAGTACATGCTTATGATATTGAATACAGGCACGCAGTATGTCAAGATGACTTTTAGGTCTGGTAGCAATAATGACAATATCCACCTTGTCATCTGATATACACTCCTTATAATCACTGGTGATATAATCAACACCATACTTTCTTTGAAACATGGCCGCCCGCTCTAAATCACAGTCACATGCGTACGTAAATCGGATATTTTCTTTATAATAATTTTCCTGAATATGCGCCTCCCCCATACCTCCGCAGCCAATTATTGCCACATTATATCTCTTTTTCAATACAAGTATCCTCCTTCCGGTTGAGCTTTTTACAGCACTATCTTATAATAGAAAATACGGGATGATAAGAGATTATTGTACGCCGGATTTATACTTTTGTTCATAGTTAAAATAAAAGAGAGAACAGAAATGCAAAATACAATCTATATCAAACATGAAATTGCCAATGTAATAAACATAGCGAAAATTATAACGATACATTATTTTGAATATGGAAAGGATTATAAATTTCATGGGGAAAGCCATGACTTCTGGGAAATTATATATTCAGACAAGGGGCATGTGTGCATAACCAGCGGCGAACACGAATTTATGCTGGAACCGGGAGAACTGGTATTCTTACGCCCAAATTTATATCATAATATCTGTTCGGATGGAAAACACGCGGCTAATGTATTTATCATTTCTTTTGATACAAATTCTTCCGCTATGCGTTATTTTGAAGATAAGGTAATAAAAATACCAGACGGTCTTAAAGGGCTGATTTCACAAATAATAGCAGAGGGTAAATCTGCATTTATACTTCCCATGCCTGATCCTAAGTTACGTGAGCTGATACCCAAAGAGGATTCCATGATCGGAGCTCAGCAATTAGTCCGATTAAATCTGGAACAATTCCTGATCCTGTTATTGAGACATGAGCAGCAAACTAAAATCAATAATCAGCTTTTTACTTCAAAATCAAAATTTGATAATCATATTGCTGCTCAAATCAAAAAATTACTGGAAGATCATTTATTTGACAAAATTACTGTTTCACAAATCAGCGAACAGCTTCATTATGGCAAAACCCATTTGTCCACTGCATTTAAAAAGGTTTATAACCGAAGTATTATAGACTACTATACATTTATAAAAATTGAGGAAGCAAAACGCCTGATTCGGGAAGAAAATTATTCTATAACAGAAATTTCAACAATCCTAAAGTTTGACACACCGCAATATTTTTCAAAGCGTTTCAAGCAATATGTTTCTATGTCTCCAAAAGAATATCTTTTCTCTGTAAAGGTTGATTGACTGTTTTAAAGATATATTTTCCACTCGTCTTCTCAGAAATACAAAAAGCCATCAGGAGATAAAAGCTGTAGCAAAAATATCAGGTGACGATTATGATGTTGTGGTAAAAACTTATTCTTTTGTTCAATTTTCTTTTCTATGTAGATCAAAAAAACCCCGAAAAATTAATGTTTTCGAGGTTTTTAAAGAGGCGCAGACCGGATTTGAACCGGTGGATACTGGTGTTGCAGACCATTGCCTTACCACTTGGCTACTGCGCCTTGTTTATTATATTATATGCAGAACACAATCTAAAAATGACTCCGACGGGAATCGAACCCGTGTTACCGCCGTGAAAGGGCGATGTCTTAACCGCTTGACCACGGAGCCTCTTTTCTTTTCCAGGTTCCTTCCCCTGGCTCCACGCTTCTCCCAGCGCTCTCTCACTCCTCAGGACTCTGCCTTCACAGCTAACTCCCCGAGTAGGGCTCGAACCTACAACAACTCGGTTAACAGCCGAGTGCTCTACCATTGAGCTATCGAGGATTACTTCTTACCACTTCTCTTTAATCACTTATATGAACCCATACCCTCAAAACCGAACATTGAATTTAATCTCTTTCTCCAAAACTTGCTTTCCTATACCTTCAGGATAAGCCCTCGACCGATTAGTACTGGTCAGCTACATACATTACTGCACTTCCACCTCCAGCCTATCTACCTCATACTCTCTAAGGGGTCTTACTTATTGGGATATC
>NZ_MPDJ01000005.1:647346-830451 GCF_001881565.1 Eisenbergiella tayi
TCTTACTGTTTTTGGGTGTCTTAAAGGTCTTCTCTCGAAGCTTTAAAACTTGTTCTCTGAATTTTCTTTTTTAGAATTTTCAGGGTTGCATTACTGTTTATTTGTCAAGGTTCTGTGTGCTGCTTTCTCAGCCGCAACAGTTGATATCTTATCACATGTTGTTCTGTCAGTCAAGCACTTTTTTTAACTTTTTTTATTTCTTTCAAGCTGTTGTTTCACCGTTGTTCGCGGTGAGTCTTATTTTAGCATTATGTATCGTTAGATGTCAACATTTTTTTTGAATTTTTTAACAACTTTTTGGAATATTTTATTAACCCCAATATCTTGTGTTTTTCAGTACAAGATATTGTGTTAACAGAGGCTTTTTATCGGGGCTCCGCTCTCTTTTTTCCTCCAGGAGGGAGAAGGCCGGATTGAGGTGTAAAATAAAAAAGGGCCGGATATCTATAGAAAAGGAGATATCCAGCCTGAAATATAATTGGAGTTATACAAACGGAGCAGCCATTCATTTTCATTGGTCCACTTCATAATCTGTTCACCGAAGGAGCCTGTCGGGAAGTTTTGTATAATAATGTAGAGAATCCAAAAAGCGACCGCCACCTCCAAAACTCCTGCTGCGATTCCTAAAATGCTGTTGAAGAAACTGATGATGGGAAGCTTGGCCACCGTTTTCAGGGAGTTGAGCACAATACTCAGGAGATGGAAAACGATCCCTGTTATTATAATAAGGATAACAGCCACTATCCCGTTCTTAGTATTATGATCCATAAAGCTGGAAATGGCCATAATGGAAAGCGCCAGTACGAAGAGGGCGACCACCAGGGAAATAAGCCGGTATATTTCTTCTGCCATCCCTACGCGGAATCCTCTGTAGGCTCTCCACAGACACAGGGCCAGAGCAATGATCAGCAGAATATTAATATTCATTTGCATATGCATACTCCTATTTCATTTCTATGATATCAATACTGTCTTTGGAAACGGTCAGGTATTTTTTCGTGCTGATGGGTGAAAATAAAAGAACAGGCTTTTCAAATTCACCGCGGAACCGTTCCAGACCTTTCATATTAAATATCGTACATTGAGTTTCATTATATATAATGACTATGTCCTTGTACAGGATGATATCCTTATAATCCATATCAAAGTACAGGGAGGTGACTACGGTTCCGGAGGTATTATAGATATCCAGGCGATATTTTCCTGCACCGGTTGTGTCGAGGAATACCAGACCGATGTAATTTTCATTGTAAAAAATACTCTGTATTTCTTCTTCCAGCGAAACGTCCGCCGTGCTTTTCGGTCTCTGGTCTCCGCTGTAAATGACAAGGCGGTTATCCGCTACGGCAAAAGCTGTATCGCCGTTTATGAATGTGAGATAGGGAATGACAGCATCCACGTAGTCTGCTCCGCTGGCAAAATTATCTACAAAGTTCTGGCCGACCGAGCTGAAATTATAAAACGCAACACTGCTTTTGGCAGCACCGCTTTCCACTGTAATATAGGATACCGCCATCAGCTTTCCGTCCGGGGAAAGGGCAACCGCTGCCGGATAGCCGCTTTTCTGCATGGTGGTCTTTATATATGCCACTTTTTCACCTGCGGAATTATAGAGATAAATCCAGGTGATATTAGTATCTTCCAATATGGCCGCCACCATACCATTTTCGGCCAATGCAAATTGGCGGATTGGCAGATTGGTATCTATCTCCACAGCATCCCCTGATAATGCTATGTTATGTATGATGTGTCCGTTATAATCTGCCACGGCAACTCTGGTCCTGGCTATGCGTACCATAGGATCCTGCATTTCAAAGGTCTGGTTCCAAATAGCATTGCCTTTGTTATCCGTATAGCTGATACCATCCTTACTGTAGGTCAGGAAACCCTTTTCATAGTTTAAGCATACCGCATTATCATACTGCTGCTTATCAACGGAAGAAAGGGTAACATAACTCGTAAAAACCTGATTTTTAAGCTGTACGTAGATCGTGGCGCCCAGGGCGGCACAAAGAAGGATTACCAGAATCGTTCTGGAAATAATGGCCATCCTGTGTTTAATTATCAGGTTTCCCACATTTTTTGCAGTTTGTTTATTTTCTTTACGCTCTGCTCTTTTACGCAGATAGTCACGCACATTTGACATAAAAATCCTCAAATCATGATTGTTCTTTCGCTTCGCTGTATAAAAAAAGCCCCGTTGATGCAAAATCACGCGGCTTTTTTTCACCTGGCTCTGCCCTATTGGGATTATACCATAAATTTTCAGTTAGGAAGTAAAATTTTTTGTCCCGGGGTCAGACGATTGGGGTTGGAAATAGAATTCAATTCGCAGATTTCATCCATTTTATCCAGATTACCGTAAAAACGGCGGCATATCAGGGCAAGGCTGTCTCCGGACTGTACGATATAGCTGGAAGGGATCTGTGCGGAAGCCGCTACCGCATCGGATGTAATATCAGAAGCCGGCTGGACCTCAGCGTCTGATTCCGCCGGAGTATTCTGACCTTCCGCTGCTGCGGTATCCTGATCGGCTGCTGCCTGGCCGGAGTTTTGTGAGTCCTCCGGGGACTGTCCTGCTGGTGCCTGTGTTTCCGGCACTGAGTTCTGTACCTGCTGTTCACCGGCATTTGCCGCATCAGGAAGAGACTGCTGTTCTTCCGGAGCTGTTCCATTCACCGATGAAGATAGCACCGGCAGTGAAATGCTCTCTCCGGCCGTACCGTTATCCGTATCAGGCAGGGCTGCCTGTTTTTCTTCTATCTGGAAACCGGTTTTTTCCCCACTGCCTGCCGCCGCTTTTTCTTCCCCGTTATTATCAAGCTGGCCTGCCGCGCCGGCAAACATATTTCCCGCTTCTTTCATATCATTATAGCGGTTAATGGAAGTCACTCCGATTACGCAGAGTACAAGAAGGATTGCAAGTCCTGCTGCCCTGCTGAAAAATGAGCTGTGGGATACCGCTGACCGCCTGCTGTTCGTCTGTTGGCTGTCAGGCCTTTTCCGGCTATAGGTTTCAGCCGCCTGCATAACCTTTTCCTGGCCGCTTTCCTTCTCAATCTCCGGTTCCATATTATAATTATGCGGAAAACGTCTGATTCTCCGGGGTTCTGCGCTGGCCGTTTCTT
The DNA here is from genome assembly GCF_001881565.1 of Eisenbergiella tayi. Lineage (GTDB taxonomy): Bacteria > Bacillota > Clostridia > Lachnospirales > Lachnospiraceae > Eisenbergiella > Eisenbergiella tayi. The sequence goes on from NZ_MPDJ01000005.1 coordinate 650,475, forward strand.
TTTCTTCCGGAGGCTCCGCCGTACTTTCATATACCCTTCTGCTCTTTTCAGGGCTTCTCACCGCCCTGGGCCTGACCTCCTGCACGGTTTCCCCGGGCTGGTTCTGGTGTACCGCTATAAGATAGGACTGCATATCCTCATTTTGCTCATAAAAAATAAAATAGCCTTCCAGAGGGGTGGCATAGCCGTCTTCAAAAAAAAGCCAGGCTTCCTGTTCATCCACAGAAGCCTCCCCGATTCTGATCTGTCTGGAAAAATATCTTCTTGCCGTCATTTCCCATCCGGGTCCTTCTTTTGCCGCACCATAAATAAAATAGTACCGGACTTCTCCTTCTGTCTCCGTTTTTCCATACAGGCAGAAATCCGCGGACTTGTCCCCACTCCGGTTTTGGGAAAGATATGTATATACGTAGTCTTCTATGTATATTTTGTGACAGGGGTCCACGTCGCCTGCCTGTACCACATTTTTAGGAATCTGCATACTGCCACCGCCTTTTTTTCTTTCAATATAGCAAAGAAAGGACGCACATTTTGGCGGAATGCGCGGCAATGGTTATATTCTTTTCGACAAAAAACGGTATATAAAAAGCCAGAACCGCATAGAATGCAAATTCTGGCTTTCAGGCTTATCTTCTTTTATTCAAAACGGAAAATGGTTACGCTGTGGTAATCCTTATCCGGGCCGAAAACTGCGGAAGGGAAATCCGGTTCATTGGCCGTATCGGGATAGAACTGTGTCTCCAGGCAGTAAGCGGTGCGGCTTCCATAGTTTGCCCCGCCTTTTCCGGTCTGCTCGGCCATACCGTTGCTGGTATAGAACTGTACGCCGGGAAGGTCGGTAAATACCTTCATGGTTCTGCTTCCGGAAGGATTGGTTACTGAGGAGACAAGTCTCACCTTGCCGTCATAGTTATCCAGACACCAGTTATGATCATAGCCTCCAACCTTTTCCAGCTGATCCCATTCCTTATCAATTTCTTCCCCTATTTTTTTAGGAGTATTGAAGTCCATGGGCGTTCCTTCCACAGGAACCAGCTTTCCGGTAGGAATAGCGCCGGGAAGAATCTCCGTAAAATATTTGGCATGGATAGTAACCTGATGCTCGGATATATCTCCGGCATCATGGCCGTCCAGGTTAAAATAGGAATGGTTGGTCATATTAATAATTGTGTTTTTGTCGCTGATTCCGCTGTATTCCAGCTTAAGTTCATTTTCTTCATTAACTGAATATGTAACCTTAAGTGTTTTATTTCCGGGAAATCCTAAATCTGCATCAGGCATATCAACGGAAAATACAACGCCGTTTTCAATCTCCTGTGCTTCCCATATTCTCTTATGAACGCCCAGATCCTTATGGCTGTGGAGATTATTCATACCGTCATTTGGATCCAGATGGTATTCCACCCCGTCAAGTATGAATCTGGCATTGGCTATACGGTTGGCATTGGGTCCGATAACCGCTCCGAAGAAGCAGCCATTTACAAAATATTCGGACAGCTTATCATAGCCAAGAACCACATCAGCTGTTTTGCCTTCTTTGTCAGGCACGATCAAATCCACAAGGATGGCTCCGTAGTTCATCACCTTCGCCTTCATACCCCTGCTGTTGGAAAGGGTATAAAGGTATACCTCTTTTCCCTCCTTGTCAGTACCAAAAAGTTCCTTCTGTACTCCCATTTTACGCTCCCTTCTGCGTGCCCGGGCACACATTTACGCATACTGTTTCCGTTACATTTCCACTCTGCCTTCCAGCGCGCGCAGCAGAGTGACTTCATCTATATATTCAAGGTCTCCGCCTACCGGGACACCGCTGGCAATTCTTGTCACCTTAATTCCTGTCGGCTTTATGAGCTTCCCGATATACATAGCTGTTGTTTCCCCTTCAAGGCTGGAGTTGGTGGCAATGATCACTTCCTTAACCTCTCCGGTAAGGCGGTGCATCAGTTCCTTCAGTTTGATATCATTGGGCCCAATTCCCAGCATGGGGGAAATGGCTCCGTGAAGGACATGATATACCCCTTCATATTTGCCGGTTTTTTCATAAGCTGCCAGATCCCTGGTATTTTCCACCACCATGATAACGGAGTGGTCTCTGCGTTCATTCGCACAGATCGGACATTTTTCGGAATCCGTAAGGGTATAGCATTCTTCACAATACCTCACGTGCTCCTTGGCATCCGTCATGGTTCTGGCAAGCCTCTCTACTTTGGCCGCCGGCATATTGATGATATGAAAGGCCAGCCGCTGGGCGGATTTGCTTCCGATTCCCGGCAGGCCTGACAGCTCATCGATTAACTTATTAATATATCCGCTGTAAAGATCCATCAGAAGGGAAAGCCTCCGCCAAGACCGCCGGTCATTTTGCCCATCATTTCCGTATTGGCTTCTTCCGCCATTCGCAGGGCTTCATTGGCCGCCGCCACCACAAGATCCTCAAGCATTTCGATATCATCAGGATCCACTACCTCTTCAGACAGCTTTACCTTTGTAATTTCCTTCTTGCCAGTAACAGTGACTTCCACCGCACCGCCTCCTGCCTTTGCCGTAAATTCCTTGGTTTCCAGCTCTTTCTGGCTTTCTTCCATCTGACGCTGCATCCTCTGTGCCTGCTTCATCAGGTTATTCATATTTCCGGGCATACCGCCGCCCGGGAATCCGCCTCTTTTTGCCATAATCTGTTATGACCTCCTTATTTCTTGCTTTTGTTGTTATTCTTCTTCTATTTCCATGTGGATGATTTGGGTTAAATCCACGTAGGAATCTTCAAAATCCCTGTCGGAACGGGAAACCGTCATATTTACCTCGACCTTTTTCTGAGCGAATTCGGAAAGCAGCTTCTCCAGCTCTTCCTTATTGCCTTCCTGCTTCAGGAAATAATCGGAAGCAAGGCCATCCTCCAGAACTATCATCAGACGGTTATCACCGCCCAGGCTGAGTTTCGCCTTTTTCAGGTACAGCTTCATGGGCATAGCCGTCTGTCCCACAAGGGTCGGCCAATTGGCAACGATATTGGATACATCTTCCGGTATGGCCTTGGGAAGCTCCGCCATGGAGATACCGGGACGGGCCGTTTTCTGTTCCGGGGCGCTGCCCTGAGCTGCCGTCTGAGCAGGCTGCTGCACGACTACTCCTTTTTCCAGCTGCTGTTCCACGGCCCGGAGCCTGTCAAGCAGGGAATCCTGGCTGATTTCCATCTGAGGACGGCACAGCTTAATCAGCGCCATTTCTATTAAAATCCGCTTCTGGCCGGCATAGCGTATTCTTCCGGAAAGCTCGGAAAGCTCCCGGATATAGCGCATGATGGCATCCGTTTCGGCCATCCCCGCTTCTTCTTTCAGCCTGACAAGATTATCACTGGAAACATCGACCACATCTTCTATAGCGTTGTCTTCCGAGGTCTTTATGAGCAGAAGGTTGCGCAGATACCAGGTAAAATCCGATACAAACTGGGACAGTTCCCTGCCCTGCATGACGATTTCTTCCAGAATGCCGATGCAGTCCGTCACGCTGCGTTCCAGCACGGCGCGAAGAAGCCGGCTGAAAACCTCCGTATCCACGGCTCCCAGCACATCCAGAACCATATCGTAGGTAAGTTCTTTTCCATAATGAAAGGCAATGCACTGATCCAGGAGGCTCAGGGCGTCACGCATGGAGCCGTCCGCTGCCTTAGCCACATAACGAAGGGCTTTTTCCTGCACCTGCTGGTTTTCCTGAACCATCAGATCCCGAAGCCGGTCGGTGATTGTTTCTATGGAAATTCTCTTAAAGTCATATCTCTGGCACCTGGAAAGAATGGTCACAGGAATTTTATGCACCTCCGTGGTGGCAAGTATGAATATTACATAGGACGGCGGTTCCTCCAGGGTTTTTAAAAGGGCGTTAAAGGCTCCTATGGACAGCATATGCACTTCGTCTATAATATAAACCTTAAAACGGCCTTCGGCAGGAGAATAGGATACCTCATCCACAATTTCGCGGATGTTATCGACGCCGTTGTTGGAAGCGGCGTCGATTTCTATCACATTCATGCTGGCGCCTGCCGCGATGGAACGGCAGCTTCGGCATTCCCCGCAGGGAGAACCGTCCACCGGATTTTCGCAGTTGACCGCTTTTGCAAATATTTTGGCAATGGTCGTTTTGCCTGTCCCTCTTGTCCCGCAGAACAGATAGGCATGGCCGATTCGATCCGCCTCTATCTGATTTCTTAATGTAGTAACAATGTGGTCCTGGCCTTTCACATCTTCAAAACGTTCCGGCCGGAATTTACGGTAAAGAGCTGTGTAAGACATTTTTTACCTCTTCTTAATCGCCAAAGCTGATTCCCAGCATTTTGGCTTCTTTTACAATGGAAGAATTGGGATCTACCATTTTCAGTTTGCCCGCCACTTCCTCAAGGGGCACTTTTACGATTTCCCGGTTCTTATAACCTACCATAAAACCGTACTCACCCTTCAGGATCAGCTTGCCGGCTTCCGAGCCGAGGCGGCTTGCGAACACTCTGTCATAAGGGCAGGGAGTTCCGCCTCTCTGTGTATGTCCGGGCACGGTCACCCGTACTTCCATTCCGCTTTTCCTGGCGATCTGATCCGCCAGTTCATAGGACACGGACGGGAAGGTGTAATTCTCCAGTTTTTTCTTATATTCCTTCTTGCTGAGCTTGGCGTCTTCTTTGGAGATGGCGCCTTCCGCCACTGCAAGGATGGTAAAACGGCTTCCTCTGTCATGGCGTTCTTTAATGGCGGCGATAACCTTATCGATATCATAAGGGATTTCAGGTATCAGAATCAAATCGGCCCCGCCTGCCATTCCTGCATTCAAAGTGAGGAAACCAACCTTATGGCCCATAACCTCCACGATGAATACCCTTCCATGGGAAGCAGCCGTGGTATGGATATTGTCAATGGCTTCTGTTGCGATGTTTACCGCGCTCTGGAAGCCAAAGGTCATATCGGTTCCCCACAGATCATTATCAATGGTTTTAGGGAGCGTAATGACATTAAGTCCCTCCTCTTTCAGCAGGTTAGCCGTCTTATGGGTTCCGTTGCCCCCCAGGATAACCAGGCAGTCCAGCTGAAGCTTATGATAATTCTGCTTCATGGCCTCCACCTTGTTCAGGCCGTTTTCGTCCGGATCGCGCATGAGCTTAAAGGGCATCCGGCTGCTGCCTAAAATGGTGCCGCCTTTGGTAAGGATACCGGAAAAATCCGAGCTGGTCAACATACGGAATTTTCCATAGATCAGACCCTTGTAGCCATCCAGGAATCCATAGATTTCCACTTCCTCCTTAGCATTGAACAATGTTTTGGCAACACCTCTCATAGCCGCATTCAGAGCCTGGCAGTCCCCGCCGCTGGTTAACATTCCAATTCTTATCATGGACAGAACCCTCCTTTTATCTTTGTTTTCTGCAATCTATCCCATGCAGAGCCTTGCCCTGCAGGAAAATCACCCCCAAAAAACAATGCCGGAAATCCCCTGAAGAAAGCCTTCCGCAGATTTAGCCGGCGATTCTATTATGCAACATATTAACATAGATAAAATACACTGATTACCTAAAATTATACAATGTTTTGCCGGCTTGTACAATGTTTTTTTCGAATGCCGGTTTTCAATCAGGATATAAAAATACCGGCAGCTTAATAAAGTGCCGGTATTTTTTATCTTCATTAATGTATATGGCATAAAGGATTCCGGATGACGTCAGCCTTTTACAGCCCCGGCCATCATCCCTTTAACCAGCTTATCCTGGAAAGTAATGAATAATATAATCATCGGCAATACAGACAGTACCAGTACGGACAGTATGATCGGAATGTCCAGTGAATGTTCTCCTTTAAACTGTCCCAGGGCCAAGGGCAGGGTTTTGTTGGAAGCTGTCTGCAGGAGGGTATTGGCAAATGCAAATTCATTCCACATGGAAACACCATTATAAATAGCCAGTGTGGAAAGTCCTGATTTGGAAAGAGGAAGGATGATGGCGAAAAAATTCCTGAACTTGTTGCAGCCGTCAATTTCGGCGGATTCTTCAATTTCCTTCGGAATGGTTGTCATGAAGGCTGTGAGGATAAATACGGACATAGGAAGCGCAAAGGTAACATAGGGGCCTACCAGTGCCTGCAGGCTGTCGTACAATCCCATATTTGTGGTCATTTTAAAAATGGGGATCAGTGTCACATGCATGGGGATAGACATCATTGCCACGATTCCTGCATAGATAAAACCCCTCAGCTTGAATTTCATTCGGGAAAGAGGGTATGCGGCAAAGGCGGAAATCGCCAGCATCAAAATCAATGAAACGGCAACGACAAGCACACTTCGGAAGAAATAGCCGAAGAAGCCGTGGGTCATGACTTCCACATAATTGTTGAAATACCATGGATCGGGAAGATGGAACACTCCCTGGGCCAGCATATCAAACTGTTTGCGGAAAGAGTTCATGATCATAAAGAAGAACGGAACCAGCGTAACTACCAGCCAGGCACATGCAAAGAAAATGGCGATCGCCCATGCAATTCTGGATTTCAGCTTTTCCTTCCGGTAATCAACCTCTTTTTCTCCACTCATTTAATAGTCCTCCTTTACTACAAAAATCTTCTGGAACAGCAGCGCGATGGCAGTTATCAGAATGAACATACCTGCCGCGACACAGGAGCCATAGCCCATATTGAACTGCTGGAAGGACAGCTTATACATATAAGTAGCCATCAATTCCGTTCCCCCTGCAGGACCGCCGCCGGTCATATTCCAAATCATGTCAAAATATTTCAGGGAACCAATCAGGGACATAGTACATGCGGTCTTAAAAATCGGCCCCAGCAGAGGAATAGCAATCTGCCTCAGGTACTGGCCTCTTGTGGCTCCGTCAATAACGGCCGCTTCATAAATTGTGGTATCAATATTTCCGTAGCCGGCAATAAAATAAACCATATAGAAAGGGGTAAACTGCCATGCCATTACTCCGATTACCGAGAAAAGCGCATGAGGGTTTCTTCCCAGAAGATCCACGGTCACTTTGCTTCCCTTGATCAGAGTTCCCAGAGAGGAGAAGATACCTCCGTTCGTAGCCAGTGCATAGGTAAACAAAAAGGCAATGGCTACGGAGCTCATCAGATAAGGCAGAAACCATATGATCTTAAAGATATTGAATTTCTTGCCTCCTGCATCCAAAAAGGTAGCAAGCAGAAGGCCCAGGGGAATCTGAAGCAGGATGGAAAAAATCATGACTATCACATTATGGCCGAATGCAGACCAGAAGGAATGATCCGACAGCAGGGTTTTCCAGTTGCTGATTCCGATATAGATTTTGTTGGAGGAAATACCGTTCCAGCTGTAAGCGCTTGTCACAAAGGTATCGATGACAGGATAGATCATATACACCACAATTAAAATTAATGCGGGAAGGAGGAATACCGCAGCCGCTTTGGCGGTACTTTTTGCTCTCGCTCCGGCCAGACCGTTTGCTTTTTTTTCAGGACCCACATTATCTCCTTTCCGGTAAACTATTTTCCAAATAGTCTGCCTTTCAAATAATTCTGTAGTAAAATCCGCCCGCAGGAGAAATTTTCCTGCGGGCTTTTTGAACAACGGATGGCCCGCACTGCGTGACAAACGTTGTTTCCAATCATCTTATCGCCGGCCCGCCGAATTTTATTCGGCTATGGCCGCCTTCATAGCGGCATCCTGCTCCTGGCCTATCTGTTCAGGAGTTTTCTGCAGACCGAACAGTTCCGTCATACAATCCTTATGCACTTCTGTAACCGACGCAGGCAGGTACTGGTCATACCATAGCTGCACATTGGATGCGGTAAAGAATACATCCGCAACCACTTTCATGTTGGGATCATCAATGGTTTCTTCAAATCCTTTGATGGAAGGAATGGTTCCGCTGTCAAGCTGTCTCTGGTTATAGGCATCATCGTTATAATACTGTGTCGCAAGCACATAACAGGCATCCAGCTTTGTCTGATCCACGGAACCGTCAGCGTTCCAGCAGTTGAAGGAGAAGCCGTTACCGATCGCCGTTCCGATTTCAACATCCTGGGGAACCCCTTTTGCAGCTGCTTCCGAATCCTCAGGGAAACGGAATACGCCGATATTCTCATCGTACCATTCCTGATTATCCGCCCTGATACCGGATACCTGCCAGGAACCATGCAGCATCATCGCCGCCGTATTGTCATACAGCAGGGCCTTGTCCTGTCCGTCATCTGTGGAAAGTGAGTTTACACCATCGGGGAAATATCCTTTTTTTACCCAATCCTGGATCTTCTCTCCTGCCCAGATAAAAGCGTCGGAGGTAAAGGATCCTTCCTGGGTATAGGCAGCGTCAAACTCAGCATTTCCTGAATGACGCGCTACCAGGTACATATAATACATGGAACCGGTCCACTTGGATCCGTTTGCCAGTGCGAAGGGCACATAGCCTGCCGCCACCAGCTTATCACATGCCGCTTCCAGCTCATCGATCGTCTCAGGAACTTCAATTCCCACTTCCGCGAAAATAGTCTTGTTGTAGAAAATATCGCATCCGGACAATCCGCCGAAAGGTATGGAAAGAATTTTTCCGTCATAGGAAGCCTGCGCCACCGCCGCATCAATAAAGTCGGGATGGTCATAGGTATTAAACATATCCGTGATATCATTTACGAAACCGGATTTGTAGTATTCTGCCATAGGGCCGCCGCCCCAGTGGATATACATATCCGGCGCTTGCTTGGAGCTCATCGCCACCACCAGCTGCTGTTTGTAATTATCATTCTGCTGATGCACCAGATTAATGGTGATATTGGGGTAGTCATCCATAAATCTCTGTACTGCCCCTTCCATTGTGGTCTTGCCGGGATCTTCCGTTGAAATATCCCAAAGGGTAATTGTCAGAGGTTCTGTCGTCAGCTCCGGAAGGTTCTTGCCGTCTGTCTGCTTTCCGGAAGCGCCTGCCGAAGAGGAGTCCGCCGCTTCAGCCGTTGTTTCCGCCTTGCTTTCCGTTCCGGTTTCTTTTCCTGCCGCCGGAGCATTCTGGCTGCCGGAAGAACTCCCGGATCCGCATCCCGCGAGCATGGTTCCTGCTAAAGCAGCCGCAAGAACGATAGATAAAAGCTTTCTCTTCATACTGTTTGTTTCCTCCTTGGTTTCCGTAATAAATGATATTTCCTCAGCAGGATATACAGGTATTCAGGCGACTGATGGGCCCACTTTTCCCTCTCAGCAATTCGCACAAAGATATATCATTTATACAATTTTTATAGTGCAATTATACCCCCCCCCTATTTTTGCAAGCACTTTTTACTAGATTTTTAAGGTTTTGCAGCAAAAATATATTATATATGTAAAAACGATTATTATCTCTCCTTTTTCAGCTTGTTCACATTAAATATCAGTAACTCAAACTCCGCACATGCCCCTGTCCCCTCCGGCCTCTGTTTCCGGCGCTGTCAGCCGGTTTGGATTTCCATCCCCCTGCGCCGGCCGTGCAGGGTTTCCTGTAAGGGGCGTATAAACTCGCCGGTCCTTAGGCCGCGTATTTTGCGGCCTTAGTACCGCTGCGTGTTTATCCGAACGAGAGTGTCCCCTTTAAGGATTCCTGCACGGCCGGCGCAGGGGGATGGAAATCCAAACCGGCTGATAGCGCCGGAAACAGAGGCCGGAGGGGACAGGGGCATGTGCGGAGTTTGAGTCAGTAAAATGAAACAGACATAAAAATAGGCCCTTTCTCCCATCTGAGAGAAAGAGCCAAAAATAATTTGCCATATATTTTGTAATATCAGGCGTTCTGTTCCTTAAAGAGAACCACTCCTTTTGTCTGCAGAACGATTTCGTCTCCGGGACGGTATTCTTTTCCGGTGAGCAAATCGGTTCCCGGCTTTTCAGCGATAAGCACTGTTTCCTGCGGATTATGATTCAGGAAGAAGAGGAAATTGGTTTCTTCTTTCCGGCGGATGGTGATTTCCACTCCCTTACAGGGCTTGAAAACCGGCTCCACGCCCTGCTCTTCCAATACCTTGTTGAGGAAATCGGCATAGAAATCCTGTCCGGCGCGGGTTGCCACATAATAGGCATGGCCTTTGCCGAATTCATTTTTGGACAGTACAGGGGTTCCTTCATAGAAATCCTTATCATAGCAGGCAAGGGCCTGTGCGTTTTCCATATGCATGATATCGCAGATCAGGCCGCAGTCATAGTCCTTTCCGTTCCAGGAAAAACTGTTCTTCATATATGAGGGCAGCGCATCTGTTTCTTCCACCCAGATACCCAGGATATCGCGCAGCTTTCCGGGATATCCGCCTGTGATGACAAGATCGTGTTCATCCACAAGGCCGCTTAAGAAGGTGGTTACAAAGGTGCCTCCTTCGGATACGAACTTCCTGATTTTTTCATCCGCACCGGGCTTTGTCATATACATAACCGGGGCGATCACCACTTTGTAATCATCCAGCGGATCCTGTGCGGATATGATGTCCACGGAGATATTATTGTCGTAAAGAGCCGTATAATAGTTAGCGAGTTCGTCCATGTATTTCAGGTCACAGCTGGGGCCTGCGGAGTATTCCAGAGCCCACCAGTTATCCCAGTCCACGAGCATCGCCGCTTTGGAAGGCGTCCTGGAATCCAGGGTGGTGTCTCCCAGCTGCTTCAGTTCCTCTCCAAGCTGGCTTACTTCCCGGAATACCCGGGTATTTTCGGTGCCGACATGGTCAATGACCGCGCCGTGGAATTTTTCGCAGGCGCCGATGCTTCTGCGCATCTGGAAAAACATCACGGTATCCGCGCCGTGGGCCACCGCCTGATAGCTGATGAGCCGCATATCACCGGGGCGTTTCAGGAGATTATAGGACTGCCAGTTAGTCACGCTGGGGGTCTGCTCCATGAGCATGAAGGGGGCTCCCTGCTTCAGGCCGCGCATCAGGTCATGGCGCATGGCAACCAGCGCGGGGGGATCGGTGGGATCGGGATAATTGTCCCAGGACACCACATCCATGTATCCGGCCCATTTCTGGTAATCGAGGGCCTTATAGAAGCCCATCAGGTTGGTCGTCACCGGAATATGAGGGGTAACAGCCTTGACCGCTTCATACTCTCTCAGATAATTTTGGAGAATGGAATCGGAATTGAACCTGCGGTAATCCAGGGAAATCCCCTGAAATGTGGTGCGATCCTGGGCAAAATGCTCGCTCTGCAGGTTGGGAACGACGATTTCATCCCAATCATAGAAGGTATGTCCCCAGAAGCTGGTATTCCAGGCCTTGTTGAGAGCCTCGATACTTCCGTACTTTTCTTTCAGCCATACGCGGAACGCTTTTTCGCAGTTTTCGCAGTAGCATTCTCCGCCGTACTCATTGGAAATATGCCAGGTCACAATGTTGTCATACGTTCCGTAGCGTTCTGCCAGCTTACGGGCGAGGGCCACGGAATATTTTTGGTAGACGGGGCTATTGGGACAGGAATTGTGCCTGCTGCCGAATTTTCTTTTCATGCCGTTGAATTCCGTGCGCAGCACTTCGGGATATTTTTTTGCCATCCAGGCCGGATGGGCCGCCGTAGAGGTAGCCATTACCACCTTCAGGTTATTTTTACGAACCAGCTCCATAATCTTATCCAGCCGTTCGAAATGATAGGTTACCTCATCGGACTGAAGGGCCGCCCAGCTGAATACGTTCAATGTCACGCAGTCAATCCCTGCGAGACGGAACATGCGCATGTCCTCTTCCCAAACTGCTTCGTCCCACTGCTCCGGGTTATAATCGCCGCCATATAACATTTTTTTAACCATAATGCTCCTATCTGTCCGCAGAGGCGGACCTGCAATCTGTTATTTATACCTTCCAGTCAAAACGGGTGCACAGCCATTCGCAGCTCAATTCAAACCAATGCGCCACATGGGGATAGTCATCTCCCACCTCCTGGGTGCACATGGACAGGCCGTGATGCCCATGCTCGAAAAGGTGGCATTCTGCCGGGACTCCATGCTCATACAGGCTTTTCACAAAGCGCATGGTATTGGTGACGCACACGCAGTCGTCATCCATGGTATGCCAGCAGAAAGCGGGCACCGTATCTTCGTCCACCTGGTTTTCCAGTGAAAAATAGGCTTCTTCCTCCTCCGTGCGTTCCGGGCCCAGAAGAGCGCTGAAGCTGTCATGCCACTCCGGATGAACCTCCTTTTGAGCGGAAATGACAGGATAGGAAAGGATCATGGCATCCGGACGGTTCTGCCGTCCCTCCGCCGGACAGAGGGCACGGAGTTTTTCGCTGTTCCAGTGGACTCCCAGGCTGGCTGCCAGATGGCCTCCGGCAGAGAAGCCGCAGACCGCGATTTTGGCGGGATCCACTCCGTATTCTTCCGCGTGCTCCCTGATATGTACCACACTTGCGGAAAGCTCGCATAATGGCGTAAAACCGGTTGCCGGACGCTCCATTTCCTTTCCTGTGGTACTGTAATAGAGGACAAATACCTGGAAGCCTTTTGCAAAATAAGCTTCCGCTATGGGATCCGCTTCCCTGTCGGAGCAGTATTTATAAGCCCCGCCGGGACATATCACCACACAGGGACGCGTCTTCCTGTGGGGCATTTCTTCAAAATAAGGGTGCAGGTAACCGGTCAGAAGGGTTCCGGAATCCTGCAGAGGATAAATTGAAATTGTTTTCATGTCTGCCATCACTCCTGTTATACTTATTTATCCATAAAGAAATGGAACCCACGCCATGCGCGGGTCCATTTCCTTTATACAATATCCTGTGTATGCCGTCAATACCGGCGGAAGGAATATACTTTTTTCCCGTATATCAGCCCTTTACTCCGGCGAAGGCAACGCCTTCCACAATATATTTCTGTCCGATGCAGTATACGATGATGATGGGGATAACCGAACACACCGTGCCTGCCATAATAGCGCCGTAATCCGCCGAGAACTGCTGCTGGAAGGACGCAAGGCCCAGCTGGATGGTTTTCAGCCTGTCGCTGTCCAGGTAAATCATGGGGCCCATGTAGTCGTTCCATACACTGTTGAAGGTGAGGACGGTAAGGGTCGCCAGACCGTTCTGGGACAGGGGAAGGATAATCCTGCGGTAAATGCCGAAGGTGGAGCAGCCGTCAATCTTCGCCGCTTCATGAAGGCTGTTAGGTATGCTCAGCATGTTCTGGCGCAGAAGGAATACGCCGAAGGCGCTGAATGCCTGCAATACAATGAGGGAAAGGTGGGTATTGTACATGCCGAACGCCTTAACCACGATGAACTGGGGGATCATGATGGCATGCCAGGGAACCATCATGGTTGCCAGGTAAGCCACAAATATTTTATCTCTTCCCGGAAACTGCAGCTTGGTAAATGCAAAGGCCGCAAGGGAGCAGGTGAACAGCTGGAGCAGGGTGATGATAACCGCCAGCTTCAGGGTGTTCAGAAAATACTGCAGGAAGGGTATGCTCTGCCATACTTTTTCATAATTCAGTGTCCGGAACACTTCCGGAATCCACTTTACGGGATAGGAGAAAATCTCCGAATTCAGCTTAAAGGAAGCGCTGACCATCCACACAAAGGGGACTAACATCGTAAATGCCACGATACAGCAGAAAAGGAAAATCAGGACAGTACTGATTTTTAATTTCTTTTTGTTCTGTTGCTGTGCTTGTTTTGCCATTGCGGACCTCCTTTAATCTTCGTTTACCCAGTTTTTCTGACCCTTCCACTGAATCAGGGTGATGATCAGAATGATAACAAACAGGAAGTAAGCGATTGCGGATGCATATCCCATCTTCCATTCACCGAATGCTTCCTTGTAAATGCGGAATACAAGCACACTGGTGGAGCGTCCCGGCCCTCCCTGCGTGGTTACGTTGATGATATCGAATACCTGGAAGGATGCGATAAAGCACAGGATAGCAACCATGAAGGTTGTGGGGGAAAGCATCGGCCAGGTCACATGCCAGAAAAGTTTCCATGAATTGGCACCGTCAATCTTCGCTGCTTCATACAAATGATTGGGAATGCTTTTCAAGCCGCCCATAAACATAATCATATAATAACCGGCCTGTTTCCATACTACTACGATGATTACCGTAAGAAGGGCCGTTTTGGTGGACATAAACCATTTGGGCAGATGCTCCTGGGCGATGCCGATAGCACGCAGCGCCTGGTTGACAGGTCCGTCCACGGGCTGGAAGAGCAGCATGGCAATACATCCGATAGCTACCATGGAAGTCAGGTTGGGGAAAAAGAACACGGTTTTGAAAAATCCGCCGCCAAACAGCTTCCGATTGAGTGCCAGCGCGAGTATCAGTGAAAATGCTATGGTAAGAGGTACGCTGACTACAGAGTATACCAGGTTATTCACAAGGGCCGCCTTGAACTGAGAGTCCCCGAACATTTTTAAATAATTGCTAATCCCTACAAATTTCCATTTGAAACCGTTGTAATCGGTAAAGCTGATTAAAAGTCCCAAAATGATCGGAATAGCTGTGAATATGAAAAATCCGATGAAGTTGGGGAGCAAATACAGGTATCCTGTGATAGCTTCTTTTCTTGCCGCCCTGCTCATCCGTTTCTTAGGCTGTTTCTTCACGGAAGCTGCCATGCTACATCTCCTCCTTTTTCACATATGCCCATACCCGCAGGCCGGCATATCATAGCCGCTAAAATCCGGCGCCCCTGTCAAAGGCGCCGGATTCACGCGGTTTCCTCAAGTACAATTTCTGTACTTTTGCTGTCTTAGTTCAAAATCTCGTCACGTAACTCGGCGTAATTGCTGAAGGTATCATCCAGTGACTGTTCGTCCAGCAGGTAGAGCTGCAGTTCCTGATTGTATGCTTCAATCAGAGAAGCATAACCTTCCTCACCCTTCTGCTCATCCAAAATCTTTGCAGAGAAACGGTACTCTACACCCGGAACATTAACCTGAGTCTTATATACTTCCATAGCTTCATCTGTCGTATAAGAAGGAACATCACTGTTTTCAGCAATAATAGAGGTTCCTTCCGGAGAGGTACAATAGAACTCGATGAACTTATATGCTTCATCCGGATGCTTGGAGGTAGAAGAAATTACCAGATAAGAGCTCTGTCCAACGCTGGATCCTTCTTCTTCGCCTTCAAAAATCGGCAGCGGAGCTGCGCCCCATTCAAAATCAGCTTCCAGCAGTCTGAACATCCAGTCACCGTTGATCATGGTGTAAATATTGCCTGCCTGGAAATAAGCCGTGATGTCAAAGGTACCGGAGGTCATTTCTGCAATTCCGGGTGCGCTTGCATCATCTACATACATACGGTGCTGAATCTGTGCAAATTCTTTTGTTCTTGTCAGGTTCTCATCATCAAGGTATTCGCCGGTAGGAATGGCTCCCAGGTTAGGAGTCCAGATAGGCATAAGGCCGCCCCAGTATTTGGTACCGTCTTCTTCTCCGGTCAGTTCCTTAATCAGATCAAGGTATTCATTCCATGTGAGATTTTCGGGATAATCAATGCCTTTTGCATCGAATAATTCTTTGTTGTAAAACAGCATCCAGCAGGAGCCGCTTGTAGGATATCCGTAAAATGCACCGTTTGCATCGGTTACACCTGCAAGAGAGGAATCCTTAATAGGGCTTAAATCCACACCGGTGCTTTCCGCATAGGGAGCCAAATCTACAAATGCACCGTTTTCTGTATACTGTGCCATCTGGGCAGGGGTACGAACCCAATAGATATCAGCATCTGTGGATCCGCCGGCCGTCATAACCTTAACCTTATCATCATAGTCGCCTTCTGCCACACTGTGTCCAACGACTTCAATATCACTGTTAGCTGCATTGAATGCCGCTATTTCTTTGGATGCCGTTTTCTCAAGGTCTGTGGAATAATAGAAGTTAATAACTGTCTTGTCTCCGCTTGCAGCCGCTTCGTTTCCTGCCGCTTCGCTCTGTGCTGCGGTGTCTCCTGCTGCTGCGCCAGAGCCTGCAGCGTTATCGGAAGAGCTGCTGCCGCATCCTGCCAGCATGGTAACTGCCATTGCTGCAGTAAGAAGAATGCTTAATGCTTTCTTTTTCATAATTGCCTCCTTTGAACTAAAACATCTCGTTTCGTGTTTCCTGATGATTTTATTATAACTGCTGTATCGATTCTGAAAAGTCACAAAAAATCTACACCTTTTAAACAAAAAAATAATCTTTGTTTTGTCTATTTTTCCTTGAAACACAGCGTTTTATACTTCTTATTTGCTCTAATCAATCAAAATAGACAATAAAAAGAGGATGAGATTTTCTACACCCACCCTCTGAAAGAAGTTATCGGAAAAAAGTCAACCGTGCCTTTTTCCTGTATTTTATTTTTGAAGAGCATTCCTCGTCTGCATATAATCCTTCATTGCCTGATCCAGGGATTTTTCCCCTTTCAGATAAGAAGTCGCCTCCCTGTCAAAGATATCCCTCATATCCTGGTAAAGCACGTGCTTGCCTTCTTCATTCTGCAGAATGGCATCAAAGAAAAATCCGGTCTGTGCAAAATCTACATTCTGCATATAGTTTTCTCTGCCGCTCTCCGTGAAGTAGGAGGGGAAGCAGTAACGGGCCGCAAGAATGGAGGCGCCTTCCTCCCCGCAGCAGAATTCCAGGAATTCAAAAGCATTCTCCGGATAACGGCTTTGGGAATAAACCGCAAGATAGGAGTTGCTTCCTATGGAGGTTCCCGCCTCCGCTCCGTTGGTCAGCGGAAGGGGCGCCGCATCCCAGCGGCAGTTTTCCGTTCTGGACGCCTCCAGGTTCTGCAGGATCTGTATCGTCCAGTCCCCGTTTATCATCATTCCTATTTTCCCGTCCAGGAAGGTGTCATAGCCCGGCGCATAGATTTCCTCCATTTCTGTCGGGTTCGGATGGCTGTGATCCTTGTTATAGAGACGATCCATCAATGTCAGGAAATCCATGGTCGCAGGCAGTTCATCATCATACAGGTATTCTCCCAGCTCCAGGGCGCCCAGATTGGGAACCCAGATCGGAAGATAACCGCCCCATCTGACATCGTCCGGATCGGTACCGTTGATTTTTACCGCCAGCTGTGCGTATTCCTCCCAGGTCATCTGTCCCGGATACTCCAGCTGAAGCTCATCGAAAATATCCTTATTATAAAATAGAAGCCATATATTCTGGATAAAGGGCAGGGAATAAATCCGCTCATCCAGCTGGACAATATCAAGGGACTGTCCGTATTTGGAAATATCCAGACTGCTGCGGGTTACCATATCGGAGAGATCATAGAGTCCGCCGGCTTCCGCCATCCGGTTGGACTTGGAGGGCTGGCGCAGCCATAGGATGTCCGGCTTTTCACCGGATTCCAGTACCCGGGCTATTTCATCCTCATAGTCTGAATCCTCCAGATAACGCATTTCCACCTCAGTGGTGCTGCTCTGTGCGTTAAACACGCTCACTAGATCCTCCATATAAGGAGCGCTGACCGTCACATCATAGCATATGATTTTTTGTTTTCCCAAAGGCTGTATTTCACCCGGTTCGGTATCCTGCCTGTCTCCGTCTTTTCCGCAGGACGCAAGCAGAAGGGCCGCTGATATCCCAAGCGCCAGAAGGGCCGGGGCTTTCCTTTTTCTTTTCATCTCGTATCCTTCAAGTCCATATTTTTTACATTATGGAGATAATCATAAATTTTGAGGTCATTCACAAGCTTAACCACCTCAGCCATGGAATCCAGGTCGAATTTCTTAAGAATATTATGGATATGTCTCTTCAGGGTGGTCATCTCCACGCAGCGCATGGAACAGATTTCCGAGCGTTCATAGCCCTGACGAAGAAGATCCAGAATATCGATTTCGGTCTGTGTCAGCTGAGTGACCAGCATGAGATTATACAGGAAGCTGTCTTCACTCTGTTTGACACGCTGGAATTCCCGGCGGATTTTCTCCGCAATCACCGGCCGGATCGGGGAACGGCCCGCATAAGCATCCTTCACACAGGTAATCAGCTCTTCCTGTTTGGAATTTTTGAGAACATAATCGGAAACACCCAGCTTGAATGCCTGGAATACATTTTCATCATCCTCATAGGAAGTGAGGATGATGATTTTTACCTCAGGATATTGGGAAAGGATCTGGCTGGCGGCATCCAGCCCCGCGGTCCTTGTTTCCATCTCAATGTCCATCAGTATGACATCCGGCTGGCAGAGCACGGTCTTCATCACCGCCTCGTATCCATTCTGGACGGCGGCCACCACCTCCAGCTCACTGTCCTTTTCCAGCAGTCTCTGGTATTTTTTTAATAGAGCGGGCATGTCCTCCGCAATCAGTACTTTAATCATTTCTGGCTCCCATCTGTACATTCCAATCAGCGGCGTTAAATGCGGCTTACCGGAAGATAAACATGAAATACGGTTCCCTTGCCCACTTCGCTTTCCACATCTATTTTGCCCCCGGAATCCGTAATTATTTTATGGGTCAGTGATAATCCCATCCCCCAGCTTTTCGTCATGGGCTTTGACGTAAAAAACGGGGTGAATATATTCACCATATCCTCTTTGGCAATCCCGCAGCCATTATCCGTTATTTCTATGATTCCCCATCTGCTGTCCTCAAGAAGCATAACCTGGATTTTTTTATTTTTTTCCTCCGTCTGCTTCAGGGCATCACAGGCATTATTTAAAAGGTTGATCAGGGCCTGCCTGATAAATTCTTCATCCGCAAAGACACAGGGGTCTTCCCCTGGCACGCTCACGGTCCATTCGATATCCGTTTCAGGCCGCGAACCCTTCAGTTCCTCCACAGTCTCCCTCACCAGGCCGCCAAGCTGCAGCTGCCTGAAATTCATGGTATTATCCCTGATGTGTCGGTGTATATCGTCAAGCCGTTCATAAAGGGCTTCGCAGTGCTCCACAAGAAGCGACTTATCCTCCTCGCTTTCCTGCAGCACTTCCAGGCTCTCCACCTCCGCCTGCAGGTTCAGCAGCTCATTTTTCATAAAATGACAGAATACCCGAGTGGACATATTGACCGCATTGATGTTTTGGGATACCTCCAGACTGTAGTTTTCCATTTTATTCCGGATCACATTCAGACGGTAGCTCCATGCGATCATGAGCAGGATAAACAAAAGTATGATATAAGGAAGAGCGCGGTACAAGGGGATATAGCTGTTCATAAAAAGGATTTTATACGTAACCACATCCATGGCCTTGGAATACTTTATCATCTGCATGGGCAGGCGTCCCATGAACATAAGGTAACAGAGTATCAGCATAAAATAGGAAAACAATACAATAATCAGGGACATTCTGTATACCTTAATGTGTGGCACCCGGATAATATTAAGCAGGATACTGCCAAGGCACATAAAAAGCAATATAAAATTGATTATGGAAATGGCCGCGCTGAAAATGCTCCAAAGCCGTTCAATGCCAGATACCGTCATATAACCCGGATACAGGAAGGAGTAGGTGCGGATATATACCGCCGGGCTGCATACCAGATATTCCAGCAGAAAGAAAAGCCCGATAACCGGATAAAGTTTTCTGTATTTCTTCCTTTCCTCCTGCTTCATAAAAGAAGCGGCAAATATCAGATTGCTGACCGTAAAAAAGATACAGCTCAGATTCAGGCAATTGATAATCGCCTCCTTGGAAATCTTCAGGGAATACAGCCTGGCGGCCATACCCCGGGGCACCAGGAAATACTTGAGGAAGATACTCAGGTTAAAGGAAGACTTGCAAAAATATAAAATAAAAAAACACAATGACGTTATAAAGAAAAACAGCACCAGAAACATGGACATCAGCTGCATGGTACGGTACTCGGAACGCGTGAACAGCAGCAGCACGATCACCACTGCGCACACAAGCATCAAATATATCATAAAAAGGCCCTCTTTGCCTGATTTTATCAGATCTTTTTTGTATCTTACAATAATTGGCCGGGGGTGTCAACGGAATGGGGATTGGACAGAGAATATTCATTATATATACGCATGATATTCTGCAGGAGATCCATATGCTCAAAGTCCTTATGGTACACCATATTGATTTCCCTGGTCATGCTCAGATTCTCTATGGGAAGTCCTATCAGCTTGCCCTTCTTCAGTTCGTTTGCACAGGCGCTTCTTGCCAGAATGGACACGCCGAAATCCCGGCGCACCAGATCCTTGATGGTAGCTACATTATCTACTTCCAGTATGACATTAAATTCATCCAAAGATACATTATTGCTTTCCAGATGAGAAATAAAAAGGTTCCTTGTTCCCGAATCCGGAAGACGCAGAATCAGGTTCTCTTTCCTGAGTTCATTCAATGTTACCATACTTTTCCGGGACAGGGGATTTTTATTGGATACGGCAAGGATCAGGGAATCTGTATCCAGCATTATGGTATTGAAATTGGAATCGGAAATACGGCCCTCCACAATGGCCAGATCTATCTCATAGGTTTTGAGCTTCATATAAAGATTATTTATGGTGTCAGAAATAATTGTTATGCGTGTTTTCTTACTCACACTGCTGTATCTGGCCAGGACCTCCACCATGATATTGCTCTCCGAGGTATGCGTGATCCCCACCGTTATCTTTCTGGCATGTTCTTTTTCTTCCTTCAGGCTCTGCTCCAGGTTCTGATACAGGCTGTCAATCCTTTTGGCATACTTGATGACAATCTCTCCCTCCCTGGTAAGCTTGAGATTTCCTTCTCCCCGGGCAAAAATCGTAACTCCGAGCTCCTTTTCCAGCTGCCTTACATGCTGGCTTACGGCAGGCTGGGTAAGAGACAGCTTTTTGGCCGCCTGGGTAAAGCTGTGCAGTTCGTTCACCATAAGCAGGGTGATGAGTTTGCTGTCGATCACGGAAATCCCTCCTTATAAATTTTTATGATGAAGTGGTTATAAATCATAATTTGCCTTTATGAATCTCGTTGATATAATTGTACCATAGAGGGGAAATATAGCAATACAAGGGGGAACTTTTCATGAAAGATTTTTACACAAGCCTGAACGAGTCAACACTCGTTCTGCTCTCCTTATCCATTATCCTGTTTGCGGGCTTTCTGCTCACCAGACTGACTAAAAGGCTTCATCTGCCTAATGTCAGCGGCTATATTCTTGCCGGTGTGCTGATAGGGCCGCAGGTTGCGTCGTTAGTGCCCGCTCATATTCTGTCCCACATGGGCTTTATCAGCGACGTAGCGCTTGCCTTTATCGCTTTCGGGGTCGGGAAATTTTTTAAGAAGGAAGTTCTTATGAAGACCGGCTGGAAGGTAGTGATAGTCACTCTTTGGGAATCCGTGCTGGCAGGTATCCTGATCACGTTAAGCATGCGCTTCCTTTTTCATCTGTCCTGGGACTTCTGTCTGATTCTGGGCGCCATCGCTACGGCAACGGCTCCTGCCAGCACAATGATGACCATCCGGCAGTACCGGGCCAAAGGGGATTTTGTAAATATCCTCCTGCAGGTGGTCGCTCTTGATGATGTGGTCTGCCTGCTCATATTCAGCGTTGTGGTTGCCGTTATCAACGCGGGCCGCAGCGGGCATGTCCGCGCAGGAGACGTGCTGCTGCCCATTTTTTATAATATCGCCGCTCTGGGAATCGGATTTCTGTGCGGTTATCTGCTTTCCCGGCTCATCACGCCCACACGAAGCAAGGATAACCGGCTTATTCTTGCCATTGCCATGCTTATGGGAATTTCAGGGCTGTGCTCCGCCTTTGATCTCTCCCCGCTGCTTTCCTGCATGGTATTCGGCGCTTCTTATATTAATCTGACGGAAGATAAGAAGCTGTTCCGGCAGGTGGATCGGTTTACGCCGCCTGTCCTCTCCATGTTTTTTATCGTATCGGGAATGAATCTGGATCTTACGGCGCTTAAAACGGCCGGTGTCATAGGTATCGCTTACTTCCTTATCCGGATCCTCGGGAAATACGGCGGTATGTATCTGGGATGTGCCATAACGGGCATGCCGGATACCCATAAAAAATATATGGGGCTGGCGCTGATCCCTCAGGCCGGCGTTGCCATCGGGCTCGCTTTCCTGGGGCAGAGGCTTCTCCCTGAAAACATCGGGAACCTGCTGCTGACCATCATTTTGTCCTCTTCCGTCCTGTATGAGCTTGTGGGGCCCGCCTGTGCAAAGATGTCCTTTTTCCTTTCCGGCACTATAAAGAGGGAAAAGGCTGCGGTTATTGAGAAAAGTGATGGGGCCGGTACGGCAAAGAAGGAAAAGGCTGCGGTGAACGCGAAAAACGAAGGGAAGGGAAAAGTGAAAAAATATCCGGATAAGAAATCGGTGAAGCATGCAATATAAGCTTTGCTTTATGGGAAGGAGGCCTGATAAGGAAGGCCCCTTCCCAATTTTGCGGCACAGGGACCGGGAATTATAACACGGTTTTATGTATTTTTATATTCTGTCATTTTACTACTTGCAGAATATGCGAAAGTACTATAGAATATATGTGTTGTCTTTGCGGCGGGATGCTGCCATACCGGTAACGGCACCCGTTTGTACAGCATGGAGATGTACCCAAGAGGTCGAAGGGACCGCACTCGAAATGCGGCAGGTCGGTTTCCCCGGCGCGTGGGTTCGACTCCCACCATCTCCGTTAGAAAGCCGGAAGCAGTGAACAAAACAGGCACGTTACAGAATTATTTATTCTGTAACGTGCCTGTTTGTGTTCTGAGCTTGAACTGGTTAACCAGACCTTTCAGCATCTGCGCCTGTCCGGAAAGCTCTTCGCTCGCAGCGGCGCTTTCCTCAGCGGTGGCCGAGTTGTTCTGCACGATACTGGAAATCTGCTCAACCCCCTGCGTCACCTGGACAATGGAAGCTGCCTGTTCGCCGGATGCCCTGGATATTTTTTCAACCACGACGACCACCTGTCTGGCACTCTCCACGACTTCTGTCAGCGTACGGGCCGTTTCATCCGCCAGTCTGGTCCCTGAATGTACGGCCTGTATCGTCCCTTCTATCAGCGCTGCCGTGCTCTTAGAGGCTTTCGCAGAGCTTTCGGCCAGGATACGTACCTCATCGGCTATGGCGGCAAAGCCTTTCGCCTCCGTACCGGCGCGGGCCGCTTCCACCGCGGCATTCAGGGCAAGAAGCTTGGTCTGGAAAGCGATGGCTTCTATAGTCTTAATAATTTCCCCGATTTGATCCGATTTATCGTTTATATCCTTCATTGCCGCGATCATCCTCTGCATCTGCCGGCCGCCCTCTTCGATTTTCATTCCGGCGGTTTCGGCCAGTTCACAGCCCTGCTGTGCATTTTGTGCATTTTCTTTAATCTGTGAGGATATCTCATTTATGGAATACGCTAATTCTTCCACAGAGGAAGCCTGATCAATTGCACCCTGTGCCAATGTCTGTGCACCGGAGGAAACCTGGTCACTGCCGGAAGATACCTGATCGGATGACTGATTGATCTGTCCCATTGTAAAATTCAGCTTATCAATGATCTGATACATGGAAGCCGCAAGCCCGTAAAAATCTCCGATATAAAGCTCCTTAGACTGGGATTCCACTGTAAAGTCACCGTTTCCTAATGCCGCAAGCCCATTCCCTATATCGTTGATAATGCCTTTGAACATTTTTATCAGGGTGCGAATGCTGTCGGACAGATTACCCAGCTCATCTTCCGATTGGTACTCTATCGACACCTCCAGATTACCCGCCGCCATTTTTTCCGCGGTGTCCCTGATTTCTTCTATCGGCCTGCGTATTCCATTGGATATGTAGAGCCCCAGCAAAGCCGCCAGAACTATAGTAAGTACAATAATTACGACAACCACCAGCATGGAGGTCATCTGCAGCTGCTGACCCTGGATTACCATTTTCTTTGCATTGGCTGCGGCCTGTGTTGAAATTTCATCCAATGTGTCCGCCATCTGATTCAGCAAAGGGATATAACTTGTTTTCATCAATGCGAACGCTTCCTCATTCTTCATTACTTCCGCCAATTCAAAAACCTGATCCCGATAAATTACAGCCTCCGCCAATATGGATTCCACCTCATCCATCAGTGTCATATCCCCTTTAAAGCGTTCCCGGATATGGGGAAGAACGGCCCGCATTTCAGCGAGTGCGGCGGCGGCATTGTCCAGAGCAGCCTGTGCTTCCTCCCTGTCTGTCTCCAGCAGGGCTTCCAGGATATCCGCCCGTGCATACTGCATCTTGTGTTTGGCCGTCCAGACATTGACTGTCACATTATAATTATTATCGTAAAAGCTTGTCAGATTACCGCTGATCCGCTTCATCATGATCAGCGCGGCAACACTGGCCGCAAGGCAAAGTATAATGATAACCGTGTATGACAGAAGCATCCGTGACCTGATTTTCATATTCTTCAGCATTTGGTACTCCTTCCCCGAATAGGCTATAGGTTTTATTATAGATACCTTATCCAAAATTAGCAAGAGCTTTTATTTTTTCTGTGCTATACTAAGAATAGCTTATTAGCGAGGTGATAATAATGGAACAGGAAAGCAGGCTCTATAAAGTGATTTACCAGTCCGTCCTGACACAGATTTACAGCGGCGTTCTCCGTTACGGACAGGTATTTCCCAGCCAAAATGAGCTCTGTCAGCGGTATCAGGTGGGAATTACCACCATCCGGAAGGTAATCCGTATGCTGGAGCAGGAGGGCGTAATCCATAGCTCCTCCGGAAAACGTGCTGTCGTCTGTTTCGATGAAAGTGAACAAACCTATATCCTGTCATTGATGCAAAGACGGGAAAGCATCCTGGATATTTACAAGGGCCTGGAATTAATGATGCCGTCCCTTTATGCAGCGGGAGCAATGCTCTGCTGCAATTTGGATACATATGAAGAATCTTTCTTTTCCGCCGGCAGTCAGGACATCAACGAGCGGAATGCCATTTCTTTTTTTACGGAAATGCTTCTGCCCTACCAAAATCAGATTGTGCTGGATCTTCAATCCGACATGGAGCACTACGCGCGATATCCTTATGTTATGCAGTCCCGGCTGGAAAATCCCTTCGCCGCATCTGCAGAATTCATCAGGCATAATCTCCCTGTCTTCCTGGACATGGCAAAGCATAAGGAACTTGAAGCCTTAACCGCACGGCTGGAGCTGATGTACCGTAATGCAGGGGAACAGGCGGGGATTTATCTGAGTGAAATACAGAAAATCGTTCCGGATTCCGGGGAACGGGTGGATTATCAATGGTTCAGGGGGAAAAACCGCTCCCCCCTTTATGCAGCAGTTGCACAAAACCTATACCGGCGCGCTCTGTTGGGAGAATTCAATAACCGCACTTATTTTCCGTCGGAACCGGAGATCATGCGTACCTACAAAATATCAAAGTCCACCGCCGCCAAGGCGATGGCTCTGCTCAGTGATATCGGCCTTATCCATACCATAGAAAAGAAGGGAACCGTGCTGAGGAGTTCGGAGGAACTGACCCCGGTACGCATAGAGCAAAATATCATTGCCGACAATCTGACCCTTTTTCTGAATGTCCTGCAAATCCTGGCGGTCTGTTCTCAAAAGCTGTCTTTTGCCGCATTTCTGCCACTGGATGATTCTGCACTTGCGGATTTGGCCGCCGAATGGGAAGCAAGTCCGCTGAGCCGGACAAGCTCCGGGATCATACATATCCTTACATCTTTTCTGAAAGCACATATGCCGGTTAAATGTCTGGAAAACATTCTTGCACAATTTGATGATGCCCTGATTTGGGGGCATTATCTGGATCGGCCCTATGTAATAGATGAGCAGTGCGCGGTTTTGGCACAGGAGGGCTTTGAGCAATTCGAGCTTGCCCGTGAATCACTCAGGAAATCCGACCGGGAGAACGCTTCGGTTTCCATCCAAAGGACCTTCCGGGCCATATATTTGGATGCCCGTCTATATACATTGATCTGCTTTAAGGATTTGGCCTCTGTTCCTGCAGAAATATAACGGACTTTAAGTAAATGACGGCATGATCTGAAATATCCCCCCGGGATTCCATATTTTTTAAACACGGAATCCTGGGAGGATATTTTTTCCTGTCTTTTCTTTTTATAATTATAACCGCTTATACAAGCAGGTCCTCCAGAGTCGCAAGCAGCCTGTCTACTTCTATCGGTTTGGAGACATGGGCGTTCATACCCGCACGCAGCGCTTCGCGCACATCTTCGGCAAAGGCATTGGCAGTCATGGCTACTATGGGAATACTCCCTGCATCCGTACGATCCATCCCGCGTATTTCCCGGGATGCCTCATACCCGTCAAGCTTCGGCATCTGGATATCCATGAGAATGATATCATAATAACCCTCCGGGGAATCCGCAAACATGCGGACAGCCTCTTCCCCGTCACAGGCCGTGTCGATCTCCATCTCCGTGCATTTCAGCATCTCAACGGCTATTTCCCGGTTCAGTTCGTTATCTTCAGCCAGCAGAAGCCTTTTCCCCCTGCAGCAGCCTGCCTTATCTCTTACAGGGACGGAACCTTCGGAGGACACAAGTCTGTCCGGAGTCCGGAGTGTTTTTTCCTCATTCTTAAGCAGCCGGAAAGTCACCGTAAAGACTGAGCCTTTCCCCGGACTGCTCTCTATCCGGATATCCCCGTTCATCATATCCACAATATTTTTGGTAATGGTCATTCCCAGCCCGGTTCCTGCAATTTTCTCCACATCGCTGTCCCGGGACCGTTCAAACGGATTAAAAATCTTTTTCAGGAATTCCTCTGACATGCCGATTCCCGTATCCGCACAACGGAAAATAAAGCTGCCATATCCAAGCTTCAGTCCGTCCTCCTGCCATACATCTATATATATCCGTCCTCCGGCAGGCGTATATTTCACGGCATTGCTCATAATATTCACAAATACCTGGCGCAGGCGCAGCGGATCTCCCATTACGGTATCCTCCTCAAGCTCCGGAATATTGGCTGTCAGTTCCAGCCGCTTTTCCTCTGCCTGAGGCCTTATTAATTCCACTGCATCCAGTACCAGACGGGAGAAAAGGAAGGCTTCTTCTCTTAAGGCCAGTTTCCCGCTCTCTATTTTGGAAATATCCAGAATATCATTAATAAGCCCAAGCAGATGGCTGCTGGACAGGCTGATTTTATCCAGACAGTCCTCTATACGGCTCCTGTCGTCCAAATGTGACCGGGCGATGGTAGTCATCCCGATGATACCGTTCATGGGAGTACGGATATCATGGCTCATATTGGAGAGGAAGTTACTCTTTGCTTCATTGGCGGAACGGGCGGTGTCCAGGGCATTCTGCAGAACCTGTCTCTGCTGTTCTTCTTCGTATTTCTGGTCATCGATACAGCGGGCAAGAAAAATAGCCAGCCTCTCTTCCGTATATGGATTGTCTACATGAATTCTCTGAAGCAGTACCCAGTGGTACTCATTATCGGAAAGCAGAATGCGGCACTGGGCAAAAACCTCCGTGGAATGTGAAACCGATGCCTGAATGATTTGCCCGGCGGCGAAGCGTGAGCGGAATTTTTCCTTATAATCCGGATGCAGCCTTTCATTCACAAAGTCCAGCAGGCCTGAATAGCTGCTGTAATTCTGAAGCCCCTCCAGAAACCCGGGCTTCACATAAATCGTTTTCAAAGTATCTGCCGTCAGATTTACACTGAGGATTACGGCATGAGTATCGGAAATTGCGCGTATTAATGTACTGCGCTCCAAAAGCTTCTCTTTCTTTTCCTCCTCCTGGGCCAACTTCTCCGATGTAATATCATGGAAGGTGGCTATGAGGATCGGTTCTCCCTCTTCATCCAGCATCTTTTCAATAATGCCTGCCGCCCAGAACCAGGTACCGTCCAGCCGCCGGAAACGACTTACATATGAAATCTTCTGTTCCTTTTCCATGGCTTCCTGAAAACAGGGCTTTGTGCTCTCCCAGTCGTCAGGGTGAATCAGCTCCCTGAGCTTTTTTTCCCTGAGTGCATCATTGGATGCATATTCCGGGTAATTCAGAAGGCGCAGGCCCTCATGGTTAATCTGGATAAAACGAAAGGGCGTATCCCTGGAAATCAGGGCTACTCCTTCCGGTACCGCGTTGTAAAGGTGGTCGATATAGGCCGCCTGGGTACGCAGCTTATGATAGGTTCTTTTCATCTGGAGAATATAAACGAGGGCAAGCATGATAATCGCCAGTGAAACTGCCGCCACAAAGAAGATTGTCCTTCGCAGAATATCATAGGTCTGCGCACTCACCACTTTCTCAGGAATAATAGAAAGCAGATACCAATCCGAAAAGCCCTTCATTGGAACATAGCAGAAAACCGCATCAGCATCCCCATAGGCAAAAACCGCCCAGCCGCTTTTACCGGAAACCAGAGCCTGACGGAATTCTTCCATTGCCCGGCTGTCGTTCTTTCCCGCAGGAAGCATATCAAAAATATTTTTCACCGTTTTATTGCTGCCCGGATGAGGCGAACGGATCAGAACATCCCCGCCGGTATTTATAATATAGGAAAAACCGGCATTATTATAAAAGGAAAGACTGAACTCACCGGCAATAGCCGCCACGTTATATTCTTTCACCAGATAATTTATGCTTCCGTCCGCAAGCTTTACCTGCGTATAAAAATCGAATACATTAACACCGGTACTGCTGCTGATATGAGGGTTTACTATCCCGTATTCCATAAGGAACTGATCCGCTATATACTGATCCGGGCCATTCTTTTCCGGCACGCAGGTTCCGTCCTGTAGATACAGGCTTACGCCATTCTCCATTTTGGAAAATTCAGTTACAATATCCATGACGCTTTCCCTTGCGTCAGCCGGAAGCTTTTCCAGATATCTTTTTATGGAAACAATAGAAGAAAAATCTTCCCTGAGCTGAATGTTCAGAGCATTTTCCCCCTGCCGCGTGCTTTCGATGATTGTACCGACAGACTGCTCCCACAGCTGATCCCTTACCTCATTTACAAAGGTAAACGTGAGAATCCCCAGCAGGATGCCGACTGCGGCAACAGCAAAAAGGAACCATCTTCTTAACTGTACCTCATTATTTTTCATCGCCCCGCCTCTCCTGCTTCCGCCTGTTCATCCAGCCATTCCAGAACCTCCGGCAATTCTTCACCGGAAAGCAGCTTTACCGCACATTCCGCAGTGAGATCCCAAATCGGTACTTTGAGATCACTGTCTGCGCCTATTACCGTTCTTTCCTCCTGATACATGTCAATCAGCGGCTGAATCTCCTTCGAGGAAGCCGGCGCGCCTCCTGTCAGAGGGCTGAAGGAACACTGATTATCGGCAAATTTCCGGATGTTTTCCTGTCCGGTAAAATACTCCACAAATTTCTTTGCTTCTTCTTTATATCGGCTGTCCTCATTAACCGCAATGCGGGTATCCGCATTAATCACAAGCACCGAGCCCTGCTCCAATACCGGATATGGCACCACCGTAAAACGGAGCTCCGGAGCCATAGCCTTAACACGATCGGCCGCCCAGCCGCCTGTCAGCATAAAAGGGGCGTTTCCCTGTGCAAACAGTTCCAGATCCTCAGAGGTCTTTTTCGTGACAAGGGCTTCTTCCGAATTGATATAGCCTTTCTTTAAAAATGCTTCCGCGACGGAAAAACCATCCTTCAGGTATTCCCCCAGTGATTCTTCCCCTCTGTTTATTCTGCCGAATACCTCCTTCTGGCTGCCTTCCTGGTACAGACAGTAAAAGCTGCGGCCTATGGCAAGGGTTTTCAGGGATATATCGTTGTTTGCAATAACAGGGGTAATTCCCATGCCCTTAAAATAATCACACACGGCCTCCCATTCAGGAAGGGTTTCCGGCACCTTCTGACCGTTTTCTTCCAGCAGATCCAGATTGCAGTACAACCCAAAAGCGGAAACGGTGGTGGGCACCCAGTAGATTTCTCCCTCATCACTCATCTGATCCAGAATCCGTACGGTAAAATCAGGAATGGTACTGAGGCCGGACAGCTCGCAAAGCTTTCTTTCCTCCTCCAGCTGCAGCGCCGTATCATGATTTACCATAAAAATATCGTCCCCATTCCCGGTTTCCATCCGTTTCATGAGGGCATCATAATAATCATTTCCCTTCAGGCTTTCATAGGAAATATAGATATCCGGATTTTCCTCCATAAAAGAGGTGAGTATTTCCTCAATTACCACCACATTTTCCGGTTCATATTTATTCCCGAAAAAAGTGATTTGTGCCTCAGGCTCTGCTATATCCGGATAGGTTTCCACCTTTCCCTGACGGCCGCAGCCGGCAGTTAAAAATACCGGCAGCAAAACTGCAGCTATCCACTTTTTTCCTTTTATCCCTTTTTTCTTCATACAGAATGTCTTTCCGGGTGAGGATAACATATATTTACACAGCATCCCGGAGCCTTTTCTTTTGATATTAAGGATATTGTATCAGAAAAACTCCCGCAATAAAAGGGAACTTTCGATTAACGATGTTTCCAGACATGGCTGGGCTGGGCCCGATAAGTCGGGTAACGCAGGAGCAGAGTTTTTAAGGCGGCCCAGTTAAAGGGATACAGAGGCCAGAAGTAGCTTGCCCCGGCGAATGTGGGAGTCGTGATCACGGAAAGCAGGACCAGAATCAGCCCGCCTATAAAACCCCACAGCCTGAAAACAGCGGTCATTAATATGATAAATATACGGTAGACGCGGATGGCGTCACCGAATTCCATACTGGAAAGAGCGACGCTGGTAAGCAGTGTGATAGACGCATAAAATAACACTTCCACCGTAGCCCAATTCAGGCTGACCGCAATATCCCCGATAATAAGACCGCCTACAATGGACAGAGAGCCGGAAAAACGGCTGGAACTTAAGGAGGCGGAGTTCTTAAACAGATCCAGGCCGAATTCCACTATCAGCACATAGAAAATCAGGTTTATGGGGGGAATCCTTCCTGATGTAAGCAGCTTCCATTTATCGGACAGCTCCGGATAATAGGCCGTTATCAGAAGGAAAAGGGGCATCAGAAGCAGGCTTATAAAAATACAGCCGAAACGTACCAGACGAAAATAATTTCCCACCACCGGGCTTTTATAATAATCTTCCGGGCTCTGGGTAAACTGAAATATAGTACAGGGCAGGATCAGCGTCTCCGGCGAATTATCCACGACAAGCAGGATATACCCCTCCATAAGATAGCTGCAGGCGACATCCGGACGTTCCGTACTGTGCAGGCTCGGCAGCGGATTATACCATCTTTTATGCACCAGCAGCTCTTCCAGGCTTTTTGTTCCCATAGTGAGCGAAGTAACCTCCAGGCTGTCCAGCTTTTTCCGTAAGGTATCCAGCAGTTCTTCATTCACCGAGCCCTTTACATAAGCAATGGCTACATCCGTCTTGCTTTCCGTACCCACACTTTTCACTTCAAAGGTAAGCCTGGGGGAACGGATACGGCGCCGTATCAGATTGGTATTAAACAGCATGGTTTCCACAAAACCATCCCTTGAGCCCCTGGTAACCTTTTCCGTGTCAGGCTCGTCGATACCTCTGGCAGGATACGTCCGGACATCCATGATAATAGCCTGGTCAAATCCGTCTATCAGCAGAACTGACGGACCGCTCAGGATATTTTTTACGATTTCATCCCAGTCCTCCGTCAAGGAGACCTGGGCATAACCGATTTTGGCATTCATGTAATGCCTGATATCTTCTATACAGGAATCCTTCATATATAAAGGGTTCTGAAGATCCGAAAAAATCTGCTGGAGTATTTCCGTCCTGCAGAATCCGTTGATTCCGATCCAATAGCCTCTTGTTTCCCCCAGGAATAAATCCCTGGTTATCATGTCAAAGCTGGTGCCTATGGGCAGAATCTCTTTTGCAGTCTCTATGTTTTCGTCTATCTGCGAAGAAAGCTTTCTCATATATTTACTCCCATCTGTCCGTTAAGCGGACAAGCTGTCTTTTGCAGCCGTCCAGATACCTGGACTTCCGCTGTTTCATTCCTACCGGATAGTATGTGCCGCCGGCAAAATCCCTATACTTCCGATAGCTTTTAAAAAATTTCAGAAATTTTATATTCTCCCCTTGACAAGCCTTTCTGTACACGCTATAGTTACAGTATAAACTGTAATTAGAATTTTTACAGAATAAAAATACAAAAGACAGGAGGATATGAATATGTCTGTTACAGCAATAGGAAAAGTAAATTTTGATAAAGAGGTACTGCAGTCTGAGCTTCCGGTCCTGGTGGATTTCTGGGCCCCCTGGTGCGGATACTGCCGGAGACTCAGCCCGGTTATTGATCGGCTTGACGCTGCATACGAAGGACGGCTGTCCATCCGTAAAGTGAATATCGATGAGGAACCGGAACTGGCGGATACGTATGAAGTGGAGACCATACCCACTCTGTATTTATTCCAAAAAGGCAAAACCCCCGTATCTGTCATAGCTCCCCAGGCCAAGTCACAGGTAACGGACTGGCTGAAGGAAAACGGCGTGGATTAAGCAGATATCATGTTCTATAGAAAGAAGGGTTAACAAATGAAAAAAGAACTCTACGATGTGGTAATTATAGGAGGCGGCCCCGGCGGATACTCCGCCGCACTGTATTGTGCCAGGAACGGATACTCCGTACTCGTTCTCGAAAAGCTTTCCGCAGGAGGCCAGATGGCTACCACCGGCCAGGTGGACAACTATCCCGGCTTCGACGAAGGAATCGACGGCTTCGAGCTGGCTGAAAAAATGCAGAGAGGTGCGGAACGTTTCGGAGTGGAAACTGAATATGCCGAGGTGAACTCCGTGGATTTAAGCCCTGCGATCAAAAAAATCACTACCTCCTCCGGAATCGTCTCAGCAAGAAGCATGATTGTAGCTACCGGCGCTTCCCCGAGAGAACTGGGCCTCCCGGAAGAATCTTCCTTACGCGGTAGAGGCGTGGCATACTGCGCCGCCTGTGACGGCCAAATGTACCGCAGCAAAACAGTTGCCATAGCCGGAGGCGGAAACAGCGCCGCGGCCGACGCCCTTCTCCTTTCCAAAATATGCGCCAAGGTTTACCTTGTCCACCGCCGCGACAGCCTCAGAGCCTCCCGCATCTATATGGAACCCCTGAAAAACAGCGGCGTGGAATTCGTATGGGACAGTAAAATCACAGAAATTCTCCACGATAAACGTGTATCCGGAATCCGCGTGGAAAATGTAAAAGACAAGACCACCAGAGAAATTCCCGTTGACGGCGTCTTCGTCGCAATAGGCCGGGTTCCCGATACCGAATTATTCAAAGGCCAGCTGGATCTCGATCCCCACGGCTATATCATAGCCGATGAAAGTACCCGCACCAACATCGAAGGCGTTTTTGCCGTAGGAGACGTGCGTACCAAAGCGCTGAGACAGATTGTGACAGCCGCCGCGGACGGAGCAAACGCATCCCATTACGTAGAAGAATATCTGATGTGAACTATTTTCTCCAATAACGCGGAGGGGAAGGGAGTATGATTCCGGCCCCGTATCCCTGGCGCTGCATTCGGCTGCCTCCCTGCCCGGAGCCTCTGCGCCCTCCCTCCCCTGCCCTGTGGGATTCCTTATGTATCATACGGTACAGACAAAAAAAGGTGCTGTTTCTAACTGTTTTGTCCCTATCCTTTACTGCCAACGCGGCTGAACTCCTCCCTGCGGTCGTCGTAGCGACTTTAGTCGCTTACATCGCCGCTAAGGACGGGCAGTAAAGGATAGGATCAAAACAGTAAGAAACAGCTACCTTTTTTTGAGATGCACCGTATGATACATAAGGAATCCCACAGGGCAGGGAAGGGAGGGCGCAGAGGCTCCGGGCAGGGAGGCAGCCGAATGCAGCGCCAGGGATACGGGGCCGGAATCATACTCCCTTCCTATATTTATGCCATCATCTGTAAAAGAGTGAGGATATCACCTCTGTTCATAGGATAGAAGGAGCCGCAGGTGTGGGTTCCTTTATTTGTCATAAGATCCGCAATCAGTTCGAATTTTTCTGTACCGATACCGGCTTCGCTTAAGGTTAGCGGCAAACCGGATTCATTTATGAGGGAGCGAAGTCTTTTTATGCCTTCTTTTGCTGTTTCCCGGGGGTTTTCAAAATTCATTTGTGCGTTCCAGACGCGGACTGCCATCTGGGCCAGCTTGGGGATACATTCCTGTTTGTCAGATAAAAATTCCATCCAGGCGGGGAAGGAGATGGCAAGGCCTGCTCCGTGGGCGATGTCATAAAAGCCGCTGATTTGGTGTTCCAGGCCGTGGTTGAACCAGTCCTGCTGTCTGCCGCAGCCGGTCATGTCGTTCTGGGCCCAGGTTCCGCATAGCATGATTTCGGCTCTTGCGTCATAATCCCGGGGGTTTTCCAGTGCTTTGGGCAGGTTGTGGATTACGGTGGCCAGGATTCCTTCCGTTACGCGATCTGTCATTTCCACATTTGGGGTCCTGGTGAAATATCTTTCCATGGCGTGGGCCATGATATCCATGCAGCCGCATGCGGTTTGGTAGGGAGGAAGGGTGAAGGTCAGTTCTGGATTCATGATGGAGAAAACAGGGCGCATTAACGGGGAGCCGAAGCCTGTTTTCATGGGAATGGTTTCATCGGAAATGACGCAGCTGTCGCTTTCTTCGCTGCCTGCGGCGGGAAGGGTAAGGATATCTGCAACGGGGATTCTTTTTTCTCCGGGTCTGGTTTTACCGGAAATCAGATCCCATACATCACCTTCATAATAAACACCGAAAGACATGGCTTTACAGGTATCAATAACGCTTCCGCCTCCTACAGCCAGAAGGAAATCAATATCTTTTTCCCGGCAGATTTCAACCCCTTTTCTTACCAGGGATACTCTGGGATTAGGGACTACGCCAGGTAATTCCTCGAAAAAAAGACCGGCTTCCTTCAGCGCATGAATCACTTTATCATACAGGCCGTTTTTCTTTATGGAAGAGCCTCCGTAAACGAGAAGGACTCTGGATGCACCGTACTTTTTCAGTTCTTCTCCTACGCACAGTTCTTTATCTTTTCCGAAAATCATCTTTGTTCCGCATTGAAATTCAAATCCGTTCATTGCTGCTCCTTTTCTTTACAAGATAATCAGTTCCTTGGGGCTCCTGGTCAGGTTTTCAAATCCGTTTTCCCTGACCACTATCATATCCTCAATTCGTACCCCGAATCTTTTTTTCAGATAAATGCCGGGTTCCACGGTTATCACAATTCCCGGTTCAAGCCTGTCGTTGCAGACCTCGTTAAAGCGGGGATTTTCATGAACCTCCACACCTACGCTGTGGCCCAGGCCGTGGGAGAAACAGCCCTCATAGCCCTCCTGATAGATAAATTTACGGGCGGCGGCGTCCACCTCCGAGCAGGCTGCTCCGGGGCGGATCTTATCAAATGCCCTTTTCTGGGCTTCCCGGACAGTCTCATAGACATGCCGCTGCTCCTCCGATACGCTTCCCACCGCCACAGTACGGGTCATATCCGCCAGATATCCTCCGCAGACAGCGCCGAAATCCATGGTGACAAAATCCCCTTTTTGAATGAGGCGGCTGGTTGCAAATCCATGGGGCAGGGAGCTGTTGGGGCCGGATGCCACAATAAAATTGAAATTCTTATCGTCTGAGCCCAGTCTGGTCAAGGTGACGCCGATTTCCCTCGCCACATCAATTTCCGTCAAACCGGGCTTTATGATTCCGAGAATATGGGAAAAGGTATGATCCGTGATCTGCTGTGCCTTTCTGTGGCAGGCGATTTCCTCTTCATCCTTTTCCCGGCGCAGGGAATCCATGAGGCCGGAAAGGCTGTCTGAGACATCCAGGGAAATTCCCTTAAGGGCGGTTTCCAGCTGTCTGTACTTTTCTAAGGTAACCAGTCCGGTATGCAGAGAAAGAGCAGATATTCCTTCTGCCTCCAGAAGCTGTTTTATCTGGGAATGCAGGTTTTTTTCTTCGATTACTCTGCAGTTTTTTACCTTTTCTTCCGCTTCTTCGAAATAGCGGAAATCAATGATCAGCCATGCCTTATTTCTTGTGACCAGCACGGTTCCTGCAGAGGATTTCATTCCTGTCAGGTAAAAACGGTTGGCTGCGTCCTGCAGGATTGCCGCTTCCATATCAGAAGGCATGGCCTGCTGCAGCCTGATTATTTTATCCATATGCACTTCCTGTCCGCATGCCCGCACTTCGGGCATACTATAATTTTTTCAGCAGGACTGAATAACATTGTGCCGCGTCTTTTACTGCCTGTATGGAAGCGTATTCGTTGTCCCCATGGACACCGCTTCCCTGTTCGGGCAGGGCATACATAGGGGAAAAGCGCAGTACATTATCTGTCAGTTCCAGAAAATGACGGGAGTCTGTTCCGCCGCCCAGGACAAAGGGAATTACCGGAAGGCCGGGATATGTTTCTTCCACGCTGGCCTTCATCGCCAGATAGCCCGGCGCACCGGGGCTGCTTTCCGGCGCGGCATCTCTGCCGCCTGCCAGTTCACATAACAGGTCATGTCTTTCGGCAGCTTTTTTCAGTTTTTCCGTTATTTCCTCCGCTTTTTCCGTACAGGATACCCGTACATTGGCCGTCAGTACCGCTTTCTTTGGCATGACATTAAAGGCGGTTCCTCCTTCTATCATGGTAAAGGCAATGGTGGCTCCCAAAAGGGTATCCGCATCCTTACAGATTTCATGCAGTACGGGATAATCTCCCTGTTCATCCGCCGCCTGCAGAAGCTTATCCCGGATCGTGTCCGGGGAATATCCGGCTGCGGCACGCAGCATTGCGCGGTTTCCCTCACTCAGCTCCTTTCGGAAAAAATCGGCATACTCCACTTCATGGATAAAATCAGCCAGACGTACAATCGCTGAATGGGCCGGAGGATTGGCGGAGTGTCCGCCCCGGGAGAGCGCGGTAAACCGGTATTCCAGCGAACCCTTTTCCGCTATTCCGAAAAGGGCGGCTTTTCCTTTTACCAGACCCATAAAATCATCACAAATGGTGCCGCCTTCGTCGAATACGGTCTCAAGATGTATCTTTTTGTCCTTTAACAGCTTTGCGGCCCGGCCTGTGGTAAGGCCGCCTGTTTCTTCATCACAGGAAAGATACAGCCATATATCCCGTTTGGGGCGCCAGCCTTCTTCCAGCAGGCTTTCAAAAGCAGATAATAACGCGCATTGAGGTCCCTTCATATCCTGAGAGCCTCTTCCCCAGACGCAGCCGTCCGCGATCCGGCCGGAAAACGGAGGATACTTCCAGGAGGCTTCGTCCGCGGCGGGAACCACGTCCATGTGTCCGGTGAATAATACGGGAGGAGGGGTGCCGGGAGTTTTCTCCTCATGAAGGAGACGGCTGCCGGTTCCCCGGAGTTTAATCAGGAGGGCTTCCCCTACCGGTGTGATATCGGCAGCGGTGAACAATGTTTGGAATGTGGTTCTCAGATAATTCCGGTATTCCTCTATGTGGTAAAACGGTTCGTTTCCGGCACCGCTCACGGTGGGGATCGATATCATGGCGGACAGGTTTTCACCTATATTTTCAAACATTTTTTGTTACTCCTTCATGCCGGATACGGCGATTCCCTCTACGAAAAATTCCTGAGCAAAGCAATATAAAATAAGCAGCGGCAGCATGGATATCAGCGCGCCCGCCAGAGCAGGGCCAGTCTCACGCACACCTTCCCCTACAAACATGGCAAGTCCGGCGGAAAGTGTCCGCATCTTGGTGGAATTGGTCATCATCAAAGGATAAATCAGGTCATTCCAGTTGGAGGTCAGGCAGAAAATGAAAAAAGTGACAAACGCTGGTTTACATAACGGGAACATGATTTTCGTATAAATACCGAATTCATTCATACCATCAATTCTGGCCGCTTCTTCCAGGCTCTTGGGGAGTCCTATATAAAAGGAACGCATGAAAAACATTCCGTAAGCAGATGCAATACGCGGCAGAATCAGCCCGATATAAGTATTTAATATACCGAAGGTATGCAGTTCCAGGTACAAAGGAATCATAATGATCTGGAACGGAATCAGCATAGTGAGAAGGACAATATTGAAAATGATTTCCTTACCTTTAAATTCAAGACGGGCAAAGGCATAACCGGCCATGGAATCCAGAAGGGCGGAACAAACGGAAACCACACCCGCAAAAATAACGGTATTTTTAATATAATCTGCCAGAGGGATTCTGGACCATACCTGGATATAGTTTTTGATTGTCCATGCTTTGGGCCACAAGGTAGGCGGCCATTTTATGATATCCTTCTGCAGTTTAAAGGTGCTCAATATCAGCCATACAAACGGAAATACAATCAGAAACAGTACGAAAAGGCATATGAGAACTCTCAGCACGTCATAAACTTTAATTTTTTTCTTCATCCTGCTCTCCTCCTACATGTTTCTCGCTATTTTGCGTTCCATATAGCCCTTGAAAATCAATATAATAACTGCGATGACAAAGAATAATTCAATACACATGGCTGAAGCGTATCCCAGATCATAAGGCGCCGAAAAGCCTCTGTTATATATGTACTGCACCACTGTCTCCGTTTTGTAAAGAGGGCCGCCTCCCGTGGTAACGTAAACAACGTCGAAAACCTGAAAAGCCCCGATTATTGTGGTAAGAAGGGTAAAATTAATGGTAGGCAGAAGATTGGGCAGTGTAATATGGAAAAACTGCTGTGTCTTCGTGGCCCCGTCAATTTCCGAAGCTTCAAAATAGGTACTTGGGATATCATTAATGCCTGCCACCAGAATGATCAGCGTTTTCCCGAACGCCTTCCAAACGGAAATGAAAATAATGATAGGCATGGCAAATTTCACTTCACTGAGAAGGGCTATAGGTTCGCCGTATACCAGACTGATCAGATAGGGAATATAACCTACCGTGGAATTCAGAATCAGGTTGAATAAGATACCGATTGCCGTAAAGGAACATAGTACCGGCACATAAAATACGGAGCGGCACATCTTATTAAAACGGGTGGGCTTATACAGCCAATAGGCCAGTACCAGCGCCACAATAAGCTGAATGGGCACCGATATCACCACATAATAAAATGTATTTTTGAATGCATTCCAGACACGTTCATCCCCCAGCGTGCGTTTAAAGTTATCCAGTCCCACAAACTGAGGCCATGCCAGGAAAATATCCAGATTTGTCAGGCTGATGATAAATGAAATCACCAGAGGAATAATCGTAAATACAAATAATACCAGTACAGCAGGAAAAATAAACAGATATCCCACTCTGTCTTTTTTCGTCCATTTGGCTATACATCTTTTCATTGGGCTGATTTTTTCCATCCTCAGGCTCCCTTCTGAATAAAGGATGCCGCTGCCTGCAGCCGCATCCTTTTTCATAGCTTATCAGAATTTACTATTTCAAAATACCCTGGATGACTTCGTTGTACTTAT
Organism: Eisenbergiella tayi; assembly: GCF_001881565.1. Taxonomy (GTDB): domain Bacteria; phylum Bacillota; class Clostridia; order Lachnospirales; family Lachnospiraceae; genus Eisenbergiella; species Eisenbergiella tayi. Next base: position 689,726 of record NZ_MPDJ01000005.1, read on the forward strand.
CCAGTGTTGTCTTAATATCTGCACCAGCAAAAATTTCTTCCATGGCAGGATATAAACCATCGGTCGAGATTGTATTTACACCATTCAGCTTACATTCAATGTGTCCGTAGGAAAGAGGCTCCGATAATGCCAGTGTCTGCGGATCATTCGCGAAATTAGCCTGTGCGGAAAGCAGATATGCAGGAGTACCGCATTCCTTTGTCCATTTGGTACAGATTTCTTCCGTATTCCAGTAGTTTACAAACTTATAAACAAGTTCCTTATGCTCCTCTGAAGTCGTTTTAGGAATAGAAAAGCCTACAGGGATTACCGCTGCATCCTGCTCAACGCCCGTACATGCAGGAACCGCTTTTACGCCATAATTAATTTCATTTTCACGAAGCCCGTTAATAATCCAGGGACCGTTGATAAACTGTGCAAGCTGACCGCTGATATAGGTATTATCATCGGAATCCTTAGGGGAACATTCATACAGTGTTTTCAAGGTTTCAAAAGCTTTTACGTTCTCCTCGGAATTGAATACCGCTTCTGTTTCATCTTCATTCACGTAGCCGCCGCCATAAGCATACATGGTATACTGGGCAGTCACATTATTATTGACAGGCACGCAGAAGCCGTACTGGTTTTTGCTCTTATCCGTAAGCAGCTTTGCATTCTCCACAAGCTCTTCAAAGGTTTCCGGAGGGGATTCGGGATCCAGTCCTGCCGCTTCATAAAGATCTTTATCCCAGTAAAAATAATGAGATACCATCTGCATGGGAACACCAACGCATAAATCATCATAATACAGCAGATCTACAACGTTTTTGTCAAAGTCATCGGCATTTACTTCCGGTAATTCATAGAAATCACTTACATCCTGGAAGCTGCCGGCTTCCACATAAGGAGCATAATATCCGGAAGAACAAAGCACAAAATCCGGTGCATTTCCCGCCGCAATAGCTGCCGGAAGCTTTTCGTTAAAGGTTGCCCATGGCATTACGTCCATTTCAATGGTAATATTCCATTCGTTCGATGCATTAAAATCATCCACAATCTGCTGAAGGACTTCACCGTCTGTACTGGTAAATCCATTCCAGAAAGTGAGTGTTGTAGGTTCATAGGTCTTTTCTTCTCCCGCTTCCGATGCATCCGCCGAATCGGAAGCCGCCGTTGAGGGCGCCGCGCTTTGCGGTTCTGCTGCTTCACCGGAAGTATCCGCTGACTGTCCAGAACATGCGGTGAGTGCCAAAGTCATGGAAAACGCCATCCCCAATGCCAATAATTTGTTCCACTTTTTCATAATACTCTTCCTTTCTATGTGTGCTTTTTCTTTTTTAAAAGGGAATTCCCTTTATTTATCAGATACTTCTTGCCGCTTCAATAATCCAGCGGATTCTCTCCCAGTCAAGCTTTGCATCTATTGTGCAGTCCCCGCCCAGCATCAATCCTATTTTGCCATGATTGAGAATTAGATCTGTGGTGTATTTCTGCAGTTCTTCCTTGGTACCGGTATAAAGAATTCCCTGCTGGGTGTGTTCGTCCCAATGAGTTTCAAAACCGCCCAGAGAGGTTCTGCCCCCGATAAAATAACGGCCGGCATCCAGAGACAGGCCTTCCACAAATACAGCCCAGTTTACTACCTTTGCGGGATAATCCTGCCAGATTGCAAGCTGGTTCCGGTTTCCTGCCCAGCCGCACATATGTATGATGTTATTATCCGAAAAACGGTTTGCGTGCTCCAGAACATACAGATCACTGGGAGTGATGGTTTTCCTGTATTCTTCCGGGGTAAAACGGTCATATTCCCCGCCCTGCACACAATAGTAAACGCCGTCACAGCCCGCTTCCGTAATAAGCAGCTCCGCAAGAAGGGCGTTGGACTGTGCGATCACATCCAGAGCGTCCATTACGGCATTTTTATCCTCTCTTATGTATTCCATTACGTCCGAATCCGTTAAGCCCACTGCTTCCGCGCCGAAACGGAGGGATGAAAAGGGAGCGAATACATTATAGAAAACACAGCGTTCTTTTCCGATATCCTCAACGATAGCTTTGGCTCTCTCCACCTGCTCCCTGATAAAGGGATGATCGGAGGTCAGCGGTTTTAAGCTTTTCCAGTCCTCTGCCGTTTTTATTTCCGGCAGCGGATACGGGAAATAACCGTCGCACATAATTTTCACAAAATCCAAGTCTGTTTCCCGATAGTATTTTAAATGTGCATTTATGCAGCCCTGACCGGAAGCTTCTTCTCCGGCGAAATGAAACCAGAAGCCTACCGGAACATGATCCACCTCCTTTTTATTCATTGCATTCAGAACTCGTGTCCTCTTATCCATTTCTTTTTCCTCCTTTTTATCTGCAAACCATCATATCCAAAATCACCTGATCCGTATCAGCCATACCCCGGTTTCCCAGTTCTCCCAGATTTCTGATGGTGCTTTCCACATCTTCCGTTACAATGCCGTCCAGGCCGCCGGCGCTATGGTTTTTCAAAGCCAGCATAGAGCACTGGAACGCACTTGATATAACAGTTGCTATTTTTAAAGCGCAGCCTGCTTTTGCTCCGTCACAGATAATTCCCGAAACATCGGCTATCATATTATTAATGGCATTCTTAATTTGCTTCAGTCCGCCTCCCTGCATATATACGAACGCGCAGCAGGCTCCGATGGATGATCCCATGCCGCAGCCACAAAGCGGTGAAAGCTTTCCAATATAGCTTTTAACATGAATGGTTATTAGACAGCTGAGGGCCAGCGAACGGTACAGCATTTCCGGGGAGCCTTTTCTTTTATAAACAGCTGCAATAACCGGCAATGTGGCTGTTAAGCCCTGATTTCCGCTGCCGCACACCGTCATTACCGACATGGCGCATCCGGCCATTCTTGCATCTGCCGCCGCTGCAGTTACTGCAATAGCATAATTCCTTATATCATCCCCGGCGGTTCCTTCTCCCATATCTTCATAGATACTTTGTCCCACACGGAGCCCATAACGCCCTTTCAGCCCTTCCTGAGCCACCGCCCAGTTCATTTTTATACACTCATCAAGGAAAGAAAGCCGGTCTGTATCCACATTCTGTATAAAATCATAAATGTTATCCACAGTAAGCGCTGATTTATCACTCTCATCCGCCGGAAGCTCCTCGCAGCTCCCTTTTTCATAGATACAGGTAAGCCCATGTATTATGCGGGTAATATTGGTATGACTGTCTTCAATAATGACTGCCGACATATCATCCTCTGTTTCCAGAATAACTTCTATGTAAAGCTTTTTCGGCGTATCCTTCCGTTCCACACGAACCTGTGTCCCGGCAAACAGCCTGGCTTCCTCCACCTGTTCCGGGGTAATGGAGTGCAGAACCTCCAGAATCGCTTCACTGTCGCCGCCTATAATTCCCAATGCCGCCGCCATTTCCAGCCCTGCCATATCCGTTCCGGGAATCCCGACTCCCATGGCATTTTTCAAAATATTGCAGCTCACCTTTACCTGTGCCCGCACCGGTTTCTTTCCCAAAACTGCCCTTGCCTTGGCAGAGGCATAAGCAATTGCAACAGGCTCCGTACACCCCGTTGCCGCCGCCATTTCCTGTTTCAGAATCTGCAGAATCTGATTATGATTCATCTTTTTATCCTCATACTTATAATAATCGTTATATGCATACCGCTAATATGATTAGCAATATGATATTTAGAATATAATAGAAATATTATAAAAATGCAAGACATTTTTTCTTATTTTTTATCTTTTTGTACAATTGCATAAAAAGAGAGGGCATTTTTTGTGTATTGTATAGAAAGACATTTCCAAAAACAAAACCAGGAGATGCCACAAAAAGACATCCTATAACGAAGAAACCGTCCCTGTCTGCCGACAAAGGACGGTTTCTTCTCTTAATTTATATCCCATTTTTTCAGATGAGCCTTATTCTGCCTCCAGCCCCATCCTCACATACTGTTCCTTCGGCGCATCATTCTCTTTCATAATCCGCACCATTTCCTTCCTGAAATACTCCTCCACTTCCGGATTAGATATAGGTTCTGACTCCTTCGGATCCTTCTCCAAATCAAAAAGCAGCGTTTTATAAGGATGCTCACCCAATCCACTCGTATACTCTCTTTTTTCCACATTCTTTATTTTAAGAAGCCGGCAGCCCTTCGTAAAAGAAAAAGGCTCACTCAATTCCAGCTCCTGCAGCTCCTTAGGAGGAAACATCTCCCGCATATGAGTCGGCATCAAAGTATAATTATAAAGCGGCTCATTGGTTTTAACCGCCGGAGCCAGCACATAGGCATAATGCCCGTCCGTACAGCTTATCTGCGCGCCGCAGGTCCCATACAGACAGGTTTCCCGCACTGGTTTTCCTTCCGCAATCGTATCCTTCAGCACATGCCCCAGCATATCCCCTGGAACCGGCAGCCCGAAAAACTCCAACAGCGTAGGCGCCAAATCAATCGTCTGCACAAGACACTCACACCGCCCCGCCGCCCTGCTTCTGGGATCATAAATAAACAAAGGCGTATGAACGATCTCCTCATAAAAATTAATTTCATTACTCTTCGCCCACCAATCATGCTCCCCCAACATAAAACCATGATCCGTATTCACGATCAGCATCGTATCTTCCCACAGATTATACTCATCCATCTTATCCAAAATCTTCCCCAGATTCCGATCACACATCTGAAGCAGCGCCGCATACTTATTACGCACATGCTGCACATAAGGCCGCTCCTCCTCCGTTACCCTGTGATATCCAGGCCAGTCAAACAAGGGGCCGTCATACTCCGCCTCAAACCCCATCAAATCCTCATCCTGCACATAAAAAGGCTCATGCGGATCAAAAGTCTCCACCTGCAGGAACCAATTATCCGCCCCATGATTCCTCTCCAGAAATTCCACCCCCGCCCGGAACGTAACACTCTGAGCCATTCTGTCTTCCGTATCCGTATATTCCCGGTTAACCATATCCTGCTTACCGCACTGCCCGATATGAGGAGGAAGCACCTTATCCCCGACACACCCCTTCCAGGGATCCCCCTCCTGTCCCCTCACATTCTCCCAGCTGCTGTACCGATTATGATAAGTACACCCGCCATCCTCCCAATAATGATAATGATCACTGATCAAATGCGAGTAAACCCCATTCCTCTTCAAAATCTCCGGCATAGAATCATCATAAGGCTCCATAGGCCCCCAGCTCCGATGCAGGAAATTATAACGCCCCGTATGAATCTCCCTCCGCGCCGGCATACAAGGCAGACTCCCCACATAACACTTATCAAAAGTAACACACCTCTCCGCCAGCCTCTCAAAATTAGGCGTCTTAGTCCACTCACACCCATAAGGCGCAAGCATATGCCGATTCAAAGAATCATACATAATCATTATAGCCTTCATAAAAAAATCCCTCCTTCTCTTAAATTACATTCTACTTTTTTCCACCTAAAAAAGCCATCCCTGCCCTTCAGGTTCTTTCTCCCGTCAGGGTATTCCTCGTCCGCGCTGTGACCTTACGCTCCCCATTCTCCTTCGTCCTGTGTCCGGCCAGGCACGTTGCTGTTTGGCATGGACATCTCAAAAAAAGGGAACTGTTTCTTACCATTTCCTTTCCATGATCTGCTGCCGTCCCTAGCGGCGCTGTCTGACGACCGCAGGGAGGAGTTTAAGCCACGTTGGCAGCGGAGCATGGAAAGAAAATGGTTAGAAACAGCCCCTTTTTTTGTCTGTCCATGCCAAACAGCAACGTGCCTGGCCGGACACAGGGCGAAGGAGAATGGGGAGCGTAAGGTCACACAGCGCGGACGAGGAATACCCTGACGGGAGAAAGAACCGTCCGCGCACGCCATGACCTTTTTTATTTATTCTTCAGCCAGCTTCATCATTCTGTCGTAATATTCCTGATTCAGTTCGGTATATCTTTCATAACTGAACTTTCTGCAGTCCTCCAGATGTTTCTGCCACTTGGCATCATCAATGCCGTTCATTACGCTTTCCGCCATGAAGTTATCCATATACGTTCTCAACTCTGTCAGAAGCACATTGATTTCCTGGGTGTTTTCAGGATAATCCTGGCCCTCCGGAAGGAATTCCTTTACGGCGCAGTCCATGTAAGGCTCCTGTCTTTCCATATACTTGATTTCACGATCCGAAGTAACCGCGAATTTGGCATTATCTTCTTCTGTCCAAAGGAAAATACCCTTGATGCCCATGGATAAGGTATGGCGTACCTCCGCATAGCTGTTGTAGCCTTCCAGGACAGGATCTGCTTTTTTGGAAATGGTTCCGTCTCCATTATCCACCCAGGCCATATCCTTGGGGCCCCAGCCGAAGAGAAGCCGGTTGTCAAAAGAACTGTTGATATAGTCATAAAGTCTGAGCATCGCTTCGGGATAAGGGCAATTGTTGGTGATTGCGAACTGGTTGACAATAACGGTGCCCGACCACGCGCTGGGCTGATAATGTCTCTCGCCGTTGCTGTCCTTTAAAGGCAGAAGATAGGTATAATCCCCCGCATAGTCCCCTACTGTAATATCATCATAAGAATAATTCGGAAAAACGCCTATCTGATCATTGGTACCCTTGGCGATCATATCCACTTCTTCCTGTATAAAGCCGTTAGGATCAATCAGTCCGTTGGAATACAGCTTATTCAGATACTGCAGGTATGCATGATAATTTTCGGAAACAGGATAAAAGTCTACTTTTCCATCCACAACCTGTAAATAAGGGTATTTGTAATCCTTTTCATCATAACCGGCAAAGCCAAAGGCAGATTTCAGGATATCAAACTTTCTGTCCTTATAGAAAGCAAAGGGAATTTCATCGGCCTGTCCGTTCCCATTGGGATCCTGGGTTTTAAACGCCATAAGCACATCGAAAAGTTCATCTGCTGTCTCAGGCATTTCCATACCCACCGCATCCAGCCACTTTTTATTGATGGCAAGGCTCTTCCCTGCCACATAGCCGTCCAGCTGCACTTCAGGAAGGCCGTAGATGGAACCGTCGGGGAACATGCCCGCAAGCTTGATATTCGGGTATTTGTCAAAGAATTCCTTTAAGGATGGCGCATAGTCATCGATCATGTCATTCATTTTGACGAAGGAATCCAGGAACTGTGCGAAGTTGGGGATCTGGCCGATAAAGGCGTCCGGCAGATCTCCGGCTGCGATCATGATAGCCACCTGGTCATTATAGGATGCCTCCGGAATCCCTACCCACTGGATTTTAAGTCCGGTATCCTCCTCAATCTTTTTTACAAAATCTTTGTTTTCCCATCCTCCGATTTTATCTGTGGAGCCTACCGCATATACAATTTTAAAAGTATAGTCCTCGTTCATTATAGGATATCCTGTTTTATTTACGGCTTCCGAAGACTTTTGGACACTGCTTTCCGTCTCCGTTCCCGCCGGAACGGTCTGTGCACTTTCTGTTGAAGCCGAACTCCCGCACCCCGCAAGGCCGGAAACCACAAGAGCTGCTGCAGCGACTGCTGCGATCAATCGATTCTTCTTCATTCTTTCTCCCTCCAAATTAATTATCTGCTATTTTTATGCCAGGCATCCGTCACCCCTTGACGGAGCCGATCATAACACCTTTTACAAAATACTTCTGCAGGAACGGATAGACACAGATGACAGGCAGCGAGGATACAATAATCACCACATATTTGATAATCTGGGCCACCTTCTGCCGTTCCACCAAAGCCTCGATTTCAGCCGGATCCGTTATCTGGGTCAGCTGCTGTCCCAGAATCAGGATGTCCCGCAGTACCAGCTGAAGCGGGTATATCTTCTGGTCGGTCACGTAAATCATCGCCGTAAAATAGGAATTCCACTGGCTGACGCCCACATAAAGGGCGATAACCGCAATAATCGCCTTGGAACAGGGCAGTGCGATTTTGAAAAAGAATTTCCCCACCCCGCAGCCATCCAGCTCCGCGGCTTCGAAAAGCTCTTCCGGAAGGCTGTTCTGGAAAAAGGTCCTGGCAATAATCATGTTATAGACGGTAACCGTCCCCATCACCACCAGGACAGTTCTCGTATTCACCATATGAAGGCTGCTGACCACCATATAGGTGGGAATCAGGCCGCCTGAAAAGAACATGGTGAATACAAAAAGCTTGGTTATCACATTCCTTCCGAAAAGATCCTTCCTGGATAAGGCAAATGCCGCCATCAGGGTAACGCTGGTTCCTAACAGAGTTCCGAAAAAGGTGTAAAATATGGTATTCAGGTAGCCTCTCCATATTTTCCATTCCTCCAGAACAAACTTATAGGCTGCGAAATTGATTCCTGAAGGAAGAAACCTCACCTTTCCCAGAGAGATATCCTCCGGCGAGCTGATGGAGGCAATGATTACAAAATACAGGGGATACAGGACGATAACCAGCACCACCAGGGATATCACGGTAACCGTAATATTAAATATCCTGTCTTCCCTTCCGGCTTTTATTTTTTTCGTTTCCATAACCTTCCTCCCTTACCACAATGAATTTTCCGTCGTTTTTCCCGCGATCTGGTTAACGAGAATCAGGATGGTGAAATTGATGATATTGTTAAAAAGGCCGATGGCGGAAGCATAGGAGTACTGCTGCCCCTGAAGACCGATTTTGTAAACATAGGTGCTGATGACTTCCGCCGTGGAAAGGTTGGGCGCCGTCTGCATCAGATATACCTTTTCAAAGCCCAGGTTCATGATATTTCCGCAGTTCAGTATGAGCAGAATCACCGCCGTGGGAATCAGCATGGGAATATCAATGTAAAAAATACGCTGCAGCTTGTTGGCCCCGTCCGCGATAGCCGCTTCATGCAGTTCCGGGCTGACGCCGGAAAGCGCGGCTATGTAGATAATGGAAGACCAGCCGGTCGTCTGCCAGATGGCGGACCAGACATACAGATGGGGGAAAGCCGCCGGATCCGTAAGTACCTGCGGGTTGTTCATTCCGAATCCCTTTAATATGCTGGTCCCGATTCCCGACGCCGGGTCAAAGAAGACAAACATCATACCTACCAGCACGACCGTGGAAATAAAGTGGGGTGCATAGGTCGCGGTCTGTGTGATTTTCTTCAGCCGCTGGCTGGGCGTATAATTCAGAATCAACGCCAGTATGATGGGGATGGGAAAACTGAACACCAGCTGGTAAAGGCTGATTACCAGTGTGTTTTTCAGCAGCTTCCAGAACATGGGCGAGGTAAAAAACTGCCGGAAATATTTGAAGCCCACCCATTCACTGCCCCAGATTCCTTTGGTCGCCACAAAATCCTTAAAGGCTATCTGCAGCCCCGCCAGAGGCATGTAATTAAAAATGAAAACGTAGATAATCATGGGAAGCAGAAATAAATACAGAATTGAATTTTTCTTCAGACTCTTCCTGAACTTTACTTTGTTTTTCAAGGCCCCTCATTCCTTTCTTTTCCTGATGAGCCTATTTTAGCAAAGGAAAGGAGAAGAGCCTATGAAGCAAAATCAGTGATTTTGGTAAAATACTCAGTTTTTTACAAAATGCCCGTTTCTTCTATGGGAAGTCTCACTGTCACAATCACCTTTCCGTCCTTCCCTTCCACGGTAAGTCCCCCTTCCTCCCCATACATCAGCTTCAGGCGGCTCTGTATGTTGACAAGGCCGATCCGTTTTCTTGCACGTCTTTCCTGATCCAGGAGCTCCCTGTCCGCCAGGGTTTCCTGCAGCTTTGCAAGCCGCTCTCCTTCCAGCCGGCCTCCGTTGTCAATGATGGAAAAGACAAGGCTTTGTCCTTCCCATCTTCCCTTTATCCAAAGCATTCCGCCTGGCTCGGTGCGTTTTTCCAGTCCATGGTAAACCGCATTTTCAACAAGCGGCTGGAGAATCATTTTGTCGATAGGCAGCTCCCCGATGCCTTCCTCCATCTCCATTTCCCAGCGGAATCTTCCGTTAAATCTCACGTCGCATATATCCAGGTATTTTTTCAGGAAATCCGTTTCCTCCCTTACCGTTACCTTGTCGCCTTCCTTAATGGAATAGCGGAAGATTTCAGCCATGTTGGAGGCCATTTCCGCTACCAGCGGCTGATCGTTCATCAGAGCGATTCCTCCCATGCACTGCAGGGTATTGTAGAGGAAATGGGGATTGATCTGGCTCCGCAGGGCATAAATTTCACTCTCGGTTTTCACCAGCTCCGTTTCATAGAGGCGCTGCTGCGTATCGAAGATACGCTGGGACATCTGTGCGTTATTCTTCAGCATTTCATTCATCTTATCCACAAGGGGTGTGAGCTGGAAGTGGTATTTTCCGGTGATCTGTTTTTTCCTCCGGTTCGTACCAAGCTCCGCCACTTCTTCTATCAGCCTGTCGATGGGATGGGCTATTGTCTGGTTGAACAGCCATCCGATAAGGAGAAGCATACCGACCATGACCGCGCAGCTTAACAGCATCTGGCTTCGGAACAGGTCATATTCCCGCACTACCTGATGGTTATTGATTTTTCCCACTATCCGGAAACCCTGGCCACCCCATATTTCCCGCTCCAGATAGGTATAGCCCGGCTGCTCCCTCTCCAGCACCTCCGCCCCGGAATTGGCGGCTATTATGCGGCCCCGGGGATCGAGAAGATAGAACTCCACCTCTTCCGCATTACCGGTTTCCTCCAGCACCTTCATGATGGCGTTGGGGCGTATGACCAGCATCACGGTTCCGATCCGCTGGCTTTCCGTAAAAATAGCCGCTTTATTGGAGTAAATGGGGGTAATGCAGAGAAGCGCTTCCCTGCCGTCGTCGCCTTTATAAAAGATAAAGCGGTTGTTTACCGCCTCTTTATAGCATTCCCGTTCCACCTTCTGAAGCTCTTCCTGGAATTTCATTTCTGAGGAGCTGTAGCTGTATTCACATTTCCCTTCTTTATTGAACAGAAGGGCCGTCTGAATCTGGGAATTCATGGCTACCGCCGCCTGGCAGGTATCATTTACAAATGTCAGCATCCGGTATTTTTCCAGCTGTTCTTCCTCCGCCAGGAACTGCTGCACTCCGGAATTGATGGAAAAATAGGTGGTGGTATAGGCAATGCTTTTAAACGCGGAATCCAGGTTGTTTTCTATCTGCTTTACCGTGGTATTGGTGTAGGAAAGCAGACGCTGTGCTGAATTCTCAGCGATTTTGTGTATGTAAATAAACTGGCTGCCCACCTGGATCAGAATGGCTGCCAGGATGATCAGTACAATGCTTTTCTTAAAACTCAGTCTCATAGCTGTCCCTCATCTGTATTCCGGTTTCCCGAGTTCCTTCTCTGTCTCCGGTATTGGCTCGGTGTCTCGCCGCTGTATTTTTTGAATACCTTATTAAAATAATAGTAATCCTGTATTCCGCACTGTACCGCAATTTCTTCCAGAGACAGCGTAGTATGCGTCAGAAGGCGTTCCGCCTCTTTCATGCGTATGGAGGCCAGATATTCGGAAAAAGAACCGCCTGTCTCTTTGTTGAACAGGGCGCAGCAGTAGTTCGCATTGAGATGAAACTGATCCGCAAGCTCCCTGAGCACCAGTTTTTCCCGGAAATGGGTGTGCATAAAGGTCAGCATTTCCTGGAATACCGGATTTTCCGCAAGAGGGATTTCTTCCTTTTCCTGTTTCTGTTCCTTTGTTTCCTCCAGTATGCCGTGCAGCTTATTCAGCAGAAGGGTGAGCTTGTCCCTGGCGATGGGCTTCAGGCAATAGTCATATACCACTCCCATCCGAATCGCTTCCTGGGCATAGCCGAATTCCGCAAACCCGCTGATGACCACGAAGCGGCAGGGAAGCTTTGCTTCCAGGGCCTTGTGCATAAATGCAAGCCCGTCCAGCTCCGGCATACGGATATCAATGAAAATAACATCCGGCGGCTCCGCTGCCGCCCGGTTAAATGCTTCCACGGAATTTTCAAACTTACCCGTAATCCGGAAGCCCATTTCCTCCCACTTCACTATTTTTTCCAGATAGACGAGCGCCCATGGCTCGTCATCCACTAAATAAACGCTGTATGTATCCATTTTCCCGCCCCATGCCTTTCCTGTGATTCGTTACTACTGTTGTGCTTACTCCTGTTTTAATCAAGTCTATCATCGTTCTTTCTTTTCCACAATTCTATTCTTTTTCCAATAGGCGCAGAAATACCTTTCTTTCTATATGGATATCCGTTAAAATCAAATCAGAGATTATCGGATGGGACGCAATACATTATGTATAATGAATACAAGGGGGATACGAGGGAAATGGATTGGACAGCAAGACTGAATAAGGTGATGGATTATGTAGAGGAAAATATCCACGGAGAGATAGCAGAGGAAGAAATCAGCAGGATTACGGCCTGTCCGTATACTATGTTCCAAAGCTCTTTTTCCCAGATCGTGGGGATTCCCTTTTCCGAATATGTGAGAAGAAGACGTCTGACCATGGCAGCCTATGAGCTGCTAAATACCAACAGGAAAATCATTGATATCGCCATGGATTACGGCTATCAGTCAGACGATGCGTTCCGGGTAGCCTTTAAAAACCTGCATGGCATCAATCCTGCGGAGGTCCGGAAAGCCAACCCTCCCCTGGTGTTTTACTGCCGCCTGGATTTTGAAATAAACATAAAAGGAGTGGATAAGATGAATTACAGCGTAGTGGAAAAGGATGCCTTTCAGGTGATTGGCATACGGAGAATCACCCCTTACGGGGGCGGAACCTGGGCCATCGTAAAAAGCGACGGAAGCAATGACCGGATTCGGGATCTGACCGGAAGCTTCTTCGATTTGGGCCTTTGCTTCGGCTTTGATGAAAAGGGAAACAACGATTATATGTGCGCCATCGAATGCAGCGATTACCAGGGGGACGAGTATTCCGCCTATCAGTACCCTGCGACTACCTGGCTGAAATTCGAGGCAAAGGGCAAGATTTCGGATAATACGCTGGGCAGTGTCTGGCAGCAGATCAACAATGAATTCCTGCCCTCCAGCAAGTTCCATAAGGGACCGCTTCCGACGATTGAAAAATATGTATTGTGGAATGATGCGGAGGATATCTGCCTGGTGGAGATATGGATTCCTCAATAACGGCAAAAAAAGCGGTTTCCGGATATATCACATCACCGGAAACCGTTTTTTTAAGTTCATTATCATTTATACTGTCTGTTAATTATGCTGCCCTACGATAACGTTCCACGGCATTCAGCACATCCTGGTCTTCTCCTTTGGAGTTTACAAATACCAGATCAAGCGCTTTACCAATACCAAGGGCAAATACACCCAGAATGGATTTGGCATCCACTGTGTAGCTGCCGAGAGCAAGATCATATTCTCCTTCAAACTGTCTCATTGTCTGAACAAAGGCTTCTGCGGCCGCTGCATTTTCCAAATAAATTTTTACGGATTTCATATGATACCTCCTGTAATTTCTCATTCGTAAAGCTATGTATTGTTTAACTTCCACATCATTTTTATTTTATTTATCATACATAAAAAAGGCCCCTATGTTAGGAGGAAAATTTTAACATAGGGGGAAATTTTTGTACTTTTCAGCCTGTTTTTTTGCACTAACCGTTCATTTGGCGGTATTCTGCGGGCAGAACGCCCACCACATCCTTAAATACCTTGCTCATATATTTGGGGTCGGAAAAGCCTGTCATCGCCGCTATCTGGGTCAGGTTCTGGTTGGTTCCCAGCAGAAGCGTCTTCACCTTTTCCACCTTTACATTACGGATTTCCTCCGTAAATGAAATACCTGTTTCTTTTTTAAACTGCCTGCTTAAGTACTCAGGGGATACTCCCAGCTTCCTGGCAACCTCCTCCATGGTGATTCCCTGGCTGTAATATTCTTCAATCATGTGTTCGGCGCGCTGGATCAGGGGACTGCGTTCCCCGGTTTCCTCATTTCCGCCCAGCATTATTTTTTTATAAAGGCTGCGCATGATATTTTCTATATCCTCCCAGGTAAAGGCGCCCATGACAGCCTCCAGCAGCGCCTGGACCTCCAGCTCGTTCTCTTCAAAGGATATGTATTCCCTGGCCGTATTCAGAATCGTCCACAAAAAGGTGATGCAGGCTTCCTTGATATCCTTCGGCCTGTGTGTCTGGGCCTTGCAGTAATTCAGGAACTCCACAAAACAGGCGGCAAATTCCTTCTCGTCCTTCTTGATCACAGCCTGCTTCAGCCGAAGGGACATTTCAGGCAGGTATTTCAGGGGAGAAACAGAAATCCCATCAATCCGTTTCTGCGAAATAAGCTTTTCATTTCCAAGGGCAAGGCTCCAGTCCAGCAGCTGCCTTATGCGCTTCCGGCCTTCCTCCAGCTCATAAAAGCCCCTGCATTCTTCCCATACACACAATGCCTTGTTTTCCGTATTGGAGAGGATCATGGGCACTACGGAGCTGTCAAAATATTCCTCCCAGTCCTGGGCGGTATCCATATGGTAAAGCACCATGGTACACTGGGTCCTTTCCGCAAATGCCGTGACAATACTGCGGAAGCCGGCAGCATGCTCCGCCACCTCCTGAAGGATCCGAAGTACGATGTCCTTTCTTTCCTCATAATGGCCGTCCAGCCATACAATAAATAAAGCCGTCGGCTCCGTAGCGCTCACGCCATACTTTTTTTCCAGCGCAGCGGTCGTCTCTTCTGTTTTTTCAAGGATTCCGGTCAGGGCGCTGCGCGCTATATTTTCCAGGCTCAGAAGCGTTTCCTGGCTGTTTTCCTCCCTGACTTCTTCCTCCATTTGCTGCAGGACCTTGCGAAGCTCCTGGATTTTTACAGGCTTCAGAAGATAATTGCTCACCCCCAGCTCCATGGCACGCTTCGCATAGGAAAAATCAGAATAGGCACTCAGGATCACAGCCTTGCTTGTTACGCCCTCTTCCCTGAGCTTCTCCAGCATGGTAAGGCCATCCATATCCGGCATCCTTATGTCCATAATGACCACATCCGGCTTTTCCCTCCGGATAACCTCAAGCCCTTCCAGACCATCGCATGCCTTACCAGCCAGCACATAGGAAGGGCTCAGCTTTTTCAGGATTTTTTCCATGCCCTCACGTATGGGGGCTTCATCCTCAACTATCACAATTCTCAATAATTTGTCCCTCCAAAATTGGTATAAACAGGGTTACCTTTGTATATTTATTCATGTTGCTTTCAAAATGCAGCGCGGCGGCCTCTCCGTAATAGAGCCGCAGACGTTTTCTGGCATTTTCTATGCCGAAATGGTTTTCCCGGTGGTAGTCCTTTTGGTTCAGGATATCCACAAGCTCCGACGGCATGCCTCTTCCGTTATCTTCCACCTCTATTATGAGTCCGTCCATCTCCCGCCTTCCTGTTATCATAAGCAGCGGGGCCCTGTCTATTCCATGCAGCCCGTGCTTGATGCTGTTTTCCGCAATGGGCTGGAGAAGCAGCTTATGCATCGGGCTTTTCGCGGCTATGGAATCCAGGCTGCAGAAAATCTGAATCTCCTGACCCAGTTTTTCCTGCTGCAGGCGCACATACTTTTTCAGCCAGGCGATTTCCTCGCCCAGCGTGGTGATTCCTCCTGCATTTTTGATGGCATAACGCAGGATATCACCTAAATCGCCAACCATCTCACTGATTTCATACTCTTCCTTTTCGATGGCCTTCCAGTTAATGGTATCCAAAGTATTATAAAGAAAATGAGGATCTATCTGGGCCTCCAGGGCGGATATTTCCGCATTCTTCTGTTCCAGGGCCGCCTGTCTTACCTGCCCCAGAAGCAAATCCGTCCGATTAACCATTTCATTAAAGCCGTCAGCGATTTCATTCATTTCGGCGGGCATATTTTTCCGCTTCTCCACACGTGTGGAAAAATCCCCTTCTTCCACACGGTTCATGGCCTTCAGCATATCCTCCACCGAAACAATAACAGGCCGTGTGACAATCAGCACCGCCGCTACCAGAACGACTCCCACTCCCAAAACCAGGCCGATTTGAAGGAGGAACTGGTCGAACATGGTTTTCCGGTAATGCTCCATGGAATAAAATTCCACTATGTTCCATCCGCTCACTTCATTTTCGGCGAAGGCCACCACATAATCCTGGTATTTTTTATTTCCGATATACCAAAACTCATCACAGCCTATAGATGCCCCTATCAGCGTATCATCCGGTGCACTGAGAACACGTCCATCCTGTTCCAGATAATAAACCTCCCCGGAAATTCTTTCCATAGCTTTCTGCAGCACCTTCTCATTTACACATATGAGAATGCTTCCTACCTCTTTATGGATATCCCGGTAGTCTATCAGCCTTCTTTGAATGGAAAACACATAGACGGGGGTATCCGGCGCCGCCATGACATATTTCACAGGCTGGTACATTTCCATTTTATCCTGTAGAAGATTCATGCTGCTGTTCAGCCAGAGGCTTTCACTGGAGGAAGAGGACAGCCCGTCATAATAAATGCAGTTTCCGTCCCTGGTAAATATAGCCAGTCCGGTCACCCCTTCATTCCGGTTGCAGATATGCTTCAGCTCCCGGCGGAGATTGATTTTCAGCATCTCCTCATTTTTCCCGCCTGCATTCAGGCTTTCCACCATATCAATGATATCATCGTCCGTACTGAGATCATACAGAAGGGTATCGTACTTTTCCAGGGTCAGCGTAAGGCTCCTGTTCGATTTTTCAAGACCGGTCTGAACACGGCTGTCCAGGCTTTCCCTCATGGCGGAATTCAGCCGAAGCTGGGATACCGCCGCAAAAAGCAGGATAGGAATAAAAAGCAGGAGGATCAACATAAAAATCAGTCTGATTCGGATACCTCTCGGTTTTGTCATCGGCCGCCTCCCCGTTCCAGAATCATGGTTATTTTCCCGTCCGTTTCCTGCAGGACAGGCTCCATCTCTTCTCCCAATATTGCCCACTCCATGGCGGAGGTGATTTCCGCCGATACCTCCGGCCACCAGGGAGTAAAGTCGCGGCACCTCGCAGCGGAGAACAGCCGGACGAATTCCTGCATCTGCGCATCCTCCGGGAACTGCCGTTCCAGCACATCCTCCCTTGGCGCCAGGAAACCGAAATCATCCAGGTAGCTTTGCATCCTTTCCGGTTCCGCCAGAAAATGCAGAAACTCCATGGCCTCATCCGGATGACCATCCGCGGATACCCCTATGATCTCTCCTCCCACGGTAGTCACCGCCTCACCATCAGAAGGAATGGGCGCTATGCCGAAATCAATTTCAGGAGCATTTTTTCTGATATATCCTACCGTCATGCCGGTATTGAACATCATCGCCACTCTTCCCTTGGAAAACTGGTACATCAAATCGGCCAGGGTCATACTGACACTCTGGCTGTTCAGCGCCCCCTGTCCCGCCAGGCTGGAGAGCATACCGAAGGAAGCCCGTCCTGCCGGACTGTTTATATTCTTCACATCCCCTCCCATGGACCACAGGATGGGAAGAAATGCATACAGACTTTCTTCACTCCGGATACCTGCCATGGCAAAGCCGTAATGCGCTTCCCCGGTGGTACGCACCGCCGTATCATAGAACTCCTCCCAGGTTCCCGGGACACCGCAGCCTGCCTCCGCCAGCATCTGTTTGTTATAAATGAGGGCGGGACAGTTCATTCCGAAAGGAAGGCCATAAACTCTGCCGCCGCTTTCACAGGGCGCCAGCGCCTTTGGCATATAGGAAGAAAGCTCCGGAAATTCATCCGTCAAATCCACAAATTTCTTCATATGATGGAAAAACTGGAAATCAGAGGAATCCACAAGAGCGATATCCGGCATGGTTTCCTCCGCCATACTCAGCGCCAGCTGCTTCTTAAAATCCTCATCCGGCACATATTT
This sequence comes from Eisenbergiella tayi, assembly GCF_001881565.1. GTDB lineage: Bacteria > Bacillota > Clostridia > Lachnospirales > Lachnospiraceae > Eisenbergiella > Eisenbergiella tayi. Next base: position 707,492 of record NZ_MPDJ01000005.1, read on the forward strand.
TATTTCCACAGTGATTCGATCCTGGGAGTTATTGAATTCCAATGCAAGCCTTGACATAGCCTTCTGACAGGCGGGTATATCCCAATAATGCCACAAAGTAACCACTGTCCTGACCGGTTCCTCCGGAATCTTATCCATCTTCTTCCCGCAACCGCCCGCAAAAAGAAGAAGCATTATTAACAGCGCAATCCCAGCCCTTTTCCCATGTTTACTGCCGTTCATTCCCATTCTCCCTTATCCGGCCTGCTTATGGCAGACGATTCCGGTATAAACCGGTATCCCGCCGGTTACAGCCCGGAGCCGGATGGCTCCGGGGATAAAATACATAGGTACAGTATAGCATCAAAAAGTTTGTCTTTCTACATAATCCGGAATAAAACAGAGCGCATCCCGCACTGTACCCGTTTCTCACCCACGGACAGAGAGAAACGGGTACTGCAGAGGATACGCTCTTTTTCTAATTACTTCCTTATATTTTCTAATTTACTTCATCCATTCTTGCTGCGATTTTTTCTGCCAGTTCCCGGCACAGATCTTCGTCCTGCGCCTCCACCAGGATTCGGATCACAGGCTCCGTGCCGCTTTTACGGATCAGCACCCGTCCTGAACCATCCAGCTGTGCGGATGCCTGATCAATGCTTTCTTTGACGGACGGGTTCTCCAGAACCTCCGCCGCATCTTTTACCCTTTTATTGATCTGTACTTTAGGGAACAGGCTGACTCCTGCGGTGAGGAAGGAGGCCATTGTCTTCTTACCCACGATGATTTCCATCACCCGGATCGCAGTGAGGATGCCGTCTCCGGTGGTACTGTATTTATTGAAAATAATATGTCCGGATTCCTCTCCGCCGATGCTGTAGCCATGTTCCTGCATCTCCAGGGAGACATATTTATCGCCCACAGGAGTACGCTTCATGCAGATCCCCTGTCTCTCCAGCGCTTTTTCCACGCCCATGTTGGAGGCGATGGTGGCGACTACGGTGTTATCGATCAGCGCATGCTCTTCCTTCATGTGTACCGCACACAAATACATAATCAAATCGCCGTCAAGCACATTTCCCAATTCATCCACGGCAAAACATCTGTCCGCGTCCCCGTCAAAAGCAAAGCCTACATCCAGGCCTTTTTCCACCACAAATTTCTGCAGGGATTCAATATGGGTGGAACCGCAGTCCACATTGATATTCAGTCCGTCCGGTTCGTCATGAAGCATGTAGGTCTTCGCGCCCAGCATCTCAAATACGGTTTTTGCTATACTGCTTGCCGCTCCGTTTGCACAGTCCAGCCCCACTTTATATCCCCGGAAGGAATGGATCGTGGTGGAGGTCAGATAACTGATATATTGGTTCCTTCCCTGTATATAATCTGTAATCTTGCCGATATTTTCATTTCTGGCACAGGTGATTTCCACCTTTCCGTCCAGGTATTCTTCCACTTTTTCCAGAACGGAATCTTCCATTTTGAAGCCGTCCTTGTCTATGATTTTAATGCCGTTGTCGTAAAAAGGATTATGGCTAGCGGTGATCATGATGCCGAAATCAAAATCCCCGCTTTTTGTTACATAAGATACACTCGGTGTGGTAGTGACATGCAGCAGGTTCACATCCACGCCGCCGGAGCTTAAGCCCGCCGCCAGGGCATATTCAAACATGTAGCTGGAACGCCTTGTGTCCTTGCCTATCACACAGCTGGCTTTCCTTCGGGCTCCGTCCGTAAAGTACCAGCCCAGGAACTTTCCGATATTGAACGCATGATCCGCTGTTAACACCTCATTGGCTTTTCCTCTGAAACCGTCTGTTCCGAAATATTTCATTTTAAACCTCTCTGCGTGCTGCGGCACGCATGCGGCTGACGCCGCCTGCTGTCTTACTTATCCAAAGACCGGATACACATTTTTATCCGTATCAGTTTTATGCCGCTGTATATACGGCATGGGCAGATTTGTTTTCCTGCCGGAATTGGGATGACATTCCTTTTTTTGTTATTCGTTTGCCATTTTACCACAAATCAGGCTGATGTGCACTATTATTTCCTTTTTTTGCACGAAAGTGGCATGTTTATGAAATTTTTTTAATATAGCCTTGTCTGAAAGCCTGTTTTTCTTCAGGATTTTTTTCAATTTATCACCGTGTGAATTTAATATTTTAATCTTATGCTTAAAGAAAGATCAGTATGAACGTGAGAGGAGGAGCTTATGAGGGATAATATGGAAAACACAGACCAGGAAAAGAAACAGGATATGCAGGAAAAACCTGTGCATGGCTTTTTTTATCACTTGTTCGGTATTCTCAAGGCCGCAGCGCTGATTATTATCTTTCTTATCGCCGCTTCCGCCGCACTGCATCAGACTATGACCGTTTGGGAAAAAGGACGGACTCCGCCGGCAGGCGATCTGGTCACGGCAGACGGCCATAAAATGAGTATTTATGTAACTGGACGGGGAGAGAATACAATAGTACTGCTGCCGGGCCTGGGTACCGCCGCACCGATCCTGGATTTCATGCCTCTGGCACAGGCTCTTGCCCGGGAAAACCGGGTTGTGGTTGTGGAGCCTCTGGGTTATGGCTGGAGCGATACAACAAAAGAAGCCCGTACGGTTGAAAATACGGTGGAGGAGCTGCGGAGCGCTTTAAAGGCAGAGGGGCTGGACGGCCCTTATGTGTTGATGCCTCATTCTATTTCCGGTATTGACGCCCTGTATTATGCCAATACCTATCCGGATGAAGTATGTGCGGTTATCGGAATTGACTGCACGCTGCCTGCTATGCCGGATTATTTCGGAGAGGGGGAACCAGCACAGGTTCCGGCCGTATTGGGACTGCTTAATCCCGTGGGGATCATACGATGGTCCTGTATGCTGAATCCGGATGCTTATATTTCCGATAATAGTTCCGGCTTATATACACCGGGCAATCTTGCCATGCAGAAACGAATCGCCGCCCGGATGGGACAGAATGCAACGGTAATCGATCAGATGAACCGGATTGGGGATAATCTGGAGATTACAAAGGATATGAAATTTGACAGTCAGCTGCCGCTGCTGTTTTTTACCCGGGATGGCAGCAGCCAGGAGGCGAGGGAAGATGGGAAAAGCAGTGCTTCCTTTTATCAGACCTATGTGACGAATGAGGGGTGCCAGAGAGTGGTTCCTTTGAACGGGGGACACTACCTGCATTGGACCTGCAGTGAGGAAATGGCGGAGGAGGTTGGGGTGTTTCTGAGGACGGCTTTCGGTAATTAACAGTCAAAGCTTACCGGCTGCCTGTCCGATAAAGCATTTGCGGAAATAATGCATCATACGCTTATTTCCGCAAGGACCTTCTATATTCTCCCGGCGACATACCCTCCTGCTTTTTAAAGGATCGGCTCATATTATAAGCATTTGTAAAACCTGCCAGATCAGCTACCTGATCCAGCGTCATATTAGTAGAGCTTAAAAGCTTTCTGATGCAATTCATTTTTTCTTCCATAATCAAATCACTTACTGATTTCTGCAGTTCCTCCTGCACAAGACGGTTTAAATGTCTGGTGCTTATATTCACATGAGCGGCAACCGCTTCTGTTGTAATCCCCTCAGATATATTTGAAGTAATATAATATTTCACTTCTCCAATCAGCTGGCCGCTGTCTGACAAAAGCTCCTCCGTTTGCGGAGCGATCTGTCTGGCCATCTCTAGAAGAAAAAGGTAGATATTCATAACAACTGCTGAAGAAAAATAAGGCTGTGCGCCAATATATCCAAGGCAGTTTTGTATATAGGATTGCGAATGAATACCGGCAGTAAGAGGCTTTATCACTTCCATTTCTTTTAGTGCACTTTGTATATATTGGCCATCCGGATGGAGGGATGGAAAATCCAGATAAAATCCAACAACAAATTCTCTATAATCATAGGATAAGGACTGAAACTCATGAGGATGCTTCGGCGGTATAAGTAAATAATTTCCCTTATCCAATACAAAGCTCTCATTGTCCACCTGAAAACCCGCATTGCCTTCCAGAACATAGTGCAGTTCAAAAAAAGCGTGATAATGCTCTTTCATATTCCATTTCCTTTTGGAAAAGCTGTTGTCCGCTACCCTTACCCAGATAATACTAAGATTTATCAGGTCTGACAAAATAGAACCTTTATATGTTTTTTCCTGGAATTTTTCTTCCGACTCATTCTTTTTCATTCAGCAAACCCTCCTCTCTTTTCTCAGTTAAAATATCAATTTTGACCTTATATGAGTAATAATAAAGTAATTTTATTTTACTATTAAAGTGCGTAAAACACAAGAAATGCGTTTATTTTTCAAGTTCAAAAAATGATATTTAAAAAGAATAAAATGATATTTTATTGTCCTGTGCAGCTATTTTATTTTGTAATAAATAATATTAATATTTTAGGCATAACGTATATATTTTTTATTTCATTTTAATTTATATTGTCATTTTGCACTATAAGGAGGGCATATGAAGAAAAGTGGTATCCAGATTTGTCCAAATAAGCCGTTAAAAGTGAGATTGATACAACATTGGCAACTGTATCTCTTATTAGCTCCTGCTGTTTTATATCTCATCCTGTTCAATTATGCACCTCTATACGGCTTGATCATTGCATTTAAAGACTACAAACCCTATTTAGGGTATTGGGAAAGTCCCTTTGTTGGGTTTGGAAATTTTATTCGATTTTTTAATTCGAATAAATTCGGACAGGTATTGCCCAATACAATCATTTTATCCTTTTATTCCCTGATAGCCGGGTTTCCATTCCCCATTATACTGGCCTTATGTCTTAATTATCTGCCTTCTGCCAGAATAAAAAAACTTGTTCAGAATATAACCTATGCACCTTATTTTATTTCCACCGTAGTTCTGGTAAGCATGCTGACTATATTCTTCTCTCAGAGCAGTGGTCTGGTTAATAACATCAGAGATTTGTTTGGCCTGGAACGTCTGCTGTTTATGGGAGATCCCAAGGCGTTCCGCCACCTTTATGTATGGAGCGGCGTATGGCAGAGCATTGGTTGGAACAGCATTATTTATTTTGCCAGCTTATCCAACGTGGATGAATCTCTCCATGAAGCAGCCATAGTGGATGGGGCTACCATTTTGCAGAGAATCCGGTATATTGATCTGCCGTCGATACGTCCTGTCATCGTAACGCTATTCATCATGAATACAGGTAAATTAATGAGCATTGGCTTTGAAAAAGCATATCTAATGCAGAATTCTTTAAATATGGATACCAGTGAAATTATTTCGACCTATGTGTATAAAATCGGATTACTCAACCAGCAGTACAGCTATTCCACAGCAATCAATTTATTCAACTCCGTCATAAATTTGATTCTGATGTTTTCCGTAAATACTCTTTCTAAAAAATTGAGTGATACAAGTATCTGGTAATAAAAAGGAGGCTTTTCATGAAAAGGAAATGCAGGCAAGATAAAATTTTTATTATTGTAGATTCCATTTTAGCCCTATTTTTTCTGTTGATCTGTCTATACCCATTATATTTCATATTAATAGCCTCTTTCAGTAATCCAAGCCTGGTAGCAGGCGGAAAGGTATGGATTATCCCCCGCGGCCTAACCCTCGACGGATATAAAATGATGCTGGCAAAATCTGAAATATGGAGAGGATACGGCAATACCATACTATACACTCTTACCGGAACTACTATTAATCTGATATTTACCATATCAGCAGGTTATGCGCTTTCCAGAAAAACACTTCCTTTCAGAAGTGCGATCAATATGTTTTTCCTGCTGACCATGTTTATAAACGGAGGATTAATTCCCACCTACCTGTTAATGAATTCCTTACACCTGGTAAACACCTTTGCCATCATGGTACTCATGGGAGGAGTAAATGTATGGAATTTTATCATCTGCCGCACATTTTTTGAAACCAATATCCCTACAGAGGTTTTGGAAGCAGCCAAAATTGACGGAAGCAATGAACTGGTATTTTTTATGCGTATTGCGCTGCCTCTTTCCAAATCCATTTTAGCTGTTATGACTCTCTTTTTTGCCGTGGAACATTGGAACGGTTATTATAACGCTTTGGTTTATCTTCGAAGTGAAAATAAATATCCCCTTCAGTTAGTGCTGCGCAATCTTCTTCTGACCACGCAGCTTTCGCCTGAAACCAGCGATTCCGGGATGGCTCAGCTTCTCAACCTGCAGAGCATGAAATATGGTGTCATTGTAATTGCGAGTGTACCAGTACTCATTTTGTATCCTTTCATCCAAAAACATTTTGTGAAAGGCGTAATGGTAGGAGCTATAAAAGGTTAACGTTCATAAATAAAGGAGGATGTGCTATGAAAGCAAAAGCAAGAAAAAGTATGACAGGAGCAGCAGCGGTAATAACAGCATTAGCTGTACTCGCCGGCTGCGGCGCTCCAAAAACGGATTCCGGACAGACCAACACCTATGTCGCACCGGAAGAGACCAATGGTGTAGTAAACGGCACCAATCTGGAAGGGCTCCCCATTGCGGCAGAGCCGATTACCTTAACTGTAGGAGTCTCAGCCTCTTCCTCCTCCTTCCAGGGTGCATGGGAGGATTTGGACTGGATAAAACAACTTCAGGAAGTAAGCGGCATCACTTTGGAATTCAGAGTCTATAACAGCGATGAAGATAAAAATCTGATGTTTACAAGTCGTGATTATCCAGATATTTCCTTTAATGTAGGAACAGATAAGCAAATACAGGATGCCGCTTTGGGAGGTGATATTTATCAGCTGGATGAATTAATCCAGACATATGCCCCTAACTGGAGTTCCTTTTTGTCCGAGAATGATTATGCGAGAAAGGTTGTTACCCTGAGTGACGGACATATTTACAGTCTTCCTATCGTCCGGGATGAACCATCCAATGGAGGACTTCGGGATCAATGGCTGATTCAGACAACATGGCTGAATGAACTTAACCTTGATATTCCCCAAACAACTGATGAATTCTATGAGACACTGAAAGCATTTAAGGAACATGCCGGAGAGGGAAGCATACCAAAAGATGTGATTCCCTACTATATCTATGGCATTACAAACAATGTAGGAGGAGCATTGGATGTAATCAATTCCTTTGGTGTGGAGGTTGCCGGTGAAAGATACCTTTCCACGGTAGATAATAATGGTAAGGTAGTATTTAACTTTGCAAATGAGGATATAAAAGAACCGCTCCTTTATTTGCGTAAATTATTTCAGGAAGGCTTAATTCCCGGAGAATGCCTGACTGATGACTGGGATACCTATATCACCAAAACCAGAAGCACCCCTGCTGTAGTCGGCAGTTATCACAGTTACCAGAATCCTGATGTTACCAATGAATCAATTACAGCTATGGGACCGCTAGACAGTGGGAACGGGAAATCCCCTTTGATCAGAAGCCAGACAAATCATGTATTAAGAAATCATTTTACAATATACAAGAATTGCAAGTATCCGGAGGCCGCCATGAGACTGGCTAACCTGATCGCAGATCCTGACTGGTCCATACAAGCTATGTATGGCATGTACGGAGACACTTATCTTCAGAAAAATGAGGATGGAAGCATTGTTATGCTGCCTTATGAGGCGGATGCTCAGGGAGCTGACAGCGCACCAATGAACAGAGTTCCTTTCCTTCTTACCTCAGATATGTTTGAAAAGTTTTCCTATGCGGAAGGATCCGCTCAGAAGCAGCGCGACGATGCCATTAAAAATCAATATGACGGCCATATTATCCCCACATCCAATCTGTACCCTAATGTAATTTTCAGCACGGAACAGACTGACCGGCTTGCCGAACTTTCGACAGATATCAATGATTACATAAATACCACCTTATCTACATGGATGCTGGAAGGCGGAATTGAAGAAGGATGGGATGCCTATATCGAACAGCTTAACAAGCTGGGACTTGAAGAATATATATCCATTCTTCAGGAAGCACTCGACGCATTTAATGCAAATTAATCAGGAGGATCAGACATAAAATGATACCGCAGACAATAAAGAATGGGATTTACCCTACAATGATCACCCCCTATACAAAAGACAACCGGCTGGATGAAGACGCGCTGCGTCAATTAGTCGGCTGGTACAGCCAAAATGGCTGTCATGGCATATTTGCAGCCTGCCAGTCCAGCGAACTCTTCTATCTGACACGTGAGGAAAGAAGAAAAATGGTGGAAATTGTCCGGGAAGAAGTCCTCCGTATTGCAGTTCAGTCTGGAAGTGAACCAATGACAGTGGTCGCTTCCGGCCATGTCTCCTCTTCCATTGAGGAGCAGACAGAAGAGCTGCTGGAGATGCATGAAGCAGGAGCCGATGCCGTAATACTCATCACAAACCGGCTGGATATTGATAATTCCGGCGAAGGCAAATGGCTTAAGGATTTGGAACAGCTTATCCGCAGATTGCCTGAAGATGTAAACCTGGGAATATACGAGTGTCCCACCCCCTATAAAAGACTGCTCAGCAATACCATGCTGAATGAAATAAAAAATACCGGCAGATTTTCTTTCTTTAAAGATACCTGCTGCAGACCTGAATTATTACAGGAGCGGATCTCCCTTCTCAAAGGAAGCGGAATAAAACTATTTAATGCAAATGCGCAGACTTTCCTTTCCTCACTAAAAGACGGCGGCAGCGGATATTGCGGAATCATGGCAAACTTTCATCCGGAACTATATGTCTGGCTGTATGAAAATTACGAGAATTTTCCTGAAAAAGCCGAAGTACTGGAAACTGTTCTTTCCATGTCTGCTTTTTCAGAGGCTCTCGCTTACCCCATAACAGCTAAATATTATCTGCAGGAATTTGAAAACATGAGAATGGAAATATTCAGCCGTTCCTGTCCCATGCAGCATTTCGGGGAATATGATATGCTGGTAATGAAACAGCTGAAAAAACTGAATGTTCTTCTTGATAACAAACTGTCTGTCAAATAATGATAAGGAGTACAAAATGAAAGGTTATGATAACTGGAACCACAGACCCTACTATCCTGCCGATCAGCTTTCAGGAAGCGTAAATCCCTATATCTGCAGGCTGGCGCCCGGAAAAGATCATTGTGAAATAGAATGGCTTGGGGATGGGGAAAGCTTTCAGCTTCAATATTCGGAAAGAGGAAAGAACTCCTGGAATGCCATAGCAGTAGAGGGCCATGAATATTTACTTGAAGGCCTGGAAGAAAATACGGAATATGAACTCTTACTCACGGACTCCAACCACAGAAACAGTAATATACGATTGCTTAGAACAGGAAGCAAAGTAGGTATTATCGTTAATTACCTTCATCCGGAGGATAAACAGTACGGTTTTTCAGGGCAGTATCTATGCAGTCCATCCCTGTTGCTCCTGCCTGACGGAACTCTTCTGGCTTCCATGGATGTATTTGCCTCAAACGCGCCTCAAAATCTTACTCTGCTGTTCCGGTCTGATGACGACGGCCTCCATTGGCACTATGTCACAGATATTTTTCCCTGCTTCTGGGGAAAAATGTTCTGGCATCAGAATAAACTCTTTATGCTGGGTGTTTCACGGGAATACGGAGATTTATTGATTGGCTGTTCCTCTGATTACGGAATCAGCTGGTCGGCCCCCGCCGTTATCCTGCGCGGTTCCTCTTTTTCCCAGGAAAACGGTAACCATCGGGCCCCTACTGTAATATTGAAAAGTCACGGAAGATTATGGACCGGCACAGAATATGGCTCCTGGTCGAAAAAGACCTTTGCGGCATCTTTATTATCCATCGACGAACAGGCCGATCCCATGGTCAGCAGCAACTGGACATTAACTGATTTTGTTAAGCCCTGTCAGGACTGGCCGGATTCTGAAGCAGAGGTTTCCGGCGGTATAGAAGGGAATGCAGTGGAACTGCCCGATGGGACAGTAGTGGATATACTGCGTTACTCCGATAATAAAGCACTTATTTTAAAAGCTGAGCCTAACAGTCCCGAAGAAGCTATGTCCTTCAATAAAATAATACATTTTCCTGTAGGACATACCAAATTCGAAATAGTGAGACATTGCTCAGGGGTCTACTATGCTTTGGGAAACCCCTCTCCCGGAAGAAATATACTTGCACTGTATTCATCGGACGACTGCATAACATGGACAAAGGTAAAACAGCTTATTAATCATTCCGAATGCAGTATTAAGGAGGCAGGTTTCCAATATCCCGTTTTCTGCTTCCGGAAAAATGAGATACTGCTGTTGAGCAGAACTGCATGGAATCATGCACACAATTTCCATGACAGTAATTTTATTACCTTCCACAAAACTGATATTACTCAGTAAAAAAGAGACCATTATAATATCCCTCCATTCTCCGTCAAAGAATGGAGGGACGCTTTTCTGCTCTCTAAACTCGCCTTTTCGCCTTTATTTATACATAGCCATATATTCCCCATGGGCTTCTATCAATTCATCACACATGCTGCGGATATCATCAATATTCAGCTCCGCCGCCGTATGAGGATCCAGCATGGCAGCCTGGTAAATATAATTCTTATCTCTCGTTCTGGCAGCCTCGATGGTAAGCAGCTGCACATTGATATTGGTCTGGTTCATTGCTGCCAGCTGCACGGGCAGGCGGCCTACATGACAGGGATTGACTCCCTTGGCATTGATCATACAGGGAACCTCCACACAGGCATCGGAAGGAAGGTTATCAATCAGCCCGGTGTTCAGGACGTTGCCGCCAATCTGGTAAGGCTTGTTGGTCACCACCGCCTCCATGATGTAAGAAGCATATTCCCTGGAACGTTCATGGGTGATTTTACCATCCTTAAGGATATTGTTTCTCTCCTCTTCCCATTCAGCGATCTGCTTGATACAGCGTCTGGGATATTCATCCAGCGGAATGTTGAATTTATCAATCATTTCCGGATAACGGGATTTGATAAAAAACGGATTGTACTCGGAGTTATGCTCGCTAGATTCGGTGCAGTAGTAGCCTAAAGTCCTTATGTATTCATAACGCACCATATCATTGTGCTTTTCTTTGCTGTTTTTCTCCAGCGCACGCTTTTTGATTTCCGGATACAAATCGTTTCCGTCCTTATCCTTTACTTCAAGGAGCCATGCCATATGGTTGATTCCTGCAATGTAATCCGTTGCGCCTTCCAGCTTGTCTTCCATTCCCAGACCCTTCAAAAGCCCTTCCGTACAAACCTGAACGCTGTGGCAGAGACCAACGGTCCTGATTTTGCTGTATCTCTGCATATAACCGCTGAGGATTGCCATGGGATTGGTATAATTCAAAAACAGGGTATCAGGGCAAACCTCTTCCATATCCCTTGCGAAGCCTTCCATAACAGGGATGGTGCGAAGCCCGCGCATGATTCCGCCGATTCCCAGGGTATCACCGATAGTCTGCTTAAGGCCGTATTTTTTGGGGATTTCAAAATCCGTTACGGTACAGGGCTCATAACCGCCGACCTGGATAGCGTTTACCACGAAATCCGCATCACGCAGCGCTGCCTTCCGGTTCTCCACGCCCAAATACGTTTTGATCACCGCCCTGTCTTCATTTACGTTGTGATTGATGGCTCTGAGGATCGTTTCCGAATCCTCCAGCCTTTTGTCATTGATATCATACAGCGCGATTTCCGCCTCTCTCAAAACTGGTGTGCACATACAGTCACCCAGAACATTTCTGGCAAAAACAGTACTCCCCGCGCCTAAAAATGTGATTTTAACCATAAAGTAACCCTCCTGTAATTGAATTTATGAAATGAATCCTGTAAAATTAAGTATCTGCTTTTATTTTACGTTTTTTAACGATTTATTCTTTATATTTTGTTTCTTATTATTGAATTTTTGTTTCCTATGGAGAGTTTTATGATGAACGAAAACCCAGAAAAAAATAACCCGCGTGAGACTGTCCGCCTGCTTACCGAATCCCAGACACGTATTGCCCTCCGACTCTATTATTCCGGCAGTGAATCATGCGCTCCAGGCCATTTTTTCGGCCCTGCAATCAGGCCCCATTACCTGATTCACTTTATCCGGAGCGGAAGAGGAAAGTATATTTGTCAGGACAATATATTCGAATTAGAGAAGGGAGACGCCTTTTTAATCCTTCCCGGAGAGACTACAAAGTACATCGCGGATGAAAAAGAGCCCTGGGAGTATAGCTGGATCGCATTTGACGGCCCGGATGCCCGCACTTTGCTGAAGCACTGCGGATTTACAGATACTCAGGTGGTTTACCGCTCCCCTGATAAGGAAAGTGCGGAAAAGCTTCTGGCCCAAACCAGCGTATTCGAAAACAGTTTTCATGAGAACAGCCAGAATCTGCTGGAAATCATGGGGAATTTCTATCTTTTGTTTTCCTGCATGTATCAGGAGCAGATGCCTGTCCCCCTTCTGACTCCTTCCCGGCAGTCCTCCCCTGCAGGGACGCTGCAGGAGCTTTATTTCCGCCAGGCTGTGGAATATCTGAAGCATAATTTCAGTTATCCCGTAAAAATAGAACAGCTGGCCCGCCAGGTGGGGGTCAGCCGTACGTATCTGTATAAGATTTTTATTTCCCATTCCGGAAAAAGTGTTCAGCAGTATCTTCAGGATCTGCGGCTTACCGCTGCTATGGACATGCTGAAAAAGTCAGGAAGGGATATCACGGAAATTGCCTATTCCTGTGGTTTTACGGATTCCCCGGCCTTCTGCAGGCAGTTTAAAAAGACTACCGGGCTGACGCCGCTGCAGTACAGGCGGCTCACGGGGAATTATGGGAATTCCTAAGATTTCCGGATGCTGTCGGCACTCAAACGCCGAGGCTTTCCAGGAAGCCTTCGCAGCCTTCACATACATCGCGGTAGGTGGCCTCAAAGTTGCCGGTGTACCAGGGATCGGCGATGGCTCCGGGGCGATCTGTGTAATCCAGGAGAAGATGGACTTTGTTTTCCGGATCGGAACGAAGGATGCGCATGATATTGCGCAGGTTCATTTCGTCCATGCCGATAATATAGTCAAATTTCGCATAGTCTTCTTTTCTCATCTGACGAGCCTGCTTGAAGGAAATTTCCTCTTTGGAAATTCCATGCTCGAGAAGCTTGCGGCGGGTTCCGTGGTGGACCGGGTTGCCGATTTCTTCTGTGCTGGTGGCCGCGGATTCGATGTGGAAATCGTTGGCGATGCCTTTGGCGCGGACCATGTCTCTTAGGATGAATTCTGCCATGGGGGAACGGCAGATGTTGCCGTGGCAGACGAAAAGTATCTTAATCATAAACGAAAATCCTCCTAAATGCTTATATTTTCCCGGTTTTGCCGCAATTTGACGGGTATATAGTTGACCGTGAAATTGTTAAATTAATCACAGAATAAGCAAAAGTTGAAACCGTCAATCGTAGTAAAAACGTAGTTGAAACCGGGGGTTCTTACTAAAAGGCTAACTAATTGAAAAATTTCCGGATACTGAATTCCTTTCTTTACAATATCAAACGCATCACTTATAACTTGTTCTCGTAGCTTTTTTCCAAAGCTGCACCATACTTACTTTTTGAAAAGCCAAGATTTATCCCATTTATTTCTAATGGTTTAAACCGTTTAAAGGCTGTTTTATATAATTTGTCCTCTTTTGAATCAGATGCATTAAGAAGTGTTGCTATTTCACTAAAATAATCTTTTATTCTCTGATATGCCCCCTTAAATTCAGGGACATCAGACACTTTCAAACGCATCAAATTAATAAAAAAACTGCTATCATTATCAAAAACACAGTCAAATACGCCCATTTCTTCCAACTCATCATTTAATCCCAAGTATTCTGAAACAAACATTACCACACCTCCATTGTATTTTTATTCTTCCAACATTACGAGGTAACTATCTAAACGTTCATTCACATATCCTGCAAATAACTTTTCCATTGCTCCTAAATTGTGCTTTACATGGTATTCATCAAAAGCATTGTAATACGCAATCCTATCTGTAAATTTAATATCAATCGGCGGATATCCGGCCTTCATTAATTCCAGATTTACAAGCAACCTTCCCGTGCGGCCATTACCGTCGATAAAAGGATGAATACCTTCAAATTCTATATGAAACCGTGCGAGCCGGGGAATGATATGCTCTTTACTATTGTTATAGGACTCCAACAACTGCTCCATCTTTGGTTGAATAAGATACGGCTGTACAGGCTCATGCTTTGCTCCCATAATTCTTACCGGGACCCTTCTGTAAACACCGCGGTCATCCTTTTTATCAGCCAGCACAAGATAATGAATTTGCTTTATAATACGTTCCGACAAAGGTTCCTGAGCTTTCACTAAATCCCGCACAAAATCAAAAGCTTCCTTATGTCCAACTGCTTCCATGTGATCCTTCAACGGCTTCTGGGCAATAGTCAGACCGCGCAGCACCATATCGGTTTCACGCAGTGTCAACGTATTCCCCTCGATGGCGTTGGAGTTATAGGTATACTCCACCACAAATTCCTCTGTCAACCGTTCCACCTCTCCCTCCGTCAAAGGGCGTTTGGAATCCAATTCCGTTTTCTTCCTGTCAATACTATCAAGCAGATTTTCTGCGGACTTATAACGTCCGTCCTCCGGCTTCCCAGCCCCTGCCGGAATCTTCCAACTGCGCCCCTCACGGATAACGCCTGGAATTCTACCTTCCGAGCATAGGATTCGTACTCGTCTATCTGAAATGCCCCATTTTTCTGAAGCCTGTTTTACGGATATATACATCATTCTGCACCTCATTTCAAATAATAGTATACTCTATTTTCGGAACAATAGCAAGGTCATCGGAATAATAATTTATTCCCATCGGAACAATGCAAAAAATCCGGAGGACATATTTTTCTCCTCCGGACAAGTATTTTACACTTATAATTTAAAGTCTCTCAATCGTAGTAAAACCGTAGTACCCCATCAGTCCTATTGCACCGATTTGCCGCAGTTTATCGCAGTATTGCCCCTCAAGCCATCTGACACTAGTGCCCTGCCGTGGCAGACGAATAGTATACGTTTCATACAAATCCCTCCTCTAACCATTCTTTTTATTTCAGGACATCATTCTGCTTTCCAACTCATTTTCAATACAAATACACAGATTCGTATACCGATTCACCGAATTCAAATCCTTTTCAATATAGTCCCAGGATCCTTTATAGTCTCCAGTAACAGAAAATTGCGATTTGCAAATGAATTCTTTGAATGATTCCACCTTGCCCTTATACTTTTTTGCAAAAACATAAGCATCATTTTCTTTGTCTTTATCCGTACTATTTTGCTTATCGTACAATACGTGATCCAAATTACAGGACATATAATATAGGCTATATGGAATTGTCCAAATTATGCCACAACTTCTCAACCTATATAAATTATCTCTTTTCTGTTGATTTCTTGTCATAACACTTGCTTTATTATTTGTATATATTCCATCATTTTCATACTGGATATCTAAGTAATTTTCTTTTTCCATGATATTATCATCCGGAATATAGGCTCCGTCCGTATCAACAATATGAATGATCTGCTTAAAATCACTTGCTTTATAATGCTGTGATTTTGCGTAAGCAGTTACTTCATTGCCAAGCTTTGCAACTATATTTTTCGAACTTACACCACGTCGTGTAGTAATATCACCATGCATAATATGAACATAAATAAAGTCTTTATCATATACCTGGCTCAATGCCATACCAAGAGCGACTTCATCCGAAGGTCCTTCCACTATTACCAATACAATCTTCTTACGAGCCAATCGCTTCACCCGCCTCCCTGAATGCTAATGCTATCTCAAAGTTGTTTGTGTGATTATATACCTGCTCGCTTTGTTCTCCCAGTACAATATCTCGATAATAGAAATCGCGCAGATTATTTGTACCCTTAACATTTCCCATCCGAATATAACGCATTTCAGGATTTGTTGTCGTAAATGCGACAAATCCCTTATCTATAGTCTCAAGCGGGCGAAGATTATGGGATGTAAATATTAGCTGCCCCTTTCCCTTCTCTGAAATGATTTTAAGGAGTTCACCCAATAAATATTCAAAAATCCCACCATCAAGTTCATCAACCGCCACAGTAACAGATGCATTGTTATAAACTGCAATCAGTAATTGAAGAATAGATACAATCTTCTTGATTCCTTCCGATTCATAGCAAAATGGAATTGACCTGCTGTTTTTTAACGACATAATCTGAATCTGCTTTCCAATACTGCCATTCTTCAATAAAGCTGCACCTAAATCCACTATACTAATTGTAAGTCCCGGCACTAACTGTTCTAAGACAATATTCATATTTTGAATAATTTTATCCACAACATCATATGCCTCTTCCGGAATAAGTGCAGGTCTGTCTAATGGTAATACTAAACTTCCTGCAGTATCAGCACCTTTACTGCTATATTTGAAAGATAACGGCAACGAATTAAGACTGATTAATCCGATACTTTCCGTGTCTATTACGAACAATTCTCTTATCCCAAACCAGTTAAGATGATTAATCAGATTGATGTAGACTTCATTCTTGCAATTCTTTCTGAACACATTAATCATCTCTCGTGAGAAAATGAAAGAACGGGATGTTGCCTGTGTCAGTCTCTTTGTAACTAATAGATTCATATTTTGCGATTTATCATTTCCTACCAATTCCACAAATTTAGTTTTGGGAACAAATATTTCCTCACTTCTTGTGTCAATCAGAGCTGACTTTCTGAGCTTCTCTTCTTTATTCGTAAAGCCATAGGATAGTATCTCGTCATATATTTCAACCCTTATATGGGGCTGCGCTGAATTACTATCCTCTGTATCTATCGAATCATTATCTTCTGCTTTTCGTAATGAAAATTGATACCAAATATCATACTTTACCTCTTCATCACATACTAAAAATTGATATGTTAATGTAGACTTTTCCGAATCCACATTGACATAATTTGCATACTTTGAAGGAATCGCTTTCCCACTCAACGCAAACTTAAGCAGCTGTAAAGCATCTATAAGTGCTGTTTTACCGGATCCATTCTGTCCGTACAATCCCAATATGCTTGCTTTGTAATTTTTTCTTTTGTTTTCAAAATTAAGATAACCGTATTTCACATTTTTTAAGTTCTCAATACTTATATTTTCAATTCTTACAGTTTGCTTGCTCATAGTATCATCCTCCATAAGCACATAATATCATTCATTTTTTATTTTTTCAATATCGAACTTATATATTGGTATATTTTATTTCGTTTTTATAATTCAACTCGATAAATATTAATTTCGTATACTATATGCTGATTTGGATTTCTCTATATGTTCTGCAATCATTTATAGCTATTTTATCAAATCAATTCCCTTCAATAAACAAGGAGAGCAGAGTGCAGACTGCCGTCTTATCAATTCATTTTCTTTTCCACTCTTTTCATAACACGTATTACCAGATTTAGCTGATTTATACGATTATGGTTTACAGCATACTCTTTTTTATGTAGTCTTTTAGAATAGAATTCGCCCATTTTGCGCCGGAAATTCCTATTTCGTAAAATCCGACCTTTACTCTCCCGTCTCTTTCCACTCATTCTTCCTGCTGCTTTCATATGAAAAAGCCCTGGCGTAATGCTAGTATTGCATTACCAGGGCTTTTTTCCATTGGCATCATAAAAAAATCCGAATACCGATAATGGGTCATATCCGAATCCGGGTCATTTGATAATGCCACGGATTCATTGATGACATGGCTCCATACTACCTCCGGTATTCCCAAACTCACTTTCATAATTTGGCCTGCTATATCTGCAGGAATATCAGACCTGTAAATGATTTTATCATCTGCTGTCGCTAAGCCTGACACTTTTAGAGTATAATCACAGTATAATCAGAAATAGTATTATCGCTTCTGAGAAGCGTATCCTCCAAATCCGTTATTATCATCTTTACCATTTCTGATCAGCTCCCGATCTTATTTTATGACAATTTATGAAATCCCTCCGGTTAATTTTTTCAAACACTCCTGATAAATGTCAGCTGTCCTGTCTATAATTGTGTCCGGAACGTTATCATACTGGATTTCGCCGCCGATCTTGTTGCTGAGCAGCCAGTCGCGAATAAACTGTTTGTCATAGCTTTTGGGAGACACACCGACCTGATAATCCGCGATGCTCCAGAAACGGCTTGAGTCGGGTGTGAATATTTCATCTGCAAGGACAAGATTATTCTCTTTATCCAGCCCGAATTCGAACTTTGTATCCGCAATAATGATCCCTTTCTCATACGCATATTTATAACATACGTCATAAAGCTTTTGACAAAGATAATTGATTTTTCCGGCAGTTTCACTGCCAAGTGCGTTTATAACATAGTCAAAGGGGACATATGTGTCGTGTCCTTCGCTTGTTTTTGTCGAAGGCGTGAGAATCGGCGTTTCCAGTTTTTGTGCCTGCTGATAGTTCCCCTCTATTTTTAACCCGCAGAACTCTTTTCCATCTTGATAGGCACTCCACATGTTGCCAAACATATATCCTCTTACGATAAACTCAAACGGTAATATCTGCAACTTTTCAACAAGAATGCTGCGTTCCTCAAATTCTGAGTTCCGGAAAAACTTTGGCATATCCGAGAGCTTATCGGATAAAACATGATTTTTGACAATATCTTTCGTATAATCAAACCCAAAAAGGGATAATGCGTTCAATACTTTCCCCTTGTCTTTTACCGGCTTGGATAAAATCACATCAAATGCCGATATTCTGTCCGTGGTGACGATTACTAAATGATTATCGTCGATTTCATAAACATCCCTTACTTTGCCGCTGATTATTTTTTGCATGTTCCGAATACCTCCCAGTTTGTCATCACCAATTGAGGTTATTTTCAAATTCTACCGAAGCGCTGTCTTTAACGACTTCGCCAATCGGATAGCATTCATAGAAATTTGATATTGCTTTTGATATTATGGTTTCTGCCTGTGCTTCCACTACGATAACAAGACCCACACCACAGTTAAAGGTCCTGAGCATTTCATTTTCTGCGACATTCCCGTTGGATTTGATATATTTAAAAACAGGTGGTACGACAATACGCTTCAGATTAATTCTCGCGGATAAACCATCCGGTATAATGCGTGACAGATTTCCCTGAATACCTCCGCCTGTAATATGAGCCATCCCATGAACGGAGGGAAGTCCTAAAATTCGTTTTACTGCCCTGTAATAAGGTGTGTGCGGTTTCATAATCGCCTCAAGGAACGTTTCCGTACCGATCATTTCATTTTGAATCTGCGGCATGGAATCCATCAAAAACCTTACTAAAGAATAGCCGTTTGTATGTAATCCGTTTGACGCCACCGCGAGTATCTTATCGCCGGCCTGTATTTTAGAACCGTCAATAATTTTTTCTCTGTCGACAATCCCCGCTATGCTTGCGGTTAATACATAATCTCCTTTGTCGACCACACCGGGCTGTATGGACATTTCGCCGCCGACTAAATCACATTCATTTTCCCGGCAGGACTCGGATATTCCTTTGATAATCGATCGGATGGTATCCTTTTCTGCGTTGCCGCAAATAATGGTATCCAGAACGGCAAGCGGCTTTGCTCCCATAACGATAATATCGTTTACAAGATGATTGATCATATCATGGCAAATAGATTCGGTAAATCCATATCTCGTGGCAAGCTTTTGCTTGGAACCGGGTTCCTCGGACTTCAAAACAAGCACAGGGTTCTCAATATCATCAAACCGTACGTCATATAATGAAGCGAAAGGTCCGATCCCATTCAAAACACGCGGATTTTGTGAATGGAGATAAACTGCCATTTCACGCTTAATCGAATCCGTGTGCGAAATATCCACGCCCGCTTTCTCATATGTCAGCCCCGCATCAAACGAATCCCGTGCATTCAATATCTCATCGGTTGTGGTTCCCAAAAGACGTGAAAGCGCATAGAGCAATTCAATTGTCGGATACGATATGCCGCTCTCCCATTTTGAAACCGCCTGGAAGGATATATTTAAAGCATCCGCCACCTGTTGTTGCGTGAATCCTTTCGCTTTTCGTTTGTCCGCTATAAATGCCGCTATCTTCTTGTTATCAAGCATCAAAATCACCTCCCTTGCTGAAATTATAGCATGGCTATGCGAATCTACAATAACCGGATATTTGATATATCGTTCTTCTTTCAACCTGTGGTAGAGCTGTGCGTTGTCGAACTGTATGCATTCCAAACAGCAAAGCAACGCAATTCAGTTATTCCGGATAATCGAATAATCTTCCGTATATTCTCCTGTCTCTAAATTATAAATTAGAATCTGATATGGCTTATCTAACGAAATCCAAACAGCAAAATTCTGAGGTTCAAAATCGCCGTCTGTGATTAGTTGATTGTTAAATCGCCAGTATGATGCGTTTTCGCCAACCACAGTGTCAACATAATAACATATACCTTCTATTCCATTTACATATTCTATTCCACTAATATAACTTAAAGCATCTTTGACTTTATCCAGTTCAGGTAAACGGCTATATATTTCATCTTCTAATTCTGCCAGCTTTTCGTAGTGATCGTTTTCCCAGCTATATACTTCCAGCCTGTCATACTCCGGACTCGCAAGATAAGCCGTCTTCCCCTTCATATCGGGAATTGAAATGGTAAAATCTGTCTTTTTCAGCTGGAATGGTAAGGTTTCTGCTCCATAAACAAGTACATGGACTACATCAGCTTCTTCTTTACTCTCTTCCCATACGACACGGCTGATATGGTAAGATGACAGATTAATCGTGCCGCTTATAGTAAGAGATTCTGTTTTTTCATCGTATGAAATGTCTGTGGCATTCACTTCATGTGATGATAAAAGTTCACCTATCACAAAAACTTTCAAAAAGATAGATAATAGAAGCAGTGTCAATAACCCTGCAAAAATTCCAATCGTTATTTTTAATTTTTTTGTATGCTGCTGTACCTTCTTAAAACCGTCCAGTGCAAGAGTTTCATTTAGTTCTTCTTCTGAGTTCAAGCCCTCCTTCATTTCCAAATAAACATGATTACATTTTTCACATTCCTCTAAATGTTCTTTCACCACGCGTGTTCCTGTTTCGCTTAATATCTCATCAATATAACCGGGAAGCAAATCCTGGATAATGTCACAAGGATAATTTTCATTCATACTTTTTCAACTCCTCTCTTATTTTTTGTTTTGCCCGATAAAATACAGTTCTGCTCCAATTCTCACTCTTTCCTAAAATTTCTCCTATTTCACGGAAAGACAGTTCCCCCGTAATTCGATACAAAACCACTTCTCGTTCCCGTTCCGGCAGGAGATGAATTTCTCGATAAAGTTCTATTTTACTTTCTTGTTTCAGTATACTGGTTTCACCATTTGGTGCAGAATCATCGGTTAAGTAATCTACTAATTCTACCGTTTCTATCTGCTTTTTTTTACGAAGTTCCTGATAGAGTATATGCTTGGCTATCTGACAAAGCCATACAGACAGCTTACAGGTACCATCATACCGTGAAATAGAATTTACCGCCCGCAAAAACGTTTCCTGCATGAGTTCTTGAGACCATTCTGCGTCATGTGTATGAGAATACAAAAAGCGATAAACTAATTTCTCATATTCCCTATAGACAGAATCCATATCTATGCTCTTGTCGTATTTCTCCATCTATTCACCTCCTGTCCGCAAAAATACCGTTCACAAATCCGCTCTATTAATGAATCATTACTTATACCACTTATATCACATAATAGAGCCCTCTGTTACAAGCTAAAGTAAATATTTTTATTAACTTTTTGGATTTACAGATTCTAATATTATGTGCTTTTATAGATCTGTGGGATGATGCGGAAGCTGTCGATCAAATTCTTAAATTCTTTATGGAACATAATCATTTATTCGATGATTTTTTATTTTTCTACAAAATAAAATCGGCAGTCCCTGCACTAAAAGGTACTGTCGATTTTCTAATTTTTATTGTATCAAAATATTATCACATAAAGATTCATAATTTCGTTATCTCCCACAAGCCACCTGCTAATCACGAAGGCAATTCAACCAGAATCTCCCATCTGCCATTACGTTTTCCATTCATTCGTCGTATATATTGCTTGTCCTGCAGCATTGCCATTTTATTTTTCACCGTACGGTCTGATTTTCCAATCTTTACAGCAATTTCTTTTTGTGTAATGGCAGGATCTTCAGCAATCAGTCTGAGAATAGCAAGCTCTTCCAAAGTGAAATTCAAAGTGAAATTTTTTCCCTTTAGAACATTCTTCATTTCACTTTGAAAATCCCCTGTTTCCAACGTCGATTCGTAATCCACATGAATATAACGATTTTTCAATTCATAATTTGTATTCAACAAAAGATTACTAAAAAATAATTCCAGATATTCGGTTGTCGCATGAATTCCATTTTTCAGATTATTATAATTAGCCCGTACCAATGCGTTTCGGAAATACCATGAATGTTCTGCAAACACATCATTACTTACTTCCAAACCAAAAGTCTTCATATATTTAATGACGAAGACAGCAGTCGTCCTTGTATTCCCTTCACAAAAAGGATGGATTTGCCAGATATCAGAGGTAAATTTTGCCAGATGCTTCACCGATTCCTGAAGTGACAAGCCCCCTTCAGTACCCACTCTCTTTTGGTTATGTTATATGGTCTGATTCTCCCTGCACCTCTAAACGCTCCGAACGCTCTTCATAGTAGTTTTGTATTCTTCTCTGGGCTTCATTAATACTTATTTTTCCCTCAATATGTCCTTTGGCTGTATCCAACAGGTAATCAGAAGTTTTGAGACCATCCACATCCTGCAGTCCGATTGCAGTCTGCCATATTTCGCATTTTTCTGTCTGTTCCGGTTCCCCCTGCCGGATATATTCTTCAAGCTCAAACTGCCATTTTTTTTCTTCGGGCATGTTTTATACCTCTTTCTGAAAATCTTCTTGTTATTAATCTTATTAAAATTCAGTATATCATAAATAATCTCAAAGGGTCATCTGTAACAATTCTTCCGCCATGGCCGGAATCTCTGACTAACTTTCTAAGAGAATCCACATTATATGCTTCGATATTCATCCCGAAAATTCCCTTTCACTCATCTCAATCCAAGAACCCTCTCCAACACCTCAAATACTACCATCTCTTTCCCTACACTCTTCGCCAGTCCCCGCACTCCTTCCAGCGCCTTCATCCGTCCCTTCTTACTTTCTCTTTCGTTCAGCAGATAATAAATCTCCTGCTGCATGCTCCACGGCAGTTCATAAATTTGCTCATCCCCGTCCAGTTCATCCGGAGTGATATCACTATCCTCATCTACCGCAATAGTAAAAGGCTCCTTCCCCGTCCGCCGTGCGAGACTCGTCCTGCTGCAGCCTTTCAAACAGGCCAGGGGCGTATCCAGCCAGCACTGTGCCATATCTATCCAGATCATTGCAAGCTGCAGCATATTCATAGGGTCTTCCGGCTCATCTGTCATAATTTCCTCAATAATATAAAGTAATTCGTCCAGTTCCAGCCCCGATACTGTTTCCTGATATAGCTCCGGTAAAAATTCCTCCAGCGCCTCCGGCAGTAAAACTTCCAGATTTACCAGAATTTCCCCCAAATCTTCCCAAGCGGGAACAAAGCCGCCGATACCCTCCTTCCATTTTAAAAGCTGTTTATTTTTAAAATCAGCATACTCCAGTCCCTGTCCATACTCTTTCATCTGTTCCAGAACCTGCTCTGCATCCAGTCCGCCAAAGGAAACAAAAGATGTAACCCTATTATCAATAAGACATTCTCCCGTTTCATATTTCCCAAATAAACGTCCGTCAAGATAAACATACCTCATCAGGTCTTCATAAGCTATCGATCCGAACGCTTTCTGATATTTCTCATGAAGGGCGCTCGATTCCATAAATCCATAACTCTGCATCAGATAAAAAATGCCGTCCGTAATCAATTTTTTAGTACTGTAAAACTGGTGCAGTCTGTTTGACTTCAAGAACTGAAGCAGGATTTCATTTCCTTTTGCAGCGGAAATATCCATTCTGTTTTTACCGGACTTTTTATATATCTTTACATCCCAAAGTCCCCATGTACACAACACGACCAGACTTTTTTCAGAAATGGCAGGAAAAAACTCACCTACATTCTTTTCCACACTCAAAAGATAATTCTGCACCGTTATTTCATCCATAAAAATAAGATAATATTCGGGATGAGCCTGCAGCACTTCTAAAATAGCCTGCTCTGTGTCTTTTTTGCTTCTGCTTTCTCCCGGAGGAATCATCAGATATTTTGCATAATCATTAATTAACTGTTCTGCGCCCTGTGCCAGAAGCTCTTCCTGAGTAATATTACTTTCACATTTACAAAAATAAAAATCCGGCAGTTCTTCTTCTATATCTGTTTCGCCTGTTTCAAAATTAAAAACAAATTGTCCCTCATTGGACTGCTGTCCTTCCTTTATCTGCCTGGCTGACCCTGAAAGCTTCTGCAGCTTATCCATTTCTTCGTAAAAATTATGTATCTCTTCTATCTTCAGTTCCAGGGCTGATTTTTTCTTTGGCCGCTGTATCTTTTGTTTCAGCCCCATTTTCTTCATAAAGTCATCTAACAGAACTTCCGTTACCAGTATATCCTCTCCGGCTTCCCCCGCAAAAACTTCGCAGAAACAGTTCTCCTTAAGCAAAGAATTTACTCTTTCCTCGTCATAAATCTCACTGCTTTCCTCTCCGTACCATGCACCGCCGCTGTCTTCTGCCATATTGCCGCGTTTATGTTTAACCACTGTCGGATAACGTTTCTCATAATCCTCCAGTTCTTTTTCCAAAACAATTTTATGGCGCCAGTCATCACCAAAATCATAAGTATACCTTATCCATCCGGCTTTCAAATAGGAATCCGCACACACATCCTTTTCATCCAAATCTGCATCCGCATACTCCGTATCACTGATTCTTACCCTGCTTCTCTGAAAAGAAAAATCATGCAGATGCTCTTCCTGCCATCCAAACACAATCTGAAGAATAACATGCAAATCAGCAAAGGACAGCTGATCCGGCAGCAATATCCTGCGCCATAAAGGCGGCTGCGCCCCTTCCAACACCACTTTTACCTGAAATCCTGCCATTTTCCCTTCCTCTCTCACCCGCAAATATCCATCAATTCCGGCCAATACCATACAGAAAACAATTTCTTAATCAATTCCAGCAATTCTTCCGCGGATATCACATCCGGATTCCGTATCCATTCACTCAATGCGGAAAAAACACCTGAATAGTAGATATCCATAATAACATGCTTTTTGTTTTCACAGGATGGATTCGGTACCCTTTCATCACTCATCTGAATCACAATTTCTTTAATCTGCCTGATAAAATGAGAACGGTTTCTGTCATTCAGCAAAACAGCCAGTTTTTCTTTATGTGACTGACACATATCTAAAAAACTCCGGAAAAAAACATCGTCAAAATTCCGTTCTCTGACGTTGCCCTTAACCGCTTCAAGCAAATCATCTATCACCATTTTCTCCATATATTCCAGAACCATAGAGCAATCCGCGAAATATCGGTAAAAAGTTGTACGGTTGTAACCAGCAAGCCTGGCAATCTCTTTTACCGTTACCCTTTCGATTGGCTTCTCCCGTGCCGCAGAACAAAAAGCCATCACTATTGCCTCTCTTGTTGCATCCGTCATTTCAGGCTGTTTATTCATAATACCTACCGTGAGACACATCTTGAATTATTGTTGCTTGATGTATCATTTCCCTTCTTCTATAATAATCATAAGACACGTGTTGCATAACTTCAATACGAGGAGGACTTCAAAATGAAAGAAAACCTGCTGCAAAAATGGTGCGACCAGGCTTGGCTGCATTGCATTTACCTGATCGGCATTATCATGGGAAATATACTCCTGATAAAATGGCCTGTATGGGAGGTTCCGCAAAGACTTATATGCCTGCTAGCAATTATGGTGCCGCTCCATGTATTTGAAGAAAATACCGCTCCCGGCGGTTTCTTCTATATGAACAACCTGGGACAGAAATCAGACGCTCCGCTAGTCTACCCCCAGAACAGACTCACCAATATGTTCACAAACCTCGGCGCCGAATTCATCTTTATCCTCATGACCGCATTTGCCGTCAGAATAGAGGCTGCTTCTGTTATCGCCGTCGTAATATTTGGCATCGGCGAACTAATCCACCATACCATGGATGGAATCCATATGTATAAACGCTACAAAGACAAAGGTAAAAAAACGCTGTATGGACCAGGAACTATTACTTCATACATCTGCCTTTTACCCTTAAGCGTTTACGGATGCCTCTGGCTGTCGGAAAATCCCTTCACAGCGTCTCAGGCCATCCTTGGAGTTGCTATTGTACTATTTATAATCATCTTCCTGATCCTCATTCCCTTTACCTTTTCCAAAAGAATTAAGAGCCAGAAATACGCTTTCTCAAGCGCAGGCTATTTTTCCAAATATGAATAAAACCAATAAAAACCTGATGCCGCAATCAACACAGCACCAGGTTTTTCCTTCCTACAACAAATTATGCTCTCTAAGGAACTGATACTGTAAGGAATCCGCTTCCATCTGCATCAGCTCAATCCGATTATGATCCGGATCATGCGTCCAGCACTGCCAGTTCATATCCATTCCCTGTGACACCTGGGAATCAAGCACCCAGCCCGCCTTTACAATCCGATCAGCGATTTCATGAATATCCCCCACTTCCAGGCAGGTATGAGAAAATCCGATATTCTCATCCTTATACTCCTGATAATTCACCCCGCCATAAAACAATTCAACGAACTGATTCCCCCCTGCATAAAGATACACAATCCAAGGCTCCCCCGTCTTCGGATTCTTCAGATCAAATGCCTTTTCAAATCCCAGCACATCCTGATAAAACTGAATTGCCTTGTCCATATCCGACACATTAAATGCCACATGTGCCAACCCCTTTACCTGTTCTCCCATATTTTTCCCCTTTCTTACCTTAAACTCCCGGCCCTGCACAAACCTCCGCCAGGATCAAACTAATTTACGTTCTACATTATACACCCATATAATAACAATTTCCACATTTATCTGTACCTCCCCTTTTACAAACACTCTTTCTCCCCAACCTTCCCACTTCACCAAGACAGGAGGTACATCACAGGGGACTCCCCAGCATTGGGGTATCCGTCTGCTCCCCTCCTTCCCTCTCCTACGTCTCTGGACGCGTGCCTTATATCTCTCCATGGGCATCTCAAAAAAAGGGCGCAGTTTCTTACCGTTTTATTTCCATAATCTGCTGCCCGCCCTTAGCGGCACTGTCTGACGACCAACGGGAGGAGTTCAGCCGCGTTGGCCGCTGATTATGAAAATAAAATGGTTAGAAACTGCGCCCTTTTTTTGTCTGCCCATGGAGAGATATAAGGCACGCGTCCAGAGACGGAGGAGAGGGAAGGAGGGGAGCAGACGGATACCCAAATGCGAAGGGAGTCCCCTGTGATGTACCTCCTGTCGCCCTCCCGCCGGACAACAACGCCCTTAAGAATAAACCTTAATCATTACAGACTGTGCCGGAATCAGCTTAATCCGCACATACCCATCCTCGCTTTCCGTCACCTTCTTCGTCCACAGATCCTTCACCTTACAGCGCTGCCCCTTCTCCAGTCCGATCTCTTCCACCGGTATCACTACCTGACGCTCATCGGAAAGACTGTAATTGAACGCAGCCACCACAACAGCATCCTCATCCTTCCTGGCGAAAACATCTGCAGC
Source organism: Eisenbergiella tayi (assembly GCF_001881565.1). Taxonomy (GTDB): domain Bacteria; phylum Bacillota; class Clostridia; order Lachnospirales; family Lachnospiraceae; genus Eisenbergiella; species Eisenbergiella tayi. The sequence continues at coordinate 735,199 of NZ_MPDJ01000005.1, forward strand.
GAACTCTCCCTGCGCACCCGAAACAGGCCGGAAGCTTTCTCCCTTTCTGGCAACTGCATTGATCTCTTCATTGGTCAGCACTTCCCTGGCCCGTTCCCTGGCCTCCGGGATCCCGTAATCATCGCTGGTAAGCATCAGGCTTCCGCAAATCACACCTGTATGATATCTGGTCCTTCCTTCCTCCAAAGTGGTGGAATGCTTATCATAGGTCTTATAGGTCACGATATGATCCGGATCATTAAAACGGTACAGGCAGTCATTCATCCACCACAGATAGGTGATACAGTTATTCAGATAAGCCGATTGATCCAGGCTCCCGAACGCATCACAGGAAATCCTTCTGGCATGCCCGTAGCCGTGAGGCATGATCGGTGCAATGGACAGGCTTATAAAAATCGGGTAGCCTGCTCTCTTTTCGGACAGGCATTCCACAAAATGACTCATTCCGAAGTTAAAGGCCTGAACGCCTGTGGTGATATCCTTATTATAAAATACGCCCTCCCGGCAGCCGTGTCCGACAAAGTCCGTCTTCACACTCCGGAATCCCCATTTGATAATATTATCCGTCTCATAGGAAATATAATCCATCGTACCTGGATGGGTGGGATCCAGGGAATACAGACCGTCAATCTGAGACAGGATCTTCCCGTCCTTATCCCGAAGCAGCAGATCCTCAAACAGATAATTTCCATTGGTCCCGGGCACTTCCTGCTTAAACTGATGTTCATGGGTAATAAACGGGCTGTAATACGTTCCGGGCTCCTGCCCGTTCGCCTCCGCATAGGCTACGGAATCCCTCATTTTATTGGTAAAGCGCCCCCAGGCCGCATCATAATTCACATACTGTTTTCCATCCGAGCCCTGATAGGTATCCTTGATGGATTTCATGAAATCACAGGCTTCTTTGTATTTTTCAAAGGTCACCTTTCCCATAAGTGCCGCCCAGCTGTTCCAGCCGAAAATCACGGGGCCTTCCCAGGGCAGCGCCGGTTTCACCGCGGCGTTGGCTTTTCCGAAGGCCTGCAGCCCATCCCGGGTATCCTCAAACCAGCCCAGGAAAATACGGGAGCTGCACACCTGTGTCCCGCTCAGCCAGCCATGCTGTGCACCGTCCAAATCCCTGGTATCCTCCGTAGCCACGCCGGAAATCCCCCGGAATTCCACAATGCTGCCATCCTTGTCCGCTGCCGCCTGAAAACCGGTCTTCCAGCAGTCATGATCCACGGATCCCATGACCAGTCCTGCATTTCCCTTCTCCGGATGAACTACTGTGAATTCATAGGACATCCTGGAATCTTTCACCGGATAGTCCACGAACTTCGCCCATTTGTCATTGTCGAAGGGCGCCGAAAGAAAACGGATATCTTTTTCCTTCATCACAAGCACCGGTTCCTCCCCACAGCCGTACAGCGGAGTCATGCAATTGGTGCTGAGCACATCTTCACCTTCCGCCAGCAGACGGATGGTTATGTAATCCGCATACACATCAAACAGCTGAATCAGCCTTATACGGCCTCCGTCCTCATGGATAAATTCTTCCCTGCGGCAGCCGCCGATCTCTGTTTTTTCCTCGCTGACCCTCTTCGTATGCTGCTTCATGTCCGTTGTTTTCAAACAGGTGCCATCCTGCAGCCTGACCTGTGCATACAGATTCTTAAATTCCCCTCCAGAAAAACAGATGGAAAAGCACCCTGTCTCTTCATTTAATTGTAAACCGTCCCAATCCATGCTCATATTCACTCCCATCCCCCGCTCATGCAGGTATATTCTTTTCAGTTTCCATTCTTCCCTTTTTTGACACGCAGTATCGCAGACTGCGCAGGTATCAGGCTCACATGTATATGACCGTCCCGGACTTCCGTTTCCCGCTTGCTCCACAGATCCCTCACCATATAGCATTCTTCCGCCGAAAGCCTCAGCTTCTCCACGGGAATATCCATATGCCGTTCCTCCGACAGACTGTAATTAAAGACTCCGAGCAGAATCCCGTCTTCCTCCGGTCTCATGAACACATCCGCCGCGGATTCACCCCTGGCACCGGAAACCGGACGGAAGGCTCCTCCTTTCGCGGCCGCCTTATTGACTTCCTCATTCGTGAGCACCAGACGGGAACGCCGGCAGGCTTCCGGAATCCCGTAATCATCACTGGCAAGCATCAGCCCGCCGCAGATGACTCCCGTATTAAAACGGGTAATCCCTTCCTCCAATGTAGTGGAATGCTTGTCATAGGTTTTATAGGTCACGATATGATCCGGATCGTTAAACCGGTACAGACAGTCATTCATCCACCACAGATAGGTGATACAGTTATTCAGATAGGCCGACTGATCCAGGCTTCCGAAGGAATCACAGGAAATTCTCCTGGCATGACCGTAGCCATGGGGCATGATCGGCGCGATGGAAAGGCTGATGAGGATGGGATAGCCGGCTCTTTCCTCCGACAGGCAGCGTACAAAATGGCTCATCCCATAATTATAAGCCTCCACACCGGTAGTGATATCCTTATTATAGAAAACACCCTCCCGGCAGCCATGGCCCACAAAATCTGTCTTTACCAGCTTATACCCCCATTGTATCAGCTTTCCGGTCACATATTCCATATATTCCAGCACGCCGGGATGAGTGGCGTCCAGGGAGTACAGGCCGTCTACAGGCGGCAGTATTTCCCCTTTTTCATCCCTTAACAGCAAATCCCGGTACAGGTAGTTGCCTCCCGTTCCCGGCACCTCTTTTTCAAACCATGGCTCCAAAACGATAAAGGGGCTGAAATAGGCGCCCGGTTTCTGATTGTTCGCCTCCGCATATTCCACCGTATCCTTCATCCGGTTGGTAAACCGTTCCCAGCCTGCATCATAGTCAATATACTGCATGCCTTCCGCATCGTGGAAGGTATCCTGAATACTCTTCATGAAGTCGCTGGCTTCTTTATATTTTTCATAAGAAATCAAGGGCATCAGCGCCGCATAGCTGTTCCATCCGAAAGGAACCGGCCCTTTCCACGAAAGCGCAGGCCGGATGGCCGCATTGCACCTGCCGTAAAGCTTCAGCCCCTCCTGCCAGGAGTTAAAACTGCCTGCGAAAATACGGGCGCTTTTGATTTCTGTTCCCCGCAGATAACCATGTCTGATACCATTCAAATCCCTGGTATCTTCTGTGGCCGCACCGCATACCGCAGTGATTTCCGTTTTCCCGCTGTTTTCATTAGCTGTTGCCGTAAATCCCGTTTTCCAGTGATCATGATCCACCGACCCCAGCACAAGCCCTCCCTCAGAGTTTTCCTCATGCAGTACCGTGAACTCATAGGACATACGGGAATACGCGACCGGATATTCCACAAACTTAGCCCATTTGTCATTATCAAAGGGTGCGCTGAGAAACCGTAAAGGCCCGTCTCCGAGAATCACCTCTCCCTCTTCCCCCGCAGGGCAGAACGGCGCAATATAATTTGTCTCCGCCTCACTGCCGCTGCAGAATGCGGTGGAAGCCGTAAAATAATCCTCGTAGATACAGAACTCCTGCACCAGTTTCCAGTCCTGATCCCCCGTATGGATAAAAAACGCCTTCCGGCAGGCTCCCGGCAGTTCCTCCCCTTCCGATTCCGACACCTCATGTCTCCATAAGTCCGTCGAGCGTACAAGCCTCCCGTCCTTCAGCCTTACCTCCGTACACATATGCAGAAGCCTTCCCCCTGCCAGCTCTGCACAAAAGGTACCGTCCTCCTGATTCAGGAGGATACGAATTTTTTCATTTCCTATATTATAAGCCATAATTAACCCCCATTAAACCCAAACTTCTCCGCCGGCAGGAATGCTGAATCAGGCCTTGACCGCCCCCAGCATGATTCCCTTGACAAAGTATTTCTGAATAAACGGATAAACCATGATAATCGGTATGGTTGCCACCATAGTAGCCGCCATACGGATGCTGTCCGGAGTTACCGTCATACCGGATTTGGCATTTGACATCTGCTGGGATACGCTTCCGCCGGTCTGATACTGGTTCAGGATTTCCACCAGGACAGACTGCATGGGCTTCAGGCTCTGCGCGGAGGTATACAGATATGCATCAAACCAGGAATTCCACTGGTTTACCGCGACAAACAGCCCGATAGTCATCAGAATAGGTTTTGACAAAGGCAGGACCAGCCGGAAAAATACGGTCAGATCCGTCGCCCCGTCTATTTTGGCAGCTTCAAACAGGGATTCCGGCATGGATTCCACATAGGAACGGACCAGAATCATGTTATATACGCTCATCATCAGCGGGAAAATAAATACCCAGAACGTATTCAGCATGTGGATTCCCTTTAAAACCATATAATAGGGAACCAGGCCGCCGCCGAAATACATGGTAAAAATAAACAGCAGGTTCCAGAATTTCCGCCCTACCAGATCTCTTCTGGACAGCGCATAGGCGAGCATGGAGGTTACCAGAACCGCTATGGGCGTACCAATCACCGTCCTTGCCACACTTACTTTGATGGATGACAGAAAGGTCTTTTTGGTGAGTATCTCCAGATAACTGGAGAAGCTCAGCTTCCTGGGAAGGAAATACAGCCCCCCGCGTATGGCGTCTGTCGCATCATTAATGGATATAATGAAAATGTTCCAGAACGGATATACCGTTATAATAGTAACAATGGACAGTACAATAACTTTAAGAATATCCAGTATCCAGTCTTCTTTGCTTTTATTTCCGATTTTTGTTTTCCGCATGCTTATCCTCCCCTTAAAACAGTGCCGAATCATTCAGCTTCTTGGTAATCCCGTTGGCACTCAGTACCAGGATAAAGGACACAATGGACTTGAACAATCCAACGGCGGTACCATAGGAATACATTCCGTTTTTCATACCATAGCGGTACGCATAGGTATCAAGTACGTCCGAATAGTTCAGTATGGAGTCATTCTGCATCAGGAGCTGCTGTTCAAAGCCGGTATTCAGGATACCTCCCACAGCCAGGATAAGCAGGATACAGATAGTGGGCCGGATTGCCGGAAGGGTGATATGCAGAATTCTCTGCACCCGGTTGGCACCGTCCACCTCCGCCGCCTCATACTGTTCCTGATCAATTCCTGAAATGGCAGCCAGATAGATGATCGCATTATAGCCCATAACCTTCCAGGTATTGGCTATGGCTATGATCCACCAGAAATAGGGGCCCTTCTGGAAAAACAGGATATCCTCGTCCGTAAAATGAAAGAACTGAAGTATATCATTTACCACACCGTCTCCGGAAAGGAAGGTGAGGAAAATGTTCGCCGCAATAACCCAGGAAATAAAATAGGGAAGGTAGGATGCGGTCTGCACAAATTTCTTCATACGCATGCTGCGCACCTCATTCAGGAAAATCGCTATAAGAATGGGCGCAGGGAAAGAAAAGAGCAGCGTCAGAAGGCTGGTAGCCAGCGTATTGCGCATTATCATAACAAAGTCATTCTGAAAGAAATATTCAAACCAGTCCAGCCCCACAAACGGCGCTCCCAGCAGATCATGGAAGTAGCCTTCCGTTGTGGGCGAATAATTAGTGAATGCCATGTACAGGCCGGTCATCGGCGCATAACATATAAACACCACCCAGACAACAGCCGGAAGCATCAGCAGAAACAGATACCGCTGATCCCACAGCCTGTTCTTCAGCGGTTTTTTCGGCGGCTTTACCGCAGCGCTTTTCGCCATATTGTTACCCCCTTTTTTTAAGAAACGCGGTTTTTATAAACCGCGTTTCCTGTTGTTCTCTTTGTTCAGTTTACGCGCCCTTCTAGTTTTCCGCATTCCATATAGCCATACGCGCCTGGTAATTTTCATTGATTTTCGCTTCTACCTCTTCCATGCCCGCCGCGTCACAGTCCGCTATCATCTGGTTATAAATTTTATCTAGCTCTTCATCCGATGCCGCATTGATCATCTTCGGGTATGCCTGCTTGATAATATCCTGCACCTTCTGGGCTTTCAGGGCGACAGGATCATTTCCCGTAGGAATCAGGTTGTCAAATTCAGCGGTATCCCAGTAGGTATTTGTCAGATTCTTTTCCGCCCAGGTTGCGGTAATGTCTTTTCTGGACATCTGCATACGGCAGGGAGAGCCGTCCTTATGAGTGGAGGCATTTCTTACAAACCATGTCCATCTGGTAATACCTGTCTCTTCTCTTGTTTTTTCCAGATTATTCTGCAGGCCGTCCAGTACCTCCTCATTGGGAACATAGGTATCGCCGTCTTTTGTCCAGTCCTTCCCTTCAATTCCCCATAACAGCAGATCCTGGCCTTCCTGGCTCGCACAGTAATCAATGAATTTCAGGGCGGCATCCAGATTCTTGCAGTTATTGGTTACGGCAATGGCATCCCAGCCTAAAGAAGAACGTCCGCCCAGTGTCGTCTTGTCTGCGTCGTATCCGTCCGGAACCACCTTATATGCCAGATAGTTTGCATCCTCTCCGACCGTGGAGGTCAGACTGGAATTGGCTGTCCATGCATTCCAATAGGCTCCCATATAGCCTAAGATATTTCCCGTTGCCAGCTTCTGGTTGAACAGCTCATCGTTATTGGACACCCATTCCTTTTCCAGAAGGCCTTCCTGATGCACGCCATTGATGAAATGCATGGCTTCCAGATATCTGGGATCCCTGATATCCCAGTAAAGCTGTCCATCCTTCTCATAGTAAGTTTTCATACCGTACATGCCGAGGATTGCGTTCTTGCTGTCCTGCTCATCCGCCAGGGTAAGGGCAAAGGTTTCTTTTCCGTCAACCTCCGGATATTTTTCTTTGTACTGCCGGAATATATCCATCATCTCGGAAGTGGTGAAAGGCTCGTCGCTGTCCGCCCTGTCCTTTCCCACCAGCTCACACATGATATCATATCTGAGGATAAATCCGTTTACCGGGTCGGGATCCATTCCATACCAGTTGGACAAATAATAATTCTGCCCGTCAGTCCATCTCGTTTTCTTCAGTGTATCGCCGTACATTTCCGTCACATTGGGCATCTGATCCAGATAATCCGTCAGATTTACCAGTGCCCCCGCCTCGATGTATTTATTTACAATATCGCTTCCTCTGTCCATCAGGACGATATCCGGGTAATCCTTTCCTGCAAGCATCAGCGCCAGCTTTTCTGCGGGGTCTCCTGTAGGATTTACCACCTCGATATTAATTCCGGTGCGTTTCATCAGTTCCAGGGCAACAGGGTCGTCAAACTGCTTGGAACCCGAGTTTTTGTCAAAAAAAGTGAGTGTTGGTGTTTCCCCGCTGTCTGCTGCCGATTCGGCAGTGTCTGCCGCCGGTGTTTCCCCTCCCCCGGCTGTTGTACTGCTGCTGCTGTTGCCGCAGCCGGCAAGCATGGTAACTCCCATTGCCAGGGTCAAAAACATTGCTATAGCCTTTTTCATAGTACCCTCTCCTTCTCTGTATAATATGTATACTTAATAACTTTTACATGCATATAATAAGTCAATTTTTACCTCTTATACATATTAAAATTTTACAGTTTATATAAATATTGTACATTTATAGAAATAAAGAGGGATTTTTATATCAACATTCAACAATTTATATAAAAATATTACAATTGCAAATCCTTCTGCTCTCTGATAATCGGCAGTTTGATATAAATTTGTGTTCCTTCCCCCTCCTTGCTGTATACTTTTACCCCATAGGCCTGCCCGTACTGAAGCTGAATCCGGATAGACACGTTTTTCAGGCCAAAGCCCCTCACCGCATTACGGATTTCCGTATTGATTTCCTCTACGGTTTCCGCCTCCATACCCACGTCGTCGTCGGTAATGATAAACAGCATATAATCCTGTTCCCGCCGCAGGGTAATTCCGATATGAAGAATCGCAGTCTCATCCTTCATGGCATGATGGATGGCATTTTCCACAAGAGGCTGAAGGATAAGCTTAATGATCCGGCAGTCCATCAGCTCTTCATCCAGATTATAGTCCACCTGAATAGCCTCTCCGAATCGTACCTTCTGCAGCTGAAGATAATTCTCAAGGAGGTTCACCTCTTCCCTCACACTGAGAATATTTTTCCCTTTGTTCAGGGAAATCCGGTAAAACAGGGCCAGATGTTCCACCATATCCATAATTTCCGCGTTTCCGCTGCGCATGGCCATAGAGGATATGGAGGATAAGACATTATAAAGAAAATGGGGATTGATCTGTTCCTGCAGCAGGTTCAGCTCTGCCGCCTTCCGGATCAGCTCTTTTTCATAAATATCCTTGATGAGATGCTTCACCATAAAGCTCATATCGGAAAAGACCTCCGCCAGTATCCCGATTTCATCCCGTCCGCCGTCTTCTATTCTTTCCCCGAACACCCCGTCCTTCATCTTTTCAACGGATTTAGTCAGCTCCTTGATTCTCCGGGTAATGAGAATGGAGATGACGGCGGAAAAAACAACGGACATTATGACAGCCAGAAGAGCAAATAATATGACATTTTTTACGGAGGTCCTGATATTCATTTCCAGCATCGGAACGGAAACAAGCGAAAGAATTTTCCAGCCCTGAGGGCTTGTGACGGAGCTGACCAGCATTTCCTTGCCGTCATATACCGCCGTATCCCGTTTGTTGTTCCCTATTTCTCCTTCATAGCCGTCCAGTATGTCATAGACGGAGCATCCCATGAGAGTCTTGTCCGTACTGGACACCACATAATTTTCATCATCCAGAATTATCATTTCATCATCACCGGACACCTCGGAAATAATCCCGAGAAGATGCCTGTCATCGATCTCCATCCGCAGGACATTCCGTAGGCTCCCATAGCTGTAATAATCCAGGGAACGCACCAGATAAAATACATATTTGCCGTCTTTGTTTATGCCTCCCCTCATAAATACGGGCTTTCCGTTTTCTTCCCTCGCCCTTTTGTACCAGCCTTCCTGCTCGATTTCCTCATCTACCTTGTAGATAAAATAATAATCCTGGGCAATCGTCTGGTTGGTCGTATATATGGAAAAGGTATTCACATCCGAATTGATCGCCATCATCGTACCGAAGTAGCTTTTCAGATAATAATACAGATCCTCATAGCCATAATTGGTAAAATCCACGGAAATCAAATCCTGGACCTGCTTGTTCATAAAAATAAGAGAGGATGCATTTTCATAGCCCTCCAGGACCATGTCCATATTATTGCTGGCCCTGGCAAGGTTTTCCTCCATATTGCTGTAGCTCTGCTCCAGAAGTATATTTTCCGTATTCATATAGGCATAGGCGCCGAAGCCGACGATCGGCACCATGGAGGTAATCAGAAACCCGAAGAAAAATTTCCACCGCAGAGAAATATTTTTTAAAGCCCTCTTGATACTGCGCATATCCCTTGTCCTCCCCTCCTCCGGGTGTTTTCCCCGGATAACCGCCGGATGGCGCGTTCTGCAGGCCATCCCCATGTCCGACAAAAAAGCGGCTGTTTCCTCCGTATCTTCTAAAGATATGGACATGAAACAGCCGCTTTGGCTCAGCCCAGTATTTCTCCCCGGTACTCGTTGGGAGACGCCCCGAAACGTCTGGCAAACACTGAACAGAAATAAGAACTGTTTTCATATCCCACCATCCGGCTGATTTCTTTTACCTTCAGCCTTCTGTCTCTGAGAAGTTCGCATGCCTTACCCATCCGGAATTCCACTATCCAGTCATTTATCGTGATCCCTTCACTCTCCTTAAAAAGGCTTCTTACGTAGTTAGGGCTCAGTCCGATATCTGCTGCCAGTTCCTCCAGACAGATGGAGTCTCCATAGTGGGCCTCCACAAACTGCTTCACGCTGCTCACCACGTACTCTCCCCGCCGGTTCTCCTCCTGTTTCCTGTCACTCAGCCTTCTGATGCCGGTCAGGCCGAATTCCAGGCAGAGCTTCCTGAGCGCTTCCGCATTCACCGCGCGGTAAATGTCGTTCCTCAGTTCTGCTTTGCCGGGAAAATCCGCATCCTTTTTCCGTGCCGCGCAGGCATCATAAAGCTCCGACAGGAAGAAACTCATTTCCTCCAGGACATAAAAACATTTTCTCGGTTTCTTATTCAGTTGATCCCAATATTCCAGTAAATACGTTTCCAGCTTATCCGCTTTCTTTTCCGGACACTGGGTATGAAGCAGTTCCTTCATCTCTCTCAGTATCCGGCCGTATATCTCCCTGTTTTCTTCCTCCCCCTCCGTAAGCGGGATTTCCTGCTTCAGTTCCTCGGAACTGATTACAGTGCCCCCCGGCACATAAAAAAGAAACTCCTGCAAACCTTCCAAATATCTGACCGTACCATAAAGCTGTTCAACCGAAAGCTTCTCCGGATAGAAAACCACGGCGGCATGCAGGCCCAGCTGCTCCAGCCTGGCACAGATACGCTCCGCGGATTCCCTGTAATCCACAAAGTAACGGACCAGAAAATAGGTACACCTTTTACCCCCCCCCCCGGATGGAATACACCACTTCAGACAGGCTGTTTTCCACCTGTTCTATCACCGTGTCGTCCAATCCGGCGGTTGTGGTAATCAGGCCGAACCACTCTTCCTTATCCCATTCACAGACATCCAGGAACTGCATGCATGCCTCTCTTCCGGTTTCCCCGTCATTGTCAATCACCCTGCACAGAAGCTTTTTCCCATATACTCTGACGGACATTTTAAGAAGCTCCTCCTTATGCAGAAGCTCCCTGACACGCTCCGCCGCCTTCCGTATCTTTTCAAAGGAAAAAGGCTTCAATATATAATCCACGGCCTCCACCTGAAGGGCCGCCTTGGCATATTCAAATTCATCATAGCCTGTAAGAAAAATGACCTTAGTGGTGCATCCGTCCGCATACAGCTGCTTCGCCAGTTCGATACCGTTCATAACCGGCATATGAATGTCCGTGATCATAACATCGGGCTTTAGCCTCAATGCCTTATCATAACCGTCTCTTCCGCCCCTCGCCGTATAAACCCGGTCAAAGCCAAGCTCATCCCATGCAATATAATCTCTGAGCGTTTCCAGTTCCAGTCTTTCATCATCAACAAGCAGCAGACTATACATTTTTCCCCCTATCTGCGCGTTCAGGCGCATACATAAAGCCGGATACCGGGAAAAAAGACCCCGGCCCCTATTCCAGGATATCCGATGAAACCAAATGGCAGTACGTTTCTCCGTCCTCGTCATACAGCTGGAATTCCCCTGCCACACAAACCTCCGTCCCGGCCTCCGGATAATCCGCAGGATCTTCGGAACCGTTTTCCAGGACAAACTCGATTCCCAGCTGGCAGCATGCCGTTGCATCCGCTATGATTACGGTAAAATAGTGTTTGCCTTCCTGATCCGGGCTTTCATAAACAGACATCTGCCCTTCCATTTTTATCTTTTTCCCCACATATTGTTCGGGGTAAACCATCATATTATAAACTTCCGAATATACCATGGTACTGCTCAGCTGCGTCAGATCCACGTCCACCGCGTCTTTGCCGGATACACCATTCCCCGCCGCAGTCTCAGCGGGAGCCGTGTTCAGCACATCCGCATCCATGTCCGCATTGATCTGTGCAGCATTCCATTCCGTTTCCTCCTGCTGCGCAGACGGCTCCTGCGATAAGAACACTTCCGGTGACTCTTCCTCCTTTCCGCAGCCTGCTGCGGCGCAGATGAAAAAAGCGCAAAGGGACAGACAGATACCTCTTTTTATCCTCATTATAAAAACCTCCGTTTATTCTGTTTTACAGTACAAAAATACAGGAGTGCCTGTTCCTTTCCTGAGAAAAGGTAAGCATACGCTCCTGAAAGGAGGTTTTTTCAATTATTCAGTCTCACCTTACGGCTTACCGGAGTATCACAATAAAGGCAGTCCGGCGCACCGGACAAAACCTGCATAAACAGAAAAACAGCCGGAATTACGGCCGCACATGCCGGAATTCCCGTACCGAGCTGCTTCAGATTCTGTTCCGCCTGACGAAGGCAGGCACAGATGGGGCAATTCCCTCCGGAGCAGTCATGCCCCGCTTCACGGATGAGGAAAAACGCGGAAAAAAGAGTGACCAGGATGAGCGTCACACAAAGCAGTCCGGAACCTGTTTTTTTCTTTTTATCCGCCATTCCTGATCCCTCCTTTCCCTTTATATCCTCTGTTTTACATAAACAGCTCTTTCCATTCCCTGCAGTAGCCCGCAAATTCATCATCCTGCGGGTTCACCTGCAGCACAAAACGAAGCCTTCCCTGCACGGAACAGATATAACGCTCTTTCTCCCAACGGATCCCCGTGTCCGCCTCCACTCTCTCAAGATGCGCGTCAATTCCGTATTTTTTGCAGTAATAGACCTCCTGCCGCAGCTTTTTCCGGTATTCCCGGGAAACCTGAAGCTTATCATTCACAACGATACCCGTTACCGACTGACGTACGTCCCCGGTAAGCAGCTTCGTCTTTTTTTCATTCAAAGTAAAACCCATGGCTTCCAGATAACTTCTTACCTTGCTGCATAGCGCGGCGGCATCAAAATCACCGGAAAAGGTCATATCATCACAGTATCTGGTATAAGCGATTCCCCGTTCCCGGCACCAGCCATCCATATATATGTCAAAGGGGCGCATCACCAGATTGGAAATGGCCGGGGATGCGGGCGAGCCCTGGGGCAGTCTCTCATTGCAGCAGCACAGGCTTGTGAGAAGCATCGCTGCCGCCGGGGGAAACAGGGTTTCGGGAAAAGCGGCTCCGTATACCCGGGGAAAAAGGATGCTGTCAAAAAAATGGCTGATATCCAGCTTCAGGACCAGCTTCTTTCCCAGATGGCAGGATGCATTCCCGCGGATGTCCGTCCCCTTGCGATACGCCTGGGCGCATGGGGATACCGGTCTTTCATCCAGCACATGATGCAGGATATTCCTCTGCACCCCTTTCAGAAGGCCGCAGGGAACAAGAAGCGTCCGTCTGCCTCCGTCTTTCTTATCTATTGTCACCCGGCGGTAATTCCTGCTCCCCCTGTTGCTGAGTGTATACAGGCAGGAGAGCTGTTTTTCCCGGCTCATTTTTTCTCCTCCGGGGATCAGCCGGAGAGACAGGATAAAATCCTGGCACTGTTCCCTGGTACAATATTTCCAAAGCGGTGAATTTCCCATAACAGGATTCCTTTCCGGATACCGATCTTATCTCTTATCCCCGCGGGCAATGAACCAAACAGGCATACGACGCTTCCTGCCTGCGGCGGGGTATTTGACTTACGTATGACGGCAGCAGCGCAATAAGCTGCCGGGCCGGAGGCCCGGTACAGCGTTGCATGGATATCCGGCCGACACAATACACCGATTCCGTAAGCTGCGGAAATGTACAGCCGAAGGCGGTGTGCACACGGAAGTGTGCTGATGTACCTTGGAGCAGCTTGCGGTCGCAGGAAACCTGCGTCCGCGCAGCCTGTTCTTCCCGGCGGGGACTCCCCGTCAGGCCGGAAAACTAATTTTCCGAATATGCTGTCAGCCGGATATGTTTTTTATTTTAGCATATAATCTATGTTTTTTCCATCTTCCGGTAATTTTCCTGCTTTTTTATTATTACAGGCAAGACGTGACCTGTGTTTCGTGTCCTTTACCGGCCGGTCTGCAGGTGCTTTATCTGTCTCCTTTGTATGCGGGCCGGCATATAATAAGTTATTAAGCAGAAAAAGGTGATATTTTATGGCTCAGGTTTCCAATGAAACAGAACTGGCTTCCGCACTCGCCGGTACCGATTCCTCCATTCAGCTGACAGCGGACATATCTGTTACGGCTGTTCTGAAAGTCCAACGTGACATAACTCTCAGCAGTCTTTCCCCCGATATTTATACACTGACCAAAGCAGCCTCCCTTTCCGATAATATGTTCCGCATTGATTCCGGTGGTTCTCTGCATCTGAACAGCATCCTTCTGGACGGAAACAGAGAAGCCCATTCTGAGGAGGATACCTCCAACCGTTCCCTGATACGGGTAAACGGCGGTTCCCTCTATCTTGAAGCCGCCTCCGTTCTGCGCAGCAATTATTCTGCTGCGGAAGGAGGCGGTGTCTATCTGCAGGCAAGCGATTCCTTCCCCAATTATCTGGAAATGAACGGTGATTCCCTGATCACGGACTGTGTTTCCAAAACCTCCGGAGGGGCAGCTGCCATGTTCTCCGGATCCGTCGGGGATAAAATAACGATAACCGGGCAGGCTTCCCTTACAGATAATTACGCCGCAAACGGCGGAGGTCTTTTCCTGCGTTCCCTGTCCGCATCCTATGGGAGCTTTCTTACCGTAGAAGAAGAAACCGTAATCCGGGATAACCACGCATCTTCCACCGGCGGCGGTATCTGCTTTTCCGGCTACCGAAACGGCGGCGGCCTCTCTTCTCTTCTTAAAATTACCGACAAAGCCCTGATCACAGCCAATACGGCGCATCATGGCGGCGGCATCTATTTTTACAGTTCTAATGAAGAAGATCTTCTGGATATTTCCATGGACGCAGCCCTCATCCGGAATACGGCCGACAATAACGGCGGCGCCATATGTATGGCAGCCGTTTTCGCCCCCGCCCGGATTACCCTGGACAATACGTCCATCCTGGAAAACCAGGCCGGGACCGGAGGCGCCCTCTACCTGCTTTCCGATTCCGGCTTTGCTCTTACGGCAGCCAACTGCACCCTGAGCCAGAACTCCGCCGTTTCCGGTTCATCGGGCAGCGGCGGCGGACTGTGGCTGCAAAACCGTTCCGACAGCCAGGAAGCCCTGCTTTCCTTTGCTTCCTGTAAACTGGAGAATAACACAGCCTCCGCCCAGGGCGGGGCTCTCGCTCTTTTTAACGGTACTTCTCCCTGCACATTCACGATGGAAGGATGCCAGGTAACGGGAAACAACGCCTCTTCCCACGGCGGGGGCCTGCTGTTTGGAATGAATGGAAACGGACAGCTGCAGCTTACAGACAGCAGTTTTACCGGTAATGAGGCCGGGAGCAGCGGAGGCGCTGTTTATTACAGCAACGGAAGCGGCGTTGGTACCATATCCGCCAATTCCGTAAGCTTTACAGGAAACCAGGCGGGTTATGAAGGCGGAGCGCTCCGTATTGCATCCGGATCCGGCACTCTCAGCACGACATTGGATGACTGTCAAATCACAGGAAATACTGCGCTCAATAACAGCGGCGGCGGGATATGGATAGGCGGGGCCGACAACAATCTCCGTCTCGTCAACCAGACTCTGACGGCAGATAATACTGCCCGTATCGGCAATGGGGGCGGGATCTACTGTAACACGGAAAATGGTTCGCTCACTCTGGACGGTACCGCAGAAATCCGCGGGAATCAGGCCGGGACGGAGGAAAGTGACTTCGGCGGACACGGCGGCGGGATATGCGCCGTACCCTGTCATATAACGCTGGATGCGGGAAGCAGCATTCATGATAACAAAGCCCTTCAATACGGCGGCGGCATCAGCCTGGCTGAGAATTCCGTGCTTGATGTAAACGGTGCACGGATCCTCTCCAACTCCGCCGGAAAGCAGGGCGGCGGGATCTGGAACCATGGCGGAAGCACCGTCCATATGGAGGCCGGGGATATTTCCCTGAATACGGCTGCTGTGGGAGGCGGCCTTTATAACGATATCGGTTCCCAGGTTTATATGACGCAGGCCGCTGCCTTTGGGCTTACCGGTTTTAATACCGCTTCTTCCCATGCACCCGGAGTTTACAATAACGGGGAATTCTATACAAAAGGGCAGAGGGATATCTCCAACGGCTTTTACATTGAGGATCGGGATGCCGTCGTTTTCCTGGAGGGCGCCCTCACTTCCGGTTCCATTCTTCAGCTGGATAATTCCGGATATGTTTCCCCCAACCCGGAAGGGAATCCCATTGTGGTGGGAGAAGGGACCGCAGACTATCCAATACTGACAGACAGTGATGCGCAAGCTTTCCGGAAGCCTCTCCAGGATTTCGACGGATGGGAAATCCGGCTGAGTGATGACCGAACCCAGATCTGGCTCGTTCCCACCCTCTATACCATACAGTATGAAAATCTGGAAGGAAGCAGCCATACGAACCCGGAAAGTTATACGGTCACCACACCGGATATCCATCTGACTCCTCCCACCCCAAGGCCGGGATATCGTTTTACCGGCTGGTATGATTCCCCGGTAAACGGCAGGAAGGTCACGGTAATTCCCCAGGGAAGTACCGGGGATTGGATCCTTTATGCCCGATGGGCTCCCGACAGGCCCAAAAAGCCCCGCCTGCCCAACCGGATCTGCAGGCCCGGTGACCCGCCGTGCTGCGCCAGCCGCCAAACGGGCAGGAGAACCTTCGCTTCTCTGCCTGCATATCCGTTTGCCTCCCCGCCTGCTGAAACAGGAAAACAGGGCTTTTCGGAGATTTTATTCTCCGAAAAGCCCTGCTGCTTCTTTTTTCCATATATCTGTCATTCCGCTGTTTCAGCTCCTACAGCATGGTGCTGCGCAGCTCTTCCGGGCTTTTTGCGCTCAGATAGGAGGGTGCGATATCAAATACGGTCCTGCAGCCGCTCTGGCCTTCCTGTCCCAGACGGTAAGCCGCCCTGGCGAAAGCCACGAGGACAGAAGAGGTAAAGGCGGGATTGGAATCCAGCTTCAGACTGTATTCAATCACATTGCCGTATTCCTCTTCCCAGCCGGTTTTTCCGCTGCGGATTACAAAGCCGCCGTGAGGAATGCCGCTGTGATCCCTTTCCATTTCCTCTGCACTGATAAAGTGCACCGTGGTGTCATAGTCGGCAAAATAATTCGGCATGGTCTTGATTTCTTCTTCGATACGCTCTTTATCCGCGCCTTCCTCAAGCACCACAAAGCATTCTCTCGTATGCTTCTGTCTGGTCGTCAGATCCGGATTCTCTCCCGCCCTGACACTGTCCAGCGCTTCCTTCACCGGGATGGTATACTGCCTGGCATCGGCCACACCTTCAATTCTGCGGACAGCATCGGAATGCCCCTGGCTGACGCCCTTCCCCCAGAAGGTATAATCCTTTCCCTGAGGAAGGATGGCGTTGGCATACAGACGGTTCAGAGAAAACATTCCCGGATCCCAGCCGCAGGATATGATTCCCACTTTTCCGCTCTTTTTCGCTTCCGCGTCCACAGCAGCGAAATGCTCCGGTATCTTCGCATGGGTATCAAAACTGTCTATCACATGGAAATACCCTGCAAATTCCGGGGTCTGTACGGGTAAATCCGTGGCGCTGCCGCCGCAGAGGATCAACACGTCGATTTTATCCTTCCAGTGAAACGCCTCTTCTATTTTACAGACCGGAACCCCCTCCGTCTGAATGGATACCGTCTTCGGATCACGCCTTGTAAAGACCGCCGCCAGTTCCATGTCCGGGTTCTGCCTGATGGCACATTCCACACCCCTGCCCAGATTGCCGTATCCCAGGATACCAATTCTTATACTCATCTTCATCCTCCTAGTTTCAGTCCTATACTTTGTTTTTCGTTGTTAAGTATATCGCTTTTCAGGCAGGATGCCAATACTTTTTCCTATGATTTTGCCGTAGGCAGCTTATCTTTCGTACATGGTAAGGTATGCTTTGGTGTTATCCACCATGGTGTCGAAGAGGCATTTTGCTTCATCCAGGCCAATTTCCATATTAGGATCCATGCAGAAGGCCTGGAAAGCCAGATCCAGATTTCTGGTGACGGCAGCCTCCACCGTCAGTTCCTGGACGCCGCAGACCCTGCTTACCAGCGGATAGATACTTTCCGGAAGCGCCCCTGCAAAAACAGGCCTTACGGAATCCGCGCAGAAATGGGCATTTGTTTCCACCACCGCACCCAGCGGCAGATTGGGTATCTGTCCATAGTTCGGAATATTCACATTGGTAACCAGATCACGCAGGCCCAGCAGGGAACGCATCTGCTGCACGCCTTCTTCGCCCGTCGTGTTAATGACCATCTCCTCTTCGCCCTTGTAAAGTCTTTCGCTTCTTGCCAGGCGGTTTTTCAGATCCTCTTTTCTCCAGGCCACGGGAGTGAGCTTAAAGCCCCAGGAATGAGCGGTATCCGGGTTCTTCAGATACCAGGAGCCGGGACAGAATTCTGCGAGATGACGATCTCCCGCCGCCGCTATGGCTCCGTATTTCAGGAAAAGATCCAGCTTCACCATTTCCAGGGAATCGAAAAACTTGTTCATCCAGTTTTCATCTGTCTTCTCTCCGAAGCCTGTATCCTTGTATTTCAGGGCGAATTCACGATATACCGGGAACAGATCGATATTCTTATACTGTGCTGAGGTCAGCCATGTAAAATGATTGACGCCCACCACATTGACACGGATATCCTCTCTCTGCGCATCTTTGATCTGCAGGATGTCCTCCAGTGCCTTCCCGAGAAGCTTCTGTGTTCCGAAAACCTCATGACAGCAGCCAAAGGCCTTGATTTCCGGGAAGGTACGGTACAGCGTCTTCACACATACGGTCATGGGATTGGTATAATTAATAACCCAGGCCTCAGGGCAGTATTCTTTAATCGCGCCTGCAATTTCTTCAAACATGGGTACCACGCGCAGCGCCCGGATCAGCCCCCCGGGGCCTGTTGTATCCCCAACCGACTGGTAAATGCCGTATTTTTCCGGAGCGTGTACATCGCTTTCCATTTCGTCAAAGGTGCCGGGAATAATGGAAATAACCACGAAATCCGCACCCTGCAGGGCTTCCCCTATGGTTTCCACCGCCTTGTAATCCCATGGAGACTTGCAGTCCTTAAGTTCCTTTACCTTATTTCCAATCACTTCATTTCTTTTGGCGGCTTCCTGATCAATATCATACAGATAAACACTTCCGCTCATGTCATCCGCCGCAGCCAGGTCACTCATCAGGCCCCATGCCCATCCGCGGGAACCGCCCCCTATGTAGGCAATCTTAAGATCCTCCGCTTTACCGTTTACATACCTCATACTGTTCCTCCTTCAGCCTGCTTTCCGCAGCATTTCTTATATCACTATACTAACACGCAAGAAATAAGAATACCGTAAAAAAAATGCTTTTCCACATCTAAAACCGTTCAAATATTGCTATTTGTTATCGATTTGTCTATAATAGGACTGAAGTACAAAAATAACAGGGCATCAGCTCCTTTGCTGTTCCGGCGAAAGGACGGCGCGCTGCTTTTCAGATAACGACGGAGGCTATGAAACCCTATGCTTCACACCGCATTTACCCCATATGAAGAATTTCTGGTGGAATATGTCCGGAATCCGGGAAGAAATGATATGAAGGTACAGCATTATCATGATACCTATGAATTCTATCTGCAGATGGCCGGCGAGCGTACCCTGATTCTCAACGATATCTGCTACACCCTACGGCCGGGAGATCTGTATATTTTAAAGCCCTTTGAAATCCATTATACCGAAAGCCGCGGTTCGGATTATTATGAACGTTATGTCATCAACCTACCGGCTTCTTTTCTTTATACCCTTCTGACAGAAGGGGAAACAAGGCTCCTTCTGGATAAGCTGGAATCCTGCGTCCTGCACCTTTCCCCGGAACAGGCTGCGGAGGCTCTGGGCTGCTTTCAGAGAGCGGAGCAGTTCCGCCGGAAAACCGGATTTCTGGCAGGCAAGCTGCTGTGTTCCTCTATCTTCCAGCTTCTTATGTTCCTGACGGAGCTGACGGAAAAAGCGGGACTGCCTGATATTCTGGAGGGAAAAAGCATTCAGCCGGAAATCGTAAAAGCGATCCACTACATTAACAGGCATTATCAGGAAAACCTTTCCCTGGAAGGCGCCGCCGAACTGGTCCACTTAAGCCGCTATCATTTCTGCCGCCTCTTTCATGAAGCCACAGGCGCCACTTTTCTGGAATATCTGTATAATGTACGGCTGGCTAAGGTGCATCAGCTCCTTCTCACCACCACGCTGCCGCTGGGAGATATCGCAGCCAAATGCGGCTTTGCCTCAACCGCCCATCTCTCCCGGGTTTTCCGGGAAGCCTACGGGATGTCTCCCCGAAGCTTCCGTAAGACGGCTTTATCCGGTTAAGGCCGCATGTTATGGGAAAATAACCAGACTCTCAATGGATTTTTCCATATCGATCACATAAACAACCTTGTTATCCTTTTTATAAATATCCTTTTCTATCCAGATACCGGAGGGTTCCATTTCCTCCGGGCTCTCGATTTTATCCTTATCTGTTGCAAATATGGCATAGGGCTCACCGGAAAAATGGATTCCCATCCGATACTTTCCCCATTCCGTAATGAGCACCATATCCCTGTTCTTCCCCCCTGCCTTCTCTTCTTCCAGCTCCACGACCGGAACAATATTTCCCTTGTAATTGCAGACTCCCGCAAAACAATCGGGCAGACAGGGAATTAAAGAAAGCTGCATCTGAATGCATAACTCCGTAATATATGGAATTTCCACAGCATAGCTTTTATTTTTTCCCGGAATGCAGAGAAGCTCTTTGCCAGTATAGGCTTCCATTGATATCCTCCCTCTCGTATCTGTTGATAACTGTTTCCGTATCCAGAGCGGCGCATATTTTGCCGTTTCCCATGATACTGCAGCCGCTGATCCCTGTTTTTTTCCGGAAATCCAGGCCGAATAAGGGCGGCAGCGGCTTTACCACGATACGCTTCTGCTCGTACATGGAATCCACCAGAATACAGCCTTCCTTTTCATTTCCCTTCATATAAATGACGATGGCATCTTCCGGCGTTTCCCCGTCCAGATGATAAAACCGGTGCAGATCAATCAGAGGGAGCATCCTGTCTTCATAAAGGATATAATCCCTTTCGTTAATGGTTTCTCTTTTTTCCCTGCTGCTCTCCCAATCCATGAACTGGAAAACATGACGGGCCGGCATGGAAAAACGGTAGCTTCCCACCTTAAACCGGATGCACTCCATAGTAGCCAGGGACAGGGGAACCACAATGGTAAAGGTTGTCCCTCTGCCGAATTCCGTATGGATATAAAGGTTTCCTCCCACACCCTCCAGGATATTTTTTACCACATCAAGCCCGACGCCTCTTCCCGAATATTCCGTCACCTGCTCATTTGTGGTAAAGCCCGGGCTGAAAATCAGCTCCTGTATTTCCTGGCTGTTATATTCCTCCTCAGGTCTGGTAAAAAGCCCCTTCTCTCTCGCACGTTCCCGTATTTTTAATTCGTCAATCCCTTTTCCGTCATCGCTGAGGGATAACCGAAGCTCTCCTACGGTGTTCTCCGCGGTAAAGGTAATCCTGCCTTTTCTGCTCTTTCCCGCCTCTTCCCTCTCCTGGGGGGATTCAATGCCGTGATCCACCGCATTGCGGATTATATGCATCAGTGCCTCGGAAACATACTCCACCACACTTTTATCCGCCTCCAGATCCTCACAGTGAAGAATCAGTTCCGCTTCCTTTCCCTGATCCCTGCAGATATCTCTTAATATGCGGCGCAGCTTGGGTACGATTTTATTTACGGGAACCAGACGCATTTCCATCACGGTTCTTTCCATCTCACTGATCAGCCGGTTGATCTGATGTGCGGTCCCCTCTTTGATATCCTCCAGGCCATGCTTCTCCAGCTCCGTATCCAGCGTAAGCATATGAAGCATCAGCTCCCCTGACAGATTCTGCAGGCGGTCCAGACGATCGGAACGTACATTAAAAAATTCCGCTTCCTTGTTTTCCCCGGAATTCCCTTTATCCTCCGGCTTCTGCTTTTCCTGCTGCGCGCTTTCCTCCGCAGCCGACGGCTGATCGTCCTGCAAAATACTGCATTCCGCGACAAAAAGACCCTTCTTCAGACTTTCCAGCACCTCATCCCTGTGCTCGGATTCAAACCGGATAAATACCCCGTTTTCACTGATAAAACCGCTGCCCTCCCCGGATTTGTCCAAATCCCCGGGCCAGGTTTCCACACACGTACACAGATTTCCTATCTGCCTGACCAGCATAAAGGCCCTGATATTCTCCATCTTGCATCCGTTTTCAAAAAAGATGCGCACTACCGTACCCTTTTTTCCGGTCAGCGCTTCCGGGACTGCCGCCGGCGGACGTATCGGCATTTTTTCCGTTTCTTCCGTTTTTTCCTCTTCCGCCCCGTCCGGTTCCTCTTCTCCGGCTTTATTCAGATAAGCATCTGTTCTTTCTTCTATTTCCGCCGTACCGGAAGGCTGATACTCCTCCTGAGACATCCTTCCCAGTTCCGCTTCTATGTGATCGGAGGCTGCGAACAACAGATCAAAAAGCTCCGGTTCCGCCTTTTCTATTTTTCCGTAGGTTTCTCTGTAATAACCAAAAAGATCCTCAAGCTTGTGGGCCATGGAAGACAATTCCTGAAGCCCCATCATCGCGGAAGAACTCTTTATGGTGTGCATGATGCGGAAAATACTGTGAATATCTTCTTCCGCAAATGCATTCTTTTTTTCTGCTTCCAATAATACCGCGCTTAACTGCCCGGTCAGCTGTCTGGTTTCCAGAAGGTAAACCTCCAGCATATCTTCGGCATCCGCATCAAAATATCCCATTATTTTCTCCGCCTGCTAATTATTTTCAAACCAGATACTGCAGTTTTTTCCGGAACGCTTTCCTCTGTACAGCGCCTTGTCCGCACAGTTGATGCTCTCCTCAATTCCATCCTGCTCCCGATAAGTATGGAGTCCCAGGGTCAGGCTGCACTTGAACTGTACATTGTTATAAAAAAACGGGAACTGTTCCACCTCTTTCCGTATTCCTTCGCTGATACCGAAGGCCTCATCCCTGGTCACGTCAAACAATATGATAAGGAATTCCTCACCGCCCCAGCGGACCACCTTATGTTTGCGGCAGCTTCCCTCCAGAATATTGGCAATGCAGACAAGAGCCATATCACCTGCATCATGGCCGTATGTATCATTTATTTTCTTAAAGTCATCAATGTCGGCAAGAATGAGTACATTCTGGGTCTGCTCCCTGTTGTGATCCTTGATGTCATCCACCAGATCCCCCACCACATACCGGCGGTTATACAGTCCTGTCAGGCCGTCCCTGAAAGCCATATAATTCAATTTTTCCATGTTGGAACGAAGTTCACGGTTCTGACGGTTCAGCTCATCCTTCTGCTGTTTCAGCTGGAGGTGGGCGCGTACTCTGGACAAAAGCTCTCCCCTGACAAAGGGCTTCTTAATATAGTCACAGGCCCCTTTTGAAAAACCTTTTACCACATCGTCATCCTTATCCTTGGATGTGAGGAACAGAATCGAAGCTCCATTCTGATCCACCGCCTTCAGCCTGTCAAAAAGCGTATACCCGTCAGCATCAGGCAGCACCACATCCAGCAGTATGAGATCCGGCTGGTACTGCTTCACCATGGCCTCCGCCTCTTCTCCTGTATGGGCCTCCGTGATAAAAATATTCTCTTCCTTTAAGGATGCTTTGATCTGTTCACAGATGAGCAGACTGTCGTCCACAATAAGCACAATATGTCCGTTTCGAGTTTCCATAACTAACCTCCGTATTTTCTACAGAACCACCGTTTCCTGTCTCACCGTTCTGACTTCCAGTTTACCGTCCCCGGCGAAGAACAAAATCGTCCTGCCATAATTTTTCCCCGTATTTTCGGCCACGAGCCTTATGCCTTCCTTTTCCAGGGCAAGCTTCACAGCCGCAACATTCTGCTCCCCTATTTCCCACTGCCGGGAAGCCGTCTCAAACATTTTCGCCCCGCCCGCTATTTTAGCGGTTATCCTTTTCCTGGATGCACCGGCCCTCTCCATCTCACGTATCAGCTCTTTCACCCCTTCATCCGCAAATTTATAGGGATTCTCCCTGCTGACCGCCGACTCTTTTCCCGGAAGGACGATATGGGCCATGCCTGCAATTTTTTTATCTCTGTCATACATACAGACTCCCACACAGGAGCCCAGGGCATAAGAAATAAGTATCTGCTGGTTTACGGCAGTTTTTCCTTCCCCGATTCCTACTGAAATTTTATCCATGATGTCACTCCCTGAGCCTTTGAAGCATCATTTCCAGCGCTTCCGGCTCCGGCAGGAACAATATCCGGCCGGAAAAAGCCTTTCCTCCCATGCGGAAAATGTTATCTATCACCAGAATGTCCTCACTCACCCTCGAATAATGGGCCACAGGGACACTCAGAATAGCGAGCCCCATATCGATGCTCATACTGGGCACCGTCACTTCCATTTTCAGATCCAACACCCCGGAAAGAGCGCAGATATAAGAACCGCACATAATATTCCCAAGCTCACATATGAGCGAACGCTCCATTTCATCCAGGCTCAGAAGATTTCTCTCCTCTTCCCCCAAAACCGTGTCCAGGACCTCCCTGGTAAAGGTCTCGTCCAGAAGGAATAAAAACAATCCGTTCAGTTCCCCCCTGACCCCCACAATAATTCCTGTCATCAACTCTTCCGCCTCCGGCAGGAGAGAACAGCAGTCCTGATATTTCATAATCTGCAGTCCCGGCACTTCGATATCCACAGGCTCCATCAGCATATGGGAGAGAGACGTTACCGCATTTCCTGTACCGATATTGCCCAGCTCCCTCAAAAAATCCCTGGATATTTCATCTAAATCCGAATATTGATTCATAGCCTCCCCTTTTCAGCCGGTTTTTTAGAATTCAAACTGCTCCACCATTTCCTTCAGCACCTGAGCCTGGGCGGACAGCTCTTCACTCGCCGCCGCACTTTCCTCAGAGGTGGCGGAATTACCCTGTACGATTTCGGAAATCAGCTCTATGCTCTTCCGAATCTGGGCAAGGGCATCCGACTGCTGCACGCAGACCTCGGAAATTTCCTCAACCATACTGTTTACCTTCTGCGCACCCGTCACCGATTCCTTTAAGGCCTCTGCCGTGGCTTCCGCAGATTCTATTCCCACATCCACTGCTTCCGAATTCTTATCAATCAGTTCCGCCGTCAGCTGGGATGCTGAGGTCGTCTTCGCAGCCAGCCTGCGTATTTCACCGGCCACTACGGAAAAGCCTCTGCCGGCCTCTCCGGCCCTTGCCGCTTCCACGGAAGCATTCAAAGCCAGTATATTGGTCTGGAACGCAATATCCTCAATTTCCTTAACAATCTTATTGATCTCCCTGGAATTTGTCTTCACATGCCCCACGGCCTGTGTCAGTTCCTGCATCTTTTTGTCGCTGTCCCTGAGACTGTTTCCCACCGTGTTGGAAAGCTTGCTGGATTCTACCGCGTTCTGCGCATTATCCCTGACCCGGTCTCCGATCTCATTGATACTCACAGCCAGTTCTTCCACTGAGCCGGCCTGTTCTGCCGCGCCCCGCGCCAGTGTCTGGGCTCCGTTGGCCACCTGTTCCGCACCTCCTGATACAAGCTCGGCACTGCTGCCTATCTGCTGCAGGGATTCCCTTAAAAGGCTGGAAATTTCATTCATCGCTTCTCCCAGCGCAACAAAATCCCCCTTGAATTCCACCTCCGAATGATAATTCAGCTTACCCTTCCCCAGGGCAGACAGTCCTTTTTTGACCTCTGTCACGTATAAGTTAAGGGCTTCTGTGGTATTCCTGATATCCTCCGCCAGCTGGCCCAGCTCATTTTGTGAAAAATAAGAAAGCTTGGTAGTAAGCCGGCCGTTAGCAATGTCATTGGCTGCCTTCTTCACCTCATTTACGGGACGTATCACGCTCCTGGTTATGAGGATGCATATGATAATAGTAAAGCCAATGCTGACAGCGGCCAGAAGAAGAAGGAATATAATCATCCGTTCATTCATTTTCTTTCCTTCAGCCAGACGCCCCACCGCATCCTGTGCAGACAAATCAATAACCTTCGTGAGCGTATCCTTTACCTCATTAAACTTGGGTGCATACTGACTGACATATAAGTTAAGGGCCTCCTCATCTTTTCCCTGATCCCTGAGACCCAGAACCTTCGTCCTTATCACATTCAGCTCCTCATACTGGACCTCCAGCTCGGAAACCTTTTCCGCTCCGCTTATGTAACCGGTAGTCAGCTGCTTAAGCTGTTTTTCTATTTCCGCAACATTCTGACTGGTCTTTTCCAGATACTCCTCTTCATCTACCACATCCTCCGTTGAAATGAGGAGTGTGACATTCTTCCCCACCGACTGCAGGTTGGCAATCATCCACAACGAGCTCTCCACATTAGCGAAGGGTTCGTCATACAGAAGCTGTGTCCGTTCGTTCATGGAATTAATATTGGCTATCACGGTAATAATCGTAACGATATATAAGAAGATAATAATAGCGAATGCTGCTACCAGTTTTCCGCCTATTTTCATATCCTCAAACTTTTTCTTCATCCTTCTGCTTCCTTTCATCAGAGGCGGGGCTTGCCGCACCTGCGCGTTTTATTCTTTCAGCTCTCTATCGCATTCCGGACAATTCTCCGGAATTCATCCGGCCTGAAAGGCTTTACAATAAAATCCTTAGCCCCCAGCATCACTGCCTGCTGGATCATCTGCTCCTGCCCTACGGCCGAACACATTACGATTCTGGACTGCGGATCCTCCCTCTGAATTTCTTCCAGCACCTCAATACCCGATATTCCCGGCATAGTGATATCCAGAAGCACAAGATCCGGCTTATATATCGCATACATCTCCAGAGCCTTCTCCCCGTCGCACGCCTCGATTATATCCGTATATCCGCATTCCTGCAGATTTTTGCATATCACCTTCCTCATGAACATGGCATCATCCACCACCATTATTTTCTTCCCCATATGTGCTCCTTCACCAAATCCTTCCTTATTCCTTTTTCTTCCTGTAAACAGCCGGATATACCGGTTCCAGCCTTGTTTCCTTTATCGTCAGCAGCTCCGCGTGCCCGATCAGCAGATATCCTCCTTTTTTAAGTGCATCCTCAAGATTCTTTATGAGTCTGTTCCTGGATATTCTGTCAAAATATATCATTACATTCCGACACAGGATGATATCAAATCTCTCCGACGCCGGCATGGGTTCCATAAGATTGCGTCTCTGGAAACGGACACAGGACTTTAATTCCTCATCCACCCGGAAGGTTCTGCCGCTCGTGTCCCCGCAGTACTTCCTTCTCCATTCCGGAGGAAGGCCTTCCAGCTCCTTTACCGGATATTCCCCGTCCCGGGCCTTGTCCAAGACCTTCCCGGAGATATCGGTAGCCAGAATTCTGGCCCTTAATGTCACATTCCGTATCCGCTTATATTCCTCCAGGGTCATACCCAGAGTATAGCATTCTTCCCCTGTGGAACACCCCGCACACCAGATATCCAGAGCGCCGGACACCGAATGCCCCAGCAGCTCCGGCAGGATTGCATCCTGAAGCCGTTCAAAGTGATCCGCTTCCCTGTAAAAATAGGTATAATTGGTGGTGAGATGATTGACCATCTCTCCCGCCATTTCACCGCTCCGATCCTGATGCACCATATCCAGATATCCGGCAAAGGAATCCAAACCGTAACGCTCCAGAATCTTGGACATACGGCATTCGATCAACACCTTTTTTTTCTCCAGATTGATACCGTATTCGTCACGCATATACTGCACGATATCGGAGAATTCCTTATCCTTAAGCCTAATCAATTTTTCTCTCCCAAACCCCGGGTATGATACCTTCCAGCTCTTCCCGATCCACGTTTTCTTCTCCTAATGACTGCGCTCCGATTCCCAGAAGCCGCTCTCCCGCCCTGATGATAATCCCGCAGGGAGCTTCTTCCACGGTTCCTTCCCGATAAAAAACAACCAGTTCATTTCCATAAACGGAAAGGCCCAGGATATTATCCTCCGCCTCCGGAACAGGCCAGACCTCCGGCCTCGTCAGAATCGTTTCTATCTGGTCTTTCTCTATATAAACCTTTTTGCCGCCTGTATCCGCCGTAATATATTCCATCAGGCTTCCTCCTTCCGCCAGGGCCGGAGTTCATCCACATCCAGCAGATAGGCCAGCACCTTCCGCCCATCCTCCAGCTGCGTTTCGTGGGCAGCACACAAATACCGGTTCTTCTTCACTCGCACCGGCTCTGTCAATTCCCACAACTGCCCTTCGGCTATATCCCGGAAACCCAGAATTTCCGCTGCCGGGACACCAAGCTTTTCCTCTTTGCAGTTGATGAGAATACAATATTTGTTTTTGCTGTTTTTTCCGCTTTCCGCCCACAGATCTATAAATTCAGTCTCCGGTTCTCTTTCTTCCGGCAGGGAATTTTCAATCACTTTGTCTACAAATGGGAGGGGAATAAGGAAAAAGAAATTTTCCAGGACAAAAAAAATGCAGCGGTCCTTCTGTTCCCTCATATCTTCCGCCTTTTCTTTTTAATTGAATTGTATTCTAATAATACTTTATCGGAGGGAAAAACTCAAGTGCAGATGTGAAATATGGAGTAAAAAAATAAATTTTTTTGATAATTTTTGTGTAATGTTGAAAGATTATGGGATATGTTGGAAGAAAAAGGTTATAATGCGGGGCAGGCATTATAACCTTTTGGGTTTAGATAATATGCAGTTGGATTAATAGGATGTTTGCGTTTAATGAATGTATTTTTATGGTTTCCTTTGAGGTTTTGGCGGGTATTGTTCCTAAGGATATTATTGTGTCGATGGTGTCTTTATGGAATGCTGTTGTTACTAGGCTGCCGGATTTCAGGCTTAAAAGCATGCAGGATTTGCAGATACCATTTATATGACTCCTTCAGTCTGTTAAAACAGCCGTAATTATTTCAGGCCGGCCTGTTTCATATCTCAGTCCTTTAAGTCCAGCACCTTCCTCACGCTTCGATAAATTTTCAAACCATCCCTTTTCCCAAATCGTTTTAATGTATTGAGATAAATAATTTTACGTTCCGGCTGCTCGCTTATGATATTCTGAACTTCCTCCGCTGTTTCTGCAAACTCAGTCTCCGCAAGGGCATTATGGATTAATGATTTCATACGGTTACGTTTCTTATATGCGGATAATTCAGCTTCAATACTCACCCTTTTTAAACGCTGTCTGACATGATATGTCCGTTCGTTCCTTTCCTGAGCTTCATGAATACATTTCTCGATCGTGGAATCAAGAATGACTGTATGCTTCTCATCCGAACAATACCGCCAAAAGTCGGCAACTCCCTTAAATCCCTGATCCTTACTGACGATTGCGGCCTTACCTGCGTATCCGTTTCCAAAAATTCTGCCCAATTCAGATGCTATATAGAAATCAAGTGAATTCTTGCCTGCCCTGAATAATTTATATCCTCTGCATACGCAGCCGGAAGCAAATATATCCGACATGAAGCCGGATTCCGCCTTGTCAGAGGATTCGCTGTAAAATATGGTTACCGTATCTTCCGGAAGGAGAAAGGAAGCGCCTCTCAGGCCTGCGCTTCCTGTGTTTTCAAAATCTATCATGAATTGCATACGCCGCCCTCACTCATATTTTATATGATGGTTTTCCTATATGTATATAGTCTACTTCAGAGCCAGGCGGTTGTCATTGAATTCAAAATTCAAGAGACAGCATTTTCATTCATGTAAAGAAAGTATGTCCAAATACGTTTCTGTCTGTTGTTCAAACATTTCATGACCATATATCTGCTGTCTTCCTCTCTGTTTCCAATAAGCAGGCGGTCCACCGGTACCTGGAGCAGGGCACTCAAAGCATATAGATTATCAACGGATGGGATATTAATGCCATCAAACCAGCGGTAAATTGTCTGAATACAGGAAAGCGACAGATATTGCTGGATATCTTTTATTGTATAACCCTTGTTTTTAATTAACTGCTTTAACTGTTTACCGGTTTTCACTTTATCAATTACAGGATATTGCGGCATTTAAGACTCCTTTCTTTATATATATGTAATAGTTAAATGTAAAACTCCATACCCCGTATGAAAATAGAATATTTCATTCTTAAAAAGTAACTCATTATTGGTGATAATAAAATTGAATTATCAAAATAAATTCATAACATTCATCAAAAAGAGAGTGTACCTATATGATACCATACAAACAACTTTTTATAGTATACTTTTTTACTGATTACCAAGATAAATTCGATAATTATATATATATGTACAGGAGTCACGCTGATTCTGCCTGATCCATGTAGTTCACAATGCCTCCAACTTTAATGCTGTTAATAAAATTTCAGGGGCAGATATACTCTTATGAGTCATATCCGCCCCTGTTTAGGACTCTCTATTTTCCGTCAGTCCCTTTTATCGAATCATTCACTTAATTGTCATACATCAACAGCTTTCTCAGTTAACTGTTATTCCATCATTATATCACAGTATATTTACTTTCTTTTTTCCGCCTGGAAAACTCCATGTTCTGTAAATATTTATCACATCCTCTACAGATAAATATCCTGATATTCCCTTCCATCCCGATACGCACGTGCATTCTGTACAAAATCTTCCAACCTGCAGGCTGCCGCCGGTGCCTCTGCCGCAAGACCATCCTGGCTGATTCTCAGTCTGCCGTCACATACTATCGCTTCAGCCTCTGCGTGGAACTGTCCGTTATTCGGCACAATCTCAAAGCTGACTGCACAGCAGCACTCCGCCATATCCGTAAAGCAATGTGCCTTCTTCTCGCCACTGTAAAGAACCACATCAATACATTTTATATCGTGCACTTCCTTATGTCCGCCTGTTTCATTTGCATGTCCGTTCTCCTCTGTGATTTGAAAATGTACAGGTTCCTCTCCATATCTGGCGTAAGGGAACTGTACTCTCAGCAAAGCATCTTCCATCCTCATCAGGAAGGTTCTGTCATCTGTCTGTTCCAGCTCCACCGTATCCACAGCCCCTCCGATCTCAAAACGAATCCGCACATCTGAGGCTTGAATCGTTGCATCCTTTACCATATCCAGATTGCAGTGTGTATCCCCGCCATTTGTTCCAAATCCGATCACAGATACAGTCCGCATGCCCTTCTGCGCCGTCACAATCAGACCGGAAGAATAATCGTACCCATCATGAAGACACTTCATGCTGCAATATACCGGCTGTTCCTGCGTTCCAAAGTAGCTCAAATGGTTTCTTCTTTGATTCCAGAATGTAGATTTATAAAAGCTTCCCAACGTATATGCTTCAGCCTGTCGGCAGACGGCAATTTCATTTTTCTCCCGTTCCTCGGAACGGACATATACCGCATCTATGTCCGCATCACTGTTTGGTGTCACAAAATATTTCTTAAACTGATCCGGACAGACACTGTCAAAACTAAAGAAACCTAAGGGAAGCTGCGAAGCCAGTCCTTCCTTCTCTAAATCAACCAGATTGATCTGATACCCCAAGGACCTCTGAACCCGCATCAGAAGCTGATCATCCTCCAGCATTGCATAGAAACGGGCATGAGGGCCTGCCCACTGTCTGGTTTTAAAATGATAATGCTCTGCAATACAGCGCCATGCCAGATCGTTGAGATCTGCAAATAATTTCAGGCATTCTTCGTCCTTAATATAGCATACCATCGACGCAATATCATCAATGACAACCCATGTATAGGAGGGACTGTTATATTCCTGATAGCAGCCATGCCCTATGTTGAATTCGTAAAGCTTTTTAAGACGCTCCTTTGCATATTTCACCAGATATGCCTCTCTTAAATTTTCCCCGGCCGCCAGTGTTACGAGAGTTCCCATTATGGAAATATTAGTGTAATGCGGCCCCATATTCCTCCTGATAATTGAATTGCAGGCATGGATAATCGCTTCCCTTATCATCTGTTTCAGATCACAAGGAAGAGAATCTCCGAATTCCACATAAATTTGAATCAGACGCTTTCCACAGAAATCAGCCCAGTTCCAATCAGGCGGAGCCATCTCATCCAGAGATTCCTCTACGAAATAAGACCAGATTCCATATGTATCATTATCCGGGTTTGTATCCTGCAGCGGCACCACCTTGTACAGAATTTGGACAGCCCGCTCCACATCGCCCTCTCTGCCGCAGTTCATCAATTCATAGGCATATCCCAGAGATGCATTGGTGGAATGTACGTACTGATTTACCAACTGACTGTGATAACCATTCTCACCACGCCATTCCCTCATCATTTTCACATCATCATCATAATCGGCATCAGCCTTTTTCATAATCCCTTCATACAGCTTCTTTTCTTTCTCATTTTTGAAATAAAGCATGATTCTCCTCCATCAACGCCTTCTTAACTTCCCGTACTGCTTCGGCGTAATTCCCATAATCTTTTTAAAAGTCCTGATAAAATGGGATTCATCCGCATATCCCACCATTTCACACACTTTAATTACCGAATATCCTCTCGCAAGATATTCCCTTGACCTCATGATACGGGACAAGATAATATATTCATTTGGCGTCATTCCAATTTCTTCTTTAAACAGTCTGATCAGCTGGGCCTTACTGATAAACAGAAAATCAGCCAGATCATCCAGCAGGATCGTTTCCTCAATATGTTCTTTAATAAAAGCGAATACCGGCTGCAGGCGCCGTGATGCTTCCATCTGCCGAGTATTCTCCGTTTCTCCTTCAAAGTAACCGCTGCAGAGGATTACAATCTGAGCGAGCGCAAGTTTCCTCAGCATAATCTCCCCATATCTTTTTCCCCTGAGGAATTGTTGAAGCCGTTCAATAACACTTACCAGCTCCTGCACCTGTTCCTCCGTCAGCTGTATACACCGCGGCCTGTCTGCAGGACGATTAATAAAACTGTGAAATACTTCTTCATCCATTCCCAGATCCGATATAAAGTCCGGAATAAATGAAACGATGTAACGTTCATACATGCCTTCAGGCGGAGCAAAGGTTCGATGCAGTTCTCTGTTGTTAGCCAGTATCAGTCCGCCCCTGTCCAGACGGTAGGACTTTTCCTCAAAGGAAAAAACACAACCGTCAGACATGGACAGAAATATCTCAAAACCATCATGAAAATGCAGATTCGGCATCTTGTGCATGCTTGCAAGACAGAGTCCATGTGTCACAAATACATTTTCTTCATACAATTCCTGAATTGCATAATGCTCTCTTTCGTTCATTTTGCTCCTTTGCCGCTGTCTGCCGGTTTTCTGACTATCATGTCAATTCTGCCAGTGCAAGCGCCATCAGCCCCTGTCCATACAGAGTCGGACACTGTTCAATCTGTTTATATTGCTCCGGAGAATCCATAACAGGTGTGCCTGTAGATACCTTCTGTACATTACCGTCTTTATCAATATAATCCATCAGGACCGCATAGGTCCTGTCAGAAATTTCCTGATACCGCCTGTCAATATAACCTGCATCCGCAGCCCTGCGGATGCCACATGCGATTCCGGCACAGGCAGACAGCTCATCATAAGAATCCGGATCATTGATTATGGTTCCATACAGACCATTTTTGCGCTGCCATTTTCCCAAGCCCAACACATGCCTCTCCAGCCTGGAAAGAACCTGATCCCTGCCTTCAAATTCTCCCGCCTCACGAAGGATCTCTACAGTGCTGTATATGATCCAGGCGTTTGCCCTTCCCCAGTAAACACTGCTCATATGGTTTCTCTGCGCTCCGTTCCATCCATGGTAATAGAGGTAATCTTCCTCACTCCAAAGGTATTTCTGATGTAGAATTAGTTGTTTAACCGCAAAATCTGTATATTTTTTTTCACCTGTCATTTTACCAAAACGAGCGAGAAAGATACAGACCATAAAAAGGGTATCCGCCCACATCTGATCTCCGAAGGCATCCACCTTCTCGGTAACAGTATGCTCCAATCCTCCATCCACCGTGATCGGTGCCTCTGTCAAAACAAATTCCGCAATATCAAAGCAGACCTTTCCATATCTTTTATCTCCTGTTTTCCGGTATAATTCCATCATCGTGAGAATTGGATCCGTTGAATTTACGGTTTTCTGAACATATGCTTCCTCCAAATGTCTCTCCGCCCAATCCAGCAGGAAATTCAGATATTCCGCCTTCCCTGTCACCTCATATGCTCTCCAAATCCCATACAGGCCTACACCCGGTACCCAGTCAAAATGATGGATGTTCATATTCCAATCCATATCTGTTCCATAAATAATACGGTCAATCACTTTTTCCAGTTCTTTCATTTACATCTGTTCTCCCGTCTTTATTTCAGCTTCAACTGTGCAAGATCTATGATTCCCACGCACAAGTTTCCATTTTCACTGAGTATTTCGAAGCAGATCTTACTGCCGTTTTCATTGAACACCGGATGAGGATGACAGGGATGCGTCCAGTTTGTCCTTGCAGACACCAGAGGAGTCTCACTTCCCTTTTTCTGGTCGATCAATACTACATCACTATAATCCCCGCCGATTTGTGTATCTGCCGCAAGCAGATTACCATCCGGTGATACCCCCACATGCCAGTAATCATAACCAGAAGCAATACACCGGCTTTCCTTCGTGTACACATCAAGATACCAAACACCCCTGGGAAGAATAGTTGTAGAAATATATTTGATAAAATACATTCCTTTTCCGTCAGGGCTCCACATCTCATGTCCTACACACTCACCGTTGTTACCATCCTCATTCAGCCTCTGGCGCAGAATATTTTCCACATATCCCGTATCCACATCTGCCATCCAAAGCCGATTGGTAATATACTGCGTCGTTCCCTCATGGCAGAAAAAGATTTTATTGTGATCCTGAGGGCTGACCATCACATGTGTAATATCAGCAAAAGGCTTTGCAAAACCTCCTCGATAAACTTCTTTATGCTCTCCGGTTACCGTATTGAGCTGACCCACTGATGTAGTACCGTCTCCGTAGCACCAGGACACGCTGATTCTCTTTTCATCCTCAGATACACTGATAGGGCCGGACAGCTCGTATTCACCTTCCCAAAGTACTTCCGTTTTCTTCGTCTTAATATTCGTCTTTTGCACTTTATTTTTCCAAAACTGATACAAACTCCCGCCGCGGACATAGAACTCCGGCCATCTGCCGGCACAGATTATTTCCTCCTCCCCAGTGTTCAGATCTGTTCTTACGAAATCACAACAATGATCCGTCAGACCTCTGACACGGGCTGTAATGATTGCATCATTTCCATCCCAACAGTTCCCCGTCACATAGCAGTGTGCCGCATGACCATTCGGCTGCTCTAATATATAGTATGCGGTTCCGAATTTCTCACAGATACATCCATGAATATTCCCTGTTTCTTTCATCTCTTTTCCCACCTGCCCTTTTGTTGTGTAAAAGAATGCCAGCGACTGTAACAGTCACTGACATTCTCCTGTTTACCAATCGAATTTATTAAAAGGAATCCTTATTTGAGTCATACCATGCCTGTCTTTCCTTCAATACCTCTTCCAGTCCCAGAACCTCCTGCTCACTCTTAATCTCAGCCAGGCCATCCTCAACCGAATAGCTGGAATCAGATATCATTTTAGCTTCAATTGAGGTCAGAATTGAATTGAAATCTGCATTATATTTACTGGAAAGCTCAGTGGATGGTGTATAGGGCACATCACGGCGGAATTTATTCTTCATTGCGGTTTCCAAACCCAGGGCACGCAGTTTTGCATATTCCTGGGAAAGCTCATCCTGCGCACTTGTTACTGAGATATAGGTCTCTACATCATCAATCACTTCATCGCGGATAATCGCATACTCGCCTGCATAAGCCACCTCTTTCTGAAACTTGTTAACATCAATCTGCTGAGGATATCCGTCTACTAAGTTATAATGAACACCTTCTTCCCCATATACAACACTCATCCAGCCTTCCTCAAGTATCCAGTCAAGGAACTTCATAACTGCTTCCGGATTATCACAATCTTTATTCATGCAGATCATACTCATTGCAGGCGGTTCCTGATATAAGCCAAATTTACCGTACTTACTCTCCACAGGTTCAAAAGGTACCAACTCCGCTTCAGGTACATTTGCCTTCAGCTCTCTCCATTCGGACTCCTGATTGTAATTACCAAGGTAAATTCCGATTTTTCCGGTTACCAAAAGCTGACGCTGGCGCTCATAATTGGTGTCCGTCACATACTCCGGATCAATTACCCCGTTCTCATACCAGCTCTTCAATAATCTGAATGTATCCGCATAGCCCTCAGAACCAACCCAATCTCCTACCACGCCATTTTCCACCATCATCGCCTCAGAGGGCTGACCAAACATGGATTTCATAATCGTCCAGTTATTGTAGTTAAATCCAATGCCGAATGTATCATCTTGGCCATTGCCGTCCGGATCATTCTTTGTGAAGGCAAGCGCCACCTCGTTAAGTTCATCTATTGTAGTCGGTGTATCCAGTCCCAGATTATCCAGCCAGTCCTGACGGATCCACATGCCGTGATTTGCAACACCCAGAGGGGTTCTGGCGCTGGTCATGCCATACATTTTCCCATCTCCTGCTGTTATATAAGGTTTCAATTCAGGATGCTCCTCCAGATACTGCTTATAAGTTGTACTATACTGCTCCACATACTCATCCACAGGCTGAATGACATCCTGCACTACCAGATTATCCATAAATGTTTTACCAAACTCCCAAACCAGGTCAGGTGCTTCACCACTGGCAAACAACGCATTTATTTTGGCAACTGATTCTGTACGTGGTACGGGAACCCATTTTACCTTTACAGGACTGTTCTCGTTAATATACTCCGTCCAGCGATTTTGTTCCATATTTCCTTCTTCAGCCGGACATTTGCCTCTCTCCAGAATTGTAATACTGATCTCCGGCTTCTCTCCATCAATAGAGCCCCCGTCCGTCTTCTGGCTTCCCATATCATCCGCACCACCCCCTGTCTCACTCTTTGCCGCGGTGTCTTCTGTTTTCTCATTTCCACAGCCGGAAAAAATGGTTCCTGCTGTAAGCACCAATGTAAGAGCCATTGCCGCTATCCTACTTTTTCTCATTGTGTTGCCCTCCTTCAATCATTGTTTATTTTAATGTAACGGTTCGGGGCGGTGCACCAACCCGAACCGCAACGTTTTGTTAACGAATCATCCTGCAGTTATCCTTTAATAGAACCAATCATTGCACCCTTCACGAAATATTTCTGAAGGAACGGATATACCAATACAATAGGAAGTGTCACCACCAATATTGATGCAGCCTTATAAGTTTCTGCTGCTATAAAAGTGGAATCCACTAATCCTTCTCCCGCGCTTACTTCTATCATTTTCGCCGTGTCCAGCATCTGTTTCAGTTTTACCATCATCGGAAATTTATTGGTGGAACTCAAATACAGCATAGGATTAAAGTAAGCATTCCACCAGCCGACTGCATAGAACAAAACCATGGTTGCAATAACTGCCTTGGATACCGGAACAACTACTTTCAGCAGAATCGTCGGTTCATTCGCTCCGTCAATAGAAGCTGCCTCACACAAACTTTCCGGTACACTCTCAAACGAAGTTTTCATCACTATCATGTTATAAGTACTGATTAACCCCATCAGCCACAGGCCGCTAAAGGTATCCATCAAATGCAATGACTTAATCAAAATAAAATTTGGAATCATCCCTCCCGAAAACAGCATGGTAAAAACAATCATTCCTACAAAGATCTTTCGTCCTCGCAGTCTTCGCTTTGACAATGCGTATGCTGCCAGAGTAGTGGCAAATACATTTAAGAATGTGCCTACCACAGTCAGAACCACTGTATTTTTCATGGATGCGAAGATCTGCCCATCAAGAAGAAGCTGTCGATAAGCATCCACATTAAACTCAATCGGCCAGAGTACAACCTCACCCGCACCAACCGCACGGCTGGAACTGAAAGATACGGCAATTACATTTACAAACGGATACAGAGCCGCAAGTGTGAAAAGTATCAGTACCGTATAGACAATAACCATGAAAATTTGTTCGCTTATTGACATTTTTATTTTTGATTTCTTAGTTTTGATTCTGCCTGCCACAAAGAATCCCCCTTTCGTTATTACCACAAACCTTCGCCGTTTATTTTTCTCGCAATTTTGTTTGTAGTGAACACAAGAATACAGCTGATTACTGACTGGAACAAACCGATTGCCGTGGTATAACTGTACTGCGCCCCCTCTATTCCGACACGGTATACATAGGTACTGATAACCTCCGCCACATCCCGAACAGCCGGGTTCATCAAAACATAAACCTGCTCAAATCCAATGTCCATCATGGAACCCATTCTCAAAATCAGCATTACCACGATTGTACTTTTCAGGCACGGCAGCGTAATGTACCAAATCTGCTTCAGCTTTCCTGCCCCGTCAATTCGGGCCGCCTCGTAAAGCTCCGGATCTATACCAGTGATAGCCGCCAGATAAACGATGGTTCCCCATCCGGCTCCCTGCCAGATACCGGAGATGATAAACATGGCCGGCCACCACTCCTTCTTTCCCATAAAGTAAATGGGATTGCCGCCAAAAAACTTAATGATGGTATTAATTACACCTGTGCTGGGTGAGAGCATATCTATCAGGATACCGCCCAATACAACCCATGACATGAAGTGCGGAAGATACATAATACTCTGTGAAATTTTCTTAAAGCCTTTGGATTTTACCTCATTCAGAAAAATCGCCAAAATAATTGGAATTGGGAATCCGAAGATTACGCTTCCCGCATTCAGGAGCAGTGTATTTCTTAAAATGATTAAAAAATTATTTCCCGTAAACAGCCTCTTAAAATGCTCCAACCCCACCCACTTACTCTCAAAAAATCCTGTTGAAAATTTAAAATCCTGAAATGCCATTATTGTACCGAACATAGGGACATATTTAAAAATAAAAAAGTACAACATAATAGGAATCAAGAAAATATAAAGCCATTTATCTCGTTTGATATCTTTTAATAATGATCGCTTAGGAGCTATTTTTTTTGTATTTTTGCTCATCTTCTTGGGCAATTAGCACACATCCTTTCTTGTCTCAGTCTGCTTTTTATGTATTTAATACAGTATCCGTGTTGCTTTTGTTGAATTTATTATAGAAAATATTCTTAATATTGTATCTGACTAAATCATCAAAAAATATGCGTATATTATCATATTATTACAGAGTAAGCTTGAAACCACCCGGCCTCTCTTCAGGTCGCTTTTCACGGACAATCATACAAACCAATGAATCTATCATGCATTTTGATATTTTATTACGATTTTTATTTAATAAAATATATAGGAAAAGGCTTTGAAGGCTTTCACTTCTCCGCATACCACAGAGAAATTCAAGCCTTCAAAGCCTTTAAAATCAATTCTATTGTTCCATGCCGGGCATACACATATATACCCCTTCTATTTATTATCCAATATCGCCTGATGCAGCCACACAAACAGCTCATCATACTTCAAATGTCTGCCCTCAAATTTAGTAATCCCGGTATGCAATGCAAGCGGTATCTCCTGTCCTTCAAAACAAATCATTTCTCCGTTCATTCTGCCGATCCCATCTGCCAGTTCCTGAGCATAAGCGATATCCCGGCTGGCCGTCAGAAGCACAAACTCATCCCCGCCAATCCGGAAAATAATATCTTCATCTCCCGCACATTTTTCCATTCTCCTGACAGTCTCAAGTATAGCGAGATCCCCTGCCTTATATGAAATTTCATTAATCGGCACCAGCCCCTTTATATCACAGCAGATAAAATAACAGTCCTTCCGTTCCAAAAACAAATCATACAGTTCCGAAATATCTACAGGCTTCCTTTGCTTCATATAAGCATCTCCTTTTTCAAACGGCTGCAGCAGACGCGGAAAAATATCGGTAAACCTTTTCTCTTTTCGGAAAACGGACGGACTGCATCCCCAAACCTGTTGAAAAGCTCTGGTAAATGCCTCATGTGACTGGTAGCTGTAACGAAGGGCAATATCCAGGACAGTGGCTTCCGGATATCGTACCAGTTCCCTGGCCGCCTTCGTTATTCGCCTTTTTATTACATATTCCTTCACACCGTAATGATATACATTCCTGAACAGCTTCTCCAGCCCTGATTTGGAACAGAAACAATTTCTTGCCACGCTTTCCGCAGTAATCGTTTCACAAAGGTTCAATTCAATATAAGATAATGCATCTGCAAGCAGCTCCATATTGTTCATAGAGGCCTCCTAATCTACAGCTAACGGTACCGTTATTGACAGAATAACAGCTTTGGCCCTGAAATGCTTGATATTTCGGATAAATGCTTGACACATCCTATTCCGCTTAACGCTCCTTCTCATACTGCGAAGGCGTAACCCCTACATACATCTTAAATGTCCTCCTGAATGTCACATCATTGGTAAACCCGCATTTTAAGGCAATTTCCTGCACATTCATATTCTTCTTTTCCATAAGAGAAATGGCGCATTCTATCCTTCTGGATGCCACATATTTCTGGAATGTACAGCCGAACTGCTCCTTGAAATATTTCCCGAAATAGGTAGCGGTATAATGCATTACCCGGGCCGTTTCATTAAGGGAAAGGTTGGCGTCGGTCAGATGATCCTCCACATATTGCCGGATCATCTGATTTCTGGCGTAATATACCGGGTTTTCTTTCGCCACGCACTGTTCCATCAGACGGACTGTTTTCAGGCGGAAGGTCTGCAGGTAGCTGTCAAGACCTGCAAAGCTTTCCGGTTCCAGCAATTCAATCTGGGGCGTCAGCTTACCCTGGCTTTTCTCTCCGAACAGTTCCAGCAGCATGGCATTCAGTTTGTGGATTCCTGCGAAATAAGCTTCCTTGTGCAGAAAACGGGTATTAAAATTATACAGCAGGATTGATTGATAGGCTTCAAACAACGTTTCGGCGTTCAGCTCTTCCACCGCCCTCTCCATGCTCTTTCTTTTGTCTTCCGGTATTTCAAAGGATGAACAGTTTAAATCCC
Source organism: Eisenbergiella tayi (assembly GCF_001881565.1). Taxonomy (GTDB): domain Bacteria; phylum Bacillota; class Clostridia; order Lachnospirales; family Lachnospiraceae; genus Eisenbergiella; species Eisenbergiella tayi. Next base: position 775,859 of record NZ_MPDJ01000005.1, read on the forward strand.
GTTCCTCTATGCGATCCTCCTCCAGACGGATGACCTTTTTTTCAGGATAAAAGAAATGGTATTCCAGGGCTCTTACCGCCTGGTTATAGGCGGATAGAATATGCAGAATATCTTCATGTACGTTGCTCATACCAAGGGCAGCATCTTTGTAACCCGAATCATCAAAGGTCTGGGAGAGAAGGTCGGCAATCTCTTCCATAAGACTTTCCTCGCCATAGCTCAGCACCCAGATATAGTATTTATCCTCTTCCACAAAAACAGAATGGATCTGGGGATAGACGGCAAGGCAGGAATCTATTTCCTTGATGTATTGTCCTGATTCCGGGCTATGTTTGAGCACCAGACAACGGTAGAGGGAGTACTGACGCATGGTGTTTACATATTTTACCTCGTTGGCCTGCGGTTTATTGGAACGTAGAAGGGTATGGAGAATATACTGTTCGATGAGGGGATTTTGTTCGAAGACTGTCACTTCCAGGCGCTTTTTCTGAGAGTCCAGCTCTTCCAGTGCCTTTTCAATAATCTGATACTCATTAACGCTGCCCTCCGGATCCTCCTCCACCAGCATATTCATGATATGTTCCAGCGGCTGGTAGCTGTATTTGGCCATCCGGGAAGCCACCACCACAATCAGTGCCAACAGCACCAGGTACCCCATAACCAGCCATTCCGTAAAAACAGTAAAATCCCTGTACAAAAAATTATTATCCAGAATCTGTATGATGCCGATATCCATACCGGCTTTGGTATATTGGGAAAGGTATACTCCAAGCTCTTCGCTGTACCGGTACTCCTTGTCTGCCGCCTTCAGAATTTCCACCGAATCTCCCGGAAGAAGAGGTCCGTTATCTTTACCCCAGGAATAAATAACTTTCTGCCCATCCGTAAGGTAAAAACATGAGGTTCCGTCATCCATGAAATTCTCAATATAAGCACAGATTTTATCATAGGGTACAAAGAAAAGAATATTCACCTCCCCTGAATACGAATTCTGCAGGGGTATAGTCTGCAGCATAAAGAAACCCGTCACACGCTTCCCGTTTTTCATCAGGCTTGCGTTGTGGCAGATAGTTTTCTGGTTATTCTGATCCAGCATGGCTCCGGATAAAAATGCAGTATCCCCGCATTGAACCTGATAAATGCTTACGTATTCCTTCCAGTTCACTTTTCCGATACTGCTGATTCCAAAACCGCCAAGGCTGTAGTAAATATAGATGGATTCCACCATGCTGTCGTTGATTTCAGTCAGCGAAAGTGTGCTGGCATAATCAGAAATGTCCGACGCGGTTATGTTCCGGGCCATAAGCTCCGGTATCCTCTGCATATATTTCAGCCGGGTTACCCAGGGGGTCATGGAGTATTGGGCCGATGATTTAATCAGGTTATCCATCAGATTTTTCAGCTCACTGTCCACATTTTCCGTTATGGAATTTTCAAAATTCAGCACCCGTTCCCGTGTCATGTGATAATAAAGAAAAGAAAACAGGCAGGAAATTACTGTGAGAATAACCACCGGTATGCAGACATAAGAAACAAACATCTTATGCTTTGTCTGATATTTTTTACCCTTCCTCATGCTCCACTCCCCCGCTGCAGTAATAAGGCTGCACAAGCTTACTCCCGGCCCGCTCCCTGCGGGAACAAATCCGGGTCTTTCAATTCTGCCAGGCCGATTTGTTCAAATACCCACACAGGCTCTTCATATGCTGCTCCATTATACCACATCATCCACTTATCCCCTACGCGCAGGACAAAAGGCTTATATACGGCTACAGAATCCCAATCCCCTTCTGTGGGACATATGAGGGGATTATCAGGATGCTTTTCCCAGCCCGTAATCCCGTCTGCTGATCTGGCAAGTCCTACCTGTGCCCTTTCCTCATGGAGATGGCCCACATAAAACATATAGAACCAGCCTTTTTCTTTGATAACGCAGGGAGCCACCACCTTATGCTGTTCCCACAAATGAGCTTTATCCCCGGATAACACAGGGTTACCCTCATATTTTTCCCAATGGATTCCGTCAGGGCTGGAAGCATACCCGATGGCGTCAGGTTCATGATTGCAGCCTGCGGCATACCACATTTTATAGAGCTGATCCTCCTCATCGAATAACACATGAGGGCACATAATGGCCTGCAGCTCCCATGCCTGATCCGGTACCATGACCGGTTCCTGCCTGCGTTCCCAGTGGATTCCGTCTGAGCTTACCGCAAGGCCGATCACCGACCGGCCATCCTCCAGATAGGGCTTCATCTGACCGGAATACCACATCATATACTGTCCATTATGGTAAATAACCGCAGGACGGTTGATTTCATCCGCCTCCCAGGAAGACCCAGGCAACGGCTCCAATACTGCACACGGATTCTCCCAATGAATGCCGTCCGTACTTTCCGTGTAGCCGACAGCCCTTTTCGGCCGCCAGGAAAACCACATTTTAAATACCGGCATCCCCTCTTTTCCTTCTTCCAGCAATAACGAAACGTCAAAGCAGGTTCCGTAGTCTCCGCCGAATACCGGATTTTTCCCATATTTTTTCCAGCCTCCGGCAGTTCCGTATTGATAGTATTTCCGGTTTTCCTCACAATCATAAAAGGCGATGCGCTCTGCGCTGCTCATTCCTTCCGGTGCTTTGATATTCATATAAGTTTATCCTTTCTGTTTTGAATTATGTAATTCCTCACTATTTTACTGCGCCGATAAGTACACCCTTTTCGAAATATTTTTGTATAAAGGGGTACAGAATCATGATGGGGAAACAGGCGATGACAATAACGGCATATTTCATCTGCTCGTTCATCAGCACCGCATCCAGCCCCATTCCTGAGGCCTGTACCTCACTGGTAATCAGGATACTCCGAAGATACAGCTGTATGGGCTGCAGCTTTTCATTAGATAAAAAAATCAATGGTGCGAAATAACTGTTCCAGTAGCCCACACCATAAAACAGAATCAGTACGGAAATGATGGGTTTGGATAAGGGGATAAAAATGCGCGTCATTACCGTCCATTCCGATCCTCCGTCTATTTTCACTGCTTCCGCCATCTCTTCCGGAAGGGATTCAAAAAAGGAACGGGTTATAATCAGGTTATAGGCACTGATAATATAGGGAAGCACAATAGCCCATCTGGTATTATACAGATGCATTTTCTGCACCAGGATATACAGAGGCACCAGACCACCGCTGATAAACATAGTCAGCGTCATCAGCAGAGACAGCTGTCTGCGCAGGAAGAAACGTTTTCTGGACAGAACAAAGGCTGTTGTTGCTGTCAGTGTCACGCTGGCAGCCGCCCCCACTACAGTATACCAGATGGTATTGGCAAAGGAGCGCAGTACTGTGGCATTGTCCAGAATCATGCGGTAGGCCTTCAGGGAAAAACCCTTCGGCAGAAGATACACATCCCTTGCCAGCACATGGGATGGCTCACTGAAGGACATGCTCACCACATAAATGACCGGATATAAAGTAAAAATAATAATTAATATAGTCGCTATGATAATCGGAATGTCCGATGGTATAAATCTTTCTTTTCTGTTCATGGTTTATCCTTCCTCCGCCGGATTTCAGTTTCTGTCTTTTCTCATATCTGTCTCCCGGTCTTTCTGTCCTACTCATCAGAATATACTGGTTTCCGTTGTTTTTTTCGCCAGGAAATTGGCTCCCAGCAAAATCACTACATTGATCATGGAATTGGCAAGCCCTACGGCGGAAGCAAAACTGTACTGGGCGTTCAGAAGCCCTTTACGGTATACGTAGGTGGAAAAAATATCGGCGGTGGAATAGGTGGCTGAATTATACATGAGGATTACCTTTTCATAACCGATATTCAGCATGTTTCCCATGTTCAGAATCAGAAGCAAAATGATGGTGGGAGCAATGGAAGGCAGGGTTATGTAGATCAATTTTTTCCAGCGGCCCGCGCCGTCAAGAGACGCAGATTCGTACATCTCCTGGTCTATTCCCGCGATTGCCGCCACATAGATAATGGAATTCCATCCGAATTCCTGCCAGACACCGGATCCCACATACAGGGTCCGGAACGCTTCCGGAAGGTTAAAATAATTTTTAGGCTGCACGCCGAAATTGGCAAGCAGCTGTGTGAGCACACCGCCGTTGGATGACAGCAGATCTTTCAGGATTCCCACCACTACCACCACAGAAACAAAGTGGGGAAGATAAGCGGCCGTCTGAGCCACTCTGCGGATTCCACTGTGTTTCAGTTCATTTAAGAGCAGGGCGAAGGCTATGGGTACGGGGAAGGACCACAGCAGCTGCTCAATGCTGAGCAGGAACGTATTTTTAACTAAGCGTCCGAAATAAACGGATTCCACCAGTTCCCTGAAATGCTTAAGCCCCGCCCAGGGACTTCCCCATATCCCTTTGGATATGTTGTAATCTTTAAAAGCCATCAATATCCCATACATGGGTCCATAACAAAAGATGGCAAAATACAGCACGCCCGGAAGAATGATCAGCAAAAGCATCCAATCCCGCCTGATATTTTTCTGTAATATACGCAGCGCTTTCATATAACTTCCTCTCCGGTCACTGTTCATGTTTTCCCCGTGCTGCCTGAAGTTTCCGTCTGCCCCGCCTTCCTCTCCCGGCCTTTCTGAGCTGTACCGGCTGCTGTACGACAAGGATTCCTGTAAGGGCCGTATAAATACGCCGGTCCTTAGGCTGCGTATTTTGCAGCCTTAGTACCGCTGCGTAGTTATCCGAGCGAAAGCGCGCCCTGTAAGGAACCTTGTCGTACAGCAGCCGGTACAGTTCAGAAAAGCCGGGAGAGGAAGGCGGGGCAGACGGAAACTTCAGGCAGCACGGGGAAAACATGAACAGTAACCCTCTCCGGAGGGCGCCCGGAAGCGCCCTCATTCTTTTTACTGTCCTACAATTTCCTGATATCTCTGGTACTGTGCAGATTTAATATCAATAATATCCTGCATACCCATGCTGTTGGCTGTTTCCACATATTTGTCAAAGTTATCCAGTGATTCCGTGCCGATAACAAAGGCTGTGAACATTTCATCCAGATAAGTGGAAAGATCAGGCCATATGCTGGTATAAACTTCGGATTCCTCTGCCGTTCCCAGCATTTCCGGGAAGGGATTCTCCATATTTCCATAGGCCTCTTTACATGCGGTTTCCACTTTGGTTCCTTCGAATATTTTCATGAAGGCTTCGCCGGAATCGTTGATAAAATAAGTAGGCCATGCACCGATACTTCTCAATGCGGAAAAAGCTGAGGTATAGGTTTCATTATTGGTTATCAAATCGGTGAACCGGATTTCCCCGGATTCATCATATTCGTAGGACATGCCCTCGATCCCATAGTTGTAAAGCATCAGGCCATCCTGGCTTGCATATACGTAATCAATCCACTGGACTGCAGCTTCCGGGTTCTTGCAGGCGGAGGTAACACCATAATAATGCCAGGTGAGGCCTCTTTTAGTCATACGGGCCGTGCCGTTTTCATCCGCCTGGATAACCGGCATGAATTCATAGTCACAGTCAGGATTGCTTGTCCTTGCCAAATCATCGGAGGATGCCATATTATCGGCAGGGTCATGGCAGACAATCCCCACCTTGTCCTCGGTTATATTCTGGGTGAGAAGAGTACCGTCCAGATCGTCGGATATCAGTCCTTCCGAATAGCATTTATTCAGGAATGCCAACATTTCTTTATATTGATCCTCTACGGCAGCATAATGTACTTTACCGCTGTCATCGGTATACCATAAGGAATTGGTATCGTAGCCGAAGCCTGTCATCAGGTAATACAGCTGTTTGATGCCGTTTTTGGTTGCCATGGGAATTTCATCATTGGGATTTCCGTTTCCGTTGGCATCCTGTTCCTTGAAGGCCACCAGCACATCGTAAAGCTCGTCTACTGTTTTCGGCATTTCCAGCCCCAGGTTATTCAGCCAGTCCTGTCTGATATAAAGGTAATCGGGAACATAATCGTTAATATCCCCCCACCAGCCTGCCAGAGCATAAATATTTCCGTCAGAAGAGGTACACATGGCTTCCAGCGCCGGATATTTTTCAAATAATGCCTTTATGTTAGGAGCATATTCTTCAATTAAATCATTCAGAGGAATCAGCACGCCATTGCTGGAATACGTATCCACACCCACATTAGAATCAAAGGGCGGTATTTCCACCATATCGGGCAGTCCCTCCATGGAGGCCAGTCTGGTCTGAAGGACGGTTTCCACATCGCTGCTGTACGTATCCCATTCAATATGAATACCGGTACGGTTTTCGATTTCCTTCTGGACTGCCGTTCCGTCATTGTAGCTGACACCGGCACACCAGGTATCATTTCCCATATAGGTAAGTGTAACTGAACCCGGATCGCAGATGGGAAGCTTAAGCCCTCCTAAATCATATACGGTTCCTGTTGCATTGATTGCAGTATTATGGGCCGGATCTGATTGTTCCTGTGCTCCTCCTTCCTCCGATACGGCTTCTGTTTTGTTTTCCGCCGGAACGGAATCAGCCGTTGAAGACGTGTTTCCGGAAGAGCTTCCGCAGCCTGCCAGCATGGAACCGGCTAAAACTGCTGTAAGTAAGCATGACAATAATTTCTTTTGCATAATGTAACTCCCTTTCCTGATTCGTTTTCCTATAAGCCCGGCCGGTCTTATATCGTGGTTGTGTTGCTGATTCAAGTATATGTTGTTTATGCACAATTATAAAGAAACAAAATCAGCTTTCTTATGCATTATTCATGCCCAGAAAGCTGATTTTGTATGAAATCATTGATTTTGTTTTTTACTTTTTAGGAATTGTTCGGAGTCCCACCTTCACCTGTTTAGCCTGCTATAAAAGCATCTCCATCTCTTTCTTAAATGCACTCTTCCGTGAATGCATCTGCCGGATCCTTTCTCTTGTCTCGCCACTGGGCCTCATCTTCTTTTGGGGCATGGCTTTATAAAGCTCCACTATCAATAAGCGCAAATCCTCTTCCGGATACTCTTTTATCACTTCTTTTATTTCCGATACCAGCATATTATTACCATTCCTCTTCGTCGTAAGACGGATACTGTTCGGGATTTGCGCCCTTAACCACAGTCGTTTCACTGCCTTCCATGTGCCCGGGAATTATACGCTTAACCATTACATGGAAATGCCACGAATCACCAAAATCATATATGAATTCGAAGTTTAAACCTTCATATAAAGTAAGCTCCTCCAATACAACCTCGTCAGCCGTCAGTTCCATATCCCTACATTCCGGTGCATAATACTTTTGTCTCAGGGTTCCGGAACCAAATTGAAAATAATACAAATGATCACTGTCAAAGTTTACACTTTTTAATATCTCATAATGAAGCTCTTCCAATGTATGCTGATCCCCGGTTTTTATTTCCCTTACCGCGGAACCAACCCTTATTTGAAACTCAATGGAATGCTCTCCCGGTTCTGCTGATTTCTCCAAAATACGTTGGAATTTTAAATCCGTATCTGTCATTTCCTCTGGTATTATCTCAAAAATTAAATCTGAAAGCGAGTCATCATCCGGGTAATTCCAGAAATCCTCGTCAATCTCATCCATCAGCGCTGTCAAGCAGGCTCCTTCTTCCGTTTTATAAATCGCATTCACCAGAAATTTATTTTCCGGATCTACAGGTTCTTCGTCCAGCCATTCAATAGTAATTAAGCGGAATAATGCACAGAGACGAAGCTGCGGAGAATAAAATTTCCCCCATATTTGAGGGTCTTTTACATAAGAATATGTAACAGGCTCATTAACTTTTGTTTTCCTGAGCTTTTCATAAAATTCGGAACTTCCTGCACTGAAAGAAAAATTTCTGAAAGCATCCTCGTATCCCCCAAGCCATACCCACATCATAAGGGCATACTTTTCGATAGGATATAATTCATAAAAAGAAGGATATTTTGGGCCTTTTTCATAAATCAGCCCCGCGCCCTTCTTTGATACCAGCCGCAGGATGTCCAAATATACGGAAAAGAATACAAAGAAATCAATTACTGTATAATATTCCTGTGTCCTTCCTGCCTTCTTATATCTCTCTTTTACGATATGGAAACGGCTGTTCAGTTCAAAACAATCTTTTTTTCCAAAATGGCCCGTCGCCTTCGAAATCATTACTTCGTTTGTTTCTATGTAATCCAGAAAAATCTGATATTCCTTTTCCAGTTCCTCTGCCGCATTCTGAAATTGATTCATCTCTCATCCTCTGCTCTTATCTGTTCCCCGTTCGGAACCCGTATATTTTCTTCAACCGCTCCCAGATCTCATAAGCTGCCGGACATACTTCCACCGCATCGAGCACACTGTACAGGCTCTCCAGTCTGTATGGCTGGTCCGTGTAGGGATATCTGCTGCAATTATCCGGTTTATTCTCTCCAAGCATGCATGTGCCATCCTCTTTCAGGAAGTCACAGGGCATATGTTTCGTCTGGTACTCCCACGGCATCGCACCACGTTCCAGAAAAAATTCAATAAACTGTTCCCTGGTAAGCTTTAACCCCTCCGCATCCTTTTCCAAATCCCCCTCCGGGATGGTGCCAGGGTACATTTTACAGCAATTTCTGCACTTACTGCAGTCATATCCGTCAAATATTTCTTTGTGCAGCTCCAGGAACTGCCTGTCCAGCGTTTCTTCATCTGCATGGTTTTTCAAGTAAGAACGAAAGCGAATATTTTCATTCTCCTTCCGTTTTGCCTGCCCGGCAACTTCTTCCGGTTTTATCATGGCTGACACCTATCCTTTCATGTTATCTTTATATATTTTGATCCTAATGCTCTTATCATAATAAATCAACAATTATTAGCAAAAACCGATAAATATTTCGTTCCATCTAAAGCAAACGTCCCTGCGGACAGCAAGTTAATTACATACACAGATGCGTATCTCCGGCTTGCTGCCACAGAGATTCAATAATCGTTGGAAACGCGGCAGGCCGCTCTACCAGCTGCGTACTCCTTTTATATGGATAAAACGAGCTTTTTCATATATATAAGAATCCAAAGGCCTCATATATACATCATACGTATGGGCCGCTACATAAATATGTCCCCGGCTCACGTGAACAATCACCGGACTGTGGTAAAATCCACTGCCATCTCCCAACTGGACAATGTCCCCCGGCTCTGCTTCGTCTTCCTCTGTCTCCGCTGCATACGGCCCGACAGACTGGTTTCCCACAAGAAAATTATAGAGGAATTCCACTCCCGTCCAGCTTGGCGTCCTGTCCCGGCCGCTGTTATAGTACCAGCCCTTTACGGGCGTGTAATTCATTACTCCGCTTCCCGCATAAATGCATTGTGATGCAAAATTAGTGCAGTCCCCTCCCATATTCTCAAAATCCAGATATCTGGGATTTCTGTCCAGCGCCCACTTCTTTGCATAAAGCAACGCATCATTCCGATGATAACCTGTTTCCTTCAGCATATTTTGCTGCCTGCCGTTTTTTTATTTAATATCTATATTATGGCAGGTTCCGGCAATGCGTTAATGAATAAATAACTCGCTGTATAAGAGGATTGGAAAAGGCAACTCCTTACCACTATAAAAAATACTTTCTCATCGGTTCAATTCCATCCGGATCCGTTCCAGATTTTCTTCTACAGGCCTTCCTCCATCCAGGACTAACTGACGGCAGTCCAGCTGCTTCTGCCATTGATCATGCAGTGCCCTTGACCGCATATTCACATCACCGGTATCGTAAGCAGCAGCCCATTCAAGAAAATCCTGATGCTGTTTGTACATATCACCGCCGGGGAGGATCCGATCTCCGAACCGTTCCGACTCCCGCGTTTTTATACGGGCAATGCGGATGTCCACGTCCGTAACCAGACGAACGGCAAGATCAAACATGGGGATGAGAGGATCTCCCCAGCCTGTAACAGAACCGGAAATAACCACTTTTTTGTGCTCTTTTATGTCCTCTTTCATCAGCCGGACCCGTTCTCCGCTTTCTCGCATTTGAGTAAACCGCGGATTTGTCGGAAGCCAGAGATAATCATCGGCATCCATAAAATAATAGCCCGATTCGCGGGAAAAGGCATACCCCAGGGTAGATGTGCCGGAACCGGAGCCTCCGTATATGTGGATTACATTTATCTGCATGGTTTTCCTCCTCTTGTGTTATGTGACAATTATATCAGATTCTGAAAAAGGAATCACTCCCGAACAGAAATGCCGATAAAAAAAGGAACAAGCCGGGCGACGAAAAGCATTTTATTCGTCAGTACCCGGCGTATTCAATAACAGGCCTTATAAATCCTTATACGGGATTTCAGCTACCTTCAGCTTTTTCTTTACACAAAGTTCTAAAATTTCACTGCATCTCTGGTTGTCGGAAGCTAACTTCTCGGGATACCGCTCCCATGGATTTTTAACATAAATTCCTTTATTTCCCCCGGCAGGTCCCACCGCATGATAAATTTTATCTGCCTCTTTCAGTTGTCTTACCAATTCCTTTTCCTCAATTTTCTTTTGAAGCTTTTTCATCCTTATATAATCTTCATCCAGGCATTCTACTCCCTGCACACTTACCGGTAAAGTTTCCCCTTCTATCCTTACATCCACATAAGTTCTCCAATGTTGATTTTCTCTCTGGTATTCATGCATGGTGGACTCCCCTATCGCATCCTTGGCAAACTTGAGATTATATCTGGTTAAATCCACCGTTAATCTGACTTTCATCCCCGTGTTCCTCCCATATCATAAATCATTAAAATCTTTGACAGTAAAACATAAATTTCCATCTGCAAACAGGAATATCTATCCTATACCCCTTGCTTTTTCCGGTACTCCATAAACAGCTTCCAGTCATCCCTTCCCATATAATGGGTGCCGGGACGGAGGTGGAAACCGACACGGCCTTCATGGAATACATCTCCCGTGGACGGAAGGCGATCCGCCGCAAGCCCCTGCTGCCCCAACATTTCATAGACAGGCGTCACTGCCTGACCAGTCAGGAATTCCGATAAAGGATCCGCCCATTCATCATCTACAGCCCCGGCTAAATACAGGTGTCTGGGCGCAGCAAGAGCCGCCGTAAAATGCTGGTCAAAGGGAAGTTCCTCCTCCCTGTTCTGCCACTTTTTAAAGTTGCCGCAGAACCAGTAAGGGAAATTCCGGCACAAATCCGCCACATTTTCCCCTTCTTTTCCCCGGAAAAGAGCGGCTCCTCCGGCTCCGGATTCACAGGCTATGACAAGGGAAAAACGATCGTCCATCGCTCCGCACAGCAGCGCCGCCTTCCCCAGACGGGAATGGCCCACTACCGCAACGCGCCCCGCATCAATCGTTTCCTCCTGAACCAGATAATCCATGATACGACTCAGTCCCCAGGCCCATACGCCCAGTTTCCCCCAGCTGTCATAGGCATTCCCCGGGAACAGGCTGCCGGGGCCGTTCTGAAAACCGTCATTTTGATCCGGAGCAATATCCTGGTAACATACCCTGGCAACCGCAAAGCCGTTATCCGTGATTTCTTCCACGATTTCCGCGGATGACAGCGGGAAAAAGCTCAGGTACAGAAATACCGGCGGCTTTTCAATATTCTTGGGAACCGTCAGCTGGAAGGGATAGGAAACATATCCCCTGCCGGAGCGAATCCGCACGTCCACAGTGCGCATACGGGCCTTTCCGCCGAAGGCATTTTCCTCTTCCGATACGGTCTCCCATTCTGTTTCCCAGCCGGTTTCCGGTATATATCCATAGCATTCTTTCTGAAGAATGTCCCGGATTTCCTTTCGGCGGGTTTCCCACAGCTGCGGGGTATCCACAGGCGTGTTGTCTGAAAGACGCAGCAGTTCCGGAATACGGCGCTTTTCAAGTTCCTTTGTTATTGCTTCTTTTCCCATAACAGACCTCCTTTATATGTCTTCTTATTTATCTGACCCATTGTATTTCAGCTTTATATATTCCGCCACATCATCGATTTCCGGGAACAGAGACGCTTTATTTACGGAAAACTGATCCAACTCATGCAGCAGATTTTCCTTATTTCCGACGATGAAAATCAGCTTTTTGCCTGATTCATTCTGATATCGGAGGCCGCGGAGACTGTTTCCTTCCCCGTTTCCGTCTCCCAGGCCGCAGAGAATGAAGGAGCCATCCTGCTTGATGATTCTGCGGTTATTCCGCAGCGGCATAATAAAAACATGGCTGAGAAGATCCTTCTTTTTGATACGGGGCTCGAATCCGGGATTCTTTGATTTCACCTCTCCCGCCAGCTTCGCGGCAAGGCTTATGTATTCCGGGTCTTCCTCTTCAGGAATTCCATTGATACATGACTCATACAGTTTTGTCCGGAAGGAAGCGTCAAAAACCGGAAGGGCAGCTAAAATAGCAGCCGTATCGCTTTTGGCATATTTCATGGCGGCAATCTGTGTCTGCAGGACGATGACCTCCCCCACATCCTCGGGGCTGCTGCAGCAGGCAAAATACAGGGCTACCAGGGGATTTTCCGTGATATCAAGCAGTCTGGTAGGCAGACCGTAATGCTGCATTTCTACCAGATAGTCCAGATGGGACTGGCACTGTGCAAAATCTGAGGCACAGCGTATGATCAGCTCCTGGTACATCCTGTTTTCATTCTCCTGCCAGCCGGGGCTTCTCTTGATGCTGGGGAGCAGGGCATAGGAAAGCCTGGAATGGCCGCGGAAGTACAGGATACGGCCGGTATCCTGCTGCTTCATGCGGGAGATGTCCTTTACATAGCCGCTTACTGAATCGATTAATTCGAGTTCACAGCGTTCTGCATCGTAGATGATGTTGTTCTTTTCATGAAGATCCATTTGCTTCGGGGCGGATTCTTCACTGATGTCATTGTATTTTTCTATCCATTCAGAAGCAAAACAGTTCAGAATGGCTATGAGGTATTCTTTCTTTTTTTCCCGCTTGGGGGTGTTGGTGCTGGTGTAGGGGAGAAAGATCCAGTATACCAGGGCCTCTTCTTCGAGAGGAGACAGATTTCTGTCCTGGTTTCCGACTATGGCTTCCAGATACTCCAGCGTGATTTCTATGTTTTCTGAGGTCATGCAGCTTTTGGCGTAGAGCTTATACAGGTTGGAGCCCTGGCTGTTCAGGCGGGAGTAGTAGCTGCCTTTTCCCAGAGCCTTCAGTACGTAGCTGCAGTCCACACAGCCTTCTTCCAAAAGCTTTTTTCCGAATATGTGGTAGAATGCACGGGAAAGGTAGGGGGATGTGCGGGCGTAGATGGTTAACTGGCGGGCATCGGAATGCAGAGATTCTTTGTATTTTTCCATGGTGGGTTGCCTCTTTGGTGTGGGTGAATGGGGTAAAGGGTGGAACCGTATGGGATTACTTTTAGGGGAATATGACCTCGATTATTTGAAGCAACTTTTTTCTCGGGCTGATAATTATCCAACAGCTTATTTTTTTAGTCTTGCAGGAATGGGAATTTAGCCTGTAAAAAGGCTTTGTATTCCGGCCTCTGTGTATGAGAATACTGCTCTTTGATTGTTTTCTCTATCCATTGCAGTTTTGATACTGAATTGTCTTCATATTTTTGGATAATTATTTTATGATCTCTTGCGGCGGTTAGAATTGCCTCGTATGCATCGGGGATGTATTCGCAGGAAACTGGAGGCATACTGTATTCAGAAGTATAAGCATATGGTATGTCCTGCTGCTTTTTTATATCTGGGGATGGGGCTATGGTATAAATATAACCGGATATGCCTTTGTAGGTTTCTTCGGCTGCGTTGGGATAGTATTCTTCAAGGCGCAGGATACCCTCCCCGGTAAATCCGTAGCTGGCCCACTTGTGATAGGGCCCTTCGGGGAATTTCCCGGAACGTTTGCCATAGAGTTCTATGGCGTTTGATAGGTATGGTAGGGTGTTTTCACGTTTTGCGGAGAGGTATAGCAGCGGTGTTCCGTGGTTGGAGGTGTGTGGGGTTAATATTTGGAGATCTTTTATGGGAGATGCATGGTAGTACATGGGGTGGCCTCCGTTATAGAATACTAAAAATCATAATATGTTATCCAGGGCATATCTGCTGTCTCCTTATCATAGGAAATCTTTTATAAAGCAAAACTCCAATAAATTTCCGGTTAAGTAACTATCCTCCACCCCTAATTGTATCGTTTAAATGTTATTTCAACCGTTCTTCAAGTTTTCTTATGCATTCTATTTTCTCAAACTCATCGAGTTTATCAAAGTAGAATATCACATCTTCTATTTTACCCTCTCTGATGATATCGTCTGCTTCCTTATCATATTGCTTAACTATTGCGATCGTATCATTTGACAAGAACTCTGGAAGAAATCTTGTCTTTTCCTTCCATCTGTGAACAGCCTGACGACTTTTATCTCCTAGAGTCAATTCGGTCTCAATCCAATTTTTTTCTCTTTTGTCGAGTTCTTTTTTAATATTGGCAATAACTTCTTCTAATATAGGAATTACCTCAAAATCAAAATCAACATTCTTATATTTTTCTAGCATTTTATTTGATATTTCACTATATTGCGTCCTTGATTGAATTGTTTTCTTGCTTTCATTGATATCGTCCAATAGTTCTTTCAAATTGCCCTGTAGTTCTTCAAATCCACCTTGATCCGCAGAAGAAATACCTTTCTTCAATACTATTTCAATTCTCTGTAACAATGCTTCAATGTCATCAGCACATTTAATTTCACAAAGATCATCCCATATATCAGTCATATCCTGATTAATACGATCTCTTTTTTTCTCTAACTCAGTTACTTTTATAAAGATCTCGTCAATTATCTTCTGTGCATCCTGTCCCAGCGCTTTACCATACTTTAAAATCCTTTCCTGCAGGCTTTTTCCATTTTTCAAATAGCTGCAAATACTCATATAAGTAGCATATCGTATGTCACGATTCTCATCAAGAAATTTTATACAATCAGAACGTAGCTCTTGGCGAGATTTAATCTCCTCTATATTACTGAGTTCCTTTTCCTTTTGTACTTTTACGCGTATAGAATAATCATCGAATCCTAACTCAGAAAGCATCGTTTGCATCTTCATATTATGATTTCTAAATGTATTCACGCCCTCTACTGATTTACAATACATATTCGACACATACGAATCAATAAGCCGATCAACTCTTTTTGTCAAATTCACCTCAAGTTTTCTTAGCTCTTCTTTAGAACATTGATCAACCTCATACCCATTGGCTTCAAATATATTTGAATATGGAATATCTCTTAAAATCTCTAATCCCTTTAATGCCGAATATAAATCATCTTTATCTATTGAATCTTTAAATTTATCCTCAACTTTGCCAATACTATCATACCACTCTTGAAGTGCCTTTTTACCTGAGTCGAGAGCCTTTATGGCCAAAAGATATTCTGTTTCTAATTCCTTTGGCACCTCATCTGATTCTGTCATCTTCTTCAAACTTTCATAAAGTGAATTCACCTTCCAAATATTCTTATTTGTATGTACGCAATCAAAAAAACGCTTATATTTTCCAGCAACGGCTCCAGTATCAATCAAGACCAAAGAAGATGTCTTAACAACATCAACATCAATCTTTTTATCTTTAAAAACAACGAGTTCTTTCCAGTTGTTTATACTTAACAGTGAATTTTCATATCTAAACCTCAGGCAATAACTGAGATTGGCACAAATAACCGAAATCATGAGAGTAACAATATCTTCACTCATACCATAAGGGGGATAACAATAGGTATCAAAAATATCCTTACAAGCAAGTTCCCTACCATTGGTAATACCTGCAACTATTTTATCGTATACATTTCGAGACTTTTTCTCTTCCGGTGGAATCACACGGTATTCTTTGTCAATGCATTTCCAAGATGTTACATTCGTTGTCATAAGCAATGCTTCGATACGATTTCTAATATCGCTAGCAAAATTATGAATCGTAGCCTCATTTACTGAGTTAGAAAGGAGCATCTTAACAATAGTACAATAATAGGAACCACCTTTACCACCAAGGTTATTACCTTTTGTAATAAAACCATCGAATGAGAATGGAATAGCTTCAGGATATAAAACCTCAAATACATTCGTTAGGTATATAGGTATACGTATCTTTAACTCTTCTACACCTGATACACCAAGATTAATTCTCTTCTTCTTTAATTCATTAAACTCATCCTTCAAGTTATTTTCTGCTTGTTCATAATCAGCTTGGTAATAACGATCATACTTATTACGATTCGCATCATCCATTTTATCTAGGATATGGTATTCTAATAGTGCATTATAAAGCCTATTGTCCATGTCATTTAATAACATAATTACGATTGGTGTATCTACAAGAGCATTAACAAGAAATTTAGCACGTTCCATATAATCTGCATCAGTGTCCCTATTGATATACAGCCAAACCAACCGACCCTTTGCAGCTATTGAGCTTGTCGCATTTTTCCAAGCATTAATATAAGACTTGACCTTTATTTCATCGAATTCTTCAATAGCATACATCTCCTGTTCAAAAAGCCATTCATTCGTTGTAATCTTATGTTGTATTGCGAAGTTCGTCGTTTGCTTCTCAAAAACACCTGCAATCTCCTGGATTTTTAACGTCTGCAGCAATGACTTATTAATTGATGCCCCTGCTATCAACCGTTTTTTGAGTACCTTAAAGTCATGCGCTCCATTTGATTCTTCCATAAAATCGAAGCACCCTGCATGATCATCAAAACCTAATACCGCATATTCTGTTTCAAGCCATCTAAGTTCTTCTTCAATCTCCTCAATTGTAAAACCACAGCATAATGATAAAGCTTCCTTAGCATCTGTATAATCTGTCGTTCTAAAACGTAATATTCTTAGAATCAAATTGGAGCGTAGCACCGTCAATGAATTATCAGATAACTTGTCTCCAAATTTTCTCAAAATATTGTCATAACGAATGCATTGTTGAGATGTCTGCTTACCTTCCTGCTCAGCAGCAAGCATTTCAGCATATAAGTCACCCAACATTAATGTCTCTGGCATTACCAAAAAACCCCCTTCAGAAACATCAACATCCCTTGAACTCTCGATATACTGACTAATCAGTGTAAGAGAAGATCTATTCTGTAAATAGTCCGAAAGCTGCGTAAGCATAAATGTAGAAAGAGGATGCATTGGGTAGATTCCTTCTACCACAATCTTTCTAAATAATGAATAATCCTTCCACATTCCCTTTGTGATAAGCCATTTATTTATTTTTTGGAAAATATCTTTCCATTTTTCCTCATTCTTCTTCTGCCATGACACAATATTTGCATCAAAGGAATCTTTATCCTTACGCTGAATCAGATTTGCAAAGACTGTCTCAAGATTAGACGATATGTAATACTTATCACTTGCATCATATCTACCTATATACCTGCTAATATTTTTTGTCTGATCCACTCGCTGAAGGTATGTCTTAATATCGGACTGAATAAAATTAATAACCTGTAATGTGCCATCTGCATTTTGCGCTGTCTCAAAAATCTGCTGTAATGCCGAATCACCAGATTTAGCTTCCTTTGCACCTGAAGCATACTCAAGATATCGTCCAAACTCATCAAAAAGTAAAACAATATGTTCAAAGCGACCATTCATGCCACAGTACTCAGAGATCAGCATTTCAAGAATATTTCCAGCAGAAAGTCCCTCATCCCACCGTATTTCCTGTCCATTAATTTCTGAATAAACCGCATTAACAATTTCATAAGCCGTTTCATCTGTCATAAGACTCTCGCAAATTTTTTCTTTAAGATGCTCTCCCATCTCAAGCCATCCTAATTTCTTTGCTTTCTCCTCAAACATTGCAATTGAAGTTACTATATTTCTATTAAAGAAATTTTCTGCTGTTTCAAGCGCACGGTTCAACTTTTTTAAGCCATCATCTGGCAAACCGTATAACTTCAAACTTTTCTGCGCGGCCTTCAAAATCTCAGAATGTAGATTAAAATCTCTCATTCCATTGATAACCATAACGAAATTTCTTTCATCTGTTAAGTATCTTATTCTATCTGCGGCTTCTTTATCAATACCCGCAATATTTTCAAGAACTTTAATGTAAGTTTCCGGCATGTATTCTTTACCGGAAAAAATTTGACCTAATGTTACGGCTAAATGAGATTTACCTGTTCCATAATCGGCAATGGCAAGTGTGAACGCATTAGAATGATCGTCTACCATTTTTGCAGCCAACATTTCTACTAAACTGATAGTATCAATTCTCTTCTTACTGCCAATCTCCTGTTCTTCTGCACCAAAGTATTCCTTTCCATGGAAAACAAAATTCTCAGCTACCCTCGCCGCCTTTTCTGGATCATAAAACCAATCTGCTTGAACCGCTCCTTCAAAATACAAGTCTTTTCTAAACCCCAAAAGCTTCCCCAACTCCATAAATTCCCTCCTAGCACAATTCACTATACAATTTGCTAATCAGCTCGTCTTTACTTGTCAATTTCAATATTGTATATGGCATTAGTTGCCTGTTCAAACGAAGTAAATTCTTGTCTGCCAAATTCTCCAAAACTTTATATTCATATTGTGTATCCCATCCAAAAACCTTGCCATATTTTAATTCTACAAGCTGTATAGATGAGATTTCTTCCTGTTCAGGATAATATTCTTCCCAAAATGACCACAACGCTAAAGCATACAAATATGCAAACTCTCTATTATATGGCAGTGAATTACATTTAACTATGTTACCCTCCATGGATAATACCTCAAAATCCGAAAATATATCATTATATGAGGCAAAAAAAGGGGCAATATTCTTTGTATTAACCTTATTGTCATAAAGTTGATTCAGTTCTAGAATAAGCATATCTTTTTTTATCCCTGAACGATAATTGGGAAGAATACACTTGAACGTAGAACTCCATACACAAGCCCCTTCTTTCTCTCGCACCATCATTATATGAAGTAGCAATCTTGTCAACATCTCCTGTAATCCCAGATCTTCCTTGCTTACAGTTTCACCTAGCTCTGTTTTTGTCAGCTTAATCTGCTTATCCTTTTTTTCACTTTTAATCAAACCCATATACTCAGCATAACAGATATGTGGTTCAACCTTTCCACTTGATACTCCTTGTGGAATCCCGGTCATACCAGATATCTCCTTTACACTTAACCAAGAAGTACCATCCGCTACATTAAGAATACTGCTGATATATTGACTTTCTGGCTTAAATGTCTGATGAAAATTCACATTTACTTGCCTAGCCATTCTTATACCTCTCCTTAAATGACGTAATATTTGTTATCGTTGGCTTAACACTACCAAAAACACCATCTTCTTTCTTTCTATCCCCAACAACAATACATTGTCCCTTCTTGAGTCCCTTCAATGCCCCCAACCAAAGCGAACCATTCGTCGGATCTAATTGCTTTGATAGTTTCATAATTTCTTCATCTGTTGGCTTAAAGTACAATTTAAATGCAGCCTGCATCAGTCTTACGACTTCATCATCCGCAAGCACCTTCAACGACTGTGTTGCAAACCAAGCAGACCAACCAAACTTACGCCCTTCCGTAAGGATTGCCTTACTAGGTGAATTTTCTTTATGAGAAAGATTTTGCGCCTCGTCAAGCACAACAACAAAAGGCTTTTCCTTTGAACCATACTTTTTTGTATAGTACCAAGCATCCCAAAGCATAAGTTCTGTCACAATAACTTGCATCTCACGGTCAATCATTGTCAACTGAAAAATGTTCATCTTTGCTTCTGGTACATATAAAATACTGCCCCAATCAAAATCAGCATTCTTATCAAAAGTAATACTGTGAAAAAATGGTGTCATTTTCGATACCACCGTTTTTGCAGAGCTATTCTTTACCTGAATTGCTTCTAACTCTTCGCGGAAGTGTTCCATGTTCATATCTTGGCTATACTTCTCCATACCAACTCTAGTAGCCTCGTAAATTGCCGCATACTGTTGTTCACCAAATCCATAAACATGTGTTAGAATATTGGCAAATCTACCCGCTACATCAGAAGGAGTATCCATTATTTTCATTCCACCGAAGTCTTGTTCTTGTTTTTTAAATGGATTTATTGGAACGCCTTGTACCTTTACAATGTGCTGATTAATCTTGTTGTTCATACTCTCAACAAATTCTGGCTCTAGCTGATCCAATCGGAATCCTTCTGTATAGTCAAAGATAACTGACGATATATTATTCTTTGCCAACTCGTAAAGCATTGTCTGAATACTATACGTCTTACCTTGCCCGGATGTACCTGTAATAAGCAAATGTCTATTGGCCATCTGTGAACTGCCAAACTCCCAATATACATCATTCATCACCTTATTCTTTCCTATAAGCACTCGAATATCTTCCAAATTTATACTCCCTACATTCTTTAAGATTTCAGACATCACTATAGATTCTGTCTGCCGTTTTAGTTCAGTCTTAGTTTCCTCCTGTTCCTTTTCGTCATATATTAGGGGCGAATTAGAAGCTGGTGCAAATATAGGTGTAGGAGTTATTGGCACAGAAGGACTTCGTTTTCTGCCTTTCTGGAAATCAGCAATCTCTTTATCGAGTTCTCGCTCGCGTTCTTCAATAACGAGTTGCTGCTCTTCATCTTCTAACATTATCTTCGGATTAATAGAAACAAACTCAACATCTGCACTATCATCCTTTAATAACAATGATTGAATAACTTTTTGCGGCACGTCATAAATCACAGTCCCATCAGAAGAAACTACCGTTTCAACTTCTTTATCACCTTCCATATCAAACCAGAACCCAACTACCCTGCCATTCCAGTCTATTTCAAAGTTACCATCTAGAATTGTCCTAAGTTTTGCAGATAATTCTGCAAATTCGTCTGTATTATTACTAAATGTAACCTGTGCAAATGCCAACGCACGATACAACTGCGCAAACCAATATCTTCTCTTGATAGAGCGAGAATTCGGATCAAACACCTTACTTAATCTTTTAATTCCATGCTCGACTTGCTTTAAAGCTTTTTCTTTATGTGTTCCTGCATTTAGATAAACTGAAGTTTTGCATTCCGTAACAGTAGCTTTTAATTTCAGCTTATCATCATCTGTAAGGAACGCCTCTAGCACAAGGAAGTCCGGACGTGATGCAGAATCTTCTTCATCCTTCTCTATTTCACTGTCAAACCAGTGCTTATAAGAATCCAAGTGTATTACAATTTTAAGTGCACTATCTCCACCCGACCGTTCTTCTCGCAAAGCCGTTAACACGTATGCCATAAATTCACGTATGTTTTCATCTTTCGGATTCGTTGCTGATAGCAAACTGATACCGTCTAACCCACTTGCCTCGTCTAAACATAACTTAGCGGCTTTCTTAATAAGCTTCTTATCCCACTTAAATAAATCAAACAATCGATTTTCTAGTTTTTTGCAGATTATATTAAGGATTGTATTTCTTGCCGTAATAGTGAGATTATACTGACCATAAGCTCCCTTGCCAGTACTAAATCCAATGATTGAATAATCTGCTTTATGGGTACTATCATTTCTTAACAGAGCTCCATCCATACCACTATCTACGCAAACCACCCAATATGCCTTCTCATGAAGAAAATGCACAATGTTCTGTGCCTCAGAATCAATAGATACTTCCTTAGCTGCAATATACTTTCCATCCGGAATCCTCTCCATATTATTACGATATCGAACAATCTGCGTATGTTCATATGCCGCACGAAACTGTGGCTGCGACAACTCAATTGTTCTTTTCACAGATGTATTTGATACAGGCGTTGGCTTATAAACAATTGGAAAACGACACTGGCTCGGTGCTAAACCTATATCTTTATTGGCAGAAACAAAACTAAGGTTATTAACCTTAAGAATGTCCATAACAAAGGCAATATCATTGTTTCCATTCAAAAGTTTTTCAAGTTCTGTCTTATTTTTCCATTCGTTTAAATAAGTACGAATATTAACATTCTCGTCTTGAGAGAAGAATTCATCCATCCAATATGCCAAGTAGTTTCTTCCTCCTTTATTCTCAGGTTTTACAAGAATTCTCAGAGAAATATCAATTTTGGCTAGTTCACTTTTTTTTCTTCTAATCTCGATATACTTATAAATGGCGGCGACTATGGGCTGAAGCTCTGAAGGATCAATAAAAACAATACTTAGGGTATCTGCAGAAGTCGGAAATGCCTTCGCATAATCCGAAAGAACATAATAGATCATCTTTGCATTATCGCTAAGCGAAGAAACTTCGCCCTTATCGAAATCATCATCAAAAATTGCATCTTTACGGATCATATCTCTTAAATGATTTTCATTTATAATGTCACTTCTACCATAAAGACTAAATGCTCCAAACGAAGCAATTGCTCCAAAATAAACCTGCCCATAGGATGGGAAGATATCAAGCGTACTCTGAATTACACTCATCTGAAGAAGCCCGTTTATCATAGTGCTAATATCTTTCTCAGATACCTTATTCCCTGTTCCCTGTACTTCAGTCCACCATTCTTCACACCCATCTAAAAAGAAAATCTTCTGATCATTTAACTTCTCTAATGTTGCGGGATGCCATGCGGGAACAATACAAGCATCAATTTCTTTTTCAGAATCAAATACGTTTGTATTACTAACGATATTGAACGCATTAATATATGCATCTAATACCCATTTAAGATTCTCTGAAAAAGTTCTTTTTCTAAGGTATTCTCCTAAATCCGTGTATTCCTTTCCCAGCTTTATCAACTCTGAATCATCTTTTGTAATACAGGAATAAAAACCATTTTTTGAAACACAATACACAAATTTCACAAAAGCCTTTCCAACTTCATCGAATCTAGCTGATATCTCTTTTTCGTTGTTTTGCACCTTTTTATCTATATATTCAGCTAAATTAAATGAAAAATTCATATCACTTTCACTCAAACGCTCAAAAAATTCCTCTTCACTCTTAGAAAAAATTAGTGCATTAATCTTCGTAATCTCTGTCACTGGAATATAATTTCCATCTTTATATGAACAAAAATCCTGAAGACATAGCTCACTAAAATTTTTATCCCATGAATTGTTAATCCCAAATTTCCACTGAAAATCATGATGATATTTTTTACCATCTACAGTGTATACAGTTGAAAAACTAATCTTACTAATAGTCTTGTTTGCGCCTGCTGGTTTTACACGCACATCATCAATATAATGAAGAGCATTTGTAGGATATAAGAAATCTTTCGGACTAGATGTAAGCGTTACATCGTTCCCATTCACGCTCCACATCCTTTTATTAAGGTATTCTATGACTCCACCACAATGAACACAGATAGCAATCCACGTATCTAATAATTGTTGCTTTTCCTCATCATCTTCAGCGCTTGAATATACGCAGACAATTTCAGCCTGTGTAAAACTAAATTCTATCTCGTCAATCAATATGTCTACGTCGTTAATATGTGCAAGTGTAAGAAACAGTGCATGTGCAAAAACCTCAAGAGGTTCACCCACAAGCGTAGTAACCTTATCTTTTGGAGGCTTTTTCTCAACCGGAATTCCAATATCAAGAACATCCTCTACTATACTAAAATCAATACCTAAAAGTATTTCCGTGTTAACGTGGATATTCTCGCCTCGAATAAACTCTTTCACAACTTTTGCAAATTCCTCATAATCTTTAACGCTTTGTGTTCTCCAACAATCATGCTCTGAGGTATACTTTGCAAGTTCTGCTTTGCCTGAGTTATAATAGTCAATCTTTTCTATATATTTATTATACTGAATGATTGACATTTTCTTACTAAATAACTGACGCTTAATAAAGCTATAACAGCTTCTCAAACAATTCCTTCCTCTCGTAATCTCCTGTACTTTTGGAAGTTCTAATTGTCTCTTTGGCAGACCCCAAGCAGGAAGCCCTTCAAAAAACAGCTCTATAAAATCCTTAATATTCGTAATCTTGTCTGTCCATGTATCTGCAATATCACTGAGTTTACAGATATCAATTGCAACAAATTCAAATAAATCCTTGTATAACTTATCTATAATTTCCCTATCCGTATCAACAAAGGAATCATCGTTATAAAACAGCTTATAGTACTTTCCACCTAAAGTTTTTGATATGAGATCAGGAGTAATACTATAACAATTAGCCAAACCACCTTTATCCTCTTCATCCTCTGTACCAAGTAATACTAAAACATTACTTGCATGCAAATTTCTGTAATATGTTATGCTCTCTGCATCACTGACCCAGCCATGCTGAACCATGGATTGTAGAATCGTTGTATTTTCTACATTTTTCTTAAACGATTTCAACTTATTTTTTGCTAGCTTTATGTCTAAAGAAATCCCTTCGCTTTCAAGTTCCGATGTCAACTTTGCTGCAACCCTCTCATAAATTGCAACATTTTCAAAACCATCTACACGAATCATTGTTTCCATATCAGAAGACGGCTCTTTTTCGAGTATTAATTCTACAATTCTATCTATAACATACTTCATATTTATACTCCCTTCTGAATGGATTCATACGGATTAACTACAATAGAAGTAGCATCCGATAATTCTTTTAAAAATCCCGTTGCCTTAAGGAATTCGCCAAAAGCAGTCACGTTCTCTGTAAAACTATTTGCAAGGGTTGTTTCTATTGCATCTTGCTCCAAACTTTTCTTATATTCTTCAGGTCCAATCACAATGCCATAATGTCTATATAACTTTTCTAAAAACATATTCAAAGTCATCTTTTTCCCTGGTTTAATTAATGAGAGTACTAAAAAACGAATAACATCCTCTGACAAACTGAATCGCTCAAAAATCCCATTGGCTGGAATAATACACTGCAATTCTTTCCCCTTACTCTTGAATATATCCAATGAATTGATCCTTGCCTCACGTACTTTCTTCATGATTTCATCTTCTTTAATACCGACTTCTCGAGCTTTCTTATTGATCGCAGTCATGAAATCACTTTCTAGCTTTTGAAAAGACTCTGCTGCAATCTTCTTAACCGTGTCTGATGTTTCCCCTTTCATATCTACAATCCATGACGGTGAGTCCTTGTCTAGATAATCCGCAATACGATATGACATCATCCTCATAATCTGAAACATAACACCCTTTGCCAATACATCGGTTCTACTAATTGGATGCAATTCACACAACAGATAACTAATTAATTCATCTGCACAATATTCTCCACATTTTTTGTAGCCTGTATCTGGTATAAATGCCAGATTTAGTTGTTTAGAAAGGCTTTTCTTATCCATATGATATTGTTCTTCCCATGTATTCTGAACATATTCAGCTAATGTTGAAATCTTCTTACATTGAATACCTACAAGATCCTTCAGTAAAAATTCTAGTTCTGCCTTTTTTTCTTCATTTCTACCTAATCCTTGTAACAGTTGAAGATAGTATAACTCCCCCCCACGTGCAAGAAAGTTATGCTTATCAAAACTGAAACTATTATCTACTGACTTGGGATTATTATCCCAGTCAACTTTTTTTTCCCTTTTTTTCTCATTAGGGTCCGCTCCACATAAAATAAACTCTGGACAAATTGGCATTAAAGATCTAGCACCCCAGAATCTTTTTTTATAACTACTGAGTATCCCCGAAACAAATCTTGAATACTTTCAATATATTCTCTTGCAGCCTCTTTATCATCTATTTCGATTTTACTTACCAAAAGCTCAATCATGGAACGGTACGCCAACTCATCAGCAGGAATAGACCCCTTTTTCTTTGCCTTATCGTAGAAGATAAATCTTCTCAAAGCCATACGAGGTTCCACCCAATAACTAAGTTTTCTATCGATTGATATATCATGGAATTTCATTTTCCCTTCTTGAAGATTCTCCTCTTTCGCTGATACAAAGACAAGAAGGAACTCTATCAAATATTCGTATAACGTTTGATCTGCATTAAATCTGTTTCCAAAGATTAAAGAGGACACCGTTTTCTTACCATTAGCCAAATCTTTATAATCTTCTTCCATACATTTTGGAAATATTCCCATATTCAGCCTCCTATACTTCCCTAATCTTCCCATCGCTAGTTAATTCAATACGTATATTTTTATTACCACCATTTTTTAAAACTATAATCTCAATAATATCCTCATCGTCATCATCTTTAGTTATCTCTGATATCTGCGCTTTTAAGCATTCAACTCCATGAGATAATTGTGGATCAATATTAGTGGAAATTATCCCATTTTTAAGTTCCTCAAAGTAATCCAGCATGGGCAAAGTAAGAACCGTGTCTAAGTTTTCCTTATTGATATTTAAACAAAGCTCGTATCTGTCTTTACCTATATTAAATATACCATCCTGAGTTTTCACACTTTCCACTCTAAGCTTACGCACCGGAACGGTTCCGATGATTAACTGCACATTCTGAGCGATACCTGATTCTCTACTTAATGTCAAAGGTATCTCTGACTTGTCATTCGTCGTTCCTACATAAATCATTGACAAAGCATCCGCTATCAAATTTGCATCTGCCTTAGCTGGTGTATCTTTTCCATCCCTTAGTTCAAGATAACGTTTAAATTGCTTTGAGAAGACATCCTCGTAATCTTGTTCAACAACAGTCTCATCTATCACAATATTCATGAACAAATATGTTCTCCGTAAAAATTCTGCCCAACCACTTACGAATACATTCTTCTTTTCTGCTTCAGAAATAATCATTTCGACTTCTTCACCAAATAATTCTTTATATTCTTTTCCCACAAATAACTTTTCATCCGAACGCAAACGCTTATGGTCATACATACAATGATTCGCAGCATTTATAGCTATTATATTCAATGCTCTGTCATTCAGTTTTGTTCCGATATACCCAAAGAAAAGGTTGCTAAACAGATACTTATATGTATCGTTAGGCGTTACCTCTGAACATGATATTCCACCTGTCAGCATATATGTCAACTGTTCAGTCATACTACGAATTGTCAGGCGATTCCCATATTCTACAAGCCAGATAAAATGATTATTAATAAACTCACATACTTTAAGTTTGTTTTTAACAATAAGCTCACGGTTTCTATAGATGTGGCAATAGTCACACTTAGTACAAGACTTACAATCTTTCCACAGCTCATCTTGAATTAACTTTTCTAAAAACGCCTTGGCAAAATACGAATTATCTACCGCTGCCACGTTTACAACACATATTTTAATACCGTTAATTTCAACAATTTCCCCTGTATTCTCATCCATCAAATTAATAAGTTCA
This sequence comes from Eisenbergiella tayi, assembly GCF_001881565.1. Lineage (GTDB taxonomy): Bacteria > Bacillota > Clostridia > Lachnospirales > Lachnospiraceae > Eisenbergiella > Eisenbergiella tayi. The sequence continues at coordinate 803,014 of NZ_MPDJ01000005.1, forward strand.
ATTTTAGCCTTTTCCTTATCCTTATCTGAATCAAAGAGTTCGCCAAATGTATTAATCAGCGGACCAGTATTAGCAACCATAAATACATAATTTCCCATTTCTGGCATTTCTACAGCTCGTCTCATAACATTGATACGATCCATTTTATTACTACTATCTACCTCCGGTATTTCACTAAAATCCTTAACACACAAACATATATTTCCAGAGGGCAAGGTGATTTCACTTAGTTTCTCCTTTGAATCATACTTTGCATTAAGTTCTGACAAAACTTGATACATAATACTAGTTTTACCATCGCCGGCATGTCCGGTTAATATTATGATATGTGGCTCTTTTTCAGTAAGGCTAGTTTTTATATAATCACATAATCCAACACGAACCATAACTGCCTCAAAATAAGGGTTTTCAATGTTTCTCTCACCGTATGCATTTTCATTCTGTGCATTATAATTATGTAGAGAATTTAGATAGTCTATATAAGCTTTATTGTTCATAGCCTTACCTCTTTCACCCAGTTTATAAATCTCTTATTGCATCAACCAATCGATCAACATCTTCTTTTGTATTGAACTGTCCTAGCCCTACACGTATTGTTCCTAAAAACTTCTCATCATCAAGATATTTATGTATAAAAGGTGCACAATGATATCCTGTCCTTACAGCTATATCAAAATCTTCATCTAATATAGTTCCAACATCTTCAGACTTATACCCCTTTACATTAAAGGAAATAATCCCTATATGTCTCTCAGAATTTTCGGGTACATAGAGTATCACATTCTTAATAGACATCAATTTTTCTATTGTATATTCTGTTAATTTATTCTCCTTCTCAAAGTTCTTAAGACGATTCAATACAACCAAAGCCTCATGCATACCCGCAATTGCAACTATATTCTTACTTGCAGCTTCATATTTCTCTGGCCTCTCTTCCGGCATATAGAGTTTAAGTGATTCACTACCAGTTCCTCCAACAAAATATGGTTTTAATTCTATTTTAGAATTATCTATAAAGCCAGCTGCCCCAAAAGGACCATAGATTGTCTTATGACCTGCAAAAACTATGAAGTCTGCCTTACATTTCTTTACATTAATATCCACTAAACCAAAAGACTGTGCTGCATCTAACACAGTTATTGCATTATAATCTTTTGCTAATTCAAAGATTTCCTCCACTGGAAGAATATATCCTGTCACATTGCTAACATGCGTACAACAAATACATTTTGGTTTATCCTTCATAAACAAGTATTTAGTCTTTTCAATATCAATTTCTAAATTATCTTTAAGAGGAAGTTCAATAACACGAACCATTTTTTCTTTGGAAATTCTATGCAACGTCCGTGCAACAGCATTATGTTCAAAAGGTGAAATATAAATAACATCACCTTTAACAAGGTCTAGTCCATTCAAAATAATATTCATTGATTCTGTTGCTGATGAAGTAAGTACCGCAACCTCTATGCCTATACCATGAACAATCTCCACCAACTTCTTACGAGTATTTTCTATTAAATATGATGCCTCTCGCGCCGTCTTATAAGAACCTCTCCCAGCATTTACTGCAATATTACGATTTGCCCATTCTATCTTTTGGTAAACAGGTTCGGGTTTAGGAAACGTAGTTGCAGCATTATCCAGATAAATCATTATTAATCCTCTTTTCTCATTACCTTTTCAATCATTTCTAAAAGAATAGCAACTCGGACATTTATATCTAAATCAGAGAAACTTTCAATTTGGTCCTCAATTATGTTTCTAAACATAGAGCCTTCCGACTCATCCACCCTGTCATAATACCTATGGATCTCTTCCCCATTTTTACCAACAAAAGAAAGCATACAAGTACCACTATTTTTTTCATCCCCAATAGATTCTATTTCGTTTTTTAATTCTTTTAATCTTTCAATATACTCATCAAAAGAACCATCATTCCATGAATCAATGTGGATCCCACTAATTATCTTAATAACTTTTTGTATTGTGTCTATCTCATCAAAAGTATTAATGTCAGCTATACAAGTCATAAAACCTGAAACAGATGCATTATAGAGTCCGTGTTTTGCCACATCACTTTGTTTTCCATACCATGTTTTCAATGTATGTATTAGATCTTCCTTTGCGTTCTCATCAAAAATAGCAACGGACTGTACAATAATCTTTTTAAGAAGCCAATCTAGATACCCATTCAACTTATTCTTGATCGTTTTTAAAACAATTATAGTTTCTTGGTAATCAAATTTTCCACAAATTTCCGGTAAAGTTTCAAAAATAGTCTCATACGCATTTACATCCATACGCTGCATAAGATTTTTTAATCTTGGAAGAGCCTTCAATATATTTTCATCAGTAATAAATTCATTACCTCTTCGAATATTCTTTGCTACCTGCGGAAGTGCTCTATACCACCGTTGCATGCAAGTAAGGATATTGGCAATTCTATTACCAGAAAGGTTTTTGTCTCCCCTATCACCAAACAAAGTTAAAAGTTCTTGAATATACGCCTCTTTATCCGCACTCTCCTTCGAAATAAATAAAGAATATTTACCAGGATATTCAACCATATTGATAATTGTATCTACATCAAGAATTACCTCACGGTCTTCATAATAGGTAATAATATCTTCCTGCTTCTTTGAAATTACATAAGCAAGAAAAATAGGTAGAACACCTGCTCTCATTCCATATGGTTTAGAACTATATTGATTGACAAGATCCACCAAAGATTTTCTTTTTTCAACACATCCATTAAAAAAAGAATCAAATAATTCAAGAATTTTCTGAACTTTATCAGATTTATTATTCTCATTAAGAATCCCTGAATTTATCATTACTGCTCGATAAATGGTGGACTCAGCACTTGTACCTGACCTATAATACTCGTCAGACTCTTTTCTCATTATACTTTCCATAATTGTCCTTCGAGCCTTTTTAATTGGTGACGACGTAATAAATTGTTTGTTTATCAATTCATTATTAATTATCACTGTTTCAGAATAAAATGACTCACAAACAGCATCTACCGCAGTACTTATTGCAACTCCCTCTTCTACCTTCCATGCCTTTCCATCATAATACACCGTTACATGCGAACTGTTATTTCCAAATTCATCATCAATAAACTTCAACAGTTCTTTTTCCAAATCTTCTTCTAGGACATAGAGTTCTTTCATTAAAATCTCATTCTCACGCATAAATACAACATCTTCTTTTATCTCTTGAAGAATCTCATAATCCTTTGCTTGTTTGCCCAACACATATTTATTTCTTGAATATATCACTACTAGATTTTCAATAGCAAAAAATTTCATCTTTGAATAAATCTTCTGAGTCTTATCTGTATCATCTAACGAATAAAGGGCAAGTATTTTGCCGTCCTGAAACTTATTTTTATCAAAGAACACATTAGGATCCTCAATTTGTAGGAAATCATCAACCCCCATATACTCATATCTAAAATATCGAGTCATAGAATATCGATTATTATATCGTTTTGGCAAAATATATTGTACATCACTTACACGTGCAAACACCTTGGGTAGATCTGGCTCACCTTTAATACCACGACGGTTTTTAATCTCTGTTTTTAATGCGATACCTGCACGAGTTTTAAAAGCATAACAATTATTTGAACCCTTCTTGTAAATAATCTGTTCAGCCTCTAAACTCTCTATCACACCCTTTGCATTTGGTAGACCCGATGCAATCTTTAAAATTTCTTCTGTTGGTGGCATCTCATCAAACTTATTGATAATATTAAGAATCGCCAGAGTCTTTAGCATACGCACTTTGCTTATATCGTCTGAACTTTTAACCTTTGTTATTGCATACTCTGCATTTAGCCATTCTGTATGAATAAATTCGTTATTGACCTCTTTTTTAAAGATATTTTTAAAATAATCATATATATAATCTGGTGCAATAATCCATTCATCATCACGTGTATGATCTGACACATACTGCGCCATACTAAATGGCTCTTCCTTAGAAATAAAAGTAAAGAGTGTACGTTCATTCTGTGCTACCTTTTCGCTTATATTCAAAAGCGCATATGCAGAAATAGGACTAAGCGGATAACAACCCTTTACAATTATTTTTTCAAAATCTTTACTTGTAAATGCAGACTTAAACGCAGGTATTTTATAATATTTATCTACAGTCTCTCGGCCAAAAAACTTATCATAATTTGGTACATATTTAAGTTCTTCTGAATTTGTCCGAATTGCATTCTCAATTAATTCATAGCTATTCTTAGAGGATGTATTAAATAGCACTTCCTCAATTCGACCTTCAATTCCAGTAAAAGCATTAATTGTTGCTTCAGGAAGATACCTTCCATATTCTTTTATGGATTTATGAGCCACCATGGTAATAAATATCTGTGTGTCCTTAGATTCATTTGACAACTCGCATATATCTTGAAGAAGCTTCATGTTGCCACCTATTGCACGATTATCCTGCCCTTCGATAAATTTACTAAACTCGTCAAAAATTATGTAAATTCCGCTATACCCTAATTCCTCATGGAGCTTATCGGCAACACTCTTATACATAGGCAGTACATCTCCACCTGCTAATGGATTAAACTTTTCTCCGCCCATAAGTGCAGGGTAAATATTCTTAAATATATTCAATATATTAGAATTGCACATTTTAAGCCCTGATTCAATTTCACCTGCTGAATATCCTTCTTTCTTTAGCAAGGCACAATATTTACTATATACTTCCGGGAATTTTTTCTTCCATCTCTGTATAGAGTCAAGAGCGATACTGAAAAACGTATCCGGCATAAGTTCTGTCAGATTTTCTCTTTTTAAAGCATCATTCAATGCAACCATAGTGGCACGGTTTAAATCATTATGACTACCCGAAATAATAACTGGCAGAAATTTTCTCTTGTTTTCCCATATTTCCACTACAGCTTCGTACGTTGCTTCATCAACAATCTTTATCCTCTCAAAAAGAGACCTTATGATTTTCTCATTTTCGTTCGTTCTCTCCATACTTATAATCGCAAGTAAAATAAGTAAAAGATGTGATTTGCCCTTTCCGTATGAACCAACAAGAATTGTTGACTGATTCTTGTTTTGTTGCACAGATTCGATATATCTCTTCAGAATCGCCAAAGATGATTTTGTTGGAATATAGTTCTCTATCTTGTCCTGTTTATTTAAATTCAAGTAAAGGTTAATAGCGTTTTTAAAGTTACTATTTAACTTTACAATATCGCTCAACTTAGTTACTAACATATATTTATCCACCTTTATTTGTTGTAATAATCCATAATAACCTCAGTAGGATCTTTAATATTAATTGGATAAACCATATCTAATCCAGCTGTTCTATCAACATGTATAAATCCAAGCGCTTCAAGATTATCTAAATACTGATTCACCGTAACCATAGTCATATTATATATCGCACCTAAGCCATTCTCGCCTGATACAATCCTCTCAATGCTCAATGATTGTTCTTTCTTAAACATGCAACTTAATTCATAAAAAATCAATGCATTATCAATCTTTCTTAAGTCAGGCTGTACTTTAAAGTAAATTTCATCTTCTTTTTTTATCAGCCCTAACATTGACAATGGACAAATAATTTTATCTTCCGGATCATCATTTCTAATGTTTCCCTTTGTATACATCTTAAGTAGAACATCAATGTCATCATTTACCGAACTTTCCGTTACATGTTGTCCCACAAAGTTAAACAGTTCCAATTTTATTTTACTTTGTATATCTGCTTTTGAAAAAGTATCCACCTTAAACATGTTAAAAAACATATACCAAACTGTTGCCTGATCACGATTCTTTGCAAGGTTAGAATGTAATAACCATAACGAAAATACATCTTCAAAATCTTTATCTTTTTCATAAATAATCTCAGCAATCGGTGAAATTCTTTCCTGGTTTCCATCCTTCTCAAGCATACCACACGCCTGCATCCAATAACGAATTGACTTAACCATATTAGAACCTACTCCTAATATATCCGGTCCATTATTCTCAAGAAAAATATGCGGACTATTTTCTTTAACTGCAGTAAGTCCTTTAGTCATCCATCCCTCACGAAGAGGAAACTTTTCATGCCCTTTTAATTTATAAACAACTTTGTTCACCATTTTATTCTTCTCTCTTAATCGTCAATACTTTTCTAACATAACATCCTGCGGTAAAGTGGTTTACGCACTCCGTACATCTTACACACTTCTTATCATCAATCTTATATGATATACTACCATCATCTAATTCTTTTATCTTGATCGCATTATATTTGCATACGCTCTCACACGCTTTGCAGTCTATACACATCTGATATTTTGTGAGTTGGCACTGTATCTTGCCCTCTGAAACTCTCAAATTCGTCGCACCCGCAAGATTTTCTTTCTTTATAATCACTTTCAGTTTTGTAGAACCAATTCGCCCTTGAAGTATCAAAACTACATTTCCTTTTTTGTCTAATATATATACTTCACCCAATCGTTCGTTACCAAGTTGCATATTGATATACCCAAACGGTTTAAATAACTCATAAAACTCTGTAGTAATTGGCTTCTGCAATACATAATTAAAAGCATTATCCTCTGTTGCACAGGGCTCATAGGATATTATAGACCTTTCCGCTACACCGATTCCATTCCCCCCCCCCTGACGTGCCTTCCAACCACCCTCATCAATGTATTCCTCTGGATCAGGCTTTTCTATCTTCTTAGCGAAATTAACAAGTAGTTCTCTCCAATGCATATACTGTTCCTTCATATGCACCTTGGATAAAAACTCTGACCACGCCCCATTATTTGGACAACACCAGCATCCTACTCGCGAATAACCTAATCGATATGCATCATTAAAATCAATATTAGTAGTTAAAATATAAAGCCAAACATCAAAGTCAGTCCATTCAATGATTGGAGCCACCACCGTTTGCTTTGTAATTTTGGAATTTTCACTTTCTCTTTCATACTTACTTCTACTTACAGATTCACTATGACGAATTCCCTGAAACGACAATATATCCGTTCTATTCTTAAATGCAGATGTTATCATCTGTGTAATTGCACCAGTTTTGAATACTGTACAACACCATCGCATGACTCGACTTGGTGGACCTATTTGTTCACAAAGTTCTTCAAAATTCTTACTATAATTCTTCGCAAGTAAAACCCTATGTTCTTTTTGAAATCTTTTCCGGTACTCATCAGTCAATGGAAACTCTAGTGTTGTATCTCCAAAAATATGACATACCTTATTGGATGAAAAGGCCCTTCTAACAATATCCGATGTAACTGTTGAATCTTTTCCACCACTAAAGGATACAAACATGTCATCAAAAGAATATTTGCCTAAATATCCTTGTACAAATGATATTGCCTCATCAGTAATTTCACTATATCGATTAGAATTGGCCTTAATGAAACGTTGCACTATCATATTAAATTTATTATAATCTATCTGGCCTATATAATCATCATAAATCTTTTTTATTGCGCCAATATCATTTAACGATTTACTATTAAAGTCCTTTATCGAAACCTGCACTTTTTTACCATCTATAAAATAAAAGTTCATAGTATTCCACACTGATGCTTCTTCAAAACAAAGTGGATTCTCTTTGCCTAGAAGTATTGCCAAAAGAACTTTCTCTTCCGGAAATACTGGTCTAATATCCGTCGATATATATTCTCCTTTATTACCGCATAAAGGGCAGTACTCCTCATATGTGGGAACATTGCACTTCTCACACCAATACAGTGTTGTAGACATTACAGAGGTTTCTTGACATTCAATACGCTCACCTGTAGCTTCATTAACATCCCATTCCATGCATTTTCCCAGAGGCGTACGACACATATGTTTAGGACATACAAGTTCTCTCATTCCATTATCCTCCGGTTTAATCCTTGATATTAACTCCTTTGTTTCAGTGGTTACTATCAAAGTAACCACTGAAACAAAGGAGTCTATTCATTAATATTTACTTTTTTATTATATCATAACTTATAATATCTGGAGATATTAAACCTCGTTATAAAAAAGCTTTTAAACTTATCCTTCTATTTCCAATAAAACTTATTGTTCTTTCTACTACTTTCCTATCATTTATCACCCTCATCCTACATTTACAATAATACACTTACAATCTCCAACAGACAGCAGATTATTTGTTTTTCAAAAATACTTGATCTCCATCTCTACAAATTGACTTTTATAAAATATAGTAATTATCAGATATAGTAAAAGAAAATAACGAGAAGTCAATAGCTAAAAAATCTATATAATTTTTCCCCTAAACAACACTATCATCTCCACATTCAGTGAGATAGCTGTTTTCTTCTAAACACAATATTCCTTTCGCAATTCTTGTAATAATTCTTCTTCACTAGGAAGATATAATTTATACTTAGATACAAAAATCTGTGTCTCATTTTCTGGAAGTGTGAATTTTACTACAGATTCACTTTTATCAGCATACATTACAATTCCTATTGGAGGATTGTCCCCTTCATTCATCAACTCTCGTTCATAATAGTGTACATACATTTGCGTTTGTCCTAAATCCTGATGTGTCAAATCACCAATTTTTAAATCTATTAAAACAAAACATTTCAAAATATAGTTTTAAAAAACAAGATCAATTCTTAAATGATGTCCATCAAAAGTAATTATTTTCTGTCTAGCAACAAAAGAAAAACTCTCCCGAGTTCTGGTAGAAACTTTTGTATATATGTGATAAGAGCTTCTTCCAAATCACTTTCATAAAAATCATCATTTGGATTCGGACCAAGAAACTCCAATACATAAGGATCACGAATGATATCTTATGGCAGTCTATTTGGTTCTAAACTCTTTATTTCCTCAGATACCTCTTCTTTATTTTGACTTGATAATAATCTTTCATAAAAGAACGAATTAATCTGTCATTCTAACTGTCTTGTACTCCAATTTGACTTTATATATTCATCAAGATAAAAGTTCCTTGCCTCTTTATTTTCCACGCGTATTAGTAAACAAAAGTGAGTCCAACTCAATTCGCTACGCAGTGCGTAGTCATTTGGAAATGTAAGATAAAATTGATGCATATTTTTCAAATTTGCTGCGGTAAATCTTTTCCAAAATCTCTTGTCATTTGTTTTGCAGGTTCTTTGATGAGACCAGTTCCATATTCAGCTTTATCCTCATCACCTTGTTGCTCCACGATATTTTTTCCAATATTCCAGTATGCTTCACCATAGCAAAGTTAGCAGTTTGATAAACCTTATTCCTTGCCTCTGATAAAATTTTTGTTCCATATCTACCTCTCTTTAGACTCTATATCTTTCATTATTTCGCTTAGCAGTGCCATCATTTTTGATGATGACGAGACAAAAGAACCATGTACTGTACAATTCTTAATAATATGACGCCTTAAGCTCATCACTTTGTCATAATCAACTTTCGAAAAATAATCTTGTACTATTTGACTATCTATATTTTTCATTTTACAGGCACGTTCAAATTCTTTATACATCATAGTCATATAGTTTTCATTTCTTCTCTTATAATAAACCCACGCAAAAAAATTTTCATTATCTCTTGTATCTGGAGATTCAGCATGGCAAGTAGGACATAATAAAAATAGATTATTAACTGTTTCCAGACCGCCTAATGAATTTGCAAGTATATGAACTTTTTGTAAAGATTTATCATTATTCCATTCTTTTTTTAGGTCATCAACTTCAGTAATATTTTCATTCCCAATTATCCACGATGGCAAACCACATGCCCAACAGCAGATATCATCATGAAATTCTAATATTGGGAGCGCCTCCTCCTCTGACCTACAATCAGCATAATTCTTAACTTTAAACTTATTAGTAATAGCTTTATCTTTCCAAAAATTATATATTTCAAATTTAGTAATTGCCATATTAACCTCCCATAATTAAAGATATTATGCGATTTAAATTATATAGTTTTGCGAAAACATTCATTTCACTTATCCCAGCACAGTAATCGGAAACTTATTTCACTTCTAACAACCTCAAAAGCGCACATACCTATCCAGAACAAATCTTCATAACCCTTTAATTTCCTAGGCTTTCCGCTCCAGTGACACCACCGTCTCCACATGGCACAAGTTGAATGGAAGTACGTCTTTTCCATTGGTCGTGCATAAATTGTGTCGAGCCTTTCCATTAAATGCTCTCTTTGATTCTCTCGATAATAGTAACATCTGCCGGGAGCCACTGAACGGTGTCCAGGGTTTCCTTTATAAGCCAGCAAGCCTCTTCTGCTTCCTTTAGTTCCAGCTGACCGTCGATAACCTTTGCCCAGAAACAGTCCATCGAAAGATGGAATGCTGGGTAGTCATATTCGATCGTATCAATAAGCTCTCCGGCTTCGATGTCAGTGTCGAGCTCTTCTTTTATTTCTCTCATCAATGCCTGCTGAGGCGTTTCGCCAGCTTCGATCTTCCCACCAGGGAATTCCCACTTGCCCTTGAAATCGTCATAACCTCTTGCAGTTGCAAAGATACTATCTCCATCGCGTATAACAGCCGCAACTACTCTCACTGTTTTCATTTAATTCACCTTAATAAGTTATTCTTCCAAAAGCCTATCTAAATTTTCTATTTCTTCAATAATCTGAGCATCCAATTTACTGTTAATAAATTCTTCTTTAACTTTCAATATAAACTTCACATCAGTAAACAAATGTGTAATTGTAACAAGAATGCCTCCTACATCAAGATACTTTAATGATTTTTTAACCATTTCCGGATTTTCCCCAGTAGCACCTATACCCGCAGCTACTCCTACAGCTATTAAATTACTTGTTGATGCAATTACATTAGAAATAAGAATTATCTTCTTTGTTCTAACCTTGTAAAGCTTCGTGTTCATTTCCCCAGATTCAGCACAAAGTAATCCATGAATTGTTGAAATCACAAAATTAATAAACTCCGCTCCTGCTGCCTGCTTAGCAATATCTCTAAGAGCTATTGCATCTAATCCAAACTCAGCAAGTGTTTGCGCAAAATCCGGAGATATTGCTTGTAAAAAAGGAATAGGTAATCCATCTGTAGTTTGATCGGATTTTAAGTGTAAATGTTCCTTAACAATTGCTTCTACTAATATTCGTTTTCCATCTTTACCATTAAATCGATTAACAACATATTCAAACATTTTTGCGGTATCAGCATTAGCAGCAAGTGTAGGTACCATAACGCCTGCATTATTAGGTTTATACATAATGTGATGAGACGTACCATTCCACCAAGTTGCTGTATTAGTAACTATATTTGCGGTACCGAATAAATAACCCAAAATTGGATCATGACCTAAACTCCTAAACCTATGTGAATTACCGTCTAATCCCTTACCATCGCCACCAATTCCATACTTTTTAGATCCTGTTATAATATCATATGGTACTTTTTTTTGACCAATTATTGTTTCCTCAGTTGCATAGTAATATTTTCCTTTAAGCTTTCCATCCTTGCCATACTTATCCTCCATAATCTTCGAACCATCTTTTGCATTTATATCTTTATCAGAAAATGGCGTTATTACATATTGTCTTACAACTTGAAGTGCAATAGCAGTAACCAAAAAAGCTATATCTAGTTTTTTCAATTTGGTTTTAGCTTTAAATTCTTCTTCTATACTTTTTAATCGTTCATCTGCTACTCTAATCTCATCTTCCGTAAGTAGATCTTGTATTTGTGTATTTACGTACCCTCTTTCGTGAGCCAGCTTAACCAGGTCATCATAAGAAATCTCAAATTTTGAAAAAGATTCATTAGCATTTTCTACTTCTTCAATCATTCTGGTTGCTTCTAAATTCCCTTTATCTCTTGCTTCAGCTAATTCTTTATCTGGATTAATACCTAAGCTTCTCACCCAAGCGAGATTTTGTTCGAACTTGTCATCACTATTAGCCATGGATGCTTTGGCATCTTCATTCACAGATTTGCTCTTGTCAATTAAGGCTTGTTCTTGTGCATTTAATTTTTCCATATCATCATGTTGCATTTTAAAAATATCATAAACATCATTATTCATACATATTTCTCCTATGCTGCTGACAAATTACTTTCCCATTTTTCACGTTCTTTCTTTAATGCCTCAAATAATGCTTCATACTCAGCTAATTTTTCTTGCTGTTTTTTTATGATATCATCTTTTTCTTTATCTGTTTTTTCATATTCTGCTTTTAAATCATTATACTTTTTATATAGTTCTTGCTGCTTTCGAGTTAATTCCTTAATATAATTAGCTTGTTTTTGTTGTTCTTTCTTTTTAGCTTGATTTTTCCCAAAAAGGTATCCGACTCCGCCTAAAATCAATGCCGCTATTGCCACAGGCCATGCTGCAACTGCCGCGACACCACCGCCAACTGCTCCCATAACGCCAAGCCCACCAGCAGCAAGGCTTCCTGTAACACCAATTGTACCTGCAGAAGCTGCAATAGCAGCTCCAGCTGCTCCTCCAATTACCGTTCCTACAGTTTTTGCCAACTGTGAATTTCCTTTGATTACCGGAGTGCTTGTTCCAAGAATTGCATCTGCCGCCATTAAAAGATTTTGCATTTCTTTTGTTTGATCCTTAGTCATTGTCTTAAAAGTACTCATTCTATTGCTCCTTTCATATAGGAAATCAACGAGAATAATAATATTAATAATTATTCTGTGGTTTCAATCTGTTTTACATGCCTCGATAATGCTTTTTAAATATAAGTAGGTCTCCTGATCCTCCACATAAATGTAGGTTGAAATTCTTGACCTTGTCAGCAGAACTCTGTAACAGTTCTTGATGAATGTATCCCGGATCTGATCTTTGTCCACGTTGAGAACAGAATCGAGTTCCGGGTACTGATTTTTTAAATCATCAATCTTTTTGCAGTAACTATCAAGCGTTCCAACTGCATCCTTTGAAATTTCCCACTTGTCACCTCGTCGAAGCATCTTTCGCCCCCAAATAACTATGGTGTAATCAAGCTCCAGTCCCTGGCAGTTAAACTGACTCGCAAATGTGTCCAGGTCGTTTCCCTTCTTAATTGATATAGAAGGCTTTCAGCTCGGAATTGCTAATGTTCTGGACTTGATGGCCATCAAGTACAAGATATGATACCGGCACATTTTTCCCGTAGCGATCTTACTCCCAACGTGTAAGGGTATCGAATCCATTTGCAACTATGCCGAAAGTGAATGCATTGTTTTGTATCGGTCGCAGAGAATTATTAAGGGTCGGATAAACGTTGAACAGATAAAGATTGAGGCTTATCGGATTCTTCATGTTCAGACTTTTGAGATGGGATATGGCCTGCTTGATATATTTCTCGCCATCCTCCTCACCAAGGTATATCTCCGACCTGATCCCAGAAGAAACACGACTGTACGGCTGATGCTGTCTTTATGTACGGCTCTGAACACGGCACGAAGCACAAGCATCGCCTCTGATACTTCTTTCTCTATGATGAATGCTTTTTGATCGTTGCTAAGCTGGTTTTTCTTTGCGATGGCAATCTGGATCGGGTTCCAAACCCTCTGCGCTTCATCAATGATCAGAAGCTTGTTTTCTATACGCCTAAGCTCTACTCTCTGACCACTCTGATGCTTCGCGCAGAACACTGCAACATCATAGAGGTCGTGAAGAAAACCAACTTTCACAATTATTTACCTGTCCTTAGACATCAGACAGACAGTCTCAATATGCACCGTCCCCGGAAACATATCGCACCCTCTCCACGCCTTCATCTCATACCCATTCTCCCCCAAATACTTCAAATCCCTCCCCAAAGTAGCCGAATCACAGCTCACATACACAATCCTCCCCGGCCGCATCCGCACCATCGTTTCCAGGCACTTCTCATCGCACCCCTTCCTGGGAGGATCCACCACGATCACATCCGCATAAACCCCATCCTCTTCATACTTCCGCGGCAGCACCTCTTCCGCCTTCCCCACGAAAAATTCCGCGTTCGTTATCCCATTCCTTACCGCATTCTCCTTCGCGTCCGCAATGGCCTCCGGCACGATCTCCACCCCATACACCTTTTTAGCCTTCTGCGCCAGAAACAATGAAATCGTCCCAATCCCGCAATACAGATCCCAAACTGTCTCTTCCCCCGTCAGCCCCGCATACTCCAAAGCCTGTCCATACAGCTTCCGTGTCTGTACCGGATTCACCTGATAAAAAGACAGCGGGGAAATCCGGAACACCACGTCCCCGATCGAATCCTCAATCTTCTCTTCTCCTTTAAGAACCCGGACCTTCTTTCCCATAATCACGTTTGTCCGTTCCATATTCACATTCACGGACACACTGGTCATTCCCGGTATCTTCCACAGTTCATCCGCCAGTCTCTGTTCCTCCGGCAGCTTCTTCCCATTTATAATCAGGCAGACCATCAGCTGTCCGCTGGCAAACCCTTTCCGGATCAGCACATGTCTCAGCAGCCCTTTCCCGGATACTTCCTCATAAGCGGACACCCCATATTTCTTCATAAACCTGAGGATAATCTCCAAAATCTGCTGATTTTCCTCCACCCCTAACGCACAGTCCGTATTAGGTATGATCGTATGGCTTCTTCCCGCATAAAATCCCGTCACCACATTCCCTTCTTTATCATATCCGAAAGGAAACTGGGCCTTATTCCTGTAATGCCAGGGATCCTCCATCCCGATAATCGGCTCCATGCAGGCGTCGATTTTCTCCGGATCAAACCCGCCGATCCGCACCAGGTTATTCCTGATTTTATTCTGCTTGAATTCCAGCTGCTTTTCATATGAGAGAGACTGCAGCTGGCAGCCGCCGCATTGGCGGTGGAAGGCACAGGGAGGCTGAACGCGAAAAGGAGAAGGCACAATAACCTTCTCCAGCTTTGCATAGGCATAGTTTTTCTTCGCTTTCATGACCTTCACCTGTACGGTATCGCCGATGACCGCATCCTTGACAAACAGAGTAAAGCCTGCGGCTTTTCCGCCGGCTTTTTCTTCTGTGTCCGCGGCATCAGGGGCAGGGAGTGTAAGCTTGCCAATGCCCTCGCCTTCTGTGCCGGTATCGGTTATTTCTACTGTGAGAATGTCATTCTTTTTGATATCCATATATATTTACTCCATCCGTGTCATCCTGATATTGGACTCGAAAAGCCGGTTATAGCCCAGCCATCCGTCGTCCTTGGCGTTCTGAAGGGCTTCCATGAAGGTTTCCATCTTGGCGTCCGTGTTGTCGGCCAGGTTGAGGGCGGCAGCTTCTATGATTGCGGGCTTTTTGGGGGAGCCGTATTCATATTCTCCGTGATGGGCCAGGATACAGTGTTTGAGCTCGGCTTCCAGTACAGGCGGGAATCCCGGGATGGTGCGGGCCTTCTGGCCGATCATCTCTGTGCCCATAACGATGTGTCCCAAGAGCTGGCCGTCATCGGTATAATCGTTTTCGGGAAAAAGAGAAATCTCTTTGGTTTTGCCGATATCGTGGCAGATGGCAGCTGTGATAAGAAGATCTCTTTTCAGTACGGGATAGGCGGCGCAGTAGTATTCACAGAGTTTGGTTACGCTCAGGGTATGTTCCAGCAGGCCTCCCACAAAGCCGTGGTGTACGGTTTTGGCGGCGGAGGACATGCGGAAGGCTTTGATGAAGGACTCGTCTTCCAGGAAAAAGCTTTCCAGGAGCTTCTTCAGGTACTGGTTTTCCACACTGCCGATAAAGCCCAGAAGCTGTTTATACATGTCATCTATATTTTTGGAGCTTACGGGAAGGTAGTCGGCAGGATCGTATTCTCCCTCTTCGCAGAGACGGACTCTTTTCACGCTCACCTGCAGAGCACCCTGAAAGCTGTTCACATCGCCGTATACCTCAATGTAGTCCAGGGTGTCAAATTCGGCAATTCCCGCGCTGTTGGGATCCCATATTTTGGCGTCTATGGTGCCGGTTTTATCCTGAAGGATCACATTATCATAAGCTTTTCCGTTTTTGGTAACGGCAGACTGTTTATGTTTACAGAGGTAAATGTCAAATACTCTGTCGCCCTCTTTTAAATCTTTAATATATTTCATGTTTTCTCCAATCCGCCCGAAGGCTTTTTTCCTTAGTAAATGGACGGCCTTCAGCGGCCCCATATTTATTTCAGAGTATCCAGAATGACATCCACAGCCATTTCCTGATATTCATCTTGTACCTGGCGCATAATTGTGATGGTGATCTGGGAGTCGGGCACCAGGCTCATCATTTCCTTATTATATTCCTGGAAGGTGGTGATTTCCTCCGTTCCCATTTTTACAATGACGTCTCCGCTCTGGATGCCTGCCACCATGGCGGGGGAATCCATCACAATGCCGGTCACATAAGCTCCGGCGGGAACTCCCTGTGATTCCTGGATTTCTTCGGGGACATCAGTGCCATAAATGCCCAGGGTGGCCATGGCCTGGCCGTTGGACAGCTTCTCGATATTGCTTTTCAAATCGCTTATTCCCAGGGCGGACACCAGGTTTTTGGCGTCGCTGCTGTTGTTGCGCTGGCTGATTATTCCCAGCACCTGTCCGTTCAGGTTGATGAGCACGCCGCTTCCGTTTGTGCTTCCGTATATGTCCGTGGTAAGGAGGCGGTAGTTGCCGTCGGTCAGGTTCAGCACGGTGTCCATGGAAGTGATCATGCCGTAGGCTACGGAGCTGACGTTGCCCATGGGGCGTCCCAGGGCAATGACGGGTGTGGCCAGGAGGCCGCTTCCGCTGTTGGAGCTGCCGAGCTTTGCGGCTTTGATTATTTCCTTGGTTTCTTCGGCGATATCGGTCAGGTTGACGCAGATAACGGCCAGGTCCGTGGTGGGGTCGGACTGTTTCAGGGTCGCTGTAACCTGGGTGCTGTCGCAGAAGGTGACATGCACTTTTTCGGCCTGTTCCACTGTTTCTTTTTCGGTAAGGATCATGAGTTCCTTGCCGTTATCGGCTACGATCAGGCCTGCGGTCTGGCCTTTATTTTCATAGGTGTTGTTGAACCAGTCCACATCGGACACCACGCCGGTTACGGTCACCATGGATTTGGCGGCGTCCTGCACCAGCTTATACAGGTTGCTGTAAAGCTTCTGGTAATCGGAAACGCTCATATCAATTTTCTGGACGACGGTGGAGGTTACAGGGGTACTTTCTTTTTCCTCTTCGCTTTCTGTCTCCAGAACCATATCCTCGGGAAGCATTTCTTCATTTGCCGCTTCTTCCTGAAGCTGTACGGGCGCAGGATCCTCCTCCGGGTACAGCCAGTTGCTGAAAACAGGCTCAAGCACCAGAAAGGTAAAGCACGCGATAAGGCCGAAAATCACCGCCATGGACGCTGTGATAATGGTGCGTTTGAGCAGCTTTCTTTTGTTGACAGGGCGTTCCTTGACCTTTTCTTTGATAAAATCAATATCTTTGTTTGCTGTGCCGGAGACAGCCTCCGGCTGGTGAAGCTCCTCTCCCTGTTCCGGCTGAGAGGGCCCGCCGGCTTTTTTATCTTTACGATCCAGTTCGTTATCTGACATTCTTTTCCTATCCTCTTTTTCCTGTCTGAAACTTTTTCTACAGGTAAGTTTATGTTCCTTTCGCTCTGAAAAGAAGGAAAACTTAGCCGCTTACCTTTAACAGTATATCCGATTGAGGTTTGGTTGTAAAGGCTTGCGGGAGCCATGGAAGGGGCTGATATCCGGCTTTCGTTACTGTTCACTCCGTGAACGGTAATCGGCTTTCTTCTTCGGTTACAGCCGGAAAACCAGTACTTATTTCTATCCGAAGTAGTCCGATGCCAGAATGCCGTGCATGCAGCTGTCGCAGATTCCCTGATTGTTCCAGTCCGCCTGGCGCAGAACACCTTCCAGCATCATACCGCATTTTTCCATGACTTTTCCGGAGTTGGGGTTGTTGGAATCATGTCTGGATTCCACCCTGTTCACGCCCACTTCTTCTATAAAAAAGGTGATCAGGGCCCGGAGCGCTTCGGAGGTCACTCCCTGGTGCCACCATCTGCGGCCGATACAGTAGCCGATGTGTACCATTCCTATCTCTTCGTTCTGGTGTACCACCGCGATGCTTCCGATGGGCATGTCACCGTTTTCTTTCAGCACTATGGCCCATTGGTAATATTTTTCATCTGAATATTGACAGATCCAGCTTTTCAGGACTTCCCGGGATACCTCCACGCTTGTGTGGGTCGGCCACATAAGGAATTTGGTAACCTCCGGATCTGATGCCCAGTTTTCATACATAGGCTGTGCATCCTCTATTCTGAAGGGACGCAGAACGAGACGTCCGGTTTCGATTGTTTTTGTACCTGCATGCTTCATATCGTATCCTCTGCTTTCCGATGATTATGAAATTGACAAGAACAGCCGGCGGAATCGCTCTTCCGCTCGGCTGCTCATTCTTCCTTCTGCCTTCTTTTCTCCTCAATTGCCTTCCTTGCCTTACCGACACTCTCCGCATAGGCGGTGTCCGGTTTTTCATATAAATATTTAGGGGAAAGGAATGCCGCGTCATAGAGCATTTCCAATACGTCCTCCTGGACCTGCGTCGGTTGTGTGGGTGCTACCACTCTGGTCTGCCAGACGGACATACAGCCGGTATATTCCACCATCCAGAAAAGAGGCTCCATGTTCTTTTCCATCTGCCCGTTCAAAGTGGCAGAATCTTCCCCCGCTATCTCAATCAGCCTTCCGATGTGGGACGGAAGCGGTTCATCCACTTCCCCGTCGGGATGGATGAGGCATTCACAGTAATCCTCATCTTCCCGGTGGGCATTAATAAATTCCATTATTTTCATAGGTGCTGCCTCTCTCTGCTGCGGCTTCCTGCAAAGCTTATATCGTATTCCCTATGGTAGCAAAAAGGCGGAGGTTTTTCAACACAATTTTGCATGAAATACCCTTTTTATAACGGATCCTTTTTATTGCCGTAACATCCGAAAAAAAACGGACAGCTTAATTCCAGCCGTCCGCCTTTTCACTGTCTTGATTTGTCCGCCGCCTTACTAGTTTCCCGCGCAGCCATGTTTCTCCTCACCGCAGGAATGGTTCCCGCAGTTATGGCCTTCTTCATGGTGATGGCTGCACATGGTATCCGGATTGAAGTAAAGCTTCCCTGCCAGCAGTGCCGTCACATTTTGGTCGGCATCCCCGGTTACGCCCGGATAAAATTCGATTCCGCTCTCACCCAGAGCCGCTCTTGCGCCACCGCCGATGCCTCCGCAGATCAGAGTGTCCACGCCCCTGTCCTTCAGGAATCCGGCCAGGGCGCCATGGCCGCTGCCCGCCGCGCTGACCACCTGGGAGTCTGTAATCATTCCGTCATTTACATCGTAGATTTTAAAATTTTCACAATGGCCGAAATGCTGAAACACTTGTCCATTTTCATAGGTTACTGCTATTTTCATGATGATATGCCTCCGTTGTTGTATTGCTTACTATAGTCTACTCTGGTTTCTGGCATATGTCAATAACTCCGTCAGAGCAGAAAAATGTAAAATTATCAGATATTTTTGTTAATTATCAGTTTTTATTTGTATTTTTTACAAATTGATTCACAATAGCAGAAACCTTTATCCAACCGTTTTGCCGTCTCCTCTCCTGTATCAATATATTCGCCTAATCCCGTATCATTCCTGAAAAGGTATTCTTCATCCAATCCACAGTTATATCCCAACACGCTTTTTCCATTCCTGGTATTGATAATTCAGCTCCCCGGAAAAATCATCATTAACTGTTTCTGCCGCCAGTATACTCTTTTTATACAGGTTCCCGAACATATTTCCCGCCCGCTCTATTATAAATGGCCTGGCCCATTTCCAAAGCTCCTCCGCCTTTTCTCTATATTCGCAGATAAGCTCCATGCAATCCTCAAGTATGTATTCGAAGAGCCGGATATGATAAATTTCCGTAAGATCCCCTTCCCGTATTAATTGCTGAAAGCAGTCGTATGCCTGTTCCTTTTTGTCAAACTGGATATAGTAATGGAGCAGGCTTCTTAAGGTGCTTATAATGTCCGAATTTTTCCCCTTTGCGCGGGCTATTTCAGCCAGGGCTTTCAGGGGTTCCTCATTTTCCTCTTCCCGTTTGATATCTTTATTGAAATAAATCAGCCGTTCATAATTACGCTTATCCCAGCATGCAACGTCTTCCTTCCACAGCTTCACCAATTTCCTGGCCGATTCCATACAGCCCATGTCGATCGCTATGGAAATGCCGTCATAAATGTCACAGTCTTCCAGCTCCGAAGAAATTTCCACATTTGGGGTGTAACCGCAGGCGCAGTCGAAATTAGCTGTTTTGGCCCTCTCAAACAGGCTGTCGTAAGTCCCTTCCCGGTTATATTTCATGAGCAGAAAGGTTAATATCTCCAGCGCGGAACCGATTCCCTGGAAACTGTTTGTCTCCCTGTCCTTCAGTTCTTCCTCGAAAAGCCTTTTCACGATATCCTCATTATTGATGTGTTTATACAGGAGAAAATAGCTCAGTCTTAATCGATTGGTATAATTTTTATCATAGGTGCCGTGTTCCTTATCCTTCGCCTCAAGATAACAGACCTGTGAAAAATCCCCTTTATACGCATTTTTGTATAGCTGGGCCTGATTTTCAAGAAGCTCTTCTAATATATCCAGATACATCAATACCCCTCCCGCCAGTATTTTGTTATCTTTTTATTATAACAGAAAAAAGCATCTGTTTTGCCATTCCGACCTTAAACGGCATTATTTTGGGTGTAAATGGCTGTTGCATGTCCTATTCTGACTTTTCTATGTCGGAATACAATAATATATTTATTCCGGAGCTCTCAGCCATATACCAACTTGTTCTTGACTGTTCCCTGTGCTCTTCCTTACTTTTGCTTTCATATGAAAAAAAGAGCAATATTTATTCTTCCATAAATATCACTCTTTTCACAGACACATGATTTATTTTACTGCTGCAGCAAACAGCTTCGCTACGCCAGACTTCCCGGACATATTAAAAATATATGGATAATACATCCCATCCTCATCTATCGCAATTTCTATATTATAATAAGTATCCCCATCATTACTAATGCCTTCGCAGACAATCGGATCATCATACTTCATATCATGAATCAGTCCAACTCCCATCGGCTGCCCTGCAAATTCATCGTCCATATAAAAGGTTACCTGCAGAACACTCTCTTTTTTCAGCTCCCATCCCTTCTCCCCATCCTTCATGAAAACAATAATACTTTTATCATAGGAATCGACACTTGAGATTTCATATATGTCATCCGCAGCTTTATAGGAACAGTCATATATTGTTTCTGCCCCCAGTTCCTTCTGAAGCTTCTGCAGGCTTTTTTCGTCCAGCACCTTACTGGTAAATTCATCCGGTATAATCTGGGGTGAGAGCATCCCCTCCGTTATGATACGATTCCCTTCCTCCGTCGCTGCCGGTACGGAAGCGGCAGTCTGAGCCGGCTCCGTATCCTTTCCTGTACAGCCTGTACAGAACATGCTGCCGATTAATGCTGTAATTGTTATACATAAAATAATACCTTGTCTTTTCAATCTGTATCCTCTCCTTTTATCCCATGAACCATTTTGTATCTATCAATAGTTATCTTGTTTGTTCCTATATTTAATTATAAACAAATAAAAAATGATTGTGGCGGTATAGTCCTCAATGGTTAAAAAACGGGCCTCAATGGCATTCTATAAATAAAAAAGGTAAATATCATTATTGTCTGATACTTACCTTCCCCTTTTTCTATTCAAATAAATAAAGCAATACTAACCGTAAAGCGTTCTTCCGTAAAATGATATTCAAAGGTCCCCTTATATTTCTCAACGGTAAGCCTCACACTCTGCATTCCGATTCCATGCAGCAGAGCATCCTTTTTACTGCTTAATAATTTATTATCTTCAGCGGCAATGTCGCCCCCATAAGTATTGGAAATATTCAAAATAATAGTGCCGTTTCTCTGAACCAGGTATAACTCTATTTTCCTTTTGTTTTCTGCAATCTTCTGGCATCCCTCTATCGCATTATCCAGAAGGTTCGCCAGCATACAGCACCAGTCGATATCCTCTATATTATTTTCATACACCTCCAGTTCCCTTATATTTACCGTAATAGCGCACCTTTCCGCTTTCTTCATTTTATCATTCATAATAATGTTGACTATATGATTTCCGGTATATTTCTTCTGCTGTAATTCTTTAATGGGATCCTGTATTTTAGAGATATAATTTTTAGCAGCCTCCAGATTGTTCTCCTCCAGCATAGAAGACAGAATCAGTATGTGATTCTGCATATCGTGAAAAATCCTGTCCCGGTTCTGATACAGGTACAGCATCTCCCGATAACTCTTTTTCACCATATTATTATGGGTTTGAAATAATTTCACTTCATTTTTCTTTTCTATATATAATACGAATACAATCATCGTCACTAATATAAACAGGATTAATAAAGGGAAAAAGACAAAGTAAATATCGATTCGTTTATTCCTGTAAACAGTTATATTTAAAATCTCATCACAATAGAATAAGCCTATATATTCCAAAACCACCAGAATAAATACAATCAACTTATACTTGGTAAGCAATAACCGGAACCTGCCCCTGTTGCAAATGATCAGCAAAATAATAATCAATGTGATTAATCTGCTTAATACCATGATTATAATTCGATCACGATTTACATGAAGCTGTGCCGTAATAATAAACTCTGTTCTGCCGCTTAATAACTGTCCCAGGTAACCCAGTATGATATCCAGAAAATAAATTGTTTCATAGTATAATGCCGTTATGATAAATCCGTCTGATGTTTTCAGACGAAAGAACAATTTCAGCAGGATTACGGTCACTCCTATACAAAACAGCATAAAATACCGGGAATACATGGCAACCTCACCGCGCTGGAATATTGCCGAAGCACAAAAACCGGCGATTAAGCTTCCCAGAAGCAGGCTGCTCCATAGCCTTGTGTTTCTTCTTTCGTACATCAGAAAAAATAAATAAAAAAGTCCGGATATCTCCGTAATCGTAAGCAAAGCCTGGATAATTTGAAATCCTGTCATATCCTGTCCTTCCAAAAATGAAGTATGGTCTTTTTCACTTTCTTTACAAAAGTTCTTCCAATATGCAGTGTGGAACCGTCTCTGAGTTCCAGATCCTTGTCCACAAGCCTTATAATATGTTCTATATTTACCACATATCCCCGTTCTATGTACATAAAGCAGTCCGAATCCACTTCATCGAATACTTCCCGCAGAGGTTTCCTGAATGAAATCTGCCTGTCCATCAAAACAAAAACCGTATTCTTTTTGTCTTTATACATATATACGATATCTTCATATTCCACACGTTCAAATCTGGAGCCGCCCTCTATTACATAAGCCTTTCTCGTCTTCTTACGCATTTCGGTCAGAAATCTTTCCAAAGTTCCTTCTATTTTTTCACTGAGCAGATTTTTTGGGATATAGCCGAAGGCCTGTACCTCATACCCCTCTACGGCATATTCCAAATGAGAGGTGAGAAAAACCAGCATGGAGGAAGGCGCTTCCTTCCGCATGAATTTTGCCAGTTCAAAGCCGTTCATCTCAGGCATTTCAATGTCCAGAAAGTAAAGATCAGACTGCCGCCCCTCCTTCAAATCATAACGCAGGGTCTCAGGACAATTATATAGCCTCAGTTCGTGAAGTATATTATTTTTATGGAAAAAATTCCTTATATATTTACTGAATAAAGCGTGGAATTCGATATCGTCATCCACCAATGCTATTCTGACCAATTCATCGCCTCCTTTTTTTGTATTTTAACAGTAAATTGCATCATATTTGTTAATTTTGTCCCTAAATGGCATCTTTTTGGGCGCAAAAGGATGTTTGCAGGTATACTCCCCGATAGAATTCCCACCTTTTATATGCTAGAATAAAGTCAATTAACTCAATGTCGTTGCCCCTCTCCTCAGAAGAAAGGAACTCTATGAAAGGTCTAAGCATATTTTCCTGGTTCAGCTACCCCTTACCGCTGCAGGAACGTCTGGAATTAATAAAGAATGCAGGTTTTGATGCCACCGCTCTGTGGTGGGGTGATGAATTTGAAGATAAAAACCGCCAGCCTGAAATGACCCGCAGGCTTGGTTTGGAAATTGACTATGTACATGCACCTGCCGATAATCCGAATGCTCTGTGGCTCGATAATATTGACGGTGATTCCTATCTGAATCAGCTGCTTTCCTGTATTGAAGATTGCCGCCGCCATGATATCCCTACTGCAGTCATTCATGTTACCCGCTTGTCGTCCAGACCTCCCGTTACCCAGCTTGGTATCGACCGTATCAAAAGGCTTGTGGATCTTGCCGAACAAAAACAGGTTAACCTGGCGCTTGAAAACCTTGACAGCATCAGCCATCTTGATTATATCTATAAAGAACTGCAGTCCGACCGCCTGGGTTTTTGCTATGACAGTGGGCACGAAAACTATAATCATCCCCAGGCCGACTGCCTGTCCCGTTACGGGGACAAATTATTTGCCGTACATCTTGATGATAACTGGGGAGATGACGATACCCATCTGCTTCCCTATGACGGCAATATTGATTGGGATACTTTAAAAGAAAAGCTGAAAAAATGCAGAGACATCCCTTATTTAACATTAGAAGTAGATTTTAACCGCGAGCATCACAAAAGCCTGATCTACAAAGATTTATCCCCGGCCGCTTTTTTATCCTCCGCTTATCAGCGCTTATTACAGCTGCAATAAGCAGACAAAACAAAGCACAGGAAATCGGGATGCTCCCATCCAACTATTGTATGCTTCATATACAGACAGGAGGTGCCCGGCATGGAATGGACAGAATGCATCAGTAAAGCGATTAGCTATATCGAGGACAATATCACGGAAGATCTCACCATCGAAGACATTGCGGACCAGGCTATGATTTCACCGTTCTATTTTCAAAAAGGGTTCGCTATGCTTTGCGGATTTACCGTCGGGGAATATATCAAAAAGCGCAGACTTACGCTTGCCGGCAGCGAGCTTGTATCCACCGACTGGAAAATTATTGATATTGCGCTCCGGTACGGCTATGATTCTCCCGACAGCTTTACCAAGGCATTCACCCGTTTCCACGGGGCCACTCCCACTTCTGTAAGAAAAGGCGAAACGATCATAAAAGCTTTCGCTCCCCTGAAAATCAAGCTTACATTAGAAGGAGGCTATACCATGGATTACAAAATTGTGAAAAAAGAAGCTTTTACCGTTATCGGTGTATCAAAGGTATTCAAGTACGAAGATGCCGCCAGCGCGGTTCCCGGATTATGGACAGAATTTTATCAGACAGGAAAGAACCAGCTTATCAGCAGCCAGTACGGTATTTCCATTGATGAAAAAATGGGAAGTAATGAGTTCGAATTTATGATTGCGGATAATTATGACCCCGTCCGGGAAATTCCCGATGGACTTACCACAAGAGTTATCCCGGGGCATACATGGGCCGTTTTCCCCTGCACCGGCGACTCTTCCCAAACCATACCGGATGTACATGGGAAAATATTCAGAGAATGGCTGCCGGGCTGTCAGGACTATGAGATAGCGGCAGGATATCATATCGAAATGTACAATGACCCTGCCGATTATACGAACGGGACTCAGGATGAAAAATATTATTGTGAAATATGGGTTCCTGTCAGACAGAAATAAACAGAATTTCTTTCCAGGATCTAACAGGGGCAAGCAGAACACTGCCTGCCCCTGATTTATGAGCATCCCCGATATCATCTGCTTATCTCCAGTTCCAGACACTTCCAGTCTTCCTGAAGGATATGGTAGTTCTCTCTTTCCCCCGTATCCTTGAATCCAACGGATCTATAACAGCAATACGCTGGCCGATTATTTTCGAATACGCCAAGCGTTACTTTTTGTGCCATCAACAGTTCAAACGCATACTGCAGCGACAGGGTCAGCAGCTCTTTCCCATAGCCCATCCCTCTTTTTGCATTATCTACGATAACAAATCCAAAGCGCAGCTCTTTTTTATCAGAATCCGTAAAACGCATAAACAGGTGCCCGGAAGGCTTATCATCATCAAAAGCCGTCATCGGGATAAAATCATATAATAAAGCGTAGTTATCATATAGCTTATTCACATCTTCCGCAGTAATCGGATAGCTTTCAAATCTGTCGGCACTCCATTTTCTGAAAGTCACTTCATCTTTAATCCATGTAACAATATATTCGGCATCACTTTTTCTATAAGGCCTTAAACGCAGCATAGATACCTCCACAAATTTCCGGATAAATGAAGTATAACATTAATGAGAAAAGAAGAACAGCCTTCTTATTTTCACAGGGAAATCATGTTACAATACAGGTATAGATCCCCTGCCGCCGGAAACAACAGCCGCCGCTTACTTATTGCATTTAAGGAATATACCGCCTATGAAAATTGACAGATTATACGCAATAACCGTATACTTGCTGAATCACGGAAAGACCTCTGCTTCCGGGCTTGCCGGGAAATTCGAGGTATCCGTCCGCACCATCCAGCGGGACATCGACGCCCTCTGCCGGGCCGGTATTCCAATCGTGGCGGAAACCGGAGCTTCCGGCGGATATTATCTCTCCGAAGCCTTTCATATGGACAGGCACACAGCGACCCAGGAGGACTATTCTTTTATCCTCACCGCCCTGAAAGGTTTTTCCTCTGCCATGGGCAATCCCCAGATTGACGCGACTTTGGAAAAGGTTTCTTCCCTTGCAAGAAATCAGGATGACAGCATCATTCTTGATTTTTCCGTTCTGCGCGAGGGAGATGAAATACTTCTGAAAACACTGCGGACTGCTATACGGGATAAACATCCTGTCAGCTTCACCTATACCAATTCGGAGAATGTAACCCGCATACATACGGTGGAACCGATAGCCGTTATCTACCGCTGGTATGCCTGGTATCTTCTCGCTTATTCGACCGTGAAAAAGGATTACAGAACCTATAAGCTTATCCGTATGAGCGATGCGGTAATATCAGACATGCCTTTTTCTGCACAGCATGCTTCTCCGGAGGAAATTCTGCGTGAAAGCGACAGGAAATCACCTCAGCCCTCTACGGAAGTAATTGTCCGATGTAAATCCGAGGCAAAATCAAAGGCAATCGAATATCTGAACGGAAAAATCCTTCGTACGTATGAAAACGGTGACTGCGAAATGCTTCTGGAAGTCATGGAAAAAGAACATTTTTGGTTCGGCACCCTTCTGTCGCTGGGCAGCGGGGTAGAAATCCTGGCGCCGGAACATATCCGGGTGCGCGTGTTGGATGCTGCGAAAGAAATTATTTCCTTATATGAAGGAAAATAAAGCCGGAAATCGAGTAGGAGGCGGTGACTAACCGCCGTCCTCTCACAGCACCGTGCGTACCGTTCGGTACACGGCGCTTTCAATAGTTGACGTGCACGGACTGATAGGCTGTGGCTAAATCATAG
>NZ_MPDJ01000005.1:830499-898530 GCF_001881565.1 Eisenbergiella tayi
CCCTTGCTTTCGGCTATATCCTTCCCACTACCGGGCGGATTCCGGACTTGCACCGGTTAGAAACGTGCGCCGCCGGGCGCACTGCAAAAGGCCATCCGGGCGTTTTGCCGTATGGCCTTAATATGGAGCCTCTGCTCATCTTATGCTATTAATCTGCTGAATGGTACATTTAGGAACGTTCTTTGTCATACTCCCACATAAACACTTTTTCCCCCGCACAAACCTCTGTTTCCTCTCCGCCGGGAAGCACCACGGTTCCACGGATTCTCTCAGGCAGCTTCACAAGATATTCCACTTTTCGGTCCTTTTTAACCCATTCCAGCCGTATCACTCCCCAATGCGTCCGGAATTCCATTCCTGCATTTTCCATGTCCTCCGGTATAAAAGGCCGGAGCTTCACTTCCGCCGTCCCGTCTTTCATTGGCCGTATCTGCCGCAGTCCGCAAAGGGACTTGAAAAACCATGCTCCCAGGGAACACAGGGCCGGATGGTTATGGGAATTCATTTCATTTCCCACCAGATACTGCCATCTTTCCCAAATGGTCGTGGCCCCATGGGAAAGCATGAAGCGCAGCGACGGGTAATCTTCTCTGTCAAGGAGCCGGTAAGCCACCTCATCATGTCCTCTGTGCGCCAGGCAGTCCACCAGAATCCCTGACGTCAGAATTCCTGTAGGAAACTGTATGCTTCCCCTGGATTTGGTCAGCTGCCACAAAAGCACATCCTCCACCTTTTCCTGAAGCTTCTCCGGAACAATCCCATATTCCAGCGCCATGGCCTCCGGAGCTGCTGCCATGGTATCACAGGTTCCGTAATATCCGGTTCCCAGAGGGCTGTCCAGGCACCAGCCATAAAATTTCTCATTCATTTTATCAACAAGCTCCTCTCTGCGTTTCTGAAACAGAGAAAGACCTTCCTCATCACCGGCCACTTCTGCAAATAAAATCATGGCGTTATAAAAATCCACAAAATAAGAGTTGGCGATCATAAGGTTATCAGCAAATTCAATGGCGAGCCAGTCATTATAAAAATCATACGGAATCAATCCGTCCACTAGCGTGGAATGCATATAAGACTCATATTTTTTCAATGCTCCGTAATTATCCGTAACCGTACGTCTGTCTCCGGTATACAAATACAGACTGCGCAGTGTCATATGGTAACCGATTTTCCAGATAAAAGTATCTCTCGGCCATCCCGGCGCACCCGCAAGGGGCAGGGAACCGTCGGACAGCTGTGTATCCCGGATATCCTGAAACCACTTCCGGTAAAAATGCTGCAAATCAAAATTCAGGACGCCGAATTCCGAAGAAACACCTGCATCCGCAAGCCATCCCTGCCGTTCATCCCTCTGACAGCAGTCGGTGGGGATGGAATGCATATTGCTGCGCATAGTCCAGACCATGGCCCGGTAAATCCTGTTAAAATCCTCATTGGAGCAGGAAAAGCCTGCAATGCGCGTGTTATCGGTATGTACTGCCCGGCCGGTCACATCCTCTGCCGTAAGCTCTGACAGACCGGAGATCTGTACAAACCGGAAACCGTGATAGGTAAAGCGCGGTTCATAGCATTCCCTTCCGTTTCCTTTACAGATATACACATCCGTCGCTTTGGCATTCCGCAGATTCTCCGTGTTCACGGTACCATCCTCATACAGCGTTTCCCCATACCGGATCCGGATTTCCCTGCCCGATTCTTCCTCTGCCCACAGCCGGATCCAGCCCGCAAAGTTCTGTCCGAAATCCAGGATATAATCCCCGTCTTTTTCACACACAGTTTTTACGGAAATCTCCTCTGTCACGCGGATGGGGGGAATATAGGAGTAACGCAGAGTTCCCGTTCCCGGACTGCATACCGAAGCCCGGCTCCAGCCGGAATCGTCGAATTCTGCCGTACACCATCCCGGCTGTTCCAGCCTGGCATCATAATGCTCTCCGTCAAACACACTGGAAAAGGTAATTGGAGAACGGGAAACCTGCCAGGATGCATCACTTCCCACAACCGTCCTGCTGCCGTCTCCCATTTCCAGATCCAGCTGACATATTCCCATACACTGACCGCGATAGAAAGCCTGACTGTATACATCCTTTGCATGAAGCTTTTCGTCCAGATCCCAATGCCCTCCCAGCATGAGGCCTATCACATTCCGTCCTTTTTTCAGCATGGCGGTAACATCCTTCACGGTATATTCCACCGTTTTTTCATAAACCGTATAGGAAGGGAACAGAACATCCCGTCCCACCCGCCTGCCGTTCACATAAGCTTCACAGTAGCCCAGACCGGTAAACGACAGGAAAGCAGAAGCAATATCCCCATCGATTTCCACTTCTTTCCTCAGTAAGGTTCCTCCGGTAATAAAGGATGCATCCCATCGTCCCCCTTCAAAGATTCCTGTAGAAAAAGCCGCCTCTTCACTGCTTTCCTCCTCCCCATTCCCTTTTTTCACGGTAACCTGCCAGCTATAGCCGCATTTTTCTTCCAGATCGGCCGAAAGCTGATACCGGGAATCCGCCGTATCCAGCCATCCGCTGTCCCAGGAGGGAATCCCCTTCTTCCACAGCCGGATTCTGCAGGCGGTCTGGCCGATTCCCTCCTCCGGGCCATACCAGCTCAGCTCCGGTGTGGGCGTGTCGATTCCAGCCGGGTTTTCAAGCCCTTCACATAACAATTTCCATTTCATGATGATTCCTCCATTTTTCTGTATTCATTGGGTGTGACGCCATAATACTTCTTAAATACATTGCTGAAATAGCTGGTTTCTTCAAAACCGGTTTTATGGGCTATTTCATATAATTTGCAGGAAGTGGCAGTCAGAAGAAGCGCCGCATTCTCCATCCTTACCTTCAGAATATAATCACTGTAGTTAATTTCAAATTTTTTCTTAAAAATACGGCTGATCTGGTATTTTCCGATAAAAAAGTGCTTTGACATGGTTTCCAGAGAAAGATCCTGATTATAATGCAGGTCAATATATTGCTTTATCCGGCAGACCACATCAGAATCCGTACTGGCCTCCTCCGGTTCAAAATCACATTGCATATTGATGATCATACGCAATAAGGCGTTTTTCAGGCTGGCAGCGTCATAATAGTTGAATTCCGAGGTAAAGGAACTCCCCTTCAGCTGCTTAAAGGTGGTAATAAAGTCCTTGTTCAGATGAAGCAGAAAGCTGTAGCAGAACTCCTGTACATACTGAGGCGGTGTCTTCGTTCTCCTGAACAAAGTGAAGAGACGTTCCACAAGAAGCTTCACGTTCTGCACATCCCCGTTCAGATAGGCATCCTGGATCCGTCCGGCAAGTTCCATCTCCAGCTGGGAAGAGGTTTGAGAAAAAACATCCGGCTCATACCGATAGGTTCCCGGTTCATAAAAGCCCTGTTTTAATGCCTCTATCGACTGCCGCATGGCTTCCGGAGCCTGTTCCGGCCTTTCCTGATAAAGACTGAAGCCAATGAAAAGCGCGTCCTCCCTGCAGAAATGTTCCCGCAGCGCATCCCAGACACCGCTGTCTTCCGTCCGGATAAGGCTCATATTCAGATCCTCTGATGAACAGGCGCATATCATTTGGGCGGGAATTTCATCAGGAAGCTTTATTCCTTCCCCGGAACGGGAGCAGAGGAAACCATAGCCTTTTATATCCAGCTTTTCAAAAGATAAAGCAAAATCCCGGGATGCTACTTTTTGCCCGTTCAGATAATCCCCGACCCTTTCCTGTATGGCAGAGACAGCATCCTCCCGGGCCTGGCAGATAAGCATCCTTAGTTTATCCGACAATTCCTCCCAGTCAATGGGCTTGAGCAGATAATCCTTCACGTGAAAAAGAAGGGCCTTTCTTGCATATTCAAACTCATTATATGCGCTGAGGATTATTGTCCTCACCTGTATTCCTGCGGCATTGATCTGCCTCAGTGTTTCCAGGCCGTCCATAACCGGCATCTTCACATCCAGCAGCATAATGTCCGGCTTCTCCCGTTCCAGCAGCACTAATGCTTCTTTGCCGTTATACGCATGAAAAACACCCGATATTCCCACCGTATGGCTTTCCAGCATTTTATCCAGAAACATATGCACGGAATTCTGGTCATCAACTATGAGCAGTTTCATCGATACTCCCCTCCCTGATCAAAGGTATTGTCATGGAAATCCGGCATCCGTTACCGTCTTCACTGCTGATCTCCACCCCATAATCCCCTCCGTAGCAGCTTCGGATCCTCTGATGGATATTCCGTATTCCAATGTCCGCATCATCAATATCCGCCTTGGACAGATTCGCTGTCACCTGGGCCATTTCCTCCGTGGTCATCCCTGCCCCGTTATCAGAAACCGTAAAGCGGATACGGTCTCCCTCCAGAACGGCGCTTATGACGATCATTCCGTCGGAGGGATTATTGGAAAAACCATGTTCGATACAATTCTCCACCACCGGCTGAAGAAGGAGCTTTGGCATATAATAATCCTCTGCCTTTTCATCCACTTCATACCGGACCGAAAGCGCTCCGTCAAATTTACGGATAAAGAGAGACAGATATTCCCTGATATATTTCAGTTCCTCCGTAACCCGTACTTCCTTTTCATAATTGTAAAGGGTATAGCGGAGCAGTCTGCTCAGGGAAACCACAATTCCATTGGATACCTCAATATTTCCATAGACGATCTCAGTCTGCAGCAGCTGCAGGGTATTCATCAGAAAATGGGGATTGATCTGGGAGCGGAGAGAATACAGCCGGAACTTATTCAGCATGATCTGGGATTTATAATCATTCTTAATCAGTTGTTCAAGCCTTATCAGCAGATCATCGAATTTTTCCGCTATCTGATTCAGTTCGGAATATTGATAATCTGTATTTGCCAGCTTCAAATCATCAAAATCCACGTTTCGCACATCATCCGTCAGTTTTTTCACCGGACGGTGGATGGAACGGGATATGCTGACAGAGATCATCACGTTCACAACAAGGCATACAATCAGCGCAATGATAAACAGCCGGGAAACCGGCCAGGTATGGGAACGGATTTCCCTCAGCGGAACATAGGAGAGCAGCTTCCAGCCTACAGAGGTTGTCTGGAAATTTATGAGGTACATTTCCTCCCCGATGTAATCTTTAAAGGAACCCATCTCGCTTTCCTCCAGGATTCTGCGGGTATCCTCCGTCAGGGGAAGGAAGGAGCCGATATCCGAGTTATCGCTCTGGCTCACAATCTGGTTTTCCTTATCCAGCAGGGCAATTTTCCCGCTCTTTTCATAATTGCTGGACATGAGAGTTTTTCCCAGCTCCTTTATATTAATATTGCAGATAACCGCGCCCACCACATTTCGTTTGGAATTGGTGATAGCCAGGGACATGGAAAAAGTATCCACCCCTGACGCATAGGGAGCGACTCTGGGATTATAATAATCCTGGGCATGAAGGCCTATGGTATGCATATAAATATTTCCGCTCACGTCTATGGCCTGTTGGTACCATTCCTGCTCCATATAGGGATAGTCGCTGATCAGATCGGAACGATCCGCTATGTTGCAGACATAGCCGTTTGTTCCGATGATGAAAACATCCTGGACAATGCTGTTAAACATATCCGTGCGCTTCAGAAGGGAGCTTAAGGTACGATCCAGTTTCAGCCTGTCCGCAATCGTCATATCCGGATTACTCAGCGCCGTCGCAATTTCTTTATTATAGGAAACAAAAGATACGATACGGGTGGTAATATCATTTATATTGGTATTCATAGATAAAGCCGCCTGCTCCAGAATCTTTTCCGTATAATGAATGACCTCCCGTTCCACAATCTGAGTGGAATACAGGGTGATGAATCCGCCGAACACCACCATGAGTACGGCATTAAAGACGAGATATAAAACAAGAATCCGGGCGGACAGGGACTTTTTTAACTTTGCAAATGTATTCATTGGTTAGCCTTCCCCTCTGGCACTTCCTGGCTTACAGACATGGAAAATCAAGTTTTCCATACCCGGGCTGTATTGGATATATCAAAGTGTAACAAAACAAATCTGTCCCATCAATGAATTTTGGTAATAGTGCAACAGATTACAATAATTTGGCAACAGATTATATTTCAGGAGTGTTTTGCTCCTGCTATGATTGAAATACAAACAGCGGGGCCAAAATATTTTCGCAGGTTATGAGAAGGAGGAAAATTCCTCTGCTCACCAGAGGGTTCACATTTTGCTCCGCAAAACAAGGAGGAAAATTCCTCTGTTCACCAGAGGGCTCACATTTTGCTCCGCAAAACAAGGAGGAAGAGGTATGAAGAAAAAATTAGTATCGCTGGTTTTGACTGCTGCCATGATGGGCAGCGTACTGGCAGGATGTGGGGGAAGTTCATCCGCAGACAATACCCCGGCAGCAGGAGATGCCGGTACGGCACAGACGGAACCGTCCGCGGCTGTTGAATCGGCAGATGCATCAGAAGCAGCCGGCGCAGATCAGGGGACAGAGGACCTTTCCGGAACCCTTTCCATTTTGTCCTGGTACGATGAGACAAAGGCGGCCCCCGTCATTGAAGCGTTTAATGCCAAGTATCCTAATGTGACCATTGATTTCCAGTATTCGCCCCCGGTTGCTGATTATGTGGAGAAGCTTTCCACACTGCTTTATTCCGGCGCAGGCCCGGATATTTTTTACATGGCTCTGGAAAACAGAGAAGATTTGATTAAGGGAATTTATGTGGAAGATCTTTCCAATGAACCTTACATGACGGACGGCACCATTCCCGATTCCGTAAAAACCACCTATGGTGCGGATGGAAAAGCCTATTCCCTCGCTGTTGACTGCTGGGTAGGCGGTATTTTCTATAATAAAGATCTGTTCGACCAGGCCGGTATCACGGAAGAACCCAAAACCTGGGAAGAGCTTCTGGAAGTATGCCAGACCCTGAAGGATGCCGGCATCCAGCCCATCATGGACAACTGCCAGGATGCGGCTGTCAACTTCACGGCTCCTCTTTACGGTTCCGAAGTGAAATCCAAGAACCCGAATATTGTACAGGATATTTTTGACGGAAAGGCAACCTTCAAGGATACCTGGACCACTCCTATTGCCATGTGGAAAGAAGGCCTCATCGATAACGGTTATCTGACGGCGGACATGGTAGGGGCTACCAGCGATGAAATAGTTACCGCCTTCGCTACCGGCCAGGTGGCTATGATTCTCAGCGGCTCCTGGAACCTGAATACCATTGATACCATCAATCCGGATATGAATTATAAATGTATGGGTGTTCCCGGCACGGAAGAAACCTATTACTGCGGCGCTGTTAACGTAGGGCTTTGTATCAATTCCGCCAGCCAGAATAAAGAACTGGCAAAGGCATTCCTGGAATTTGCCGCTTCTCCCGAAGGACTGGAAGCACAGTACAAAGGCTACGGCGGATTTACCATCGCCAATGGCTACAGCCCTGAATTCCCGGAAGAAATCGCGGAAGCCGTTACCCAGGTAAAGGACGGCAAATATTATATCCCTATGGCCGACTGGCTTTCCTATACGGAATCCCTGAGACTTACCTATATCCAGTCTCTTCAGGACTGCATGGTGGGCACCATCACACCTGAAGAAGCCGCATCCAAACTGGACGCCAAGCTGGCCGAGGTTTCCGCAGAATAAAGTGCTATAAATTGTTCATCGCCGGGTCAAAAGCCCGGCGATAAAATAAGGCGCTCCCTTTTGCGGAAATGTGAGCATGTTTTAACCATGCTCAGGAAGAACAGGAGAACCGAGACGGATATGAAAAAGAAAAAACTGGTCAGACAATTCCAATATGAAATATTTTTTTTACCTGCACTGATAGCCTTCACCACGTTTACCATCATTCCGCTGCTGAAAACAATCATGTACAGCGTGACGGATTTCAATGGTGTCAATCACGAATACCGCTTCGTGGGACTCAAAAATTTTATCGGTGTCTTTCAGGATGAAGTAATGCGGCAGGCTCTGTTCAACACCCTGTTTTATACCTTCTGCACCATGATCCTCATTAACGTGCTTTCCATACCGCTTGCCGTTTTTCTGGACAAAAAAACCAAGCTGAAATCTGCAGAAAGAGCCATTTTTTTCTTTCCATCCATCGTCAGCGCTCTTCTGCTGGGTTATATCTGGGGCTATATCCTGTCTCCTCTGCCTACCGGGGCGGCCAATTCCCTTCTGGGAAGCCTGGGCCTGTCGCCCATTGGCTGGACCTCCACAAGCTGGGGTGCGCGGCTGTGTATTATTGCCGTAGCTGTCTGGACCAGCACCGGCTGGCATGCCACCGTCTATCTTGCCTATCTGCAGGCTATATCCCAGGAATATTACGAAGCGGCAAGTATCGACGGAGCGAGCAAATGGAAACAGTTTACCAAAATCACCATTCCCATGCTGGCGCCGGGCTTTACCGTGAATACCCTGCTGCTTCTCACCAACGGCCTTAAGGTCTATGATCTGCCCTATGCCCTTACAAAAGGCGGGCCGGGCTTTTCCAATTATACGGTAACCCAGGTTATCATACAGCGCGGAATATCGGAAAAACAATACGGCGCATCCACGGCGCTTGCAACCATTTTTATCATTCTCGTTATGATTATTTCCTGCATACAGTTTATGGCCATGCGCAAAAGGGAGGAGGATCTTTCATGAAAAAGAAAAAAGAGGGAAAAAAACTGTTTCTTTCGGATCTTGTATTGATCCCGATATGCCTGATTTTCCTGTATCCCTTTTACTACCTGGTCATTAATACCTTTAAGCCCATGACCGAAATGAGCTTTAATCCCGTAGCCTTTCCCAAAACCTTGTTTCTCGATAACTATAAAGATATTTTTTCCCAGGCTCAGATTTACCGGGCATTTGGCAACACCTTAATCATTACGGTCTGCTCCGTACTCCTTATTGTAGTGATCGGAGAAATGGCGGCTTATCCCATTGTTTTTAATGCCAACAAGCTCAATAATGCTTTTATGGTCTATCTGATGATAGGCTTTCTGGTGCCTTTCCAGGCGATTTTGCTGTCCCTGTTTGAGGTAATGCAGGCCCTGAAACTGATCGACACCATCCATGGCATGATTTTATTTTACTGCAATGGCTCGGCACTGACGGTCTTCCTCGCGGTGGGTTATATGCGAACCATACCCAAAGAGCTGACGGAAGCGGCCATTGTGGACGGCTGCAGCGTAGGCGGGGTATTTTTCCGCATCGTATTCCCCCTGATGAAGCCCATCACCGCCACATCCATCATTTTCAACACCATGTGGATATGGAATGACTTCATTGCCCCCAACATTTTCCTGAATTCCAGAATGAAAGGTACCGTAGTGCTTGAGGTATTCCGGGCGAAAGGCCAATTCAGCGTGGACTGGCCCCGGTTCATGACATTATCCGTGGTTTCCATTTTGCCTATTGTCATCTTTTATTTGTGTATGCAGAAGCATATCATAAAAGGACTTACTGCAGGCGCGGTAAAAGGCTGACGTTCCCAGACCTTCGAAAAGCACCTGACGTAATCCACATAATATGCTTTCCGATGCGGACAGCCGTCTTATAACATAAGATGGCTGTTTTATGCATAAAAAAGCCGGAAAGCGGGAAATTCTCCCCCCCAAAATCATGTTACTTCGGCAAAGGAACGGCAGAAGGAAGAGCTGGAATATAAGCTTTCAAAGGTTTATTCAGTATAAGTATCACTCAGAAGTCTCTGCGTAAAAAACACACTGCCCTTATAAATATCCCCGTCTATTCCTGCTTTTCTGATACAAATAGCCGTAATTTCGTGTGGATTACTATCTTTACTTATACATTCCAAATACTTATCCAAAGATATCATTATTTCTTTTCCGTGCTCCAGACTCACAAGATCATAGGGATAGCTCTGTGTATTCAGAAGGTTTATCTGCTCAAAATTATCCATAAAAATAATAGCACTGCTCTCCGTCTCTCCATCGAGATTTCCTGCTTCTATGAAGTATTCATTTCCGTTAAATTTGTTAATTACTATACCATTTGTCCGCGCTTCTATCATATCAAATTCCTGATATGTAAACTTATTAGGGAAAGCTTCCTTACCACCAACAACAGCCAGACACCTTAACGCAGTACCCCCTGTCTGTAATCGCTCCTCATCTGTCAATTCCATATATGTATCCAGGAAAACAGCAAATACAAGATCGTGTTTCCCCTCTTCTAATGAAGATATTGTAATGGGAATATTTATATCTGATTTATTTTTAATATTCACAGTACATTGCCTCATTAATTTTCCATCAACCTCAAAATCAATCTGCTTATAATTATCAAAAATAACTAAAGTAAAATTAAACTGTTTTCCCATATTATTCGTGAAAGACATAAAAGTACGCAGCTTATTATTTTCCAAATAAACAGTAGTATCATGCATGTACTCAGAGTTTTCTCCCCATAAGCCATAACTATAATACGTTTTGCCCTCAAATCCGTCCATCATTTTTACTTCGCCATTATACGTTTCACTAAATTCCGTATATATTTCCGGAACATTCGTTTCTTTATTGCTGTTTATACTCTGGTTTCCACAGCCCGATAAAGTCAGAAATAAAAACAAGAATAGAAATGGAATATTTTTTGTAACATTATTCATCACACCACCACCTTTTTATAATAATAACAAATTTTGCTTCCCCTGGCTTAGTTTGTCCTTAAATGGCACAATTTGGGGTGTAAATGATTACCGGAAAGCCATAATCTTATTTTTTTGTATGATGGAAAGCAGTACAATTAATATGTTATAATAACTGTGAACCCCTGAACGGGAAGCCACGGGCATCCCTCCCTATAAACAGGAAAGGATTTTTTATGCACTCCAAACTCATATTAGTGGAAGGAATTCCCGGTTCGGGAAAATCCACCTTCGCTCAGAAAATTGCCGACTGCTACAGCACCCGCGGCCAAAAAACGAATTTATACACGGAAGGCGATTATCATCCCGCCGACCTTGCCTGGAATGCCCGTCTTCCCCTGGAAGAACTGGACAATATCCTCGCCCCTTACTCTGCATTCCGTGCCGACATTGATAAAAACACCCATATAGAAGACGGATATGCCATCATATCCTATACCCACGTCACTACCGGCACCCCTGAATTTTATAAAGCCATGGAAGACAGAGAGGTATATGACAGCCGGATCCCCTTTCCCGAATTCCGTGAGCTAATCCACAAAAGATGGCTCGCCTTCGGCACACAGGCAAAAGCAAAGGATGAACTCACCATATTCGAATGCGCTTTCCTTCAGAACCAGGTCACAGAGCTTATGCTCATACAGCTTGCCGATACAGAAACAATGATACAATATTTCAATGAGCTCATCAGCACGGTTCTGCCGCTTTCCCCTGTTCTGTTTTACCTTTCCCAGGCCAACGTAAGGGAAACCATTACGCGCGTCGCCAAACAAAGAGTCTCCGAATACGGCTCCTGGATAGACGCCCTCATCCAATACATGGAAAATACACCTTACGGCAGAAAACACGGCATCAATGGCTTCGATGACGTGATCCGGACCCTGGAAATACGGCAGCAAACCGAATTGGAAATCATCCGTGCCCTTCCCATCCGCACCCACATCCTTGAAAATTCCAGCTATGACTGGGACGCGCTGTGGAAAAAAGCAGAATCCTGCTTACCCTGACAGTCTTAGCGTCACATTTCATACCGGTCCCGCACTTTTTCTGCTATTGGATATCTTCTCTTTGCATGTTATAATGTCGATAGCCTGATAAATGCCGTATCCATCAATTGTAAACCTTTTACCGGATCCAAAGGACCATGTTTTATTTACCCGGCAGCCTTTCACCGCCGCTGCCCCTGTTTATCGCAAAAAGGAGTATCAAACCCGAAAAATGAATGCAAAAGTATTAAACACTCTTGAATATAACAAAATCATAAACCGCCTCACCGAACATGCCACCTCCGATCCCGGGCGCAAACTGTGCCGGGAACTGGTGCCCATGACGGATTTGGAGGAAATACAGACCGCCCAGATGGAGACCAGGGACGCCCTCACCCGCCTGTTTAAAAAAGGAAGCATATCCTTCGGCAGCAACCGTGAGCTGGGCATGAGCCTGAAATCCCTGGAAATCGGCAGCACCCTTTCCGCGCCGGAACTTCTTAGAATCGCCGGCCTTCTGGAAAACGCCGCCCGTGTTAAAAATTACGGAAGACAGGATCGGGAAGACACGCCTGAGGACTCCCTTACCGCCCTTTTCCAGGGCATCGAGCCTCTTACGCTCCTTTCCAATGAAATTTACCGCTGTATCCTTTCCGAGGAAGAAATCGCGGACGACGCAAGCCCCGGGCTGAAGCATGTCCGCCGCAGCATGTCCATAACCACCGACCGCATCCATTCCCAGCTTTCCGGCATGGTGAACGGCTCCCTGCATTCCTATCTGCAGGACGCTCTCATCACTTCCCGGAACGGCCGTTACTGTATTCCGGTTAAAGCAGAGTACCGCAGCCAGGTACCCGGCATGATCCACGATCAGTCCTCCACGGGAAGCACGCTGTTTATCGAGCCTGCCGCTGTCGTAAATCTGAATAACCAGATGCGGGAACTGGAAATCAAGGAACAGGAAGAAATCGAAAAAGTACTTGCCTCCCTCAGCGCACAGGTAGCTGAGCATACCGAGGATATCGCGGAAAACCAGAGAATCCTCACTCTTCTTGACTTTATTTTCGCCAAGGCGTCCCTCGCCCTGGAGCAGAACGCAACGGAACCGATTTTCAACGAGGATCACATCCTAAATATCCGCGGGGCAAGACACCCGCTTCTGGATAAGAAAAAAACCGTTCCCATCGACATCCGGCTGGGAAAGGATTATGACCTGCTGATAATCACCGGCCCCAATACCGGCGGTAAAACAGTATCCTTAAAAACCACCGGCCTTTTCTGCCTTATGGGTCAGGCAGGCCTTCATATTCCCGCCCTGGATCGTTCGGAGCTGTCCATCTTCCGTGAAGTTTATGCAGATATCGGCGATGAACAGAGCATTGAGCAGAGCCTGAGTACCTTCTCTTCTCACATGACCTCCATCGTTTCCATCCTCAAAAATGCGGACGCCGATTCCCTCTGTCTTTTCGACGAGCTCGGCGCGGGCACGGATCCCACGGAAGGCGCAGCCCTGGCTATCGCCATCCTCAACTTCCTGCACGACAGAGGAATCCGTACCATGGCCACCACCCATTACAGCGAGCTGAAGGTATATGCCCTCTCCACCTCCTTTGTGGAAAATGCCTGCTGCGAATTTGATGTGGAATCCCTCCGCCCCACCTACCGCCTGCTCATCGGCATTCCCGGGAAGAGCAACGCCTTTGCCATTTCATCAAGGCTGGGCCTTTCCGATGATATTATCAATTCCGCCCGCACCCAGATCAGTGCGGAGGCTAAAAGCTTTGAAGATTTGCTTACCGATTTGGAGCAGAGTCGTGTTACAATAGAGAAAGAACAGCTGGAGATCGCTTCTTACAAAAGAGAAGTGGAAGCCCTCAAAAAGCAGCTGGAAGCCAAACAGGAAAAAATTGACCAGGCAAAAGAACGCATTCTGCGGGAGGCCAATGAACAGGCCCGTGAAATCCTTCAGGATGCCAAAAATACAGCCGATGAGACTATTCGTGCCTTCCAGAAGGCCGGCCCCGGCGCATCCATGAAGGATCTGGAAAAAGCCAGGGAAAACCTTCGCGGTAAAATTTCCGATAAAAACGAAAAGCTGGCCGTTAAGAACCAGCAGCCCGCACAGTCCGGCGTGAAGCCCTCCCAGCTGAAGCTGGGTGAATCCGTCCGTATTGTTTCCATGGGACTGAAAGGCACCGTAAGCACCATGCCCGACAACAAGGGCAACCTGTTCGTACAATGCGGCATCATCCGTACCCAGACCAACATCCGGGATCTGGTGCTTATCCAGGAAAAAGATGCGTCCGCCACCGCCAAAGCCGGCCGTACCGGCTCCGGAAAGATACGTATGTCCAAATCCCTTTCCATTTCTTCAGAAATCAACCTGCTGGGGAAAACGGTGGATGAAGCCATGTCGGTGCTGGACAAATACCTGGATGACGCCTATCTGGCCCATCTTTCCACCGTGCGCATTGTGCACGGAAAGGGAACCGGCGCCCTTCGTAATGCAGTACAGAACCATCTGCGCAAAGTAAAATATGTAAAATCCTACCGCCTTGGGGAATACGGCGAAGGGGACGCAGGTGTCACCATAGTGGAATTCAAATCCTGAGCCTGATATGGCGGGA
This sequence comes from Eisenbergiella tayi, assembly GCF_001881565.1. Lineage (GTDB taxonomy): Bacteria > Bacillota > Clostridia > Lachnospirales > Lachnospiraceae > Eisenbergiella > Eisenbergiella tayi. The sequence goes on from NZ_MPDJ01000005.1 coordinate 844,751, forward strand.
GCCCCGCTGCGCAGTATTTCAGGCATGCTCTTTCCTCATTGTAAAGGAGACAACTTACATGGTAAATAAACAGAAAATTTTGATTGTGGACGATGATAACAACATCGCAGAACTGATTTCCCTGTATCTGACAAAGGAATGCTTCGAAACCATGATCGTAGGGGACGGGGAATCTGCTCTCTCCGCGGTGGACAGCTTTTCTCCCAACCTGATCCTGCTGGATCTGATGCTTCCCGGCATAGACGGCTATCAGGTATGCCGCGAGGTCCGCAGCAAGTCCAACATTCCTATCATCATGCTTTCCGCCAAGGGAGAAATCTTTGACAAGGTGCTGGGCCTTGAGCTGGGCGCCGATGACTACATGGAAAAGCCCTTTGATTCCAAGGAACTTGTGGCCCGTGTAAAAGCGGTGCTGCGCCGTTATAAAACAGCCCCAGCCGCTCCGGAGCCTTCCAATATCAAATGCGTGGAATATCCGGATCTCACTGTCAACCAGACCAACTATTCGGTTGTCTATATGGGAAAATCGGTGGAAATGCCGCCAAAGGAGCTGGAATTGCTTTATTTCCTGGCCTCTTCTCCCAACCATGTCTTCACCAGAGAACAGCTTCTGGATCAGATTTGGGGATATGAGTATATTGGCGATACCCGTACCGTTGACGTGCATATCAAGCGTCTGCGGGAAAAAATCAAGGATCATGAATCCTGGAGGATTGCTACGATCTGGGGCATTGGTTATAAATTTGAAGTAAGGCAATAAACTGAGGTGAAACAATGAGGAAAACCCTCTATTTAAAATTCCTGCTGGCCTACCTGATATTTGGATTTTTCGGCTTCATCGTAGTTGCCACCTTTGGTTCCAGCATGACTCTGGAACATATGAAAAGAGAAAAAGCAGATACCCTATATAAGGAAGCGACTCTCATCGCCAATACTTATGCATCGGATCTGTATAATAACGAAGCTTCCCTGGAAACGGTAAAAATTCAGCTGGATTCCCTGGCTGTTTATCTGGATTCCACCATATGGATCATCAACCCTTCCGGCCGTATGATAATGGACACCAACACCCCTGTGGATTTGGATCATCCCCGTATCGTGGAGGGCTTTAACGCTACGGAAACAGTCGGATCTTATTATACAATCGGTAACTTTTTCGACAGCTTTGATAAGGAAATGTTAAGCGTCTACGCCCCCATTACTTCTGATTTCAAGGTACGGGGATATGTTGTCATACACACGGCTATGGCGTCCCTGCGCTCCACCAGTGAAAGCCTGCTCAGCATTTCCTATATTATCCTGGTAATCCTTTTCCTGCTGTCCCTTATCATCCTCATCTTTTTTACGGAGATGGTTTATCTTCCCCTGCGTAAAATTACCGAGGCCACGGAACAGTATGCGGCGGGCAACCTGCATTATGAATTCCAGGTGGACAGCGAAGATGAGATCGGTTATCTCGCTGCATCCCTGTCCTATATGGCCAGTGAAATTGCCCGCGGAGAGGACAACCAGAAGAAATTTATTGCCAATGTTTCCCATGACTTCCGTTCACCCCTGACCTCCATCAAGGGCTATCTGGAAGCCATGCTGGACGGCACCATCCCCCCTGAACTGCATGAAAAATACCTGAAAATCGTCCTGAACGAAACGGAGCGCCTCACCAAGCTCACCAACAGCCTGCTTACCCTGAATAACCTGAATACCAGGGGCATGGTACTGGAAAAGACGGATTTTGACATCAACTCCATCATCCGCAATACCGCCGCTTCTTTTGAAGGCACCTGCCAGCAAAAGCACATTGCCATTGAGCTTGTGCTCACCGGCGAACAGCTTTTTGTAAACGGCGATATGGGAAAAATCCAACAGGTGCTGTATAACCTGCTGGACAACGCAATTAAATTTTCCCACTCTGATTCGGTTATTAAAATAGAAACTACGGAAAAAAGGAATAAGGTTTTTGTCTCCATTAAAGACAGCGGAATCGGCATCCCCAAGGAAAGCCTGAAGCTGATCTGGGATCGCTTTTATAAAACGGACCTCTCACGAGGCAAGGATAAAAAGGGTACCGGCCTGGGCCTGTCCATTACCAGAGAAATCATTCAGGCCCACAATGAAAATATTAATGTTATCAGCACCGAAGGTGTAGGCACTGAATTTATCTTCAGCCTGCCTGTCACAGATGATGAAGACGAATAAATAAATGCCGGGCGGAATTGTATTTTTTCCCGCCCCACGCTTTTTAAGGCCGGACTGCCGGGAACAAGCTTTTGTTTCCGGCAGTCCTTTTTATTTCCAGATATTGTTTTTCAAAAAATTTAAACGGGGTATTGACAACATTATCATAGTGTTCTATAGTGTACTTATACAACAAGTACACTATAGAACACTCCGGAGGGTTTTGTGGAAATTATAATCAGTAATAATTCAAGCAAGCCTATATACGAACAGATAACCTCGCAGATGAAGTCAATGATTATGAACGGGCAGCTGCAGGCAGGAGATGCTATCCCTTCCATGCGCGCCCTGGCGAAATCACTGCATATCAGCGTTATCACTGTCCAAAAGGCTTATGAGGATCTGCAGAGAGACGGATTTATCGAAACAACTGTCGGACGCGGCAGCTTCGTATCCGCAAGAAACAGAGATTTTTATCAGGAAGAGCAGCAGCGAAAGGTAGAGGAATTTTTGCAGGAGGCTGTGGAAACGGCCCGTGCCTGCGGTATTCCGCTGGAAAAGCTCCAGGAAATACTGGCACTGTTCTATGAAGAATCAGAAGAATAATATGGCGTGCCCTGCGCGCAGATGGGAGAAAATATGGTATCCGCATTACAGATAACTGACTTGACAAAAGAATATCCCGGCTTCAAGCTGGATCATGTTTCCTTTACTCTTCCCCAGGGAACCATCATGGGGTTAATTGGAGAAAATGGCGCAGGCAAGAGCACCACTATCAACGCCATATTGGATTTAATTAAGCGGGATGAAGGCTCCGTTACCTTCTGGGGAGAAGAGCTTTCCAAAAATCCCAGACAGCTGAAGGAAAATATCGGCGTTGTTTTCGATGGAATTAATTTTTACGAAACGCTTACTCCCGTCAAAGTGGGAAAGATTTCCGCAGCGGCCTACCGTCAATGGAATCCGGTTGTTTACAAAGACTATCTGGATAAATTCCAGCTGCCCTCCGACCAGGAAATCAAAACCTTTTCCAAAGGTATGAAAATGAAGCTGTGCATCGCCAACGCTCTTTCCCATGATTCCAAGCTTCTCATTCTGGATGAGGCCACCAGCGGGCTGGATCCGGTTATGAGAGATGATATCCTGGATATATTTCTGGATTATATCCAGGATGAAAATCATTCCATTCTGATGTCCTCTCATATCACAACGGATTTGGAAAAGATTGCAGACTACGTCACTTTTATCCATGAAGGCAAAATTGTTTTTTCCAAAACCAAGGATGAGCTGATTTATAATTATGGCATTCTGCGCTGCAGCAAGGATGATTTTGACAGAATTGATCCGGGAGACATCCTGGCTTACCGCAAAGAGGATTATCAGTGGAATGTTCTTGTGGCAGACAGGGATAAGGCAATGGCCCGTTATCGGAATGTTATTGTGGATCATCCCACCATCGATGATATACTTCTGCTGTATGTAAAGGGGGAGGCTGCGAAATGAAAAGCTTAATACTTAAAGACATCTATAACATACTCCATAATATGCGATCCATGGCTGTACTTCTGCTGTTTTTTATCATATTTATGATACCCCAGGGCGGAACGGCGGCTTATCAGGTTACCTGCTGCCTGCTGTGCAGTATGATGATAATGACAACTTTTTCTTTTGACAATATTTCCAAGTGGGAAAAATACGCATTGGTTATGCCCATCACCAAAAAAGATCTGGTAACTGCAAAATTTCTTACCTTAATTATATTTTCTGTCTTTGGTGCGGTAACCGGTTTTGTACTGGGTATTGCAGGAGGAGTTGTGTTCAAGAGTTTCCATATCAATTCCCCGGAAGAATGGATTACACTCCTGGCAGTGGCCGGTATAGGCATGGTCATCGGTATTTTCTTCGGAAGCCTGGTAATTCCTTTGCTCTTTAAATTCGGTGCGGAAAAAGCAAGAATGCTTTCCATTGCCGCTTTTGCAGCCCCTGCCGCTATTGGCATGGCTCTGTATAAACTGCTCGATATGTTTGGTATTCCTCTTTCCGAGAAGTTTATTACCAATCTGCTGTATCTCTCTCCCCTGCTTGTTATTGTATGGGTATATGCCATGTACCTTATCAGCTGCCATATCTTCCAAAAGCAGGATATCTGAATCCGGCAGCGGATGATATACACTCCGACGCCCCATTAAAGTACGCAAAAATCAGGAAAGAAACCTACAAAACGAGTTTCTTTCCTGATTTTTCATTTACATAGAGTGAAGGTGCCGCTCAATCATCTAAAATGATGATTTTGCGACACCCCCTTGTATTGATGTTATATTATGGCGCATCTACTAGTTCCCAATGAATGGTAGTGGTATAATTTACGCCGCTGTATATTTCCCCGGGAAAGAGGTTAAGCAGAATGCCCTCCCCGTCGCTCCACTGTACCGTGTGTTCTCCCGGCGTGCCGCCAGTTTGGCGGTAAATTGTCATAGGCGCTTCATTTAAAGGGAATGGAGCACTGCCGGCCCTCCGGAACACCACGGCATTGTCGAGCCGCCTGGGAAGTCCGTCCACCTGTGCCGTCAATGGCTGTATAAGGCTGGCGTCTATGCGCCAACCGGTTGGCTTGGGGCGGGTGTCGCCTACAGTAAGGGCGAATTCATCCCCTTGCGGGTCCGCCAGGGTGTGGATTTCGGGAACCGGTATACTGCCGAATTGCAGCTGCTCCGGCACAGATAAAAAGGAAAGCCTGAATTGTCCCGAATCCTGCACAACAGCTGTTTTTCGCACGGCTATGCCCTTGGCGCTTGCTGTAATGGTTACCACGCTGTCCGCCTTCAGCGTTCCGCCTGTCACGGGAAGCAAATACTGTCCGTAGGCGCCGGCAATTCCGTCTGTTGTCCCATCCTTGCCGTCATTCAGGGTATAGGCGGCTGACAATGCCGCACCGGAGGAAGTATGGCCGGAAAGGGCAAGGCTTTGGCTGTCAGGCGTATCGATATCCAGCGTCATGGAACCCAAGGCGACAAGCTGATTTTTTTCCAGGTTAAAGTTTTGGGTATCCAGGGCGGAAACCACCGGATCATCGCCGGTCAGGTTGGAAGTAAGGCTCTTAATTGTAGTGTCGTAGGCAGCTGTCATAACCAGCGTTTCGCCGTCGGATTTGTTCCATATATGGTCGGGCAAATCATCTGTGCCGCCGGAAACAGGCCAGCCTGTGGACTGCCAAAGGTTCAGAGCCGATGTGCGGATGGAAAGCGTGCCCGCACCGGTAAAGCGCAGCGGAACCCCGGCTGAGCTGTAAAGGAAAACCCGCTCGGGCTGGTTCCATATCACCTGGGCATTGGAATTGGTCATCCGCAGGGGAATGCCATCCGTACCGGTGCGCACAATGGTGGCTGAGCTTCCCGGTTCCATTTGAAACAGGCTGGATATGCGCAGGGCCGCCAGGCTTTCCCTGGTGTCCTGACAGATGTTGAGAGCCGCATCGGATTCCACAAGGAAGCGTCGAACCCGGTAATCGCCGGCAGTAAAGCCATAGCGGCTGCTGGTAAGATGGAAGGCAGAGCCGGAGCACAGCGTGACGTCGGGGGTCTGGCCGTTTGTGCCCAAAAATCCGTAATCAGTGTTGACAGTCACCTCTGCGCCGTCAAGAACAGTCAGCGTGGAAACACTGCTTGTCAGCTGAAGGACGGGATGGTTTGTGCCAGCGGCGCTGATATGAATCGTACCGGAAAATTCCGCGTACATGGTTTCGGCAATTTCGCCGCTCATGCCGCTGACAGGACGAAGGGTATAAGTGCTGTCGGCCAGGCGGGTAGTGCCGCTGCGGTTGTAAACCGGCTGGGGACCGGTATAGTCCACATTTTCATGGATTATGGCGATACCGGAAATGGAATCCGCCACCCAGACGACACCATAATAATTGGCACCATGAATATCCAGGTTTCGCAGAGTGACTGATTGGATTCCCGCACTGCGTACCCGGATCGAGGTGCTGTCATTGGCAGAGGCATATTGGGTAAAGCGGTAACGCCCGCCCTCCGGCGGGGCGCCGTCGATGAGCACATCAGTCTTATTGGGATGAATGTCAATGCCGGTTCCGTCTGCGGTAATGTTGTCGCCCAGGTAGATAGTGGTGTAACCGTTGTCGCCGGACAAAGCCTGTTTCAGTTCGTCATAAGTATAAACTTCAATGGTGGTTTCGTTAAGGATCCGTCCAAAAGTCAGGGCTTCCCCGTCGGATTCCGTCTCTGATTCGACGGTTTCCAGATTTGCTTCGGTGAGTTCTTCCTCTGATTCACCGGACTCTCCATCTGTTTCCGTCGGCAGTAAATTGTCGTCAGCAGGCGCTTCGGTTGAATTTTCCGCAGGAAATTCGCTCTCGGAGGATTCCGGCGGCGGGAGCATCTCCTCTTCAGGAGGGGCTTCACCCGGCATTTCGCCTGAAGGCGGTGAATCACTGTTCCCAGGTTCCTCCTCAGCCGGGTTGCTGTTCTCAGGCAGCACATTCCCCTCCGGGAGCTGTACGACGTTGAAATCTCCCGGAAGGTTCGTGGCAGAAGCAGGCAGCCCCGCACGAAAAACGAGGGCCAGCACTGTCAGGATCATCAGCAGTATTTGCAAGGTTTTATTGCGCATGGGGCTCCTTTCGGTCTGTTTGTTATGGGGCCGGGGGATAAATTTGCCGGTCTTTTTCGCGGCGTACCAGCAGCAGGATGATCATAAGCAGGATCAAGACGAGGATACTCGTGCCGATTAAAAGAGCCATCATCCAGGAACCTTCCGAGGAAGGATGTGCGGCTGTGCCGGGCAAAGCCGTGTTGAGTTCGTCGGCCTGTACACTGCCTACCGTGAATGGTTGGAGAAAAGACCAGCTCTCCCCTTCGTAGTCCAGCGTAATCTCACTCTCATAATTGCCGGGCTTAAGCTGGGGAATGTCTCCCCCGGCGTTTTCCGTTCCGTGTGTAAATGGGGCAATATTCTCCGAGGCGTTATCCGTTCCGGAATTGCCCGATATTGGCGTTACGCCCAGAGGCATCACCGAGTTTGGAGCCATATCCACGCCCCGACGGGTAAATTCGCCTGCTATCCTGCCGCTCTCGTCCCGTACAACTATGTGCAAATCCACACCTTTCGCAATGGCAGCCTCTTTGTTGCGGATGAAGTGGATCATGGCAGGACGGTAGTTGACGGTTCCGGCCTCCACACTTACCAGTTCAAAACCTGGCTGTACATCCACATCCGTTTCACTCAGTTTTACACCCAGCACATAGCTATATATGTTTTGCAGGGTCACCCCTTCGGCGGGGGCGTTGTCTTCAGGCCGCTGGGTAAACACCAGACCGCCCAAAACCACGCCGTCATATGCTTCGGCGGGCATGTCGATAGTGATGCGTGCCATGGCAGCGCTATGCGCCTCAATGACTATGCTGGTATCCTCGGGCGCTGCAATCTCGGAGAAAGGTATTTTCAGTGTCTCATCCCGGATGTCCGGCGTTTTGTAGTCAATGATACCGTTGCGGTTGGTGGATGCGCTGACAGCGGCCAGATCCACTGTGATAACCTTGTCACTTTCATTTACGACCTCCACCTCCAGTGTTTGGGACTGTCCTGGCTGCATACGCAGGTCAAAGTAACTCAGGTTATTACTAATCTGGTTGTCCGGCAGCACGGCGCGCACATAATAGCCAATACCATCTGTCTGGCCGGCAGCCGCCTGCGCCCGAAGAGCTGGGATAATTCCCAGCGGCATCAGGACGATCATAACCATGATGAACAGAAGTTGGGCCAGTATTTTTTTCTGCAGCTTCTTTAAAAACATAATCTCTCCTTTTGTTCAGGCTCCATCAGGGCGTACTTTGCAGATTCCAGGTAAGGACAGCCTCGCTGTCGCCTTCCTCTGCAGTTCCGGGATACACAGTCAGTGTGGTATTTCCGGCGATCCATTCCAACTCCCATACACCCATGCCGGATTTTTCTTCGGCATTCCAAACACGGGTAACCGTTCCGTCGGAAGTCAATTCAATTTCGGTAACCTGCACCGGCGGCTTACCGAGGTTTTCGGCGTTGGTTTTCACGGTTGGAGCGGACGTATTAATCACGGCTCCGGCAAGGGTATCGCCCCCGTCTTCCTTCAGCTGGAATTTGGACAGAGCCACCGTCAGGCTCCAGCCTTCACCGCTGCCGCGTAAATCGCTGATACGCACGGGATCGCCAACACTTTCGGCGGTGTAGACCTGTACGGCAGCGGAAATTTCATGTTGCCCAAAGTCCAGGGCGGGCGCGGCCTGCAGCTTCAGGTCACCGGCTTTGAAGCTCACGACGGCCTGGGTATCTCCTGTGGTACTATCTCCGACTGCGGCGGCCTGCACCGGCTGATTTGTCATGGTCAGAATCAGCGCTGCCAAAAGTGCAAGCAGCGTAATCTTTTTTCCAATTTGTTTTGTCTTATCCATTCTAAGTTTTCTCCTTTGTATTCAATTTCGCAAATCTATACAAGCAAAATTTAGATTTACCTTGAAACCAAGTATACCAAATGCGAAATCGCGTACAACACCCTTTTGAATATAAAAAAAAGCGGCGCTGATACACCGCTGTTTCTTACTCTCGTTTGGGTATTCCCTGCCGCTTTCCCGTAACATAACAGAAGGTCATATAATTTGATTTGCCATGGCGATGCGCACCGCATCCGCACTGTTAATGGCTCCCAGTTTAGCAAATACCTGTTTGGTCATGCTTTTCACGGTATTCAGACTGATTTCCATACTGGCGCTGATTTCTTCCCGCGTAAGACCCTGGCTCAGATTCTCCAGCAGGTGGATTTCCCGTTTGCTGAGTCCGAAATTCTGTCGGAGATTCTGCTGCTGGTGATAGCGGCCTGTAAGGAAGGCGTGGCGTTTGGCGAAGGTAGAGGCTCGTGCGTGTACCTCTTCCAGCCAGCCGGAGGGAATACCCGGTATTCCAGTTTCACGGGCGCGCTGCAGCAGCGAGCGCGTGCGGTTGCCATATTCGATAAAAGGCATTACAATCCCATTTCCGCTGGCCAGTTTGTAGGCAGCCTTTAGCGCTGTGTCAGCGGAGGTGTGCTGCCTCAGATAATGATATGTTACCGCGCGGGATAACTGCACATATATTTGGGTAATCACAGCGCTTTTGCTTTTGGCCACTGCTTCAAACTGGTTCAGCAGAGCCAGTGCCTCGTGGTAATGACCATCAGCGATCAGGCAGCGCAGGCGTACCAGGAGCGCCCGCTCAATGCCTACCGGGGCGTGCCCATACTGCACGGCATTGCGCACCCAGCCGGCTACGCGGTTTGTTTCGCCCAGCTCGGAATAAAACCATCCAAAGGTAATGTCCCAGATACCAAAGCCTGCGGCAGCATCCATTTTTTTGTATTCGTGCACATGCTTCAGCGTGTCCTGGATATTTTGGTACTCCCCCAGCACCGTGTAAATACGCAGCAGCATAAACAGCGCGTTGCCCGCAATGTCATACTGGGACTTCGTTTGTGCCGTGTACAAAGCCTGATAGGCAGGTTCAATTGCTTTTCTGGCGTTTCCCGTCAAAAATTCAAACTCGCATTCGCACAGGTGATCCAGCCCATAGCCTGCCCCGTGCAGTACCCGTGTCATTGGGGGTACTCCTGCGGCGAAGCAGGCCAGGCTTTTCTTCAGTTCACCTGCACGGGCACTCTGCAGGTTCAGGCCAGGGCCGAGATCCACCAGCCGCAGCTTGTTGTTCCAGCGGCTGCTGCCATTCGGCAGCAGATCGTCAGCCTTTTGAAACCACACATCAAAATTGTTTTCTTCCCGCCCCAGCATGATAAGCCCCCGGGCGGCATAGCATTCCCCCAGCATGGCGGAACCCGGCGGCGTCTTTTCCAATTCCGTCTGTACCGCATCCAGGACGGCAGCCGCTTCCTCAAATCTCAGGTTGTTAGTCAGCATCACCGCCAGCAAAATACGGGTCATGGGGGTTTTACTGCGGAAGTGATCCGGCAGCCATTTGATTTGTTCAATAAGAAATTCCGCCTCTGTCTGGGTGTGCCGGGAAGCCTCAAAAAGCAGCAAAATATCCCATACCTCCTGGTGGCTGCCGATCCTGCGGTAATAATTTATTGCGTCATAGTAGTGGCCGTTTTCCCGGCACCATTCCGCTGCCCTTCGATAGGTTATAGTCACGTACTCTTCGTCGAGGGTGTGGCGCTTTTCCCGCAGGAATTCCAGGTACAGCGGGTGAAAATAAAACCGCCTGACACTCGCGTTGTACCGTATAAAGAGATTGCCGCCCATCAGCTGATCCAGATCCCGTCCTTTTTCCCCGCTTACGGCCTGTACCATACCCCGGGGGAACGACTCCAGCCCGGACAGAAGGATAAGCAGGGTTTGCTCTCTCGGCGTGTACTGGGAGAAAATCTCACGTTCAAACATGGCAAACAAACGTGGTTTGGAGACGGACAAGGCATCCATGGCGGCCTGTGTGCCTTCCCGCCGCATTACCATTTTCAGAAGGGACAGGGCGATAGGCCAGCCCGAGACATAACGATTGACGGCTGTGGCCTCTTCAAGGCTGACCTGCATATTGGATGATGCAAACAAAGCCTGTGCCTCTTCATCGGTGAAGCACAAATCATCCGCACCTACCAGCTGCATCGGCATGGCCGCCTCGATGCCGGCAACCGGCCAGGAACGTGCAAGCAGAAGCAAACAGCTGTTTTCCAGCCGCGCGGCAATCAGGTTTGATAAAAAAGTCCTTACCTGGATGTCATCCACAAGGAAAAGGTCGTCAAACACAAACACAACCGCCTGTCTGTCGGTGTACAGATTCTCTGTCAGATCAGTAAGAAACACACTGAAGGCTTGCGAACTGTCCGGAAAGCCGAGCAGTTTCATTTTTTCCGCCAAGGCAGGGTGGTGCAGGGCAAAGGCAGCGGTCACGCTTTCCCAAAAACGGGAGGGGTTGTTATCCAGGGTCGTAAAATTGTACCAGACGGTGCGGTATTCAGATCGGGCCAGATAATCTGCGGCAGCTCGGGTTTTACCAAAGCCGGCACCGCCTTGCAGTACAGCCAGTGGTTTTTGCAGAGCCGACGCCAAAATGGATTCCACCCGCGGACGCCTGATTCCGTTTTCATTGCCTGATTGCTCATCCGGGACAGTATTCGCCATTTCTTCACCTCCAGTCAATTCGGCCAGCACTACAGCGTATGTGCCGGAATTTATTCATAGTATGTCCCTTTATCATGCATGTATTGCTGATCGTCAGCATTTTTTAAATGTTTTACGGTATTCTATACATATACAACAACGGTTAAAAGAGTATTATCGCACAAAAGACTGATAAACTGTGGCTTTTATGATTTAGCCACAGCCTATCAGCCTGTGTATGTCAACTATTGAAAGTACCGTGTAACAAATGGCATATACGGTGCTGTGAGAGGACGGGAGTTAATCACTCCCTCCTGCTCGATTATATCATTTTTCTATTTTACCTTTTTCCTTTGAATCCACGGCTTTAGCCCTTCTCTATCGGTATCCATATTTCCACAATAGATCCGCTCTCTTCGCCGCTGAAGCGTTCATCATAATACTCCACACAATAATTTATCCCATTCAGGAGTTTTTCAGAATAACCTTCTTCATTCGAGGCCAGCCATTCATCCATGGCGTTATTTTCACTCTCATAACCATTCGATACATAAACCTCAAAAGAAGCATAACGGCAGGGCGGCAGCTCCAATAATGTGTATGCGCTGTCCACTTTCCTGTCAGATACCACGTTTCCTGCATAAACGGTACAACGTTCCCCTTCATACATGCGGACTTCATAGCCATGCCCTGATAAAGAGTTGCCCAAAGGTTTCTCTGCGCTCAGTTTTTCAAAAGCATTCCATACATCCCATGTTTTACTGCCGTCCCCGCAGGTACCGGCAATGAGGATCCGATCACGTTTAATAATATTCGGATTAAGAAGAATTCCGCCTCTCAGCCTGTTGGTAAACCTCATAACCAGCTCATCCGCACTTATTATATCAGGCTGATATCCCTGTTTCCGGTATTCACTGGGAGAAATTCCCTGTAAATCACTGAAAGTTCTTGAAAATGCCTGTGCGGAATGAAAACCGCAGTTAAGGGCAATCTCCAAAATAGTATTATCCGTAGTGCCAAGCTGTCTGCAGGCAAAGAGAATTCTTCTGTCCCGAATATATGCCGCCAGAGATTTCCCTACCACAGCTGTAAATAACCGGTGAAAATAATAGGGTGAAAAATAAAATTTCTCCGAAAGGCTTTCCAGATTTATCTTTTCATCCAGATGTCCGTCAATATACTTCAATGCCTCGCCAATTTTTGTGAAGTTGTTCAATACACCACCTCCGCGCTTCTTATGTAATAGCTACATGAATAGTATAAAAAACAAACTCCTTCCTGTCTTAACATTTTTTGCCACATTTTAAGCAATGGCTCCGGCTGTTTCCGATACCCTTTTTCGGTAATTTTACCAGCTACTCTTCCTCCTTCCCATCCAGCGCCCTTATATCCTTATTCCCATACCAATAAATACTGGCAGCCGCCCCGAGCACTGCCGTACATGAAAACATCAGGGCCATGCCGCTTCCGCTCCCTGTTCCCGTCAGCCTTCCCAGAAAAGCTGCGGCAGGAGAACCGCCCTTCATAAACGGTTCGAACACATAATCCGCCAGCCAGCCTCCCAAAAGAATCCCCAGCGGAATGCTGGAATACTGCAGCGCATTTCTCACCGCAAAAATCCTGCCCTGGATTTCTCTCGGAATCCGGTTATACAGAATCATCCGCTGCCCTGCGGCTACAAAGGGAATCGGGACACTGGCGGCAAGCCCCGCCAGGCTCCATATCCACACATTTCGTCCAAAACTAATCCCCAGATCCCCGAACAGGAATGAAAAGGCCGCAGACAGATAAATCATTTTTACCGGACTGCCTTTTATCCGGCCGGAAGCCACAAGCAGGCCGCCCGCGATCCCCCCGATTCCAAGCACGCTGCTCACGATACCCATGATCTGCTCATTTCCGCCGGTTCTTGCCAGAAGCATGGGAGACATGATATTTTCATAGGTCAGCCTGGAAAAGAAATTGATGAGGAACATACTTAGAATCATGTAAGCCAGTCCCTTCCTTTTCCTAAGGAAATCAATCCCTTCCTTCAGGCCGGAAAACAGCGCTTCTTTCTTTTTCTCCCCTGTCGGTTTCTCAGGGATATGGATAAAAATAAGGAGCACACAAAAAGCAAATACAAAGCTGCATAGATCAAGGAGTATCACTCCTTCCAGTCCCCGGAAAGCGCTGACAGAAGCCGCCAGCACCGGTGTCACAACCGTCAGCAGGTTATTGGAAAAGGAATCCATGCCGCTGGCCCTTGCGTACAGCTCCTTCGGCACAAGGATTCCTATCGCCACTGACTGGGCGGGCTGCTGAAAAGCATTCATAAAACCCGTTATCACATTCACCACATAAATATGCCATATTTCCAGTCTTCCTCCCGCCAGCATTGCCCAGATAAAAACAGTGCACAGAGCGGCTGCCGAATCGGACACCAGCATAATTTTCTTTTTGCTGTGTTTGTCTATAAAGGAACCTGCCAGCAGGCTGACAAGGATGTAAGGCATATAAGAACAAAAAGTCATAAGAGATACCGTCATCGCGGAATCCGTCTGCTTATATGTCCAAATCATGAGGGCAAAGCCTGTCATGGCGCTCCCCAGCTGGGAAACGGACTGGCTGAGCCAGAAAATAATATAACCTGTAAATCCGTTCTTTTTATTTTTATTAAAATTCATTGGTTTTCTCCTTATAGTTTTTTTATTTCCTATAAGTACAAAATCCAATGCGGGCGGTATTTACTGCTCTGTAGCTGCAAACCTCTGTACAAGTTCCGCCCATACACTGAACCTTGTACAGAGTAATACATCCATGATGATTTTTTCGTGTCTTTCCATGGTTTCACCTCTTCTTATATACCCAACAGTTTTTTATACTCCTCTATGGAATACCCCATCAAAAGGGCGGACGGAGCTTCTCCGGCAACCAGCTTCAGCAGTTCTTCCACATTATCATCCGGCTCAATCCCCCAGTCCTCCAGCAGTTCCCTTCCCATCGCCAAAGCAGCCTCAGGAGCGGGGTTCAGGGACACCTCCTGGACAAAACTCATCGCCAGCATCATACTTGCATCATAATCTAATCCGCCTGACGTCTGCAGACAATCCAGCAACCTCCTGACAGAAGGTATCAGTACCGAAACCCCATTTTCCAGGATGGCCTCCATTTTTTCCCTGCAGAATGGTTTATAGCCTTTCACGCCGATTCTTTTTCTTTGCTTAAGGACATAGGCGATTTCTTCCCGGTCAAGGATGCTCAGATAAGTCTGGCCGCTGTCCTCATCCCTGAACTCTGTATAATCATTCCATAAAGCAGCAAGAGCAGCGATCCCTTCGTAAAATTCATCGGGGTCAAGCGTATCCTCCTGATACATGTTCAGCATAGAGTACAGATATCCCACCTCTGCCGCCCCATATATGTCAACGAGAAGAGACAGCAGTTTTTCCAGCCTTTCTTTTTCTTCCAGACAGGCCTTCCATTTTTCCTGCCCGCAGAGCGCTGCATATTCCCTTCCTTCCTTTGTCAGCCCGATTACCGCATCACCGATGTTCTCCAAATCCACCAGCCCGCATGCATGGTACATATCCATCTCATTCATATGCATCATGCAGTCTCCCAGGGTTACCGTCCGCTCCCCCGCCAGCCCGGCAAGGAATCGGCCTCCTCTTCCTGTAAACAGCTTCATCATGAGCTCTTTGTCCCCTTCCAGGACATCAATAAGAGCGGCGGCATAAACATCCGCTTTCTTTTTTCTGTTTTCCGCCTCAGGGATTTCCATCCCCAGCTTTTTCAGAAGCTTTTTCAGTTCTTCTTCATCTCTCTGCCCCATAATGGACTTCATGCTCTTCCTGCTGCATACGACCTCCACAGGTTTGTCAAACTCCGATTCTTCCTCCCAATCCTCCTCTGAATCCGGGTATTTCTCCAGTTCCCTTTTTTTCCTCACTGCCTGATTGCTGCCCTGATCCTGTCCGCCCTCTGTTTTCATCAATGTCACATCAAACATCCATTCATTGTCGAAATCATAAAGATACAGCCAGGTCTCCTTCAGCTCCCAGCCCAATTTCTCAAGACATACATCATTCTCTGTTTTTCCGCTGCCGTTATCAGATGCGGCACAGCCTTTGGGATCATAAAAAACCTGATTCCGGCTGAATATATATGAATGCTCCGGGGTAAAATCAAACGCCTCAAGTATGGCATAATGCAGATCCTCCAGGCTTTTTCCGCCGTCGATCTGTATCATCCGGAATACCTGGGGCTTATCCCGGAACCTTACCATAAAAGTATACACTTTTGTTCCTTCCATAGATTCCTCCTGCTAGTAGACAAATACTGGAAAACTCTTTCTTTTATCATAGACTACAAATAGGAATCCCACAATATTTTTTCTAAAAAAGGCCTGCAAAGGTCCCTCTCCCATCCGGCACCGGCAGCGCCTGAATGGAAGACAGAACTTTCACAGCCCCTCTCCGTCAAATTCCGGTATAAAACTTTCCTCTGCCGTATTCCCTTCCTGGATAAACCCGTTTTCCACTCCGATATCCAGGGCGTAATCCACAATCTTTTCATATTCCCGGGCAGTTATCCTCCGATTCAGTTCCGGAAAGGAGGATAAATCACACACCGGTGTAAACTGGTTCATAATACTGATGTAAATCCTGTCACCATAGGTATGGTAAAGATAGGATATTACCTTTTTGGAATCTGCCGTACAGCCCGGAAGAACCAGATGCCGTACAATGACTCCTTTTTTCATAAGACCGCTTTTATCATCAAAATCCGGTCCGCCCGTCTGCCTTACCATTTCCGCAATAGCGGCCGATGCGGTTTCAAAATAATCATCCGCATGGGAATACCTCTCTCCCAGCCGGGAAGACATGTATTTCAGATCCGGCAGATAAATATCCACCAGGCCTTCCATCCGTTTCAAGGTCTCCACCCGCTCATAGCTTCCGGTATTATATACTACAGGTATGTGCAGTCCCCCAAGCTTTGCCCGTTCCAATGCCAGCGCAATCTGCGGGACAAAGTGAGTTGGCGTTACCAGATTAATATTATTCGCTTTTTTATCCTGAAGTTCCAGAAATATTTCAGACAGCCGTTCCCAGCCGATTATCCTGCCGGCTCTGCTCTCCGCAATATTATGGTTCTGACAGTATACGCACCGCAGCACACAGCCGCTGAAAAACACGGTGCCTGATCCGGTTTCCCCGGAAATGCAGGGCTCCTCCCAAAAATGGAGTGCCGCCCTTGCCGCCATGATCTCCGCCCCCTGTCCACAGTAGCCCCTTCTTCCGCCAAGCCTGTCAGCATGGCAGTTTCTGGGGCACAGTGTACAATCCTTCATCATCTGTTCAAATTCCGTAACTCGATTTTCCATTGCCTGTCCCTATCCGGATGATTTTTCTTATCATTTCCTATGTCATTTACTATACGCAATGGAATCCTTTTTTGCAAGACTGCTATGCTCCGATCAACCCGGCCCGGGCACTTTCCAGAAGTTCTCCTGCGCTGTCATGTGACAGCTCCCATATTCCTACCCCTGCCAGACCGAGATTCCTGGCGAATGCCGCCTTAGTCCCGATGGAACGGGGATTTTCATAAGAAATGAAGATGCCGTTTCCGTACAGATAGGGTACCGCAGCCCCTTCATGGTAAAAGGAAGAGAATGCCGGGTTATTCAGGTAGGTTCCTTTAATACTATTATAGCTGATAGAGCGTGCGGATGAAAAAGTACTGTATCTTCCTTCCTGAGCCGCTCCCACCCCTTCATAAATATAGCCATAAAAGGGCATTCCGAGAACAAGCTTGTCTGCCGGCACACCTGCATTCAGATAGGCCTGAACGCCGTCATGCACGCTGTTTTTATATTGAGGGCTTCTCTCCTGGGGATTGTATAACGGCGCTCCAAAATCCGAATAGGTATCCCAGGATCCATGCATATCATAGGCCATGACGAAAATATGATCCACCAGCCCCACTACCTGCTGTGCTTCTATCTTATTCAGATAATTAGAATTGGCAGCGCCTGCTATGGTGAGATAATATTTTTTGCCGTCCCGCTGGGTCTGCACATTCAGCTGGTTCCTGATGGCGGACAGCAGAAGGGTGAAATTACGTTTGTCCTCCGGACTGTTGATATTCCCCGCCGGCCCTCCGGACACAGGATATTCCCAGTCCAGATCCACTCCGTCAAATCCATGGGTGAGTATAAAATCCACACATCCTGCCGCAAACTGGTTCCTGCTTTCCTCTGTTGCCGCCACGACGCTGAAATATGTAGAATAATCCCAGCCTCCTACGGAAATCAGCGTTTTTAATCCCGGATATTTCTTTTTCATATTTCTGAGCTGTTCAAAATTTTTCAAATCTTTTTCCGGATTAGCCACAGCTATTGTGTTCACTGCAGGATCTATCTTAGCGAAAGCATAATTCAGATGAGTCAGCTTCCCTGCCGGAATATCCGCCGGATTGTAGCCTTTATCGGAAGACCAGTTGGTATAATACCCAACCACCGTATCTCCTTTATTTAACTTTGCCGGAGCAGCTTCTGCTCTCAGGCCTGTACCTGCAAGAAACAAAACGGCTGCCGCTATCAGGGAATGTGCAATATTTTTTTTCTTCATATGCTTCCTTTCTTAAAAACAATAATATGCCCGGGGGTCTGTCTTTCCGGCACGGACCCTCAGGCATAAGTATATAGTCAGCATATAAACGATACAACACACAATATTTGGCAATAACCAATTAACCCTTAACACTTCCCGCCGTCAGACCGGCAACAAAGAACTTTTGACAAAAAATAAAAATTATCAGAATCGGCAGCAGACTCAGTACCGAAAGGGCGAATACGTAGCCCCACTGGGTAAACTGGTGCTGTCCGAAAAATCCGGATATGGCTATGGGCAGGGTTCTTTTCAGGTTGTCATTTATTACCGTATTGGCCCAGGGAAATTCTTCCCAGGCCGTCAGGAAATTGAAAATAGATACCGAAGCGATTCCCGGCTTCGCCAGAGGAAACACAATCCGGAAAAATACGGTAAACACACCCCCTCCGTCCATATATATGGCTTCATCCAGTTCCTTTGGCACGTTTTCCACAAAACCTTTAATCATAAAAGTGGAATACGGGATGACCCAGGCCACGTAAAAGGGAATCAGTCCCCACAGGTTATTGATTACCTTCAGCTTTACTGCCAGCTCGTACTGAGGAACGATCAGCGTGGTGCCGGGAATAATCATAGTGAGCATAATAAATAAAAAGAGAAAGCTCCTTCCCGGAAAACGGAAGCGGGCAATACAAAAGCCCAGAGCGGCGGCCACAAATGCAGCGATGGTCACAGTGATACCGGATACCAGCACACTGTTGAGAAAATTCATATAAAATTTCCCCTGATGCAATATGTAATCATAATTCTCCAGTGTAATTTCCTTAAGCGACGGGAAAAAATGCGGCGGAAATTCATAGAGCGCCCCATTGGGCTTCAGTGAGGTGCTTATCATGTAGCAGAAAGGCATTACCACAATCACCAGGCCCGCCGTCAGAAGCAGATATAACAGAAATTGTACGGCATTTCTTTTTGTCAGTTTCATTTTCAATCCTCCCGGCTTTTTATGCCTAATTCCTGCTGCGCATCAGCCGGAACTGAAACAGGGCCAGTATGCCCAGCACCACCGCCGTTATAAAGGACAGAGCCGCAGAATAACCGAACTTGCCTGTGCTGAAGGCTTTATAGTACATCCAGGTCAATATCGTATCCGTCTGATGTCCCGGCGCGCCGTCGGTAATCATTTTAATAGAAGTAAATACATTGAAGCCACCGATGGTGAGCATGACCAGCGCAAACAGGACTGTCCCCCGGATAGAGGGGAGGGTTACGGAGAAAAACTTTCTCACGCTCCCCGCCCCGTCCAGAGAGGCCACCTCATACAGCTCCTGAGGCACTGTCTGCAGCGCGGCCAGAAATACCACCATATTCCAGCCGATTCCTTTCCATATGCCAAGAAGCATGGCTATGGTCAGCCCTCCCCACCGGGTATCCAGCCACCGGATATTCCGGCTGGTCACATGAATGATATCGGTAAGGAAATAATTCAGCATTCCTTCTGTATTAAACACATATTTGAAAACCAGGGAGGCAATGACCCAGGACGTGATAACCGGCAGATAATACAGCACACGGAATCCAATCCGGAAGTGGCTGATGCTGTTGA
This sequence comes from Eisenbergiella tayi, assembly GCF_001881565.1. Lineage (GTDB taxonomy): Bacteria > Bacillota > Clostridia > Lachnospirales > Lachnospiraceae > Eisenbergiella > Eisenbergiella tayi. The sequence continues at coordinate 864,262 of NZ_MPDJ01000005.1, forward strand.
TAAACAGCGCTGTAAGCAGGCCGAGCAGCATCTGGGCCGGAACCGTCACCAGCGTATACACGATGGAATTCACAAATACTGTATGGAAATACGGATCCCGGAATACTTCCCCATAGTTGGCGAAACCGATAAATTCCTGATTCAGTATGGAGCCAAAATCCCACTTGAAAAAGCTCATAATTAATAATTTTGCTATAGGATACAGAGTAAATATTCCGAAAATCAATACTCCCGGCAGCAAAAGGAGTCCGATCTGCATCCTGCTGCCCCATGTTTTTCTCATCATCCATGTCTCCTTTGCGCATTGCCGCAGTACAGTCCGCGCTCCGTACCATTGACGAAGCGGACAGACCTGGTCTATAATAAATGAAAGCAGCTTTGTCCGGTTATATCATTCAGCCAGAAGCGCATCCATTTTAACCGCCAGCTCATCCATGGCCTCCCGGGCGGTCTTATCCCCGTTCATTACGGCTGTTACGGCTGTGGCAAGCTCGCTGTCAATTTCCGACCAGCTGGCTACGGTAGGACGGCTTTTCGCTGTTTTTATAGCATCGATGAAGGGCGCGAAATCAGCCTCTTTTACCGTATCGCTTTCCAGAGCCTCTTCGTTTACGGGGATCTGGCCGCATTTTGCCATCTCTTCCTGAGCGTAGGGCGACGTCATAAACTGCATAAATTTCCAGGCGGCTTCCTTATTGGCGGACTGGAACATGGAAATATCCTCTCCTCCGAGAACGGAAACCGAACCGCCCTTTCCTGCGGGCATAGGCGCTGTCCCATAAGCAAAATCCGGATATGCTCCCTGCATTTCCGCTATTTTCCAGGGACCTTCCAGCAGAAGCATGTAACGGCCTGTCCCAAAACCATCTGTCATAGGAATATCACCGCTGTTCCAGCCGGTAATCGCTCCCTGGGCGTATAAATCTGCCAGCATCTGAATGGCTCCTACGGTTTCAGGGCTGTTAATATAGCCTGAAGCTTTCGTCTGGCCGGGATCGGTAAGCTCCCCGCCGCAGCTCCAGATAAAAGGACACAGGTTCCAGCCTGCCAGGGCCGGTTCGTTATATCCCCATACCTGCTGCCCGTTTTCATTGGTACCCGAAAGAGCCTTTACGGTATCCACAAATTCATCCATGTCGGCCGGAACGGGAAGTCCCGCGTCCTCCAGGGCCTTTTGGTTATAAAAAAGAATTTTGGTATTGGTGTTCAACGCCAGGCCGTAGAAATGTCCTCCTATCTGCGCGGTGCTCATGGCACTGTCCAGAAGGCCGCCGGATACGGCGTCAAAATCAGCCATTTCTTCATCCAGCGGAAGCAAAATCCCCATCTTCTGGAATTCCGGAATCCAGGCGCTGTCCAGACGCGCCACATCCGGCAGGGTATCCGCTTTGGCATTAATCAGAATCTTATCGTGCAGATCCGCCCATTCATGGGAAACTGCATTTACTTTGATACCGGGGTTTTCCTTTTCAAATTCGGGAATGAGCACATTCATCAGTGTTTCATTTTCCGCAGACTGCGCACTGTAATGGTGCCAGAAATTGATTGTGACCTCATCCTGTTTTTGTGTTGCTGACTCGCTGCTCTCAGTACTGTTTTGCGGACCGTCCTGTGAGCTGCTTTCAGAATTTACTGGCGATTTACCACAGCCTGTCAGAGCCCCCAAGCTTAATGCAGCTGTCAGTACAATTGCCAGTATTTTTTTGTTATTCTTCATAACCTCTTTCCTCCTTTTCTTTTTCCATGACCAAAACGGACCACTCTCCGGCCATGAGCTCCAGCCTTCCCTGACAGTCCATCCGGTCACCGTTCACACCATTTTTCCCTCCGTCCTCCGCCCATCGGGCACGGATTGTTTTTCCTTCCTCTTCCTCTCTGTCTGAAAAAATAATCTTATATTTCCCCGGAGAAGCCACAGGAAGCACCGCTTCTTTTTTCTCTCCCGCGTTCAGAAGCACATAGAGCTCTTCCTCCCCCAGGCTTCTCATAAAACCATAGGTTCTGCCTTCACATAAGACCGCCGTAAAGCTTCCCTTCCTCAGAACCTCCGATCCCTTCCGCAGTGCGGCCAGCCTGCGGTACCAGCGAAGCAGCTTTTCATCCTGTTTTTCCTTTTCCCAGATAAAAGCCCCCCTGCAGTCCGGATCATTAGCCCCCGTCATACCGATTTCATCCCCGTAATAGATAACCGGGGAACCGGGAAATACAAACTGGAAGGCCGCCGCCAGCCGAAGCCTGCGCTTATCTCCCCCGCACAGATACAGAAACCGTTCCGTATCATGACTGTCCAGCGGATTATACAGAGCCTGCTGCATCTCTTCCGGGTATTCCGCCAGCATATGGTTCAGCCGCCCGTCAAAATCCGCGGCATCTATGCTTTCCGCCGCGAAAAAATCCCTTACGCTGTCCCGGAAAATATAGTTCATGATACTGTCCATCTGGTTTCCCAGCATCAGCTTCCTGCCGCTCCCCCAGGTTTCCCCAAGCAGGAGGCAATCCGGATATTTTTCTTTAAGAAAGGTCCTGGCCTGCGTCCATACGCTGCCATCCACCTCATCCGACACATCCAGCCGCCAGCCGTCTATATGGAACTTATCTATCCAATAGTCCATAACGCTGAGGACAAAATCCCTCACCTCCCTGTTTGATGTATTCAGCTTCGGCATCCATTTATAAGCGCCCACACATTCATAGCTGTGGTGGGAAAGCGTAACCGGGAAATCCGTCACGATAAACCAGTCCTTGTACGGGGAAGCCTCCTGCTTCTCCAGCAGATCCTGAAAGGGCGGGAAATGGATTCCGCAGTGGTTGAAAACTCCGTCAAGTATGATACGGATTCCTTTTTTATGACAGGCATCCACCAGCTGCGCCAGTTCCTCTTTGGTACCGAAGGAAGGATCCACCTCAAAATAATCCGTAGTGGCATATTTGTGATTAAAATCTCCCCGAAAGATCGGTGTAAGGTACAGACACTGCACACCCAGATCCTCCAGGTAATCCAGCCGGGAACAGATTCCCCGCAGATCCCCTCCCATATAATGATCCCTATCCGGTGCGCTCCCCCAATCCACGCAGCCCTCCGGATCATTTTCCCTGTCTCCGTTGCAGAACCTCTCCGGAAATATCTGATAATAAACCTGGCCTTTGCTCCACTCAGGGATGGTGAGACAGTCCTTTTCATTGGCATAAAGAAATTCAAAAAAACCATCCTCTGGAACCTTTTCCTGAATACCCCAGGAAGTCAGATACAGCTTTTCGCCTCCCTTCCCCACCAATTCGAAATAGTATTTCTGGTATCTTGCCACTTTGGAAAACGGCACCTCCACCGTATAATAGTCCGCCTCCTTATCGCGGAGGCTGCAGGTCATACGGAATTTCCGTATCCTTTCCGGCGTTGTCCTGGCGTAAACAGCCAGGCTGCATTCCGCCGCATCCTCTCTTGCCGTCCGCAGCCGGAAGCTTAAAAGGCTTCTGTTTTTGGCATAAATGTCCGGCAGGATACAGGAATGCAGAATAGCTCCCCTATTCATTCACTTCTCCTCTCCGGGAGGATTCACGTACCAGCAGCCTGGTGGATATCAGGGTCTGCTGATTGCCGCTGTCCGCCCTCTTTATTTTATGAATCAGCTGGAAGGCCGCCTGTTCTCCTATCCCAAAGGTATCTACATCCACAGCGGTCAAAGGCGGATCCATATATTGAGCAAAAGGGTAATTATCAAAGGTGACAACCCCTGTTTCTCCGGGTACGGAAATATTCTTTCTTTTTAATGTCTGCAGCACATGATAAGCGATCACATTGTTGGAACATAAGAAGGCATCCGGCCGCTTTTTTCCCTCAAGCATATGCTCCGCTATGCTTCCTCCCTGCTCCGGCTGTCCGCATTCTCTTATGAAATCCGGATTTTCTTCCAGCCCGGCAGTCCTGATTCCTTCCAGATAACCGGCAAGACGTTTTTCCGCAAATACGGTATTCCTGTTTTCCAGCAAAAATGCGATCCGCTCAAAGCCCTCTTTGGCAAGATGGAGCACCGCCTCCTTTGCCCCTTCTTCATTATTGGCATCCACCCAGCATGCTTCCTTTTTCATAACCGCCGGTTCTCCCAAAACCACAAACGGACATTCATTCCTCAACAGCATCTCCACCAGGCCGGTACGCACACAATTGGAAGGCAGGATCAGCCCGTCCGCCTTTTTCTCCAGAACCAGCTTCTCCACGGCAGATACACCCATACTGCTGTCATCATTGGCAATCAGCAGATTATAACCGTTTGCCTGGGTCACTTTTTCAATGGCATATACACTTCTGTTAAAAAAGGTATTGGAAAAAGTACCTTCGTCCCTTGCATCCATAATCAAGCCTATACAAAAAGTGCTTCCATTCACCAGATTCCTGGCAAGGCTGTTCGGATGATAATTCATCTCCTCCATCACCTGCAGGATCCTGCTTTTTGTCTCTTCAGAAATCGATGCGCTCCCGTTTACCACCCTGGAAACGGTGGATGGGGCCACCCCCACCCTTTTGGCAATGTCCTTGATTGTTACGCTCATATGTACTCCTCTCATTAGTGCAAACGTTTGCACGAAAGAATAAAAAAAATATGATTATTTATTTTTAATATACAATTTTGTTTGCGCAATCGTTTGCATATATAAATCATATTCTATATCAATTTCCTTGTCAATAGGATCTGTAAATGATTTTTAATTTTGGTTAATTTCCATTAATCGATTTCTTTATTTTTGTGTATTTTTTCATTACGTACATTTTTATATAAATACATAAAAAAGCGCCGGTTCACTCCACTATTATGAAATGAACTGACGCAATCCTTTATTAAATCCCGGAAAAACCATCCTTATAAAATTCAAAGACCGTGCGTCCTGCTTCGAACATAAACCCATATGCGTTACCTTTACAGTTAACTCCGCCAGGCACCCTCACGGCACACGGAAAATTCTGCTTAGTGCTGCTTTGTTCCCAACCTGACACGGTTCGCAGACATCCGTTGCGTAAGACCCAAACTTCAACGCCACTTATAAAGGGCAGCCACACAGGCACAAGCCCTAAGCCGGACATCACCCCTGCTATAGCGGATTTCAGGTACAGGGGACCGCTAATCCCCCGGCTGCACGGTCTAATTAGTATACTTTTTTTTGAACGATTTGTCAATCCTTTTGGTTTTTGGCACAGATAAAATTTTGCCGTTCATGCCGATATTGCGGTTACTCCTCCAGCACTTCAGCCACCTCTTCTGCAGTAATTTGGCATATTTCCGCAATTTCTTCTTTTTTCTTTCCCTCGGCAGCAAGCTTCAGAACCCTTTTTGTTCTGCTTATACCTACTTTAAGGCCTTCCTTAAGGCCTTCTTCCCTACCATCTTCCCGTTCCTTCACTTTTTCTTCCCATGCCTGCATATACCTCACTCCCATCTCTTCACTGGCTTTCAATTTACAGATATGCTCATGGATTCTCCGGAGGACCTCACTTCCTGACTTCCTGACGGTTTCCTCATCCGTTTTCTCCGCATATTCCAGAAACCATGCCAACTCATCGCCAACTTCCTCACGGTTCTTTCCCCTTGTATTCAGGAAAATACGCACTGCCCCATCCGGCAAAATACAGGACAATTCCTCATCACATCTGGCCCGGAAGGTATACCTGTATTTCCCAAGGCCAAAAACATCATAAGGCGTTATAATTATAATATAAGAATCATTCAGCAAATCAAACCGGATGGATCCCGGCTCCAGCAGGGAAGAATCCAGCATTCCCTGATAATATCTGCTTCTCTTGGGCAAATCATACTTCAACTGTTTCTGCATTTCCGAATTATAAATAATCCCATCCTCATCCATTGCATACACATCCATACGGATGGAGCGCAACAGAGGACTGACCCGCAGCTCTTTCTCCGTTTCATTTTTGGTCAGGAAAGTGATTTCCTTTCCTAAAATAATCTGCAGGACACTCTTATGGAAATCCTTATCCTCCATAGCCGCATCAAATAAAAAGCGATCCAAAAGGGTCAACTGGCTAAGGGGGAGCATTTTACTTTTTCTCTCCGTCATTCCTATTCTCCTTTATTTTATCATATTTCCGGTAATTCCTTCAACCATTACAGCCAGAAATCATCCATAAGCATCCCTCCTCTTTTGTTCACCATTTCAAATCGGAATCTGTCGGCAGACCTGCCATGATATCTATAGATAAATAAGATAAAATAATTATAATACAAAACATAAATTTTTCCAACATTATCTGCAATCTGCTATTATATAAATTATTTAAGATAAAATATTTATCTGCACATCCAAAAATAAAGAAACAGGACAATCAGCTGTCATGTTAGTCATGCTAATCTTAAACAGAAGAAGATAATTTTTATGAAAATAAAGAACAGGACTGCGGAAACAGCCCTGAAGAAAAAACAAAGATGACGGTTCATGTTTCACATCCATGTACCCAAAGAACCGGCAGCAGATGAAGGAAAAACCAGCACCGCTGCCATAAGTAAAATTATACGCATTATTGAGGAGGCATAATTATGGCTAATACACTTATTTTCACAGATACCGTTGATTCCCGCTGCGGCCTGCACTGTACCGGCTGCACCTGGAAAGAATCCCATGGCTGCAGGGGCTGTATCCCCACAAACGGCAACCCCTTTCACGGGGAATGCCCGGTTGCCGTCTGCTGTCAGGAAAAGGGCCTTGTCCATTGCGGACAGTGTCCGGAAATCCCCTGTGATTTACTCACAAGCTATTCCTGTGATGAAGAAAATGGAGACTCTCCCGTGGGCGCACGCATAGAACAATGTAAAAGATGGGCCGGAAAAGCATAATTTACAGCCTGAGAAGCTGTCCCCCCTTTACTTCCCTTTTCCCGCCGTCCACTTCAATCCATAGAGAGGCTGCAGAAGGATTGTATACCATATCCCCACCTACCCCGAACTGCAGCCGGCCGGCGGCCTCCATATAATCCACGATTTCTATATTGGACGCATACCAGATATCCTCCCTGCCTCCCATACGCCGGCAGAAATTCTCCATAACCTCCCAGTTATCATGATCTGTAAATTCATAGCTGTGTCCCCATACATACATCATATAAAGATACTGGGTTTTATGCAGAGCCGCGAATTCATCTCCCAGCTTAATGAGATTATGGTTATAATGGCAGGTCGCCTTCCATTTCAGGAAATCCTCCGGCATGGCAAATCCGTTTGTCTCTTCAACCGTTCTGGAATAACGGATGCCAAGCGCCGGAAGAATTTTAACAATTTCCTCATTATAGGAACCGTTCGGATAAGAAAGCCCCCGTACCGGATATCCCACTGCCGCTTCCAGGTTTCTGCGATCCTCCAGAATCTGGCTCACCACCTGCTCCATGGGACACCTGGCTATCGTGGGATGAGTACAGGTATGACAGGACACCTCATGCCCCTTATACAGTTCCCGGTATTCGGAAACAGGCACCCTCTTTTCATCCCTGATTGCCGAATTTACGTGAAATGTCCCCTTGATTCCGTAACGGTTGAAAATATCCACCAGCCGTCTGTCCTCCAGCCTTCCATCATCAAAGCTCATGGTGAGCACCTTGTGCTTTCCCTCTGGAAAACAGATATAAATATTCTTCATTCCTTCCTTTACCATACCCTTCTCTCCTCTCTTCATCAGCCGCACTTACTCCCCGGATTTCATAATCCTCTTCTTCACGGGCAAATACTGCCGCATTTTCCATTAACAGCTCATCAGCCTTACAAGAGCCGCAGTACAGTCCGCACGGTTTACCTTGCTCTCCCTGCAGTATCCGTCCCACAGCAGTCCCAACCCTGCCGCCATCTCCTCACATGCCTCTATTTCCATATTCCGATCCGTTTCCGGCTGAAGGCTTCGGACCATAAAGCTCACCAGCTCCCCGCAGGTAAGGCCGTCATCCGGACGGAACCTGTCATCCGGCGTGGTTTTTTCATCAATCAGCCCCGCATCCCATGCGGCCTGGACATTTCCGGCGTCGAACTCATATTTATAAATGTCACAATACCGCCCCTGATAAGTTCTCCCGGCCGGAACCTTCACGGCTTTAAAGAACATATATAAAAACTGTCCTCTGGGCATCTCGTCAAAGGGATGGAAAAACAAGATACACGGATCCAGCAAACCTCCTGCCATGGCTTTCTTCAGATCCTGCTCCTGAGGGATTCCCAAACAGTCCGCATAGGGAAGCTCAGGCAAGTCCGTAGGAAGAACGGGCCGCTCCTCTTTCAGCTCTGCCAGGCGAGACGAATGCTCCCCCGGCATCTCTTCTTTCGGGTAAAGAGACACATCCGGCTCCCAGGCTTCGCCGGCATAATCATTCATACCCGTGCACAGCGGTTCTATCTCAAGCCTCCTGATTTCTTCACTGATAAATTTTGCCGCCAGCAGCGCTCCGTAATCGTTGGTATGGGTGGTATCCATAAAATAATCGGGATAGGTATCCGGCCCCATATCACACCAAAGCCGGAAGCTGTAAGAATGCAGATCAATGACCGGAACCTTCAGCTCCTTCCCCACCCTTCGGCAGCTTTCCGCATAATCCTCCAGCAAATCAAAAAATCCATTCTCATCTTTTCCCGGAACCCTGCTGAGAGAGGTAACGATTATAGGAAACGCTCCTTTTCTGCGTATCTGCAGAATATACCACCGCAGATTGGCGGCATATTGGTCAAAAGCCTTCAGATTCCTTCTCTTCTGGTCGTTATGCCCGAATTCCATCATGAAGATATCTCCCGGCTTTATATTTTCGGAAATAATATTCCAATGACCGTCATCCCGGAAACAATTCGTAGTCAGGCCGCCATGGGCCTGATCGCTGACCGCAATTCTGTTAAAGTACTGAAGCAGGTTCTGCCCCCAGCTTCCGAAATTGCGTATGGGATTATAAGGATATAACCCCTCATAATCGGTTACCAGAGAATCCCCTGCAATATAAAGAACAGGACATTCTGCGGGTTCTATATGAACACCCGTAAGACGCGCCCTTCCTCCTGCCCTATTCAATACCGTCACATATATGGAACGGTCTTCTTTCGGCCCTTTACCCACAATGGGGATATACGGACATACCTGTACATAATAGGTTACGGTGAATTCTTCTCCCGGCATAATTTCCAGATCCCGTTTCACCAGGTTCCGCCTTCCGGAATAAAGCATCAGGCCGCTGATTCCATCCCTTCCGCCCCGGATAATAACCGTGACCGCATAGGTTCCATTTTCAGGAACCGACGCCCGGAACCGCAGGGGTATTCCCGCTCCCAAAAGCTCTGCCCCATCTTCTGTATCGTATAGGGAGGCTGGAAAATCCTGCTTCCCTTCCGTCTCTTCCCTCAGATTCCAGCCCCCGGTTCCGGTAAACCGATCCGCAGATACCGAGGTCGTACTGCAGTCCAGAAAACCGTATCCTTTCTGTTCCTCATATAAATCATGGGATGTAACCCTCACCCCGTCCCCATTTTCGGTGAAAGAAAATAATCTGCCGGCCATAAAATCCTCCCCTGTCTCTCATGAAATAAATCCTGTTTCTTAATATAATAAGTCAATTATTCTTATTTTTCTTTTATTATATTGCTGTTTATGAGCTTATTTTGTATACTATTTTAGATATATTAACATTTCGTTCCTGATTTCCGGTTCATTGACGGACAGGGTATTTACCGGATAATCCGGCAAGGGAGGCCGCCCCCATGAATGCTAATCTTCATTCCCCGGAGCATATGCTGCAAATCGAATATATAAAACATCCTCAGGATTATGACATGGGAAGCTTTCACTATCATAACGCCTATGAGCTTCTGTTTCTCCAGGAGGGAGAATACACCCTGATAACCATGGATACTGCCTATACGATCTGCAAAAACCAGGTGTCCCTCATTCCTCCCTGCTGCATGCATAAATCCCTAGGCCGGGCGGGCAATGAACGTACGCTCATGTATTTTGACGACCGCTTTCTCAACCGGTATTTTACGGAAAAAAGCCGCGCCCTTCTTTTATCCTGTTTCCGGAGCGGACAGCTCCCTTTATCTCCCGAAGCCTTCTCAGAAGCTCTTGCCCTCCTTTTTCAAATCCGTGACTTCGTCCATAAAAATGATTATGATGCCGCTTATCCCGCCTTTGTGAGAATTCTGTCCCTGCTTGATGACTCCTGCCGGGAAAATATTCTTAAGACTTCTGATGCGGAAAAAAAGAGAGGTACGGAAAATCCCCCTCTCATTGCAGAAGTCATTACCTATATTAATCAGAATTACAGTACAATCCGGTGCCTTGATGATATTTCCTCTCATTTTTATATCACCAAATATCATCTGTGCCGCCTTTTCCGCAATGCCACCAGCAGTACGGTCATGGACCACCTGAACAGCATCCGGCTTTTCCAGGCCTGCCGCCTGCTGGAAAATACCAGCAAAAGCATTACGGATATCAGTTATGCCTGCGGTTTCCATTCCTCCGCCTACTTTTCCGATTTATTTAAAAAGGCCCTGGGCATGTCGCCCAGAGCCTATCGAAAGCTGAAATCCTGATATTTGTCACAGGGTATTGGCCCTGTGTTCAATGTTTCTTTTAAAGTTCACGATCTGATGATCATATTCCTGATCCATAAGAGTACTGGTTATTAAAAAATCAGCCGTGGCCCTGTTATTGGCAATCGGGATATCATAAACCTGGGAAATACGCAGAAGCGCCTTCACATCCGGGTCATGTGGCTGTGCAGTCAGGGGATCGGAAAAGAAAATCACAAAATCAATGCGTCCTTCCACAATTCTGGCCCCAATCTGCTGATCCCCGCCTAAGGGGCCGCTGTTATAGCCTTTTACAGGAAGCCCTGTTTTATCGGTAATCATCCTTGCCGTTGTGCCTGTACCGCACAGAAAATGATTTTTAAGTACATCCTTATGCTCTTCGCACCAGCTGATAAGCTCCGGCTTCTTGCTGTCGTGAGCAATGAGGGCAATATTTTTCTGCTTTCCAATTGTGAGTGTTAAAAACTCTTCATTCATCATAAACGTTTCCTCCTTTATGGACCTACCTGCCCATATACGTTTGTCTGTTTTTTCTTTCTTCCTACGTTTCCCACTATACAGGAAAGATCCGGAAATTGCAAGAGGTGTTAAAGGGGGATTGTAATTTTTACGTTTGTTCCCTTGCCCACGCAGCTATGTATGACCACTCCATAATCTGCACCATAGGCAAGCTGAATTCTTTCATTTACATTATATATCCCATACCCCGCCTCCGGCTGTCCGGAAAGCAGCCGCTCCATTTTCTCCTCCTCGATTCCCGCTCCGTCATCCTCCACTTCAAAGCATATCCTGTCTTCCTCACTATACAGGCGGATTATGATATGCAGCGGTTCCTCCCGTTCACATACGGCATGGTTGATGGCGTTTTCAATAAAGGGCTGAAGCACCAGCTTCAGGGTCCTGCATGGAAAAAGTGTTTCATCCACTTCGTAGCTCTCACGGAAATGATCCCGGAACCTCATATGCTGGATCGCAAGATAATGCCGGGTAATATCCAGTTCATTTTCCACAGTGATATAACGCATCCCTTTATTCAGTGAGGTCTTATAAAAAGAAGAAAGATGGTTGATGATCCCGCTGATTTCCTCATCTCCCTTCCGGATGGCCAGAGAGGATATTACGGACAGGGTATTATAAAGAAAATGAGGGTTAATCTGGCTCTGCAGCGCATACAGCTCCGTATCCCTGCGGGCGATTTCCTTTTTATAAAGCTCATTTATCAGGATGTTCAGTTTATCCGTCATCCGGCTAAAGGCCTGGGAAAGCCGTCCGATTTCGTCATTGCCCTTAATATCAATCTTCCGGCTGAAATCTTCCTTTTCAATCAGGGCAATCTGTCCTGTCAGATTTTTTATTCTTCCTGTGAAATAGCGGGATATAAAAAGAATCAGTATGAGGGCCAGAATAAAGCTGATCCCTGCTATGAGCAGGACCCTGCTGGACGCCAGCTTTGTTTCCCTCAGGATATCATCCAGCGGCACAATGGATACGGTTTTCCACCCCTGATCCATCTGATTGAAAACGACCAGAGAACGTTTCCCCCGCACATCCATCACCAGTCTTCCATCGGTATCCTCCATGGGGATTTCAACCTCCAGCACCTCCCCCAGCCCTTTCGAGATCAGGCTTTTATCCTTCGTGGAAAGAATGCTTCCCTTTTCATCTATCACAAAAATACTTTTCCCTTCTGATTCCTGGCGGATCATGGAGTAAAGATATTCCTCCTTCACGGAAAGGGTAAGCACCCCATAGGGATAATTCAGGCTGTTGAAGTTCATAATGCGGGCCAGTGAAAAAACCCGTTCCTTCTTATCATTTAAAGTAATACCTGTATAGACTACATTCCCGTAAGTCCTGTCAAGCTCCCTCACCCAGGCCGGTGCCGCCTTTTCGTCATACAGATATTTGATAAAAGTGCCGTCCGTAGGTATTGTGTCATTGAGTACATAAACCGTGATCCCATCCACATTGCTGTTTGCAGCCATGAGTCCGAAAAACAAATCATTAATGTAGCCGTAAGCCTCCACAAAATCAATATCCTTCTCATATGCCTGTGTCAAATAGGCCTTCAGTGTGGCGTTGGTATAAAGCATCCCTGAGATCTGGTGAAAGTTCTCCAGCTGGCCGCTGATGTTATTGTTGATCTGCTGGTTCATATGATTCATGTTTTCATAGGCCTGTTCAAGAAGCTGGTTCCTGGCCGAGGTATAGGAATAAATGGATATTACCAGAAGAGGCACCAGGGAACAGGTGATGAGAAATATCAAAAGCTTCCCCATCATGGGCAGATTGTAAAAGAATAATTTCAGTCTGTTTTTCATAAGGCTCCCTTTCCTGTCAGCTTACTCCTGAACTGGTTGGGCGTCACTCCCATCTGCTTCCGGAATACGGCGCAGTAATGGGAGGGATTTTCATAGCCTACCTTTTTTGATATATCGTTCACCCGCATATTCGTTTCTTTCAGAAGTACCACCGAACGTTCCATACGGATTCTCGTAATATATTCCAGTATGGTTTCTCCGGTATAATCCTTAAACAGCGTCCTCAGATAATTAGGGGACATATATACCTTCTCCGCCAGATATTCCATTGTCAGAGGTTCACTGTACTCCTTTTCAATAATCTGTCTCACCCTGTTTACAATTTCCAGACGCCGGTCACCGGATAAACCGGACAGGATATCCGTTATTTTCTCCAGAAACTGCTCCAGAATTTCTCTGAGCAGGGATATTCCCTCCGCAGCAGAAAGGAGGCCGTACAGCTCCGCTTTATCCTCCATCTGCTCTTCTACGGCGGAATTCACCGCGATCACGGAGGAATATATTTTCTCTGTCAGTTCAAAAGCGCCTTTCCCGATTCCGCCTTCCCTTTCCGACCATTCCAAAAAATAATTGTCCAGCCATTTTTTGATTTCTTCTTTTTCCCCGTTCTGCAGGCAGGCAATCAATGTCCCGTATTCCGCCGGTTTTTCCTTTTCCTGAGACTTCCTTGCTTCTTTCTGCCCGTCACAGAGGATTATATGCCCGGAACCATACATCTTTACATGCCATTGCCGGAATCGGCTCATTTCCTGGCATAAAACCGGCATTTGCTCCAATGGCCGGCGGTTTTCATACAGACAGACCGTAATCCATCTCGCCGCTTCCTTTTGCTGTTCCAACAGGCGTGACGCCGCCCGGTTCAATTCTGTGCCGGATAGCAGCAAATAGCTGTAATCATTGATATGCAGGGGAAGTATCCTGTCATTTGACAGCCTGCGGATCGCAGTATCAATAGTATTCAGAATATCCTGTCCGTTGGATTCGTAGCCTGATAAAAAACGATATTCATCTATTGTTATCATTCCCACATAAAAAGACCGGTTTTCCTGTCCGCAGTGCAGAATCGTGTTACAGGAACGGCAGATATCTTCCCACAATACCTCTTTTTCTCCCGCACTGAAGCCGAGAAGATTTCGAAAATTCTCCGCCGTAACCACAGCCTGGGATTTTTTCTCCCGGAAGGATCGGAAACATTTTTCCCTTACCTTTTCCATCGTGCCTTTCAGTTCCTCCGTATTTAAAGGCTTCAATATATACCCACAGGCCTCCACAGCCAATGCGGAACGCACATATTCAAAATCGTTGTAGCCGCTTAGAAAAACGATTTGTATATCCGGATATCTGTCATGCAGTATTTTGCTGAAAGCAAGGCCGTCCATAACCGGCATTTTCACATCTGTGAGTACCACATCAGGAAGCTTCCTGTCATTCTCCTCTTCGTTTTCAGAGCCTTCCAATCTCTCCAGAAGCTGTAAGGCCTCTTTCCCGTTTTCCGCTGTTCCAGCCACCTGAAATCCCATTTCCTCCCACGGGATATACTTTTCCAGGGTATCCAGCTCCAGCCATTCATCATCCACCAATAAAATACGATACATAACATTCCCCTCCCTCAAAGCCTTCTTTCACACATGAATCATATAACATAATTTATATTATTTCAATTATTAAGCCCCCAAATTCGTACGTTTCCGTTATGAATCGGTGATATCCGTTATAGATCTGTTGTGTATTATTCCCTATAATCAAGGCATAAAGCAGGAAACAAAATACATCTTAACCAAGGAGGGGGTTTTATTGATTCAACAAATGGCAGTAAAAACCAATAACAGAAGGGAGCAAAGAAAAGTCCAGGGCCGGCTTATGAAACGCCAGCGTACCCTGTACCTGATGCTGATACCTGGTATTCTCTGGGCCTTACTATTTGCTTATGGGCCCATGGCCGGCCTGTATATGGCATTTATCGATTATCAGCCCTCCCTCGGCAATTTCTGGTCCAATTTCTTCGGGAGTGAATTTGTGGGCCTCCGGTGGTTCCGTTATTTTTTCTCCGGCCAGGATTTCTTAATTGTACTTCGCAACACGCTTTGTTCCAGTATCCTCACCCTGAGCATCGGCTTTGTGATTCCCATATTCATAGCCCTTGCGCTGAATGAAGTAAGGGGGCGCTTTTTCAAACGGATAGTACAAACAGTTTCCTATCTGCCTTATTTTATATCTTGGGTAATTGCCGCCAATATTATCGTAACCCTTCTGTCTTCAGAAGGCCTTATCAATCAGATTCTGATAGCCTGCGGTTTCATTGATGAAGGGATTTTCTTTTTGCAGGAGGGAAAACGCTTCTGGCTGATTGTGGCGTTATCCAATACCTGGAAGGACATGGGCTATAACTCCATCATGTACCTGGCTGCCATTTCCGCCATTAATCCTGAGCTGTTCGAAGCCGCCCAGGTGGACGGAGCCGGAAGGCTGAAACAGATATGGTACATCCTTCTTCCCATGCTCAGGCCCACTATACTGATACTGCTCATACTTTCCATAGGGAGCCTGCTGAATACCGGTTTTGATCAGTATTTCCTTCTGGGCAATTCCCTGAACCGGCAGTATTCTGACGTTATTGACACCTATACCTTCCGTTATGGTATCCAGAATGGCATGTTTTCTTACGCCTCTGCGGTAAGTATGTTTAAATCCGTTATCGCCTTCCTGCTGGTACTCACGGTAAACACTATTTCCAAGAAGCTGGAAGGCAGCCACCTTTTCTGAAGCAGGCTTTCTTAGAAGGATTACGAAAGGAGTTCCTTATCATGCAGAAACAAAGATCGAAAAAAGCCGGGCTGCCACATCTGACGCCAGGTCAGATAGCCGGAAAGGCAGTTGTTTACGGATTTCTGATTTTTATATTTATCATCACCTTTTTCCCCTTCTGGCAGATTTTTGTACTTTCCATTAACGATGCGGGAGATTCCCTGCGGGGAGGGCTTCTGCTGTGGCCCCGGCAGCTGAACCTGAGCAGCTATAAAGCCGTATTTCAGAATGAAGAAATCCTTTCTTCCCTGGGCGTTACCGTGGCCCGTACAGTAATCGGCGTACCTCTCACCGTATTCTGTGTCGCCATGCTGGCTTATGTCCTCTCCAAGCAGGAGCTGGTTCACAGACGGGCTATCAATTTTTTCTTCGTGTTTACCATGTATTTTTCAGGCGGATTAATACCCACCTACATGGTAATCAAAGCCCTGGGGCTGATAGATAACTTTTTTGTTTTTATTTTTCCGGGTATGATCAATATCTACTGGATGATTCTGGTCCGGACCTATATCGAAGGTCTTCCGAAAGAGCTGTTTGAAGCGGCCTCCAGCGAAGGGGCCGGAGAATTTACCATATTTTTAAAGGTGGTGCTTCCTCTCAGTATGCCGGTGCTGGCGACCATCCTGCTGTTTTCCGCTATCTCCCACTGGAACGCCTGGTATGATTCCTATATTTATACCTATAAGCCTCAGCTGAAAACCCTGCAGGCGGTGCTTGTAAAAATACTGAACCAGTATCAGACAGGCGCTATGGTTTCCCAGGCCCAGCAAATGGCAAATGAAGCGAAAAAAATGCCGGTCAGCAGCGAAAGTATCCGGATGACGGTAACCATGGTAGCCACGCTCCCCATCATTCTGGTATATCCGTTCCTGCAGAAATACTTTATCAAAGGAATGCTTATAGGAGCAGTAAAAGACTAATTTAATATAAAAAGGCGCTCAGCGCCGGAAAGAGGTAATTATGCCAAAAATCACATTTATCGGTGCCGGCAGTTCCATTTTTGTCAAAAATGTTTTAGGGGACTGCATGTGCACACCAGCCCTTGCCGAATCCAGGCTCGCTTTGTTCGATATCGATGAAAAGAGGCTCCGCCAGTCGGAAACCATGCTTCGGTGCCTGAACCAGAACCTGGGAAACCACGCCAGCGTGGAGGTTTACCACGACAGAAAGGAAGCGCTGCGCGATGCGGATTATGTTATCAACGCTATCGCCGTAGGGGAATATGATCCGTATATTGTATCGGATTTCCAGATACCTGAAAAATACGGCCTGTATCAGACCGTCGCTGACACGCTGGGAATGGGCGGCCTGTTCCGCGGCCTGCGCACCATTCCTGTCATGCTGGATATCGCACGTGATATGGAGGAGGTATGTCCCGATGCATGGCTGCTGAATTATACTAATCCCATGTGTATTGTTACCGGCGCCGTACAGCAGGCGGCAAATATCAAATGTGTGGGCCTCTGCCACAGTGTGCAGGTCTGTGCAAAAGAATTGCTGGAAGGGCTGGGAATGCCTTCTGATGATATCATTTACCGGATCGGCGGAATCAACCACCAGGCATGGCTTCTGGAAATTTCCCGGCACGGAAAGGATCTTTACCCGGAAATCCGGCAGAAGGCCCTGGCACGGACAGACGATCATAATGATAAGGTCAGGTATGAATTTCTGAAAATGTTTGGCTATTATGTGACGGAATCCAGTTCCCATGGCTCCGAATATGTGCCATACTATCATAAGCACAGATATCCGGAATTGAAGGAACAGTATCATCTTCCAACCGACGGATATAAAAACTGGGCCAACGGGAAGGCTCAATACTGGAAAGAGGTCAATGATCTGATCGAAAACCAAGGCCTCACTCATGAAAGAAGCCGGGAATATGCTTCGTATATTATGGAAGCCATTGAAACTAACCATCCTTATGAAATCGCGGGAAATGTATTAAATACAGGCTTCCTGATTGGCAATCTGCCTGAAAAGGCCTGTGTGGAGGTTCCCTGCCTGGTAGACGGCAATGGAATAACGCCGACTCATTTCGGGCCGCTTCCTGAACAGTGTGCCGCTTTAAACCGTACAAATATCAATATGCAGCTGCTCACCATCCAGGCGGCTCTTACAGGCAAAAAAGAACATGTATATCAGGCGGCCATGATGGATCCTCATACCTCTTCAGAGCTTTCCATCGGGGATATTGTAAAAATGTGTGACGAAATGCTGGAATTCAATAAAATATATTTACCGAACTTTAATTAAGCAGGGAAAAGGGGGATATTATGTTTAAGAAAAATTTAAGTCTGCTGCTCGCTGGTATACTGACAATTTCCTGTCTCACGGCTGGATGCGGGAATAATTCCGGAAACGGGGGAGAATCCCCGTCAGCAGGAAATGGGGATTCCCAGGCGGCAGCCACGGAAACGGGAAAAGCGGACGAGGCCGCTTCCGGGGAAGTCATTACTCTTACATTTTTTGATAAAAATACGGGAGATGCCTTCGATAACCCGGTGGCTCAGGCCATTACGGAAAAAACAGGAATCAAGATTGAAGTCCAGCAGCCTACCGGCAATCCGGAAGAAAAACTGAATCTGATGCTGGCCAGCGGTGATCTTCCGGATATTGTCCTTATGGACAGGCGAAGTGATATCGTAAATAAGTACATCGCTGCTGGTGCACTGGTGCCGCTGAATGATTTGATTGATCAGTATGGAGCCGATATCCAGGAAATGTATGGGGATATCCTGAATAAAAGCCGGTATGAGGACGGCAAAAATTATTATCTGAATAACTGGTATGGGTTGGATCCCGATCCGGATCGGGCTTTCTGTATCCGTATGGATGTGCTGAAGGAACTGGGATATGGAGAAAAGGCGGAAAAAGGGGAGGCCTTCACTCAGGATGAGTTCCGGGATATACTGAACCGTTTTAAAGAGACTTATAAGGACGCTGACGGGCAGTCTGCTATTCCTCTTACTTCCAACGCGGATTATATGCCTTCTGTTTTAAGTACTTTTAAAGCGATGTATGGAATGAAGAATTATTATGAAAAGGATGGAAAGCTGTATTTTGATGTCAGGGATCCTGATTACCTGGAGATGGTAAAATATATGAACGGTCTGTACAGGGATGGGCTTCTTGATAAGGAATGGGCGGTAAATAAGGAGCAGATCTTTACTCAGAAAGCAGGAAGCGGACGTGTTGCCGCCACGGTAGGGCTTTCCAGCGACGGAAACCGGCTTCTTAAGGAGGATAACGGAGAGGATACGGATAAGCAGTTTTATATGTTCAAGGTTGTGGCAGACGGTGTGGACCCGGATAAGACTACTTTCAGCCCCAGAAGCTCCCTGGGCTGGGATGCGATCGGAATAACCGTAAAAAATGAGCATCCGGTAGAAACCATTAAATTTATGAATTTTCTTGCGAGTGAAGAAGGACAGTATCTGTTGATGTGGGGAATTGAAGGTAAGGATTGGGATATGGAAGACGGCAAGCATGTGCCTCGTCCGGAAACGCTTCAGGGCTTTAAGGATGACTGGAACACTTTTGCAAAGGAGACCGGAATAAGAAAGTGGACATGGTTTATTAAAAACGGATATGGCAGCGACGGAACACCTTATGATCTTGCCACGAAGTATGAGCGGGACGCTGTGAGCACGCATGCGCTTACATCCATGGCTAATTCCACATGGGATACGGCCCCTTATGATTATATAGGGCCTGCGGCAGGTACGCCGGAAGCCTTGTCGGAACAGAAAATAAAGGATATTATTGACACTGCTTTCACCAATATGGTTTATGCGGATTCTGAGGAACAGGTGGTATCACTTTATGATGCCATGATCAGTGAAATTGACGCGAACCAGGCTTCCGCTATTGAGGCTGTTTATACGGAGAAGTATAATGAGCAGCTGGCTTTGTGGAAATAAAGGGATGATGAAATAGAAGGATGGGATGAAGGAAGGGTACTCCGGATCGGGGTGCCCTTCTTTTTGCGTTTACTGGTTTTGGCTGTTTTTCTGCTTGCGTTCCCTGCGTTCTTCTTTTACCCGTACGCGCAGTTCTTTGAAGAACTGGGTGAGCATGTCGCTGCATTGTTGTTCGAGAATCCCTCTGGTTACTTTTACCTGGTGGTTGAAGGCGGGGTTTTCCAGGATGTTGAGGATGGATCCGGCACAGCCGGCTTTGGGGTTCATGCAGCCTATAACTACCTCCGGGATGCGGGCCTGGACGATGGCGCCGGAACACATCTGGCAGGGTTCCAGTGTGACGTACATGGTGCAGTCTTCCAGGCGCCAGTCGCCTATTTTTTTGCTGGCTTTGTTGATGGCTGTTATTTCGGCGTGGGACAGGGTGTTTTTGTCTGTGTTGCGGCGGTTGTAGCCCCGGCCTATGATTTTGTCCTGGTGGACGATGACGCAGCCTATGGGGACTTCTCCCAGGGCGTAGGCTTTCTTTGCCTGGGCGAGGGCGGCTTTCATGTATTTTTCTTGTGGGGTGATGGGTGGAGTCATGGGGGGTGGGGGTCCTTTCTTTGGGTTGTGCTGGGTGGGTGGGTGGGGGTATAATGGGTGGGGAATATAGAGCTTGGCGGGCTTTAGGGTGGATTCCCGGGAGTCCGCCGGGTACAGCTTTGGAATGCTTCGCATGCCAAAGCTTTGCGGCTGTCGCCGCATGTCGGTAAGAATATGGAAAATCGTTGGTGAGCAAGCTCCCCAGCGGTTTTCCATATTCTTACCGCCGCCCGGCTCTTAGATAGTAAATGATATCAGGAAAGAGGATAAAATGCAAATATTTGGGTTTAATAAGACTACTTTGTTGGATTTTCCGGAGCATGTGGCTTGTACGGTGTTTACGGGTGGGTGTAATTTTAGGTGTCCTTTTTGTCAGAATGGGGATTTGGTTCTTCATGGGGGGAGTCTGCCTGTTTTGGATGAGGAGGAGGTTTTTGGGGTTCTGCGTAAGCGGAAGGGGATTTTGACAGGTGTCTGTGTGACCGGGGGGGAGCCGACTCTGCAGAGGGATCTGGATGTGTTTCTTTCACGGGTTAAGGAGCTTGGGTATCTGGTGAAGCTGGATTCTAACGGGTATCGGCCGGAGGTTCTGCAGTCGCTTCGTGAGAGGGGGCTTGTGGATTATTTTGCTATGGATATTAAGTCTTCTCCGGAGAATTATGCCAGGACTGCAGGGGTAAAGGAGCTGGATATGGGTCTTATCCGGGAATCTGTGGATTTTATCCGTTCGTGCGGACTGGATTATGAATTCAGGACTACGGTAGTCAGGGAGCTGCATTCCTCCGGGGATTTTCTGTCCATCGGGGAATGGCTGAAAGGCTGTAAGGCTTATTTTCTGCAGTCTTATGTGGAGAGTGAAGGGGTTATCTGTAAAGAGTTCTCTTCCTATTCAAAGGAAGAACTGGAAGAATTCGTAACTCTTTTGAAGCCTTATATCGACAATGTTTCTCTGCGTGGTGTGGATTGACACAGCTTATGGGGATACTGTTTCCTTTCCGCAGCTTCTGCGTGAAAAAGAAACGGTATCCCCGATGTTTTCATATACGGACACTTTTCATATAATAGCCGAAGCTTCCGGGTTCGGCAGGGGTCTGTTTCCCTTCAAAGGCTTCGAAGCCGAACATTTCTGCTGCCATTTTTTCCCTATCATAGTATACTCCCGGTACGCCCAGATAATATCTATCCTCATCCCCTGTCTTGAATTTTCCCAGAATTATGTGGCGGTAATTGTAGTAGCCATGGAGAAGAAAGCTGTTATGTACCATTTTCTGATGTTCCGAGGCCAGGATCACAAAATCTCTGGGGGTTATGGACAGGTATTCTCTTTCATCCCCAAAAGGATGGATTGTGGAATATATATGGCACAGCTGCTCCCATTTATCCTCGAAAAATTCCTCCTGCATGGGATCCTTTATTTCTTCCTTCTGTGCTTTGTCCGTCGTTACGATGGAAGCAGGAATATGCGGAGTTTCCTTTTTTTCTTCTTTTTCCAAAGGCACGTATTTCCTGTGTATACATCTCCTGCACAGCTTTTCTGCGGAAAGGGAGCCATTTTCCGGCACCGGCATTTGGGAACGGCTATCCTCACTGTAGGGAATCGGATTCTCCGGCGCTGTCCATACCGGCATGGGTTTCTGCGAAATTTCCGGCTTTTCCTCCTGTACCAGTTCTCTGAGAACAGGTTCTTCCGGTTTTCTTTCCTTTTCCTTGGGAGTTTGTCTTTCCATCCGGGGCAGCTCCGGTACTGCCCTGGACACAGGGATTTCTTTGACCGGAAAGTTGGCGGCGCTTAATATTTCTCCGCTTCCCTGCCATCTTCCCACCACTTCCCTCCCGGCAAAAAGACGTATACAAATCCCGCATATTTCATTGTATTTTCTTCCGCCCCGGCTGATTCCGTCCGGCGTAAACTGCCTGGTATAAGAACCTGTCCCCCTTTTCAGAAGAATTTTGTCAATAATCGCTCCTGTTTCGTCCCGTAAGTCAAAGAAACCTGTGTCTGTCTCATACAGGCCCTTTATCTGCATATTCCAGGTTATGGTATCTTCTGTTTCTTCCCGCTTCAGAAATCCTGCATTTTTTATTTTATTTCCGGCTTCCATATGGTCTAAGTAAATAATCTGCCTGTTATAATACAACACCGTGTCCCTCCTTTATAGTCTCTATTGTATTCGGAAGGATTCATATATATGACTAAATTTAAAAACCGGAAAACAGCATGTCCTGTTTTCCGGTTCCTTCATTTTCTTTAGCCTGACTCTGTACTCACAAATTAATAATCAATGCTTTCCAGATATTTCATATAATTAACTACCATCAGCGCAATCTTAAAGGTAAGCGCATCATCAAATACACGGATATCAAGTCCGGTACTCTTCTGCAGCTTCTCAATACGATATACCAGCGTGTTTCTGTGAATAAACAGCTGTCTGGAGGTTTCTGATACATTCAGGTTATTCTCAAAAAATTTATTGATTGTGGTCAGAGTTTCCTCGTCCATGTCATAAGGTACATTATCTCCAAAGATCTCTTCAATAAAGATTTTGCAGAGGTTAACAGGCAGCTGATAAATCAGACGTCCGATACCCAGCTTCGCATAGGAGATCACACATTTCTCGGCATAGAAAATCTTGCCTACATCCATAGCCATTGTAGCTTCCTTATAAGACTTGGAAACCTCTCTCAGTTCGCTTACAACCGTACCATAAGCCACGCGTACATTCATCATGGCTTCGCTGTTCATCATGTCAACAATCATGTCAGCTGTTTTCTCGATAGTATCCAGATCATCTTCTCTTTCCAGAGCTTTAATCAGAATGATATTCTTCTCATCAACAGCAGTGATATAATCACCATTCTGGCTGGAGAAAAGACTCTTAAGCATTTCCATGGCGCTGTTGTCTTTTTCAATCTTAGTCTCAATTAAATAGATAATCCTGGGGCATTCCACTTCGATATGAAGCTTCTGTGCGCGGTTATAAATATCCACGAGAAGCAGGTTGTCCAATAACAGATTCTGAAAGAAGTTATTGCGATCAAAGCGTTCTTTGTATGCCACTATAAGATTCTGAATAGAGCTTACTGCGATCTTACCTACCATGTAGACATCATCACTGGGACCCTGGGCTACAAGAATGTATGCCGGTTCCCCATCATCAAGAATTTTGAGAAGGTGGCGTCCTCCCACTACCTGACTGTCTGCTGGTGAAGAAGCGAAATTTTCAATTATGTCCCTGGAAATATCAATCTCGTCTACTGTTGTCGCAACTTTCAGGCCTTCCACGTCAAATACCCCAAGGTCAACCTTTGTAATTGCACGTAATTCGTCAATACTGTTTTGTATTACTTGATTGGAAATCATCTCTCTTCACGTCCTTTCCTTGTTACAATTAACTATATAGCAAAATCTCCAAATATGCAAGAAAAAAGGGAAGATGCATCGCATCTCCCCTCCCATTTTTTTATTAGTTGGTGATAACCTGCTCTGTTTCTTTGTCGAAAATATGAATCTTTTCAACGTCGAATGCAAATTTAACAGTATCGCCAGGTCTTGCTGTTGTACGGGAATCTACTCTTGCTGTAATCGGGTAATCTGCAAGATCAAAATACAGATAAACTTCAGCACCAAGCAATTCATAAACCTTGATGGTAGATTCAAATGTACATTTAGCTGTTTCAATAAACATCTGGGAATCATATACGTCTTCAGGACGAATACCAAATGTAACTGTCTTTCCGGCATAACCGCCTTCGATAACCTTCTTAGCCTTTGCAGGAGGCAGAGGAATAGCTTTTCCGGCTACTTTCAGGGAAGCATTGTCGCCGCTTACTTCAACAACAGCATCCAGGAAGTTCATCTGAGGTGATCCCATGAATCCGGCAACAAACAGGTTCTGCGGCTTGTCATACAGGTTCTGAGGTGTATCAACCTGCTGAATAACACCGTCTTTCATAACTACGATTCTGGTACCCAGTGTCATAGCTTCTGTCTGGTCATGTGTAACGTAAATGATGGTGGTACCTAATCTCTGATGCAGTTTTGCAATCTCAATACGCATCTGAACACGCAGTTTTGCATCCAGGTTGGAAAGAGGTTCGTCCATCAGGAATACCTTAGGATTACGTACGATTGCACGTCCCATAGCAACACGCTGTCTCTGACCACCGGACAGAGCCTTCGGTTTACGATCAAGGAGAGGAGTAAGGTCAAGGATCTTAGCAGCCTCTTTAACCATCTTATCAATTTCATCCTTCGGAACTTTTCTTAACTTAAGACCGAAAGCCATGTTGTCATATACTGACATATGAGGATACAGAGCGTAGTTCTGGAATACCATCGCGATATCTCTGTCCTTAGGCTCTACGTCGTTAACTACTCTGTCACCGATTTTCAATTCACCGGAAGAGATATCTTCCAGACCAGCGATCATACGAAGTGTAGTAGATTTACCACATCCGGACGGACCTACGAAGATGATGAATTCTTTATCAGCGATTTCCAGATTAAAGTCTTTTACTGCTTCAAATCCGTTGGGATATACTTTGCAGATGTTCTTTAAAGATAAACTTGCCATTTAGTTAGCCTCCCTATTTTTGTTTTCATGTTTCCAGTTGCGTTCTCTCAACTGAGCCTGAATTAAGTATAACTTAAGTGCTACCTTTTGGCTATACCACAATTCCACAAATATTTATCGCGACATTGTAAAATTTGCTAAGAAAAGGAGAACGAAAATTTAGGGCCTGTCAACTTGCTCAAATCAGCTTTCTATTATTATACACTTTGACCATATCCCCGATACTGCGCGGTTTTCGACACTTCAAACTCCTTTTCCAAGAGCATTTATTTCACTTTTACGTATATTTCATTTCCATAAAATGACATCAAATCAGCTTTGCAGCTTAACGGTATAGAGTGTACATTCCGTCTCATCCTGCCGTTTTTAAAAGTTCCTGCCGCTGTTAATACAGACCGCCTATTCCTGGTTTTCTTCTTCGCTTTTCTCTTCCGGCGCAGCTTCCTGAACAGCCTGGGCGCCTTCTTCTTCCTGCGCTTCTTCTTCGAGAGCTCTCTGCTTCTGTTCCTGTTCCTCACGGATAAAGGAAAGAGTCTCCAGCTCATCCGACTGATCTTCCTCTTCCTCAGGCTCAAAACGCTTGAAAATCTTCACAAAAAGCATGCTGGCCACATAAGCCGGTACGGAAAAGCCAAACAGGATTACAATGGGCATTGCCTGAAGGGTTACCAGCAGGACAACCGTGGGAACCAGATTGATGATTACAAGCAGAATGGTTTTGGGCAGGTTGAGAATGCTCATAAGAAAAGCATTTCTTATGGTATTCTTCACTGTGTTCTCAAATCTGGATAATACGGGGAAAATATAAATCATGGTAAAAATATAAATAACGGCAACTACCGTAATCAATACCATGATCACCTTTCCGAAGGAAAGAGTCGAATTGCGGAGAATCAAAAAATCACCAACCAGGATGATTCCCACCAGCAGCGCTATCAGCCAGATTATGGTAGCCTGCTTGAAGTTCTCCTTAAAGGATTTAAAATAGCCCTTCACTATGTAGCACTCTTCATTTTTGACCATCTTGACGGTCATGTAATAAAGAGCGGTCATCGCATCCCCTGCCGTAATGATCGGGATACAGCAGATCAGCGTTAAAAGATTCAGAATCATTAGGTCTGCCATCTTTGATAAAAAAGTCATAAGAGGGCTGTCCAAGTTAAAAAATCTACCCATTTGTATATCTCCCTGTGCTTATTCTATAATACGGGCGCCACTGCCTGCCCGCCGGCGTTTATAGTAAATATCATACTACGGGATAGGTTTCAGTGCAAATAAAATAATTATTAATAATCTTTCTTATTCCGCCTTATTCTTTAAAGGCCGCCCGTTTTCCAGAGCATAGGCATTCTCCAGTGTTTCATGGGCAATGGCCTGCATGGCTTCTACCGTAAAGAACCCCATATGGGAGGTAATAAGCACATTGGGAAATGTTGTCAGACGCGCCAGATTATCATCCTGAATGATTTCATCGGAGCAGTCCTCATAGAACAGGCCTTCCTCTTCCTCATAGACATCAAGCCCCACACCGCCGAATTTTTTTGCCAGAAGACCATCGATTAATGCCTGGGTATCGATCAGACCGCCTCTGGAGGTGTTGACCAGATACACGCCGTCCTTCATTTTGGCAATAGTATCTTCATTTATAATATGGTTGGTTTCCGGTGTGAGAGGACAATGCAGGGAAATAAAATCCGATTTGGAAAGAAGCTCCTCCAGCCCCACATACTGAACATCCAGACTCTTGTTGGGATAAGGATCATATGCAAGGATATTCATACGGAAGCCCTGGAAAATGCGGATCATGGCCTGTCCGATTTTACCGGTTCCTATTACGCCGGCCACTTTATGGAAAAGATCCGTTCCCATCAGTCCGTTGATATTCATGTTGAATTCCCGGGTTCTTCCATACGCCTTATGCGTAAACCGGTTTACCGTGAGCAGCATGGCCATGGCGAATTCCGCCACCGCTTCAGGAGAGTAGCTGGGCACCCGCAGGACTTCGATTTTTCCCTTTGCCGCCTTCACATCCACATGGTTATAGCCCGCGCTTCGCAGCAGCAGCGCCTTTACCTTATTTTCATATAGATAATCTATCATTTTGCTGTTCACATGATCGTTGACAAAAATACAGGCCGCATCATAGCCCTTTGCCAGGAACATAGTTTCCTCACTGAAGGGCAGTTCAATAAAATAGATTTCATAGCCATAATCCTTTGCCATAGGTTCAAACCAGATACGATCATAGGGCTTTGTACTAAAAAAAGCAATCCGCATAAAAAGGCCTTCCTTTCCCCTGGATAAAAAAATTTTTCATCCGGTGTACAGTGTACACAAATAGTGTACACAGAAGGCCGTTTTTTATACTTATACTTTTGTTCTTAAACTTTGCCGCACGATAAATGTAATCGGCGGCTGACAGTTCTCATCAGGAAAACAGGCGGGCAAAAAAACTGCGTATGCTTTCTCCCATATCCCGGAAAAAATCACGGATGGCGGATTTAGTCCCCTCCACCACGGCTTCCTTCACAGGCTCCACAATATTTTCCTGTATGGCGGCATCCGCGCTTTTCTTTATCTGTTCGCCATATTCCTCATACAGCTCCTGCGCCTTGGAAAGTATTTCATCGGAATTAAGCCCCAGGGCATTCATCTTCTGAATCAGCCCCAGAAGCTGTTCCTTCTGCTCCTCCGTAAGGGTGATCTCCAGTTCCTCCTCACATTGGGAAATTGCCTCCCGGATCTGCTCATCTGTCTCCAGTTCCCCCGCATCCAGCTTTTCCTTCATCTTTTCCAGAAGCTTTTTTTGTTCCTCCGTAAGAGTCAGAGCGCTCCCTGCGCTGAGAGGGATCTCCCGCCAGGATTCCTCCTGCCCCTGTGCCAGAATGGCTTCCCTGGCAGACAAAGCCACGGCAGGAAATCCCGCCAGCAGTCCGGCCGTCAGAAAAGCCGTCAGCATTTTACATGTACATTTTTTCAGTCTGCTGCATTTTCTCAATTCTCTGCTTCCTTTTTACCTGCGGTTTTAACCGCCCATTCATAAATATCCTTCCAGACCAGTTCCCTGTCGCTTTCATTTACAAGCTCATGCCTGTCATTTTCATACAGCTTCAGGCTTACATCCTCCATTCCCAGATCACGGAAGGACTGGTACACGCCTTCCACAGCTTTACCATAGTCACCCACCGGGTCCTCGGTTCCTGCCATGAACAGGACAGGCAGATCCTTTGGCATTTTTTCCAACCTGCTCTTATCATGCAGCCGGTCTATCAGTTCAAACAGCGTGGCGAAGCCGCCAAGGGTAAAGGTAAAGCCGCAAAGAGGATCTTCATTATATCTGGCCACTTCCACCGAGTCTCTGGACAGCCAGTCCATGGAAGAAACGGGATGCGGGATTCTTTTATTATAGCTGCCGAAGGCAAGGGCATTCACCAGAGCGCTTTTATGTTTTTCTCCCTGGAAAACAGTGAGGAACTTAACCAGCTTTTTGGAAAATCCCAGCAGGCCTTTGGGCTGCATACCGGTCCCCATGATAATGGCGCCGTCAATTTCCGCTCCGTACACACACAGGTAATTGCGCAGTATGAAGGAACCCATGCTATGCCCCATAATCAGATAAGGGATTCTCGGGTTTTCCTCCCGGATCCTTTTTTTCAGGCTCTGCACATCCTCCACAGCCGCCGTCGCCGGATCCTGATGGCAGAAATATCCGTACGGATGGCTGCTGCCCGCACCGTTTCCGGCTTCTTCCATATTCTTATATATGCTTTTGCCATGCCCCAGATGATCATTACCGGTTACAAGAATTCCTTTTTCCGCAAGAAAGACCGCCAGCCGGTCATACCGGTTGATATACTCCGCCATGCCATGGACAATCTGCAGGATGCACACCGGCTTCCCCTCAGGTATCCATTCTATACCATGGATTTTGGTCACTCCGTCTGCGGAATCATAATAAAATTCCTTTTTCTTCATTTGTAACCCTCCAAAACATTTTACCAAATGCTTTTCCTATCCGCTCACACCGCGGGCATACACCCGCGATGCAGTCAACGTGTCAGCAGATCTCCGCGCCTGCCGGCATTTCCTTTTCCGGAACTACCAGGGCAAGGTTTCCGTCCGCATCCTCCGCACACAGAAGCATTCCTTCCGATACGATACCAGCCAGCTTGGCAGGCTTCAGGTTCACAAGCACCATAACCTTCTTGCCCACCATCTCTTCCGCACTGTAATGAGTCTTGATGCCTGATACGATCTGTTTTACCTGGCTTCCCACACGGACCTGGGAGCAGAGCAGTTTTTTGGATTTCTTCACTTCCTCGCAGGCAATAATTTCCCCTACCTGGAACTGCAGCTTCTCAAAATCCTCATAAGTGATTTCCGGCTTCTGATCAATATCTATCACATCGGAAACATCTTCCTGGGCCTCTTCACCAGCGCCTTCTGTTTCCGCCTTTCTGGCCGCAAACATTGCCTCAGCCTTTTCCACCACCTCTTTTGCATCCAGCCTTGCAAACAGGATTTCCGGTTTATCGGTCACTTTATTTTTGCAGGGATAATGTCCGAATACCGCACATTCTTCGAAAGAAGGCAGGGCTGTATTCAGCTGGGCCGCAATTTTAGCGGAGGTTTCGGGCATATAGGGCTCTAACAGAGAGGCGCCTATGGTAATGCTCTCCACCAGGTTATAGAGAACTGTGGCAAGACGATCCTTCTTTGCCTCATCCTTTGCCAGAACCCAGGGCTCTGTCTCATCAATATATTTGTTGCAGCGCTTGAACAGGGAGAAAATCTCCGTCATGGCATCCGCAACCCTCAGATCCTCCATCTTGTCACAAACCCTGGCATAGGTTCCTGTGACAACAGCCTTCAGATCCGCATCCACATCTTCTGCAGCGCCCTTGTCATCCACAACGCCGTCAAAATATTTATTGCTCATGGAAATGGTACGGTTTACCAGATTCCCCAGGGTGTTGGCAAGATCGGAATTGATTCTTTCCACCATCAGTTCCCAGCTGATAACGCCGTCATTTTCAAAGGGCATTTCATGCAGGACGAAATAACGGACCGCATCCACACCGAAAAATTCCACCAGATCATCGGCATACATTACATTTCCCTTGGATTTGCTCATCTTGCCGTCGCCCTGAAGAAGCCAGGGATGACCGAATATCTGCTTCGGCAGCGGCTCGCCCAGAGCCATCAGGAAGATGGGCCAGTAAATGGTATGGAAACGGATGATATCCTTTCCAATTAAATGCAGATCGGCAGGCCACAGCTTCTTATACTGATCACTGCTGTTCCCGTCCGCATCATAACCGATTCCGGTGATATAGTTGGTCAGGGCATCCAGCCATACATAAACCACATGCCTGTCATCGAAATCTACAGGAATTCCCCATTTAAAGGAGGTTCTGGACACACACAGATCCTGAAGTCCCGGAAGGAGGAAATTGTTCATCATTTCGTTTTTGCGGGATACGGGCTGTATAAATTCCGGATGTTCATTAATATGCTTAATAAGCTTATCCGCATACTTGCTCATTTTAAAGAAATAGGCTTCTTCCTGGGCGGGCTTTACTTCCCTGCCGCAGTCCGGGCATTTGCCGTCCACCAGCTGGGACTCCGTCCAGAAGGATTCACAGGGAGTACAGTAAAGTCCTTCATAATGTCCCTTGTAAATATCTCCCTGATCATACAGGCGCTTAAAAATCTTCTGTACCTGTTTTACATGATAATCATCCGTGGTACGGATAAATTTATCATAGGATGTTCCCATCAGACCCCAGAGGCCCTTTACCTCACCGGCTACCTTGTCCACATATTCCTGAGGGGTTACCCCTGCCTCCTGGGCTTTTAATTCAATCTTCTGTCCATGCTCGTCCGTTCCGGTCTGAAAGAAAACCTCATAACCGTCCTTTCTTTTAAACCGTGCGATACTGTCCGCCAGAACCGCCTCATACGTATTCCCGATATGGGGTTTGCCTGAAGTATAGGCAATGGCGGTAGTAATATAATACTTTCCTTTGCTCATTTTTAGTGCTCCTTTCCTGATTTTTCCTTATCGCTTCCGTCAACAAAAGCTCGTCTTCTTATTCTTAAGCTTTTGTTAAAAATAAGAAGACGAGCCTTACGCCCGTGGTACCACTTCTTTTTACCCCATTCTCACAAACAGGGCCTTAGCAGGTACATCAGAAACAGTTTCCTGCCTCTTTCATACCCTGCCGCTGTAACAGGCGGCACCTGTCGCAGCCTTGCCCCCGGTGTCCCGGCGGTTCGGTGCGCTGCTCCGAAGCCATCTTCCATCCTTTTCGACCCGATCCCTCTCAGCCTTCGGCAGCGGCACATGGCCTTCCGCCTGCGGGATCTTCTCTGTAAAGCTTCCACGAATGTACTTTCTTCATCCTTGCTTTTTTGTATTAACTGGCCGGTCTGCCGGCCGATTACCTTCAGATTATCACAATCCCCCCACGTTGTCAAACCTTGCGGTACCTGTCCGCGTATTCCCTGTGCTTGTCCGATTCTGAGAATTTGTCTGCGGGCATTGCTGGCTTCGGCTTCTTGGCATCGGCTGCCGGACAGCAAGGTTCCTGTGCGGGCACGCTTTCGCTCGGATAAATACGCAGCGGTACTAAGGCTGCAAAGTACGCAGCCTAAGGACCGGCGTTTTTATACGGCCCTTACAGGAATCCTTGCTGTCCCGCAGCCTGTACGGAGAGGCCGAAGCCAGCAATGCCCGCAGACAAATTCTCAGAATCGGACTCCACAGGGAATACGCGGACAGGTACCTAATGTATCAATTAAATTACCAGTTGTTAACGGCGTGTTCGGCGAAGGAAATTATATTGTTTATTTGGAGGGTGGTTCCGTCGTCTAGGATGGCTTTGCCGGTGAAGGTGCCGAACATTTGGTGACAGCAGTTGTTTACCCAGAGGAGTTTGATGCGGGTGGTTCTGTCGTACATTGGGGTGAGGGTGAGGTCGAGGCGGCCTTCTTTGTCGGTCAGGTGCCAGGGATCCAGGTATTCTTTGCCGAGGGTGAAATCTACTTTGCCCAGTTTGTGGGACTTTCCTTTGTAAAAAAGTATATTTTCGCTTGCTGTGTCTGTGTTTCCGAAGCCGCAGCCGAGATTGAAGCCAAAGATTTCTCCGTTCAGGCAGCCGGTGCCGTTGCTCCAGTACCATTCGTTGTGGAAGGGCCAGACGCCTCTTCCCCAGTCCAGGATTCCGAAGGAGCTGTCTTTTTCGAAACGCCATTCTTTGTCTGCGTTTTTTACAAAGCCTTCTGCTGTCATGCAGTTGATTTTGTGGTTGTAATAAAAGGCGTGGGCGTATTCGTTAAAGGGAAGATTAATTACGAGGGAATCCGGATTTTTTCGTTCCAGGCGGATGCTGGCTTCCATATCGCCCCATCTGCAGGTGAGCACTCTTCCATCCTTTCGGGTCTCAAAACGCATAAATATGCCGCCTTTATCGTAGGTCAGGGTATTGTCCTCTTCCGCGTTTTCCGGCATGTGCAGGGAGCCGAAGGGCAGAACCAGGATTTTGTTCAGATCCAGCAGTTTTTCCCCTTTTACAATGTCAAAGAGCATCAGGCTTACCTGGCCCGCATATGCGGCATGGCCGATGGTAAACTGAAGGCACAGCCTGTCATTGGAAATCTGGTAAAAATCCCATTCTTTGATTCTCCATGGCGGAGCCTTGATTGCTTTCCTGTCATATACCAGTGTGCTTCTTCTGGAATACCCCGGTATGGGGCGGCCTTTTTCATCCAGCACAGGCCCTCTTTCCAGCAGTTCTTTTTCCATATTCATCCCCCTTTTCTTTCTGATTTCCCCGACAAACCGCTGACTATATCCTGCCTGGCACAGCTATCACCTTATCTGTCCCTGCAGCCTCTGCCGGTTCATTTTTCCGGCTGCGGCAAGAGGTATCAGCGTAAATAATGTGAGCACCGCAGAAACCAGGAAAAGACTGGGTCCCGGCACCATTCCCACCGTGCCGCTGACTTCCATTTCCACGCCCATCCGGTTAATTACCTGCGTGGCTATGGCAGGCCCTATAATCATGGGCACACAGACAAAGAAAATCTGTTTGATTCCCTCAAACTGTCCCCGCTGCTCCTCCGGATACAAATTTTTCATCCAGGCCGTAAGCGCCTGCAGTACAAGAATATATCCGATCCCTGCCCCGAACACCCCGATGAGCAGAACCACGAGGCTTTGGGAAATACTGACCATAACCAGCCCCGCCATATTACAGATAAGAGCCGTCAAAATAACCTGCGGCGTTTTGCCCTTATCAATAAACCGAGCCGCCGGAATCGTCATCACCGCAGCCGCCAAAAGCCCCACACCCTGAATGATTCCCGTCATCCCATAGCCATATCCCAGATAATTCACGAAATAGATGGTAATATAGGGAAAGTAAACATTAAAACCGATAAAATATACGGTCATCACCAAAAATACCCAGAACAGCTCTTTATTCTCCCTTACCGTATTCCAGTTAAACACCGTAAGAAACTGATGCCAAAAACCCTTCTCATCCTTTTTCGGACGAAGCCCCGGCGCATCCTCCAACGTAAAGAACCCGAAAATCCCCACCAGAGCCACCAGCCCTCCCATCAGACCGAAAAAAGCGAAGAAATCAATCTGCTCAATAATAATTCCCGAAACCACCGCCCCGAAAATAGTGGCAAACACCGGCATCACCGCCAGCGCTCCCCCCAACTTCCCCCTGTTATGCTCATTAGAAATATCCGTAGTCCAGGGACCGAACCCTCCATCATTCCCCACAGATCCAAAAAAGCTCATCACCGCATCCGCCAAAACCACACACGCCGCCGCAATAAACAACGGATTCTTAGGAATCATCTCCGTCGCCCCAAAAATAAAAGTAAAAATCCCCCACAAAATATACCCTACACAAATAAAAGGCTTTCTCCTCCCCCTCCTGTCCCCCCAGGTCCCCACCAAAAAAGTACAAAAAGTCGAAACAGCCGCACTCACCCCCACCATCCAGGACACAATAGCCGGTTCCGGCGCGATCTTGTCATAAACAAAAGTATTAAACCAAGAATTCTCAATATTCCAACAAATCTGCCCGGTCATCCCAAGCACCCAAATCAAAACCCAATTCTTCCGACTAATCCTATCCATAATTCTCCCCCCGCTGATTTACAAAAAAATCTACTTCCTATATCCCCATCTTACACTCTTTACCACATGTTTTCCACAACAATCAAAGATTTTCATCCCCCCTATCCACAATCCCTTTTATAAACTACCTACGCACTGTGCATCGTGTCTTCCGCCGGGCGGCTTGCCTCTCTGGTTTCCCCCTGCGGCGCTCCTTCCCGGGGAATCTGTATACCCTGCAAAGGCCTTCTAAAAACGCCGGTCCTTAGATTGCGTCCTTTGCAATCTTAGTACCGCTGCGTTTTTAGCAGAGTGGGAACGTGCCTGCGCAGGGTCTAAAGCTGTCCCTTCTACACATCTTGG
>NZ_MPDJ01000006.1:0-276071 GCF_001881565.1 Eisenbergiella tayi
CTTTCCCACGGGAAGTCTGTCCGTTATGACAGGTCTGCCCAGGTCATTTCCTGGGAGAGCGCCGCAGAGCGTATCGGGGAGCTTTTGGAGAGCGGCCAGTTTGCCTCCAATGTGGAGCTTGCAGAAGCGGCAGGCTATGAACGCTCCCTCCTTGCGGAAAAACTTTGGCATTTGTACCACGATTTCAGCGATAAAGCCAGAGATTCCGGGTATCTGTCCTGTCTGTCCGGTATTCAGAGGACCGGGTTCCCGGAAGAAACCGCATGGCTTACTGAACAGCTGAATAGCCCGGAGTTCCGCCAGACCCTTGCGGAAGAATACGCTGCTTTCTGGACGGCCTACCAGCAGGATCGGGAGTTGCTGCGGTTCCATTACCACAAACCGAGAGAGATTTGGGAAAGTCTGCAAGACCTGTCCCTGCCCCGCAAGAGTTTTTCGTCTGAAATGCAAGATGTTCCTGCGGTCAAGCAGTTCATCACAGAGGACGAGATCGACGCAGCCATGACCGGCGGCAGCGGTATCGAGGGCGGCAAGGGCCGCATTTTCACCTTTTTCAAAAATCCCCATACGGATAAGGAAAAGGTGGATTTCCTGAAATCTGAGTACGGCATCGGCGGTCACTCTCACGCCCTGTCCGGCGCTATGGGCAGTAATGAAGATCACGATGGAAAGGGTCTGCACTATAAAAAAGACGGCTGCCCGGATATGCATTTCACATGGGAGAAAGTTGCCAAACGGATTACCGGCCTGATTCAAAAGGGACGCTATCTCACTGAACAGGAACAGGCGCAGTATGACAAAATCCAGGCAGAAAAAGCGCTGGCCGAAGAAGATGCCCTGCAAGCCCAGCAGCCGACCCCGGAGATATGGGAATACAACGGGGTCAAGGAGCGTCACTCGGATGACATAGTTCTCTATCAGATGGGCGATTTCTTTGAACTGTATGGTGAAGATGCCAAAACTGCCGCTGCGGAGCTGGACTTCCATCTCACGACCCGCGCTATCCCCGGCGGTGGCCGTGTGGAAATGTGCGGCTTTCCGGCAAACCGGCTGGAGCAGGTTGTAGAACATCTGCGGGATCAGCATGATGTAACTATTTCCGCTGTCCCGGAGGGCGGCAGAGAGCGTCAGGAGTATTCCATGCTCTCCATCGACCATGAGGCAGAACAGCACATCAATGCTCAGGAAGCAGAGTTTGGCGCAGATGGAACCAGAGTGTTCCGGGATATGGAGCCGGAACAGGCAACCCCTACGATTCGGGAACTGTATGAGAAATACAAGCCCATCGTGATGGAAGCTGTTACCCAGGACACCAGATACCGCAACGCCTGCGGCCATAGTGATTATGAAAACGCTATGATCGAGTGTAATGCTGCTGTGCGCCGCACCATTCTTGATTCCCACGATATAGAGCTGATCCGCCTGTTCTCTGATGTGCCGGAGTTTCGCCAGTGGCTGCACCGGGAAGTGGCAGACGAAACCTATCCCAAACTCCATGAGCTGCTGCGTCCTCTCTCTCAGGAAGATATTGATTCTGCCCTTTGTGCATGGAACGGCAATATCGAGAGTAAACACGCCGTTGTCCGCTATATGAAGGACCATGCAAGGGAGAAAGACACCGCCGCATGGCTGGCTCAGGAATACGGCGGCAGTAACAGCCTGTTTGTTGTCCGTGCCGGCAGCCCGGAGGAAATGCAGCTGCCTTGGCCCAAGGTACAGCGCAGGCTTGCCCAGCTTATTCAGGAGGACAGGTTCTATACCGAAGAAGAACAGGACCGTTTTGACAACATCGACCCTATCGCCATCCGGGAAGCCTTGGAGGAAAGAGGGATCGTCAATGGCCAGGTGGCAGACCCGGAAAAACTGGACAATGACCCGTTTATCCAGCGAGTAATGTCGGATGCAGAGCAGATTGCAGCTGCTGAGGCAGAACAGACTTCCGAGGTTTCCATTTCCGATGAGGAATATGACGCCGTTCGCAGCCCTATTCCGCAAAGAACCTCCTATGACCCTGCTACCCCGGTCTATGCCGTGGGAGATACCGTGTATATCGAGGATGACGCCTATCAGATCACCGAGCTGCGGGATGACACCGTGCAGCTTCTGCCCACCGGCATGGTATATCCCATCTACCGGGCAGAGCGCAAAGAACAGTTCGAGCAGTTGCTTCGGGCAGACCGCCGCAATGCTTACTATACCGAGTTTCTTCCCATTGACCCGGACAAGGCAGATCAGGACTTGCGGGATGTATTGGCCCATGGACTGATGGATGAAGCAGATAAAAAACAGGTTTCCACGCTGCTGCAATCCGGCAGGAGCAACAGTGAGATCGCCTACTGGCTGAGCAGAGCCTATCCCCGTGAGATCGAGACGCTGGATCTGGAGACCGGTGATATTGCCGATTACCGTACCACGGCACAGGGCATGGAGCTGGAAGTCCTGGACGCAGAGGAAAAGCGTCTGGCTGTGCTGTATATTCGCTGGGATGAGGTTGCGCCTTTGCTGCGCGGGATGTATGCCCGTCAGCTGGATGGCTTTGGACAGGAACAGCCCCAACCGTCTGCCGAATCCCCGGCCTTCCATTCCGAGACCGTGGCCGTCTATCCTGGCGACAAGAACAATCTGCCTTATGATGTGGTGGTGGAACGGCTGCATATCGAGGAGCCAGAGCCACCAGCCCCTGTGACAGAGCCGGAGAAAACCTTTGAGGAAGTGCTGGACGAACACCCGGTTTCCATTCCGGTAAACGGCCAGTGGCAGACCTTCCCCAATGCCAGAGCTGCCGAGGAAGCTTCTTATGAGGAATACAAGGCTAACCTGCGCCACAATGCACAGAACTTCCGTATTACCGATGCACATTTGGGCGAAGGCGGTCCGAAAGCCAAGTTCCAGGCCAATATCGAAGCAATCAAACTGCTGAAACATCTGGAAGAAACCACCGGACAGGCAACGCCGGAGCAGCAGGAAATCCTTTCCCGCTATGTGGGCTGGGGCGGTCTTGCTGATGCCTTTGACCCGGAGAAACCCGCATGGGCTGCGGAATATGCCCAGCTGAAAGAGCTGCTGACCCCGGAGGAATATGCTGCCGCCAGAAGCTCCACCCTGAACGCCCACTACACCAGCCCTACGGTTATCCAGGCCATCTATGAAGCGGTGGGGCGCATGGGCTTTGAGACCGGCAACATTCTGGAGCCGTCCTGCGGTGTGGGCAACTTCTTCGGTATGCTGCCGGAGAAAATGCGAAACAGTCGTCTGTATGGCGTGGAGCTGGATTCCATCAGCGGACGGATTGCAAAACAGCTCTATCCCAAGGCCGACATCACTGTGGCTGGGTTTGAAACCACCGACAGGCGGGATTTCTATGACCTCGCCATCGGTAATGTGCCTTTCGGCCAGTATCAGGTTCGGGACAAAGCCTATGACAAGCTGAATTTCAGCATTCACAACTACTTTTTCGCCAAAGCACTCGACCAGGTGCGTCCCGGCGGCGTGGTGGCCTTTGTCACCAGCCGCTACACGATGGACGCCAAAGATTCCACCGTGCGCCGGTATCTTGCCCAGCGTGCTGAGCTGCTGGGAGCCATCCGTCTGCCCAATGACGCTTTCAAAAAGAACGCCGGTGCCGAGGTGGTTTCAGACATCATCTTCCTGCAAAAGCGGGACCGTCCACTGGACATCGTGCCGGAATGGACGCAGACCGGACAGACCGAGGACGGTTTTGCCATCAACCGCTATTTCCTGGACCACCCGGAAATGGTGCTGGGCCGACAGGAACCGGAAAGCACCGCCCATGGTATGGACTACACCGTGAATCCCATCGAGGGACTGGAGCTTGCCGATCAGCTGCACGATGCGGTGAAGCACATTCGCGGCACTTATCAGGAAGCCGATCTGCCGGAGCTGGGTGAGGGCGAAGCCATCGACACCTCCATCCCCGCCGACCCCAATGTGAAAAACTACTCCTATACCGTGGTGGACGGAGATGTGTATTTCCGTGAAAACAGCCGCATGGTACGCCCAGACCTGAATGCCACCGCCGAGGCCCGCGTGCAAGGGCTGGTGGGGCTGCGAGAATGTGTCCAGCAGCTCATTGACCTGCAAATGGACGCTGCCACACCGGACAGCGCCATCCGGGATAAACAGGCCGAACTGAACCGGCTCTATGACAGCTTTTCCGCAAAATATGGCCTGATCAATGACCGGGCGAACCGGCTGGCCTTTGCCGATGATTCCAGCTACTATCTGCTCTGCGCGCTGGAAGTCATTGACGAGGACGGCAAGCTGGAGCGCAAGGCAGATATGTTCACCAAACGGACCATCAAGCCCCACAAGGCGGTGGAAACCGTGGATACCGCCAGTGAAGCCCTTGCCGTTTCCATCGCGGAGAGAGCCTGTGTGGATATGGCATATATGTCGGAGCTGACCGGTAAGACCAGCGACGAACTGGCTGCCGAGCTGCAAGGCGTGATCTTCCGTGTACCGGGACAAGTGGAGAAAGATGGCACACCCCATTATGTGACCGCTGACGAATACCTGTCCGGCAATGTGCGCCGCAAGCTGCGTCAGGCACAGCGGGCCGCACAGCAGGACCCATCCTTCGCCGCCAATGTGGAAGCCCTTACCGCCGCCCAGCCCAAAGACCTGGACGCTTCGGAAATTGAGGTGCGCCTGGGTGCAACATGGATCGACAAAGAGTACATCCAGCAGTTTATGTACGAGACCTTTGATACCCCGTTTTATATGCAGCGGAATATTGAGGTCAACTACACCCCATTTACAGCAGAGTGGCAGATCACTGGCAAAAGCTCCATAAGCCAGAACAATGTGGCGGCCTATACCACCTATGGAACCAGCCGCGCCAACGCCTACAAGATTCTGGAGGACAGCCTGAACCTACGTGATGTCCGTATCTACGACACGGTGGAGGACGCGGACGGCAGGGAGCGCCGGGTGTTGAATGCCAAAGAGACCACCCTGGCCGCCCAAAAGCAGCAAGCGATCCGGGACGCTTTCAAAGACTGGATTTGGAAAGACCCGGACCGCCGCCAAGCTCTGGTCCGCCAGTACAATGAGGAAATGAACTCCACCCGTCCCCGTGAATACGACGGCGGACACATTACTTTCGGCGGCATGAACCCGGCCATCACCTTGCGGGAACACCAGAAAAACGCTATCGCTCATGTGCTGTACGGCGGCAATACGCTGCTGGCGCACGAGGTAGGCGCTGGCAAAACCTTTGAAATGGTGGCTGCCGCCATGGAGAGTAAGCGTCTGGGGCTGTGCCAGAAATCCCTCTTTGTTGTGCCGAACCACCTGACCGAGCAGTGGGCTTCGGAGTTTCTGCGGCTCTATCCCTCCGCCAATATCCTTGTGACCACGAAAAAGGACTTTGAGACCCACAACCGCAAGAAGTTCTGCGCCCGGATCGCCACCGGTGACTATGACGCTATCATCATGGGACATTCGCAGTTTGAGAAAATCCCCATCAGCCGGGAGCGTCAGGAACGGCTCCTATATGAGCAGATTGATGAAATCACGGAGGGGATTGCCGAGGTACAGGCCAGCGGCGGTGAGCGTTTTACGGTCAAGCAGCTGGAACGCACCCGCAAATCGCTGGAAGCCAGGCTGGAAAAATTGCAGGCCGAGAGCCGCAAGGACGATGTAGTGACATTCGAGCAGCTGGGCGTGGACCGCCTATTCGTCGATGAAGCGCATAACTACAAAAACCTGTTTTTATACACCAAAATGCGGAATGTGGCAGGTCTCTCCACCAGCGATGCCCAAAAGTCCAGCGATATGTTTGCGAAGTGTCGCTATATGGACGAGATTACCGGAAACCGTGGCGTTATCTTTGCCACCGGAACCCCGGTCAGCAACTCCATGACCGAGCTTTACACCATGCAGCGGTATCTCCAGTATGACCGCCTGCAAGAACTGAACATGACCCATTTCGACTGCTGGGCCAGCCGTTTCGGAGAAACCGTCACGGCGCTGGAACTGGCCCCGGAGGGAACCGGCTATCGGGCGCGCACCCGATTCTCCAAGTTTTTCAACCTGCCAGAGCTGATGAACCTGTTCAAAGAGGTGGCGGACATCAAGACCGCCGACCAGCTGAACCTGCCCACCCCGGAGGTGGAATACCACAATATTGTGGCACAGCCCACCGAACATCAGCAGGAAATGGTGAAGGCACTCTCCGAGCGCGCTTCCGAAGTACACAGAGGAAGTGTGGACCCGTCCGTGGATAATATGCTCAAAATCACCTCGGATGGCCGCAAGCTGGGACTGGACCAGCGCATCATCAACCAGCTACTGCCGGATGAACCCGGCACCAAGGTCAATCAGTGCGTGGACAACATCATGCAGATCTGGCGGGACGGGGACGCAGATAAGCTGACCCAGCTGGTATTCTGCGACATTTCCACACCCCAGGCAGCCCCCTACAAAAAGGCAGCCAAACAGCTGGACAATCCGCTGCTTCATGGGTTGGAAGAAGCAATCCCACTGGATGAGCCGGAGCCTGCCTTTACCATCTATGAGGACATCCGCCAAAAGCTCATCGCCCAGGGGATGCCTGCCGACCAGATCGCCTTTATCCACGAAGCCAACACAGAGGTACGGAAAAAGGAACTGTTCTCCAAGGTCCGCACCGGGCAGGTGCGCGTCCTCTTAGGCAGCACTGCCAAGATGGGCGCTGGCACCAATGTGCAGGATCGCCTTGTAGCCCTCCATGACCTGGATTGTCCGTGGCGTCCGGGAGACCTTGCCCAGCGCAAGGGGCGCATCGAGCGTCAGGGCAACCAGAATCCGCTGGTTCATGTGTACCGCTATGTCACCGAGGGGACTTTTGACGCTTATCTCTGGCAGACAGTGGAAAACAAGCAGAAATTCATTTCGCAAATCATGACCAGCAAAAGCCCAGTTCGCTCCTGCGACGATGTGGATGAAACGGCTCTTTCTTTTGCTGAGATCAAGGCCCTGTGTGCCGGAGATCCCCGTATCAAGGAGCGCATGGATTTGGATGTTGAGGTTGCCAAGCTGAAGCTGATGAAAGCCGACCACCAGAGCAAGCAGTACCGTCTGGAGGACCAGCTGCTCAAATACTTCCCCCAGGAAATCGAAACCAACAAGGGGTATATCCAGGGCTTTGAAGTCGATTTGGAAACACTGGTTGCCCACCCACACCCGGCAGATGGCTTTGCTGGTATGGAGATCCGGGGCGATGTGCTG
Source organism: Eisenbergiella tayi (assembly GCF_001881565.1). Lineage (GTDB taxonomy): Bacteria > Bacillota > Clostridia > Lachnospirales > Lachnospiraceae > Eisenbergiella > Eisenbergiella tayi. Next base: position 7,231 of record NZ_MPDJ01000006.1, read on the forward strand.
ACCGACAAAGAAAACGCCGGTGCAGCCCTGCTGGATGCCTGTAAGGAGGTCAAAACCTCCGATCCGGTACAGATTGGCAGTTACCGTGGATTCATTATGTCTGTGGAATTTGAAGCATGGAAACAGGAATATACGCTCCTGCTGAAAGGACAAATGACCCATCGGGCGACCCTGGGTACAGACCCGCGCGGAAATCTCACCCGTATCGACAACGCACTGGCGCAGATGCCCCAGCGTCTGGAAGCGGTCAAAAACCAGCTGGAGAACCTTTACCAGCAGCAGGCCGCTGCCAAGGAGGAAGTTGGCAAGCCGTTCCCCTTTGAGGACGATCTGCGGATCAAGTCCGCCCGTCTGGTGGAACTGGATACCTTACTGAACATTGACGGCAAGGGCCACGCCCAGCCGGAAACAGTGGCTGCCAAGAGCGCGCGTCCCTCGGTGCTGGACAGCCTGAAACGCCCTGTGCCGCCCCGCAGCCCTGAAAAGAAACCAAAACAACACGAGGAGGTACGATGATTATGAATACCAACGATCTGAATACGGCTCTCTATGAAAAGATGGCCGCTGAACAGGATAAGTACAGGGACTGGCTGAAAAGCCAGCCCCCGGAAGAAACCCTGCACCACACCTATGAGTACGCCATCCGTGAGGACATCGTGATGGCGATGGAGGAACTGGAGCTGACCGATGCACAGGCACAGGCACTTTTGGAGTCTCCCTCTCCGCTGGCAGATGTGTACCGCTATTTTGAAAAGCTGGAGACCGGCTATATGGATGCGATCCGGGACAGCATTGAAAACCGGGCGGATGATGCGTGCAGGGCGCAGGAAGAATTACGGACTGCCCCTCTCTACCCCCATTCTGCCGCCTATGCGTCCCAGCATGGGGAGATGGCACAATATAACCGTTCTTATCAGGCAAACAGCGCCTGCAAAGAAGCCATTGAGCAGACCATCAGCGCTCACTATGCAGAGAACCGGCTGGATACGGAGGCGGCGGTCAAAGATGTGCTGGAAAAGTTCGGGGCGGAACGGGTACAGTTTATTCTTGCCAACACCATCCAGCACAAGAACCGTGACGGGCGTATTTCTCAGGACAATAAAGTCTGGGCAAAAACCATTCCCATGCCGGAAGACAGCGGTACTTCCCGCCACTGTGCCTATCTGGTTGTGGATGGGGTCAATCCCGGTCTGACCGACCTGTTTACCAGACAAGCCAGAAAAACCATGCAGGAACAGCAGAAAAGCTCTGTCCTGCAAAAGCTCAGACAAGAACCATCAATTCACAAACCTGCCGCCCCGAAGAAACGGGAGCCGGAGCGATGAGCAGCCCCAAACGCAAGCGAGATGTGCCGGTTCTGTTTTGGGTATCCGCTGATGAAATGGAATTGATTCAGCAGAAAATGGCGCAGTTTGGAACAAAAAACCTGAGCGCCTATCTGCGAAAAATGGCTGTGGACGGCTATGTGGTGCAGCTGGATTTGCCGGAACTGAAAGAACTGGTATCCCTGCTGCGCCGGAGCAGCAACAACTTAAACCAACTGACCCGCAAGGTGCATGAGACCGGGCGTATCTACGATGCCGATCTGGAGGATATATCTCAGCGGCAGGAACAGCTATGGGACGGCGTTAAGGAGATACTGACCCGGCTCTCCAAACTTTCGTAACCGGGACAAATACCCCATCTGCGGAGGGAGGAACGGCGTTCTTTTCGCCGCGCCTTCCTCCGCTTTTTCTTTTTGCCCGTATCCTTGCCTTTTGGCTGTGAGACAGGGATAATGGAATCAGGAACAGGAACTGTGATTTTGGGAGGAGGCATAACAATGAGGGCATTGGTATTTTTGCTGAAACTGTTGTTAAAGATTTTAGTGGCTCCGGTGATTTTGGCACTGACCCTGTTTGTATGGATTTGTGTGGGAATCGTGTATATCTCCGGTCTGGTGCTGGGGCTTATCAGCATGGTGATCGCCCTGCTGGGTGTGGCGGTTCTGATTACCTACTCCCTGCAAAACGGCATTATCCTGCTGGTGATGGCATTCCTTATTAGCCCGTTTGGTCTGCCGATGGCTGCCATCTGGCTGCTGGGCAAGGTGCAGGATTTGAAGTTTGCCATTCAGGATTTGGTTTATGGATAAAATATGTCACTGATGTTATTTTACTTTCCCTAAAAAATAGGATATACTATATAAGAATATATTCTGCCGCCGAGTGCGGATAGTTTTAGATAAAGGAGGGCGTGTATGGAAAATCAATTAACGCCAAACAACTCCATGATTTTGGAAATCCGAGAGCTGCTGGAAAACGCCAGAAAAAATGTTGCACAGCAGGTTAATACGCAGCTTTTGACAACCTACTGGAACATTGGCCGGATTATCGTGGAGTATGAACAGCAAAATCAGATTCGCGCAGACTATGGAAAACAAACCTTAAAGGAACTTTCCAAAGAACTAACACGGGAATTCGGCAAAGGCTTTTCTCGTTCTAATCTACAAAATATGCGGGCATTTTATCTTGCCTATGAAAAATGCCAGACAGTGTCTGGCAAATTGTCCTGGTCCCATTACTGCGAGCTTTTGAGTATTACCGATGAGAACAAGCGCAGCTTTTATGAGAAGGAATCTGTCAATTCGGGCTGGTCAGTTCGGGAGTTGAAACGGCAGATTGACAGCTCGCTGTATGAACGGCTGCTGCTTTCCAGTGAAGATGTGAATAAAGAAAAGGTTCTTTCTTTGGCTCAGAAAGGGGTTGAGATCAGCCAGCCAGCTGACATCATCCGTGATCCCTATGTGTTCGAGTTTTTGGGTGTGCCGGAGAACAAACCCATGTTGGAAAGCGATTTGGAAAAGGCTCTTGTGGCACAGATTGAAAAGTTTCTTTTGGAACTTGGACGAGGCTTCATGTTTGTCGGAACCCAGCAGCGTGTGACCCTGAACAATACCCACTACTATGTGGACATGGTGTTTTATAACAAAATCCTCCGCGCTTATGTGCTGATTGAACTGAAAACGAAAAAACTGACACCAGAGGCTGCCGGTCAGCTCAATATGTACTTAAACTACTATGCGGCGGAAGTCAACGACCCTGACGATAACCCTCCTATCGGTATTATCCTCTGTACGGAAAAAGACAGCATCGCGGCAGAATATGCCCTGGGCGGTCTGTCCAACAATATCTTCGCATCCCGGTATGTTCTCTATATGCCGGATAAGGAACAGCTGATTGCTCAGGTAGAGGCTGTCTTGAAAAACTGGCACGAAAAGAAAGACAACCGCCATGACTGAAAAAGAACTGATTGGAAAAGTACATTCAGCGGTCTATCATCAATGCCAGCGCCGTGGTTATGCGGCTCCGGTGGATGTGCTGATGGAGGTCGGTGTCCTGCCAAAGCAGAAATATGAGGACTGGCGGTTTGGACGGGTGGACTATTTGGAACGGGTCTGCACCGTCAATCTGCGCAAACTCTCATTCATCATGCACCAGATGCGGGTGTACGCACAGAAAACCGGCTTAAAACCCTCCTTCTGGTACTACAAGCAATGGGGTGTAAAAAAGAAAAATGGGCAGGGACACAAGCCGGTGATTCCGCTGCGGTTCAGCAAAAGCGGAAACTCGGAAATTGAGAAATGGTATGCAACTCATTTTGTGGACACCAAACGGATTGCAGCCTTAAAAGCACAGCAGCCTGTTGAAAATTCAGATTAACCAAAGGACAGCTCACACAGCTGTCCTTTTCTTTTTGGAAAGGAGGTTCCCCCCCTATGGCAACCACACGCATCATGCCGTTGCATATCGGCAAGGGCCGCACCGAAAGTCAGGCAGTCAGCGACATCATTGATTATGTGGCAAATCCGCAAAAGACCGACAACGGAAAACTAATTACCGGCTATGGCTGTGACAGCCGGACTGCCGATGCAGAGTTTCTGCTTGCGAAGCGGCAGTATATCGCCGCCACCGGGCGGGTGCGCGGGGCGGACGATGTGATCGCTTACCATGTGCGCCAGTCATTCAAACCCGGAGAAATTACCCCGGAGGAAGCAAACCGGCTGGGCGTGGAGTTTGCCATGCGGTTCACCAAAGGTAATCATGCCTTTGTGGTCTGCACTCACATAGACAAATCGCACATTCATAATCACATCATCTGGTCGGCGGTCAATATGGATTGTGACCGAAAGTTCCGCAACTTTTGGGGCAGCACCAGAGCCGTCCGGCGCTTGAGCGACACCATCTGTATCGAGAACGGACTGTCCATTGTGGAGAATCCAAAGCCCCACGGAAAAAGCTACAACAAGTGGCTGGGCGATCAGGCCAAGCCCTCCCATCGGGAGCAGCTGCGGGTGATGATTGACCGTGCGCTGGAGCAGAAACCGGCAGACTTTGATGCGCTGCTGAAGCTGCTTTCGGAAATGGGCTGCGAAGTATCCCGGCGCGGGAAAGCGATCCGTCTCAAAGCACCCGGCTGGAAGAATGTAGCCCGTATGGATGACAAGCTGGGGGCCGGGTACAGTGAAGCAGAAATCCGTGCGGTACTGGCCGGAGAAAAACAGCATACGCCCCGTAAGAAATCCATCGTGCAGCCGGAGCCGCCCAAGGTCAATCTGCTGGTGGACATTCAGGCAAAATTACAGGCTGGGAAAGGCGCTGGGTATGCGCGCTGGGCCAAGGTTTTTAACCTGAAACAGATGGCGCAGACTGTAAATTTTCTTACCGAACATCATCTGCTGGACTATGCGGAACTGGCAGAAAAAGCGGCGGCAGCCACCGCCCACCACAACGAACTGTCGGCGCAGATCAAGGCAGCGGAAAAGTGCATGGCGGAGATTGCTGTCCTGCGTACCCACATCGTAAATTATGCCAAGACCCGCGAGACCTATGTGGCCTACCGGAAAGCTGGTTACTCCAAGAAATTCCGCGAGGAACATGAAGAAGAAATCCTGCTTCATCAGGCGGCAAAAAACGCCTTTGACGAGATGGGTGTGAAGAAGCTGCCCAAGGTCAAGGACCTGCAAGCCGAGTATGCCAAGCTGCTGGAAGAAAAGAAGAAAACCTACGCCGAGTACCGGCGCTCCCGTGAAGAAATGCGGGAGCTTTTGACGGCCAAAGCCAATGTGGACCGGCTGCTGAAAATGGATGAGGAACAGAAAAAAGAACAGGAAAAAGACCACGGCCAGCGGTAAGCCGGTCATGGTCCAAAGCGTTCGCAGAACGCGCAGCCGCAGAATGAAATTCTGCGTTCAAGGGGGTTTGGGGGCGCTGCCCCAGGCAAGCAAAGCGGAGGGGAAAATCACGGCAGGATTTTTCCCTCTGCGGGCCGAGTGTATTAACACCGGCATTGCTTGCCAGATTTACCCCGAATTCGGGACAAGTACTACAAGCAATTTGATAAGTACTTTATTTTTGTTGAGCAGGCTATCAGAAAAACAAAGGATGCAGGCTACATTTGTTATATTGTCCCAAACAAATTTTTCAAAGTTGGTGCAGGAGAACATCTGCGAAGCTTAATTGCAAAAGGCCGATACTTGGTAAGCCTTGATGATTTTGGGGATGCACAGTTGTTTGAGGATAAGACTATTTATAGCTCCATCCTCCTTTTATGTAAGTCTCCACAAGAGAAATTCCGTTACACTGGCGTGGATTCTGCCGATAAGCTATGGGTTGGAGAGGAAGTCAGTTCCATAGAATTTGGCTCCTCTATTCTCAACAAGCTTAGAATGGCAATAACACAAGGGAGAGACGGCTCAAAGAGCTATCTCTCCCTGTTTATCATTACGGCCAACAACCCTTTTAATCCGAAACAACTTCGTTCAGCCATTGCTGTATCAGTTTTCGTTTTGGGGAAGTAGGTTTATAAATTACGTAGTTCTTCATTGAAGGTATCTCTTCATTCAAAATTGTAACCTCAAACAATGATTCGTTGGACAATTCCTGCTCCACCATCTTTCGCGGCACAAAGGCATAGCCGTCATCATTCAATAAGTATGGAACGATATTTTCCCCTATATCTATATCGAGCTGAAATGCCTTGTATCTTGAAAAAATCCTGTTATGTGTATCCGCATATAGGAAATTTGAATTGTAGATGCGCAGCGTTTCCATGTCTTTCAGTGTTATGCATTCATTTAGATCAGTAGGTTGTTTACTGGTAACAAGTATGATTTCATCTTCACACACAAGATCACACTGGAAACCGGTATGCCTAAACGGGTGATGTGAATAGCCTATATCAATCTTTCCTTGGTGCATAGCAGAAATAATATGTCTTGAATGCCCGAACTCTATGCGAACAGAAATGTCACTATGCTTTTCCAAAAAACGTCTGGTTCCTTGCACCAGATAACACTTGTGGAAAGCATAAACCGTTCCGATTGTCAATCGCTCAGAAAACTGACCAACCAAGCCAATTCTATCAATTGCTCTGTTCTCTAATTCCACTATGTTTTTTGCATATTCCAGAAAGGCCTGCCCTGCTAAAGTAAGTTCGGCGTGGTTGTAGCTACGAATAAAAAGACTCTGCCCCAACTCTTTTTCCAGTTCCTGTATTCGGCTGCTGACCGTGGACTGGACTACAATGTGCTCTTTCGCCGTTTCGGAGAAGCTTCCATTCTCCGCAAGTGTTAGAAATGTTCTCAGGTAATCTATATTCATGTACTCCTCCACGCTATCAATAATTCCGATTAAGTTTGTAAAAACTATTCGTTGGACAAATTATATGGCAAGAACTACAATATGTCAATAGGAGCGTCATAACCACATTGACTATGATGCTCTCTATTAAAAGAAATGGAGGAATAGCAATGGCACATTTGCTTATGATTGAAAGCTGGGTCGGAGCAAGCGGAAACCTCTTACCACCTTTATTGAGGGAACTCGGACATAGCTATACTTTTGTAACCCGGAAGGCATCACATTATCAAAATCCGATGAGCTCGGAAAAGCACGCTGTTTTCCGTTATGCTGACGATGTTGTCGAAACAGAAACGAACGATCTGCAACAGCTGATCGAATCGGTTAGGCACGTGCGGTTCGATGGTGTGATAACGGTGTGTGATTATTACATCGAAACGGTTTGTGAAGTTGCAAAGGCTTACAATGTACCGTGTCCGTTTTCAGCCAACGTTAAGACCGCACGACAGAAACATTTAATGCGGCAGGCTGTAGATCGTGCTGGATTGTCCAATCCAAAGTACATGCTTGCTTATAATTGGGAGGAAGTTGAAAAGGCAGCGCAAGAAATAGGTTATCCTCTTGTTCTTAAACCTGTGGATTTAGCCTCAAGCGCATTTGTTAAACTTATTCAGACTTCAAATGATCTGCAACAGGCATATCGTGATTTGGAGAATTTCCCGCTTAATTTCCGTGATCAAGAAAGAGAGCGAGCATTTTTGATTGAAGAATATATATGCGGAGAAGAAGTCAGTGTGGAGACGGTTTCAAATAACGGTGAGATTACCGTTGTAGGTATTACGGACAAGTCTGTGACTGGCAGTCCGTACTTTATAGAAAACGGACATATGTTCCCGGCAAAACTGGATGAGGACGTGAAAGAGGAGATAGGCGATTATGTGCGCAATGTATTGCTGGCAACAGGATATGACCACGGAATCGCTCACACAGAGATAAAACTCACGAAGGATGGTCCCAAAGTGGTGGAAATCAACCCTCGTACAGCAGGAAACTATATCGTGGAACTCATTGAATATGTGACCGGCGTAAATATGCTTAAAGCCTTTGTATCCCTTGCTTTAGGACAGCAACCGTCCGTTACTGTATCTGATACCAACGTGAGCAGTGCTGCGATTATGTTTATTGTTCCGGATTGCGGCGGCAAGATAAGGCAGATTAAGGGCGCTGACACGTTAAGGGAAGATTCAAATATCATACGGTATAGAATCGAGGACTGTGTGGGTAAATCCATTGAAAAACCAATCGACAATGCCTGCTATTTGGGACACGTTATAACGCGAGATTGCGATGGGTACGGCGCTCGCATGTTCGCTGAAACTGCATTGAGAAGGTTGGAAATTGAGTTTGAGGAAACGGAGCGAGTACATGAAGCAATATAAAAATGTTAATGAATTATGGGGTGCTATCGTGAATGGAGATATGGATCCCTCTGTTTCTGATTTTTTCGTAACAGGAGCGTCTTATATTTATCAGACAACGCAATTTCCAAACTCCATTAATAAATACCACAACTATTATCTATTACTGAGAGTCGGGACATACTTTGGAGCATGCTCTCATGTGCCGGAGCAATTAGGCATTGAAGCAGGAAGAGAGTTTTCAGGCAAGTCTCTCAAAAGCTGCGTGATTGACCCGCGTTTGCCGGTTAGAATTGCAGCAATGGACGCTTATCTTGGCACAGTATATCCTCACGAAAGGCAATGCAGCGATGCTGTGGAACTACCGGGGGGAACCCCGGCCGAGAAAGCGGATTTTCGTGACAACCTGATTGCTGATATTGCCAACATAGAACAGGGCATGAGGATTGCGTTGATTGGGGTTGTAAACCCGCTTATAGCTGCAATACGAAAGCGCGGAGGAACCTGCCTTCCCTGCGATTTGCAAATGGAAAGAACACAATGGGGCGACCCCGTAGAAAAGGATATGGAAAAAGTATTGGATTCTGCAGACGGGGTAATCTGTACAGGAATGACCCTAAGCAACGGAACCTTTGATCGAGTCGTAGAACGGGTACTGGAGCGCAATATTCCGCTGACTGTTTATGCGCAAACTGGCAGTGCTGTTGCTGCGAGGTTTGTGGGCAACGGAATCACCTCTCTCTTAGCGGAATCGTTTCCTTTTTCGCAATTCAGTGCAAACGCGACCCGTGTTTTTTGCTACAAAGGATAAGGTGACTAGAATTGATTCGTTTAAAAACAAATACCGACAACTTGCTGCACTCCAATCCGGAACTGTATGCTGTGTTTGAAAACGATAAGTCTTTTGAAATGGCGCGTTTTATACACGCGATACTCCAAAAATACGAAACAGGAAAAAAGGTATTGGATGTTGGATCGGGTTTGGGGAGAGAAGTAGCTTTTCTAAGAGAAAAAGGATACGATGCTGTAGGCATAGATGCTTCGGAAGATATGGTTGCCTGGTCACAAAAGCACTATCCAAACGCCAATTTTTATATTGGGCAACAGGCAATGTTTGACCTAAACCAGACATTTGATGCTCTGGTTTGCGTTGGGAGCACCTTCCTGTATAACTACACCAACGAAGATGCTGGTTCTACTCTGACGAATTTCCGAAAGCATCTTAAAGATGGCGGCATTTTGTATCTTGATATGAGGAATGCAGCTTTTTTCTTAACAAAGGAGGGACAGAGATGGTTGACGGACGAGCTTTTGGAGGAAGCGATATTCGATGGTAAACCAGCAATTGTAAAAACACGCTTTTACATTGATTTAGCAAAACAGATTTTAAAACGTGACTATAATTGGAAAATTGGAACTCGTGAGGCGATTATTGAGCACTTGGAGCATCGTCTTTTCTTCCCGCAGGAAATAGCAGGGTTGTTATCAGCAAATGGCTTTGAGGTTGTTGAGTTGTTCGATAAACCGGAACCTCATATCAGTTCATTTACTGATATCCGTCCATTTCAATTTGGATATGAACTAAGTGGGCGGAGGCTTCAAGTAATAGCAAAAGCAATCTAAGGCAGTAAGGAGGTGTTAGGAAGCGTGGAAACGCAGATCAATCAACGCCGCGGCTTGCTCATACTTTTATTTTTTACGTTTTTCATGGTGGTTGGATTTGATATGATTATGCCGCTGGTTATCGGGCATTATGTCAACAACGTTGGCCTTACTGCGACTGCCGTCTCAGTAGCGCTTGCAATACGGCAGTTTTCGCAGCAGGGTCTTGCGATGATCGGTGGTGCCTTGGCAGATCGGTTTCAGGTCAAAACACTTATCAGCGTGGGCGTATTTCTAAGAGTTCTTGGATTTCTGACCCTGGCATTTTCAAGTGCCTATGGGATGCTGATTGCTGCCATGATATTGATCGGCCTAGGCGGAGTTCTTTTTGAAATGCCATATCAGTCTGCGATTGCAATGCTCACAACAAATGACAATCGTCCTAAATATTATTCGCTGAATAACACAATTACGGGGATAGCAAGCGCAATCGGCCCCCTTTTGGGAGTAGCCCTGCTTCGACTGGATTTTAAAGTTGTCTGCTTTGGCGCAGCGAGTTGCTTTATGATTAATTTCGTATTATCACGTGTTGCCATGCCACCGATTATGCGGCAGGCAAAGTCGTATGCGGTTATGCCTGCTGTCAAAAGAATTGCAAAAGACAGACCATATCAAATATTCGTCCTTTTGATGATGGTGTTTTGGCTGGGAGCGTCCCAGATTGATATTACATACCCCCTAAGAGTCCAGGAAATTTACGGCTCAGCTGATGGTGTGGGTATTATGTATACGGTGTATGCCGTTGTCATGGCAGTATTACAGTATCCTCTGGTAGCACTTGCTTCCAAACGATTCTCGTCTCGGGCAGCGGTAGTAATCGGAACCGGAATCATCACAGCGGCATTGATTGCTACCCCGTTCGCCGCCGATGTAAAGTCGTTTATGGCAATTGTGGCCTGCTACGCAGTGGGCATGATACTGGCGAGGCCGAACCAGCAGAATATCGCTGTATCAATGGCAGATACACGAGCGTTGGGAATGTATTTAGGGGTGAATTCTACAGCTTTTGCGATTGGCAAAGGTTTTGGAACGATTATTGGCGGCGCGTCCTTTGATATGGCAAAAAAATACACTCTAGAGAATGCGCCGTGGTACTTGTATGGCGTTCTGGTAGGAACGGCAATGATTGGATTTATGTTGTATAAGAATTTCGGCACCCCAAAAGATGAAACAGAAAAACAAAAACAATAGATACGGAGGAGGCAAAAAATGACTGGTACGAAAAATAGACAAAAATCGATCCTTATGATTTGCTGCTTGCTGGCAGTTTCAATGCTTGCTGGCTGCGGTGCAAAACCGACCGATGAGAGCAGCAATGCTCTAACTGAAAGTAATGCTACTATTTCTGCATCTGAACTGGTAGTTGCGGGAAATGAAATTGCCATTGGCGTAGATCCTACCGTATATCCTGCGGCGGATTATCTGCTGAATATGGGCGCTGGAGAAATTCTATTCAAAGCGGATGCAAACGGTGTGATTCAACCCTATTTTGCCAAAGATGTTTCACAACTTGATGAATATACATGGGAGATCAAACTGCATCCCAATGCCACGTTCTGGAGCGGCGACCCGGCCGATGCAGAAGCCGTAATCGCTTCCTTGATGCGATCAAAGGCGCTTGATCCAAAAGCCAACCCCTTCTTACAAGGGATTGATTTTACTGCGGTAGATTCCGAGACCATACAGGCCGTGACAGAAACTCCTAATGTGGATATTACTTTGAATTTGTCATTCCCACAGTTGCTCATTCATAATACCGCAGAAAAATATACTTATGAGAGCATCGAGACAGCAGACTATACCGGTATGTACCGAATTGTAGAGTTTAAGCCTGCACAGTGCATGGTTTTTGAAAAGAATGAAAACTATTGGGGTACAAAACCTGAGATCCAGAGGGTCGTACATGAACAGATTGGTGATGCGGACGCCCGTGTCATCGCTGCACTGAGTGGACGATACCATGTGGTAATGGATATTCCTCAGTCGGCTTATAGTCAGTTTGATAACAGTGAAGAGGCGAAGATTGTACTGGTTCCGGGTGCGCAGACCCAGACAATTTATCTCAACTGTGAAAAAGAGGCACTGAATGATTATCGTGTGCGTCAGGCTTTAGGTTGGGCTTTAGATCGTGAGGAGCTGATTGCTCTGGGTATGGAAGGATTAAGCGAGCCGGTTACTACATGGCTTGGTTCCAATCCCACATATGAAAAAGTAAAAAATGCGTATTACGATTCCTGCAACGTGGAGAAGTCCGCGCAGCTATTGGATGATGCTGGCTGGATTCTGGACGAGGATGGCTTCCGCTACAAAGATGGACAGCAGCTTACCATCCTGCTTCGTACTTTCCGAAACGATCAGGCACTCGGCGAAACCATTCAGATGCAGTGGAAGAAAATCGGTGTTAATGTTTCTGTGCAACACGGAGATTATTCGTTAATCACCACAGCGCGTGAAACGGGTGATTGGGATGCATCTGTCGAAGCATGGGGGACGTTCGGAAATGTGTCGGCGCTTCTGAACGCCCAATACGCTGCCGACGGCGCAGCCAATTACGGACGATTCCAGGATAAAAAATTGGCAGGAATGCTAGAGAGTCTGGCGCAAGCGGCAACCACGGAAGAACGCATAAAAATCGGTGAGGAGATTTCTCTTTACGTAGCAGAGCAATCCCCTGCGCTCTATATTGCACCAAGGCCGCAAATCACTGCTGTTAGCACCTCACTTGAGGGATTTGTCCCGCATTTCCGTCAGTTTGAAAATGTGGTGAATGCCAATCTTAGGATTAAATAATATCGAAAACGGCAGCAGGAGATACGGAACTGGACTCCTGCTGCCATTTTTTAAGTGAGGTGACATGATGATCAGAAATATGGTTCTGAAAAGGATTGGCAGTGCTCTTCTTGCTCTGCTCCTGTCCTCAGTTGTTATTTTTTTATTAGTTAGACTTGCTCCGGGCGACCCGATCAACCTGGTACTTGGAGAGGGGCCGGGCGATATTGGCGTAAACACGGAACTGCTTGAAGAACGTAGAGAATCTTTACGGGAAGCGCATGGATTAAATGACAGTATTCCTGTTCAGTATGCAAACTGGTTCAAAAAGATCATAACCCTGGACATGGGGACTTCTATTCGTAGCGGCAGACCCATCACTCAGGAACTATGGAGTAGAGTGCCCGCAACATTCACTCTCGCTCTGGCGGCATTATTTATCGAAACGATATTGGGTGTGCTGTTTGGTATCTATTCGGCAGTCCATGCCGGCAAATTACAGGATCGCGCAATCCGTCTGTTTTGTGTTATCCTTGCTTCGCTTCCTGCTTTCGTGTTGTCGTTGTTGTTTCTGTTTTTATTTGCTGTTCGGCTTCATTGGTATGAAATTAGCAGCCAAATGGAGTGGGGCAGATTGTGGCTGCCTGCAATTACACTAGGGATAATTGGAGCGCCCAGATGTATCCGCATGGTTCGTGCAGCAATGCTGACTGAGTTGGGTCAGTTATATGTTTCCTCGGCACTTTCACGAGGACTTACCTCCAAGATGGTTCTTCAGGGAGCGTTTCAGAACGCACTGCTCCCTGCCATTACAACCGTAGCCCTGTCCTTTGCACATATGATAGGCGGCTCCGTTGTGATTGAAGCTATTTTTAATTGGCCGGGAATTGGAAATTACGCAATCAACAGCATATTGGTACATGATTACCCTGCTGTTCAAGGATATACTGTGTTGACGGTTGCTACAGTCATTTTGATCAACCTGACTGTAGAAATCACCTATATACTTAGCAACCCGATGGTGCGCAGAGGCGGAATTTCCCGCCCTACTGCACAGCAATAGGAGGTGACTTTGTATGGGAAACAGAAAAATTCCAAGCACTGTTTTACTTGGCTCAATACTATTACTGGTTATTATCCTGCTTGTTATCGCTGCCCCTCTTTTTACCAGCTATGCGCCCGATGAAGCAATTGCGGAACGATTGCAGGAATTTAGCTTTTCACATCCCTTTGGAACGGATCGCTATGGGCGTGATATTTTCTGCCGAACGCTGTATGGCGGCAGGACTACCCTCACTGCGTGCTTTCTTGCCCTTGTAATGGCGTTGTTTATAGGCACGTTCTTTGGTATTATCACCGGCATGAGAAGTCGCGGCCTTTTGGATACGATCATAATGCGGGTTATAGATGTCCTGATGGCGTTTCCCTTCATGGTGTTTGCTATGGTGTTTGCCGCGCTGTGGGGCACTGGGTTGGCCAATTTACTTATTGCAGTAGTCGCAGTCTGGTGGGTTCCGTTTGCGAGACTGGCAAGAAGCATCGTTCTTCAGGTAAAGAATGACCCGTCTATACAGGCTGCTCGTGTGCTGGGAGCGTCTGGGTGGCGGATGGGAGTTTTTGAGCTGCTCCCCAAGATGATTGGTTCTCTATTGGTACTGGCCACGTTTGAATTGGGCACACTGATACTCTCTGTTTCGGCCCTTTCATTCTTAGGCATGGGAGCGTTACCGCCAACCCCGGAATGGGGAAGCATGCTGTCTGACGCCCGGGCACATTTCTTTCAGGCTCCGCACATTTTATTGGGTCCTGCTTTGTTCATTGTTCTTACGGTCCTTTCGCTTAATTTGATTGGAGAAGGTTTGCGGGATATGCTGGACCCGTATGAACATATTGATATTTTGAATTAGGAGGTCGCTATGGATAATTATTTGAAAGCCGCACTATCTGTCGAGCAACTCAAGGTTAGCTATGTGCAAAACAAAAAACGACTTCCCGTGCTGGACGGAATTTCTTTTGTATTGGAAAAAGGAAAGATTCTTGCTCTGCTCGGAGAAAGTGGTTCGGGGAAATCCACTTGTGGGAAATCGCTCATAGGCGTATTGCCGCCATCGGCAAAAATTGATAGTGGTACTGTCCGTTTCGGGAACGGTGATTATGTGGATATTTCTGACAATGATATCAATTGGAAAACAATACGTGGAATGCGTATTGGGATGATTTATCAGGACGCACAGCTTGCACTTAATCCCGTGAAAACAATACGTGTGCATTTTGAGGAGACTCTAAGAAACAAGCCATTTCCATCAAAAGAAGCTATGGAGAAAGTTTGTTATGATATGCTCCGGTTACTGAACTTTGATGATCCTGAGCGGGTACTGAATGCTTATCCTTTTGAGCTAAGCGGCGGGATGTGCCAGAGGGTTTATATTGCGATGATACTCAGCCTTGAGCCGGAAGTTCTTATTGCCGATGAGCCTACTTCTGCGCTAGATACAGTAAGTCAAAAAGAAGTGCTGCAGTTACTTCGGGACACACAAAAAAAGCTGGGATTATCTATTGTTTTAATTACCCATGATATTGGTGTCGTTCATGAAATCTGTGACCGCGTAATTGTTTTAAATGAAGGGAAAATTGTGGAACAAGGGGCAGTACAGGATGTTCTTTTACACCCAAAGGAACATTATACAAAACAACTGATTGAGGCGCGAAACTTACCCGCTTTTTCGCTGCCATGCTCAAAATGCAAAGAGCCGCTGTTGAAGATTGAGTGCATCAAAAAAGCATTTCAAAAAGGAAATAAGTGCAAAAACGTCTTAAACCAAGTAGACTTGCTTGTGCATAAAGGGGAAACTATTGGAATATTGGGATTTAGCGGTTGTGGGAAATCGACATTAGCAAGGTGCGTCACCGGACTGGAATTGCCTGATCAGGGAAAGATTATGTATAACGGCCAGGATATTTCCATGCTGCGAGGAAGGAAGAGACAACACATTTGCAAATCATTACAAATCGTTTTTCAGGACGCAAGAGCCAGCCTTAATCCTCGTCGCTCTGCACTGGAGCTTGTGCAGGAACCTTTGAAATACCTGAAAATAGGAACGACGAAGGAACGCACAGAAAAAGCTCGATTTTATTTAAAGAGTGTAGGGATTGATGGAGATGCCCTGCACCGTCGTCCTCCCCAACTCAGCACGGGGCAGTGCCAAAGGATTGCTATCGCCCGTGCCCTTATTGTGGAGCCTGAGCTTCTAATTTGCGATGAAGCCGTATCGGCACTGGATATGATACTGCAAAAGCAGATTTTGGATCTCCTGTTAAATCTCCAAAAATCCATTGGCTTTGCATATATTATGATTTCCCATGACGCAAGAGTCATCCGTCATTCCTGTGAAAGAGTTGCAATTATGAACAATGGGGTTTTTGTAGATATGGTTTCGACAGACAGGTTAGCCGCTCAGTCGGAAAACGAGTTTACACACTGCCTGTTGAGCAGCGAACTACACATAGCAGAGGTATCATAATTTAGCAGGCTGGTATAAATGGGTAGTTTTCGATGTACAGCCTAAAAGAGCAAATAATAAATAAGGTGGTGATAGAATGCATTTGCTGGAAACAATAGGAAATACTCCGCTGATTGAACTTAGAAACACTACCGCTTCTACGGAAGGACGACTTCTGTTTAAATATGAGCGTGGTAATCCGGGAGGAAGCATAAAAGACAGGCCGGCGTTGTTCATTGTGACAGAAGCTGAAAAACGAGGATTATTAAAACCCGGGGGAACCATTATAGAATCCTCAAGTGGAAACTTCGGAATATCCTTGGCGATGATAGGAGCTGCTAAGGGGTATCGAGTTATTATTCTGGTCGATCCTAAAACCACTGCGACTAACTTAGCTCTCCTGAAATGCTTTGGCGCAGAGGTTATTGTTGTAACAGAACAAGATGATTCCGGCAGTTATCACAAAACAAGGATTTCTCTTGCGAATAAATTGGCCAGTGAAATCCCTGATGCATTTCGTCCAGATCAGTGCTTCAACCTGTTAAACAGCACTGCGCATTACCAAGGAACAGCACGTGAAATCTTTGCTGATTGCCCAGATAATGTCGCAGCTATTGTGGCCGCAGTAAGCACTGGCGGACAACTGGGTGGGATTTCACGATACACGAAAACATATAGGCCGGACGTAAAAGTGATCGGTGTTGATGCTGTTGGGTCCTCTATTTTTGGCGGTGAGTCACACTCATATCTGATTCCTGGTATTGGACTGGCATGGACACCGTGCAATGTTGCAGTCGAGAATATCGATTCTGTGTATAAGGTCACTGATGAGGCGGCTTTTGTAGCAGCAAGATGCTTTGCCAGAAATGAAGGTGTTTTGATGGGGCCGTCCGGCGGAGCTTGCGCTTTGGTCGCATTAACAATCACTAAACAGCTTTCTCCGCACGATTGTGTCGTGTGCATTATTTCTGATGGAGGGGATCGTTACATTCAAACTTTACTTGATGATGCTTGGATGCAATCCAACAACTTTTCAATTGAAACAAGCTTAGAAAAACTTTTGGCACTCACAGGAACTATTACACCTTGGAGCATACATCCTGATCAAAATGCAAATTACAAACCTGAATTGAAAAGTCAGTTATGTGTTCCTGCATCGACTCAGACTATCAATGAGAATATAGATGAAATCAATGAATCAGCGTCTAGAATTTCTTTTATTGATTAGCATGGTGTTTATTTCGTCTGTTTGAAATCCCTGTTTGATCATGGGAATAAGATGAGGGAAAACCTGTTGCGAAAGAGAATTAAGAATTTATCCTGAAGTGCAAGAAATAATTTTAAAAACATAAGTTCCTCTTTGGACGTTGCGAAGAAATATAATAACGCGCAAGGGTTAGCTCGTGCTAACTTGCTTTTAATCAAATCTGATCACACGGTATGAAAGGAGTTTTGTCTATGTTTGCAGTATACAAAAAACTGCTCTATTATGTGCCCAAGCAGCGACCTTTGGCCTATATTGCAATCGGCCTGACGGTGGTGTCCACATTGCTCAATGTAGGCGCTTATTACTACCTCTATGAGTTTTTGAAACGATTGGTGGTAGACGGAGATATGGGGCATGCTCAATATAATGCGTTTCTGGTTGCGGGGCTGTTGATTGGCGGTTCGCTCTTGTATTTTGCAGCCGTGCTTTTGACGCATATGTTGGGCTTCCGGCTGGAGACCAACTTGCGCAAGCGTGGGATTGACGGCCTGACCAATGCCAGCTTCCGCTACTTTGATCTGAACTCATCGGGAAAGACACGTAAACTCATTGATGACAACGCGGCCCAAACGCATTCTATTGTAGCCCATCTGATTCCTGACAATGCTGGAGCAATTCTGACACCGTTTTTGGCGCTTGTGGTGGGGTTTTTGATCAGTCTGCGGGTAGGCATTGTTCTATTGGTTCTGTTCCTACTGAGTGGCGTGCTCCTTGTCCTGATGACCGGGGAAAAGAAGTTTATGGAAGTCTACCAAAAGGCGCTGGAGACAATGAGCAGCGAGACCGTGGAGTACATACGCGGGATACAGGTGCTCAAGATTTTTGGCATAGACGCTACATCTTTCAAGACGCTGCATCGGGCAATCGCGGATTATGCACGGCATGCCTTGAACTATTCCATGAGCTGCCGCAGACCATATGTGTTATTCCAGCTGATTCTATTCGGCTTTATTGCCGTACTCGTTTCAGTGGCAGCCTTAACGCTGAATCGGATGCAAGACCCTGCCGTGTTGGCGGTGGAACTCATTATGACGTTATTCCTTGGTGGAGTAATGTTTACCGCCTTTATGAAAGTGATGTATGTAGGTATGTATGCATTCATGGGAACTTCGGCGGTTGAAAAACTGGAGCAGGTGTTTTCAGATATGCAAAAGGATCGGCTTACATTTGGGAACAAGAGCACATTCAAAAACTATGACATTGAATTTGAACGGGTATGCTTTGGGTATACAGACCAGATGGTGCTGGAGGATGTTAGCTTCACTCTGAAAGAAGGCAGGAGCTATGCTCTGGTGGGATCTTCTGGAGGAGGAAAGTCCACGATTGCCAAATTGATTTCTGGTTTTTACAAAGTGGATGGAGGAGCGGTCAAGATTGGGGGAGAGCCCATTGAAGCCTATACAGAGGACGCCTTAATCCGCAATATCGCCTTTGTGTTCCAGAATGTCCGTTTGTTTCACATCAGTATTTACGAGAATGTCCGTCTGGCGAACCCAGACGCTCAAAGAGCGGAGGTCATGGAAGCGCTGCATCAGGCAGGTTGCGACAGCATTCTGGATAAGTTTAAGGATCGGGAAAATACGGTGATTGGCTCCAAAGGCGTATACCTGTCGGGCGGTGAGAAGCAGCGGATTGCAATCGCACGGGCAATGCTAAAGAATGCGAAAATCGTGATCCTTGACGAGGCCAGCGCGGCAATCGATCCGGAGAATGAGCATGAGCTGCAAAAGGCGTTTGCTCACTTAATGAAGGGAAAGACTGTCATTATGATTGCACACCGGCTGTCCAGCATTCGAAATGTGGATGAAATTCTGGTTTTGGAGGACGGGAAAATAGCAGAGCGAGGAACGGACGCAGCGTTGATGGCGACCGATACCAAGTACAGAGAATATCAAACGCTCTATGAACAGGCAAATGAATGGAGGGTTGTAAGATGAGAGAACTGTTTAAAACGCATTTTGCCCTGACCGACAAGGGGGCCAAAGATTTGCAAAAGGCCAGCGCGGCCTCCTTCTTCGTCTATGTGATCAACTTTTTCCCTGCAATGCTGCTGCTTCTCTTGGTGGATGAGTTGCTGTTGAACAATGTCAAGGAAACAGGGCTGTATTTGTGGGGATCTATCCTGGTTCTGGCTGTGATGTGGATTCTGCTCCGAATTGAATATGATGCGCTGTATAACACCACTTATCAGGAGAGCGCGAATCTTCGCACGGAGATTGCAGATATTCTGACCAAGTTGCCCTTATCCTACTTTTCCAGGCATGACCTTTCGGATCTGGCGCAAACCATCATGGCGGATGTGGCAGCTATTGAGCATGCTATGAGCCACGCTATGGCAAAGGCAGTGGGATTCCTGTTCTTTTTTCCGTTGCTTTCGGTTCTGCTGCTCCTTGGCAATGTTAAATTGGGGCTTGCTATCATTCTGCCAATTCTGCTTGGATTCGGGCTTCTTTTATTGTCGAAAAACCTTCAGATTCGGGAGTCATTCAAACATTATCAAAAGCTCCGGGACAACTCTGAGAGCTTTCAGGAGGCCATTGAAAATCAGCAGGAAATCAAGAGCTTTGGCTTGACTCAGAAGATCCGGCAGACTCTTTATCAAAAGATGGAAGAAAGTGAGAAAATCCATCTTCGTGCAGAGATTTCAGCGGGTATTCCTATGTTGTGCTCGAATGTCATTCTGCAATTTGCCTTTGTGCTTGTGATCCTGATAGGCGTCCAAATGCTGCATACAGGAGAGATCAATATCCTGTACTTTTTAGGATATGTACTGGCCTCCATTAAGGTGCGGGAAAGCGTAGAAGCGGTCAGCATGAATGTGGCAGAGCTGTATTATCTGGATTCCATGGTCAAACGTATCCGGGAGGTGCGGGAGACAAAGATACAGCAGGGCAAGGATCAGACAATCTCAAGTTATGATATTGAATTTGATCAGGTGTCTTTTTCTTACGATAAGGATACGGAAGTGCTCAAGAACATCAGTTTCACCGCGAAGCAAAACGAGGTGACTGCCTTAGTAGGGGTATCCGGTTGTGGAAAAACCAGTATCTTGCGTCTGATGTCAAGACTTTATGATTATGACGGCGGAAGCATTCGAATCGGCGGGCTGGATATCAAAGAAATCTCTACAAAATCCTTGTTTGAAAAGATAGCCATCGTGTTCCAGGATGTAACGCTGTTTAATGCATCTGTTCTGGAAAATATCCGTATTGGGAAAAAGACGGCCACAGATGAGGAAGTCGTTCAGGCAGCACGATTGGCCAACTGCGAAGAATTTATCCGGAGGCTTCCGGATGGGTATAAAACGATGATTGGAGAAAATGGAGCAACACTCTCTGGAGGAGAACGTCAACGGTTATCCATCGCCAGAGCCTTTTTGAAAGATTCACCTATTATCATTCTGGATGAGATTGCAGCCTCTTTGGATGTGGAAAACGAAAAAAAGATCCAGGACAGTTTGAACCGCCTCATTCTGGATAAGACCGTTATCATTATTTCCCACCGTCTCAAATCCGTTGAAAATGCAGATAGAATCGTGGTGATTGACTGCGGGAGAGTGGAGGCGTCCGGTACTCATCTTGAACTGCTTAAAGCTTCTCCAACCTATAACAATTTGGTGGAGAAAGCAAAACTGACGGAAGAATTCCAGTATTAACGTAAAGGGAACGGGGTGACCGTCATTCCTGGCGCGCCTTGTCCTCTCATTCATAATGAAGAAAGGAAAATCATATGAAAACAAACAACAAATGGACAGTCAAGGATGTGATTACAACAGTATTATTGACGGTGCTTCTCATCGGCATTCATTTTGTAGTTATTACTGTCTCTATGGTAAATCAATTTTTCAACTGCGTTTTATCTCCTGGGGTATCAATGTTTTTCTCTGCCCCGGTGTACATGCTGATGGTCAGCAGGGTAAATAAAAGATTCGTTTCTTTGACGTATCTGACGATTCTGGGCGTGTTTTTTTTGCTGACAGGCAACTTATTTCGTTTTGGTAGGCCTACTATGCGAGGTGGTACTATGGAAGCGGGGATCCTGTCGCAACGCAAAGAGATTAACCTTCGCATGGGCGATGGTGAGCCTGTTTTATAATGGAGGCAATCTTCTTCCGCTTTTGTTTTTCTGGGACACTTTTTACGCGTTTGCCGTCGCAAGCGGCATGGATCAAAGCTATATTGACAGTTACATACAATATTACACCTCCCCCGGCTGGCTGATCTTTATTGTATCTTTCTCTGTTATCTGTGGCTTTTTAGGCAGTATACTTGGGAGTCGGCTGATTGGGAAACACTTCAAGAAAGCGGGTGTTCTATGAGAGGTGAGCACTCCTTTGCTGTCCCGACCAAGTTTTTTGCATTGCTCTGCGCCATGCTAGGTATTTTTCTGGTGAAAAACATTCTGTTTACCACCGTTTTGGTGATATTCTGCTTCGTGTATGTTGGATTCCAGAGAAACTACCGATTAATGACATCCTGTGGAGCCTTTTATCTGCTGTTGTCATTGCTTTTGTACGCGATTCGGTTCTGGGGATATCATACGGTCATTATTTCCGAATTCCTTGTGTTGTTTTTCTGGAGCAGTATGGTAATGCTCATGCTGTTTTGGGATTTGTTTATGACGCCTCCTGGAGAACTGTCGTCGTTCTTGTCAAGTATCCACATGCCCACTGGCGTCATATTGGGACTGATGGTCATATTTCGATTTTTCCCCACCATGAAGGCTGAGCTTAAAGCAGTGGGCCTTTCGATGAAAAACCGGGGCCTTACATCTGTAAGACAATTTGCAGTACATCCACTTGCAAGTGTTGAATATGTCCTTGTCCCACTTCTGCTACGTATTTTGCAGATTGCCGACCAACTGGCCGTTTCCGCTGTGGCAAGAGGCGCTGAGTGCCCTGGCGTGCGAAAGAGTTACTACGAAACAACGATGCATATGCGCGACTGGTGTTTCCTTGCGCTTTGGGGAATCGTTACAGCAGCAGTTCTTTGCGTTGGAGGTGTGAAAATTTGATCGAATTTAAGAACGTATCCTTTCAATATGAGGGGAGCGAACAGCAAATTTGGAACGTAAATCTATCCATAGCACAGGGAGAATGTGTGGTACTCACAGGAGTGTCCGGCTGCGGGAAAACGACTCTGACCAGATTGATGAACGGTCTGGCTCCATCCTATTTCAAAGGCTCCATTTCCGGAAGTATTTGTATAGATGATAGAGACATTACAGGGATGACAGCCTGGGAAATCGGAACAATCGTCGGAAGTGTATTCCAGAATCCTAAAAGCCAGTTTTTTTCATCAGAACTTGTGGGTGAGGTGGCCTTTGGATGCGAAAACCACGGCTTCTCCCGGGAGGCAATTCAAGAGAGGACGGATAAATCCATTGAAACCTTTTCTCTTTCCTTAATAAGAAAAAGACCTCTGGATGTGCTTTCCAGCGGAGAAAAGCAGCGCGTGGCAATCGCTTCCGTCTATGCCATGCGCCCCAAAGTATTCGTTTGTGATGAACCAACTGCGAATTTGGATTTAGGGGGGATCGAGCAACTATTGGGAACGCTTTTTAAGTTGAAAGCCCAGGGCTACACGTTAGTGATCGCAGAGCACCGTCTCTCATGGCTTTCTGAGCTTGCTGATCGGATTATATATATGGAAAAAGGGAGGATTGTACGCGAATACACTCCCAAGGAGTTCACAGCTATGCCGGAAATGGAACGGCGCAACAAGGGGCTTCGGACGATGCACCGTGTACAAACACGCGAACCGCTACCACTTCCGAAACTTTTCGAGCGTGGGTCGCTGATTATGCACGACCTGTGTAAAAAATGCGGAGAAATAGAGGTGTTTACAAATCTTTCAGGAGCTTTCCCCCAAGGTTCTATCACTGCTGTCACCGGGCGAAATGGCGCCGGAAAAAGCACTCTGGCTTTAGTGCTTGCAGGTCTCTCTAAGAAGAGCGGCGGTGACATCATCGTTTGTGGGAGTAAAAATCATCTGTCTAGAAGGCGAAAAAAAGTATACTACTGCGGCAATGACACGACAACACAGTTCTTTACCGCAAGTGTTTCAGAAGAGCTGCTCTTGAATCAACCGTTGTCAGAGGAGCGAATGGAAAGGGCAAGGCAGTTGTTAAAGAACATGAATCTGTACGAGTATCGGGATGTACATCCGGCAGCCCTGTCAGGGGGACAGAAACAGAGACTTGCCGTTGCCTGCGCTATATTTTCGGAGCGTGAGATACTCTTGTTGGATGAACCTACAAGTGGATTGGATGGCGCAAACATGAGGAGAATATCCGATGCATTGAAAGCCGCTGCCAGCCGCGGAAAAACCGTGATTGTTATCACACATGATCCGGAGTTTATGGAAGAATGCTGTCAATATTGTTTTTCTTTAAAGTAGTTTTGTATCAGTATGCAAAGGAGCATACCTACATCTAGCAGATATTGGCTGCGGGGTGCCCGAAAAAATCTATGAGTGCCATTAATTCTTCATGGAGCAGTTAATAACCGCAGGCGTTAATCCTAAGACAGCGGAGGCCGATGCTTGCCATATGGAACATACTATCAGTATAGAAGCCTTTGAGAAACTCAGGGATTACTATTCCTCTCAAAAGGAAAAACAGTTTGCCCGTATAGCAACGGACAGATAATGCGGCTGGGCAATACACCCGACCGCATTATTTGTTATCTTTCTTCTCTTTTGTATCCAGCATTTTATCAATCAGGGCGAGCAACAGCTCCTGATCTCGCTGACTGCATTGTGGGACCAAGCGCCTAATCCGATCAACGATTTCGCTGTCTGTGATCATCTGCGGCGCAAGGATTTCGTCAAACGAAGCGCCGATGGCATTGACAAGACGAATCAGGACATCCAAGCTAGGCTTTCGCCGGCCGCTTTCTATGGCCGCCAAAAAACGAGGACTGATTTCTGCACGTTCCGCAATCTGTTCTCTCCTGTAGTTTCGCTTTTCCCTGGCATTCCGTAAGGATGCCCCAAACGAAAAATCTATATGTCGCATTTTTTTGTTCACTCTCCGTCACCTCACATAATTATATTTTACGGGGTAAAAGTATTATGCGAAATGATTGAAGAGTGGCTTTTTTATA
The DNA here is from genome assembly GCF_001881565.1 of Eisenbergiella tayi. Taxonomy (GTDB): domain Bacteria; phylum Bacillota; class Clostridia; order Lachnospirales; family Lachnospiraceae; genus Eisenbergiella; species Eisenbergiella tayi. The sequence goes on from NZ_MPDJ01000006.1 coordinate 31,572, forward strand.
GCTACTATGCGTTGTTTTTTTGCTTAGGAGGAGATGATTATGTGGGAAAATAATGACCTGTCCGCTTCTGGCAGGTCCTCTTAACGAAGAAAACCTGGTTGTAAAACTACGCCAGAACCCCAAAATTCCCGCTTCTTCCCTGCCAGTCTTTTATGGCCTTTATGGGAACTATTAGTAGCAATTAGAAAGCGACAAAACAGAACGGACACCGACATGGGATATTCCTGTGCCTGTGTCCGTATTATTTTTCCCTTATTCCCACGCTGCCGTTCGCCGCCTTCCGAGAGTTCGAAAACGATCCACTTTTCAAACTCTTGGAGGTAACGGCTGTGAGCAAAAATCGTGAAGAAAGAGCGAATTATTATCTTTATATAGATGGACAGGCTGTACCGGTAAGCGAACAGATTTACCGCGTGTATCAGCACTACGAGCGAAAAGAAGAATACTTTTCCTACGATCTGAAAACGGAAAAGTTCCAGAAAGACACTGCATCTTTCCTGCCCAGCAGAGAGGATTCCTATGAGCGTCTGTTGGAAAAGGACAGGCAGTTTGCTGCGCCCGGAAAAAACGTAGAACAGCTTGCATTGGAACATCTGGAAGCGGAACAGATACGCTTTTGTTTGGCTCAATTAAACGAAGACGAACAAGAACTGATTTTCCTGCTTTTCTATCAAGAAAAGACAGAACAGGAAGTCGGGAATATATTGCACATTTCGCATCAGGCGGTCAATAAGAGAAAACGGGTTCTACTGTTGAAGCTGAGAAAAATTTTTGAAGAATTTTTCTAAAATCGGTTGCTAAACTGCTCTCCCAACGGGGAAGTAAGTGAGAGGGTCTATCTCCCTCATGCAGCTTGACAACTGAATAGACGGCATTTCCGGTACATAACCCATGTACGAGCGAATCAGGCGCGCCGCGAAGATGACAGTCCAGGAGGTGATGAACAAGACTGTTCTGAGCAATCTACGCAAGCCTGAAACCCGAAAGCGGCATTTCGGGGCGCGATGACTGCATGGGGGCTTAAAGATACTTCCTCACGGCCTCCTAAAGACTTGGGGGGAACCCTGCGGCGCACGAGTAAAACGACGCTGCGGAGTTATGACAGCCGCGCCAGCGGAGACCGGAATGTCCCCATCGTCAGGGGTGCGTGGCAAATGTGGCGAGAATTGAGTTGCATTAAAAATAGGAAGCGATTACTTTCTTAGGTGGCCGTTTTCTATTCAAAATCAGATACCATGCGCTGGCAGTTTCGGTTGCCAGCGTATTCATGTGGTTTTGAAAGCAAGATGATAACCTTGACAGATTGGAGGGAATATGGTCTATGGAAAAACTCATTACACGAAAAGAAGCTGCTGAAATCTTAGGAATCAGCATAGCAACGCTGGATGCCGCCCGTAACAACGGCTTGATCTCTTATGTGCAATATGTTCAGAATGGCTGTGTATATTTTACTGCGGCAGGTCTCCAGGAGTATATCGCCAAATGTACGCATAGAGCAAAGCCAGTTGAGAGAAGCACAACTTACCGTAAGCCTCGAAGCGGAAGATCGTGAGCCGATCCGTATCCTTGATGGAATCAGAGAGGTCTGATAAAACAAAGGTACAGCGCTGGAGATTATTCTTAGGAGGTGGAGGAATTGGCAAATAGAAAACGAGCGATTCCACAATACGGTACAGTTACGCTGAACGGTCTTGACTATTACAGGACAAGAGTTCAGGATGCAGATGGAAAATTGAGGGCTCTTTATGCAAGGACACCTGAAGAATTATATGATAAGGAACTGAATGCGTTGGAGCAGATCGACAATGATACATTTTGTCGGAAGTCTCCTACCGTAGCAGAATACTGTGAGAAATGGCTGCTGATGCAGTCGGTTCATGTGCGGGCTACCACAATGACTGACTATACATCTAAAGTTAGAAGGCACATTATCAAAGAGTTGGGTGATATGGGGATGGCGGATGTGACTTTGGATGACATCCAGCTTGCCCTCGTTCCTGTTTCAAAAAAATCGGCTTCGGTTTATAAGTCTGTGGTTGTTCTTTACAAATCTATTTTCCGGGCAGCAAAGGAAAGCCGGATCATTGATAAGAATCCCACGGTCTATCTGACCTCAAAAGGCGGAGGGGTTCCGCAGAAAGAAAAAGAAGCTCTGACAGATGAGCAGGCAGCCCGCTTATTGGATGCCATTCAAGGGCTTCCGCCGTATGTATTTGTGATGCTTGGTCTGTACGCGGGCTTACGGAGAGAAGAAATCCTCGCCCTGCAATGGGATTCTGTATATCTGGATACGGATACCCCATACCTGACAGTACGAAGGGCATGGCACACAGAAAGCAACCGACCGGTCATTCTTGATGAATTGAAAACAAAAGCAGCGGAGAGAAATATTCCTCTCCCTATCTGCTTGGCTGACTGCCTGAGAGAAGCAAAAGCAAACTCCGCTTCGGAGTATGTTGTTCCAAATCGTGATGGCGATCCGCTGTCCTACACGCAGTTCAAGCGGCTCTGGCAGTATATAGTTACCAGAACAACAAAGGAGAGGGTTTATTACCGATACGAAGATGGGAAAAGAGTAAAGCATACTGTCACACCCGTCTTGGGAGAAAAGGCTGCTCATAACGGAAAAGTGGTTTACAGCTTGGACTTTGAGGTAACACCCCATCAGCTCCGGCATACATATATCACGAACCTGATTCATTCATCGGTAGACCCCAAAACAGTACAATACTTGGCAGGCCATGAGAGCAGCAAGATTACAATGGACATCTATGCAAAAGTCAAATACAATCGACCGGATGAGCTGGTTAAAAGCATGGGCGGTGCATTTGCTCAGTGGGATGGTGTTTGAGCCTAAAGTGCAGAAGCAATGAAACATCATAATTAGTTAAGAGCGAGGCAAGGATGTCTCGCTCTTCATTTTCCTCAATCCGTATCTTTGATTAAATTCATGCTTTCTGATAAAACGAGAGTGTAAGTTGTAAACGCTCATTATCAAGAAAGGAAAAACTATATGGCAAAGAAAAATAGAAGTGTTCCGCAGTACGGAACTGTTATGAGAAAAGGAATCCTATATTACAGAACACGGATTCAGGATGCGGATGGCAAGCAGGTCAGCTTGTATGCGACCACTTGTGAAGAACTATATGAAAAACAGCAGGCAGCAAAAAAGCAGGTCGAGGAGATTGTTTTTCGCCGAAAGCATCCGACGGTTGCTGAATATTGTGAGAAATGGCTGCTGATGCAATCAGCAAAGGTATCTTCAGCTACGATGAAAGCATATACCTCTGACATGAGGAATTATATCATTAAGCCTTTGGGGGATATGTATATGGAGGAAGTAACCGCAGATGATATTCGTCTGGCGCTTGTGCCGCTGACCAACAAATCGGAGGGGTTATACAATACGGTAAATATGCTCATTAAATGTATTTTTTACTCGGCAGAGCGTAGTGAGCTGATCACTTATAATCCCTGTGTAGGAATATCTGCAAAGGGCGGAAAGCCAACGAAGAAGAAAGACGCATTAACCGACCAGCAGGTTGAGGTGTTATTGGATACAGTCAAGGGGCTGCCACCCTATTTGTTCATTATGATTTGCTTGTATTCTGGGCTTCGCCGGGAGGAGGCACTTGGATTGCACTGGGATTGTGTGTTTCTGGATGCACCTACTCCGTATATATCCGTGCGGAGAGCATGGCGGTCAGAGCATAACAGACCCGTGGTTTCTACGGTGCTAAAGACCCCGGCAGCAAAAAGGGATATTCCGATACCGAAGTGCTTGGTAGATTGTCTGCGAGAAGCGAAAGAAAATTCTATATCAGATTATGTGATCGCTGACAGCAAAGGAGAGCCGCTTGCATATTCACAGTTTCAGAGGGTATGGCAGTATGTAGTTGTCCGTTCCACTAAGCCCCGGAACTACTATAAGTATGTAAATGGGGAGAGTATCAAATATACGGTTACTCCAACGCTGGGCATGACACAGAAGAACCAACCCAAAATCAAATACACGATAGATTTTGATGTGACACCACATCAGCTGCGGCACACTTACATTACCAATCTTCTCTATGCGGGAGTGAATCCTAAGACGGTTCAGTACCTTGCAGGGCATGAAAACAGCAAAACAACTATGGACATCTATGCAAAGGTAAAGTACAATAAGCCTGAGGAGTTATTTGAGGTGGTAAATGATGCGCTACATCAGAGGGGCTTCTGATTGAAAAAACACCTATTTTTGTGGTTAAGGAATAGGACAACCGAGAACCGAAAGGGCAAAAAAGCCTAGAATATCAAGGAAAAACGGCAATCAAAGAATTTCAATACGGTCTCAAGGCAGCGCGTCGTGCTCCTCAGTTCTCCAAGAGATAATCATTTGCATATATGCAATGGAAACCCACAAACTTCAGGTTTGTGGGTTTTTTTGAAGTTATTCTGATGGTATTATGTATCGCAGAACAGTATAATAAAAGAAAGTTTATTATGATGATTTTTGCGGGATGAGGTGTGATAATTTTTGGATTTGATAAATGGAGTTTCCGATATTTTTGATGAAGAACAGCTTCTGATGAGTGAATGGGAAAAGCGATGGAAGGAATGTCATATAGAATATCCATATTTTAATCAGGATGGCATCGTCAGCTATGAAAAATGGTCACAATTGCCTGAAGGAAAGCACATACTTGTAATTTTGAAAGAAACAGATGCGCTGGAAGGCAGCCTTGCTGAATTCCTTCGGAATGGGGGCAGTGATACCTATTATCGTACCTGGAACAATGTAGCCCGATGGACAAGAATGATTTTGGACGGGATTTATCTGGAACGGGTTGACCGGGAATTACTTGATAATTCCATAAAAGAGATTGCTGCCATAAACCTGAAAAAATATGCTGGAGGTGCCAGGGCAAATAACCGTGAAGTGAAGAAAATAGCTTTGGAAGATGTTGATTTATTACGACGGCAGGTAAGGCTGTATCAGCCGGATATCATCCTGACAGGAGGCTGGGGAATGGTTTCAGATTTCCTGCATGATCATATTTTGGAAGAAGATCGTGCATGGTACGATCCACGAAAACGTAAAGATCGGGAACGGGAGCCGGATTTATGGTATTTCCGGACTGATAAAGTGTGCGAGGGGAAATCAACTCTTGTGATCAGTATGCCGCATCCGAACCGGGCTGCGAAGAAATGGACGCTGGAGCTGCAGAAGGTGCTTTGGAAAGAAGAAATACTAGCGAAAGCAATGAAAGGTTGATAATAGATATGGATTTAAGCAACATCACACAGGTAAAACTGGAAATTTATACACCGGCAGAATATATTGTTGCATTGCGGGATTCCCTTACAGCATTGGGAGCCTGCAAAATCGGCAGCTATGATCATGTGATCTCCTGGCAGGAAACAAAAGGCTGTTGGAGACCGCTGGAGGACAGCAATCCGTTTCAGGGTGAAAAGGGCAGTGTTTGTACAGGGGAAGAAGTAAAGCTGGAGGTACGCTGCCCGGTCGGACTTGTTTCAGAAGCTCAAAAGGTCATCAGGGAAATCCATCCTTATGAAGAACCGGTTATAAATATAATTCCCCTTATCAATGACTGGTTTGAATAAGCGCGGATTTTATTCCTCAAGAAAAGATACCCGGCAAAAATATGAAAAAACAAGACGGACAGAGCACCGGCGGAGGAAAAAGACATGACACTTCAACAATTAAGATATGTGATAATGACAGCGGACTGTGGTTCCATGAATGAGGCGGCTAAACGTCTGTTCATTTCCCAGCCCAGCCTGTCGGGAACCATAAAGGAGCTGGAGGAGGAAATCGGGCTGGATATTTTCCTGCGCTCCAACAGAGGAATTGTGATCACGCCGGAAGGGGAAGAATTCCTGGGTTACGCAAGACAGGTGGCGGAGCAGTACCGTCTGCTCACCGATAAATATCTGGATAAGGAATCCAAGAAAAAATTCAGTGTTTCCATGCAGCATTATACATTTGCTGTAAAGGCCTTTGTGGAGATGGTGAAAAAAGTGGGAATGGATCAATACGAATTCGCCATCCATGAAACCAAAACCCATGAGGTGATTGAGAATGTTAGAAATTTCCGCAGTGAAATAGGAATTCTGTATCTGAATGATTTTAATGAACAGGTGATGAGTAAGCTGCTGCGGGAAAACAGTCTGGAATTTACGGAACTATTCCAATGTGATACGTATGTTTATTTATGGAGCGGCCATCCTCTCTCAGGAGAACCTGTTATTTCCATGGATCAGCTGGAGGAGTATCCCTGTCTTGCGTTTGATCAGGGAAAAAACAATTCCTTTTATCTGGCAGAAGAAATGAAGAGCACATATGAATACAAGAAAATAATAAAGGCCGATGACAGGGCTACTCTCCTGAACCTGATGGTCGGGCTGAATGCCTATACCCTTTGCTCCGGCATTATCTGTGAGGAACTGAACGGAGCCGATTACAAAGCGGTGCCCCTTGCGGAAAGCGAGAAAATGAGGATTGGCTATATCCGCAGAAAAGGAGCCGGAATCAGCCGCATCGGCAGGGTATATATTGAAGAACTGCTGGCTTATAAGGATAGACTGCTATAGGTTTAGCCTATAACGGAATATTGGTTTTCCATATTAACACTTATTTGTATGGGCTGTTATAATAACAGCATAAGGCCGGCACGAGAAAAATTGAACGTAGAGCAACCGGTCTATGCTGCCTTATTGATACAGGAAGAATGAAGAAAGGATAAGGGAACAGATTATGCGAGCAGATAGTTTTGTTATGAATATGGTGAATATGGGATGTATGGGCATGTGCAGGATGGAAGGCATGCTTAATAAAGTGCGCATGAAAACGGCCGTACGCAGGTATGGAGGCTGAGTTTTCCCTTATGTGAACGGATAAAACAGGGACAGCGGATGCGCAGATAAAAAGTGCAGCCGCTGTTTTTTTGTACATTTGATTGTCAGTCAGAAAGGAGCCATACATGATTCGCTTTGAGAATGTCAGCAAAACCTTCCGCGGAAACGGAAAGCAGGTAGAGGCCGTTAAGGAGGTAAGCCTGCATATAAAAAAAGGAGAAATCTTCGGCATAATCGGATATTCAGGGGCCGGAAAATCCACGCTGGTCAGGTGCATTAACCTGCTGGAACGACCTGATCAGGGACGGATATGGATCGGGGATACGGAAATCACCATCCTTAAAGGGAAATCACTGAGGAAACAGCGCAGAAAGATCGGGATGATATTCCAGCAGTTCCATTTATTCGCATCCCGTAATGTATATGAAAATGTGGCATATCCGCTGAAACACCAGGGATTGACCAGACAGGAGATAAAGAAGAGGGTGGAAGAGCTTTTGAACCTGGTGGGCCTGGAGGATAAGGCCTCAGCCTATCCCTCACAGCTTTCCGGAGGGCAGAAGCAGAGAGCAGCCATCGCCAGGGCGCTTGCAAACGAGCCGGATATCCTGCTTTGCGACGAAGCCACCAGCGCGCTGGATCCCAAGACCACCACGGCAATCCTGCGGCTGCTTCAGGAGGTTAACCGTAAGCTGGGGGTCACCATTGTGGTTATCACTCATGAAATGCAGGTAGTGAAGGAGATCTGCGGCAGGGTGGCGGTCATGGAAGGCGGCAGCGTCGTAGAGGAGGGAGAGGTTTTTGATATCTTTTCCAACCCTCATGAGAAAATCACCGGGGATTTTGTAAACAACGCTTCCAATCTTTCCAGAATCTATACTTACCTGGAAGAAAAAGCGGAAATTATCCGTTTGAATAAAGGGGAATGTATCCTGCGTCTGCACTATCTGCATAAAAATACATCGGAAGCGCTGGTGTCACAAATATCCAGGGATTTTTCCCTGAATGTAAATATTATATTCGGAAATATAGAACTGATTGGTGAGAATCCCATAGGCGGGCTGGTTGCCATTGTAAGCGGAAGCGGAGAAAATATCAGGCGTGCAGTGGATTTCCTGCGGGAGAAAAAAGTAGGAGTGGAGGTATTGGCGGATGCAAGAGTTTCTTAATACATATTTTGGGAATGTGATGGCAAAGCTGCCGGATTTTTATGGAAGTATTCTGGATACCCTGCGCATGACAGGCCGGGCGGGGGCGATAGCCTTTGTGGGAGGGCTGTTTCTCGGTGTGGTGCTTACGGTAACGAAGGAGGGAGGTATTCTCCAGGCAAAGGCTCTTTATCAGGTGCTGGATAAAATCATTAACTTTTTCCGATCCATCCCATTTATTATCCTTCTGGCCGCACTGATTCCGCTGACGAGACTGATTTCAGGGACGGCCATCGGGGTGGAGGGAGCCATTGTACCGCTGGTATGCGGCACGATTCCTTTTTTTGCAAGGCAGATAGAATCGGCCCTGGCAGAAATGGATCCGGGGCTTGTGGAAGCGGCCCTGTCCATGGGGAGCAGTCCCGTGGAGATCATTTTCCGGGTATATCTGAAGGAATGCATTCCGGGAATTGTCCGTGCGGTCACGATTACCGCAATCAGCCTTATCGGCCTGACGGCCATGGCAGGGGCGGTGGGAGCAGGAGGCCTGGGGGATTTTGCCATACGTTTCGGCTATCAGAGAAACCAAACAGATGTGACGCTGGCATCCATCCTGGTACTGGCCAGTCTGGTGAGCCTGATACAGCTGGCAGGGAATATGACGGCGAAGAAGCATACACATTGATTTTAAGACAGGAGGAAGAAACGATGAAACAAGCAGGAAAAGTAATCATTATAGGAGCGGGTCATGTGGGCTCCCACGCGGCTTATGCCCTCGCCTCCCAGGGGCTGGCCGGAAAAATAGTCTTGATTGATATCGACAGGGAAAAAGCAGCGGCACAGGCGCTGGATATCGGGGATGCGGCGGCTTATCTGCCTTATCCGGTAAAAATAAAAGCGGGAGATTACACGGATGCAGGGGACGGGGATGTGATGGTAATTGCGGTGGGAACCAATCCGGATAAGGCAAAGGGAGAGACGAGAATGGATACGCTCGCGGCTACGGCGGCGATTATCAGGGATGTTGCAGAAGAAATCCGGCAGTCCGGTTTTCATGGAATACTGGTGAGCATTTCCAATCCTGCCGATGTGATCGCCCATTATCTGCAGTACCTGCTTTCCTGGCCTGCCGGTAAAATAATATCTACCGGAACCACCCTGGATTCCGCCAGACTCCGCAGGGTGACGGCAGAGGCGGTGGGAGTTTCCATAGAGGATGCGGAAGGCTATGCGTTGGGAGAGCATGGGGAAAGCCAGATCGCGGCCTGGTCAACGGTTTCCATACAGGGAAGGGCTCTTTCGGAGCTCAGAGAGGAAAACAAGGGAAAATATGGCCGTATCGACTGGGAGTCACTGGCCGGAGAAGTCCGCGGAGGCGGCTGGACCATACTTGAGGGAAAAGGAAGTACGGAATTTGGCATCGGAGCCGCGCTGGCAGAGGTGGTGAGGGCAGTCTGGGAGGATAAGGGTACCATTCTTCCCGTATCAACCCTGTTAAGCGGGGAATACGGGCAGCACGGTGTCTATGCTTCGGTTCCTGCTGTTCTGGGAAGAAAAGGTGTGAAGGAAGTAGTGGAACTGAAGCTGACGGAGGAAGAGAAGGAAAAATTCGGGGAATCCTGCAGGATTATGAGGGAAAACTTTGAACTGGCAGTGACATGGTATGAGAAAACACGGAAGGCCCGGAATGATGGAGCGGCTTCTGCATAGGAATCTGCGGCCCGGCCGCAGACAGGAGGAGAAATTATGAAAAAGACAGCATTGGTTTTTTTGTGGATATTACTGGCGTCAGGCATATCGGCCTGTGGAAAACAGGTGTCAGCGGAGGAGGGCGGCAGTACTGTTACAATCGGAGTGGTGGGGGAAGCCCAGGAAATGTGGGATCCGGTAAAGGAAGAGCTTGCCAAGGAGGGGATAAACCTTGAACTGGTTACATTTACGGATTATTCCACGCCAAACGCGGCTCTTGCAGGAGGCGAAATTGACTTAAATGCATTTCAGCATTATGCTTATCTGAATAAGGAAATAGAAAGCTATGGTTATGAAATCGAGGCAATCGGGGATACCTTTATTTCGGCTATGAATATTTATTCCCGGAATCTTACCGATGTGAGCCAGGTGCAAAGGGGCAGTAAGGTTGCTGTTCCCGGAGATGCCTCCAATGAAGGAAGAGCCCTGAAGGTACTGGAGGCAGCAGGCCTGATAGCTCTGGATAAGAAGGCGGGGGACAGCCCGGAGGCTGCGGATATTGTGGATAATCCTCTGCAGCTGGAGCTGGTGGAGGTAGATGCCGCTAATGTATGTGCGCTTCTTCCCGATGTGGCGATAGCTGTGGTAAACTGTAACTATGCCCTGGATAACGGGCTGAATCCCGGGAAGGATTCCATTTTTCAGGACAGTGTTGATATATATGAAGGAAAAAATTATGTGAATCTGATTGCGGCAGGTAAGGGAGAAGCGGATAATGAGGTGTATAAGCGGATTGTGGAAGCATATCAGACGGAAGCGGTAAAAGAGGTGTATAAGGAAGCCTTTAAAGGTTCTTACCTTCCGGCCTGGGAATAGAAGTTCAGGGGAAGAGGACCGGAAATAAAGGGCTTTCCCGTATAAAAGATTACAGGTGTGCCGGTGCACACGGACAGGAGTGACGATGAAAGAACTGAGCAGCAGGACAGCCGGATTTACGGATTCGGTGATCCGCAGGATGACGAGAATATCCAACCGGTACGGGGCGGTTAATCTGTCCCAGGGTTTCCCGGATTTCGATCCGCCGGAGGCTGTTACGGACAGACTGGCACAGACGGCGAAGGAAGGCCCGCATCAGTATGCATTGACCTGGGGCGCACAGAATTTCAGGGAGGCCCTGGCGGCAAAGCAGGAGCATTTTTCCGGGGTAAGAGTGGATCCGGAGGAGGAGATTGTCGTAACCTGCGGCAGTACGGAGGCCATGATGGCGGCTATGCTGGCGGTGACGAATCCGGGGGATAAGGTAATTATTTTTTCCCCGTTCTATGAGAATTATGGGGCGGATACGATATTGGCGGGCGCGGAACCGATATATGTAGCGCTGAAGCCTCCTTCCTTTTCTTTCCATGTGGGAGAACTGGAACAGGCCTTCCGGCAGGGGGCGAAGGCGCTGATATTGTGTAATCCTTCCAATCCCTGCGGAAAGGTATTTTCCTATGGAGAGCTTCGGATTATCGCGGATCTGGCGGTGAAATATGACGTCTATGTCATTACGGATGAGGTTTATGAGCATATTGTATATGAACCCTGTAAGCATACCTATCTCTCCTCGCTTCCGGGAATGAGCGAAAGGACAATCATTTGCAGTTCCCTTTCCAAAACGTATTCTATTACAGGTTGGCGTCTGGGCTATGTGATCGCGGCGCCCCACATTGCCGGACGGATCAAAAAGGTACATGATTTTCTTACGGTGGGAGCGGCAGCACCGCTGATGGAAGCGGCCGTTGTGGGGCTTGCTTTTCCGGATGAGTATTATTATGAGCTTCGCAGGCATTATACCCACATGAAGGATTTGTTTATCGGCGGGCTGAAAGACCTGGGGCTTACCTTTACAGAGCCTCAGGGCGCCTATTATGTGCTGGTGGACGTCTCGGAATTCGGTGTGAGGGATGATGTGAGGTTTTGTGAATGGATGGCGGAAAAAGTGGGTGTGGGCGCGGTGCCTGGCTCCAGCTTTTTCCGGGAAGAGGTGCATCATTTGATACGGCTCCATTTTGCCAAGAGGGACGATACCCTGTATGAAGCGCTGAACCGGCTGGAGGGCCTGAAGAAGAAATCGGAGTCCTATCGGGACTGAACTATGCGGCGGAGCATATGAAGGGAAGCCCGTTATGCTGGCAGATCACGCTGAATGCAGAGGAATGTGAACGCTCCGTGCTGGCAATGGATGCGGTGAAGCGTCTGTAAATGCATGTTGCACAGGGATAAAGAGGTATGTTATGGTAAGGGAAAGAAATGGATGATTTACAGGAGGTAGCAGTTATGCTTGAAACAGGAATAAAAGCGCCGGAATTTACTTTGAAGAATCAGGACGGAGAGGAAGTCTCCCTGAAGGATTTTCTGGGAAAAAAGGTGATTCTCTATTTTTACCCGAAGGATAACACGCCCGGATGCACCACACAGGCCTGTTCTTTTGGAGATATGTACCCGCAGATAAGGGAAAAGGGTGCTGTTGTGCTGGGCGTAAGCAAGGACAGCGTGGCATCCCATAAGAAATTTGCGGATAAATATGGTCTTCCTTTTACCCTTCTTTCGGATCCGGAGCTGGAGGTTATACAGAAGTATGATGTCTGGCAGGAAAAGAATATGTACGGAAAAAAGGTAATGGGAGTGGTGCGATCCACCTATCTCATTGATGAAGAGGGGATTATCAAAGAAGCCTTTACCAAGGTGAAGCCCGGGGAAAATGCGGCGCAGATGCTGGAAACCTTGTAACGGCAGAGCAGCTGTTCAGGCCGCGTCGTGTATCTGCTGCATGGTACGGCCTGTATATTATCGGTAAAAAAGCCTTGTTCTTTACTCTATATATGTTAAAATAAAGCAAGAAGCAGTTAGGCGGCACAACATATGGAGGTAAGCATACATGGCGATTATTGATGTCGTAAAATTCGATGGTCTGCGTTCGAGAGACTGGCTTGTATACAAGTTTCCGTCCGACACGTTGGTTTTTGGCACCAGGCTGATTGTTAATGAAGGGCAGGTGGCTGTTTTTGTAAAAGGCGGCCAGGTCTGTGATTTATTTTATCCGGGCTCATATATTCTGGATACGGATAATCTTCCTGTCCTGTTCCATATATTTAATCTTCCCTATGGAGGGAATACTCCCTTTACGGCGGAGGTCTATTTCATCAATACCAAGACCAAGCTGGATATACCCTGGGGGACATCGGATCCGATCCAGCTGATCGATCCTAAATATTTTGTGAAGCTGAGGATCCGGGCCTTTGGGCAGATGGGTCTTAAGCTCATGGATTACAGCCTCTTTTTCCGTGAACTGATCGGCTCCATGAATCAGAATGATATTGTCAGCTTTGATAAAATCAAGCTGTTTTACCGTGGAATGGTGGTCACCAAAGTGAAATCCATCATTTCTGAGATGATTCTGGCTGAGAAGATCTCCGCTTTGGAAATCTCGGCCCATCTAGATGATATCTCTGATAAATGCAGGGAGGAAATTTCCGGGGAATTCCAGAAATACGGATTCAACGTGGTAAATTTCTTTGTACAGTCCATAAACTTTCCCGATGATGATTTTGCAAAAATCAATAAAATCCTGGAAGATAAGGCCGCTTTTGAAATCATGGGGGACGGCCGTTATGTGACGAAGCGCAGCTTTGATGTTTATGAGGGCGCTGCCAATAACAATAACGGAGTGGCAGGCGCTTTTGCCGCAGGAGGAATCGGCGCAGGGGTCGGGATGAACGTGGCTCAGGCGGCAGGGGGGATGGCTCCCCGGATAAATCCCGGACAGATGGTGATCTGCCCGAAATGCGGGGAAAAATCCGTACAGGGAAGCAAGTTCTGCAATACCTGCGGAGCAAAGCTGGAGGTGGAGAAAAAACGCTGTCCCAGCTGCGGAAAAGAAAATGACGGGGATGCCAAGTTCTGTGATGAATGCGGGTTCAGCCTCCTGGAAAGAGTATGCGAATGCGGGGCAAAGCTTCCGGCGGGCGCTAAATTCTGCTATGAGTGCGGAAGGAAGATACAGTAAATATTCCCTGTAATTGGATTGGGAAAAAAGGATAAAGCGTAGTAAAATATGAGTAACGGAGGGTTTTATTATGAATGAATTAAGATGTCCCCAGTGCGGGGCGCCTGTGGATGCTGGTGCAACAGAATGTAAATACTGCGGAGAAAGACTTTCTTTTCAACAGTCGGCAGTGCAGCCGGATGCCGGAGCGCAGCAGGGCGGTTATCAGTCAGGCCCGGCTTATGGAGACGGTTATCAGCAGGGACCGGGATACGGCAATTTCCAGGGAGGTCCCCAGCCGAATCCCTATCAGGGACAGCCGCAGCCTCAGGTTTATCAGGTTCCGCCGCAGCCCCAGGGCTATCAGCAGCCTATGCCCGGTTATTATAACAATCCCGCCATTGATCCTTCCTGGCCGGTAAAGAGCAAGCTCTGTGCAGGCCTTCTCGGCATCTTTTTAGGGACATTCGGGATACATAAATTCTATATGGGCAAGGTGGGAATGGGTATTCTGTATATCTGCTTCTGCTGGACCTATATTCCTGCCATCGTTGGGTTTATAGAGGGTATCATGTACCTTTGCTCTTCCGATGAGAACTTTATGCTGAAGCATCATGTGAGAGTGAGATAGTGTGCGTAAAAAAAGTTTTTGCTTGACCTTTTTACAGTAACGTGGTAAAACATTAATAACATAAAAAATGCAGTGAATGGGATAAATTACATGGGCAGTATCATGACAGAGAGCCGCCGGCTGGTGAAAGGCGGTATGGTATCCATTGTAACATCACCCTGGAGCATCCCGCTGAAAGCATTACGAGTAGGTTGGGACGGGTTCTCTACGTTAACGGAGATGCTGTTAACCAAAGACAGCAGAAAACGAGCGGCCGTTATTTTTATGCGGCAAGCAGAGTGGTACCACGGATGAATTCCGCCTCTGCAGTCCTCAGGGACTGTGGAGGTTTTTTTGTGGTTTCCCTTAGGCTGTATTGTTTGTGTACATCTTATCAATGAGGAGAGCTGCCGCCGGCAGCGGAAAGAGAGGTAGAAAATGAGTGGAATTCTCATGATGGTTATTGCCATCGTAGTATTAGGAGGAGCCTATCTTTTGTATGGGCGGTATCTGGAGAAAAAATGGGGAATCGATCCCAATGCAAAGACTCCGGCTTATGAAATGGAAGACGGTGTGGATTATGTCCCTGCGGATACCAACGTGGTATTCGGGCATCAATTTGCATCCATAGCCGGTGCGGGGCCTATCAACGGGCCTATACAGGCAGCATTGTTCGGATGGCTTCCTGTTATGCTGTGGATTTTAATAGGCGGTGTCTTTTTTGGGGCGGTTCAGGATTTTGCCTCTATGTATGCCTCTGTTAAAAATAAAGGACGTACCATCGGATACATAATTGAAGAGTATATTGGAAAGATGGGAAAGAAACTGTTTCTGCTTTTTTGCTGGCTGTTCTGTATTCTGGTGGTTGCTGCTTTTGCCGATGTGGTTGCCGGAACCTTTAACGGGTTTACGGCGAATGAAGCCGGTGAGTTTATAAAAGTGACTGCAAACGGCGCTGTAGCCACGACCTCCATGCTTTTTATTATAGAAGCGGTGGCATTGGGCATGCTTTTAAAATATGGAAAGCTTCCTAAATGGTTAAATACAGTTATCGCTGTAGCCATGCTGGTTGTTGCTGTGGCAGTAGGGCTGAAATTCCCCATCTTTTTAAGCAGGGGAGTATGGCACATCATCATTTTCCTTTATATCATGGTAGCATGTGTTGTTCCCGTATGGGCGCTGCTCCAGCCCCGCGATTACCTGAACAGCTATCTGCTTGTATTTATGATCGCAGCGGCTGTAGTCGGTATTTTTGTAGCTAACCCGGCATGTAATCTGGAAGCTTTTTCCGGTTTCCATGTGGATGGGCAGTATCTGTTCCCTATTTTATTCGTTACCATTGCCTGCGGCGCGGTATCCGGTTTTCATTCCCTGGTATCCTCGGGAACCGCTTCCAAGCAGATTAAAAATGAGAAAAATATGCTCCCTGTATCCTTCGGCGCCATGCTGATGGAAAGCATGCTGGCAATTATTGCCCTGATTGCAGTGGCTTCCTTTGCCAAGGGGGAAGCGGCGGCTCAGGGGCTTACCACACAGCCTCAGATTTTCGCAGGGGCGATTGCCAATTTCCTGACAGCGGCAGGCCTTCCTTATAGCCTGGTATTCACTTTAATCAATTTGGCTGTTTCCGCGTTTGCATTGACATCCCTGGATTCCGTGGCCCGCGTAGGCCGTCTTTCCTTCCAGGAGTTTTTCATGGATGACGATACGGATGAAGAAAACATGAGCCCTTTCCTTAAGGTAGTGACGAATAAGTATTTTGCCACTGCGATTACGCTGATACTGGCATACCTGCTTGCAAAGGTGGGATATGCGGAAATATGGCCGCTGTTTGGTTCCGCAAACCAGCTGCTGTCTGTTCTGGCTCTGATCGCCTGCGCCGTTTTTTTGAAACGGACCAAAAGGCAGGGCGCCATGCTGTGGATTCCCATGGTGTTTATGATGGCTGTTACCTTTACTGCTTTGGGAATGACTATTTTTAAACTGGGAAATGCATTTATTACAACCGGTTTGAGCCTGGGCAATACCCTCCAGCTTATATTTGCTGTTTTACTTCTGATTCTGGGAGTGATTGTGGCTGTACAGGGAATTAAGAAGCTGTTTGAACGGAACAGTGGAGCGGTAAAGGCATAAAATACCGGTAACAAGATCCTCATCCGATCATCGGACTGCTGAACCATCTGTTTAAGGAGGGCAGCCGTGATTGGATGGGGATTTTTTATTGGATTGGAAAGAAGATGCGCTGGAAGGTGGGGAACTGTTATAGAAAATGTTTTTTCCGGCATATCCGCACACAGAAAAAGACGATGACCGCGCTCAGCAGGATTACCGCAAGATAGCCATATTTCCAGCTCAGCTCCGGCATATATTTGAAATTCATGCCGTACCAGCCCACAATCAGTGTGAGAGGCAGAAAAATGGTGGTAACCACGGTCAGGATTTTCATGATTTTATTCTGGCGGATGTCAATCTGGGCCTGGTAGACCTCCCGGAGCTGCGTGGAATATTCCCGGAGCATAAGGGCCTCCTCATGCAGCCGTCCCACCCGCTCGCTGAAAAGACGGAAGGAAGCCAGTTCATTCCGGGTGAAAAAACCATGATCATTTTGCTGTAAAATATTGCTGATATCGGAAAGCTGCAGATAGTAATGGGAACAGACGAGGATTTTTCTGCGGCAGGCCATGATTTTGTGATTGAAATTCTCAAGAGTGCCTGCAAGTACCTCGTCCTCCAGATGAGCTATCTGGTTTTCTATTTCGGTCAGGTAAAGCAGATCCTCCGAAATCAGCATATCGAGAAAATCGGAAAAGAAAAAGCCGATACCCGGATTCTCCCGGAGGATGGCCTGCTGCATTTTATCTATCATGTGTTTTACAAAACCGCCGTCTTCAATAAAGACAATCCGGTCCTTTGCGATAAGGTAACGGAAGGCAATTTTTTCCCTGTTATTGCTTTTGGGAGGAATAACAAAGGTGCCGTATAAAAAATCCTTATGAGCTTCCGCTTTACAGAAACGGACCTCCTGAGAATGCTCCAGCTTTGCGTACATATTTGTCTGCAGAAATGTGCCGTTGGCGGCTTCTTCGGGAGTCATGATTATTATATGGGGAAGGCTGGATTGGGAGTCTTCGTTTTCGGGAGCGGGGATTTCCGCCAGCTGTGGACGGATGCTGTAATAGACTGCCATTTTATTACTCCTTTCGGGAAGTGATATCTGTTAAAATTATACTCTCCCGGAGGGAAAAAACAAGTGACTTTAAGGGCGGCAGAGGGTAAAATGGAGAGGAACTTTTGTGGCTTACGGATAAGGCAATTAAGGCCGCCGGGGATAAGGACAGAATTCGCCTTCAGGTGGGGGACACGATTTTTTCTTCTGGCTGGGCGAAGAGGAGATTCGGGAATTTATGGAATCGCATCAATATTTGGCAGTCCATAAGGAAAGACGAAAGGCGGCACTGGGAAAAATAAGAGGATATCGGAAGTGAAAACAGGCAGTTATACAGGATTACGCTTTATAGGGTGTTTACTGTTTCTTTTATGCATAATCAGCATGAGCGGATGTGTGGGAAAAGCAGAACTGGCTCAGGAGACAGGGGCATTGAGTGGTGAAGGGGCAGGCACCGGAGAAGAGACAGGTGCCGGGCAGCAGGAAAATGAGGAGAAGCCGGATATAACAGAAGAGTCGGTGAAGGAAAGCCTTTCAGAAGCTGTGTCGATTGACATAGCAGAAGAGAAAGAAGTGGATGCGGACTACAGCCAGGCCTTTCAGGGGATAAACGGCTGCGCAGTCGTTTATGTACCGGAGGATAACAGCAGTTACTTCTATAATAAAGAGATGTGTACGGAGCAGGCATCCCCTTATTCTACTTTTAAGATTATTTCTGCACTTATGGGGCTGCATAACGGAGTTATAGCGGATGAGACTTCTGCAATGGAATACAATGGCACTCAATATTATAATTCTGCATGGAATAAGGATTTGTCCCTCAGAGAAGCTTTTCAAACCTCTTGTATCTGGTATTCCCGTCAGGTAATAGATGCGGTGGGCTCAGCGGAGGTGAAAAAGGAACTGGAAGAACTGCGGTATGGCAATTGTAATATAACAGAATGGGAGGGCGGGGATGTGAATCCGCTTCCTGAGCTGAACGGTTTCTGGCTGGATTCTTCCCTTCGTATCTCCCCCTGGGAGCAGGTGCAGGTACTTGCCCGAATTTTTGAAGGCGGCAGCAGCTATACGGAAGAAGAAACGCAGATATTGCGTAGTGTCATGCAGAATGACATGGAAAATAGAACAATACTTTATGGAAAGACGGGAACTGGTCCTGACGGAGAAGGGTGGTTTGTGGGTTTTGTGCAGAATGGGGAGCAAAATAAATATTTTGCCGTTTATCTGAATGATCCAGGGAATCAGGAAACGGCTAATGGGAAAAAGGCGAAAGAAATCGCTGAGATTATCATGAGAGAATAACACAGGCAGACAGGAAAAAGGAGAACGGAATGCTGTATTTGAAAAAAGTAAATGAACAGGATGCGCAGGAAGAATATGTTTATATCACGAATCTTCCAGCTGACGAAAATGGATTTACAAATAGGTATTATGGAATTTCCGAAGAAGATTTTATGCAGAAAGCTCTTCCGGAGATGATTCATTTTTCAAATGGGGTCGGGCTTCCGGAGGGCTTTGTGCCGGAAACGGATTTTTTTCTCTGGGAGGATAATCATATCGTGGGAATGTTCCGAATCAGGCATTTTTTCAACGATTTTCTCAGAGAGGGGGCCGGTCATATCGGATACGGAATAAAGAAGGAATACAGAGGGAAGGGATATGCTTCCCGCGGGCTGGCACAGGCATTGGAAGAAGCGCGCAGACTGGTAAAAGAGGATGAGATTTATATGTCGGTAAACAGGGATAATCCGGCATCCTTACGGGTACAGGAAAAAAATGGGGCATATATCCACCACATGGATGACAAGGAATACTATACAAGAATAAAAATAAAATAAAATGCCGGACGGATGGCAGACTGGGGATTGACAGTCTGCCAATTATAAAGTATCATAATTATATTCTTAAGAATAAACATCTTTATTGAGTCATCAGACTCTCTTACACCGGTCGTATCGGCCAACTATTCCAATTTTTACTTTCTTTTTTATATCCAAAGGAATTGCTTTTTTGTCGGGATATCTCTATAATAATCAGTATAAAGCACATATCTTTTGGATTTATCATCAAACCATAAGGAGGAGATGTGCTTTTATGTCACAGAGAAAAGATTTGGCAGTGAAAAAATTTCTGGAGAAACCGGAGAATTTCAGCGATTTATTTAATGGATCTATTTTCTGCGGAAGACAGGTTCTGAGAGCGGATATGCTTGAAAGACTGCCGGGAGAATCTGCGCTGACCTTTCCGGATAAGGCAGGACAGAAAGTATCGGAGAGACGGTACAGAGATGCTATCTGTAAAGCATCCGGCAGTACTACCTATGCTGTTTTTGCCGTGGAAGGGCAGGAGAAAACCCATTATGCCATGCCGGTGAGGGAAATGCTTTATGATGCATTGAATTATGCAGGGCAGATAAAAGAACTGACGGACAGGCATCGGCGGGAAAAAGATTACAATAACAGTGCGGAATTTTTATCGGGCCTGCTGGCTGAGGACAGGCTGGCGCCGGTGGTTACGATTTGCTTTTATTATGGGACATCGGAATGGGATGGGCCGAGGGAGTTATTTGATATACTGGATATACCGGAAGAGTTTGAAGATATGAAACCATTCATGACGAATTACAAAGTGAATCTGGTACAGGCATCCGATGTGGATCCGGAGAATTTCCGGACAGATCTGAAGCTGATTTTCAGGCTCCTGTCGATGGCGTCAGACGGGAAGGAAATGAAGAGATATATCCGGGAAAGATCGGAGGAATTCAGCCATATTTCCTATGAAACATATGATTGTCTGAGAGAACTGCTTCATGTGGATAAGTGGTGGAAGATAAATGAGGACACGAATAGTGGGAAAGGGGAAGTGAATATGTGCAAAGCATTGGAAGAGATTGCGGAAATGGCAAGGCAGGAGGGAGTTGAGCTGGGAAAGAAAGCCGGAGAAAAAGAAGGTTTCGAACAGGGGCTTCTTCTGGCAAAACAGGTAATCCGTCTTGCAAAGGAAGGACACAGTGTAGAAGAAATGGCGGAGATATGCGGGATTCCTGCTGAAAAAATCCGTGAGATTACGGAGGATTAACGGAAAAGGGGCATATCTGTAAATTCCAGTTATCTGCGATAAAACAAAGCCAGGATTGCTTTATCCTTTGTTACCGGATTGTAAGAAGTATATGGTAGAGTAATCTAAGAAAGCCCCTAACCCTGACTGCTGCCTGTTACAGCCGCAGTCGGGACAGGGCGGCAGGAAAGGATACAAAGGAATGGAAATAGTAAAAGCAGATAATCTGGTTAAATATTACGGAAGCGGCGACAGCCTGGTAAAAGCGGTTGTTCATGTGGGGCTTTCGGTAAGAAAAGGAGAATTCGTTGCGGTGGTAGGCACTTCCGGATCGGGTAAGACTACGCTGCTCAATCTGTTGGGAGGCCTGGATTACGCGGATGAGGGGACGGTCCTGGTGGACGGGCAGGACATTACCCGGATGAAGGAAGAAGAACTGACGGTGTTCCGCAGAAGAAATATCGGGTTTGTTTTCCAGAGCTACAATCTGGTTACTGTTCTGAATGTGGAAAAAAATATCACGCTGCCCATACGTCTGGACGGAAACCGTGTGGACGAGGAATATATCGGGGGAATCACTTCGGCGCTGGGGATTTCGGATAAGCGAAAGGCTTTTCCGAATCAGCTTTCAGGAGGACAGCAGCAGCGGGTGGCCATCGCAAGAGCCATTGCGGGCAAGCCTTCTATCATCCTTGCAGATGAGCCTACCGGAAACCTGGATTCCCGAACGAGTGCGGAAGTGATGGGCCTTTTAAAAATGACAAGTACCAGGTTTCATCAGACGGTCATCATGATAACTCATAATGAAGCGATAGCCCAGCTGGCTGACAGGACGATTCATATGGAAGACGGCAGAATTGTGGGAGGGACGGCAGATGTTTGAGAACTCCAACAAAGAAGC
Organism: Eisenbergiella tayi; assembly: GCF_001881565.1. Taxonomy (GTDB): domain Bacteria; phylum Bacillota; class Clostridia; order Lachnospirales; family Lachnospiraceae; genus Eisenbergiella; species Eisenbergiella tayi. The sequence continues at coordinate 53,031 of NZ_MPDJ01000006.1, forward strand.
GGTCAGGGAAATAGCAAGAGAAAGCATGAGGGCTCATAGGCTGCGCAATCTGACGGCCATTCTGGGAATTACGCTTACCACCCTTCTGATTACCATGGTGTGTACGGTAGGGATCAGCTTTTATGATACCATAAACAGAGGAACGGATATTACTCCCGGCCCCCTGGCGGACGGAGAAATCAAGGCAGAGCTGGAAAAATATGAGGAAATCAGGGATATGCCTCAGGTGGAATGGGCGGCGTATGTGATCTACTGCAATATAGGAAGCCTGCATAACCGGGAAATGTCGGGAATCAAGACAGCCCTTCTGGCTCCCCAGCGGGAATATTATGAAAGAAATAAAGTAGCTCTTCTGGAGGGCAGACTGCCGGAGGCGGCGGATGAAATCGCAGTGTCCGATACTATGACAGAACGGCTGGGCGGCAAAGGCAATGTGGGCGATACGCTGGTACTGCATCCGGTTATCTGGGAGGACGGGCAGCAGGTGGAAAAGGAAATCCCCGTGACAATAACGGGAATCGTAACCTCACCTATTAAAGGGCTGGCCCATACTTATGAAGAAATCTACACTTCAGAGGCTTTCCCCGAAAAATATGAGCCGCAGATGCTTCAGGAACCGGCCGGGATTTATGTGAAATTCATCCCTGGAGAAATAAAAGATACGATTCCCGGGGAATTATATGATATAGCAGGGGAAGTGGGGGCAGCCGGTGTCCAATACCGGATGGATAACGGTTTTACGGTTCTGTACCTGCTTGTGGTGCTGGTTTTTGTTCTTATGATCATGTTCTGCGGCTATCTGCTTATTTATAATATATTCTATATATCAGTTGTGAATGATATCCGTTTCTTCGGAATGCTTAAGACAATCGGAACCACCGGAAGGCAGATCCGCGCTCTTTTAAACTGGCAGGTGGCCCGGCTTACTTGCGTGGGGATTACTGTTGGGCTGATTTTAGGTTATCTGGTAGGTCTGTTTATTGCCCCCGTGGTTATGGCAGAGACAAATTACAAAGATTTTTACAGAAGTTCGGCGAATCCCATGTTTTTTATTTCGGCAGTTATCTTTTCCCTGCTTACCGTATATATAAGCGCGAGGAAGGCATACCGGCTGGCCATGCGGATTTCACCGACAGAGGCCGCCAGATATCGGGAAAAAAGAGCGGGAAGAAAGAAGCTGTGGGCAGGAGTTTCCTTCGCCTTGAGCGGTATTATTTTTCTGGTTGCATTTACCTTACCCATGGGCTACAATGTGGAAAATATGGTGAAACGCTACCATACTGCCGATGTGGGGATCCGTCAGGATGCTATGATTTGGGGCAGTGATGAACCCTATCAGCCTGTTTCCCATGATATGTTGGCACAGCTTGCAGAACTGCCGTTTATAAAAGATATAGTTCTGTATTATCAGGCCAGAGACTGGGAAGTGAACGAGTTTGGAGGCTGTGATGCCGGGTACGGGCAAATGAAGATGACGGAAGAATTCAGGGAAGAATTTATCCGTTGTGAAAAATTGGGAACCGGTTGGATGAGCGAAAGGGAAAACGGTGATATCCGTCTTTCCATCAGGGGATTCCCGGCGGATAAACTGCATCTGGAGGAAGAGAATATCCATGTTATAGAGGGCAGTCTGGATGAAGAAAAATTTGCTGACGGCGGATATGTGATTTATAACCAGGGAACGAATCAGTCGAACAGTGAAGCGGGGCTGATTCATGCGGGGCAGGTTCTGCATTTTTCTATTTACGATCCGGACAGAGGGCAGTATGTGGACAAAGAAGCAGAGGTTCTTGCGGTGGTGGAACGGAGCAACCCATTTCCTACAGGACTGCTGGCATCTGCAGCTTTGGCTTTTCCTGACAAGGTATTTCAGGAGATTTATTCCGGTTATCAGAACATGGTGGGCATCGTACAGGCTGATGCCATAAAAGAACTGACAAAAGAGGAATATGCTCAGGTGGAGAAAGCAGTGCAGGATAGTTTTAACTATCAGCTGTCTATAGAATCCAAGGTCATGAGGAGGGAAGCCGAGCGCAGTGAGAAATCATCCATGATTGTTATCGGGCTGTTTTTGTCGGGCGTATTCGGTATGATTGGTATCTGCAATGTTGTGAATACTCTGGTTACCAGTGTGTTATCGCGGAAGATTGAATTTGCTGCCATGCAGTCAGTGGGAATGACGAAAAAGCAGATGCGGGCCATGCTGTGCCGGGAAGGGCTGCTGCTGAGCGGACTGAGTGTGCTTGCGGCTATTCCCTTAGGAGCGTTTTTCTGTTATATGCTGGGAAAGGCGATTTTATTTGTTTCCGGGTTTTCTGTGAAGATTTTTGCAGCCGGCTGTGTACTGCTGTTTGTGGTTATGTGCCTGGTATCCGTTCTGGTGGCGGGACTGCTGACCGGTTTCCTTACAAGGAAACCGGTAGTGGAGCGTCTGCGGGAGGTGGAATAAGGAGAGAATATGGCCCGTATACTTGTTGTTGAGGATGATGAAATATTAAGAAACGGCATTGCGTTTGCCCTGACAAGGGAAGGGTATCAGGTGAAGACCGCAGGAAGCCTGTCCGGAATGAGAGGGCAGCTGGAAGGAGCGTTGGATCTGGTTATTCTGGATGTGAGCCTTCCGGACGGCGACAGCAGGGATTTTCTGCCCTGCCTGCGGAAGGAAAGCCAGGTGCCTGTTATTTTTCTCACAGCGAGGAATACGGAAAAGGATATGATTGCAGGATTTGATGCAGGGGCTGATGACTACATAACCAAGCCATTTTCCGTCCCCCTCCTCCTGTGCAGAATACAGGCGGTGCTGAACCGGAGCGGGAACAGGGACGGTCAGGTTTATTGCAATGGCAGCCTTCGATATGATTTTGCCGGTAAGGAGCTGGTCATTGGAGAAAACCGGGTTGCCCTGACACCGACGGAACTGCGGCTGCTGGAATTGTTCCTGAATAACCGCAGGCAGGTGCTGACCCGGGAAATGCTGCTTGCCCGGGTGTGGGATGACAAGGAGAATTACGTGGAAGAAAAAGCGCTGGCGGTGAATATCAGACGGCTTCGGGAAAAAATAGAAGAGGATCCGGGTAAGCCGTGCAGGATTAAAACAGTATTCGGAATCGGCTATAAATGGGAGGAACAATGAGGATGTACGCAGGCGGGAACGGACTGTCGGATGGAAGAGGAAAGTCAGTAAAATCAATTCAGGAGGAGGATGTGGGTTCGGAATGGATTGACGGGACCATCCGAAGGATACTGGCGGCACAGGTATTCATAACAGTTCTGTTTTTTCTATTGCTGTTCCTGCTGCCGGATGGTGTACGGTGGTGGGGCGTTATTTATGGCATTCTGGAATGCATCATAGTATTCAGGGGATTCTTCTGGCTGTCCGGCTGTGTGAATAAAAGCCTGAGACTGGCCTGTGACTGTGCACAGTCTCTGATTGACGGACATTGGGGAGAAAAGCCGGACGGAAATTATTTTAATCCCCATGAGGATACGCTCACCGGAAAGCTTCAGACGCAGATCTATAAGCTGTATGGAATCATGAAAAGCCATGAAGAACAGGAGCAGGAGCTTAAGACAAAGCTCAGCGGCCTGGTGGCGGATTTGGTGCATCAGATGAATACACCGCTTACCAATATCCGGATGTATTGTGATTTCCTGCTTATGCCGGATCTGGATGAGGAGAACCGGAAGCTTTTTCTTGCCAATATATCCAGGCAGGCGGAAAAGCTTGGCTGGTTCGGGGAGGGCTTTGAAAAGGCGGCCCGTCTGGAGACGGACATCATTACGGTTCAGCCGATAAAACAGCCGCTTCTGCCGGTTATTCTGGAAGCGATCAGCCAGGCGGCACCCAGGGCGGAACAGAGGGGTAAAGAGATCCTGCTGGAAGGAGACAGGGATATCCACGCTCATGTGGATGGAAAATGGACGCTGGAGGCTGTTTTTAATCTTCTCGATAATGCTGTGAAATATGGGGAGGGCAGGGAGATCCTGCTTCGGACGAACACATACGATCTGTATGCCTGTATAGAAGTATGCAGTGAGGGCAGCCGTATTTCCGAAGGGGAAAGAAATACGGTCTTTCAAAGGTTTTACAGGGGGAAGCAGGCCGCTATGCTGCAGGAAGGCGTTGGTCTGGGACTTTACCTTACAAGAAAAATCATCGGGGATCAGGGCGGTTATGTATCCATAGGTGACTATGGGAAAAATGGAAACTGTTTCCGTATTTATGTGAGAAGGGAAGAGTGATATCAATCAGGAGAGACAGGGGGAACATCTTCATCTTCCTTACCTAGGGAATTATATTCGATGACAAGGGCATCATAAATTTTGTCAAAGGTAATAAAAAACTGATCCAGTTCTTCTTCGTCAATACGGGATAAAGCCTGTTCCACGAAAGAACTCAGAGTCCGGAAGGCCTCATTATATATCTCATTTCCTTTGGGAGTCAGGCAGACGTACGTATTGCGGCGATCGTTTGTCTGGCTGTTTTTTTGTATCAATCCCTTTTCTTCAAGCTTGTGCAGGCATCGGGATATGGTGGGAACGGATACATGGAGCTTTTCCGCGAGTCCGGAAATCATCGTTTTTTCTGCGCTTTCCCACTGGTTGGCCTCGTAGATGGTGGCTAATGTGATGAGTTCGCTTTCCGGAAGGGGCATGGGAAATTTACTTAACTTGAAACGGTGAAATTTATTCATTAATTCAAAGGGTATTTTTTTTGATTCGGGCATGATTTCCTCTTTTCAATAAAACCGCCGGAGACCATTATCCGGCTTTTTTATTAGTATAGCATGATTAATGCTTATTTTATAGTTTTTTAATTGACTTCTATATAACAGAAAGCTAGAATAAAAAAGCAATAGTTAGCAATGCTAAGTAATCAAAATAAAGAGGTACAGTTATGAAAAAAAATTACCGTATGAAGAGTTTGGCAGTTCTGCTTACGGCGGCCCTGGCACTGGGCGGCTGTCAGAGCAGTACGGATGAGGCGGAAACGGAAACTGCGGATACATCACTTGCTGTGGAAGCTGCTGTTCCGGAGGTAGGAGATCTGTCGGTTTCCAGTACCTTCATCGGGACGATAAGCCCCCAGGAGCAGGTCAGCATCATTCCTCTTGTTTCGGGAGAGGTATCTTCGGTGCATTTCCAGGTGGGCGATCAGGTTCAGGCCGGTGACGTGTTGCTTCAGATTGATGACGAAGCGGCCCGTCTGCAGCTGGAGTCAGCCCGGCTTACCAAGGAAGGCGCGGAGCTTTCCGCCCAGAGAACACTTGGTTCCAGCCAGGTGATGAGCAATCTGTCCATGGAGAGCAATATCAAGAATATTCAATATCAGATTGATATGGCAAAGAAACAGTACAATACGGCCGGAAATTCCATTACCGATACCCAGCAGAAAAAAGAAGATATGAAAAGCGCGCTGGATAAAATCAATGACAGTATCGGCGACATGGAATCCAGCTATAACAACATGAAAAACATGGCGAAGACCGCCAAGCAGTATGTTTATCAGGATACATACGGTGTGTGGAGATGGATAACGGATCCGGAACCGAACTGGGGGGAAGAATATGAGACAACGCCGTCAACAGGAACCCAGCCTTCAGAAACCTCTTCTGCAGGAGACTCATCCACAGGCAGTACAACACCAGGAGGTAATCCGGATTCTCTTAATACCAACGGCGGTCTGACTGCACCGGGATCCTCTTCCTCAGGAAACGGCGGCACGAATTCTTCCGGGCAGAACTCTTCTGAAGAAGCGCCTGAAGAACCGGAAAAGGAGGAATCCTCCAGTCAGGAGGAAAGCAAACCAGAAGGTACCGGACAGAATAGTGCAACGGATGAGGAATCAAAGAGCAGTGCTGCAGAAAGTCCGGCGGTGCAGGAAAGTCCTTCGGTACCTGAAAGCCCGTCAGGGAATGAACCGAAAGCTCAGGGAGTGGCTTTTTATACAGGAAAAGGTTTCTCCATAGGTAAAAGCGGAAGGTACGGAGCACTGTCAGAAGAACCGACGGCTATTAATGCCGTTGCAGGAACAGGCAGGACGGAAGAATATCGTATCATGCAGGTAGATACCACTGGTGGATCCAATAAGGGCAGCTACGAAGAGTATCTTACGAAGAGAGGAGAATACCAAAGAAATCTTGCGGTAGTATCCCAGTTCAAATCCGCTGGCTACACCGCTGCGGATGTGGGAGAAGGACGTCTGGACAGCAGCGTTGCCAATTTTGCAACCCAGATAGCATCCATGAAATCCCAGGCATCCACGCTGGACGGAAATATATCCTCCATAGACAGCAGCATCGATTCGGCGGAAACCTCCCGTTCCACCACGGGAGATACCATCGATTTCTATGAAGAAAATCTGAAGGATGCCCAGGTACAGTACGGAATCCAGAACGGCCAGGCTTATCAGGATACGGCGGCCGCTCTGCAGAATCAGATCGCTTCTTCGGAGGTGGGAATCAAGAGCGCCGAAATGCAGCTGGAGAATTACACGCTTACATCCCCTATTTCCGGTGTTATCGAACAGAAAAATGTGGATGAATTCGGTATGGTGAGCGCCGGAAATCCGGTCTACGTCATTTCCAACAAAGATTCTTTGACGGTCACCTTTTATGTGAGTGAGGCGGTAAAAAACCAGCTTGTTACCGGAGAAAAAATCACTCTGGAAAGAAGCGGAGAGACCTTTGATGCGGCCATTACCCAGATAGGACAGTCCGTGGATGCCAGGACCGGTTTGTTTGAAATCAAGGCGGCAACGGAAAATACGGCGCTTTCCAACGGAGTAACGGTAAAAATAACTGCAGATACCTACCGCGCATCATCAGCAATGCTGCTTCCTTATGATGCGGTTTATTATGAAGGCGAACAGGCCTATGTTTTCTGTGCAGAGGACGGGATTGCAAGGAAAACCCTTGTGGAAACCGGACTTTATAATGATGATAAGATAGAAATCCTGAGCGGGCTGTCTGCCGACAGCATCGTAATACATACCTGGTCCTCCCAGCTGACGGATGGAGCGAAAGTACGTCTGGTAGAAGGGGAGGCCGGAAAATGAGCCTGACAAAATTAGCGCTGAAGCGTCCGGTTTCGGTAATTCTTATTATTCTGGCGCTGGCCGTTTTCGGCCTGAGTTCCATTCCGGGCTTCAAAATGCAGCTGACCCCTGACATGGATATGCCCATGCTCATCGTAATGACCACATATCCCGGTGCGGATCCGGAAAGTGTGGATGAGCTGGTGACTAAGGTAGTGGAGGATTCCGGTTCCACCCTGAACGGAATCGATTCCGTAACCTCTCAGTCGGCAGAGAATGTTTCCATGGTCATGTTCAGCTATGAATACGGCGTGGATATTGACGAATGTTATGCGGATCTGCGGACTGCCCTGGATACGGCCAGCCTTCAGCTTCCGGAGGATGCGTCCACACCTGTGGTTATCGAATTGAATATGTCCCAGTCTGCGGATATGATACTGAATGTCCGGGCGGAAGGGGAATTGGATCTGAAAAAGACCCTGGAGGATACCCTGATTCCGGATATGGAATCCATAACGGATGTAGCGCAGGTGGATGTTTCGGGCGGAACCCAGGATTATATCCGGGTCCTTCTGCGGGAGGATATGCTGAAGCAGTATGGATTGAATATGGCTGCTGTTGCCAATTATCTGGGGGCCGTTGACTTTACGATTCCCGCCGGAAGCGTGAAACAGGGAAATCAGGACATTTCCGTCAGCGCCGCCATGGAATTCAATACGGTCCAGCGGCTGGAGCAGGTGCCGGTTATTACCGCATCGGGCAGTGTCGTCCATTTATCCGATATCGCAGAAGTATCCATGGCAAAGGAAAAGCCGGATACGATCAGCAAAAGCGACGGAAGGGAAACGATCAGTATTTCCATCCAGAAAAAACAAAGCGCCAGCGTGGTACAGGTCACACAGAAGATAATAAAGCTCATTGATTCCTATATGGAAAAAAATCCGGGAATTGATATCAGCATTGAATATAATTCCAGCGATATCATTACATCCTCCCTGTGGTCTGTGGGAAAGACACTGATAGCGGGTGTCCTGATATCCATGGCGGTCCTGTTTATCTTTTTCGGGGATTTCAAGGCCAGCCTTATTGTAGGCAGCTCCATGCCGGTATCCATTCTGGCAACCCTGATCCTGATGAGTATGATGGGATATTCCATGAATATCGTAACAATGGGTTCCCTCGTAATCGCCATAGGTATGATTGTAGATAATTCCATTGTTGTTATAGAGAGCTGCTTCCGATGGAAGGACAGTGAGGAAAGCTACTGGGATGCCGCCTTTAAGGGGACGAAAACGGTAACCATGTCAATCATAGCGTCCACGATTACCACTATTGTGGTTTATCTGCCTCTGGCAACCGTGGATGATCTGGCCGGCCAGCTGTTCGGCCAGCTGGGCTTCACCATTGTGTTTGCCATGGTTTCCTCCCTCATTTCGGCTATGACGCTTGTGCCTTTATTTTACCTGTTGTTTAAGCCGAAGGAAAAAAAGAATATTCCGGCAAACCGTGTCCTGGAAAAAATAACTCATGTATATAAAGGTTTCCTCAGAAAGCTGCTTCATAAAAAGTGGCTGGTTCTGGGAGTGACTGCCGCCCTCGTAGTGGTGGCAGGGCTGATGATGACCAGGGTAAATATGGAACTGATGCCGGCATCCGATGAAGGGATTGTGGCAGTATCCGTATCCTTCCGTCCGGGAACCACTCTGGAGGCCAAGGAAGCTGCTATGGAGAAGATGGAAGCGCTGGCTAAAGCAGAACCTGACGTACGTTCCTACAGCGTCAGTATAGAAAGCGGATCCACTGCCAGTATGAGGGCATATCTGAAAAGCGACAGAAAGCTTACAACAGCGGATGTCATTGAAAAATGGAACAGGGACACCAGGGACTATACGGATATGGAACTGGAAATTTCCTCCGGCGGCAGCAGTATGGGAAGCGGCATGATGTCCTCATCCACTACGGAAATCGATCTGCGCGGGGCGGACATGCAGGCTCTTAAATCAGCGGCGCTGCAGGCCCAGGAAGCCATGGAAAAGGTGAATGGGGTTATTAAGGTTTCTTCCTCCGCACAGGATACCAGCACGGCCGCCAAACTTGAGATCGATCCTATGATGGCCATGCATTACGGAATGACTCCGATGCAGGTGGCGGGAAGCGTACGTAATATCCTCAGCGGTACGAATGTGCTTACGGTGACCAATAACGGTACGGAGTATGATGTCAAGCTTGAGTATCCGGAAGGACTTTATGACAGCATGAACAGCCTGATGGATGCAACCCTTACCAATAACCAGGGAATTCAGGTGCCCATCAGGGAAATTGCGAAGGTTGTTTACACGGATGCGCCGCAGACAATCATGAAGGTGGATGGCCTGTATCAGATAAGCCTTACGGCGGCCACTACTCAGGAAGCACAGTTTACGGCCCAGAAAGCTCTGAATTCCGTTGTGAGGGAGCTTTCTTATCCGGCAGGTGTGGAAGTGGCGCAGGATATGATGACGGAAATTATGAATGAAGAGTTCGGGGTCCTGTATCGTTCTATCCTGATCGCTATATTCCTGGTATTTCTGGTAATGGCGATGCAGTTTGAGTCGCCCCGTTTTTCCTTCATGGTCATGATGTGTATTCCTTTCAGTCTTGTTGGTTCTATTTTCCTGCTTTTTATTGTGGGAGCGACCATCAGTATGGTATCATTAATGGGATTCCTGATGCTTGTCGGCATCGTGGTAAATAATGGAATTCTATATGTGGATACGGTGAACCAGCTGAAGGAGGAAATGCCTCTGGAGGATGCTTTGATCGATGCCGGAGCTATCCGGCTCCGTCCTATCCTCATGACCACGCTTACCACCATCCTCTCCATGGTGCCCATGGGATTGGGACTTGGAAGCAACGGCGCAATGATGCAGGGAATGGCGCTGGTTATTATCGGCGGTCTTGTGGCGTCCACATTACTTACGCTGCTGCTGATGCCAACTATTTACCTGCTCATCCATAAGAAAAAGCGGAGAAAACTGCATGTTGATGAAGAATAACGATATCCTTATTATTCATGGTACAGATTATAAGAACATGACGATTCGCCTGCTGGAACAGGCAGGACTGGCAGACTTAATCGGAGACAGAAAGAAAAAGATTGGCATGAAGCCGAACCTGGTGGTGGCAAAGGACCCTTCCCAGGGTGCCACTACCCATGGAGAACTGCTGGAAGGCGTGATTTGCTATCTGCAGAATAACGGCTTCCGGAATATAACCATTATGGAAGGTTCCTGGGTGGGAGACAGCACTCCCGCAGCCTTCCGTGCGGCGGGATATGATCGCATTTCCCGGCAATATGGTGTGGAACTCAAGGATCTGCAGGCGGACACTTGGAAAACCTATGACGCGGCCGGTATGGATATCCGGCTTTGCGACAGCGCCGCAGAAGTGGACTTTATGATCAATATGCCTGTATTGAAGGGGCACTGCCAGACTACGGTTACCTGTGCCCTGAAAAATAATAAGGGTGTAATTCCCAATTCGGAAAAAAGACGTTTTCATACCATGGGGCTGCATAAGCCCATCGCCCATCTGAACACGGTGGCCAGGAACGACTTTATTCTGGTTGATAACATCTGCGGGGATCTTGATTTTGAAGAAGGAGGGAATCCTGTTGTTATGAACCGGATCCTGGCCTTTCTGGATCCGGTGCTCTGTGACTCCTTTGTATGTGAGAGCATGGGATATTCTTCCGAAGAAGTGGAATATATTACGAGAGCGGAACAGCTTGGTGTGGGCAGTATGGATACCTCGTCGGCCAATGTGGTTTACCTGAATGAGGATTTATCGGATAAATCCAAATTTCATATGACCGGCAGGGTAAAAAAGCTCGCTTCCTATACGGACGGCAGGGATGCCTGCAGCGCCTGCTTCGGTTCTCTCATTTATGCGCTGGATCGCCTGCAGGACAGAGGCGAATTGAAAAAAGGCCTTCCCCCGGTTGCTATCGGACAGGGCTATAAAGGGCAGAGCGGGAATATCGGCGTGGGTCAGTGTACGTCCTGTTTTGCCAAATCCCTGAAGGGATGTCCTCCCAGGGCGCTGGATATGGTGGAATTTTTGGAAAAAGAATGGTTGTGAGAATTGATTCGGGGCATCCGGTATACTCTTTGTTAAGAGACAGCCGGATGCTTTTTTGCGTTTCAGGCAGAAATTTTAAAATTTAAAATTAAACTGTAACGAAATTATTTTTTCAGGCTCTAATAAGCAGAAGGGAGGAAGCGGATATGCAGGAACAAAATGAGATTGAGGGCCTGTACCGGAAATATTATGCCGATGTTTACCGGTATTTGCTGTCAATGTGCCGTAATACACATACGGCGGAAGACCTCAGCCAGAACACATTTCTGAAAGTAATATCAGGAATCCGCGGATTCCGGGGAAGCTGCCCCATTAAGACCTGGATTTTTGCCATTGCGCGGCATGAATATTACCACTGGCTGCGTGCAAATCCGCCTACAGAAGAATTAAAGGAGGTGGTTTCCCATGAAGCAGGTATTTCGGAACAATGGGAAAACAGAGAGCAGGCGGCGGAGATTTTTAACTATATCAATGTTCAGGAGGAACCTCACCGTTCGCTGCTGATATTGAGGCTGGTCAATGAATTTTCCTTCCGGGAAATCGGGCTGATACTGCAAAAGACGGAAAATTGGGCGAGAGTGACCTTTATGCGGGATAAATGCAGATTAATCCGGTATCTGGAGGAAAAAGAAAACAAAAGTCAGGGAAAGGAGAATAAATAATGAGGAATGAAACTTCGTGCAGTATTATCAGGGATTTGCTTCCCAATTATGCAGAGGGACTTACGTCACCGGAAACATCGGAAGTGGTGAAGGCCCATCTGGAAACGTGCCATACATGCAGAAGCCTGTATGAGGATTATCAGAAGCCCGTAGACATACCGCAGCCTGAAGAAATCAAAACGGACAAAAAGCTTATCCGGAAAATATGGTACCAGTCGATGTGGTATCTGTTCTGGCCATGCCTTTATGCGGTTTTCCTGAAAGCAGGATGGGAAAAACAGGCCCTGACTGTTTTCGGAACTTTTGCGGCGGTGGTGTTTACCGCCCTGTTCACATTTCCTGCCTATGATATCTATTTCGACGATGAAAAGAAAAAAGAATATTACAGCAGGGAAGAAAAACATCTGAAGAGGGGAAACGGAAACTGGTTTGTGAGAAATCTCATCTGGCTTCTGCCCATTCTTATCCCCATTCTGGTGGAAGGGATATCCCAGCTTATTGTATATGTTAAGGGCTGAGCCGGGAATAAACTGTAACCGAAAAAAATATAGGAAAATAAGGACATATCCTTCCTTTTTCACGTAAAGTAAAGTACAATAGATGAAAAAGAAAACAGGAGGGGAAAACCTCTGTTCAACAGAGGGCAAATTTCTTAGGAAATTGCATTTTACTCCGCAAGAAAAGGAGGATTATTATGAAAAAAGTAAATTTGGGGAAGACCGGTCTGCAGGTTCCAGCAGTGGCGGTGGGCTGTATGAGGATGAACGATTTGTCTCAGGGGGAGGCAGAACGTTTTCTTTCAGGAGCCCTGGATATGGATGCCGTATTTTTTGATCATGCGGACATCTACGGAGCCGGAAAATGCGAGGAGATGTTCGGTAAATTCCTGCAGGCGAATCCGGGAAAGAGAGACAAGCTGTTCCTGCAGTCCAAATGCAGTATCATACCCGGCAAGATGTATGACTGCTCCAGTGAGCATATCCTGGAAGCTGCGGACGGCATTCTGAAACGGCTGAATACGGACTATCTGGACGTGCTTCTTCTGCACAGGCCGGATGCCCTTGTGGAGCCGGAAGAGGTGGCGGAGGCCTTTGATAAGCTGGAGGCAGCGGGAAAGGTCCGCTATTTCGGCGTTTCCAACCATAAGCCTTCCCAGATACAGCTTCTGAAAAAATATGTGAAACAGGATATTGCAGCGAATCAGCTGCAGCTGAGCATTCCCAATTCCAATATGATCACAAACGGCATGGAAGTGAACATGCTGACGGACGGTGCTGCGGACAGAGACGGAAGCGTACTTGATTTCTGCCGTCTGAATGACATTACTATCCAGACCTGGTCCCCGTTCCAGTATGGATTCTTTGAAGGGGTATTTCTGGGAAATGACAAGTTTGAGGAGCTGAATAAGCTGCTGAAGGAGCTGGCTGAAAAATATAATACCACGGATACGGCTATCGCCGCAGCCTGGATTATGCGTCATCCGGCCGGCATGCAGCTGGTGGCGGGCACCATGAAATTATCCCGGCTCCAGGAGATCTGCCGGGCTTCTGAAATTGTGCTCACCAGAGAGGAATGGTATCAGATATATCTGGCAGGAGGACATATCCTTCCTTAATGGGAAGGCGCCGGGAATAGCAGCGGACATCTGTGCATAGAACCGTATATGCAAGATAAGGCAAAAGTATGTCAAAAAAGGGAGTCAGGAATATACTAAAATAAAAAGAGAAATAACCATGCTTCAGATTTTAGTATTATGTCTGGCTCTCTGTATGGATGAATTTGTAGCCAGTATTGCCTATGGAGCAGGCGGAATAAGCATCAATTGGAAAGAAACCGGTGTTATGAACGGTATATGCAGCGCCTGTCTGGGCGCTGCCTTGTGTTTCGGTACCGTTCTTCAGGCAATCGTTCCGGAGGATCTGACGAAGGCAGTATGCTTTACCAGTCTTTTCATTCTTGGGGCAATCCGGCTTGCTGATTCATTAATTAAAAATTATATCAATCATAACTGTGAAGTGCATAAAGATATTCATTTTTCTTTTTCCCAGTTAAAGTTTATCATCAGTATTTATGGGAATCCCACGGCCGCAGACAGTGACCATTCCCACACACTTTCCATGAGAGAGACAGTATTCCTGGCTTTTGCCATGTCTATCGACAGCCTGGTGGCGGGAACCTTTGCGGCGTTTCTTCAGCTCAATATTCTTCTGACTATGCTTGTGGCGTTCCTTGTAGGAGTGGGGGCCATGTATGCAGGGCAGCTGTTCGGAAGGAAGATCGCGTCCCGGCTGAACTTAAATTTATCATGGCTGAGCGGTGTAATGTTCATTCTCCTGGCTTTTTCTAAATTAAAAGGATAAAATAACAAAGAGGAAGCTTTAGTAAGACGGTATATCATGCCGTTTTACTAAAGCTGTTTCATATGTTTTTCTCCCATACATTCCGGTATGGGGAGAGGAAAGATAATACGCTTCCGGAAGCGGAGAGGCAGGTGCTGTGATGAAAATAATGATAACAGGAGCGGAGGGATTTGCCGCATCCAGAATTATGGAAGCCTGGAAGGACAGGCATGAGCTGTGGGGAGTGTCACGCAGGCAGATGGATATTACGGATCGGGATGAGACACGCAGGGTAATCTGTGAGTATTCTCCGGAAATTGTGATCCATTGCGGGGCCATATCCGATTTGGCGGTTTGTGACAATGAGCCTGAAAGATCCGGGAAAATAAATGTGGATGGGGCGGAGAATGTGGCGGCGGCCTGCCGGGAGTCAGGAAGCCGGATGGTATTTTTCAGCTCCGATCAGGTTTATTTCGGGAATGATACGGCAGGCCCCCGCAGGGAGGATGAGGTTTTGTCTCCGAAGCGGCTTTACGGAAAGCAGAAGCTGGAGGCGGAAAAACGGTGCCTGGAGATACTTCCGGACGGAGTCATTCTCAGAATGAGCTGGATGTTTGATTATAAAAAGAAACGGCCTGAGGAACATGACACTCTGGTTACCAGTGTGCGGCAGGCGCTGAAGGAAGGAAAACAGATGCAGTATCCTGTATATGATTTCCGAAGCATCACGTATATTGGGGAAATGATCCGTCATCTGGAGAAGGCGCTCCTCCTTCCCGGCGGTGTTTATAATTTCGGAAGCCCTAATGAATGCAGTACATATGAGGTGGTTAAGGAGCTTCTGAGGCTGCAGGGAACGGATATGGATCTGCTTGCGCCCAACAGGGAAGCCTTTGCGGATAAGCCCAGAGATCTGCGGCTTTCCCAGGATAGGCTTCTTTCCTTTGGAATACATTTTCAAAATACACAAGACGGCCTGAAGGAATGTCTGGTTCAGGAAGAAAAACGGCGGGTAAGGGAAGAGGAAGGCTGAAAGTTACAAAAAACGCAATTTGCATGCGGATTTTTGTTGAAGCCGGAAGAAGAGTGTATTATACTGTGAATAGTGCTGTCCGTACAGGGTTTTTCTGCTGTATCGGCAGTTATTTGTGCGAAAAAGGTGTTCTGATGTACAGAATTTCACATAATGAAGGAATATTCATGCAAAAGTTCACGCTTGTTTCACATTTATCAGGTATAATACCTGACAGAGATAAAAGGAGGGAAGCTTACCATGTCTAATAACAAGCAGACGGAAGAAAAAAGCGAGAAGGTCATGACTAAATATGACCGGAAAATGGAAAAGAGAAGAATTGAAGAGGAGAAGGAGCGTAAAGCGCAGAAGCGTTTGAAGATAGGCAGTATCGTTATTATAGCGGCAATCGCTGCAGCTATTGTGATATCCATCGGTTTATCCGCATATGGCAAATACAGCGCTCTTCATAATCCCTATATTAAAATAGGCGATCACGATGTTACAAGAGTGGAATATGATTACTATTATAATAATTCGGTAAACAGCTACATTTCCATGTATGGTTCTTTCCTGTCCTATATGGGCCTGGATACCAGCTCGGATTTTTCCAAGCAGCAGTATACGGATAATATGACCTGGAAGGATTATTTTGACCAGATGACGGTCAGCCAGATCACTCAGGTAAAGGCGTTAGTGGATGACGCTGCGGCGCAGGGCTTTACCTATGACACAGCGGAGGATATGTCGGCATTTGATACGGAGCTTGCTGCGCAGGCGGAAAGCGAATCCGTAAGCCAGGCGGAGGCGTACACCTCGCTGTACGGCCAGTATGCAACGGCAGAAAGAATCCGGCCTTTTGCAGAGGAAAACATGCTTGCCACCGCTTATTTTGAACACCTGACGGAAATCAATAAGCCCGGCGATGAAGAAGTACAGGAATATTACGAAGCCAACAAAAATAATTATGATAAGGTAGATTACAGAAGCTTCCCGTTCAGAGGAAATGTCGCGGAGGATGCTTCGGAAGAAGATATCGCTAAGGTTATGGACGAACTGAAGGTCAAGGCGGAAGCCATGGAAAAGGCTGTAAAAGCCGGTGAGGATTTCGAAGCACTTTGTGTGGAGAACGCTATCGATGATCAGAAGGATCTCTATGGCGGAGACGACAAGGAAGGAAGCCTGATAGAAGGCGGTTCCTATTCTGCAGCCCCGGCAGCCATTTCGGACTGGCTGTTCGACGAAGCCCGTAAGGAAGGGGATACCACAATTCTTCCGGATGAAACGAACCATAACTATTATGTTGTGGAATTCATTAAGAGAAGCAATGATGAACAGACCACTAACAGCTCTATTTCCAGTACCCTTGCCAATCAGAAGGCCGGAGAATATATGAACGGGCTGACTGAGAAATATGAAGTGACGGATGTGGCAGGAGATATGAAATATCTGACCATTCCGGAAACCAGCACGGAAAGTACGGAAAGCGCTGGAGAGACGGGCGAAGAAGCTGGTGACGGTACGGCAGCGGAAAGTACCCCGGAAGCCGCGGAAACTGAAAGTGAATAAGCTGTAAAATAATAAAGAACTGCGGATAGGCCTGTTTGGGCGGCAACCGCAGTTCTTTTTATGGTTATGTATAGGTTACATTACTCTTTATCGGGAACGAAGGATGTGCCTACTAGTATAGGGTAGACTTCCTTTTCTTTTTTCTCTGTTGATATTTCTATGGTACCATGGATAACTTTATTATTCTTAATATCATACTGTGTACAGGCAACTCTATTTCCCTCCATCTCCGTGGTTATCTTCTGGGAGTCAGTAAGAAAGAGGTTGTAGGTATCACCTTCTTTATCCATTCGCCAGCTGCGTCCAGCCATATTAATACCCTGTTCCTGCAGCTTCGCCTCAATTACTTTTGCCAAGGAACCGTAAGAACCATAACCACCTGTGGAAAGTGCTTCTGAATTAATAGATGTTCTGCCATTTTTAAAATAATCATTAAGATTTTTATGTGGGAAATTGAGAATGTCTGTAAAATCCAGCTTACCAAGCACATCAGCAAGCTTCTTAATCTCAATCTGTTCTTCATCATGTTCACTGCAGGTAACGGTTACGGACTTATATGAATAATCAAATGTACAAGTATAAAGGCCTTTTGAGGTACATACATCGGAATAGATACCACCATTAAATATTTCGCCCTTTTTCTTCAGTTTCCCGTTATGTTCTAAGACGATGCTTTCCAGAAGATCACAGGCTGCCTCCGCATTTCCCGGATCCTTTTCCAAAGCCTCGATCTGATATTCCTTCATTATATAACTCACATCCGCCCGGCACTGTACAGCCTTGGCCTTATCAACATATTTTATCAGCTGAGGAACCATTATCGCCAGCAGAATTCCCAGAATTACAATAACCACAATCATTTCCACCAGAGTAAAGCCCTTTTTATTGTTAAAAGCCTTTCTTTTGTTCATTGTTACACCCCTTCAGAAATTCCATTATTATACTCCATTATTGAAACTTTTTGGCGATTTGTCAAGAAAGACAGGGAATTTTACCTTAAAGAAAAAATAAGAAATCCTTTTAGACTCTTATCTGTTCGGGATAAGCAGAAAATAGTATAATAAAAAGATGACAAACCACGGAGGCTTTTTTTATGAAAAGAAGTGAAAAAGTCGTTAAAAATATACCCGCTGATTTTACGAATCCGGACAGGGCGGAGCGCTGGCTGGAAGAAAATGCGGAACAGGGACTTATGTTAATACGGTACAGCGGAAGAAAAGCGGTTTTTATCAAAAGCGAACCGGCAAAAACTGCATATATGTTGGTACCCATGGATCCTGACGGCATGAAAGGCCCCAGGGATCAGGGAGAAGAATACAAAGAATTCGGCTGGGAGTATGTTACCCAGCTGGGCCGTATGGTACTGATACTGCGGGGAATGCCGGGAAAATGTGAACGTGTGCAGCTGCTTGCGGGCGACACTCTGTTTAAAAAACTGAGAAAGAAGCAGAGGGGAAGGATATGGGGGCTGTTTTCCCCATTTATTTTCTGGCTGATTTGGTTCCTCTTTTTCTATTTTTTTCAAGGGTATGGATTTCTCCTGCTTTTTGCAAAGGGAGTAGCCTGGCTGATTTTCCTGGCAATGGGGGTTGGTGGGCTATTGCAGATGTGGAGCTTCCGGGAAGCACGGGTGGCGGATGGCCTTCTGGAAGGAATTCGGAATCGGTTTGGCCTGGAGAACCCTTCGGACGGAAATCGTAAGAATGGGGCAGGGACATCTGTTCAGAAAAAAAGGCGCGGAACAGGGAATCCCCCGGGGCTGTTATATAGGGTGCTTTCAATAATCTTTCTTATCAGCCTGGTATTGGGAATGGCGGGAGGAATTCATTACGGGGCAGGCCGGGTACGTTCCGTTTATACCGGTAAAGTATCGGAGGCCGGATGGGATGAATCGGATTTCAGGACGAAGGCCTTTTTGGACAAGTATCCCTCCTGGAAAGAAATATCCCCTGTGCTGCTTCCGCTTTCCAGGCTGGAAGAGCAGCCGGAAATGGAATACCAGACTCTTGACTATAGAGGGGAGAAGCTGGAAAATTATTCTTCCATAAACAGGTTTCCATTTGCACCGATACAGGCGGAGACGATGCAGTATGGGATATGGAATTCTGGAGACGGCACCCGGGAGAGTACCCTGAAGCTGGAATATTACCGTCTGGCGTCTCCAAAGCTGGCGGCTCCTCTTATGCGTGAGCTGGGCCGTTATTACATGAACTGGAATAAAGGATGGATGCCTCAAAGGGTGGCCAGCGGCTGCTTTGACGAGCTGGTTATTCATGACAGAGGGCTGCATTACCTGTTTGCCAGAAAGGATAATCAGGTGCTTATGGCCTATTATATCGGTGAAGAAAATCTGGAAGATCATTTGCCGGAATTGGAAGAGATGATGGATATGCTTTCAGGAAAGTGAGGAAAGAGGGAGAGGTTTCAGAAAAGCTAAAAAGGAGAAAAGATAAAAATGAGCCGGATATTACTTGTAGAGGATGATGAAACCATACTTTTTGCCCTGCGTTCCGCTCTTTTCAGGGAGGGATATGAAATACTGGCTGCCGGCAGCCTTGCCGGGGCGGAAAAACTTGCGGGAGAAAATCCTGATTTAATTGTACTTGATCTGGGCCTGCCGGACGGCGAAGGTCTGTGCTTCCTCAGGGAATGCAGAGAGGCGGAGGGCCCTCCTGTGATCATACTTACCGCAAGGGACGGGGAAGCTGATATAATCAGGGGCCTGGATATGGGGGCGGATGATTATGTGACAAAACCTTTTAAGCTGGGGGTATTGCTTTCCCGGATCCGGGCGGCCCTGCGCCGTTCACAGCCGGATGAAAAGGGGCAGGAGGCAGCAGCAGAGCGGCTTGTATGCGGGGATGTGCTCCTGGATAAAAAGGAAACCAGGGTACAGGCGGGAGGAAAAGAAATCCTTCTGACAGCCGGGGAGTACAGACTTCTGGAAATCCTTCTGGAAAATAAGAACCGTACCCTGACACGCACCCTTCTCCTTCAGAAGCTGTGGGATATTGACGGAGATTTTGTGAACAGCAATACGCTGACGGTCCTGATAAAACGGCTGCGGGAGAAGTTGGGCGGTGATCCCCAGAGAATGATAAAAACAGTGAGAGGAATCGGTTATAAGGCGGAGGATGGAAATGAAGCATAACCAAAAAAAGACTGCGTTTCTGTTCCTGTGGCTTTTCATCTGCATGCTGGTCTGCCTGGGAACGGGATTGCTGGCTGTCAGTCGGAGCGAGGCTTCTTTTTATAAAAGAGCGGCTGTCATGGCGGCCTGCGCACCGGAAAAGGCAGGGGAAATGATGGGTTCCCTGAAACGGGAGCAGCCGGAGAAAGTGGAAAAAGGTGAGGCCCTTTTGAAGCAGTATGGTTATGAAGCAGGGTTGTTTACGCGGGCGGATTCTGCCGGTCTGCTGAGTATCCTGCTTCTTTTTTTTCTGCTGCTGTCAGGAGGGGGAGCGCTCTGGTACGCCATGGAAAGCAGGAGGCACAGACGGCGGATACAGGAACTGGCCGATTATATGATACGAATAAACAACGGGATATATGATACGGGTATCGGTAACCGGGAGGATGAATATTCAAGGCTGCAGGATGAAATCTATAAAACCATGATTACTATGAGAGAAAGCCGTGAGGAAGCGAAAAAAGGGAGGGAAAATCTGGCGGAGAGCCTGACTGATATATCCCATCAGCTGAAAACACCTCTTACCTCAGTTTCCCTGCTTCAGGAATTGCTGGAGGAACAGGTAAAAGGCGAAGATGGGAGGCAGCTGCTCGTCAGGATGGAACAGCAGACCGACCATATCCGAATCCTGACTTCAGCCCTTCTCACTCTGTCCAGGCTGGATGCAGGAGTCCTTCCTCTGGAGAAAAAAGAGGAGGATCTGCAGGAAGTGCTTTCAGCCGCTGTGGAATCGGTCCGTTCTTTTACAGAATATAAGAGACAGGCAGTGCGCATACAGGGGGAGGAAGGAAAACGGCTGTGCTGTGATTTGGGATGGACAGGTGAGGCGATAGGCAATATTCTGAAAAACTGCAGTGAACACACGCCGGAAGACGGATGTATACGAATCCGGGTGGAGCAGAATGCCATTTATACCCGCATTCTCATAGAAGACGAAGGACCGGGCCTTGATTCGGAAGAATGCAGACATATATTTGACCGGTTTTACAAGGGAAAAAGCCAGGACCGGCACAGCGCGGGAGTGGGGCTGGCGCTGGCAAAATTACTGACGGAAAACCAGAACGGGGAGCTTCGTGCGGAAAACAGAAAGGAAGGCGGGGCCAGGTTTGTCATGACTTTTTATGCAAAAGGAAACTGAATGTCACCGGATTGTCACATAAGCCCTTTACAATGCGGAGTGAACAGGCAGCACAAAGCCGTCTGGAAAGGAGGAAATCATGAACATTCTGCGATGTGAAAACGTGACGAAAACCTATCAGCTGGGTCAGTCAGAGGTAAAAGCACTGGACGGTTTGAATCTGGCGATAGAGAAGGGGAAATTTACCGTTATTGTGGGGGCATCCGGATCGGGAAAATCAACTCTGCTCCATATGCTGGGAGGAGTGGATCGGCCTACTTCCGGGAAAATATGGATAGAGGATACGGATATTTCCACCTTATCGGAAAAACAGCTTTCTGTTTTCAGAAGGCGTAAAGTGGGGCTTATTTATCAGTTTTATAATCTGATTCCCACGCTGGATGTAAAACAGAATATTCTTCTGCCGCTTTTGCTGGACGGACAGAAACCGGAGGAGGAAAGCTTCCGGGAACTGTCGGATACCTTAGGCCTCAGTGACAGACTGTCCCATCTTCCGAGCCAGCTTTCCGGAGGGCAGCAGCAGCGGGCCGCTATCGGAAGAGCGCTTATTTACCGGCCGGCCGTCCTTCTGGCCGACGAGCCTACCGGAAATCTGGATAGAAAGAATTCGGAGGAAATTCTGGCGCTGCTGAAGCTTTCCAATAAGCGTTATCATCAGACCATAGTGCTCATCACCCATGATGAAAGGATTGCGCTGGAGGCCGATCGCGTCATCACCATAGAGGACGGCCGCATTCTGCAGGACAGCATGCAGAGCGGCGGGGAATGGAGGGTATAATGAAGGTTTTGATTTTGTATACCCTCAGAAGTATGAAAAATAACAAGAGGACCACACTTGCCTCCATGATGGCGGTTCTCATTGCCTCCACCCTTCTGTGTTCCCTTTGCAGTCTTTTTTATAACCAGACCGCCTGGCAGCGGGACGTTGAAATTTATGAAGGCGGAGACTGGCATGCAGAGGTGGGTGGATACATTACAAAGGAGGGCCTGGAGCAGATTGACAACAATCTGAATATACGCCGCACGATGGTAAAAGGTCCTTTCCTTTCCGTAAAACTGCCGGAAGAAAGCAGGCTTCCTTACCTGATGCTCAGAGATGCGGATAAAGATTACTGGGAATGTATGGCGGAAAAAAATGTAATAACGGAGGGGAGAGTACCCGCAAAGCCGGGAGAGATAGCTGTATCCAAATCTTTTTTTGACAGCAATCCCGGGTTTGTTCTGGGAGACAGCCTGACACTGCCGGTTGGGCATCGAATGGTTCAGGGGGAAATAACGGATGCAGGAATCCGGCAGGAAGGCGAACTATTTTCTGAAACAGGAGAAAAAAACTTCACCATAGTGGGAAAATTGGATCTGACGACTCCCACTACCACTCCGGGCTATTATGCCATGGGTTATTTAGACCGGGAAGAACTGGACCCGGCGGATGAACTGGTAGTTTATGTACAGGTAAACCGGATAAAAGAGACATACCGGGTTATGCCTCAGCTCATGGAACAGCTGGGCTTTGAAACCAATGAATATGGAAGCTATGAAAATCATTTCCGCTATCATGGACGGCTGTTATCCCTGTATTTTGTGTTTCCGCCTGCGGAGGGTTTTTCCGCAGATATGCTGGAGCGTTATAGCACCCTGTTTTTGTATGCAGCCTTGGTAGTTCTTGTGGCGGCAGCCTTTGTTTTGATTATCCACAGCGCTTTTGCCATGTCGGCGGGAAGCCGGATAAAGCAGCTTGGCCTGTTTCGATCCGTTGGGGCCTCACCCGGGCAGATAAGAGCTTCCGTTCTGTTTGAGGGCATCGCGGTGTCGATTCTTCCCATAGCTGCAGGAATTATGCTGGGCTGCCTGTTTTCTGTCCTGGCCATGCGGGTTTATACGGGAATACTGGGGGATTTGCTTTATTTTCCCATGCATCTGCGGTTCCCGCCCGGAATTATTCTGGGAGCGGTATTCATATCTCTGACTGCCGTACTGGTGTCCGCTGCCATACCGGCTTCCAGGATGGCCAGGCTCACTCCGGTGGATGCCATACGAATGCAGACGGATGCAGCCGGGAAAAAGCGCAGAAAAAAAGGCCGGTTCCCTGTGTTAAGGAAGCGGCATTCCATGGCCGGCTCTCATTTCGGAATAGAAGGAATTTTGGGGGCGGCATCCCAAAAGGCGCATAAAAAGGCTTTCCGGGCAGGACTTGCGGCGCTTACCATGTGCTTTGTGATGATTTCCGGTTTCTTTTGCATGATTACTGTGAATGATTTGGTAACAAAGCGGAATGAAAGCACAAATCATTATAATATTCAGATGCGGTATAGTCTGACTTCACAGCCGGAAAAAGAAATGATGGAGCATATTTTTCAGATTCCTGCTGTTAAGGAAGGTACCTGGTATTACCGGACAAAAACATCCCTGTGGCTGGATGCGGGTGCACAATCCGAAGAATTTACGGAAAAGGGCGGTTTCGGGGCGGTGGATCCCAACCGGTTCAGTGTCCTGGAGAGGGAAGGAAGCTATCGGATACGGGCGAATATCATAGGGCTGGAGGATTCTTTTTTTAAGGAATACTGCCGTTCACTGGGAGAAAATCCTGCCGATTACTATGGACAGGACACACCCCGGGCAATCATGGTAAGCAATGTTTCTTATTATCCCAATGTATTAAATAACCCGGAAAAACACGGTCAGGAATATCAGATGCTTAATCTGGAGGCCGGAACGGCGCTTACTCTGGAAGAAAGGCTGCGGGATTCTGATAACACGGATTACCGTTTTCCCGTTATCGTGGGAACAAAAGCGTCCCAAAGACCGGTTTTGGATTATTATGCGGATGATTACAGCATCCAGCTGTATGTGCCGATGGAAGTATATCAGTATATAGTATCCGGGTTTCTGCCGGAACGGGCCGCGGAATATTACCAAATCAGAGGATTGGCATTGACCGCGCCGGAGGAGGATCTTTCCACAGCAGAACAAATCCGGGAAATCAGCGGCGGATATCTGGCGGAAGAGGATTTCCTGATACGAAGCCGGATGGAAGAAGAGAGGGACAGCGCAGTCGCCGGAAGGGCCATGGAAGCGGTGATTAATCTGACGGGAGGACTGCTTTCCCTGATAGGAATTTCCAACGCGCTTTCTGCGGCTGTGGGTTCCCTGCGCCTGAGAAGAAGGGAATTTGCCGTACTGCGATCCGTTGGCATGGATGAAGGACAGCTGAAAAAAATGCTTTTGCTGGAAGGTCTGCGGATGGCGGCGGCCCCGATTCTTACAGGGCTTCCCATAATTTTCTTGCTCTGCATATTTTTCATGCGGATTACGGGAATTTCTGCCGCAGCTTTGCTTCCGGCATTTCCCTGGCTCAAGGTGCTTGCCAATATGGGGCTGGTGATGGCGGCAGTGGGTATTGCCTATCTTCTGGCCTTTATGAGTATCCGTAAAGAATCGATCGCAGATGCGGTACGGGATGAAACCGTTTAACAGTAAAAATCAACGAAAAATAACAGTTTTTGCCTGTTTTCGAGAAACAGGTGTTTTTTACCTGAAAGTGTGCTATAATGAATCTATAACTGCTGCGTCGGTAACTGACCTGTGTTACCGGCGCAGTTTTTTCAGTTGTAAAGGAATAGGTGTAAAATGTATAATGTAAATGATGTTGTAGTGCATGAAAACGGTGGTGTGTACAGGATTGCAGCGATTGGAAAGCCTGATTTTGTGGATGGGCCGGAGACATATTATACTTTGCGTTCCGTTGGGAATGATGAAAGTACCATATATGTTAAGCTGAATAATGACAAAGTATACATGCGGCCTGTAATGTCCAGGAAGGAAGCGAAAGAATATCTGGAACAGCTTCCCGAAATGACCGCAGAGTATGAAGCGAACAATAAGGAACGTGAAAGATTAAGCAGACAGATCCTTAAATCCTGTGAAGTAAGCCAGTACCTGAAGCTGATGAAAGCGATTCTTCTGGAACAGGACAGAAAAAAGAAAAATGGGAAAAAACTGAATTGCTCCGATGAAAAGAATCTGCAGAGAGCGGAAAAAATGTTGATTTCCGAATTTGCCATCGTTTTTAACATTACGGTGGAAAAAGCAAGGGATTCCGTATTTGATGCTGTTTTTGAAAAAGAAAAAGATGCGTGATTGGCAGGGGACAGGGATGTACAGAGGAGCAGAAGCCGTCCCTCAAAATTATTTTATATCAAAAAAATAAAAAATGTTTGACAATTTATCAAATGCATGATATAGTCAGATAGTAATCAATTTGAATTTAGAGCTGGCCTTAGTTATGAGTCATTCCTTTTTTCTTAATGACTGATAACGGGGCCGCTTTTTTTGTAAGGAAAATGCCGCAGGTATTTCTGGAAATCAGGCATCAGTGGTTTTCTTGCTGATTTAGATTGATATAAATATTATAATGGAGGTACTGAAAATGAATAACGGTACAGTGAAATGGTTCAACGCAGAAAAAGGATATGGATTTATTACTAATGATGCAAGCGGTGAGGATGTGTTCGTACACTATTCTTCCATCGTTTCTGAAGGCTACAAGAGCCTGAACGAAGGCCAGAAGGTTACTTTCGAAATGGAAAGTGATCCCAGAGACAGCAGAAAACTGAGAGCGGTAAACGTCTGCGCAGCATAAGCAGAAGAAAAAGAAGTATTCTGTCGTCCGTAGTACCATCATGTTTTGGGTTCGGCCATTAGAATATTTATATCGTACTTGGGAAGCAGGGGAGAAGAGATTCTCCTCTGTTTTTTTGGCGTGAAGGGCGCCGTCCGCCCATTGGTTCGTCCTGCCGATGGCAATTGCCTGCCGCCCGGCCCCATGTCCCTGCGCCTCCGGCCCCCCGTATGTTGGCTCCCTGCCCTGCCGGCTCCAGTCCGCCCCGGGGCTATGATGTCCCGCAGATACTGCTATACCGGGCATTCCGATGAGCCCAAAGCATCAAAATCGGCAGATGGGCTGCCGATTTTGATTGGTCTCCTCTTCATGGTATAGAAAGTATCTGCGGGACATCATAGCCCCGGGGCGGATCGGAGCCGGCAGGGCAGGGAGGCAACATACGGGGGGCCGGAGGCGCAGGGACATGGGGCCGGGCGGCAGACAATGGCCTGGGCAGGACGAACCAATGGGCGGACGGCTGGGGTAGTGTGGCGTATAGCTTGCGGGGAAGTAATTTTGGGGATGTATTGTGTTGTGTAATGGCGCCAGGAACGGAGTAGATTGACTGGGCGGCAGGTATATGTTTATAATAAAAAGGGAAAGGCGGGGGAGGATATGAAGGATACGGGGATTTCTGATTATAAGGAAAAAGCATCTCATGGGGATGTGCTGATGCCCATACAGCGGTATCGGTGTATCGTACCCTTTTCTTATCAGGATTTGTCCCTTCACTGGCATGATGAGGTGGAGTTCACATGGATTGAAGGGGGGAGCATTGATTATGGTATTAATTTTGAAAACTATCGGGTGAAAAAAGATGATCTCCTGCTTATATCCCCTCATACGCTGCATTCGGCTCATGCGCTGAAGAAAGAGGAGATGATATCGGAGAGTCTGGTATTTCATCTTGATATGCTGGGGTATCAGACTCCGGATGCCTGTACTATCAAATATATCAGTCCGCTTTTGAAAGGGAAGTACCGTTTTGTTCCTATAATCCGGGCCGGTTGTCCGGGGCATGGGGAACTGCTGCAGTGTTTCAGGGAAATGCTTACATGTGTGGAGGATAAGAATCATTCTCCTCGGCCGGAATGGGAAATGCCGGAGGGCGTAAGGCGCCGGGAGGGGAATGAGTTATATATGAAGGAACTCTTATTCCGTTTTTTCCGGCTTTTGTATCAATATGGATATGTGGTAAAAAATGAAGGCTCCGCCACGGATTCTGAGTTGGAACGTAAGCTGAAAACGGTGTTGAGTTATATCCGGGAACATTATACGGAGACTATGAGCATTGAGGAACTGGCTGGTGTCTGCCATTTCAGCCAGGCTCATTTCATGAGTTTTTTTAAGAAATTTGCGGGGATGACCTGTGTGGAATATATTAATCATTATCGTCTTTCCCGCGTGGCGGCGGCCCTGGCGCAGTCTGATCAGCCGGTGATGGAGGCGGCTATGGAAAATGGTTTCCATAACATATCTTACTTTAACAAGCTGTTTCGTAAGGAATTCGGCGTGACGCCAAGGGAATACAGGACAGAAGCTGGTAAGCCTGCCAAACAGTGAAGCAGGATGCAGCTGGTAATTGGAGAGAGAATGGTAACGAAGCGCCGTGCAGGGATAGCTTTTGAGGTATGGAATTTAGTGAGATTGAAAGTATGGGTTGAAAATTGGGGTATGGCATAGAAAAATATACTTGCGTTTTTACACAGGGTATGATAGCCTATACTGGCTATAATAATAAAGCGTCCGATACGAGACTATAAATTTTTCTGTTTCTGAATCAAACAGTGAGATTTATAGTTTTTTTTGTGTAAAAGGAGATAGAAGAATATGAACCAGGATTTTATGAGAACAAAACCTATTTTGCCGCTTGTGCTTTCTATGGCGCTGCCGATGATGCTGTCCATGCTTATTAATTCCCTCTATAATATTGTGGACAGCATGTTTGTTGCCAGGCTGGGAGAGCAGGCGCTTACTGCGGTTTCTCTTGTTTATCCGCTGCAGACACTCATCGTTTCCATCGGGGTGGGATTCGGAGTGGGAATCAACGCGACGGTCGCTTTTTTTATGGGAGCGGGTGAAAAGGAAAAGGCTGACAGGGCGGCGTCCCAGGGGCTTTTTCTGAGTCTGGTTCATGGGATTCTTCTTTCTGTGGGTACGGTTATCTGTATTCCGTATTTTCTGCCCATGTTCACCGCAGACAATCTGATTCTTGCGTGGGGAAGGGAATATGCGGTCATCGTACTGAGCTTTTCCGTAGTGGTAACGGTGCAGATCGCTTTTGAAAAGATATATCAGTCAACCGGAAATATGTTTGTTCCCATGGTCTGCATGGCGGCAGGAAGCATTACCAATATTGTACTGGATCCTGTGTTTATTTTCGGCCTGGGACCGGTTCCCAGACTGGAGGTCAAAGGAGCCGCAATCGCAACAGCTATCGGGCAGGTGGTTACGCTTCTGCTGTATCTGATTTGGTATTTTAAGAAAGATATGGGATTATCAATCAAAAGGACTTATATGAAACCTACTGCGGATATCTGCCGCAGGGTGTATATGGTGGGTGTGCCTTGTTCTATGACCATGGGGCTTCCGTCCCTGCTGATCACCATACTGAATGGTTTTGCAGCAGCGTTTTCCCCTATTTATATTCTGATTCTGGGTGTGTATTTTAAGCTGCAGTCCTTTATTTATCTTCCTGCAAATGGTATCGTACAGGGAATGCGACCGATTCTCAGCTATAACTACGGCGCAGATGAGAGAAAACGTATGAAACGGATTATTCAGATATGCGGCGCGATGATACTGGCGATTATGGCTGTGGGGATGCTGCTGTTCCTCGTATTTTCCGGCTCCATTATGAAAATGTTCACCGTGGATTCCGTTACTGTCAGAGAAGGGGCTTTGGCCCTGCGCATTATAAGCTTTGGCTTTGTGGTCTCCGGTGTGAGCGTGGTCTGTTCCGGCGCCCTGGAGGCGTTGGGGAAAGGCTTTGCCTCTTTCCTTATATCTTTGCTGCGATATCTTGCGCTGATTGTTCCTGCGGCATATCTGGGGATAAGGATTGCCGGTGTCATCGGTATCTGGACGGCATTTCCTGCGGCGGAAGCCTTGACCGCTGTGGCCTCAGTGATTATATTTGTAATATGCTATAAAAAGAAATAGAGGGAGGAGCGGAGTGAAAAGTACACAAACCGAATTGAGAAGCCGGGGAAAGGCTTCCAAAGAAGAAATTGCAGCCTGTGCGGGCCTGTCGGCAGAAGAACTGGCAAAGGAACTGCACAATCCCGATCCCTGCCGGAGAACGGCGGCAGCATACTGTCTGCATCCGGAAACCGAAGGCGCGGCAGAACTGCTTCTGGAACAGTTGTGCCGGGAAACGTGTCTTTATACAAGAATCGCTGTCTGTGAAAGCCTGGAAAAGGGCGGCAGGGGTACGGCTGAAAAGATGATTCCCTATCTGGGCAGAGTGGGGAAAAATCAGCACAGAAGCCTGCCGGATAAGGTATCCGCCAAAAAATCCTATCCTCTGCCGAGAGATCTGATAGCCCGGACGTTGGCAGGAATGGATCTTGCTGTTTTCCCTCTGCTCCTTGATGTCCTGGATACCGGGGATAGATGGAAAATTTCGGAGGCTCTGGATGCGGTTGGTTTTATGGCCTTTTATCATCCATCCCTGGTTTCTGAAAAAAACGCTGACAGGGTTATCCGTCTCCTGAAAAAGGAAAGCGATGAGATTATCCAATGGAAAGCATTGCTCTGTCTTTCTGCTTTTCCTGTCCCGGAAGGAATCCGGGTGTTGAAAGAATATGCCGGAAGAACGGATTTGCTGGGAGCCGAGGCGGCCCGGTCACTGAAGCTGATAGACGGGAGAGCAAAAAAAGAAAAGCAGGAAGAGAAATCTGTTCCGCCTGTCTCCGGCTGGCATATTGTTCCTATGACAGAGGAGTATGCTGCAGAGTATCTTGGCTGGAATTATTCCTCTCCTTATGACTTCTATAACATACCGGAAGAAAACAGGCAGGAGTGTATGGAGGAAATCAAAGGAGCCATTGATAACTGGTTTGCTGTTGTCGATGACAGCGGGATGCTGAAAGGCTTCTATGAATTCAGTTTTCACGAGGAACAGGGAGAGAAAGTGATGGAAATCGGTCTGGGTATGCGGCCGGAGGAGACAGGAAAAGGTATGGGACTTAAGTTTGTGAATGCCGGGATATCCTATGCACGCAGCTTTTATCATTATGAGAGAGGAACTGTGGTACTGCTGGCAGCTGATTTTAACCGGAGAGCGATAAAGACTTATGAACGTGCGGGATTTGTACGATATGGAGAACGGCGGACGGTTTCGTATGGGAGGCCGGTTACCTTTGTGTGTATGAAGCAGGTACGGTAGGATTTATTTAATAAGTGTGATACAGAATAACCCTCAAGGGAGCATAAAATTATGTTCTCTTGAGGGTTTTTTGTTTATGAAAAAATAGAAGAGAACCGATAATTATAAAGAATGATTATATGCTGGATCAAAGAAATGAGTGATTGATGACAAAAAATATAGCAGATAAATATAAAATGTGCTTGTAAAAAGATGATAATATTAGATATAATAACGAATTATTAAAATAAAAAGAAATATTTGTTTACACAAAACGTTTAATGTGTTATATATAAATTATAATTTATAAATTATAAAATATAAACAAGGAGGTGAAAGAGTGAAAGCGTTTATGGGCAGTGGAGTCGGAAGAACGGTGATACTTGAACTGGACAGAGGTGATGATATTGTCGAAAGTGTAGAGAAGACTTTGGAAAAAGAAGGAATTAAAAATGCTTATATTGCGAGCGCAGTAGGAAGTATCCAGCATCTGGAGTATCACAGGCCTCTGACTATGGATGAAGCTACAGAGGATGAATTCCTTTCTTTGGATGGACCTTTTGAAACAGGAGGGGTTACCGGTACGGTAATTGATGGAGTAGCACATCTGCATTTTAGCGGAGGCGGAGTACAGGGGATTCATGTGGGGCATTTGGAAAAGGGAACCAGGGTTTTATATCTGATGGAACTGGTTGTGATTGAATTGGAAGGTTTTGCGCTGAAAAGGGTATTGACACCTGAAAATGTGAAAAAGCTGTTTCCTGTCAGTGAGGAACCGTCCTGAATCTGTAACTGACAAAGTTTTGGGAAACGGTTCCTAAGTAACGAACGGAGGGAAAGTTGGTGTTTCGAGGAGTATATAACAGAAAATTTGAAGATTTAAATGGTATATGGAAATATCGCCTGGATCAAAATGATATGGGATACAGACAGAGTTGGTATCTGGAGAAGGAAGCATCAGCTCCGGGCTGGAAAGAAATTAAAGTACCGCATAACTGGTATCTGGAAGAAGAGATTGGGGATTATTTCGGAACAATCTGGTACACAAGAACGTTTACGGTTCCTGAATATATGCAAAACGACAGGCTTTTTCTGTACTTTGAAGGCGTGGATTATATTACGGATGTATGGGTAAATGGAGAATATCTGGGACAGAATGAAGGGATTTTCAATTCCTTTGAATTTGAAATCACTCATTTAGTGGATATAAATAAAGAAAATACCATTATTGTCCGTGACAGTGCCCCAAAGGATTTGACGGAATATGTGGAAGCAGATCATGATGAGACGCCGATGTCAGAAAAATATAAATTCCACCAGTCGATAGGAATTACCCAGATTAAAGGTCACATGATTGAAGCAATGCATAGGCCCGGAAGCATGACTTCTTTCAGACAGGATGGAAATTCCGGAGGAATTTGGGGAGATGTCAAGCTGATTGGCAGACCGGCTGTACATATTCAATATGTTAAGAGCTTTACGAAGATAGGCTATAAAAAGGACTGGCTCGGAGATAAGCAGGATAAACCGGATGGAACCGGCCTGGCAGCCTTTGATGTTTTTATTAATAACGGAACAGGAAGAGCTGTCCGTACGGAAATAAAACTGTCAGTAACCGCCTATAACTTTGAGGATGATACTGTCAGCAATATCAGCCGTGAGGTAGTTCTTCAGCCTGGTGATAATGTATACAAGATTACTGTTACCATACCGCAGGTCAAACTGTGGTGGACATGGGATCACGGTTTCCCCCATCTCTATACGGCAGCTTTTTCCGCAGACGGGGATCAGATAGAAATGAATTTCGGTGTGAAGGAAATTACTACAGACGAAGCCGGGCAGTGGTATTTAAACGGGAGGCATATTTTCCTTCGCGGTATGCGGTATATTTCCAGCCTTTGGATGAGTGAAGCCAATGAGACTATGTGGGAAGCTGATTTCCGGAAAATGCTGGACATGGATATCAATGCAATCCGTATAGGCAGCCATGTGGAACGTGATGGTTTATATACTATGTGCGATGAAATGGGACTTTTAATGTGGCAGGTGTTTCCTCTTCATTATTGTATCAGTGATTCGGATGATGTTATCAACAGAGCTTCCGATATGATCCGGGATATGGGTATGATGCTGACCAACCATGCCTGTATGGGAATGTGGTCTGTTTATAAAGAACCGGAAATTTATCAGCTGCCGGACAAGCCGAATGTTTATTTTAAGCTTTGTGAGATTTTAAAGGAAACACTGGGATCTGTAGATCCGATACGCTGGATACATAAAGGGGATTACCGGGAAGGTGTCCAGAATATCATGATCGGTTCCTGCCAGGATGGGGATATGGATGTACATAAGGCGTTAATCCAGCCTAATATTGTGGAATTCGGGGCTGATTCGGTGCCATGTCTGAAGTCTTTGCAAAAATTTATTCCGGAGGATAAGCTATGGCCGCCTCATTGGGATACATGGCAGTATTGGGGATTGTTCTATTACAATCAGTTCCGCAGGGCGAAAGTGGAGATGGGTAATTCCCTAGAAGAATTTATCCATAATACCCAGGAATATGAAGCGCTGGTGGTGAAAGAACAAATTGAATTCCTCCGTCAGAGAAAATATCAGCCGGTTGCCTCCATGTTTTTATATTATTGGAGTGATGCCTGTCCTATTATGGGATCCGGGCTTCTGGACTACTACAGGGAACCTTATGAGGTATACGATGCCATGAAGGCGGTATATACACAGGTGCTTATCAGTCTGGAATGGGAAGCGGAACCCCATATACTCGGGAGACAGAAAAAGTATGCAAGAGGCAGTAAATTTACCGGAAAAGTATGGGTGAATAACGACCATTTCCATGATATTGAAAAGGCACAGATCCATTGGGAAATCCATAGAGAGGGACAGAAATGTATTGTTGCGGAAAAAACATTTTATTCCGATTTGGAACAGGACAGTGCAACGGTAAAGGATACCATATCATGGATTATACCGGAGGATTATGTGGGTAACTATGTGGTAGATATGTTTGTCAAAGATGAAGACGGCAGAATCCTCTCAACCAATTATTGTGTGTTGAAAGCATGCATCTGAAGCTGCATGCGAAACAGGGAAAGGGGAGAAAACGATGATAATGATTCATGAGGGCAGAAAAGCCATTGATTTGAGCGGAACATGGAAGTACCGCTATGAAACAGAAAAGACGGACGGAATTTCCACAGAGGATTTTTATGCCGGAGAGAGAAATGCGGAGGATGGCTGGAAAGAGATTACTGTTCCGAATAACTGGTATCTGACGGAAATAGGAGATTACTTTGGAACCATATGGTTTCAATGTGAATTTGAAACGCCGGAATTTACGAAAGAAGAGCATGTCTGGCTGCGGTTTGGCGCCGTGGACTATACGGCGGATGTCTGGCTGAACGATATCTATCTGGGCTGCCATGAGGGGATATTTAACCCGTTTGAATTTGATATTACAAATTTCCTGAAAAAGGAAGGCAGCAACAGGCTTTTTGTACGGGACAGTGCGCCAAGAGACGAAACAGAATATATAAACAGCGGACTGGATAAAAACACACCGCTGTCCGAGCCGTATCAAAGGCATCAGGCTAAAGCGATTACCCAGGTAAAGGGACATATGATCGATGCCATGCACCGTCCCGGCGCGATGACGTCCTTCAGGCAGGATGGAAACTCCGCCGGAATATGGGATAAAGCAGAACTTATCATAAGACCGGAAAAATTTATTGAGTATTGTAAAATATCCACACGTCTGGTTCAGAAAAAGGACTGGCTGGGAGACGGTCAGGATAAGGATACCGGATCGGCTATGGTGAGCCTGGATATAACGCTGAATAACTGAATAATATGACATCCGCAACGGTAACCGGAAGTCTGCGAGGGGATATCATACCTGATAATTTTGAAGGCGGCGTGGCTGCCCGAAGCAGCAGAAATGTGGTAATTCCTCCGGGCCGCAGTACGGTAAAAATGGTGATTACAGTAGAGGAAGCGAAGCTTTGGTGGACCTGGGATCATGGATATCCCCACCTTTATAATCTGGTGCTGGGATGGCAGGAGGATACTGTAAAGATCCGTTTTGGAATAAAAGAAATCGTACAGGATGATACCGGACAATGGTACTTGAACAATAAGCGGATATTTTTAAGGGGAATGCGTTATATTTCCAGCCTGTGGATGAGCGAAGCCGGAGAAGAAATGTGGAAACCGGATTTTGAAAAGATGATCCGGATGAATATCAATTCCATACGTATCGGCAGCCATATGGAAAAGGATGGGCTTTATTCCCTGTGTGACGAACTCGGGCTTTTGATGTGGCAGGTATTTCCGCTGCATTATTGTGTCAGCGATGACGATGATATGATTTCCAGGGCTTCCGATATGATACGTGATATGGGGATGATGCTTACCAATCATGCCTGTATGGGAATGTGGTCGGTATATAAAGAGCCGGAGATTTATCAGCTCCCGGATAAGCCGAACAATTATTTCCGATTATGCCAGGTCCTGAAGGAAACCTTAAAGACAGTAGATCCGGTCAGGTGGGTGCATCTGGGTGACTACAGAGAAGGAGTCATGAATATTATG
This sequence comes from Eisenbergiella tayi, assembly GCF_001881565.1. Taxonomy (GTDB): domain Bacteria; phylum Bacillota; class Clostridia; order Lachnospirales; family Lachnospiraceae; genus Eisenbergiella; species Eisenbergiella tayi. Next base: position 87,730 of record NZ_MPDJ01000006.1, read on the forward strand.
ATTGGCTGCTGCTCAGACGGAGATACGGATGTGGATGATCTGATAATCCCGCCCAATATTGTGGAATTCGGATCGCAGTCAATCCCATGCCTGGAAACACTCAGGACATTTATTCCGGAGGATAAGCTCTGGCCGCCCCACTGGGATACATGGGAATACTGGGGACTGTTTTATTCCAACACCTTCGAATTTGCAAAAGTCGAACTGGGAAATTCGCTGGAAGAATTTATTGAAAATACGCAGGAATATGAAGCGGTTTCGGTGAAAGAACAGATCGAATTCCTGCGCATGAAAAAGTATGATCCGGTATCCAGCATGTATCTTTATTACTGGTCGGATGCCTGTCCCATGATTGGCTCCGGACTTCTGGACTATTACAGAAGGCCTTACAAAGTATATGACTATATGCAGAAGGTTTACACACCGGTGCTGGTATGTGCACAGCCGTGTATCCATCCTTATAAGCTGGGGAGGGAAAAGATATTCCATGTGGGAATGTCATATACGGCAAGAGTGTGGGCGATTAACGATAATTACGAAAGTATTCCTGATGTACTGCTGCAATGGAAGGTGACGGACTGTGAGACGGATGAAATATTATGCAGAAACAGTTTCAGGCTGGAGCTGCTTGCGGACAGTGCGGAAATACCGGATCATATCGTACTTCCTTTAGGTGAGGAATTATCCGGCCATCGATGCCGGGTGGATATGAAGATAAGCAGCGGAAATGAAGTTCTGTCGGAAAATGATTCCTATTTCCGGGTAGAACCATAAAGCGGAATACCGATCAGCTTCTGGCAGGCAGAAGTGATCTCTATTTAAATGAAATCCAAGGAGGAGAGAAAATGGGAAGAAGTAAAAAATTATTGGCGCTTGGGATTGTTTGTTCCTTACTTTTAGGCGGATGCGGAAACAACACACAGACATCCACGGAATCATCCCCGGAACCGAAGGCTGCAACAGAAGCGGCTTCCGAACAAAATCAGGAAAAAGCGGAAACCGGAGAGAAGGAGACCCTCAGGGTTGCATGGTGGGGAACAACGACCAGGGATCAGCTCTATTATCAGATTAACGATCTGTTTATGGCGGAGCATCCTAATGTGGAAATCGTTACGGAGAGTCCCGGATGGAACGATTACTGGACCGCACAGTCAACCGCATTTGCCAGCGGAAGCGCCGCTGATGTCGTACAGTTCCAATCCAATCAGATTGGAGAATACTGTTCCAAGAATGTGTTAGCCCCGTTAGACGATTATGTTGCATCAGGTACTATTAATCTGGATAACTGGAACGAAGGGTTTGTGGATACCGGCAGGTATAATGACAATCTGTACATGGTTTCCCTGGGAATGACCGCACAGGCTCTGTATGTAAATGAAACCTTCCTGAATGAGCTTGGGATGGAGCTGTGGCCTGAGGAGGAAGATATTACCTGGGATGAGTTTGCGGATTATCTTAATGAGGTACAGTCCAAACTGGAAGCGGATACCTATGCAGGACTTGATATTTATACGAACAATGACCTGGTATGGGTGTGGATCAGGGAGAACTGTGAAGAAGGTTATGAATGGCTGGATAAGGACGGAAATTTCGCACCGTCTGAAGAGACACTTGCATCCTGGTATGAATACTCAAATAATCTGAGAAAATCAGGCGCATTTGCCAATGTGGAGTGGACACAGGAGTGGAACTCTAAAGCATGGGAAGAAGGCCCTTTGGTCAACAGAAAAGTATTGTTCTATTTTGCCAATGCGAATCAGTATAAAACATATCAGAATTCTATGGAAGACACGCTCGCGATCAGAAAAGTCCCGGTAGGGAACAATGGTAAACATGGGGATTTGCTTATTACTTCTGCGTTTGCTATTTCTGAAACCTCCAAGAATAAGGATTTAGCGGCGGAATATATTAATTTCTTTGTTAATAATGAAGAGGCCCAGAAGATATTCAACATGGAACTGGGAGTTCCCGCTTCCATGACAATTCAGGAGCTGCTGGAGCCTGATGCGGATCCCAGCGATGTTGTAGCCACCAAGTATCTGAATATGATTTCGGAGGAAGCGCCTCCCTTTATTGCCAAGGCTCCCGGAGTATGGGCAATCCAGAATGAAATCAGCAGTGTGGCAGAACAGGTGGCCGTTGGTAATCTGACGCCTGCAGATGCAGCAAAACATATTAAAGAGATTGCCAATGAGATGATAGCGGAAAATTCCAATTAAAGGCATGAAACAGCCGGGGAGCGCATAAGCGTTCCCCGGAATCGGAAAAACGGCAGCAGGATATTGTAAAAAGAAAGGAAAAACGGAGCGTATGACCAGGGATTACTCCCATCGTCTTGGGAAAAAGAAAGTAAAATTTGTGCGTAAGGACGGTACACCTGTTACAGGAAAAGACATTGAAGTAAAAATGTATTGCCATGAATTTTTATTCGGAACGGGTTTATTTGATGTGATTCCCTATGTCTGCGGAGAAATGAAGCCCGAAGAAGAGGAAGCATTTGAGAAGATATTCCGTAAATGGATCGCACTGTTTAATAACGCTACCTTCCCGTTTTACTGGCAGCGGTTTGAACCGGAACGGGGGAAGCCACGGATAGAGCAGACTTTGAAGGCGGCTTATTGGTTAAAACAGCAGAATGTGGTTATTAAGGGACATCCTTTGTGCTGGCATACTCTTACAGCGCCCTGGCTGAATGAAATGTCAAACGAGCAAATTGTGAAAGAACAGGTCAAGAGGATTCAAAGAGATGTAAAGGCTTTTAAAGGTGTCATTGATATCTGGGATGTGGTGAATGAAGCGGTTATCATGCCTGTTTTTGATAAATATGATAATGGTATCACCCGAATATGCAAGGAAATGGGCCGGGTAAAGCTGCTAAAGACGATGTTTGAAGCGGCGAGGGAAGAAAATGATTCGGCGGAGCTTCTGATTAATGACTTTAATCTGTCATCCAACTATGAAATACTTATTGACGGTTGTTTGAATGCAGGGGTACCGATAGATGAAATCGGTCTGCAGACTCATCAGCATCAGGGTTATATGGGTGAGGAACGGCTCCTGGAAATTCTGGAAAGATATGAACAATTCCAAAAACCGCTCCATTTTACAGAAATCACGTTAACCTCCGGACATATTATGCCGCCGCATATTGTGGATCTGAATGACTATAAGACAGATGACTGGCCTACCACGCCTGAATTTGAAGACCGGCAGGCAAGAGAATTTACGGAAATGTATGAAATCCTTTTTTCCCATCCGCTTGTCAGGACAGCTGTATCCTGGAACTTTGTTGACGGAGGCTGGCTGAACGCTCCCGGCGGGCTGCTGAGAAAAGACGGATCCGTCAAGCCCGCTTATGAAGCGCTTTATGAATTGATACATAAAAAGTGGTGGACCGATACAAAAACGGCAACAGATGAAAACGGAGAGGCGGTAATTGAGGGCTATCGGGGTGATTACAACCTTATCTGCTGCGGAAATAAAGTGAATCTTGCATTGCGAAACAGGGAAGAAAAGGAAACGGAAATTTTTGTGATTTAAAACAGTTAAGTCTGTCCGGCTTGAAAGGGGAAGGGTATTGATGAAAAAGAAAGGTGATAAATACGCGGGTTATGTATTTCTTCTGCCATGGCTGATAGGGTTTATCGGTCTGACGCTTATTCCCATGGGGATGTCTTTGTATTATTCATTTACGAATTATAATCTGCTGTCCGCTCCGCAGTTCGTAGGTCTTACCAATTATATAAAAATGTTTACCTCTGACTATCATTTTTTGAACGCTTTAAAAGTAACTTTTATTTATGTATTTGCATCTGTCCCTCTGCAGCTGCTGGCTTCTTTAGTGCTGGCTTTTATCCTGAATAAAGGGGTTAAAGGGCTATCCTTATTCAGGGCTGCTTTTTATGTGCCGTCCCTTTTGGGCGGAAGCGTGGCAATTTCCATTCTGTGGAGACAGATTTTTGGAATGAACGGTATATTGAATCAGCTGCTGAATGCGTTGGGGATTGAATCAACAATAAGCTGGGTGGCGAATCCCAATACGGCGGTATGGACGCTGATCGTACTCAGGGTATGGCAGTTTGGTTCCCCGATGATTATTTTTCTGGCGGCAATTAAACAGGTTCCCCAGGAAATGCTGGAAGCGGCTGCCATTGACGGAGCATCCAAATTTCAGCGGACCATACGTATTATGCTGCCCATGATTTCTCCGATTATCTTATTTAACCTGATTATGCAGATAATAAGCGCATTTAAGGTATTTACGGAATCCTATATCATCAGCGGCGGAAACGGCGGTGTACTGGACAGCCTTCTTTTCTATACGCTGCATATTTATAATGAAGGCTTCGGTAAAATGAGAATGGGTTATGCCAGTGCTCTTGCCTGGTTCCTTGTTCTGATTATTGCCGTACTTACTGCATTGGTATTCGGAGTGTCCAAGAAATTCGTTCATTATGACTGACAGGGGGGAAGGATATGTATAAAAAAAATAAAACGGCAGAATGGGTGAAATTTGCGATCCTCCTCATTTTTGCCCTGCTGGTATTATACCCATTAATCTGGATGGTAGGAAGTTCCTTTAAACCGGAAGCGGATATTTTTACCGATCTGGGTATTATACCGAAACAGTTTACATTGGAAAATTATGAAATTGGCTGGAGATCGAATGGAAGGGTGACATTCTCCACCTATTTCCTTAATTCCATTATTGTATCCGGGTTGTGTGTGATAGGTAATCTTTTTTCCTGTACATTGGCGGCATTTGCATTTGCCAGATTGAATTTTAAAGGGAAAAACCTCTTTTTTGCCCTGATGATGATGACTATGATGCTTCCTCAGCATGCCATTATTGTCCCTCAATATGTATATTTCTATAAACTGGGCTGGATTGACTCTTTTTCACCTCTTGTAATCCCCAAATTTCTGGCAACAGATGCTTTCTTTGTATATCTGCTGATTCAATTTATCAGAGGGATTCCCAGAGAACTGGACGAAGCGGCCATTGTGGATGGATGCAGTGCTTATAAAGTGTTCTGGAAGGTGATTCTTCCTCTCTGCCAGCCGGCGCTGGTGACCACCACCATATTTACTTTTATGTGGTCCTGGAATGATTTCTTTACCCAGATCATTTATCTGAGGACGAATAACAAATATACGGTTACTCTCGCATTGAGGATGTTTGTGGATCCAACAGCCAAAAGCGCCTTCGGCGCCATGTTTGCCATGTCAACCGTTTCTATTATTCCTATCCTGCTCCTGTTTGTCTTTTTCCAGAAGCAGCTGATTGAAGGAATTGCTACCAGCGGATTAAAGGGGTGAGATTATGCTGCGTCTGGCAACCTCGTCATTAACATTTGATAGTTTTGAAAACAACGATTATAAGTGCCTGTTCGCTCATGCGGCGCAGACAGGATACCGCAGGGTAGAATTCAACTGCTGGTATGGAGAAACACTGACGCCTTCCAGGATCAGGAGCATAAAGGAACGATGCAGGCAGAATGGCCTGGAGCCGATAGCACTGCATGTATCCGCATTCGGAGGAAGCACTTCGGAAATCCGTGCGTTGAATGCGGCACATAAGCTCAGGGCTATGGAAGCGGCATGTGAGCTTGGCTGCAGCACAGTGGTGGCTTCCGGAATGTCCGAAGGCACTCTGGATGACATTATTTATGAGCTGGAATGTGTGGAAAAGGCGGCAGAAGAATATAAAGTTAAGCTTTCCCTGGAAAATCACTGTCAAAATGTTTTAGCCGGAGAGAAGGATTACGAATATATTTTCAGAAGGATAGACAGTCCGTATATTGGAATATGCCTGGATGGCGGACATCTGGAAGCCCATGGGGAAAAAACAGAAACTTTTATTGAACGGTTTTATCCCCAAATAAACCATCTCCATTTAAAAGAAAATCTGATTTTTGGAACAAAGAGTTTTTGCCGGTTCGGCTGCGGCGGGACTGATAATGTGGAAATGGTGAAACGGATGAAAGACAGAGGATACAGTGGTTACATGTCTGTAGAACTATCGCCGGAAATAAGGGAAAACGGTAATACCGTTCCTTTTACCGCTGAGGACTGGGAGAAGCCATTGCAGTTATATTCCTTTTTGGAGGAAGAATAAGGAACTTGTATACTTTGAGACAGTTCCTAAGAAAGGGGAAAAAATGCTGAAAACAGTATTGATTGGGGCAGGCGGAATTGCCTGGAAGCATTGTGAAGCATTGCGGAAACTGGGAGTAGAGATCAGTGGGATATATGATGTCAATCCGGTAAATGCAGGACGGCTTGCAGAGGCATTTGGATGTCCTGTTGTTTCAGATCCGGTACATGCAATTGCCGGGGCAGATATGGTACATATTCTGACTCCACCTTCCAAAAGGTGGGAGTATGTGGAATGTGCACTTGCTTATAAAAAACATATTTTTATGGAAAAACCGGTGGCTATATCTTTGGAAGATGCACAGAGAATGGAATTGGCGGCCAAAGCTGTTCCCGTACAGTTTATGGTGGGCTTTACCCAGCGTTTCCGCAAAGGCTACCGGATAATACGGGAATGGCTGGATCAGGGAAGGCTGGGGGATGTGGTTCAGGCATATTGCTTCCGTATAGGTCCGGGGCCGGGATTTGGGGGAAAGCTGAACGACAGCTGGAGGACGGCAGAAGGTTATGTTTGCGGAATGACTATTGAATCTCTTTCCCATGATATTGACTTCCTTCAGTCTCTGGCAGGAAGAGTGATACAGGCGGAAGGTTTTGTAAAGGGAACGGTGGCTTCGCTGCCTCAATTTGATAACAATGTGAACGCCGCCCTGCTTTTCGAAGGGGGAAGTATCGGAAGCATAACAGCAAGCTGGAGCTCCCACATCGCATTTAATGCGAAAGGAATTATCGGTACCAGAGGAAGCGTTATGCTTAAAGGGGAAGATATCTGGGATTCTACTTGCCTGACGGCAAAATTTGAGGATGGAACCTCTGTCTGTGAAAGCCTGGATGATATTTTTCAGGAGGGAGAGGGCTATCTCGAAGAGAACCGCCATTTCATAACCTGCATTGAGAAAAATATTCCGGTAGGCTGTGACATAACTGTAGGGAGAGAGGTTCTTGCCATATCCCGGAAGATCCTGGATTCCTCAATAAGGGGCAGATGAATGAAAAAAGGGATCTGTTTAACCGCTGTCTATCCACAGGCTATGTATGACAGCGGTTTATTAAAGGAATTATTGGAAAAAACAGCGGTTCAGGGTATTTTTAATTGTGTGGAATTTTATTTTGAGGGAACGGCCGGAGAAGAGGAAGAAATCAGAAAGCTATTGGAAAAAAAGAATCTGTGTTCCGTTTTTCTGTCAGGGTTTCCTATGAAAAGGGACGGTGTGGATATTACCAGCCCGGATGAACGGATCAGAAGGAAGAGTGTAGAATTCTGCAGGAGGATGTATGAGCGCTGCCAGGGTCTGGGAGCCGGGAAAATGCTGATTGTAAGCGGGCCTGCATGGAAGGAAAAGGACGGACAGGCTCTTATGGGCCAGGCCTGTAAATCCTTTGAAGAAATAGGAACAGTAATCGGCGGGGATGGACCGGAAATAACATTGGAATTTTTTAATGATGAAGGGGAACCTGAACTCGCTGTCGGTAAAGTACCTTTTGTCAGAAAGCTTTATGAACAGACACAGGGGTGCGGTATTGGCATCACGTTTGACACCAGCCATGTAGCCCAGATGGGAGCGGATGTCGAGGCAAGCTTTGCCAGCCTGGCACCCTGGATCCGGCATCTGCACCTGGCAAACAGCGTATCGGTTAACAGGAATAATCCGCTGTTTGGGGATAAGCATCCTTTATTCGGGGTAAAGGACGGCGATTTTACCATTGCGGATATCAGGAAACATTTTTGTGCATTAAAGGAGCAAAATATGCTGCGCAATGTGGATATCTGCTCGCTGGAAGTGATAAGCAGAGGAGACAATGACTGGTACTATGACAGGATCAGTGAACAGGCAGCTGAAATATGGAAAGGGGAAAGTATATTATGAAGGCATGGATTAAGGATAAAAGACAGGCAGGGGCAGTTTTAACGGAAAGGGATATTCCTTCCATAAAAAGGGATGAGGTTTTAATTAAAGTGGAGGCCTCTGCATTGTGTAAATCGGATGTGGATGTTTATGAATGGACTCCTCTTGTGGAAAAGGCCGGCTATCCCCTTCCTTTTGTTATGGGACATGAGTTTGCCGGACAGATTGTGGCGGCAGGAGAAGATGTGAAAGGATTTGCCATAGGAGACAGGGTAGCCGGGGAAACCCATATTCCCTGTGGTTACTGTGAAACCTGCCGGACGGGAAACCAGCATATATGCGGAAACCATATGGGAGTCCTGGGAAGGACTGTAGACGGCTGCTTCGCCGATTATATCGCGCTTCATCAAAAAGCGCTTATCCGGCTGCCTGAAAATCTGACCTATGAACAGGGAGCTATCCTGGAACCTTTTGCAACAGCCATGCATGCGGTGTCCAAAGCGGCGCCGTCCGGGAAAACATTACTGGTGGCAGGAGTGGGAACTATTGGGCAGATGGCTGTGGAAATAGCAAAATTTTTAGGATGCGTAAAGATTTTTGCAGTGGATGTCAATGACCAGAAGCTGGAAGAAAGCGCTGCAAGAGGGGCGGATGTCAGAATCAACGGCCTGAAGGAAGATTATGTGGAAGTAGTTATGAGAGAAACCAACGGCCAGGGAGTGGATGCCGTAATAGATTTTACAGGGAATGAAAAAGTGATTAATCAGGCGGTGGAGGCTGTAAAAATTGCAGGTACCATTGTTCATGTGGGAATGGTGGAAAAACCGCTTACCTATCAGAATTTTATGTATGGAGTGGTCTATAAGGAACTGAACGTGACCGGGATTTTCGGACGCCGTATGTATGAGACCTGGACAGAAGTCATGAATATACTGAAAACCGGCAGAATTGACCTGAATTCGTATGTTGGAAAGCGGATGAAACTGGAAGAATTTGAAAAGGCTATGGAACTTTTCCCTCAGGTTTCCGGAAGAATTGTGTTCCGGGATCAGGACGGGGAGGATGAAGACCGGAAATGAGGCAGATTATGAATACAGAGATAAGAAAAGAAACCATGGATGGAAATACTGCGGCGGCTTTGGCCTCTTATGCTTTTACCGAGGTCGCCGCTATCTATCCCATTACCCCTTCTTCCCCTATGGCGGAGGCAGTAGATAAATGGGCGTCGGAAGGGAAAAAGAATATTTTCGGCAGTCCGGTAAATCTCATGGAAATGCAGTCGGAGGGCGGTGCGGCAGGTACGCTTCACGGAAGCTTGCAGGCAGGAGCGCTGTCCGCTACATATACCTCTTCCCAGGGACTGCTTCTGATGATTCCCAACTTATATAAAATAGCCGGGGAATTGCTGCCGGGCGTACTGCATGTGAGCGCCCGGTCTTTGGCTTCCAATGCGCTCAGCATTTTCGGAGATCATCAGGATGTTATGAGTATCCGGCAGACCGGAGTGGCGCTGCTTTCCTCAGGAAATGTACAGGAGTGTATGGATTTGGGATGTCTGGCCCATTTGTGCGCACTGGAGGGGAGACTCCCTTTTGTCCACTTTTTTGACGGTTTCCGTACATCCCATGAAATACAGAAAATAGAAGTGGTTGAGCCTGCTGTCCTGAAGGAACTGCTGAACCGGGAAGCACTGGAGGAATTCCGGAACCGGGCGCTGAACCCGGATCATCCGGTTCTTCGGGGAACGACGCAGAATCCGGATATCTTTTTCCAGGAAAGGGAAGCAATCAATCCATTCTATCAAAGGCTTCCGGAAATTGTGCAGAATTATATGGATCGGTTGGGAGAAAAGACAGGAAGATACTATAAGCTGTTTGATTATTACGGACATGAAGAAGCGGATTATGTGCTGATAGCCATGGGCTCCTCCTGTGAGGTAATTAAGGAAACGATTGATTATCTGAATCGTCAGGGGGAGAAAGCCGGATTGGTACAGGTAAGGCTCTACAGGCCATTTTCGGGTGAACATCTGCTGGAAGCCATTCCCAAAACGGTGAAGCGGATTGCAGTGCTGGATCGGACCAAGGAACCCGGGGCGGACGGAGAGCCTCTTTATAAGGACATCTGCACCGCTTTTGCAGGAAGCGGGAGAACCGCATTTATAATCGGAGGCAGATATGGCCTGGCATCCAAGGATTTTACCCCCGGGGATGTCATTTCCATAATAAAAAACCTGAAGTCGGAAGAACCTCTGAATGGTTTTACTGTAGGAATAACAGATGATGTGACAGGCTTGTCATTGCCTGCGGAAAGAAACATACCGGATACGGAACCAAGAAATACAATAAGCTGCAAATTCTGGGGACTGGGTTCTGACGGTACGGTGGGAGCGAACAAATCGGCAATTAAAATTATCGGAAACCATACGGATCAGTATGTGCAGGCTTACTTTTCCTATGATTCCAAAAAATCAGGGGGACTGACCGTATCCCATCTGCGTTTTGGCAGCAGTCCTATTCGTTCCTCCTATCTGGTAAGCCATGGAGACTATATAGCCTGCCATAATCAGTCCTATGTAGAACAGTATGATTTGCTGGAGGGGATCAGAAATAAAGGTATTTTTCTGCTGAATTGTGTATGGAGCCATGAAGAACTGGCGGGGCATCTGCCGGACAGAATGATCAGAACCATACAGGAAAAAGAAATTCGGTTTTTTACCATCAATGCATTTGCCCTTGCCAGAGAGCTGGGACTTGGAAATCGGATAAATATGATTATGCAGTCCGCTTTTTTTGCTTTGGCCGGAATTATCCCTATGGAAGAGGCGGTACGTTATCTGAAGGAAGAAGTGGTGAAAAATTACGGACATCAGGGTCAGGAAGTCATTGAAAAGAATTTTGCGGCAATTGATGCTGCGCCCGGATATCTGAAAGAGGTAGATGTAAAGACACTGAGAGCGGAGGGAAAACGTCCGGATCCCGCAACGGTCAGGATAGAAACAGGATCCGGAGAACTGAACCATTTTGTCAATCATATTATGCTTCCAATGAACAGGCAGAAGGGTGACAATATACCCGTCAGCGCTTTTCAGGGTAATGAGGACGGGACGTTTCCCCTTGGAACAACACAGTATGAAAAGAGAGGAATTGCCCTTTATGTGCCGGAATGGAAGCCGGAACAATGTGTCCAATGCAATCAATGCGCCCTCGTCTGCCCTCATTCCGCACTGCATCCGGTGCTTCTGTTAGAAGAAGAAAAAGAAAAAGCGCCGGGGGATATTGGAAGAAAAGCCAAACCCGCTGCGGGTTGTAAGGATAAATTTTTTTACATGGGAATTTCCCGGCCGGATTGTACAGGCTGCGGGAACTGTATCAGTGTATGCCCGGCAAAGGATAAAGCGTTGGAAATGGCGCCCTTTGAGAAGGGAACAGGGAATGATGTCTGGGAATATCTGCAGAAAAAGACGGAGAAGCCAAAAGGAGAGCGTGCGTTTATTAATGGAAAAGAGAGTCAGTTCCTTCCTTCTTACTTTGAATTTTCCGGCGCCTGTGCAGGCTGTGGAGAGACACCCTACGCAAGGCTGGTAACCCAGCTTTTCGGGGATCGGATGATGATTTCCAACTCCGCAGGCTGTACCACGGTATGGGGAGGAAGCGCTCCGGCAGTTCCTTACCGGAAGGATGAGAAAGGACATGGGCCTGCATGGGGCTTTTCCCTGTTTGAGGACAATGCGGAGTATGGACTCGGCATGTATCTGGGTTATAGTACCGTAAGAAATGAAGTACGTCAGCAGCTTCTGCAGCTGAAGGAAAGGCTGGAAGGAAACGACCGGAATGAGAATGAAAAGAGGCTGTATGACGCCATATGCCTGTGGGATCATAAATTTGCCGAAGCCTCAGGAACAAGGGAACGGGCAGAAAACCTGATAACATGTCTGGAAGAAAATATACATATGGAAGGCGTAAAGGAGATATGCAGCAGGGAAGATTTTCTGATCAAACGTTCCAACTGGATATTCGGAGGCGACGGATGGGCGTATGATATCGGTTACGGAGGTCTGGATCATGTCTTGTCCACCGGTGCTGATATCAATATCATGGTATTTGATACGGAAGTTTATTCCAATACAGGGGGACAGGCTTCCAAAGCGACTCCCAGGGCAGCCATTGCAAAGTTTTCGGCAGCAGGAAAGCAGAGAAAAAAGAAGGAACTGGGAATGATGGCAATCCAGTACGGCGATGTATATGTGGCACAGATTGCTATGGGAGCCAGCCCGGCCCATGCGGTAAGGATTATTCAGGAGGCGGAAAGCTATCCCGGGCCTTCGCTGATTATCGGATATGCACCATGTATCAACCATGGAATTAAAGGCGGTATGGGGCAGACACAGCTTCAGCAGAAACGTGCGGTTGATGCGGGCTATTGGAATCTTTATCACTTCGATCCCAGAAGAAAGGCACGGGGAGAAAATCCCTTTGTTCTGGACTCGGGCAGACCGGAAGGAGATTTCGAAGAATTCCTGATGAGCGAGGTACGGTTTGCATCTCTCAAAAAGAAAGATCCCGAACTGGCAGAGCAAATGTACAATCAGGCGGGCAGAGAAGCCAGAGAACGATATGAGAGATACGCGGAGCTTGCCCGGAAAACAGAAAAGAATACTGGTGAAACTGCCGGAAAGGAAGGGTGAGGATGGAAAGGAAGGGGATTCTGATCAAAGATAATGATATGGCAGTCACTCTTTCTGAACCTGCAGCGGCTGGTGATATGGTGGTATATGAAAAAGCGGGTCAGAAATATTGTCTGCCGGTGAAAGAAAGTATTCCCTGTTATCATAAAGCCGCCTGCCGTGATATCAGGAACGGAGAGCTTGTCTATAAGTATGGACAGGTGATTGGCAGGGCGGTGGAAGATATTCCTGCAGGATACCTGATACATACACACAATCTGAAAAGTGTGTGCCTGGTACCAATGCCGGAAAAGAATGGAGATTAAATGATGGATGGTAGAATGAGTGGTTACAGAAGGCCTGACGGAAGATTTGGAATCAGAAACCATGTACTGATTCTGCCTTGTTCTCTCTGCGCAAGTGAAACAGCGAGGTTTGCGGCGGAGAATGTAAAAGGGGCGGTATACCTGGCTAATCAGGGAGGCTGTTCCCTGAGCCGCCGGGATTTAAAGGTGACATTGGAGGTGCTGTCCGGCATTGCGGCTAATCCCAACATTTACGGTACGGTTTTGGTAGGAAACGGCTGTGAGGTGGTGCAGGCGTCACTGCTGGAGAATGAAATACGGAAAAAAACCAATAAACCTCTGGAAACAATAGTGATACGGGAAGAAGGCGGAAGTATCAGGGCTGTGAAAAAGATAGCGGAGCTGGCTGAAAAAATGTATGCCGATGCAGCGAACGTATGCAGGGAGGAAGCGCAGCTTTCGGAGCTGATTCTCGGTACCGAATGCGGCGGTTCCGATCCCACCTCCGGACTGGCGGCAAACCCTGTTGTAGGAGTCTGCTGCGACAGGGTAGTTGAACACGGGGGGACCGTGATATTGTCGGAAACCCCGGAACTGCTGGGGACGGAAGAAATATTGGCGGGAAGGTGCAGGAATGAAGAAATCAGCCGCCGACTCCTTCGTATGATCGCGGATTATGAGGAAGATTTCAGACGTGTGGGAGAAAACCCCAGAAGCGGCAATCCGACTCCGGGAAATATTGCAGGGGGAATTACCACTCTGGAAGAAAAGTCCCTGGGCTGTATTCATAAGGCAGGCAGCAGCATAATTAATGAAGTGGTGGAATATGGCGCGCCGATAAAGGAAAAGGGGCTGGTGGTAATGGATACCCCCGGTCAGGATATCGCATCTATCCTGGGGATGGCAGCGGCAGGAGCCCAGGCTGTTATTTTTTCCACTGGTCATGGGACTCCGACAGGGTCGGCCATTCTTCCGGTAATTAAGCTGACCGCAAACAGGGAGACGGCTGAAAAAATGGCGGATAACACAGACTTTGACTGCAGCGGGGTATTGGAAGGCCTCTGTTCTATGGAAAATGCGGGCGCTGAGTTGTTTGATATGGTGGAGGAAGTATGCAATGGCCGCAAGACCAAGGCAGAGGAACTGGGTTTCCAGGATGTGTCCATGGCCAGATACTGTAACTTTGCCTGAAGAGGAAAGGATAATATATGGGATTAATGACGGGACAGGAATATATAGAAAGCCTGCGCAGGCTGCATACAAAGGTATATCTTTTCGGTAAGAGGGTGGAAAATTTTGTAGATCATCCTATCATACGGCCATCCATCAATTCTGTGGCAATGACCTATGATTTGGCATTGGATCCGCAGTATCAGGATATTATGCTGGCAGTTTCCAATCTGACGGGAAAAACGATTAATCGTTTCTGCCATTTACACCAGAATGAACAGGATTTAATAAATAAGGTCAGGATGCAGAGGCTTTTAGGACAGAAGACCGGAGCCTGTTTTCAGCGGTGTGTTGGTATGGATGCCTTTAATGCGGTTTATTCCACGACCTTTGAGGTAGATCAGAAGTACCATACCAATTATCATCAGAACTTTATTGCCTTTATGAAAGAAGTACAGGAAAAAGATCTGACAGTGGATGGGGCCATGACGGATCCCAAGGGAGACCGGAGCCTTTCTCCGGGAAAACAGAAGGATCCGGATATGTATCTGCATGTGGTGGAAAAGAACACCAAAGGCATTTATGTTACCGGAGCGAAGGCGCACCAGACGGGGGCGGTGAATTCCCATGAGCATCTGATCATGCCTACGGTGGCAATGGGGGAGAATGACAAGGAATATGCAGTATCCTTTGCCATACCGTCCGACGCGGAAGGCATTAAGATGATATATGGCAGGCAGTCCTGTGATACAAGAAAACTGGAAAAATCGGGTGGTATGGACTGTGGCAACTGCCGGTTTGGCGGACAGGAAGCCCTGGTAGTTTTTGAGCATGTTTTTGTGCCCTGGGAACGAGTATTTTTATGTGAAGAATACGAATTTGCAGGAGTCCTGGTGGAACGTTTTGCTGGTTATCACAGGCAGAGCTACGGAGGCTGTAAAACCGGTGTGGGTGATGTGCTGATAGGTGCGGCTGCCGTTGCGGCAGAATATAATGGAGTACAGAAAGCCTCCCATATAAAGGATAAGCTTATAGAAATGATACAGCTGAATGAAACTATGTACAGCTGTGGGATTGCCTGTTCTGTATTAGGCACACAGACAGCTGCAGGAAATTATCAGATTGATAACCTGCTGGCGAATGTCTGCAAACAGAATGTAACCAGATTCCCTTATGAAATCGCCCGGCTGGCCGAAGATATTGCAGGAGGCCTTATGGTTACCATGCCTTCTGAGGAAGATTTTAATTCACCCGAAACAGCGGAAATCTGCCGGAAATATTTTAAAGGAAGTGCGGATGCGGATACGGTGGAGCGAATGAAAATCCTGCGTCTGATTGAGAATATGACACTTGGAAGCGCGGCAGTGGGATATAGGACAGAATCCATGCATGGCGCCGGAAGCCCGCAGGCACAGAGGATTATGATAAACAGACAGGGAAAGCTGGAAGAAAAAAAGAAACTGGCAAAGGTAATTGCTGGTATTTCGTCAGAACCTGACAAATAATGGATATTTTTTCATAGATTTTCCAATGCTTACGCGGTATAATATTGGTACTATGGAAAAGAAAAGAGAGGGATTGCCGTGCCAAATAACACATTGCTTGTTGAAAATGCATACAATTATATTTTGGATCAGATTCTGAATGGGACGATTAAGCCGGGAGACCGGATCCGGGAAGATATTATTGCAGAACAGTTGGAAACCAGCAGGACACCGGTGCGGGAAGCAGTGAATCAGCTGTGTCAGAATGGTTTTATCCATAATGTTAAGCGAAAAGGGCTTTATTGTGTCCAGATCTCCAGGGAAGAGCTTGTAGATTTACTGGAACTGCGTCAGGTTCTGGAGGATTACTGCTATTGCAAATGTGCGGACAAGGCTACCAAGGAGGATATTGACCGGCTGAATGGATATATAGATTCTTTCCTGGCCCTGCCGCAGGAGGAACAGCTGGCAAACCATGAAAAATATGATATTCAGTTCCACCTCATGACAGCGGAGATGACGGGTTCGCAGAGATTGATTAAATATATTAATGAAATAGAAACCTGCCTCCTGATTGTGAGAAAAAATCTGAAGAATTCCGGCAGAAAAGCCGAGGTTGTGGAATTGTCCTGGCTTCTTCACAGGAACATTGTGAAGGCAATGGAAGCAAAGGATAAGGAACTACTGATGGAGCTTAACAGGGAACATATTAAGCTGATGAAAGATACGCAGCTTATATAATTGCAGCTGAACTGAATTAATAGGTATCGATCTGGCCGGAGCAACCGAATGTGGGGCTCCGGTCTTTTTTTCTGAGAAAAATTTCCAATTCCTTTCGCCCGCCCTTTTTCATAAAAACAAAACTCCGGGAAAGAATAAAAGCAGAAGATGAAACTGCCTAAAGTCCGCCTGTATTTATTCCCACAGGCAGCGAGCCAAAACCAGGTGAACCTTCGATTCACCGCTTGCCTGACCTTGGTATCTGCCGCTGGGCTTTTACTTTATATAGGAAGGGACGGCTCAGAAAGGAGCAGTCTTTATGAAAATGACGTTCCGATGGTATGGAGAAGAGGATCCGGTGACGCTCGCTGCAATCAGGCAAATCCCGGGTGTTGCCGGAATCGCTTCCGCCATTTATCATATCGCTGTTGGAAAAGCATGGCCCTGTGAGGCCATAAAGGAACTGAAAGAAAGAGTGACAGCAGCGGGGCTGGTACTGGAAGTGATCGAAAGCCTTCCGGTCCATGAGGATATCAAGCTGCACAGAGGAAAATTCCAGGAATATATCGAAAATTACAAGGAAAATATCAGAAGACTGGCTGCAGAGGGAGTCCGATGTATCTGCTATAATTTTATGCCGGTATTTGACTGGACCCGTTCCCGCCTGGATCACCCCTTAGCCGACGGCTCCAGAACCCTGGCCTATTATAAAACGGATGAAAAAACGATGGATCCTGCTAAAATGGTTCTGCCGGGCTGGAATACTTCCTATTTTCCGGAAGAAATAGACGGACTGATAAAGGCTTATCAAATACTGGGCATAGAGGGACTTTGGGGAAACTTAAAGTACTTTATCAATGAAATCATGCCGGTAGCCATCGAGTGCGATGTAAATATGTGCCTGCAGCCGGACGATCCGCCGTGGCCGGTTTTCGATATCCCCAGGATTATTACCGACGAAGCTGCAATAGACAGATTCCTCGCGCTGTATAATGACACACATCATGGCCTGAGTCTGTGCACCGGCAGCCTGGGATGCGCAGCATGCAATGACATCCCCCGGTTGGTCAGGAAAATAGGTGGTATGGGCAGGATTCATTATGCCCCCATGCGTAATGTCAAAATCCTTCAGGATGGCTCCTTTGAGGAAAGCGCCTATCCTTCCTTCTGCGGTTCGCTGGATATGGAGGCTGTCATGAAGGCCTATTATGATATTGGATATACAGGCTATATGAGCCCCGCTCATGGAAGGATGATCTGGAATGAAGAAGGAAAACCCGGCTACGGCCTGTATGACAGGGCGCTGGGAGCTGTTTATCTTATCGGTATATGGGAAACCCTGAAAAAAGAATGCGTACCGGATTCTCACAGAACCGGGCATCTGTCCTCGTAAATCTGACAATTGTTCATTCAAAAAAACAGCGGATGGTCTGCATCAAAGCCATCCGCCGTCAATTGTAATGATCTGTCCTGTCATATAAGCCGGTGCATTTACAAGCTGTCCCACAAGGGAAGCCACTTCTTCTGGGGTACCTATGCGGTCGGCAGGAATTTCTTCAATGAGAGCATCCATTTCCTCTTTTGCAAAACACCGGTTCATATCGGTATCAATAACACCGCAGGCTACAGCATTTACCTGTATATTACTGGGAGCCAGTTCCTTGGCTAAAGCCCTGGTAAAGCTGTTCACCGCCCCCTTTGATGCGGAATAGGCCGTTTCCATGGATGCTCCTGCCTGTCCCCATACAGATGAGATATTAATAATCCGCCCCTGTTTGGCATGCACCATAAGAGGTATGGCATTCCGGCACGTATAAAAACAGCTGTCCAGATTAGTGGCCATAACCCGCCGCCATTCTTCAGCCGACATGTCAGATAAAAGGCCGATATAAGAAATTCCCGCATTATTAACCAGCACATCCAGTCCGGAGACAGATTCAAAAAGCCTGTTCACTGTTTCATAATCTCCCATATCTCCCTGAAAAGAGGTACAGGCAATATCATATTTCTCCTCCAGATACAGACAAAATGCATTTAATTCATCTATAGAATGCAGACAGGTAAGCAGCAGATCAAATCCCTGCCCTGCCAGTTCCTCAGCTACAGCCCTCCCAATTCCCCGGGCAGCGCCGGTCACCAACGCTTTTTTTCCCATAACCAGTCCTCCATTTCCTTAACTTTGCTGTCTGCGGATATCCTGTGCCGCCATCCCCTTTGCCTGTACTGTCCCCTCTCTGTCCGGGGCTTTTTGTCCGGCTGTCCGTGCTGCAAGGTTCCTGTGCAGGCACGCTTTCGCTCGGATAAACACGCAGCGGTACTAAGGTTGCAAAATACGCAACCTAAGGACCGGCGTTTTCATACGGCCTTTACAGGAATCCTTGCAGCACGGACAGCCGGACAAAAAGCCCCGGACAGAGAGGGGACAGTACAGGCGAAGGGGATGGCGGCACAGGATATCCGCAGACTCCATAATTTTTCCTATTATAACATATATGCATGCAGGTTGAAAGCTGAGGCGGAAACCGGTATAATAAGAAGAGCAGAAACAGGATATATATAAATCAACAGGTAAGTATTATAGAGTAAAGGGGTAAAAGTATGCATGATTTGATTATTATCGGTTCGGGACCGGCAGGGCTCAGCGCTGCGGTATACGGAAGAAGGGCCGGATTTTCTACATTAGTAATAGAAAAGAATCCCATGAGCGGCGGCCAGGTGCTCAACACCTATGAAGTGGACAATTATCTGGGGCTTCCCGGAATCAATGGTTTTGATATGGGGATGAAATTCAGGGAGCATGCGGAGAAAATGCAGGCGGAATTTATAGAAGCCGATGTCCTGGGTGTTGAGGATATGGGAGATTATAAGCTGGTAAAAACGGCGGATGGCGACTATGAGGCAAAAGCGGTCATCATAGCTTCCGGTGCTTCCCACAGCCATCTGGGTGTGCCCGGGGAAGAGGAATTAAGCGGTATGGGAGTTTCCTACTGTGCGACCTGTGACGGAGCTTTTTTCCGGGGAAAGACGGTTGCCGTGATTGGCGGCGGGGATGTTGCGGTAGAGGATGCCATTTTCCTGGCCAGAGCTTGCGAAAAGGTGTATCTGATCCATCGCCGTGACAGCCTGCGGGCGGCGCAGTCCCTTCAGGATACCATGCTTGCCCTTCCTAATGTAGAGGTGTGCTGGAACAGCGTTGTGGAAAGTATCAATGGAGAGGGACGTGTAAATTCAATTACCCTGGTTCATAAAAATGGAGGAACCAAAAGTGAACTTGCGGTACAGGGTGTTTTCATAGCCGTGGGAATCAAGCCTAATTCCGAAAGCTTTATTACTAATATAGCGGCGGATGAGAAGGGCTATCTGATTGCCGGGGAGGACTGTGCAACAAGTATGCCTGGAGTATTCGCGGCCGGGGATATCCGGACGAAGAAGCTACGCCAGATTGTAACCGCAGTAGCGGACGGAGCCAATGCAGTTGAGGGCATACAGGAATACTTCCTGTAGGAATGCTTCCCGCAGACCATATTCATTTTTTATTACATTTTAAATATTAAATGTTACGTAATATTTATTTTTGTTAATTTATTCCATAACTAATACGAATATTTCAAAAATTCAAAAAATGTTCACAATTTGAAAAGAAGGGTTTAAACCCTTCTTTTCCTGATTTTATGCGGTTTTAAAGGGATTTTCCTTTTAAAGTCGTTTTTTGTGTAAAGGTTGACAAAGAAAGCCTTCGGTGGTATAGTTAACAACAGATGTAATAATTTCGTAACAAATGTAACAGTTCAATTGATATTTTGGAGGAACTCATGAAATATACACGCGTGAAAGCAGTGACATGTGCACTGACTGCATCGGCAATGTTATTCAGTACAGCAGCAATGCAGACAAGTGCATCCGGTGTATCTTATGAACTCCCGGCAGCTGGTGTTGGCCTTGCTCTGGATGAAGGCAGTTCCCTTGGAAGTGTACAGGAAGCGGCGGATCAAAGTGAAAAGGCTGAACAGACCGTTCAGGTTGCACAGGAATCTTCAGATTTGACTTCTGCTGATATGGAATCGGGAATTACCGGAGTGGGAGAATCTTCAATTGACGCTCAGGTTGACAGCCACATTCAGGAGCAGCAGACAGAAGTTGCAATCGCCAATGGGGTTGGAGTAGCCAGTGTTCTGGATGCCGTAGTGAATCCGGAACCGATAGTTTCTTCTTCTAATACGGCGGCCGGTGATAATACCGCATCAGGCGGACAGGCTGTTGTGCCGACAGATACGTTTGCTGTTGGAGAAGCGGCAGAATTGCCCAAAACGATTGTAGAGCCGATTAATTTGAAGGAAACACAGACAGCTAAGACAGAAACAGAAGAGAAGCCTGCACAGGAAGAAACAGTTCAGGCCGATGATAATAAGCAGGAAAAGGAATCCGAAAAGGAAACAGAGTCTAAGAAGGAATCAGAATCTTCCACGGAAAGCTCAAAGGAAACAGCTTCCGAGACTTCTTCGGAAACCAAATCGGAAACAGCCTCCGAGACCACGACAGAGACTTCTTCTGAAACAACATCCGAGACTGCTACAGAAACAACGACCGAGACAACAACGGAAACAGCAACAGAGACTGCCACTGAGACAGAAAGCCCGGCAGGCATGGAGTCTTCCACAGCAGTGGAAACTGCAGCCACCCAGGAAAGCTCTAAAGAGTCTTCCACCCAGGCGGCGGAAACGCCTTCCTCAGCAGCATCGGTATCCACTCATGGAAGCGGCAATGCAGTAGTTGATTATGCGGTTCAGTTTGTTGGCAATCCGTATGTATATGGCGGGACAAGCCTTACAAACGGCGCTGACTGCTCCGGATTTGTTATGAGCGTATATGAGAACTTTGGCGTATCTCTTCCTCATTCCTCCACAGCAGACAGAAATGTAGGCGTGGATGTGGGCGGACTTGAAAATGCACAGCCCGGCGATCTTGTATGCTACAGCGGACATGTTGGAATCTATATCGGAGACGGACAGATTGTACACGCGAGTACAGCGAGCACCGGAATCAAGATTTCGGATGCTGATTACAGAACTCCGGTTGCTGTAAGAAGAGTTATCCAGTAATAATCAGAATATTCAGGACGGGATATGAATGTAAATTCATATCCCGTTTTTTAGGTGCGCCCGGCGGCATGTGTTTCCGCGAAAATGCCGGGAACGTATCGGCCGGAATTATCCGCCGAATGGGCGCCGATCCCATGTGCGGAGCTGTTGTACGTCATACTTCGATATCTCTAAAGACTGATAAAATCAGCTAATTGTCAGACACTTTATGAGTTATCTGAAAATGTGCTGATTTTAAGCGGTTTGTAAAATCTGCACAAAATCTGATGTTTTTTGTCGAAAAGGGAATTTTTTAACCACAAAGATATCCACATAAAAAAGGCGGTATTTATGAGGGTTTGGGAGTTATACACGAAGTTATACACATTATCCACAGTTTGGGAAAGTATTTCACAGCTGTGCGGGAGAACGTATATTGAAACGAATGTTCTGGTAAGTTCCACGAATTTTACAGAATAATTACAAAAATATGTCGTTTTGCATTGACTGAAACAAATATAAATTTTCAGTTAAAATTCTGAAAACATTGCATGCGGGTGTGGGGATATGGTATAATCCATTTAAGGACAAAAGGACATGCTACAGGACGCGACAGGCGGTATTGCCTTTGTGCCTAATATGAAACAGAAGGGATGATGATCAGCATGAAATTCATTATCAGCGGAAAGAACATCGAAATAACGCAGGGGCTTCGCAGCGCCGTGGAATCGAAGATCGGAAAGCTGGAGAAGTACTTCACCCAGGAAACAGAAGTACTCGTAACGCTGAGCGTTGAAAAAGACAGACAGAAGATAGAGGTAACAATCCCGGTAAAAGGCAGTATTATCAGGTCGGAACAGACAAGCAACGATATGTACGTGTCCATTGACCTGGTTGAAGAGGTAATTGAGAGACAGCTTAAGAAATATAAGAATAAAATCATGGACAAGCATCAGTCCGGCGGCAATTTCCAGCAGGCTTTTATCGAGAAGGATTATCCCGAGGAAGAGGAAGTGCAGATTGTCAGAACCAAGAAGTTTGACATCAAGCCGATGTATCCCGAAGATGCATGCATCCAGATGGAGCTGCTGGGACATAACTTCTTTGTTTTCTTCAATGCGGAAACAGATCAGGTCAACGTGGTATATAAGAGAAAAGGAAATACTTATGGTTTGATTGAACCTGAATACTAAAGGTTAGGCCATATAAGTGTATAAAAGACAGGAAAGCCTCATGAGCATTAAGCTTGTGGGGCTTTTTTTAAACCATATTTTAATAAATGAATCAAGTGTTTTTGCGGCGGCAGGAAGATTACCTGCTGCTTTTTTTGTCTTCTGCTGTTGGGAAAGGTGAAATGTGACAAATGACATATCGCCTGAACAAAAGAGATTAAAATATGATTGTGAAAATGCATAAAAATGATGCTCAAAATAAGTATAAAATAACCAAAACAACGACGAAAAGAAAGGAAAATGAGAGAAGCTATTGACAGCAGAATAATCGTGATATATTATTAGTAAAAATGATGAATAAATTGGTTTGTAAAATATTAATAGACATACTAAAAAACATTTATAGATTTAAAAATTATGCAATAATTACAAATTATACTCTTGTTTGGGTTAAACCAAATGCGATTTTTGTGAAAAAAGCATATATCAAATTTGAAAATGATATTGTGCAAAATTACTAAAAACAACATATCTGATTGAGGCGGGAGAAGAAATTATGAATCGGGAAAATAAAGAAATTGCAGATATTCTTCGAAAAGAAGTCAAACAGCTTCAGTCGGACCGATTGATAAAGCTGGAGTCTGAAAGAAAGCTGGAACAGAGGCTGATGGTAGGACGGCAGAGGATCCGGGAAGTAATAAACCAGCTTGTTTCAGAAGGGATCCTTATCAAGTATGAGGGCAAGGGAACATATATTGCGCCTATTGTTAAAAACAAATATGTCAATCTCATCTGCTCACCGAGCATCAAGCTGAATGACCCTTTCTATAACAGGATGCTGATGGAACTCACCAGCTATTCGGCCAAGAACAGTGTGAATATGATTCCGCTGACATTGGATACTCTGGAAAATGGGGATATGATTTCCCCGGTATTGATGATTGGTAAATTCGAAGAGGACAGCCTGCAGAGGATAAAGAAGATATATCCGCACATTATTTCCTTTGAAAATTATCCGGACCATGATGATTTCGCCCAGATTTACTTTGACCATTTCAAAATCGGCATCAACGCGGCTAAGGTCCTGGCCGGTTACGGACATAAAAAGGTGGTACATATTACCGGGCCGGATACATACGCTTCGGCCCTTTACCGGAAGAACGGCTTTATCCGGGGCTCGAGGAAAAATGGAATCGATTATGTGATTCTGGAAAGCAAGATGAATTTCAGAGGAGGCTACGCACTCGCGGACCAGGTTTCCAACCTCGTTATGATTCGGAAATTCACAGCCGTATTTGCGGCGAACGACTGGATGGCAATCGGGCTGATTCAGGCGCTGAGGACAAAGGGGATAGAAGTCCCGGATCAGGTTTCGGTGCTCAGTGTGGATAATATCCCGCTGGCAAGCCAGTTTGCACCTGCGCTGACCACTTATTCCCTGGATGCGAACATGATGATTGCAGAATGTTTTTCATTGATGGATGCTGCGGAGAGCAGGATGGGAAGCAGGGAAGAAAATAATGTTATGGATGAGCAGAAATTTCATAAGCGGGTCATTCTGCAGCCCATATTAATAACCAGGGATACACTGATAAAACAAGATAATCCTTTTTCGGGAAGGTAACTGATGATGCAAAAGCTTCGGCTTTCGTTAAAAAAAGTAGAAAAGAGAGGTAGGAGAATGAAAAAAAGAAAGATGATGGTATTGTTGATGTCCGTCTGTCTTGCGGCGGGGAGCATCGGCTGCGGGGGCCAGGCTCCGGCAGCGGCGCCGCCTTCGGGAGAGCAGCAGACTGCAGAGAGCACGCAGACGGCAGGAACGGAAACGCCGGCGCCGGATAATCTCGTCAGGGGAGGCGTTGGAGACGGGCAGTATAAAGAATCTCCGCTGGTGCATGAGCAGGTGGAAAAGGGAGAGCTTCCTCCGATTGAAGAGCGTCTTCCCAAAGAGCCGGCGGTGGTGGAGGTTGATGAAATCGGCGCATATGGAGGAACCTATGTGGGAGCGGCATTCGGCCCCAGCTCCGGACAGGTTGATACAGAGGGCCTGCGCTTCCAGTCACTTCTGACCATTGAAAAGGATTTAAAGACATTTAAGCCCAATCTGATTCAGTCATATGAGATTAATGAGGATTCCACCCGGTTTACGATCCATTTGAGAGAAGGGATGAAGTGGTCAAACGGCGATGACCTGACTACGGATGACTGGATGTTCTGGTATACGGATATTCTCACCAACACCGATGTTAACCCTTCTGTGGAAGCGGCCTACTGCAGCAACGGCAAACCCATGGTTTATGAGCAGATAGATCCTTATACCCTGGATATCGTTTTTGAGGAGCCGAATCCGGCATTTGAAATCACGATGGCCCGTTATGCCACAAATATAATCCGGACGTTTTTTGCACCCAAGGAATATCTGAAGCAGTGGCATAAAACATATAACCCGGATGCGGATAAGCTGGCAAAAGAGGAAGGCTATGAATCCTGGATCCTCTGCTTTAAGGCTCATCTGGACAATTCCCAGGCACAGACAGACTGTGACGCGCCGGATGTTTATCCCTGGGTTCTCGACAGGATAGATACGAACGGAAATAAATTTTTCGCCCGCAATCCTTATTATCATGTAGTGGATCAGGAGGGCAATCAGCTTCCGTATATTGATGAACAGGAAGCGATGATTGTGCAGGATAAGGATGTACGCGCCCTGAAGCTCATCAGCGGGGAAATCCATGCGGCAGGTGAAAACCCGCTTCCGGTTTCCGATTATACCATGCTGAAGGAGAACGAAGCCAACGGCGATTATCAGGTATTCCTGTTTGAAAATACGAGAGGCTCCGACTGTGCGTTTACTTTCAATATCACGGATAAAAATCCGGATTTAAGAGAGATTTTTACAAACGTGAAGTTCCGTCAGGCTATGAGCTATGCGCTGGACAGGAATACAATCAATGAAACGCTGTATTACGGAAAAGGCACGGTGAGACAGGCAACGGCATCAGCAGACGTTTCCTTCATGAAGGAGGAATTTGAAAATGCATTTATTGAATATGATGTGGATAAAGCCAATGCACTGCTGGATGAATGTGGATATGAATGGAATTCGGCACATACGGTAAGGACAATGCCCAACGGGCAGGATTTCAATATTGTTTTGGAAACGATTGAGGAATTTGTCCCCATGGCGGAAATGGCATGTGAGTATTGGAATGCGGTGGGTGTCAAGGTTACCCTGAAGCAGGTGGAACGTTCCTATTATCTGGAAAGAGGAGTCGGGAATGAACGTGACATGCAGGCGTTCACCATGGACAGCGTGGGTGAATTTAACCTGAGAGGCGCTGCTTTCAGCCGGCTTCGTCCGGGGAATGCCTATGACGATCTGGAGTTCATGAGAGCATATAAGGATTATTGGGACAGCAACGGAGCCAAGGGAGAACAGCCTCCGGCGGAAATACAGGAAATCTACGATGACTGCCTGAAATTCGGAACCATGTCCAATACGGATCCGGAATATGCTGCGCTGGGAGAAAGTATTCTGAAGAGAATCAGTGACCAGTGCTGGTTCATTGGCGTATCGGTTTCACCGCGTCTCGTTATCATCAGCAATCGTCTGGGCAACACTCCCACGGAAGGAACCTTTGCCAACGATTATAACTTCTGGAAGCCTTACCGCGGAGATACATGGTATTTCAAATATTAAGTGAATAGAACGGAATAATTCAGACAGAAAGTATCACAGCTGCAGAACATATGAGACAGACATATGTTTGGTAAATGGCGGGGAGGTACAGACATGTGCCTCCCCGTCACGCGGTTTATATACCGGGACCGGTTTGCTGCCCGGAGGGGAAGAAGGAGGGGTCAAAGATAAATGAAGAAATATATATGTAAAAGATTTATCTATATGATCGTTTTGCTGGCGGTTATGTCAGTGTTTGCGTTTGTGGTTATTCAATTGCCGCCAGGTGATTATCTGACATCATATATTGCTAATCTGCAGCAGCAGATGGGACAGGTGGATGAATCCGTAATCCTCAGCCTGCGCCAGCAGTATGGCCTGGATAAACCTATGTGGCAGCAGTATTTTCTCTGGATGGGAAATATGCTGAAGGGGGATTTCGGCCAGTCATTTCAGTGGAAGCAGCCGGTGGGCACGCTGATAGCGACCCGTATGCCGATGACGATCGCGCTTTCCGTGATAACGTTGGTTTTCGCTTATGCGCTCGCCATCCCGATAGGTATTTATTCGGCAAGGCACCAGTATTCCATCGGAGACTATCTGGCGTCCATACTGGGATTTATCGGCCTTGCGACACCCAGCTTTTTCCTGGCGCTGATACTGATGTATTACAGCAACAGGTATTTCGGGCTGAGTGTAGGCGGCTTTTATTCGCCGGAATTTCAAAATGCGCCATGGAGCTTTGCACGGCTCTGGGATTTGTGCAAGCACCTTCCCATTCCGGTAATCGTTATCGGCCTGGCAAGCATGGCCAATGTGATCCGTATCCTGAGAGCCACGCTTCTGGATGAGCTGAAAAGGCCTTATGTAGTGGCGGCCCGGGCGAGAGGGCTGAAAGAAAATAAAATGATATATAAATATCCTGTAAGGGTGGCGCTCAATCCTATAATCAGCTCCATCGGCAGTATTCTTCCTTCTATCGTATCCGGCGCAACGGTGACGGCTATTGTCCTGGATATTCCCACGGTGGGTTCCCTGTTGTACAATGCACTGCTCTCCCAGGACATGTATCTGGCGGGTACGAGTGTATTGATGCTTACGGCAATCACCATTGTGGGCACATTTATCTCCGATATTCTATTGGTGGTAGTGGATCCGAGAATACGTCTGCAGTAAATGTGAAGGTTACAGGAAAGGAGGACATATGGCCGTGATTAAGAAAAAAAATACGGATGTTTCCAAAGAGGAAGAAATTTATATGGAAACACAGTGGCAGTTAATGTGGCGGAAATTCAGGAAGCACAAGCTGGCGATGCTGGGAGGGATTATACTGATACTTTTATATACGGTAGGTATTTTCAGCGAATTTTTTGCCACCCAGGATATTGCCAAAAGGAGTACGACAGCTATCAGTATGGCGCCCACGCAGATACATTTTGTGGATGCGGAAGGGAATTTTTCCATACAGCCTTTTGTTTATGGCCTGAAGCAGGAAGAGGATCCCGTGACCTGGAAAAAATATTATGTGGAGGATACGACAGTCAAGCATAAGCTGCGTTTCTTTTACAAGGGGGATTCCTATAAGCTGCTTGGGTTTATTCCCGGAGATATTCACTTTTTCGGGACGCCTGAGCCGGATGTATATTTTCCCTTCGGGACGGATGCTTCCGGTCGTGACCTGTATTCCCGCGTGCTGAGCGCGCTCCGGATTTCCCTGAGCACCGGCCTGGTGGGTGTATTCTTCACCTTTGTGCTGGGCTGCTTATTCGGAGGAATTTCCGGTTTTTACGGAGGGGTTACCGATACGATCATACAGCGTGTCATTGAATTCCTCATGTCCATGCCGAGCATCCCGCTCTGGATGGCGCTTGCGGCGGCATTTCCCACCACATGGTCATCCCTGAAAATCTATTTCGCCATAACGATTATTCTCTCTTTGATCGGCTGGACGACCCTGGCCAGAGTGGTGAGAGGAAAGCTTCTGGAGCTGCGCAATGAG
The DNA here is from genome assembly GCF_001881565.1 of Eisenbergiella tayi. Lineage (GTDB taxonomy): Bacteria > Bacillota > Clostridia > Lachnospirales > Lachnospiraceae > Eisenbergiella > Eisenbergiella tayi. The sequence continues at coordinate 116,006 of NZ_MPDJ01000006.1, forward strand.
GATTTTGTGACCGCGGCGAGGGTTTCCGGGGCGACGGACGGCTATATCATAGTCAAACATCTGCTCCCCTCCTTCAGCAGTTATCTGATCGTCAATGTGACGCTGGCCATACCCAGCATGATTCTGGCGGAAACGTCGCTGAGCTTTCTGGGGATCGGGCTTACGCCTCCTATTGTGAGCCTGGGAGTGCTTCTGCAGGATGCGCAGAGCATCAATACGGTTTCCATGTATCCATGGATGATGATTCCCGGTATTTTTGTAGTCATTTCCGTATTGGCATTTAACTTTGTGGGCGATGGTCTCAGGGACGCGGCAGATCCGTACAAATAGGAAGGGTGTAAAAAGTATGAATGATTACATTTTGCAGGTTGAAAATCTGAAAACCTACTTTAAGCTGGATACCGGTACTCTGAAGGCTGTGGATGATGTCACTTTTTATCTGAAAAGAAATGAGACAATCGGTATCATCGGGGAATCTGGCTGCGGTAAAAGTGTGACCGCCCACTCCATCCTCAGGACGGTGCAGAACCCGGGAAAAGTTTTGGGCGGAAGGATACTGTATGACGACGGGAGCGGGCCGGTGGATCTGGTGACCTGTTCACCCGACAGCAAAGCCATGAGAAAGCTGCGCGGGAAGGATATATCCATGATATTCCAGGAGCCGATGGCAAGCCTTTCCCCGGTATATACCATCGGTGCGCAGATGATGGAAGCGGTTCTGGTGCATCAGGAAAAAAAGGACAAAAAGGCGGCGAAGGAATTGTGCATGGAAATGCTGCGTGCCGTGGGAATGCCGGATCCGGAGCAGAAATATAATGCCTATCCCCATCAGATGTCGGGAGGCCAGTGCCAGAGGGCCATGATCGCCATCGCTATGGTTAATAAGCCCAAAATATTGATTGCGGACGAACCGACCACGGCTCTGGATGTGACGGTGCAGGCGCAGATAACCGATCTGATGAAGCATTTCCAGAAAGAATTCAATATGTCTATCATTTACATAACGCATGATATGGGAGTCATTGCGGAAATGGCGGATACCATTGCCGTCATGTATCTGGGGCGCGTGGTGGAAAGCGGGAGCGCCAGGGCTATTTTCAAAAATCCTATTCACCCTTACACAAAGGGCCTGCTGAAATCAATGCCGGTGCTGGGAAACAAGTCCAGTGAAAGACTTCACGCAATAGAAGGGAATGTCCCGGTGCCGCTTGATCCGCCCGATGAATGCGGATTCTGTTCCCGGTGTCAGGAAAAAACAGCGGCATGTGCGGGCAGTATCCCTCCGCTGGTTGAGGTGGAGCCGGATCATCTGGTCAGATGTTTTCATTATCAGGGGGAATAGAGGCTGTCCCGGACAGCGGAATGGAGGAAAAGATGCCGAAAGCATTGTTGGAGATAACTGGGCTGAAGAAATATTATCCGATTGAAGCCGGAATTGCCAAAAAACAGGTTGGCCTTGTAAAAGCGGTGGATGATGTGACGCTTCAGATACAGAAAAATGAGGTGCTGGGAGTGGTGGGAGAATCGGGCTGCGGAAAAACAACTCTGGGCAGGACGATTCTGAGAATCATTGAACCTACGGAAGGAAGCATTAAGTTTCATTTTGACGATAAGGAAATAGAGTTCACGTCCCTGGATAAAAAACAGCTGAGGGGAATGCGCCGGTATATCCAGATGATATTCCAGAACCCTTATACGTCCCTGAATCCGAGGATGACCATTTTTGATATTGTGGCCGAACCGATGAGGCTGGCGGGAGGCTACCCGGAGGAGGAGATTTCCGAAAGGGTACGTGATCTGATCGATAAGGTAGGGCTGGAAATAAAGCATTTAAACAGATATCCTCACGCGTTCAGCGGAGGACAGAGACAGAGAATCGGGATAGCCAGGGCGCTTGCTCTGGGGCCGAAATTCGTGGTTGCGGATGAAGCCGTTTCGGCGCTGGATGTTTCCATACAGGCGCAGATACTGAACCTGCTGCAGGATCTGAAGGATGAATATGATTTGACTTATATGTTCATTGCGCATAATCTGAGTGTAGTGGAGCATATATCCGACAGAGTCTGCGTTATGTACCTGGGCAGAGTGGCGGAGCTGGCGGAAACGGAGGAATTATTCTATCATCCCAGGCACCCTTACACACAGGCTCTGCTGTCCGCCATCCCGGTGGCGGATCCCACGGTCAGGAACGAACGTATCATGCTGCCGGGCGAGGTAGGGAACGCGGCGGATCTGCCTTCGGGCTGCTGTTTCCATCCCCGCTGCAAGTACGCGCAGGAACTCTGTAAACAGGAATGTCCATCCCTGAAAGAGACAGGACCGGGCCATTTTGTGGCTTGTCATTTTGCCGATGAGCTCTCTTTGGACGGAATAGGGGATTTGAAAATAAAAAACGAATGTGTCGGAGGAAAAAAGGATGAGTAAACAGGTAAACGTGAAGGTTGATGCAGGGGAATCCGGAGGGGTGCAGGAACATCTGTGGCGCTTTATCGGTTACGATGAGTGCAATTATACTTACATTCCGGAAGGCATGGAGCTTCTGGGGAAATTTGCGGCTCTCGGCGATGCGCCTTATTATTTCAGAACTCACTTTATGTTCTGTACGGGCAACTGCCACGGGACGTATAAATTCGGCTCCACCAATATTTACTGGGAGGATGAAAACGGGGAAGCGGTCTATGATTTTACATATTATGACTACATTATAGATGCGTTTCTCAAGTCAGGGAATAAACCGTTTGTGGAGCTGGGATTTATGCCCATGGCTCTGGTGGATACCAATTATCTGAAGCCGTCAGGAGGAGACTGGGAAAACTATGCCCAGTATAAGGAGGTCGGCTGGACCTGCCCCCCTAAAGATTATGAGAAATGGCATGCTTTTATCAAAGCGGTTATTTCCCATCTGGCGGAAAAATACGGAAGGGAAGAAGTGATAAGCTGGTATTTTGAGCTTTGGAATGAGCCGGATATTTTTTACTGGAGCGGGACAGCGGCGGAATACTGTAAATTGTTTGATTATACCGAACATGCGGTGCATGAGGTGCTCCCTGAAGCACGGCTTTCCGGGCCGGCTGTGACAGGTATCTTTGAGGGCGGACATGCGCAGAAGTTTTTCCGGTTCTTCCTGGGCCACTGCAGGGACGGCGCCAATTTCTGTACACAGGAAAAAGGCACCCGGCTTGATTTTATCACCTTCCATGTAAAAGGCGGCGGATTCCCGTTTGAGATGCATGCGGCGAAGGCCGTTCCTTCCGTGGAAAGCCTGGTTCACCAGGTGAAGCTGGGGCTGGATATCATAAAGGAATACGGTTACCAGGACTGCGAGGTGGTTCTGTCGGAAGCGGATCCGGACGGCTGGGCCGCCGGAGGGGTATATGATAATGCCAACATGATTTTCAGAAATACGGAATACTATGCGACCTATGTGGCCTCCACCTATGAGAAAATTGACCGGTTGAGCGTACAGTACGGCATTAAGGTGCGGCCTCTCGCATGGGCGTTCATGTTCCCTGGAGAACGGTGCTTTGAAGGTACCAGAACCTTTACCACACAGGGAATCGACAAGGCTGTTTTCAATATGTTTAAGATCTACGGTTCCCTCGGGGACGAGAAACTGGCCTTTGAGAGCGACGGCGCGGAGAAGCTGGATTTTCTGCAGGAGCCGGAGATCGGGGTGAAAAACCACAGCCGGTATACCGGAGAGGGAGAGGATACGGACGTATCCGGCTTCGCGGTAAAAGGCAGGAACGGAGAAATCCAGATAGTGGTTTACAGCCACTGCAATGACAGAGATAAAGAGGAAGACCAGACAATCTGCCTGAAGGTGGACGGGGTAGGCAGCAGGGAAGTGAATGTCAGCCATTACCGTATTGACTCCCTGCACTCCAATCCCTATGCCGAATGGGAAAAACAGGGCCGTCCGCTGTTTCCGGAGGGAGAGCAGTATGCGGCGATTAAGGCAAGGGATGGGCTGGAAAAGCTGTGCGACGATGAGAAGGTGACTGTACAGGGCAGCCTGGAATTACAGTTTGAAATGCCGGCGCACGGAGTATCTTATCTCGTTATCAAATAAGGAAGAAACATAAATATTTGCTTGGCCTGTGCCTTTCAGGAACAAAGGCACGGGCCGGAAAGGCGGGGGTATGGAAGGAAAGAAGGATTTAAGCAAAAAAACATTGGGTATCATTCACGCATCCCACATCACGATTCAGGCGATGGAGCCTTATATCAGGCAGTTTATCCCTGAGGTGGAGATTATGCATCTGTGCGATGACACCATTCAGAGGGACAACATCAAGGCCGGGGCAGGCGTCATCCCGAAAGTGAATTATTTCAAATTTGCCCAGTATGCCCATAATCTGGAGGAGGCCGGTGTGGATTTGATCCTTCTGGCATGCTCTACCTTTAATTATGCGGCCGAGCTGGGAAGGCCGCTTGTGAACACGCCGATTGCGCAGATTGACCGTCCCATGATGGAAAAAGCGGTGCGCACAGGGAAAAAAATCGGCCTGCTGGCAACGCTGGCAACCACGGTTCCGTCCTCGGAAAGACTGTTAGACATAGCGGCAGCAGAAGCCGGTGCGGAAATCGAAAGAAAAACTCTTTTGTGCAGTGAAGCCTTTGAAGAATACTCGAAGGGAAACATTGAGCGGCACAATGAAATCCTGGTGGATGCCATAGATAAGCTGTCGGAGGATGTGGACTGTATCGTGATGGCGCAGCTGTCCATGTCCGCGCTGGCACCCTTTCTTAAGGATACAAAGGTTCCTGTATACAACAGCGGGGAAACAGGCTTTCTGAGAGTCCGCGAAATGCTGGAAGAAATGTAAACGGGAGGGATACAGGCGATGCTGGATCAAGATAAGAAACTGGAGCTGGAAAACCGGGCCAGGGATATCAGAGAAGATATCGTTACGATGATAGGAGTGGGAAAAGCCGGACATTTAGGCGGATCCTGTTCTCTGGCGGATATAATTACCGTGCTTTATTTTTATAAAATGAAACATAAGCTATCGGAGCCCCGGATGAAGGAAAGAGACCGGTTCCTGCTCAGTAAAGGGCATGCCGCCATTGTACAGTATGCGGCGTTGATGGAATGCGGGTATTTCGATAAGGAAGCCCATATCCATACTCTGAAAAAGCTGGGAAGCCGGCTGCAGGGGCATCCGGATATGAGAAAGCTTCCGGGGATTGAAGCCAATACCGGCTCTCTCGGACAGGGCGTATCCCTGGCGGCGGGACTGGCGGCAGGGCTGAAGCTGGACGGGCTGGATTCCCGTGTATATGTGGCGGTGGGAGACGGAGAGCTTGCGGAGGGCCAGCTGTGGGAGGCGTTCATGGCGGCATCCAATTTCCAATTGGATAATCTTCGGGTAATCATTGACAGGAATGGGCTGCAGGCGACGGGCAGGACGGCGGATCGGTTCCGGATTGGCAGCATTGAGGATAAGATGCGCGCGTTCGGATTCGAAGTGCTGGTTATTGACGGGCATGATATGCAGCAGATCGCAGAGGCTTTGGATAAAGCGGATGATGTGAAGGAAAAACCGGTCTGCATCATTGCCGATACCGTAAAGGGAAAAGGGATTCCGTTTGCGGAGGGTGTGGCAGGATTCCATAACGGAACGCTCACACAGGAACAGTACGAAGAAGCTTTGCAGGATTTACGCTGTGTCAGCAGAACGGAGGCATGATATGGGGGTACATAACCAGAGAATAGAATACGGTAAGATGCTGGTGGAGCTGGGGACGGAGAATCCGGATATTGTGGTGCTGGAAGCGGATCTGGGAAAATCAACCATGAGCTGTATGTTTGAAGAGGCGTTCCCTGACAGATATTTTGAAATGGGAATTGCGGAACAGAATATGACCAGCTTCGCAGGCGGCCTTGCACTGGCGGGGAAAATCCCGTTTACCAACACCTTTGCGGTTTTCGCATCGGGGAGGGCCTATGACCAGATAAGGCAGAGCATCGCGACGGCTAACCTGAATGTGAAAATAGTGGGTTCCAGCTCCGGCATGTCCGATTTCGGCGACGGGGCGACACATCAGTCCATTGATGACGCCGCAATTATGAGTGCGATCCCGAACATGACGGTATTTACGCCCTGTGACGGTGTTGAGGTACGGTATGCGGCCGAAGCGGCAGTCAGGCATGACGGCCCCTGTTACATCAGGCTCTGCCGGAATGATTTGGAGGATATTTTTCCTGCCGGCGCAGAATATAAAATCGGGGAACCGGTGGAACTTCGGGCAGGGAGCGATGTGACCGTTTACACACACGGCATCATGGCACACGAAGCCCTGAAGGCGGCTGAAATGGCGGAGAAGGAAGGGATCCGTGTAAACGTGGTTCATATCCCTACCTTAAAGCCGCTTAATGAGAAGGCGGTGAAAGCCTTCGCGGAAGATAAAAAGGGCGTGGTGGTCTGTGAGGAAGCCAGCATCCGCGGCGGTCTGAACATGCTTATCAGCTATATCCTCAGAGGAACGGCAGTACCCATAGAGAGCGTGGCGGTTATGGACGAATTCGGCCAGTCGGCATCTTCCCATGAAGAACTGCTGGAATACTATGGCCTGGATGCGCTCAATGTTCTTATGAAAATCAGAAAAGCGGCAGGAAAATAGACAGCTATCCATATCGGAAGGAAAGGGGTAAATGTATGAAAATAGGGTTTATCGGGCTTGGCATCATGGGAAAGCCCATGGCTAAAAATCTGCTGAAGGCAGGTTATGAACTGAACATCTGTGATATTAATGAGGATGCTGTGGCGGATGTGGCGGCAGCGGGCGGCGTGCCGTACAAAACCGCAAAGGAGACGGCGGCCTGCAGTGATGTTATCCTCACCATGCTTCCTAATTCTCCCCAGGTAAAAACAGTGATCGAAGGAAAAGACGGTATACTGGAAGGCATGAAGCAGGGGACGGTTATCGTGGATATGAGTTCCATTGATCCCACCGTTTCCATAGAACTGGAAAAGGAAGTGGCAGAGGCAGGCGGGGAACTGATCGACGCTCCTGTGAGCGGAGGAGAACCGAAGGCCGTGGACGGAACGCTTTCCTTTATGTGCGGCGGCAAGCCGGAGGTATTTGACCGGGTAAAGCCGATACTGGAAAAAATGGGCGCGTCCATAGTACTGGTAGGGCCCATTGGAAGCGGGAACATGACAAAGCTCGCCAATCAGATTATTGTCGGCGTGAATATAGCCGCATTGTCGGAGGCGCTGGTGCTGGCAGCCAAGTCGGGAGTCAATCCGGAAAACGTTTATCAGGCTATCCGGGGAGGCCTTGCGGGCAGCACGGTGATGGATGCCAAGGCGCCGATGATGCTGGATCGCAATTTTGAACCGGGATTCCGTATAGAGCTGCATATCAAGGATCTGACAAATGCGGAAAATGCGTCCCGTGCAGTGGGAATGGAGCTCCCGATGACGGAGCAGGTGCTTGCCATGATGAAAAAGCTTCAGGAAGAGGGCATGGGAAAATGCGATCACAGCGCCCTTCTGCGTTACTATGAAGAGAAGGAAAATATCGAAATAAAACGCTGACTGGCAGACAGAAGGGGCCGGGAGACAGGGCTTCCGGCCCCGGCAGCGGCTAAATGCCGGAAAGAAGAGGAAACGGTGATATGAAATTAGGATGCTGTCTGAATATGCTGGGAGATAAGAACGATGCGGTGGGGCGCAGATATATCGGTACATTAAAAGAGGCCGGCTACGATTACATGGAGCTTCCGCTGGCACAGATCATGGAGCTTTCCGAAAACAGTTTTTCAGAATTGGCGGAGGAGGCGGAAAAAACCGGCCTTCCCTGTGAATGCTGCAATAATTTTTTCCCGGCATCGGTGAGGCTGACAGGGGAAACGGTAGATCCCGCAAAAGTACAGGAATATGTAAAAAGAGCAATAGACAGAGCGGTTAAGCTGGGAAGCAGGGTCATTGTATTCGGCAGCAGCGGTGCGAAGAATGTGCCGGAAGGCTTTCCTTATGACAGGGCGTTCGGGCAGATTGCCGATGCCCTACGGATGATTGATGCCTGTGCGGCTTCTGCGGGGATCCATATTGCGATTGAACCCCTCAACCGCCAGGAAAGCAATATTATACAGAACCTGGAGGAAGGGAAAAAACTGATGACGGAGGCCGGCGGGCCTTCCATACGCCTTCTGGCGGATTATTATCATTTTATGCTGGAAAAAGAGTCTTTGGAAACTCTGAAAAAAAGGATACCTGATATTGTGCATGTTCATTTTGCGGATCCCGACGGACGGAGCTTTCCGAAAGAAAGCCGTAAGGAATATGAAGATTTCTTTGCAGTGCTGAAGGAAGGCGGATATGACGGCAGGGTCAGCATAGAAGCTTATTCGGAAAATAAGGAAAAAGAAATTTCCGAGGCGGTATTTATACGGAAGTATTTTTAACGGAGCAGGATTGCACGCCTTTGGACAGATGACAGGAGCGAATATGAAAAAAGTGGTATTGATTCCGGATTCCTTTAAAGGAACCTTATCCTCCGCTAAGGTATGCGAGATCATGAGTAAATGTATACATAATAAATTCCCGGACTGCGAGATCGTGCAGATACCGGTTGCCGACGGCGGTGAAGGGACGGTGGACTGCTTTTTACAGGCGGTTGGGGGACGGAAACGCAGAGTGACGGTCTGCGGCCCATTTATGGAACGGATAGAAAGCTTTTATGGAATTCCGGACACCGGAGATAAAACGGCAGTCATTGAAATGGCGGCCTGCGCGGGGCTTCCTCTGGCGGAAGGCAGGGAAAATCCGGAATTGACGAGTACCTACGGAGTGGGTGAGCTGATAGCCGATGCGCTGGAACAGGGATGCCGGAATATAATTATCGGCCTTGGCGGAAGCTCCACAAATGACGGCGGCTGCGGCATGGCGGCGGCTTTGGGGGCAAAATTCTATGGGGAAGACGGAGAGGCCTTTCTGCCGGTGGGAGGAACGCTGAAGAATATAAAGCGAATTGATATATCCGGCCTGGACAGGCGCTTAAAGCAAACCTGCATCACGGCCATGTGCGATATTGACAATCCCCTGTATGGAGCCAACGGGGCCGCCTTTATTTTCGGGCCGCAGAAGGGGGCGGATCCGGCAATGGTTAATCGGCTGGACGCAGGCCTGCGCTGCCTCTCCCGTCAGATTCTGACGGATTTGGGAACCGATGTATCCGAACTTCCCGGAGCAGGCGCGGCAGGAGGCATGGGCGGAGGGGCGGCGGCCTTTCTGCATGCCCGGTTATGCCCGGGTATAGAGGTGGTGCTGGAAACCGTGAGATTTGAGGAACGGATCGAAGGGGCGGATGTTATTTTTACCGGAGAAGGCAGGCTGGATTATCAGAGCCTGATGGGAAAAGTGGTGGGAGGCGTGGCAAAGTATGCCAAACGGGACGGAATACCGTTGATCGTGGTGGCGGGAAGCATTGACGAGAGGACGGGAGATATTTATGGATCCGGAGTCAGCGCCGCCTTCAGCATTACCAGGATGCCGGTCCCTTTCACGGAAGCCAGGAAAAGCAGTGAAGAAAATCTGGAGCGGACTATGGAGGATATACTCCGTCTCTGGAAGGTGATTGATGAGGAATATGCCGGAGCGCCGTTGTAAAAAACGGCGCTTCCTTGGACTTACGGCGCCGTCTTCCGCATATATTGGATAGAAAAGACCTCTGGAGCCGCCATGAAACGCTGCGGGAAGTTAAAATATGCAATTGTGATTGAACTGGTGCTTCTCACCCTTCTTTTTGCCGTCAGACAGGCAGGGAAACCCTCTGCCCCTGTAACCTCGGGTTCCATTATCGTTGAAGAACCGGAAGAAGAGGCGGGAGAAGAAGCGGAGAAGGATTATATTAAGTGGGTGGATTTTAATGTTTCCTATGAAGCCCTCTGTCAGGCTTATGATGCGGATGTGGAAACCTACGGTGAGGATTTCCATATAGACTGGATATCTCTCCTGGCCTGTACCGCGGCCAAAAACGGCGGTGAATTCGGAAGGCAGGCGCTGAAGGATATGGATTCCATTACGGAAAAAATCCGGAACGGAGAAACCACGATGGAAGAAATCACCTGTGACCTGAATAACTATGACTATTTTTATCAGGCCTATGACGCCGTGCTGGGCGGTATGGTGGGCGAATTCCTGCTTCAGGAACAGGATGAATCCGGAAATACGGTGTGGAAACGGAAATATGGGCTGAAGGCTTATTCGCCCATTGCCAAGGGATTTCCCTATACCGATTATGATGATTTCGGATCCTCCAGGAGCTATGGCTATAAAAGGCCCCATCTGGGCCATGATATGATGGGGCAGATCGGGACGCCGGTGGTGGCTGTGGAATCCGGATATGTGGAAGTTTTGGGCTGGAACCAGTACGGCGGCTGGCGCATCGGCATCCGGAGCTTTGACGGAAAGCGATATTACTATTACGCCCACCTGCGCCAGGATTATCCTTATGCGGAGGGCCTTGCGGAGGGTGACGCCGTGACGGCCGGGGACATCATTGGTTATATGGGCCATACAGGCTATTCCGAAAAGGAAAATGTGAATAACATTAAGACAGTGCACCTCCATTGGGGATTGGAGCTTATTTTTGATGAGTCACAGAAGGAATCGGATAATGAGATCTGGATCGACTGCTACCAGCTTTCCCGTTTCCTGTATAAAAACCGTTCGGAAGCGGTAAAGGTGGAGGAAAGCAAAGAGTGGAAACGGATATACGATATGGAAGACCCGGCTGTGGAAAAGTATCTGGAGGAGCATGGGGACAGTGTGTCGGGAAACGGCGTGTCAGGCAATGACATATCGGGCAGCGGTGTTACCGATAATTCGGAAGGATAGCAGCAGCGGGAAAATAAAACGGCCGCCGGAGGACATAAAGCGCAGGACTGGTGTGGACAATAAAGGTCATAAAAAGACAGTCTAAAAGACAATGACTATTTTCACTCCAACGGTTACAATCAATATATACATTGATTTTCACATATGCTGCAGTGGACGGACGGCCCTGCTGCATGTGTGAAGACGGAACGATATTGAGAAAACAGGAGAGTGAAAATATGAAACTGACTCAGTTAAAAGTAAATCATTTAAAGAATCCTCTCGGATTTTCCGTTAAGAATCCCTCCTTTTCCTTACAGGTGGCGGAAAGCAGCGGAAGCACATTAAAAGCGGCCCGAATCCGAATAGCAGAAAAAGAAGACATGTCGGAGCTTCTGTATGACAGCGGCATGAGGGAAGATATCTCCTCCCTTTCCTTTGTCCCGGAAACAGAATTGGAAGGCGGAAAGCGTTATTACTGGGATGTTACGGCGCAAGCGGACGACGGCGACCAGGGAACCAGCGCTGTGGAATGGTTCGAAGGCGGCTGCGGGGAGCGCTGGAAAGCGGACTGGATAACGTCGCCTCTCGGAAAAGAAATACAGCCGGTAATGTACCGGAAATTCAGGCTGGAAGAGAAGGAGGCGTCACAAATCGCTTCCGCAAGGCTTTACATATCAGGGCTTGGGGTCTATGAAGCATGCCTGAACGGGGAAAAAGCGGGCGATGAATACCTGGCGCCTTTTTATAATGATTACCGTTTCTGGATCCAATACCAGACCTATGATGTAACACAGCAGCTGAAACCGGGAGAAAACGTACTGTCCGTCATGCTGGGAGACGGCTGGTACAAAGGCCGTTTCAGCTATCTGGATGAAGCAAGGGTCAAAGAGATATACGGGGATGATTTCCTGCTGACGGCGCAGCTTCTTATCACCTTCGGTGACGGCACCCGGCAGATGATCACCACCGATGAAACATGGAAATGCATTTCGTCCCCTGTCCTTTTCTCCAATATCTATGATGGTGAGGTCTATGATGCAGGCCGGGAAATCTGGGACAGGGATGCGTGCAGGCTCGCCGGAGGTGTGGAAGAGGCTTCGGTTCCTGCTGTGCGTGCGGCTGCTCCCAAGGGAAAGCTGACGGAGCGGATGAGTGTGCCTGTGCGGATTCATGAAAGGTTCTCTCCCGCCAGCCTGCTTATTACCCCGGCAGGAGAACAGGTGTTGGATTTTGGTCAGGAAATCACAGGATGGGTGGAATTTGACTGCAGGGCGGAAAAAGGAACCGAAATTACGCTGCAGTATGGGGAGATCCTGCAGGATGATAACTTTTACAGGGATAACCTGCGTACGGCGAAGGCGGAATATACCTATATCGCCGACGGGGAAAAGAGGCATGTGCGCCCTCATTTTACCTTCTATGGTTTCCGCTATGTGAAGGTGAGCGGGATAACGCTTGTCCAGGATATGCTGAGCAGCTTCCATTTTGAAGCCTGCGCCGTTTATTCTTCGCTGGAAAGAACGGGTTCCGTCACCACCTCCGATGATAAAATAAACCGTCTCTTTGAAAATACCGTCTGGGGACAGAAGGGTAATTTCCTGGATGTGCCAACGGACTGCCCCCAGCGTGATGAAAGGCTTGGCTGGACCGGAGACGCGCAGGTTTTCTGTGCAACGGCCTGTTTCCACATGGATACCGCGGCTTTTTACCGCAAATATCTGAAGGACATGCGCTATGAGCAGGAAATCAATGGAGGCTCCGTTCCCTACGTGGTGCCGGATGTGCTTTCCGCAGCCAGGGAAAATATGGGGCAGGAGGCGCCTGATATTACGGAAAATATCTGGGGGGAATCCGGTTCCTGCGCCTGGGGAGATGCGGCAACGGTAATACCATGGACCGTTTATCAGTTTTACGGGGATAAAACCCAGCTGGAAGAAAATTATGAAAATATGAAGCTGTGGACGGATTTTATCATCCATATGGATGAAACCTGCTGCGGCGGCGGAAGGCTGTGGCAGATTGGCTTCCATTTTGCGGACTGGCTGGCTCTTGATAACCCGGATAAAAAAAGCTGTTTCGGAAGGACCGATCCTTATTATGTAGCCTCCGTCTATTATCTGTATTCCGCCCTTCTGACGGCGAAGGCAGCAGGCGTTTTGGGAAAAACGGAGGATCAGGCCTATTATGAAAAGGTGGCGGAGGAAGTCCGGGAAGCGATCCGCAGGGAATATATAACTGCAACAGGCAGAGTGGCGATTGACACCCAGACGGCCCTGGTGCTCGCCCTGTATTTTGATATTGTACCGGAACCGTTTAAAGAAAGAACGGCAAAGCGCTTAAAGGAAATGCTGGAAGAAAACGGGATGCATTTAAATACCGGATTTGTGGGAACCGCCTATCTTTGCAAGGCGCTGACCAAGGCGGGTCTTTCCGGTGAAGCCTATACCCTCCTTTTCAAGGAGGATTTCCCGAGCTGGCTGTACGAAGTGAATATGGGTGCAACCACCGTCTGGGAAAGATGGAATTCGGTGCTGCCCGACGGAAAAATAAGTGATACGGGAATGAACAGCCTGAACCATTATGCCTATGGCGCCGTATCCGAGTGGATTTACCGGAGCGTCTGCGGGATTGCGCCGGATGAGAGTACGGCAGGCTTTAAAAAGGCGGTGCTGGCTCCCTGCCCGGATGAACGCTTCCGGTGGGTAAAAGGCGAGTATGCTTCGGCATCCGGCCTGTACCGGAGCGGATGGGAATATGAGGGAGATCATATCCTGTATGAAGCGGAAATCCCGTTTGACTGTACGGCAGAATTCCTTGTGCCGGAAGGGATGGCTGTGAAATCCGTAAATGGTACGCCGGCGGAGGAAAGAGAGAGACTTTCGCTGAAAAAGGGCGTTTACAGGCTGATTTTGGAAAAAGTCTGAAAACCGAATAACGATATACGATAGATATCGGGAAAAACAGTATATGCAACCCGGCAGCATAACAGATTTCCGTCACGGAAAAGTGCTGCCGGGTTTGATTGACATCTGGGAAAAACGAACCTATACTGAAGGATGGAGGGAAAACTGCCGGAGGAAAAGCAGGAGTTTTTCCAGGAAGACAAGGGGGTGTTGTTATGCTGGAAAAAATAGATGTGGTACATTTCAGCCCGGCCGGAAATACACGGAAGGCGGCCCTGCTTCTGGCGCAGGCGATGGCTGGCAGGACAGAGGAATATGATCTGACCAGGCCGCATAATACGGGACGGTCCTTTGGGCCTGGTGATGTGGTGATAGTGGCGGGCCCGGTATATGGGGGCCGCCTGCCCGCAGTTATGCTCGAAAGGCTGGCGGAAATCCAGGGAAACGGAGCTTTTGCGGTTACCCTGGCCGTATACGGAAACCGTGCTTATGAGGACGCGCTGATTGAGCTGGATGACAGTGTGGAGAAGCAGGGCTTCAGAAGGCTGGCATCAGCGGCGCTTGCCGCCCAGCATTCCATTGTCACACAGCTGGCGGCAGGAAGGCCTGATCAGGAGGATGCGGAAGAAATCACACGGTTTGCGGAAGAGATCCTCAGTAAATACGAAGGGATTCTTTCCGGAAAAGAGCAGCCCGGGAATTACATCGTGCCGGGAAACCGCCCTTATAAAAACTGGAATCCCATGCAGGCGGTACCTCTGGTTTCCGACGCCTGTATCAAATGCGGGCTTTGTGCAGAAAAGTGCCCTGTGGAAGCAATCCCCAGGGAAGAGCCGGAAAAAACGGATCCCGCCAAATGCATTCTCTGCATGCGGTGCGTATCCATTTGCCCGGAAAAGGCCAGATCGCTTCCGGAGCCGCTCATGGCCGGTCTGGAACAGAAGCTGGCGCCCTTCAGGGACATCAGGGGCAAAAATGAGTGGTTCTTATAAACAGACAGCCGATCCGCATTTACGGCGGAGTTGGTATATAAAAAAGAAAAGGAGGAAAAGGAAATGAATGAGACATTGAAAACGTTAATGGAACGCAGAAGCGTACGCTCCTATAAAGAGGAGCAGGTACCGGAAGATATTCTTCAGCAGATACTGGAAGCCGGAGAGTATGCTCCCAGCGGAATGGGAATGCAGTCAGCAGTGATGGTAGTGGTACGCGATAAAGATACCATAAATCAGATATCCCGTATGAATGCCGCCGTAATGGGAAATGACGGAGATCCTTTTTACGGAGCGCCCACGGTTGTTATTGTGTTTGGCGACAGCACAAGGGGAACCTATGTGGAGGACGGAAGCCTGGTGATGGGGAACCTGATGAACGCCGCCGCTTCCCTTGGCGTGGATTCCTGCTGGATCCACCGTGCGAAAGAGGTTTTCCTTTCGGAAGAAGGAAAAACCCTCATGAAAAAATGGGGGCTTGGCGAGGAATACGTAGGTATCGGAAATTGTATCCTGGGCTATTCCGATGAACCGCATCCTCAGGCCAAAGCGAGAAAAGACGGATATATTATCCGGGTTTGACTGCGGAAATAAAGGACAGAAGAAGGGGGCTGTGAAAAAGCCCCTTTCTTTTTCCCGATTACCCCGTCTCATCTTCCCATCAATCAATTCTTGAAGGTCATTTACTGCAATGGGTAAATGACCTTCAGCGCTTTTCTGATTTCTGTAATTTCTGAAATCTTTCGTGCAGAATCAAATACTTCCTGAACGATTTATCCCCTGTTTAATCTGATACTTCACTAAAACGAGCACTTATACGGAATATCTGCAGGTAAAGAAAATCCACATGCAAGTAAAAATAATCCGTTTACATTCAATATGCAATACCATATAATTTTTGTAACAATAAAGACACGTAATTCCGTATTCTTTGCGAATTGCATTGTGTTATGCAGATTCCAATAACAGATTGCGGATATGTAATTGCTGATTAAAAGGAGGATATTATGAAGAAGAAAGCAGTTAGTATTTTATTGTCACTGATCATGGCGGCAAGTCTGCTTGCAGGCTGCGGTACCAAGGATAGTGTGAGTGACAGCGGAAACAGCCAAAGCGGCCAAAGCAGCCAAAGCAGCAGCACTGAGGAGAAAACCCTTACCTTTTGGAGCATTGCCACTGAGTCGGATAATATGCACAGTTCTTACCTGAAAGCGATCGAAGAGTGGGAATCGAACCACGAGGGCTACAAGATCAAATTCGAGACATTTGAGAACCAGGCATATAAGACAAAGATTAAATCTGCGGTAGCGGCGAATGAACTGCCTGATTTATTCTTTACCTTTGGCGGAGGGTTTTCACAGCCCTTTGCAGAATCAGGAAAGGTTCTTCCGCTTGATGATTATTATGCGAATTATAAAGACCAGCTACCGGCAGCTGCCCTGAAAAACCAGACATATGATGGAAAAATCTATGGCTCTACCTTTACCACACCGGTTTCCGTGATGTTCTACAATAAGAAGATCTTTGAAGAGAACAATCTGGCCGTTCCTACTACATATGATGAACTTCTTGCAGCAGTAAATACCTTAAAGGCAGCCGGAATTACACCTATCTCCACTTCGGTGAAGGATACCTGGGTACTTGGAATGCTTCATGACGGGCTTACATTGAAATCTGCGGGCCCGACAAAGCTGCAGAACGCATTGCTCAAGCAGGAAGGACAAAGCTATAATGATCCGGATATGCTTCAGTCCGCGAAAGCGATTGTAGAATTGAATGAGGCAGGCGCTTTTGAAGAGGGAGCCACAGGACTTTCCAATGATGAAGCCGTTCAGCCGTTCCTTGATGGTCAGGCAGCCATGTTCTTTACCGGTTCATGGTTAGGCGGGGATATTAATACAAGATCTTATGATAAAGAGGCATTTGGCGTCGCCCCTATTCCGGTAGTGAATTCTGACAATGCCACACTTGGTGATTTTATGGGCGGAGCTTCCGATACCATTATGGTTGCGAAATCAACCAAATATCCGGAAGTGGCTTGTGATGCGGCATTTGAAATTGCCAAATACATATCAAAGAACGCATACCTTGAGGGTGTTGCCATTCCTGCCTGGAACATAGATTATGATGATTCCGCAGTTGAACCGATGACAAAAGAAATTGCCGGTTATACCACTAAGGCGAATTCCTTTACACTGTGGTTTGATACACTTCTTCCTGCGGAGGATGCCAATAAGTACCTGGAACTTCTTCAGCAGCTGTATTCAGGCGGAATTACACCGGAAGACTATGTGAAGGCAATGGCGGATCAATTAGACAGCACGAAAGAGTAAGAGATAAATAAAGCTTCCTTTGGTCTGTGGAAAGGCCGGAGGAAGCTTTTGAAAGGAAGGGCTGCAGCATGGATAAGGTAAGGAAGAATAAAACAGCACTGATCATATTTCTTTTACCGGCTACAATACTTTTTGTTATTATTATCATCGTTCCGATCTTTATGTCCTGTTATTACAGTTTGCTGAAATGGGATGGCATGACGACGGGGAAATTTGTTGGATTTGACAATTATATTAATCTCTTTAAAGATACGTCCATTCAGTTTCCCAAAACTTTGTGGCATGCAGTCGTTATCGCGATTTTTTCCGTTTTCATCCAGCTTCCGATTTCCCTTGCTTTGGCCCTGATATTGGCGAAAGGAATCAAAGGAGAACGTTTTTTCTTAAGTGTATTTTTTATTCCTGTTTTAATTTCCAGTGTGGTAATCGGACAGTTGTGGTTAAAGATATATAATCCCAATTATGGCTTGTTAAATACTTTTTTAAAGACGGTTGGCTTTTCCGGCTGGGTTCACACCTGGCTGGGAGAAGAAAAGACGGCTTTGGCAGCGGTGATGGTTCCTATTCTCTGGCAATTTATCGGATACCATATGCTGCTGTTCTATGCAGGAATTAAATCCGTTCCGAGGGAATTAATTGAGGCGGCACAGGTAGACAGCGCAACTTCCTGGCAGATCAATACAAGGATTATCATTCCTCAGATTAAGCCGATTATAAGAATGTGCACAATATTTGCAGTCGTTGGTTCGTTTAAGACATTTGACATGATTTATGTACTCACGAATGGCGGTCCCTCCCATGCTTCCGAAGTGCCTTCCACACTGATGATCAACTTGATATTTGGGCGCAACCAATATGGTTTGGGTTCTGCAGTTGCCGTGATAATTATTATCCTGTGTTTTGCATTTGCCATAGGAATTAAGAGAATATTCAAGGTGGAAGGAGAGTGACATGAAAACAAAAAAGAATGTGAAAAACGTGGTCAAATATACTGTTTTGATTATTTGGACATTCGTAAGCCTGTTTCCGCTTTATTATATGCTGATGTTTTCTTTAAAAGATAATAGTGAAATTTTCGGGTCAAATGTAATTGGGCTGCCGAAGCATTGGTTATGGTCTAACTATAAAAAAGCGTTGATAGCCGGGAATATGGGTCTGTATTTCTTTAACAGCTGTGTCGTAACCGGACTTACCATACTATTTACCATTTTGTTTTCGCTTATGGCTGCCTATGCACTTGAACGTATGATATGGAAGGGAAGAAAACAAATAAACGCATTGTTTATGCTTGGACTTACTGTTCCGATTCATGCGGCGATTCTTCCGATTTTTATTATACTGAGAAAGTTTCATATGCTCAACAGCTATCAGAGCCTGATTGTGCCTTACGTTGCATTTGCTCTTGCCATGGCAATTATGATATGCTCTTCTTTTGTGATCAGTATTCCTGTTGAATTGGAAGAAAGCGCTTGCATAGACGGGGCCGGAATATATAAAATATTCTGGGTGATTATATGTCCTCTTATGAAACCGGCCTTTGCATCGGTTGCCATATTTACGTTTTTGCAGGCATGGAATGAATTAATGTTTGCGATCATTTATATCAGTGATTCAAAATACAGAACACTGTCTGTAGGTATCCAAAGCCTGTCGGGAGCTTACACGACGGATTGGGGCCCCATTGGGGCCGGACTTGTAATTGCAACCTTCCCAACATTAATCATTTACTTATTTATGAGTAAAAAAATACAGTCGTCTCTTATGGCCGGAGCGATAAAGGGGTAAGGAGAGGAAGAAAAAGAGACAGGATTATAAGGTATTATTAGATAGCAGGTATAATATGAGAACATGGGTGCACAAAATTATAGAATGGTATTCTTCACGCAAATTGAAGGAAAAGACAACAGCTCTATTTGCGGTAATTTTGTGTACCTATGTTCTTGTTATTTTTGCAATATATCAGTTTATAATCAAAGCCAATATGGATGAATATATCTATAACGCCAATAAAGATGTGCTCAATTCCGTTGAGAAAAATATAATGAACAGCTTCTCGGGCGGCAGTACGGTAAGTAAATGGATCATGAACAGCAAGGAGGTCTTATATTTTTTAAATACCGATGATGTAAATAAATTGGGAATAACCTATGATGCCTTATCCGTGATTTATGAATTTACTATAGCAGAAAAAGCCCTTTCATCCGTCTATATATTCAGAAATGATGGTATTTATATCAGTATAAATAATGGCGTAACATATTTAGATAAAAGCATGATGGATTCCGCATGGCATGAAGAAATAAACCGTGCAAACGGAGGATATATCATAAAAATAAATGGGGGAGGAGCTTTTCGTCAGATATCGGGTAAACCGGTAATATCCCTGATTCGTACGATATATGATATAAATTCACAAAAACCTGTTGGAATTATTGTTATCAATTATTTCGATGATATATTAAAGAGTTCCTATTCAGAATTTGATGATACGGAAAAGGAGTTTACCGTATTTGATCTCCAGGGAAATATCATTGAGGGCTCTGAAAAGCTGGAAAAATATTCCGATGAAATCAGAGAAGGAAACATATCCTGCCAGGTGACAGCTATAGATAAAAATGTTTTCATTAAGAACATCCCCAATACACCTATTGTCTTAGCAGAAAAAGATAATACGTCTGCGTTTCAGTTTGTTGCGCCCCGAATTATTATTTCAATTATAGTATTTATACTGGTTACTCTTTTCGGCTTTTTTATTCTTGGACTGTTTATAAAGTTTTCTATTACGAATCCTGTAGAGAGTCTTGTCTCTTCCATGAGGGAAGTGAAAACAGGATGGCTGAGACGAGTAAGCATAAAGCTGCCCAATGATGAAATAGGAGAACTGAAAAATAGCTACAATACCATGCTTGTGGAAATCAACAGACTGATAGAAGAACTTGTTGAAAAGGAAAAGGCGTATCAAAAAGCGGAAATGAATGCATTGCAGGAACAGATTAAACCGCATTTTCTGTATAATACCCTTGAAACGATCGCTTTATTGGCACTTGAAAATCCACGCGATGAGGTTTATGATGCCATTGAAACTTTGGGGAAATTTTATAGAAAATTTCTGAGTAAGGGCCAGGAGGAAATCACTCTTTCCGATGAGGTTGAAATAGTAAAGAATTATCTTAAATTGCAGGAATTACGTTATGGAGATATCTTTCATGATATATATGATATAGACGAAAAGGTAAAGAATGTTCGGATTCCCCGGCTGATTCTCCAGCCCATAGTTGAGAATGCACTCTATCATGGCATCATACCGAAAGGGGAAGAGGGAGATATTTATATCAATGCAAAACAGAAGGAGGATAAGCTGGTAATTACAGTTAAGGATACTGGCATCGGTGCAAGTGAGGAGAGGATATCCGAGGTATTATCAAAGAAAAGTCAAAGTTTTGGATTAAAAAGTACATTGGATAGAATTTCGAAATATTACAGCAACAAGGTCAGCTATAAAATTTCCAGCGAAGTGGGATATTACTTTGAGGTAGAGATCTACATTCCGCTTGAAGAATTAAAATACGAATAGATGATTTGTATTCAAATGGAAGCATAAGGAATAGAGGGATAGCATGTATCGTGTAATGATTGTTGATGATGAAAAGGCAATTAGATGTTTGTTGAGAAGAACAATCAATTGGGAAGAGATGAACCTGCGTGTCGAAGGGGAAGCGGCGAGCGGGATTGAAGCGATTAATATTATTGATGAAATACGTCCTGATATCATATTTGTTGATATCAGAATGCCTTTTATGAATGGAATTGAATTTGCGAGATTTGCAATCAAGAGATATCCGAAATTAAAAATCATTATACTTACTGCATATGAAGATTTTAATTATGCTAAGGAATGTATCGGAATAGGAGTTAGTGACTATCTTTTAAAACCAATCGTAAGAGCAGAAATCAACGATACTCTCCATAAAATAATAGGACAGCTTGATGATGAAAGAAATCAGGCTGAGCCCGATGAAACGATAGATGAAATAGGCGGATACAGTATTACAATAGAGGAAATTATAAAATATATCAAAGACAACTATGAGGACAAAACGCTGAATTTAACCTCTGTTTCCAAAATGTTTGGTTTTAATTCCTCTTATTTAAGCCGTAAATTTAAGGAAGAAACGGGACAAGGCTTATCCGCATTTCTCACTGAGGTTAGAATGGAGAAGGCAAAAGAACTGGCAAAAAAAGGAACCATCATGTATATGACGGCTCAAAAGGTAGGGATACCGGATCCTAATTATTTCGGGAAGCTTTTTAAAAGGAATGTGGGAATTACATATTCTGCCTATTTATCCGGTGAATGATAAGGGAACTGATGCAGTATATTGTTCATATGCGCCCATATATTTTCACAATAGGTATTATCGTGGCAGCAGGGACGATTAAAATCCGCTTTGGCATTATTGTCAAGGCGGATTTTATTGGGCATCCCCATTTTTTCTTTTCTTCCGGATACATAAATTTATTATTTATAATACTTTGTATATATAGGAAGCGAAAGCTTCTGACGTTTCTTTTTCTATCCGTTGTATTGCATCCAGATCTATATTTGCGGGATTCCCGCAATATCCTGACGGAGTAATTTCTTTTGCTGAATTACCGCCATGCAGCCATATCCTTAAATCGTCCATCGAAAGATTGGTGGCCTTCAGTTGTTTTGCAATATCGGGATCCGCCAATTCTTCATAATCAAGCATCATCCAGCTGGTTTCGGCAGCTCCGGCATGGATGTCTATAGAGTCACCGCCCATGGACGATAACAGATTCTGATTAAGGGGAACATTGAGCAGATAAGGAACCTCTTCGGTTATTCCGAACTGCATGAATGTGCTTTTGCTGTTAATGAAGTAAGCTTCTGTTTTTCTTTCTATATATGCCTTTTTGGCTATTTCGGCTATTTTTCTGATATGAACATAATCCCCATGAAAATTCAGCATGAAAATTTTATGTATGCCCCATTTCTTCAGATTCGCCAGTATATCCAAAAGCAGGGCCTCCATTGTTTCGGCGCTGATAGTGAATGAACCGACAAAGCTGTCTGTAATACTGTTGATTCCCCAGTAAAAAGACGGTGCTATTATCACCGGTTTACCCATGGCGTTTAGCTGCTGCTTGATTTTTACGCAGACAGCCTGGGTTAAATAAATATCTGTTCCGGTGCACAGATGCGGACCGTGTTCTTCCACAACCGATATGGGAAGCAGCGCACAGGCTCCCTTTTTAATCTCTTCTTCTATCTGCGGGTAGGTCATATCGACCATAGTATTTTGGAAAATTGAATATCCCATCCTGTTCCTCCTTGTTTTTGATAAGGAGAGAATAGAGTATGCCCTAAGGGCAAAGTCAATTAAATTTCCATGATCTTAACAGGAATCTGGATTTCGGTAAGATAATTTTTATCCTCTGCAATCGCTTCATGAATATAATAATACGCAATCTGCGGAGAGAATATCTGATAGCCCATATCTTTTATGGTTTCATGCAAAGTCCGGCTTAACTCTGTTTTTAGCCGGTTATAAGGGCCTCTGCAAATACAGCAGGCATATAAACCCTCATCGATATATAGGGCAGGGAGAGAAACCTCCTGCCGGTTATTCATTTCATAGCCTAATTTGATATCTGCATTACCGCTGTCATTCCTGTTTTCAGATATACAGAAAATAGATAAGGGGGCGGATAATTCCATTTCTCCGGGATCATAACCGGCAGCCTTTATGTCTGAGAGTAATTCCTGATAGCATTTCCTGAACAGGCCCGGTGTATATGTTCCGTGATATGACGTATAAAGTATCCTGCGTTTCGGAATAGGCCGTATCGTAATTCCGATGGATTCATCATAGGCTGTCTTTCCTTTAAGTGTTTCACATTGTAATTGTAAAGACCGGATTTTTTTCTGTTTTTGTTCTAATTCAGTTAACTGTGCGGTAATATATTTTTCCTGATACTTCAATAATCCGGAAAGGCAGCCGACAATATTTGTTTCATCATCCTGCATGAAAAAGGTATGGATATCGTCCAGTGAAATCCCTATATTCTGCAGCTGCTTAATGGTTGAAATACGGGTTATATGCCATCGGGTATAAAACCGGTAACCATTCGTAGTGTTTATATAGGCCGGTTTCAGGAGCCCCAGTTTATCGTAATATCTCAATGTTTTAGGAGTGATGCCGCATATGTTTGCCAATTCGCCAATGCTGAAAAGCATATCATAATCCATTGCCTGTTCCTCCTGTTTATTGCATATTATATCATTTCTCTTAGAAATATGGCAACGGGGCCGAAATACAAACATGCCCTGTACTTCAATTGAGACAGGTGAGAAGAATATCAAAGGAAAACCGCATATCCTCATCAAACCACTGCTTGAAATTGGTGCCCCACCGGTTGTTGTACAAAAGGAAGGAAAAGCCCAGGCTGAGATCCGGAAGGCAGTTATCCGGCTGATACAGCTTTTTCCCTCCGAAGGAAACAAGAGGGGCATCGAGGGGATAAATCCGGATGCGGCCGTCAGCGGCATCATAGGAAAGAGATTGTACGGCATGCAGCTGGCGGTTTCCGTTATGTACTACATTTTCAGGGGAAAGCAGCAGTCCGGTTTTATCCATTTTCCAGCAGCCAGGGTTGTCGCCGCCCGGAGAGATTTCCAGCCACAGCGCTTCAGGGCTTCGCAGGGCATCCTTGTCCTTCCAGTAAAGATCCATATGGATTTTCTGTTCGGTAAAACGATACAGAGCCATGGCTTCTCTCGGACAGCCATATTCGGCACAGGCTTCCTCCGGGAAAAGGAGAGTAACATAGAGCGTATCTTTCCAAAGCCGGACGGATTCAGGAAAGGGACGATAGCAATGGTGCCCGATCTGTGTATGATAACGCAGTCCGGGTTTGCCGAAATCAGGTTCCGCCCAGTGGAAGTTTTGGATCAGGTTCCTCCCGTAGGCGAAATAACAGTCATCTGTCTCTTTTCCACCGAAGGTTTCATATTCCAGAAGCCCGATGGATACCTTCCGGCTCAGGCCGGTTCTCATATCCTTCAGGCTGGTCAATTCTCCGTAAGATCCTATGATTACCTGATAAGGTCCGGCGGCAAATGGAGAATTTACAGGACATTCAAGTGCTCCGGAAGGAATAACGGGATAAGTAAAGGAAAGAAAATCGCGGGCTTCGGCAGTCTCCCTGGCCGGGAGCGCATCCAGAGCACGGGTCACGTAGTTTCTTTGTTCCTGATGAGAACTTTCAAAAAGAGAATAGGAAGATCCGGATCCTCCCCGTTCCTCTTTATATGCCTCCAGTTCCGGCAGCAGTGCCTGAAATATATGCTGGTTCTGCGGGGAAAACAGTTCATAACCTGTGCTGTCTTTTTCTCTTGCTGCGGTGAAATCACTTTTTTCCCAATGGGTGAAGTCCAGAAGGAATTTTTTCGTATCCATTCCCCAGGTATGCTCACAGATTAACAGCAGGTTTTCCATGAAACTGTGGTAAGCGGGCATGTCAGGTGTCAGCAGACCGTCTGTAATCCATTTTTCTTTTAAAAGCATAAGCCGGCGGAATTGGGATACCTTTAAGGGATCGGTGGCAATTCCGTGTATCCAGGTATCCCCGATTTCCGATTCCACTATGGGGAGATTTTCCCGGATCTGACGTATATCGGCGGCGAATTCATCCATGGTACCGGCTTCGATATGCGCATGAGGATACTTTTGTGCCAAGTCCCGGTAAAGGGTATCCAACTCTTCCGGGGAGGGCGGTGCGGAATTATCATGGGCGTGATAAAATTCCAGGACGGTTCCGTTTTCCAGGAAAGTGGACTCTCCATAGGAGGCTGAATAATTGACAACAATTTCCTGCTCTCCGGCGCGCCAGCGGAAAAGTCCGGGAACGGAAGGAATGCGGGAGGAATCATTTACTCCTATATGCAGGAATTCAATTCCGGCATCGCAGAGAGCCGGAACAAGGGCCATGGTATGGCCGGGTACATCCGTCATTTTGGCGGCGATGGTATGGATGCCGAATTTCTGATCCAGCATATGTGAAATGGAGAGATCATAATCCAGAAGCCGGCGGTCCATCAGCTCCGTATGCGTGGTGCAGGCCAGTCCGTGCCAGCGGACATATCCCAGCCGGATGGCCTGTTCCAGCCTGCTGCAGCCGGCCGCATCGGCATGTGCAAAATAATACCGGATGAGATAGGAGCCCACCGTCCACACAAATTTTTTATACTGCGGGGTATTCACACGAAAAGCCAGCTCTACGGCGGAAGGGATGAAATCCAGACAGTATTTGTCCAGAACCTGCTGTGCCAGTCCGGTGAAGCCGATGTCAAGGTGGGTTTTAAAGACAACAATTACTTTCTTGGCAGCTGTATTCATTTCTGTTCCTTTCTGATAGGAATTTCTGTTATTGGTAGTATACAGGATTAGTGAGGAGGGCCTTCATGGGAGGCAGGCCGGGAGCATAGCTTCGGTACAGTTCCAGCCGAAGGAAGAGGGCATCCGGAAAACGTCTTCGCAGTTTCAGTTCACAGGCTCCGGAAGGAGCGATCAGAGATTCCGCAGCCGTATCGGTAATCAGGCGGATTTCATCGCCCTGACAGAGGCCGGTAAGCAGAATGTCCGTATATTC
The DNA here is from genome assembly GCF_001881565.1 of Eisenbergiella tayi. Classification (GTDB taxonomy): domain Bacteria; phylum Bacillota; class Clostridia; order Lachnospirales; family Lachnospiraceae; genus Eisenbergiella; species Eisenbergiella tayi. The sequence continues at coordinate 141,739 of NZ_MPDJ01000006.1, forward strand.
TCCGCGGACGGCGACGTCCCCGAAGGAGGCGGGGAGGCCTTCCGGAGATATGGCAGCGAAATCTGCCTGAGGCCCGGAGGGCAGATAAGAAACATAACCGCTGCCCTGGCGCAGAGCCTTCAGCAAATCCGCCCTGGATCGGGAAGGGGCATACAGACACTGGCAGGGCATGGCGAGGCTGCCCAGAAGACCGGGACGATGATAATCACTGCCTCCGGTAACCGGCAGCTTCCGGCCGGAGCAAAGCTGCTGATGCCACCAGAAGGCTGCCTTTTCATTCCGCTCGGACATGACACCATTCCATACCTCCAGACCGTCGAAGGGCAGAGAAAAATCCCATTCCCAGGGAACCAGCGGGCAGAAGGGATGGTTGATGACACGGAAAGCCCCATTTTCTTCTGCCTCCATGAATAAAGCCCTTGTTTCTTCTAAAGAAGCGGTAAAAAAAGGAGTGCTGAAAGCCTGTTCTGTGCCCAGAAAACCGGCATGCCCCTTATAATGAGTCCATTCAGTCCCCGGAATGAGCGTGATATCTTCATAAAAAGGAAGCCTGTCATTCTGGGCGCTGTTATTATGATCGGTAAATATAAGGAAATCCAATCCCATACGCCTGGCGAGCAGAGCCGCTTCCTCTGGCTCCAGAATACCATCGGAAGCGGTGGTATGGACATGGGTATCACCCTTAAAAAGCCGGCGTTCCTTTGGCGTTACTTCCACTTCGTATTCTACGGCGACACCATTGGCCGGAATATGATAAGCGCCCGCTATGATATGCCAGGTACCTTCCGGCAGTTCGCAGGATTGAAAGCCCGCGCTGCTGCCCAGAGGGGAAATCAGGATGCTGCTGCGATCCGAACCGGAGGAACCCGCCATTCTGCCGTCAGGCATCATGACCGCCAGATCAATCGTGCAGGGTTCCCCTTCAATAACAAAAGGGCCATCCTGCCCTGCAAAAGAGGATGGATAACAATAACGGATGGAAATGCTTTCCGTGTCCGCATCTACAGAGAAAGGAAGACGGATATACTCCCTTTCCCGGGATTTGTCGAGAAATAACTGTAACTGTATTTTCTTTTTCATAAATTCTCCTTTTTGCATGGGAACGGGGCACTTTTCCAGGAAACCAGCCGGAAACCTTCCTTTTCCAGAAAGCGGTTCAGGCGGCCGCTTTTTAAAAATTCATACTCCCATTCCCGTTTTTTCCATTGAGGTGTCCGCAGGGAAAGAACAGGATCGGGAACGGACGGATGCAGGAATACTTCACTTATGCCGGCAGGCGCCGCGGCAAGCTGCTCTTCATAATAAGAACAAAGGGCTTCATAATCCCGGATTTTTTCCACAGGAAGAGGATGTGTAATAAAATCATCCGGCAGCGATACCTTCATTCGGTCGGCAAGAAAGCAGACTGCGGCATGGGCAGCTTTCAATGCAGGGGATACCTTTCCTCCGAACTGACGCTCCAGAAATGCAGGAGAACGGGCAAAACGAAAAGGAAGACAGTATTTTTGGCAGAGGCGGAAAGCGTTGAGAAAGAAAAGCCTTCCGTTGATGCCATATAAAGTCCCTCCATGGCTGTCGGCATGATCCGGCGTACAGCCGGCGTCCGTCATAAACCGGTATTGGGCTTCCAGCTCCCACGTCACATCACCTGAGACAGCCCGTTTTGCTGCCGCTCCTCCGTCAGCAGGCAGCAGGCCGTTCACAGTCAATGAGGAATCCCTCTTTTCTTTATCCGCGGGCATCCAGCATTCTTCCTTCCATTCTGAAAAAAGAGTCCAGTGAACTCCCACAGGAAAACTGCCTTCCTTTGCATATCGGCAGGCATTCATGGCCATGGGAGCCGGAGAGAGGATAGAGGAGGAGGTGATTGCACCCAGCCGGAACAGCTCACAGATCGCCTGATTCATACTTTTGCACAGACCGAAATCATCGGCATTTATAATAAGGAAACGTTCATTCATTTCGTCTCCTTTCCGGGTACAGCCGGACTCTCTGCCGCAGAAGTGTCGCCGTCTTCCGGAAATTTCAGAAAACGGGAACACAATACGCTGAGGATCATGACACAAAAGGGAAATACCACCATCAGAAAACGCGCGGCATCATGTGGACGGGGGCCTGGTATCTCTCCGCTTTCAAAACCGTAGATACGGCCTACAATCAGGAAGGCGAAGCTGGTAAAAAAGCCGCTCAGCCTGTTCATAAATCCCATGGCGCTCGCATAAGTCCCCTCTCTTCTCAGCCCGTTTTTCCGGGTATCCTCATCCATAATACGGGCGCCGATTAGATCCATGGTAGTGATGGCCCCTGAATAACCGAAGCCCAGAAGGCAGGCTGCAGCAAGTGCAGGAAAAAGGCCGGAGACAAAATACAGGGGCAGAAAGGATACGGTCAATGCGGCCAGAGCGATTCGCCATACCGGCATCACCGAATGCTTTTTTACAAAAAGAGCCCATACGGATACTCCTGCCATGGCAAACAGAAGCACCATGCCGAGAAGAATCGTATTTGCCATACTGCCAAGTCCCAGCGTGTATTTTACATAGAAAGGAACTGCGGACATAACCAGAGACATAGCCGCGCTGTAAAAGGCATTGGTAAGGCCGAAAATCCAGAATTTCGGATTGGTGAGCAGATCCCGGAGAGTGGAAAGCAGACGGGGCTTCTGGAGATCCTCAGTTCTTGTAATTTCGTGGCATCCAAACGTACAGTAAAGGATGACCGCTACCGCCAGGATTCCATAAATAATGCTGGTCAGGCCATAGCCCAGAGCATCCGTTACAAGCGGTGTAAGGGCAATACTGATGACCATGGCGAGCAGCTGAAAAGCCTGACGCATGGCATTGGATTTGGCCCGCTGGGAATCAGAGGTAAACAGTTCGGGAAAAAGAGCGCCGTAGTTGGCATTGATCAGGGAATCCAGAGTTCCGGTGAGGATATACATAAGAAGCATATAGGAAAAAATTCCGCTGCCGTTTAAAAAAGCGGGTATATTAAAGAACGCGATAAAACAGAGTGCCAGAAGAGGAGTGCCGATAACAAGCCAGGGACGTCTGCGTCCCCAACGGGTCCGCGTACGGTCAGATAAAAAACCATAGACAGGATTATCGATGGCATCCACGAAGGTGTAAAGAAACAGCACCATGGAAAACTGAGCCGTAGTAACCCCATGCCCGATCACGTAAAATGCAGCAGCATAGGTTTTGAACATATTGATAGGAATAGAGGTGCCGAACATACCGACAGCATAACGGAAGGGACTGGTTTTCTTTTGTTGATTCATATAGGCCTCCTTTGGGGCGAATGGGATAGTTCCTTTAAATCAAAGGTAGCATATTAAATATATATTGTAAATATGAGCAGTTTTTTTCTATAGAATACCTAAAAATATACGAAAATACTGGATATAATTACATATAAAATATGGAAAAAATATATTTTATAAAAGTAGAGAGAAAAGAAATTTGACAAAAAATATATTTTAATATACATTGATTTTACGTGAGAAAAAACAGATGATAAAATTGGGAGCCGGGAGCCGGGAGCCGGGAGCCGGGAGCCGGGAGCCGGGAGCCGGGAGCCGGGAGTTTAGGGAGCCGGGAGTTCAGGGAGCGGCTTCGGAAAGGAAAAGAGAGCAGATATGGGAAAGGTATTTCTGTACCGGAAGGTGTATGATGAACTGCTGGAACGGATCAGGAATGGGATATATTTACCGGGCAGCAAGCTTCCCGGTGACGAAGAGTTATGTGAAGAGTTTGGGGTCAGTGCAATAACCCTGAAAAAGGCGTTGGAAATGCTGGCGGAAAGCGGTCATGTAAAACGAGTTCCAGGAAAAGGAACCTATGTAGAGAAAAGGGAAAAAGCGGGTACAAAAGGCAGAAAAGAAGGGACAGGACATTTATTGGGGCTTGTTCTGGAACACGTATCGACTCCGTTTGGCCTGGAGATGATGTATCAGATGGACAGGATTGCCCAAAAAGCTGGTTACAGGCTGATAGTCCGCTTCTCCTATGGAGACAGGGAAAAAGAAACGGAAGAAATACGCTTCCTTTTTTCCATGAAGGTAAATGGAATAATAATTATGCCAAGCCACGGGAAGCATTACAGCCCCGCAATTCTGCAATTGTATCTGGACGACTTTCCCATGGTTATGATAGACAAGAAATTGCGTGGTATACCGGTGCCCTCGGTGCGTACAGATAACAGGGCGGCAGCAGCGGCTTTAGTCAGAGGACTTGCGGAAAAAGGCTGCAGGCGAATTGCTTTTTTTACTACGGAGGATACAGAGGCAATCTCTGTCAGGGAACGGAGAAATGGCTTTATCAATGAAATGGAACGATTGAATTTGACGGAGGCAGGAATCTGCGTCCTGCCTTCCGGAAGGGGAGCCGAAGGCTTCCTTGATAACAGACCGGATCCGAATGCCATCCGCGCAGTAAGGAAGTTTCTGGAAAAAGAACGAAGGGAAATAGACGCGGTAATCGCGGAAGAATACGGTATCGTACCTGTAGTTACCACAGCGGCTGCCCAGGTGGGAATCGACCTGGAACAGGATATCCGTCTGGCTTGTATAGACGAGGATTATCTGGCGCCGTACGGGCCGGTTTTCCTTCATGTGAAGCAGGATGAGGCGGCTATTGCAAAGAAGGCTGTGGAATTGCTACTGGGGAGGATTGCCGGGAATAGGTATGAGGAGGATGATTATTTGATTGCTGGAATTTTAAGATAGAAAGGAATAGAAAAAGTATATATGAAGACAATATATGAGCATTTGTCAACACTTTTAATAAAGGAATATGTATAGGAATAACTAATAATTAATTACTCTATCCCGGATTATAATCGGGATAGAGTATAAAATAAAAACATAGTCTAAACATATTAGTTCACTACTTTAATCCATTGATCCTTAACATCCGTGAGATCATCGCTTGTCGTATAACCACTTTCTTCAAAAGGGGTTCCTAAAGTATCCTTTAACCATTTAGAGGTGTATTTATTACCTTGTCCCTTCCACACATAATAATTATCATTGAACATAACCAAGGAAGTATTATCATTTCCTTGTACAGAACCAGTGGCTATAAAATAGAACTGAGTTTCATTATTACTATCAACATATATGCAAGGTTTCCATTTATAACTGTCGGATGTACCCGGAAGATTTAATTTTTCCCATAATTCTTTTTCTTTTGATGATAAAGTAGCATAATCTGAATTATAGAAATCTTCCCTTGCTTCTTTATATGTTCCCTCTACATTTCCCGAATAATTTTTATTATAAAATTTAGTTACATAATCCAATTTATCTCTATAGGATTCAGTATGATTATCATTTATTCGATAGGGTGTCGCAGAAGTAATGTCGAAAATAACTTTTGTTTCACCTTTTGTCATATATTCCAGATAACTAACTTCAGTATGAACACTAGAAGAAAAGAGTACACCTGAAATAATGGAACCATCAACGCCAGCTTCTGTGCATATTTTTCCCCTTGTAGCTTCAGTTGTAAAATCCTCTGGTAGAAATAAATTTTTTCCATATAACTCAAGAGCCATTGTCTGCGCCGCCGTCACCACCGCCCGGCATTCAATCAGCGCCTGCTGATCCTTAGCCTTTTTTATGTACTTAAAAAGACCCGGCACTAAAATTGCCAGGAGAATTCCGATTATAACGATTACAACGATCATTTCGACTAAGGTAAATCCTTTGTTTTTGTTTTCCTGTTTCATGTGTAAATCCTTTTCTTCATCTTTATAATAGAAGTAACGAATTTGGTTCTTACTCATTCTATCAAAAAGCCTCGGAAATAGCAAACTATTTTACCTGATTCCCTGCTGTTTCAGGCAGAATTATAAGATTTGACGGGAAATGCCAAAGAATAACATTGACAGCCGTCAGTATATTTGTTATGCTTTCAAAAGATTTGAGTATCAAAGTATTTTTTTAAGCATAAAATACAGATATAAAAAACCGGAGGCATGTGCTTTTAACAGGAGGAAAGATGAGTATTCGTTTTATTTGTGATTCGACTTGTGACTATACAGAACAGCAGGCAAAGGAGCTTGGCATCACCCTTGTTCCCCTCAAAGTATTATTCGGAGAAAAAGAATATTTTGACGGCGTGGATATCAAACCGGAGGCTTTTTATGACATGCTGGCAGATTCGGAAGAACTTCCGACAACCAGCCAGCCGTCACCGGAGGCATTCCTGCAGTATTTCCGGGAAGCAAAAGAAGCGGGGGATGATGTGATCTGCATCCTGCTCGCAAGCAAACTCAGCGGTACTTGCCAAAGTGCTTTGGTGGCTAAGGATATTGTGGAGTACGAACGGATATACATTATAGACAGCATGCAGGCCACTCTGGGAACGCAGCTTCTGACAGAAAGGGCATTTGCTCTTCAAAAGGAAGGGAAAAATGCGGAGCAGATCGTGGAAATATTGGAAAAGGAAAAAGAAAAGGTGTGTATTTACCTTATTGTAGATACTCTTCTTTACCTGCAGAAGGGCGGAAGGCTTTCTGCCACAGGCATGGTTGTGGGAAGCGCCCTGAACCTTAAGCCGGTGCTGGCTGTGCGCTATGGAGAGGTTAAAGTTGCGGGGCTTGCAAGGGGGCAGAAGGGGGCCAGGGAGAAGCTGCTGAAGGCAATGGAAAAGGACGGCGGCATGGATAAATCCAGAGGCTATAACCTGGGCTATACCGGAAATAATGAGTTCCTCGGAGAATTTCAGGATTTCATCCGCGAACGTCTGGGCACAGAATATAACAAAATGGTGGCAGTTGGTTCGGTAATCGGTGTTCATGTGGGACCGGGAGCAAGTGCAATCGCAGTATTTTTGAATTAACAGATGAAAACAGGGACATAGGGGAGTCAAAGCCCATATGTCCTTTAATCCTTTTAATAATGAAAAGATACGTTCGCCAGTTTCTTTTTTTATAGAAAATTTATATTTTTTACATTATTTTTAGAGCATTTCACTTAACCGGGAAGTTTCCCGTATTTCATTGGATTTCGAGTCGAAAAATCCTTGCTAATAAATATTCTCTATGTTATAATAAATGCTGCGGGCAATGACAAAAAATTAACAATACCGTTAAAGCCCGGTAAACTCGCACTTTTTAATGAATATGGAGGAGAAAACATGGCAAAAAAAATCGTTTTGGCGGGTGCATGCCGTACAGCCATCGGTACTATGGGCGGAAGCTTAAGCACAACTCCGGCAGCTGAGCTGGGTGCTATTGTTATTAAGGAAGCTTTAAACAGAGCGGGAGTTGCTCCCGAAGCAGTTGATCAGGTATATATGGGATGTGTAATCCAGGCTGGCCTTGGTCAGAATGTGGCACGTCAGGCATCTATCAAAGCTGGTTTACCGATTGAGGTTCCGGCAGTTACCATGAACGTTGTTTGTGGTTCCGGTCTGAACTGTGTGAACCAGGCTGCACAGATGATTCTCGCAGGCGATGCGGATATCGTTATTGCAGGCGGTATGGAAAATATGTCTATGGCTCCTTATGCGATTCCTCAGGGACGTTATGGATACAGAATGGGTAACGCCACAATGGTGGATACCATGGTTAATGATGCTCTCACCGATGCTTTTAATCAGTATCATATGGGTATCACTGCTGAAAACATTGCAGAGCAGTGGGGACAGACAAGAGAGCAGCTGGACGAGTTTGCAGCATGGAGCCAGCAGAAGGCTGTTGCAGCTCAGGAAGCAGGAAAATTCGATGCAGAAATCGTTCCTGTGGAAGTGAAGAAGAAAAAAGAAACCATCATTGTCAATAAGGATGAAGGCCCTCGTCCGGGAACTACGGCAGAAGGCATTGCAAAGCTTCGTCCTGCATTCAAAAAAGATGGTATTGTAACCGCAGCGAATGCTTCCGGAATCAATGACGGCGCTGCTGCAGTTATCGTTATGAGTGAAGAAAAAGCGAAAGAACTTGGTGTTACACCTATGGCTACATGGGTTGCCGGCGCACTGGCTGGCGTGGATCCTACTATCATGGGTATCGGACCTGTTGCTGCAACCAAGAAGGTTATGGCTAAGACAGGAATGAATATTGATGATTTCGATCTGATTGAGGCAAATGAGGCGTTTGCCGCACAGTCTCTGGCAGTTGGACATGATCTCGGCATTGATAATGACAAGCTGAATGTAAACGGCGGAGCTATCGCACTGGGACATCCTGTAGGAGCATCCGGATGCCGTATTCTGGTTACTCTGCTTCATGAGATGGTCAGAAGAGATGCGAAGAAGGGTCTTGCAACTCTGTGCATCGGCGGCGGAATGGGCTGTGCAACCATCGTTGAGAGAGATTAATATAGCATTTTAAAAGGGAATGATTAGTGGACTTTTTGTCTGCTAATCATTCGTTATGCAGTAAAGGTTTCTGAATACTGTTGATTAACCGCCGCAATGGCGGAGGAATCCGCCTGAGGGCGGGAATAAGAAAGGGAGAGTGGCATGGAATATATTGTTTATGAGCAGAAGGGTGCTTATGCGGTTATTACTATCAGCCGTGAAAAGGCGCTGAACGCACTGAATTCACAGGTTCTGGATGAACTGGACAAGACTCTTGACGGAGTGAACCTGGACGAAGTGAGATGTCTGATCCTTACCGGAGCAGGAACAAAGTCCTTTGTTGCCGGAGCGGACATCGGAGAAATGAGTACATTGACAAAGGCCGAAGGAGAAGCTTTCGGCAAGAAGGGAAATGATGTTTTCCGTAAACTGGAAACCTTCCCCATTCCCGTTATCGCTGCTGTAAACGGTTTTGCCCTGGGCGGCGGCTGTGAGATTTCCATGAGCTGTGATATCAGAATCTGTTCTGATAATGCAGTGTTCGGACAGCCTGAGGTTGGCCTGGGAATCACTCCCGGATTCGGCGGAACACAGAGACTGGCCCGTCTGGTTGGACCGGGAATGGCTAAGCAGATGATTTATACCGCAAGAAATATCAAGGCTGACGAGGCTCTGAGAATTGGTCTTGTTAATGCGGTTTATACCCAGGAAGAGCTGATGGGAGCCGCTGAGAAGATGGCTGCCGGAATTGCAAAGAATGCGCCTATTGCTGTGAGAAACTGCAAGAAAGCTATCAATGATGGCCTGGATGCCGATATGGATGAGGCGATTGTAATCGAGGAGAAGCTGTTTGGCGATTGCTTCGAGAGCTATGACCAGAAAGAGGGAATGGCTGCTTTCCTGGAGAAGAGGAAAGTGGAGAAGTTTCTTAATAAATAAGGAATTGTAATCCGTCACTCCGCCGGGTACAGGGGCTGTTGCTCCTTGTACCCCGGCTCAATTATAAAACACAAGGAGGCTATACAACATGAAGGTTGGTATTATTGGTGCAGGTACAATGGGATCCGGTATTGCGCAGGCTTTTGCCCAGACAGAAGGATACGAAGTATTTTTGTGCGACATTAATGAAGAATTTGCTGCTAACGGCAAGAACAGAATTGCAAAGGCTCTGGAGAAGAGAGTTGCAAAAGGAAAAATGGAGCAGGCTGCGGCTGACGCAATCCTCGCTAAAATCACTACCGGTGTAAAGACCATCTGTACAGACTGTGATCTGGTTGTGGAAGCAGCTCTGGAAGTTATGGATATCAAGAAACAGACCTTTAAGGAACTGCAGGATATCTGCAAGAAGGATTGTATCTTCGCTACCAACACTTCTTCTCTTTCCATCACTGAAATCGGCGCAGGCCTTGACAGACCCGTTATCGGTATGCATTTCTTCAATCCCGCTCCTGTTATGAAGCTGGTTGAGGTTATCGCAGGACTGAATACACCTGACTGTGTTGTTGAAAAGATTAAAGAGGTTTCCGCAGCTATCGGAAAAACTCCTGTACAGGTAAATGAAGCAGCAGGCTTCGTTGTTAACAGAATCCTTGTTCCCATGATTAACGAAGCAATCGGTATTTATGCAGAAGGCGTTGCTTCCGTAGAAGATATCGATACCGCTATGAAGCTGGGCGCTAACCATCCCATGGGACCTCTGGCTCTGGGCGATATGATCGGCCTGGATATCGTTCTGGCTATCATGGAGGTTCTGGAATCCGAAACAGGTGACCCGAAGTACCGTCCTCACACACTGCTTAAGAAGATGGTTCGTGGCGGACAGCTTGGACAGAAGACCGGCAAGGGCTTCTATGATTACAGCAAGTAAACAGCCCCGCGGTTTTCGCGATTAATAAAGATAAAACGGAGGAGTAATTAATCATGGATTTTACTTTAAGCAAAGAGCATGAAATGGCAAGAACTCTTTTCAGAGAATTTGCAGAAAAAGAAGTAAAGCCTCTTGCACAGGAGGTTGATGAAACAGAGGAGTTCCCCAGGGAAACCGTTGAAAAAATGGCTAAGCTTGGCTTCCTTGGAATCCCGGTTCCGAAGGAATACGGCGGACAGGGATGCGATCCTTTAACCTATGCTATGTGTGTGGAAGAACTGTCTAAGGTCTGCGGCACCACAGGCGTTATTGTATCCGCACATACCTCTCTTTGCTGTGACCCTATCATGACCTATGGTACGGAAGAGCAGAAGCAGAAATATCTGGTTCCCCTTGCAAAGGGCGAGAAGCTGGGCGCATTCGGTCTGACCGAGCCCGGAGCAGGTACCGATGCACAGGGACAGCAGACAAAGGCTTATCTGGATGGAGATGAATGGGTTCTTAACGGATCCAAGATTTTCATCACCAATGGTAAAGAAGCGGATGTTTATGTAATTTTCGCTGTTACCAGTGTTGTAGAAGATAAAAGAGGCAGAAAGAAAAAAATGATTTCTGCGTTTATCGTGGAAAAAGGAACTCCCGGCTTCACCTTTGGTACCAAAGAGAAGAAGATGGGTATCCGCGGTTCCTCCACATATGAGCTGATCTTCACCGACTGCAGAATTCCCAAGGATAATCTGCTTGGAGCGGAAGGCAAGGGCTTCGGTATTGCCATGCATACTCTGGACGGCGGACGTATCGGTATCGCTGCTCAGGCTCTTGGTCTTGCAGAGGGCGCTCTTGAGCGTACTGTTGATTATGTAAAAGAAAGAAAGCAGTTCGGCAGAGCAATCGGCGCTTTCCAGAACACACAGTTCCAGCTTGCAGATATGGCTACCAAGGTAGAATGTGCTCAGCTGCTGGTTTACAAGGCTGCTATGGCAAAAGCTACCCAGAAGGTTTATTCCGTGGAAGCTGCCAAGGCTAAACTGTATGCGGCAGAGGTTGCCATGGAAGTTACAACCAAGGCAGTTCAGCTGCACGGCGGTTATGGTTATACAAGAGAGTACGATGTTGAGCGCATGATGCGTGATGCCAAGATTACCGAGATCTATGAAGGAACAAGCGAAGTTCAGAGAATGGTAATCTCCGGTGCACTGTTGAAATAACACCGCTGAGGTTAAGAGAATATAAGAAAACAAGGAGAGGAATACAATGAAAATTGTTGTTTGTATTAAGCAGGTACCTGATACAAAGGGCGGCGTTAAATTCAATCCCGATGGTACGCTGGACAGAGGTGCTATGCTTACAATCATGAACCCTGATGATAAGGCAGGTCTGGAAGCTGCACTGAGACTGAAGGACGAGTACGGTGCAGAAGTTACCGTAATCACAATGGGTCTTCCCAAGGCAGAAGAGGTTCTGCGCGAAGCTATGGCAATGGGTGCAGATAACGGTATTCTCGTAACTGACAGAGTACTGGGCGGCGCTGATACATGGGCAACCTCCCAGACAATTGCCGGAGCTATCCGCAATCTGGAATATGATCTGATCATCACAGGCCGTCAGGCTATCGATGGTGATACCGCACAGGTAGGACCTCAGATTTCCGAACATCTGGGAATCCCGGTTATCTCCTATGCACAGAAAATCAAAGTGGAAGGCGACAGTGTAATCGTTGAGCGTCAGTTTGATGACAGATATCATGTACTTAAAGCGAAAATGCCCTGCCTGATCACAGCTCTGGGCGAGCTGAATGAGCCCCGTTACATGACTCCCGGCGGAATTTTCGATGCTTACAAGAAAGAAATCACCGTATGGGGAAGAGCAAATCTGGTTGATGTGGACGATTCCAATCTGGGTCTGAAGGGATCACCCACACAGATTGCCAAGGCTTCCGATAAAGTAAGAAAGGGCGCAGGACAGAAGGTAGTTCTGGATACTCCGGAAGAATCTGCATCTTTCATTGTTGAAAAGTTACAGGAAAAACACGTTATTTAATAATAAACAGAAAAGTGTGGTGAATAAGGATGAATTTAGAAGAATATAAAGGAGTATTTGTCTTTGCACAGCAGGTTGATAACGTAGTGAGCGGAATCGCATTTGAACTGATTGGCAAAGGTAAAGATCTGGCAAAAGATTTAGGAACTGAAGTGACTGCAGTACTGGTTGGTTCTGATGTGAAGGGTCTTGCTGACGAACTGGCTGCTTATGGAGCTGATAAGGTAATCGTTGTTGACGATCCTGAATTGAAAGAATACAGAACAGAGCCCTATGCACATGCACTGGCATCTGTAATCGAGAAGTATAAACCTGAAATTTTCCTGGTTGGAGCTACTGCAATCGGCCGTGACCTGGGTCCTCGTGTTTCCGCGAGAATCCATACAGGTCTGACCGCAGACTGTACACAGCTGGATATCGGTGATTTCCCGTTAAATCCTATCCCCGGACAGGAGCAGAAGCACAATCAGCTGCTGATGACCCGTCCTGCATTCGGCGGCAATACGATTGCAACTATCGCATGCCCGAATTTCCGTCCTCAGATGGCTACCGTACGCCCCGGCGTTATGCAGAAGGCTCCTAAGGTGGAAGGCGCTAAGGCTGTAGTGGAAGAGTTCAATCCCGGATTCACTCCGAACAACAAATATGTGGAAATCATGGAAGTTGTTAAATCCGTAGCTGATACAGCAGATATCATGGATGCAAAGATCCTGGTATCCGGCGGACGTGGAGTATGCAGCCCTGAGAACTTCAAAATCCTTCAGGATCTGGCAGATGCAGTAGGCGGAACCGTAAGCTGTTCCCGTGCAGTTGTTGATGCAGGCTGGAAGCCCAAGGATCTTCAGGTTGGACAGACCGGTAAGACTGTTCGCCCTAATGTATATTTTGCAATCGGTATTTCCGGAGCTATCCAGCATCTGGCTGGTATGGAAGAATCCGATCTCATCATCGCTATCAATAAGGATGAAACAGCTCCTATCTTTGACGTAGCTGACTACGGCATTGTAGGTGACCTGAACAAGATTGTTCCTGTCCTTACCGAAAAAATCAAAGAAGCGAAAGCTGCAAAATAATGCAGTGAAGCAACATAAAAAAGCCGGCGCCTGCATTGTAAAATGCAGTGCGCCGGCTTTTTGACAAGAGACAAAAATTCTGTTCAGAATTCGTTTTTTCGGATTATGTCAATGTGATTTCCGATTAATTGGAGTTGTGGAGGTTTGTGGAATAGGGTATAATAACCCTACAAGGCCGCCTATACGGCTGAGTACAGAAAGAATCCTGACAGAAGGATAGAAAGGCGGAGAGGATGGGAGATTATATTATTAGCTGCTGTTCTACGGCAGATCTTACGGAGGAGCATTTTCGTGAGAGGGATATATCCTACATATGCTTTCATTATGAGTTGGATGGAGTGCAGTATGCGGATGATTTGGGCAAATCCATGGGATTTGAGGAATTTTATAAAAAAATGACGCTTGGAGCGGATACGAAGACTTCCCAGGTGAATTTAGAGGAATTCCGGGAATATTTTGAACCTTTTTTGAAGGAAGGCAAGGATATTCTGCATTTATGCCTGTCGTCAGGGATATCGGGCGTTCTTAATTCCGCGCTGGCGGCAAAGCAGGAGCTGGAAGAGCTTTATCCGGACAGAAAAATTTATGTGGTCGATTCCCTGGGGGCTTCTTCAGGATATGGCCTTATTATGGATAAGCTGGCTGACTTACGGGATGGTGGAATGGGAATAGAGGAGCTTCATGACTGGGCGGAAAAGAATAAGCTCAGGATGAACCATTGGTTCTTTTCAACGGATCTTACCTTTTATATTAAAGGAGGACGTATTTCCAAGGCATCTGGTTTTATAGGAACGGTACTGGCAATCTGTCCGCTTTTGAATATGGATGATCAGGGAAGGCTTATTCCCCGGTTTAAAATCCGTACCAAACGGAAAGTAATACAGGCTATTGTGGAAAAGATGGAAGAGTATGCGGACGGCGGGCTTGAATATTCCGACAAGTGTTATATTTCCCAGTCGGCCTGCTATGAGGATGCCAGGGCGGTTGCCGATTTGATTGAGGAGCGTTTCCCTAAATTGAAGGGGAAGGTAGTAATCAATTATGTGGGGACTACCATCGGAAGTCATACGGGACCGGGGACGGTGGCGTTGTTCTTCTGGGGGAAGGAACGGACGGAATAAGGTGTTGGGATAAAAAGGAGGGAGGGTGTGGAGGTTCTATCCGTAATTAGGGTATGCCGCCTGTGCCCTCTCTCTGTGTATCCTGCGGGCCTCCCGGTCTTCCTGTCCGGCGGCGTTCTCTCTGTATCCACCGCTGCAGACAAAAAAAGGGGCTGTTTCTAACTATTTTGTCCCTATACTCCGCTGCCAACGCGGCTTAAACTCCTCCCTTCGGTCGTCAGACAGCGCCGCTAGGGGCGGCAGCAGAGTATAGGATCAAAACAGTAAGAAACCGCTCCCTTTTTTTGAGATGCAGCTGCGGATACAGAGAGAACGCAGCCGGAACAGGGACATAGGGAGCCCCCGGATACTAAGAGAGGGCGCAGGCGGCATACCCTAATCACGGATAGAACCAGGAAGGCTTTCGGGTCTTTTTTTTATGTCCAAAAAGTAGAGATAAGGAGGGGGTATAATATAAATAAATGGGGGAAAATTCATAAACTAAAAAAAACCACCTGTTTTTACTAAAAATAATGCTCTTTGATAAAAATGGTCGTTAAACTATAATGCAAGGGTAAGTTGAATGCATTCAGAGAAAAAGAGTTAGTGAAGGGATGGTTTGGTTATGAGAAAAATGATTGCGGTTTTGTTGGCGGGTGTGATGGTGTTGTCTTTGGGGGCTTGCGGGAGTAAGGACGCGGGGGCTGTAGAGACGGCTGGCAGTGAAGAGGCTGTTGGGCAGAGTGCGGCGGCAGAAGGAACGGAGGCGGCCGGGGACGGTGAGGTGGTGGAGATCACGGTGCAGTCCTGGCAGTATGCCTTGGGGAATTATAAGGGGTTTACGGAGGATTCGGAGCTGACACAGGCTGTGGCGGATGAGTTTAATGCTACGCATCCGGGGATTCATGCTACTGTTACGATAATGAGGCAGGAGGATCATTATAATGCTTTGAAGGTTGATTTTGCTGCGGGGAGTGCGCCGGATGTTATCGGGATTGCTCCGGGAGCGGATTTGGAGCAGTATAAGTCGCAGTTGGCGCCTATGGCTGATTATGCGAAGGCTGAGTGGGGGGATAGCTGGGAGGATCTGTTTACGGATGCGTCTTTTACTACGATTAAGCTTTCGGGTGACGGGATTTATGCATTTCCCAGCGCTATGAGTGCGTCGGGGACTGTCTGGTATAATAATAAGCTTATGACGGAGAGTGGTGTTGCAAGTTTTCCTGCAACATGGGAGGAGCTTGCGGAGGCGGCTCAGACTCTGCGGAGTGCGGGGCAGATTCCTTTGATGTTCGGCGGTAAGGATAATTGGCAGAATTATGATATGTTTATTACGATTCTGGCTACGATTAATAAGGGTTTGTGTAATGATGTTTTTGCTTTGGATGCGGAGTGGACGGAGAGTGATGTGGTAAAGGCTTTTGATTATTATCAGAGGTTGTTTACGGATGGTATTGTGCAGGATGGTGCGCTGTCTACGACGATTTATAATGAGGGGTATTCTCAGTGGAAGGATGATGATGGGAATTCTTCTATTCCTATGATTTTTAATGGGTCGTGGGATTTGGGCTCATTAAAGGCGGAGAATTCTTTTTATGAGAATTTTTCTTCTAATGATATCAGGGTAGCGACGATGCCTTCTATTGAAGGAAAAGAGGGTGCGGTGCTTACGGCTCCCGATGTGGCGTGGGGAATTAATGCGGCCAGTCCTAATCAGCAGGCGGCCTGGGAGTTTGTAAAGTGGCTGTGTTATGATATGCAGCAGTCGGTGGTGGATGGTCTGGGCTTTTTCAGTGTATTGAAGGATGCTCCCAGTCCGGCGGTTGCTCTGACGGATGATTATAAGGCGGCTTATGATACGATTTCAGCAGCAGCGGCTTCTGATAATACGGTGGGATTCCGCAGTTCTTTCTATACGAAGCTGAATGATGAACTGTTTGATCAGCTGCAGCTTTTGGCGACAGGAGCGGCGTCTCCGGAGGATGCGGCTGCGGCAATGGCAGAGGCGGCTGCGGGAATTTCCAGGTAGAAGATAATTTTTGATATATGTATTGTGGAATGGGACTGCCGTACGGCGAGAAAAATCGTATGTGCGGCGGTCCTTTTCAGGTGTGCCCGGCAGGTGCAGGGTTTATAGGGTTAGAGTGTTTTTGAAAATTTGTTTTCACGTATGCAAATGCCGCAAAGTGCGGCGGGCATGTGATGGAAAGGAATTTTCAAACAGGATCTGGGAAAAAGCAGGAGGCCGGAAGAGTGATTAATTTTAGGAACAGCAGAAAAATCGGATTTATGTGTGTGCTGCCATTGATTTTATTTGTGTTGGTGTATATGGTTTATCCGGTTTTTTATAATGTGAGAATCAGTTTTTATGATTGGAATGGGATCGACCCGGATATGACGTTTATCGGGGCGACGAATTTTATTAATATTTTTAAGGACAAGGTGTTTCGGATTGTTCTGCGGAATTTTCTGCTTTTTGCCTTGTTTACGGTGACGGTGCAGGCAGTTCTGGGATTTCTGCTGGCGGATATGTTCCAGAAGAAATTTGTGGGCAGGGATGTATCGAAAGCGATCCTTTTTATGCCGGCAATCCTTTCTTCTATAATAATCGGACAGGTCTTTTACAGGCTTTTGGATCCGAATATCGGGTATTTGAAGGGGATTCTTTCTTTTTTCGGGGTGAGTGCTCCGCTTTCGAATCCGAAGCTTGCCATATGGGCGATTATTATAGTTAATATCTGGCAGTGGACGGGTTATTCCATGACTTTATATTATGGGGCTATGGCTGGGATTTCGGAGGATCTTTATGAGGCGGCGAAAATCGATGGGGCCACGCATTTTCAGATTCTGAGGAAGATTACGTTTCCGTTGGTGAGGGGGACTACCTATAATCTGACGATTATCGGTGTGATCGGCGCGCTGAAGCAGTATGATCTGGTGGCTTCTCTTACCGGCGGCGGACCGGCGAATTCCACGCAGACGTTTGCCGCTTATCTGTATGAGGCGGCTTTTACTAATTATGAGCAGGGGTATGCATCGGCGATCGCGGTGGTGATGTTCCTGATAGCGGGAGTGATTACGGTATTCCAGCTCAGGCTTTATAATTCCAAAACCATTTACTGAGGAAAGAGGGTAGGGACATGAAAAGAATAAAAGGAATGGGTAACCTTCTGCGGTACCTGATTTGTATTGCCTGTGTTGCGGTGATTCTTCTGCCTATCGGTATCCTGATACATGGTTCTTTCCAGGGCGGCGGAATAAAAAATTATGTGGATATCCTGACCAAATATCATATTGAAACCTATTTTATCAACAGTCTGATAATAAGTGTGAGCGTGGTGGTACTTGTGGTAGTGCTGGATGTGCTGGCGGGATTTGCGCTTTCCAAGCTGAATTTTCCATTTAAGAACGGGATATATATTTTTCTGCTGTCCGCGCTGCTTCTGCCTGCGGCGGCTATACTGGTGCCTGTTTTCCAGATCAATTCAAAGCTGGGGATTTTAAATACTTATCTGGCTGTGCTGGGGCCTTATGTGGTGCTGATTGCTCCTTTTAACCTGCTTACTATTAAGAACGGGTTCGATGCACTGCCCAATACGGTGCTGGAAGCGGCTTTGATTGATGGCTGCGGTATCGTGAAGACTTTGTTTAAAATTGCGGTGCCTATGTGTAAGCCTTCTATTGTCATGGCGGTGATCTGGACGTTCCTGTCCAGCTGGAATGAGTATATGATGGCATTTGTCATGCTGCGTAAGGAAGAAATCATGACCATTACGGTTATTCCCACCAAGTTCCAGTCCATGTACGGCGGGAACGTGGGTAAGCTGTATGCGGCCCTGTTTATTATATTGGTGCCGGGAATTATTATTTACCTGCTGATGCAGAAGTTTATTGTAAACGGTCTTAATGCGGGCGCGGTTAAGGAATAGGTGCGCCCGGAAATGAAATAAAGGGAGTGATCAGAATATGAATAAAGAAGAATTTCGGAGTAAAGTATACGGGTGCTGGATGGGAAAAAATATAGGCGGAACGCTGGGAATGCCTATGGAATGGGAACGCTGCAAAAATGAGATTACTTATTATACCCATGATTTGAACGGGGAGCCCCTTCCTAATGATGATCTGGATATTCAGATTCTGTGGCTGCTCGCCATGGAGGACAGGGGGATCCATATTGATGCCAAGGATTTGGGAGAGTATTTTAATGAGTTCATGATTTTTACCCATGCGGAGTATGGAGTGGCAAAAACGAATTTAAGAAGCGGTTTCCAGCCTCCTGTGACGGGCAGCTTCAATAATGATTTCAAGGACAGCTGCGGTTCCTATATCCGTTCGGAGATCTGGGCATGTCTGTTCCCGGGACATCCGGAGCTTGCGGCGCAGTATGCTTTTGAGGATGCGATCGTGGATCATGGGGATGGAGAAGGTGTCTATGCGGAGATATTTATCGCAGCCATGGAAAGTGCGGCTTTTTACTGCAGGGATATCCGGAAACTGATTGAAATCGGCCTGTCTTATATACCGGAGGACTGTGCGGTGAACCGGGGGATAAGAAAAGCCATCGAAACCTATGAAGCGGGCATGAATGAAGAGGAAACAAGGGAATATATCATGCAGAATTTCATAGGCCATCTGGAGTGGCATTATATATCGGAAGAGGACGAGGAAAAAGGATATAATAATGGAAAGATGGGGTGGGACGTACCTTCCAATATCATGATTATTATCTACGGACTGCTTTTCGGAGAGGGTAATTTTGAAAAATCGGTCCTGACGGCAGTGCATTACGGGGAAGATACGGATTGTACGGCAGGAACCATCGCTTCTCTTTTCGGAATCATGTACGGGATTGAATTTTTTGAAGAAAAATGGATTGAGCCAATCGGCAGAAAAATAGTGACCTGCAGCATTGATCCTTTCCGTATGGCGGGCAGGATTCCGGCAACCGTGGAGGAACTCACGGACAGGGTGCTTGCCATTCGGAAAACGGCCTGGGAGGAACTGGCTCTGACGGAAGAGGAACGGGAAGAAAGCTATTTTGCAAAGCCTTATTTCAGAAATATTTATGAGGAAATGAAAACGATAAAGTATGAATTCCCCTATCTCAATGTACGGGTGGATTACTGCGGGGATCCGGTGATAACCAGGGATGAGCCGAAGAAAATCAAATTTATTTTGTCAAATACCTCCAAATCGGTTACTTCCGACCGTATCAATGTATATCTGTACAACCGGGAGGGATGTACGGTGCTTCCGCAGAATGAAGCTTCCGTGTTCCTTACCATGGCACACATGGGAGCGGGAATCAAGGAGCTGGAGTATGAAATCTGCGCGGAAGGCCCGCTGAAACCGGTATACCGGTTTGCGGCGGAATTTACTTATGAAGAAAATAAGAACAGGCGCGTTATGTATGTGCCGGTGGTCCTGGTGAGCGAAACAGGGACGGTACGGGAAGTGAAATGGGAAAAGAAGGGGCCGAGAGGAACCAATAACCTGCCCAGAATATAGGGGCAGCAGCTATAGACATAAAAAATCCGGGATGCAGATTCCCGGATTTTTTGTGGTGTATTTTATCTTTTCCTATTTCTGCAGAAGCAGGCTTAAGGATTCGCGGAGTAAAATTAATGGCCGTGTCCGTCCGGCGGAGGTTTGACTTCGGAGGGGGAAACCCCATGGTATTTTTTGAAGGTATTACGGAAATGCCGGATATCCTCATAGCCCAGCAGGTGGGCTGTTTCATAAACCTTGCAGTTGGCGGCAAGCAGTTCCCGCGCCTTATCCATTTTCAGCCTGGTGATATAGGAGATATAGGTCTGGCCTGTCTCTTTTTTAAACAGGGTGCTGAAGTAGGAAGGATTGACATAGAAATAGCTGGCGATGGTATTCAGGGACAAGTCGTCCATGACATGGTTGGATATAAACTGCAGGACCTCCTGGATACGGAAGCCGGTATTGGAACGGGTCAGATCGAAGTTGTCCAGGGTATAAAGCAGCCATGTGACAAACCATTCCTCCAGTTCATCCATAGTGGCGATGTGGATGATTTCATGCACCTCAAGACCGGACTTTATCCGTTTCAGCTTTAACCCGTACATATCAAAGAGCACATACTTGATACTGGCATACAGGATGATCATATCGTATTTCACCGCTTCCGGTTCGTATCCCAGACGGCGGTATTCCGCAAACCACTGCCTGGTATAGGCAAGGGCATTCTGGCCTTCTCTGAATTGGATATCGGTGCGTATGGAGCGTTCGATCTCCATCAGGCGTTCCGCTTTCAGCAGCTGTCCCGGAGGCCCGGATATTTGTTCAAAAAAAAGACAGGGGGTACGGAGCCTGTTAACATAATATACCTGCTCTGCCTCAAGAAAGGAGGAGACCAGCCCGGAAAGCCCGTGGTGTATCACTCCAAACTTAAAAGGAGGGAGGAAACTATCGGTTGCGGCGGCCTGCTCCATCAGAGTCTGGCGGTTTAATTCCAGCTGGGTAAAATTCCCGGTATGCTCATACAGGACAAAGAGCAGGATTTTTTGCTTCCGGTTGAGATAGCAGAAGGAATTCGGATATTTCCGGGTGAGCATGGCGCAGGCTTCATACGCCGGGGCATCGTGGGTAGAATCGGATAAACGGGCGGCGCAGGCGGCGAAGCTTACATGGGAATAATCCGGAAGCTCAGGATCCTCCTGGGGGCTGGCGGAGCCGAGTGAAGTCAGGTTATCCAGGAAAGACCGGCTTTTCGCGTAGGAGAGACAGGGAATTCCGGTTGGAAGGCTGCCGCCGGTTTCTTTCAGGAGCAGGCTTTCCAGCTGTTCCCGGAAAGCGGAGGCTTCCTCATAATATAAGATGGGAATTAGCGGGTATTGGATGGACAGAAGCTGGAGCCAGGGATTTTCAGGAAGCTCAGGCATACCGCTTCTGTCAATGAGGAAGCAGGAAGGAAGGTTTTCCGGAAGCAGGCTCACGGGGCCGTCCGGAAAAAGGGCGGTTTCTATATGGAAGGGTTCCGGTATGAAGGAGGAAAGAAAATCCTCCCATTCTTTTTTGATAGTATCAGTCCGGGCAAAAAGCAGAAAATACAGCATAAGGTTCTCCAATCATGTTGCTGGCGTGGGCATTGCCCGCAGCGGTTGCGTTCCGGTACAATTTTAACATATTCCCATATTTACTACAAAGAATTTCCACTCTCGGTTTCCTCAACCACTCCTTGCGTGAAGGGGGCAGAAAACCATGTTATCCTGAATTCAGCTTGAAAACCAGAAGGATTGTCCGGAATTAGGGACGAGAGAGGTAAGGATTGGATTATGAAACAGATAAGATGGATTTGGTCACTCACGAAAAAGAAAAGAGGAATGATACTGGGACTGTTAGTGCTGGTATCCGTTATTGCCGTGTTTCAGGTATGCCTGGCGGTTGCCGTGCAGCTGATTGTGGATAAGGCACAGGGAAAAGGGGCGGCGCCTCTTTCCTTCCTGATGACGGCGGTGGTGCTTACAGGCCTTGTCAGTATGCTGCTGGATGGGATTAAGCTGTATCTGCAGAATAATTCCATCCTGAGTCTGGATGGGAGGCTGCGGGAAAAGCTCCTTATCCATATGGAAAAAATCCCGGTGGAAAAAAGCCAGTCCTACCACAGCGGCGATATGCTCACAAGGCTGACGGAGGATTCGGCGCAAAGCGCCAGGGTAATTCCGGAATCTATTGTGAATATGGCGGCAGGAATTTTTTCCTTTTTATTCGCGTTTGTCTATGCCTTTCTTATTAATTGGAAAATCGCCCTGGCTTTGGTGCTGCTTTCGCCGCTGCCTGTTATTTTCAGCAATTTCCTCATGCCTGCCCTGCAGAAGTGGACGCTGAAGGCAAAGGATGGGGAAGGAAAGGTGAGAGGCTATCTTCAGGAGCAGCTGGCTACCCTGGTCACCATCAAATGTTTTTCCTGCTATGAAAAATCGGCGCAGGACTTCAGCCAGCTGTTCGGTGACAAAAAGAAAAAACAGCTGAAATCGGTGAAGATTCAGGCTGTTATGAATGCGGGCAGCGGTTTCCTGGGCATCATGATCAATTTTGCGGCGATCGGCCTGGGCGCCTGGTATGTTATCCGGGGGGAAATGTCCATCGGCGCGGTGCTGGGGCTGGTGCAGGTGAGCAATTATATTTCCTGGCCTTTTATTCAGATGATTCCGCTGATCGGGGAGCTGCAGAACAATCTGGCCTGTACGAAGCGGGTGATCGAGGTGATGGAGATTCCGGAAGAGCCGCAGACAGAGGAGATGGAAGCGGAATATGGAGACGCGGTTCCCACGCTTTGCTTTCAGGATGTTTCCTTCGGATATGGGGAGGAAGGAAAGGTGATGGAGCATTTTACCAGAGAAATGGGAGGAAACCGGATTGTGGGGATTTTCGGTTCCAGCGGCTGCGGCAAATCCACCTTCCTGAAGCTTGCCCTGGGACTTTATGAGCCGCAGGAGGGAGAAGTGGCCATATGGCTGGATGAGAAGAAAATTACGGGAACAGGGATGCGCAGCTGTATTTCCTATGTGCCCCAGGATCATATCCTGCATACCGGGACGGTGGAAGAGAATATACGCTACGGAAACAGGCGTGTGACTTTTGAGGATGTGAGGAAAGCGGCGGTGAAAGCGAATATACACGATACGATCCTGGAGCTTCCGGAGGGTTATGCTACGGTGATTGAAGAGAATGGTAAGAACCTTTCCTTCGGCCAGGCGCAGAGGATTATTGTGGCAAGAGCGCTTCTTTCGGGCAGGCCGGTTCTTGTGTTTGATGAACCTACGGCATCGCTTGACCCGGTGAGCCGGGATGCCATAATCAATACGCTGGTGGAGGAAGCGAAGGAAAAACTCTGTATCATTGTGTCCCATGATTATGATTTGAAGAAATATTGTGATAAAATAATTGAACTCGCTCCGGCCGGCTGAATGGGATAATTTCAGCAGTACATGCCGGTATGCATTGGCAGGGGCTGATGCATACCGGCATTTTGTCTGTTATTATGCATATTTTATCTGCGGCCAGGGTCAATTAGACAGATAGTATGCAGGGAGGTTATAAATTTCAGACGGTATAAAATTTGGGAATCGGAAAGATTCCCTGTTTTTTACGGCTGAACGATTGTAAGAAGCGCCTTTGATTGCGAGTAAATAAGGAAAAAAACGGTCATTTTGCGGGCTGATAAAGGGGATAAAATTTATAACGTTGAAAAAGTGACGAATAATTTGTATAGTTTTGACATGAAAGGTGCATGAATGTTACAAAAAAGAAGGGAGCGGTTTTAGTGAAAGCATTGGGAAAACCGAAAGCCATGAAAAAGAGGCTGGGCCTGAAAGCAGTATTAAAGAATAACTGGCAGTTATATCTTTTAGTTCTTCCGGCGGTCATATATTTCGTGGTTTTCAATTATCTGCCGTTGTACGGTATCCAAATCGCCTTTAAGGATTATAAGGCGGTGGATGGTATTGCAGGCAGTGCCTGGGTGGGGTTAAAGCATTTTAAGAATTTTTTCAACGCCTACTATTTTAAGAGATTGTTGTCCAATACCTTGCTGCTGAATGTGTATTATCTGTTGTGGAGCTTCCCTGTGCCTCTGATTCTGGCTATTTTGCTGAATCAGATCCGCGGGACGAAGAAAAAGAGATTTATCCAGACAAGCATTTATGTTCCCTATTTCATTTCCACGGTAGTGCTTGCCGGTATGCTTTATATTTTTCTTTCTCCCACAAGCGGAATCCTTAATTTTGCAAGGACGGCGCTCGGATTAAAGGCGATTGACTTTATGTCGGACGCATCCGCATTCCGGTCGATTTATATTATATCCGGGATCTGGCAGGCTGCAGGCTACGGAACGATCCTTTATATTGCCACATTGACCGGAATTGATTTATCCTTATATGAAGCGGCAGAAATTGACGGTGCGAGTATCTGGCAGAAAATCCGGTACATAGATATCCCCAGCCTGATCCCCACAGCAATGATGGTGTTCATACTGGACTGCGGCAAAATGCTTGCCTCCGATACGAATAAGGCTCTGGTCATGCAGACGCCGGGGAATATCCCCACTTCGGATATCATCGGTGTTTATGTGTACAATGTAGGCCTTGGAAGCGGACAGTTTTCCTACACGGCTGCAATCGGGCTGTTTATCAATATCATCAATTTTATTCTGATTGTGTCTGTGAACCAGTTGTCCAAACGTATGACGGATGTGGGATTATTCTGATGAAAGGATTGTGAGGTTATCATTATGAAAAAAAAAGCAAGAAAACAGATAGGCTTCAGCAATCGGGTTTTCCACATATTTAATACCCTTTTCTGGATTGTGGTCATGCTGATTATTCTGTATCCGCTTTATCTGGTCTGCATCGCATCCGTATCGGATCCGGATGCGATCGTAAGGGGAGAGGTTATCTTTCATCCGGTTGATTTTTCCCTGATAGGTTATGAATCGGTATTTAAGTATAAGGAATTGTGGTCTTCCTATGGAAATTCCCTTTTTTATACCTTTGCCAGCGTGGTGATCAGTATTCTGGTGACTTTGGCGGCAGCCTATGCGCTGTCGAGGCCTAAGTTCGCAGGGAAGGGATTCCTTAACTTTTTCTTCGTATTCACCATGTTTTTCAACGGAGGGCTGATTCCGACCTTCCTGGTGATGAAAAATATCGGCTTATATAATACGAGGGCCATAATAATTCTCATGGGCTGCGTCAGCGTATGGAATCTGATGGTTGCCCGTACTTACATACAGACCAACATTCCGAATGAACTGTACGAGGCGGCCATGCTGGACGGGGCCACGCATTTCCAGTATTTTTCCAGAGTGGTGCTGCCGCTGAGCAAAACCATTATCGCTGTCCTGGCTGTATATTATGGGGTATCAAAATGGAACGATTATTTCAATGGCCTGGTTTATCTGCGTGACAGGAACCTGCTTCCCCTGCAGACGGTGCTTCGGGAAATTCTGGCAACCCTGCAGGTGGATAAGTCCGGAGACTATATGATGTCCATGGCGGACAGCTCGGCATCCATGCAGGAGGCCATGCGTATTGCCAACGTTTCCAAATACTGCATAATTGTGGTGGCGACAGGGCCGGTGGTTATCTTATATGCATTGATGCAGAAGTATTTTGAAAAAGGTGTTATGATTGGATCCTTAAAGGGATGATGGTTACAGATTGGTAAAAAGGAAACCAACACGAACAGTGTTGCAATAAAAATAAGGAGGTTTTTCTTTATGAAGAAGAAAGCAATTGCACTTTTGACGGCAGCAGCCATGACCATATCGGTTCTGGCCGGCTGCGGCAGCTCTTCCGGGACAACACAGGCCACGGGAGCGGCAGCGGGAGAAACGGCATCGGGCGCTGCGGAGAGTTCTGTATCAGCGGCAGCAGACGGTAATTTTAACGAGACAGGTTATCCCATTGTAAATGAACCGATTACTTTGAAGGTTATGATAGCCATCCGTGATTCGGATTCCCTGACGAATTTTGACGAGATGCCCGGGGTTAAACATCTGGAGGAACTGACAGGCATTCATGCGGAATGGGAAGTGATTAAAGGCTCTGACTGGAGCACAAAGCTGAACCTGGCCTTCGCATCCGGGGAATATCCCGATGTTCTCCTCGCCACGAACGGAAACGGAGCGGTGGATGATGAAGAATATGGCGTAACCCAGGGAATTGTTTTGCCTCTGGATGAACTGATCAATCAGTATATGCCCAATTATACGGAGAGAAGGGATGCGGAAGCGGATGATCCGACAACCAGTCTTGTGGCTTCCGACGGAAAAGTGTATACGGTAGGCTACCTGGTAGGCCAGAAAATCAATACAAATCAGCATTTCTTCATTAACCAGGAATGGCTGGATGCCCTGAATCTGGAGACTCCGTCCAATGTGGAGGAGCTGACCGAGGTGCTGCGCGCATTTAAGACAGGCGATCCCAACGGCAACGGGCAGGCGGATGAAATCCCTCTTGAGATGGGACTGGATATAGGATTTAACGGTATCCGTTATATGCTCCCTCTGTTCGGGCTTCCCTGCGACCCTGATAAATGGATTTACATTGATGATGATAAAAAGGTACAGTTCTTAGCCACACAGGATGGCTTCCGTGACTGTATGGAATGGCTGCATATGCTTTATGAAGAAGGGCTCGTGGATCCGGAAATTGTATCCCAGGATTTTAATACGGTAGAGACGAAGCTGAAAGAGGGAAATGTGGGCTTCTTCACGGCATGGAGACTGCTGGCGATGGCCTATGACGACGGAGTGGCATCCAATTCCGTACTCTGGACGCCGGACAGCAGTGCAAGCCTTTACCGTTACCTTGAGCTTTGCAAGCCCGGTGCGTTTGTTACCAGCACAAATCAGAATGTGCCCGCAACCATGCGCTGGCTGGATGCCCTGCTGGATACGGAAACCATGTTCTCCCTCTACTACGGAGAAAAGGATGCCGGGGAAGGCCTTGGCTGGATATACGATGAAAACGGCAAAATCACCGTCACCAATGACGGCAGCGCGGACGTGAAGAATTATATTGACTGTAATACTCTGTTCTTCGCACCCGGCAATTATCTTGCCGAAAACTTTAACATGCCCGAACAGCGTACGGAAAAGACCGAATACTGTGAGAAATATGATGCAGCCGGCATCATCCAGAAATATTCCAACGACTATCTGGATATGGCGCCGCTCACTTCCCAGCAGCTTCAGGACAGCACGCTGAAAGAAACGGATATCAATAATGCAGTTGTGGAAAACATTGCTGCTTTCGTTACCACAGGTGTGACGGACGACAGCTGGAACTCTTTTGTATCGATGTTTGACGGAATGGGAGTTGCAGATTATGTACAGATGTATCAGGATGCAATTGATACCATGGATTTGGAATAAATCGAAATAAATATGTGTTGCTCTGCTGTCGGATGGCGGCAGAGCAGTTTGTATGTTATAAATAAAGGGGAAAGACGATAAGGATGACATAAAGAGCGGGGGGCCTGTCTGTGAAAAAAATCTGGAGAGAACTGAAATCACAAAACGTTTTTTACTATATCGCTGCCTTCAGTATCATAGTAATACTGATCATTACTGTGCTTGGCAGTTATCTGTACCGTTTTTATTACAGGACGATCTATACGGATTTTCTTGTTTCCAATGAGGAGCATCTCCGTTGGGAAATGAACAGGCATGAAAACGATATACAGATAATCAATGATATTGTCTACCAGATGGGATTGGCTGCGGAGGTGACGAAATTCAAGCTTTCAGAAAAACCTCTGGCCGCTCTGCAGCTGGAAAAGCATCTGTTCCAATATACTACGGTGAGTCAGTTCTTTCGGCTTCTTCTTTATCAATATCACGAGGATGATTATCTCTACAGCAGCACGACCTCTGTGGACTCCGATTATTTTGCAGAGCAGGGCTGTGTAATGGAGCGGATGGATGCACAGACGGTAAAGGAGGAGCTGTCTTCCGAATCCAAAGAACTGCGTGTCTTTCCTGAGCAGTCGGTTTCCGGCTTCTGGGTGCAGAAATATATTGGGAATTCCAGAATTGTGCTTTATATGCAGGCCATTCCTCCTAAATTTCAGGAAACACTTGTATTTTTTGTGCCGGATACCTATTACGATTCTCTTATGATAAATGAGGCTGAGGATCTGCGGTCGGATTTTATTCTTTATGATAATGAAGTGATTGTATCCAGAGAAAGCAGGGAAACAGACCATGCGGCACTGTTGGAGCTGATAAAAGAATCCGGGGAGCAAAGGCAGGTTAAGCTGGATGGAGAAAAATATCTGCTGACAGTACAGCAGGGAGACAGCGGGATGCTCTATTGCTCCCTGCAGGATATGGATATTTTTTATGATAAGATTGTCACCGGACAGTGGGGAATCATAGGGATGCTGATTATCTGCGCAATTCCCACGGCGCTTCTGCTTGTGGTGCTATCCAGGAAGATGGCGCTAAAGGTACGGAAAATGAATCAGCTGCTGGATTCCCAGGAGGAAACCAATTATAACCTGAACAGCATTGAAAACGGGATTCAGATGCTGGTGGAGGCCAATGAACAAAAGGAAAAGGAAAATCTCCAGCTGAAGAAGACCAGGTTTATCCGGAATTTTATCCGGAATGATTTTAAGAACCAGGAGGAAGTGCTGCAGGAATCGGAGAAGGTTTCCATGGAGATTAAAAATTCCGAATATCTGACGGTTCTGCTGGGAGAGCGCAGCGACAGCAATGAGAATAAGGCACATACCAAGATGCTGGAGGTAATCGCACAGGCGGCCCACCTGGACGGCTATGGCATACATCTGGTCAGCAGCAGCCAGAGCCTGTTTGTCCTGTTCTCCGAATCCAGGGAACGGATAGAAGAGACCCTGGGCATGCTTTTTTCCATCGGGAAGGACTGTTATGAAGAGTTCGTGATGTCGGTGAGCAATTATCATAAGGATCTTACCGAAGGCTCCGCAGCATATTTGGAGGCGGACACGGCTTTTGACAACCGTTTCCTTCAGGATAACAATAAAATCATCCGCTTTGAGGATGTGGCCTTTGGGGATACGGTGAATGTGCTGCCGGATTCCTATCTGCAGAAGCTGCGGCAGGCGCTGCGGAGCCGTGACAAGGCGGGCGTGGAACGGGCGGTGGAGGATATCTGTATGCGGATGACCAAAAAGAGCCCCTCGCTGCCGATGTTCCGTCTTTTGTACAATGATATTATCCATGTGCTGATTTCAGAGTGGAAGGCGGAAAGCGCGGGACTGGAGAGTATTTATAATGTATTTACGCTGTCCCAGTGTCTGACAATTCAGGACTTTAATGATTTTTTATGCGAAGCCTGCAGCATGATTATGAAAAGCAGACCGGAAGAAAATGTGGATCGTTCCAGGCTGGTGGAAGAGGCGGTTCATTATATGGAGGAGAACTTCTCCAGGACGGAGCTGACCATGAGCGCGCTGGCGGATTATCTTCATATCAGTTCGGTCACACTGGCAGTGGAATTTAAGAATAAGATGGGAATCCGTCCGTCGGATTATCTGGCAAATCTCAGGATGGAACAGGCAAGGGAGCTTTTGGTTACCACGAATATGCTGATACGGGAAATCAGCCTGTCGGTAGGGTATGAGGACGATCATGTGTTCACCAGGCGGTTTAAGAAATACACGGGAAAGACACCGGGACAGTACCGGGAAGAGCATATGTGATAAAAGGGAGGCAAAGCGAAGGTGAAAGATTTAACGGCACCGAGAATTGACA
The DNA here is from genome assembly GCF_001881565.1 of Eisenbergiella tayi. Taxonomy (GTDB): domain Bacteria; phylum Bacillota; class Clostridia; order Lachnospirales; family Lachnospiraceae; genus Eisenbergiella; species Eisenbergiella tayi. The sequence goes on from NZ_MPDJ01000006.1 coordinate 171,396, forward strand.
GGGAGATCATGGACGGCTGGGAATTCGCATGGAACGATGGAAACAGCAAAAATTTTCAGCCGGTGAGGCTGCCCCATGACTGGGCGATTAACAGGCCCTTCGATAAAACAATGGAGGAAGGCGCGTCCCAGGGCTACCGGAACCGGTACGGCATCGGCTGGTACCGAAAGACGCTGACGCTGGAGGAGAAGAGGGAAGGCATCCGCTGCTTTCTGGATTTCGGCGGAATCTATGAAAACAGCACGGTATGGGTGAACGGAAAAGAAGCGGGAGGCCATAAATACGGCTACAGCTCCTTCCGTCTGGATGTCACGGAGCTTATCCGGGAAGGGGAGAACCGGATTGAGATCCGGGTGGATAATACGGGAACGCCTTCCGACCGTTGGTACAGCGGAGCCGGTATTTACAGAACGGTCAGGTGGATCGAGACGGAAGAGGTTCATCTGGATGAAAAAGAGGTTATCATACATACCGGCGTGGAAGGAAAAAACGGAAAGGTTACTGTCTATACAGGGCTTCCCGGCAGGACGGTGCGTGCAGGACTGCGTGACGGGGAGCAGGAATGGCTGGCACAGACAGACGATGGAAGAATGGAAATCATGGTGCCGGAGGCGAAGCTTTGGTCGGCGGAGGAACCGAACCTGTATGAGCTGACCCTTTCCCTGATGGACGGGGAAAGGGAAGCGGATCGGCTGTCGTTTTGTGTCGGCATCCGGGAGATTTCCATGGCGCCGGGAAAGGGCATGTTCGTAAACGGGGAGCATGTCCTTCTTAAGGGCGTGTGTCTGCATCAGGATGCTGGCTGTCTCGGGACTGCGGTGCGTAAGGAAATCTTCCGGCAGCGTCTGCTTTCCTTAAAGGAAATGGGATGTAATGCCATAAGGGCGGCGCACCACACCTTTTGTCCGGAATTTTTGGATCTGTGCGATGAGCTTGGCTTTTACGTGTATGAGGAATGTTTTGATAAATGGCATGGGGGTCTGTATGGCCGGTATTTCGAGACGGAATGGCAGAAGGATGTGGAAGCCATGGTGAAGCGGGACAGAAACCGGCCCTGCATTTTTATCTGGGGAGTGGGGAATGAAGTGGAAAACCAGGGGCAGAAAGGGATGCTGGATACCCTGGAAATGCTGACGGCCTATGTGAAAGGGCTGGATGCTTCCCGTCCTGTCACCTATGCCATGAATCCCCATTTTAAGAGGGAGAGCGGTGCGGATGTTTCCAAGATCAAAGATATCCAGCAGTTCGTGGATGAAGTCAGTGATACGGAAATATATGATAATGCCGAGAAGATGGAACGGATTGCCGGAATCGCCGGATATGTGGATGTGATTTCCTGCAACTACCAGGAACAGTGGTATCCCATGATACACGAAAGGATACCGGATAAGCTGATCCTGGGGACGGAGGTTTACCAGTATTTCCAGGGGCATCCGGATCAGATGCAGAATTTTACGGATGAAAATCCTTCCCTTGTACCGGAGAAGCTTCCTTATGTGATCGGAGGGATGATCTGGACAGGGATTGACTACCTGGGGGAATCCATGGGCTATCCCTCCAAGGGATGGAGCGGCGCGCCGATTCGGACGAACGGGGAGAAAAAGCCGGGTTACTATATTCTGCAGAGCTATTGGAGTAAGAAACCCATGGTTCATTTTTCCGTTATGGATTATTCCATGTCGGATGAGAACGTAAAGGAGCACTGGGATATGCCGCTTTTGGCTGACCACTGGCATTTTCCCCAGTTCCGTAAGACGGTGATACCGTACGTGATAGCTTCCAACTGTGAGGAGGTACGGCTTTATCTGAATGAAAAGCGGATCTATGTACCGAAGCCGTCCGCATGCGCCAACCGGCTGATTTCCGGCTTCCTGCCCTGGCAGCCGGGAACGGTCACGGTGATCGGCCTTAACGGAGGAAAAGAGGAATGCCGTTATCAGATAACGACTCCGGGACCCGCGGTGAAGCTGGCCTTTGATCAGGAGCAGCTTTTCCTGCCGCCGGAGAACGGCTATGAGATTCTGCTGACGGTACGCGCACAGGATGAGGACGGGAATCCGTATTTCCGGGAAAGTGCGTCCGTCCGTTTCCGCGCGGAAGGCCCTGCGGAAATCATGGCGGTGGATAACGGAAACCTGATGGGGAACGAACCCTATGGGGAAGAATGCATCCATATGTATCACGGGTGTGCCAGTGTGATGGTACGGCTGACAGGAGAAACCGGACGGGCGTGTATTACGGCGGATGCGGAGGGGATGCAGAGCGGCCGGACAGTTCTGGTGACGGGATTTCAGGAATGAGCAGACCGCTGCATCCGCATGGGATTACAAAGGAAAATAAGAGAGGAAAGGAAGCAGTAAAGCGATGAAAATAACATCCGCTATGAAGATAACGTGGGGTACGGAAAAAAGTTCCGTGCTTATACGCGCATGGAAAAGGTTTCAAAGAGATCTGGCAATGACTCTGCAGGAATCGCCGGAAGGAGCAAAACAGGAGGAAACGCTTCTTCTTCGGATAACCCCATCCCTGGGGGAGGAGAAATACCGGATTACGGCTGGAAAAAAGGAAATGCTGCTGGAAGGCGGGGATGAACTGGGTATTCTCTATGCCCTGCTTTTTCTGAGTGAGAAATTTCTCGGGGTGAAGCCATTCTGGTACTGGCTTGATCAGAAATTCGTTAAAAGGAAGCAGGCCGAAATCCCGGAAGGGATGTACCTGTCCCCCTCTTATGCAGTGAAATACCGGGGCTGGTTTATCAATGATGAGGTGCTTCTGCATACCTGGAAGAAAAGCCGGTTTGACAGGGAAAGCGGGATCACGGAAAATGAAGGATTTGAGATGGCCATGGAGGCTCTGCTGCGTCTGGGCGGAAACATGGTGATTCCGGGAACGGACGCCAACAGCCACAATTACAGGAGGCTGGCGGCGGATATGGGGCTCTGGGTGACACACCATCACGCGGAGCCTCTAGGCGCGCCCATGTTCGCCCGCGTCTATCCGGAGCTGAACCCTTCCTTTGCCGAGCATCCGGAAAAGTTCAGGGAGCTGTGGCGGAGGGGGATAGAAACGCAGAAAGGGGAAAAGACCATATGGAATCTGGGCTTCCGCGGACAGGGGGACAGCCCGTTCTGGGAGAATGACCCGGAATATGACACTGACGAGAAACGCGGGGCCCTGATGGGAGAACTGATAGAAGAGCAGTACAGGCTGGTAAAGAAAGCGGATCCAGAGGCGGTGTGCTGCACCAACCTGTACGGGGAAACGATGGAGCTGTACCGGGCGGGCTGCCTGAAGCTTCCGGAGGATGTGATTAAAATCTGGGCGGATAACGGCTACGGGAAAATGGTATCCAGAAGGCAGGGAAATCACAACCCGAGAGTGTGTGCACTCCCGGGAGAGGAGGAGCATGGCAGGCACGGGATCTATTATCATGTGTCCTTTTATGATCTGCAGGCGGCCAACCATATGACGATGCTGCCGTGTCCGGAAGAATTTGTATGCAGCGAGCTGACAGAGGTTCTTATGCATGGGGTGAAGGATTATTTTATAATCAACTGCTCCAATGTGAAGCCCCATGTTTCCATGCTTGACCTGATTGCACAGATATGGCGGGACAGCGCCGTGAATCCTGCGGAGCACAGGGAACGCTTTGCCGGAACCTATTTCGGAAAAGAGAATGCGGCGGAGGTGGCGGGATGCCTGGAGCATTACGCAAGGCATTCCCTGAAATACGGCCCGCATGAGGATGACCGTGCAGGGGAGCAGTTTGCCAATCATGTGATCCGTATGCTGGTTTCCCAATACAGGAGGGATCCTGCGCACAGGGAAGAAGAACTGCTTTGGGCGACAGACGCGGAAACGCTCCGGGGACAGACGGAGTGGTACCGGGACCTGTGCCTGTGGGCAAAGGGGAGCTATGAAAGCTATCTGCAGGAATGCGGGCTCGTGGGGGCACGAATGTCCGGCAGGAGCAAAATCCTTTTTGAGGATACCGTGCTGCTGCAGGCAAAGCTGCACCACTTCTGTTTTACCGGTGCGTACCTGGCGGCGGAAGGCCTTCTGTGCGCGATGGAAGAGGACTGGAAGAAGGCCTTTTACCTGGCGGGAAAGGCCGAAAAATGTTACAGGCTTGCGGACGCCGCCATGCGGGAAAGGGAACATGGGAAATGGCGTGGTTTCTATGCCAATGAATGCCTGACGGATATGAAGCAGACCGCGTGGGTGCTGAAGGGCCTGATGAGTGACCTGCGCAATGCAGGGGACGGTCCTCATTTTTATCAATGGCAGAGAGACTTGCTTTATGCGGAAGAAGACCGGAGGGTGATGCTGATCATGAACATGGAGAATCATCTGACGGATGAAGAGCTATTTGCTTTGATGGAAGAATGCTGGGATGACTGAAAGCAGGTTACGGGGCAGGGAAAGTCAGGAGTGCCGGGTGTCCCTACAGGGGTAAAAAAGTACATTACACCGGCAAGCGGTATTGCTCCGCAAAGGCCCGCGGCGGCAGTCCTTCCAGCCGTCGGAAAATGCGTCCGAAATAATTGGGATCCGAATAACCGCACAGCAGGGCAACCTGGGTGACGGAAAGACGCCCCTGGCGTAGATAATGCCTGGCGAGCTTAATTCGTTCTGCATTGATATATTCCGTCAATGTTTTTCCGGTTTCCTTTTTAAACTGAGAGGATAAATAGGGACGCGTGACACCCAGATCCCCGGCCAGGGCTTCCGCATGCAGCTCCTCCGTCAGCCCCTGCTGTATCAAGGCGATACACCGGCGGATGAGAGGGCCGCAGGAGGGCAGGGAAAAGCTGCGGACCAGTTCGCAGGCATAGCGGATGCAGTCTTTCAGGCTCCTGAGCCATTCCTCTTGCGTACGGACAGCCGTGAAGGTTTCCTTCTGCCATAAGATCATCAAGGTCAGATAAGCAGGGGGAAGCCCGGCATCCCTGCAGGCAAAATGCAGGATCCCGCCCAGAATTCCCAGCAGTGTACTGGCAAGCTCCCTGTGGGTGAGGATGGGCTGAAATCTCCGGTATACGGCTTCCTTCAGCGTATCCAGGGCATCCAGGGCTCCTGTGTCGTCACCGGCCTCCACACATTGCTTCAGAACCAGCTCCGCATGATACCACACTTCACTTGCCATATTATATTCTTCGTTGGTCAGATGATCATGAACAGAATTATCTGCAGACATATTCGCTCTCCCTTTGTCGTTACTTTATGGTGCGTGCAGTAACCTTTTATCTTACATTTGTGCGGATTTGTTACCAAGGTACGAGTAATGGAATCAGGTATCTGATACAATGATAGCATGAAAAAAACGTGGAGGGAAGGCGGGGAAGCAATATGAAGCAAAAGCATGAAATTTTATTTACACCTGTCCGGGTAGGCGGAGTAACCGTAAAAAACAGGTTTGTCCATGCGCCTATGGAAGGGACGACACCGATCAACTGGTATGCCGGCTTTAAATTCAATGAGGGCAGCAGGGAATACCTGGTGGAACGGGCAAAGAACGGCGTAGGGCTGATTATACCGGGTATCACCTGTGTGAAAAGCCTGATGGGAAACAAGTGGCTGTATCAGAGTGAAAAGATGTTTATGGGGCCGATCCATGATCTGATGGAGGAAATCCATGGCTACGGATCTAAATTTTTTCTTCAGATCGGCGCAGGCTTCGGGCGGGTTCTGGTAATGCCCAAAGAACTGAAAAAAGTAATGAACAACAAAGTCCTCGGGAAAATGATAGGGACGGACAAGCTTCTGGTGGCGGCCAGTGATAATATGCCTAATGTATGGGATCCCAAGGTGCTTCAGCGGGCCATGACGGAAGAAGAAATACAGGATATTATCCAGGGCTTTGCCAAGGCTGCGGCGCTGTGTAAAAGGGCCGGCATCGACGGTATTGAAATCCATGCGGTTCACGAAGGCTATCTGCTGGATCAGTTTACCATTGCCGGCACCAACAAGCGTACGGATGAATATGGCGGAAGCCTGGAGAACAGGGGACGCTTTACAACGGAAATCATCCGGGAAATCAAGAAGGCCTGCGGAAAGGATTATCCGGTCATTGTCCGCTACAGCGTCACCAGTAAAATGAGAGGCTTTAACCAGGGCGTGCTTCCCGGAGAGGATTATAAGGAATTCGGCCGCGACAGACAGGAGAGCATTTCCCTCGCAAGGCTTCTGGAAGAAGCCGGTGCGGATGCCCTGGACGCGGATAACGGAAGCTACGATTCCTGGTTCTGGGCACATCCGCCGATGTATATGCCTCTGGCCTGTAATCTGGAGGATGCGGCTTTCATTAAGCAACATGTGAATATCCCTGTTTTCTGTGCCGGAAGAATGGAAGATCCGGATACCTCTTCGGAGGCGATCCGAAGCGGCAAAATCGATGCGGTGACCATAGGCCGCCAGCTTCTTGCGGACGGGGAATACTGTGCGAAGGTACAGGCAGGGGAGATAGAGGATATCCGTCCCTGCATCGCCTGTCATAATGGCTGCTTCGCCATCAGCAAGGGGCCGGACGGAACGACCGGAACGAACCCGGTGGGAAACGGTCATTGTGCCTTGAACCCGGCGACTCTGGAAGAGAAGAAGAAGGCCCTGACCCCGGCAGCCGTGAAAAAGAGGGTGGCGGTAATCGGAGGCGGAATCGGCGGTATGGAGGCGGCCCGCGTGGCGGCCCTGCGCGGTCATTCGGTTACCCTGTATGAAAAAAGCGGGGAACTGGGCGGTGTATTTATCGCGGCGGCAGCCCCTTCCTTTAAGGAAAAGGATAAAATGCTGATTGCCTGGTATATCAGGCAGCTGGAAAAGCTGAAGGTTGACATTCGGCTGGACAGTGAGATAAACCCGGAGAATCTTTCATCCCTGGATGCGGACGAAATCATCATAGCCACAGGCGCAAAATGCCGCAGCCTCCGTGCAGACGGTGCGGACAGGGAAAATGTTATGAATGCGGTGGAATATTTAAGAGGCTATAAAGAAACCGGAGAAAATGTTGTGATCGTCGGGGGCGGCCTCACCGGCTGTGAAATCGCTTATGATGCGGTGCTGAAGGGGAAAAAGCCTGTTATTGTGGAACTCATGGATGATATTCTGAATGTGCCAAATCTCTGTGCGGCCAACAGCAATATGCTCCGGGAGATCCTTCGTTTCTACCGGATCCCTGTTTATACACAGACGAAAACCACAGCCATTACCGATGCGGGAGTGGAGATTGAGGGGCCGGAAGGGAAAAAGACGCTTCCCGCCGACAGCGTAGTTACCTCTATCGGCTATATCCCCGGTTCCGGGCTGGCTGAAAAAGATGGCAAAAACATACATATCATTGGGGATGCCGCCAGGGTGGGGAATCTGATGAATGCCATATGGCAGGCGTATGATGTTGCCAGGGCGATCTGAGGAAGTGCTTGTTATCGGAATTAGGAATATCCAATAAATATATTCGGAAGGCCCGGTTCATGCCGGCGCCTGCTTCCGGATAAAAAACATCAAACCGGAAATCTGTGGGGAAATGACAGATTTCCGGTTTGTTTTCAGTAGGAAATGAGTGGGAGATATAGTAAAATTATTGGTGATAACAATGTTGTGTTTATAAAAATGAAAGGGTAAAGCGGATGGAATTATTAACACCGAGATTAAAAATAAGTACATTAAAAGAGATAGATTTTCCTGAATTTGAAAAAACACTAAACGAAGTTCAGCGAACATGCCTTGGCGGTTCCAAAAATTTTTTTGACTGGATAATTTCTCAATATAATAATATGGATATCATCAATGGCCTGATCTCCCTTGGTATGTTCGATAAAAAAACAAGCGAATTATTAGGGACTGTAGGTGTTGGTAAACATGATGATTTGCATGAACCTGAAATCTTTTACCAATTGCGGCCGGAGTTCAGGGGACATGGATATGTAACAGAAGCAGTAAAAGCCGTAACAAAATGGGCATTTGAAAACTATGAAATTCCTTATTTGATTGGAACAGTTGAGGTAAGTAATATGAAATCACAAAAGGTTTTGGAGCGCTGCAGTTATCAATTTATAGATGAGAGAACCTTGCTGGTTCATGCGGAAGGAATACAATATCGTTTCAAGTATTATAGATTTTACCCCGCAAAATAAACATTGTGTATACCGTATGATTTTTATATTGCAGATTTTCGTTTTCCACCCTGTATGTTATAATAGCTTCGTATGAAGTACGTACTGAAAAAAAGAGGAAACGAAAATGGCCAAAAACAAAGAAATCAAAACGAATGCCATGCGCATACTGGATCGTATGAAAATCCCGTATTCTCACTATACTTATGAATGTGAGGAATTCGTGGACGGGCTTCAGGTGGCGGATATGCTGGGGCTTCCCCATGAAAAGGTATATAAGACACTGGTGACACAGGGGCCTGCAAAAGAATATTTTGTGTTCGTAATCCCTGTTGCGGAAGAACTGGATTTGAAAAAAGCCGCCAGGGCCGTGGGGCAGAAATCCCTGGCGATGCTGCATGTGAAGGATATCAATGGAGTTACAGGCTATATCCGGGGAGGCTGTACAGCGATAGGCATGAAAAAACAGTACCGGACAGTGATTGAGAAAAAGGCGGAAGCCCTGCCAACTGTCATAGTAAGCGGTGGCCGGATCGGCTCCCAGATTGAGCTTGCGCCCGCCGATCTGGCAAAAGCGGCGGAGGCCCGGTTTGAAGATGTGGTGACGGAGTAAAATGTGCCGTATCCGGTATAAGAAAGCGGGAAGGAGGTTTCCGTATGGCTAAAAAAGAACTGACAGCAGATGCAAAAATAAAAAACTGGGAAAAGAAAATGTCCAAAAAGCTGGATTTTCTTATTGTGGGTATTTTCTTCCTTATCTTTGCAGCGACAGCAGTCCTGCAGGAACTGGAAGCGAAAGGAATTACCGTTGGGACACTTAAGGGCAGACTGAAGGATAAGCGGAAGAAAAAATAAAAGACGGAAAATAAGGAAGGGGAAAATAATGGAAAATAAAAATATAATGGATTATGAAACAGTGGAACTGGACGACCAGGAGAATGCCCTTGTCATTATCGATCAGACAAAGCTTCCCGGCAAGACAGAGATCATACGGCTGAAAACGGCTCAGGAGATGTGGGACGCTATTTACCTCCTTCAGGTAAGAGGGGCCCCTGCCATCGGTGTGGCGGCGGCTTTTGGGATTTATCTTCTGGCAAAGCAGATTCAGGCTGCCGATTATGAAGCCTTTTACAGTGAATTCAAAAAGCAGAAGGAGTATCTGGATTCATCCCGTCCTACGGCAGTGAACCTTTCCTGGGCCCTGAACCGGATGGAAAAGAAAGTGACCGACAGCAAAGACAAGCCGGTAGAAGAGATCAAAGCGCTTTTAAGGGAAGAAGCCATTGCCATAAAAGAAGAAGATATCCGGGTCTGCAGGACCATCGGTGAATATGGCCTCAGCCTGGTAAAGCCGGGGGACGGAATCCTCACCCACTGCAATGCGGGACAGCTGGCTACCAGCAAATATGGAACCGCAACAGCCCCGATATATCTGGGAGAAGAACGCGGCTATCATTTCCATGTGTTTGCGGACGAAACACGCCCGCTGCTGCAGGGAGCAAGGCTTACTGCCTATGAGCTGCTTTCCTCCGGCGTGGACGTCACCCTGATCTGCGACAACATGGCCGCCACGGTCATGAAAAACGGATGGGTAAACGCTGTTTTTGTAGGCTGCGACAGAGTTGCCGCAAACGGGGATACCGCCAACAAAATCGGTACCTCCAGTGTAGCCATTGCGGCTGATTATTATCATATTCCTGTTTATATCTGTGCGCCTACATCGACGATAGATATGAATACAGCCACCGGTGCGGAAATCCATATCGAAGAACGTCCTGCAGAGGAAATTACGGAAATGTGGTATAAAGAACGTATGGCGCCGGAAGGGGTGAAGGTATTCAACCCTGCTTTTGACGTGACGGATCATAAGCTGATTGCCGGTATTGTTACGGAATACGGGATCGCAACGGCGCCCTTCGAGGAATCCTTCCGTGAAATTTTTGCCCGGAAGGAAGAGGCGAAGGGAAAAATAAGATGATAGAATACACCAATTATATTGATAATAAGGGCATGATAGGCATCATCCGGCGCACCTGCAATTATGTGGACTCCCGGCTGGTGGATCATGGCTTCCGCGTAGCCTGCATGGTTTCCCGGCTTCTGGAACAGATGGGAAGTTATGATACCGCGACTGCTAGGGATATTTCCGTCATCGCCATGTTCCATGATATCGGCGCCTATAAAACGGATGAGATCAGCCGTATGCTGGAGTTTGAAACCAGTAATGTGCAGAACCATTCGGCCTATGGCTACCTGTTCATCAAGTATTTTACTCCTTTGACAAGATTTGCCCCTGCGGTTCTTTTTCATCATACACCCTGGTGCATTCTGAAAGACCTGAACGAGGTATCGGAAGAAAACAAAATAGTGGCCCAGCTTCTGAATATTGCGGACAGGGCCGATATCTTTATGGAAAAAGAAAGGAAGAGCTTCCCGGAGTTTGTTCAGCTGCTGAAAGCCGACGGAGGAAAGAAATACTGCCCGTGGATAGCGGAGATGCTCATGCAAGATGCGTTTGCAGAAACTATGCCTGTACAGGAGGAGGGGGAAGAAGAATTCTGGGAACGCTTATGGAGCTTTCCCTTTACGCAGGAAGAAATCAGAAAGTATCTGGATATGGTCATATACACCATCGATTTCCGCAGCCGCCATACCGTAACACATACGATGACCACGACCAGCATCAGCTACGAGCTGGCAAAAAGATTGGGGATCACAGGCCAGCAGCTGAGTGATGTATATTTCGGTGCACTGCTTCATGACTTGGGCAAAATTGGAATACCGGTGGAAATTCTGGAATTCCCGGGAAAATTAAGTCCCCAGGCCATGCGTGTCATGCGTACCCACGTGGAGCTCACAGAAAAAATACTGGGGCAGGATGTGGAAGAAAAAATTAAAAGGATTGCCCTTCGCCACCATGAGAAAATGGATGGTTCCGGTTATCCCGAGGGTATTTCCGGCAAAGACCTTACCATGGGGGAACGGATCGTCGCGGTGGCTGATATTGTCAGCGCGCTGGCAGGAACCAGAAGCTATAAGGATGCATTTCCCAAAGAGCGTATTCTCTCCATTATTAATAAAATGAAAGAGGACGGACTGATAGATAAAGACGTCGTTGACAAGGTGACGATGGATTTTGACGAAATCATGGAAATAACCAAAAACCGCTGCCAGCCGATCCTGGATATGTATCACAGGATTCAGTCGGAATATCTGCAGATCGAAGGATATATGGCGGGTATCAGCCAGGCAGGTATCAGTGAAGATATCAGTGAAAAAGGGAATGGTTGACAAGAATTTGCTGTTATGATAGCATAAACCATATTCAAGGAAAGGTATCAGGGACAGGAAAATGAAACTTCCGGCAATAACTGATCAGTTAACAAGGCGAATCAACTCTGTACAATTGAAATGGATGAGACATTGTACAGAGGTTAATTACAGGTAAAAGAATTCATCGTTAAAACAGGGAAGGAAGGGACATGTCAGCTGCCGTTTGTATAAAGGACGGCAGGAGGGATGTTTGTTTTGTATACCGGTTTTTAACATGAGTGATTTTACTGTGAAAGCGGCCGCGGACAATGTTTTGTCTGCGGCCTTTTGTATTGCCGGAAAGCGGCAGATTTATTTCTGCGGCGGATATTGCGGTAAACGGGAAAGCAGAAGGTCGAATGTAACATTGCGATCTTCTGCTTTTTTGTTGTGATGCAGAAATCTGCAAAGGAACGAAAATGCGAAAAAAAGGATCGTGGGTTTTATATATTTATCGTTGGAAAAGTGAGGAAAAGGAAATGAGTTTACTAGATATAAAAGAACTGTCTCTCAGCTTCGGGGACAAAATACTGTATAAAAATGCGGAACTTTCTCTTTTTAAAGGAGAACATATGGGCATTGTGGGAGCCAACGGCGTGGGGAAAAGTACCCTGATACATTTATGCGCAGGCATTCTGGTACCCGATGAGGGCTTCCTGGTATGGCAGCCGGGAATCCATATCGGCTATCTGGACCAACAGGCAAAAACGGAAGGGGGACAGACCATTCTGGAATATCTGCATTCCCCTTTTGCAAATCTCTATGAGCTTGAAAAAAAGATGCTGGAAGCCTATGAAGGCTGTGCGGTATCCGGGAATTCCGGGATTTCCGGCAGCAGCGCAGAAGAAGTATGGAAAATGGCGGAACGGTATCAGCGTATGCTGGAAGCGGCCGACTTTTATTCCATTGATTATCGGATTCAGCGGATTTGCGAAGGCTTGGGCCTTATGGCCATCGGCATAGAAAAGGAACTGGGGAAACTGAGCGGAGGACAGCGGGCCAAGGTGATTCTGGCTAAGCTGCTGTTAGAGGAACCGGATGTTTTGCTTTTGGATGAACCTACCAATTTCCTGGATAAGGAACACATTCAATGGCTCTCCGATTATCTGTCCGCTTTTCCCAAAGCCTTTATGGTAGTCTCTCACGACTATAATTTCCTGGAAAAGGTCTGTACATGCATCTGTGATATTGAGGAACGCACGATTCATAAATATACCGGGAAGTATTCGGATTTCCTGAAGCAGAAAAAACACCTCAGGGAAGAATACATCCGAAGGTATGCGGCGCAGCAAAGGGAAATAAAGAAAACCGAGGAGTATATACGGAAGAACATTGCCGGTGTCAACAGTAAAATGGCCAAGGGCCGCCGGAAGCAGCTGGAAAGACTGGAGCGTCTGGAACCGCCGGCTAAAACACTGATTAAGCCCTTTTTTACCTTTCCTCTGGCTGGAGAACCTCACGGCGAGACCGCCCTGCGGGTATCCCATCTGTCGGCAGGGTACTATTATCCGGTCATAAGCGATATCAGCTTTGAGGTACGCAGAGGGCAGAAAATTGCGATCACAGGCTTTAATGGAATCGGTAAATCCACTCTGCTGAAAACCCTGGTAGGTGAACTGTCCCCCTTAAAGGGTGGTTTTACCCTGGCGGACACTGCCTGCATAGGTTATTATGAACAGGAATCCGAATGGAATGGAAAGAATATGACACCACTGTCGGCTTTGCTGGACTGGTTTCCGCACCTGACGCAGAAGGAAGCCAGACAGCATCTGGCAGGCTGCGGCATTGACAGGGAAAAAGCAGAACGTCAGCTTTCTACCTTAAGCGGAGGAGAGCAGGCGAAAGTAAAGCTGTGCCGTCTGACATTGATGCCCTCCAATGTCCTCATTCTGGATGAGCCTACGAACCATCTGGACGAGTTGGCGAAGGAAGCCCTCAAAGAAGCGCTGGTCAAATATGAAGGAACCGTGATTCTGGTATCCCATGAGGAACGGTTTTACAGAGATTGGACGGACAAAGTGATTTCTATGGAAAGCCCATTTTAGGAACAGCGGGAATATGGTATACTAATACGTACGCAATAATAATCAGTAGGAATCAGCGGTTGGAGTGAGCGGAGAAATGCTTGAAATAACGATTTGTGATGATGAAAAGAAATTAAGAAATGACCTGCGCCATATTGCCGGTACGCAGTTGGAGCTGAGCGGGCTTGAATACCATATTACTGAAGCTGAGAGCGGAGAAGAACTTCTGCGAAGAAATGAGGAACGGCCTGCGGATATTATTTTCCTGGACATAGAAATGGGCGGGATGAATGGAATGGAAGCGGCCAAAGCTCTGAGAAAGTCTGGCTGTACGGCAATTATTATTTTTGTAACCGCCTATCCCGATTTTGTATTCCATGGGTATGAGGTGAAGGCCCTGAATTATATATTAAAGCCCTATGAGGATAAAAAAATAAGAGAGATTCTTGATCAGGCCCTCCGGGAGCTGGATATGGCGGCAGAAAAATACTATATAGTGGAGCAGAAGTCGGGAACATATAAGCTGCCTCTGCGGGAAACGCGGTACTTCGTCAGCGAGGGAAGAAAGGTGACGGCGGTTACCGGTACTGAGAATATAACCTTTTACGGAAAGCTTGGGGAAATAGAACCGGAGCTGCCGGATACCTTCATCCGGTGCCATAATCGCTACCTTGTTAATCTGAACTATGTGACGAGACTGGAAAATACCTCCCTGCTCTGCGGCGGGGATAAAATTGCCGTGAGCCGATCCTGCGCCCAGGAAACGGCGGCAGCTTTTGCGAGGTTTATGCTGAGATGATACATTTAACACTGGAATATCTGTTTCTGGCAGGAACAATATCTGTCTATATATATTACATTTTTCGCCTTACTGCCTGTTTTGTGAAAAAAAAGCAGGGAATTTTCTGGAATATAGCTGCTTTTATAGGCATCTGGCTTACCGGTGACATGGTGGTGTTTCCGGAAGATCCCATTAATATAGCGGCAATGCTGCTCTTGTACACGGCAACGGTGTTCTTATTTTATGGGGGAACCAATATCGAAAAAATATCCGTAGTGCTGATTTTATTCCCTATCATGGTTTCCGTGAATTTTATCACTACGGATCTGACAGGTTTGATTTATTTCCGCCTTACGCCCGGCGGATATTTTCTTGACAGGCTTCTGACATGGATAAGCTATATGCTGCGCGTTTTGTTCTGGGCGGGAATTTATCATGGATTCCAGAAAAAGCTGTCCAGAATGGCGGGATTGATGACGGCTAAGATATGGCTGCTCCCGGATATGATTTGCACGGCGGCTTTTATCGGGAGCATTACGGTAATCTCCACAGCCAGGATTGAAAATGCATGGACAGCTTATCCTTCCTGCATCGCCTGTATTGTTGCCAGCCTGGGCTGTATCTGGCTGTGCCTGTATATCGGGGATGCTGTGCGGCAGGAGCTGGAGAATGAAAATATGAAGCTGCGGCAGTCCTACTATGAAGAACTGGAACAGAATCAGCTTGCCATCCGCAAGCTTCGGCATGATATGAATAACCATCTGGGGATTATCGGCTCCTTTATGGAAACAGGAGAGTATGAAAAAGCCCTGGATTATTTTAAGAAGCTGCAGGTTGCCGCTGCAGCCGGAAGCCGGAAATTCTGTGAGAACGGTCTGGTGAATGCGGTGATCAATGCAAAATATAATCTGGCGGAAAAGCTGGATATTCCCTGTTTTATTAACATGGAACTGAAAAAAGTCTATGATATGGATGATGTGAGCCTGTGCACTATTTTTGCCAATCTTCTGGACAATGCGCTGGAGGCGGCTTCGGGAATACCGGAGAAGGAAAAAAGGAGACTGTCCCTGAAGGCCCGGCTGGTCGGCGATGCGCTCTGCATTGAGGTGGAAAATACCTTTGCAGGAGAAGTGAAGGAGGCAAAAGGGCGGCTGGTGACCACGAAAGAAAAAGCGGAGGGGCATGGCTATGGACTTCGATCGGTCCGGGATGTGGTGGAGCTTTACGGAGGCCATATACAGATAAGCCATGAGGATGGTATTTTCAGGGTAACCATCTGGATTGGGCACCTTTCCGGCGCGGCTGCTTAATAATGGGAAAAGGGAAAGGTTTTTCTTGTAATAATGTTCTGTATACTAAGAAATAATTAAATATTTTTAAGAATATTCAATCTGGACAACCGAAAGGAAAAGGGCTATAGTTTGTAAAGCAGTTATTGATTGACATCCTGGAGGTTTATGATGGAACAGAAAGTGGGAGATGCCCACATGCTTGCAGCCGGTACGAACAGAAGAAATTACCAGATGGATAATCTGAAATGCCTGTTGATCTTTTCCGTGGTTTTCGGGCATATGCTGGAGCTGTTTATGGGGAAAAATTCACCGGAAAGAGTGATTTATCTGGTGATCTATTCTTTTCACATGCCCCTTTTTGCTTTTGTGTCCGGTGTTTTTGCGCGGTATAACCCGTCTAAGATAAAAAATAATATGATATATCCCTATCTGATTTTCCAGACACTGTATCTGCTTTTTTCCAATCAGATTCTGGACAAGGATGCGGATATGCAGTATACGACCCCTTACTGGCTGCTGTGGTATCTTTTTGCCATCATCGTATGGAATCTGGTGCTGCCCCTGGTGCAGGTGGAGGGGATGAAGAAAAAAATGGCCATGCTGCTCGCGGCGGCCGCTGCCAGCGTATTCATCGGTTTTGATGAGAAAGCCGGTTATTTCCTGTCCGCATCCAGGATCGTGGAGTTCTTCCCCTACTTCCTGTTAGGCGTTTATTACAGGGATATGAAGAGGAAAGCACAGGAGACGGCATCGGGGCTGCGTAAGGAGAAGGAACAGCCGGATTATCAGGCGGATAAAAGAAAAAAATGGCTTATTAAAGGCGCTGCCATTCTCATTTTGGGAATCATACTGGGGGCCTTTGTCTGGCTGATCGGACAGAATGTGGAGGATATCAAATCCGCATGGTTTTACGGATCTATTTCCTATGAAAAGGGAAATTATGGCTGGCAGTTCAGGCTTCTAAGCATCGCTGCGGCCCTTTTGTGGCTTGCTTTTTTCCTTCTGTGTATGCCCGTGAGAAAGATTCCCTTTCTTTCCTATATCGGAGCCAATACCATGCCGGTATATCTTCTGCATGGATTTGTGATTAAGCTGTTAAGCAAGATAAAGTTTTTCAGTTTTATCGAGCATGAAGAGGCGGTAGCCCTCCTGTTCAGCGTTCTTTTGGTAGCTGTATTTTCCTGGAAACCGCTCGTGGAATTCCTGGCGCCTTTGTTCCGCTGGAACCGGCAGGATTTTGACCGCCGCGGCAGGAAAAAAATAGGAAAACGGGTAAATGCAGGTTGATAAAACGTAAATAAATGTTTATAATATAGCCGGGAATGGGAGGCAAAGTTTATGACATTTGAGGAATGGGTAGTAGGCGAGAAAAAAGAGAGTGAAGAAAGAATCCTCGAATTGGTTAAGGCTCTTTTACAGGATAACCGTCTGGAGGAATTATCACAGATCAGTGAAGACACCGTACTAAGAGAACGTTTATGCAAAGAATACAAGATTTCTGATATTGTCTGAAAATCTTCAGGACTGGCCGTATTTCTTTCTGCCAGTCTGATCAACAGGCCTTCGGGCCGGTCTTAAAATCTAATAAAATAATCGAAACAAATTCAAGGAAGAAAAGAAAGTAAAACAATAAATATAGTAAAAACAGGCATCGGAGCCGGATGCATTCTTTTCCGACAGCAAAAAAGCCTGCCCGGATCGACAATCTCCGAACAAGCTTTTTGCTAGTTATATCAAAATGAAATGAAACAGGGATTACAGTCCAAGGACTTCCTGGACAATTTCCACTGCATCTTCAATGCAGCCCGGACAAGTGCGGAGCACGGTTCCGGTATCAATGCCCTTTAAATCACGGCATATGAGGGAGCCGTTTTTTTCCTCAAAGCGTCTTACGATCTCACGGGAAAGCTTGTAGGTTTCCGCTTTTGTTTTCGGATCATTCAGCTGTCCGTCACTGTTTTTAAAGCCGGCAAGCATTACCGCACCGGATACGGCGCCGCAGGTGCCTTCCATTCCGCCCATGCCCAGCCCGAAAGCTTCTCCTGCCTTAAACAGAGTTTCCTCGTCCACTCCGATTTCCTTACAGAAGGAACAGGCCACAGCCTGGCAGCAATTGTATTTTTTATCATGATTGGCAATTGCCAGTTCTTTTTTCGTCATGTATCTTATCCGTTATCCTTCCCAGCGGCTGATTAATAAGCCTTTGCTTCTTCCTCACCCTTTATTACACGAAGGCCTCCCTGAGCCAGAGCCAGGAGTTCGTCTTCACCGGGATAAACAACAAAATCAGCGATCCAGCCCACACGTTTCTGCAGATCATCACGGGTAACCTTGGAATAAGCAATTCCGCCGGTGAGGATGATTTTGTCGACCTTGCCGTTCAGAACGGTAGCCATAGCTCCGATATCCTTGGCGATCTGATAATGGAATGCATCCAATATTGCCACGTATTCCGGAATGCCTTCCAGCGCTTTATCTTCTACGATACGGGCATCGTTTGTTCCCACATAGCCGTTGAAACCGCCGCCGCCAACCAGCTTCTTATAAACTTCTTTTTCCGTATATTTGCCGGAGAAACACATTTTAACCAGATCACCGGCAGGTACTGTTCCGGCGCGTTCCGGTGAGAAAGCGCCTTCGCCGTCAAGAATGTTGTTGACATCCACGATCTTTCCGCCTCTGTGTGCGCCTACGGAGCAGCCACCGCCCATGTGTACCACAATCAGGTTCAGCTGTTCATAAGGGATGCCGGATTCCTTTGCGTATCTTCTGGCAACAGCCTTCTGGTTGAGCGCATGGAAAATACTTCTTCTGGGAAGCTCAGGACAGCCGGAATATCTGGCGATAGGTTCAAGCTCGTCAACGACAACGGGGTCAACGATGAAGGAAGGAACGCCGATGGAATCGCCGATTTCTCTTGCAAGGATGCCTCCCAGGTTGGAAGCGTGCTGTCCCTGATAGCCGATTTCCAGATCGTGAAGCAGTTCGTCGCTCACTTTATAGGTGCCGCCCGGGATAGGCTTTAACAGGCCGCCGCGTCCTACGACAAAATCAAGGGAATTTATATCAAAGTTTTTTTCCTTCAGAAGGTCTGTGATAATTTCCTTACGGAAGTCCTTCTGATCGATGATGGAAGCATATTTGGAGATTTCTTCCGTGGGGTGTCTTAAGGTTTCTTCAAAAAGAAGGTTTTCATCCTCAAACACGCCAATTTTAGTAGATGTAGAACCGGGATTGATGATTAAGCTCTTATAAGACATAGTTTTCGCTCTCCTTTTCTAATCACAGCGGCTTTGCCGCATGGTTTCATTGACGGACTGTTTTCAGCGGGTCTTGTTCAGCTCTTCCGCAACGACAGCGGCCAGAGCGATGGAATTTACTTTTGTCTCAAAGGAATCGGAGCGGCTTGTAAGGATGGCGGGCACCTTGGTACCGGTTAAGATACAGCCGTTCTTTACGCCGTCAACCATATGGACGATAGCTTTGTAAACCAGGTTTCCTGCATGGATGTCAGGGAAGAGCAGGACGTCGGCATTTCCCTGGATTTTGCGGTGTGTAGCCCCTTTATGGCGGGCGGCTTCTTCATCGATAGCCAGGTCAAGGGAAAGAGGTCCGTCTACGATACAGCCGGTGATTTTCCCTTCCTCATTCATTTTGGTCAGCTCTGCCGCATCAACGGTAACAGGCATTTTGGGATTCACAACCTCAACGGCGGCAAGGGGAGCTACCTTGGGATTAGGAATGCCGCAGGCATGAGCCACTTCAACGGTATTTTCAATGATATGTACCTTATCCTCCAGAGTAGGATAGGTCATGAATGCAACGTCGGTAAAGAAAAGAAGCTGTTCGATTCCGGGGATATCAAATACACAGACATGTGACAGGGTGCGCCCTGTGCGCAGGCCGACTTCCTTGTCAAGAATACTCTTTAAGAAGGTTTTGGTTTCCAGAAGGCCCTTCATGTACATATCGGCTTTTCCATCATGGGCAAGCTTAACGGCGGTAAGTGCAGCGGTCCATTCATCCGGTTCATTGATGATTTCAAAATCAGAAACATCAATCTTGAGTTCTTCGGCAATCGCTTTAATTTTGGCTTCGTCACCAACCAGGATGGCATTGGCGATGCCGCGGTCCTTGGCGGCTCTTACTGCTTCAAGAACGGCGCTGTCCTGTGCGACAGCAACGGAAACTGTCTTCTGTCCGCATTCTTTTACTTTGGAAATCAGTCCATCGAAACTTGTACTCATTTGTCCATACCTCATTTAATAGAATTGAATTTGTGTGATATTTAATAGGTTTCGGGGGCGCGGGAGGGCAGAGTCCTCCCTTTAAAGCCCATTGTTAAAATTATAACACTTCTATTTATAAAGGTCAAGCATTGGGCGGAGAAACGGATAAACGCATCCTCCACAGGGGCCTGGTTGCCCTGCCTTTTTCCCTCCTCTTCGGACGGCTGTGTATGTGTTTGCTGAGTCAGCTTCAAAAATGGTGGTGTTTCTAAATGTTCCGTTCAGCCGGAAGGCTGCCAACGCGGCAAAACTCCTCACTGCGTTCGTCAGACAAGCCGCTAGGGGCGGCAGTCTTCCGGCTGAACGGAACATTAAGAAACATCACTATTTTTTCAGATGTCTCAGCAAACACATACACAGCCGTCCGGAGAGGAGGGAAAAAGGCAGGGCGGCAGGCCCCTGTGGAGGATGCGTTTATCCTGAAGGGCAGGTTTACGATGGGGAGAAAGGTGGGGAAGGGGTATAAGAGGAGATTTTTACTAAGGGGAAAGAGGGAAACAGTTTCGTTAATAATTCACAAAAATTTGGAGGGATTGAAGAAAAGGAGGAAAAGATTGGGGTAATTGTATGAAAATGGGGTGGGAAATGATGGGATTTGTACAAAAAACAGGGTAAACGGTTACTTAAATAGTGATTGCTGGGGGTGGGTGGGGATGGTAGAATTTGAGCATAATCAATCGGATATTTCAGGGGATGCGGGATATGGGATTGGGTAGGAAGAAGTTGGTTTTGGGAGTTGTTTGTGTTGCGGTTTTGGAACAGGCGGAAAAGAGAAAGAGGAGGTTGGATTATGTTGAAACGGTGGAAGAAGTGGGGATTGTTGGTTTTGGGTGTTTTGTTGGGTGTGTTTTGGGTGCCTTTTAGTGTCTTGGCGGAAAATGGGGAGGAACGGGTGGCTGTGTATGTGCAGGTGCCGGAGGATTGGGAGAATCCTTGTATATGGGCTTGGGATGAGGATGGGAATAATGCTTTTGCGGCCTGGCCGGGTGAGGAGATGGATGCGGACAGGGGGAATGAGGGGTGGTATTATGTGTGGATTCCTTCGTGGGCGGATCATGTGATTGTTAATGCGGATGAGGGTGATGTGCAGACGGGGGAGTTGGTGCTGGAGGGGAGGAATACGTGGATTGTTGTTGAGGATGGAGAGAATGCGGAGCTTTTTACGGATCCGCAGACGAAGGGGGATATTCCGGAGTATGTGGAAAAGTTCGTGGTGCGGGTGAAGGTGGATGAAAGCTGGAAGGAGCCTTGTTTGTGGGCCTGGTCGGCGCCGGATGGGAAGAATGTGTTTGAGGCATGGCCCGGGGAGGTGTTGGCTCTGAAGGAGAGCGGATGGTATGAGGCGAAGGTTCCTGTCTGGGTGAATTCTATTATTGTGAATGCGGATGACGGGGCGGTGCAGACGGAGGATATATCGATAGATCCTGCGGATATCTGGGTGAGTGTCGGTGAGGATGGGAGTTATGATTTCAGTTATGAGGATCCGGATGCGGAGGAGGTTCCGGATGTTACAGTGTGGGTGAAAGCGCCGGCGGATTGGGAGAGTCCCTGTCTTTGGGCGTGGTCGGCGCCGGATGGGACGAATGCATTTGCGGCGTGGCCGGGAGAAGCGTTGGCGGAGGATGGTTCCGGGTGGCTGAAGATAAGTGTGCCTGGATGGGTGAATTCTGTTATTGTTAATGGGTCGGAGGGAAGTGTGCAGACGGCGGATCTTTCGGTTGATACGGGAAAGGATGTCTGGGTGGTTGTGAACAGTGCGGAGGATGCTTCTGTTTTTTATGAGGAGCCGGAAGGGGCAGTTGTGGCGGAAGGCACGGCGGGTGAGACAGAGGAGCGGATGACGGCGGAGGAAACGCAGGAACCTGGTGTGGAGGAAACGGGTGTGTCTGTGGAACAGAGCGGAAGCAGGGCGCCGGTGATCATTCTGGTGGTCGTGGTGACAGCGGCTGTGATTGCTGCAGCGGTGGTGGCGGGTAAGAAAAGGAAAGGGTAAGGGGATGCCCGGTTAGGGGCGGAAAGGTGCGTATGAGGAAGAAAATAATCAGCGCTGCACTTGCCTTTATGTTGGCTGCGGTCTCTTTGGGGGGCTGCGGCCAGGAGGGGAAGGAAGCGGCGGATCAATCGGTTATTACGATATGGCATGATAAGGAGGATGCGGTTGTCCAGGTGCTGCAGAAGCAGCTGGATGAGCTGGCGCCGGAGGTGACGGTGAAGCTGGAGCGGAAAAGCGATTTGACGGAAGCTTTGAAAATGGTGGGGAATGATCCTAAAGCTGCGCCGGATATGTATTTTTTTGCTCATGATAAGATTGGTGTTTATGCGGAGATGGGGATTTTGTCTCCTGTTACGGATTTTATTCCCATGGAGGAACTGGAACCGTATATGGATATGACGATTAAGGCGGCAACCTATCAGGATGTGGTATATCAGCTGCCGGTTTATTATGAGACGCTTTTGTTTATGTATAATAAGCGGTATATGAAGGAGGAAGAGGTTCCGCAGACTACGGAGGAGCTTTATTCTTATATGGAGGAGAATACAAAGGGAGGCCATTATGGGTTTGTGGAGCAGCATAGTACGGCTTATTACAGCGCGGGGTGGATTCATGGTTTCGGGGGATATATCATGAATGACCAGGGGGAACCGGGGCTGGATTTGCCTCAGACGCAGAAGGCGCTGGAGTATCATAAGAAGTTTGTGGAGCTTATGCCGGGGGAAAGCGAATATGCCACGGTAAATACTCTTTTCAGCGAAGGGAAAGCACATGCTACGATAGCGGGGCCGTGGCTGGTGCCTGCTGTGCGGCAGACGGGAATGGATCTGGGGATTGCACCCATGCCTGTGGTGGATGAAACAGGAATGCCGATTGCGCCTTACAGCGGGGTTCAGGGGATCCAGGTGCTTAAAATCGCAGGGGAGAATAAAAAAGAAGCGGTGGAGCTGGTGCTTCGTAAGCTGATGGATCCGCAGCTTCAGGTGGATTTGGCTAAGGCCAGCGGCTGTGCCCCGGCCAGCGAGGCCTGTTATGAGATGGAAGAAATCCTGTCGGATGATGTGGTTATGGCTATGAAGCAGACGGCGGAAGATGCGGTTCCCATGCCGAACCGGCCGGAAATGGATGTTATGTGGACGGTGGCAGGAAATCTGCTGGCTGATATTAATATGAGCGGCAGGGGAGTGGAAGAAAGCTGCGTCAAGGCGCAGAAGGAAGCACTCCGGCTGATCGGGCAGATGAAGTGAGAAGCGGGAAAGGAGAAAAAGGGTGGAGCGTAAGGGGAGAAAGAGAGAGATAATAGCAGCATATCTGTGGTCGGCGCCTTCGCTGCTTTTGATTTTGCTGATCGTTATCTTTCCCATTGTATATACGGGTTACATTTCTTTTACCAATATGAACGTATACCACTGGTTTGATTATGAGCTGATCGGGCTGGATAACTACAGGGATGCATTGCTGGTATTTGATAATGGGTTTCTGCAGGCGCTTGTTCTGACGGTGGTATGGACAGTTGTCAATATGGTGCTGCAGCTGGTGATAGCGTTCCTTCTTGCCAGTTTATTGAATCTTCCGGGACTGCGGCTTCGCAATATTTATAAAACGCTGCTGATTTTTCCTTGGGCGATGCCCGGATATGTTTCCATTCTGCTCTGGAAGACGGGGATGTTTAATTCGCAGTTCGGGCTTTTGAATCAGTGGCTTGGGAAATTGGGGATGGAGCCGGTAAGCTGGCTGTCGGGGGACGGGCTTGCCTTTGTGTGCTGTACGGTTGTAAATCTGTGGCTGGCGCTGCCGTTTATGATAACTATCATTGACGGTGCCCTGCAGAGCGTGGACAGAAGCTTTTATGAGAGTGCCCTGCTGGAGGGAGCGAATTGGCTGGACAGGGCGCGGTATATCACGATTCCCATGATCAGGCCCATTATTGCGCCGTCCGTCATTATTACGGTCTTCACCACTTTCAAGCAGTTCGATGTGATTTACCTGCTGACACAGCAGGCGGGAGGGAAGACAGGCGCGCATATTCATACCATTCTTACCTATGCTTATGAAAATGCATTTATAACCAATAATTACGGGTACAGTTCGGCAGTGTCTATTCTTATATTCCTTATGCTGATTCTGTTTTCCTGTGTGACCGGAGGGAAGAGGAAGGAGGAGGGGTAAATGGCTTATAAAACCGGGAAAAAAGCCAGGAAAGCGGCGCTGCTGCTTGTGGTTAATCTCTTTTTTGTCTTGCTGTGTTTTCTGGTGCTGATACCAGTGCTGTATGCATTTTCCGTGTCACTGAATGCTGACAACAGTCTGCTTAGCTCCGATTTTTCTTTTCTTCCGAAGCATATGACGCTGGCGAATTACCGGGCGGTATTTGTGGAGGAACCTATTTTAAGATGGTTTTCCAACAGTATATGGATGGCGGCGGCCGCGGTTTTCATTTCCCTGGGGACGGGAATCCCGGCAGCCTATGTGTTTTCCAGGAAAAAATTTCCGGGAAGGAAAGTTATTCTGCGGCTTCTGATTCTGCTGTATGCATTTCCGGCGCTGCTTTCCATGACGGCTTTGTATAAGCTGCTGAGTCCCATGGGGCTTATCAACAGCAGGATGGGGCTTCTCATTGTGTATACGGGAACCATGTCGGTATTTGCCCTGTGGAATATGAAAGGGTATTTTGATACGATTCCGGTGGAAATAGAAGAAGCGGCCATGATTGACGGGGCGAAACCGGTGCAGCTGGTGACGAAAATCGTGCTGCCTCTGGCGAGGCCCACGATTGTGGTGACGGGGATGATGGTGCTTATTTATGTGTGGAATGAATATATTTTTGCCATTAACTTTATGACGGGAGAGGAAACATATACGCTGGCGGCAGGGCTTTATTCCCTGCAGGCTACGGAGATGAGCGGCAGCTGGCCGGTGTTTGCGGCGGCGTCCATAGTGGTTTCCGTCCCTATCCTGATCATATTCTTCGCATTGCAGAGAAACATGACAACCGGCCTGACATCAGGCGGTGTAAAAGGCTGAAAGGATACGGTATGAACAAAAAAGCAGTTTTGCATATTCCCATGTCACAGTATGCTTTTGCCCTGGATGAGGAACGTATGGTCTTCCGGCTCCGTACGGCGCGGGGAGATATGGATGCCTGCCGGCTGTATTACGGGGATCGTTCCTGTCGGCAGACGCCGGTGATTTTTGATTCTGTCCTCATGAAGGTGGCGGCGCAGGATGAGCTGTTCGATTATTATGAAACGGAGTTTGTAAGCCCCTACAGGCGGTTATGTTATTATTTCGAGCTGACGGCGGGGGAAGAACGGTTTTTGTATTATGGGGATTTTTTCTCCGATCATTGTGTGGATGACCGCTCGGAATACTACCAGTTTCCCTATATGCACAGGGATGATCTTGTCCGGCCTCCCCAATGGATGCAGGATGCGGTGGTTTACAATATTTTTCCGGACAGCTTTGCTTCAGGGAAAGGGTTTATCAGCAATGAGGGGAGCAGGAAGGAATTCCATGGAAAAACAGTACGAGGGAAACGGGGCGGAACACTGCGGGGAATTACGGAAAATATCAGTTATCTGAAGGAGCTGGG
Organism: Eisenbergiella tayi; assembly: GCF_001881565.1. Taxonomy (GTDB): domain Bacteria; phylum Bacillota; class Clostridia; order Lachnospirales; family Lachnospiraceae; genus Eisenbergiella; species Eisenbergiella tayi. The sequence goes on from NZ_MPDJ01000006.1 coordinate 196,787, forward strand.
ATTTAACACCCTGTATATGAATCCGATTTTCGCCGCGGGGGAATATCATAAGTATGATTTGATCGATTATTTTCATGTGGATCCGTGCTTCGGCCGGGATGAGGATTTCCGCGAACTGGTGGATACGTGCCACGGAAACGGAATGCGTGTTATTATAGACGGCGTGTTCAATCATTGTGGATGGCAGTGGGATAAATTCGAGGATGTTGTGGATAAAGGGAAGGATTCCCAATACAGTGACTGGTTTTACCGGCTGGAATTCCCGGTGCACAGGCCGGAGGATCCGGAAATTTATCCGGATTATGAGTGTTTTGGGTATGAACGCATGATGCCGAAGCTGGCAACGGACCGGGAAGCGGTGGCGGATTATTTCTGCCGGGTATGCCGGTACTGGCTGGAGGAGTTCCATATTGACGGCTGGCGGCTGGATGTGGCGAGTGAAGTGAATGACGATTTCTGGCGGCGGTTTTACCGGACGGCGAAGAGCGTGAATCCGGAAGCGGCGCTGATCGGCGAAGTGTGGGAGAGCGCGGGACACTGGCTGGACGGAAAGATTTTTGATTCTTCCATGAATTATGATTTCCGCAAGCATTGCCGCAGGTTTTTTGCCTCCCGCTCCATAGATGCGGCGGCCTTTGACGGGAGGGTTACCCATATGCGGATACGCTACAGGAGGCAGAGCGTTTTCGCCCAGATGAATCTGCTGGACAGCCATGATGTGAGCCGGTTTTTGTCACTGTGCGGCAAGGACAGAGGGGCTTATGAACTGGCGGTGCTTTTCCTTATGACCTTTCCGGGTATGCCTTCCGTATTTTACGGGGATGAGCTGGGGGTGGAGGGTGTGCTGGAGGATGAGTACAGACAGGCTATGCCCTGGGGGCGGGGGGATACGCTCCTGTCATTTTACAGGGAGGCTATCCGCCTTCGGAACGGGGAAAAGGCCCTGCGCCGGGGCAGCTTCCGCACGGTGAGCGCTGAAAAGGGAAGCAGGCTGTATGTATATGAAAGGCGGCTTCCGGAAGAGTCCGTGCTGGTTGCCATGAATATGGAAGAAAACGATGCGGCGCTTATGCCGGAATGGCTGGAAGGCCGGATCCTGTGGCAGCGAGGGCTGCGGGGTGAGCGGCTGGGCAGCAGAGGCTTTGCGGTCATAAAAAAGGAATGGTGAGGAGAAGAGTATGTCGGTAACAATCAGGGATGTGGCAAAGGCCGCGCAGACATCTGCGGCTACCGTTTCAAAGGTGATGAATGGTTCCGGTTCCATTTCACAGGCGACCATTGACCGTGTGGAGCAGGCCATGCGCGATTTGGGATACCATCCCAACGCCAGGGCGCGCAATTTCGCCAGGCAGTCCACAAAAATGGTGCTGTTTTTGACAACATTGGGTAAAAATGCGGGCTTCAGCAATCCCCATATGTTTGAAATGATGTCCGGAATGGAAGAGGCGCTGGCTAAAAAGGGCTATCTGCTTTGTGTGAAAAGCATTGCGGCGGAAGAGGCCTGCGGCTTTGTGGAAAAGATATTTGATTCCAAGGAGGCGGACGGCGTGGTGCTTCATGCATCCATTATTTCACCGGCCATGGATGAGCTGGTTGCCGCGAGGGAAATTCCCCATATCGTAATCGGCATCCCTGATTTCCCCAGCCATTTCAGTTGGATAGACATTGATAACCGCCTGGGCGGAGAACTTGCGGCGCGTTATCTGCTGCAGTGCGGCTATTGTTCTCTCGCTTTTCTGGGAGGAAGGCAGGAGGACCGTATCAGCGGACACCGCCTGGAAGGGGTGCTTTCCGTATTAAATGAACATGATGTGCTGATCCCGGGAGGGCATCTGAGACACGGAGCCTCTGACTGTGACAGCGGTTATGCCATGACGGAGGAGCTGCTTTCGCAGAAGGAGCGCCCGGATGCTGTTATCTGTGCAAATAATTATATCGCCTATGGCTGTGTCATGGCGCTGAAGGAGCATGGAGCAGAGATTCCGGAGGAGATAGGAGTAATTGCTTTTGATGAATATCCGCTGTCGCGGATTTTAAAACCAATGCTTACGGTGGTGGATATTGATGTATTTGATATGGGGTATCAGACCGGAAAGTGTATTTTGTCTAAAATCAGGAAGCCTAATCTGACGGTGCGTTATTACAGCACACTGCCTTCCGTGCTGGAACGGGAATCTACCAGGAAAAAGACGATTTGAAAAAAAGGAAGGTGTCTCAAGAAAAGGAAAGAAAGACTGTCGGCAGTGATCACGGGAGCTGCCGACAGTCTTTTTGCTGAGTCATATTTTTATATGATACAAGTTTGACTGAGCAGTTTCAGCGGACGGATGTGTCTGCGGCCTGGATACTAAAGGGAAAATTTACAGACTTTTCATAGTTTATCTATAGATTTTTTTGGGAAAAAGTCATATAACATAAATGATAAATAAAATGGAAGCGGCAGCTTTTGTAAAGATATTCCTGAAAACAGCTGCCAAAAACAGGCTAAGGTTTTCCCGGATAGCAGATAAAAGTTGAACAAACGCCGCTTTTCTGCTATTATAGGGGGTAGTGCATGTCCGGCTCAGGCTGTAAAAGGCCGGGAAACGGGCCGCGACAGGTTATTTTATGCGGACAAAACGATTGGAGCAAATACAAAATGAATGTAATTCAAAAAGTTTTCGGCACGCACAGTGAAAGGGAATTAAAGCGAATCACTCCCATAGTGGACAAGATTGAGTCTTTAAGGCCTTCCATGATGGAACTTTCCGACGAACAGCTGAAGGATAAGACGAAGGAATATAAGAAGCGTCTTTCCGATGGGGAAACTCTGGATGATCTGCTTCCGGAGGCATATGCCACGGTACGTGAGGCAGCCAGGAGAGTACTGAATATGGAGCCCTTCCGCGTGCAGCTGATCGGCGGTATTATCCTGCATCAGGGACGTATCGCTGAAATGAAAACAGGTGAAGGTAAGACATTGGTGTCCACGCTTCCTGCTTATCTGAACGCTTTGGAAGGCAAGGGAGTCCACGTGGTAACGGTCAATGATTACCTGGCCGCCAGAGATGCCGCCTGGATGGGCGCTGTGCATGAGTTTTTGGGCCTGGAAGTAGGTGTGGTTTTAAACAGCCTGAAGCCGGAGGAGAGGCGGGCTGAATATGCCAAGGATATCACCTATGTTACCAATAATGAGCTGGGATTTGATTACTTAAGAGATAACATGGTCATTTATAAGGAGCAGCTTGTGCTTCGTGACCTGCATTATGCCATCATCGATGAGGTTGACTCCGTATTGATTGATGAGGCAAGAACGCCCTTGATTATTTCCGGACAGAGCGGGAAATCCACCAGGCTTTATGAGGCCTGTGATATCCTCGCCAAACAGATGGAACGCGGCGCGGATATGGAAGATCTGTCCAAGCTGGACGCCATCATGGGTGTGGAACAGGAAGAAAGCGGCGACTTCGTAGTTAACGAGAAGGATAAGGTGGTAAACCTTACAGAGCAGGGTGTTGCCAAGGTGGAACGGTTTTTCCAGATTGAAAACCTGGCGGATCCGGAAAACCTGGAAATCCAGCACAATATTATCCTGGCCCTGCGTGCCAACAACCTGATGGCCCGTGACAAGGACTATGTGGTAAAGGATGATCAGGTTCTGATCGTAGATGAATTTACCGGTCGTATCATGCCGGGACGCCGTTATTCCGATGGTCTGCACCAGGCGATTGAGGCGAAGGAGCACGTACAGGTTAAGCGGGAAAGCAAAACGCTAGCGACCATTACCTTCCAGAACTTCTTTAATAAATTTGAGAAAAAATCAGGTATGACAGGTACCGCCCTCACCGAGGAAAAGGAATTCCGTGATATCTATGGAATGGATGTTATTGAGATTCCTACGAATAAGCCCATTCTGAGACTTGACCAGCAGGATGCGGTGTATAAGACGAGAAAAGAAAAGCTGCATGCGATCGTGGAAGCGGTGGAGGCATCCCATGCAAAGGGACAGCCGGTGCTGGTTGGTACCATTACGATTGAGGCTTCCGAGGAGCTGAGCGGGCTTCTGAAGAGGAAGGGAATCCCTCATAAGGTATTGAATGCGAAGTTCCATGAACTGGAAGCAGAAATCGTTGCGGATGCCGGTGTGCACGGGGCTGTAACCATTGCGACGAACATGGCAGGCCGTGGTACGGATATAAAGCTGGATGATGCCGCGAAGGAAGCGGGCGGCCTGAAGATCATCGGTACGGAAAGACACGAATCCAGACGTATTGACAATCAGCTGCGCGGCCGTTCCGGACGTCAGGGAGATCCCGGTGAGTCCAAGTTCTATATTTCACTGGAAGACGATTTGATGAGACTGTTCGGTTCGGAACGTCTGATCAATATGTTCAACACCATGGGTGTTCCGGAAAATCAGGAAATCGAGCATAAGATGCTGAGCAACGCCATTGAAACGGCTCAGAAGAAGATAGAAAGCAACAACTTCGGTATCAGAAAGAACCTGCTGGAATATGATCAGGTTATGAATGAGCAGCGTGAAATCATTTACGCGGAGAGACGCCGTGTCCTGGATGGAGAAAGCATGCGGGATGTTATCTACAAGATGATCACGGATATTGTGGATAATACCGTTGACATGGTAATCGGGGAAGATGCGGATGTGGAGGACTGGAATTTCAAGGAATTGAATTCCCTTCTTCTGCCGATAATACCGTTGGTGCCTGTTACGAAGTCACGTGTGAACGGTTCGAAGAGAAACAATCTGAAGCAGCAGCTGAAAGAAGAAGCTGTGAAGCTGTATGAGAGCAAGGAAGCGGAATTCCCGGAACCTGAGGCTATCCGTGAACTGGAACGGGTTATTTTGCTGAAGGTTATCGATAACAAGTGGATGGCCCATATTGATGATATGGATCAGCTGCGTCAGGGAATCGGCCTGCAGGCTTATGCCCAGAGGGATCCTCTGGTTGAGTATAAGATGAGCGGTTATGAGATGTTCGATGCCATGACCGACGGTATCCGTGAGGATACGATACGTCTGCTGTTCCATGTGAGAGTGGAGCAGAAGGTGGAAAGAGAGCAGGTCGCTAAGGTGACCGGCACCAATAAGGATGACTCAGGCCCGAAGGCTCCGGTGAAGAGGGGCGCGGCTAAGGTTTATCCGAATGATCCCTGTCCTTGCGGAAGTGGGAAGAAGTATAAGAATTGTTGTGGAAGGAATAAATAGCATTCCTGGGAATGAAAGGCGTTTCTTGGAATGAAAACCCGGGAGGGTGTGGTGTCCGCGACTTTTTGTGTAACCCGGTAACCCGCCGGGCAGGCTCAAGGGCCTCCGGCCCTTTCGCTTTGCGGCTGTCGCCGCATGCAGGGGAGGAATCAGAAAGCTTTCGGGAAGCAGGCGTCCGGGCAAGGGGCGGCCCGGGCGTCTGTTTCCCGAAAGCTTTCTGATTCCTCTCCTGCGCCCGGCTCGTAGATAGTAAAAAGTAAAGGTGGTGTTCGACATTGGTTTTGTTAGATCAGATGAAACAGGAATTACAGGCTTATAAAACTCCATTGGCGGAAGTGAGGGATTCACTTTAACTTAGCAGAAAAGTTGAAGCGGATCGAAGAGATGGAACGTGAAATGGAGGCTCCGGGATTTTGGGATAATCCGGAGTATTCCAATAAGAAAATGAAAGAATTAAAGAACCTGAAGGATACTGTAGAGCAGATAGAACATCTCAGTACCCAGTATGAGGATATAGAAACACTCATCGAAATGGGCAATGAAGAAGATGATGAATCCATGGCAGAAGAAATACGCTCAGAACTGGATTCCTTCACGGATGAATTGGAAACGCTGCGCATCAGCACCCTCCTTACAGGAGAATACGATAAAAACGGCGCTATCCTCAAACTCAACGCAGGCGCAGGCGGAACAGAAAGCTGCGACTGGTGCAGCATGCTTTACCGCATGTATACCAGATGGGCGGAACGCAAGGGATTTACCCTGGAAGTCCTCGATTACCTCGACGGAGACGAAGCCGGAATCAAATCCGTTACCTTCCAGGTAAACGGCGAAAATGCCTACGGCTACCTGAAGTCCGAAAAAGGAGTGCACCGCCTCGTGCGAATCTCCCCCTTCAATGCACAGGGAAAACGCCAGACCTCCTTCGTATCCCTGGATGTTATGCCGGATATCGAAGAAGACCTCGATATTGAAATAAACGATGAAGATCTCCGTATCGATACCTACCGAAGCAGCGGTGCAGGCGGACAGCACATCAACAAAACATCCTCTGCAATCCGCATCACCCATCTTCCTACAGGAATTGTGGTACAATGCCAAAATGAACGCTCCCAATTCCAGAACAAAGACAAGGCCATGCAGATGCTCAAGGCCAAACTATACATGCTCAGACAGGAAGAAAACGCCCAAAAACTCTCCGGCATCCGCGGCGAAGTCAAAGAAATCGGCTGGGGCAACCAAATCCGCTCCTACGTATTCCAACCCTACACCATGGTAAAAGACCACAGAACCAACCATGAAACCGGAAACGTAGACGCAGTAATGGACGGAGCCCTAGATCCCTTCATCAACGCCTACCTGAAATGGATCAGCACCGGAAGTTCCCCGGACAACGAATAACAAACTAATCAAATCACAAAAATAATCCTAAAAGGCCATTGTATCCACAGCCAATATCACTGCGGACTCAATGGCCCTTTTTATCCCTTATTTTAAGTAAATTCAGAAATTACCCCAGGGAAAAACGCATCCGCCGCAGGGTCCCTCTCTGCTTTCCGGCCCGCCTTTTCCTTCCTCCCCGGGCGGCGGTGGGTGTGGGTACGGACCCATGGGAAAAAAAGGTGACTGTTTCTTAATGTTCCGTTTTGCCGGGAGACTGCCGTCCTTAGCGGCTTGTCTGACTCATCAGCCGACGTCAGTCGCTGGTGAGGAGTTTTGCCGCGTTGGCAGCCTCCCGGCAAAACGGAACATTTAGAAACATCCCTTTTTTGAGGCTGGATCCGAACCCACACCCACACCCACCGCCGCCCGGGGAGGAAGGAAAAGGCGGGCCGGAAAGCAGAGAGGGACCCTGCGGCGGATGCGTTTTTCCCGCTCCCCCGCCGTCAAAACTGAAAGATATGCCGCGTACTGTTATCTTCATAAGACCGCACCTCATGCTCCGTCGCCTCCGACAGATGCTCCTTCTTCCACTCAGAAGGAGACATATGCATATACTGCTGAAACTGCCGGTTAAAGCTGGAAAGACTGACATACCCCACCTGCCTGGCAATACTGTTCACAGGCTTCTGGTTCAGGTGAATCAGATGGCAGGCCTGCTGAATGCGGTAATGCTGCAGACATTCCAGAGGGCTGATTCCCACCATATTTTTAAACAGCCGCCGCAGATGGCTTTCGCTGATACAGCAGTGGGAGGCCAGCTCCCGTACGGAAAAAGCTTCCTCATAATGGCCATATATAAAGGTAAGAGCATTGCGTATATAAGAATACCCATCTTCTGATTCCGGAGTATGCCCGGCCGAAGCCGCGAGAGTGATACGGTTGATTTCTGAAAACAAAGAGAATAGAAGACCATGGACAGCCTGCTGATACAGAGGCTTTTTTTCGTGGAATTCCTGAAAAATCCGTGACAGAAAATAAAACAGCAGAGGAAAAGTATCCTCCTGTATGATCACGGGGATTTCCTGCAGCATATAGAAAATCTGCCAGATATCGGAACCGTAGTCCGCAGCCGATTCCAGAAAACGTATGGGATCGATATAGATATATTCCCATTGGCTTTCCTGTGTACCGCAGACAGCCATATGAGGAACCTGAGGGAAGAGGATGCTGAACGTCCCTGTTTCATAAACAGAGGGAGAACGCCCGGTCATAAACACCTGCCCGTTTCCCCGGATGCAGTGCCCGATTTCCAGTCCGTTATGGAAATGAAGATATTCCGGAGAATCCACAGAAATGGTCCAGTTTTCTCCGAGAAAAGCAAGAACCGGAAAACGGGCGGGAAAATCATAGGGCCTGTATCGGATAGGAAAGCGCTGGAATGATTGTTTCTGCATAGTTTTTATCTCCTTAATGATAGGAAGCCGGTACTTTGTATAATTATAATAATAGTAAATCAATAAATGAAGAAAAAAGTAATAAAGTGCATAAAAGTTCAGTAATATGCGGTTGTTTAACTACCTGCTTTCCGGAAAATTATAACGGAAAGAGTAAGAAAAGTAAAGGTATGCGGGTGGATATATCATAAACAGAAAAGTAGTGAATGAACGATTTTTGATGGGGAGAGAATGATATATGGACGAATTCCTGAATAAAAATAAGGTCGGTCTGCCGGAAATTCAGCAATGGGTTGAAGACAAGATGCCGGACATCGTAAAAGACCTGACACATATCTGCCGGATCCGAAGCGTAGCGGAAACAGAAGCGGTTCAATGTCCTCCGTATGGAAAGGGCTGCCTGGAGGTCCTGGAAGAGATGCTGCATATGGGTGAAGAAAATGGATTTTCTACCCGGAACTATGATAATTATGTAGGGAAGATTTCCTACGATACCTCGGAACAAAAAGAAAGTATCGGTATATGGGCTCATCTGGATGTGGTGGACGAAGGGGAGGGCTGGGACTATGAACCCTATGTCCCGGTGGTGAAGGACGGTTATTTTATTGCGCGGGGCTGCCAGGATAATAAGAGCTCCGCCATTATGGGACTTTATGTACTGAAATATATGAAGGAGCATCATATCCGCCTGGAGCATGGGCTGGAGCTGTATCTGGGAACCTGTGAGGAACAGGGGATGTTCGATTTGGATTACTACTGCGATAATTATGAATGCCCTGCCTTATCCCTTGTGCCTGACAGCGGTTTTCCTGTATGCTGCGGCGAGAGAGGATCCTTTAATGCTGAATTGATTTCCCGTAAGAAATGCGGGAAAGAACTTCTGGAGGCACATTGTGACTGTGGACTCTATACGATACCCGATATGGCACAGGTGACACTTACATACAGCAAAGAACTTTGGGAAAAAGCATCCTGTCTTCCCCTTCCTCTGGAAGCTGAAAGAGCAGGCGAAACCATACAAATCAGGGCAAGGGGGATTTCTGCCCACGCATCCAATCCTGAAGCAGGAGAAAATGCACTGACTATACTGGCGGAAGCTCTTTGTTCTCAGACTCTGATAAGCGACGAAAATAAGGAATTGTTTCGCATCATTCCTGCCATTAACCTGGACAGTACAGGAAAAGCCCTGGATGTATTCTGTGAGGATACCCTCTCCGGTCCCATTAGTCTGACCGCGACCCAGCTGCGTATGCAGGACGGTCATCTGGTAATAGGATTCCTGTCCAAATATCCTATAACCTGCAGTGATTTCCCATTTGAAGAACGGGCGGGAGCGGCAGCAAAACGGCAGGGATTTGACTTAAAAACAACCCGGCTTGCCAAAGCCAATTATTTTAATCCGGAACATGCGGTGGCACAGACGCTCACCCGAACCTGCAGGGAAATCCTGAAAAATGAAGAGGAACCTTTTGTTATGAGCGGAGGAACCTACGCAAGAAAGCTTCCCAATGCCTTTGCATTCGGTACCGGGATGAAGCTTCCGTCTCCGCCTGCAGGCCTGTTCAGACCCGGACACGGCGATTACCATCAGCCGGATGAAAGCATTTCCCTTCTGAGGATACGCAGGGCGCTGGAAATATATATCTGCGGAATCCTGCGGATAGACAAGCTGGATGTAAAACCATGAAAAGGCAGTATCACGTGGATAACCATGTGTGTAGCATAAGAGAGAAAGGATGAAGAGGTTATGAGAAAGTTGAAAAAAGCAAGTGCGGCGCTGACGGCAGCAATTCTGACAGCAGCTATGCTGGCAGGATGCGGCGGCGCAGCATCAGAAACAGCACAAAGCAGTACAACGGCACAGGAACAGACTTCCGCCCAGGCGGCAGATGCAGGAACAGAGGCGGCGGATACGGAGAGCGGAAGCACTAAAATTGCAGACGGGGATGTGACCCTGACCATATTCTGCGATTTCCAGACGGCAGCAAGAGCTTATTATTCTGATTTGGGCGAAAATCCTGTAGTACAGAAGATTTCTGAGGATACCGGACTGAAATTCGAGTTTATTCATGCACCGGTGGGAGATGACGGATCTTATTTCCAGCAGCTTCTGGCATCCGGAGATCTTCCGGATCTGATGTATACCAACCTGTTCCAGACCACCTACCCAGGCGGCGTGGAAGGAGCCATTGCAGACGGCGTTCTTTATAATGTAACGGATCTGGTGGAACAGTATGCAGTGAATTTCAACACGCTTTGTGAAGAAAGCGGTGACCCGGACGTTCAGAAGAAAATCAGAGGTGACGAAGGCAACATCGTTAAATTCGGAACGACCTGGCTTCCCCCTACCGATAACAACAAAGTATTCAATGGCCTGATCGTAAGACAGGACTGGCTTGACAAGTATAATCTGGAAGCGCCGGTTACCCTGGATGATTATACCAATGTACTTCGTACATTTAAAGAAAACGGCGTGCAGATTCCGCTTGCACTCTGCGAATTCAACCAGGCACAGTTTTATGCAAATAACCCAATAGCCTCCGCTTTTGATGTGTCCATCAAAGATTTCGATCTGGATGACGAAGGCAATGTTCATTACAGCAGAACCCAGGACGGCTACAAGGAATTTCTGACAGTGCTGAATCAATGGGCGAAGGAAGGCCTGATCGATACCGATTTTGTTTCCCGGACGATTGACGACTCTCTCAAGCTCTTTCAGAACGGTACGGCAGGTATGTGTTTTGCCCATACCTATAATGTAAAACAGTCTGTGACAGCCGGTGCGGCTGTGGATCCGGAATTCAAGCTCACTTCCTGCGAGATGCCGAGAGTGAATGCGGATGATATCACTCATATGTCCAAGATAACAAGCTCCATAAACTCCTATTCCTGGCAGGTTTCCGCTACCAGCAAGCATCCGGAAGAAGCTGTGAAATTCGTAGACTATCTGATGAATCCTGATGTAATGCTTCTTACCGCATGGGGAACCAATGAGGGAGAAGAAAAGACATATACGGAAAATGCGGACGGAACAAGGGAATTTACCGAGTTTGTCAGCAACAACCCGGATGGCCTGGATTACGATACGGTAAGATCACTTTACATGTGCGCACCTTTCCAGATTAAATACGATGAAACGATGGAAGCGGCTCAGTATGCGCTGGAAGAATGCCACCAGTCATGGGATGCATGGGGCAGTCAGAATGATGACAAGCATACGCTTCCCGGCTACCTGACACTGACGACTGAAGAATCCAAGGAACTGACACAGATCAAAACAAAGCTTGCCAATTACTCCGATGAAATGGTGTACCGTTTTATTTTTGGAGAGGAAGATCTGGAAACAGGCTGGGATGGCTTTGTGGCACAGCTGAAGGATTTGGGCAGCGAACGCGGAGAGGAAATCAATGCAGCCGCATATGCAAGATATGAAGCCCGTGAGTAAGAAGATTTAACCCTGTAAAATGCAGAAAAAGGCTGGCGTCAGTAAAGCCAGCCTTTGAATTTATATGCGTGCCGGCGCACGCAGAGAGGAGCAACGATGAAAAGAGGTGCGGTTATGACGCAGAAAGACCCTTTTTTTAAGAAGCTGTGGAAAAACATGAGGTCGCATCCCCTTTTGTACATCATGATTTTACCCGTTCTTGCGTATTTTCTGGTGTATCATTACTATCCCATGTATGGAATGATCATTTCCCTGTTTGATTATGTTCCTACAAAGGGGGTATTCGGCAGCGATTTTGTGGGGCTGAAGCATTTTAAAGCCTTTCTGGGAGATCCTTATTTCTTCCGTACCATGAGAAATACGGTTTCCATAAACCTGCTGTTATTGCTTTTCGGATTTCCCTTTCCGATTATCTTTGCCATTTTGCTGAATGAACTGACCGGCACCAGACTCCGGAAAATCACACAGACAATTACCTACATGCCCCATTTTATTTCTGCGGTGGTTATCTGCGGCCTTATGCTGGATTTCTGCAAAACCAACGGCGTTATCACCAGTGTCTTCACCGCCATTACAGGCCAGGAAGCCTCCAATATGTTCAGCCACTCCGCCTATTTCCAGCCGCTGTACGTGCTGATGTGTATCTGGCAGGAATTCGGCTGGGATTCCATTATCTATTTTGCGGCGCTGACGGGTATTGACCAGAGCCTGTATGAAGCAGCAGAAATAGACGGTGCGAACCGCTGGAAAAAAATCCTCCATGTTACCCTTCCCGGTATTTCTCCCACAATTGTTATTCTGCTCATCATGCGTATCGGTAATATGATGACTCTGGGCTGGGATAAAATCCTGCTTCTTTATAACCCTATGGTTTATGAAAAAGCGGACGTTATCTCCACCTATGTTTACCGGATTGGTCTGATGAATTTTGAATACAGCTTTGCTGCTGCCGTGGGATTTTTTAACTCCATCATTAATTTCATTCTGCTGATTCTGGCCAATTCCGTGAGCCGGAAGGTGAATGAAACAAGCCTGTGGTGAGAGCAGAGTCCATGTTGATAAAGAGAGGTGCGGTATGAAGAAAAAAATAAAACCCTTTCAGGTCGTAAACGTCCTGATTATGATTTTCCTGATTGGAATCACCCTGTATCCCATGTATTACGTGGTGGTAGCCTCCATCAGCGATCCGATTCTCCTGAAATCCCACACAGGGCTTCTGTGGAAGCCTTTGGGAGAAGCCACATTGGCAGGGTATCAGAAAACCCTGGCAAACAAAAGCCTGTTCAATGGCTTTAAAATCACACTGTTTTATCTGATAGCGGGTACCCTGCTTCAGGTGGGGCTGACCAGCTTTGCCGCCTATGTGGTTTCCAGAAAATGCTTCCTGATCCGCAGAGGAGTGATGAAGCTGATGATATTTACCATGTTTTTCAGCGGAGGGCTGATTCCGTTGTTTTTTGTCATCAGGAATACAGGGCTTTATAATACCATCTGGGTATCCAGTATCCCTTATGCGATCAGTGCCTATAACATGATCATTATGAAAACATTCTTTGAATCCATTCCGGAAAGCCTGGAAGAAGCGGCAGTCATTGACGGGGCCAATGATTTTACTATCTTTTCCAGAATCATCATGCCTCTGTCCAAGCCTGTTGTTGCGGTTATGATTCTGTATTACGGAGTGGGCCAGTGGAATTCCTGGTTTCCTGCGGCCATGTTCACAAGGGACAGGAAAATATACCCTCTGCAGATGATACTTAGGGAAATTCTCATAGAGAATCAGGCGCAGAATGCGGATTCCCTGATCGCTGCCGTGGAGGACACCTTCAGCAGTGAGCTGGTAAAATACTGTACTATTATTGTATCCACCATTCCCATACTGATTATCTATCCGTTCCTTCAGAAATATTTTGAAAAAGGCGTGATGATAGGGGCGGTGAAAGGCTGATGGTACAGAAAAAGGAAAATCTGCGGCGTATGCTGGAAGGACAGCCTCATGAGCACATTCCTGTGAGCTTTTTTCAGCATCTGAAGCCGGAAGAGCTGCATGGGGAAGCCTGTGTAAAAGCCCATATCCGGTTTTATAAACAGACAGATCCCGATTTCTTAAAAATCATGCATGACGGTCTGACGGCACCTGTTGATCTCGGCCTGACCAGCCTGGAAGAGTTAAAGGCCTACCGGCCGATAAAAGGCCGGAATCCCTATATCCGGGAATACCTGGAGCGTGCCTTACGGATTAACGAATCCCTGTTGGAAGAAACGGATACCTACAGTAATATTTTTTCTCCCTTCACACTTCTCAGAAGGATTGGGGATGACAGACTGCTGGGGTTTCTGAGGGAAGATCCGCAGGCGGTGAAGGATGCCCTGCTTTTTATGGGAGAGGATCTGGCATATCTGAGTGAAAAGCTGATTCAGGAAGCAGGCTGCCTTGGTATCTTTCTAGCCATGCAGGGAGCGGAAAACGGTCTTTTCACCCCGGAGGAATTTGCAGATTATATAGCGCCTTCCGAACAGCTGGTGCTGTCCGCGGCACAGGAAAGCTCTCCCTATAACATCCTTCATTTCTGCGGCTGGAACCAAATCAAAAATCAGCTGGAGCTTTGGCGTGACTATCCGGGGAATACCGTTAACTGGGCTGTTTATGTGGAACAGCTGCCCCTGGCTGAGGGAAGAAAATATTTCGGCATGCGCAATTGTATGGGCGGCTTTGACAACCGCCGGGGAAAGCTGCTGTATTCCGGGCCAAAGGAAGAAATCCGGCGGGAAACCACGAATATCCTGGAAACCTACCGGAATGCTTTCGGCAGTACGGACGGCCTGATACTCGGTGCGGACTGTTCCTTTCTGACGGACTTTGAGACGGAACGGTTTTGCTGGGTAACAGAAGCCCTCAGACAATGGGAGTGGGAAAGGAAAGAAAGACGGACAGAATTTCGGACCGGTTAAAAGAATCCGTTACAGCCTCCGAATAACAGCAGGGAGGAAATGGCTACGGATTCTTTTATTCTGCGTGATAGGGAGCATACCTGGGATCCTTTTTGACAATGACACGTCTGTCATTGCGGAAGGCCTGGGGATTGCTCCCTACTATTTTGTGAAAATACCTGTTAAAGCTGGACAGGGAATGAAAGCCGGTCTGCAGTGCAATATCCAGTATGCCGGTTTCCGTACTCGTTAAAAGCCGGCAGGCCTTCTGGATTCGTACGGTCCTGAGATACTGCAGAGGTGTCTGGCTGAAGCATTCCTGAAAATACAGAAGGAACTGCCTTTGGGAAAGGCCGCATAAATGGGCCAAATGAGCCGTATCAAGCTCCGAAGCATATTCGGTATCCAGAAAAGATACGGCAGGAAACAACTGAGGAAGTGCGGAAACCGTTCCTCCGAAAACAGGACAGTCCAGATGCTGTCTGTAAAGCAGGATAAGGAGGGTTTCCACCATACCCCGGACAGACTGCCGGTAATGCTCTTTTTTCTCCTGAAGTTCCTGTATGATCATGCGGATAAGCTTTACCTGTTCGGGAAAAAGTGCAGCAGGCAGTATTTTAGGAAAATCCGTATACTGGTACCAGGTGAACTCCCGGGGAAGGCCGTTTGGATAGAAGGGCGCCAGCAGCTGTTCCGGGTTAAAAAACAGATAGACACAGGATACATCCGTATCCGGGACATCTTCCATTGTGTCATTTCCAGGTGAAATGTTTGCCTCTGAAAAACCCTTTGCCTCTGAAAAAACCACCTTAAGCGCAGTCTCTTTTGGTACAGTCTCCTTAGGAGCGGCCTCAGGCAGAACCGGGAAAAAGGAACCATGCGTGAAAAACGGCGGAAGAAAACAGATATTTCCCGGTGTCAGGGAAAATATCCGGTTCTCCAGATTCCACGTCATAGTTCCTTTTCTGCAAAAAGCTATCTCAATGCAATTATGAAAATGAATAAAGTCAATCTGCGGAGAGGTACTTTTCCCTTCCATCAGAAGAATGGGGAACTCCTCCGCAAATTTATATTCTCTGTATGTGATGGGGAGGTTCTTATTACCGGGTGTCATAGCAAATTCTCCCTGAAAAGCATCGCTGGTTTCGCTTTTATAGATTATGACGGTTGCGGTAACTCATCAGTTCCAGATAGAAATTGGAAAAAGTAGTATTGGCATAAGGAGTTACGAACAACAGCCCGATACAGCAGGTAAGAAGTCCGAGTAAATACAAAGGAATAAAGCTTACCCCCAGATAAAAACGGCGTGCCTTATTTCCCTTCATGATTTCCCGGCTGTAACGCAGACACTGGACTGCAGTGAAATCAGGAAAATCCAGCATGACGAAATAGCTTTGGGAATACTGTAAGCTTATAATGGTAGACCCCACCAGCCCGATACAGAAGGTGATGGAAATCAACAGCAGCATGACAGAAAGAGAACTGTCAGTAAAAGCAAAAACGCCGAGGCAGATAAACAACGGAATAAAAAATACCAGACAAAGCAGAAGCTGTAAAAGCTGTATCAATATGGCCTTATCCGGATGATTGGTGAAGCCGTAAAAAACATCACTGATTTTAATATTGCCCCCGCAGGAAACATTCAGATACATATAGGTCTGTCCTGCTATAAAAATACCGGCCAATAGCTGCAGCAGGCATTCGATGACAAATTGTATGGTAAGCCCCGTCATGGCTCTGGTATCCAGAGAGAAGGTAGCCAGAAAATTGATGGTAACCATAATTGCCTCCACAACGAGGAAGGCTGGAACCAGAGTCCCGTATTTTCCAAGCATTTGACCTTTGGCTTTAGCCTTAAGTTCAGCTGATGATGCATGTCTGTCCATAGATAAATACTCCTTATTATCCTCTTTCGGATAGTCCTAGTAGCGATTCGTTCCTTCTTCGATCTGATTCCACATATCGTCAAAGCTTTCTCCATAAAAATATTCGGAGTACTGGTTCAGCTGCCTGTGGAAATCTTCTTTATAAGAAGGGTTGGTAAAAAGCATAATAATAACGCTTCCCACAACAAGCACATTGACTACTATTCCCAGAATAGCGGTGAGCACCCCTACCTTGGCATTGGGAAGCATGGCTTTGTCATTTCCTTTGGACAGCAGACCAAGGATAACGGCGAGTCCTCCGCAGATAATCGGCGGATATACCGTACCAAAGAATGCAGAAATAATTGCGATGATACCCAGAATCATGGAAGCGGTGGCAAAGCTGCTCCCCGGATGACGGGTAGGCGGTGTATAGTATGGAGGATAACCGGAATTGTTATTCTGGTAAGGGGGTATAGGCCCGTTATTATAGTTATCCATAACAAAATCTCCTTTTTGCAGACTGCGATATGGGATTTGCCCCGAAATATACGGGGATCCTTATCGTTGCTATTGTAGCACGTTTGCGGACAGGACACAAATGAAAAAAGTATGAAGTATTCTTGGAGGGGCAGACAATTATTAAGGGAACTTATTCATATTTCATGCCCCTGCATAGTTGTTAAACCTCAAGTATTTTTTGAACTTTTTCTTCTGTAATTCCGCAGATCTCTGCAATTTCTGCATCACTCATACCTTCAGCGGAAAAACTCAACACTTTTTTCACTAAATAAATCGCGTTTTCCTCAATCGCTTCACTCAGATTACACATTTGTCTCAACTCCTTTTCTAATTCATATTCCATTATCATTCCATAGTCCCTTGCCAGTATCTCTTCCTTTTTGTTAATATCCATATAGGGAGATAACAGCGTATTCAGAAAACCGTGCAGACTTCCGCGGAGGTCTTTGCCGTCCGTTTCATTCAGACAAATAATAATTACCGACAGTTTGTCATAACAGCATTTTTGCTCCGGAATATATCCGATAATATCCTGTTTGCTTATCCGGTACTCAGACATGGCATTTCCGATGTGAAGGGGAGAATTCATACAGATCCAGATACTGCAGACCTTTTTCAGTTCATCATAATCAGAATCCGTGAATTCGCTGTTCAGCTGTTCCGACAGCATCCGGGCGCCATAAAAGATACCTCTGGTCACAATATGATATTTAAGATAGAAGTTCTTCTGTGCCTCCACATTAAGCAGAAGCTTGATTTTTTCCGTCTCATTATTTCCGGGCAGAAAAGCGCGGAAACGAATATCATAGTTGATGGTTCCTTCTCCGGGTATTTTGCTTTCGGTATTTTCTCCGGTTATCCTCGTATCGAAATTATTCTTTCCTCCGGGCTGCGGCGGAGTATCCGCGATTTCAATGTCTGGTTCAATCCACTGTATAATTTCGTCAATAGAATACCTGTTGTATTCCGGCACGGCTCCCTTCAGAATCCGTGCAAGAACCTGTCGGCTTCCCAGAATACGTTTTACATATTCATCGTACTGTGTTTTGCTGCCGGCTGCGCTCAGCACCCGGTACAGCCATGTTTTTTCTTTCATTCATGCCTCCTTAACAGGCAGAAATAAAAGATATTATTTTATAATAATCCATTTAGTTCCTGCCGTATTTAAAATGTGTGATTTTCGGCAGAAACTGCCAGAATGTGCGACTGCACAAATTAATTTAAGAATATAATAATGATACTTTATTGTTGCTCAAAAGTCAACTTTTTTATGCGGAATGTTTGTATCAAGCACTTGAAAAGGAAGGGCGCTTTCAATTATAATGGAAAACAGGCGAGTGTCATTTCACAAAGTAGCTGAGAGAAAGGAAGCCTTCCATCCGTAAAATACTGCGAATATGTGAATATATTCGTGCAGGGATTTTGCAGGATATGAGGCAGTGTATGAGAATGGATATTATTAAGAAACTGACGGAAGAGTTAAAGGTGGAAAGATGGCAGGTCGAAGCAGCTGTCAAGCTGATTGATGAGGGAAATACAATTCCCTTTATTTCCAGGTATCGGAAAGAGGTTACCGGGTCGCTGAATGACGAACAGCTCCGTGATCTGTTTGAACGGCTGAACTATCTTCGCAATCTGGAAGAAAAGAAGGAACAGGTTCTTGCGAGTATAGAGGAACAGGGAAAGCTGGATGAGGAGCTTAAGGCCAAGATTCTGGCGGCGGAGACTCTGGTAGTGGTAGAAGATCTTTATCGTCCTTTCCGGCCGAAAAGAAGGACCAGAGCCAGTGTTGCCAAGGAGAAGGGACTGGACGGGCTTGCCGGGTTTATTCTGGCGCAGGAAACCGGAGAGCCTTTGGAAAAAGAGGCGGCAAAATATGTGAGTGAAGAAAAGGGAGTGGAGTCCGCAGCAGATGCGCTTCAGGGAGCCAAGGACATCATTGCGGAGGCGATATCCGATGAAGCGGATTATCGTATCTATATCCGTAATATCACCTTTGAGGAAGGAAAAATTATCAGCACGGCCAAGGATGAAAAAGCGGCCAGCGTGTATGAAATGTATTATTCCTATGAGGAGCCGGTAAAAAAAGCGGCAGGGCACAGAATCCTGGCGCTGAACCGGGGAGAAAAGGAAAAGTTCCTTACGGTTAAAATAGAAGCGCCGGAGGAGAGAATTCTCCGTTTCCTGGAAAAAAAGGTAATAACGAAGGAGAATCCGATTACCGGCCCGGTTCTTCAGGAAGTGGCGGCAGACAGCTATAACCGGCTTATCGCTCCGGCAATCGAACGGGAAATCCGCAATGATTTAACGGAAAAAGCGGAGGACGGGGCAATATCCGTGTTCGGAAAGAACCTGGAACAGCTGCTTATGCAGCCTCCTATTGCCGGTAAAGTGGTATTGGGCTGGGATCCCGCATTCCGTACGGGATGTAAGCTGGCTGTAGTGGATGCTACCGGAAAAGTCCTGGACACGAAGGTGATTTATCCCACAGCGCCCCAAAACAAGGTGGAAGAAGCAAAAGCGGAATTGAAACGTTTGATTAAGAAATATGGCATTTCATTGATATCCGTGGGAAATGGAACGGCTTCCAGGGAATCCGAACAGATTATTGTGGATTTAATTAAAGAACTGGACGTACCGGTACAGTATATTATTGTGAATGAAGCCGGAGCGTCGGTTTATTCGGCGAGCAAGCTGGCAACGGAGGAATTCCCGAATTTCGATGTGGGGCAGAGGAGTGCCGCTTCCATAGCAAGACGGCTTCAAGATCCTCTGGCAGAGCTTGTAAAAATAGATCCCAAATCCATTGGGGTAGGACAGTACCAGCATGATATGAATCAGAAGAAGCTGGGAGAAGCCCTGAACGGTGTGGTGGAAGACTGTGTGAACAGGGTAGGTGTGGATTTGAATACGGCATCCGCCTCCCTTCTGGAATATATCTCCGGAATTTCCAAGACCATTGCAAAAAATATTGTGGACTACAGGGAAGCCAACGGCCGGTTTACCAATAGGAAACAGCTTTTAAAGGTGGCTAAGCTGGGGCCTAAGGCATTTGAGCAGTGTGCAGGCTTTATGCGTATTACGGACGGGGATAATCCGCTGGACGCCACCAGTGTGCATCCGGAATCTTATGAAGCTACCATGAAGCTTCTGGACAGGCTGGATTTGTCTATGGAGGATGTGAAGAAGCTGCAGGCGGAATCAAAGCGTATGAAGGCCGGGCTGAAGCAGCAGGCCGCGGCTCCTGCAAAGCCCAAGCCTCAGAAGCAGAAACAGGTAGTGATCCGCAATACCAGCACAGCCATGGGGAAAGCGCTGGCAGCGGCCATGGGCGGAGCTGTCCTTCAGGATGAAAAAGGAAAAGAAAGCGCGGCAGCAGGAAATGTCGGAGGAAAGGAAATTCCTGATGGAAAGAGCGCAGCGGCCGCCACTCTGGAACGCAGAGTGAAGGACAAGGGAAAAATGGCTCAGGAACTGGGAATCGGGGAAATTACCCTGACAGATATTCTGAAAGAGCTGGAAAAACCGGCAAGAGATCCCAGAGAGGATATGCCTGCCCCTATTTTAAGAAGCGATGTTCTTGATATGAAGGATTTGAAGCCCGGAATGATTCTGAAAGGTACTGTGCGCAATGTCATTGATTTCGGCGTCTTTGTGGACATCGGGGTTCATCAGGACGGACTGGTGCACATTTCCCAGATTACGGACAGGTTCATTAAGCATCCTCTGGAGGCCGTGAGTGTTGGGGATATCGTGGATGTGAAGGTGATGGATGTGGATCTTGCCAAGAAGAGAATTTCCTTAACCATGCGCCTGGATCAGGAAAGCAAGAAAAAATAGAAAACAGACAGGATTATGATGGCTCCGCCTTCCGGGAAACCGGAGGGCGGGGCCTGTTATTTTGGGAAGGAAGTTTTGCCTAATTTCTGAAGTCATCTGCCTGATGGCTATTGCGTTTAGCAACCATTCTGTTCCATCGCATAATTTCGTTATTATGTGTGTTATCATATTTTTCCATTATCTTTGCCCATTGCCGTGTAACTCTGACACCATCCCCGGCCAAATCATCCCCTGCTTCAATGGAAAAAAGTCCGGTCTTCTCAAAATGCCATTTCCACCAATCCAAGGAGTGGAAATAATAAAAGTCCGGCCACCATTTCTCACCAATATCGGCAGGTACTTTCCCTGTAAATTCCTTATCCGGTCCCCAGACAACAAGCCCGAACTGTCCATCGGGTTTTATTAGGTGGGCCATATAATCGCTTAAATAGTTGTCTGCTGTTCCATAAAACTGAAAAGAATTAATACATACAACGGCATCAAAGAAATTATCTGCATATGGTAAATTATGAGCTTCTCCATGAATTGGAAAAACTAAATTTTCCACACCTGCATTGCAAATGCGCTTCCAGTTGTCAGTGGGACTCACCCATAAATCATTGGCAAAAACGGTTACTCCGAATTCTTTAGCGAGAAATATTGATGTGAGGGCATTTCCACAGCCCATATCAAGGATGCGCATACCTGGTTTTAAGGTCATGATTTGTGACAGGGATTCCACAAGCCAGAGACACTGACAGCCCATCTTATTTTCATAGATCCATTCAGGATCATATTTGGCTGACAAAGGATACTTTTCGTCAATGAGTAATTTCATCTTTTCCTCGTGTGTCATATCATATTGCCTCTCTTTCATTAATTCTTATAGCGATAATACATTCATCATCGCCGGACAAAACAGGAGGATTTACTAAATATCTCTTTTGTTTTTCTGACTACTTCGTTATCAATTTGACAGGGGCAGGTTTTATGAAGTGTAAAATAATGTGTATCGTACATTTATAGACCTCCTTATAATAGGGGTAATATATTAAAAATGTATCACACTAAACTTGACAACAGTATGTCATATAATCTTGTCTGATAGAAATTACTTTACGCTCATAGGGCCCTAAATTTGCATTTCAGGTAATATTTACATACAGGAGGATACCGTTAAGATAGGATTAAATTTATATTTTAGTAAAACATTTCATTCCCGCTCCGTAAGGAATGTATCCACGCTCCGGTTAAACGCCTCCCAATTTTTCGCAGCAATAAAATGATCTCCTTCCAGTATGGAAAGCTTACTGTCCGGGATAGAACGGGCAATAACCTTCTTATCAAAAAGGGAAAAGAAGGATACCATTTTGTAACCGATAATAATAGGAATCTGTACGGAGCGTTTCACGCCTCCGGGAAAAAGATCCGCCCCATTGAGAATCAGGCGGCGCACCATGCCGGGATGCTTCAGCGCGAACAGCAGAGCCACATTCCCTTCATCAGAAAACCCCAGGATATCCGCTTCTTTAATCCCTTTTTCATCCATAAATTCCTCCGTTAAGATCAGTTTTCAGGCAGGCTCTTCTGGAAATGCTGGTAATCCTTCATGGTTTTCCAGATGCCGCCCCAGGTGAAGCCATGTTCCGTAAAAAGCTGGTAACATAAGTCATTTTTATCAATTTTATAAGGGAAGTCTTTGCTTCTGTCCGCATAAACGGCGCCGGCGGCCGGAGAAACCCTTATTTTACCTTTTGGATAGGTAACATAGGGATTGTACAGGGGATTAATATCAATGGCCATGCCATAGGCGTGCTTGGACAGACTTGATGTGCCGTCAACCACCCGGTAATTAAAGCAGGAGGTATTATTGTCCTCCATGGACACGGTGTCATCCCCGTCGTACTCATCAATCAGACGGATACGTTCAATAGGATATTCCGCCAGGTAAAGCTCATAGAAAATTTCCGCCAAATCCTGTGCGATGGCTTTATTGCAAATGATTTCACCTGCCTGGGGCAGACCCTGGAAATCTATATACAGCACATGCAGATATCTCAGATCTTCATAGGGAACAATACAGCCCTCCCCATAGGAAATCCCGGTTATGCGGGCCTTGATTTCTTCGCTTAAGGATTCATAAAAAAAGCCCTCCTGATAAGTGACACGATCTGCCTGCGGTACGGCAGCAGCGGTTCCTGAGGGCTGTGAGCCTCTGCCGGAATCGGATGCGTCCGTTCCCTGTATACCCGCAGCGCTTAAAGGAAGGGGAATGGCGGCACAGAATAAAAGGCAAAGCACAAATGCCAATGCAGGGGAGAAAAGGGCCTGGTTCTTTCTTATTTTCATTGCAATACAATCCTCCATGGATAAATTCCGTTATCTGACCTTTATTATAATCTATGCAGGCATGCCTGGCAAAAAGAATTTACCGAATGTGAGTTGCAATAAAAGTAAAATGATTGAATCTGCACAGTTTTTGGCGGAATAGGTTATAGAAGAAGGAAGAGATAATTTCTATAATAAAAGTACAAACTGAGAGGAAGGTAAGCATTATGAATAAAAAAATGAGAGTACTGGCGGCGTTGGAGAATCGGGAGACAGATCATGTACCGGCTGCATTCTGGTTTCATTTTCCCGCAGAAAAAGCGGAAGGACAGGCATGCGTGGATGCCCATCTGCAATGGTACCGGGATACGGATCAGGATTTTATCAAGATTATGTGTGATGGTTACTTCGGCTATCCCAACGAAACCCTGGAGAAGCTTGCGGATGTATCGGAGCTATATAAAATGAAGCCTCTGGGAGAAAATCATCCTTTTATCAGAGAACAGATTGAACGTGCTGCGGCAATTGTTAAGGCGGCTGACGGAGAATGCTGTGTTTTTTATAACGTTTTCTGTCCCCTGTCCTTTTTCAGGCTTCAGACAAGCTGGGAAAAAATGATGGAGTGCATGAAGGCGGATCCGGAAGCCATGAAATATGCCTGCGGCGTGATCGCACAGGATGCAAAGGCACTGGTGAAAGGGCTGATCGAAGAAGCGGGCTGTGACGGTATTTATTATTGTGTGCAGAATGCGGAAACCTTCCGGTTTACGGCGGAAGAATACCGCAGACTGGTTACCCCTTCGGATAAGGACGTGCTTGACTATGCGAATACGCTCAGTACCCATAATATCCTTCACTGCTGCGGCTGGGGCGGAGATAAGAACCGGGTTGAGGTATGGCAGGATTATGAGGCCGCAGCCATTAACTGGGCTGTTTATGTGGAGGATATGGATATTCCCTCCGGCAGACAATTTTTTGCAGGAAAACCGGCTTTGGGCGGATTTGATAACCGTAAGGAAGGTATCCTTTATTCCGGAAAGGAAGAAGAGATCAGGAAATTTACGAGAGAATTGATTGAAACCTGTGGAAAAAAAGGCTTTCTGTTAGGCGCAGACTGCACAATTCCTTCCGATTTGCCTGTTGAACATATCCACTGGGTGCTGGAAACTGCCAGAAGCATGTAATGGTGAAAAGGCGGGAGATCTGCAGACAAACAGAAATTGATGTATGTCAGGCTTCGGAAGAAGCCTGAGGCGGGAAGAAAGGAAAAGATGGAACGGGAAAGCAGTGTTTATAAGGAATACCTTCAGATTCTGGAACGGGAGCTGGTGCCGGCGTTTGGGTGTACGGAACCAATAGCGATTGCCTATGGGACCGCTCTTGCGGCAGATATTCTGGGGGAAATGCCGGAAAAAATCAGGGTGGAAGCCAGCGGAAATATTATTAAAAATGTAAAGAGCGTCATTGTTCCGGGAACCGGCGGAATGAAGGGGATACAGACGGCTGCAGCGGCAGGTGTTGTCGCCGGCCATCCGGAACGTAAGCTTGAACTGTTAGAGGAACTGACCCGGGAGGATCAGCTGGCAATCCGGGATTATCTGAAGAAGGCAGAGATTCAGATACAGAAGGCCGGGGGCTGCCGTACCTTTGACCTGACCGTAACTGTGTGGAGCGGAGTCCGGGAGGCTAAGGTGCAGATAGCGGATTCCCACACTAATGTGGTACATATAGAAAAGAATGGCAGAGTTCTCAGAGAAGAGGAAGAAACAGCCCATGAGAACGGCGCGCGGGAGGAACGGCCGGCGCTGTCCATAGAAGGCATCCTGGATTTTGCGATGACTTCGGACATTCGGGATGTGGAGGAGCTTCTTGACCGGCAGATCCGATACAACATGGCAATTGCCGAGGAAGGTATGAAGCATGATTATGGCGCAAATATAGGAAAAGTATTGCTTGCGTCCTATGGAGATGATGTAAAAATCCGTGCCAGAGCCAAGGCGGCGGCAGGATCGGATGCCAGGATGAATGGCTGTGAGCTGCCCGTGGTAATCAATTCGGGCAGCGGAAACCAGGGAATAACCGTATCCGTTCCCGTGATTGAATACGCGGCGGAACTGGGAGCGAGCAGAGAGAAGCTTTACCGGGCGCTGCTGATTTCCAATCTGACTGCCATTCATCTGAAGGAGGGCATCGGGCGTTTATCCGCTTACTGCGGCGCGGTCAGTGCCGGGACAGGTGCAGGCGCGGGGATTGCCTATCTTATGGGAGGAGGGTATGAAGAAATCGTCCATACCATCGTAAATACACTGGCAAATGTATCAGGAATTGTATGCGATGGGGCGAAGGCTTCCTGTGCCGCTAAAATTGCATCCGCCGTAGATGCCGGAATCCTGGGCTTCTATATGTATCGTAATGGGCAGGAATTCGTGGACGGAGACGGAATTGTAAAAAAGGGCGTGGAGTCCACCATAGCCAATATAGCACGTCTGGGACGTGACGGCATGAGGGAAACCGACCGGGAAATTATAGATATGATGATCGGATAAAACAGAACCATCCGGCAGTTTTTTATGCTGGCGGATGGTTCTGTTTTAAATTTTACAGATAAAAATTTTAAGCAGTCAGAAAAAAATAATCTTAATAATAAGCCATAAAAGCAAAAGCCAAATGATTATTACAGGTAAAGAGTAAATCCATTTCCTGGGCTTTCCATCTGCCCACATTCCTTCCGCTTCTTTGCGGTAATGCTCAAACAGGTCTTTCGGAATAAAATGTATGGTAAGAGCAACGAATGCCGGAAGAATGACAAAATCGTCCAGGTAGCCGAGAACCGGGATAAAGTCGGGAATCAGGTCAATGGGCGAAAGCGCATAGGCGACAGTCACGCCTGCGAGAATTTTTGGAATCAACGGCGTTTCTTTACTTTTTAAGCACAGGAAAATCGCTGGTATATCTGTTTTCAGCCGGGAGGCCCGTTGTTTCAGATTCATTTTCTATTTCCCTCGAATAAACAGTTCCATACAAATTTTAAGGCTTGAAGATATTCCTGTCAAGGAGGACAGGAAAGGGTAAAGCCTTTTGCTGCAACAAAATCCGGTATAGAAAGTCATAAATTTTAAATGACATTCCCCAAATTAACTTATATAATATATGGGTAAGTAATTACGCTTTCAGGAAGGCAGTATAGCAGGCGAACCTGCGATATACAGGAGGTATAAAAATGAATAATGATTTGGGGTTATTGAATCGTCTTAACAAACCTGCCGGTCCGGTGGATGTGGTGCTGGATACGGATACCTACAATGAGATTGACGACCAGTATGCGTTGTCTTATCTCGTAAAATCGGGAGACAAGCTGCATTTAAAGGCAGTTTATGCGGCTCCTTTTTTCAATGAGAAATCCACAGGCCCTGAGGACGGTATGGAAAAGAGCTATCAGGAAATCCTTCATATCCTCACGCTGCTGGAGAAGGAGGAATATAAGGAGCGGGTATATAAAGGTTCCGCCGGATATCTGCCGGATGAACAGACCCCTGTGGAATCCGCCGCCGCCCGCCATCTGACGGAACTGGCGATGGAGTATACGCCGGAAAAGCCTTTGTACGTTGTAGCTATCGGGGCCATAACCAATGTGGCATCCGCACTGCTCATGCGGCCGGAAATCAAGGAGCGCATGGTTCTTGTCTGGCTGGGAGGAAATTCCCTGGAATGGCCGGACAATAAAGAATTCAACCTCTTTCAGGATGTGGCTGCCGCCCGTGTGGTTTTCGGCTGCGGCGTAGCGCTGGTACAGCTGCCCTGCATGGGCGTGGTATCCTCTTTTACCACCGGGGCGGGAGAACTGGAAATGTTCCTGCGCGGAAAAAACAAGCTGTGCGATTATCTGGTGGATTATACGGAAAAAGAAGGCGCGCTGGGAAGCAAAAACAGCTGCTGGACCAGAGTGATATGGGATGTGACTGCGGTTGCATGGCTGCTGGACGAAAGCTTTATGGAGGATAAACTGATACCCAGCCCGATTCCTCAGTATGATCATCATTACAGCTTTGATCCCACCAGGCATTTCATAAGATATGTGTACCATATTAACAGAGATAACCTGTTTGAGGATTTGTTTCGTAAACTGGCGGAATCCTGACGGCGAGGTATGGGAATGAAGATATTGAATTTTGGGTCATTAAACATAGACAAGGTATATAAGGTTCCCCATTTTGTCAGGCCGGGGGAGACGATTTCCTCCCTGGGCTATGAATGTTTCCCGGGAGGGAAGGGGCTGAACCAGTCCATAGCGGTATCCAGGGCGGGTGCGGAAATCTGGCATGCCGGAACCATCGGAAAAGATGGCCTTTTTTTGAAAGAAATCCTGGAGCAGAGCGGAGTGAAGACCTGTTATCTCAGAGACAGCGGGCAGATTACAGGCCATGCGCTGATTCAGGTTTCCGGGGAAGGAGAGAATTGTATCATCCTTTTTAACGGGAGCAATTATGAGAATGACAGGGCGTTTATCGATGATGTTCTGAAGGATTTTTCGGAAGGGGATATTCTCCTTTTACAGAATGAAATCAGCAATCTGGATTATCTTCTTCAAAGGGGAAAAGAGAAGGGACTGCAGATCATGCTGAATCCCTCTCCCATGGATGAAAATCTGAGAAACATGGATTTGTCGGGGGTAACCTGGTTGATGTTGAATGAGACGGAAGGAAAGGAAATGACCGGTGAGAGTGAGGCTGCCCGCATAGCGGATGCGCTGGTGGGCCGTTATCCCCGGATGAATGTCATCCTCACACTGGGGAAGGATGGAGCCTTATATCAGAACGGTAAAAAGCAGTTTAAGCAGCCGTGTTTCCCTGCGGAAACGGTCGATACGACAGCGGCCGGAGACACCTTTACCGGTTATTTTATCGCGTCTTTAGCTTTCGGAAAGACAGAAGAGGAGGCAATGAAAACAGCGGCCTGCGCGGCGGCAGTTACGGTATCCAGGGAGGGAGCTGCGGTATCTATACCAGTGATGGCAGATGTGAATGCCAGAGTAAACATCACAGCTCCGGTATAAAAGTTCAGGATTCACTACATTTTACGAAATATGTCCTTTATGGGCCATTTTGGTCCCAGGGCGCGAATACTCCATCCGGCCAGAAGTGCTGCTGTCAGTAGCATTTCTGGCCGGATGGAGCATTAGGATAACTTTCTGCTGTATGCAGGATATTCTGGCGCCCGTATTTTTTACAGCCAGTCCTCAATTTTGACTGCGGGGATGCCTTCAAATTTGCCCCTGAACGAGCCTTCCTTGTATAAAACAATCTTTGGGTAGTTGTCTCTAATCTCCAGAAGAGATCCGAATTCTCTTTGGATGGTCGATTCATCAATCAACAGATAGCATACTTGGATGTATAGTTTGTCTCCATCTTTTTCGCCTATAAAATCTATTTCTTTTTCACCGACACGGCCGACACAGACCTTGTAACCTCTGCGGAGGAGTTCCAGCCCTACAATATTCTCAAGGACAATTTCAACGTTTTGCAGATTCTCTCCTACAATCGCTTCCCGTAAGCCGTGATCCACGACATAATATTTTTCATTTACTTTCAGCATTTTCTTTCCGTTGATATCCTGGCTCTTTAAGCGGTACAGCAAGTAAGCCTCCTCACAGGCTTTCAAATAGTTAAGGATTGTTTCAGGAGCGACAGTCCGATTTTCGGACTTGAAAAACTTAGAGATGCTTGTAGCTGAAAAACTTTTTCCCACGTTCGCCAGGGCATAGGCGATTATGCGTTCCAAAAGATCTACATCCCGTATATTGTTGCGCTTGACAATATCTTTGAGCACAACTGAATGAAAGATGTCCTGCAGATAATTCTTGCTGAATTCCGTCCCAAAGCCGATACTGGCAAGGAATGGCATGCCACCATATTGAATATATTGATCAAAGGTATAATCCGGGTTTACCATTTTAAACTCTGTAAAAGAAAAAGGGTAAACGGTAAAAGAAACATAACGTCCCGCTATATAGGTGGCAAGTTCACCGGACAGAAGCTGTGAATTGGAACCTGTGATATAAATGTCTGCATGGAACTTTACGCGCAGAGAGTTTATTGCCTTCTCCCAGCCCTGCACTTCCTGGATTTCATCGAAAAATAAGTAGAAAGTCTCCTTGCTGCCGCCGATTTTATCACATACATATTCGTGTAAAGAGTGATATTCACATAGATGTTGATTGCCCAAATCTTCGAAATTCAGAAAAATGGTATTAGGGCTGTTAATCTCATCACGAATCTGTTCTAACAGTACACTTTTTCCGCCGCGGCGAATACCGGTTAATACTTTGATAATGTCTTTTCCGATAAATGGACGGATTTTGGATAAGTAAGACTCACGAATAATCATAACTGTCAACTCCTTTCTAAATATTATGTCATATAGTATATCTGAATTGCAATCAAATTATGCTTATATTATAAGATATAACTGATAAAAAATCAAATGCGAAACAACTGGAATATCCTGACACATAATCATAGCCCCTGCAAACCTCTTATTGCAGGGGCTATAAATATTTGGAAAATTTGTTTAAGGTCGTAGGGTTTGCTTCATCCTTGCAGCGATCCCGATGCTTTTTTTATAAAAATGGTCACAGAGGCAAATCCTTTTTATGGAAACAAACAGCCCCGCATCCATACATGACTATGGCAGCTCCGGCCATACCCAGGCATTTCAGGAGCACTTCCCCATCGCCATCCACAATATTTTTTCCGGGAAAGAGGGTAAAAGGGGTAAGATAACGGAAAAATTCCATATCTCCTCCCGTATTTCCCAGCATCTGAAAGAGGAAAAATAAGACCAGCAGCCCGGCTCCAATGGAAAAATACCATTTGGAATCATTAAAAATACAGGCCGGCAGGAAAGCGATGCCTCCCAGCATCAGGTGAAACAGAAGCAGAGCTGCGTTAAGCTTCAGGAATAAGGGAATATCCAGTTCTCCGGGAAACAGGCCTTCGCAGGTGCCGACGCCGATAGCCGTGATAAGGACTATCAGTAAAGTAATGCCTGCCAGCATGGACAGCAGTTGTGTAAGCAGGATTTTCAGCCGGGAATTGGGTGTGGCAAGAAGAACGCCCATGGAACCGCTGTCTATGTAATGGGCCAGAAGCTTGTTGCCGAGGATTATGATGGCGATAATGGGAAACACCAGCATAATGAAGCCATATAAATATATATATACAAATTCTGTCAGATTACCGGCAATCCCCGTCATACCGACAGCGGACATGATGCCGGGAAGAGCGATTTGATAGTCGTTGAGCATATGGGCCAGCTCAGGGTCATACATGTAAATGATGACCGTAGTATATAATGTCATGGCAGCCAGAAGGATAAGCAGTATTTTCCAGGTCTGTGACATATTTCTTTTCAACAGCGGCAATGAAATCATTTTTATACCTCACTTCCATAATAATGCATGAAGATTTCTTCCAGGGACTGGGTATGGATCTGCATATCCCGTACAGGACAGGAGGACAGGAGCGATAAAAGCCCGGGGATATCCTCTTTGACGGCTACCGTGACGCTGGCCCCCTCCCGGCCTGTGATCGTATAGCCGGGAAGCTGCAGGGCATCGGCGCTCTTTTTGCTGTCCAGGGTAATGATATAGTCCCGTGAACGTTTCTTTTTCAGCCCTTCCATATCTTCAACTGCGGCAATCTGCCCCCGGCGAATAATGGCAGTCCGTTCACAGGTGCG
Organism: Eisenbergiella tayi; assembly: GCF_001881565.1. Classification (GTDB taxonomy): domain Bacteria; phylum Bacillota; class Clostridia; order Lachnospirales; family Lachnospiraceae; genus Eisenbergiella; species Eisenbergiella tayi. Next base: position 227,477 of record NZ_MPDJ01000006.1, read on the forward strand.
CTCCACTTCTTCAAAAAGATGGGAGGACATGAAAATGGTGGTTCCTTTTTTCTTTTCCTCCAATATCAGATCAATAAACCGGTTCTGCATCAGGGGATCCAGGCCGCTGGTAGGTTCATCCAGAATAACTATTTCCGGATTCCCCATAAAAGCATTTATGATTCCAAGCTTCTGTTTCATCCCTTTTGACATTTTCCGTACTTTGCCGGAAGGATCCAGTTCCAGCAGGTCGATCAGCTCCTTCATCCGGCTTCTGTCCCGGATACCCTTCATATCCGCAAGAAAATGCAGAAGCCCGTGGCCGGTGAAATCTTCCGGAAAGGCAATTTCCCCTGCAAGATAACCCAGGTTTTTCTGGATGAGGGAAGCCTGGCTGAAACAGTCCATTCCGTTAATTCTGCATTCCCCTTTTTCTGGTTTCAGAAAACCAAGCAGGTGCCTGATTGTAGTTGTTTTTCCTGCGCCGTTAGGGCCAAGGAAACCGTATACCTCTCCTTTTTTTACGGATAAGGAGACGTCAAAAATTCCTCTGGAATTACCATAGTCTTTTGTAATATGACTGATTTGAACAGCATTCATAGAAATTCCTCCTTGTAGGCCATCTTGCGGAACATGTCACTCCATTCCCCGAAATCCTGCATGATCACTTCCAGTACAAAAGGCTTACCCTGTCTGCGTTTTTCACTGATATATCCATCGGTCATCCAGAGGAGCATCCGGAGTATTTTTTCCGGATCGGTGTCATCACGGAATTTGGTGAAATCCACATTTTTAAAATACCAGAAAATAGAATTGTCAATATATTCCTGGTTGGTACTGTTCAAAGAGTCGGATACTTCTTCTTTTTCCGGATAGAAGCAGCGCATTACAAAATCCATGATATAAGGATTGCGTGACAGGAGAGCCGCCTTTTTTTCAGCAGAATAAGAAAGAAGCTCAAAAAAATCGGTGATCTCGTCAAAATGGGTATCTACTACCTGATCTGTTACAATTTTTTTCGTATAGTCATAGAGGAACAGGTACAGGCTTTTTTTGTTATGAAAATAGTAGAACAGCAGTCCTTTGGAAATGCCTGCCTTTGCGGCGATGTCATCTGTTGAGGCCTTTTTGTATTCGTGTGTGGCGAAGACCTCCAGGGATGCGTTGATGATAGCCTGCTGTTTTTCTTCGGGCAGATGAAAAAATTGTTCATTCATGGGCGTTTCCTCCTGACTGGATTGGTTTAACCGGCCGGGTTAAATCTTACCTTCAGTCTATCGGATTGACTGGAATTTACAACCCCCGGGAATAAAAAATAATTTAGGCGGTGAGGTTTAAGCCCCGCCCATCCATCCGGCCTGTGTCTGTGCCCTCCGGTTCTTGTCCGGTTCCGGCGCCTGCGCGGGCCATGTTATTTCACTGTTCAGCTTCGAAAAAGAGATATTTCTAACTGCTCTGTTTTTCCTGTCTGCGGTCAACGCGGCCAAACTCCTCCCTGCGGTCGTCAAACAGCGCCGCTAAGGGCGGACCGCAGGCAGAAAAAACAGAGCAGTAAGAAATATCATCTTTTTCTCAGATTCACAGTGAAATAACATGGCCCGCGCAGGTGCCGGAACCGGACAAGAACCGGAGGGCACAGACACAGGCCGGATGGATGGGCGGGGCTTAAACAGGAAGGTTATAGGTTATATTGGGGGAGTAAGTGAAAAAGGGGCTTAGTGGGAGGGGGTCTGTTTAGTTCTGTGGAGGATTATTATTGAAACAATAGGAATGTTGATAGGTTTTGAGGGTTATACCGTATTTTTGTTTGAAGAGGCGGATAAAGTGGCTGATGTTGTCTATGCCTACTTTTTGGGCGGCTTCGGTTACGGTTAGGCCGGAGGCGAGGCAGGCGCAGGCGGTTTCCAGTTTCAGGTCGGAGAGGAAGCGGGCGGGGGAGGTGTGGGTGTATTTCTTGAAGAGTCTGGTGTAGTAGCCTTCGGACAGGCCGGCGGTATCGGCGAGGAGGGGGACGGAGAGTTTTTCGTCCAGGTGGAGGTACATGTAGCGGATGCTTTGTTTGACATAGCGGATGCAGAGGGCGTGTTGGTCGGGGGCTGAGGGGAGCAGGCGGTTTTGGGCAAAAAGGGTGGAGAGGATGGAGAAGAAGAGGGAGGCAAGGTGAAAAGCCATGGCTTCGTCGGAGGGCGGTTTCATGGCGGTCATTTGGAGTATGGGGGGCAGGAGTGCCCGGTTGGCGGGATCGTGGGCAGTAATGAGGGTGGGAAAGGAGAGTTCTCCTTCTGTCAGCTTGCGGCCTGTGGAAAAGAAAGCGGTGTCGTGGAGGAACTGAAAACAGTCGGAGCGCAGGAGCATGTGGCAGACCTGTCCGGGCCGGTGGATGCGGGTGGCATGGAGTTCGTACGGGTTAACGAACATGATATCGCCTTCCTGAAAGGGGAAGCGGTTGCCGTCGATTTCCAGGCAGCCGGGGACGGAGGGAAGAATGATTTCCAGTTCTTCGTGCCAATGTATGGGGACATGGGGGCCGGGCTCGGTTACCTTGAGATCATAGATGTAGAAGGGGATATCTCTCATGGGTCTGGTGCCGGTTTCCTGGTATTGTAAGAATAAGTTCATGCGGCTGGCCTCCTGTTTGGTTTCGGAATGAAGGAAATCCGGGAGTGTTTCTGCATCCCGCATTTCATGTGAGCGGACAGTTTTTGCTGATGTCAGAATTATACTATTTTTTGAGGGGAAAGTGCAAGAAAAGAGGGAGGAAAAATGGTAATATGAATAAAAAATGGGATTCATAGCAGTTCAGGTCCGTGGATTGTTATTGTTGTTCCGATAATGCCCCGCGTTTGGCGGTACAAAGTGATGAAAGGGAGAGGGATTTTATATGCTGGAGGTTGTAAAGAGAAAACAGGATTTGGTGGAAAAGACTTACTGCAGGGGCGGCAGTCTTTTTTTGGAGACGCAGAAGGGGCTTCTGCGGCTGAAGCCCAGGAACGATTCTATTGTGCGTATCAGTTATACGCAGAAGGGTGAATTTACAGGAAACGTCGGGATCGGCATTCTGGAAGAAAAGGAATGGGACGGCTGGACCTGTGAGGAGCAGGAAAGCAGGGTGGTCCTGTATACGGAGAAGCTTGCCCTGGAGGTGGATAAGAGGACGGGCAGTATCCGTTATCTGGAAAGGAACGGGAGGCTGCTTCTGGCGGAGCGGGAAGAGGACAGCAGGGAGCTGGAGGAATTTGATTCTTATAAAACGGTAATTGATGAGAATACCAAAATAGAAGAGGTGGAGACGGCTGACGGCGTAAAGCGTGTTATCAAGGAAGCAAGTATGGTATTTGACAAGAAGCTGTATCATACCCGCCTTCATCTGAAGTGGCAGGAGTCGGAAAGGCTTTATGGGCTTGGGCAGGCGGAGGAAGGTCTGCTGAATCTGCGGGGAAGCGTGCAGTATCTCCATCAGGCGAATCTGAAGATAGCCATTCCCTTCCTGGTGTCCTCCAATGGCTATGGAATCCTTCTTTCCACAGGCAGTACAGCCATATTCCAGGATACGCAGTATGGTTCTTATCTCTATACGGAAGCGGATGAGGAAATGGATTATTACTTTATTGCCGGGGGATCCATGGATGAAGTCATCAGCGGGTATCGGCTGCTTACCGGAAAAGCGTCCATGCTGCCGAGGTGGGCTTATGGTTTCATTCAGTCGCAGGAGAGGTATGAAACACAGGAGGAGATCCTGGATGTGGCCCGGGAATTCAGGGACAGGGGCTTCGGATTGGATGCGCTTGTTCTGGACTGGTGTTCCTGGGAGGACGGCATGTGGGGGCAGAAGAGTTTTGATCCTTCCCGTTTTCCGGATCCTGGTGCGATGACGGATGCCCTGCATCAGGAGGATGTGCATTTCATGCTGTCCATCTGGCCGAATATGAGTAAAAGTACGGCTGATTATGAGGAATTCCTGGAGAAAAAGCTTCTGCTTCCCGCCAGTGAAATCTATGACGCCTTTGATGAGAAAGCCAGAAAGCTTTACTGGAAACAGGTGCAGGAAGGGCTTTTCCGGCATGGGGTGGATGCCTGGTGGTGTGATTCCAGCGAGCCTTTTACGCCGGAATGGGCCAGGAAGGTGAAGCCGGGGCCGGAGGAAATGTATGCGGACTTTGTACGGGATGCCGGGAAATATATTCCCGCGGAGCGTATGAATTCTTATGGGCTGTTTCATGCCAGAACGATTTATGAAGGGCAGAGAGAAGCTTCGGAAGAAAAAAGAGTGGTGAACCTGACCCGTAATTCCTATGTGGGCGGACAGCGTTATGGGGTGATTCTCTGGTCGGGGGATATTTACGCATCCTGGGAAACGCTGCAAAAGCAGATAGCGGCAGGGCTGAATTTCTGCGCCAGCGGCCTTCCTTACTGGACGTTGGATATCGGAGCCTTTTTTGTGAAGAAAGGGGAGCCATGGTTCTGGAATGGGGATTATGAGGATGGTCTTTCGGATCTGGGCTATCGTGAGCTTTTCGTGAGATGGTTCCAGTATGGGGCGTTTCTTCCTGTATTCCGGAGCCATGGCACAGATGTGAGAAGGGAGCCATGGCTGTTTGATAACGGGAAGGACGGTTTTTATGAGGCACTGTGCGGAGCGGTTTCCCTGCGCTACAGCCTGCTCCCTTACATCTATTCCTGGGCTTACCGTGTGTGGAAGGAGGATAAGACCTTTCTGCGTATGCTGGCCTTTGATTTCATGCAGGATGAGAAGGCTCTGGATATTGGGGATCAGTATATGTTCGGGGAAAGTATCCTGGTATGCCCTGTGACGGAACCTATGTATTACGGAACAGGCTCTGAGGTGCTCAGCGGTATTCCTGAAAAGAGAACCGTGTACCTTCCCGGGGGCTGTGACTGGTATGATTTTTATACCGGGGAGCGTTATGCAGGCGGACAGTATGTGGAAGCGGACGCGCCTCTTTCCCGGATTCCTCTGTTCGTAAAAGCGGGGAGTATCCTTCCCATGGCAGAGGCGGCACAGAATACGGCCCGGGCGGCGGAAGCGGAAGTGGAATACCGTATCTATGCAGGAGCGGACTGCAGCTTTACGTTATACAGGGACAGCGGCGATGGCTATGCTTATGAGCAGGGAGAATATGAGCTCACGGAGCTTGTATGGGAAGAGAAAACAAGGAAACTTTTTGTCAATGGAACAGAGCAGTCGGAAAATGTGGTAATATATTCTTAAAAACAGGCAGGAACAGGGAGAAGGAAAATGGAGCTTGCAATCTTGATGCTGACCGCGGGAAGCGCTGTGGTGGAAATCAAATGCGGCAGTATTTACAGGCTGGAGGAGGCATATACAATCTTCCTTAACGGGGAAGAGCGGGGAACGACGCAGAAGGTTGTCACCTCTCTGTTTAACCTGTCTCCCGACAGGGACTACCTGCTGCAGCTTGCAGGAGAGGATGGAAGTATCCGGGGAGAAATCTCTTTTCACACAAAAACGGAGACAGCCGTCTTAAATGTCCGTGATTTCGGGGCTTCGGGAGAAGGGGAACAGGATGATACCGTCTTTATCCAGGCGGCGATCATGGCGTGTCCGCCGGAGGGCAGGGTGGTGATTCCGCCGGGAAAATACCGTGTGACCAGCCTGTTCCTGAAAAGCAACAGCAATCTGGAACTGGAGGAGGGGGCCGTCCTTATATATGACGGACGGCCCGGACGTCTTCCGATCCTTCCCGGGCTTCTTTCCGGAAAAGAGGAGAATAGTTTTGCTTTAGGCAGCTGGGAAGGAGAAGCGGCGGATATGTATGCCGCCCTTTTTACCGGATGCGGCGCAGAGAATGTCAATTTATACGGTAAGGGAGAAATACTGGGAGGCGCTTCCATGGAGGACTGGTGGAGTGAGGAGAACAGGCAGAGCTCTCCCCACAGGCCGCGGATGCTGTTTCTGACTCATTGTAAACATATCAGGGTGCAGGGGCTTCATTTTTCCATGTGTCCCAGCTGGTGCATCCATCCCTGCTTCTGCAGCGATCTGGGTATTTATGATGTGGAGATTATCAATCCGGAGGATTCCCCTAATACGGATGGGATAAATCCCGAATCCTGTGAAGATGTGGAAATCGCGGGCTGTCATTTTTCCCTTGGCGATGACTGTATCGCCATAAAATCAGGGAAAGGCAGGCGGGCACAGGAAAATCCCGTACCGGGCAGTCATATTCAGATCCGTCAGTGTTTTATGGAAAATGGCCATGGCGGCGTGACCATCGGCAGTGAAATCAGCTCCGGCGTCCATCATGTGACGGTCAGGGACTGCTGTTTCAGGAATACGGACAGGGGGCTTCGGATCAAAACAAGGAGAGGCAGAGGAAAGTCATGTGTGGTGGATGCCGTTCTTTTTGAAAATATACACATGGAGCAGGTGGATACCCCTTTCGTGCTGAACTGCTTTTACTTTTGTGAGCCGGACGGCCGTTCGGACTATGTGCAGACGAAAGAGGCTCTTCCGGCGGATGAGCGGACGCCCAATATGGGAGAACTGGTATTCCGTCATATTTACTGCACGGACTGCCATATCGCCGCGGCTTTCTTCTATGGACTTCCGGAGAAAAAGATCAAATCTGTCATTATGGAAGACGTACGGATCCGATATGCCAAGGATGCCCGGCCGGGTCTGCCGGCCATGATGTGCGGCGTGGAAAAAATGTGCCGCAAAGGTTTGTTTTTCCGGAATGTGGAAAGGCTGTGCCTCAAAGGGATAGATATCAGGGGACAGGAGTCGGAGGCCATAGATGCGGCGGATGTGGATGTGATAATCCGGGAAGTGCAGGAATAAACCGTCACAGGAAATGAAGGATGGAACGCATGGACTACAGGCATGAAGAATTTCAGTTTGAGGAGGGCAGCAGGATTCAGGTTTTCGATGTCGCAAAGAAGCAGGAGACCCTGCACTGCCATGACTGCCTTGAACTGAACCGGATAGAAAGCGGGACGGGAAACTATATCATCGGCGGAAAAGTTTATGAAATCTGCCCGGGGGATATTTTTGTCATCAATAACCGGGAAAGGCATCTGGCCGTGCATAAGGAACCTGTCCGCATGACCGTGATCCTGTTTTCCTCGGAAGTGTGGAAGGACTGGTATAACCAGGATTATCTGAAACCCTTTTTCCAAAGGACGGAGGATTTCTCCAATCAAATCCGTAAAAAAGAAGAAGGCTATGATAAGCTGGATCAGACTTTTTCATCCATAAAAGAAGAAGCGGAACAAAAGGAAACCGGATGGAGGAATGTGCTGGAAGCGGCGGGTGTATTGCTGCTGTCCTACCTGTACCGTTACTATGCGGGCAGAAAGCATATAGCGGAGGAAGGGAATGCGGCTTTATATCCGGAAAAGCGGACGGAGCAGGTCTTTTCCTATATTGAGGAGCATTTCCGGGAAGAGATCACCCTGCAGGAGATCGCTGACAGCCTGGCTGTCAGCAAGACCTACCTGTGCAGATACTTTAAAGAAATGACGAATCAGACGGTTTTTGAATATGTGGAGCAGGTGCGGATCCAGTACGCCTGCTGTCTTCTGAAAAAAGTGGATTTGTCCATTGCGGAGATTTCCCTGGCTTCCGGCTTCGGATCCGTTTCTCTTTTTAACCGGATGTTTAAAAAATATATGCATATGACGCCCGGCGAATTCAGAAAGTAAGGTGTGTTTGCAGCAGCCCGGGTAATCGTGAAGGTACGGAACAGCTAGCAGTCCGGCTAACTGTGAAGGTACGGATATCAGTCCAGGCAGAGATTCCTGTCTGCAAGAACCTGGGATACCTTTACCGGAATGCCAAGCCGGAGAGATTGTTCCATGGCTTCCATAACGGCCAGGGTACGGATCCCTTCCTTCAGATCCGGTTTGGGAGTTATTCCTTCATTCATATCCCGGGCGAATTGTTCGATATAGTTCTGGTATTCCCCGGCATGGTGGGTTTCCGCTTCGAACCGGAAAAAGTAATCATGCAGTTCGTTATATTCGTGCAGTTGGGCTGTCTTCTGTAGGGGCTGGAAATTCGTATAATACTGCAGCTTCGGATACCCGGCCCGGCTGATGCCTTTGGTTCCCCGGAGTGTACAGCTGATGGACTGTTCCACGGCGCTGCCCAGTGTGGGCGCGGCATACACGCCGTTCACGCCGGCGAATCTTCCGTCTTTGTTTTTCAGCAGGAATTTCATGGTATCGGGTGCCTGGATCCCTCGTTCCCGGGTGTTTTCACTCGCAATGCCAAGACCGTATACTTCCTCCACCTCCGGCAGATACCACACGGCTAAATCCACCGCATGTATCATAAAATTGTACATCCAGGAAAAGCCCTTACGGTGGCTCCATTCCCTGTCCAGAAACCATCTGGAATCACTGATATAATGAGTTTCCACAGTGATCAGCCCGCCGAGCCTGCCTTCTTCAAAATCCTGCCTCTGCCTTCTGGCCGGCTCAAAATACCGGGAGCTTTGCCCTACGAAAACCGTTTTTCCGGTACGCTTCTGTGCCTCCAGGAGAGCGCCTGCCTCATCCAGATCAACCATCAATGGTTTGGTGCAGATGACGTGCTTTCCCGCCTCCAAAGCCATTTTGATATGCGCCGCATGAAGCTGATCCGGCGTATAAATCCCAATGACATCGATGGATTCATCATCCAGCATGTTTTGGTATTCCGTGGTATAGCCGTCCAGACCGAATTTCTGACAGCGTTCTTTACACAATTCTTCATTCAAATCACAGATGTTCCCCAGCTCCCAGAGCTCACTGTTTTGTACGGCGGATATGATGCTCCTGCCTTCCCCCAGACCGAGAACTCCCATCGTAAATTTTTTCATCGCTTACCGCTCCTTTTCTCTGCTTTGCCTTCCCCTGCAAATTCCGGTTCTTCCCCTGCCGCCGGAGGCCCTCCCCTTCCGCCCCGGACGCCGCCCTGCCCTGCTTTGCCCGTTCGTTCCTTGTCCGCCCTGTGCCGCTCCGGCCTGCAAGGATTCCTGTAAGGGGCGTTATAAGCTCGCCGGTCCTTAGGCTGCGTCCTTTGCAGCCTTAGTACCGCTGCGTGCTTATCCGAACGGAAGTGTCCCCTGTAAGGAACCTTGCAGGCCGGAGCGGCACAGGGCGGACAAGGAACGAACGGGCAAAGCAGGGCAGGGCGGCGTCCGGGGCGGAAGGGCAGGGCCTCCGGCGGCAGGGGAAGAACCGGAAATTACATGCCGACAGTTAAAGGATAGCAGGGCGGAAGCGGATTGTCTTGCCTTATGTTATGGTGTTTTTACACTATCTTGCACCGGGGCCGCTGCGGTTTTCCAAAACCGTCCGGCTCATTCCCTCTTCCAGCTGGACGGGCAGCCGTTTGGGGAAAATAAGGCTCATGGAAAAGCCTGCGCCGTCCATGGGGATGGAAGGGTTCATGGAGCAGTCGTTCCCGAACACTATTTTCAGCCTGTTATTGATATTTGTGAGGGCGAAGCCTTCCTCTTTTTTATCCGCATAGATGTTTCCTGACAGCTTTTCCCTGAGGGCTTCCAGCTTTTCCTGGGATATGCAAAGCCCGTTGTCCGAGACCTCAAGGCAGATATATTCCACTTCGTTTTTCACAAAAGAACTTCCGATTATGGTGAAAAGATTGTCCTCCCGCGCCGGATCGATCCCGTGGACGAAATAATTTTCTATCAGAGGCTGAAGTGTGTTTTTAGGCAGCCCATAGGGAAGAAGCCCGGAGGGCACATCAAATTCATATTCAAAATTACGGAACCGGTACTGATAGAGAACCATGAAATTTTCACACGCCTCCAGCTCTGCGCCGATGGAAACATACATGCTGCGGTTGGTCTGGGAGCGGTAAATTTTGGAGAGCAGAAGTATCATCTGCGAGGCGTCCGCATTTTTTCCCTGGGTCAGCTGAACACGGATGATTTCCAGCGTGTTATATAAAAAATGAGGGTTAATGCTGGTCTGCAGGGCATATAAATCCGATTTTTTCTGCTGCAGCTCATAGATATAAGACTTTTCCACGTTTTCCTGCAGGGCATCGCACATGAGGTTAAAACCGGATATGATTTGGGAAAACTCATCCTGCCCTTTGGTAGGCGGGATCCGATAGGATAAATTCGTATCTCCGATGTGTTTCATCCCTTCCCGGATGCTGTTTACCTTTTTATTCCCGATAAAGCAGGTGATCAGATACATGCACAGCGACACAAGAAACAGGCAGACGGAGAGGCTGAAAATCAGGGACAGCGTGTAATTGGCGGGCAGGCTGTTTCCCGGAATCTGATAGAAAGCGCGGAAGGCGTGATTCCTGTTGGGCAGGGACGACACATAATAGTTTTTTCCTCCCAACGGCAGCAGGGCAGGAAAGGAGCCGGAATCCGAAACAGGGATATCCGGTTTGAAATCCGCCGGCAGCAGGGCTGCTGAGTAGTTCTGGTCCGAACTGAAAAGAATCTGATTGTCAGGGCCGGTGATGAGAAAGGTACTGTCCTCATCCAGCGGATAACGGTTCAGCACGCCGGTGAGCTCCGAGGTGGAATACAGAGCTATCAGGGAACCGATAGGCTCCTTTGCGCTGCGGAACAGAGTCCCGGTCAGCCCGTAAATATGGGAAGACGGCTTCTGGATACCGTTCTCCGTAAAAACATCCGAGAGCCACTCGTCAGATATCAGCTGCCTGGTAAAAGGCTTCAGCGTGGAAAAATTATCCGGGGTCCGGGGCAGGTAGGTGAGGGAGGAGAGACGGCTGTAATAATAAAGATGTCCTTCTTCCGAAGAGTACAGAAGAAAGCCCGTCAGATAATTATCGTTCTGCACAATGGAATGCAGTACGGATATGACATTGCTTCTTATGGCCGGCGTTATCTCTTCATAATCACGGGCCTCCAGAAGGCGGCAGAGAGATTCATTGCATCTGGTGGTGCCGCCTGTGATTTTAAGGGCGATTCCGTTGGGAAAATCAACAATTTTTTGTGCAAACGTATCCGAAATGCTTCGAAGCGCATAATCGTAATTCTTGAAATACTGGGCTTTTTCATAGCGCTGCGCCATGCTCCCGGCAATCAGGGCGCTGAACAGGGAGAATACGCCTAAAATAATAACGCTTAACAGAAACATACTTGTATAGAAGCCTTTGGGCAATAATAATTTCCTCAGTTTCCTCATATCCGCCTCCTTTTAAAAGGTCTTTCTTTTTTAATTAAATCAGATCCCAACAACCCTTGCAAGCGTGTAAGGAGAATCCACGGCACATTTTGCAAGATAGTTGAAATTATTTCAAAAACTTAAAATAAGTACTATATACAATGTAAACACTTACACCCCATAATAGAGACAGGAAGAGCGATAATAGTTTAAGAGGATTAGGGGGTATCCAAAGGAAATGAGTAAAAACGAACAAAAAGCAAAAGCGGGAGTCAATCCGAGAAGAAAAGCCGGTTTTCGTCTGTTTCTGCTGACCACGCCTATATTGATAGGAATCTTTATTTTTTCATACCTTCCCCTGCTGGGGTGGATATATGCTTTTTTTGATTACAAGCCGGGATTGTCTATCTGGGATTGTACCTTTACCGGCCTGAAGTGGTTTACGATGCCTTTTGCCAACTCCGTTCTGCGCGGGCAGTTCGGCAGGGTTATGGCCAATACGCTGGGCATTAATTTCCTGTATCTGATTGCCATGATACTGCCTATGTTTTTTGCGATTTTCCTCATGGAAATCCCCTCCAAACGGTATCGGAAGGCGGTGCAGACGCTGACAACCATACCGAATTTTATCAGCTGGGTCCTTGTTTATTCCGCATTTTATTCCCTCCTTTCCACAGAAGGACTTCTGAATAACCTGCTGGTGGGCATGGGAATTCTGGAAACGCCTGTTAATTACCTGGCAAGCAGCAGCCATATGTGGCTCAAGATGTTGGGCTACCATCTCTGGAAGGGGCTGGGCTGGGGAGCCATCGTGTACATAAGCGCCATCACCTCCATTGATTCGGAAATCTATGAAGCGGCAAACATTGACGGGGCAGGCCGGTTTGCCAAAATCAGACATATTACCATTCCCCACCTGATTCCCACCTTCTTTGTCATGTTTATCCTGCAGATAGGAAATATCATCAATAACGGAATTGATCAGTATCTGGTATTTTCCAATGCCATGAATCAGGATTTTATAGAAGTTCTTGATTTGTATGTATACAGGAACGGTCTTGTACAGGGGAATATCTCCTATGCCACCGCAATCGGCATGTGGAAATCCATCATCAGCCTGATACTGGTATTCGGGGCAAACAAGCTGTCGAAAAAAATCAGAGGCACCGCCCTTTTCTAAGGTGGTTTGCTGAGAGAATCATATCGTTTGTCCGGACAGTCCGGAAAAAGGAGAGGAGAAGTAAAAATGGCAAAGAAAGAAGCCGAAGAAAAGGTAAGAGTGGGGAAAAAGAGCGCGGGGGACTGGGCCGTGGATATTTTCATAACGATTATATTCGGTCTGTTTACCATTGTCTGTATTTTCCCGTTTTACTATATTTTCATCAACACTATCAGCAACAACAACCTGGTCATGACGGGGAAGATTTCTCTGTTTCCCCAGGGGATCCATTTCCAGAATTATGTCAGAGTACTCACCCTGAAGGAGCTGCCTCCGGCCCTGTTCGTTTCCATTGCGAGGACGGTGCTGGGAACCATTTTCACCGTATTTGCGGCATCCTTCCCGGCCTATGCTTTCACCAGGAATGAATACTGGGGAAGAAAATTCTTTTACCGCTTTGTGGTAGTGACCATGTATTTCAGCGCGGGACTGATTCCTCTGTTCCTGACCTACAGGACCATCGGTATTTATAATACCTTCTGGGTATATATCATTCCCGGTATCGTGACGCCGTTCAACCTGATTCTGTGCAAAACCTACATAGAATCGCTGCCGGCATCCCTGGAGGAATCGGCGGAAATAGACGGGGCCGGCTACCTGGTACGTTACTTCCGGCTTATTCTTCCTCTGTCCAAGCCCATCCTTGCCACCGTTTCCGTATTTTCCGCGGTGGGACAGTGGAATAACTGGATGGATACGGTATTGTATACCAAGGATAAATCGCTGCAGACCCTGCAGTATGTGCTGTACCGTTATCTGAATGAGGCAAATACGCTGGCAGAGATAGCCAGGGAGGATCCGTCGGCCATGAACGCCGACCTGGCGACCCAGCTGTCGCCGCTCACCATTAAATACACGATTTCCATAGTAACGATTCTGCCCATACTACTGGTATATCCGTTCTTCCAGAAATACTTCGTTAAAGGCATCATGATCGGAGCCGTCAAGGGGTAGGCAACAATTACAGTTAAACTAACATTATAAACCAAGAGGAGAAGAGAAATGAGAAAAAGAGGATTGGCACTGGCAATGACAGCAGCACTTGTTGTCGGCACACTGGCCGGCTGCGGCGGTAATTCAGCGGATACGTCGGGCAGTCAGGCAGCGCAGCAGAGCGAAGCACAAACAGCGGACGGGGAACAGAGCAGGGAGGAAGTGACGCTGAGCGCATTTATCCAGCAGTCTGTAACCGGAGAGTCCGGAATATGGCAGGGCTGGGGAGCACAGAAGCTGCATGACGACCTGAACATGAAGATTAATTTCGACCCTACCGGCAACGAAGTGGAATCCAAGCTGAGCCAGTATCTGGTAGCCGGAGAGCTTCCGGATATCATAGGCTTCAAAGGGCTGGATCAGGCACAGCTGGCTATGGATGCGGGAATGCTCCTGCCTCTGGACGAATACCAGGATCAGCTGCCTAATATTTTCGGGGAAGAAGTGTACCAGAATGCGGTCAAGTATTCCCAGGATTATACCAGCGGCGGTTCAGGCAAGCTTTATATCATGCCCACGGCAATCGGGCCCACCGCTTATAACGCTTATAACTGGGTGCCCCTGCTTCAGTGGTCTGTCTATAAGACGCTGGGCAAACCGGAGATTAATACCCTGGAGGATTATCTGGATGTAGTGGAGCAGATGGTAAAGGAAAAGCCCACAACGCCGGACGGAGAAAAGGTATACGGCTTCTCCCTGTTCTCAGACTGGGATAAATATACCGCGCTGGAAATCTCCACCCTTTCCTTCATGTACGGAATTGATACGGAATATGTATCCACATTGATGGAAACCAATATCATCACCAACGAGACAAAGTCTCTCCTGGCGGATGACAGCTTTTATAAAAGAGCCCTAAAATTCTATTTTGATGCGAACCAGAGAGGGCTTCTGGATCCGGATGCCATGACCCAGACCTATGATGAAATGGTGGCGAAATTAAGCTCCGGAAGAGTCATGTTTTCCTGGTTTTCCTGGCTTACCGGCACCTACAATGATCCCAATGCAGGACATGTGAACAATGAAGAGGATCCGGACGGCTATGCATCCGTAGTGGCCAAAGATATGAAGCTGTATGAAGCGCCGGACCAGACCATCGGACGTAACTGGTATTTCGGAATCAGCAAGAGCTGCAAGAACCCCGATGCCGCTCTGGAATTCCTTAACTGGTTATATGACCTGGATGTATGCCAATATCTTACCAACGGGCCGGAAGGCGTGGCATGGGAAAAAGGGGAAAACGGCGAACCTGTAATCACAAACTGGGATATCGTTGACCAGAAGACAGAGATGCTCATGCCGGAAGAAGTGGGCGGAGGCGCTTTCCAGGATGGTGTGTATGCCTTTAATACCTTAGGGCCGCAGGCCGCCACAGAGCTGGACGATGGATTTACCCTGAGCTACCGTTACTGGCCGTCCACCATAGAAAGAGACGCTACCAAGACCAAAATGAAGGTGGAAGTGAACGAATGGCTGGGAACCACCACCCTTGCGGAATACCTGTACGCCAATGATATGGTGGGAAAATCCACCCAGGCTGTAAACATGGTTCAGATTCCTTCCGATGACCAGCAGATCATAGAAACACAGATCGGTGAAGTTGTGAAGAAATATTCCTGGCAGATGGTATATGCCAAGGACGAAGCGGAATTTGAAAGCTTATGGCAGACCATGGTAAACGATGCCAAAGGACTCGGCCTGGATCAGATAACCGAATACTATACCACAGAATGGAATAATGCACTGGAGAAGGTTAAGGATTACGAATAAAACCAAAGAGGGGCTGTGTAAACAGCCCCTTCTTTCAAAATCAGGAATTCAGCTTTTTGTCCCGCCGGTAGGCCACAGGGGATACATTGAAAAAGCGTTTGAACATGCGGTTAAAATAGGTCTGGCTGGAAAAGCCCACCTCGTCCACGATATCCTTCATTTTCATATCAGTAGTTTCGATCAGCTTTGCGGCATAACGGATGCGCGCTTCGGTGAGATAGTCGTTGAAATAATAGCCTGTCTGCTGTTTGAAAACGGTGCCCAGATAGGAAGGGGACACATTCAGGCGGGCGGCCAGGGTTTTTAAGGAGATGTCCTTATCCTTAAATTCTTCAATGGCTTTAATGACCGCATTCACACAGGGATACATGGATTGGCTGGCGGCAGTTTTGATTGCCGCGCATTCCTGTATGAGACGTTCTATAAAGACGCAGTGGCTGTCCTCATTTTCCTCCCTGCCGGGGAAAGAAAGCAGTGCCCGGGCAAGGGCGGGATATTTTTCCGGAAGCTCGTCCAGATCTGCGGATAAGTCTGACAGCAGGCAGGAGGTAAGGGTAACGGAGCAACAGAAGGACTGATGCTGTTCATAAAGACCCGGATAAAAGGCACGGAAAGCATCCATATCCCCGGTCTCCAGCAGTTTAACCAGTTTTTCGGCGGTTTCCTGTCCAAGAAAATCATCCTGTGAGACATAGGAAACCCGGCAGCAGCTGCAGAAAAGAGTGGAGCAGGCCTGGCGGTAGCTTTCGCAGACGGACTGGTAAAAAGGAACCGTCTGCCCCATGCTGGCGGAGATGGGAAGCCCCATGCTTTCGGACAAAGCCAGCAGATGCAGGACAAAGGAACGTATTTCCGTGGAAGAATCCAGCCCGGAAAAAATGCAGACCAGACGGTAAGGCATTTCGAAGTAAAAATGGGCAAGAAACCTTCCGGGCAGCAGGGACAACAGAAAATCAAAGAAACGGGACATGGATGCGGCGTCACGGTTATCGGCGCTGAAAATCACCGCAGTATAGTTGTCCATTTCCAGATTGATTCCCAGAAGCCCGGCCCGTTCCAGAAGGGTTTCCGGCGTCAGGAGGTTTTTGAGCCACTGCTCCACGAAGGTGCTGCGGAAGGTGAGCATGGTTCCGCCGTAATTCATATTCAGGACTTCCCGTTCCTTGACATGGGAGACCACATTGCGGATGGAATCGCTCAGCTCATCGGAGGAAAGAGGCTTCAGCAGATAGTTTTCCGCACCATAACGGAGCGCGCCTTTCACATAATCAAAGTTATCATAGGCGCTGAGGACGATGACGGAAAGCAGGGGAACGAGGGATTTGGCTTCGCGTATCAGCGCAATGCCGTCCATTTCGGGCATGGAGATGTCGGTAATGAGAAGATGCACCGGATGAACGGACAGAAAAGAAAGCACCGTTGCCGGGCTGGTGGTGGCCAGTGCTATTTCAAAACCAAACCCTTCCCAATCCAGGGCGTCCCGGATCCCTGACACAATGACAGGTTCGTCGTCCACAATGACAGCCTGATACATAATAAGCCCCCCTTCCGATAGTCTGTATCTTTACGGCAGTCCGGGGAAAACCGGACCATTTAAAATAATAATAAAGAGAATGAGGGGCAAAGTCAAGCAGGAGGAGCAGTGAAGCGAATGCAGGATATTATTTGGTCCGCAAAGGAAGCGGATAGATGGCAGGAGGCATATCTTTTGGGAAACGGCAGAATGGGAGCCGCTGTTTACGGAGGTGTCTTTGAGGAAACGGTGGATTTGTCGGAAATCACTTTTTTCTCCGGCAGTCCTTCTTCGGAGAATAACCAAAAGGGAGCAGCCCTGGCTTTTCAGGAAATGCGCTCTCTTCTTCAGGAAGGAAAAGAAGAAGCGGCTATGGAAAGAGCCTCTGATTTCATAGGCATCAGAGAAAATTACGGAACAAACCTCCCGGTTGGCAGACTGAAAATTGCATTGGAAAACAGCGGGGAAAAGCCGGACGGATATGTGAGAAGGCTGGATCTTAAGACCGGCCTGTTTTCCATGGAATACCGGCAGGAAGGAAGCACCGTTGCCAGAAATGCTTTTGTATCCTGGCCGGATCAGGTCTTTTGCTATGAAATAAAAACCGGAAAGCCGGAAAGCCTGTCCGGCAGGATATGGGTGGACGGCGGGGAGAATCCTTTTTCGGCCTGTACGGAAGAGGGGGAGTACCGTTTTCAGGTGCAGGCAAGGGAAAAGCTGCACAGCGACGGCAGCTGCGGGGTGGATCTTTCCGGGACGGTGAAAGTCTGGTGCGAAGACGGCAGGATTTCCTTCCTCAACGGGATGATTGCCTTTACCGGATGCAGCAGGATTCTGATCGGGCTGTGGATGGAAACGGACTATGAAGAGAAAGCGGGCCTGACGGCCGGTAAGGAAAAGAAAGCGGGCTGCAAAAAGCTAAATCTGCAGGAAGAATATGACCGGATATGCAGCCGTCACAGGGAAGACGTGAAAAGCAGAATGGAACGGGTTTCCCTGTGCCTTGGCACGAAAGAAGAGCAGGAAGCTGCGTCTGCCGTCCCTACGGACGAAAGAGTGCTTGCTTCACGGCAGGGTAAGGAGGATCCGCTTCTTTTTGCCCTGGCCTTCCAGTTCGGCAGATATCTGCTGCAGTGTTCGTCCAGAGAGGATTCCCCGCTGCCGGCCCATCTTCAGGGCGTCTGGAATGACAATGTGGCCTGCCGCATCGGATGGACCTGCGATATGCATCTGGATATTAATACCCAGATGAACTATTGGCTGAGCGGGCCGGGAAATCTGCCCGAATGCCGCAGGCCGTTATTTGCATGGATGGAAAAGCTGCTGATTCCCTCGGGGCGGATCAGCGCCCGGGAAAGCTATGGCAGGAAAGGCTGGAGCGCCGATCTTGTTTCCAATGCATGGGGATTTTCCGCGCCTTACTGGTCACGCACCATTTCCCCCTGCCCGACGGGAGGGATCTGGCAGGCCTCCGATTATATGGAATATTACCGTTATACCAGGGACGAGGCCTTTGCGAGAGAACATGCCTACCCTGTTATCCGGGAGGCCGTGGAATTTTTCACCGGTTATGTCTTTGAAGGAGAAGACGGCCGTTATCTTTCCGGGCCGTCCATATCTCCCGAAAATGCGTATATAAAAGAGGGGGAGAAACGCTTTTTCTCCAACGGCTGCACCTATGAAATCCTGATGATAAGGGAATTGCTGGAGGAATTCCTGGAGCTGGCCTCTTTCCTGCCGGATTTAGCCCAAAAGGACAGGACGCTTGTCATGCAGGCGGAAAAAATCCTTCCCCGCCTGCTCCCTTACCGGATTCTGCCGGACGGGACGCTGGCGGAATGGGCACATTCCCATCCTGCCGCAGATTCCCAGCACCGGCATACCAGCCATTTGCTCGGCGTATTCCCTTACGCACAGGTCACGTCAGAAGGGACCCCGGAACTGGCGGAAGCCGCCTGGAAAAGCATGGAAAGCCGTCTGTGTCCGGAGGATAACTGGGAGGACACCGGCTGGGCCCGTTCCCTGCTGCTGCTCTACAGCGCCAGGCTGCGGAGAAAAGAAGCAGCTTCACACCATCTCCGGAGTATGCAGAAGGAATTGACCCATCCCAATCTCCTGGTCATGCATCCGCCCACAAGAGGCGCCGGTTCTTTTATGGAGGTCTATGAGCTGGACGGCAATACCGGCCTGAGCATGGGTATCGCTGAAATGCTGCTCCAGAGCCACAGCGGGGAACTGCGCCTGCTTCCCTGCCTTCCGGAGGAATGGGACTGCGGCAGCGTGGACGGACTCCTGGCAAGAGGGAATGTACGTGTGGGTATCCGCTGGCAGGAAGGACGCCTGGAGGAAGCCCGCTTTACCGCGGCGCGGCAGACGCTCGTCAGCCTGGAATACAAGGGAATGCACAGGCCGCTTTCTTTAGAGGCGGGAGTAACGGAAACAGTCACCGGGGAATTTTTATATCTGCCGGAATAGAAAGAGGGAGAAACAGGAATGAAAATTACTGGAATGCGGACTAACCGGATGGAGAATCCGCTGGGGTTTTACATGGACAGCGCAAGGATTTCCTATGTGGCGGAGGAAAGCAGGGGAAGCCGGCAGACAGCTGCGAGAGTTGTCGCAGCAAAAGAGGAGACCTTTGCGGAGCTTATTTTTGATTCGGGGAAAAGGGAAGATATTGACAGCATCTGTTATGAGCTGCCTTTCCGTCCGGAGCCCCGGACGCGGTATTATTGGAAAGTGACGGTCTGGGACGATGCCGGGGATGTCTGTGAAAGCGAGCCTGCCTGGTTTGAGACAGCAAAGGGAGATGGGGAGGCCTGGGAAGGCGTGTTTATCACACAGACCTTTTCCCAGCAGGAGCATCCGGTATTCCGTAAGAAAATCCGGGTGGAAAAACCGCTGAAAACAGCGCGTCTTTATGCCCTCGGCCTGGGCGTTTACGAACTTTCCCTGGATGGGGAAAAATTAGGAGAAGAGGTTCTTCTCCCCGGCCTTCATGCCTATGACAGCTGGCTGCAGTATCAGACCTATGAGCTCACGATGACGGAAGGGACTCATACGCTGGAAGCCATGCTGGGGGAAGGCTGGTATAAAGGACCCTATGGGCTGAAGGCAAAGCTGCCCCGCCATGGGGAGGAGTATGCGTTTATCGGAGAACTCCATCTTTTCTTTGAAGACGGAGAGGAACGCGTCATGGGTACGGACAAAAGCTGGGCGGTCAGGAAAGGAAAAGTCCTTTTTGACAGCATCTACGACGGAGAAATTTATGACGAAAGAGGGCAGGGAGAATCCGATTATCCGGTGAAACAGGCGAACCTTTCCACAAGCCGCCTCACCCCCAGGCTCAGCCCTTCCATCCGGATAGTGCGGCGTCTCAGGCCGGCGGCCCTGCTGCATACGCCCGCGGGGGAAACCGTACTGGATATGGGACAGAATATGGTGGGCTGGATGGAATTTGCCGTCAATCAGCCTGCGGGAATCGCGGTGCGGCTGCAGTTCGGGGAAATCCTTCAGAACGGGAATTTTTACCGGGACAACATGCGCACGGCGAAATGTGAATACACCTATATATCGGACGGAAAGCCCGGTACGGCCCGTTCCCATTTTACCTTTTACGGATTCCGGTATGTGAAAATAGAAGGCTTCCTGGGAACAGTCAGTCCCGAAGATTTTACCGGCTGTGTGATTTCCTCCGAAATGGAAGAAACCGGAAGTCTGCAGACCTCATCGCCTATGGTCAACCAGCTTATATCCAACATAAAATGGGGACAGCGGGGGAATTTCCTGGATGTGCCCACCGACTGCCCGCAGAGGGATGAACGGATGGGATGGACGGGTGACGCCCAGATTTTTGCGGATACAGCCAGCTTCAACTGTGACACCTACGCTTTTTACCTGAAGTTTTTGAAGGATTTGGCGCTGGAACAGGAAAAATGCGGGGGCAGCGTGCCCTATGTGGTCCCCATGTCACGCTACGAGCTGAACGGCGCCTGTGCGTGGGGTGATGCCGCTGCCGTCATTCCCTGGGTGGTTTATGTACACTTCGGGGATCCTTATGTGCTGAAGGCCCAGTACCCAAGCATGAAGGCATGGGTGGAATATATCCGGGGAGAAGAAGAAAGAAGCGGAGGCGGCCGTTTATGGCGGACCGGCAGACATTTCGGCGACTGGCTGGCACTGGACGGGAAGGTGGACGGCGGAGTTTACGGAAGCACGGATCCTTACTTCCTGGCGACGGCTTACTATTATTATTCCGCGCGGCTCACCGCAAAGGCGGCCGGAGTCCTTGCAAAGAAGGAGGAGCAGGAGCGTTACGATACTCTGGCGGATGAAATCAGGCAGGCTTTTTACCGGGAATATTATACCCCTTCCGGAAGGCTTGCGGTGGACACCCAGACCGCCTACGCGGTAGTAACCGCTTTCGGCCTGGTGCCGGAGGATTTCCGGGAACAGGTAAAAAAGGCTTTCTTCGATAAAATGAAAGAAAATGCCTTCCGGCTCAACACCGGTTTTGTGGGGACGCCCTATCTGTGCCCCGCGCTGTCGGATCACGGATTCACGGAAAAAGCATACGGCCTGCTGCTGAATGAAGAATATCCGGGCTGGCTGTATGAAGTGAAAATGGGTGCGACCACTGTCTGGGAACGCTGGAATTCGGTGCTGCCTGACGGTTCCGTAAGCGGAACAGGAATGAATTCCCTGAATCATTATGCCTATGGCTCCATCGCCTCCTTCCTGTACCGCTATGCCGCGGGAATCAACCCGCAGGAGGATGCGCCGGGCTTCCGGAAGGCGGTCCTGTCCCCCAGACCCGATTACCGGCTCCGCTATGTCAAAGGAGAACTCCTGACACCGGCCGGAACCTACCGTTCCGGGTGGGAGCTGGAAGAAGACGGCACGCTCCGGCTTCGGTTTACGGTTCCCTTCGGGGCTTCGGCAAAGCTGGTTCTGCCAGGAGGGGCCGGCGCCCTGATCCGGCAGGAGAAGGAAGGTGCCGCCGGGGAAGAATGGAAAACGGAGTTCCAAATACAGGGAGAGGACGTACAGACACAGGTGCAGGCGGGCAGCTATCTTTTCACCTACCGTCCGTGCAGGCCCTATCGCCGCCGTTTCGGTATGGACAGCAACCTGAATGAGCTGATGTCCATACCGGAAACAAGAGAAATCATCGTGAGGCATTTCCCGAAAGCCGTGTCCGGCATCCCGTTCCAGGGAGAGGGTAGTATTGTGGAGGAGATCGCGAGATCCCCGTTTGCGGAGGTATCGGATGAGGAACTTTCCGCCATGAAAGAAGAACTGGAGCAGCTAATACCCGCTCCTGAGGGGAGGCGTTAAAAATGCGGTATCAGAATTATGAATTTCAGGTGCCCCGGGAAAAAGTGATCCGTGTCATCACGGATACGGATGCGAAAAATGAGGCGGATGATCCCTTCGCTGTGGTACATACCCTTCTGTCCCCCCGTTTTGAAAATGTGGGGCTCATAGCCGCCCATTTCGGGACGGACAGAGCGGCGGACAGCATGGAGCAAAGCTTCGGAGAGCTTCAGAAGATCCTTTCCCTGATGGATATCCCGGAGGAGAATCTCCTTTTCCGGGGAGCGGACCGGCCTCTTCCGTCTCCGGGGGAACCCGTGGATTCGGAGGGAGCCAGGCTGATTATCCGGGAGGCCATGCGGGAAGACGACCGCCCCCTGTTTGTCACCTTTATGGGTCCCCTTACGGACATCGCCAGCGCCTATCTCCTGGAACCCGCCATCGCGGGACGCCTTACGGTCATCTGGATCGGAGGCGGCAGATATCCTGCCGGAGGGCCGGAATTCAACCTGGGAAATGATATCCACGCCGCCAATGTGGTATTTTCCTCCCCCATCCCCCTGTGGCAGGTGCCCAAAAATGTATATGAAATGATGCCGGTAAGCTTTGCGGAGCTGGAATGCCGGGTATTGCCCCAGGGTGTGCTGGGAAAGTATCTGTTTGAACAGCTCCTTGCCTGCCAGATGGAAGAAACATCCAGGAAAAGCCCTTTCCGGACAGGGGAAACCTGGGTGCTGGGAGATTCCCCCGCGCCGGGACTTTTGCTTTATGAGCACAGATTTTGTTTTGACTGGATCGGCGCACCGTTAATTACCAGGGATATGACTTATGTGCATACGAAGCAGTACCGCCCCATACGGGTGTACAACAGCGTGGATCCCCGGCTGATTTTAGAGGATTTTTACTGTAAGCTGTCATTGTTTGCGGAAAAAGAAAGGACAGGAAAATGAAATATAAAGAAAATTGGGAAGAGACGAAACAGAAATGGGAAAAGTACTGGAAACGGGAAAACACGGGAAGGCCGCTCATGAACATCATAGCCGAAAAGCCGGAAGCGATGGACGCTGAAAAGGCCGCGCATCTGAAATCCGTGGACGTAGAAGATAAATATATGAATCCGGAAAGGAGTGTGGAACGGTTCCGCTACTTTTGCGAAACCCATGACTTTCTGGCGGAAAGCTTCCCCAACCTGAGCGTGGATTTCGGCCCCGGATCCATGGCCGGATACCTGGGCAGCGATATTGTGTTTGATATGAAAACCGTCTGGTTCCGGGAATTTGTGGAAGACTGGCTGGATTATCCGGATCTCGCCTTTGACCCCGAAAACAAGTGGTTTCAGAAGCATATGGAGGTCTTCCGGAGAGTGTGCGAACTGTCCGGCGGGGATTTCTATGTGGGAATACCGGATATCATGGAAAATCTGGATGTGCTGGTGTCCATGAGGGGAGCCCAGGATACCATTTTTGATATGATGGACGAACCGGAGGAGCTGCTTCGCAGAGTGAACCAGGTCCAGGATTTATATTTTACATATTATGATGCCTTTTATGATCTGGCAAAACAAATGGAGAACGGAAAAGAAAGCTCCTGCTACACGGTTTTCCAGATCTGGGGAGAAGGGAAAATTGCCAAGCTGCAGTGTGATTTCTCCGCCATGATTTCCCCCGATCAGTTCCGGGAATTCGTGCAGGAAGCCCTCCGGGGACAGGCGAAGCAGTTAAATCATTCCCTCTACCATCTGGACGGCCCGGACGCCATACGCCATCTGGACGCTATCATGGAGATTGAGGAAATTGACGCCCTGCAATGGACCAGCGGGGATTACGGACCGGACGGAACCTTTGAAGAATGGTATCCCATTTATGACAAGGCTGTTGCGGCGGGAAAAGCCCTGTGGGTAAAGGTATACAGCGGCGAAACAGAGGAATGGCTGGAAAGGCTGGATAAGCTGGTAGCCCGTTACGGCAGCAGCGCCCTGTTCCTGTATTTTGGCCCCATGTCCAGGGAAAATGCGGACAAAATCCTGTCGCACGCCGAGAAACACTGGAGTGATGTGGAAGGAAGCTTTACGCGGGAATGCAGGAAGAGGGATTCACGCTGAGTGTATTGGAAGAGGGAAAGGATATGATGAAAAAAAGAGAAGTCACCCTGATCGGGGACAGACGGCGGCTGAAAAAAGAGGAACCCCGGGTGGAATTCGGGATCAGCCTGCTGGAAACAGCGCTTAAGGAAACGGGATATGGCTGCGTCTGGGCCGAAGTGCCCGAACACCCATGGGAATACCGCCTGATTCCCGGAGAAAAGCTTTATGTGGGAATCCGTAAGGAAGAGGAGCTGATGAACTGGCTGGAGGAAGAGGAGGTGCTTTGCTTCCACAGCCGGGAACCGGAAGGAGAAGGCTTTTATCTTCAGCACATTCCCGGGAAAATGACGGTGGTCTGCGGCGGAAGCACTTCGGGAGCCCTTTACGGATGCCTGAAGCTGGCGGAGCTGCTGCGTGAGGAAAAGGAACTGCCCGCTGAACTCAGTTTTTATGATGCACCGGCCTTTAAGCTGAGGGGGCCTTGTGTGGGCCTTCAGAAAACAAAACTGGAGCCGCCGAGGCATACCTATGAATACCCGATCACCCCGGATCGTTTCCCCTGGTTCTACGATAAGAAAATGTGGCAGGAATTTCTGGACAGCATGCTCCGGGAACGCTGTAATGTCCTTTATATCTGGAGCGGCCATCCCTTTGCCTCTCTGGTAAAGGTGCCGGATTACCCGGAAGCCCTGGAAGTGACCCCTGAAGAATATGAAAAAAACCGGGAGCTTTTCGGCTGGCTCACCAGGGAATGCGACAGAAGGGGAATCTGGGTTGTCCTGAAATTTTATAACATCCATATTTCCCTGCCCTTTGCCCTGGCCCACGGACTGGATCTGAACCAGAGCAATATCCATCCCCTTGTGGCGGACTATACTTACAAATCCATCGTGGAATTTGTTAAGACCTATCCCCATATCGGCCTGATGGTCTGCCTGGGTGAGGCGCTGCGCGGAACGCAGAATAAAACGGACTGGTTTGCCCGTACGATCATTCCCGCTGTGAAGCAGGGCGCGAAGGAGGCCGGCCTGAAGGAGGAACCTCCTGTCATCCTGCGCGGCCACGACTGTGACCCGGTAGCCGCCATGGAAGCCGCTTCCGCCGAATATACCCATTTATATACCATGTGGAAATATAATGGGGAGAGCCTGACCACCTATCTGCCGAGAGGAAACTGGCAGCAGCTTCATAAAAGCTTAAGCGCCCTGGGCGGCGGCCATATCATGAACGTACACATTCTGGCTAATTTGGAGCCCTTCCGCTTCATGGCCCCCGGTTTTATCCAAAAATGTGTCCAGGCGGGAAGCGAGCGGCTCGGAGCCAACGGGCTTCATCTCTACCCCCTGTTTTACTGGGACTGGCCCTATTCCCCGGATAAATCGGAAAAAAGGCTCACCCAGCTTCACCGCGACTGGCTGTGGTATGAAGCGTGGTTCCGCTATGCATGGAATCCCTGGAGGCCGGAGGAAGAGGAAAAGGAATACTGGAAAAGAAGGCTGGCCTGTCAATACGGCATGCCCGAAGAAAATGCCGGAAGCCTGCTGAAGGCCCTGGAAGCCATGGGCCTGTGCGCGCCTAAAATCCTCGGAAGAGTGGGGATTACGGAAGGAAATCGCCAGACCATGAGTCTGGGGATGACCATGTCCCAGCTTACCAATGTGATAAAATACCGCCCCAACAGAGAGCTGTGGCATTCGGTGGCCGCGGTGGGAGAGCAGCCGGATGATTACTGGCGGAAGGAAAAAGAAGGCCTTCCCCATGTGGGAGAAACACCCTTTGATCTGGTGGAGGATCTGGAATATCTGGTAGAACGTATGGATAAAAATGCGGCGGCAGCGGCCCGGTGTTCCGTCAGGGATCCCAAAGGGCTTCAGGGAATCCTGGACGACTGCAGGGCTGTGAAAGCCATGACCCTGTTTTACTGCTGGAAAATCAAAGCCGCCATGAATATCCTGGCCTATAAATACGGCATGGATGAAAGATGCCTGGGAGAGCTCAGGTATCTGGAAGAAGCGCAGGAGCAATGGGAGCAGGCCATGGAATGGTACCGGAAGCTGACGGCTCTTACCAAAGAGACCTACCTGTATGCCAACAGTATGCAGACGCCCCAGAGGAAAATCCCTTTCCCCAATGGAGAAACCTATGGGCATTGGACACAGTGCCTTCCTGAATATGAGAAAGAATTCCGTAATTTCAGGGCAAATGTGGAAAAGCTGAAAAACGGCTGGATTCCCGTGGGAGAAGAAGAGGAAACGGAAGGAAGCAGGCTGCCGGAAGCGGAATTTACCCTGGAAGGAAAAGGACTGGAAACCTATACCCTGAAAAAGGGAGAATACCTGTTTACGGACAGTGACAGCCGGATTCAGAATATCGCGCCGGAAATACAGGGCCTGACCGGGATCCGTTTCGGCATGGGCGAGGCCATCGTCACAGGGATAACCATTAAGCTGACCCTGGCGCAGGATTCCAAAATATTGATAGGCTATTTCGACGACAAAGGGGTGGAATGGCTGCAGGTGCCCGAGCTGGAAACCAACACCCATGCGGATGACAGAGGCGGCCTGGCTGTCCTTTATGCCAACGCCCTGAAGGCACAGGGCTGCAAGGCTGTCCATATTCATGCGTTCTCCTATGAAAAAGGAACCCATGAGATTTATCTTGGCACCGGCGCATTTATAGTTGCGGGCGTGATACCGGAGGATGCGCCTGTCGTTCCCCGGAACGCAGGGCTGGAAGGGGAAGGAATGGATACCCTTGACTGGATGTATGAGTGAAAGGCGGATAAGAAAATGGAAAAGAAAATACCCAGGGAAATTACGGGGGCGGAACTGAAATCCATGCTGAAAAGCAGCATCAATTTTAAAAGTCTGGGCGGCGTAAAGGTTCCCGGCCTGAAGCTGAAGCCGGAGCAGATGCAGTGGTGGCGGGATGCCAAAATAGGAATGTTTGTGCATTGGGGGCTTTATTCCCTTTTGGGAAGAGGGGAATGGGTGCGCTTCAATGAACAGATACCGAAGGAAGAATACGAAGCCCTTGCCATGGAATTCAGCCCTCAGAATTTTTCCACGGACGAATGGGCACAGATGGCCGTGGAGATGGGGGCAAGGTATATGGTCATGGTCACCAGACACCATGACGGCTTTGCACTTTGGGACAGCGCGGGCAGCTATGAGCAGTTTACCACTGCCAAAACCGGATCCCGCAGGGACTTTGTGGCGGAATATACGGAAAGCTGCCGTAAGGCAGGACTCCGAGTAGGATATTACTATTCCCCCATGGACTGGCGGTTTCCCGGTTACTTTGATCCGGAGGGCCTGCCGGAGAATGCGGCGCTGATGAAAAAACAATGCTACGATCAGGTAGAGGAGCTGGTTACCCGATATGGGAAACCCGATATCCTGTGGTATGACGGCGGCTGGCTGGCGCACAAAGGAAGTGACACCTCCAGCGCCTGGTTCTGGGAACCCGGAAAGCTCAATGCCATGGTGCGTTCCCACAGCCCGGAAACCGTGATCAATCCCCGATCCGGCTGGGAAGGAGATTTTTACTGCGACGAAGGCTCCCATGAAATACAGGGAAAAATCATTCCTGTTCCATGGGAAAAAAATATGTGCCTCTGCAGCGGCAGCAGCTGGGGCTGGATGGCGGATGATCCCGTGTCCGATTTTGACTGGCTGATAAAAATGCTCGTCAATGTAGTATGCCGGGACGGCAACCTGCTTTTGAACATCGGCCCGGACAGAAACGGCAAGGTTTCGGAAGAGATCCACCAGCGTATCAGGCAGATCGGAGACTGGCTGAGCCGTTACGGCGAAAGCATCTACAATACAAGAGGAGGCCCTTTCGAGCCAGAGGATGAGGTATACGGAACCACCTTCCGTGAAAACCGCATTTATCTGCATATCCTGGACACGGCGGCCTTTGCCGGACGCAGGCTCCCGGATCCGGGCGTGCGGATCCGACGCTGTTACCTGTTGGGAACAGAAGAAGACGCGCCTTTTGAACAGGGAGAAGAAGGGCTTCGGATCACAATACCTCAGGGAAGAAAGACAACGCCGCAGGATCCGGATTGCATCGTCGTACTGGAACTGGACGGGAAAGTCCCTCAAAAAGAAGAAAACGAAGTTTATTTCACGGGAAAGGAATAGGGGAAAAGATGTTATATGGAGTTTCCTATTATCCGGAACAGAAAACGAAGGAAGAACTGGAACAGGACCTTGCCCTGATTAAAGAATCCGGAATCAATACGGTGCGCATGGGGGAATTTGCATGGAGCCGTATGGAGCCGGAGGAAGGGCATTTTGCATTCGGCTGGCTGGATGATGTGGTGGAAAGCCTGGGGCAGGCGGGGATCCGTACCATCATCTGTACCCCCACAGCCTGCCCGCCGGCCTGGCTGGTGACCGGACACCCGGAAATCCTGTATCAGGATAACAGAGGAGTGGTAAGGCCCTTCGGAGGAAGACGCCACTATTGCTATAACAATGATTTTTACCGGGAAGCCTGCGCGCGGATCACGCAAAAAATAGCGGAGCATTACGGAAAGAACCCCTGGGTAGCCGGTTTTCAGATCGATAACGAACCCGCCCAGGAGGGGACCGGCAGATGTACCTGCCCGGTGTGCCGTCAAAAATTCAGCCGCTGGCTGGAACAAAAATACGGTACAATAGAAAATTTTAACCAAAGAAGCGGCGCCGTATTCTGGTCCCAGGAATATCAGAGCTTTGACCAGATTACCCCTCCTGTCAATTCCATAGAGCCCGGTGCGCAGAATCTGATAAACGCCTTTTATGAAAATCCTCTGGTACGCCTGGATTTCGAACGGTTTTCCAGCGACAGCCAGATCGAGTTCCAGAATAGCCAGACAGCTGTCCTGCGGAAGTATACCGGCTGTCCGGTGACCACCAATGCCACCGGCCTTGCTACCAACAGCATAGACTATTATAAAAGCACCGAAGCCCTGGACTGCTATGCCTTTGATTACTATCCCGGCCTGCGCAATGCCCGGGTGGATTCCTTCCCCTATGCATTTGCCAGAGGCGTCAAAGAGGGTGCCCCCTTCTGGGTGCTGGAATTCATGTCGGGAGGCGGCCACCGGCTCAGTGGCTCCGGCAGGCTGCAGCCGAATCCCGGGGCGCTGAAGCAGGCGGTCATTCAGGCCTTTGCCCATGGCGCACAGGCGCTTCTGCATTTCCAGTACCGCACCTTTCCCTATGGGGCGGAGCAGCTGAATTACGCCATTGTGGACATGGACGGAATCCCCAGAAGACGCTACTATGAAATGAAAGAAACCGCGGAACTGTTAAAAAAGCTGGAGCC
Organism: Eisenbergiella tayi; assembly: GCF_001881565.1. Taxonomy (GTDB): domain Bacteria; phylum Bacillota; class Clostridia; order Lachnospirales; family Lachnospiraceae; genus Eisenbergiella; species Eisenbergiella tayi. The sequence goes on from NZ_MPDJ01000006.1 coordinate 256,814, forward strand.
CTTATCCGGTGCGAAGTTTCCCTCGGAAGCGGCGATTCTTCTGGATTACGACAGCCACTGGGCCCTGCGCATCAAGCCTGTAAATGATCCTCTTTTTACCTATCTGGATTATGGACAGAAGCTGTACCGCAGCCTGGAACGAATCGGAATTAACGCGGATGTCATATCCTGCCATGCCTCCTGGGAAAGCTATAAAGTCCTTCTGCTCCCCGCCGCCTTCATACTGGATGCGGATATCCGCGGCAGGCTGCGGGAATATGTAAGGCAGGGAGGCATTCTTATCGCAACCTTTTTAACCGGGGTGAAAAATGAAGATAATGCGGGCTGTACCCAGCCGCTTCCCGCCGGGCTGACGGACGTATTCGGCATACAGGTGGAAGAAGTGGAGCCGGTTTTTGCCGAAAATCATACATCGTTCAAACTTACCCTGCCCTGTGAAAACGGCGGAGAGAAGGACGGGGAGAAAAGAGAATGGATCGTTCCCGACGGCATGTGGAGCGAGCTGCTGTCAGGAACCGGAAAAGCCCTGGGAGTTTATCAGGAAGACTATAAAAAAGGCTGCATGGTCATTTCCGAACAGCAATTCGGAAAAGGGAAGGCCTGTTACGTAGGAACCGACATGCCCGATGAAGCATGGCAGCAATTCCTCCTCACTGTATGCGCCCCTGCCTGTCCGGCGCCCGAACAGGTCACAGCCCCTGACGGAGTGGAACGCGTCATGCGCCTGCTGGGCGGAAGAAAAATCTTCTTCCTGTTCAATTTTACATCCGCCCCTCAGACTATAAAGAAATGCGGAGGGTACCGGGATTATCTGACAAAAAAGGCTGCGGCGGACGAAGAGGTTCTGGAAAGGAATGATTTCCTTGTGCTGGAAGAGATGCCGCAGTAAGGAGAAAAATCCCTGTTGACTTTTGCCGAAATCCTGCTATGATAAAAAAGTAACAGAAAGCGGTTTTTAAGATAACATGGAAATCTGCTTTCAGGTGAATAAAGGTAAAGTTCTTCAGGGTCGGGTGTAATTCCCTACCGGCGGTGAAGCTGCGTGAGCAGACAAGTCCGCGACCCGCATAAGCGGCTGATTCCGGTAAGAATCCGGAACCGACAGTAAAGTCTGGATGAGAGAAGAAGAATCATGAGAGGAAGGCCTGGTTTATTTATTGTTTCCCCGGAAACAGGGTAATGCCGCTTTTTCCTATGGATTGGATATCTGCCCGGAGAATATATTTCTCCGGGTTTTTTATTTCCTTAGGACAGCCGTTCCCGCAATCGTAATAAATCCAAAGCCATACTCCTCATGAAAAGTCAGAAGAATTTTCCTTATCTATCAAATTTTCCGGGAATCCGGAAAAAAGAAAAGGAGAGAGTTATGAATAATCTAGCAGCAACATTTATGGAAAACCTTATTTTTGTCCTGGAGTTCCTGGGACTGGTAGCCGCCATGGTAATCATAGCCTATGTGGTGGAAAAACTGGAAAAGAAGAAAAACGGCGTAAAGGAACGCACCCTAACTACCAGAAAGATTGCCATGATCGGCGTCTTTTCTGCAATAGCGGCAGTCCTTCACGTAATGGATTTTCCCATTCCCTTCGCCCCCGACTTTTATAAACTGGACTTCAGCGAGCTCCCGGCCCTTATCGGAGCATTTGCGTTCGGCCCGGTAGCCGCCGTCATGATAGAATTCTGCAAGATAGTCCTGAAGCTGTTATTCAAAGGAACCTCCACTGCCTTCGTAGGAGATCTGGCAAACTTTATTATTGGCTGCACCTTCCTGCTTCCCGCTTCGATCATTTACCTGTTCCGGAAGAACAAGAAAAATGCGGTGATAGGATGTGTTGTGGGAACTTTGGTGATGACCATATTCGGAACGGCCTTTAATGCGGTTTATCTGCTTCCCAAATTTGCGGAGCTTTATGGCCTTCCTCTGGACTCCATAATCGAAATGGGCCACGTCATCAACCCGGCCATCAACAGCGTTAATACCCTTGTTGTATTCGCAGTGGCTCCAATGAACATACTCAAGGGCGGCATCGTATCCTTAGTAACCATGCTGATATATAAGAAAATCAGCCCGATTCTCCACAATACGAAATAGTTTGAGCTGCTAATCAGGGACTGCCTTTTCAGGCAGTCCCCGCTGTATATGGGAAGGAATGTTTACTTCCGGTAAAAATCTGTACGTTTATTTCAGACTGTCAGCCAGCGCCTGCAGTTCTCTCTTTTCCCTTTCAATTTCATCAAGATATTTCTCACGATAGGTTAACAGATAAATAAAAAGCCCTCCGGCTCCCTTGTTCAGATCAGCAAGATTATTGTTCTGATCCTTTGCCATCCTCCAGTAATTATCCGTAAAGGATGACTGCTCAGTGGTCCCAAGGCCGTAAATCCCGTCTTTTTCCTTATTATCTTCTTTTTTATATGCAAGATAAATATATTCACCTCCGGATCCTGTATTCAAATCGGCATCTATCCTGGTATAGCCGCCGAGCTTTGTATTACGTCCCATCAGAATTTTAATATCTGTAATTCTGTCCTTTTGATTTGTACCAAAACGATAGAGCAGGTAAATATATTTCCCTCCCGATCCTTTGTTCAGGTCAATATCATAAGCAGAGAGAGTCCCCGGATTCATCTGGGCAACATACCAGTTTTCAGGGCAGACGGAACGGATATTATCTTTATCCCTTATTTCTACACGGAGGTCGGTTATAAAAGGAATATTTGCCTTCACTTCGTCCAGGACATCTATATTATACAGATAAAATTCTTTTTCCAGCGTTTTGGCACGTGCGGCATTACTCGTCAGTTCCCATATAGGCAGGCTGCCGTTTCTGTTAATCCGGAAAGGAACGGCTTTGTCCGCCAGAGAATCCATCCAGGCCTTACTCTGACTGTTAAAATCGCTGACAGAAAACGCCGAGAAAGAATTTCCGCCGACAGAACGTATCCTGACGCTGACATTCTGATAAAAAGAAACGGCGTTTTTGTATGCGCTGGTGGAGGAATCGAAGCTGAGACCCGAATAAGCGGCGGCAGCATCCGCGGAAACCTGCTGTACGGTTTTATGCATATGGTTGTGATAGCGCATATCCAGCATGATACATCCACCCACACTGAAATCACGGATTAGGTGGGTACCATATTTTAAAAATAACTTTCTGGGTTCCATGTTTTCCAAATCCTCCCGGAAATGTGCATCCAGGCATTCGCGCAGGTCGGAAACATCTCCTTTGGAATAGATATGGCCAAGGACATGCGCCTGATATTGCTTTAAGAAAATATTATTGTCCAGAATGGAGTTTCCTGTCTGGTAATCTGCAGAAAGGCTGGCATTGAGGGCTACCGAATTGTAGGCAATGGTATTCTTCGTCCCAAAGCTGGTTTCCATCTCATAAAGAGTATTTCCTGCATAGGTTTCGGAAATGGAACCTGTTTCATTTCCACTCACGTAATTATAAAAGCTGTTGCCCGGGAATTTTTCATTAAGCTTATCTTTATCCAGAATGGTATTGGACATCTGGATATCCTCAGTTCTGAGATAGGGGTTGCTGACTACATTATATCCCTGAAGCAGATAATGACGGTGGTCATCCAAAAGAGATTGTAATTTTAAAAGATCAATGTTTGACATAAAAATGTCCTCCTTTTCATCATAAGTGCGGATTTGGCACTCTTTAGTATCTTTTTAAGACACTAATAGCATACTATGAAAAACAAAGGATGTCAACAACATAAGTGTCTTAAAAAGATATTTGTTTGGGAAAAATAAATAAAATATTGCTTGCTTAACAAAAGAATGGTAATATTAAGACACATAATTGGAAAATAATATTCCGAGAGGAGCTATTTTATGGAAATAGGAGAGCGAATACGCAGGCTGCGTAAGGACAGGCATATGACCCAAGAGGAGCTGGCCCATATGCTGGGACTTCAGAAATCAGCCATAGCTAAATACGAAAAGGGGAGGGTTTCCAATATTAAAAAAGCCACCTTGCTGAAGATGGCGGAGATTCTGGAAGTATCCCCCTCTTATCTGTTAGGGATAGAAGAATATGCAGTCCGGGAGGAACCGGAAACAGCCCTGCTTATGGAATATTATCATAGGCTGAACCGGAAGGGTAAGAATAAGGCATTGGACAACCTTTATGATCTGACACAGATACCCGCCTATCAGGCGCAGGCAGGAGAAGAAGAATTACCGCTGTCGGCGGCTCATAAGGAAGAAGATATGACAGAGGAACAGAACGCTTCGGACAGGAAACTTTAGACGCAGACATAAAAACAGGCAGCTGAGACTGTTTAGACTGTCTCAGCTGCCTGTTTTAAATACGCCAGGAATTCCGGCGCCTGCGCAGAGCCTACAGCTCTCCTTTCAGCCCCAGAGCTTCGGCCTTTTCCTTCATCCCTTCAATCGTCTCCCGGATCACATCATCCAATTCCATTCCGAGCATTTCACACCCGGTACGGATGGTATTACGATCCACGCCCGCGGCAAAGGATTTATCCTTGAATTTCTTTTTTACAGACTTCACTTCCAAATCCAGGACACTTTTGGAAGGACGCATCAGACAAACCGCATTAATAAGGCCAGTCAGTTCATCAATGGTGAACAGCACCTTTTCCATCGTGCTTTCCGGTTTTACATCGGAACAGATTCCATAACCGTGGCTGCAGACTGCATGGATATAAAAATCATCGATTCCCCGTTCCTTCATGATTTCCGCCGCTTTTTTGCAGTGCTCGTCCGGATATTTTTCATAATCCAAATCATGCAGCAGACCGACCACGCCCCAGGTTTCTTCCTCTTCACCGTTGAGCCGGCCAAAGTGGCTCATAACAGCTTCCACAGCCAGAGCGTGCTTCTGCAGGGCAGGGGTCTTGGTGTACTCGGTTAACAGCGCCCAGGCTTCATCCCTGGATAATTTCTTCTCCATTTCGTTATTCCTCCTGTAATCATCGTGATTCCCGCGGGCGGCGGGCCAAAGATTCGTCTGTCCCTGGCAACCGCGGGGGTCAAAGAGCCGCGGACTTCAGTCCATTGTACTTGCCGGGAACTTTGACTTTTCATGAAAGGTTTCCTATAATAAATAAACTGTATCATAGTTCGATATATATGGGACAAGGAACAATCAACAAGCTTTATTTTAGGACGGTTCCCGCTATTCGTCAATACAGGGAAGATAAATGAGGGAAAAAGATGATAGAAATCAGATTGCTTGATGAAAAAGAAACAGAAGAAGCCTTTTCCTTAATCTGGGAGGTGTTTCTCGAATTCGTTGCTCCGGATTATACACAGGAAGGGATAGATAATTTTTATCAGGAATATGTCCATGGAGCCGGTTTCCGAAATAAATTCACTGATAAAAGAGAAGTAATGTACGGCGCGTTCGTCGGAAATAATTTAGCCGGTGTGCTGTCTTTTTCGGATAAAAACACGGTGTCCTGTGTGTTTGTCAGAGGAAAATACCATAAAATGGGAATAGGCAGATGCTTATTTGAGAAAGCTGCCGAAGAAATGTGCCGCCGCGGAGCGGATAAGATAAAGCTGAACGCATCGCCCTATGCCGTTCCTTTTTATCACCATTTAGGCTTTCAGGATACAGGCGCACAGGCCGTCTATAAGGGAATTGTTTATACTCCCATGGAATTGCTTCTGAAAAAATAATGCCTTATACTTTGGGAGACAAAATGAATACTTCAAATCAATTAACCATAGGAAAAGCGCTTCTCTGCTGTATGCTTGTCCATGGCGGATATAATCTCATTTCCTTTTTTACTGCTGTCATGCCATTGCTTGACAGGGCAAAATATCTTTGACAAAAACGATGACAGGAGCGGCATTCCATGTACCGGGATTTAACCAAAGGGAATATAACAAAAACAATAATACTGTTTGTGCTGCCTATGATGGCGGGAAATCTGCTGCAGCAGTTTTATAACATAGCCGATACCCTCATAGTAGGAAGGTTCCTTGGCAGCAATGCCCTTGCAGCGGTAGGCTCCGCTTACACATTAATGACGTTCCTCACCTCCATTCTTCTGGGCCTGTCCATGGGAGCGGGGGCGCTGTTTTCCATTTACCAGGGACAGGGAGATACACAGCGTTTGAAAGCTGCTGTCCTCCATGCGTTCGGACTGATTTTTGTGATTGCTGCCGTCCTGAATGTCGGGGTATATCTGTTTATCGATCCTATCATGGCCTTTCTGCATGTGCCAAAACAGGTATATCCCCTGATGAGGGATTATTTATGGATTATATTTGCCGGCGTGGGAGCTGCTTTCCTTTACAATTTTTTTGCCGGACTGCTGCGGGCCATGGGAAATTCTTCCGTTCCGCTGATTTTTCTGAGTATCTCCGCATGTCTGAATATCGGCCTGGATCTGCTGTTCGTTCTCGTATTCGACTGGGGAGTGAAGGGGGCGGCAGGCGCTACGGTTATTGCTCAGTATGCAGCAGGCCTGGGTATCACGCTTTATACCTTTATCCGCTGTAAAAATTTTCTGCCATCCCGTACGGATCTGCGGTGGAACAGCCATATCCTGCGGGAAATATGCAGCCTTTCTATTCTCACCTGCATACAGCAGTCCGTCATGAATTTCGGAATCCTGATGGTACAGGGCCTGGTGAACAGCTTCGGGCCGGTAATCATGGCGGCTTTTGCCGCAGCCGTCAAAATCGACTCCTTCGCTTACATGCCGGTCCAGGATTTCGGAAATGCCTTTTCTACCTTTGTGGCTCAGAATTATGGAGCCGGAAAAGAAGAGCGTATTCGGGTCGGCATTAAAAAAACAGTGCAGCTCACCCTCTTGTTCTGCATTTTCGTATCTGCTGTTGTAGTTCTTTTCGCCAGGCCTCTTATGCTGTTGTTTGTACAGCCGCAGGAAACGGAAATCCTTGCGGAAGGCGTGAAATATCTGCGGATTGTCGCCCTTTTTTACTGGGGAATCGGCTGCCTCTTCTTACTCTATGGTTTTTACCGCGCCGTAAAACGCCCCGGCATGTCCGTGGTGCTGACCGTGATTTCCTTGGGAATGCGGGTACTGCTTGCCTATCTGCTTTCAGCATTTGTCGGTGTGACCGGAATCTGGGCGGCTATTCCCGTCGGATGGATTTTGGCTGATGTGACGGGGCTGGTTTATTATCGGTACCATAAAAAGGAATTGATGAAATTTACCGGCCCGCCCCTGGAAGGGGAACTGTAATAAAGGAAATACATCAGATTTTGCACAAGCATAAATAAAACAGGGCGGCCGCTTTCCGATGAATGCGGCCGCCCATAAAATTTGAGGGAGGGCCGGCATCTTTGCAGATGCCGGTGAGTTATGAAAAAGAAAAATCTATTTAAAAAAGTCTTACTGGCTTTGTATGAATAAAGGATAACATTCAATTGTGTAGCAATCGTGATGAAATTTTGAAGAATTTGTGAAGCTATTGCAAATAGAAAATGTATCCTCTATTGATTTTTCATATTCCTATAATACCCGTTTTCCCCGGAAATATTCATAATAATCCCATAATTTAGAAAAAAATAAGGAAACCTTAAAAGAACCGCATGGATTTGCAGACCGCTTCTATAGTATGATGAAGCAAGTCGGAAGCCCCGCGGCAGTTACCGGGGAGTGACACGAAAAGGAGCTCGTCATGAATACCTTTACATTAAAAATGATCGCACTCGTCCTTATGGTTATCGATCATATCGGCTATTATTTTGAAGGAACGCCGTCCTGGCTTCGATGGCTGGGCAGAGGCTCCTATCCCCTGTTTCTTTTCTGCATGGTCTGGGGCTATCAGTATACAAGGAACCGGAAAAGGTATCTGCTTCGTCTGTATCTGATGAGTCTCTTTATGACGTTCTTTTCCTATACCGTGGATACAGTGTTTGTTTCGCAGAACGGTTATGGAAATCACAATATTTTTCTCTCCATGTTTTTGGTAGGCGTGCTTATCAGCACAGTGGAGCTATATCAGAAGGATCGGAAAAAGGGCGCTGTCCTGTTGGGTGCGATAGCCTTTGTCCAGCTGCTGTATTTCCTCATGCCCAATATTATTCCCTTTACACGTAATTTATCCGGGGATCTTCTTACGGGGATTGTTCCCAATCTTGCGCTGAATGAATATGGTTTTTCTTTCGTGGTCCTGGGGGTACTCATGTATTTCCTGAAGGAGAAGAAAGATTTGTTCTGCGTTATGTATATCCTCTTCTGTATCAGCCAGTTCAGTATAGAGATGTTTGAAAGCGGAGGCATCGGAGCTACCCAGTGGCTCATGGTTCTCGTCCTTCCCCTGATGCTTGGATACAATAACCAGAAGGGCCCGGGCATGAAATATTTCTTTTACATCTTTTATCCGGCACATACCTTCCTTTTGTTTTATCTTGCTGAGTTTGTTTTTCAATAAATAGAGGAAGGAATACACAAAAAAGGCAGGCCGTCCGGCCTGCTATAATTTTTGAGGGAGGGCCGGCATCTTGGCAGATGCCGGCAAGTTATGAAAAAGAAATCTATTTTAAAAAGTTATTGGCTTTGTATAAATATACGATAACATCCAAGTATGGAAGTTCCGTGATGGAAGTTTGAAGAAATTGTGAAGCTTTTGGAACTAAAAAATGAATCCCTCGCTTTTCATATCTTCGGTCAGCCCGGCTACGAGATGCTCCATTTCCTGTTTTGAATTCACCTGTCTTGAACGATCGATCACATTTTGGCGGGAAGATTCGCTCAATGAGGAAAAAACACGCATGGCATCCATATTCTGGGCTAACGCCATGCCTAATCCCAACGGTATTTCATCATTATTTAAAAGGCTCATATTTCCTCCTTTGCTGTTATAAGTTGTTATGGAAGCACGGATAGTATGTGTTGTTTCAAGATAATTATACAAAAACAATCGTTATTTAGAAAAAATTAAGAAAATTTTAAAGGAAGTACATAGATTTTTCAAAGGTAACTATAGTATGATAGTCAAAGTAATATTTCGGGACACTCCTTAATTTAAGGGGATGGAACGGAGGATACTGTCAGCAGGATAAAATATCCGGTTGACAAAATGAATAAACCGTATTACTGTATTAACTGTATAATACAGATGAAATGTAAACAGTTTCCGCGGTCAAAAAAGAAAATTGACCGGAAGGGGAACAAAGGGAGAAAAAGTATGAGTGCGCTGGTTGAAGTAAAGGACATGTGTAAGGTTTACAACCCGGGTGAAAACGAAGTGCGGGCACTGGATCATGTAAATGTATCGATTAATGAAAATGAATTTGTGGCAATTATCGGTCATTCCGGCTCAGGAAAATCCACGCTTATGAATATGCTGGGATGCCTGGATGTCCCTACGAGCGGAACCTACCTTCTGCATGATCAGGACGTTTCCAGGATGAGTGACGATGATCTGTCCGATATCAGAAACCGGGAAATCGGTTTTATTTTTCAGGGTTTTAACCTGATACCGAATCTGACGGCCCTGGAAAATGTAGAACTTCCTCTGATTTACAGGGGAATCAGCAAAAAAGAGAGGCTGGAGCTTTCCCAGGATGCCCTCAGAAAGGTAGGACTGGAAAAACGAATGAACCACAAGCCTTCGGAAATGTCCGGAGGGCAGCAGCAGAGGGTCGCCATAGCGAGAGCCATTGCCCAGGCGCCGCCTGTGATACTTGCGGATGAGCCTACCGGTAACCTGGACTCCGGTTCGACCAAAGAAATTATGGGAATTCTTAAGAGCCTTCACCAGGAAGGAAGAACCGTAATCATAATTACTCATGATAATGATATCGCCGCTCAGGCAGAGCGGGTTATCCGTATCAAGGATGGCTATATTGAAGCGGATTATAACCAGGATACGGAGAACTATGAGGAATAATTTTTTTACAGAGTTTCAGAACTCTTTATATAATAGGTAACTACCCTACGGGATAAATTATGGAGGAATCAAAATGAGTGAGTTAGAGAACAAAGATACCGGCAGCCTGGAATCGGCCAAAGATAAAAAGAAGAGAGAAAAAGCCGAAGCAAAGGAAAAGAAGGCTCAGGAGAAGAGAGAAGCTGTTATGGCCGGAGGGACCGGCAAGAAGAAAAAGAAGAAATTCGGCTGGATTATCGCCCTTGCTTTAGTCATTGTCATAGTGGGCTATTCCGTTGTGACAAGTGTTATTGCCAAAAACACCCCCATGCAGGTGAATACCGTGGAAGCGACCGTCGGAGTGATTGAAGAAACATTATCCACCAGCGGTACGGTAAGCAGTGAGCAGAGCAAAACATATTATGCGCCTGTGGGTGCTACCATTTCCCAAATGAGCATCGCCCTGGGTGATGAGGTGGCAGAGGGACAGCAGCTGGTTTCCTTTGATACTACAGATTTGGAAATGAAGAAGACGAAAGCGGAGCTGGATGCGTCCGTAACAGCAAACAGCTACAAAAGTTCCGAGTATAAGAGCAATAAAAATCAGTCTGAATATAATGAAGCAACAATCGGTCTGCCTGAGCTGAAGGTACTGGCAGAGCAGCAGGAACAGTATGTACAGGGATTGAAGTACCAGCTGGAGGACGAGCAGCAGCAGAAAAAGCAAAAGCTGCAGGATTGGCTGGGAAAACTGAATCAGGAGCTGGATACACAGTCTAATAAGCTGGAGGAGCAGCACGATTCTGAGACGAGAAAAAGTATTCAGGAGATCATCCAGAACCTGAACAACAGCATCCGCGAAACGAATAACCAGATCAGCGATCTGAGCATGTCTGACGAGCTGAAAGAAAAACAGCGTCTTATCGATGCAGAACAGAAGAAACTGGATGATATGAACGAAGAAATCAATAAGAGAGAAGGCAAGGAAACCTCCTCGAAAGCGGGGATTGCCGATCCTTATGAAAAACAGCAGCTGGCGGCAAACACACAGAGCGCCCAGCTTACGGCAACCGAGGCTGAAAATGAACTGGAAAAAGCCCGGGCAGGCGTAACTGCCGAATTCCCCGGCATTGTTACCAAAATTGCCACCGTATCCACATCCAAGGATGCGACCAAGGGCGGCGGCCTTCTGGAAGGCGCAACCGTTGCCGAAGGAACCGAACTCTTTACGATTGAAAGCAATAAACAGGTCAAAGTAGGAATAGAAGTTACCAAATACGATTTGCCCAAAATAGCCATTGGCCAGCAGGTAGACGTTACAATAGCGGGCAATGTATATGAAGGAGAGGTTTCCAAAATTAACAAGGTGGCGGCAGCCAATTCCCAGGGAACACCCGTGGTTGGAGCGGAAGTCCATATCAAGAATCCCGATGACAGCATCTTCCTGGGTGTGGAAGCAAAGCTTGTTATTCATACCGCTTACGCGGAGAATGTAATAACCATACCGGTTGAAATCGTAAATGCGGATAAGCAGGGCGAATTCTGTTATGTAGTGGATAATGGTGTTGTGACCATGAGAAGAATCACCACAGGAATTTCCTCCGACAGCATGGTTGAGGTAAAAGAAGGCCTGAAAGAGGGCGATCAGATTGTATATGATGTGACAGGTACCATTATGGAAGGAATGAAGGTTATGGCAGTTCCTATGGGCGGCGGAATGGCCGGCCAGACCATGATGGAAACCGGAGCAGCAGCCGGTGAAACGGAAGCTGTGACAGAAACGGCATCGGAAGCTGTATCGCAGACAGCGGCCGGAGAGGGTTCCTCCGAAGAAGCAGGCGGAGAAACAGAAACTGCTGAATCACAGGCAGCGAGTGGCACACTGGGATCTGAAAATGAATAGCCAGGTACTATTCGAAGCTGCCTATATAAGGAGGACTGAATAGTGGCACAGGCATGGGAATATATAAAAATTGCCCTGATGAATATCAGGAGCAATAAAGGCCGGTCAATCCTGACTATGCTGGGTATTATCATCGGTATTACTTCCGTAATCATGATTATATCCATCGGCGATGGGGTTAAAGGACAGGTTAATGATGAATTGAATGCCATGGCCGGAGGGCTGATTGGTATTTATGTAAATAATGAGCACAGTGAAGAAGAGGTTTATTTTGACTCGGATGACTTTGAAGCAATAAAAGAGAAGGTGCCGGGTGTAAAGGGTGTGACCCCTGTATATACGATGTACGGCAGTGCAATTGGCAAAAAAGGTGAATTTACCGCGTATGCATCCGGCGGTACGGAAAGCATGGAATTTTACCAGAGTGAGCCTATTATTGCAGGACATTATTTTACCGCCAGTGATTATTATTCCGGTAATAAGGTCTGCGTTGTACCGGAACAGGCGGCGAAGAAGATGTTTGGTACTACGGATGTTGTAGGCCTTACCATAGAGGTAACTCTGTATGGGACAACACAGGATCTTAGGATTGTAGGTGTCCGCCAGGACAGTGCTGCGGCTATGTTCAGCATGTATGGTGATATGATTAATATTGAATTGCCGCTTAGCGTACTCAGCGCGTCCTATGGATTGTATTTTGGGGAGTTTACGGATTTCATGATTATCAGTGATTCTCCTGCGGAGTCCGTTCAGGTGGCCCAGAGCAGTATCAACCTGCTGGAAGGAAGACACAATGTAAGAGGAAAGGGAGTGATTCAGGTTCAGAACATGCAGGACCAGATTTCCGAAATCAACTCCGTTTTAGGAAGTATATCCATCTTTGTTGTAATAGTGGCGGCAATTTCCCTTTTGGTCGGCGGAATTGGTGTTATGAATATCATGCTGGTTTCCGTTACGGAGCGTACCAGAGAAATTGGTATCCGCAAGTCTCTGGGTGCCCGGACCGGTTCCATACTGCTCCAGTTTTTGTCCGAATCCGCTATTATTACCCTGCTGGGAGGTATTATAGGTATCATCCTGGGTGTTGCAGGCGCGATTCTCATCGGAGGAGTAATTGGCTTCTCAGCCCGGATTCAGCCAAGCACTGTTTTGATAGCTTCCCTGTTCTCGGCAGGCGTAGGTATTTTCTTCGGAATTTATCCTGCCAGGAAGGCGGCAAAACTCAGCCCTATTGAAGCGCTTCGCCATGAATAGGCTGAAATCTCTTGCGTTACGAAATATTTTCAGTATAATATAATGATAAGTAGACAAAAGCACCTACGACGTAGGTGCTTTTTCGGGTCGTATGAATCAACAGGGACAGGAAGGTAATTTATGGAAGTGGAATTTGATGTAAAAATTGATTCGGCAGTTCTTTATGACTATATGCTCCACCATACCTATACCAGCTTTGCCGGAGTAGTGGGAACTACGGTAGGAGCGCTGATTCTGGTTGCGTTTGGCATGACGGGCCATGTGGTCTATCTGATTGCCGGACTTATAATCCTGCTGTACCAGCCGGGAAGTCTTTTATTGAAAGCAAAGCAGCAGGCGCTCACAAATCCGGCATTCAAGCAGCCCCTTCATTATAAAATGACAGAAGAAGGCGTCGAAGTATCCCAGGGGGATATGGTGGAATTCCAGAAGTGGGAGGATATGGTGAAGGCGATTTCCACCGGCAGGAGCATTATCCTTTATACAACCAGAATCAATGCGAGTATTTTTCCTCGCAGGGATTTAAAGGATAGCCTCTCCAAAGTTGTGGAAATGATCTCCACGCATATGCCTCCTAAAAAAGTGAATATCCGAATGTAGTTATCAGCCTTTGCAGATAATGTCCGGCAAAACGGACGCAGGAGATACCATAATGAAAACAGAACAGATCGAGAGCTTCAGCCCGGAAGACACCTTTGCATTTGGAGAACAGATCGGCAGACAGGCCGTTCCCGGGCAGGTTTATACCCTCATAGGTGATTTGGGTGTGGGCAAGACGGTTTTCACCCAGGGTGTTGCGGCAGGACTGGGTATTCAGGAGCCGGTCAGCAGCCCTACCTTCACTATTATCCAAATTTATGAAGAAGGAAGGATGCCCTTTTATCACTTTGATGTTTACCGCATCGGCGATGTGGAAGAAATGGATGAGATAGGCTATGAAGATTGTTTCTACGGAAACGGCCTCTGCCTTATTGAATGGGCCAACCTCATAGAAGAAATCCTTCCCCCCTCCTATACGGAGATCCGGATTGAAAAAGACTTGAAAAAGGGTTTTGACTATCGTAAAATCACCCTGACAAGGAAGGAAGCGAATCAAGAATGAAAATATTAGCCATAGACAGTTCAGGACTGGTAGCCAGCGTGGCGGTAACGGAAGATGATAATCTTATCGCGGAATACACCACCAACTATAAGAAAACACATTCCCAGACACTTCTTCCCATGCTGGATGAAGTGAAGAAAATGATAGAACTGGATTTAAACACCATTGATGCCATTGCCGTATCTGCCGGCCCGGGCTCCTTCACCGGGCTCCGGATAGGATCCGCAACAGCAAAAGGGCTGGGCCTGGCTTTGAATAAGCCGCTGATAGGTGTACCCACAGTGGATGCCCTGGCGATGAACCTGTATGGGACGGATCAGATCATCTGCCCCCTGATGGATGCCAGACGCAGCCAGGTTTATACCGGCATTTACCGTTTTGTGCAGGAAAGCGGGAATGAGGCGGCAGCTCCTGCCAGCCTTCCGGATGCCGCGCAGGCACAGGCTTTCGGTGAAGTCAGCTATTCTCTGAAAGTACGAGAGCCCCAATGTGTGGTACCCATTGAAGAGATTGCAGAAAGGCTGAACCGGCTGCCGGAAGCCGGCGGCGTGATCTTTTTAGGGGATGGGGTACCTGTTTTCCGTTCGAGGCTGGCGGAATTAATGCGCCGTCCCTATTCCTTTGCCCCGGCTCTGTGCAACAGACAGCGCGCCTCTGCAGTCGCGGTATTAGCCGCCGGGTATGCAAAAGAAGGGAAAATGGTATCGGCGGATGCTTTTGTCCCGGAATATCTTCGTCCCTCCCAGGCGGAAAGAGAACGAAGCGAGGCCCGGAAATTAGCAGGAGCCCAGGCCGGTGACGCCATGATGAGAAAAGGAACCTTCTCCAAAGAGAAGAAAGCCATCCCGGAAGAAAGTGGTAGCTGATAATGGAAATTCGCAGAATGAGAAGGGAAGATCTCACTCAGGCTGCCGCGCTGGAAGAAAAATGCTTTGGGGCGGATGCCTGGTCGATGCAGGCCTTCGCTGATGCCCTGGAGGATGAGAATGCGCTCTACCTTACCTGCATTGTAGAGGAGGAAGGCCTGATAGCCTACTGCGGTATCTGGAGATCCTTTGAAGACGGAGATATCACCAATGTAGCCGTGGACGAAAGATACAGAAAAAAAGGATTCGCGCGTCTTCTGCTCCGGGAACTGATGCAGAAATCGGCAGCCTCCGGCGTGGAAAATTTTACATTGGAGGTTCGGGAGAGTAATCTGCCCGCCATCCGCCTTTATGAGTCTTTAGGCTTTGTTACAGAGGGAATCAGGAAAAATTTTTACAGAAATCCGAATGAAAATGCGCTCATTATGTGGAAGAGATAGCCAGCGCATGGAATAATTACCGCTGTTTTTCGACAAAAATTTACGTTATAATGAACAAAACGGAAAGCGTAAAATACGCGGATAGGAGTGGCCATGCGGAAATATCAGGATAATAATACCCAACTTGTAACGGTAATCTGCAACCGATGCAAAAAAGAGTTAAAGGTGGAAAATGGAATACTGAAGGAAGGCTGTTTTGAAGTCAGCCATGCTTTCGGATATTTCAGTGAAAAGGACGGACAGGTGTATCAATTTGACCTGTGCGAACAGTGTTTTGATAAAATGCTCACAGAATTTCAGGTGCCTGCCGAAGTGAAGGAGGCAAAAGAACTTCTGTAGCGGATTGGAGTAATACGTATAGATGCTGGATGTATGTTTATTGGGAACCGGAGGGATGATGCCCCTGCCCTACAGGTGGCTGACCTCCCTCATGGCCCGTTACAATGGAAAAAGTATTATGATCGACTGCGGCGAGGGAACACAGATTGCCATGAAGGAAAAGGGCTGGAGCCCTAAGCCGGTGGATATTATCTGCTTTACCCATTATCACGCCGACCATATCAGCGGCCTTCCGGGAATGCTTCTCACCATGGGGAATGCAGAACGGACAGAACCGCTTCTTCTGATAGGCCCCAAGGGGCTTACCCGTGTGGTAAATTCCCTTCGTGTCATCGCTCCCGAACTTCCTTTTCCTATTGAATATATGGAACTGACAGAGCCGGAGCACAGCATAGATTTTGAAGGCTTCCGTATTGAAGCCTTCCGCGTGAACCATAATGTAGTCTGCTACGGCTATAGTATAATCATTGAACGAAGCGGCCGTTTCCAATTGGACAAAGCCCAGGCATTGAATATCCCCAAACAGTATTGGAGCCGTCTGCAGAAAGGGGAAACCATCGAGACCCCGGAAAACGTGTTCACCCCGGATATGGTTATGGGGCCTCCCAGAAAAGGAATTAAGCTCACCTATTGTACAGATACCAGGCCCACGGAGGGAATCGTAAAAAATGCCGCCGAAGCCGATCTGTTCATTTGCGAGGGTATGTACGGCGAACCGGAAAAAAAGGACAAGGCCCGGGAATACAAGCACATGACTTTTCTGGAGGCGGCGGATATGGCAAAACGCGCCCAGGTCAAGCAGATGTGGCTGACCCATTACAGTCCTTCCCTCATCAGGCCGGAAGATTATATGGATGGAGTCCGCAAAATCTTCCCTCAGGCCATTGCCGGGAAAGACGGGAAAAGTATAGACCTCCTTTTCGAGGAAGACTGAAATGCAGCAGAATAATGGAGAAAAGCCCATGGAAAAAGAAGATATCTATATTCTCGCAGTGGAAAGCTCATGCGATGAAACAGCGGCCTCCGTTGTCAGAAATGGCAGGGAGGTTCTTTCCAATATTATATATTCACAGATCGATCTGCATACGCTCTATGGCGGTGTGGTCCCTGAAATCGCATCCAGAAAGCATATAGAGAAAGTAAATCAGGTAATCGAAAAGGCCCTGTCCGATGCGGGTATTACTTTAGAGGAAGTGACTGCTGTGGCAGTGACCTATGGCCCCGGCCTGGTGGGGGCGCTTCTGGTAGGAGTATCCGCAGCAAAGGCCATAGCGTTTGCCGCGGACAAGCCTTTGGTCGGAGTCCATCATATCGAAGGACATATCAGCGCCAATTTTATAGAAAATAAGGATCTGGAGCCTCCTTTTATCTGCCTTGTGGTTTCCGGCGGACATTCCCATCTTGTAGTGGTAAAAGATTACGGGGAGTACGAAATCATCGGAAGGACAAGGGATGATGCCGCGGGCGAAGCCTTCGATAAGGTGGCGAGGGCTATCGGTCTCGGCTATCCCGGCGGTCCCAAAATCGATAAAGTATCGAAAGAAGGCAATCCGGATGCCATTGTATTCCCGCGTGCGAAAGTAGACGGGAGTACCTACGATTTCAGCTTCAGCGGCCTGAAATCCGCAGTGCTTAATTACCTCAATTCCTGTGAAATGAAAGGAATTGCGGTAAATCAGGCGGATGTTGCAGCTTCTTTCCAAAAAGCGGTGATCGATGTCCTGGTAGGGCATTCCATGGAAGCCGTGTCCCAATACCATCTGAATAAATTTGCCATTGCCGGAGGAGTGGCTTCCAATACTTCCCTGCGCGCCGCATTTGAAAAAGCCTGCAGAGAAAAAGGCCTGGAATTCTATCACCCATCTCCGGTGTACTGTACGGATAATGCCGCCATGATCGGCGTGGCCGGTTATTATGAATACTGCAAAGGGACAAGACATGGCTGGGATCTGAATGCGGTTCCCAATCTGAAGCTGGGTGAAAGAATATAGATTCTGACGCCTGTATTTTACATAGAGCATGAGGAAATATACTTCCCATGCAGAAAAAGAGGAACAGATTATGCAGGAGAAAACAGCTGCGGTAGTATTGGCCGCCGGTAAAGGAAAAAGAATGAACAGCGATGTGCCGAAACAGTTTATGCTGCTTCGGGAAAAGCCGGTTCTTTATTATTCCCTGCAGACATTTCAGGACAGCTTCGTGGATGAAATCATCCTGGTAACCGAAAAAGGGGAAGAGGAATACTGTCGGAAAGAAATAGTCGATAAATATCACCTTACCAAGGTAAAGCATATAACCGCAGGCGGAACGGAACGGTATTTCAGTGTGGCCAATGGACTGGAGGCCGTATCGGAAGACTGTGCCTATATATTTATCCATGACGGAGCCAGACCTTTTGTTACCGGGCAAATCATAAATGACGCACTGAAGAATGTACGGGTTCACAAAGCCTGTGTGGCGGCGATGCCGGTAAAGGATACGATAAAAATCGCAGACGATCAGGATTTTGCAGTTTCAACCCCCAGAAGGGATCTCGTCTGGATGATGCAGACCCCCCAGGTATTTCAGGCGTCCCTGATCCGGGAGGCATACCGCAGGCTTATCAAGGAAGAAGAAAAGCTGCGTACAGAGGGAATTCAGATCACGGATGATGCCATGGCAGTGGAAACCCTGCTTCACCAACCCGTAAAATTGTTCCGGGCATCCTATGAAAATATTAAGATCACCACGCCCGAAGATCTTGTAATTGCTGACGGCATTTTGGAAAAAAGAGTCTGATTTTGCAGAATCTGACCGATTTGCTATTCCTGTATATGCAGTAAATACGGGAAAAATTACACTTTCTAAAAAATAATTAAAAATATTGGAAAAAATGTGTTGACACTGAGGGCCTTTTTCGCTATAATAACTTTTGCACTGCTGAGGAACACAAACATCTGAACAAACAGAGAGTTCCGCAACAGCAAAGCTTGAAAACATTCTTTCCTATAAACAGCAGGGAAGATAAGATACAGAATATCCCAGTGTTTTGTTTGACAGAAAACATATGGAGAGGTATCGAAGTGGTCATAACGAGGCGGTCTTGAAAACCGTTTGTCCGCAAGGGCGCGTGGGTTCGAATCCCACCCTCTCCGTTAGCGTTAATCGCTGCGGAAATCAGACTGAATGATTTTCGAGACACACAAAAATAAATAGCGGGTCAAACCGCAGAGTTGATTGAATCAGCTTGCTTGGAGAAGTACCCAAGTGGCCGAAGGGACACCCCTGGAAAGGGTGCAGGTCGTTAATAGCGGCGCGAGGGTTCAAATCCCTCCTTCTCCGTTCGCAGTTCTTCTATATAAGAAGCTACTGTGCAAGCTTGTGAAGTCTGTCTGGAACAAACATCAGATAAGAAAGCACAAGCACAGAACCTTGACAAATAAACAGTAATGCAACCCTGAAAATTCTAAAAAAGAAAATTCAGAGAACAAGTTTTAAAGCTTCGAGAGAAGACCTTTAAGACACCCAAAAACAGTAAGA
>NZ_MPDJ01000006.1:276092-408402 GCF_001881565.1 Eisenbergiella tayi
ACCCCTTAGAGAGTATGAGGTAGATAGGCTGGAGGTGGAAGTGCAGTAATGTATGTAGCTGACCAGTACTAATCGGTCGAGGGCTTATCCTGAAGGTATGGGAAAGTAAGTTTTGGAAAGTTTGAAAAAAGATTAAATTCAATGTTCGGTTTTGAGGGTATGGGTTCATATAAGTGGTTAAAGAGAAGTGGTAAGAAGTAATCCTCGATAGCTCAATGGTAGAGCACTCGGCTGTTAACCGAGTTGTTGTAGGTTCGAGCCCTACTCGGGGAGTTAGCTGTGAAGGCTGAGTCCTGAGGAGTGAAAGAGCGCTGGAGAAAGCGTGGAGCCAGGGGAAGGAACCTGGAAAAGAAAAGAGGCTCCGTGGTCAAGCGGTTAAGACATCGCCCTTTCACGGCGGTAACACGGGTTCGATTCCCGTCGGAGTCATTAATAGTCAAAACGCAGCAGTGATAGTAACCGATGCGTTTTTAGTTGTTAAAAGATTTACTGAGTAATTTATATGCCGATGTGGCTCAATTGGCAGAGCAGCTGATTTGTAATCAGCAGGTTATCGGTTCGAGTCCGATCATCGGCTTTATCCTGAATATCAGGATGTTTTCCGTAATAAATTACGGACCTTTAGCTCAGTTGGTTAGAGCAACCGGCTCATAACCGGTCGGTCCTGGGTTCGAGTCCCCGAAGGTCCATTAGTTACATAGTTTTTTGGCCCAGTGGCTCAGTTGGTTAGAGCGCCGCCCTGTCACGGCGGAGGTCGTCGGTTCGAGTCCGATCTGGGTCGTTTTCTTTTTACCATTGTGAAAAGAAGAAACAAGAGGCATTGTCTGCATGACGGTGCTTATCTTTTTATCTGGCGTAAGCTTCGCCGGCATGGCGGAATTGGCAGACGCAAGGGACTTAAAATCCCTCGGGAGCAATCTCGTACCGGTTCAAGTCCGGTTGCCGGCATTTGGTGTTATACTGAATACTCTTTGTACTGTTTTACCTGGCTGCAAAGAGTAAGAAGGCTTTCAATCCTGATGATAAGGGATTGAGAGCCTTTTGTTTTGTGAGGATAAGTTGGGCTTGTTCCAAATCTTTAACGAGCCTATAATAGAATAAGGTTAGGTATGAGGTTTTGGAGGGAGGCATTTTACATGCAGGAAGAGTCCCATGGTTTTTACAGCAGAGAAGAATGGACACAATTCTTTACGGATTATAATACGGAGATATGGAAGCTTAACGATACAAGCTATAAACTGGTCCAGAGTGATTTGTCCGCGGAGGATTGGATCGAAGAATATATGAAAAATTCTGCGGCGATACGGGAAGCATATCGGAAGAATGAAGAGATGCTGGACAGGCATGTCCGCTGCTTTACAAGGGGTAAGGAAAGGTGGACAAGACAGGTGGCGGATCCTCTTATCAGTTTTATGTTCCGCTATATCACCCGTATTCAGGATTTGGGGACGGCCTGTGAGCTGGCGCAGTCTCTGCTGGAATTCTATGAGGGACTTGGAGATGATGTGGCGGTGATGAAATGCCTGCTTGCAAGGGCTTTCTGCTGCGATTTCCTGGATGGGATCCATTTGGAAGATCAGGTGAAAGAGGACTGTGCCAGGGCAAGTATAATATATGAGAGAGAATTTTTGAGACTTACACCGGAAGAACAGAGTATGGGATTGTCTATTTATGATTTGGAATTTGACAGGCTGTCAAATCGTCTGAAGCTGGGAGACATATCACCTGCGTTGATTGAGGACATGGTGGAAATCCACAGAGTCAGTCAAAAGGCATTGGATTATGTAGTGGCTGTTGATCAAGGATATGAATTTAATCTTATTTTGCCTGACTTTGATTATTATCTGGGCTTTTGTGCCCTTTGCCTGTCTCCCGGAGAATGTACACAGGAGCAATGCGCTGCGATTCTGGAGGCGGCACGGAGAAGGCAGGAAACTAGTGAGAAGGAGACGGGGCACTCTGAGTGCTATCGGGTGAGAACCGGTCTTGTTTATCATATGGCGATGAGACTGTCGGGGCTTATTTCAGATAAGGAAGTTATGGATGGACTGCATGAATTGATGGACCAGAGCTTCATTTCTGTTTTGTTTACAGAGGGCGGTACTTTCAGCCAGCATTCCCTTGAGGCGATGGAGGGAATAGAACTGGCGGTCGAGAATATTACGCACAGAGGTAAAACAGACGAGGAGCTTTTTGACAGGACCCTGCGGCTATTTACAGAATATTTTTTCGACAGGGCTTATACAACCTTTGTCGATTATGTCTGCGGAACCTGCAGCTATTGTTATATCCAAACGGCATTGCCTCATGCAAGGGATAAGGAAATGCTTCTGAATTCTCTTCTGAAGCTGACGATGTTCCGTCAGGTGCAGACCGCAATCCATTCGTATATGGTAGGGTATCTTGCTGTGGATATACTGGAGAGCATGATAGAGCATAAGCCGGAGCTTCTTATAGGGCAGTTGGGAACACACAGCGTGGAAGAGGTACGGAAAAGGAAAGAGGATTTTCTGCTATTCCTGTATCAGGGCGCGTTGCTGCATGATATCGGAAAATTGTTATGCTCCAGTGTTATTAATGCCCAGAGTCATCGGCTCGGTGATTTGGAATTTCAGGTGCTCAGGTTCCATCCGCAGACAGGAGGAGAGATGCTGCAAAATCTGCCGCAGCTTTCCAGGTTCCGGGATATTGCCCTTGGGCATCAGAAGAGTTTTGACGGTAAATCGGGATATCCTGCCGATTTTGATAATACAGTATCCCCTATCAAAATCTTTATTGATATCATTACGATCTGTGACAGCCTGGATGCGGCCACGGATCATCTGGGGCGGAATTATACGCGGGCGAAGGATTTTGATACGGTTATGAAAGAACTGCGGGCGGGACGGGATACAAGATATTCGGGCGCTGTTACAGATTTGCTGGACGAGGATATTCCGCTTCAAAAGAAAGTCCGCAAGCTGCTGGGGGATGGACGGCGTGATGTATATTTCAACGTGCATAAAAAAATTTTGGAGGAGACGCGTCATCCGGAGCTCAAGAGTACTCATGACTGGATGTTTAATTTATATGTGGCATCGCCGGATAAATAAGCGGAATGTTGTTAAGGGCCGGCTATTGACAAATATCTTGGCTTAAAATAAAATAGTACGGTCCTGAAAAGGAGGCATCAATACCTTGGTCAATGGGTATTGATGCCCCTGTCTTTTTGTCCCTTTTCTTAGTTCTCTGAAGAGCCGCTATATTTAGAAATAAGAGTTAAATTTTCTATTTGCCGTACAGCCTCTTTTTTCCCTTTAGCATTTAATTTCCTGAAATAATGGAGCATGCGTTCTTCTTCTCCCGGAATTTCCGGAGGAGAATTCGTTTCAGACTCCCATCCCAGCAGATAAGGAGGCGTACATTGAAGAAGATCTGCAAGCATAACCAGCTTATCATAGGGAATATTTTTGATTTCACCGCTTTCATATCTCTGGACTGTCGGCTGCGTGATGTCTAAAGCTTCAGCTATCTCGGTCAGGGTTATATTTAATATTGTTCTGCGTTCTTTCATACGTGACCGGAAGATTTCGTAGGGGTTCGGATTCATGAATTATCACCTGTTTAATAGTATTTGTCATATATGTCATGTAATATTGGATACATAGTAAATATATCATAAAATGGTATATCAATCAATGAATGTTCAAAACAGAGTATCGTCCAAAACAGGGAAATATGGTGAACAAAAATACAAATAAAATAAAGGATATAATCGTATAGGACTGATTGACATTTTATGGAATATAGTGTTATTATAAATATGCCTATTAAGTATAATTTTAAGCAAGGAAAGATGCGAATGAAGTATATGGTCGATTTGAATATATTGAAATCAGAAATGGAACGGAGAGGGATTCGATCCGTAGAAGAGCTTTCTGAAAGAAGCAGGATAAATAAAAGGGAACTCCTGCTGGTGCTTAATGGGAAACAGTTACCTGCAATGGATATAATGGTGGAGCTGGCATCTGCACTGGAACTGTCTCCTGAGAAAGCGAAGGAAATTTTTTTTGCTTAAAATATGCGTAATACGTATAAAACTATACTGCAGGAACAGTTTAATTGATGGCGGTATGAAGAAATTTAGCAGAGGAATCAGGAAGCCTGCCGGTACTCAGGTTTTTGATACTCCGTTGAATTAATAAAACAAAGTTGAAAAGGAGAGGGTTACATGAAAAAAAGAGTTACATCAATCCTGGCATTGGGGCTGTCGGCAGTTTTGCTGCTGTCCCAGGCGGGCTGCGGGAGCAGTACAGGGGAAAAAGAAAGCGGAGCAGCGTCCGCGCCGCAGGGAGAAACTTCGGGGGAGTCTGAAGGTGGGAAAGAAGCCGTATCAGCGGAAGCGGGAAGCATTGCCTACCCACTGAACAGCGATAAAAAGGTGCGCTGGTATGCACAGGACAATATAGTGCCTCATGAAAAATTTGCCGATGCATCCGAGTCACCGTTCCATATCGGGCTGGCAGAAAAGCTGGGAGTGGACATAGAATGGATGTTTCCGACAACCGGTTCCGACGGAACTACGTTTACGACGACTCTGCTGGCAGATCCGACCAATCTGCCGGATATTATGAACGTTTATTGGATGAACAATGCCAATCAGTATATAGAGGACGGCATTATCTGGGATCTGACAGATTATATTCAGGAATATGCTCCGGATTATTACGCTTGGCTTCAGACAGATCCGGCCTATGATCGGGCGATGAAAACGGATGACGGACGGTATTATGCGTTCGGATTTTTCAGGGAGGACGGAGGCTGGAATGACAGCTACCAGGGGCCTGTGGTCCGTGAGGACTGGCTGAAGGAATGCGGCCTGGAGATACCTGAAACTGTTTCCGAGTTTGAAACTGTGATTCGTGTGTTCCATGAGAAATATGGCGCAACCTTTAATTCATCCTATTCGGTAAGATATAAAGCGCAGGGGATTGCCGGTGCGTTTGGTGCGTATGGGAATGCGGATGCAGGAAACGGCTGGTACGTAAAGGACGGCGTTGTTGGCCTTGGACAGTCGGAGAAGGAATGGCGGGATTATATGATCTGGCAGAATAAGCTGTGGAAAGACGGGCTGATTGATCAGGATATTCTGACGGAGGATGATACCACAATCAAAGATAAGATCCACAATGACAAATGCGGAATATCAATTACGTCCATGGGGCAGATGAATATCTGGAATTCGGAACGTGAGGCAGACGGCAAGGAAGCGGTATGGATTGGAATCCCTTATCCCAAATCGGACAGCGGGGAGCTGTCGTCCATATTCGGAGGCCCTGGTATTGGAACGCATACGGCGGTTATCACTACTGCGGCTGATGAGGAGACGATGAAGCTGTGCCTTCAGATGCTGAATTATTCCTATACCAAGGAAGGTTCTCTGTACTGGAATTACGGGACGGAGGGTGTATCCTGGGAATATGACGATCAGGGCGTTCCGGCCTTTACCAGTCTTGTTACGGATGACAAGGACACCGACCCGATGACGAAATATAACGGCCTTACCTGGGGGGCTCCCGGAATTCAGGCTACGAACCTGCTGTATCTGAAGAACAGCGAGGCGGCGATTGAAGCCAACAACACATGGTATTATGTATATCCGGATGATGAGGAAAAGAATCTGGCGGTTACCAGTGGCTGGAAATGGCCTATAGGGGTTACATTTACCACGGAAGAGGCGGACGAGCTGGATGAAATAGCACAGAATATCCCCACCTTTGTGGAAGAAAAGTATGCGGAATTCCTTACGGGATCCAAGGATATCAATGATGATGCCGTTTGGGAAAAGTATCTTGCTGATTTGGAGACCTATCATTTGTCCCGCGTGCTTGAGATTCGTCAGGCCTGCTATGACCGGTATGTAGAGCGTTAACTAAAGCTTATGAGTCCGTGGCAGCAGTGAAAGGCGCATGTCTTCCACTGCTGTTCGGCTTTATGCGCTTTGAAAGGAGAAAGATATGAATACAGATGCTGTAAAAGGCGGTGCCGGTACGCTCAAAAAAAGGCTGATCAGGGACTGGAACATGAATAAATGGAAGTATGTAATAATTATCCCTGTCCTTGTTTATCTGGCCCTGTTTTGCTATAAACCGATGTACGGCCTGATCATCGCTTTCAAGGATTACAAAATTACACGGGGGATCCAGGGCTCCTCCTGGGCGGATCCGTGGTATAAGTGGTTTGTAAATTTCGTGACAGATCCTTATTTCCCGCGTGTGATTAAGAATACATTCCTGCTGAGCGGACTGACAATTGTTTTCAGTTTTCCTGCTCCGATCCTTCTGGCACTCCTTATCAATGAGGTTCGAAACAGGACTTTCAAGAGGACGGTACAGACAATTACATATATGCCGTATTTTATCTCCATGGTGGTTCTTTGTGCGATGGTGAAGATTTTCTGTATGCAGGACGGACTTTTCGGACAGATCGCAGTCAGCTTAGGCGGAACGGCGGAGAACTATCTTGTAAATCCGGGATATTTCCGGACCATTTATGTGGTATCTGATATCTGGCAGAAGATAGGATGGGATTCCATCATTTATTTGGCGGCGCTGTCTGCCATTGACCAGGAACAGTATGAGGCGGCACGTGTGGACGGGGCCAACCGGTTCCGGCAGATGCTGCATATCACTCTGCCCGGTCTGCTGCCGACCATTATGATCCTTTTTATCCTGCGTATGGGTAATATTTTGAATGTAGGCTATGAGAAAATCCTTCTGCTTTATAATGCGTCGACTTATGATGTGGCAGATGTTATTTCTACCTATACTTATCGTTTGTCTTTTCCCACCAGCGGTACGCCTATGTATTCCAAATCAACCGCCATCGGTCTATTTAATACGCTGGTCAATGTAGTCTTTTTGCTGGTGACAAATGCCATAAGCAAGAGATCTACGGAATCCAGCCTGTTCTGATAGGGAGGAAATAATGACATGAATAAAAACAATTCCAAACGGCTGAAGAGCAGGGAATCCCGGGGAGACAGGATATTTTCCGGAGTGAATGTAGTTATCCTGTTACTGCTGTGCGTTGTGACACTGTATCCTATCTGGTATGTGCTGTGTGCGTCGTTTACATCCAATACATATCTGATTTCCCATCCGGGGATGATACTGTGGCCCCATGAATTTACTTTGGGAGCATATAAGCTGGCGCTGACGCATCCTCTTCTGATTTCGGGATATAAGAATATTCTGATAGTGCTGTTCGTATCCCTTCCGCTCAATATTCTGCTTACGCTGTTTACAGGATATTTTATGGCAGCGAAGAAGGTGATGTTCAAGCCAGCAATCCAGTTCCTGATTTTGTTTACGATGTTTTTTTCGGGAGGTATGATTCCTTCGTATCTGAATATACGGAGCCTGGGATTGTACAATTCCCTGTTTGCACTGATTCTGCCCGGGGCTGTGAGTGTTTATAATTCGATCATATGCAAAACGGCAATAGAAGGTATGCCGGATTCCCTGATGGAATCGGCATATATAGACGGGGCGAATGATCTGGTAATTCTGTTCCGGATTGTGGCACCGCTGATTAAGCCGACACTGGCGGTTCTTCTGCTGTATTACGGCGTGGGACACTGGAATTCCTGGTTCAATGCGTCTATCTATTTGCAGGATAACAGTAAGCTGCCGATTCAGAACATCATGAGGGCAATCCTGATCGCAAATTCCAATGTGCTTAATTCGGCTGCGGCGGAAAACGATCAGGTAAATCAGTTTGCGGAATCTATTAAGTATTCCACAATTATACTGACAACGGTTCCTGTTTTGTGTATTTATCCGTTTGTACAGAAATATTTTGTGAAAGGTGTTATGATTGGGGCGGTTAAAGGTTAATTACGCATACGGAAAAGGAAAATTTAGCAGGAGACAGATGAGGTAATCATCTGTCTCCTGCTTGAACTTAGAGAGAGGAAACACTATCCTTCTGATAACAGTTTTTTTGTTTTCCATTTTCCTCCTGCAAAATAGAATAATCCTATTAATCCCGGTATCAGCTGACAGAAGGCGGCTCCCCAGAAGAAATCCGTTGCACCTGAATGGAAGAAAAATGAGAAAAACATACATATCAGAATTCGGCAGATACCATCCATGACACCGATAACCAGACATAATCCGGCGGCACCGGAACCTGTAGCAACCGCTTTAAAACTGATGGAAACTGCGGATATGATACAGGCAATGGACATAATCCGAAGAAATACGACTCCGTATTCAATAACACCGGGATCCGTTGTAAAAATACCATATAATGATTTTGGTATAAAAAGAAACAGACACGAAATAATACATGCAATACTTAAAGAACATATAAGAGTGGTTTTTACAATACGTACGACTCTCTGGTGTTTTCTGGCGCCAAGGTTCTGTCCGATCATAGCGCCGGCTGCACCGTCTATTCCCTGTACAAAAACATTCATAAATTTTTCCACTTTATTGCCGACACTGTATGTTGTGGAGGCCAGCATGCCATATGCATTAATGTTCGATTTTACCCATAGCATGGAGAACTGAACGGAAAATACTCTTACTAATTGAGGAATGCCAAGGGACAGAATTACCTTTAGAGCCTGTTTTTTTATTCGGAAAGTTTTTATATCCAGCTTAAATTCAAAATGATGCCGATGTCTGTACATGTAAATAAAGGCAGCAGCAGAAGCACCTATCTGCGACGCAACGGTTGCGACAGCAGTTCCGGAAGCCCCCATATGAAAACAGACGACCAGGAGTAAATCAAGAAAAATATTTATGGTTGCTGCCACTACAATAAAAAGAAGAGGCCGCTTTGATTCCCCGAATCCGCGAAGGATGGAACAAATTCCATTATAAGCGAATACAAATGGTATTCCTGCAGCGGTAATCAGCATATATTTCGAAGCTTCGGAAAAAGCTTCAGATGGGCAGTTCAGCAAACTGAGGAACTGCCGGTAAAATACCAGAATGATAACTGTAAAAAAAGCAGACAGACACAGAAGAAGTGTGAGAAGAGTGCCTATCGCATTTTTCAGATTCTGATGATCCTTTGCCCCATACAGTTGGGCTATGTATATCTGTCCTGCAATCGCAAAAGAAGAGGCTATGGGAGTCATTAAGTCAATAAGTTCGCCGCCGGTTGAAACGCCAACCGTTCCGGTATTTCCCGCAAACTGACCAATGATAATTAAATCTACAGTAGAGTATAATTGTTGAACAAGGTTGGTCAATACGATAGGAAATGCAAAAAGAAGAAGCGCTTTTAAAATAGAGCCTTCTGTCAAATCAATTCCAATCTTTTGACTTTTTGTTTTTTCCATGAAGAACCTCCTGTTAAATCCGGATTGTAACCCTGATTATTCAAAATATTAAGTGGCCGTTTTATGTGATCTGGGGTCATGCTGCCCTAAATGGCGCTCTTCATCTTTAAACAGGAGTTTGCAGAAATCTGCGAAGCCACGGCGAAAAGTGGAATGATCATGTGTGAAATCTTCAGCGTATAGACGCATATGTGTACAGTCCTGCCGAAGGATTCCATTACGGGAAAGCCAGTCATCATCCATCTGAAGATTTTTGTTGGTTAGATATTCGGCCTCACCGCGGGAGAAAAAAAGGACCTTATATTGCTCTCCCACTTTATCTCCGTTTTCCACCATCCAGTGCATGTGTGTATTTTCTTCATATTTTTTCCATATGTTTTCATAGCGGACAGGTGCGGCGAAAAAACCAATATTTCCAAACAGTTCAGGATGGCTCCAGCCCATCAGGCCTGCGGCTACCCCGCCGAAAGAATTTCCGCAGATAGCTCTGTTCCATTTATCTGTGTACAGGCGATATTCATTTTCGAGGAAAGGGATGGTATCGTTAATAATCATATCGCGCCATCCCCACAAAAGCTCCTGTTCTTTGTCTTCTTCGCGAAAAGCCATCGTATTAGTCATGGCAACTATCATGGGTACCGCTTTTTTTTCGGCAATTAAATTATCCAGAATATAATGAATCTTACTGGCGCTGAACCAGGTGGTTTCGTTCTCGCTTCCTCCATTATTCAGGAATACAAGAGGATATTTTTTGGCCGGTTCATGGTTATATTCGGCGGGGAGATATATGAGGCAGCGTTTCCATTCCTGATAAACTTCAGACCAGTAGGTGCGGTAAACGACAGAACCATGAGGAACATTATTTATGTGGTGAAGGGTAAAATCGGGATCCGGAATTTCAATGTAATTATTCAGACGGTGGGAACGCTGGTAGACAGGCAGATAAGGGCTCAGTACAGCAGCACCGTCAATAAGAAAAATAAAGTCACGCGGACCTACATCGCGGGAACTGTAAGGAAGGGTGTATTCCCAGAATCCATCTTCCTTTTTTTCCATTGTAATTATCTGTCCTTTTTGGGTACGTATATGAGTTCCCGAAAAATCGATTCGGACATCAGCTGCTTCCGGGGCATATAGCCGAAAAAGGATGTCTCCGTTTGTCTGGACTACAGCCCCTGTCTTTATTTTCTGGGAAGCTGAACCATTAATGGATAATTTTTCCATTGCTCTGGGTTCGAAGCCGTTAGCATCTTCGTTAAAGACCTGATTTTTTAATAATTCTGTAAAATCATTCATTAAGTAATCTTTTCCTTTCCGCATATTACTCATAAGTGTTTATAAAGTTATGGTGAATAGCCAATCTCTGATTTCATCTATGGCATAAGCCGCAGGCCAGGTATTTACATGGTTAGAAATGGGATTAATCTCTTCCTTATCCGGTACTACTGAATTGTTTTCAAATATGGTATAATGAATATTACAGCTATCCTCCGCTGCAGCTTTCGCGTAAGAGGAAAGCTTTTCAGAGGAGTCTTTGGCATTCCATATATTACGGTTCACAGAAGCTCCCCTTTTTTCCATTTCCGATATGATGGCATTCATGCTTGGATAAGCGCGTGCATCACCATCAGAGGTTATGAACCAGAGTTCTTTATTGGAAAGAGAGGACATTTCCAGAGCATCCCATTGGCCGGCAACAAGAATGGATGCGGCAATGCGTTTCGGATAACAAATATTCAGCGCACATAAGGCGATACAGCCAAAAGATTGTCCGGTGGCGTAAATTCTTTTCTGATCGATGGTATATTGTCCGGAAATATAATCTATCAAACGGATAAGTTTATCAATAAGTTTTGTGGCTTTTTGAAGCCCGTCATCGCTTTTGAGCTTGTAGGAAGACGGAAAAACAGGCGCAAGGACGAAACTGGCGTGAAGAGCCTGATCTCTTGCCGAGGCAAAGGAAAGAGCTCCATTTCCCTGGTAAAGGGCGAGGAGCGGATCTGTGCCCAGAACAGAAGCATCAGGGATAAAAAGGACCATAGGATACGTTTTAACTTCGGAATATTCCGCTGGAACAAATAAATTATAAGAAATATCTTCAAAGGTGAATTGCATAAAATCATCCGCAATGAGATTATGTGATTTACAGGTGGCAATCCGTTCTCTTACAGGAGGCAGAATAGTACCGTCGCAGGCCGTTATTTTTCCGCACTGAGTAATTTCAAGACGGTTTTCAGCGCATACAGCGTAGCTATCCGGTGCAGCAGACGGCATGCCGGCAGCAATCGGAGGAGGGGAATTACGCGGAACACGCCCTTCTTCATTCTCGTCAAACAGCATGGGAGCGTCCGCATCCTGAAGGGACAGTTCGAGAATGACAAACGGACCGTCTATACTGTGGTCTGTTTTCTTCGGTTCTGTATTTGTATAAACAGCAGTAATGGTTCTGTGGGCCACATAAAAAAGTTCGGGGACGAGTGTTTTGCATGCGATATTTCTGTCGTATTCTATGACGGCATAAGAGAGGTATTGTCCGTGAGGAAAGGATTCCGAAACGGATGTGATACTTACGATATGCCCGGATTGATAAACTGCCATATTCCATATCTCCTTGTATTTTTATTATGGGTATTATTCGTGGAAAAGCAGGGGGACGAAATCCCGTAGGGAACGTCTGTAGCTGCCCCAATTGTGTGTTTGATGATAGACTTTAAATAAATAGCCTGGTATTTTATCTATGCCTAATTCTGAAAGAAGGTTATTTTCAGCTTCTATCCCTTTAAAATGGATATCTAAATCCCCTTCTGAACGGAAGAAGACTTTTATAACTTCCGGATGTCTGCCGATGTATTCTGCGGCGGTATAAAATGGATCTTCCTTTCCTTCTGCATGAAATGCGGCAGATATCCAGAATGCGGTGAAAAGGCCGATATTACCGAAAATATCCGTATTTCGCATTCCGATATATCCAGCCTGCACTGCGCCGAGGCCGATGCCTGCAATGGCTCTGGACCATTTTCCGGTTTTTGTATGATATTTATCTTCTATAAAAGGAACGCAGTCCTGAATCAGGAAGTGCTCCAGCTGGGAATAATTTTCAAACCAGTCGGGCCTGTCGTGATAGTCCAGCATTACCGTACAGTCGTTTTCCACTACAATAAGAGGTTCGCATTTACCATCGGCTATTAAATTATCCAGCAAATAGTTCATGCGAGAAGCGTCGGTCCAGGCTGTTTTGTTTTCTGCTACTTCATGGAACAAATACAGTACAGGATATTCTTTCCCATTCTTAAATCCGGGCGGGGTATAAACCGTACTGCTCATAAATTCCTGATAAGTCCGGGAATAATAAAATTCATGGGTTACGGCTCCGTGCGGGATATCTTTACGGGGGGCAATGAGTGTGTCTGTTTCAGGATCCGGCAGTTCGATATAGTTTGACAGGGAATTGGCATGAAACCATAATGGAGCAAACGGATTGAGTGTTTCCTGGCCGTTGACACGAAAGACGAGTTTTTGGGGGCCTGTCAATGTACAGCCAGAAAAAGAAGCTTCAAAAATACCGTTATGTAAATTCTGCATGGGTATGGTTATTTGTGAATTATGGTTATTTCCGATAGAGACAGTAACGGAAGCATCTTCATTTGCTTTCATTTTAAAGAGAATATCTCCATTATCGGAAAGTTTAACGGCAGTGCAGGGCTGCATGAAAACAGGATGGCCTTGTCCGTCCGTACTTTGAGGAGCAGAGGATGCGGTAGTAGTTGTTGGCATAATATGCCTCCTTTGAGTTGAAATCATGAAATTTGTGTTTGTTGTGACAATTTGATATTAACACAAAGATTTATACGGGAACAATTCTAATTGGGTATGGAGCGATTCAATAAATGCATACAATAAAGATTTGTTCCGGTTGACTTTTATATATGACTCAAATTATATTGAAAGGGGATAGCAGGGAAGGGGGAACTTATGGAGATTAGCTTAATTCAGGAGTTTGTTATACTTGCGGAAGTCGGAAATTATATGACGGCAGCAGACAGTCTGTATATATCACAGCCAACGCTTTCAAGACATATTAAAAAAATAGAAGATGATTTGGGATTTCCGCTTTTTAATCGGAATTCACGCAAAGTGGAACTCAATCAGGCCGGAAAACTTTTCCTGCCTTATGCGAAGCAGATTTTATCAATTGAGCAGGAATATACAAATATGTTTCAGAATCTTAAAACGGAAGATCAGTATACATTGAATATTGGAACAGTTCCTATGATGGCGCCTTACGGAATTACCAATATATTTCAAAAATTCCGAAGGACATATCCGGATATATCCTTAATTATAACGGAAATGAAACACCATGAAATGATTCTGGCATTGGAGGAGAACAGGTGTGATTTTGTTTTTATGAGGGAAATCAGCAGGGCAGAGGATGAATTCGTGCGCATACCTATAAAAATGGATTGCCTTGTTGCCGTGCTGCCTAAGAAACATCCTTTGGCTAATGAAGAAAAAATCCATTTGGAGCAGCTGAAAAATGAAAAAATGCTATTGCCCGTGAAAGATTCTGAGTTATACAAATTATGTGTGCAGTCATGCAGGGAGGCAGGATTTGAACCAAAGGTTTCTTTTACCAGCAGAGGGACGGAAACGGCAATTGATCTTGTTTCCAAGCAGATGGGAGTTGCCCTTTTGATGAAGCTCCCCTGTCAGTTTGTTGATGCTCAGAACAGAGTTGCTTTAGTGGAGATTGAACCGCAAATAAGAGCCTCGGTTTCTGCGGCATACAGGCCTAATGATAAACCGGGCACTGCAGCTAAAAAGTTTCTTGGGATACTGCAGAAACTAACTAAATAAAAAGATATCGTAAAGATGCATCCGATAACAGCAATGGGTTATCAGATGCATCTTTTTTATTGTTTTTATTTCTGATTTAGTCTGTTATCTTATGCAATTTATGAATAGCTTCATTTTGAATGTGAATTGCATATAGGGAAGTAGATTTGCTATGGTAAGAGTGTAAATAAATTGTACATAATTAAAATGTTTTTTGAAAAGTCATTGTATCTTTTTTATGACATACAAAGATGGATTGAAAAAATATTTATTTATTATGTATGAAATGCAGAAATGCATAAAAAGATAAAGGAGAAAGCGAATATGAAAAAGAACGTAGTATTGTCCCTGTCCCTTGCATTTGCCCTTTTATTAAGTGGGTGCGGCGCAGGAGCCGGAAATACGGAACCGGCAGGTGCGGAACCTGCTGGTGAAGAAATTACAGCGACGGCTTCGGAAACGGCGGAACCTGTCTCAGAATCACCTGCTGCGACTGCAGTTGCAGATGAATCCGGAAGTTATTATCAGGAAACAGTTGAAGGTTCTGTACTCAATATAGGTGTGGGAAGTTCCGTAACATCCTGGAATCCCTGGAGTAATGGAATGAATGCTGCAACATCGGGCTCCATGGGAGGAATGCTTTATCAGACATTGATGACAATGGAAATGGAACCTGTGCTGGCTTATGAGTATGAAGCTGTAGATGATACTACATATGATTTTCATATATGGGATAATATTACGGATTCCCTGGGAAATCCTCTGACGGCGGAAGATGTTGTGTTTTCCTATGAACAGGGGATTGCATCCGGAAATGCACATGGGATAGATATTATTGAAACCGTGACAGCACTGGATGATTATACGGTAGAATTTACTTTTTCCCATGAACCGTATATTGGTGATTTAGAGTCTGTAGTAGGCCAGATCAGCATAGTTACCCGGGCTTCTTATGAAGCAAGCAGCGATAATATGGTCAATACACCGGTTGGTACAGGTGCTTATGTACTGGATAAATGGGTTGCGGATTCAATAACAACACTCACTGTAAGGGATGATTTCTGGGCAAAACCGGAACAGATATTATCTCCCAGCATGGAATGTTCTGTTGAAACAGTAAATTATAAAGTTATTTCAGAAAGCGCACAGCTGACTATAGGGCTGGAGAACGGAGACATCGATTTTTCAAATGCAATAACAAATGAGGATCTGTCCTTTTTCGAGGAAGGCGGAGAGTATGCTGCCAATTATAATGTGGATATTCTGCCGGCAGGATTGACCAATTATCTGCTTTGCAACTGCAGTGAAAACAGTGTTTGTTCTGATCCGGTACTGAGGGAAGCTATATATTATGCGATTGACGCGCAGTCTATTGTCAATGGGGTTGCTAATGGTATGGGGATCGTAACACATGATGGTTCCAACGCAACGCTTCAGGATTATAATACTGCCTGGAATGAGGAAGATAATTACTACAATTATAATCTTGAAACAGCCAAAAAGAAACTGGAAGAGGCTGGCTATGCCGACGGTAAGCTCACATTGACATTATACTGTGAATCAGGAGATCTCTATACAAATATTTCCACCCTGGTACAGGCTTTCTTAAATCAGCTGGGAATTAATGTGAATATTGAACCTTATGAATCCACAATGCTTGCTGATTATGTTGCTGACAGTAAATCCTGGGATCTGCTGGTATGCTGTTTCGGTTCTGAAGATTACATCGTTAATAACTGGGCGCATATCTGTGATCCCGCTAACTGGAGCTGGGGAAAATCGTATAACTTTATTGATGATGATAAATTAGTGGAATTATTATATACCTGCAAAACGCTGGATGGCCATACACCGGAAAATCTGGATGCATTCCATAAATATGCAACAGACAATGCCTATATGATGGGATTATATAATGGATACTCCTGCGCAGTTATGAACAATAAATATTCAGCAGTTTACAATATTCAGAATAACTTAATAGCACAGGCAACCATATTTAATTAACCTTATTTACAGATGAGGCTGCGTCATATAACAAAAAGTATGACGCAGCTGCATCTGAACCTGCAGAACGAAAGAGGCACAGTTATGTATAAATATATTCTGAAACGTCTTTTAATGACAGTATTTGTCATTATTGCTGCAGCCTGGGTGATTTTTACGATCATGTACTTCGTTCCTGGCGATCCCGCTACAATAATGCTGGGTACAAATGCGACATATGCAGAGATTCAGGCAAAACGGCAGCAATTGGGATTAAATGACCCGTATTTCATTCGTCTTGCTAAATTTATGCTTTCAATATTTAAATTGGATTTTGGAGTATCATGGACCTATGAAACACCGGTTTTTGAACAATTGCTGATTCGTTTACCCTGTACCTTAATCGTAAGCTTTTCACAGATGATATTTGGAATTATCGTAGGTGTCCCGCTGGGGGTATTTGCTGCACTCAGGCAGAACAGATGGCAGGATCGGGCTATTATGATATTTTCCATGCTGGCGGTATCAATTCCCGGTTTCTGGCTGTCTCTGGAACTGGTTATTCTGTTTTCCTTAAAGCTGAATTGGCTGCCTGCCTACGGTATAGGCGGCTGGGAATATTATATCCTGCCATGTGTTGGTATGGCACTCGGGACCATGGCACAAAATGCGCGGCAAACCAGATCGGCGGTATTAGAGGTCGTGCGTGCAGATTATATTACCATGGCACGTGCCAAAGGCCTGTCAAGAGAGAAGGTTACTGTGAAACATATACTTCCCAATGCACTTCTTCCTGTAATAACCATGGTAGGGGGAAGTCTTGGCAGCTGCATCGCGGGTTCGGCTATTACAGAGCAGACATTTTCAATCCCGGGAATAGGTAAGTATATGCTTACTGCGATGACAAACCGTGATTATCCGGTTATTCAGGCTGTTACCATATTATTGGCAGCACTTACATCCATCGCAATGCTGCTGACAGATCTTACCTATGCGGCAATTGACCCGCGCATTAAAGCGCAATATTCTTCCGGCGGCGGAAAAGTATTGAGGAGGAGAAAAAATGGATAAGCCTGCAGTAATGCAATTAAAAAAAGATATTTCAAAAAGCAGGAAAGATACAGCGGTCCGCCAGACGATGCGGCGTTTAAGTAAAAATAAATCTGCAATGTTTGGAGCCATTCTGTTTGGAGCCATTGTAATAATCTGTGTGTTTGCACCTGTTTTTGCTCCTTATGGACCTAACGATCTGGATTTGACAAGTATTAATTCTTTTCCTACATTGAAGCATCCATTTGGGACCGATGCGCTGGGCAGGGACTGTATGAGCAGACTGATTTACGGCGGCAGATATTCCCTGGCCATGGGGTTTGCCGGTTCCATAGTGGGAATCGTGGGCGGTACTATCGGCGGCTGCGTAGCCGGGTATTTCAGCGGAAGAACAGATTCCGTGATCATGAGGCTCTGCGATCTGGTCGCGGCAATACCCGGGCAGCTGCTGTCCATTATTATATCCTGTGCTTTGGGTTCTACTTTTTTTAATACCGTGCTTGCGCTGTCGGTAGGTGGAATCCCATTTCAGATACGACTGCTTCGGGCCAATGTATTGCGTGCACGTCAGGAAGAATACATAGAAGCTGCACAGGCTTATAACTGCGGGCCGATACGTATTATGTTCCGGCATCTTATGCCGAATACCATATCACCTCTGCTTATCA
The DNA here is from genome assembly GCF_001881565.1 of Eisenbergiella tayi. GTDB lineage: Bacteria > Bacillota > Clostridia > Lachnospirales > Lachnospiraceae > Eisenbergiella > Eisenbergiella tayi. The sequence continues at coordinate 293,967 of NZ_MPDJ01000006.1, forward strand.
ATTTTACTATGGGTATCGGAGGTACGATAATGGGAGCTGCCGGCTTGAGCTTCATTGGTTTAGGTGTCCAGCCTCCGACGCCTGAATGGGGTGCAATGCTGTCAGCAGGACGGAATTATATACGTCAGTATCCTCACTTAATCATTTTCCCCGGATTGGTTATTATGGTTACCGTATTTGCCGTCAATTTATTCGGCGACGGGCTTCGAGATGCCCTTGATCCGAAGATGAAACATTAATGTGTCAAAGGGAGGCAGAAAAGTGGAAGAAAAGAGTTTTTTATCTGTAAAAAATCTGGCTGTCCAGTATACCTCGGATGATAAAATTATTTATGCGGTAAATAATGTTTCATTTGATTTGGAAAAGGGACAGACTTTGGGACTGGTAGGAGAAACCGGTGCTGGAAAAACTACAATTGCAAAAACAATTCTTCAGATTTTACCGGATATGTCATCTAAAATATGTGATGGGGAAATTTATCTGGAGGGAACGAATCTTCTGAAATTATCAGAAAAAGAAATGCAGAAGATACGTGGATCCAAAATATCCATGATTTTTCAGGATCCAATGACTGTTTTGAATCCTACTATCAGGATTGGAGATCAGATTGCGGAAGTTATTTTAACGCATAATAAAATTTCTAACGCAGAAGCGCAGAAACGCACAATGGATATGCTGGAGATGGTCGGAATACCTGCTGAACGATATGGTGAATATCCATTTCAGTTTTCCGGGGGCATGAAACAGCGTGTTATTATAGCGATTGCTCTGGCATGTAATCCGGAGCTGCTGCTGGCTGATGAGCCGACTACCGCATTGGATGTAACAGTGCAGGCACAGGTATTGGATATGATAAATCAGCTGAAGGAAAAACTGGGTACTTCTCTGATATTAATAACCCATGATTTGGGTGTTGTAGCTGAAATGTGTGACAGAGTCTGCGTCGTTTATGCCGGAGAAATTATAGAAAGCGGTACGCGGGAAGATATTTTCGATCATCCGATGCATCCGTATACAATCGGTTTATTTGCAGCCCTGCCGGAGATGTCAAAAGGAGCTAAACGGCTTTATCCGATTGAAGGACTTCCTCCAGATCCATCCGATTTGCCGAAGGGATGCAGTTTTAAACCCAGATGCCCGTATGCGGCAGAAGAATGCGGATGTGAAAATATTCCGCTGGTGGAAATAACTCCCGGACATTTTTGCTGCTGCAGCAGAATAAAAAAAGAGGAGGTGCCGTATGAATCCGGTAATTGAAATACAGCACTTAAAAAAGTATTTTTCATCCAATAAAGGTGTGCTGCATGCGGTTGATGATGTTTCTTTTTCCATTGAAAAAGGAAAAACCATGGGTGTTGTGGGAGAATCAGGCTGCGGAAAATCTACATTGGGACGTACGATTATTCATCTGCAGGAGAGTACGGATGGCAAAATCTTCTTGAATGGTGAGGATATCACGTTTTTAAAAGGGAAAAAACTTGCCAAAACACGGGAAAAAATGCAGATTATTTTCCAGGATCCTTATTCCTCTTTGAATCCCCGTATGATGGTGGAGGATCTGATAAAAGAACCTTTACTGGTGTCCCGAAGATATAAGAGCAAAGCGGAACTGGAAGAACAGGTCACTAAACTTATGGATCGTGTGGGTGTGGAAAAACGGCTGAGAAATGCTTATCCGCATGAACTTGACGGAGGGCGGCGTCAAAGGATTGGCATCGCGCGGGCTTTGGCACTGAATCCGGAATTTATTGTTTGTGATGAGCCTGTTTCCGCACTGGATGTTTCTATCCAGGCTCAGGTATTGAATCTGTTAATGGATCTGCAGGATGAGTTCGGTTTAACATTGATGTTTATCACACATAATCTTTCGGTAGTCAGACATATTTCCGATAACATATGTGTCATGTATTTAGGACAGCTGGTGGAAACTTGTCCGAGTGAGGATTTATTTACGACAACACTGCATCCTTATACCAAAGCGCTTCTGTCCGCAGTCCCTTCGGCGGACATACATAAACCGATGAACAGAATCCTTCTGAAGGGAGAGATCACGTCACCAATTAATCCCAAGCCAGGATGCCGGTTTGCATCCCGCTGTCCTTATGCAGAAGAAAAATGTATGAACCCGCAGTCACTAGAGGAAGTGTTGCCTGGTCATTTCGCATCATGCTGTAAGATACATGAAATAAATACATTATGACCTGGAATCCGCAGAGGGGAGGAGTAATTTATAGTGAGACATTTATATGCATGCAACGCCGGTCCGCTGGAATTTTGCCAATATCCGTATACGCCTAAAAGGGGACTGCCATATGGTATGGAACCGCAGACCGTGACCTTGATGGACGATGGGACATTACGGCTGTATGTTTATCAAACCCTCGTTAAAACGATTGAGGTATCGTTTCTGTTGGAGGAAGATGAGATACGGCACGTTGTATTGCTTTCGGACGGAGTAGGAAACTGGGATGCAGTAGTTCGGGAGCTGCCGGAAGGACGTTATATCATGCAATGGTATTTTGACGGCATCTGTAAAATAAACTGTCGTGCTCCACTATGTTATCATAGAGGAAAGATATGCAATTTTGCGGAAATCCCGGAAAAAAATAATGACGATTTTTTACTGAAAGAGGTTCCCCATGGTACGGTCCGTCAGGAATATCTTTTTTCAGATGTTTATGGAGTATATACGAACTGCTGGATATATACTCCTCCCTCTTATGAAAAAGAGAAAGAAAGGCAGTATCCGGTACTGTACCTTTTAAGCGGTACGCAGGGAAATGAAACTACTTGGATTTGGAATATGAAGGCAGATCTTCTTCTGGACAATCTGGTTCATGAAAACAAATGCCAGGAAATGATAATGGTATGTACTGCAGCCGGAAAATATGAGGACTGCGAGGAAGATGCAAGTACGGAAGCATTCATCTGTAAGGATGTCATACCTTTTGTGGAGGCTCATTTTCGTGTGATACCGGATGGCAGAAACCGTGCAGTCGCCGGTTTGGAGGAGGGGTCTTTACTGGCACAGGAAATCTATTTGCATAATCAGCGGTGTTTCAGCGGTATTGGAGTTTTTGGAGGTACCTTGCAGAAGAAAGTTTATGAGAACGGACATAAGGCGGTACTCTGCTTTTGTACGGAAGAAAAAAATGTGCAGATGTGGCGCGGTGCTGTAAGTGATATGATACAGGCACTCTTCAGAAAAGAGGAAAAAGGTGAATGAAAAATTATTTTAACGGTTATAATGCCGGCCCAATGGACTTTGGCCAACCGGAGCAGCATAAAAAAGATGGAAATTCATCCTCCGCCGTCACATTGCTGGAAGAAGGAGGTGTTCGTTTCCGTATCTATGAACAGGGAGTCAATTCCGTCAAGGTTCAGTTTGATGATGAAGAAAATGAAGTAAGATATCCCTTGGTAAAAGACAGGGATGGTTACTGGAGTCTGGAACTATATGATATTCCTGCGGGAATACATATTATCCGGTGGTATTTTGATGGAGAAGAAAAACTGTGTACGACTGCTCCTGTTATTTTTTATGGAAACGGTGCCCGGAATTATATTGATGTGCCGGATGAAAAAGCAGACTGTTATATTCTTAAGGATGTCCCTCATGGCTCTGTAAGGAGAGAATATTATTACTCATCTGTTACGGAACAATTCAGGATTTGCTGGGTATATACACCGCCTTTCTACGATGAAAGCCGGAAATCCTATCCGGTATTATATGCACTTAACGGTGGGGAAGAGAATGAAACAGCATGGCTTTGGCCTGGCAAAATCAATCTTATACTGGATAATCTGACAGCAGAGAATAAAATAGAAGATATGCTGGTAGTTATGACGGCAGGGTATGTTTTTGCAAGGGATAAAATAAGAAATAATGCCATTCTGGAAAATTTCTCGGCACTTATGGAACAGGATGTCATTCCTTTTATTGAGGATAAATACAGGGTGATTCCGTGTAAAGAATACCGGGCGATTGCTGGAAATTCATTGGGAGCGTCACAGGCACAATGGACGGCGTTTAATCACCCGGAATTATTTGATTATATCGGCGTATTCAGCGGACGGATATTAGAGGAGCTGCCTGGTCAGAGGGGGCATTATAGCCCGGCAGACTTTTTTATTGAAGAAAATGCCGACATATTCAATGCACAGCATAAGCTTTTATTTTATGCAAGAGGTACGGAAGAATATGCGCAGCAGCAGGAAAAAGAAATGGAAGAACTGAAAAAACGACATATAGAAGCGATTTTTTATTCTTGCGAAGGCAATCATTCCTGGATGGTCAGCCGCCAGGCAATGCTCTATTTTCTGCCTCTTTTATTCAGAGAGGAATCAGAAAAACAGCAGAGGTAAGTATGAGTAAATTTTTACGGAGATTGGAAGAAAATTATAATTCAGCTGCTATGCCGTCTGAAAGGAAAGTATTTCAGCATAAGGCCTATTACAAGCATTTTGAGGGATATACAGAAAAAAAGGTTACGGATGAAAAAGGAAGAAGCAGGACCATAAGAGTCTATGAAGGCAAATATTATCAACAAAAGCTGACTCCGGTACAATACGCAGTGCTGCGTATTGTTTATTTCTTATGTATGGCAGCAGGAGTATTCCTTTTCTGGAAGGGGACGATATTTACAAGGGATAGTAATTATGTACCTTTTATTATTCTTGCAGAATCGGTGACAGGTTTAATGATTTTATGGTCATTTTTTGTCCTGTTGATTTATCTGATGACACCAAAAAAAATGACAGTGGGGGATTATAATGCAAGCAGTATCTCCTTTTGCAAAGCCCACCGCAATGTGATTATTGGTCTGCTTGTAATCATTGGTTTTACGGCAGGCTATGATTTGCTGCATATATCCCGTTCCAGTACTGATGATTTAATATGCATCTTACTTTTTCTGTTTTGCGGTATAATGTTTTTCGCAGTAAAGTGGCTGGAAGAACATATCGAATATATTATTGTATCGGAAGCTTCGTAGGTCGAAATGTCAATGATCGGAACCTAGTAAATAACCAACTTTTTATGTGCACCCTATCGAAAGTGTATTGCTTTTCCATATCAAATATTATATGATAAATTTATGTAATTGTCGTTTGCGTGAAGTTTTTTACGGATAAGAGGAGGCACAGTTATGAAAAAGTGTGGAATTGCAAAGCTATGTTTGACGCTCTGCCTTATATTAGGGCTTACCATAGTACCCGGAAACCGTCTTGAAGTACAGGCGGATGAGATCATTGCCACTGTTTACGGAACCATTTTGTCGGGAACGACATCGGAGCTTCTCAGGCTTTCCACGAAGCAGGGAAATATGGAGATCAAGCTGGACAGCGGAACAGATACCAGTGCATGCAAGATACTGCTTCCCGGCAAGGAAGTCAGTGTTTCGGTGTCCCGCGGTTCCGACGCGTATCTCCATGCGGTTAAGATAACCACGGACAGGCCGACTTCTACGGCTACCCTTGATTCTTCCACAACGGTTACCGTATCAGGAACGATTGGGGATAAGACGACGGAAGAGCTTATCTATCTTAAGACGAATCAGGGAGAAATGCAGATTAAGCTGGATCCCACCACAAACTTAAGCGGGACTCCTTTTCTTGTGTTGGGCAAGACCTATGAGATTACCTGTGCGAGAGGATCGGACGCCTATATGCATGCGGTGACGATTTCCGATAAGGCGGCGGCAACAGGTCAGTTGGGCAACAATTCCGCTTATATGTCGGTAACAGGAACGGTTAAGGACAGCACGAAGGAAACTCTCCTGTATCTGTCCACCAATGAAGGGGAGATGCAGTTTGTAATTGATAACAGCGCGGATACAAGCTCCGGAATGGTTCTTACACCCGGAAGAAAGATTACTGTTTATTTTTACCGGGGTACAGATGCTTACCTTCATGCTGCGGGGCTCGTGGGAGAAAAGGACAGCCCTTCTTCGGTAACACTTGATTCAGCAGTGATTACCGTAACCGGAACCGTAGACGGCAGATCCGACCAGAATATGCTTTATCTGAATACGCCCCAGGGAGTGATGGAACTGAAACTTGATACGGTGAAGAATCTTAATAATTGTAAGGTTTTAATCAGAGGAAAAAATATTACTGTAAACTGTTCACGTGGTTCCGATGCCTATCTGCATGTGACGGATATTACAGGGGCTTAATACGTAGGTTCCCTATTTATAAAAGAGTTAACTCCGGCAGGTTTCTGCCGGAGTTTTTTGTCATGAGGCCGGTAACGGACACTTTTGTGCAATAACTGACAGGATTAATATATCATCTGCCTTTAAAATAGATTCATCTTCCTCATTAACAGGATTAAAAAAGAAAGGATGAATCTATATGGAAAAGCAGCAGGTAAGCTATTGGGAACTGGAAGGGACTTATCAGGAAATCGGAAAACAGATGGCGAAGCAGCCGGAGAAAAATCATATATATATTCCGGATCCGGAGAAGTTCGGCGGAAAAGAAATGGAGGAAGCATTCCAATTATATGACAGGTACTGTCCGGGGATTCGGGAAGAACTGGAAGGCTATGCGCAGGAGGCCGGAATAGCAGTACGGGATATTGCTTATACCTGGATGACATATCTGGTGCCGGGCTGTTCCGGTCTGATCCTCACGGGAAAGAAAACCGATGATGGTCATACAAAAATTGCAAGAAATTATGAATTCACCTTGGAGGATGAGGATCTGAAGCTGTACCGTACCGCGCCTGCGGGAAAATATGCCCACATTTCCGGCTCTATCGTGGGTTTTGGCAGGACAGAGGGAATCAATGAAAAGGGACTGGCAGTTTCCATGACCTCCTGTGGTTTCCCTGTGAGCAATTTGCCGGGAATGCGTGCCCCTGTGCTGAAAGGACTGCAGTTCTGGGCGGTTATCAGAAGCCTGCTGGAGAATTGCGGGGATGCGAAAGAGGCGCTGGAGAAGGTGATGGAGATGCCAATCGCTTATAATATTAATCTGTTTCTGGCGGATTGCAGCGGGACAGGAATTTTGTTTGAGACAATGAATGGGGAGAAGGCTTATACCAGCATCGAACCGGCGGATGAGAAGCAGTATTTATGCGGAACGAATCATATTGTGATTGAAAAGCTGGTCTCCCGTGAGCCTGCGGCAATGGAAAATTCAATAGTCAGGAGGGACAGGCTTACAGCTTTTGCCGAAGCGGAGAACCGTATCAGGGAGAGCGGGCTTCGGGAGCTGCTGCTGAAAAAATATCCGGAGGGAATGACTGCAAATTATTATGCGGAGGGCTTCGGCACAATAAAATCAGTGATTCTTGATACGGCGGAAAAACGTTACAGCATCTGTTGGCTGGGACAGGAAAAAAATGGCTGGACGGATTATTTTGTCCCGGAAAAAAGAGGGGATTATGCGGAAGAGAAGGATGTGGAAATCGAGAAAGCGGATCCTCAGTTTTTTGCGATAAGGCCGCTCATGTAAAAATCTTACGAAAAAAAAGTCTTGTGTATTCAAGGCTTTTTTTATTTGCTATAATATGGGAGAGACTTATGAATAGTGGGAGGATATGACTTGCGTAAATATTATGGAGCCTTGCTGGCAATATTACTGTTATGCTTTTTAGGATTTACCGGATGTCTGGGAAGCGGAGCATCGGAAGTTATGAGTAATGGGCAGAGCGTTGTAGAAGAAGAGACCGTAATCGATCATACATTCGCGCATCATAGATTTGTGGATAATCTTTTTATGACACTTCCTCCTGACTGGACATACAGTACCTATGAAAAGGTGAATGCGGGCGATGAAATGGAAAGCAATGAATGGGGCTTTAAGGTTTATATAGAAGGGAAAACAGCAGGAGAAATCATTATAGCAGGGGGATATGACAGTGAGGAGCCCACAGGGGAAGAGGGAACGGATTTTATAACCAATACCGGTCTTCTGGGAAAACGTTATACGCAGGAAGCAGAAGATGAAAATAAGGATGTTTTAATTAAGGAATATATAGCGCTGACGGTGCCGGGGTTTGATTATGCATACTATGCTGTGGTATGTACGATTTCCAAAGAGCTGTATGAGGAGAATAAGGAAATTCTGGATAGCTTTTTTTTGAATGTCGGAGTAGCTGCCGTTCCCATAGATACACAATCATAGAGGCAGAGGGGAAAGAAGGAATGGCATGAAAGAGGAATCGAATATTAATTTTTGGCAGAAGGTGGCTTTTCTTTACGGGCCTTTCATGAAAAACAGCCATAAGCTTTATGAAAATATCAGCAGGCGGATAAAGCCGGATCTGAACCGGGATATGGATGTGCTGGAGCTGGCATGCGGTTCCGGTCAGCTTTCTTTTGCGCTGGCCCAATATGTGAGACATTGGGAAGCTACGGATTTCTCAGAAAAGATGATTGAAGAGGCAAAAAAGAAGGAGCATTCTTCCAGGCTGTTTTTTTCGGTACAGGATGCTACGGCTCTGCCTTATGCACCTGCAAGCTTTGATGTGGTGGTAATAGCCAATGCCCTTCATATCATGCCTTATCCGGAAAAGGCGCTGGCGGAAATATCCCGGGTACTGAAGCCGGGCGGAATTTTGTATGCTCCCACCTTTGTACAGATAGAAGGGAAAATGCCGAAATTCAGGATGCGTATGATGGAGGGGATCGGTTTTCATACGTATCATAAATGGAATGCGGGAGAGCTGATTGCCTTTGTATCCGAACATGGCTTTACTCCCATGAAGCACGGGATTTTATATGAAGGGCTGTTGCCGCTGTGTTTTCTGAAAGCAAGAAAAGAGCGGCAGTGAGTGGATTATGAATACTTGCGGCAGCCGCAGGAGGGGTTATATGGACTATAGCAGAAAAATATCGGAGCGTTTGTGGAATCTGCCTGAAAAAGGGGAGTTGGAAAGTCATCGTGAGGAAACGTTTATCGATGATATTATCCAGAAAAGCCATATTGAAAAAACACTGCTCGACAATCTGGACGGAATAAAAACGGTGTTTGACGGGGGAGCGGGCTGCGGGAGGTTTTCTATTCTTCTTGCAAAACAGGGATGTAAAGTTACGCACTTTGACATTTCGCAGCCGATGATAGATAAAGCGAAGGAATTGGCCCGGCAGGCAGGCGTCCTGGAACAAATAACCTTTGTCAAAGGCGCGTTGGAGGATTTAAGCGCATTTGACAGTAAATCCTTTGATTTGGTCATATCCTTTGATGCTCCGATCTCGTACACTTATCCTCATCAGGAACAGGTGATTCAGGAGCTTGTCCGCCTTGCCGGAAAGCGTATCATCATAAGTGTATCAAGCCGTATGGGATACCTTCCTTATCTGGCAAATCCGCTTCAGAAAAATCAGTTTATTCTGGATGAAAACTGTGGCGATTCCTGGGTAAGGAGGTGTGTGGCCAATAAGGATAACGCTGTGAAGTCCTTTTCTTTTGATGAAAAAGCGGCAGAAAAGCTGTTGGCAGAGGGACTTATGGGAGGCGAAAAGGAAATAGCGGAATATGAACAGGGAGGAGCTCCCTGGTGTATCACATATACGTTTATGCCGGATGAATTAAGGGATATACTGAGCAGGTCGGGCGTGAAAAATATTGAATTGGCAGGACCGGGCGCATATGCGAGGACAATACCGAACGAATTGCTTGTAAAAATAATGAAGGATCCGAAGCAGCGTTCTGATTTCCTGGATTTCTGTTATAGATATGATGCAAATGAGTTTGTCTGCGGTATGGGAAAAGACAATCTGTTGGCCAAAGGGGAGCTGTAAAAAGGATTAAGAGCCGGTTATCCGGCTCTTAACAGTGAGTGTAGGGAAAAATATTGATCTATCATAGATTTTATCGCCAGACGGGATCATGGAGAGTGATTTTCATAAGGCATACGGGATCACCCATCTTTATACTTTTCAATAGATCTACGTCTGCTTTACAGGCAAACGCTTTTTCAAAAAGCACTTTGCTGTAACCGGCAGTACATTGACACCATGTATAGCTTTCTAACTTTTCCACCTCCGCGAGCATGGGACAGGGGCAAAAATTAAACTGCAGAAAAAGTTCACCGTCTTTGCAGAAAAGTCCGGCGGCCTTTGCCTTCTCTGAAGCTGTGAATTCCTCTATACTGGAGGAATCTGCCATAAGTTCCCTTACAAGAGCAAGTTTTTCGTCCATGCCGTAACCGCACTGGCAGTTCATTCGTATTTTCTTTACGGTATGGTAATCAAACTTACTTTCCAGGCGTTGCATGGCAGACCTTACCCAATCAGGATTCGTTTCTGTTTGTGCCGCACCTTCTCTGCCATAAACCACTTCTCCGGCAATACTTTCATTGCTTTCGGCTTTGATGGCTTCATAAATTACGTTTTCCTGGATTTCCCTTATATTGAACATATCTTTCTCCTTATTCCTGAGTCATCTGGTAACCGTTTTGAGGAAGCCTTTGATTGATCCGTTCTTTTCTGTCCATATATCGGTTCACCTGTTTATAACATACTCTTTTTAGTACCAGATTTGCAATGTATTTTCCTGTTTTTGAACTTAAAAAAGAAACGGTTTCATACTATGATGAAGATACGGTATCGGTACGCCGATCCGGGAACTGATTTCTTTTCCGCCATTCACTGGGGCTTAAGGAAAAGCTCTTTTTAAATGCCTTGTAAAATATGGAATTGTCCGAGAAGCCGCATTCCGAAGCTATTTTCTGAATGGGAAGATCGGTGCGTTCCAGAAGCTTTTTGGCATTCTGCAGACGAATGCAGGTGAGATAGGCGTGAGGAGTCATCCCCAGCTCCTGCTTCATTTTTTTGTCAATATATTCGGAGGAATAGTGGAAGGCTTCTGCCAGAGATTCTCCGGTTATGTGGGAGGCATAGTTCTCATTCAGGTAGCGCATCAGGCCGGCGGTGAGCGGCGTATAGGATTGTTCCTGGGTATACAGCAGGCCAAGCAGTCTGAAGAATTCGCTCTGCAGTTCCAGATGGCTGCACGGAGTCCGGTTCAGAAGGCGTTCCAGCTGCTGAAGGAGCGGCAGGAAAAGGCCGGGCTGAAAGGTTCCCCGGACAGGAAGCATAAGCCGGTTGGTACGATCCTCGGTATAGGCGGCTTCGAAATGAATGTAGTAGTATTCCGCCTTCGGGCTTGGGCGGGACGCGTCCTGACGGATATTTTTTCTCTGGATATACCATTCTCCCGGATGAAGGGTGGTAAGAATCCCGTTTTCTGTAAACTGAAGAGTATTTTTCAGCATGAAAATAAGGACAAAGTATCCGCAGCAGCGGGAGCAGTGGTATTCATTGATGCCGAAGCGTTTCAGATTGCAGTCTGTGAGATATGGCATGGGGGCAGGGGAGAGGAAAATAGTTTCCATGGCAAACCGCCTTTCTTTTTAGGGAAGGATTGAAAAAGGATTGGTTTATCTGTATTTACAGAATAAAACATTTGTACCAAAAAAGAAATATAAAATTAAGAATAAGGAGATAAGAGTATGCAAGAAAGAAAATTCGTTCCGCTCACAACAAAGGAGCTTCGGCCGCAGGGGTGGCTGAAACGGCAGCTGGAAATTCAGGCGGAAGGGCTTTCGGGGCACCTGGATTTGATTTGGCCGGATATTCGTGACAGCAAGTGGATAGGCGGGGACAAGGAAGGCTGGGAGAGGGTGCCGTACTGGCTGGATGGATTCATTCCGCTGGCCTATTTGCTGGAAGATGAGGATCTCATAAAGAGAGCGGGAAAATATATTGATGCAATCCTGGCCCGTCAGGAGGAGGACGGATGGATCTGTCCCTGCGGGAAGGATGAGAGAAATACATATGATGTGTGGGCTGTTTTTCTGATCTGCAAGGTTCTGGTGCTTTATCATGATTGTACGGGGGATGAACGGATTGAGCCGGCGGTTTACCGCGCTATGAAAAACCTGCTCGATCACATTACCCACAATACGCTTTTCAACTGGGGAGCAGCCAGATGGTATGAATGTCTGATTCCTTTATTATGGCTGTATGAAAGACGGCCCGAGGAGTGGATGCTTCAGCTTATGTGTGTGCTGGACGCGGAAGGGCTGGATTATGAAAAGCTTTATGAGCATTTTGATTTTCAACATCCGGCTGCGGATAAATACTGGACGCAGCTGAATCATGTGGTAAATACGGCTATGGCGCTGAAATCCAGGGCGCTGATGTCTCTTGTTACGGGGGAGGACGGAAATGCCTTTGCCAGGAAGATGTATCAAAAGATAATGAAGTATAACAGCATGGCGACCGGTCATTTCACAGGGGACGAGTGTCTGTCAGGCGATTCTCCTGTTTAGGGAAGTGAATGCTGCAGCGTGGCGGAGGCCATGTATTCCTGCGAGGTTCTTTTATCGGCGGCAGGGGATTCCTTCTGGGGAGATCTTCTGGAAAAAGAGGCCTTTAATTGTCTTCCGGCAACTACGACTCCGGATATGTGGGCGCACCAGTATGTGCAGATGACCAATCAGATCAGCTGCAGCAGAATTCCGGAGGAGGGGGTTCCTTTTAATTCCAATGGAGGAGAAGCCCATATGTTTGGGCTGGAACCTAATTTTGGCTGCTGTACGGCGAATTTTAATCAGGCCTGGCCTAAATTTGCCTTATCGGCCCTGATGCGGAGTGGGGAAGGGCTGGCGGTGATGTCTATGGTTCCTGTAGAGGCAAAGGTGAGGCGTGATGGTGCTGAAGTGGATCTTCAGATAGTATCGGAGTATCCGTTCCGTGACGAGGCGGTGATTGAAGTAACCACAGATCGTCCGGTGACCATGGAGCTGCTGATCCGAATTCCCGGTTTTGCCAAAGAGGCTTTTGTGGATGGGGAGAAAGCGGAGCCGGAAAGCTTTTACCGGATTTACAGGACATGGGAAGGCAGTACCCGGATTCCTGTTCGTTTTGTATTTGATACTATGCTTGCGGATCGTCCTTTCGGTTCAAAAGCTGTTGTGCGCGGCCCTCTTGTATTTTCGCTTCCTGTTGAGGCACAGTGCCGTATCCTGGAATATACCCGGGATGGGGTGGAACGCAAAGCGCCCTATTGTGATTATGAGTTCACACCTGTGTCTGACTGGAATTATGGATTCTGTTCGGAGAGCTTTGAAATTAGTCACGGTAAGATAGGGGATTATCCTTTTTCCGTGGAAGAACCGCCTGTCTGCCTGAAAACAAAAATGGTGAAGGTACCGTGGGAAGAAAAATATGGCGTCTGTGCCGTGGCGCCTTCCGAAAGAAAAGCGATGGGTGAACCGGAAGAGAAGGTCCTTCAGCCTTATGGGTGCACCAATCTGCGGATGACGGAAATGCCTTATATAGCAGTTGAGCTGTGACACATAATCAGAAATCCAAAAATTTCTTTTCTTTTACCGGAGATATGATAGAATGAAAAAGAGCAAAAGCACTTTTTCAAAGGTAAAAGGAGGAGTGAGCGGATGAAGAAATTATACAGAATGACAGGAATAGCGGCGGCAGCGGTTTTGGCAGTGTCAGCTTCGTTTCCCTCCGTGCCTGTATCGGCAGAGGAGACGGGAACGCAGGCTTTGGCGGAAGCGGACGCTTCAGGAATGGTTCAGCAGGGAATGGTTCTTGGGGCGGTTGCGGCAGGCGGGATGACTGCGGACGGCAAGGATCTGAAGATCTATGTAGCCGTGCAGGCGTTTCCGGGGGCAGTTGGATTGGATCATATCAATGTACAGTTCAGAAACCTGGAAAATGACAGAAGTGTCACTAAAATTCTGAGAGATAAGGATTATTCCAATGGCGTTTATGCCGGCTGGATAACGATGAGTATTTATGAACCTGCCGGCAATTATGTATTGGATAAAGTAATTCTGCAGGATAATAATGGAGAATATCTGAAATACTGCCGCGCTGAGGACAGAGAGGAAAATGACAAATACCAGACGCTGCCTTTTACGGCCGGTTTTGCTGTGACAAACGGTGTGGCGGCTGTGGATGAGACAGCGCCGGTGCTTGGGGCGGTAACGGTATCCCCCGTGCAGGCCGCAAAGGAGTCGCAGATTACGGTGACTGCTGCGGTGGCGGATGATTTTTCCGGTGTGGATACGGTAGCGGTGCGTTTTGAGAATGAAAACGGTAAGGCTGTCAGCATTAATCTGGATTATCAGGGGGATAGGCTCTATTCCGGCACAATCAAAAAGAGCCAGACGAAGGAAGCGGGTACCTACCGGATAAAAAGGGTGTCTGTAGCCGATAATATGGGAAACAGTAAGGTGTATAACGGCGGTGACGGACCATTTGCCAGTGATGTTTTCTTTGTGATACAATAAAACAGGAATTTTTATGCAGCAGCCTTCGGGCTGCTGTAATGTTTACACGGGAAAGACCGACAGGTATGAGGGAAAAGGAATGGAAATGTTTGATATCAGGACTCCGGAAGGGGAGCCTACGGGAGAGGTAAAGGAAAGAAGCGCGGTTCACAGGGACGGCGACTGGCACGGGACAGCCCATATCTGGCTGGTGCGCCGGAAGAATGGGAAAATTGAGGTGCTTCTGCAGAAGCGCAGCCGGCTGAAGGAAACATTCCCGGGATGTTACGATGCTTCCTGTGCCGGCCATTTATCCGCAGGGGACAGCTTTATCCAGGGAGCGCTGCGGGAACTGCAGGAAGAACTGGGGCTGGAAGCAAAGGAAGAAGACTTGTTTCTTGGGGGAATTTATCCCTGTCAGGTGGATGAATGGTTTGGAGGGATCCATATTTTGGACAGGGAAATCTCTGCGGTTTATTTATATGATAAGCCTGTTAAGGAAGAGGAACTGAAGCTTCAGGAGGAAGAGGTGGAGGGTGTCTGCTGGATAGAGTTTGAACGGCTGAAGGAGCTGGCGGCAGCAGGAACGCCTGAGTATTGTATTTTCCCATGGGAAACGGACGCTTTGGAAGATGCTTTCCGGAAGAGGTACCGGTACGGGGAGTAATCCGGGGGCATTCCTGTCCTCATTCGGGAAAAGGGTGTGCAGATATAGAAAAGAGACATAAGTGCAAAGGCAGAAAAGGAGAATTTCAAAATGAAAAAAATGAGGATGGCGATTATAGGAGCGGGAGGTATTGCGGTCTGTATGGCAAAGACCATTGCGGAGATGGATAATGTGGAAGCATATGCCATTGGTTCCAGAAGCCAGGAAAAAGCGGACAGATTTGCAGAGGAATATGGGTTTCAGAAAGCCTATGGATCCTATGAGGAACTGGTGAAGGATGAAAATGTGGATCTGGTTTATATTGCCACGCCTCATTCCGAGCATTTTGCAAACGCAAAGCTGTGCATTCAGCATGGAAAGCCGGTGCTATGTGAAAAATCCTTTACGGCCAATGCGAAGCAGGCCAGAGAGCTGATAGCGATGGCAGAGAAGGCCGGTGTTTTTATTACGGAGGCTATCTGGGTCAGGTACATGCCCATGCTTCAGACGATCCGAAAGGAACTGGAGTCAGGAAGTATAGGGGAACCGAAGCTTCTCACGGCCAATCTGGGATATGTGGCAGCGGATTCGTATAGAATGCGCACTCCGGAGCTTGCCGGAGGAGCACTTCTGGATGTAGGTGTTTATCCGCTTAATTTTGCACTGATGATATTCGGGACAGATATTGCCAAGGTTACCTCCACATGTACTTATATGGATACCGGGGTGGATGAGCAGAACAGTGCAGCACTGGTTTATGAGGACGGAAAGATGGCTGTTATAAACAGTTCGGTGCTCGTATTCAGCGATCGGAAGGGTATTATTCACGGGACAAAAGGAAGTATGGTTATTGAGAATATTAATAACTTTGAAAGCCTGACAGTATATGACGGAGAGCATAAAGAGATAAAGCATATAGAGCGTCCGGCCCAGATAAGCGGCTATGAATATGAAGTGGAAGCCTGTATGCGGGCCCTTGAGACAGGAGCGCTGGAATGTCCGGAAATGCCTCATGCGGAAACGATCCGGGTGATGGATATCCTGGATGGGATGCGGGCGGAGTGGGGAATTCGATATCCCTTTGAATAACCGGAAAACAGGGATGAGGTTGATTATTACGATGGAGGATAATCGTAATAATAGATGATACATTCTGTGATTGCTTTATACAAAGATAAAAATATAGGGAACTCACACGTAGTTCCCTTGCTTGAAAAACTATAACAGCACCTTACACGTAAGTGCTTTACTTGTATTTTTATACTACCATGAAACTCTTTTTTTGTCTACTTTTTTGTATTTGATTTTTCAAGGAATTCAGATAGTTCACAGATATTTACAAAATGATATTGCTTAAGCAGTTGATTGAATTGATTTATAGTTTCCTGCGCAGTATCCAGCTTTTTTTGAGTAGTTGTATTGTGTTCTTTCAGCTTATCGATATACAAAAGTTTATCATTGTAAATATTCAGTATGGTTTGATAGTAATGATAAACGTCAAGGGATAAAGAAATTGCTTTGTCGACTTCTTTCATTTCTGCGGCTGTGAGTTCAGTAATATAGTCTCCAAGCCGGGCTTTGCTTACGCAGGTGATATTACCAAGCAGAACATTGCCATCAAGCAGAGTATTGCCGGCAGAATCCTTTTTATTTTCTATTGGTACAACAACAGGTAACTTTGAGGCAGTATGCGTAATTGGAGCGACGAGTACATTAGGAGAAGTTTTATTTGCAGAATTGTATTGAAGAATTACGCAGGGTCTTTCCTTGCATTCTTCACTGCCTATACCAACACCAAAATTACAGCGGTATACCTGACCTCGATATACCGTTCGATTTTTGGCGGAGGATGAAATGGCGTTTAAATATAATTTATCTTTTAACCATTCTAAATATTGTTGAGTTTTTATTAAATCAATATTCATTAATTATATAGTTTCCTCTTTTGTGCTATTTACAATTAGTATATTTCTTTATGGTTCCGTATTAATAACTTTAAAGTGACTGGATGAATATATTTGAAAATGCCGGCTGGATATACTTATGATTGGAGAGTTATATTGTGGGGTGAAAAAGACAGACATAGAAACATTTAAATTCTACCAAAGAAAAAGAGTATAAAGGGACGCAGCA
Organism: Eisenbergiella tayi; assembly: GCF_001881565.1. Classification (GTDB taxonomy): domain Bacteria; phylum Bacillota; class Clostridia; order Lachnospirales; family Lachnospiraceae; genus Eisenbergiella; species Eisenbergiella tayi. The sequence continues at coordinate 310,997 of NZ_MPDJ01000006.1, forward strand.
GATTGGTCTTGTAATAATATCAACTCTGCAAGTACAGTAAATTATATATGGAATTTATGATAGATGAATTACTAAAGAGAGAAAGAACAAGGGATTGTCAAAATGTAGCCCGAACATACGAAACTGCACCGACTTATAAGATCTGATTTTATTTTAGAACACCAATATTCAGCAGACAGATATTTTTTTGAAAGGAGTCTGCCGAACCAAATAAAAAGTTCGGCAGCTCCTTTTTCATTTTTATTGCAATGTCTGTTCCGTCATAATTTCCCACCGGATTCCGAATCGATCAACCAGGGAAACAAAGCAGGAACTGTAGGTAGTACTCTGGGGCTGCTCACGGATCAACGCCCCTTCCTTCATGACCTGATAGGCTTCCATGACCTGCTCTTTCGTATCCATAGTTACCACAAGGGATAGCGGCGGTGATTCCGGCTTATTTTCCGCTTCCGCAGGTTCCAGATCCGACATCATTACCCGTATGCCGTAAAGAAGCATTTCGCCATGATAAATACGGCTGCCCCATCGGCTGTCAGCGACATAATCCTGTGGATTGGCATCCTGGTAGCGCAGAAGGCAGGTGATTTCTCCGCTGAAGGCCTTCTGATACAGTTTCATGGCATCTTCGCAGTCACCATGGAAATGGAAATTCGGTGTGATTACCATAGGCTTTCCTTCCGTTAACGGGCTGTTTTAGTCATGAGCATGCGCACCGGCATAATGAACATGAAGCAGTTCATGTTCTCTGCCTTCCAGCAGTCCGCCATTATTATATAGAGTATAAATAACAGGATTTTCTTCACTTCGTTTGATGGGAGCCGCTTTATCGGAACGGTACATGCCATCGATACGTTCTTTCTTATCCACCTTGTGGCAGAAGGGCTGGCCGGCTCCGGCAATACAGCCGTAAGGGCATGCCATAACCTCTACGAAGTCAAAATGTTCTTCTCCGCTCTTGATTTTTTCAATCAGATCGTCCGCGTTTCCGAGACCGCTTACCACACCGATGCGCAGAGTACGGCCGTTCAATTCCAGGAGGGCTTCTTTTACGCCTTCCATACCGCGGATACCGGAGAATTTGATGTCACGAAGCGCCTGGGTGCTTTTCTCCTGTACAAGGCGGCGCAGGGCTGCTTCGGTAACACCGCCGGTCACGCCGAAAATAACGCCTGCACCGGAGGAAATGGAGAAGGGCATGTCGGGAGCTTCGGGATCAATTTCATCAAACTGGATGCCGCTTTCACGGATCATGCGGATCAGCTCTTTTGTTGTGATTACGTAGTCAACATCAGGGATGCCGTCCCGTTTGAATTCTTCCCGGACAGCCTCCATTTTCTTAGCCACACAGGGCATGATGGCAACAGAAATAGTAGACTTTTCTTCTTCCGCGTCTTTTTCCTTATAATATTCTTTTAAAACCGCGCCGAACATTTCCATGGGTGATTTACAGGTGGAGATATAAGGTAAAATATCAGGATGGCGGGTCTCTGCAAAACGGATCCAGGCAGGGCAGCAGGAGGTGAACAGAGGGAAACGGTCATCACCGCTCTCCAGCTTTTCAGCCAGCTCTTTTGCCTCTTCCATAATGGTCAGGTCGGCGCCGACACAGGTATCATATACCGCATCAAAACCGAGCATGCGGATGGCGGTGAAAATCCTGCCGATGCTGTCTTCGCCGGGCTGGAGGCCGAAGGCTTCACCCAGGGCAACGCGGACAGCGGGGGCTACCTGTACAACCACACGTTTGGAAGGATCATAGAGGCTGCGCCATACCTTATCCATATCTGTTTTTACTTTGATGGCAGCGGTAGGACATACGGCGGCACACTGGCCGCAGTTTACGCAATCTGTTTCCGCCAGCTTCTTGCCGAAGGCGGGAGTAACCACCATAGAAGAGCCGCGTTCTGCGAAATCGATGGCTCCCACATGCTGTACTTCGTTGCAGACTCTTACGCAGTCGCCGCAGAGAATACATTTGCTGGGATCCCTCACGATAGATACGGAGGAATTATCCACAGGCTGGGGCTTTCTGGTATTGGGGAAACGAACGTCCGTCAGGCCCAGGCGGCTTGCCAGTTCCTGAAGGCGGCAGGTCTGGTTCTTTTCACAGATGGTACAGTCCCTGCAGTGGGAGGCCAGCAGCAGCTCCAGAATCATCTTGCGGTGATGCTGCAGGCGGGGGGTATTGGTACGAATGGACATTTTATCCTTGGGAGGGGTGGAGCAGGAGGCGATTAAATTGCCCCGCTCGTCCTCAACCATACACATACGGCAGGCGCCGTAAATGGAAAGGTCGGAATAATAGCAAAGGGTGGGAACATGGATACCTACGCTGTTGATAACCTGCAGGATATTTTTTTCCTGGTCGAAATCCGCCCTTATGCCGTCAATAATCATATATTTTGCCATTTCAGATTCTCCTTTATGCTTCTCGTATGCAATCATAAACTATTTGAAATTAATAAATTGCATGGAACGGGCAGCCATCCTTGCAGGCGCCGCACTTGATACATTTGCTGACATCAATGGTATGAGGCTTCTTCAGCTCCCCTGAGATAGCGGAAACGGGGCAGAGCCTTGCACACTTGGTACAGCCCTTGCACAGCTCGGGATCAATCTGCAGGTTGATGAGCGCTTTGCATTGTCCTGCAGGACATTTCTTATCCACAACATGGGAAATATATTCATCCCGGAAATATTTCATGGTGCTGACAACCGGGAAAGCGGCTGTTTTACCGAGTCCGCACAGGGCGGTGTCGGAAATGGTCTGGGAGAGTTCGGACAGCTGCTCCAGGTGCTCCATGGTTCCTCTGCCTTCTGTGATATCCGTGAGAAGCTCCAGCATGCGCTTTGTGCCTTCCCGGCAGGGAACGCATTTGCCGCAGGATTCGTTTTGGGTGAAGTTCATGAAGAAACGGGCCACTTCCACCATACAGCTCTTGTCATTCATGACAACAAGGCCGCCGGAACCGATCATGGCGCCGACTCTTTTGAGGGAATCAAAATCCAGGTGCATATCCAGGTGATCTTCGGTAGCACTGATGCACAGACAGCCGCCGGAGGGACCGCCGATCTGAACGGCTTTGAAATTGCCGCCCTTTACACCGCCGCCGATATCGAAAATAACCTCCCGGAGGGTGGTTCCCATGGGAACCTCAATCAGTCCGGTATTATTGACATTTCCCGTAAGGGCGAAAGCCTTGGTACCGTGATTGTTTGCCGGGCCCATAGTCTTGTACCATTCCGCGCCCTTGAGAATAATGGGAGCTACGTTACAGAAAGTTTCCACGTTATTCAAAACGGTGGGCTTTTCAAAAAGTCCCTTTTCCACGGTTCTGGGGGGCTTTACTCTGGGCATGCCGCGGTTTCCTTCAATAGAAGAGGTAAGGGCGCTGCCCTCGCCGCATACGAAAGCGCCGGCTCCCTGGCTGATTTTTACGGTGAAACCAAAACCGGATCCCAGAATGTTGTCGCCGAGAAGGCCGATTTCCATGGCCTGATCAATGGCAGTCTGAAGTCTTGATACGGCCAGCGGGTATTCCGCACGCACATAGATATAGCCATAATGTGCGCCTGTGGCGATACCGGCTATGATCATGCCTTCCAGCACACGGTGAGGTTCGCCTTCCATCATGGAACGATCCATGAATGCGCCCGGATCCCCTTCGTCACCGTTGCAGACAACATATTTGGTTTCTTCCGTCTGACGGAGAACCTGGGCCCATTTCCGGCCGGTGGGGAATCCGCCGCCCCCTCTTCCGCGCAGACAGGATTCTGTGATTTCGTCCACAATCTGCTGGGGAGTCATGTCAAACAGGGCTTTGGCCACGGCGCTGTAGCCGCCTACTCCGATATATTCCCTTACGGATTCCGCATTGATATGTCCGCAGTATTCCAGGGCAACACGAGTCTGTTTTTTATAAAAAGGAATGTCTTCCTGCTTAGGATAGGATTTGAGGGAATGATCCTGATAAACAAGATGATCCACGATTTCATCCTTCAGGATGCTTTTTTCGACAATTTCTTCACAGTCTTCCACTTTTACCTTTATGTACAGAAGGCCTTCCGGATCGATACGAAGCAGCGGGCCCATTTCACAGAAGCCGTGGCAGCCGCTTTTCTTTAATCCGATGGGTTCTTTTCCTTCAGCGCAGCAGCCGTCGGTGCCGGCAGCTGCGGAATGAAGGGAAGGATCATGGGGTTCTTCTTCCAGGACAACCTCACAGCAGATCCCTTTTTCTTCCATAAGCTCTTTCAGGCGGTCATATATCAGAAGGGAACCGCCTGCGACACAGCCGGTGCCTGCGCATACCAGAATTCTTTTTTTCTGTGCGTTCAGACGGCTGCTGTAGTATTCCTGCAAGTGGTTTAATTCTTCGCGGCTGTTAATTTTCATTGGCTGCTTCCTCCATCAGTTCTTTTATGAGTTCCCGTGCTTTTTCCGGGGTCATGGCAGCATGAACCTTGTCATTGACGGTGCATACCGGCGCCAGGCCGCAGGCTCCCAGACAGGAGACGGTTTCCAGGGTAAAAAGCATGTCATCCGAATTATGCTTGGTTTCGGACAGGCCCAGGATATTCCGGAATTCTTCCAAAATGGGGATTGATTTACGGACATGGCAGGCGGTGCCGTCACATACCTTGATGACATATCTGCCCTTGGGTTCCAGTGAAAAATTTTCATAAAAGGTGGCTACACCATAAATTTTGGCTTCGCTCAGCTTCAGCTTCCCTGCAATATAGGTCAGCGCGTCTTCGGGAAGATAACGATATTTCTTCTGAATGTCCTGCATGACTGCGATAACGGAAGAGCTGTCGTAATCATGGCTTGAAAGAATCTCATCGAGGCTGGTGATTTCTTCTTGCGTTAACATGTGAACTCCTTTCGTTCGTGAGGACAAGGCTGTGGGAAATAAAAGGCGGCCGGCATTTCAGGTTTGACCCAAATGACGGCGGGAAAAGAATCCCGGCAGCTGTCCGCAGGATAACCCTGCTTAACATTAATTTTTTCCAGCTGTCAATACATGAGCTGCCTGATATTTGAGAAAAAGGCAGATGACTAGCAATGATTTTAATATTTTACCATAAATCCATGGCACGTACCATAAAATTTCTGTGAAATTTGATAAAAAAACTCATTTTATCAACAACAAATATGAAAATATACAAAAGACACAGAACGATTCAACAAAAATATGCAATGTGCATAATAAAAGGGGATGGCAGCCGCCAAAGAAGACGCGGGAAGGCAGATTTGCCGGATTTCCGGGCAGGAGTTGGAAGCGGGCGTTGCTTATCCGGCTTTTTTTCTATACAATGATAGATAAAATTTAAAAAGTGAAATCATTTTCCCATAGTTCATCCGTTTTAATATAATGAAGGCCGGACAGAAGCCAGAGGGGACGCCCTCAGGAGGAAAGACTTGACGCGTGAAGATGAAATATTCAAAAAACTGAAGCAGGGTGATGAAAATGCACCGGAGGAGTTGGTGAAGCTGTATTATCCGGAAATACTGAGGTATTGCCTGTGGCATGCCCCTGACCGGATGGCGGCGGAGGATGCGGCGCAGGAAACCTTTCTCAAGGCGATCCGTTTTTTGGACAGGTATGAGCATAAAGGGAAATTCAGGCCTTTTCTATATCAGATAGCAGCGAATACCTGTGTGGATGAATGGCGGAAAAAGAAGGCGGAGCCTTTACCCGAGGAAGTGGAATTTACAGAACCGGAATTTGTCCGGGCGGAAGCGGAGGTGGATTTTGGACTGTTGGTGGAAAGGCTTCCGGAGGAATGGAAGGAAATTGTACTGCTGCGTTTTGCCCAGGAACTGACTCTGCGGGAAATCGGTCTGGTGCTTCAGCTTCCCCTGCGGACGGTGCAGTCCAGACTTCGCAGGGCATTAAAGCAGATAAAAAAAGAGATTCAGGAAGGAGGAGGAAAGAATGGGATATAACTGGAAGAAACGGCTTGGCGAGGAATTGAAAACAGAAAAAAACGTCAGGGACTGCGGGGGATTGGAAAGAACCCTGGCAGCCGTACGGCAGGCCGGTGGGAAAAGAAACATACGGGAAAGAACCGGTTTTGGGGAATTCCTTTTGCTGCAGCTTAAGTTTGCCGGATGGAAGATATGGCTTCTCCAGGCGGCGCTGTTTACGGCGGTGGGCGGCCTGCTTTCAAGGATATACGGGGATTCTTACGGAATAAGCCGGGATAAGATTCCGTTCCTGCTCTGCTGCAGCGCAGTTTTGATCGCCATGACAGTGCTCCCCTTCCTGCAAAGATCCCTGCGCTGCCGGATGTACGAGGTGGAGGCGGCCGCAAAGATGTCATCGGGTAAGCTGATGGCATCCTGGATTGTATTTGCAGGGATAGGGGACGGTATCGGGCTCAGTATTTTGATTTTTCTGACGGTCCGTATAACGCCGTTGGGATACGGAAGCGCGGTATTGTATCTGGTGGTGCCATTTTTGTTGGCGGCGGCGGTATTGTTTTATCTGCTGGAGCATTTGGAATGGAGTCATGTTCTTCCCTGCAGTGTGAGTGCATGTGCCGCCCTGCTTCTTGTATTCGGGATTTTCAGTAAATATTATCCGGCCTTTTACCTTCAATCCTTTACGGCCGGCTGGGCCTTGGTGTGCCTCTGCCTTCTGGTATTTATGGCACGGCAGTACAGCCGGCTGCACATGGCGTATATGCCCTGCGGGATTTAGTTTGTAGGGGTGTAAATTTTACGGCATGGCAGCAGGGACAGGATGGAACAGACAGAAAAAGAGAAGCCGGAGGGCTTTTCGGGAATCGAGGTTATTATGGAATTGTGTTTGGAACAGGTGAGCAAGAGTTTTCAGGATAACAGGGCAGTGGACGATGTTTCCCTGCGGATAACTCCGGGCGTATGGGGTCTGCTTGGCGCCAACGGGGCCGGAAAAACAACGCTGATGCGGATGATAGCGGGGATATTGAAACCGGATAAGGGGCGGATTACCTATGACGGAATACGAATAGACAGCCTGGGTGAGGCTTACCGGGATATATTCGGGTATCTGCCCCAGGAATTCGGCTTCTACCCGGAATTTACAGTCAGGGATTATCTGGAATATATGGCGGCCTTAAAGGGGCTGAAGCCGGGATGGTCCCGCAGAAAAATAGGGGAGCTTCTAGAAACGCTCACCCTGGAGGACGTGAAGAATAAAAAGATTGTCAGGCTTTCCGGAGGGATGAAAAGACGGGTGGGCATCGCCCAGGCGCTACTGAATGAGCCGGAAATCCTGATTCTGGACGAGCCTACCAGCGGGCTGGATCCAGGGGAAAGAGTACGGTTCCGCAACCTGCTTTCCGAGTTCGCCCATGACAGGATTGTACTCATATCCACACATATTGTGCCGGATGTGGAGTACATCGCCATGAAAAATGCGGTTATGAAGGATGGAAAAATCATAGAAACCGGAACGACGCCGGAATTGGTAAAACGCATGGAGGGAAAGGTCTTTTCTGAAAAAATCCCTGCACGCGCGCTGGCGGATTATGAGAAAAAGCTGCGCATTGTTAATCTGAAAAATGAGCCGGACGGCGATATTACCATCCGTTATCTGGGAGACAGACCGGAAACGGAGGATTCTGTTTCGGAGGAACCCAGGCTGGAGGATCTGTATCTCTGGCTTTTCCCCCAGAATACGGATGGACGGAAAACAGAAGAGAGAGGTACCAAAGGAGGGAAAAGACGATGAGATTATTCAGGCTGGAATTAAAAAGGGTTATAAAGACACGGACTACCTGGATTCTGCTTGCGGTGGCCCTTCTTATATCCGTACTGATGGCCTGGCTGCCGGTGACTTTTGAAATAAGGACCGTCGTGGAGGATGGGGTGGAAAAGGAGCTCACAGGATTTGATGCGATTCGGGTAAAAAGACAGGCTCAGGCAGGAATAGCCGGAGAAATCACGGAAGCACAGCTGAAGGCCGCGGCGGAGACTGCTGTTCGGGTGTTGAGGGAATATGAAAAAGAATATATGTACCAACTGCCCACGGAGGTATATGTGGAAAAAATCCTTCCTGTCGCCCCATTGCTTTCCAGAGTACCGGAGGTATATGCGGATGCGGAAACAGGGATGGCCCCGGGAATTGCTGCCCTGGACCCGGATTGGCTGGATCATTTTTATGAGAACTGCCCGGTTCACCTGAAAAACCTGATGAAATTGGAACAAAGGGATTATCCGGAGGCGGGGGAAAAGGCGGAAAAAATGTATGCAAAGGTAAAAATGCCGTTTGCTTTTTATCCGGGCTACAGCACTAATGCCTATGATTATCAGATGCTGACTATTTTTCTTCTGGTGCTGCTCTGCGTAATTATCGCCGCTCCGATTTATTCCGCAGAATATCAGACTCATGCCGATGATATCCTGCGCTGCGCCAAATACGGGAAAGGAAAGCTGGCGGTGATCAAGCTGGCCGCGGCGGTTCTGATTACAACTGTTTCCTTTGCCCTGTGCATGGCCCTGCACCTGATCCTTTCCAACAGCTTTTTTGGCTGGGATTTTTTAAAAAGCTCTATGCAGCTGGTCTTTTCTACCGTGAGCCTGAGCGCCATGACTATCGGGCAGCTGCAGCTGGCTGTGGCGGCAGCCGGGTTCGCAAGCCTGCTGGCTTCTGTCAGCTTTACCCTGTTTCTGTCTTCACGGTGCCAAAATACGGTGGCGGCGCTGGCGCTGGCTCTGCTGTTTTTCCTGAGTCCCATTATTTTATTTATGGCATCCGGCGGGAATGGAATATCCTGGTTACGGTGCCTGCTGCCTTCCGGGGGTGTCTCAATATTGGGAGGGTTTGCTTCAGAAATGACGGATTTTAATTTCCTGCATATTGGAAGCCGCTGTGTATGGACGCCTTACGTGATTCTTGTGGCGGCCCTGGTGGAAATTCCTGTATTCACGGGCTTAACAATACGCTCCTATTGCAGGCATTCCCAATGAATGGGATGCTAAAATGCGGCAGATATGAGTAAAAAGCCAGACCGGAAAATGAGAACATAGATTTCCGGTCTGGCTTTATGTAATAAAGGTGATGGTCTTTTTTTCATCAATGAGGATAGAGCAAACCTGTAAATGGGTATGCCGGTCACAGCTTCCTTGCCTTAAATCATACGGAAATGGGAACCATTTTAGCTTTGATATCATCGCTGTCTATGTTCTGCATGTCATTCTGTTCTATCATTTCTTCAATGACAAAGCCTGCTCCGGCAAGTGCGTTTACATAGGTCGAGATTTTCCGGTTGCATAAGATGACTTCGCTGTTATGGATAGGCATTTTAAAATAAGTTTCATCAAAATAGCTTTTATGAAAAATTAATTTATCGTTTTCCAATATTTCCCTGCGTTCTTCGCAGGACCATGCCACACAGTAATTTAAGGTATGGTGCCAGCTGAAGATAAAGATGCCGTCTTTTTTCAAATAGGAGGCTAATTTTTTAAAGGTGCCCTGTAAATCAGTAGTCCAGCCGATTCCATATATGGAGTATACAAAGTCAAAATAATCCTTTGGGATATCAATGTCTGCTTCCATAGGCGAACATATCAGCTTTGCGGCATATCCATTTTCTGATAACAAAGCTTTCGCATGATCCAGCTGCTTTTGGGAGATATCCAGTCCCCATAGTTCCCCGGCATTTCGTTCTGCATGATATTTTAAAGAATGACCGCTGCCGCAGCAAATCTCCAACAGCTTTTTCCCGGAAACATTTCCAAATAAATGTAAGTCATCCTCCGTCACAAATTTCACCCCATATTCGGGTAATGCAGTGGTTCCAAACCACAGGTCTGCATTTTCATTCCAATAGTTTCTGTTATTATCCATAATCAAATTATTATTCATCGGCCCTGCTCCTCCCAAATTCCCACTTTATCGTGCTGTGTTATCTAAGATGTGAGTATATTTGAAATTTATCATAGCATAGCGGCGTGGAAAAGTCATTGGATTAACAGATAATACCGTCCCGCACCGTTATAATCCTGCTGCTGCTTTTCGCGGCATCAGGAGAATGGGTGACCATAAGGATGGTCTGCCCGTTGGTCTGGTTGATCTCCTGTAAAAGAGCCATAATTTCCTCTCCGGTCTTTGTATCCAGGTTGCCGGTTGGTTCATCGGCAAAGAGGATTTCCGGTCTGCTGATTAGGGCCCTGGCGATAGCCACCCGCTGCTGCTGGCCGCCGGACAATTCCCGGGGCGTATGCCTGCGGCGGTGGGAGAGTCCCACAACCTCCAGGATATATTCCAAGTCGCTTTTATAATCCTGTTTTTTCCTGCCGTCAAGCAGCAGGGGGAGCAGGATATTTTCTTCCACGCTCAGATTGGGTATCAGATTATAAAACTGAAAAACAAATCCGATTTTCTGACGGCGGATCCGGCTCATTTTCTCGTCGTCAAACCGGGAAATATCGGTGCCGTTGAGCAGGACGGATCCTGATGTGGGGGTATCCAGGCCGCCCAGGATATAGAGGAGCGTGCTTTTCCCGGAACCGGACGGGCCCATGATGGAGGCGAATTCCCCCTGTGCTATCTGCAGAGATACATCTTTGAGTACCTTCGTGGCGGCCCCGCCGGGATTGAAATCTTTGACGAGATGCCTGCCTTCTATGGCGATGTTTTTTTCCAATGCTTTCATATACCAGACCTTCGCTTTCTTATTCAAATTTTATTTCTTCGATCAGATTCATCCTGCGGCTTTTCCAGATAGGGACGACAGAACCGAGCAGGGTTACCAGGATTCCGAGCATACCGGCGGTCAGGAAGGAAGAGGCCTCCAGTCTGGGAACCATGGATATTTTCGGGCCGGCCACCAGAAAGATCGTTTGTATTTCCTGGTAGGAAACAAACATGGCGATCAAAGCCCCCAGCAGGCCGGAGGAGAAGCCTTCGGTCAGGGTCATTTTCCTGTTTTGACGGCAGCTTAAGCCCACGGACTTATACATGGCGATGCTCCGCCGTTTCTGCATATAGTTAATCAGAAGGTTGTTGATTACGCCTATGGCGGCCAGGAGTAAGATAAAGTAGGTCATGCTGTGCATGGGCTGAAGGAAAGCGCCTACAGTAGAAAGGGCATCCGTATTAAATTCTTCCACCGTGCGGCTCCAGTTGGGAGTGTCTGCGAACAGATCCCGGATTTGAATCATGACTGCCTCCGGGTCGGCGGCGGTATATGCCAGGAAACCATAGGAGGAGGGGCTGAAATCAGTTACCGCACAGTCGGAGTCAATCACAGCCTCCACATCGGTAGCCCTTGATTTAAAGCTTCCTGCCACGGTGTAAGCCTCTTCCGAAGCGCCGTCGGATAAACGGATGGTATCGCCCGGGGATAAGCCGGCCTGCTTCATCCTGTCTTCACTCAGGATAATCGCCCGGCCGGAAACAAAACCTGTTTCGGCCTGTTCTTTTTCTTCCTGCCCGGTGTAATGGAGGGCGAACATGGTGTTATACCATTCCAGATTGGAAGTGGCCTCCAGACGGGAAAAAGGAATGCCGTTCCCCTGCAGCTTTCCGTTAAAGACATAGAGAGGGAGTACCTTTTCCACGCCGTCCATCGCCTTCACTTCATCGACAAAGGCCTGATCCATCATTCCGTCCGCGAAGCCTTCCAGTTCTGCGCCGTTGAAAACATCGCTCACATAGGTGGTCACAAAGCTTCCCACCACACGGATGACGATGACGGCGGATATGCTGATGAACAGGAGGGTGACATTCTGGGTGACATTCTTGTTGTCACGCATGTTCCTGGCAGCCAGTCTGCATTCATTGCCGGGAAAGAAGCCATAAAGGAATTCCAGGCTGCGTGACGCCGCGTTGGTCAGCAGCGGAATGAGCATGATCGCCGCGCAGAGAAGTCCGAGCAGGGAAAGGGCGCCCGCCGGATAAAGCAGGTTCTCCGGAGCGGCTTTGGGAAGGATGACGGACAGAAAAAACAGGGCGGCGCCTGTAATCAGGACGAGGGGGCAGGAAACCGGTTCTTCTTCCACATTTCCGAGAACCACTTCCTTTACCGGCAGGCGGCTGGCCCTGTGTACAGGAATCCAGGCGCTGAGAAGGGAGACGGTTACCGCGACGGCAAAGGAACTGAAAAGGCCGTATACAGAGATGACTATGGGAATTTCCATTCCCTGGGACAGGTTTTCCCCCATGCCCTGAAGGAGGAAATACAGTACCAGGATTCCGGGCGGTATGCCCAGCAGTCCGCCTGCGCAGCCATACGGGAGGCTTTCCAGCAGTAGAATACGGGAAACGGTTTTCCGGGTTGCGCCGATGCTGCGGAAGGTGTCGATGACAGGCAGCCTGTCCAGGGTGATGACCTTGTAGCTGCTGAATATGATGAAGACACTCATGGTCAGCGAGAAAAAGCTGATCAGGAAAAAGGGCATGGATTTCTGTCTTGCATCCGCAGCGATACGGGCTTCATCCACGATTTCCGTCACGTGGTATGCTCTGTCCGGCAGAGCGGCTTCCAGCTCCTGCTTCAGGCTGGCTGTGGAAACGCCGTCAGCCGGTTCCAGCAAAATCCGGCTGAAGCCTTCCCCTTCTCCCAATAGTCCGGAAAGGGTTTCCAGAGGAAGAAGGGCGGTTGCTCCTCTTGTGTGACGCAGGAAAACCGTATCGTAGGAAGCGATATCCGCCACTTCAAAGCTTATCGGATTTCCCTTTATCTGCAGGGTGATGGTATCCCCCTTTTCTATCCCGTATTTGGAGGTAAACCGATCGGGTAAGAGGATCCTGCTGCCGGAAAAACCGGAAAGTTCTCCGCCGTTTTTTAAGCGGGGCGGATTGATTTGATTCAGCTGGGACAATGGGGCGGCTACCAGATCAATGGTTTCATAATAGCCATTTTCCTTATAAAGGGCGGACGCCTCCAGAACCCCTGCGCTTGCCCGGATGGAGGGAAGGGCGGGGATGGCATCGGCCGGCACCAGGCTTGTGCCGTCAGCGGATGAAACAGCAAGTGTGGCGCTTCCGGCCATCCCTCTGGCCATTTTCTGCTGTGCGCTTTCATAGGATTCGCTGATGGAAAAGGAAACGAACAGAAGCATGGAGGACAAGAGTATGGAAAGCAGCATGACTGCTGTCCGCAGTTTCCGTTCTTTTAAATTGGTGAGGATGTATTTCAGGACAATATTCAAGGTTGCACCTCCTAAAGATACACAAAAAGGTTGTCAGTTATCATAGAGACATGATAAACTGCCAACCTTAACCGGATTTTCAGGCAACCTTAATTAACCTTAAGACAAGGGAAAGCGTATATGAAAGGCCGTTCCCGTTCCGGGGATACTGGAAACGGAGATGGTACCTTTGTGCAGGGAAACGATATTTTTTACAATGGCAAGCCCCAGGCCGGTTCCCTCGGTTTTCTCATCCGTTCCGGTTCCCCGGTAATAGCGGCGGAAGAGATTTTCCTGATCCTTTTCAGGGATTCCTTTTCCGTTGTCGGAGACGGTTATCTGAATCATAGTCCCCTCCTGGCAGATGTGCAGGGCGGCCTCTGTATCCGCTTCCCCATGGAGAAAGGCATTCAGGATAAGGTTCCGGAAAGCACGCGTCAGGAGAGTGGGATCGAAGGAAAAAAGAATGGTTTCCCGGGTGCAGGTAAAGAGAATCCGGCGTTGTTCATATTCGGGGGTATTCAAGATATCAATGACAAGCTCCCTGAGAAAACGGACAAGGTTCTGCTCCTCTTTTTTCATGGGAACCATTCCATTTTTCAGCTGATAAGTCAGCTTCAGGTCATCGATGAGCGCTTCCATGTAGGATGTATTTTTCAGGATGATCCGCGCATAATGGCCGTATTGCTCCTGTTTAGTGGAACCGGGCTCCTGCATAAGTTCCGCATAGCCCCGGATGGGGGACAGGGGAGTTTTCAGGTCATGGGTGATGTTGGCGATCCATTCTTCCTGCATCCTTTCGGTCTGTTCCCTCAGCCGGTCGCTGGTGCGGATTTCCCTGTCCAGAAGGTTCATGCTGTCGTAGAGATCACGGAAGACGCCGCCGCCGCTGACGGGCAGGTAGCTGCGGGCGGCGATTTCCCGGATAGAGGTGATCAGCCGGTTCATGCTCCGTGTGGTGAATACGCCATAGGCAAGGCCGGAAAAAAGGATGATGAGGAAGAGAATGGCAGCCGCAGCCAGAATAACTGTTTTCCCGCCGGTAAAACGCTGTCCGTTCAAATATATGGTGGCCTTGGATACCTTTATGGGAAAATAGAGAAGGCAGCAATAATCACCGGACAATGGGGAGGCAAAACAAATCCCCTGTCCGTCCTGCGTCTGTCCTTCTGAGAAAAGAAGCAGCAGATCCGGTGCAGAATAGACGCCGGGAGCATATTCCGGCTTTTGGAAGCTGTAAATCTCCCGGCCCGAGGCATCCAGGAGCTGGAGGCCGATTCCTTCCTCCTGCAATAATTCCATTCCTGACTGGAGCAGCAGCGGTTTCCCTTCTGCAAAAACAATCTGTTCCCTGAATTGTTCCGTGAACTTTTTGGGCCAGTCGCTTCTTACAAGAGAGCCATCCGGCTTTTGCAGGGAAAAGAGGAGAAAGGAAAGAATGACTGCCGCCGTCAGGGCGCCGAAAAGGGAGAGGAAAAAAATCAGGTAAATATGGAAAATGGAACGGTAACCGGAGCTTTTCATGCAGATTAGTCCACCTTTTTCTTTAATTTATAGCCCAGGCCCTTTACCGTGATCAGCTGACGGGGAACGGAAGGGTTATCCTCCAGCTTTTCCCTCAGGTGCCGGATATGGACCATTATGGTATTGTCACAGATGCTGCTGTATTCCCCCCATACATGTTCGTAAAGCCTTTCTTTGGAGAGAATCCGGTCCACATTTTCCATAAGACAGGCGAGCAGCAGGAATTCCCGGCCGGTCAGGCTGAGCTCCTGCCCGTCCTTATAGGCCCGGCAGCTTTCCTCATCCAGGGTGAGAGGCCCTGCCGTCAGCAGTCCTCCGGCATGGGACGGAACCGCGTTCTGATACTGCTGACGCCTCAGCTGTGCCTTGACGCGGTACACCATCTCACGGGGGCTGAAGGGCTTGGTGATATAATCATCTCCTCCGCAGGCCAGGCCCAGAATTTTATCGATATCGTCGTTTCGGGAGGAAAGGAACAGGATGGAGCAGTAAGAGAATTCCCGTATCTTTCGGCATACCTCCAGGCCGTCCAGATCCGGGAGCATGATATCCAGAATGACGATGTCAGGATTATATTCCCTGCACAGCCTTATGGCTTCGGTACCGGTATACGCTTTTTGGATCAAAGAAAAGCCTTCCTCTGTCAGGACATTTTCCAACAGATCCACGATATCTTTTTCATCATCTACAAGTAATATTCTGCCGTCCATGCCCGCTCTGTCTCCTTTCTGCTGCTTCCGGCAGCAGATCCGCGTTTTTTTGTTCTCATCCCAATTATATAGGGATCCGTCCGTAACCTCAACCTTTGGTTTTACAGGATGGATATTTCCTTCAGAAAATGGTATGATAAATCCGGTTCTTACAGTATCGGGACCAGTCAGGGAAAACATGAAAACAGCGGAGGAAACCGAGATTATGCTGAGTCGGACAGATATCCGTCGGGAATGCCATAAGACGACCTTTGAAAAGGGAGAGGAATTGAGCCGGAGGGGTTCCGTGCGCAATCTGCAGTGGACAAAGGGAAAAGAAGACGGCTTCGAGGTAATTTCCATGGAGGCCAACGTAAATGGCAGTCATGGAAATCTTTATGAAGTAAAGATTAAAATAGATGAAGACTACCGGGAAATCCTGGAATATGAGTGCGAGTGCCCTGCTTTTTATACCTATGCCGGGCTTTGCAAGCATTGTGCGGCGGTGCTGCTCACTTATCTGGAGGAGCGCAGGCTGGGGAAGGCCGCGTCCCGGATCCTGCCTGTGAGCAGGGCGGCAGCGCCCTCCGTGCGTACTACCACCTATGGCTTCGATGGGATCCTGGGGCAGTATGTGATGAAGGATAAGGTAAACCTGATGCAGCAGGAAATCCTGGGGAAGGTCCGTCTGGAGCCTCATTTCAAGCTGACCGGGGGAAGCATGAAGGCGGAATTCCGGATTGGGAACACCCGGATGTATGTGCTGAAAAATATCGGGGATTTCGTGAATGCGGTGGCAAGGAATGAGCGTGTAAGCTATGGCAGGGAGCTGGAATTCTACCATCATCCGGAGGCCTTTGCGCCGGAGAGCAGGCCCATGGTGCGGTTCCTGCAGTTTACGCTTCTGAAAGGAAGCAGCTACCTGGGAAATTATTTGTCCACGGTATATAAGAGGGAATTGAATATAGCAGGGGATCAGGCGGATGAATTCCTGGAGGCGGCACAGGCAGCCCCGTTTTTTGGAGCAGTGGATGAGGAAAGCAGCCGGGAATGGGAAATCCGGGAAGGGGAGCCGGAGAGGCTTCTGGAAATCAATGGAGATAAGACAGGGATTTCCATAAAGCTGCAGCGTATGCAGTTTGTTACCGGAAACAGGTACGGTTACTTTTTTGATGACGGGATTATCTGGAAAACGGACAGAGAACGGATAGAGGAGGTGCGCGAGTTCCTTCTTTACATGGAAAGCTTCGGAAAGAACGGGCTTTATGTGGCGGCGGACGAGCTTCCTGCCTTTGCCAGGGACATGCTTCCGGTGCTGCAGGAGCATTTTGAGGTGAAAATGCAGAGCTTTATACCGGAGGAATATCTGCCGGAGGAGGCTGTATTTGAAATTTACCTGGATGCGCCCCAGAGGGATCTGCTTACCTGCGAGTTATACTCAGTCTATGGGGAAGAAAAGCATAATCTCTATGAAAATTTTAATTTGGCAGACAGGCGGGACGCGCACAGGGAAATGAAGATGGCGGGGCTGGTGAGCGCCTTTTTTGACGCTTATGATCCCGAAAAGCATCAGATGGTGATCCAGAAAAATGAGGAGCGGCTTTTTACTTTTCTTCAGGAAGGCATTCCCAGGCTTCAGGAGCTGTGTGACGTATATATATCGGATTCTGTCAGAAATATGAAGATACTGCCCGCGCCCCATGTGTCGGTGGGCGTTTCCCTGGAAGGGGAGCTGCTGGAGCTTACGCTGCAGTCGGAGGAGATGCCGGTGGATCAGCTGGTTGATATCCTGTCCAGGTACGACAGGCGCAAGAAGTATTACCGGCTGAAAAACGGCAGCTTCGTGGATTTGAGCGACGAGGGAATCCGTACGCTGGGCAGGCTGAAGCAGGAGCTTCAGATTACCGATGCGTCCCTGAAGGACGGGAAGGCGGAAATACCCCGTTACCGTGCCATGTATCTGGACAGCAGCCTGAAGGAAAACAGCGGCCTGGCTCTTCAGAAAAACAAGAGCTTCCGTTCCCTTGTCCGGAATATGAAAACGGTGGATGACAATGATTTTGAAATCCCTGGCGAACTGGACAATATTCTGCGGGGATATCAGAAACAGGGATTTTTGTGGATAAAAACGCTGAAGGCCAACGGCTTCGGAGGCATCCTGGCGGATGATATGGGCCTGGGAAAGACTCTGCAGGTCATCGCTTTTCTCCTGTCGGAATGGAAGGAGAGCGGGGAAAATCCGGGAAGGCCCTGGCTGATTGTCTGTCCGGCGTCACTGGTTTATAACTGGAAAAGCGAGCTGGAACGATTTGCCCCGGCGCTTCCTGTTTATACGGCTGCCGGAAATGTGAAGGAAAGGGAGGAGCTGCTCAAGCGCGTGGAAGCACAGGGAAAGGGAGTGGTGATCACCTCCTATGACCTTCTGCGCAGGGATATCCTCCTTTATGAAAAAATGAGCTTTGCCTGTGAGGTAATTGATGAAGCCCAATTTATCAAGAACCATTCCACACAGGCATCCAGGGCAGTGAAGCAGGTTCCCGCAGGTTTCCGCCTGGCTCTCACCGGCACGCCGGTGGAAAACCGTCTCAGTGAGCTGTGGAGTATTTTTGATTTTCTGATGCCGGGCTTCCTTTTTGCCTACGGGCGTTTCCGTGAGGAGCTGGAAACCCCGGTTGTGACCGGCGGGGATGAGGAAGCGGCGGAGCGGCTTCACCGGATGATACGTCCCTTTGTTTTACGAAGGCTGAAAAAGGATGTGCTCACCGATCTGCCGGATAAAATCGAGAAAAATATGGTGGCCGTCCTGGAGGACGAACAGAGCAGCCTTTATGATGCGCATGTCCAGCGGCTTCTGGCGGTCCTCTCCAAACAGACAGAACAGGAATTTGCCGGTAAGCAGATCCAGGTACTGGCGGAGCTTACCAAGCTGCGGCAGATTTGCTGTGATCCCGGCCTGCTTTTTGAAGGATATGCAGGGGGATCGGCTAAAATGCAGCTTTGCCTGGAGCTGATACGCAATGCGGCGGAGGGCGGACATAAGGTTTTGCTTTTTTCCCAGTTTACCTCCATGCTGGAACGGCTGAAGCAGGAACTGGTGAAAGAGGATATAAGCTTTTATGCCCTGGATGGAAGTACGCCGAAGCTGAAGAGGCTGGAACTGGTGGAAAGCTTTAACAAAGATGAAACCCAGGTGTTCTGTATTTCCCTGAAGGCAGGGGGAACCGGGCTGAATCTGACGGCGGCGGATATCGTCATCCATTTTGACCCCTGGTGGAATGTGGCGGTTCAGAATCAGGCGACCGATCGGGCGCACCGGATCGGGCAGCAGAACGTGGTGACAGTGTACAAGCTGATCGCCAAAGGGACGATTGAAGAAAAGATAGTGTCTCTTCAGGAGAAAAAGAAGGAACTGGCAGATAAAATCCTGGGAGGGGAAGAAATGGGAATGGCGTCCTTTACGAAGGAAGAGCTGATGGATATTCTGCGTGTCTGAAAAAACGGCGCAGGGAAGAGAGGAAAAGAGATGAAGGAAATGATGCTTTGGTATGAAAAAAGTGCGGAACGCTGGGAAGAGAGCCTGCCTATCGGGAACGGAAGCCTGGGGGCGATGATTCTGGGCGGTGCGGAGGAAGAAATCCTTGGCCTGAACGAAGAGAGTGTGTGGTCCGGTTATTATAAGGATAAGAATAATGCGAAGGCGGCCGACTGTCTGGAAGAAGTAAGAAGCCTTGTTTTTTCAGGAAAGAATAAAGAGGCGGAGCGGCTGATACAGAACAATATGCTGGGGGAATACAATGAATCCTACCTTCCTCTGGGAAATCTGAAACTGAAGTTTGCATATGGAAGCGGCAAAGAAGGGAAAGCGGAAGGATACCGGAGACAGCTGGATCTGGAAAACGCGGTGGCACAGGTTTCCTATACCTGCAATGAAGTGCATTATCAGCGGGAGTATTTTGCAAGTTATCCTGCAAAAGCCATATTTGTCCTGCTCACTGCGGATAAACCGGTTATGGATTTTACGATTTCCTTTATATCTCAGCTTTGCCTTGCTGTCAGCGCGGAGGACGGGGCGCTGCAGGTCACGGGCCGTTGTCCGGAGCATGTGGATCCTTCCTATCTTCCGGAGAGGGAAGGCTCCGTTGTCCAGGGAACAAAGGGAATGCAGGTGAATGCAGAATTCCGGGTGGTTTCCTGTGACGGGCAAGTCCGGGAAGAAGGGGAAATGCTCCATGTCAGCGGCGCATCCCGCTGCCTGCTGATGATCTCTGCCATGAGACAGCCTGTGCTTCCTGACAATATGGATTACGAAGCCCTGAAAGCGGCGCATATCCAGGATTATCGCAGCATTTACGATAAAGTGGAGCTGTACCTGGGCGAACAGAAAGACCTCCCTACGGAGGAACGGCTAGAGCTTTTGAAAAAGGGCGAAGAGGATAACGGACTTTACGGTCTCTTTTTCCAGTACGGAAGATATCTGCTCATCGCGTCTTCACGGGAAGGGAGCCTTCCTGCTAATCTGCAGGGAATCTGGAGCTGGGAGCTGCGCGCGCCCTGGAGCAGCAACTGGACCATCAATATCAATACCCAGATGAATTACTGGCATGCGTTAAGCTGTAACCTGGAGGAATGCCTGGAACCTTATATCCGGTTTGTGGAGAGGGTCAGCGAGGAAGGAAAGAAAACGGCTGCGGTCAATTATCACTGCAGAGGAAGCGTTGCCCACCATAATGTGGATTATTGGGGCAATACGAGTCCCGTAGGTGTGCCTCAGGGAGAAAAAGCAGGGGAAGACGGCTGTGTGAACTGGGCCTTCTGGCCTATGGGAGGCGCCTGGCTGACGCAGGAGATTTTCCGGGCCTATGAGTACAGCGGGGACGAAGAGTATCTGAAAAATACAGCCGCCCCCATTATCCGGGAAGCGGCGCTGTTCCTCAACGACTGGCTGGTGGAATACCAGGGGGAATGGGTGACTTGCCCTTCCACCTCACCGGAGAACCAGTTCCGTCTTCCGGATGGGCAGATCACCGGTCTCACCTATGCTTCTGCCATGGATATGGCCATTGTGAAAGAAGTCTTCACCCATTACTGCAGAATCTGTGAAATCCTCGGCACACAGGATGCGCTTTACAAAGAAATCTGTGAGAAAATGCCCCGCCTTGCTCCTTTCCGCACGGGAAGCTTCGGACAGCTTCTGGAATGGCATGAAGAATATGAAGAGCCGGAGCCCGGCCACCGCCATGCCTCCCATCTGTATGGCCTGTTCCCGGCGGAGGTATTCGCAGGGGATGCAAAGCTGACGGAAGCCTGCCGGGTATCCCTCATGCACCGGCTGGAAAACGGCGGCGGGCATACCGGCTGGAGCTGCGCATGGATTATCAATCTGTTTGCGGTGCTTAAGGACGGGGAAAAAGCCTATGAGTATCTGCGTACCCTGCTCACCCGTTCCACCTATCCGAATCTGTGGGATGCCCATCCCCCGTTCCAGATCGACGGCAACTTCGGCGGGACTGCCGGAATCGCAAACATGCTGGTACAGGACAGAGGCGGCAGCGTGACTTTGCTTCCGGCCCTTCCCGCACAGTTTAAGGAAGGCTATGTGAAAGGACTCTGCATCAAGGGCAGAAAATGTGTGGACATATCCTGGAAGGACGGAAAGGAAACCGGACACAGGATATATGATAAGGAATAGACGGTTATCAGGGAGGATAAGTTGATATGAAGATATATATTTCTGCGGATATGGAAGGAATATCCGGTATTACTCACAAAAAATTCCTGTCGCCGGGAGCGGAGGAATACGAAAGAGGAAGGAAGCTGATGGCCGGTGATGTGAATGCGGCGATTGAGGGAGCCCTGCTGGCAGGTGCGGAGGAAATCGTGGTAAATGATGCCCACGGCACAATGCGAAACCTGTGCATCGAGGATATTCATCCGGCAGCCCGGCTGATTTCCGGCTATCCCAAGCCTCAGATGATGATGTGCGGCCTGGACGCCAGCTTTGACGGAGCAATGTTTATCGGCTACCACAGCCGCAGCGGCTCCGGCGGCGTGCTTTCCCATACGATAAGCGGCGGCGTTTTCCAGAACATCAGCTATAATGGAAGGCCCGCAGGGGAATTTGCCATAAACGCCGCTCTGGCGGGATCTTACGGAGTACCTGTCATCCTGGTTTCCGGAGATGACTGCCTGCAGGAGGAAGTAAAGGAGTGGAATCCGGCCATTGGATATGCTGTCACAAAGAAAGCCGTGAACTGGAGCTGCGCCGACTGTCTTCATCCCGAAGTGAGCGCCCGCAGGATAAAAGAAGCGGCTGAAAAGATGGTAAAAGGCTGCCGTGAAGTACCTCCGGTGTCTCTGAAGGAGCTGGATGTGGAAATCACTTATAAATATTCCGGTTACGCTCTTGTGTCGGCGTCTATTCCCAGGGTGGAAATGGTGGATGCAGTTAACAGCCGGTTTCATGCGGCGGATCCCATAGAAGCGGTGGATTTGCTGATGGCAGTATCCAATGCTTCAAATGTGTACAGCAACGGATTATATTAAGGGAAAAGGACATCCGGAAGCGGGAATGGAACAGAGCTTCCGGATGTCCTTATTTTAATAAAATTTATTAAAAAAATACTGCAAAATGATAAATTAACCATTCTGCAGCATTCTCATTCAGCGTGCGCGAGAAGATTCGAACTCCCGGCCTTCTGATCCGTAGTCAGACGCTCTATCCAGCTGAGCTACGCGCACATTTTGTTACGGATTAACTCCGGCAACGTTCTATATTTTAACCGATACATAAATAAATGTCAATAGATGTTTGGGAAAATTTGAAAAAATGTTATATGTATATCAGCACCTGATATTAGCGTCTGCCATAACATCCTGCTCTTTCTGGGCCGCCTTCAATTCCCTGCCCACAACGATCAGCATGGTAACGAAGCAGGCGGTTCCCCCGATGAAATTGGATATGGGCTCCGCGAGAAAAACACCGTTTACGGAAGGGGATATCCAGCGGGGGAGAAGTATGGTCAGAGGGGCCACGATAACAACCTTTCTGAGAATGGAAAAAAAGATGGCATATTTGGCTTTCCCAAGAGCCTGGAATACGGTCTGCCCAGAAAACTGCAGGGACATCATAAAAAAGCCGAAGTAATATATCTGCATGGAAGGAACCGCAGCCTCCACCAAATCAGCCTGTGTATTGAAAATATGGATGAAGAAAACAGGGAACAGATGGAGGATACCCCAGATTGCAGTAGTATAGGCGATACAGCTGACTGCCATGAAGCGGATGGCGGTTTTGATACGGTCATATTTTTCCGCGCCATAGTTAAAGCTGATGACAGGCTGCGAACCGTTGGTTATACCGGAAACGGGCATGGAGACAATTTCACGGACGGAATTGATTACCGTCATGACGCCTACATACAGATCGCCGCCGTAAAGGGAGAGGGTGGAGTTGCAGACAACCTGGACGATGCTGTTGGTAATGGACATCATGAAGTTGGAAAGTCCGAGAGCCGCGATATCCCGGATGGTTTTCAGGCACGGGCGCATGCAGGATACACGGATGCGCAGGATAGCTTTTGGACTGGTAAGAAAGCGTACCGTCCAAATGGCCGAAGCCAGCTGGGATATAACAGTGGCGATAGCCGCTCCCCGGATACCCATACCCATGGTAAAAATGAAAAGAGGATCCAGAATGATATTCAGCACAGCGCCGATAAGAGTCGTGACCATACCCATCCTGGCAAAGCCCTGGGCGTTAATGTAACTGTTCATGCCCAGGCTGACGGTTACAAAGGTACATCCCAGCAGATAAATGGAAAGGTAGCTGTCGGCAAAGGGAAAGGTTGCATCACTGGCTCCGAAGGCATACAGAAGGGGCTTTTTAAACAGCAGCCCCATGACAGTGAGCAGGACACCGGTACACAGCAGCATGGTAAAAGCATTGCCGACCACTTTTTCCGCCCCCTTGATATCGCCTTTTCCCCTTGCGATGGAACAGAGCGGCGCACCGCCGACCCCGAACAGATTGGCAAAGGCGATGACTGCGGAAATAATAGGCATGGAAAGACCCAGGCCTGTAAGGGAAAGGGTGGCATGATCCGGAATGCGGCCGATATACATTCTGTCCACGATATTATAAAGGATATTGATCAGCTGAGCTAATGTCATAGGCAGCGCCAGCGTAAGAATATTTTTTACCACACTTCCTTTGGAAAAATCATTTACCGTATTTTCCTGTACCATAAATCCGCCCCTTTTGTTTTCTGAAATTTTCTGATATAGTGTGATTATAAACTTGCATGCAGCCTTTGTAAAGGCAGTGCAGGTTTCCTATTGTACGGCATGAACCATCCCGGAGCCTTTCCGGCCCTGCGTCCCGCCCTTCCCCTGCGGCTGCCGTTGTGTCCGTTCCGTCCCGCGGCCTGCCTGTTATGTCTGCGCAGGTCTGGCTTCAAAAATGGGGCTGTTCTAACAGTATCCGCGTTTTCGTTTTCTGTCCCGCGGCTGAACTCCTCACTTCGTTCGTCAGACACCGCCGCTCAGGGCAGACAGAAACCGAAAGCGCGGATACTGTAAGAACAGGCACCCATTTTTTCAGAAAGACCAGTGCAGACATAACAGGCAGGCCGCGGGACAGAACGGACACAACGGCAGCCGCAGGGGAAGGACGGAACACAGGGCCGGAAAGGCTCCGGGATGGTTCATGCCGTACAACAGGAAACGAAAAAAGAAAGGTTGGAAAATAGATGGCAGCACGTATTCAGAACATGACGGAGGGAAAACCGTTAAAACTTATCCTGGCTTTTTCTTTGCCGCTGATGATTGGGAATGTCTTTCAGCAGCTTTATACCGTTGTGGATACGATGGTGGTGGGACAGGCTTTGGGCGTGGGGGCGCTGGCGGCGCTTGGGGCGGCGGACTGGCTGAACTGGATGATTTTGGGGACGATTCAGGGCTTTACCCAGGGCTTTTCCATTAAGATGTCTCATGAATTCGGAGCCGGTGATTATAAGCGGCTTCGTAAAACGGTGGCTAATTCTCTTTTGCTGGCGTTGGTAACTTCGATAGTGCTGCTTCTTTTCAGCCAGTTTTTTGCCCGGCCGATACTGGAGCTTCTGCAGACGCCGGATTTGATTATAGAGGATTCCCTGTCTTATCTGAGGATTATGTTTGCGGGGATTCCGGTGGTAATGGCTTATAATATACTGGCTTCCATTCTGCGTGCGCTGGGTGACGGGAAAACACCGCTGTATGCCATGGTGGTCGCTGCGGTTATTAACGTAATTCTGGATTTGGTATTTGTTCTGGGCTTTCACTGGGGAATCATGGGAGCGGCTGGCGCGACGGTTATCGCCCAGTTTTGTTCCGGGCTTTTCTGTCTGTTTGCCATCCTGCGAGTGGAGGTACTCGCCTTTTCCAAAGAGGATTTCCGAATGGACAGCTCCCTGTGTATGTATCTGATGAAGCTGGGGCTTCCCATGGCTTTCCAAAATGCGATCATCGCGGTGGGCGGCATGATTGTCCAGTTTGTGGTAAACGGCTTCGGAGTCCTTTTCATCGCCGGATTTACCGCTACAAACAAGCTGTACGGCATTCTGGAGGTGGCGGCCACCTCTTACGGCTATGCCATGGTGACCTATGTGGGGCAGAATCTGGGTGCGAAGAAAATTGACCGGATCAGCAAGGGGATGCGTTCCGCGCTGATCGTTGCCATGGTCACTTCCGCTGTGATTGCTGCGGCCATGCTTCTTTTCGGAAAAGCGATCCTGGGCTGTTTCATTTCCGGAGCGCCGGAGGATGTGACGGCGACGCTGGGAATCGCTTATCATTATCTGGCGATTATGAGTGTGTTCCTGCCCATTCTGTATGTACTGCATGTGACCCGTTCCGCCCTTCAGGGGATGGGGGATACCATTCTTCCCATGGCCTCGGGGATCGCGGAATTTATCATGAGGACCGGCTCGGCGATTCTTCTGCCCCTGCTTCTGGGCGAGGAAGGAATTTTTTATGCGGAGATACTTGCCTGGGCGGGAGCGGATGTGATTTTGGTCACCAGCTATTATTTCCGGATGAAAAAGCTGAGAGCATTGTAAAAACAGGTTTATTTTACAGGGAATCCTGCCGATAAAAGAGGTAGAAGAGGACAGGAGGCTTGTATGGAAATTATCCCTGTAAATTTTACGGAAAAAACAGAACGAACGCCCGCGGGTACGGCGGCCGTCCAGGAAAAGGCGGCTGATTTGGAGCGCCAGGCGGTGGAAGCCATCGGGAAAAATTTTGTAAAGGCCTCCGCAGAGTCAGTGAATGAAGCGCTGGAAAAAATGGGGACGGCTTCTAAAGAGAAGAATGCCCAGGCGGCTTCCGGAGGGCAGCCTGCCGGGGAAGGAAAGCGTGCGGATGAGGCGGAGCTTTCCAGGGAAGCGCTCCGTTATGGTAAAAATGGAGAGACAGAGGAAAGTCTGCAGAAACAGCTGGAAGAGAGTATGCGCAGGGAATGGGAGACTCTTGAGGACTGGCAGATACGTCCGTCTGTCGGGCTGGAACAGGAGCTGGAGCAGATAACCTCTGTTTATCAGGCTCTTTTGGAAAAAATCAGCGGGGGGCTTTCCGGCAGGGAGCAGGCGGCCGGTCTGCAAAGGCTGAATTCCCTGCTGCTGGAGCTCATGGGAAAAGAGGGTGCGGTAAGATATCCCGCGCTTTTATCATTTCTTTCCCGTTATGGAGAAAAAGGGGCGGCTGAGATCCTTCCCTTTTTGTTATTGAAACAGTCTGGCCAGAATGTGATACTGCTTCATAAGGAGCAGCAGGGCGGAAGCTTCATGCGGGCCGATATGGGCGGAAAGCAGGATAGGACGGCGCAGCGGATGGAAAAGACGTTCCCGGAAGGAGTCCTTTACGGGAAAAGGGATGGCCGGGAGATTCATGTGGAGAAAGGGTATCGGGAACAGATCCGGAAGAATGAACGGTTTTCGATACCCCTGTATTCGGATGCGGATGTCAGGCAGCTTAAGGGGAAAAATTATTCAGGCGCCGATATAGAACGGACGCAGCGATTCCTGGATTATTTTACAAACAGAGGGGATTTATATCAGCGGCTGCCCGCAATCAGGGGAAATGAAGAACTGGCGGGTTTCCTGCTTGCGGAAAACATGGTGAAGGCCCAGGTTTATTCGGAGTATGCGGGAGTGGGGAAATCCATGGGAAAGGATATCCGGCAGGCGTTCCAGCGGCTCATCAATTTTTATCTGGAGCCGGGCAGCGACAGGCATGGAGCGCAGGCCTCCGCATTAAGGGAGACTGCGGATATGGGAAAGGTACGGCGGATATATTATCATATCATGCGGATTTTTATGGAGGAGCGGGAACCGGGAAAAATACTGGAGAAGGGGCTGAAATATGCCGCCGGGGAATACTACGGCTCCGGGAACAATAAGGAGAGCCGTACAGGCAGGAAGGGCAGGCAGACTTCCGGTTTCTTTTCCGGCCTGACGAAGGCGGAGGATACAGGGCAGGAGTGGGAAAAAGGGAAAAGAGAGCTGGAAAGGGACTGGAACCAGTTCCTGGCGTCTGTGGGCGGGGAAAACAATCCGTATCTGCAGTGGCCTATAAATCCCTACAGTCCGTGGGGAATGCTTCTGGAACCGGAAAGGGATCTGGGCAGCGCGAGGCCGTTCCGGCCGGAAATGCTGCTGTCCCTGCTGGTGCTGCTTCTTCTTGTGCTGGCAGCGCTTTTTCTGTTTCGGGGAGGCTGATTCCCGATCAGGATGTGAAAGACAGAATGCATTATTTTACGTGAAACTAATTTATATAGGCGGATACTCTGCAGCGGCTTTGATTTTATTTCAAGGCCGCTTTTTTTAATTTATATATTGCCAAATGCGCTTATCGATTATATAATTTAGCATAAGGTCAATTATTTTAAAAATATCTAAACATTTAAGCCAATCGGAAGCCGTTGTTTTTAAAAGAAAATAAAAAACAGGAGAGCAGAGAAATGAAAGAACAGCTGAAATGGAACGAACCATGGATTATGCAGAGGGCGGATCCTTACATATACCGTCATACGGACGGCTGCTATTATTTCACCGCATCCGTCCCTGCTTATGACAGAATCATCCTGCGCAGGGCGGACAGTCTTGCCGGCCTGGCGGGAGCCGTGGAAAATACCGTGTGGACAAAGCACAAAAGCGGGATTATGTCCGAGCACATCTGGGCGCCGGAGCTGCATTACCTGGATGGTAAATGGTATCTTTATTTTGCCGCAGGAGAAGCGGAGGATATCTGGGCGATCAGGCCCTTTGTGCTGGAATGTGCGGATGAGGATCCCATAACCGGGAAGTGGACGGAGATGGGAATGATGCAGTGTGCCGAAGAGGATGAATTTTCCTTCCGCGCCTTTTCCCTGGACGCCACCGTATTTGAGAACAAAGGAAGCCGTTATTATGTGTGGGCGGAAAAAGTGGGGGTAGGGAAAATGATTTCCAATCTGTATATTGCCCGCATGGCTTCCCCCAACCGCCTGGAAACGGTGCAGGTACTGCTCACCACACCGGATTATGACTGGGAGAGAGTGGATTTCTGGGTGAATGAAGGCCCTGCTGTAATCAAAAGGAACGGCCGGATTTTTCTCACCTATTCCGCCAGCGCCACCGGGGCCTGCTACTGCATGGGAATGCTGAGTGCATCGGAAGAAGCGGATCTTCTGGATCCCGCATCCTGGACCAAGGAACGCAGGCCGGTGCTCGCTTCCGAGGAAAGCCTGGAGATTTACGGCCCCGGCCACAACTCTTTTACCACGGATGAGGAAGGAAACGATATCTGTGTATATCATGCCAGAAAAGAAGCTGTCATTGAAGGAGATCCACTGTACAATCCAAACCGGCACACGATGCTGATGAAGGTACGGTGGAGCGAAGATGGAAAACCTGTTTTTTCCTACAGGTAGATAAGGGAAGCAGACGGCAAAGCCGCTGTCTTAAGGATAATAAAAACAGATAAAGGGAGGACCAAAAAAATGGCCAAAATTTTTATCAATGAAAAGAAGAAAACGGGACACATTAATCCGGAAATTTACGGACATTTCAGCGAGCATCTGGGACGCTGCATCTATGAAGGGCTTTATGTGGGCGAAAATTCCGACATCCCCAACGTAAACGGCATGAGGACAGATGTGGTGGAGGCGCTGAAGGAAATGCAGATTCCCGTGCTGCGCTGGCCGGGCGGCTGCTTTGCGGATGAATATCACTGGAAAGACGGCATCGGCCCCAAGGAAAACAGGAAAAAAATGATCAACACCCATTGGGGCGGCGTTGTGGAAGACAACAGCTTCGGAACCCACGAATTCTTTGAACTCTGTGAACAGCTGGGCTGCAAAACCTATGTAAACGGAAATGTGGGAAGCGGCACGGTACAGGAAATGTCCGAATGGGTGGAATACATCACCTTTGAAGGCGTTTCCCCCATGGCGGATCTGAGAAAGCAGAACGGCCATGAGAAACCCTGGAAAATCGATTTCTTCGGTGTGGGAAATGAAAACTGGGGCTGCGGCGGCAATATGACACCGGAATATTATGCCAACCTTTACCGCAGATACCAGACCTATGTACGCCAATACCATCAGGATGCCCCGATCTATAAGGTATGCGGCGGCCCCAACGTGGCTGATTATGACTGGACAAACAAGGTGCTTGAAACCTGCGCCCCCACTCCCTCCCGCCTGATGAACGGCCTTTCCCTGCATTACTATGTACATCCGGACGGATGGGATGAGAAAGGAAGCGCTACCCGGTTTGATGAAAAGACCTGGTTCAAAACCATGGGAAAAGCCCTGTATATGGAAGAACTGGTAAACAGACATGGGGCGATCATGGATCAGTATGATCCGGAAAAGAAAATCGGCCTGATCGTGGATGAATGGGGAGACTGGTTTGATGTGGAGCCGGGCACCAATCCGGGATTTTTGTATCAGCAGAATACCATGCGTGACGCTCTGGTTGCCGGAATCACCCTGAATATTTTCAATAAGCACTGCGACAGAGTAAAGATGGCCTGTATCGCACAGATGGTGAATGTGCTTCAGTCCGTTATCCTCACGGAAGGCCCTAAAATGATCAAAACACCGACTTATCACGTATTCCATATGTACAAATACCATCAGGATGCCGATCTTGTGGAAAGCTATGTGGAAGGCCTGAAGGAAATCGGCGTGGAGGAATTCCAGGTACCGTCCCTGCATGAATCCGTATCCGTTTCTGCAGACGGAACCGTAAACCTGACACTGAATAACCTGTCTGTGACAGAGGACAGTGAAGTGGAGGTAAGCTTTGCGGAACTGGCACCGTCCAAAGTGACAGCCAGCATCCTCACGCAGAAGATGGATGCCTATAACACCTTCGAAAATCCGGAGTGTGTGAAGGAAGTGGAATTTACCGCATATGAACTCACCGAAAAGGGCCTGAAATTCCGCATCCCTGCTTCCAGCGTGGTACTGTTTCGCGTGCAGTAATTGAGAAAGACGGGCGGGGAAATTATGGAAGCAGAAGGAAAAAAGCATTGCCTGAAATGTCTCCTCAGAGAGATGGACAAGGATGCCTATTTTCAGAACCTGCATGATTACATTGCCGGCCTGGATGAAGATATCAAGGCGGACGGTGAGCTATATGAAGACAGGCTCGCCGTCTGCAAACAATGTGATATGCTGCAGGAAGGCATGTGCAGGGCCTGCGGCTGCTTTGTGGAGCTGCGGGCCGTAATCCGGGTGAATGGCTGTCCTTATGATAAATGGTAAATCTGAAAGAAGATACGGCAGTTTCCAAAAAGGAGCACTTGCGGCAGCAGCAGAGAAAGAAATCCGGGAGATAAGCATGCTGTATATAAAATCATTGGAAGAGGGGCTTGAGGTATTCAAGGCGCTGGGCTCCGAAATCCGAATTGAAATCATTAAAATCCTCCTGGAAAACCAGGACATGAATATGAATGAGCTGGCAGCAAGACTTAAGATAACCAACGGCGCGCTGACCAGCCACATTAAAAAGCTGGAAGACTGCGGCATCATCACCGTCACCAGCGAATCCGCAGGACATGGCAACCAGAAAAAATGCGAAGTGGCTCTGGACAAAATACTGATTGATGTAAATAACCGGGAGACAGAAAAAAATATGTATGACACGGATTTGAAGGTGGGACATTATTCCGCATATGAAGTCTGCCCGACATGCGGGATGGCAACCTCCACCGCGTTGATCGGGGCAGTGGACGACACCAGATATTTCGCGCATCCCGACAGATACAATGCTGATATCCTCTGGTTTACCAGAGGATATGTGGAATATATCATCCCCAATTTCATCCCCTCCGGAAGCAAAATAGACCAGATATCCATATCCCTGGAGTTGGGAAGCGAAGCCCCGGGAGTGAATGACGTCTGGCCCTCCGACATCAGTTTTTATCTGAACGGAGTACTTCTGGGAAAATGGACATCACCCGGTGATTTCGGCGACGTGAAGGGTATTTTTACACCGGACTGGTGGCCACCCAAATGGAATCAATACGGAATGCTGAAGCTCCTGGTAGTGAACTCCAAAGGCGCATTTATCGACGGCCTGAAGATTTCCGATATGGATATCCGCCAACTTCATCTGGACTATAAGAGCACGCTGCGGCTCCGCTTTGCCGTGGACGAGGATTCCGAGCATGTGGGCGGACTGACGATTTTCGGGAAATCCTTTGGCAATTACAATCAGGACATTAATGTGAAGATTGCATACAGCCCGATGGAAGACGGTAATTAAATAAAAAACATCCCGCGAAGCAGAAACTGCCTTGCGGGATGTTTTTTATTCCTATTTCCATCTCTTTAATTCAGGAAAGAAGCTGTACATAAATTCCCGGGCTTCTTCCTCCGTTTTGTTCTGTTCCTTCAGCATACCGGATTCCTTCATGTGCCTTACACTGCCTTCGATCATCTCATCCATCGTACAATCGTCAACAAAAGCCCCATCCTTGTAACAGTAAATACAATATTCTTCATTGATGCTGCCATCCTGGTTTGTGCCGCATACATCTTTGGAATCTAAAGGCATACCGCAGCTTTGGCAAAATTTCGTCTCACTCATGTCTTAATCCTCCTAACGGGGTTTATGGCTGCAAAAATATTATACAATTAATCAATAACACAGACAAGTAAAATTAAGCGGACGAGCCTTGTTGGCAGATGATATATCGAGTATAATAATATAAAGATGACATGGACTGGAGGTGTGGAAGATGCAGGAATTATTGTTAACTGATGAAATAGTCGACAGAGTAAAAGTTGAGGCTATAGATTTGGTGAAAGATATTATGGGAGTGAATCTGGTGCAGGTAATTTTATATGGATCGTGTGCCAGAGGAGATTTTACAGATGATTCAGATATTGATATAGCATTGCTTATTAATTGTGATAGAATGGAAGCTAAAAAATATGAAGATGGACTTGCGTCTGCTGCTGCAAAATTAGCCATGAAATATTTTGCAATAGTTAATTTTGTTAGTATCCCTTATGAGGAGTTTATGGAAAAAAGAGATTGGTACGCGTATTTCCGAAATATAGAAATGGATGGTATAAAATTATATGGACTTAGGGAATCCCATTGCCAAAGGCAACACGGCTGATATTTACCTTTGTGACAAAAAAATTATCAAGGTACTTAAAGATTATCTCCCGGAAACGGAAGCCATAAAGGAAGCGGAT
This sequence comes from Eisenbergiella tayi, assembly GCF_001881565.1. GTDB lineage: Bacteria > Bacillota > Clostridia > Lachnospirales > Lachnospiraceae > Eisenbergiella > Eisenbergiella tayi. The sequence continues at coordinate 343,068 of NZ_MPDJ01000006.1, forward strand.
AAACAAAGACTGGCATGGAAAGCAGGACTACCCGTGCCAGAAATTCTGGATGTCATCAAAATTGAAAACAGACAGGCTGTTGTAATGGAATATATTACCGGAGATACCCTTGGAAATATGATGTTGAAGGATATTTCCCATGCCGCGGGATATATGCGCATAGCGGTGAAAACACAGATTAAAATCCATACCGTGAAAGGAGACGGATACCCTCTCATGAAAGATAAGCTGGCATCTCAGATATCCTCCGCCCCGCTGCCGGATGCGGCCTCAAAAGAGTCCTTACTGGAAAAACTGTATATGATGAAATATGAAGAAAGGCTATGCCATGGAGATTTCCACGTACATAATATAATCATGCATGGCAAAGAACCTTACATTATCGATTGGGTTGACGCCAGTAGCGGAGATATCTCAGCCGATGTCTGCCGTTCTTATCTGCTGTATTCACAGATCTCCACAGAATTGGCCAAACTTTATATCAACCTGTACTGTGAAGCCACTGAAACAAATCAGGATAAAGTCCTTGCCTGGGCGTCTGTCATTGCAGGGGCCAGACTTGCGGAAAACGTTTCCTCCGAAAATCCGGACAGATTGCTGCGTATTATAAACGGCGGCCTTAAAAACAACAGATAGCAAGATTGGCCGTCAACCGATTACGCCAGCCATATGGACCTGGCTGCTTTGCCGCCATTAAGTCAAATACAAAACACACTATACAATGGAACTGATTTGATACCCTTAACAAATCCAAAATTACGGGCAGAAATCCGTATTGCATAAGCAGGATCATATTTTTTCATATACACCATCAGACTTTTTGCTTTTACATGTTCTCCGGCCTTACATTCTACCGGTATCACATGATTATCCCTTTGGATCAGGAAATCCACCTCAGCAATGCTGTCCGACTCCCAATAATGCAGATCATACCCTTTTGATTTCAATGCAATTGAAACATAATTTTCCGTAAGGATACCGCGAAAATGTTCGCTTTCCTTACTAGTCATAGCTTCCAGTGACATTCCTATCCTTGCAGACATAATTCCCATATCACTGTAATACAATTTGAAGGCTGTGAGATCCTGATATGCTGCAATCGGATAAAAGCCCTGGCTGCTTTTCACACATTTATGAACAATGCCGGAGCGTATCAGCCAGTCAATTGCATCCCCATATTGTGAAGCCCTTGCCCCTGATTTAATCAATTTATATTGAAATTTTTTCGTATCTTTTGCCAGCTGCGCAGGTAACGAATCATATGCCTCGAAAATGCGGATTGTATCCGATTTATCTGCATACTTTGTCATATCCGCAATATAAGAGTTTAAAAGCATCTGCCTTATTTCACTCTGATTGATTGGACTGTTTGACGTAATATCAGCTTTCACAGCCGCGGGCATTCCACCAACGATACAGTAATGATAAAATTCCTGCATCGCTTCCTCATGCAGCAGTTCATTCATCGGCTCATTATTTTCAAAATGTTCACGAATAGTATCTGCTAAAAGCTGCTTTCCTTTAGCCCATAAAACCTCTTCCAAATCCATGGGATACATCGTTGCCATCTGAACTTTTCCAACCGGAAATGAATACTTATCCCGGTTTATCGCTACACCCAGAAGACTTCCTGCTGCGATTACATGATACTCTGGCGCCTCCTCCTGAAAGTATTTTAAACAAGTCAGCGCTCTTTCACATGACTGTATTTCGTCAAAAATTATCAGAGTATCACCAGGAATAATCATCGTCTCATAATATTTTTCAAGAATGGATACTATATAATCCGGATGAATATCGGTATCAAAGTATTTTCCAATTCTTTCATCAGTTTCAAAATTGACATATACAGTATTCTTATAAGAAACAGCTCCAAATTCCCTCATCTCAAAGGTTTTTCCAACCTGTCTTGCACCATAAATAAGTAAAGGCATTCGTCCTTTTTTCTCTTTTTTCCATTCATAAAGCGTTTCTGTTATTTTACGTTTCATATATTCACCTCACATATCACTGACCTATATATAATGATGCATCATCAACAGGAATTCCATTAAGCTGTCTCCCTACTGTCATCAATCAGCAATTTATATTAAGTATAATATCACTAACCTCTTTTATTGGTCAATAAAAATGTAAAATTCAACATTAAATTATATATAAAAATGCATATATCGACATTTGTTTCTCTTCGACCCAGCAAGACAAATAAATGCGCCTTCTACTCAAAGCCCTTCATAATACATGCACCTATTTGAATTGACCATAAATAATTTCACACCCCAGTAACAGTTCCGTCCCCTCTTCTTACCCGCCCGCAGCACCGGCCCTGTTTCCCTCCCGCTCAGCAAGGCTGGCCGGGAGGGAAACAGGGCCGGTGCTGCGGGCCAGGTAAGAAGAGGGGACGGAACTGTTACGCGGCCAATTAAATTAATTCTATTGACAACCCCATTTTATTGCAGTAGAATGAACTTATATTCTACTGGAGTAAAACGGAGGAAACAAATATGACCGGAAAATTATTCGACTCGGAACGCCGGGTCATGGAATGCCTGTGGGACGAAGGCGATCTCAGCGCAAAGGAAATCGCAGAACGCCTGAATAAAAAAATAGGCTGGAGCAAGACCACCACCTACACAATCATCCGCAAATGTGTGGAAAAAGAAGCGGTGGAAAGGAAGGATCCCGGCTTTATCTGCCATCCCCTGATAAGCAGGGAAAGCGTGCAGGAGCAGGAAACCGAAGACCTGATACAGCGCAATTTTGACGGATCGGCAGATTTGCTGGTGGCATCCCTGCTGGGAAGCAAGCGTCTTTCACAGGAAGAGATCACACGGATGAAGGAACGGATCAAAAATTGGAAATGAGCGGCGTTATAGCTGCAGAAATCGAGGTTATTATGCAAACATTGCTTGAAATGAGTTTAAGCGGTGCGGTTATGATAGGGGTAATCATTATTGTGAGGGCGCTGGCGGTGAACCGTCTGCCTAAGACAGCTTTTCTGGCGCTTTGGGGAGCTGCGTTCTTCTGTCTGATTCTGCCGATGCGCATTCCTTCGCCCATAAGCGTATATTCCGCAATGAGACGCCGGGGAGATTTTCCCATGCCTGTACGTAACTGGCAGCGCACCGGACTGCTTCTGACGGGGAATGCCGCCCGCGAGGCTTCCGTTCCTTCGCTGTCTCCGTGGCTGCTGCTCTGGATAGGGGGAGCTGTTTTGCTCGCTCTTATATTCCTCATCCTTCATCTGAGGGGACGCCGGGTTTACGCCGCTTCTCTGCCTGTGGAACAGCCCTTCGCCAAATCCTGGATCGAGGAACACAGGCTGCGCCGTCCGGTGCAGGTGCGGTATTCCGACAGAATTGAATCTCCTCTGACCTATGGGATCCTCTGGCCGGTTATCCTTCTTCCCGCAGACATGGACTGGAAGGAGGAAGAGACGGCGGGTTTTATTCTGGCCCATGAGATGTCCCATATCCGCCGTTTTGATGCGCTCACCAAATGGCTGCTCGCCGCGATGCTGTGTATCCATTGGTTCAATCCTCTCGTATGGGTTATGTACATCCTGTCAAACCGGGATCTGGAGCTTGCCTGTGACGAATCAGTGATACGTCAGTACGGAATGCAGTCATGCCCCTCATATGCACTGGCCCTTCTGGAAATGGAAGAAAAGCGCACTTATCTGACCCCTCTGTCCTCCAGCTTCAGCAAGAATGCCCTGAAGGAACGGATAGATGCTATTATGAAAGCGAAAAAACGGACGGCTGCCGGAATAATAGGCGCCCTGGTAATTGTAGCCGCTGTTGTGGTGATATTTGCCACTTCGGCAATAGAGAAGCAGTCAGAGGCTGCCAGAAAGAATCTTCTGGAAAATCTTCCGGTAAAAAATGCGGGTGAAACGGCAGACCGGGATGACGGAGAAGACAATTCGAAGGAACTGCCTGCAGATATGGATTATGTGTGGAATGTATGGGATTCCTGGAAAGAAGAAGGCTATTCCGAAGATTATACGCAGGAACAGTATGATCAGCTGATGAGTATGGTTAAGCCGGAGGCCTATGAAGGGATGTCCATTGCAGAATTCAACCGGACCATAAACCGGATAATGGAAGACGATGAATACGGCGGCGGCAGCATTTATGAACTGTATGATACTGTGGTTTCTAATATTCAGGAAACGGATCCGAATGCAGGTTATCTGCGCAATACCATACCGGCTTCCATGGAAGAATACCAGAGCCGTGTACAGGAGGTATATTCCGGTAAGAGAAAGGATCCCAGCTTTTCGGCATCCGCAGAAAAAATAACGACAGAGGATGTGTTCGGGGACAGTGTGGAAGCCGGACAAATCTGGCTGGATTATGAGTTTACTTACCGTATCCTGGATCAGGATAACCTCACCGTAGGAGAAAGGGATGCCTTTCTTCAGAAAGTCATGCAGACGGCCCGTGATCTGCTGGAGGCAGATGAAGTAAAGTCCGCCGCGCAGGAGGATATGAAGGAAATGCTGCAGGCTGCGGGAGAAAAGCTTTCCAATGACAAAATCAGCTTTACAGGATGTGAAGTCTATAATTTTGAAGTTTATGAAAGGGAGGATTACTGAGCATGAGGAAAAAAGAAAAAAAGGAAAAATTCTTTTCCTCCAAGGCAATGCTTCCTGGGTTTATCCTGCTGGCGGCCTTACTGACGGCATGCGGTGCAAAAACACCGGGTGGTGAGGCGGCTCCGGAGACAGTGATATCTGATGGTTCAGCCGCGGAAACAACCGCACAGACGGTTTCTCAAACAGAGGAAGCGGCCATACAGGAAGACGGAGGAAGCCCGGAAAATAATTGTGTTTCCTTTAACTCCGGCAGATCACGCTACGGATGGTGGAGAGGTTCCGATAAATATACGGAAGAAGATTATGAACAGGTTCGTTCCTATCAGGCCGCAGGCTATGAAAATATGAGTGTGGATGAATTCAACCGTATGGTGATGGATTGGGAAGATGAAGACGCTTTTCATAAGACGGAGGAAGTGTTCCAGCGTATTTTCTACTCCTTGAAAGAGACGGATCCTATGGCGGACTTCGTATATGGCACACTTTCCAATACATGGGATGAATGTGAGCGGAAGCATTACGGGATCTGCCAGAGACAGAAAAATCCCTGGCACAGCGGGGAAGCTTTTCTGGAGACCTATGGAGATGTATTTGGGGACAAGGAGTTTCTGACAGGCAGCTATGCGGACTATTCCTTTGATTACACCATCCCTGATGAGCAGACGGTAACGGTGGCGCAGCGGGACGGCATTCTGAAAAGCGTGGATGAGGATATGCAGGCTTTTTTGAAGAAACAGTCCCAGGAAGCCCTTCAGGATGAAGATGCCATGGAGAAAGCGGCTGATGCGGAACTGGTCCGTCTTCTGAAAAACCTGGATGATCAGGTGGTATGGGAAGGCGGCAGGGAACTGTCCTATTACTGGAACGATGTGTATGACGAAGAGGATACGGAGGACTGGCATGAGGAAAAGGAAGAAAAAGAAGCGGATTGGACCAAGCAGTATGATTTGGTCCTGAAGGAACTCAAATTCCCGGGATATGAAGATATGTCCATAGCAGAATTCAACCGCAGAATCAATGCCGTATTTTCCGGCTATGATGAGGATAAGGAGGATTTTTATGATGCCTATGATAATGTGATAGAAAATATGGAGGATACGGACGAAAATGCAGAGTTTCTGCTTACAACGGTCCGGGCCTCCCAGGAGGAATACTATGCCCGGCAAAGGGAGCTGTACGCAAGAAAACAGGTGGATCCTGAATATGAGGCAGAGATCAGCAGCACAAGAGAAGAGGATGTATTCGGAGATAAGATGGTGGTGCAGATGGCGGAAGGATATTACACCTTTACTTATCACATCCTGGATGCCGACAAGCTTACCGTAAAAGCCCGTGACGCTTTCCTTGCAGCCGTTTCCCGGACTGTGAAGGAAGAAATTGACAGCGTCTTCGGAAAGGGCGGAATGGATGAAGAACAGCTGAAGAAGGTAATAGACAAGGCCGGAAAGGCAGCAGGGAATTCTTATATTGAATATACGGGCTGCGAGGTAGGGTATCTGTATATGGAAGATTACGACGAATAAGGAACGGCGGAATGAAATAAAAAGGGGTTAACGAATATGGGCCGGAATATAAATGGGGAATTTGAATTCGATGTAATCAGGCATAAAGATACCGCGGCAGCCTGGTCGCAGGAGCTTAAGGTGATATTTGTACTCAGAGGGAACGGCTGGCTGCATACGGAGGAAGGCGACAGGACCTATGCCATTTCCCGGGAGGATATTTTTGTTATCAACAGCTTTCAGATGCACAGTGTTGTACTGGAAGAAAACGGGCTGGCAATTTCTCTTTCCCTGTCTCCCTCCTTTCTGGCAGCGGCCAGTCCGGAAACAGAAGACCGGAATGTGAACTGCAAATCATTTCTGCATGAGGAAGAGAAGCAGCAGCTGTTTGACATTATCAGGAAGGATCTGGCTCTGGCCTTCCGGGCATGGTATAAAAAAGAATCGGAGCTATCCATTCACCTGCGGAGCCGGGTCATGGCACTGGCGGATGACTTATACCGGTATTTCAGCGAAAACGGTGAAAATACAGGGAGGGAATCCGGGAGGGAAAGGCTGCGGGCCGCAGTGGAATACATTCACAGGAATTACCGGGAAGGCATAACGCTGGCGGATTTGGCCTCTCAGACATACCTGAGCACGTCATACATTTCAAGAAGCTTTCAAAAATATATGGGAGTTTCATTTACCGGATATCTGACACAGGTAAGGCTTTTTCACGCCGCCCTGCTTTTACAGGGAGAGGGGACGGTTACGGAAATCGCGTATGAAAGCGGTTTTTCCAGCGCCAGCGCCCTGATAGATGCATTCAAGCAGTATCGGGGAATCACTCCCGGACAATACAGGCGGAATCTGGGGAAAAGGCCGGTTACGGACAATGCGGAGGAAATGAAGACCGCAGAAGGCTTTTCCATGGCATTCGTTTCCCTGATGAAATATGCGGATAAGGCCGAAGAAGCAGCAGAGCCTGTGGTCACGGGAGTCTGTGAAATATCTGTCAACACGGGAATCGTTAAGCGACAGCTGCGGCATACCTGGAAGACCATGATTAATGCCGGTTATGCAAGGGATCTTCTAAATGCATCCATGCAGAATCAAATCCTGGATATCCAGAAATCGATAGGCTTTCGGTACATCCGGTGCAAGGGTGTTGTGGATGATGATATGATGCTGTACAGCCGGGACGTTAATGGAAACAGTTCCTTTAATTATGTTTATTTGGATCAGGTCCTGGACTTCATTTTGTCTGCGGGAGCGAAACCCATGCTGGAGCTGGGGCATATGCCGTCGGCTATGGCGCAAAAAAAGGTACAGTTCTTTAAAAGGCCGTCATTTATCTCGCCTCCAGCGGAATTGGAGCAGTGGCGACTGCTTATTGAGAGCCTTATGGAGCATCTGATCGGACGCTATGGTATGGAGGAATTGAAGAAATGGCTGTTTGTCCCATGGATTTCCATGGACATGCATCTTTTCGGGCTTTTTGTCAAAGAAGATTTCGGAGAGATTTATTCGGTAACCTATCAGGAAATTAAAAAGGCCTGCAGAGAGTTTGTCATCTGCGGTCCGGGAACCACACTTCTGTCTCTGGAGGCAGCAAAATGGTTTTGCGATTTGTGCAGGGAGAGAGACTGTATACCTGATATATTTACGGTAAGATCCTATGCGGCTATTGATCCGGAGGAAGAGAAGAGCGGTTTAAAGCTGGTGGAGAACAATGAATCCTTTTATATGGCGGTAGACGGGGATGAAGATTGTCTGATGCATCTGCGGCGGAAGGTAAAGGATTTTCTGGAAGCAGAAGGAGAAGGATTCTGCGGCCTGCCTGTTTTGATGGATGAGTGGAGCAATAATATCTGGCAGAGGGATTTGTGCAACGATACCTGCTATAAGTCTGCATATCTTTTTAAAAGCATCATGGAAAACCATGACAGCTATTACGGTCTTGGATATTTCAGTATCAGCGATCAGCTGGACGAAATCGCACCGGCGGCAGAGGCTTTTCATGGAGGCTTCGGCCTGTTTACACAGAATGGGATAGCTAAGAGCGCCTATCGCGCCATGCAGCTGCTGAGCCGGGCAGGGGATAAGCTGATAGCGAAGGGAAGCGGCTATTTCATTACGGCATCGGAAGATGAGATTCAGATTTTCCTTCATAATTACTGCCATTATGATATGCTTTACCGGTACCGTAACACCACGAATCTGACAAAGACCCGGAGGTATAAGGTATTCCAGGAGAAAGCGCCCCGTTCCTTCCATATTCAATTAGAGGGAGTCCGTCCGGGAAGGCACGAGGTCAGAAGATACGGAATCGGCAGAAAGGGCGGCAGCGCTTACGATGCCTGGATTGACATGGGCGCGCCGGAACCGATGACTAAGGAAGAGGAAAAAACATTGATGCGGCTTTCCAGCCCTGTTTACAGAAGGGAGGAGGCGGAAGCCGAAGGGCTCCTGAAAATCAAGGCCAGCCTAATGCCCCATGAGGTTTGTCTTATTACCATATCTATATAAAAGGACAGGAATCTGGTAACTGGGTAAGGATATCAGGTTCTTGTCTTTTTTGTACCAAATTCTTGTCATTGGATAATGAAGGGGAAAAGTAATGGGCAAAGTGGTCAAGAAAAATCCATAGATTGGAAAAAGACTGTGTATTTTGAATAACATATGTTCCGTATAATAAAAGAGCAGTAGGTTATTGCCTCTGAAATGGAATGTGTTGGCAATAATCGTGTACATATTATATAATGAAACAGGGGGAACACTATGTCGGAAAAAGCAGCGGTAAACGGACAGAAAAATTTTGTGGAAAAAATAAGCACATTTGAAAAAATTGCTTATGGAGGAGGCGATCTTGCCAGTAATTTCGTTCTGGTTTTAACCGGAACCTTTGTAACCTTTTTTTATACGGATGCACTGGGCCTGAATGCGGCCATCGTCGGTGCAATTATGATGTTTTCCAGACTCGCGGACGGATTTACCGATATCATCATGGGATATATCATGGATAAGACCCATTCCAAACACGGAAAGGCAAGGGCATGGCTGTTATGGCTGTCCATACCGATAGGGATTGCCACCATACTGGTTTTCCTGGTTCCCAATATCGGGGTTACAGGAAAGTATATTTATATAGCAATCACCTACAACCTGGTAACAACCTTCCTTTATACGATGATTAATATCCCTTATGGGGCTCTTACCTCTCTCATGAGCAGGGATCAGGATCAGAGAATGATTATTAATATCTTCCGTATGTTTATGGCGCAGGCCGGCTCTTTGATCATCAATGCATGTACGCTTCCGCTGGTGAATGCCATGGGAGGAAGCACCAAGCAGAGAAGCTGGATTATCGTATCCATTCTGTACGGGGTAGTGGCGGCGGCGCTGTTCCTGCTCTGTTTTGCCAAAACGAAGGAAAGAGTCAGGGTACAGGCAGAAAAAAATAACGAGCTTGGTTTCCTTACCTCCTTTAAGCTGATCATCAAAAATAACTACTGGCTTCTGCTTGTGGGTATATGGGTGAGCATGGTGCTGGGCATGTCCATGAGCGGCAGTGTCGGAACCTATTATGCCAAGTATATTCTGGGAAATGAAAATATTGCCGGTTTCCTTGGCGCTTTGGGAATTGTACCCGTGCTTATCATCATGCCTCTGACAGCTCCGCTGAACCGTAAATTCGGCAAAAGGAATGTGGCTCTGTACGGCAGCTTTGTCAGTATTGCGGGACAGCTGCTCATGCTCTTAAATCCCGCTTCCGCCGCCTGGCTCATGTTCTGTGCGGTAATAAAAGGTATTGGCTCCGCAACCCTTTCGGGAACCATGTTCGCCATGATAGCGGATACCATTGAATACGGGCACTGGAAAACAGGGACCAGAGTGGAAGGCATGCTTTATTCCAGCACTACGTTCGGCGCCAAAGTCGGAGCCGGAGTGGGCGGTGCAGTAGCGCTGGCAGTTATAGGAGCGGCCGGCTATGACGGACTTGCAGCAGTCCAGGCCCCCGCCGCTCTGGAAGCGATAAAGGTTCTGTATCTGATTGTTCCGATACCCTTTGTAATTATTATTCCGATACTGTATGCCTGCTATAAGCTGGATAAGATATATCCTAAGGTTATGGAAGAACTGAATCAGCGTGAACAGAAGAAATAGTGGGATGCACTGCAGGAAACAGGAAGCTTTATATTGCAAAATTTGAAAGAATAAGGAGAAAAACAGGAATGGCAAAGGTATTCAATTATGATGAAGTGCCCGCAGTTTCCACAAAAGCGGGAAAAGTAAAGGGGTATGAATTTGACGGTGTGCATATCTTCAAAGGGATCCCCTATGCACAGGCAGGCAGGTTCCAGATGCCCCGGGAAGTGGAGCCATGGGAAGGGGTGAAGGAAACAGCGTCTTACGGGTTTGTATGTCCCCTTCTGACCCAGGACACCCCTACGGGAGAGCTGCTGGTCCCTCACCGTTACTGGCCTCAGGATGAAAACTGCCAGAATCTGAATGTGTGGACGACGGCTCTGGATAAAACCGCTAAAAAACCGGTTATGGTATGGCTGCACGGAGGCGGTTATGCGGCGGGTTCCTCCATTGAACAGGCGGCCTATGACGGTTCTAATATGGCAGTACAGGGAGATGTCGTTGTTGTGTCTGTAAACCACAGGCTGAATATCCTCGGTTTTCTGGATCTCTCTCCTTACGGGGAAAAATACAGGAATTCCGGCAACGCAGGGCTGGCTGACCTTGTGGCTGCTCTGCGGTGGATTCATGACAATATAGAAGAATTCGGCGGGGATCCGGAGAATGTGACGCTGTTCGGACAGTCCGGCGGAGGAATGAAGGTTACGGGATTGATGCAGATACCGGAAGCGGACGGCCTGTTCCATAAAGCCATTGTCATGAGCGGTGTGTCGGACGGCAAGCTGATGCCCATAATACCGGGAGACGGCACGAAAATTGTTCCAGCTCTTCTGAAGGAACTGGGAATACCGGAAGGGGAAGTGGAAAAACTGGAAACCGTGCCTTATTATGAGCTTGCAAAAGCCTATAATACCGTATCCCCTGCATTGGCGGCACAGGGAATATACATAGGCGGCATGCCGATGGTCAATGATTATTATCTGGGAGAACCGCTGATCACAGGCTTCCGTGACCATGCAGAAACCATTCCGCTTATGGTGGGATCCGTATTCGGGGAATTCTCCTTCATGCCCACTCCATATAATAAGGAAAAACTGACGGAGGAGGAATCCAGAGCCATACTTGCCGGAGCATACGGCGAACATGCAGATAAGGTGAAAGAGCTTTTCCTGAAAGCATATCCGGATAAAAAGCCGGTTGACGTACTTGCGCTGGATCGTATATTCCGCCAGCCCTCCAAGGCTCTTGCGCAGCTTCATGCCAAAGGAGGAAAGGCGCCGGCCTATCTCTACCTGTTTTCCCTGGATTTCCCGTATCAGAATGGCAAGGTAGCCTGGCATTGTTCCGATATCCCGTTTATTTTCCACAACACGGATAAGGTGGAAATCTGCAATATTCCGGGTGTTTCCGATGAACTGGAAGAAAAAATCTTCGGAGCGGCTATGCAGTTCGCACGTCATGGAAATCCCAATCCGGAAGGATCGGACGAATGGCAGCCGGTTACGCCGGAACAGGAACCTACCATGGTGTATGACAGGGTATGCGAGGTGCGCAGCAGCTATGATGATGAGCTTCTGGCATATCTGGAAGAGATCCTTCCTCCTTTTGACCTGATGGCGCTGTTTTCCCAGGATGTACAGCATTAATGGCGGATGTATAATAATAGAGAAATAAGAGTTAAGATACAAAAGTAAAGATATAAAAATGGAACCGGCATACCTTTTCGGATATGCCGGTTCTGTTTTTACAATGAATGATTCGGTAACTGCATGCCGAAGAAATTAACTCATAACCGCGGTTACATGATATTCTTTCTTCCCTTCCACAAAAGGAACCACATTTCCGTCTACCTTTTCCCCGTCTACCAGAAGAGAGGAAACACCCTTTTCCAAATGATTGGGGTTCTTTACCTCAATGTGGTAAACCGCTCCGCGGAACCGTCTGGTGATGGTGAAATCACCGAAGTCCCCGGGAACACAGGGGTCAATGCACAGCCCTGTGAGGCTCGGCTGGATACCCAGAATATACTGGGAAATATTCACGAAGGTCCAGGCAGCGGTTCCTGTGAGCCAGCTGTTTTTTGCTTCCCCGTGCGTGGCGGCATCCCTGCCGGCGATCATCTGGGAATAGCAGTAAGGCTCGGTTCTGTGGATTTCGCTGATATCCTGCAGGAAGGCAGGACAGGTTTTCCTGTATACTTCAAAGGCTCTTTCCCCTCTGCCGATAACCGCCTCCGCGATGGAAATCCAGGGATTATTATGGCAGAAAATACCTGCATTTTCCTTGTATCCCGGCGGGTAGGAGGTGATTTCCCCAAGCTCCAGGTGATAACGGGTATAAGCCGGCTGAAGGAGCATGATGCCGTATTTGGTGTCAAGCCGTTCTTTTACGCTGTCCAGGGCACGCTGTGCCTTTCCTTCCTTGATGCCGACTCCTGCCAGTACGCAGAAGCCCTGGGGCTCGATGAAGATCTGGCCTTCCTCGCATTCGGAGGAGCCAACCTTCTGGCTGTAAGCGTCATAAGCGCGCAGGAACCAGTCGCCGTCCCAGCCTGCATCCAGAAGAGTGTCATACATGGCGGAAACCTCCCTGCGGGCAGATTCCGCAATATCCGTAAGTCCCTGAAGCTCAGCAAGCTGTGCATATTCCTCTCCGTATTTTACAAACATGCCGCCGATGAAAACGGATTCCGCAACAGGGCCTTCACTGGGGCCGAAGGTCTGGAAGGATTCGCCGGGCTGTGCGGAGAAGCAGTTTAAGTTCAGACAGTCATTCCAGTCCGCACGTCCGATGAGAGGAAGACCGTGAGGGCCTTTGTGCGTAACGGTAAATTCAAAGGAACGGGTCAGATGCTCAAACAGGGTTCCCTCTCCGCCGTCATCAAAGGTAACCACTTCGGAAAGAATGGAGGTATCGCCGGTTTCTTTGATATAAGCGCTTGTACCTGCAATCAGCCACAGAGGATCATCGTTGAAGCCGCCGCCGATATCCGCATTTCCTTTTTTGGTAAGAGGCTGGTACTGGTGGTAGGTGCTGCCGTCGCCAAACTGTGCGGAGGCAATATCCAGGATACGTTCCCTCGCCCTTTCCGGAATCAGATGTACGAAGCCGAGAAGATCCTGGCAGGAATCCCGGAAGCCCATTCCTCTGCCAATACCGGATTCATAATAGGAAGCGCTGCGGGACATATTAAAGGTAACCATACACTGATACTGGTTCCAGATATTTACCATACGGTTTACTTCTTCACAATCGGAAGAAACCTGATAGCCGGAAAGCAGTTCCTGCCAGTAATCCGTTAATTCTGTGAAAGCTTTTTCCACAGCTTCATCGGACTGATAACGGGAAAGCAGCTGATGGGCTTTGGTCTTGTTGATGATTCCGGGAGCCTCCCATTTCTCTTCCTCTTCATTTTCCACATAACCCAAAACAAAGATATAAGAACGGCTTTCACCGGGAGCCAGGGAAACATTAATCTGGTGGGAAGCAATAGGAGACCAGCCATGTGCTTCGGAATTGGAAGCTTTTCCTTCCTTTACCACAACGGGAGCCGACGGGCTTCCGTAGGTGCCCAGGAACGCATCCCTGCTGGTATCAAAACCGTCTACGGGAGTGTTTACGGAATAAAGGGCATAGTGGTTCCGGCGCTCTCTGTATTCTGTTTTGTGATAAATGGTGGAACCCTCTATTTCCAGCTCGCCGGTGCTTAAGTTGCGCTGGAAGTTCTTCATATCATCATCCGCGTTCCACAGACACCATTCCACGTAAGAGAACAGGGAAAGATTTTTGGTTTCACTGCTTTCATTGGTCAGGGTCAGGCTGGTTACCTGGCAGGTATCGTTTAAGGGAACGAAGGTGAGCACTTCCGCCTTTGCCTGATTCAGAGAGCCGGTAAATCTGCTGTAACCGAGGCCATGACGGCATTCGTAAGAATCAAGCCTGGTCTGGGAAGGCTGCCAGCCGGGGTTCCATATGCTGGAACCGTCCTTAATATAGAAATACTGTCCGTTATTATCATAAGGAACATTGTTGTAACGATAGCGGGTCAGGCGGAGAAGCTTGGCATCCTTATAGAAGGAATAGCCTCCGCAGGTATTGGAGATCAGGGTAAAAAAGTCCTTGCAGCCCAGATAATTAATCCAGGGAAGGGGCGTTTCGGGTGTGGTGATCACATATTCGCAGCGTTGATCATCAAAAAAACCATATTTCATACGAACACCTTTCTGTCCGCCTGGCGGACGCTGTTTTCTTAATGGGAAGGCATTCCGGGGAAGCCTTCCTGCCTGCGTTTTCCCCTGCAGGCAACACGAGTGACAATTCATTTACGTAAACGATTAAGTAAAAACTTAAAAACTGCCTATGACTTGGATTATATAGAAAAACTCAGTGTTTTTCAAGAGGAAAAAAGGAAAAATAATCACAAAAAAACCATTGCACAGTATACGGTATCTGTACTGATGTTATAGACTGTGGATATTTTGCATAGAAATGACGGTGAATAATATGGGAAAATAACGAAAACAGGCTATGGTGCAGGAAAAGGGAATCTTTCTATTGAATTTTTATGTATAAATGATATATGATAGAAGGGCGAAAACGATTAAGATATAAACGGCGGAAGGAGTTGGAAGCAGATGGTTTCTATGAAGGATATCGCCCAGGCATGCGGAGTCTCCGTGGCATCCGTAAGCAAGGCGCTGAATAACCATACCGATATAGGGGAAGAAACCAGGCAGTTAATCCGCCGGACGGCGAAGGAAATGGGTTATTTTCCCAATTCCGTAGCCAGGACCCTGAAGACCAACCGAAGCTACAATCTGGGAGTCCTGTTTGTTGATGAAGCAAACAGCGGCCTGACCCATGACTATTTTGCGGGCGTATTGGAAAGCTTTAAAGAAACGGCGGAAAGGAATGATTATGATATCACCTTTGTCAACCGGAACAAGGAACGGCGCAGGCAGATGACCTATCTGGAGCATGCCAGATACCGGGGATTTGACGGCGTGGTCATTGCCTGTGTGGATTTTGAGGATCCGGAGGTGGCCCAGCTGGTGGCAAGCGACATACCGGTGGTGACTATCGATCATATTTTCAATAACCGCATCGCCGTAATGTCCGATAATGTAAAGGGCATGGAGTCATTGCTTCAGTTTATTTACAGCAGGGGACACAGGCGGATTGCCTATATCCATGGGCACGCGTCATCCGTAACCGGCAGCAGGCTCTCTTCTTTTTATAAGACAGCCGAAGAGCTGGGACTGGATATTCCGGATGAATATGTGCTTGAGGCCGGGTACCGCGACACAGATGCGGCAGCCGCCGCTACGGAGGAGCTGCTGAAGCTGCCCTGTCCGCCCACCTGCATTCTGTACCCGGATGACTTTTCCTGTCTGGGCGGAATGAATATGCTGAGGGAAAAAGGGCTTCGGATACCGGAGGACATTTCTATCGCCGGTTATGACGGCCTGAGGATAGGACGGCATGTGGAACCAAAGCTCACCACTTTAAAGCAGGATACCGTAAAGCTGGGAAGCTTTGCTGCGGAAAAGCTGATCGGACAGATTGAGAGGCCGAAAACCAGCGTTCCTGAAATCATAGTCGTGGAGGGAGAGGTTTACGAAGGCGGGTCTGTAGGGAATATTGAATAAGGATAAGTTTAGCTTAAGCTTAAGAAAGAGAGGAAAACAAGATGAAATTTACAGAAGGATATTGGCTGCGCAGTGAAAAGGCTAATATTTTGTATGCATCCCAGGCTTATGAGGTGCAGGAGATTCCGGGAGGAATGAGAGTGCTGGCTCCCGTGGGAACTATCAGCTCCAGAGGCGCGACGCTCAATATGCCCACCATCACCCTGGAATTCACCTCCCCCATGGAAAATATGATATCAGTGAGATCATGGCATCATGAAGGGTATGATAAGAAGGAACCCGTGTGCCCCAAGCATCCGCAGACACAGGAGGTCAGTGTGGAAATCGGGGAAGAAGAAGCCGTTATGAAGGCGGGAAAGGTTTCCGTGCATGTCAGCCTGAAGGAATGGGGCTATTATTTTGAAGCGGAAGGAAAAGAGCTTACCAGATGCGGTTTCCATAACCTGGGTTATGCCCGCTGGGACAGAACGCCTTCCACCATGTTCCCGGCGGAGAATTACCTGACGGAAAACGGAAAGCCTTATATGGTAAATGAACTTTCCCTGCAGGTAGGAGAAAACGTATACGGCTTCGGTGAAAGATTCACCTCTTTCGTGAAAAACGGACAGGTTGTGGATACCTGGAATGAAGACGGCGGTACCGCTTCCCAGGTTGCCTATAAGAGCGTTCCTTTCTATATGACAAATAAAGGCTATGGAGTCTACGTCGATCATACCGACAACGTTTCCTTTGAAGTGGCGAGTGAAAAAGTGGAATACGTTGGCTTCTCCGTACCCGGCGAAGAACTGCGTTACTGCTTTATTTACGGACCCACCCCCAAGGAAATCCTGAAATCCTATACGGCTTATACCGGACGTCCGGCCCTTCCTCCCGCATGGAGCTTCGGACTCTGGCTTTCCACCTCCTTTACCACGAATTACGATGAGGAGACAACAAGCTCCTTTATCCAGGGAATGGCCGACAGGGATATCCCCTTGAGCGTATTTCATTTTGACTGCTTCTGGATGAAGGAATTCCAGTGGTGTGATTTTACATGGGACAAGAGAGTATTCCCGGATACGGAAGGAATGCTGAAGAGATACCATGATAAAGGACTGAAGATCTGTGTCTGGATCAATCCTTATATTGCCCAGGGAACCCCTTTCTTTAAAGAAGGCGCGGAGAACGGCTATCTGGTAAAGAGAGCCGACGGCAGAGGCGTATGGCAGACCGATAACTGGCAGGCCGGAATGGGCCTGGTGGATTTCACCAATCCCGCAGCCTGCAAATGGTATTCCGACAAGCTGAAGACTCTGCTGGATATGGGAGTTGACTGCTTCAAGACCGACTTCGGCGAGAGAGTTCCCGTGGATGTGGAATGGTTTGACGGAAGTGACCAGGGAAGCATGCACAACTACTATACCTACCTTTATAACCAGTGCGTATTTAACCTTCTGAAGGAAACAAGAGGCGAAGGAGATGCGGTTCTCTTTGCCAGAAGCGCCTGTGCGGGCGGACAGCAGTTCCCGGTTCACTGGGGCGGCGACTGCTCCGCAAATTATCCTTCCATGGCGGAAACCATCCGCGGCGGCCTTTCCTTCGCCATGTCAGGCTTCTCCTTCTGGAGCCATGACATATCCGGCTTCGAAAGCACGGCAAGCCCGGATCTGTATAAGAGATGGGCGGCCTTCGGCCTGCTTTCCTCCCACAGCAGACTGCATGGCTCAGGAAGCTACAGAGTGCCGTGGTTATTCGATGAGGAAGCAAGCGATGTAGTCCGTTTCTTCTCCAGGCTGAAATGCTCCATGATGCCTTACCTGTATTCCAAGGCCGTGGAAGCACATGAAGAAGGAACCCCTATGATGCGTCCCATGGTATTCGAATATCCTTCCGATCCGGTTGCGGCATATCTGGAAACCCAGTATATGCTGGGCGATGCCCTGCTTGTTGCGCCCGTGCTCAGAGCGGATAAAAAAGCCCAGTATTATCTCCCGGAAGGAAGATGGACCGATTTCTTCACCGGAGAAATAAAGGAAGGCGGCCGTTACTACGAGGGAGAGTTTGATTACTTCTCACTGCCCCTCTATGTCAGGGAAAATACGCTCCTTGCCCTTGGCGCAGTGAACGACAGGCCGGATTACGATTACGCAGATGGAGCAGCCCTTCATCTGTATGAGCTTGCGGACGGCGCCTCCTGTACCTGCCGTCTGGTAGACCAGAAGGGCGGTACCGTCGCAAATGTGACCACCTGCAGAAATGCGGATACCATATCCTTTACGGCAGATGCCGACATGAAGGGCCTTACCCTGGTGCTTCACGGCATCGGCGGGAATGTAAAAGCAGAGGGAGGAACGGTTGGTGCTAAAGCCGATGACAAAACCGTTTCCATTACCGTTTCTGACAGCACACAGAAAGTGACTGCTGTAATCGGGTAAGACAGGAATAGAAAATCATAAAACAGAGATCTGTCCGGTATGTTTTTTGGGTACCGGACAGGTCTTTTTTACTCTTTTTTAATCATTTTTTCATAAACCGTTTTCTTGTAATATGGCCTTCTGTGGGGTATGATACGAATAGGAAGTAAAAAAAGGAGATAAGCAGATGACAAAAACAGAATTCCTGGAAGCTCTGCGGCGTGCACTGAACGGGAATATGGCGGCTGCATCCGTGGAAGATAATCTTAAATTTTATGAAAACTACTTTTATTCGGAAGAAGCGAAAGGAAGGTCCGAAGCGGCACTCCTCTCAGAGCTGGGCGATCCCAGAATTCTGGCAAGAACTCTGATAGATGCGGCGGAGCGTGCCGGAGACGCTTATGCCCGTGAGGCGAACGAAACACAGTTCAGGGCGGCGTCAGGCGCCCAAAACCGGGATGAATACAGGGAAGAGGCCTATTCACAGGGGAACGGCAGAACCGTCAAACGGGTTCATATGCCAGGTTGGCTGATTGCCATTCTCGTCATCATGGTGTTCGTGGTGGTAATAAGCGTGGTCGGTTCACTGATGTGGGCTATCCTGCCTTATCTGATTCCCGTAGTGCTTGTAGTATATATTATCAGGCTGTTTCAAAAAAAATAAAAAATGTGTGCATAAAAAAGCTGTTTTTTCAAATACTACTCCTGTAACAAAAATGAATCAGGAGGTTTTATATTATGTCTAAGAATGATTACAATCAGAACAGCCAGAACAGCGAAAAGCAGAACCAGCAGAATAAGTCTGAGAATTCCAGCAGCAACAGCCAGAAGAATCAGAACCAGAGCAAGAACAGCTCCTCTGACTGCCATAACGGAAGCAACAGCAGCAAAGAGAACAATTACTAATCTACAATAGCTGAAAGAGCCGGGAAGCAGCGGATTTATCCGCCCTTCCCGGCTTTTTACGTGGGTCAGTGAAGTTTTGATTCTTTTCCCGGACAGTCCGCCATCCCCCTGTCTCACACCTGCCGCCGCCCGTCCTCTCCTCCCGGGGCTTTTCTTCCCTGCCGAAGCGGCAGTGGATGTGTTTTCTGCTCCAGCCTCAAAAACGGGGTGTTTCTAAATGTTCCGTTCTGCCGGGATTCTGCCAACGCGGCAAAACTCCTCGCTGGTAAGGTTTTATAAAACGGTAAGCTGATTCTGGCTCGTCAGACAAGCCGCTAAGGGCGGCAGCCTCCCGGCAGAACGGAACATTAAGAAACATCACCGTTTTTTCCAATGGGTCAGAAAACACATCCACTGCCGCCCCGGCAGGGAAGAAAAGCCCCGGGAGGAGAGGACGGGCGGCGGCAGGTGTGGGACAGGGGGATGGCGGACTGTCCGGGGAAAGAATCAAAATTTCATTGACGGGGAAAAGAAATAAACGTAATATATATTTATGAGAAAATTTGAGTTGATTGCTCCGTGCCATTTTGGGCTGGAGGCAGTATTAAAAAAAGAGATTATTGACCTGGGTTATGATGTGATTCAGGTGGAAGACGGGCGGATTACTTTTTTCGGGGATGAGGAAGCGGTGAGCAGGGCGAATGTGTTCCTGCGGAGCGCGGAGCGTATCCTTATTAAAGTGGGGAGTTTCCATGCGGAAACTTTTGAAGAGCTTTTCCAGGGGACGAGGAGTCTTGCGTGGGAGGAGTTTATTCCGGCGGACGGGAAGTTCTGGGTTGCCAAGGCGGCCAGTGTGAAGAGTAAGCTGTTCAGTCCTTCGGATATCCAGTCTGTTATGAAAAAGGCGATGGTTGAGCGTCTGAAGGGGATTTATCGTGTGGGCTGGTTTGAGGAAAACGGCGCGTCTTTTCCTGTCAGGGTGTTCCTGATGAAGGATGAGGTGACGGTGGGGCTGGATACCACAGGGGAATCCCTTCATAAGAGAGGCTACCGTAAGCTGACGGCAAAGGCTCCTATCGCTGAAAATCTGGCGGCATCCCTGATTATGCTCACTCCGTGGAGAGGTGACCGGATACTGGTGGATCCCTTCTGCGGAAGCGGAACTTTTCCTATAGAAGCGGCTATGATGGCGGCTAATATGGCTCCGGGCATGAACCGGAGCTTTACGGCGGAGTCGTGGACGGAAGTGGTGGGCAGGAGAAACTGGTATGATGCTGTGGATGAAGCGGGTGAAATGGTGGATCTGAATGTGGATACAGACATTCAGGGATATGACATTGATGAAAAAATGGTTGCTGTTTCACGGGAAAATGCGCGTCTTGCGGGAGTGGAAAAGCTGATTCATTTCCAGAGGCGTCCTTTGTCTGAACTGAGGCATCCTAAAAAATATGGATTTCTTATTACCAATCCTCCTTACGGAGAGCGGCTTGAGGAAAAAGAGGCGCTGCCCGCTTTGTACAGGGAGATCGGGGAACGGTTTGCCGGCCTGGATTCCTGGTCCATGTATCTGATTACGGCGTATGAGAATGCGGAACGTGACATCGGGAGAAAAGCAGATAAGAACAGAAAAATATATAATGGTATGATGAAGACCTATTTTTATCAGTATTTGGGTCCTAAACCGCCTAAGCGGCAGAAGCAGGACAGATAAAACAGGAAAGATGGAGCACGGGATAAATGAGCAGGAGAGTTATTTTTGCTACAGGCAACGAAGGGAAGATGCGGGAAATACGCATGATTCTTGATAATCCGGATCTGCAGGTGCTGTCCATGAAGGAAGCTGGAATAGATGCGGATATCGTGGAGGATGGAAGCACTTTTGAGGAAAACGCGCTGATTAAGGCCAGAGCTGTGGCAGAAAGCGCCTGTGAAGGAGATATAGTCCTTGCAGATGATTCCGGCCTGGAGATTGATTATCTGGGCGGGGAGCCGGGGATTTATTCCGCCAGATACATGGGGGAGGATACTTCCTACCGCATAAAGAATGCAAATTTGATAAGCCGTCTTGACGGTGTCCCCAAAGAAGAACGTACTGCGAGGTTCGTCTGTGCAATCGCTGCGGTAATACCGGGAGAGGAACGGCAGGAGCTGGTGGTCAGAGGCACCATTGAGGGATATATCGGCTGGGAAGAAAAGGGCTCAAATGGTTTTGGCTATGATCCTATATTTTATGTGGATGAATATGGCTGTTCCACAGCAGAGCTGGACAGCGAAACGAAGAATAGAATTAGTCACAGAGGGAATGCGCTGCGCATGATGAAGGAGCGCCTTGACGGAATCCTGTAGACAGTTTCAGGATTTACATGAGAAAAGAGGGAACAGAGGATGAAGGTATTGATAATCAGCGATACCCATCGCAGAGATGACAGATTCCTTGCTTTGATAGAACGCATAAAACCCATTGACATGCTGATTCACTGCGGAGATACCGAGGGGAGCGAGGAGCTTTATATGGCCGGTGTGGACTGTCCGGTGGAAATCGTTGCGGGAAACAATGATTTTTTTACGGATCTTCCGAGGGAAAGGGAATTTAATGTGGGAAACTACAGGGTATGGCTCACACATGGTCATAACTATTATGTGTCCATGGGAAATTCCATACTGAAGGAGGAGGCTAGGGCCAGAGGGGTCGATATTGTGATGTATGGGCATACCCATAAGCCTGTCATTGACGTGGACAAGGATATTACCGCTATTAACCCGGGAAGCCTTTCTTTCCCGCGCCAGGAAGGACGAAAGCCTTCTTATATAATCATGGATCTGGACAGGGATGGCCAGGTACATTATCATTTGAATTTTTTGTAAAAAAATTGGAAAGAAAATTCAAAAAATCCGTTGACATATGTTTGCGGGTGTTATATAATAACTTCTGCGTCACGGCTAAGGGTGAGCAGAAACCGGGGTGTGGCTCAGCTTGGCTAGAGCGCCTGGTTTGGGACCAGGAGGCCGCAGGTTCGAATCCTGTCACCCCGATTACCATACTCTGGTCACACGATTTTTATTATATATATGCGGGTGTAGTTCAATGGTAGAACACCAGCCTTCCAAGCTGGATACGTGGGTTCGATTCCCATCACCCGCTTGCGGATGATTATCCTTTGCGGATTGCCTGAATGCAGCAGGTAATTACAGTAAGGACAAGCTTTAATAAGCAGTTATCCGTGTGACAGTTTTCTGTCAGCATCAGTCAGAATAGTCCTGTCGCATGATTGCCAGGCGTTCCCGTAATATGTGTTCGTAGCTCAGCTGGATAGAGCAACGGCCTTCTAAGCCGTGGGTCGGGGGTTCGAATCCCTTCGAGCACGTTGTGGTTATGATAATTCTCATAATCCATATGGTGGGTATAGCGCAGTTGGTTAGCGCGCCAGATTGTGGCTCTGGAGGCCAAGGGTTCGAATCCCTTTATCCACCTTCTTGGGCTATCGCCAAGCGGTAAGGCACAGGACTTTGACTCCTGCATTCGCTGGTTCGAATCCAGCTAGCCCAGTTGCAGAAAAGGAATCTTTTTCTTATGATTCTTTTTTTTATTCTTTTTTTCCCGGAGGTATAATTTTTTATAACGCGGGGAAAGGTAACAGAATAGGATGAGGAGCACTAGCTCAGTCGGTAGAGCACCTGACTTTTAATCAGGTTGTCGGGGGTTCGAATCCCCCGTGCTTCAGTACAAAGAGCGGATAACTCGGTATTAATCTGAGTTATCCGCTCTTTTAATTGCAGTGCTGACACATCGGTATTTTTGTTTATATCATGGTTTACATACGCTGCAGGGAGTATATGATTTAATGGCGTCACTATAATTCATAGGTATTTTACTTTCTCTGAGATAACGGCAGCCGTCTCTGTGATATTTGCTCCCTGTATTTGTTACGTAAACTATTTTTTCCTGGGGATTGACAGCCGGAGCCGGGGTAGATACAAATCCCGGAGCAGCCCAATACTGTGCTCCATCAAAGCCTATAAGCCCTGCTGCAACACCATTCTGCAAGGAAGCAGGATCTGTGGGAGTATATACGCTCCAGCCTGCCGCAGCGAAAGGGTTTGCCTGAGGGACAGCTTCAGCAGCCTGTTGGGCCGGAGGGGTAACAGTTCCTTCCGGATTGGTGCAGATACCTGTATCATCAAGAAAATACCAGAGTCCGCCCACCTGTATCCATCCGGTCTGGACAATACCGTTAACATCCACATGATAGATATTTGCACCGACCTGCACCCAGGAATCTGTCGTGTAAGTCCCGTCATCATTCTGGTATTTTACACCGGCAGTATCCTGCACAAAGCCTGCAGCATTTACTGTTGTGGGTATTGCAGCGCTGAATAATAACGCCGTGGTCAATAAAGCTATGATTTTTTTCCTCATTTGTAAAAAGCCTCCTTTTATTATCAGGTTCAGCACCTGGGTTACTGTTGGATCTTTATATTGATTATACTCGGGTAACCGACTAAAAGCAAATATCCATCCGGAAAAATTATAAAGGAAGGCATTGGTTACTGGTTATTATTATTAAAAAAGAGAAGAAAACAATGCTGCGGAAAGGCAAAAGGCTGGCTGAAGATCTCAAATCCCATAACTTCCATTCACCGGATCGCGAAATAAAGGCATATGAGGTGGATTAAAGGTAAAGAAAAGAAAGAGAGCCAGTAAAACAAGCAATACCACAATTGACAGATAAAGCAGGATCCGGCACAGCAGGCCGGATTCCCTGGCGGAGCGGGCCGCTTTCTTTTCAATAAATCCGCTTACAGAAAAGGCGATCAGGATACTCAGCAAAAAAACAAGGATATCCAGAGCCAGATAGTTGGTTCCCAGGATGGAGGTATAACAATAAAAAAGGAAAGGGATGGAAAACAATCCTGCACTTAAGCCCAAAGTCCTTGCCGGAAGAAAGCAGGCGGGGGCGGGAAAGGTACGCAGAAGCTCCCACAGGGTAAACAGGACGAAGGGAAAGAACAAAAGTTTAAGATGCTCCCATACGGATTCGTTAACAGGGGAAAAGAGGGCTGCTGCAGGCATCTTACCTGTCCATTCATACAGAAAATGCAGAAGTGTGCCCAAAACGGCAGTAAATATAAAGCCCCAAATTTCAAATTTTATTTTTTTTCCGAACATATTTCCTCCATTAACCGAAAGACACAAAGACGGTTTTTTGCCATTTTTTTTGTACAAAAAGTATATCCAAATTATGCTAAAAATATTCCTTTGTAGGAAGGTTACAATAAAAAGTCCAATTTGGGTGTAAAAAGGTGAAATTTGCAAAAAGGGTAGATTTTACAACCGCAGGTATGATATATTATTACGGTAATGTAGTGTAGCGTGTTATTTGTAAAGAGGGAATCGTTATGCACAAGGGATACATGTTTTCAAAATATGCATTGGATAAGGATTTGAAAGATGTAGGTGGTCTCTGGAGCCGCGTCGATTTCAGGGATTACATTATAACGCCAAAAAAAATATGGCTTGCCAACAAATGGTTCCAGGCCGGCTGTTTCCTGCAGCGGCCTGCCAAAGGGATGCGCAGGAAAAGGAAATGTATAAAATCGGCGGACGGCGGCAAGGTATGGGTAACCATATATGAGCCTGTCAATATAAGTAAAAATGCCCCTTGTATGGTTTATTACCATGGAGGCGCGTTTGTATTAAGGGACAGGCCTTCCACACACCGGCTGGCCCAGGTTTATGCAGAAAGTATAAGGTGCAAGGTGGTTATCGTACACTACCGTCTGGGGGAGCCTTACCCCATACCGGTGAAGGACTGCTACAGGGCTTTGGTCTGGGTGGCCCATAATGCGGAAAAGCTGGGAATAGATAAGGACAGGATTGCGGTGGTGGGAGACAGCGCAGGGGGTGCCCTGGCTGCTGCTGTTACATTGCTGGCAAGGGATAAGAATGGGCCGTCCATCTGTTTCCAAATGCTGATAAACCCGGTTACGGACAGGAGCATGAGCTACTGGTCCATGCGTCAGTTTGTGGATTCGCCCGGCTGGAATGCCAATTTGAACAGGCAGATGTGGGATCTGTATCTGCGTTCGGGCGTTTTCGGCAAGCCGCAGTATGCCGCTCCCATGTGCGCTCCGTCCCTGGAGAACCTTCCTCCCGCTTATGTGGAAACACAGGAGATTGATTGTCTCAGAGATGAAGGAAATGCCTATGCAGATCGCCTCGCCGAGGCGGGAGTCCCTGTGGAACTTAATGAAATCAGGGGAACCTTTAATGGCTATGATGTATTATTTGATAAAAACCAGCTGGTGCATCTGTCGGTTACCAGACGTTGTCTTGTACTTAAAAGGGCATTTGCTAAGATGCCGCTAACGCCACGTTCATAAAATGCTAAAGAACCTTCCAGAATATCGTATTTTTCTGCCTGTCATGCTATCGTATTGTTTAAGAAACAAATAGCGGACAGGAGGTAGCTGAAGATGTGGGATATTTGGTCAGTTCTGGCGATAGTGATTATTGTGGTCGGTGTTGTCGGCGGAGTTTATTTTGAAAATAAAAAGGAATAATGAATGTGATGGTCCAAAGGAAGGGGAGAAAGCGAGTTCCCTTCCTTTTTTCATATCGCCAGCCCTGCCATAAAAAAACACGGGACAAACAGCCGGAAATATTGTAAACTATCAATAGGTATTACGGCAGGATGGGAGATTATGAATGAATAAACAGGAGTATATGCTGATTGCATTGGATATGGACGGAACACTGCTGAATTCCAGGCAGGAAATAACGCCCAGGGCCCGCAGGGCCATCGAAGAAATACTGCGGCAGGGGAAACAGGTGGTTTTTTCCACGGGAAGATGCATCGGGGAAATGGAAGCTTATCTGGATGCCTTTCCGTCCATGCAGTATCTGGTGTGCGAAAGCGGTGCATGTGTTTACGATCTGCGGAAAAAGGAACATATTGCAAGGATACCTCTTCCGCCCGGACAGGTGCTTGAGGTAATGGAATGTGTGGAAGGAGAGGATATCCTGACCTCATTTTTCATGGGAAACCGTCCCTTTATGGACAGCAGTTATATGCAGCGCCTTGGTGAGTTCGGCCTCGGAGAGTTTGACAGGGTGTTCCGGCAGAGCGTGGTAAGGGTGGACAGCCTGTTTTCTTTCTACAGAGAGAAGCCGCTGGAGGTGGAAAAAATAAATCTGTTTTTCAGGGATGACGGCAGCCGCCGCAGGACTCTGGAGAAGATTTCCCGGCTTCCCCTTACCCTGGCAAGTTCTCTTGCGGGAAATCTGGAAATCAACGCCCGGGAGGCAAATAAGGGGGAAGGCCTCAAGCTTTTGTGCAGACACCTGAAGCTCCCCATGGAGTCGGTGATTGCAGTCGGGGACAACAGTAACGACGTGGAAATGCTGCGGGCCGCGGGCCTGCCGGTGGCGGTGGGAAATGCGGTTCCCGCGGTTAAGGCGCTGGCGAAGGAGATAACGGATGACTGCGACCATGACGGGGCCGCAATAATCATGGAAAAGTATATGCTGTAAGAACGAAAGAAGAAGTCCTGAGCGGGGGCTTCTTTTTTTGCGGGAATTAAGGAGAAGACAGAAGCTTTATCGGGCGCCATTTTTCTGCCATATAATATCCGGTAAAGCGAAATGAATTTTTATGCGCTTTTTAATTGTATAATCCGGGTAAAAATGTTTAGAATTATAAATATCAGGTATATTTCCGATGAAAAAATGCAGAAAATAAGTTGTAAAAAACGAGAGAAAAGTGTGAAAAAAGCTCATAATTATACAAAGTGTATATTTGAAATTGTAAAAATAAAAATAAATATAGTAAATATACAAAAACGTATTGCAATTAGAAAAGCTATGTGGTAATATACAACCATAGCAATTGGAAACGTTACCGACAACGTTTCCGGAAATACACTTTTCAAGGAAAAGGAGAGATTATTATGAAAAAGAAACTGATCAGTGCATTACTGAGTGTAGCTATGGTTTCAGCTCTTCTGGCAGGCTGCGGATCGAAGGCAGAGCCGGAAAGCACACCGGCACCTGCGGATACGCAGGCGGAGGCAGGTTCTGAAGCAGAGCCGTCCGAGCCGGCAGAAAGCGTGGCGGAGACTCCCGCAGCAAGCGGAGAAGGCAAGGTTTATTATTTGAACTTCAAACCGGAGCAGGCTGAGGACTGGGTGGATCTGGCCGCAGTATATACGGAACAGACAGGAGTACCGGTAACAGTAGTTACCGCAGCATCCGGAACCTATGAATCCACACTGAAGTCTGAAATGGCCAAATCAGAAGCACCTACACTGTTCCAGGTTAACGGACCTGTAGGCCTCGCTTCCTGGAAGGATTACTGCTATGACCTGAAGGACAGCGATGTTTACAAGAATATCGAAAGCGATGACTATGTGCTGAAGGAAGGCGATTCCGTTCTTGGTATGGCATACGTTATCGAGACTTACGGTATTATTTACAACAAGGCTCTGCTGAATGATTATTTTGCACTTCCCGATGCGGAAATCACCTCCATCGATGAACTGAATAACTTTGACGCACTCAAAAAGGTTGCAGACGGAATTCAGGCTCATAAGGATGATCTTGGAGTAGAAGGCGCATTTACATCCGCAGGCTTTGATGCTTCTTCCGACTGGAGATTCAAGACCCACCTTGCAAACCTTCCTGTTTATTATGAATACAAGGCTGACGGAATTACCTCCTCACCTGCAATCAAAGGAACTTATCTGGACAACTACAAACAGATTTTTGACCTGTATATAACAGATGCAACCTGCGAACCCAGCCTTCTTTCCGGAAAGACCGGAGAAGACGCCGCTTCTGAATTCGCACTGGGCGAAGCAGTATTTTATCAGAATGGTACCTGGGCTTACAATGATATTAAAGACAATGAAGTAGCGGATGAGGATCTGGGAATGCTTCCTATCTATATTGGTGCGGAAGGCGAAGAGAACCAGGGACTCTGCACAGGTTCTGAAAACTACTGGTGTGTAAATAAGAACGCTGCTCCGGAAGATATCCAGGCAACTCTTGATTTCCTGAACTGGGTAGTAACCAGCGACGAAGGACGTGACGCTCTTGCCAACAAGATGGGCTTTGTTACTCCTTTCAAGACCTTTGCAGATGGCTATCAGTCAACGAATCCGCTGATTCTTGCCAATGATGAATATACAAAGGCCGGAAAAACACCTGTATCATGGAACTTCACAACCATGCCTTCCGAAGAGTGGAAGAACGGTCTGGGCAGCGCACTTCTTGAGTATGCGCAGGGAACAGGCAAGTGGGATAATGTGGTAACAGCATTCGTAGACGGCTGGAAGACCGAATATGATGCGGCAAATGAAGCAGAATAAGATATAAAACAATGGCTGCCGCGCTTTGCGAGCCAGCAGTTGTTCAGGGAAGGGCGGGCGCAGTTTGCCCGCCCTGTTTCATACTAACAGATGTATACTTATTATAAAGAGAGGAAAGAAAATGGCAAAAGCAATCAAAAGGTATTGGCCGATTTTTGTGCTCCCTACATTTCTTGCTTTTATTCTGGGATTCATAGCTCCCTTTATTATGGGAATTTATTTATCCTTCTGCAAGTTCACTACGGTAACGGATGCCAAATTTATCGGTTTTTCCAATTATCTTAAAATTTTCACGGACCCTTCCTTTGTCCATGCGTTGTGGTATACGGCGCTCTTTACTGTGGTATCGGTGATTCTGATCAATGTCCTTGCTTTCACCGTGGCGCTGCTTTTGACAAAAGGATTTAAGGGGACTAATGTATTCAGGACAGTGTTCTTTATGCCGAACCTTATCGGCGGTATTATTCTGGGGTATATCTGGCAGCTCCTTCTCAACGGCATACTGCTGTATTTTAACAGGACGCTGACCTATTCCTCAACATACGGCTTCTGGGGCCTGATCGTCCTGATGTGCTGGCAGCAGGTCGGTTATATGATGATCATTTACATTGCGGGAATCCAGAACATTTCAGGGGATTTGATCGAAGCGGCGAAGATCGACGGAGCTAATTCCAGGCAGATCCTGAGGAACGTAACCATTCCCATGGTTATGCCCTCCATTACCATCTGTACCTTCCTGACACTGACCAACTCCTTCAAGCTGTTCGACCAGAACCTGGCTTTGACCAACGGGGAGCCGTCCAAGATGTCGGAAATGCTGGCTCTGAATATTTACAATACCTTTTACGGCCGTACCGGCTGGGAGGGCGTAGGGCAGGCGAAGGCAGTGGTATTCTTCATCCTGGTGGCGATTATTGCCCTGGCGCAGAATAAGCTCACACGAAGGAAGGAGGTACAGCAGTAATGAATGCGAGAAAAGCAAAGCACGGCGGTCTTCTGACTTTTGTATTCACGCTGATATCCCTGGTATATGTATTTCCTATCGTGCTCGTAGTGATCAATTCCTTTAAGAAAAAGGCTTATATCAGCAGAAAGCCTTTTGCGATTCCTACGGATAAGATGTATGTGGGACTGGAAAACTATGTGAACGGTATTAAAAAGACAGGATTTGTGGATGCCTTCTGGACATCTCTGTTTATAACCGTTTTATCAGTTGCCATAATTATTCTCTGTACATCCATGTGCGCATGGTATATTTCCAGGGTAAAAAATAAATTTACCACAGGCCTGTATTTCCTGTGCCTGTTTTCCATGATAGTTCCGTTCCAGATGGTAATGTTTACTCTTTCCAAGCTGGCAGATATGCTGCATCTGGGGAATCCCCTTGGGATTGTGGTGGTTTATCTGGGATTCGGGGCAGGCCTTTCGGTATTTATGTTCTGCGGTTTTGTGAAGAGTATACCTCTGGAAATCGAAGAGGCGGCCATGATTGACGGATGTACGCCGATCCAGACCTTTTTCCGGATTGTCATGCCGATTCTCAAACCCACCTGCATCACGGTGGCAATCCTTCAGGCCATGTGGATCTGGAACGATTACCTCCTGCCTTATCTGGTGCTGGATATGACAAAATACAAGACAATTCCCATTGCTGTCCAGTATCTGAGAGGCGGTTATGGTTCCATCGATATGGGAGCCATGATGGGAGTCCTGGTATTGGCGATCATCCCCATTATCATTTTCTACCTGGTATGCCAGAAATATATTATTGAAGGCGTTGTTGCCGGAGCGGTAAAGGGTTAATAAAGCCGCGGTAAAACAGACAGGGTTGACTTATACCAAAGCTGTCTTATAGAATAAAGGCAGGTTTTCTGTCGAAGCCTGCAAATATGACGCCAGACTTGGGGGATGGATGTTAAAGTATGAGGAAAGAACATGATGTGGAAGAAATAACGATTAAGGATATTGCCAGATTCTGTAATGTGGGGGTCAGTACAGTATCCAGGGCTATTAATAACCATCCGGATATCAATCCGGAGACCAAAAAGATGATTATGGATACAATCCGGAGGCATGGGTACATTCCCAATAACAGCGCCAGAAATCTGAAGCGCACGGATGGAAAATGTATTGCTGTGCTGGTTAAGGGAATCACCAATCCCTTTTTTGCGGACGCCATCCAGATCATAGAGGATGAAATCAAAAGGAAAAAATATTCCATGGTTATCCGGCATGTGGAATCCAATGAGGATGAGGTGGATGTAGCACTGGAACTGGTGAAGGAAAAAAGGCTGGCCGGGATTATTTTCCTAGGAGGGTATTTTTCCCATTCGGATGAGAAGCTGCGTAAGCTCCATATTCCTTTTATTCTTTCTACCGTAGGCTGTGCGCCTGACGGAATGCATCATGATAATTATTCCTCTCTGTCGGTGGATGACGAGAAGGAAGGCTACCGCATGACGGATTATCTGATCCGCCAGGGACATACAAGAATAGCAATACTGGCGGCGCGTCCCAACGATGCCAGTATTGGTAAGATGAGGCTTAACGGTTATAAGAGGGCGCTGAAGGATCATGGAATACGGGTGGATGAAACGTTAATCTGCCACATGCCTGAGGAAATCAAGTCTTACTCCATGGAAAGCGGTTATGTTATGACCAGAAAACTGATGGATTCCGGAAAAGAGTTTACTGCCATTTTCGCTCTTTCGGATACCATGGCGGTGGGAGCGTGCCGTGCCATATTTGAAGAAGGGAAAAATGTTCCCCGTGATTATTCTGTGGCCGGTTTTGACGGGATTGAGCTTTGCAGCTATTATAATCCCACTCTCACTACCATACGCCAGCCGGTGCAGGATATTGCGGAGGAATCCGTAAAGCTTCTGTTTGATATACTGGCAGGAAGAAGCGGCCACCAGCATAAAATATTTCCCGGAGTGCTCCTGGAACAGGAGTCCACCCGCAAGCTATGAGATGGAATAAAGAAAAAGCCCTGTCTGCAAAACAGTCATTCTCCTGACGGAGTGAAGCCTTTTGCAGACGGGCTGTTTTTTTATGTAATTTTCTATAACAATTCTTTTACCGCGTCTCAGGCTGCTTTGGTCTGCTTGGAAAAGATGATATAAAGCAGCGGAGCGGCGATACCCGCCATCAGATTGCAGAAGCCGATGAGGGACAAGGTGCCCGCCAGGCCGAAAACACCGAAAATAAGGAAAACGATACCCCATATCATAAAGAAGTTATTGCTGCCCATCACTTCAGATTTTTTAATTCCCAGAATTCCGATAATGATTTTTAAAACATTGAAGGCGACCGTAATCGCTAGGGTCACATATGCGATACCGCTTACCAGTCCCACTGCCATATCTGCGGACACTCCGCTTCCGGCATTGGCGGCAACCGCCTGATCCAGCGCTGCCTGCGTGGCGGCGTCCATATTGTTGACCTGTCCTAATGTTCTGAAAATATTCACCACAGATACGACAAGGGCAATTGCGGCAAACGCGATCAATATATAAGACGCGATTTTCAGAAGGTTGTTTTTCTTTTCCATTTCTTTTCTCCTGTAAAAAATGATGCTGATATTTCCGGAATTTTTCAGCCGGAATATGAATAGTTACAGAAGCATTATATTCAAATTTTTCCTATAGATCAACTAAATATTTCCATAATTTAAGCTTCTTTTTTCCAGATCATGTCAGCTGTTTTTATGTTCTGCGGGTCTTTTAGTTAAGTGAAAATACCAGTTTTGTTAAAGAAATATTTAGAAATTACCGGACTGTTCTTTAAGCTTTGACTGTTAGCATATAGACAATGAATGACAGACAGGACAGCTATTGATAAGGAGAACAGGAGCAGGATATGGAATATACGGCAGGAGTGACAAAAGCAGAATTCAAACCGAAAACGGAATATAAGGTGAAGGCGGAAACCAGAAAATTTATAAAACCTTCCTATATCATTACAGCTCTGGGGATTGGTTTCTGCGCAGCATTTACGATATACGGGATGCAGAAGGGGCTGTTTACCTCTCAGGAAGCTATGGAGCAGTTCCTGAAGCCCTTTGGGATATGGGGGCCTCTGATTTTTATTCTGATTCAGATAGTTCAGGTGGTGATTCCCATCATACCGGGCGGAGTTTCCTGTCTGGGCGGCGTGCTTCTGTTCGGGCCGCTGTGGGGATTTGTCTATAATTACCTGGGAATCTGTATCGGGTCGGCCTGTGCCTTCCAGATATCCAGAAGACTGGGGATGAAGGCTGTGGAAAAGGCGGCGGACGGCCAGAAATATGGAAAATATCTGAAATGGATGGAAAACGGTACCTTTGATAAATGGTTTGCACTGGCTATTTTCTTCCCGGCGGCGCCGGATGATCTGCTCTGCTTCCTGGCAGGCGTGACCTCCATGTCCTTCCGTAAATTCCTGCTTATAATCCTGCTCGGCAAGCCGTTATCCATTGCGGCATATTCCCTGGGGCTGCAGCTGCTGTTTACCCAGGTCCTGCAGTTGATTCGATGAACCTGTATATTAAGATAGAAGAAAAGAGGGTGCGGTAATGAGAAAAGTATTACTTTATAACGGCGGTATGAAGGTGGCGGGCAAGAGCGGCGTGGGACGCGCCATGGAGCATCAGGCACGGGCGCTGGAAAGTGCGGGGATACCTTATACCTTTGATCCGAAGGAGGATTATGAGGTAGTTCATTTGAATACCGTGTTTCCCGATTCGCTGTGGATGAGTCTGAAAGCCCGTATGGAGGGAAAGCGGGTGGTTTATTACGCCCATTCTACGATGGAGGATTTCCGGAATTCCTTTATCGGTTCCAACATGGCGGCCGGGCTGTTCCGCAGGTGGATCAGACGGTGCTATAGAAGCGGTGATGTGGTGATAACGCCCACACCCTATTCCGCACGGCTGCTGCAGACCTATGGGATAAACAGGGAGATAGTGCCTCTTTCCAACGGCATTGACCTTGCAGCCTATAAAAAAAGCGAAGAGGGGGCAGAAAGATTCCGCAAAGCTTATTGCTTTACATCCACCCAGAAGGTTGTTCTGGGGGTGGGACATTATATAGAAAGAAAAGGGATCCTGGATTTTGTGGAAATGGCAAGGAAATATCCTCAGTATGAGTTTATCTGGTTTGGTTCCACGCCATCCGCACTGATTCCATCCCGAATCCGGAAGGCTGTCAGGACGCAGCTTCCCAATCTGCAGTTTCCGGGCTTTATCAGCAAGGAAGAACTGATGGATGCCTACAGCGGAAGCGATTTATTTTTCTTCCCCACATGGGAGGAAACGGAAGGAATCGTCATGTTGGAAGCCATGGCCATGCAGACGCCGGTTCTGGTGAGGGATATCCCGGTGTATGAGGGATGGCTGGAGCATGGCAGTACCGTGTATAAGGGAAAGAGAAGGGAAGACTTTGAACAGCTTCTGCCGGCTATTCTGGAAAAACAGCTTCCGGATTTGACACAGGAGGCATATCAGCTGGTCCGGGAAAACAGTATTACTAAAATAGGAACGGCCCTGGCAGAAATTTACGACAGCTTATTTGAGGAGGGGACCTATGAAAATATTAATTACAACAGATTGGTATGAACCCGTGATTAACGGCGTTGTTACCTCTGTTCTTACCTTAAAAAAAGAACTCACCCGAAAGGGACATGAAGTGAGAGTTGTCACTTTATCAGAACGGGGACACTCCTACAAGGAGGAAGATGTCTATTACATGCGTTCTGTTGATATAAGCCGGATTTATCCCGGAGCCAGGGCGGTATGCTTTCCGGGAAGCCGGCTGTATGAGGAATTGATTGCATGGCAGCCGGATATCATTCATTCCCAGTGTGAATTCAGCAGCTTCCTGGTTGCCCGGAAGATAGCGGCACAGCTGGGGATACCCATTGTCCATACCTATCATACGGTATATGAAGATTATACCCATTATTTCAGCGCGGGCAGGCCCTGGGGAAAGCAGGCTGCCGCATGGTTTTCCCGGTTTATTCTGGAAAAAACAGATTTTGTTATTGCTCCCACCCAGAAGGTAAAGGGGATTCTTAATTCCTATGGCGTGGATCGTCCTGTTGCGGTGATTCCCACCGGTATACGGCTGGAGCGTTTCCTGCCGGTGAGTTGGGAGGCTGTGGAGCGTGACAGAAGGGAAATACGGGAAAAATACGGAATCGAAGAAGGGAAAAAGGTACTTCTTGTTCTGGGACGGCTTGCCAAAGAAAAAAATATAGAAGAAATTATCACGTACTTCGGGCGGATGAACAGGGAGGATATGGAACTCCTGATCGTGGGGGACGGTCCCTGCAGAAAAGAACTGGAACAGCTGTCCGATGAACAGAAAAACAGTGTCCGGATTCATTTTACGGGAATGGCATCCCCCGATGAAACGGCAGCTTACTACCGGGCGGCGGATCTTTTTGTCAGCGCTTCCCAAAGCGAAACCCAGGGAATTACCTATCTGGAGGCTTTAGCCAGCGGTCTGCCGGTACTGTGCAGGAAAGACCCTTGTGTGGAAGGGATTGTAAAAAACAGGGAAAACGGATACCAATACGAGACATTTGAAGAATTCAGTGAAGCATGTCTGAAGGTTACGGGTGATGTGGACTGGAAAAATTTCCTGTCGGCAGGAGCCGTTCGGACCGGCCTGGATTTCGGAGCCAGACAGTTTGGTGATAAAGTATACGCTGTGTACCAGGCGGCCCTTGCCGGAAGACGCAGCCGGATTCGCATCGGCTTCAAAGGGTCGGTGGCCTCATAAAAGAACAGAAGATTTCGGAAACGGTACGGCCTTTATGCGGGCTGTACCGTTTTTTCATACTCCCGGCCGGTCCGAATCATACTTTCGGCCGATACCGCTCTTAAGCCTGCTGGTTTACAATAGAGACAATGAAAGGAGCGGTATATGAATAAAATGATAGAAGTAAAAAACCTTCAGAAAAGTTATAAAACAGGCAAAGCCGTGGACGGAGTCAGTTTTGATGTATATAAAGGTGAAATTCTGTGTATATTGGGACCAAACGGCGCAGGAAAAAGCACGACCATCAATATGCTCACAGGTGCTCTGGGATGGGATGGAGGCGGCATATATGCGGACTTCCTGAAAGGGAAAAGCATCCATGATGACTTACCCGCTTATAAACGGCGGCTGGGTGTCGTGCCGCAGGATCTGGCAATCTATGAGGATTTGAGCGCACGCAATAATGTGGAATTTTTCGCATCCCTCTATGGTTTAAGAGGCAGAGCACTGCAGGAAGGATGCCGGTTTGCCCTTGCATTTGCGGGACTGACCGACAGGGCGGGAGATAAGGCAGGCACCTTTTCCGGAGGCATGAAGAGGCGTCTGAATATTGCCTGCGCTATTGCCCACAGGCCGGAGCTGCTTGTCATGGATGAACCCACAGTAGGGATTGATCCGCAGTCAAGGAATCATATTCTGGAATCCATCAAACGCCTGCGGGATGAGGGGATGACCATTATCTATACCACGCACTATATGGAGGAAGTGGAAGAGATATCCACCCGGATTATTGTCATGGACCACGGCAAAATCATCGCCGGGGGCACAAAGGAGGAATTGAAGGAAAGAACCGATACGGATAAAATGATAACCATTGAAGCCGATGGCCTTGATACCTTTGATTCCGATACGCTGTACCGCATAGAAGGGGTGAAAAAAGTGTCGGCAGGCGCCGGAACATTGAAGCTTGCCGTCATTCCCGGCATTGAAAATCTGGATCGGATTATTGCTGTACTGATCGAACATGGAAAGCGCATCAACAGCATTACCACGCAGGCAATCAGTCTGGAAACGGTATTTTTGAACCTGACCGGACGTTCCCTGCGGGATTAGGAGCCATTATGTATGAATTTAACTGTATTCTGAAAACGGATCTGAAAAACCTGTACACGAATCCCATGTGGTGGGCCGGGACAATAGGGCTGCCGCTGCTGCTGGCGCTGGTCATGGGGTTTATCACGAAAGGCACTTACGGCGGCGTGGTGACATCCTTTGATTATTATGCCATTACCATGATGATTTTCGGGGCTTTAAACAATGCAACCCTTGCTGCGAACAGTTTTATGGAAACACGTATTGTAAAGGCGAATATGCGCCTGTGTAATGCCCCTGTGCCGGATTCCTATATCTATATGCCTAAAATTGCCGCATCGTTTCTGTTCGGTGCTGTATGCCATACCATTGCCGGAGCCATGCTGTTTTTCATAGCCCGAGTCAGCTTCGGGGGAAAGGCCGTCATTTACTTATGGCTCCTTTTACTCTGTGTGGAATTCTTTGCCGTGTGTTTCAGCATCATGCTTTGCTGTATCCTGAAACATGAGGAGACGGTCAACATGATTCTTTCCACCGCGGTCGCCATCCTCTGTTTACTGGGCGGTTCCTTCTTCCCTCTG
This sequence comes from Eisenbergiella tayi, assembly GCF_001881565.1. GTDB lineage: Bacteria > Bacillota > Clostridia > Lachnospirales > Lachnospiraceae > Eisenbergiella > Eisenbergiella tayi. Next base: position 380,009 of record NZ_MPDJ01000006.1, read on the forward strand.
AAAGGGCTTGGCCGCACAGTGAGCTTAATCAGCAATCTTTCACCGGTCACATGGATAAGCAATGCAGCCTTCAGGGTCATTTATGACGGAAACATGCTGACACTGGGCGTAACAGGCGTTTCACTGTGCCTGTTGGGCGGGTTATGTATTGTGTTTACAGCCAGATTATTTAATCGGGAGGATTACCTGTGAAAGTGATAATGAAAAATAATTTCAGACGGCTTCTTGAGCAGAAGCAGATTATAGTATTGCTGGTGTTATTCACCGCCGCAGCTTCTTGCGCCGCAGTATTTGTCAGCACCGGGATGACACAGAAATGGGATGTGGCAGTTGTTTCGCCGGCGTCTGCGGAATTGGCATCGAAGCAGGTAAATATCATACAGATGGAGGAAGCCCCGCCCCGTTCGGAGCTTGTAATGGGCCGGTATGATGCTGTCCTGACGAAGAATGCGGACGGAAGCTGTTCACTGGAAACCGTCAAAAGCGAAGAAATCACGACAAAGCTGAAGGCTGCGCTGGAAGGGCGGGAGGATGCTCCTGCCATGTTCAGTGACCGCGGCACAGGAACCAATGTCCTGGGATTCCTGACCATGTTCCTGCTGATGATGGGTTCCACATGCATGACCTTTTACGCAGATGACAAAACCGGCGGCCAGATAACCCGGATAGCGGCGTCACCCCTGGGGATAAGCAATTATCTGTTTGCCCACTGCCTGTTCAACTTCCTTTTTCTCTTTATTCCTACAACGATCATTCTTGTTGTGGTAAAATGGATAAGCGGGGCGGCTTTCGGCTTCGGTTTCCTTCCGCTTGCCGGTATGCTCGCCCTTATATGTGCGCTGTCCACCGTATTCAGCCTTTTCCTGTATTCCATGCTGCCGAATAAGGATGATTCTGCAAAAATGATCGGCAATACGATCATCATTCTCACATCCATCCTGGCAGGCGGGTTCTTTGCCTTTGACAAAGGCAACCAGGCGCTGGGCGTCATCATACAGATACTTCCGCAGAAGGCCTTCCTGAACGTGGCGGACGGCGTGGAGCAGCACATGGCATGGCAGGGCATTGTTCCGTCTCTTTCCTATTTGCTCCTGCTGATTGCGGTTTTCTATACGGTCTCCGTATGGAAAACAAATAGGACTTATATCGGACACTGAAAACAAATATAACTATACGGAAATTCCACATATCTTCCCATGCTCCCCGCCCGGCTTGGAATCCCCTTCCTGCCCGCCGCCGGCCACGGCCTTGCAGGGGATCCTGTAAGGGGCGTTATAAGCACGCCGGTCCTTAGGCTGCGTATTGTGCAGCCTTAGTACCGTTGCGTGATTATCCGAGCGAAAGCGTCCCCTGTAAGGACCCCTGCAAGGCCGTGGGCGGCGGCGGGCAGGAAGGGGATTCCAAGCCGGGCGGGGAGCATGGGAAGATATGTGGAATTTGAATAACAATCTTTTTAAGAGGGGGCGTTTATGAACAGGACATTGTTATCCACAAGGCTTATGATGCCGAAACCGAGAAAGGGAACGGTACTCCGGCGGGAACTGTTTCAAAAGCTGGATGGTTCCGGACAAAAGCGTTTAACCGTTATTATGGGCGCTCCGGGAAGCGGGAAGACAACTCTGCTCACTTCTTATCTGGAAAACAGGAAGCTGGCGGCAGGGTGGCTTTCTCTGGATGATGAGTGTAATTTTGTCCCTTTGTTTTGGAATTATGTGGTAAAGGCCTTGTCTGATTCCCTGGGCGCCGCTGCGGATGAGTTTTCCAATTATCTGCAGGGGGCCGGCGCCGGATATACGGAAATGCTGAAGGTGCTGATCAATGCGCTGGAGCAGACTGGAGAGATCTATTTTGTACTTGATGATTTTCATCTGCTCAATAACAGGGAACTGATTCAGAGCGTGGATTATTTTATTATGAATATGCCGGAGAATGTGCATATCTTTCTTCTTACCCGTGCGCTGCCGGAGCTTTCCCTGTCAAAGCTTGAAATGAAGGATGCGCTTCTTCGCATAGAGGATGAGGAGCTGCGTTTTTCACAGGAGGAAGGAGCCTGCTTTTTAAAGGAAACCTTGTCTTTGTCCTGTAATGAAGAGGAACTGCAGGGGGTATTGGATAAGGCGGATGGCTGGATTGGCGGTCTGCAGCTTCTGGCGGCTGCGGGGAGGGTTACCTTTGCTAAGGGGACTGTCAGGGATAACCGGTATCTGAATGACTATATAGCCGAGGAGATATTCGGACGGCTGACGCAGGAGGAACAGACCTTTCTTGTGCTCACTGCGCCGTTTTCTTATTTTAACAGACGGATCAATGCGTGTGTATTGCCGGAAATAGATTTTGACAGCATGCTGGAGAGACTTCTGGGTAAAAATTTGATGCTTCAGTGTGTGGATGAAGCAGAAGAAATTTACAGGTACCATAATTTACTCAGGGATTTTCTGCGTATTCGGTTTGACAGGCTGGCTGACGGTACAAAGGAACAGGTGCTCAGGAAAGGGGCGAGAGCGCTGTGGGAATGTGGGGATCAGGATGAAAGCCTGCGCCATTTGTTTTCACTGGGGGACTTCGCCCTTGTCATGACAAGGCTTCTGGAGATGGATAATAGTCCTGCTTTTTTTTACTACATAGCCAGGCTTCCCGTGGAAATTGCTGTAACTGATTTTGAGGTGGCTTTTCAGAAGTTTTTTTATCATTACTTTATTTTTGAATTTGATCTATGTGATGCGCTTTATAACGCGGCGGTGGAAAGGGCCGGAAAGGATCCGCGCTATGAAGCCTTTTATGGGGCGGCCATCTTATACAGGGAAGAGCCTTATATGATTCAGGAGCCGATGCCTGTGGATAAGGTTCTTGAGATGGAGGCGCATCCTTTAACAAAGGCATTGATATTGACTAAGAACGCCGCCTTTTTATTCTGCAGGGATCGCTTTCCTGAAGCGCTTGCGTCGATTCAGAAAAGCATTGCCTTTGAAACACAGAACCACAGCGCTTACGTCGCCTATTTTAACCAGACCCTGAAAACACAGATCTGCGAGGAAATGGGGCTTTTGAACGATGCACTGGCGGTGCAGGAGCAGACACGGAATCTGTTTGAGAGAAATGAACTGCTGAGACGTTTTCATATTCCTACTTTTAACGTGACTGTCGCCGGGCTGTACATGAAGCAGCTGCGGCTGGAGGATGCCGGTCAATTGTTGGAGGAGTGCCGGGAAGAGGTGGCGGAACGCGGAGGGCAGCTGCGGCTTTCCTATGCCTTTAATGTGATTGAACAGTTATATTTACTAAGGGAGACAGAACAGGCGGATACGATGCTCAAAAGCCTGATGGCGGCGGATTATTATAAGGATATCCTTATGCTGGCATCCCTGTTGAAATATCAATTCCGCGCGGGTGTCATGACACCGGCAATGCAGGACAATTATATGGATGCTTATTTAAGAAAAGAAAAAACAGGCCGGTCACTGAACAGCAGCCTGTTATTTGCGCACATCCTGATTGGAAAGGGAGAGATTCAGAATGCCCTGTCTGTGTTGGATGAGGTGCTTGCCGCAGCCCGTAAACGGAAATCCTCTCTCAAGATAGTGGAAGCGAGCCTGCTTAAAGGGACTGCCTTATCAAAATGTGCCGCAGATACGAGGCGTCTGAAGGATCTGTTTAAGGAAGCAGTATATTATGCCTGTGAAAACAGGATTTTCCAGCCCTTTTTTGTGGAAGCGGAAACCGTATACGGATTTTACCAGAAATATGGCAGCGCATTTGCGGAAATGCTGTCCCCACGGGAAAAGCTCTTTTTTGAGGAGGCTGTAAGGCTGTGTATCGCGGAGAACACATGCGTTTTGAGCAGACGGGAGGCTGAGATCCTGCAGGCGATAGCAGATGGGCTGACAAACACGGATATAGCGGATAAGTTTTATATTTCCCTTTCCACTGTGAAAAGCCATATAGCCAGTATTTTCAGGAAGCTGGAGGTTAAGTCGCGGGTGATGGCGGTGGAGAAGGCAAGACAGATGGGGATTATATAAGTTGCCGCTATAAATATTCGGTCGTTTTATACTTGCACAAACCGAACATATGTACTATAATATGGAAAAGAACATATGTTCGAAAAAGTTGCTGCGTGATTACATCTGTGAAACGGATGAAAGAGCAGAAGAGGCAGGGATAAAATGGAGTGCAGAATTTCAGACAAGCAGATGAGCATAATGGATAAGCTGGGAATATTGACGGATGCGGCCAAGTATGATGTGGCCTGTACCAGCAGCGGGACGGACCGGAACGGGGACGGTACGGGAATGGGGAATGCCATAAAGGCAGGGATCTGCCACAGCTTTTCAGGAGACGGACGCTGCATCAGCCTGCTTAAGATTCTATTTACCAACGAATGTATATATGACTGTAAATACTGCATTAACCGCTGCTCCAATGATGTGCCGCGGGCTTCCTTTACCCCGGATGAGGTATGCAGGCTTACGATTGAATTTTACAGAAGGAATTATATTGAAGGTCTGTTTTTGAGCTCCGGTATTCTGTACAGCCCGGATTATACCATGGAGCTTTTGTACCGGACACTTTTCAAGCTCCGCAGGGAATATAACTTCCAGGGCTATATTCATGTAAAGGCTATCCCCGGGGCTAATCCGGAGCTGGTGCGCCTTACTGGTTTCCTGGCAGACAGGATGAGTGTGAACTTAGAACTGCCCACGGCGGAAGGTCTAAAGAAGCTTGCCCCCAATAAGCACAGGAAGAATATTCTGGCGCCTATGCGGCTGATTCAGAACGGGATAACCGAGAGCAGGAATGAAGTGGCCGTTTACAGGCATGCGCCGTCATTTGTACCGGCGGGCCAGTCCACACAGATGATCATCGGCGCCACAGGTGAGAGCGATTTCCAGCTTATGATGGTGGCCCAGAATCTGTATGATAAATTCAGCCTGAAGCGGGTTTTTTATTCGGCCTTCGTCCAGGTGAATGAGGATAAGGATCTTCCGGCCTTGCCGGGAGGCCCTCCGCTGCTTCGGGAGCACAGGCTCTATCAGGCGGACTGGCTGCTGCGGTTTTATGGTTTCCAGGCGGAGGAGCTGCTGGATGAAAACAGGCCCAATTTCAATGTACTGCTGGATCCCAAGGAAGACTGGGCTCTGCGTCATCTGGAATGTTTTCCTGTGGAAGTGAACCGGGCGGATTACCAGACACTGCTCCGGGTGCCGGGAATCGGGGTGAAGAGTGCCCAGAGGATTGTAAAGGCCAGGAGGAGTGCAAACCTGCGTTTCGAGGATTTGAAGAAAATAGGGGTGGTTCTTAAGAGAGCCCTTTATTTCATAACCTGTCAGGGACGTATGATGTATAATACGAGAATCGAAGAGGATTATATCACGCGCAACCTGCTGTCTGTGAAAGAAAAGCTTCCGGCGGAGGCAGGAGGAATGTCTTACCGGCAGCTTTCCCTGTTTGATGATGTGCGTTTTGCGGCGAGGCAGCAGGGAATCAGTCAGCTGGGCTAGAGTGCGTCTGATATGACAGGAAAGGTGCCAAAGGCATGGAACAGATATTTATTTGTGAAGATTCCCAGGAGGGAGTTTTTACCGGGATTTATGATGCATATGCGTTGAAATGTGATCATGACAGTACTTATATACAGGTGGGGGAGGATGGTAATCTCCGCCTGTTTGCCGAATACAGGAAAATAATACCGGATATGCAGAAGGCGGATAAGGTGAGGCGGACCATACTTTCCCGTTTCGGGGAGGAATGCTATGAACAGTTCTGTTACGCCCTTTCTTCCTGGGAAACGGATAAAGGGCAGGCCGTTTATCAGGCGGTTGTGGAAGGGCTTAAGGGAAGGTTCAGGGGGCAGCTGCAGGATCATCTGGGAAATTCGGATGTACGCCGGGTATTTGAATTGAGCAGGTCGGCCGGAAATGAGGCACATCATCTTCTTGGATTCCTGCGTTTTGAAGAAACTACGGGAGGCGTTCTGTTTGGGGAGATAGGACCTAAGAACAATGTGGTTCCGTTTATGATGCCTCATTTTGCCGATCGGTTTCCTAAGGAAAATTTTATTATTTATGATAAGGGAAGAAAGCTTTATGGCATTCACCAGGCCGGAAAGCCCTGGTTTATGGCGAAACTGGAGCATGGGCCACAAAAGCAGGATTTGGAATTCTCAGAGGAAGAGCGGAATATTCAGGAACTTTTCCGGTATTTCTGCCGTAAGATAACTATAAAGGAGCGGGAGAATGAGAAATTGCAGAGACAGAACCTCCCTTACAGGTTCCAAGAATATATGATAGAATTTGTAAAGAATGAGCAGAAATCGGAGGGGACAAAATAGGGGTAAACACCGGAAATCATACTTTTAGACAAAGAAGGGAGCAGGTTTGACTCTTTGCGGGGACATAATGCAGTATGGCTGATTTTACTGGCAGAATATGCCGAAAAATGGGGGGTTTACATTTCTTGCCAATGCTGTATAATATGATAAATCCAAGTAAGAACATGGTAAAATCACCGTGTCGGTATCTGTTTATATATTTTAAGAAAGGATGAAAGTGAGTGGTAAGTATGAAAGGAATCAATCAGTATAAAATTGTGCTGAGACCGGACGAGGTACAGGAATTTGTAAACGCGGCCTCCAGGTGTGATTTCGATATTGACATAGCATATAACAGCTATGTGGTAGACGCTAAATCTATTCTTGGTGTGTATGGACTGGACCTTACCCGTGTACTGACAGTAACCTGTCATGGATACAGCAAAGAATTCGACAGTTACCTCAGAAATTTTGCAATCGCCTGCTAAAGTATAAGCGAAGCTTAATTCGTGAAACTTATTGTACCTCTATATAAAGTTTGACTCCCTGTAAAGAAGTGTGTACTATCTTTATAGGGAGTTTTTGTGTGTTGGATCTGTCTGAAGATGGAAAAGAAGTCGGCACAGCAGCCCCCTTTCTTAAAAAGGAGGAAAATTCCTCTGCTCGTCAGAGAACTCGCATTTTGCTCCGCAAAACAAGGAGGAATGGTAACGTGGAAATAAGAATATCCGTGCGCAGCCTGGTGGAATTTATCCTGCGCAGCGGCAGTATAGACAACCGTAAGGGTGCGGCGCCTGATAACGCGATGGCGGAGGGAGGGCGGATCCACCGCATGATACAAAGAAGAATGGGCTCTGATTATCAGGCGGAGGTGGTGATGCGCTACAGCTGGAGCACACCCGCTTACGATTTGGTGGTGGAAGGCCGGGCTGATGGAGTTATCAATGGAGATGTTGTTACCATAGATGAAATAAAGGGAACTTACAGGGATTTGGAAAAAATGAAGGAGCCGGTGGATGTCCATCTGGCCCAGGCCAAATGCTATGCAAGTATGTATGCCAGAGAACATGACAGTGCGCAGATGAAGGTGAGAATGACCTACTGCAATATGGAAACAGAGGAGCTGCGGTATTTTGTGAACACCTATCAGCGGGCGGAGCTGGATGAATGGTTTGAGGCCCTGCTGACGGAGTATAAAAAATGGGCGGATTTTACTAACGAATGGCAGGAGCAAAGGACTGCTTCCATTCGGCAGCTTGCTTTTCCTTTCTCTTACAGAGAAGGGCAGAAGGAACTGGCTACCTATGTATATCGAAGTATTGTCCATAAGCGCAAGCTGTTCATTGAAGCTCCTACCGGAGTAGGTAAAACGCTCTCCACCGTATTTCCCGCTGTTAAGGCTATTGGGGAAGGAAAGGCGGAACGGATTTTTTATCTGACTGCGAAGACCATCACGCGGACGGTGGCGGATAATACCTTCCAGCTGCTCAGGGAAAGGCAGCTGCGGTTTAAGACGGTTATTCTGACCGCGAAAGAAAAGATATGCTTTATGGAAGAAACGGAGTGTAATCCCGGAGCCTGTCCCTATGCGGATGGCCATTATGACCGGATCAATGATGCCATATACGATCTGCTTCTGCATGAGGATCATTATAACAGGGAAAAGGTGGAGGAGTATGCACGTAAATATAAGGTGTGCCCTTTCGAAATGAGCCTGGATATGAGTCTTTTTTCCGATGGGATCATCTGTGATTATAATTATGTTTTCGATCCCCATGTATATCTGAAGCGTTTCTTTACGGAAGGAGTGCAGGGACAGTATATCTTTCTCATTGACGAGGCCCATAACCTGGTGGACAGGGGGCGGGAGATGTACAGCGCCTCTCTGGTGAAGGAAGACTTTCTGGCACTGAAAAAAATAGTGCGGGAATATGACGGCAAAATGGAGCATCAGCTGGATAAGTGCAGCAGGGAACTGCTTCCCCTGAAGCGGGAATGCGAAGACTGCCGGATTGTAGGATCCATAGAACCTTTTGTACAGGCTGTGGAGCGGCTTTACGAGACGATGGAAAAATATCTGGAGGAGCATGACGAAAGCCCCGTCAGAGAGGATGTGCTGGATTTTTTCTTTGAAATCTCCCATTTCCTTCTTATTTATGACGGTCTGGATGAAAACTATGTTATTTATACGGAACTGGAAGAGGATGACAGCTTTATGGTCAAGCTGTTCTGCGTGAATCCGTCTGTAAACCTGAAGGAATGTATGCAGAGAGCCCGGAGCACCGTCCTGTTTTCAGCTACACTGCTGCCCATCCAGTATTATAAAAGCCTGCTTGGCGGGGAAAAGGAGGATTTTGAGGTATATGCCAAGTCAACCTTTAACCCTAAGAAGAAAGCGCTTTATATAGGCAGTGATGTCACCAGCAAATACAGCAGGAGATCACCGAAGGAATATTACAACATCGCTTATTATCTCCATGAGATCACGAGGATGCGTTATGGCAATTACCTGATTTTTTTCCCGTCTCATTCTTTTTTGCAGAGTGTGTTTGAAGTGTATGAAGAGAACTTCCTGGATCCTGAAACGGAAGAATGCATCATTCAGGAGGATATCATGAGTGAGGAGGACAGGGAGCAGTTCCTGAGCCGTTTTGAAGGAAACAGGAATTGTGAGCTGGAGGATATGATCCATATGGACATTGAAGTGGAGGAAGAAAAGAGCCTGCTTGGTTTCTGCGTCATGGGCGGAATTTTCAGTGAGGGGATCGATTTGAAGAATGACAGTCTGATAGGGGCCGTCATTGTGGGAACAGGGCTTCCCCAGGTGTGCAATGAGCGGGAAATCCTAAAAAGCTACTTTGATGCTGCCGGTAAAAACGGATTTGATTATGCCTATCGTTACCCCGGTATGAACAAGGTCCTGCAGGCGGCAGGAAGGGTGATCCGGACATCGGAGGACGTGGGGATTGTGGCACTCCTGGACGACCGGTTCCTGAACGGGGCCTATCAGCAGCTGTTTCCCAGGGAATGGGAGGAATACGAGGTGGTGACGGCGGACCGGGTGGCCCGCCGGGTGGAGCGGTTCTGGGATGAGTGGCTGTAAACTGTAAGGAAGCAAGTAGCTTATTGCTTTTCCGGCTTCAGATAGCTATACTATAAATATGATGTACTTATGAGAAAGAGTTATCATGCATAAGAGACAGATATGGCGGCATATGTCAGGCACAGCAAGGAAACCGTTATAGTAAATTCAGCAGAAGATACAGGTGATTTATATATGGAAACTGCTTATTTAAAGGAGTTTATTGTACTTGCCAAAATGTGTAATTACAACAGAGCGGCAGATGAGTTGTTTATTTCTCAGTCCTCATTATTTAATCATATTAAGACATTGGAAGCGGAACTCAGTGTTCCTCTCTTTGAACGCTCCGGAAAACGAATTATTGTGAGTGAATACGGTCAGATGTTTTTACCGTATGCCCACCGGATTATAGATGCGACAGAGGGGTTTGATAATGAAGTGAAGGAGAAAAAAATGGATGCCAGCAGGGCGATTCTGATTGGTACCCAGTATCGCCTTACACAGTTGGTAAGAAGTTTCCGCAGTGCTAATAAAAACTATATGCTTTATACTCTGGACAGCCGGAATGTGGAAGAAACTTTATATGAGAGTGGATGTGAACTGGCTTTTATACGTAATTTAAAAGATCCGGAGGGAAAATATAATGTGGTTCCATACGTAAAGGACAGTATTGCAGCTGTACTTTACCGTTCGCATCCCTGTGCAAATCTGAAATCCGTAAAGCTGGAAGCGCTGAAACGGGAAAATTTTGTTATGATTTCATCATTAAAAGGAAAAGAAAGTGATGGGATCTCTTTATGCAGGCAGGCTGGATTTACGCCAAAGGTAGTTATGACGGTACTCAGCGGCAGCGAAGCTGCAAAGCTTGTGAATGATGAGCTTGGAATATCCCTTCTTTTGAAAAAAACAATAATCGCCGAGAATCTGGATAATGTAGTTCTGGTGGATTTGGATCCTGTTGTGGATTGTACAATATCTCTGTGCTGGAGAAAAGATATTGTGTTATCAGAAGGAGCCTGTAAGGTGGTGGAGTTTGTGAAGAATTTAAACCAACAAAGAAAAGAGGAATAGAAAAGAAAGAAAATAAAAGAAATACATATAGAAAAGGAGTGACCCTTTGTTGTCAGAGTACTGGCAGCGAAGGGTTTTTTTTTGGAAAAAATCATTCGTAAATATGAAATACTGCTGAAAGTACATTCCAGATATCTGAATAAAAAAAAGGTATATTTGTATATTTTGAATATAAGAATGTAGTATACCAGAATAGAAATTGATATATTTGTGCAAATAAAATATTATATCATTATAGTTAAATATAAAAAATAACTAAAAAAGAAAGAGAAGGGGTAATGAAATGGGTAAATTGGGAAAAGTTTTGCAAACAAGTTTGTCTGTACTGCTGACAGCCAGTCTGTTGACGGCATGTACTGCCACAACAGGAACGGCTTCATCAGAAAAAGAGGAGACAGTGGTGGGTAATGTATCTGAAAGCGAAAGCAAGGGAAAAGAGGAAAGCGGAATCAATGCTGATGGCCGCTATGACAAAGTGATAGTGGCAGTCAATGCGGATCCTGCCGATTTGCTTCCCTGTAAACCTAACGGAAATGGAAAACCTAAATTTTTCTGGAGTATTTATGAGGCACTGTTTGATTATGATGATGACAACAATCTGGTTCCCAGCCTGGCCAGCGGTTATACCGAAGTTTCCGATACGGTCTGGAATATAAAACTGTTTGAAGAGATATATGATTCGGAGGGAAATCATATCACAGCGGATGATGTTGTTTATTCCGTTAACTGGCTGATTGAGACAGGAAACAATATTAAATACGATGTGCTGGATCATGTGGAAGCGGTTGATGAATATACGGTTGCTTATCATTGGAAGGAAAAACCGTCGGCCGCGCAGCTTGAATTTATTCTCGTCAGGACATTTATTTTTTCACAAAAAGCTTTTGAAGAACATAATTTTGCTACAGAGCCTGTTGCAACCGGTCCCTTTGTAGTTTCCGGGTTTGTCAGCGGTTCAGAATTGGTTCTGGAAGCGAACGATGATTATTGGGCGGAGAAAACCTCGGAGGATGTGAGTGCGCGGCTGGGACTTCATAAGGCAACGGTACAGACTATTGAGTTCAAAGTTATTTCTGAATCCTCGCAGGCTGTGGTGGCGCTTGAGATGAATACGGTGGATTTCTGCGATTATGTAACATTCTCAATGCTTGCGGAATTTGAAGAAGGAGGACCCTATAGTGATCAATATAATGTGGATATTAATTTATCCGGCGATTATTACTATATGATGCCTAATATGGCTTCTTCTGTGACCGGGGATGATTTGAATCTGAGGCTGGCTATGTATTATGCACTGGATAACGACGCGATAGCTACGGCTATGGGAAGCAGTTATGCACCGCTTAAATCATTGGGAACTGCCTATTTCCAGGATTATAATCCGGAATGGGAAAAGGAAGAAACCTATGTAAATACTTATGATTTGGATTTGGCAAAAGAATATCTTGAAAAATCAGATTACAATGGTGAAGAAATAATAATTGTCGGTCTTGTTAATGAAGAATGTAAAAATGCAATGACAATGATGCAGAGTCTTTTGGCGCAGGCCGGTATCAAGGCGACGATTCAGACCTATGAAGAAAGTCTGATGAATCCTATTATTGCCGAAAAGACAGGATGGGATTTCGTGGTTACCAGACTGGGCGGAAGTACGCTGGTTGCCAGTTGGAATACACTCTTTAACAATGATGTGCATGACGGGATGACAACAAACTGGCTGGATGATCCGAAACTGCAGGAGCTTTATCAAACTTCATTGGCGGATGAAACCCATGATGATGAGCATGTGAAGGCTTGTATGGATTATGCGTTTTCAATCGGTGATGTTTATCCTATTTCAGGTATGGCATCTTCCATAGTCTATAGCAAGAAGATGGAAGAAATTTATTACCGGGAGGGATATGTTACGGTTGGTTCCAGTAAATACCAGGGACAATAGGGAATGTATATACCGGTTTAAAGAGGAGAATTTTGATGGGAAGATACATTTTAAAAAGGCTGCTGTCCATGATCGTTATAATGTTCTGTGCGGCTATTTTAGTATTTACGCTTATGTACTTTGTTCCCGGTGATCCTGCGAGACTTCAGCTGGGAGTGGATATACCGGAGAACATCCTTCAGGCAAAACGCCATGAATTGGGGATTGACAGGCCATATATCGTTCAGCTGGGCAGTTTTCTGTATCAGGCATTCCTGAAATTAGATTTCGGATATTCCTGGAAATATGGAGTATCCGTAATGGATGAATTAATAACACGGCTGCCGAGAACCCTGGCAATTGGCATACCCGCAATGCTTTTAAATGTGATAATAGGTACCGTGCTGGGGATATATTCCGCAATACACGAAGGAAAATGGCAGGATTCCCTTACTATGGTGATTGCCATGGTATTTGTATCAGCACCGAATTTCTGGGTGGCTTTGATGTTTATTCTCTTATTTGCACTTAAGCTGAATTGGGTACCGGCTTTCGGAATAGAGAGCTGGAAATGCTATATACTGCCTGTCATATGCAGTGCCCTGCCGGGGATTGCGGTAAATGCGAGACAGGCGCGAAGCTCCATGCTGGAGGTTGTAAGGGCGGATTATATTTCTACTGCGCGTGCAAAAGGACAAAAGGAAGGTGTGATTGTCAGGAAACATATGCTGCCTAATGCGATGATGCCCATTATTACCGGAGTGGCAGGAGGTTTGTGCCAGCTTGTTGCCGGCTCACCTGTTATCGAGACTGTCTTTTCCATTCCCGGAGTGGGTGCCTACATGCTTTCGGGAGTTAATCTCAGGGACAGGCCCGTAGTATGCGGCTGTGTGGTATTTTTTGCGCTGTTTACCTCCATTGTGGTTTTGATAATGGATTTAAGTTACGCATTCCTGGATCCCAGGATTAAAGCCCAGTATGCAAAAGGAAGGTGAATCACATGAAAAAAAATAAAAATTCCGTATATTGCCTGGAATTTATGCGCCGTCTGTTAAAAGGCTGGAGTTCCAGACTGGGTTTTATTCTGCTGCTTGTCATTCTTCTGCTGTGTTTGTTTGGCCCCCTCTTTTCGCCTTATGGGGTGAACGATATTGACTTGTTAAACATGTATGCAGGCCCCTGCAAAGCACATTGGTTCGGATGTGATTCCATGGGTCGTGATATTTTTACAAGACTTCTTTATGGCGGCAGATATTCTTTGCTTCTTGGCTTTTCCTCGGCATTGCTGTCGGCAGCCATCGGGATTGTTTTCGGGATTATTGCGGGATATTTCGGAGGAAAGACAGAAACTTTTATTATGCGGTTTATGGATATATGGAGCGCTCTGCCGGGGATGCTTTTATGCATCATGATTTCAGCGTTTATGGGCGCGGGTTTTTTTGCAACTGTTATAGCATTGACTGTGGGTAGTATCCCCGGAGGAGTCCGGATGACCAGGGGACAGGTTCTGTCGGAAAGGAAAAAGGAGTACATAGAAGCGGCGGAATCCATTAATGCATCAAAGCCGGCAATTATGTTCAGGCATCTGCTGCCGAATGTAATACAGCCCATGATCATAATTACCACAATGAGCATAGGAAATATGATTACTATGGCGGCTTCACTTTCTTACATAGGCCTGGGAATACAGCCGCCCACACCCGAATGGGGAGCTATGCTTGCGGATGGGCGTGCATATATCAGGAATTATCCCTTTTTGATTACATTCCCCGGTCTGGCGATCGCACTTACCGTACTGGCACTTAATTTACTTGGTGACGGCCTGCGTGATGCTTTGGATCCAAAGCTGCGTGACTGAGAAAGGAGGGGAAATATGGGGGAGAAATTCCTTGAAATAAAAGATCTGAATGTGACCTATACACAGAATCGAAAAAATGTGTATGCCGTTAACGGAATCTCTATCCGACTGGAACGAGGAAAAACATTGGGACTGGTGGGAGAGACCGGAGCCGGAAAAACTACAATTGCAAAGGCGATAATGAGAATTCTGCCGGATGTGGCAGCTAAGATAACGGGGGGAGAAATAAAGCTTGATGAAGTGGATGTACTAAAATTATCGGAAGAAGAAATGATGGATATCCGCGGTAAAAAGACTGCCATGATTTTTCAGGATCCTATGACGGCCCTAAATCCTCTGATGTCGGTAGGCGATCAGATTCTGGAAGTGATACAGCTTCATTTGGATTGTGAAAAAAAGGAAGGAATGAAGCGGGCTGGTGATATGTTGGAATTAGTTGGAATTCCGCGGGAACGCTATACGGAATATCCTCATCAGTTTTCCGGGGGTATGAAGCAGAGGGTAGTGATTGCCATGGCCCTGGCATGTGACCCGGAACTGCTGCTTGCTGATGAGCCGACAACAGCCCTGGATGTGACAATACAGGCACAGGTGCTGGGTTTAATAAAGGAATTACAGGAAAAATACAATACATCCATGATATTAATCACCCATGATTTAGGTGTGGTGGCACAGACCTGTGATGATGTGGCAATTATTTATGCGGGAAAAATTGTGGAATTCGGAAAAAAAGAGGATATCTTTGATCATCCGTCACATCCCTACACTATTGGGCTGTTTGGAGCTCTTCCGAGTATGGCGGTTGGTGAACGAAGGCTCCATTCCATCGACGGACTGCCGCCGGATCCCACAGATCTGCCTGAAGGCTGTGCATTCTGGCCGCGCTGTCCGTATGCATCGGAGCGCTGCAAGGGGGATATCCCTGGTAGGAAGCTGCGGGGAGTCCATTTCTGCCAATGTGTGAAGGAAGCAGAAGAGCTTCGGGAAATTTCCCGGAAATGGACTGAAATTGTATCCGGGAAAAGGCAGGAGGTGCCGGGTTATGACAACTGATCAACCTTTAATAAAAGTACAGAATCTGAAAAAATATTTTAAGGTACCTATCGGTATGAATCATGCGGTTGATGAGGTCAGCTTTGAAATCCGCCGGGGCAGAACGTTGGGAGTGGTAGGAGAATCGGGCTGCGGAAAATCAACTCTGGGAAGGAGTATTATACGGCTTTTAGAAGCTACAGACGGCAGCGTGCTTTTAGACGGAAAGGATATTACCCATGTAAAAGGCCAGGAACTGAAGAAAGCCCGTGAAAAGATGCAGATTGTGTTCCAGGATCCTTATTCCTCCTTAAATCCGCGATTACGTATTGAAGCTACCATTATGGAGCCTTTGAAACACTCAGGACGTTTCTCTTCAAAAGGGAAAATGAAAGAAGAAGCCAATCGGTTGATGAATCTGGTAGGAATTGATGAAAGACTGCGTCAATCGTTTCCCCATGAACTGGATGGAGGACGTCGCCAAAGAGTGGGCATTGCCCGGGCATTGGCTTTACAGCCGGATTTTGTAGTCTGTGACGAACCGGTTTCGGCATTGGATGTGTCCATACAGGCCCAGGTATTGAATCTGTTAATGGATTTACAGGAACAATTGGGAATGGCCTATATGTTTGTAACACATGATCTGTCGGTGGTACGGCATATCGCAGATGACATTTTGGTTATGTATCTGGGACAATCGGTAGAAAAGGCCCCTGCGGAGCAGCTGTTCAGGAAAGCACTTCATCCGTATACAAAAGCCCTGCTGTCGGCAATTCCCAGTACGGATATCCACAGACCAATGCAGAGGATTCAGCTGAAGGGAGAAATAACGAGCCCAATCAATCCGGAACCGGGCTGCAGATTTGCTGCACGCTGTCCTTATGCAGAAGAAGGCTGCCGACAGCCGCAGGAATTGGTGGAAGTTCTGCCGGATCATTTTGTTAAATGCTGCCGCTGCAGAGAAATCAACGGAATTTAAAAGGAGATGTGATATGCCTGTGACTTTTGAGGGAAAGGTGATATCCTGTGGCAGACAAGAAGGAAAACTGTTCTGGTTACCTGATCCGCCTGTCCGAGTTGCCGTTCTGAAAACTGAGTTTGTGGACGCAGAAGTGATTCATTTCAAAACGGTTTTATCAGCGGCCAAGGAAAAACTGGAAAAGTGGTATGCAATGGCTGTCAAAGAATTCGGAGAGAAGGCAGCGGATATTTTTGATATGCAGCTGTCCATATTGTATGACGAATGTTCCCTTACGGATTCCGTAGTAGAACTGATAGACACAGAACATATGAGTGCGGAAAAGGCGATAGAATACCAGTTCGGATGTTTTGTTCAATTACTGAGGACAGTCGGGGATAAAGGAGGCCGTGAGCGGGCTGATGCTGCGGAAGAGTTAAAACAGCTGCTGCTTTCCCTTGCTCTGGGAATACATCGTCAAAGGATCTGTCCCAGGGAAGATACGATTCTTATATTACAAAGCCTGTCGGCAGCGGATATGGTTTCTATGGACTGCAGATATATTGCCGGAATAGGCGTTCTTGCCGGAGTGACGGAAGAACCTTTGGCCTTCATGGCAAAACAGAGAAAAATTCCACTTGTTTCTGAACTCCGGGACTGCCGGGGCAGGCTTTATCACGGCAGAAATGCGGTGCTGGATGCAGATGCGGGATTGCTGCTGGTTCGGGGAACAAAAGGAGGGAAGGAATGCGCAGAAAAAATAAAAAAACAGGTGTAAACCGGGATACTATGATGGATCACGGGTACCACAGCCATTTCTATCATACCTTTTTTGAAGATTATGTGGAACGGGCCAGGACTGACAATAAAGGTACCAAACGGGTGATAAGAACCTATATTGGAGATTACTATTATAGCAGCCTGACCGTTCTGCAGAGGAGAGGGGTAAAAACAGCTTATATTCTGCTTTTTTGCCTTACCGTATTTTTTTATCTGAAAGCAGCAGGTATGCCGGTTGAAAGTAATTTCCAATGGTATGTTACCGTGCCGGAAGCAATCGATCTGTTTCTCATGCTGTGGTTTCTGAAGACCATTATATATTATGTGACAGCTAAAAAAGAAATGACAATCGGAGAATACAAAAGTACTTCGAAAGCATTGATGCAGATATCGGCGGTTTCAGCGGCCGGCTTCGGACTTACAGCAGCAGTACTTCTGGTTTCCCTGTTCCGCCTGCAAAAGACTGCGGAAACAGGCGCCATTCTGCTGTGCGCTGCAGATATGCTGCTTTGCGGAGTCTGTATGGCAGCGGTCTTTGTTATGGAGAAAACGATGCGATATACCAAAAGAGCTGCTGCGGTAAAACCACAGGCAGATGATTCCTATATGTAAGAAAAGACAGAACATAAAAAGAAAGAATAGACGGAGGTCAATAATATGGATGACAAGATACATAACAGGGAGATTGCTGAAAAAATAGCATCTGTTCCCTTTTGGAGACAGGAGTATTTTCCCAAGTATTTTTCAGAACAGTTTACGATGGACTTTCCTTCAGCGCCTCCTGGAATGCCCAATCATTATGATGTCTGGGAAGCAGAAAGGTGTTTTGAGTGGCTGAATCGTACCATAAGAAGCTGGGACAGCAGACTGGAAGAATTTTATGCGGCGCCTGATCGTGAGCAATTCTGGGCAATCGGATATTGCAGTGCAGAGGTTTACTGGGGCGAACAGGAAGGGCATTATGAATCCAAATTTATCATGCGTTTGGAAATGAAAGAAGGAAAAATAAATTATATTAAGGGAATGATCGAACCAATCCGGATGCTGAAGGCGGCGGGCCTGAGGGTTCCTGGTTTCCATAAAGGAATAGAGGACAGCCGGGTGGACGAATATCTGGAAGCACATCCTGAAGCCCGAAACAACAGAGAAGCGAAGGTTTATGTGGATCCGTCCGAGAGTGATGCAGAGGTGGATATGAGTCCGGAACTGGTTGAAAGCAGGATAAAAAATAACCTGAAGGAAAGCGCATGCGGTGTGGAAAGGGAAAAATACCGCAGACTCACTACTGCAAATCCGGGTTTTACCGGTGCAGCATGGTTTGTACCGGATGACCGTCCCTGGTCGGAGGCTCCGGACCCGGTAATGGTGACAGACAATAAGGAACCTCCAAGAGAAGCGCAGATTCGTATACATGCCTGGCTTAAATCAAGCAGTCCCTGGATGTACAGGGACACAAGAAGCAAAATTTATCCCACAGAGGATAAGCATGTTTATTTCGTGGAAATGAACAGTCACGGACCTGCGAGATGGCATGGAAACGGATGTGATCATGGCCATTATCATCAGCCGTATTTTCTGATCATCAAGTTTGATGATGCCGGAAGAATGACTCACAGAGCGGAAATCCTTTCACCGCTGAATAAATATGCCAGCGTAAACTGCAGTCTTCCGAGTTTCCCATATTATTTGTGACAGAGAGGAGAAGAATATTATGAATCAAATACTGGCAACTATTAAATGCCCTGCCGATGAAGTGCCTCATATAAGGGAACAACTGCAGGAATTAGGAGTGAATATGATAGAAGAACAGAAGGTTCCTTATGAACAGTTTATTGAGGAAAGCCGAATGAATTATGACTGTGTCTATCAACAGGCCTGGGAAGAAAAAAAGGCTGTCTCTTATCTGCATTTTTCTTTTGATGATTCAGCGGAAGGCAGGGAGCAAAGCTATTTTATAGAATTCCATCTGAAGCAGATTCCGCTTAATTTATGCTATACCATGTCTTAATAAAATAATATTATGCGCCTGATGATTCGGGCAGATAGGAGCGAATATGAAGAACTGGATACCATTGCTGCGTTATGATACCCTCACAAATAAAAGGATACCGGACCCTGAGGAAGAAAATGAACTTCCTTATGACGAGGAAGCTTTTGCGCAGACAGATATAGGGCGGGAATTGACACAAAACCTGGAATTATACCGGAAATACAGTGAGTCACCTATGCATCCGGAGGTAATAGCCTATTGGGAAAAGAGGGGCCTGAAGAAGGAACTATTTGATTATGAAACGGAGGAAGGTAAATATGCCTACAGTGTATTTACTCCGCTGGACATGAAGACAAATAAAAAATATGCCATGATCTATTTCAGCCATGGCGGCGGTGTTACCATTAATCTTGCAGAGACCTATGGGTTCAATACACTGGCTGCTGTAGAGAAATATATCGTCGTATATCCTAACAACGGCGGGCGTTCCAATAATGAGGTTGATACGGAATTTCCCCGAATTATGGAAACCCTGCGGGAAAAGAAATATCCCATTGACTGGGAGAGGGTTTATTGCGCGGGATTTTCATCAGGAAGTGAGGCATCGGTTTGCGCCGCATGTACCTGTCCGGAGATGGCGGCAGCTGTTGCGGTACTGCCCGGAGGACAGCCATTTAAAGATTTGAAATTTCACACAGGGCCTGATTATTATGCATCTACCAAAGGTCTGCGTATTCCGGGTATATTTATAGGTGGTACGGCAGATGTGGCATCCTACCCTGCCCCCTGGATATTGGATAATAAGAAGAAGGATTACAGAGTACATAATCTGGATATATGGATGAGGGATATTGCCCAAATTAAAAATTACAGACCTTTGTCATCCGCCCATATGGAAGAACTGCTGGCAAATTCGCAGGATCCGGTAGAAAGAGAATTCGGACTGGAGTTTGATATTTCCTACAGCTTTCATGTGCAGGGAGCGGACTGGCTGGGAGGAGAATTTTATGGGAAGGATGGCGCTCCTGTCATGCGTTATGCCAGAGCCATTGGCATTCCTCATGTGGTATGGAGCAGCCAGGCAAATCTGGCCTGGGATTATCTGAAGCATTTCCGCAGAGATCAGGATACAGGAGAAAGTATTTATGATCCGGTGATTTGCTGGGGAGAGAGATAATGAAAATGCAGACGGGAGTGGGAAAATATGCAAAAAGTTATAAATAATAAAACGGATAAAATATGGAATCCGTTGTTTACCACCATTTTTATTGCGAATGCCTGTATGAACCTGTCTCAGCAAATGATGAATTCCCTGGTTTCCAAATATGCGGATTACCTTGGGGCCGCAGCGACAGTGGTAGGTATCGTTGCCAGTATTTATTCGGTAACGGCATTGATATTTAAAATCCTGTCAGGACCTGTTATTGATACATATAACCGCAGGTTTGTGCTGTCAGGTACTATGCTGATTATGGCGGTATCCTTTTTTGGATATGGAATATCAGGAAACGTTCCGACACTGATAGGTCTGCGTCTTTTGCAGGGAGTAGGGCAGGCATTCACCTCTACCTGCTGCCTTGCATTGGCGGCAGATACACTTCCGAAAGAAAAATTCGGGTCGGGTATCGGTGTTTTTTCCATGGCTCAGGCAGCCAGTCAGGCAATCGGCCCTACCATCGCCCTGGCTCTGGTCGGGGTTATGGGATACCAGGGAACATTTATGATTGGATGCGGGATTATGGTATTTGCCGCCTTCCTGGCCACAAGGGTGAAGGTACCTTATGTAAAAGGGAAAAAATTAAAAATATCAGGAAAAAGTATTGTTGCCAAAGAGGCGATCATGCCTGCATTTATCATCTTTCTTATGTCCCTGACTTATTTTGTAATTAACTCTTTTCTTATTGTATATGCAGGAAAAATAGGAGTGGAGAATATTGGATATTATTTTACAGTATTTGCAGGAACCATGCTGATTACCCGCCCTCTCGTAGGCAGACTCACGGATAAATACGGTCTTGTAAAGATTGTACTGCCCTCGCTGGTTTGTTTTGCCCTATCCTTTCTTATTATCAGTTACAGCCAAAATCTTATTATGTTCCTGCTGGCCGCTTTTGTAGCCGCTTTTGGCTATGGTGCAAGCCAGCCTGCAATTCAGGCCATGAGCCTGAAATGTGTCCCGGTGGAACGCAGAGGAGCAGGAAGCAGTACTAATTTTATAGGAACGGATTTGGGAAGCTTTCTCGGGCCGATTATTGCAGGCGCTGTTGTGGATTGGCGCGGCTATGAGGTTATGTGGCGTATCATGGTTCTGCCTGTTGTACTGGCGTTTATAATGGTTCTGGTCAAACGGAAAAAAATCAATCGGATAGAAGAAGATTTCCGGCTCTTGCAGGAAAAAGAAAAAGCAGCGTAAATAAATTAAATGGAGGAAATTGTATGGAATGTATAATTAATGAAGAAAAACACAGAAAACTGACTAAGGAAAATCTGGTAAGCAGGATTAAGGCGGAGGACTGGCTTTATATCCTGGATGATATCAATTCAGAAAGACTTTATCTGATCCTTGGTAAGGAGAAAGCGCTGCTGTTTGATACCGGTTATGGGTTTTGTGATTATCGTCCGTTAATACATGAAGTTACTGACCTGCCGCTGACCGTGGTCTGCTCTCACGGACATGACGATCATGTGCTTGGCAATTACCTTTTTGATAAGGTGTATATTGCAGAAGAAGATTATGAGCTTTGCCTTGCGGGAGATAATGAGGAATCAAAGGATCGGCTGATCCGGTCAAGATATAAAAAGACACCCGATATTGAGGAGATAATCGACAGAAAGGCCTATATGGCTATGACAATAAAAAATTGTGATTATAAGTTTGTAAAAGCAGGTGATAGATTTGATTTAGGCGGCATTACGCTGCAGGTTTATCCGCTTCCGGGGCATACGAAAGGCTCCATAGGGCTTTACAGTCCGGAAAAGAAAGCTGTTTTTGTGGGAGATGCCCTGACGAGCAATCATGTGGTTATGTATGGAAAATCAGGAAATGCGCCTGCGGCGCCATATCTTTATTATGCGGCGCTTTCTGCAATTCAGAAGTTGGATATTGAATGCATTTGGCCGGCTCATGGAGATGTACCGGCAGGGAAAGAACTGATTGCGGAAACGAAGCGTCTGTTTGAAAACTGGGCGAAAGAGGGAGATCCGGAAAAAGACAGGGAGAAAAAAGGAAGTGTGTTTGGTAAGACCTGTCGTTATACGGATCCGGAAACCAATATGACATTGGCTTATAACCCCAGAAGACTGGAAGAAATACATGAATTTATGTTGGAACATGAGGGGCGGATGGAATAACAAGTAAGAAAAGGGGAGAGGGAGTATGGGTAATATTTCACTGAAAAGAAACAGAAGGCTGAATATACTGATTGTTATGGTGATATTTGCAGGTATGACTTTTTATTGTTTGTTTATGGGCAGAAGTCAGGAGATAATGCTTAAATTTGAATCTGCCCGGCTGCAGATTGTATACCCTGACACATCCATAGAACTGCCCTATTCTTCTATACGGAATATTTCCTATATGGAATTCCCTGAATTCGGAAGCTGTATAAAAGGCGGTAAAGAAAAGATATATCAATATGGGATATGGGAAAATGAACTGTGGGGCAGATATTATATGTGCGTATACAGCACCTCCCCTACCTGTATAGTTATTGATGCCGGTGAGGATATTTATGTGATCAGCGGCGACTCAGAAATTACGACATCAGAAATTTATAATAAGTTTGTGGAGATCCTGCGGGCATAGGAAAAGGAAGAGAACGATATAGTATAAAGGAGATTGTACTCTATGGGTAAAGAGCTGTTATTGGCAATCGATATTGGCACTACAAATTCCAAAGGCGCACTTTTTAACCGGAAAGGAGAGGAAGTTGCTTCTGCGTCCATGAGGCATCAGGTATCTCATCCGCAGCCAGGGTGGGCGGAGCATGATGCCGAACAGATATGGTGGAAAGAATTCCTGGAGATATGCAGAACCCTGCTTGGCAATGCTCAGGTATCAGCCGGAGATATTATTTCTGTGGGTATCAGCTCCCTGACACCCGCAGTACTGCCTGTGGACAGACAGGGTAAACCTCTCAGACCGGCAATGTTGTACAGCCTGGATGTACGGGCAGAACAGGAAATCGCAGATTTAAATAAAATACTTGGTAAAGATTATTCTCTGAAAGCGAATGGCAGGCCTATTTCCCCCAAGAGCACCGGACCAAAAATGTTGTGGCTGAAGCGTCATGAGCCTGAGGTGTTTGACAAAACTTCCTATTATATGGGAGCTGTGACCTTTCTGGTATACCGGCTTACTGGCAGCTTTGTTGCAGACTATGGATGCTACAAATTAGCCGGGCTTCCTTTCTCCATAAAAGAGTTCGGATGGGACGAAAGAGTCTGCCGGGAGTGCGGTGTCAGGAAAGAACAGCTTCCGGAACTTAAATTTGCTACGGAGCTTGGAGGAACGATAACCGAAGAAGCGGCAAAGCTTACCGGGCTTGTGCAGGGGACTCCGGTAGCTGTGGGAACAGGGGATTTCCTTGCGGAAACACTCAGCTATGGGACGAACTTTACCGGCCTTCCCCAGATCAGTTATGGTACCTGTGTTGGTGTGGATAACGGAAATGATCATGCTGCAGTTTTGTTTCCGGATATCGATCCGGCTTCCTGTATGTCTTCAATTCCGGGGGGCTCCATGTCAAACGGCTGTTCTGTCATAGACTGGATGATTTCCCTGATTTCCGGTGTAAACCAACAGAGAATCGGGTCCGATGAACTGAAAAAGTTTGCAGAATCGGTTCCGGCAGGCGCAAACGGAATTGTTGTATTACCTTACTTTAATGGAGAAAAAGCTCCTTTTGAGGATCCTTTTGCAAAAGGAATGATTTTCGGATTGCAGATGGGGCATACCCCGGCTGATTTATATAAGGCTGCTCTGGAAGGAACCGCCTGTGCAATCCGCCATGTATTGAGCAGGAATCCTAAACAGAAAAATAATGCCGTTGTAATGGGAGGCGGCATTAATATCCCCATGCTGCTGCAGACAGTCAGTGATGTGACCGGCTGCCGGCAGACAACATTGGAAAGTTATAATGGTTCTCTGGTGGGAGATGCGTTCATTGCAGGCATGGCCTGCGGCCTTTTCACAAAGAGAAGTGAAACTAATGCCTGGGTAAAAGCAGCAGATACCATCATCCCCCGGGAGGAATTAAAAAGTATTTATGATAGGAAATATCAAATTTATCTGGAACTTTATGAAAGAACGGCGGAATTGATGCACCGCTGATGGAAGGATTATTATATTTGCAGTCACTTCTGCAATAATAGTGAAATTTCCTCTTTATAAGGAGGCAGTGTCTTATCCGGATTCTCCGGATCAGGGCGGTAGGGCGTTTCCAGGATCCTGGGAATGCCCGGAAAATCCGGGTGGTGGACGATATGCCTTAAGGTATCGAAGCCGATGGTGCCTTCCCCGATATTGGCATGACGGTCTTTCCCGGCGCCCATGCTGTTCTTACTGTCATTGATGTGAAAAACAGCAATCTGGTCTTTTCCCAGTTTCTTGTCGAATTGTTCCATTACCCCTTCAAAGTCATTTACGATGTCATAGCCTGCATCATTTACGTGGCAGGTATCAAAACATATCCGCAGTTTATCATTGTATTTCACCCCATCATAAATAGCGGCCAGCTCTTCAAAGCTGCGGCCGATTTCCGAACCCTTGCCCGCCATGGTCTCCAGTGCTATATAGCAGGGAGTGTCCGCTGTCAATACCGCATTCAGTCCCTGGATGATCTGGCGCAGCCCGGTTTCGGTACCGGCGCCGACATGTGCGCCCGGATGAAGGATGAGAACCCGGCTGCCCATGGCAATGGTGCGTTCCAGCTCCAGAGCCAGGAAATCCACAGCAAGGGAATAGGTCTCCGGATTCACCGAATTCCCCAGGTTGATAATATAAGGGGCATGGATGACAAAATCCTCAATTCCATTCTGCTTCATATATTCCCAGGCAGCATCTATATTCAATTCACTTATGGCCTTACGTTTTGTATTCTGGGGCGCGCCGGTATACACCATGAAAGTATTGGCTCCATAAGAGACAGCCTCCTTGGCAGAACCCAGCAGCATATCCTTTCCGCCCATTTTTACATGAGATCCTATTTTTATCATATCAAAACTCCTGTCGTTTATCGGTATTATCTATTTATTTATCTATTTGCTTTTTATAAAGGAATCCCCTGCCTTTTCTTTTTTTCAGATAAGGAAATTAAGACCGTCTTTTTAAGACAGCAAGTCAGTATATCACAGGTTTGAACGGATGTCTACGTCCTGATTTATCCATAGAAAAATTTTTTAAAACTACCAGTAACAGGAATAAAAAAAGATATCCCGGGGCTATATATTTTAATGGGATGGTGGTTATGTGGAAAAAATTGTGGAATGTGCGGATTATCAGAAAATGACACGCAGTTTTCGAAGACTGACATGTGGAAAACATGTTTATGACAGTCAGAATTGTGGACAACTATGTGGAAACTGGGGATTTCTTTTGCAGTTATTGTCGATTTTACACGTTTTGAGTCGGTTATACACATTTTCACAACATAGTCGATATACAGTAAAAAAACTAAAGCAGTCAATTTTGTTATGTAAATCAATGTGGATAATTTAAAAGGCTTATCCACAGAAACAGGAAAAAATGGGGCTGAAAAAAGCATGTGAATTATGCTTATCCACACATATGGATAAGTGGAAAACGACACTGCCGGATGTGGATTTTCAGAAGGAAAAGGTGGATGGATGAATAAAATTTTTCCACTTTAGTGATCCTTCGGAGAACAGCAGAGAAACAAAAAAAGTGGAAAGCAAAAATAGGATATGGTATACTGATACAGCGTATACATGTCCCCCGAAGCATGAGGGGCAAGACGAAGTTTAGTGATAGGAGGACACATTTATGTGGGCTTACGAAAGTGTTTTTTATCAGATATATCCTCTGGGATTCTGCGGGGCTCCGTTTGAAAATGACGGAAGCTGTCCGGCAGCAGAGCAGGATGGAATACAAAAGGTAAATGGCTGGATTGGGCATATAAAGAAGCTTGGCGCAAACTCCATCTATTTTTCGCCGCTGTTTGAGTCGGATACCCATGGGTATAATACCAGGGATTTCAAAAAGGTGGACTGCCGGCTGGGCACCAATGAGGATTTCAAAAAGGTCTGTGAGAACCTTCATAAAGAAGGAATCCGGGTGGTGCTGGACGGTGTTTTCAATCATGTGGGAAGAGGCTTCTGGGCCTTTCAGGATGTTCTGCAGAAGAGGGAGAATTCCCCTTATCTGAACTGGTTCCATATTGATTTGGGCGGAAATTCCAATTATAATGACGGCCTGTGGTATGAAGGCTGGGAAGGAAATTACGACCTTGTGAAGCTGAATCTTCAGAATGAGGAAGTGATCACTCATATTTTTGACTGTGTCAGATATTGGGTGGAGGAATTCGATATAGACGGGCTGCGTCTGGATGTGGCTTATTGTCTGGATCATAACTTTGTGAGGCGGCTAAGGAGTCTCTGTGATGAGCTGAAGCCGGACTTTTTCCTTGTGGGTGAGATGCTGCACGGAGATTATAAGGTTCTGGTGAATGACGGCATGCTTCATTCGGCAACGAATTATGAATGCTATAAAGGACTGTATTCCAGCTTTAACAGTCTGAATATGTTCGAAATCGTTCATTCTCTGTTAAGGCAGTTCGGTCCGGAAAACTGGACTTTGTATAAGGGGCTGCATCTGCTTTCTTTTGTGGATAACCATGATGTGACAAGGATTGCAAGTATTCTGGAAAATGAAAAGCATCTTCCTCTGATTTATGCCATGATGTTCGGCATGCCGGGCATTCCCTGTGTGTATTATGGAAGCGAATGGGGAGCGAAAGGAAATAAGAGCGACGGTGACCAGGCTCTTCGCGCATGCTTTGCGGAACCGGTTGAAAATGAATTGTCGGAATTTATCGGCAGGCTGGCAGAGGCTAAGAAAGGGTCACGGGCGCTGAATTTTGGTGATTTCCGTTCGGTTGTCCTGACAAACAAACAGTGTATTTTTGAAAGAGCTGTAGAGGGAGAGCGGGTGCTGGTGGCGATAAATGCCGACAGTGAGCCGTATATGGCCCATTTTGATGCGGGCTGCGGTATGGCGGTTGATTTGATAAGCGGTGAAAGCCATGACTTCGGCGGCGGAAGTACGCTGCCGGCCTACAGCGCGTTTTTCTGGAAATGTGAAGTGTGAAGTGTGAAAAGAGGTTCTAAGGCCCCAAAATACGGGGCCTAAGAACCTCTAAGTTTCACACTGGAAGAATGGCTTTGCCATTCTTCCTATGGCGATTCTGTTTGTTGTGAATAGAACTTTTATAGGAAAGTATAGGGACATGGGATATGTGGAGGGTTAATTGGCTGTATCGAGGAGGCGGCGGACGGTGCGGACTGCATTTTCGTCGGTCTGCCAGATCTCGTATTCGCTCATTCCGGGTATGCCCATGGAAACTTGGGGGTTGCGGAACTGCATGCCGCTTTCCAGAATCCGTTTGCCGGACATGTGGTAGGCTGTCAGGTCTGTTTCGGCGAGCAGGATTTTTACGGCATCTGCGTTTATGCCGGCACCGGCCAGGATGGTCAGATTTGTTCCTGCTTTTTGCTGAAGCTTTTTCAGAAGTTTGATTCCTTCCAGGCAGGAAGGGGCTTGTCCGGAGGTCAGGATGGTGTTGACGCCCAGTTCTTTGGATTGCTCCAGGGCTTCAAAGGGATCCCTGCACATATCGAAGGCACGGTGAAGGGTAACGGACATTCCGCCGGCGGCATCCATGAGTTTTTTCATATATTCCATATGAAGAGAGCCTTCAGGGGTGAGACAGCCGATAACCACACCTTCGGCGCCGGCCTGGCGGAATTGGCGTACCTCTTCCAGAATAACCTGAAATTCTTCTTCGGAATATAAAAAATCGCCGAAGCGGGGTCTGATTAAAGCGTGAATGCGGATATCCGAATGCATACGTATCCGGTGGTAAAGGGCGAGCGTGGGGGTGGTTCCGCCGATTATCAGATTGGAACACAGCTCCAGCCTGTCTGCACCGCCCTTTTCGGCAAGCAGGGCGGAATCCACAGAGTCAACACAGCATTCTAATAAGTAAGAAGACATGGCATTACCTCCTGTAATATAGTTTCCGAGCCGAAAGATGTTCTTCCCGGTTGGATTTTTCCTGTATTCAGTGTATCACAGGGAGTAGTGAAAAACCATAAGAGGGTTTGAATTCTTTGTAATCGGATGATTTTAAGTTACAGTTCCCACCAGTCCTGCGCTTCGT
>NZ_MPDJ01000006.1:408423-408637 GCF_001881565.1 Eisenbergiella tayi
TTACCTGCTGCGGATGCCCTCCCCGGCGGTTTGGTGTACCCTGCAAAGGCCTTCTAAAAACGCCGGTCCTTAGATTGCGTCCTGTGCAATCTTAGTACCGCTGCGTTTTTGGCAGAGTGGAAACGTTGTCTCTTATACCATTCTCTATGTGTATAAGTAACAACCCTGCCACCCGCAGTACTCCCTGTGGCAAAGACGGGTACACCTCCACGCC
>NZ_MPDJ01000007.1 GCF_001881565.1 Eisenbergiella tayi
GCTCAATATGTATCCATCCGATCGGAAAAGGAAAACGCACCCTTACTGCTCTATCTGCACGGAGGCCCGGGGGATGCCGCGCTTCCTCTGGTTCTGAAATATAACCGGGATTTGGAAAAACATTATACGGTTGTCGTGTGGGAGCAGCGGGGCGCAGGAAAATCCTACTATAAATTCGGCCCGGAAGGCATCACTATAGCCCACTTCCTGGAGGATCTCCACACGCTGACCGAATTGCTGCTTAAACGGTTCGGCCAGGAAAAACTTTATCTCGTGGGCCATTCCTGGGGCAGTGTCCTCGGGCTTACCTATATCAGACAGCATCCGGACAAAATCCATACTTATATCGGCTGCGGTCAGGTTATCCATATGAAAAAAGCCTGTCGGGAGGCCTATGATTTCGCGCTCAGCCACGCCGTCGGAAAAGAGCTGGAAAGGCTGAAACGGACAGACTGTTCCTATACCGGGGAGGACTGGCTGCATGATCTCCTCTTTGTCACGGGACTCGTGGTCAAATATAAGGGATCTCTGTATGGAAAAAGCAGCTATAACATGCTGATAAAGCCCTTTTTGTTTTCACGCAGTTACACTCCCGTTGATTTGTACCGCCGCCAGAAAGGCAGCCTGCAGGCAATACGTTGCCTGTGGCAGGAGCTCATGCAGACAGATTTTGAAAACTGCACAAAATATGACGTTCCTGTTATTTTTATAGAGGGACGGTATGACAGCCATGTGTCGTCGGCGCTGATTAAAAAGTACTTCGATACTCTGGAATCCGACAAACAGTTCTTCTGGTTTGAAAAATCCTGCCACTTCCCCCAGTGGAGTGAAAATGAAAAATTCAACAGTATTCTGGCTTCTTTGGCAGAATAACCGTACTTAAAAGAGGAGCAGACTCTTACGCCTGCTCCTCCACATAATCCATATAATCAGCCTCGTCTGCAAAAAGCATATACTGTCCGTTTACACATCCCATGTATCCTTCTCCAACATAAAATCCTTTCATACCGCGGCTCCTTTCTGCTATTATTAAACCTAAACTGTTTACTCGCTTCTCCTGTCAGGCTCCTGTGAGCCCTTCGATGGTTTAAGAATAGCATATACAGAGTCCGATAATCAGGACTTTCCTCTTACCAAACTATGTTATCTCCGACTAATAATCTCTTAATACAAGCTCCGTAATTCCCGGATTAACCCCGCCCTGAATGCGTATGACCTTAGGCTCTCTTCCATAGCTGTACTCTTCCTGAAGCATGCTCCGGATACCCGTGCCGCCGTGAAAGCCATGGATTATCCGCAGCCTGTAGACGCTGCTGTCCGCCTTTTTCAAGGCGGCGTCCACCTCCTGCTTCGCCTGAAGGACGTTTTTTCCATGAAGATCCAGCTCCCATATACCCGCGTTCATATATCCGCCTCCCTTTATGCCCTGCCGCCGGTAACTTTTTTCCTCATCCGGCGCATTCCCCATTGAATCCAAACCAACAGCACAACATAAAATGCGACGAATATAATATTATAATATCTGCCCCCAAAAGACATAACCGTATAAATTGCGGTAAGCACAAGCAGAAGCACACTCAGTAAAATACCCAGACGTTTCCATCTGTCAAGAAGGCTTTGCAGGGATTCTGCATCCGTATATATTTCATATTCTTCTTCCGGTGTTCCCGGAACATATTTCTTCTTAAAATATATCCAGCCGTTATAGGTATTTCCCACATATTCCCATCCCTGCTCTTCGAACAGCTCCAGATACCTTCTCTTTTCCTCCGGAGAATTGACCGCGTCAGGATTATAATCGATCCTGTTGCGGTATACCACACCCGGCTGCCTGGTATAAACACTGAAAAAACAGCCTCCCTTTTTCAGCTGCCAGCCTTTTTCGGACATTTCGTCCAGATGCTCTTCTTCCTTATCATAATCCCATGCCATATATGTCCTGCATGATATTTTGGTATTCATCCTTTAATCCTCCATGTTTCGCGAAGAAAAATTGCCATCCGGCGGGCAGCAGATTTTCTTCTCGTTCTCTCTATACAAATATTAATGCAATGGCCTGCTTCCTGTCACCTTTTCCGCACTTTCAAGCAATTCCGTAAGCCGCAGGATCTCTTCCTCCAGAATCCTTCTTCCTGCACCCGTCAGAACATATTGCTTTTTCTTCACTCCCTGTCCCCGGTTCTGCAGTTCCTCCGATTCTTCGTCAGACTCCATGATCCAGCCCTTCTTTATCATGTTGCTCACAGCACCATACATCGTCCCTGAACCGATCTTCACACGCCCCCCTGACAGCCGTCCTGCTTCCTGCATTATTCCGTATCCATGGTTTGCATGGCTGTACAGACACAGAAGTATGTAAAAATAACTCTCTGTCAGCGGTTCCCTCTTTGGCTCCATACTCTCATCTCCTTTCCGAAGACTATATCGCCTCACGCTATGTCGTCATTCGATATATTATCCTTCTATATCGTATCACGACATATGTCGCATGTCAACATATACTCTTTATTTTATTTTCCCACTTTTTGCCATGCTCTATTATTCCATACTCTCCCATACATACTCTCATTCCTTTTCTCCTACAGCCCTTTTACAATTGCAGTACAGCCATATCCTGTGCCCCATGCCTTCCGCCGGCCGGGGTGTCCTTTTGCTGCAGCTTTCCGTCCCGCCGGTTCTATGTACCCTGCAAAGGCCTTCTAAAAACGCCGGTCCTTAGATTGCGTCCTGTGCAATCTTAGTACCGCTGCGTTTTTGGCAGAGTGGAAACGTGCCTGCGCAGGGTACATAGAACCGGCGGAACGGAAAGCTGCAGCAAAAGGACACCCCGGCCGGCGGAAGGCATGGGGCACAGGATATGGCTGTACTGCCACCTTTTACATAGAATTTTTCAAGAATGGCTTGCAAATTCCCTGTTTTTCTGTAAAATAGGTAAAGGCGGCAAGATACATGACATAATTACCCTCGCGGCAGCCGCCTGGTGGGCGCGTCCGTCCGGCTCGCTGCCCGCAGGAATAAACTAAGAAGAAATTGTCGGTTCATTTCAGTTATGACCGCCGCGTTTTATGGAGGAGCTATCAAACATGATTAGTGCAAGCAATGTAACCCTGCGTCTCGGGAAAAAGGCGCTTTTTGAAGATGTTAATATTAAATTTACGGAAGGCAACTGTTACGGCCTTATCGGTGCCAACGGCGCCGGCAAGTCCACCTTCCTGAAAATCCTTTCCGGTGCGCTGGAGCCTACCAACGGTGATGTCATAATCACTCCCGGACAGCGTCTTTCCGTATTGGAACAGGATCATTTCAAATATGATGATTTCACCGTACTGGATACCGTAATCATGGGCAATGCCCGCCTTTATGAAATCATGAAGGAAAAAGATGCCATCTACGCCAAGGAAGATTTCAGCGACGAAGACGGAATACGCGCCAGCGAGCTGGAAGGGGAATTCGCCGAAATGGACGGCTGGGAAGCGGAATCCAATGCCGCCAGCCTTCTGAACGGCCTGGGCGTGGATACGGAATTCCATTATTCCCTGATGAAGGATCTGAACGGAAGCCAGAAGGTTAAGGTTCTCCTCGCCAAGGCGCTTTTCGGCAATCCTGATATCCTGCTTCTGGATGAGCCTACCAACCATTTGGATCTGGATGCCATCGCATGGCTGGAAGAATTCCTTATCAACTTTGACAATACGGTTATCGTGGTTTCCCATGACCGTTATTTCCTGAACAAGGTCTGCACCCATATAGCGGACATTGACTACGGCAAAATCCAGCTTTACGCCGGCAACTATGATTTCTGGTATGAGTCCAGCCAGCTGCTTATCAAGCAGATGAAGGAGGCCAATAAAAAGAAGGAAGAAAAGATCAAGGAGCTGCAGGACTTCATTTCCCGCTTCTCCGCCAACGCTTCCAAATCCAAGCAGGCTACCTCCAGGAAAAAGGCCCTGGAAAAAATCGAACTGGATGATATCAGGCCTTCCAGCAGAAAATATCCTTATATCGATTTCCGTCCCGACAGGGAGATCGGCAATGAAGTGCTTACTGTGGAAGGGCTTTCCAAGACCATTAACGGAGAAAAGGTGCTGAACAATATTTCCTTTATTGTGGGGCATAATGATAAAATAGCATTTGTGGGAAGCAATGAGCTTGCCAAAACCACCCTCTTCCAGATACTGATGGGTGAGCTGGAGCCGGATGAAGGAAGCTTTAAATGGGGTGTTACTACTTCCCAGGCTTACTTCCCCAAGGACAGCTCCAGGGAATTTGACAACGATTATACCATTGCCGACTGGCTCATGGGATATTCTCCTGTGGATGACATCACTTATGTGCGCGGTTTCCTGGGACGTATGCTTTTTGCAGGGGAAGACGGTGTGAAGAAGGTAAAAATCCTTTCCGGTGGTGAAAAGGTGCGCTGCCTCCTTTCCAAAATGATGATTTCCGGCGCCAACTGCCTGATTCTGGACGAACCCACGAATCACCTGGATATGGAATCCATTACCGCCCTTAACAACGGGCTTATCAAGTATCCCGGCGTGACGCTTTTCGCCTGCCGCGACCATCAGTTTGTGCAGACTACGGCCAACCGTATTATGGAGATCCTTTCGGATGGAACGCTGATTGACAAAATCACCACTTACGATGAATATCTGGCGAGTGATGCCATGGCCAGAAAACGTACGGTTTATACCGCCGATAAGGAAGATGACGAAAATTAATCCAATGAGGGGAAAGCTGCCGTCCTGTACGGAATGCTTTCCCTTTTTTGACAGAATATGAGGTTATCAGCATGCATACAGTAGATTTACATGTCCATTCCACCAAATCCGACGGCAGCCTTTCCCCGTCACAGCTGGTTGATCTGGCCGGAGAAAAAGGGCTGGACGCCTTCGCGCTCACAGATCATGACACGATAGACGGCCTTGATGAAGCAATAGAATATAATTCCGGCAATTCCCTTGAAATCATACCCGGCATCGAATTTTCCACCGAATATATGGGAAAGGATATCCATATTCTCGGACTGTTCATTGATTATAAAATGCCGTCCTTCCGCCAGCAGATCCAGGCTTTTGTGGATTCCCGCATTCTCAGGAATGAAAAAATGTGCAGGAACCTTCAGGAAGCGGGAATCGATATTTCTTTTGACAAGCTGAAA
This sequence comes from Eisenbergiella tayi, assembly GCF_001881565.1. GTDB lineage: Bacteria > Bacillota > Clostridia > Lachnospirales > Lachnospiraceae > Eisenbergiella > Eisenbergiella tayi. Next base: position 5,162 of record NZ_MPDJ01000007.1, read on the forward strand.
GAAGCCTTCCCCGGTTCTGTCATTACCCGAGGGCATTATGCGAGATATCTTTTGGAGCATGGCTATATAAAAAGCCTCCCGGAAGCCTTCGAAAGGTATGTGGGAGATCGCTGCCGCTATTTTGTCCCCAGAGAAAAAGTAACGCCGGAGCAGGCCGTCCATCTCATTCTTGACGCGAAAGGGCTTCCCATCCTCGCCCATCCTACCCTTTACCATATGGGAAAAGATGCCCTGCAGACCCTGGTCGCCCGGCTGAAGAAGGCGGGCCTTGTGGGGATAGAGGCCGTATATTCCACCTATTCGCCCAGGGAAGAGAGGGAAATGAAACGGCTGGCCGAAAAAAACGATCTTCTGATCAGCGGCGGTTCTGATTTTCACGGGAAGAGCAAGCCCGGACTGGAAATGGCCACCGGCTATGGAAAACTTCAGATTTCCGCTGATATCCTGGAGGCACTGCGATTAAAAAGGAAGGAATTATTTGATGAATAAGGAAACTCATACGCCTAAAATATTATTTACCGACATGGATGGAACGCTTCTGTTAAGTGACAGTACGGTTTCCCCTGCCATGAAGGAAACCCTGAACCGCCTGACAGAGGCCGGCCATAAGCTGGTGCTCACCTCCGGCCGCCCCCTGGACAGCATTCTGGAGGTCATGGAGGCCGCAGACCTGTTCTATCCGGGAACCCTGATTATTTCCAATAACGGAAGCCTGATTTATGACTGCTCCGCCCGTACTCCTCTTATGGAAAAAACCGTTTCCTTCCCCATCGTTGCCGATATCATGGCCATGGCCGATGAAATGGGGATCCACTCCCAGACCTATACGGATCACGAAATCGTATGCAGGCAGGAAGATAAAGAAGTTATCCATTACCGGGAACGAATCCATATGCCCCTTATCACGGCTTCCGACATCCTTTCTGTACTGCCCCGTCCGCCGTATAAGGTCCATTGCATCCACCTCACCGATAAAGACAGACTGGAGGCCTTAAAGGAAAAGGTGGAGCGTAAATATGCCGGGCAAATCACCGCGCAGTTTTCCAATGACCAGTATCTTGAATTTTACAGCCACGAAGCCGGAAAGGGGAATGCTATCCTTGAGGTATGCCGTATATTCGGCATTCCCGAAGAAAACAGCATTGCCGCCGGTGATGCACCCAACGATATTTCCATGCTTCTGGCTGCGGGCACAGGCGTGGCAATGGCAAACGCGGATCCTGATGTAAAAGAGGCCGCCGATTTTATCACGTCTCTGGACAATGACCATAACGGCCTGATTCAGGCCATTGAAAAATTTATCCTGTGCTGACATTTCTGCAGAAGCGTTTATGGAATACCAATAAAACAGGACAAAAACAGGAAGCCGCATCCCCTTGAGATCGGCTTCCTGTTTTTGTCTGCTGTTATTCCAAATTCTCCTTCAGCGCTCTTTCCTCTTTTCCCGCTTTATCCCTCATCCTGCGTTTCAGGAAGTCGTACAGCTCTTTTCCCGCTATCGGAAGAAGGATCATTACCGCCATATACGAAAAGGTTTTTACGGCTCCCGGAAGGCTGTCCAGGAAGGTCAGCTCCGGCAGAAGCATATCAAGGATCAGAGTATGGTATAAGAAAATATACAGCGTATATCTCCCTATATACTGAATAAACTGCAGAATCCTGTTTATACCCTTTTTATTCCACAGCAGCAGGAAGGAACAGCCCGCAAACAAGAAGAGAATGATGGCAAGAGAATAAAGCATCAGGGTAATTCCGGGAGGATTCACCCGCAGCAGCCATCCGAACATGGACTCGTCCCATGCAAAGCGGTCATGCAGAAGGAAGGCCATGGACGCAGCCAAAAGCAGGCCTGCCCCAACAGATGCGATTCCCGCCGTCCTCTTTTCCCTGAAACAGATATGCAGATCGGCCGCCAGCATCCCGGCTGCAAAAACAAAGAAATAGGTGCCTCCCAGCAGATATTTCCCTCCGCCGTAGGTTTCCAGGGCAAAGCTGTGTCTCATCAGGAAGCTGGATGCCATCCAGGCCAGCGCCAGAAAAGCAATACGGAACAGGAAGCTGGCCTTTCCTCTCCTGCAGTTCATAACAAACAGATAAAGCACCGGAGCAATGGCTGTCAGCTGGAGATAAATCAGAACATAATAGAACTGGCCTTCCAGATTGAAATTCAGCGCCCACAGCACATAAGCCCCCAGATTCAGCTGAAATCCCGTTCTGGCGAACTGATAAACAGCCACCGCCGCCAGATAAGGGACAAGAATCCTCCCCAGCCTCCTGAGCACCCATTTTCCGCCCGTCTCCTCAGCTTTCCTGTCCTGCAGGGAATAATAAGCCGTCATCCCCGCCAGGAAAATGAATACGGTTACAGAATAGAAGAATATGTACTGGATCGTTTCATCCTCATACAGAATCCCCTTAACATGATCAACCAGAACCGCCAGAATTGCGAAAAATTTGGCACAGTTAATCCATCCAATCTGCTGTTTTTTCCCTTGAATCATCTAAAAACAATCTCTCCTTTTTTTCAAAACAAGGCCTGCGATTTCTTTTCACATCCTCCTAAGGGTCATCCTGTGACCGGAAGGCGGCCTAAAAGCCTGGGCAATGTCGTAATCTATAGCGGCATAGCTGCAATCCTGTTTTCTCTTTATTTCACGATCTCATAACTGAATTCAGTATACCATCTCTGTTCCCTGAAGGTCAATGCTTTTAGATCGAAAACATGGACGAAAACATAGTCACAAAACAGGGAGATAAATCAAAATTTCTATTGGCGTCTTTATATTTGATTTTCATCTAATATATAATTGACTTTTATCTTATAGTATGATAGTCTTTACGCAAACATATGTTAGAAATATTTCAAATATAAGGAGACAGGATATGAATTTCACTAATTTTAGGAAAAATACCTCTTTTGGTAAATTTTTATGTTCTTTTCTGTTGAACAGGCTGGGGGATTCCGTGGATGTGCTCACGATGAGCTGGCTTATCTATCTGCTCAGCGGTTCGGCCGCAGTTTCGGCACTGGCGATGGGGATCAATTACATACCCTCCATAGTGATTCAGCCGCTTGCCGGCGCGTGGGTGGAACGCATGCACAAGAAAAAGGTCCTGATACTGATGGATCTGGGGCGTTTTCTGCTGGTCATGCTGATTCGGGCTCTGTACCTGGGCAAGATGCTGGCGCCGTATATGCTGCTGTGCATCACCTTTGCGGTTTCCACACTGGAAGCCTTCCGCAGCCCGGCTACTAACGGGGCACTGCCCAGGCTTTTGAAGGAAGAGGAATATGAATACGGGACCTCCATGCTGCAGGGAGGCGGGCGTATTATGGAACTGGCGGGAACCGGGCTGGCTGGTGTGCTGATTGCCTGGCTGGGGATTTATGGAGCACTGCTCGTGGATGCGTCCTGTTTTCTGACAGCGGCACTTTTGATCCTGCCGCTGGGGCTGCAGGAAGAGCTTCAGAAACAGCAGGCTGAAAGCTATGGAAAAACGCTGAAGGAAGGAATTTCCTTTTTAAGAGACTCACGGAAGCTGCTGCTGCTTGTTCTGCTCTGCGGCCTTCTGAATGCGATGCTTACGCCGATGCAGGCGCTGCAGTCCGCACTGGTAAAGGATATTTATCAAAAGGGCGGGGAAACCTTATCCTTTATGGGCGCCGCCCTGTCAGGAGGGATGCTGCTTGGCGCGTTCCTCTATCCTTTTCTTGCAAAAAGGGTGGCAATTGACAAAGCTCTGCTTTTATGTGGTATACTGAATGGAGGTTTTTATCTTGTCCTGGCAGGCTGTGCGCATATTGCCCAAAATATATTTTTTTACCCCATCCTGGGCCTTTCATCACTGGTTTTCGGGGTGTCCATCGGCTTTTTAAACACGGCGCTGGCAGTCATGATCATGAAAGCGATACCGATTCATTATATGTCCAGGGAAACCGGACTGGCAAATGCCCTTTGCCTGGCGGCGGTACCGGCCACCTCCTTTCTCGTATCGGCGGCGGCCAGGCTGGTTAAGGTGCCCGCTCTCCTGACGGCATCGGGAATCCTGTTTCTCCTGATTATGGCGGTGCTGAAGGTCTCCGGGAAATTGAACGAGCTGTTGCCCGACGATTCAAAGGCGGGCAGAAATGAGGAAAAATGGAATTAATCATAAAAAAAGAATGCTGGATGATCCGGGAAGCAATGGAGCTTCTGTTTCTCGCAGCAAATAAAGAAGAGTTTTCAGAAAATAAATATCTGTGGAATCTCAGAAAATTTGAACAGGAGCTGACGGAAGAACTGGCTTTACAGAAAGAATTCCTGGCAATGGCAAAGGAAATCCCGGTAACTCCGGCTATCCGGAAATATTTTGAGCCGTTTCAGAAGGAGGGGCTGGAATGCCTGGCGAAGTGCCTTGTATGGACCTTCGGAGGGGAACAGACAGACAGTGTGGAAGAGATGAAGGCGCTGGCGCTGAACGAGTTCCGGCAGTATCCGCTGGATGATTTCCCGGCCTTTGACCGGATCGGTGAAACTTTAAACCTCAAAAAAGAGGAACGGCGCAGGTTTGCCGCCAGTGTGAAAAAACTGGATCTGGAAGAAAAATTTCAGGGCAGGCTGATCCTGGCGTTTGAATCCTATGAAGAAAGCCTTGATGAGCTGGGGGCGCTGCTGGAAGAGGCATTGCCGCTCCTGCTCCCGTACAGGACACAGATGCAGCGGCAGGCGTTACGGATGCAGCAGGAATGGCAGGCTTATTTTGCCAAAAAAAGTCTGTCGGATTTCTGCGGAATGACGGGCGTATATGTGGACGAAAGCCTGTACCGGGCGGTGGAAATTGTGCCTAACCTGGTGAACGGACCTTTCATGGTCCTAAATATGGACGACGGAGAGCCGCAGGAAGATGTGCTGGTTATCCGAATAGGCTTTTTGATGCGGGAAAAGGTACTGGAATCCTGGTACCGGAATCTTGGGCAGCATGCGTTGGAGCTGCTGGCCGACGGAACGAAAATGGAAATCCTTCTTTACATAAAGGATACGCCGCATTATGGGAAAGAAATAGCGGACAGGTTCGGGCTGACCACAGCCACCATCTCCTACCACATGAGCGAGCTTCTCCAGGAAGGGCTGATCCGGATACGGCAGCAGGGGAAACGGATTTATTACAGCCTGGATAAGGAACAGGTGGGTGAGGTTCTGCGACAGGTACAGAACAGGCTTCTTCTATAGAAACGCCCGTTTTACATACCTGTTTTAAAGGCGGCAGTACCGGCCTGCCGCCCATGTTCTTTCCTCTTGTTGTCTGCCTGTCGAAGCTTCAGCCTTCCACAATCAGATATCTTCCGTCACCCACGTCAAATACCTCATCCGCTTCAAGAATTTCGTCCAAATCAGCACCTTCCATATCAATGCCGGCTTCTTCAAAATAATCCCTGACTTCTTCAGCGGAATCCACCACAACTGCCATACACTCTTCCAGAAAAGCTTCTGCATCTTCCAAATTGGAAGCCACATCTTCTTCAGGAAAGAGCTGACCCTGGTGCTTAAGAAAACACATTACAACCGCGTCATCATAATCGTGCATCTTCTTCCCTCCTTCCTACTTGGTTCTTCTAAATAAAATATACCGTTTCCATAAGGTTTGTGCAAGACTTTTTTCAGAATCAGCATGATTCTTTGTAACGGTTCAGCCCCTCTCCGTCTTTCGGGCCTTCGTTTCCGGCCTGGGGTTCCTTCCCCTCCGCTGCCGGTTCCGTCCATGCAGAGGTCCTTATAGGGGACGCTCTCGCTCGGATAAACACGCAGCGGTACTAAGGCAGCAAAGTACGCAGCCTAAGAACCGGCGAGTTTATACGCCCCTTACAGGATCCTCTGCATGGACGGAACCGGCAGCGGAGGGGAAGGAACCCCAGGCCGGAAACAAAGGCCCGAAAGACGGAGATGAGCTAAATCGTTACAAAGAAAATTCCCGACAGGAAATGTTGAATTTACGTAAAAGTAGTGATAAAATAAACGCAAGCATAAATTTCTAACGAATCTTGGCTATATGTGCCGTCTAATTTCTATTCTCAATTCAGAAACTCTATGCTTACTATCCAACAAAGAAAGCAGGAGCGGCTGAATGAGAAGGCTGCTCCGTACACAAACAGAAAGGAGCAGCTTATGGTAGAAGAACTGCACGTAGTAAGGAATCAAAAGGATACGGTTTTCCGAATGCTATTTCGGGAAAAGAAGGAATTGCTGGAATTGTACAACGCGCTGAATGGTTCCGCGTATAACAGCCCGGACGGCCTGACAATCTGTACCCTGGACAATGCAATATATATGAATTTTAAGAACGATATCTCGTTCCTGCTGGATTCTGAGCTGAATCTGTACGAGCACCAGGCAACGTATAATCCCAATATGCCGCTGAGGGATTTGGTATACATTGCCAAACAGCTGGAAAAATATGCGCGGGATGAGACAATCTATTCTTCCACACTGGTGAAAATTCCGGTGCCCCGGTTCGTTGTATTTTACAATGGCACAGGGGAGCAGCCGGAAAGGCAAATCCTGTGTCTGTCAGATGCTTTTGAAAAAGAAACGGCGGAACCGGAGCTGGAACTGAAGGTACTCATGCTGAACATCAATTTGGGCCACAATAAAGATTTGATGGAAAAATGCAGGACATTGAAGGAATACAGCCAGTACGTAGATCGGGTCAGAAAATATGCAAAGAGCATGCGAATTGAGGAAGCGGTTGAGCGGGCAGTAACGGAATGCATCAGAGAAGGCATTCTGGCAGATTTCCTGTCGGCACAAAGAGCGGAGGTGATAGCAGTGTCAATCTTTGAATACAATGAAGAAGAGGAAATGAGAAAAATCCGTGCAAGCGAGTATAAGAACGGCATGGAAGAGGGAATTGCCCTGGGAATAGAACAAGGAATTATAGAAATCTGTAAAGAAATGAACCTGACCTTTGAACAGACGGCAGAAAAACTGAAACTTCGGTTTAACATCAGTGAACAGGAGGCTCAGGAAAGGGTACGGCATTATTGGGATTGATACTTACGTAATTGGAAGGAACCGAACCGGATATTATAGGAAAGAAAAAAGGCCATCATGGCATCTGCTGTTTATAGGGCAAACCATGATGACTTTTTTGTATTAATTAAGACAATTCTATTTTCATTCTGAGCAGGCTGAACTTGTTATGATTCTTTCCCACATCTCTCCATAATTGTCTTCCACACACCCTTTTCCAGGTAAGAAGGACAGGTAAAACGGGCGGCCGCCTTCACTTCCGGCCTGGCGTTTTCCACCGCATAGCTGAGACCGGCTGCCTGCATCAGGCCGATATCATTCGTATTGTCTCCAAATGCCATGGTTTCTTCTTTGGCAACGCCAAAAACCTGCTGTAATGTCCGCAGGGCATTTCCCTTATCCACCGAGGCGTCCATGAAATCCACCCACTCCTCACCGGCCACGCAGGTTTTAACAAGGCCGCCCCACTGGGGAATTAATACTTCTTCTCCAAGCTGCCGGATGCTTCCTCTGTGGTAAACAGCTATTTTCAGAATTACTTCCTCTTCCGCCAGTACATCCTCAACCTGGCGGAAAATATTATGATATCCATATTTCATCATGTCCAGGAAGAGCCTGTTTTTAGTTTCCAGCAGGCTTCCGTGGGGAGTTGATACGGTAAATTCATATTCGCTGCCAAGGCCGCGGAGCTGTTCCACGATCTGCCTGGCATATTCAGGCTTCATGGCGGTAAGTGCGAGATCCTTCCCCTTATAATATACATGTGCCCCGTTTTCCGCAATGTAACAGATTTGGTCTTCCACCTCGCGGAATACTCTGCGGATGCTGGCAAGCTGCCTTCCGCTCGCCCCGCAGAAAAGGATTCCCCTGTCCGTCAGTTTTTTGATTTCTTCCACCATTTCCGGATACAGGTCGGGTGTGGAATCCGGGATCAACGTTCCGTCAATATCAGAAGCAATTAACTTAATCATGTTTTTTCAGCCTTTCCTGCCGGCGGGCGGATGCTTCCGCCATCGCATGGTTATTGTCATTCTCGGTTCGGACAGCTTTTTCTACAAAAGCGAAAGAAGCTCAGCCGGCCTTTCGATAATCACGTCCGCATGGTTTTCCTCCAGTTCCTGCCTGTCACGGAAGCCCCACAGAACTCCCACGGTAAACATCCCCGCCGCCTTACCGGTCTTCATGTCCACACTGGTATCCCCCGTATAGAGAAAGGCTTCTTTCGGCAGCCCCAGCTTTTTCTGAATCTGATATACTCCGGTGGGATCCGGCTTTTTAGGGACGCCGTCCATCTGCCCCTGTATCCAGTCAAAATATCCTGCGCCAAACAGGGTTTCCACCACCTGAATGCTGTTCTCATGGGCCTTGTTGGAAAGGACTGCAATGCGGATCTGTCTTTTCTTCAGTTCCTCCAAAAGCTCCCTGATTCCTTCATAGGGCCTTACATGGTACATACAGTCCTTCTCAAACAGCCTGGAGTATTCCTCAAACACTTCCTGAAAATGGATAAGGCCGGTATCGCCGGCTTTATCCAGGGCACGGCGCACCAAAACGGCGGCTCCGTCTCCCACAAAATATTTATAATCCGCCTCTTCGAATTCAGGCAGCCCGAATTTTCTTAATGCCCTGTTTCCGCAATAGGTAAGGGACTCTATTGTGTTGGCCAGCGTGCCGTCCAAATCAAAAATTACAGCTTTTTTCATTGCCCCAATGCCTTTCTCCTAAATGAATTCTCTTTTTTTCATTTCCTGATAAAGCCTTCCCACCGGAAGGCCCACCACATTATTATAATCTCCGTCAATTCCCCGGATAAAAGCCGCAAAACGGCCCTGTATCCCATAGGCTCCCGCCTTATCCATCGGCTCCCCGGTTTCCACGTAGCCGGCAATTTCCTCTTCCTTCATGGGAAAAACCCGTACATCTGTACACTCATAGAAGGAAAAGCTCTCTGTTTTCCCCTGTTCCTGCCATACCAGGGAAACGCCGGTATAGACCTGATGAACACCTCCCTGAAGCAGGCGCAGCATCCCTGCCGCCCGTTCCTTATCTCCGGGCTTGCCCAGGATCTGCCCCTGGCAGGCTACTATCGTGTCCGCTCCTATTACCACCAGGGATTCTTCAGCAAGGCTTTCCCCTGCGCCGGCCTGCAGCCTATGATATACTTCCATGGCCTTATGGAAGGAAAGCTCCTGTACCACCTCTCCGGGAAGTTCTTTTTCCGTCTTCTCCTCCCAGTCACTGGGATGAACTTCAAAGTCCAGGCCAATCTGCGTCAGAAGCTCCTGCCTTCTGGGTGATATGGACGCCAGTATTATCTTCTTTTTCATGCCGACAAACTCCTTTTATCCTGTTATTCCATTTCCACATGCTTTTCCGGGATAAAAACCCTGCCGTCATGAGGTTCTTCCTGTGCTTTGACCGCTTCTATCGCTTCCATACAGAAGGCTTCCTGGGAATTGAAGGTTTCTTTTCCCCTGCGATCCACTTTTTCATAGCTGCCGTCCGGCTGAAGCAGATGGGCTTTTACCGTATCCCGAAGCTGTACCTCCAGAATATGCATCACCTTTTCCTTCAGCCTGGGATCCTCCACCGGGAACATGATTTCCACACGCCGTTCCAGGTTTCTGGGCATCCAGTCCGCACTGGAGCAATAGACTTCACTGTTGCCCCCATTTTCAAAATAAAAAATACGGCTGTGTTCCAGGAAGGTTCCTACGATGGAACGGACGGAAATATTTTCACTGACATCCGGAATCCCCACCTTCAGGCAGCAGATTCCGCGGACAATGAGTTCAATCTTCACTCCTGCCGCGCTGGCTTCATACAGGGCGGCTATGATGTCCCTGTCGCAGAGGGAATTCATCTTGGCTATGATATGACCCTGTTCCCCCGCCTTAGCGTTCTTTATCTCTCTGGCGATCAGATACAGGAATTTATCCTTCAGCCACAGCGGGGCCAGAGAAAGCTTATTCCAGGAAAGAGGCTCCGAATAGCCTGACAGCATGTTGAATACAGCTGTGGCATCCTCCCCAATAGCCTCGGAACAGGTCATCATACCGATATCCGTATACAGCTTAGCGGTGGCGTCATTATAGTTTCCGGTTCCCAGATGCACGTAACGGCGGATGCCGTCCTCTTCCCTGCGGACCACCAGAGTTATTTTGCTGTGGGTCTTTAAGCCCACCAGACCGTATATAACATGACAGCCGGCTTTTTCCAGCTTTTTCGCCCATACAATATTATTTTCTTCATCAAAACGGGCCTTCAGCTCCACCAGTACGGAAACCTGTTTCCCGTTTTCCGCCGCCTGGGCCAATGCCGCGATGATGGGGGAATTGCCGCTGACACGGTAAAGAGTCTGCTTAATCGCCAGCACGTCCGGATCCTTGGCGGCTTCTCTTATAAACTGCACCACAGGTTCGAAGGTCTGGAAGGGATGATGAAGCAGGATATCTCCTTCTCTCAGCTTTTCAAAGACACTTCCCTCCTCCATGAATTCCGGTACCGGCTGGGGAACGTACTTCTCTTCCTTCAGATGGGCAAAGCCTTCCATCCCGTACATTTTCATCAGGAAGGTGAGATCCAGAGGGCCGTCGATACGGTAAATATCCTCTTCCTCAATGGAAAGCTCATCCTTGATCATGCGCAGCAGGCGCTTATCCACACCGGCTTCCACCTCCAGCCGGATCGCCTGGCCCCACTGCCTCTTTTTCAGCTGCTTTTCAATTTCCTTCAGCAAATCCTCCGCTTCGTCCTCATCGATGGTCAAATCCGCATTCCTCATGATACGGAAGGGATGGGAGCATACCACGTCATAATTCAGAAACAGTCTGGAAATATTCCGTTCTATGACCTCCTCCAGAAGGATGACGGCCTTTTCACCGGCTTTTTCCGCCGGAATCGGCACAATACGGGACAGGACGCTGGGGACCTGCACCGTAGCGAATTCCAGTTCTCCCTTTTCCTTACGTTTGGAAAGAAGCGCCCCGATATTCAGGGACTTGTTACGAATCAGAGGGAAGGGCCTGGAGGAATCCACCGCCATGGGGGTCAGGACAGGATAGACATTATCATCAAAATAGGCATCCACATAGGCGGCCTGTTCTTCATTCAGATTTTCATGCTGCTCCACAACAGTCAGTCCATTTGCCTTCAGCAGAGGCAGCAGAGAACGATTGTATGTAGAATATTGCTGGGAAACCAGATCATGGGTCACCACATTCAGCTGCTCCAGCTGCTGGGCGGCAGTCAGGCCGGCAATATCCTTTTTGATATATTTGGCATTCACCATATCCTTTAAGGACGCAACACGCACCATAAAAAACTCATCCAGATTGGAAGCGGTGATGCTTAAAAATTTTAATCGTTCAAAAAGAGGGATCTGTTTATCTCTTGCTTCCGACAGCACTCTTTTGTTAAAAAGGATCCAGCTCAGTTCCCTGTTGGTATAGAGCTCAGGCTCCAGATAATCTTTTTTCTCCGCCATAATCTTTTCTCCGTTTTAAATGATTTTTTTCTGCTTAATGACAGGATGCACACTGAATACTTCTTCAAAAAATGAGGCCTTTGCCTCAAACAGCCCTCTCTCCAGAGTGATATCCTCCGCAGTGTTCACAGTGAATATCAGCTGATCCTCCCTGAGGGTGGTTTTGAAATCCTTGAATTTCTGTTTATGGCTTCGATCCAGGCCATTAGCCACGCGTATGATGGCCGTCAGCTTGGCGATAGTCAGATAGGCCTGGGGATCCAGCGTCGTTGTTGTTCCCAGCTCCTCATAGTAATCAAATTCCTGATGGTTATATTTCACCACATTGGCAACGATCTCCCTCTCCTTATGGGAAAGGCCTATGATTTCCGTTGCCATGACAATACTGTAGGAGCATTCGCCCAGATTCACCATGCTGATATATTTTCCGCAGTCGTGGAGCAGGGCGGCTATCCGAAGCAGCAGGCGCTCCCTTTTTCCAAGGCCGTGTACCTTTTTCATGCTGTCAAAGATGGTGGTGCAGATATATTCCAGCGTTTCTCCTCTTCGTCTGCTTCCCATAAATCTTTTGCTGATATTTCGGGCGCATGCCACAATATCCTGCTCGAAATCATGCTTCGGCCCGACAATCTTATTTTTTTCCGCAAACTCGTAAGCAATGCCGTCGCAAAGCGTCACTCCCGGCGCCCACAGCAGCTTCGCTTCCATAAGCAGGGCCACCCGGTAGATAAGGACAGCGGAAATAAATATCAGAGGAATGCTTTCCGTGGAAATTCCGAACCTTGCCGCAATCTCTTCCTTTGTATGTGTGCGCATGATCTGCATAAACATTTCATAGCTTGCACTGTCCACATATCCCGGCGTCTGTGAGCCGGTAAGGCGCTTCTGTATCAGGGCGGAAACATAATCATCCACAATAATGATATTATCAATGGTCCGATCCTTCAGATACATCCTTTTAAAAACGGACAGCTGGCTTTCGATAATCTCTTCCAGCAGCCCCTCATATTTGGACGGCTTCGCGTTCAGCTTGTTCAGCAGCTCCTGCAGGCGGAGTACGCCGAGACGAAGGTTCTGGGTAGCCACAAGCGTATCCTTGTCAAACAGGGACACCTGAATGCTGCCGCCCCCGATATCAACGATGGCCGTTCCTTTTTCGATGATTTTATTAAAATCCTGTCCCTTGAGGGCAATGGATTTATAATCCAGGAACCTCTGCTCGGAATTGCTCAGCACCTCAATGCGGATTCCTGTGCGCTGGCGGATCTGATCCAGCACTATCATGGTATTTTCCGTTTCCCTGATGGCGCTGGTGCCGTAAGCCTTGAAATCCTCCACCTTATAGCCCCGCATGATGTCCACAAATTCCCGGAGGACGCGGCAGAGTTCGTCCACCTTTTCATAGCTGATTTTTCCCGTGGCAAAGGTATCGTTTCCCAAATCAATCCTGTGACGGATATGGTCGATTTCCCGAATGCCGATTTTCGGTGAAAATTCAAATATTTTCATGGATAGCTCATAAGAACCTACGTCAATAGCTGCAAAAGTCTTCACTCCGCATCCCTTCCTTTCCTCACTGCTGCCCGCCGGCAGCGCTTTCGCACCCGGACAGATAATCAATGAACTGCTGCGCTGTCCTTCCGGAAAGCCCTCCGTGGAACAGTTCCCATTTATTGGCTTCTGCAAGCAGTTCTTCCTCCGGCATGGTCAGGCCATAGCGCGCAGCAAGAGCCTTTACAATATCCTGGAACTGGGATTTATCCGGGGCGCCGAAATAAATGGTCACCCCAAACCTGGACACCAGTGATAATTTCTCCTGTACTGTATCATTATTATGCAGATCATCATCCAACTCTCTTTTATCGCTGAATTTCTCACGTACCAGATGTCTTCGGTTGGAGGTCGCATAAATCAGCACATTGGCCGGCTTCTTTTCCAGCCCGCCTTCTATCACGGCCTTCAGATATTTATATTCAATCTCAAAATCCTCAAAGCTTAAATCATCCATATAAATGATAAATTTATAATTTCTGTTCTTGATTTGGGCGATTACATTATTTAAGTCCTGGAACTGATGCTTATATACCTCAATAATGCGCAGTCCCTGAGAATAATATGCATTGGCAATTGCTTTGATGCTTGAGGATTTGCCAGTTCCCGCATCTCCGTATAAAAGGCAGTTATTGGCCTTTTTCCCTTTTACAAAGGCTTCCGTATTATCTACCAGTTTTTTCTTGGCCGTCTCGTAGCCTATCAGATCCCCCAGCTGGACATGGGCGATATTCAGAATCGGCTCAATCAGCGTTTCGTCCTCCTTATGGGAGATACGGAAAGCCTTGTGCAGGCCGAATTTTCCCACGCCATATTCCTTATAAAATTCCGTCAGGGTATCCTTCATTTCCTCCGGCGTCCTGTTTTCCTTGAAACGCACGGCGAGCGTACATATCCTGTCCCGGATACGGGTATTGTATACCTTGCTCTCCTGCATATTCCCTTCATAGGAAAGGACAAGAGAAAAGGCGGGAACCTGCAGCTTCTCCATCATATCCGTAAAATCATAATCAAAAAATTCCTTAAAAATAATGATGTCATGAAGTACGGCCTCGTTGATCGTCCCTTCCACTTTTCCCCGGATTTCACACGCACGGCTGTAGCTGTTTTCGTTGTTCACCAGCAGGTTCGTGAGATAGCAGTGCCAGAGATTGCCGGAAAAGCCATGGCTGCCCGCCATTTCCAAAAGACCATGCATGCAGTCATACAAAAGGGCGCTCTCCTTCTGAACTCCTTCTTCACCGCTTCCGTAATGCTCCATCAGCCATACCATATCCATAAGGAGACTGGTGTCTAACCCAAAATCTTTATATACAATTAATTCTTTCTCTCTCATCCCATATTCCCTCTCTCATCTTATCAGTAATTACCGAGAATTTTCATATTCCTGGCCTCATCCCTCAGTCCGCGCAGGGCATTTTTGACCGCGCTGTCCGCAAGATTTCCGTCAAAATCAATGAAAAACCGGTATTCCCAGTTGCGCCCTTCTATCGGACGGCTTTCAATCTTGGTCATATTCAGGTTATTGTAGATAAAATGAGAAAGCATATGGTACAGAGAGCCGCTTTCATGGGGGATTTCAAAGCAGATGCTCACCTTCTTCGCATCTTTGCGGAAAATCTTCTGATTGGTGATAATGATAAAACGTGTGGAATTGGTGTCGGACTGGTTAACCGGCTTTTTCAGCACCTCAAGGCCGTATACCCTGCCCGCATATTCTCCGGCGATAGCCGCCTGGCTGGGATCCTTTTCTTCCGCCACCTTTCTGGCTGCAAATGCGTTGTTCGGCAGGCTGATCTGCTTCCAGTCATGCTCCGAAAGGAAACGGGCGCTCTGCATCAGGGACTGGGGATGGGAATATACCGTCCTGATATCCTCTATCCTGCCCCCCGGCACTCCCAAAAGGCAATGCTCTATTTTAATAATCTGCTCTCCCACGATATAATTTTCGAACTCCACAAGCAGATCATAGATTTCATTTACAATTCCCGCCGTGGAATTTTCAATGGGAAGCACCGCAAAATCAGCGCTTCCCTCTTCGATCGCACAGCAGGCATCCCGGAAGGTATCCACATGGAAGCTGTTAACCGCATCCCCGAAATACTGATGCATGGCTGCCTGGGAGTAAGCTCCCTCCGCACCCTGGAACACGACGCGTACCCGGTCGTCCCCTAAGGAATCCACGCCGATAAAAGGCAGGCGCCCTATCGTCCCCTTCTCCGTCAGAAGCTGATACTGCAGCTTACGGCTCATGGACATAATCTGCTCGAACAATTCCCCGATTCCGGTCTTGTTAAAATCAGTGTGGGTAAGCGATTTGACCTTGGCAATCTTTTCCTTCTCCCTATCCCGGTCAAACACCTTTTTGCCTGTCTCAATCTTCACTTCAGCCACCTGTCTGCAGATATCCATCCTTCTTTCATACAGGTCTACAATCTGTTCATCCACCGCATCGATCTGCGTTCTTAAATCTCCTAAATCCATGTTTTACTCCTATCCGTCCTCTTTTGCATGCGGCTGTTTCCGCCTGCAAATCAGGGAGGCTGAAAACCTCAGATTCTCAACCCTTCCCTAATCCGGTATATTTTATTTATAGGTAACTATCCAGCGTTCTCCACTGGCGGGGAGGGCGCTGGATAGTTACATTTATAGTACAACTGTTCCCTCTCCATATGCAACAAAATAATATGTTATTTTACATAAACTTTAAATAATTTCCTATTCCAGCACATGACGCTCTCCGCCCATCTGCAGCGTTTCCAGCAGCTGTTTTATGGTTTTCCCCGTAGACGGATGCCTCACATAAGGCGCTATCTCGCATAACGGCACGAGAACAAAATCCCTGTTTTGCATATCCGCATGGGGCACGGTCAGCTTTTCCGAATCAATGATCTGATCATCATACAGAAGCATATCCAAATCAAGAGTCCTCGGTCCCCAGTGGACTTTCCGCTCACGTCCTGCCAGGTTTTCCACCTGCTGCATTTTTTCCAGCAGTTCAAAAGGGCTCAGCAAGGTATAAAGCTCCAGCACGCCATTAAGAAAATCCTCCTGCTCCACCCCTCCGTAAGGTGAGGTGCGGTAAATGGATGACATTTTCCCCGATTTGCATAATGGATGCCTTTTCAGTTCGTCCAGCCCTTTTTCCAGATAATATTCCTTCTCTCCCATATTGGAACCAAAAGCAATGTACACTTTATGCCAGCCTCTTTCAATCTTTACCGACACATCCCCGAAAGGATACGGAATAGGGGCTTCCGGCTTATGCAGCTCCAGCTCCAGCCGCTCCACCAGGGGAAACGTCAGTAAAATTTCCTGCGCCACCCGCTCCGCCGCCCGTTCTATCAGATCATAGGTCTGTCCGGTCATCACCTGGTTTATGAGCTTACATACCTGTCCGTAGTCGGTGGCGCAGTCCAAATCATCCGTCAGGCCGGCCTTTCTGATATCCGTATAAAGAACCGCGTCCAGGAAGAAATGCTGCCCTTTTTCTTTTTCTTCGGGAAAAACTCCATGATGCGCATATACCTCAAGTCCTGTTATCCGTATTTGATCTTTCATCCTTTATCCTCCTGTCAACCCTCCTGTCTGTCTATCGCACAGACGCAAACTTAAAGATCAAAAAGTTACTGTCAGCTTTTTCCTCCCGAAAGAATAGCTTCCGCCATCTGTACCGCCCTTTTATTTTCCTTCACATCATGCACCCTGAGAAAGGAACACCCCTTTATCACACCAAACACGCTGGTAACCAGAGTTCCCTCCATCCGTTCTCCGGCAGGCAGATCCAGCGCCAGCCCGATAACCGATTTACGGGATGTTCCCAGAAGCAGAGGGCAGTTAAAAATATGCAGGCTTTCCAGACTGTTGATAATCTCCAGATTATTTTCATAAGTCTTGCCAAAACCCACGCCCGGATCCAAAATGATCCTGTCATCCCTGATTCCCGCCGCTTCCGCTATTCTCAAGGTTTCCGCCATATCAGAGGCCATGTCCTCCAGAAAATCAGTGTAGTCCGCCTCGGCCCGGTTATGCATCAGGCAGCAGGGCAGCCCGCTCTTAGCTATGGTTTCCGCCATCTTTCCGCCGTCGTATTTCAATCCCCATATATCATTAATCAAATCTGCACCCGCCTGTATTCCCGCCCGGGCCACCTGATATTTATAGGTATCCAGAGAAACCGGGACATCAAAACGGCTTTTGACCGCCTCTATTACCGGAACCACCCTTTCGGCCTCTTCATCATCGGAAATCCTGATATAACCCGGCCGGGTGGACTCCCCTCCGATATCCAGGATGTCCATGCCATCCTTTATCATAGTTTCCACATGCCTCAGCGCAGCATCCAGATGGTTGTATCTTCCCCCATCAGAAAAGGAATCCGGCGTAACGTTCAGGATTCCCATAATATATGTCTTTCCTCTGTCAGCAAACTCTTTTCCGCCTATATACATATCTTTTCCCTCTTCTTTCTTCCATTCACATCCGCAGCAGCAAGTTCTTTTTTTCCCTGCTCCAGTCGCATTCCCCCTCGGCAGGGCAGGCAAAACAGCTCCGGCTCTGTTTATCGGCACGATAGATCAGGCCTGACAGCCCCCGTTCTTCAGCCATTTCCTTATCACGATGCCGAAGTATGGCGGCTAAGATCTCTTCTTTTTCTTCCGGCGTAAAGCCGCAGGCCTCCAAAATTCCCGTAGCCAGCTCCCCGCTGGCCTGTTCATGGGGAACGGCATCCTCATACTGCCGGTAACGCCCGCAGTCATGCAGCAGGGCCGCCGCATAAACAAGCTCCCTGTCAATCCCGCTGCCGCGCTCCAGATTCTCAATCCATGCCAGCCGGGCCACATCCAGGAAATGGGCCATATCATGCCTGCAGAAAATACGCGTTTCCTCATGCGCCCTGTTTTTCTGCAGACATTCCTGATAACAGGCATTCCTGATTATCCTGTTGATTCTGTCCATATGTATCCTTCTTTATCTTTAATCTTTCCAGCGCCTGCCGGGCCTTTATCTCCCCAGCATGTGATAAAAGGTTTCCTGCAGCCCGCTGTTTTCTTCAAATGCGCCTCTTACTGCCACTGTCACGGTCTTACTGCCCGGCTTTTTGACTCCGCGCATGGTCATGCACATATGCTCTGCCTCCAGCATTATCATTACGCCCCTTGGCTGAAGATAATCCATCATGGCATCCGCCACCTGGGCTGTCAGCTTTTCCTGAAGCTGCGGCCTTCTGGCAAATATTTCCACCGTTCTTGCCAATTTGCTCAGTCCCACCACCTTACCGGCCGGAAGATAGGCAACATGGGCCTTCCCGAAAAAGGGCATCAGATGATGTTCGCAGGTGGAATAAAAAGTAATATCCTTTTCCAGGACGATTCCCGCGTTTTCCGCCTGGAACTGCTTGGACAAAGGGACGGCCGGATCCTCATCCATCCCTCCGAAAATTTCTTCATACATCCGGGCGATCCTCACAGGCGTTTCCCTGAGCCCTTCCCGATCCACATCTTCCCCGATTCCCTCCAGAAGCAGCTTCACCGCCTCTTCAATTTTAGACTTATCTACCATGCGTGTCTCTCCTGACTGCACCATTTTCTGCGATTCTAATCAGATCCCCCAGAAAAGAGAGGGAGCCGAAAGCAAGGATAACATCATCTTTCCCGGCCAGCAGCCGGGCCATTTCCACGGCCTCCTCCAGGCTGTCCGCAGCTGTCACATTTCCATGATACCGCCGGACCTCCCCTGCCAGCTCATATGCGGGAACAGCCCTGGGATTCCCCGGAGCAGCCACAGTAATGACGGCCTCCGCATACGGACAGGTACTGCGGATCATTTTTTCTGTTTCCTTATCCTTCAATATTCCCATTATATATATGATTCTTCTATTTGTAAAATAAAACTGTATGGACTCCGCCAGTTTAGCCGCGCCATCCTCATTATGAGCACCGTCTGCCACAAAAAGAGGCTTTTTCCCGATGACCTCAAATCTTCCCTGCCATTTGGCATGCAGCAGGCCCAGCCGCAGTTTTTCTTCCTTCACCGGGAAGCCCAGCTCTCCCAGCCGGTCAAGAGCCGCCACTGCCAGCGCACAGTTTTCTATCTGATAGATTCCAGCCATGGTGATTTCCAGCCCTTTGTGATTCCCATAGCTGAAGCGCTGTTTTTCCAGACCGTACTTTATAGCGGATATTTTATCCGGATCCAGGACAGAAAGAGGGGCCTCTTTCCTCTTACAGGCATCCTCGATCACCTTCATGGCTTCGGGCCGCTGCTTCACTGTCACCACACTGCTGCCCTGCTTAATGATTCCCGCCTTATGCTCCGCTATTTTTTCCAGTGTATCGCCCAGGAAAGCCATATGCTCCATACTGATGGAGGTCAGCACACAAAGAAGCGGGGCCGGAATCACATTCGTGGCATCCAGCAGGCCCCCCATCCCGGTTTCCAGGACAACGATATTACATTTCTTTTCCCGGAACCATAAAAAGGCCAGAGCAGTTTCCATTTCAAAGGCGGTGGGGTGATTTTTCCCTTCCGCCGCCATAGCTTCCGCCGCATCCCGTACCGGTTCCATGAACTTCCCCAGCTCCGCTTTGCTGATATATTTTCCGTTTATCTGAAAACGCTCCCGATATTCAAAGATGGTAGGAGAAATATACCTGCCCGTTTTATATCCGCCCTCCGTCAAAACCGTGGAAATAAAATTCATCACGGATCCTTTTCCGTTCGATCCCGCTATATGTACAAAAGCCAGCTCCTCCTGAGGATTTCCAAGCCTGCCCAGCAATTCCCGCATATTTTCAAGACCCGGAACACAGCCGTATTGTCCGCACTCCTCCGCATAAGCCAGCGCCTGCTGATAATTCATCTTCCTTCTCCTCCTTTGCCGCTGCCATCGTACCTGCCTTTCTGCGGACGCCCTTCTTTTGTTCCTCCAGCCCGTGGCTCTCCCGCCCTTTCCGTCCTGCGGCGGCTGTGTATGTGTGTTCCAATCCATGGGAAAAAACGGGGTGTTTCTAAATGTCCCGTTTCACCGGAATTCTGCCAACGCGGCAAAACTCCTCGCATGCGATTTTAAACACAATAGTCTTAGCTGCTTATGCTCGTCAGACAAGCCGCTAAGGACGGCCGAATTCCGGTGAAACGGGACATTAAGAAACATCACCGTTTTTTCCCATGGATTGGAACACACATACACAGCCGCCGCAGGACGGAAAGGGCGGGAGAGCCACGGGCTGGAGGAACAAAAGAAGGGCGTCCGCAGAAAGGCAGGTACGAAGGCAGCCCTCATTTCAAACACACTATAGCACAATTCGTATAAAAAAAGAATAAGCGGTCAAAATATTAGCATGCAAAAATTATTTAAAGATTTTATCAAATGCGGCATCCTTGGCTGGTGCCTTGAAATTACATTTACTGCGCTTCATTCTCTCCAGCAGAGGAAGATGTCTCTCCAGGGGACTACTTCCTTGTGGATGTTCCCTATTTACGGGGCGGGCTGTCTGTTAAAGCCTGTATGCTCCCTGGTAAAGGGGTGTCATTGGCTGGTGCGGGGCTGTATTTATGCCCTCTGTATTTTTACGGCGGAATATGCTTCAGGATTTTTCCTTCAAAAGAAAGAATTATGTCCCTGGAATTACGGAAGGGCCCGCTGGAATATCGGCAGGGTGATCCGGCTTGATTATGCCCCTTGTTGGATTATTACCGGTCTTCTCATGGAACATGCAATAACGGACAGGAAATGATCCTGTCCGTCTGTAACAGTTCAGCATTTCTCCCACCGTCAGGCCCATGCTTCCTGCCCGATCAAAACTTTCTTTCTCTCCGCTGTTGGCTCCGGCCAGGCAGAGGATCCTGTAAGGGGCGTATAAACTCGCCGGTCCTTAGGTTGCGTACTGTGCAACCTTAGTACCGCTGCGTGTTTATCCGAGCGAAAGCGTCCCCTTTAAGGACCTCTGCCTGGCCGGAGCCAACAGCGGAGAGAAAGAAAGTTTTGATCGGGCAGGAAGCATGGGCCTGACGGTGGGAGAAATGCTGAACTGTTGTGTCTGTCTGCCGGTGCATAGCTTCTTTATATAGAAGAAACGGGCTGCGTTTCCTCTTCGGCAAGCAGCTTATCCCGTTCCATTTTTTTCATGGTAAAACGGTAAGCGATATAAAGGAATATGCCTCCCAGGCACCATGCGCTGGCATTGGCTGCACAGACTCCCTCGTAGCTGAGGAGCTCTGCCGCTACAATTGCCAGGGCTGCACGGCTCACCAGTTCCACGACTCCGCCCATCATCGGCATCAGGGCAAATCCGCAGCTCTGCATGACATTCCTGTAAATAAAAATCATTCCCAGAGGAATAAAGAATGCCCCGCAGATGATGATGTAAGTGCGGGCATACCCAAGTACCTCCGAGCTGTCCCCTGTTACAAACAGCTGAATGATCAGCGGAAGCGCCAATACTACCACTGCGTAAATGATTACGCCGTAAATGGCGGACATCCAAAAGGCAATGCGGCTTCCTTTGCGAATTCGATCCAGATCATTGATACCTCTGTTCTGTCCGCAGTAGGTAGCCATTGTCATACCCATGGCGGCGAATACCTGGGTTACCAGCTGTTCTACCTTGCAGGCGGCGGTATATGCGGCCACTACGGTGGAACCCAGCATATTCAGCGCCACCTGTACCATAATCGTGCCGATCGCCGTAATAGAGAACTGCAGCGCCATGGGGATTCCTATGGAAATCTGGTTGCGCACACACCAGAGATCCAGACGCAGATGCTCCCTGCTCAGAGAAAGCATGGGAACCTTCTTTATCATATAGACCAAACACAGAAGCCCCGATATACCCTGTGAGGCAATCGTAGCTATCGCAGCGCCTGCCACGCCCATCTTAAAGCAGATAATCAGTATCAGGTCTCCCGCAATATTGATCCCCGCGGATAGTATAAGAAAGTACAGAGGGACCTTACTGTTCCCCACTGCCCGGAGTATACTGGAAAGGAGGTTATAAAGTACATTAAAGCCCATACCCCAGCAGATAATAAGAATATATGTTTTGGACATAGCCATGATATCCACGGGCGTTCTCATGACCCGCAGCAGCCAGTCCATGATCAGGACACTGCCCAGGGTCATGACCACGGTAACTATCAGGGAAAGCACTGCTGCGTTGCCCACACTTTTCTTCATTCCTTCCATATCCCCGGCCCCGAAACGCTGGGCCGTCAGAATCGTAAACCCGGTAGTCAGTCCCTGCAGGAAGCCAAGAATCAGAAACATGATAGTTCCTGTCGCTCCAACGGCGGCAAGTGCCTTTACTCCTACATACCTTCCCACAATAACAGTATCCACCAGGCTGTACAGCTGCTGGAATATATTTCCGATAATAATGGGAATTATAAATTTCGTAATCAGTTTAAGGGGGCTCCCCTTTGTCATATCAAGTTCCATTCCATCACTCTCCTTTTATTCCAGTCGGCATTTTTCAAAAAATAATTATATCTTCACAGAAAAAGATGCAGAAAAAATTTTTCCGCATCTTATCTTCCAATCCATTTCTATGAAAGGCGCTCCATTTTATCTCAAGCCCTCTTATACTCTGTCATTGTCAAAGTCACCGTCATCCGCGCCCTCTGCCCCAATATTGAGCATATTCATTGTGCGGCGGCGGATTCTCGCCTTTTCAGAAGCTTCCAATATGTAATTTTTAATAGCTTTTGCATTTTTTATGTGAGTCAGGTGCAGCTGCGGATCCGTTGTGTCACCGGTATAGCACTTCACTGTTCCTATGCCTGCAATACGTTCCATAAGGGACTGTATCAGTTCCACATCCTGAACCTTATACATATAACAGTCATTTTCCTTTTTGTT
Organism: Eisenbergiella tayi; assembly: GCF_001881565.1. Lineage (GTDB taxonomy): Bacteria > Bacillota > Clostridia > Lachnospirales > Lachnospiraceae > Eisenbergiella > Eisenbergiella tayi. The sequence continues at coordinate 28,065 of NZ_MPDJ01000007.1, forward strand.
GAAGAAGCCTTCCGAAACTGTTATCATATCATCTTTAATTGTATATACCGTAAAGGTAAAGGGCAGGCCGAAAAACAGCCATCTTTTTCTCTCCGCAAACTGTACTTCCCCGCTCTTATTATCACTATCCATGGGTTACCTCTTTTCTTTTGCAGACTGCTTAACACCTTCGCGTAAATTATAATAGAAAATATAAAGATTTGCAAAGGTTTTCTTAAGCCGCCTTATAACCGTTTCGATTCAGTCGTTACTGTTCACTCCGTGACCAGTAACATGCAGTTTTCCTCTGATACCTGAATTACAGTCATTACTCCAGTATTTCAGCCACTTCCTCTACAGTGATTCCGCACATTTCCGCAATTTCCTCTTTTTTCTTTCCCTCGGCAGCAAGCTTCAGAACCCTTTTTGTTCTGCTTATACCTACTTTAAGGCCTTCTTCTCTGCCTTCTTCCCGTTCTTTCACTTTTTCTTCCCATGCCTGCATATACCTCACTCCCATCTCTTCACTGGCTTTCAATTTACAGATATGCTCATGGATTCTCCGGAGGACCTCACTTCCTGACTTCCTGACAGTTTCCTCATCCGTTTTCTCCGCATATTCCAGAAACCATGCCAGTTCATCGCCAACTTCTTCCCGGTTCTTTCCCCTTGTATTCAGGAAAATACGCACTGCCCCATCCGGCAAAATACATGACAATTCCTCATCACATCTGGCCCGGAAGGTATACCTGTATTTCCCAAGGCCAAAAACATCATAAGGCGTTATAATTATAATATAAGAATCATTCAGCAAATTAAACCGGATGGAGCCCGGCTCCAGCAGGGAAGAATCCAGCATTCCCTGATAATATCTGCTTCTCTTGGGCAAATCATACTTCAACTGTTTCTGCATTTCCGAATTATAGATAATCCCATCCTCATCCATTGCATACACATCCATACGGATGGAGCGCAACAGAGGACTGACCCGCAGCTCTTTCTCCGTTTCATTTTTAGTCAGAAAAGTGATTTCCTTTCCTAAAATAATCTGCAGGACACTCTTATGGAAATCCTTATCCTCCATAGCCGCATCAAACAAAAAACGATCCAAAAGGGTCAACTCGCTAAGGGGGAGCATTTTGCTTTTTCTCTCCGTCATTCCTATTCTCCTTTATTTTATCATATTTCCGGTAATTCCTTCAACCATTACAGCCAGAAATCATCCATAAGCATCCCTCCTCTTTTGTTCACTATTTCAAATCGGAATCTGTAGGCAGACCTGCCATGATATCTATCGATAAAAAGATAAAATAATTATAATACAAGAACGGAATTTTGCCAATACCAACAACGCTTTCCCATTATATAAAATATATCAGTCCGGCCATTGGCTGAACTGATATCATATAGCTTTTACCCTGTCAGAATAATTCTCTTGTTTCCATCCCATGCCGGTAATTGGTAGGTGTCATACCCGTCTGCTTTTTAAAGGCGACGCAAAAATTATTTTCACTTTGGAAACCGCAGGAAAACGCAATTTCCTTAACCGTTTTATCCCCGGAGCGCAGATAAAATCTGGCGCAGTCCAGACGCATGGACAAAAGGTACTGGTGGGGCGTGATCCCATACTGCTTTTTAAAAAGACGGATAAAATGATAGGGGCTGACAGAAACGCAGCCTGCCAGATCCTCAATAGTAATTTCCTCCATGAAATGCTGGCGCATATAAGAAACAGCCTTGCCCAGTTCCCTGGTGAACCTGTCATCCTGTGCGGCTTCGGAACCGGATACCGTCCTGGCTCCTGTCAGTCCGGACGGGAAGGTAAGAAGATCCGTCACAAAATATCCCAGCAGATTCTCAGCAATCCCCTGTTCGGAAGAAAGGGCTTCCAGCAGCATCCTGAATTTATGAAGGAATACATTAGCCTGGCTGTCCGTTAAGGTAAGCACCGTTCCGTACACCTCCGTAAGATACCGGAAATAGGCTCCTGCATTGATTCCGTCAAAATGAATCCAGTAAAATTCCATTTCACTGTCGGCCCCATACATATGCGGCGCATAGCAATCCATCAAAACCAGCTGTTTCTCCCCTATTTTCTTACGGAAGGCTTTTTCTCCCAGAGATTCCGCATATCCCTGCCCTTTTACCACAAGCATCATCAGAAAGCTGTCATAGTTATTCCGCGCCACACAATATTCTTCATCGCAATAATAATGGCCGAGGCATACCGGATAAAGGAATGTTTTTTTGGCAAGAGGGCTGGGTGTATGGAAATAGGTTTCTGAGAAAGGACCGGGTTCCTGGGTGTTTGGATTCATATAGCCTCCGTCCCGGCTGGCTGCAGCCAGTATTCGTATTCCTACATAAGCCCGCAGACACAGCGCAATTTTTATATACATCATATCAATTATTTAAAATGTAAGTCAACTGAAACTATGGTAAAATCGGATTATAAAATATATTATGCTCCGGTTCCCGTCTCTATTGTGCGGGTGCGTTCTTCTCCCCTGCACAAGGAAGACGTAAGTCGGAACGTAATCACAGGAGGATTGCCATGGAATACCTGATATCGGATAAGGATAAACAGATTCTGAGAGAAACCGCAAAAAAGCAGCTGGAGCTGGCAAATATGGATTCCAACAAAGCCAGAATACAGGAATGGTACAGGCACAATGCCCTGCAGGGAGAAAAGCCTATGATTCACCTGGAAATGGGCACCTTTTCCCAGGAAATCATTCCTCCTCTCCTGAAATGTGAAGGAACTTTTGCGCAGCAGGTGGAAACCGCTTTGTACAGTAACTTTCTGAATCAGGAATTATTTGATGATGACAGAGTGACACCGGATTATTTTCCGATAGAATATGACACTTTTTTTGAACTGTTCGGCATACAGATTCATGTTGACCATACGCAGGATGCCAGCGGTAAGGAAAGCCTGGGGCATCATTTTGAATCCATTATTGAAGATCTGGAAGAGGATTATGAAAAGTTGAAACCCAGCCGTTATGGAGTGAACCTGGAAACGACTGAACAAAAAAAAGCGGCTGTGGAAGAAGCAATTGGTGATATTCTTCCTGTAAAAATGCAGATGTCCTGTCTCTACAGCGTTCCCACTCAAATGCTGGTACATTTTATGAGTATGGAAAACATGATGTTTGCCATGTATGATTATCCGGATTTATTTAAAGAAATGATGGGGCGCATTGCGGACGATACGCTTGCCTATTATAAAATGCTGGAAGAGAAACGCCTGATCCTTCCCACCACCACCTTCGAAGGCGTGGGCCAGGGAACCTGGAGCTTCACCACGGAGCTTCCCGGCTGGGATGAGTGGGAAAGACGCCCGTTCACAACGAAGGAGGTCTGGGGTTTTATGGATTCCCAGGAAACTGTGGGGATTTCTCCTGATATGTATGAGGAATTCATCTTCCCCTGCTATGAAAAAATTGCCTCTTCCTATGGCCTTCTTTCCTATGGCTGCTGTGAACCGGTAGATCCCATATGGGACAAATGCTTAAGCAGGCTTACCAATCTGAGAAAGGTGTCCATTTCTCCCTGGTGCAATGAAGAATTTATGGGAGAAAGGCTGCGGGGCTCCAAGGTGATATACCACAGAAAACCCAGCCCGAATTTCCTTGGGGTAGATCCTGTTTTGGATGAAGACGCTTTCCGTGCCCATATCCGGAAAAGCCTTACGGCAGCAAGAGGCTGCAAAATGGAAATCACTCAAAGGGATGTGTATACCATTCACAACAACATTCCTAAGGCCAGACGTTATGTCTCGCTCATACGGGAAGAAATTGAAAATAATTGGAAAGCCTGAGTCAAATGCCCCGCGGAAAATCAACTTCTCCGCGGGGCATTTTTTATGGGTAACTCAGCTGCATTCGAAATACATATGCTGCATATACAGATCATTAAAAGCTTTATCTGATGAAAGACCTATCTCAGAAGAAATCTTCACAATATCCCCGGCCAGATCCATAGCGCCCTCTTCCCTTCCATAGCGGACGGCACCCTCCAGTGCTCCGTTTCCAATCACCCGGATCTTATCTGCGAAAACTTCCGGTATCAGGCCGATGCCCACTGCCTTTTCAACATCCATCCGATAGCCGAAGCCTCCTGCCAGATATACCTTATCTACATCCTCCGGGCTTATTTCATAACGCAGAAGCAGCGTTTCCAGCCCGGCCCGGACTGCGGATTTGGCCAGCTGAAGCTCGCGGATATCCTTCTGGTAAAAGCAAATCGGCTCTCCGTCCCTGCCTTTTGCCAGTTCAAAGCCGTCCTCCTCATAATCCTCCTCCAGCAAACCCGTTTCATCCACCAGGCCCGCCTGCAGCAGTTCATAAAGAGTCTCAATCGCTCCCGTACCGCAGATACCGGAAGGCGGCTCATTCTGAATGGTCCTTATCTGCGTCCTGCCGTCTTCCAGCTTCACATTACATATCGCTCCCGGTATACTGCCGGAGCCATGTACGATATTTCCTCCTTCAAAGGCCGGCCCTGCCGCCGTGGAGGTAACAAGAATACGCTCCCGGTTTCCGATTCCCATTTCCCCGTTGGTTCCCAGATCAATCAGCATACTTACCTTTTCTGATTCCGCCAGTCCGCAGGAAAGGATATCCGAAACGATATCCGCCCCTACAAAAGTGGAAATACCCGGAAGAATCCAAACCTTTGTCCGGTACATCTGTACCGTGCACAACCGTTCCATGCATAACTGTGCCGTGCGAAACGGTTCCGTCATATTCTCTCCCAGGATCTCTCCCAGCGTGCTTTCAATCCTCTGAATCTGATGAGGAGTAAAGGGGTAAACGCCTAACGTATCACAGGGATATCCCATCAGCAGATGAATCATTGTGGTATTTCCTGCAATTACCACTTTTTCCGGTACAATTTCTCCTCCCCTGGTAAGCTTTTCCAGGCCGGTAAAAAGGTCCTGCCGGATGCTTTCCTGCAGTTCTTCCTTTTTGCCTTCCACGGAGGCCTGGATTCTGCTGATCACATCCGCTCCATATCTTCTCTGCCTGTTAATGCACAGGTAACTGTCTATTTCCGCACCGGAATCCATATCGACGAGCTCCATGGCTATGGTTGTTGTTCCGATATCTATTCCCACCATGACCGGGCCGGAACCGTCAGCTTCCGTTCCATCCGTTTTCCTGTGGGATATGGTGCCGATTATATCCATTTTCTTCTCGGCTTCTTCCTCTGTTACCACCGTCATATCTCCGATCGGATAACAGGTACAGGCCAGACGGTATCCCTGACTCAGCTGCTGCGGAGTGAAGATTCTTTCATCCGAAGGGGTAACCGCTGCCTCTCCCTCCGCCACCCTGATCCGGCATTTCCCACAGGATCCTCTCCCGGCACAGACCGCGGGCACATAAATCCCCTGCTCCCTGAGAATTTCCAGCACGGTCTTTTCGTCTCTGCTTATTAGGATATGGGATTCCCCGTTTGTCCTTACCTCCAGCCTGATCGGGGCCACATGCCTCATTTTGCAGTCTTTGTTGGGGCACTCCCTGCAGTTATGATCCATATGGTATTCCGTGCTGTTTTCCTTCAGCAGATAAATCTGGCAGGTTGATTTTACGGGAGAAAGCATAAAGCTGCCTGTGATATCCATACCCAGAATCGGCCCTGCATCCGTCGCCTCATAGGCGGCCTTCTGTGCTTCCATCCCTATACCGGTCGGCGCTTCCAGCCGTCTGGATATTCCCAGCTGCTTCTCCTCGCAGATACTTCTAACAAGCGGCTGCAGGCTCTCTGAGGCCTGCATGAGATAATCATCTGCGAAAGCATCCGCCAGCATTCCCTCCAGGTATCTGCCCTCTCCGAAAAGTGCTGTGGACCATTCACTTATTCTTTTTCCAACTGTTACAATCAAAAAAAGCGCCCGGGTACCTTCCGGTGCCGCAGGGCTTGCCGCTTCCTTCGGTATTTTCCCGAACTCCAGCACTGCCGCAGGCTCCATTCTTTCATAAGCCTCCTGCGTCATCCTTTCATATTCCTCAAGCACTTCCTCATATATGGGAGAATCCTCATAGCAATCAATCAGGTGAAGGATATTCTCCCTGCTGAACTGTACCGCAAAATCTGTAACTTTCATATCTCTTCCCATCCGCCCGCTTGAACAGGCCGCTCTTTCTTTCTCCTTAACCTTATGTCAATTGGGAAAAACTTAAGAATGTAGGTATTTATTTTAGGTTTATGGAATTTCTTTGTATCACGTGGTATACTCAAACCAGCAGCAAAATAATCCGTTACAAAGGAGATAGCAATATGTCTCAGTCCTTATATTCCGTAGTTGATAAAGATACCCTTCATAATATAGTAGAAGCCTTTTACGGCTGCATCAAGCTCCCCATTCAGGTCATTGATGAAGACGGCAATTTTCTGGAAAGCTTTGGAGACACGGGCAAGTTCTGCTCCTTTTTCCAAAAACATCTTCCTCCGGAAGACACCTGCCAGAAAATGCATGTGGGCGCGAGCAAAAGGGCGATTTCCCTGGGAGAACCCTATATTTTTTCCTGCCATGCCCATTTAAACCACATCGTATATCCCCTGATCTGTAAGGATAAATTCCTGGGTTCCATCCTGCTCGGCCCTTTCCTTATGGACGAGCCTGACTCCACGCTCATTTCCGATATTTCCAAGAAATATCATCTCAATATTGACGACACACTCCGGCTTTTTGAAGAATCCGGATCCATTGCGCTTGTCTCTCCGGAAATGGTCAACCACATCAATAAACTGCTGTTTTTTCTCTTCTGCAACCTGATTGACGAAAGCAAGGAACAGCTCAAGCTGAATAACCGGATACTTTCCCAGCAGTCCAAAATAAGTGAAGCAATCCAGCGGTATAAAAATATGGACACGACAGTCCTGGATTATCCTTATGAAAAAGAACGGGAACTGATCACCAAGGTTAAAACCGGCAACCTTCCCCAGGCAAGGGCTATCCTGAACGATCTCCTGGGCTATGTATTATTTTCCGAAGGGAACAGCCTGGATTATATCAAGGCACGGGCCATTGAATTATGCTCCCTGCTCTCCCGTGTGGCAATAGAAGGCGGGGCGCCCACAGATAATATTCTGAAGCTGAACAACTCTTTTCTGAAAAGCCTTCAGCAGATAGACACCCTGGACCTGCTGTGCGCAAAGCTTCAGGAAATCGTGGAAGCCTTCACGGACAGTCTGTTTGATTATTCCCTGAACAAAAACCGGGAGACTATCAAAAAAGCCATGAACTATATTTCCACGAACTTCAATCATTCCATCACCCTGGAAGAAGTGGCAGATGCCGTTCATCTGCATCCGGCTTATTTCTCTTCCATCTTTAAACAATGCAGCGGTTCCTCCTTCAAGGAATACCTGAACATGGTCCGGGTTGAGGAAAGCAAAAGATTGCTCAGCAACACGGAATACAGCATTATTGACATTGCAGTCGCCTGTGGTTTTGATGACCAGAGCTATTTTTCAAAGGTATTTAAAAAATATACGGGAATGTCCCCCAAACAGTACCGCTGACTGTATCCCGGGGGACTTCCCGTCTCCTTCAAGCCGCTGCTTAATGGGTCAGCACCGCATTTCTGGCAACCTCAGCCGCCGTAGCTGCATCCGGCGTATAGTAATCGGCTCCTATCTTCTTGGCAAAGCTGTCGTTTACCGGAGCGCCGCCTACCATAACAATGTACTTGTCCCGGAGGCCTCTTTCAGTTAATTTATCAATACATTCCTGCATATTGGGCATTGTGGTTGTCAGAAGCGCCGACATACAGATGACATCCGCATGTGCCTCTTCCGCTTTGCTGATAAAGGTTTCCGCATCCACGTCAACACCTGCGTCAATCACCTCAAATCCCGCACCCTTCAGCATCATAGCCACCAGGTTCTTGCCGATATCATGAAGATCACCTTTTACGGTACCGATAACAGCCTTTCCTACCGGCTCATTTCCCACTTCCACCAGCTTGGGCTCCAGAATTCCCAGCCCTGCATTCATGGCTCTCGCAGCTACAAGAACCTCAGGTACGAATACTTCGTTGTTCTTAAATTTTGTTCCGACAATCATCATGCCTGACAGCAGTCCTTCATTGAGAATCTCTTTGGGATCCTGTCCTTCATCCAATGCCTGCTGCACCAGCTCCTTTACAATTTTAGCCTTTCCTTTTTGCAGCATTGCAGAGATTTCTGTGATTTCCACCATTTTTTTATCCTCCTCCAAAACTAATTGTTCCGTCCCTTTTGGTTTTTTACGGTTGATCTCATACTATACTTTTTTGAGTCCATCAATTAGGAAAAATTATGGATAGTATGTATTTTTTTAAGGTAACTGTCTCATATTTTATCCTTCAGTGAAATCACAAACCTCATCCCCGTCGGCTGCTCCATTGGCTGAAACGAATAGGGAAGCTCCATCTCCTTTAACAGTGTGTCAACAATATATAACCCCAGCCCATTTCCGCCGTCTTCCCGGTTACGGGCATAATCAGGCCGGTAAAAAGGTTCAAAGACATGCGGTAAGGCCTCAGCCGGAATCGGCGTGCATTCATTTTCTATAATCAGATCCGATTTTCTGAAGCAGAGCGAAATTGTGCCGCCCTCTTTCGTATAAGCGACGGCATTGGCGAGAATATTGGATACCGCTTTGCCGAACATCCGCTGCGGCAGAACGGCGCAAAAGCCAGCCGATAAATCCAGCCTGAAAATAAGTCCGCGGGCCTTTGCAATCTGTTCGTATGGCTCGCAAAACGGGAGCAGGAATAAGGATAAATCGGTTTCTACCAAAGCTTCGCTTTTCATCGGGCTTCCCAGCTTTGAGGTTTCCAGGATCTCCCGTACCATATCCGACAGCTGCTCCGTCATTTCCTTGCATTCCGGCAGATACGTCTCATAATCTCTGTATTTTCCTATGCCCAGAATCATATTTTCCAGCACGGCATTCAGGGCTGTCAATGGGGTTTTGAGCTCATGTGAAGCCGCCCGCAGGAATTCAACCCTGGAGCGTTCCGCCTCCTGAACCCGTTGTTTTTCCATTTCAAGACTTTCGATGGCTGTCAGCAGATTTTGATATAAATCGTTGATATTATCTGCCAGCACGCCGATTTCATCCTGCGCATGGATTTCGCAGACCGCAGTTTTGTCCATCCTCGCCATCCGTTCGGTGACTGTCGAAATATGTTTGACAGGAACCGTGATCTGTTTCGAAAACAGAAGGGAACACAGAATGGAAACCAGGATACAGCAGCCGAGTGAGATCGGCAGAACCTTAAAAATCATCTGCTTTATATACGGCGTCAGGTTAATGGAACCGGTGAGCATTGTTTCTACATGGCTTGTATCCGCCGACAGCTCCAGCGGTACCTGCGGGGTAAGAAAATACAGCAGCGCATGGGCCATGAATACAATAAACAGCAGAAGCCCCAGAGTATAAAAAAATGTTTTTGGATAAAGCTTTAGCTTTTTCATTTCCTCTCCTCATATTTATAGCCGATTCCTTTTACCGTAATGATGCGGTCGAACCTGCATTTTTTGCGCAGATTTTTAACATAGGTGTCAATCGTCCGGTCAATAATCGGGTTATCATCGCCCCACAGCTCATCGAGAATTTGATTTCTGGAAAGAACCAGGCCTTTATGCTCCACAAACAGCCGCAGCAAATCGATCTCCCTTGGTGTCAATTCAATTTTCCCATCCCTGTCCCAGGCCGAATATCCGGAAAAATCCACTGTGACCTCCCCAAACGTCATCGTATCCGGAATCACACCTTGCCCGCTTCGTCTGAGCAGCGCCGTGATCCTTTTTCCCAGCAGCACCATGGAAAAGGGTTTGGTAATGTAATCGTCCGCCTGCTCATCAAAGCTTTGCACCTGGGTGTCTTCCTCTTCAATCGCGGTAAGCATGAGGACTGGGAGAAGGCTTGTCCGCCGGATTTCATGTAATACGGCAAGCCCCGTTATTTTGGGAAGCATGATATCTAAAACAGCAAGGTCTATCTTTTTTTCCCTGAAAATTTGTATCGCCTCTGCTCCATCGTAAGCCGGAATCGTCTCATGACCTGCGGATTTCAGATACTCGCAGATGGCCTCGTTTGTTTTTTTATCGTCTTCGACGATCAATAGTGCCGCTATAGGAACACCTCCTGTCCCGGAACATCCGCTCTCAGGCAAGGGCTTACTCTCTGCAGGCTGCCGCCCTTCAGCTTCCATACGATATCCGCCCGCTTTGCCAGTTCTCTGGAATGAGTCACTACAATCACACATCTGTCAAGTTTATGGGCGCTTTCCATTAAAATATCTGTTATTTCGGCCGCCGTATCCTCATCCAGATTGCCTGTGGGTTCATCAGCCAGGATAAAAGGAGCACCGGAAGCCAGTGTACGGGCAATAGCCACCCGCTGCTGCTGCCCGCCGGAGAGCTTCAGCACGCTGCGCCCTGCTTCCTCAGCGGACAGCCCCAGTCTCTTCAGAACCGGCAGGGCATCCTGTCTGGCGGTCAATTTCACATTTTCCACAGGAGTCAGGTAATCGATCAGGTTATAGCTCTGAAAAATCAGAGAAACATGCTGCCGCCGGTGATATTCCAGTCCACGCTCCGCGATATCTTCTCCATCGAACAGGATTTTCCCTTTTGCCGGGGAATCCAGCCCGCCCAGCAGGGACAGAAGCGTTGTTTTGCCTGAACCGGACGGCCCGATGATCACGTGCAGCTTTCCCGTTTCAAAGACAGCGTTTATGCCTGATAAAATGATGTTTCCCTTTGTATAGGAATAAAAAACATTCCTGGTTTCTAAAACAGACATTTGATGTTTCTCCTTTCTTCAGCTCATTTTCGCCAGGATTTCCCCCGGCTTCAGCCGCATGACCGCCGCCGAGGATACCCCCACGGAAAAAGTGATGATGGCGAAACCTATGAGATATAGCTTCACCATGCTGTCAAGGCCAACAGACACGCTGAGCGGTTCCGGGAAATCCTTATTAGGTATCGGTTCCCCACCGTTTCCGTTGTCGCTAATCACAACATCCGGATCCATGTCACTCTTCCTGGAAACCTGTACCCCATTTTCGCCTTCATCCGGCTCCTGTATGGACTGTTCCCGGGTATACTGCAGCTGCAGCAGGCTGTTTCCGATCCTGCCTGCAATGAGGCTGCCGGAGAAAAAAGACAATCCAAATGCAATTGCTGCAATTAAGAGCACCTCCGTCAGATATTGGCCGATGATGGAAGCTTTCCCGAAGCCTATGGAAAGCAATACACCTGTTTCGTGAATCCTGCTTTTCGCCCACATGGTCAGGATAAGGGACAGTACGACGGCGCTGACCAGCACGATCAGGAGAAGGAAGGAGGTGATCAGTGTTTGGGATTTTTCAAGCGGGGCTGCCGCTGCCAGGTAGGTTTTATTATCAGCCTCCACCTTGTAGGCCCGCCAGTCAATGGCGTCGTTCTCTTTTAGCTGTGATACGATATCGTCAAGCTGCGCCGGATCATTTACCTCAAATATGACACTTTGAAAGCCTGGCAGGGAATGCGGCAGCCCATCCTGACAGGCCTGAATGCCTGTAAAATTTGATTTTCCAGTTTATCAAAGGAATTTACGTTAACATACGCCTGTACCTGCTTCACCACTTCAAATAATCCAATAATTTTAAGTTCTGTTTTTCCGCCGTCCTCCCTGGTCAAAGATAAGCTGTCTCCGATACCCAGGCCGTTTTTTTCAGCCAAATCACTGCTGATGACTGCCACCTGTCCGCCTCCTTCAGGCACATGGCTGCCCTCAATGAGCTTCAGCGTCCCGCTGCGGAAGAAGCTGTTGTTTTCGGTGCCAGTCACAAACCGGCTGTACACCATATCCCTGTATTTATCCTTGACGGGAACGGTGCCGGGAATCACTTCCAGATTCGTGGAAACAAGGCTTTGCGACATACCGTCATAGCTCTTAATCCCATCCGTTTCCATCACCTTATCTATTATTTCCTGCGTTACGGGACGTTCCGTATAAATTGAAAAATTGCCCTCATCATCTGTCAATCGTTTATAATACGGATTGCTTTCCGAGTAGTCGGGTACTATTTCGAATTCACCGCCCAATGCGTAACGCAAATTGTCCTGCGCAATCTGAGCCGCCTTCTCAATGGAAAGCCCCGTCAGCACAAATGTTGCCATTACCAGGAGAATAATGAACAGCAGGATACTTTTCCCTCTTTTTTTGGTGACGTATAAAAACGCCCGTTTAAGAAAACCCATAAAGAACACCTCCATATTTATTGTACGGACAGGATACCATACCAATATGGAGGCTATATGAAATGGATATGGAATAACAAAGATTTAAATTACAAAATCCTCCGAATGAAAATTACTGTAATATCTTCCTTTGACAGCCGTGAATTTCAAGACACAATAATCGGGATCTGTTACGCCTTCCTTGTAATACATGGTGTCGCCTTCCTGCCACAGCATTTCCTTAGCTTCTCTTGTTTGCAGCACTTCTACATTTCCCGCCAGACATACCCCGCGGAAGAAACGGGTATCTACAAAATAAATGCTGGCTTTTGGATTTTCCCTGTAAAATTTCACTTTGTTTGACGAGGTATTTGTATGAAACCAAAACATCTGGATCCCTTCCCGTACTCTCGGCTTCAGCATTGCCTTTGTGACCGGGAACCCTTCATCGTCAATATAACTCATAAAAACCGTGCCGCATTTATCCGCCATATTTCCTATTGTCTGCTCCGGATTTTTCATCATGATAAAAACCTCCTGTTTTTGTTTTTATTCTAACAGGAGGGGATTTGTTTGTACATTACACACTTTTTTGTGTGCACCTATATCAATCCCTTGTTTTTCAGGAATTCCTCCCTGCCATCCTCCTTCATCAGTTCAATTCCAATTTCCTGCATGGCAGCAATGATGTTTAACATTCGTTCCCCTTTCTCTGTGAGTGAATATTTCACTTTAAGGGGATAGCCCTCATACTGTTCTTTCTGCACCATTCCGAAATTCTGCAGCTCTCCAAGCTGCTGCAGCAGCATTTTCTGTCCGATTCCGACGATATCATTCTGAAGGGCCGACGGGGACGCCGCCCCTTTTCCCAACTGCCACAGAATAATGGGCTTCCATTTCCCGCGAATGATATCATGCGTCAATTCCAACGGACAGGTATAACTATTCCGCATTTTCATGTTAACTGCCTCCATTTAATAAAATAATATCCCAGCCTTTTAAATTTGACAATAGCGCGTCAAGATCTTTCCTTTAACATTGCTCCAAAGCATTCCTTTCTATACCAGTTACATTCATATATCATTACTGATTAATTTATTTGAATACCATTTTTTACCTGCAAAATAGACGAGCCCTGCAATCGCAGGCAAAACCGGAGAAATTGCCTGGCCTATGTAAATTCCTGTGAATCCTATTTGAAGGGGGAATGCCAGAAGCCAGCAGACAGGCAGCCGCACCACCACCGCATCCAAAAGAGCATTGCACATGGCGATATTCGCAGCTCCTGCCCCAATCGCAAAGGAATCGAACGTGTACATGACCGCATATACCAGGCTGTTAACGCTGCAGCAGATACGGAGATACATGACCCCTTCCCTGATAACCTCTGTCCCGGCCGGATCAAAAAGCAGGATAAGGTTTTCCGAAAAAATCTGTACCAATACAACTGCGATAACGGTAACACAAACATTAATCAGCAGGCCGATCTGTGTTGTCTTTTTCACTCTTTCTATATTTTGTGCGCCCATATTCTGCCCCACCATAGTGGTTACGGCCTGCCCGACAGCCCAGCACGGCATCCCCGCAAAGGTATTTATTTTCAGCCCAATACCGGAGGCCGCCGCCACCGAAACGCCAAAGGTATTCAGCATACCGGTGATAATCAGATAAGAAATGTTCACAACTGCCATTTGAACAGCGGTCGGCAAACCAACTTTTAAAATGATGAGCAGCTTATCTTTACGTATGACAAAGCTTTTCAGCTTAAAATCAAATAGAAACCTCTTCCGCTTTAAATGCACCACAGAAATAATGAGAGAGACACCCTGCGAAAAAATAGTTGCGTAAGCCGCCCCCTTTGTTCCCATACCCAGAGGCCCGACCAAAAGCAAATCCAAAATAATATTGACAAGCGCTGCTGCCGCCACAAAAAAGAGCGGGCTTTTGGAATCCCCGAGTCCTTTCATCAGTGAACAAACGGCGTTATAGCCAAAAACAAATATGGTTCCCATACAGATGATTTCCATATAGCTGCAGGCATCTTTCATCGCCTCCGCAGGCACATGAAGAAGGGAAAAAAGAGGGGCGTACAGAAACAGTCCGGCAGCCGTAACAAGGATTGCTGCAAGAAAGGACAGGCTGAATAAAGTACCTATCGTCTCTTTCTGCCCCTGTTCATCCTCCGCTCCCTTATATTGAGCTGCCAGAACCGTTCCGCCCATTGTCACGCCTATACAAATCGAATTGATGATAAAGCCGATCATGGAGGCATTGCTGATAGCGGCAAGACCGTTTTTTCCTACAATACGTCCCACTACCAGCATATCGATAATGCTATATAATGACTGAAGCAGGTTTGCTCCAAATAAGGGAAACGCAAAACGTATCAGCTTTTTGGGAACACTTCCCACCGTTAAATTCTGTTCTTTATTTTCCATTTTTATTTTTCCTTTCAAAATAAGAAAGCAGAGGCCCACACACCCACAGGGGAGGCCTCTGCTTTTCCACACACAATTCTGATAATATTTGTGATGAATAGACAGCAAAAGGCCATAGACAAAACATTGTCTATGGCCGCATATCCAATCTTTGAATTCATTCGAAGGGCAATACAACAAAGGCTCTTAAATCAGAAACTTCTGATCTGAATAGCCCTGCCTCTCAAATAATCCTGTTTATCTGATTGGGCTCCACACAATGTTCTGTCTTACATGCTTGTGCAGAGCCGAGATCAATACAAAACCTTCCGAATAACATTGTGTTCACCCTCTCCTGTTTGATGTCTACATTATAGGCATTTCGTTTACCGCTGTCAATAGGGCTGCCGCATGCCTGTCCTGTCTCTGCATGCCTGCCGCCGCCTGTCCGGCAGAAATGGGACACATGAGTGCTTTCCTTTCAGGTATGGAATTCAGTCCTCTCCGTGATATAAAAACCAGTCGTAATCTGCATAATTAGTAGTTTCTTTTCCGTTGGAGCTGGCATACATTCCAATATATGTACCGGTAAATCCTTCGTTTGTATTGGAGGAAAGAAGACTTCCTTTTACCGGCTTTCCTATGGGACGCCGCTCTGTTTCCTGAAAACCATAGTAAAAGCGGTAGTCTGTTTCACTGCCCTGGATGGACAGGTATATTCTTCCGTCCTCTTCAAGCTCTTTTTCATCAAGCAGTGTACGGATTCCGGATTCTGTCTGGTATAACCGCAGTAAATTGGAATTGTTTATACGGGTTTTTACAAGAGCATAATGGAATCTGTCATCCTGCACCGCCGCAATTCCCGCCTCTTCACCTTCCCCCTGAAGGGTATCACAAGGCTCAAATTCCATTGCTGCCAGTGCCTGGAACACTTTATGCTGCTGTCTTCTGCCTATAAATGCGGGCGTACAGATACTGTGAAGTACCTCTTTTTTCAGGAACAGCCTTAGAAATCCTTTTCTGGCATCTAAAGAAAAGAAGGGCTCCTTACAGGGATGGATGGTATTCCACATAAGGCCTAAAGCGGAAGACTCAAAATTATCACAGGGGATCGGCAACGGGTAGATTACTTCTTCCAGATCAGGCACTCTTTCCGTACTGTTTACCAGTCCATTCTCTGTATCCAAAAGTGGCCAGCCGTCTTCCTCCCAGTGGAAAGGAACGAGGAAGGTCTCTCTCCCCAGATTAAAATGAAAGCCTTCATAGGGGCGGATTCCTAACAGTACCATCCACCACTCTCCCTTTTGTGTCTGCACGATATCCGCATGGCCTACCACAGCGATTTCACTCATTAAGGATACATGACGATGGGAAACAATGGGATTGCGGGGACAGATCTCATAATCGCCGTCAATATTCCTGCATCTTGCCATCATTACACTGTGATTGGTAAAAGTACCTCCTTCCGCAACCAGCAGATAATACCAGCCGTCTTTCTTATAAATATGGGGCGCTTCAATCCACATGCTTCTTGTCTTGCTGCCATCCCAGATAATACTTCGATTACCTTTAAACTGAAAGGTTTCCGGTTCCAGTTCATTTAAGTAGATTCCGTGATGGCCTTCGTAAAGAGGCTCCTCACAAATGAAATTCCCTGTGTACCATATCCTCCCGTCATCATCAAAAAACAGGCTGGAATCAATCCCGTCCGCACCTTGTATAAATATCGGATCGCTCCATGGCCCTGCCGGATCCTTCGCAGTTACGATATAATTATCTCTGCGCGCCTCACGGCCCTCGGAAACAAAGGTATTGATAACATAAAATGTCCCTTCATGATATCGTATCGCAGGAGCCCAGAGTCCCAAAGATGTTTCACAGTTTTTGTAATCCAGCTGCTCCGGACGGTGAATCGCATGCCCTATCTGTTCCCAATGTACCAGATCTCTGCTGTGAAATACCGGCAGCCCCGGGAAATATACAAAGGAGGAGGTCACCATATAGTAATCTTCTCCAACGCGGCAAATGGACGGATCCGGATAAAAGCCGGATAGAATCGGATTCTTGAATGTCTTTGTATTTTTCATTGTCTGTTCCCCTCTCTGCTTTTCATGGACTTTTTACTGCTGATTCCCCATCCCGGACGGAGTGCCGGGATGGCGGTATCTGTAATTATCTTAGCGTCCTCAATATCTCCGTGCCAGTCAGAAAGTGCGGACTTTTTATCAAAAATGGCGGGGTTTAGAGCTTTAAAAATCAATCTCTGTATATTTCTCATCATAGTAAGGCTTTATTCTGATTTTTCCTTTGCTATGCATGCCCATAATCTGAATCCGCTTTTCTACACCGGGTACTAAATCAAAATAGTTATCCTCAAACAGCCAGCCAAATTCATCTCCATCCTCATTTCCAAGGAGTTCGACACAGCGTGCAAATTTTTCTGAGGAAAGAACCAGCATATTCTCCTCTACATGTGCATGAATTCCTGTATCACAGGGGAAATCCAAATGTCGTTCTATATCCACATAATCTATATTTTCTGTCAGCACTTTCCCAGCCTCATCATGAACATAGGCCAACAATATATTTTCCTTACGAAACTGCCCAAACTCATCAAGATAAGTAATCATTTTCGATTCATCCGGTTTTATTACGAATCTTCTGTTCAATTCAGCACTCTTTTTATTTTCCCCCAAAGAAAAGAGTGCTATATTGACACTGCCATTTATTTGTTCAGCCGTATCGTTTACCATCCATACAGAAATTCTGTCATCTATCTGAAAAGAAATCTGAAGAGGGCTATATGCTCTTTTCAATGCATAATATGCCATTTGCGGCTCATTAAAATAATCTATTACTCCATAGGAAATCAGATTGCAGCAGTTATTCAATTTCCATAAAAAATGTCCTTTTGTTCTGCGCTTTCCCATCAAAGAGTCATCTGCTTCCCCTCGCCGAATACGTTCCACATCATATTTTATGTATTCACTATATGAAGCACCCAGATTATGAATTAAAGCTTCCGCATCATCCGCATCATAATAATGCTCCACAGGCCCCACTTTTATCCCCTGTTCTCCACAACTGTGTTCCTCCCATGAACGCGGCCAGGGCAGTCTGTTTTTACGGGTATTCTGTCCGGTATAACCGGAAGGCCATAATTCACTTTCTTCCATCATTCGTCTCATGGTTTTCAACTGGGGAGCTGAAAAACGTGCATTCTCGCTTAAAAAAACAGGATATTTTACCCCGGGAACGTACCATTGGTGCGTATATCCATGGCTGTCCCCTTCTCTGGGATCATTTGCCCATTCTCCGCCGCTCGGACAGTTTATATGATAATATCGATCCGGATCCAGATTTTCGCAGATCTCAGGATAAATTTTTTTAAAAATTTTTTCACCATAGCAGTAAGCACCTGGATACTGAAAATCCCTGGACAATAAAACCTCATTTCCACCGCACCACATAAGGATAGAAGGATGATGTTTCAGCCTGTTCACAAGCCATACTGCTTCTTCCCGGTACAGTTCCAGCATATGCTCTTCCTCATTATACATATTATAGCCCAAATAAAAATCATGCCATAAGAGAATCCCCCTGCGATCACATTCCTCATAGAACTCATCCGGCAATACCTCGCTCTCTCCCCAGATACGCAGAGTATTGCAATTTGCCATTTCCGCTAATGATAAAAGCTGCTCCATACGCTCTTTATGATAACAGCCGCTCATTGTATCCACCTGAGTCAGGTTTGCTCCCCAAAGCTTTACCGCCATCCCATTTATATAAAAATCAAACTGCCCCTTCCTTTCCACTCGGCGAAATCCTATTTTTTTTCTGCTGATATCCAGTAAATCATCTCCCGCCATAAGCCGGATTTCCAGTTCATACAAATTCTGGCTGCCATGGGAACGCGGCCACCACAACATGGGTTCTTCCAAACATATCTCCAATATATGGCTGGCATTTTCCTCTCCCTCTAATACTACTCTTCCTGCCGGATCTTTGATTATATAATGAAGAGTTTCCTTTTCCTGGCTATCATCCCAATAGGAAATTTCCGATATCATTTTCCCCCAGCTAAGAGCAGGATCCATCTGAACTGTGGCAGTTATATCTCTGAAGCCATTTGTTTTCACTTGTTCTAACCAAATATGTCCATATATTCCTATTCTTACTAAATCCGGATGAGGACCGGAAAAATCATGGAATCCGGAACGAAATACCCTTGCTTTACAAAAATCAGGAACATATTCACCATATTTTTCCGGCAGTTCTATTTCTTTTAATACCTGCTCAGGAGCCTTAAATTCCAGACGAAGCCGGTTTTCCCCCTTTTGTACTCCGGTCAGTCCTTCTATCCTGCAGGGCATATATGCGCTCTCATTTCTTGCAACCCTTACTCCATTAAAATAAATATCCGCAAAGGTATCCAATCCTTCCAAAATCAAATTCCAGCTCCCGCTGATATCTTCAAGCGAAAAAATCTTCTCATATCTCCAGTCCGATTTTCCAATCCAACGATCATTATTGAAGCCTTTCAGATTAGGATTTTCAATAATCCCTTCCTGTATTAGCGCATCATGTACCTGACATGGAATATGCCTTAATTTGAATATTCTCCCTGACGTTTCATTCCCTTTTGTTTGGCAAAGAGTCCAGTCTTCATCTAACCGTATTCTGTTCATAACAATCTCCTATCTGCAAAATCTGATTTGCTGTACATTCTTCGAATAAGGTGCTTTTACAGATATCGTTCCATGATTCTGTTTACCAAGAATCCTGACATTTTTCGTCATTCCTGGCAGCAAATCAAAATAATTATCGTCAAACAGCCATCCGAATTCATTGCCGTCACAATTTCCTGTAATCTCCACACATCTTGCAAAATGCAAAGCTTTAATACTCAGTACATTCCCTTGAATAGCTACGGAAATCTCTGGATCCTCAAAAGGAAGATGTCTTTCAATATCTACATAATCGATACATGTATATATATCTCTTCCGGCCTTATCCATCAGACGTGCGAAAAGTATACAATCCTTGGAAAAAAATAAATAATGAGCCAGATCATTAACCAATTCACAATCTCCCTGTTCCACACATACGGGAAGGAACTCCCTGCGTTCAAATTGCTCTGTCCTCAAATTGTACAATCCTGTTTCTATCATCCCATGAAAGTCTTCTACCGAATCATTTACAGCATAAAGCCGAAGACTTTCTTCTCTTGAAAATTGAACCATTACCGGAGAAAGGACACGTTTTGTGGCATAGTAGGGGATATAGCCTTCCTGAAAATAATCAATAATAGCACAAAATACCTTTGGCCAGGTATCCAGCAGTTTACACGCCATATATCCTTTACTGCGTTTTGTAAAATCGGCTTTCTCCCGACTCCCTTTTCTTACCTGTTCACCTATCCGCTTAATTGCTGCCCCATAGGATGCCCCGAAACGATAAAGCATACTATCTGCATCTGTTACATCATAATATTCCCAGTAATTTCCGGAATATCTTTCCCCATCGGCCAGTAAATGAATCCTCTGCCTCCAGTTTTCAGGCATAATTCCCTGGCCTGGCCTGGTCACCTTACCATCATAGCCCGGCTCCCATAAGGCTCCCCGAATTATTTTTTCCAGGCTGTATCTGGCCGGAGGTGCTGTTCGGATACTTTCACTGAGAAAATTCGGGTATTCCTGATAAGGATATTCCCATATACATTCGTATGTATGGCTGTCCCCTTCTCTGGGATCGTTTGTCCATTCGCCTCCATACGGTGAATTAACATGATAATATCTCTCCGGATCCAAACGACGAAGCATTTCCGGAAATGCACTTTTTGCTATCCAATCCCCAAAAGGATACTTTCCTATCAATTCAGCTCCCATAATCGTTTCATTTCCTCCGCACCACATGAGAAGTGATGCATGATGCCGAAGCCTTCGTACCAGCACCTCTGCCTCCTTCACACATTTCATACCATATTCTTCATTGTCTGGATAAGCTCCATGCCCCATAAAAAATTCCTGCCAGATGAGTATTCCTCTTCTGTCCGCTTCTTCATAGAATTCATCCGGAAGAGGGATCCCTTCTCCCCAAATCCTCAGAGTGTTCATATTTGCATTTTCCACCATATCAAAAATACGCTCAGCACGTTCTTTCTGATAACAATGTGTATAACCTTGCATGGGATCCATGGAGCCTCCCCAAAGCCGTACTTTTTTACCATTAATAATAAACGCTAACGGTACAGGCATTTCTATCCTTCGAAATCCAACAGTTTTTTCAATTCTGTCTTCTGTCAAAATTTCCCCGGACTTTCTTACAAGCAGTTCAATTGTATAGAGTTCCTGACGGCCAAATCCTATCGGGTTCCATAGTTTTGGATTTTCTATGTAAATGCAGCCCTCTGCACGGTAACCCCCGTCCAATACCTTAGCCTCCACGCAGATATCCTTTATAATACACCCTTCCATTTTTACTAATATTTGAACCTCTGTATTATCCTCGGAGACTCCCTCCACAGCAAATGATATTTCGCCTCTGTCCCCAATAAGTTTCGCCTGAATATTCTCATCAGTGATTTCCATGTCATCCCATGTTTCCAGAATAATATCATCATATACTCCAACCGGGGTAAAGCCTGGCACCGCTCCCTGATAACTGCTTTCATCCGGCCCATTCTTCAGGGGAAAATCATGTAAAGGCTTACGCAGAAGCTTACATTTTAATACGGCATCTTCCAAATATGTCGGCAGTTCTTCATGTGCCAGCCATTCCATCACCCGATGGAATCGAATCAGCAGTGTATTTTGGTCCTGGCATAAATCTGATATTTCTATGGAATCAGGCAAGTAAAAATCATCATGAGAACCAATCTCTTTTCCATTTAAATAAATTGTTGCAAGAGTATCCAAACCTTTAAATATGAGACGGCTCCTCTTTCCTTTTGGTCTTTCGAAGCAGCACCGGTATTCCCATTCATAGTCTGAAATCCATTGAGCTTCCTGGCACCATCCAAGTTTTACCTCTTCCGTAAGGATCTCATGATCCAATAGAATATCCGCCACCTGAGAAGGCATTTTTCTTATGGCAAGCCAATCTGTTTCTGTCGTTCCCACCTGATGGAGTTCCCAGCCTTTATTGAGTTTTATTCTATCCTTTTCCATTTCTCTCTCCTTATATTTTTATCCTTTAACACTTCCTGCGACCAATCCCTGGATCAGATATTTTGATCCAAAAGAAAATAAAATCAATATAGGAATCGTCCCCATTGATAATGCAAGAATCCTGGCGGCATAATCCGTTCTGTATTCACTGCTGATTAATGCAATGGATAATGGGATCGTATATAATTTTTCCTTGCTGATCATTACAAGCGGAGTCATATAATTATTCCATGACCATAGAAAAAGCAGCAAAAAAATAGTAATTAATGCAGGCCTTATAATTGGAATAATTAATCGGAAAAAAATTCCAAACTCCCGACAACCGTCTACTCTGCCGCTTTCTATAATTTCATCCGGTACAGAACTCCCTATGTACTGACGCATCCAGAAAACACCAAATGCATTCGCCATACCAAATACAATTAAGGGAAACAATGTATTATTCAATCCCAGCCACCTCATTTCCAATACATACCCTATCAAACCCAACTGTTCCGGAATAGCAAGAGTGGCTACAATTACCGCAAACAAAAATTTCTTCCCTCTGAATTCAAACTTGGCAAATGCATATCCTGTGAGAGCGCTTATAACCAGTCCTCCGGCCACATGGCATCCCGCCACTACAATACTGTTCCAATAGTACAGAAGAAAATTCTGGCGCATAACAGTCTGAAAATTCTGAACAAAGTATTTCCCAAAAAACAGCTTTACTCCTGTATAAAGATCCTCACTATAATGAGTCCCCATAACTATCATCATATAAAAAGGCAGCAACGCACATACGGACATCATAACCATGAACAGATAAATCGGTATTTTATGAAGTAATTTTATCCTTTTCATCCTTTCACTTCTCCTTTCTTCCTCCAACCAGTCTGAACAGCACTAACGAGGCACCAGCAATTACAAGGAAAAGACAGTAAGCCAGTGCGGAACCATAGCCAAATTCGAAGCTTCTGAAAGACGCTTCATAGAATCTCATTACCACCGTCATAACTGCCCTGTCAGGGCCTCCGATCGGTTGGCTTGCCGAAGAAAACAAAAGCTGCGGCTCGTCGAAAAGTTTAAATCCATTGATCACACTTGTCGTTATTACAAACACGAAAATAGGCCTTAGCAAAGGAATTGTAATCTTTGTAAAACATCCCCACCATTTTGCCCCGTCGATCCTGGCAGCTTCATACAGTTCATCTGGAATAGAGGAAAGACCGGAAAGGAACATGATCATCATATAACCATAATTTTTCCATACAATCATTAAAATAACCACAATTCTGGACGGCCAGGCATTTCCAAGCCAATAGATACTTTCCACTCCAAACAGGTTCAAAAGGGCATTGATTATCCCGCTTTTCCAATCAAACATCAGCTGGAATATAATCCCCACAGCTACCGGAGTAGTTATGTAAGGCAGAAAATTAATCAATTGCAGACCATTCCTTGTCCTTTTAAAGAAATCTTTCAAAAAAGTTGCCATTAGTAAACCAAGAATAATTTGAATAGGCGTACTGATTACTAAAAGAATAATTGTATTCCACAACGACTTGTAGAAGAACTTATCCTGGGTGAATACTCTTTTGTAATTGGCCAGTCCTATGAAAATGACATCGCCGATCCCATCCCATGAGGTGAAACTGACCCCCAATGAAAACAGAATTGGAAAAAGTCCAAAAGCAATATATAACAAAAAATATGGAAGAATCATTAAATACGGTATTTTTTTTCTCGGCATTACGTCACTCTCCTTTTTCAAAAAGGGATCCACCTTGGCAGATCCCTTTTTATTACTCTATTCCGACAAATCAGGCTGTTTTGTAAGCAATTCATCTTTCATAGATTCCAACAGCTTATCAACTGAAACATTTCCGTCCGAAGAAGCATTTATTGTTTTTAATGCCAGGTTATAAACATCATCAATATCCTGGTCATATCTGCTTGGCAATCTTACCCCCTTAATATTAGGCAATACATCCTGCGCAATCACTTTAAGTACGTCCTGTCCTGCAAAAAACTCATCTGGACGGCTGTAAAAACTCTCATCTTCGTATGCAGGTTTATAAGATGTGAAATTTCCTACATAATCCCGATTCAATTCTCCTCCTTTTTCTGTAAGCCAGAAATACTTCAAAAATTCCACAGCCTCTTCCTTATGAACTGCATCTTTCGGTACAGCGCTTACAGTCCCGCCCCAAGGGAACGGTCCGCCGGGAGGAAGCATAAATCCCCACCTTCCTGAACCATCCTTATCATTAGATTTTATTGTAAATTCCAATGACCAATTGGCACAGGGATAAAAAATATCTTCATTGCGGGCGTAAGAAGCACCTTCCTCTGCAGAATTAAAATCTAATACGTCTATCATTCCAACCTGTTTCATCTCCACAAGTTTTTCTAAAATAGGCCTCATGGATGTGTCCAGATTCAGTTTATTATCAACGATAAACGGTTCCGTGGATTGTCCCTTCAATATTTGTCCCGCAGCACCCAAACTGGACAGCATATAGACGGTACCTCCCGATTTGTCCACTACTTCTTTTCCTTTTTCAATAAAGGAATCCCAATCTGAAAGCATTTTTTCCAATTCCTTTGGATCATCCGTTCCCAGAAATTCCTTTGCCAGTTCCCTCTTATAGGCCAGCCCTGCTACAGACGGACATTCCGGGCCAACATAAATTCCGCTTTCGGATGTCTCAAGGGGGATCAGATAATCCATAACCTGACTGGTATCAAAATTATATGGTTCTTTTGTAATATCTTCCCATATATCCAGGGAAAGAAGCTTTCCCCTGTATGTGGCTTCCAGCCATGCGATATCCGGCATTTCTCCTCCACTGGCAAGAGTCGTCTGCAGCTTTTGCGTCATATCCTTACTTTCTACTGCCACGAGATTTACTTCAATTCCTGTATCCTTTGTGAACTCCGCATACATATTTTTGTTATTATCGCTGGTATCCCAGCACCATATGGTAATTTCCCGCCCATCTTCTTTTTTTCCGCCTTCCTCGTTTTCTCCTGCCTGCGAGGAAACAGAGCTTTCCGTAACTTCACCCCCGTTTGTCTGCTGTCCGCCACACCCTGATAGTATGGAGATGCACATGGCCGCACCTAATAAATACGATAAAATCCTTTTACTCATAACTGCCTCCTTTAACTGTTGCACTTGTTTCTTGTTTATGGGTCCAGTATAGACTGTCGTACTCTTCGGAAAAACAAGAGGTTTTTCATTTTTTTTATACTTTTTTATATTATTTAAATTCAAGAAGAAAATATGGAAGCTTATCTATATAAATCTTTACATTAATTTGTTCTTTTTTATATTTTTCTATCATAAAAAGAAAATTGAATTATAGTTCCCCCACCTTCCCTGCTGTTTATAATCAGCGGTCTGCTATTTTTATATATCAGCCGAAGTCTTCCATTCACATTAAATAACCCTATATGATTTTCCACTTTTTCACTTTCCAGTCTGTTTCTTATTTCCATTAATTCTTCCTGGGTACATCCAATCCCATTATCCTCTACGGAAACAGAAATCCATCCTTCCTTTTCCTTTATGGCAATATGCAGAAAGCATGTCTTATCACTGGGCACAATACCATGGAATACACTGTTTTCAACCAGGGGATAAAGAATCATCCGGGGGATTTCCCTCTTCTCCAGTCCAGACTGTATCTGCCAGACAATATCCGGAACATTCCTATAGCACATCTGAAGAACATGCAGATAATTATCAATATATTCTTTTTCCATTTCCACAGTAGTCATCGCCTGCAAATCTGTCCGCAATAATGATTGCAGCAGTTTGATAAAAGCTTTGGTCAAATCAATGATCTCCTCATAGCTGCACTTACGGGCAAGACAAATAATCGCATTAAGCGTATTATAAATAAAATGAGGATTCAGTTGATAAGAAAGCATTTTTAATTGGGCCTCATATTGTTTTTTCTCACTGTCTACAAGCTGCTCTGTATGCTTCTCTATACTTTCCACCATTTTATTGAAAACATCAGCCGCTTCTTCACACTCATCCTGTGAATGAATCTCTATATGTTCTGTTCTGCTTCCCTGTGCCACGCTCTGCATTCCCCGAATCAATGTATCCAATGGTGATATGATACGCATAAGCACAAGCAGCATAAAAGAAAGCATTACCAATAATATCAGTCCTATTGTTACTGCAACCATTGAATTCATCCGTCTGATAACTGTTTCCAAAGCACGATTATCTATTCTATATTCAACCTTCCATCCTGTCTCTCCAATTCTGTCCATATATATTGGATCCATTGCTTCATGTCCGGTAAGACTGTCAAAGACGGTAACTCCTTCCGGCGTAGTAAGCCGCAGATAAAGTTCTTCATCAGACATCAGTGCTGCATCCATATTTTCCGTGTCTAATAAAATAACCAGCTTTCCCAATCCAACCTTAATTCCGTTTTTATCATAAATTTCATTCACATATGCAATTGTATTTTTTTCGCCAATAATTCCATGGTAATCAAAAATATACCGGGGAGTAAAACCCGATATTCTTTCATTTTTCATAAATTCTTTATAGGGTTCTTCTCCCACCAAATCCCTGTAAGTATTTACCATCTCCAATACTTTACCCTGTCCGTCAACGACAAAAATATCCTGAATTAGACCACCATAAAGCATTTGATATTCTTTCAGTTTCTTTTCCATCGTCTGGATCTGAGCAAAAAACATATAACTGTTCTCAGGTTCCTCTATCTTAAAAATATTCTGCACAGTATCATCAAAGGTAATATTCATAGCATATAATGAAATCTCTTCCAATGTATTTACCTCTTGCTCCGATAGATTCAATACCATATCCCTTCTTTTTTCAATCAGGGAGTTTTCGACCAGAGGTTTCATATAGAAATACATAAATCCGCTGGTAACAAGAACACAAAATATAATAGAAATCAGAACGATCCCCAAAATTTTCCAGAATATTCTTGTCCTTGTCCTATATCTTTCATGCATCTTATTTTTCCTCATTCAAATTCTTTGGGATTTTTTCCTGTTTCTTTTTTAAATACCTTGCTGAAATACTGAACGGTCTGATACCCAACCAAATCACTAATCTCATATATCTTCTTATCTCCTTGCCGGAGCAGTTCTTTGGCACGTTCAATCCGAAGACTGGTAACATAACCGGAAAAAGTAATTCCTGTTTCTTTTTTAAATAAATGAGAAAGATAAATAGGGCTTACATCCAATATCACTGCTGCTTCATTCAGTCCCACATCCTCATGATAATGTGCTCTCATATAGGCCATTGCCTCACGTACCTTACGGGAATACTGTTTTTCTGTACACTCCCGCAAAATTTCCAATAAATATCCAAAACGTTCTGCAGTATTGTAAATACTCTCCTGCAGCAGATTTATCTGAACTCTTTCCAACCACTCATCAAATTCAAAAAGTTTTACCTCATATCCTTTTTCCCTGAAATAATAGGATAATTTTACTGTCGCTTTTTTTAAAGTTTCTATACTCTGCGAATCCGCAATATCTTTACTATACAATTCTTCTATTTTTTTCTTTGCATCCGTATATTTTTCTTCTCTTATATCACGGCCTATAAATTCTACTTCAGTCAATATTTTGTCTTTCAACTCAGATGTACACTCATCCGGTTTCTTCTCCAATAAGCAACTGCCTTTCCTGAAAATACGGTACTGAAGAATATCCGCCCCTTCCCTTCTTGCGGCCAGAATATCCCGATTATTGCTTACCTTTCCTCCCACAGCCACTGCAATCTGTGTATTTAATAATTCTCTGAATATATCCTGAACAGACAATACAAAGTCCCTCAAATATCTCTGCTGTTCCATCTGCGAATTGCTGTCAGGAGACTTCAAAAAAATTATATATTCCCTTTCAGATATTTTCAGACAGATAAAACGATAACTTCCCATTTTTTCCGTCAGCATATCCTGTAAATTTTCTTCCCCGATATCATTTCTCATTTTAAGGCGCCAGATATCAAGCAGAATACTTGTGCCAATCCATTGAAAATATGTCCTCCGGGATACAATTTCTGAAGAAGAGGTTTCCGATGTATAAATTCCTCCGTCTCCTTCAGCCAACAGCTTACCGAGATGGGCTCTCACTGTAATATTTTTAATATCCTGTTCTTTTCTGATAGCTTCTACACATTTATTCAATTCCCGCAGCAACATCTTCCGGTCGATTTCATATTTTAATATAAAGGCCTGTGCTCCCATTTCCAAAGCGCGTTTTGCCAGTTCGAACTCTTCATATGCCGTCAACAATATAAATTTAACATCCTGCTCTCTTTTTCTGATTTCTTCAATCATATCCAAACCGGTCATAACAGGCATTTTAATATCTGTCAAAATAATATCCGGCTGGTAACGCAAAGCATACTCCAATCCTATTTTTCCATTTCTGGCAGACGGCAATAACTCAAATCCATGCTGTTCCCATTGAATAAGACCTATAATGTCTTCTCTGGTAATATCCATATCCTCCACAATCAACACCTTAACCATAACCAGACTCCTCCCTCTTACCCCTTAGAAGTTTAAAATCCCCCAGTATTCATTTTGTTTTATTATACAGGGATTGGTAATATATAAACTTATCTCTATTTTACATTTTTTATACTTTTTTGCCATCATGTTCTCTACATTTTAATAGTATGCAGAAGTACTGCTGTACTCCTTATTATCTGTCAGCTAACCTAACCACAATAGTTTTTTAACAAATTTCAAAAAAAAATTGAAACCATATTTTCAATGTGCTATAATGTCACAAACAGTAAGCAGCTGTAAAAATTGGAGAAATTATGGGATTGTTTAGTAAGCATTGCGGCAACGCTATATTTTTAAATCCATATGGTACACCAGAATATAGGTCGAAGGGAAAATTATTTATTTTCTCTTCGATTTTCTAAAATTAACGCCTGTCAACCCGGGCGTTATTGTTTGCCCAAAAGTATCCCTTTTCTCCACGTTTTCACAGAAAGGAGACCCAATTATCATGAGACATTTAATGAATCCCCTGGACTTTTCCGTAGAGGAACTGGACAGGCTTTTTGAGACAGCCAGGGATATCGAAGGCAACATGCCCAAATATGCCCATGCCTGTGAAGGTAAAAAGCTGGCCACCTGCTTTTACGAACCCAGCACCCGGACCAGGCTCAGCTTTGAAGCCGCCATGCTGAATCTCGGAGGCAGTGTACTGGGCTTTTCCGACGCCGCCAGTTCCTCCGCCTCCAAAGGGGAAAGCGTAGCCGATACCATCCGGATCATTTCCTGCTACGCGGATATCTGTGCCATGCGTCATCCCAAGGAAGGAGCTCCTATGGTAGCCGCATCCGTATCCGGTATTCCGGTTATCAACGCCGGTGACGGCGGTCATCAGCATCCCACCCAGACACTGACGGATTTAATGACTATCCGTACCCTGAAGGGACGTCTGGATCGTCTTACCATTGGTCTTTGCGGTGACCTTAAGTTCGGCCGTACCGTGCACTCCCTGATCAACGCCCTTGTCCGTTATGATAATGTTCGCTTCATCTTCATCTCTCCTGATGAGCTCCGGGTTCCTGATTATATCACTGAAATGCTGAAAGATAAGGACATCCCCTATGAAGAGGTTATGCAGCTTGAAGAAATCATGCCCCGGCTGGATATTCTTTACATGACCAGAGTACAAAAGGAGCGTTTCTTCAATGAAGAGGATTATGTACGTCTGAAAGACTACTACATTCTGGATAAAGCCAAACTGAATCTCGCTCCCAAGGATATGCTGGTACTCCATCCCCTTCCCAGGGTAAATGAAATTTCCGTTGATGTGGACGATGACCCAAGAGCCGTATACTTTAAGCAGGCCCAGTATGGGGTTTATGTGCGTATGGCTTTGATTCTCACGCTTCTGGGAATTAAGGTTGACTCATAATGCGGCATCTTTACTTGCTAAAAGCCCTCTTATCGGGCGGAAAGGTATATATATGTTAAATGTAGGAAAAATCGAAGAAGGGTTCGTACTAGACCATATAAAGGCGGGAACAAGCCTGTCCATATACCGCCATCTGCAGCTGGACAAGCTGGATTGCACAGTGGCAATCATAAAAAACGCCAGAAGCAATAAAATGGGAAAGAAGGATATCCTGAAGGTGGAATGTGATGTGGATATGATGGATCTGGATGTACTGGCATTCATCGATCACAATATCACTGTTAATATTATTAAAAACGGGGAAATTGTTGAAAAGAAAGAACTCATTCTTCCTAAAGAAATCAAAAATGTCATCCATTGTAAAAATCCCCGCTGTATAACATCTATTGAACAGGGCCTGCCTCATATCTTTGTTCTTTCAGATGAAAAGAAAGAGATTTATCGGTGTAAGTACTGCGAAGAGAAATTCGACAGGCGTTCCTTGTAAAGAATGGAATTATTAATAAAAACGGGGATGAAAATCCCCGTTTTTTATTGCTCTCTGTTTCAGTATTTGCCAGGGGCTGCTTACGTAACCCCGGTAAACTGCCCTGCCACATCTGCCTCACCCCGGACAGGCTCTTTCCAGCCTTTCATTTTCTTCCTCCACCAGCTTTTTATCCAGTCTCTGAAACAGCACCTGAATTTCGGGAAGCCGGTACCCTGGTTCCACCTGCTGCCTTTTCCATTCCGGTGACAGCTGCAGCCAGCCACATACCTTTTCGGAAGAAAAAGGAAGAAAGGGATACAACAGCACTGCCAGTCCGGCGATCAGCTGGACACAATTATGCAGGGTATCCGCACAGTCCTTCTGATCCGTATCCCGGGTAATCCAGGGCTGTCTGGAATCAAAATATTTATTCGCATTCCGTACAAACTCGAATATATCATCCAGTGCATCCTTAAACCTCCCTCTTTCAATCTGCTCTCCCACAGAAGCATACAGCCTGTCAGTTTCCGCCCTAAGCTCCTGATTTGGTATTCCTTCCGGCACCGTACCGCCCAGATATTTTTGGATAAATACCAGAGAACGGTTGATAAAATTCCCATATGCGCCCAGCAGTTCACCGTTATGGCTGTTGACAAATTCTCTCCAGGAAAAATCAGCATCCTTCTTTTCCGGCCCGTTTGCCAGCAGATAATATCTCAGGGAATCCCCGTCATATCTGTCCATGATATCTTTTACCCATACGGCATAATTCCGGCTTGTAGATATCTTCTTTCCTTCCAGAGTCAGATATTCACTGGAAATAATTTCATCCGGCAGGCGCCAGCCGTCTCCGTTCGCAATCAAAAGCGCGGGCAGGATAATCGTATGAAAGGGAATATTATCTTTTCCGTGTACATAATAATGCCTGATTTCCTTTTTTTCATCTTCCCCCTGCTTTTCCCCGTCCAATCACCACAGCTGCCTGAACGCTTCCGGATTATCTTTCAGGGCGGCTCTGCTGGAAGACAGATATCCCAGGACATTTTCTGCCCAGATATATATTTTCTTATTCTCATAGCCTGCATGCGGCACTTCGATTCCCCAGTCCAAATCTCTTGTCAGTGCCCTGTCTCTCAGCCCTTCCCTTATATATCTTTCGGAAAAGGTCTGCGCATTTTTTCTCCAGTTTTCATGGCTTTCCACCAAATTTTTCAGTTCCTGTTCCATACGGTCCAGGGCAATAAACAGATGCCTGCTGCTCCGGAAGGAAATTTCAGAACCGCATACGGCACATACGGGATTTTCCAGATTTTCCGCTTCCAGTACCATGCCGCATGCATCACATTGATCGCCCCTCGCTTCACCGCCGCATTCCGGGCAGGTTCCTGTTACAAACCGATCCGCAAGGAAGGAACCGCAGTTTTCGCAATAGGCCTGCGGGACTTCTTTTTCATAAACAAAAGGGCTTTCATACAGCTTTTTGTGGAATTCTTTCACAAACTCCTTATGCTCTTCAGATGAGGTTCGGCCGTAATAGTCATAGCTGAATCCAAGCTTTCTGAAGCATTCCGCAAATTCCCTGTGATAACGGCTGCTGATCTCCTCCGGTGTTTTCCCTTCCTGTCTGGCCCGAAGTGCTACCGGTGTCCCGTGACAATCACTTCCTGAAACATAACAGACCTTATCTCCGGCCGCCCTGTGGTAACGCGCAAGAACATCCGCAGGAAGCAGGGCCGCGATATGCCCTATATGCAGGGAGCCGTTGGCATATGGCCAGGCTCCGCCAATTAATATATCTTTCAATTTTGTTTCCTCATTTCTTAATTTATAGTGATAACGCGGAACGCCGAATCCGCTGTTTTAAGGCAAAAAAAATCCCTCCTCTCCGAAAAATTTCTTTTTCGGGGACGAGAGCATCGCTTCGTGTTACCACCCCAAATTCGCCTGTTCCTCACGGCACAGGCCTTATCAACTACGGACGAGAAATGATTCATCGATAGTCTATCACGTTAACGGGTGAATCCGTCGCAGCCTGAACCATCAGGTTTTCGGTGCGCAGCTCCAGGACCATGTTCAGCCGCCTTTCCTTCATCCGTTCTCACCACCACAGATTCTCTGTAAAAGCGCCAGCAGCCTACTCTTCCCTTCCATGCTTTTTCCTATGAAATTATGTTTCATTATATGAGCCGGTATTCCTTTTGTCAACCGTCCGGCAGAAGACTTTTTTATTTTCATGCTGCTATATGGATTTGTTATGCATCAATGAGAATCAGCCGTTGGGAAAGGAGAAGGTTTTTTATCGCCTTCTCCTTATCAGATTCCAGGAAACATATATCCTTGTTTGGTTAAAGCCAATATTTCCGCACAATTTCCCTGGCGTCTGTTTCACTGATACAGAACCGTTGTTTTATCTTTAACACAGTCTCATCAAAGCTGACCCCCAGTTCTCTGCAGGTTTCGACAATTCCCTTTTCGATTCCCCGTTCCATTCCTTTTCTGATTCCATCCTCTACCAGCATTTCTCCTAATTTAGTCATCGCTATCATCTCCTTTACTCTGCCCAACTCCGTTTCCGTTAAAAATTTATCCGCCAGAGTATACAGAACAGCCTGCATTTTATTCAATTCCAATTCAGTCAGGACTTTTCCAGCTTTTTGGATTATACTCAGGCTTTTTATAATCCGTTCTTCAATCCTCAGACTGCCTGACATAAGAGGTGTCAACAGGAGAGGAACCAGATCCGCCTTTGTCAGTTCCTCTCCCTGTTCCGCTTTTTCTTTCAGTCGTCTGAACAACCGGTCTGCGTTCTTACCCTTTAACTGAACAGTCTTCACTCGATAAAGATTAATTCCTGTTCTTAATACCGATCGGGGATGCCTGATTTTCGCCGAACAGATCACATAGGTGATTACTTCAACATGATTTGCCCGGCTGACAGCAGCCTCGTATTCCCGGAACCGTTCCAGATCTTCTTTTGTAACAGCATCGCTTTCGAATTCCAGATGTATCCAGGCGGCATCCGTCATTACATAATTAAAATCCTGGTACATTTGCCGCGCTTCAAGCATTACTGTCTCGGTAGGCGCAATATAACCGGCCACCCCCTTAATGCCGAGAAGCGGCATCAGTTCTTCACCGAAATATTGAGCAGCTGTTTTCAGAGCCAAATCTTCATGGTGAATGGAATTCTTACCTGGAGCTTTCTTCTCCGTTTGTCCTTTATTTACCTTTTTCGTGCGTTTTTTCACACAGCCTCCTGTTCCGTAAGCCATGTGTAAAATCCTGTCTTTCATATAATTATAACTGATAATCCGACACCGGGCAACCGTATCTTACATGCTGATCTGTTAATATTGACCATATTTCATTATTACACAGAAATTTATCTCTTTAGATATATGTTGAGTAATTGTCCGATTCGGACAGAAAATTGAAGTGCTGATAAAAAAGATTTACCGATTGGGACAGCTGTTTATGACAGGCAGGAGCTTACACAAAGTTCCGGCTGCCGGTGTTTTTTATTATATCAATTGCCAGAGGTAATGTAAATATTTTACAGTAGTTATTTGCTGATAAACATTCTTGAAGCTTATTGTTCATACCGCACCGTACTTTGCTGCAATTAAAGTGCAAAATCCTGTTTTATAAGTGAAATTATTGATTTTATGTCAGAAATTGCCTATAATTAAATACAAATATAACAAAATTTTATAAAATCAAGTATATTTTATACTCATTTTACAATCAAACATATTTACGGTATAATCTTTTTTATATTCCGTTTCCTTGAATCAGGATAGGTACGCAGGAAGGATGAATGATATGACCTCTCAGGAAAGTTGCTGCAAAATAGTAGATTTCCAGGAATATCTTGGAAAAAAGGAATTGGAACTTCAGATGAAACAAATAGTAAATCGGGAAATTATGGTTATTGTCCCCACCCAGTTATCGCAGATTGTATCCGTAGGGAAGAAGCTGCTGCTTGGTGAAACGGTAATCCTGAACCTGAATTATCTTGATACGGAAACAACGCAGAGATTCATGGATTTTGTATGCGGCATCTGTTATACCGTAAATGGAATTCTCACCTGTATATCTGCAGGTATTTATATTGCCAGTGTGGATGACTACATTGACACTGCCATGACAGAATCAAAAAACTAGAGGAGACAGGCTGAAAATATGATTCGAATTGCAATATGTGACGATAACAGGAACGATGCCCAAGACACAAAATCCCTGCTGATGTCCTTTATGGAGGAGAATGCGGCTGCCGCTTTCCAGGTAAAGGTATTTTCTTCCGCGGCCCAGTTGCTGGCCTCCATGTCCAGTGAGCCTCCTTACCATTTATATCTGCTTGATATCCTTATGCCGGACCGTAATGGTATTGATCTGGGGCGTGAAATACATAATTATAATCCTTCTTCACTGGTTATTTATCTTTCCTCCTCGCCGGACTTTGCCATGGATGCCTTTCATGTCTTCGCCTTCCAGTATATCGTGAAGCCAGTCACAAAGGCCAATCTCTTCCCTATCCTCTCAGAAGCTCTTCTGCATCTGAAGGATACCGACACAAGCTTCTTCCTTTTAAAAACAAAAACCGGAATCATGAGGCTGGAATGCTCCAAAATTATGTATGTGGAATACCTGAATCATATGATTGTGGTG
This sequence comes from Eisenbergiella tayi, assembly GCF_001881565.1. Classification (GTDB taxonomy): domain Bacteria; phylum Bacillota; class Clostridia; order Lachnospirales; family Lachnospiraceae; genus Eisenbergiella; species Eisenbergiella tayi. The sequence continues at coordinate 62,939 of NZ_MPDJ01000007.1, forward strand.
AATATGGAGAATGAAAGCATATATAACAGCATTACCATGAGAAATAACTTTGATGAAATTGTAAAGCCTCTTACAAAGCTTCCTTTTTTTATAAAACCGCACAAGGCATTTCTGCTTAACATGAATTATGTTATCTGTCTTCAGGGCAGGGACTTTACCCTGAAAAATTCCACGCTTATTCCTATATCAAGGAATAATTATGCAGCCATCAAAAAGCTGTACATCGACTTTATGCTTAATAAGGGATATGAGGGTAAATACGATGATTTATAGAGATTTATCCATTCTGTGGTGTTTAATTAATATTCTGTTTATCTTCAGCCAGCTTTACGAATCCAGGTTTCCAGGGAAGAAAACATTCTTCCTTAACCTGATTTGTATGGGCGGGCTCATTATACTGAATATGATTCTTGTCCTGAAGATGGGTGTCATCTGGATGGGAAAATATTTTATTCTTACCTGTACAATCCCAAGCTTTTTTTATTTCTTTTATACGTCAAAGGATCGGAACGGGCGTTTCTTTTTCACGTTCTGTCTTGCAGATATCATGGGCTTCTGGATCATGGCAGTTTCCAATCTGATTTCTTATGCCTTCGGGGAAAACTTCCTGCTGATGTTCCTTCTGCGCATATTCATGTTTCTTCTGCTGGAATATTTCGTAGTGTGTTATGTAAAAAAGCCCTATCATCTGATTCTGCAGTTCGTAAAAAAGGGCTGGGGCGGTTTTGCCTTCGCATCAGGTCTGTTCTATCTTTTTTTTGCCCTTATGTCGGGATGGCCCACAAGAATAACGGAACGCCCTCAGGAGCTGCCTTCTTTTATACTGCTTCTGCTCATCATTCCTACCGTATATTTAACCATTTTCGCCCTGCTGTATTATCAGTGCAGGCTGGATACCAGGCTGCAGAATGAAGCCATCCTCCAATCCCAGCTTACCGGGTTCCGTCATCAGCTTCAGATATTCCAGGAAGCGGAAGAAAAAAATAAAATCCTGCGTCATGATCTGCGTCACTATATGAATCAGCTTTCGGTCTGCCTTAATGACGGCAATCTTCAGGCCGCCCAAAGCTATCTGCAGCATTTTGAGGAGTTGTGCAGCGTTTCTGCGGTGACTTGTTACTGCAAAAATCCCACCATGAATTCCACCCTTTCTTATTATGCTTCCAGGGCAGAGGAACTTGGCATCCGTGTAAATATTAATTTTAAAGCAGACTGTAAAAATCTTTCCGATGAAACCGAATTTTCCATCATGATGGCCAACGCTTTTGAAAACGCCATAAACGGTTGTTTAAAAATACCGGAGGACAGGAAACGTGAAATAAGGCTGACCTGCCTGGAGGAATACCAGCTGCTGTTCGCCATCACAAATACCTGTGAGGAAAAGACTGTTCTTTTTGATGAGAACCATATTCCGATATCAGGCAGTCCCGGGCATGGCATCGGAACCCGCAGCATCCTGGCTTATGCCCACAAAAATAATGCTGCCGTGGATTATCAGCTGGAAAGAGGCTTTTTCAAACTGCGTATTCTCTTCCCGCCCGCTCCTGAATCCATGAAACAGCCCGTTTAAGCCCCGGCCTGTTTTTCAGAAGGAAAAAAGGAATCTTTTACTGCTTACAGCTGCCGTAAAACGCCGCAAGCCCCTGCCGCAATGTTTTTCCGCTGCGGCAGGGGCTTGCGTATTTTATGAAATTCAGAACCTCCAGGCTGTTCTCATTCTTTCATATGCTTCTTTCAGAAGGCTTCTGGGAGATGCCAGATTCAGACGGATGTAACCACGGCCCGCTTCACCGAATATGCTTCCCATATACACGGATACGTTGGCTTCCTTAAGGAACCACTGCTCCAGTTCTTCTTCACTCATGCCGGTTCTGGTATAATCTATCCACAGCAGATAGGTACCTTCCCTTGGCAGGATATGAAACGCTTCGAAATGTCCGGCAAAATAATCTCTTGTGAATTTTTCATTTTCATCGATATATTTTTTTACCGCCTCATACCATTCATCGCATTCCGTATAGGCTTTCTCTACGGCCGTAACCGCAAAGATGGTAGGGTTATGCATGCCGATACGGTCTATTGTGGCCGCTATCTGCTCTCTCAGCTCCCGGTTGGGAATGATCATATAGGAAACAATGACGCCGGGTATATTGAAGGTTTTGGCCGGCGAGGTTGCCAGAATCAGCCTTTCATTTATGTCTTCTGTCGCGGAAAGGAAGGTATTATGCTTCACTCCTTCTGCCGTCAGGTCTCCGTGGATTTCATCGGAAAACAGAATCAGATCATTCTTTTTACAGAATTCAGCCGTCCGGATCAGTTCTTCTTTTGTCCAGGAGCGTCCGGTAGGATTATGAGGATTGCACATAATCAGCATTTTAGTCCTCTCATCCACCAGGCTCTCCATATGGTCAAAGTCCAGTTCATATCTGTCTGCGTTTCTTGACAGCGGGCTGGAAAGCATCCTTCTGTCATTTTTGATAATGGCGCTCTGGAGCGGTCCGTAGGCAGGGGTATTCATGATAACCCCGTCCCCTTTTTCCGTATAGGTGTCCACGCAGATACTGGAAGCGATATTGATTCTGGGGCAGAATACGATCCATTCTCTCGGTATCTCCAGCCCGTACTGCTTCCTGTACCAGCGCTGTATGCTTTCAAAAAATTTATCACTTAAATCAGTATAGCCTAAAACTCCCATGTCCAGGACATCACGAAGTCCGTCTAAAATCGGATCCGGCGCCTTGAAATCCATGTCAGCCACGCCGAGGTGGATCATGTCCTTCCGGCCGTATTTTTGGTCCATGGTATCCCATTTGCCGCAATTTGTATTTCTGCGGTCCGTCATGGTATCAAAATCATATTGCATTCCCATAGAAAAACCTCCTCCTGGAATGGTTCTTATGCAGCCTCGTCTTCCTTCTGAAGGGCAAGGTATTCATCGTAATATTCATCGCCGGGTTTAATCTTGGCAATTCCGAATCCGGTAAAGCCCCAGATAATGGCGAAAATCACACCTGTATAGCAAAGGATAGCCCAGGGCAGGTAGGTCAGGGTAGGCACGCCCAGTGTGGTAGCCATGTAAACGCCCGCCGCGGTCCAGGGCACGATGGGTTCCACTACAGTAGCGGAGTCTTCCAGCGTTCTGGAAAGATTTTTGGGCTGCAGTCCCTTCTTGATATATGTCTTTGCGAACATTTCGCCGGGAACCAGAATGGAAAGCTGTCCGTTGCTGGTTACGAAAACTGCGGTAATACAGGAAACGATTGTGGATACAATCAGGCCGCCCGTGCTCTTAACGGATTTCATGAGCTTGTTCAGCACGATATCCAGGGAACCGGTAACTGCCAGGGTACCCGCAAAGCCATAAGCACAGAATGCGATGAGAACGGTATTCAGCATGGAAAGCATGCCTCCGCGTTCCAGCAGTCTCGGGATATCAGGAATCAGAGCCGCCGCATCAAAGCCTGCTTTGGTTACCATGTCAAGGCTGAAGCCGCTGATGGCTGCCGTAAAGCACTGCTGAAGGGAAAATCCCTGGAATATGGTAGCGTTGAAGAATGCAACCACACTGGAAATCAGCATAACCGGAATCGTGGGTTTCTTGCGGATGGAGCCGTAAAGTACAATAACAGGAGGCAGAATTACCAGCGGATTGAACTTGAACATTCCATCAAGGGTGGCAAGTATGGTTTCTACCTTTTCAGGAGTGGCAACTGTTCCGCCGCCTGCCAGAGAAAAGCCGGCTATCGTATAGACGATGAGGCAGATAATACAGCCGGGAATCGTTGTGTAAAACATATGTCCGATATGGTCGTACAGCTTTGCGCCCGCCGCAATGGGAGCGAGGTTTGTGGTATCGGAAAGCGGAGACATTTTGTCACCAAAGTACGCACCGGAAACCACGGCGCCCGCCACCAGAGGAAGAGGCGCGCCCATGCCTGCCGCAACACCCATCAGCGCCACACCGATGGTTCCTGCGGACCCCCAGGAGGTACCGGTACACAGGGATACCACTGCCGTTACCAGGAACGAGGTCACTGCAATGTAGCGGGGGCTGATAATTTTCAGTCCGTAATATACCATCATGGGGATGGTGCCGCCAATCATCCAGGAACCGATCAGAAAACCTACAATAATCAAAATAAAAATCGCGGGCATTGTCTTGGAAAGCTTACCTACGATGGAATTCATGATATCATCCCATGTATATCCCAGAGCAACGGCGATCACAGCCGCCACGGCCGCGGAAACAAGCATCAGTACCTCAGGACTTAAGCCCATAACCGCATATCCTACACCCAGCAGCAGTATCATGGCCAGAATCGGCAGCACCGCCAGGAAAAAGGTCGGTTTCTTTTTTTCTCTTACTTTTTTTTCACCCATATTAGATCCTCCTTGTTTTGCGTAGCAAAATGCGAGACCTCTGTCGAGCAGAGGATTCTCCCCTCTTAATGCGAATTACGCATTTCCTTCCAATTACTTTTCAACCTCAGCAATAACTTCCACTTCACACAAAACATTTTTAGGGAGCGTTTTTACAGCAACACAGGAACGGGCCGGTTTCTCTGTAAAGTATTTCCCGTATACTTCATTAAATGCGGCGAAATCACCCATATCACTTAAGAAGCAGGTTGTTTTGATTACGGACACGAAATCGGTTCCCGCTTCCTTCAGTACCGCGCCCACGTTCTTCATGACCTGTTCCGCCTGAACGGTAATGTCTCCCTGGACAACCTCCCCTGTAGCCGGGTCCACCGGGATTTGTCCTGAACTGAACAAAAGTTCATTGAACAGGATAGCCTGGGAATAAGGACCAATTGCCGCAGGGGCATTTGATGTGTAAATTTTTTTCAGCATTTCTTCCACCTCTTTCTTTGTTTTCTCTTGATGATTGCATTATATCAATAAAATATATTTTAGTCAATACACTTTTGTTTATTTATATTGTATATTGAATAAAATTTTTTTCACTTATTTATTGCACATTTACCCACAGTATTTTATAATGATAAAAAAGGCATAATGAAATTTATTTCACTTGAATTCAGAAAGGTACCGGTGATTATATGGATATTCCTTATATTGAACTGACTGCTACAGACAGGCAGATACTTAACTCCTACGCCCTCATGCTGGACGGACTGGGCGCGTATCTGGGCGAGGGCTACGAGCTTGTGCTCCACAGCCTGGAAAGCCTGGATCATTCTGTTATAAAAATCATCAACGGACATTATACGGGGCGGAAAGAAGGCTCTCCCATCACCGATCTGGCCCTGAAAATGCTGGGAGAACTGGAAAGGGATCCGGCGCGCACCGTGTCTCCTTATTTTAATAAGAACAAATCTGGCGCGCTCCTGCGTTCCTGTACCATCCCGATAACCGGGGAGCATGGCAGGATCATAGGGCTGCTATGCATGAATTTCCATATGGAAAGCCCTCTCTCCACTCTTCTGCAGAACTTTATTCCTCCTCAGGAAAACATTTCCGCTTCACAGCCACCTGCGGAAAACTTTTCGGATAATATAGACGACTTGATTTTATCCGCCCTGACGGAAACCCGCGAAGCCGTTTACAGTGACTCCGCCATTTCCTCCGCCAATAAGAATAAGGAAATAGTGCTCCAGCTTTACCAGAGGGGGATTTTCAATCTGAAGGACGCGGTTATCAAGGTGGCGGAGCAGCTGAATATTTCCAAAAATACCGTTTACATGCATATCCGTAACTTTAAAAACCAATTATAAGAAAAAATATTTTTTGAGCAAATCTTGAGATCTTCACGGCATAATAAAAAGAAACGGTAAGGAAGGCAGTAATATGAGCGGTAAAATCCTGATTGCGGATGATGAAAAGGGACTTGTTTCCATGATGAAGGCTTATTTTGAATTATCCGGTTACCAGGTTCTTACGGCCTGCAGTGGGAATGAAGCATTGAAAAAGGCCGCCTGCTGCCCGGACATTATCCTTCTGGACATCAATATGCCGGATATGGACGGTTTTACTGTCTGTCAGCGCATCCGGGAGCATGTCTCCTGCCCTATCCTGTTTTTAACAGCCCGTGTGGAAACCGGCGATAAAATCAAAGGCTTTACCTCCGGCGCCGATGACTATATTGTAAAGCCTTTTGATCTGGAGGAGCTGGGAGCCAGAGTCGCTGCCCACCTGCGCAGGGAAACACGCATAAAGAAACAGAATGTCCTGCGTTTTTTCGGAGAAATGTCCATCGACTATTCAGGACATCAGCTTCAAATCGGAGAAAACCCTATTGTACTCTCCCGAACGGAATTCGCCATTGTTGAGCTTCTGTCCCTGAATGCAGGGCAGGTATTTGACCGGGAACGCATTTATGAATCCGTCTGGGGGCTGGAAGGCGCAGGAAGCAGCGACACTGTTATGGAACACATCCGCAAAATACGCGCCAAGCTCTCGGCATATACTGACCACAATTACATTGAAACCGTCTGGGGGATTGGCTATAAATGGAATGGATAAAGAAAAAGAATCTGAAACAGTCATTTTTTATTATAACCTGCTTTTTTCTCTGTGCCGGCCTTCTGATGGCCGGACTTTCCTTCTTTCTGTGTACCGGATTGGAGCATAAGTTATCCGGCTCCGGGGGTATCGCCATTTCCCTGGAGGATAACAGCAGCTTCTCTTCTGTCCCTCTGGAAGGAAATCCGTCTTCCTTCGAACGCAACGCCGCGAGTATTCTTACTGTCCTTCAGTTCGTCCTGCCCGCCTTCTGGGTCGTTTTATCCCTGCTCCTTGCGGATATCGTATTCTATAACCTGAAAATAAGACGTTCCCTTGCCCTGCTGCAGGAAGGCGCCGAGCGGATCTGCAGGCAGGATCTTGATTTTGCCATAGAACCGGTTTCCGGGGATGAGCTGGGGCTGCTCTGCCGCTCCTTCGAGGCCATGCGTTCGGAATTAAAAACCAGCAAGCTGACACTCTGGCGGCAAATGGAGGAACAAAAAAGGCTGAATGCGGCTTTTTCCCACGATTTGAAAAATCCGGTTACCGTTCTGAAGGGCTCCGTCCTGCTCCTTCAGAAGGGATTGGATCCCGCACATCCGAATCCGAAGCTGCAGCAGGATTCCCTTAACTTAATCCTGCAGTATACCGGAAGGATTGAAGACTATATCAATGCCATGAGCCACACCCGGGAAATGGAAGCGCTGGACTGCTGTCCGGTTCCTGTCGGCAGCCATGAATTGTATTCCATCCTGAAAAAAAGCCTTCCCATTCTGGCTGAGGATTCCGGAAAACAGCTGGATATAAGGCAATCCGGAGAATCCCGGGAAATGGAAATTGACCGGCAGTTTTTTTATAACACCGCAGAAAACCTTTTCTGTAACGCCCTGCGCTATGCTGATTCACAGATAACCGTGGATATTTCCGGCAGGGACGGATTTCTTTTCCTAACAGTCACGGATGACGGCCCCGGATACCCTGCTTCTGTCCTGCAAAAGGGACCTGCTTTCTTTCTCCGGGACGACACCTCCGGAAACGGGCATCTGGGAGTCGGCCTCGCCGTCTGCAGACTCCTGTGCGAAAAGCATGGCGGAAGCTTAACATTGGAAAACCTTCAGCCAGGAGCAAAGGCCACCGCGGTTTTCAAGAGCAGGAATTCTTGAGCGTTTCTTGAGAATTGTCATATATACTCTCTTTATCAATCGATAAGGAGAGTTTTTTTATGGACATTAAAGTAAATGAAATCACAAAAGTTTATGGCATGGCTGAGAACCGGGTGACAGCGCTGAAGCCTGCAAGCATGGAGATACACAAGGGAGACTTTATCTCCATCATGGGCCCGTCAGGCAGCGGGAAAAGCACTCTCCTGCACATCATAAGCGGTCTGGATTCTCCCACTGCCGGGACGGTAACCTATGACAAAACCGATATCCATCATGGATCGGATAAAGAGCTTTCCGCCTTCCGCCGCCGGAAAATCGGATTTGTATTCCAACAGTTCCACCTGCTTCCCGTTCTGACGGCAAGAGAAAATATCTTAATGCCTCTATTGCTGGACAAGGTGCACCCGGATGAAGGACACCTCATGCAGATTGCCGGATTTCTGGGGCTTCAGGACCGTCTGTCCCATCTTCCTCACGAGCTCTCCGGAGGCCAGCAGCAGCGTGTTGCCATCGCGCGAGCCCTGATCGCCGATCCGGAGGTCATTTTTGCTGATGAGCCCACAGGAAATCTGGACAGCAAAAGCGGCGGTGAAGTGATGGAAATGCTTTGCGAGATTCAGAAGAAACTGGACAAAACCCTTATCGTCATCACTCACGACAAACAGCTGGCAGGAATGGCCCAGCGCCGATTTACTATTGTTGACGGCAAACTCAGAGAGGAGGCGGAATCATGAAATCTTATCTCTCCCTTGCATGGAAACAGCTGAAGGCGGAAAAAATCACTTCGCTGCTTATTTTATCCGCCCTTATCCTTTCCACAGTCACTGCCACCGCCGCAGGAGCATCCATTGGTATATTACAGTCCATGCGGGTACGACAGGCTGAGGGCCTGAACGGAAACCGCTATGCCACCTTCCATCAGCTGACCGAAGAGCAGATGCTGTGCCTGTCTGAAGATTCCCGCCTCGCCGATGTGGGAAGCATCCTTCAGCTCGGCAATACCCGGCTTGGAAGCAGCAGCCTTACCCTCTTTTTACGGGAATACCGCGGAAATGCCCTGGCTGCCTATCCCTCCATCGGCAGAGTTAAAGAAGGGCGCCTCCCTTCCCGCGCCGGAGAAATCGCCCTTTCCGAGGATGTACTGCAGTATCTTGGAGCCGGGAAAAAGCCGGGGGACACCCTCACCCTGTCTTTATCCGTCAGTCTGAAAACAGATGATCAGCCGCCCTATAAATACACACATAACTTCACATTAACAGGCATCCTGGAAAATGATTATCTTGGCTATACAACAGGCACTATGACAGCCCTGGCCGGAGAAGGCAGCGCAGCCGCCCTTCTTCCGGAACGTTATCTTTTGTACTCCACCGACTTTAAAACCAAAAGTACCGGGGACTTCCAGTCCACCATCGATGATTTGGCATCTCAGCTTTCTTTGGATAAGGACAACATCCAGTACAACTGGGTACTACTTGATGCCCTTGGCATCGATTATGCCGAAAAAGGAAGCTCCGATACAGGAAACGGCTTTCCCTTTATGGCTGCAGCCTGCATTTTGACAGGGGGCCTTGTCCTTCTTGCCGCAGGGCTTGTGATTTATAATATCCTGAAGGTTTCCGTCGCAAAGAGGATTCAGGATTACGGAACTCTCCGGGCCATGGGAAGCGAACGGGGACAGCTTTATAGACTGGTAACCCTCCAGCTGCTGATTCTCTTTGTCATCGGGCTGCCGCCGGGAGTTCTTGCAGGTTCGCTTTCCGCAAAGGGAATCCTTATCGCAGCTTCCGGCCTTCTCAATCCCAGCCTGTTCCTGGCCGAAAGCACGCAGGAATTGAATACAGCCATTTCCGGCAGCAGTACAGGAATGCTGTTTCCTATCCTGGCAGGCGTTGGAATCACCCTCCTCTTTTCCCTCATCGCCGCTTTTCCGGCCGCCCGGTATGCTTCCCTTGTTTCTCCGGTAGAAGCTATGTCCGGTGATGCGGTAAAAGTAAGAAGGCCCCGCCGGAAGTCCGGTAAGATCCGCTGTTTTGAAGCCTTTTATGCCAGACTGAACATAACACGCAGCCGGGGACGTTCCCTGATTACCATTCTTTCCATAATAATGAGCATCACTGTATACGTCGCCCTTCAAAGCTTCAGCGGATTGCTGGATACAAGCCGGGCAGTACAGGAAATGCATACGGGAGATTACGCAGTGACGAATGAAACAGGCGGGATCCTGCCGGAAGCGGTGACGGAACTGAAAAAAAGAGACGAAGTAAAGGAATTATATACAACTAAGCTGTCCATATATACCTGGAACAAAGACGGAAGCTTTCCTCTCCCGCTTGATTTCCCCCTGCAGTCCTGGGAAACCTTTCAGATTGCAGGAATTGATGACAGCCGTCTGGAGGAATTCCTGTCCGGCCTCTCTGACCAGGCCGCGGAAGAGGTGAAAAACGGCACAGCCTGTCTGATACACAACCCGATACCGTTCTCCTTTGAAGGGCAGACCGCCGAATCAACACAATTTCAGCCCGGAGATGCACTCACCGTCAATGGAAAGAGCCTGCATGCCGCCGGCATCATAAGCTCTCCCGTCACCATCAATAACGACGGATATATAAACGGTGTACAAATCATTGTTCCCGATTCCGTTTATGATACCCTCACCGGGAAAAACCACTATTCTGAAATATACCCGGTTCTGCAGAATGAAGAAGACTTCGATACTTTTGAAGCCTGGCTGGAACAATGGTGTAGTTCCAATCCGGGAACCCATTGGCTGTCCTACCGTCAATCGGACTCCCAGCTGGCAGAAAGCTTCCAACAGCTTAACTTCCTCTGCTGGGGCCTGATTTTATTCATCGGCCTGATCGGTCTGCTGAACATCATAAATACCGTATATACGAACATCCATACCCGCACAAAGGAAATCGGGGTACAGCGGGCAATTGGGATGAGCGTCCGGAGCCTGTATCAGACCTTTCTCTGGGAAGGGGCTTACTATGGCCTGATTGCCTCCGGAATCGGAGCAATAACCGGCTGGCTGTGCACCTCTTTTGTAAATGCAGCAGCCGTCGGAGCCTGGCAGCTTTCCTCTTTTCCTCTCCTTCCTGTACTGCAGGCCGCCCTGGTTTCCGTCCTCGCCTGTCTTCTTTCCACCGCAGTTCCGCTGCGTTCCATAGCCAAAATGGATATCGTGGGTACAATTGAGGCAATTGAATAAAAGTACATTATTTAGCCGCCCAGCTGTCGGCGGCCTTGGCATCCGCTACACAGGGAACTGAGGTCAGGATATCCGCTCCCGCCCTTTCCATAACCGTTTTCAGGCACAGGGCGGCTTCCTCTCCGTCCTCGCGGGGCACCTCCAGAAGGATTTCATCATGGACAATCCCCACCAGCTTCCAGTCCTTCTCCTTTGTTTCATGATACAAAAGCCCGAGGGCCTTCTTCAGGATATCTGCCGCCGTACCCTGTACCGGAGTGTTTGCCAGCTCCGATACCCCGGAACGTGGTGAAAACAAAAATTTGCGCCCCGTCAGGGTACGGCCCTCCGTAAAATGACCGGCTTTCAGATCATGATGCCACCAGCCTATTCCCGCATAAGCCCTGAAAAAACTGTCCCTGAATTTCACAGCTTCGTCCAGTGTCATGTCCACACCATAGGACTGCGCCGCATATTGCTGTAGCCCGGCCGCACCCATTCCGAAAATCAGGCCGAAATTCACCGCTTTTGCCGCCTGTCTCTGAGAGGCGCTCACTTTTTCCGGAGCCGTATCGGAAATCAGGGAAGCTGTCAGTCTGTGCAGATCCTCCCCTTTTGAATAGGCGCTTTTCATTCTCACATCCCCTGAAATCTGGGCCGCTACCCTCAGTTCTATCTGGGAATAATCGGCAAGGACAAGAATCCGTCCTTCAGGAGCCCTGAAGCAGCTGCGGAAACGTGTTTCCCTTGGTATCTGCTGTATATTCGGGCCCCAGCAGCACATTCTTCCGCTGTATGCTCCAATCTGCCCATACTTCGGATGAAGCCTTCCCGTCACCGGATGGATCTGGGCAGGCAGGGGATGAAGGAAACCGGAAAGCAGCTTGGAGTATTTGCGGTAATCACTGAGCGCCTTTACCAAAGGGTTATTATGATAAGGCGCAAGACTGTAACGTGAAGTGGAAGACACGGAAATCCCGTTTTTCTTCAGCAGCTTCAGAACATAGGAATTACTGTCAAAGTTTACATCCAGGGCTTCCTCCCCTCCCCACAGCGTCAGCTGGTAGGAAGGTTCCCCGCTGTAAGCATACAGCGCCTGAAGTGAGCGCTCATATTGGCTCTGTATATCCGCACACAGCCTTTCCCACTGTTCCAAATCCAGAGAAATTCCGTCATATTCCGCGCGTGCCAGAGCCGGCACACAGGCGAATTCAATATCAGCGATCCTCTCCAGCCCGTTCTCTCTGAGCTGTTCCTTCAGACATTTCCAAAGCTGCAGCAAAATACGGGAATCCAGGGCTGCATAATCCAACTGGGTATCGGTTAAGGCTCCGCTCCAGTCACCCGTCTGCTCCGTTTTATCCAGCTCTGTCCCGAGATAATGGGATGACACCGCCGCAAGGCTCACCTTACGGGGCCCTCCGCAGGGCCGCAGCAATTCCGCAGCCAGCATGGTATCCAGGATATTTTCTGGAAGAATTCCTTCTTTTCTCAAAAACTGCAGATCAAATTTGGCATTATGGAATATTTTCCCCGCCTCCCCCTCCAGGATTTCCCGGAGACACTCTGTTCCCCGGGAATCCTTCAAAAAAGAAAAACAATCAATTAATAATACTGGCATTCCCTCTGCTCCGATCTGCACCAGCCGAAGCCGGTCCTTATGCGCATCAAGGCCTGTGGTTTCCGTATCTACAGCCAGAACCTTGGCTTCTTTGAGCTTTTTCAGATATGGAATAACCTGCTCCGGCGTTCGAATCACTGTATACTCCATGGCCTCCCCTTTCCTGTTTCTTATCTCTCTTCATTATAACAGCCTTGACAGATGCCGGCAACTATAATCACAAACATATGTTCTGTCATTTGTTTTTAAGAAAGGAGCAAATACCATTATATATAAATTGAGTAATTCAAACCATATCAATTTACACTTTGAAGAAAGCTTTAAAATCAGAAACACCCATATACTAAATAGAAATATCCAATAATTTACATATTTTCAGCCCAAAAATGTGCATCTACCATTTTTTTATTCATAAAGCCCAGCTTCTCGGCAAGAACAATGGATTCAGCTCTAAAAGGCCAGCATGACCACGATGGTTTTAACCCTTTCTTAAGGCACTCTAGTATAAATGAATGTGCGCATATAGTTGCCATCCCCTTGTTCCTGTAATTTTCATGAGTAAAAATATCAATTTCTGCTTCTCCTCCCCCGATAAATATCGAAACACATTGACTTATAACCGTACTGCCTTTCATAATTCTACATCCCATTTGCCTGTGAGAATAACCGGTATTTTTTAAAACATTATACTCTCTTAGCTCCTCGTCCTTCATCATTGTTAATGAAAATTCTTCAGGTAATGCACGAACTTCTAAATTGAGAAATTTTTCTTGGCTAAAATCGAAAATGAATCTTTGGATTCGGATAACCCCCTCATCAGAAAATATTTTATCTAAGCACGTTCTCGTCTGCTCGTCAAAGGAAAATAACACCATTTCTTTTTCTGTCATAGCAGGAATAAGTTCACTAAATAAAAAAGATTTCATTTCTAACATAAAATCCTCACTTGAATTTAGTGTATCATAGTATATAAAACCACCATCCGGCAATATAAATATGTTCTCTGGATTTTTCACATTATCAACAAATACTTTTCCACCATTATTTTTTTCTATTACCGAATAGATTATAGGAATACTATGATCTATATTTTTAAAATTTTTAATAGCTGTTTCATATTCATTATTTTGTAAAAGCATCATTTCTTTAATACCTCCATAATTTTTCTTCCTATCATTAGTTATAAATACAACATATCATAGAAAGATTTATTTTTCATTAACAATTTATCTCTCGACTGTATGTTTTAAAATTTCATCTCTCTTTCAGAATGGTTATACTCCTGCTCCTCAGACCAGCACAATTTACAATATAAACAGTTCTTTTTCCGTATTTAATCCGCTCTACTCTTCGTATAATAATAGAAAAGACGTTTTAATGCAGGCACAAACAATCTCAGGCATTACAAGGAGGGAGTACATATGGAACATCTGTTTCAGGCAATCAACAATATTTTCGACTTCGTCATCCCCGTTTCAGACTTCTTTTGGGATTTTCCCACCAATTTCAGCTGGTATGCATCCATTCCTATCCTGGGAAATTTTTCCCTTGCGGTGATTCTTCTTATCGGATCAGGCATTTATTTCACCCTGAAAACAGGCTTTATCCAGGTAACTCATTTCGGTAAAGGCATACGGATACTGGCACAGAAAAAAAGAGATGAGATCGGTATCTCATCCCTGGCTGCTTTTTTCCTGAGTTCCGCCATGCGAGTGGGGCCGGGAAATATTCTCGGAGTAACGGGAGCCATTGCAGTCGGCGGGCCCGGCGCGTTGTTCTGGATGTGGGTTTCCGCTTTTTTCGGAATGGCTACCGCCTATACGGAGGCCGTACTGGCCCAGATTTTTAAAGAAAGGAAAAAGGATGAATTCGTAGGCGGGCTTCCTTTTTATGGGAAGGTTCTGCTGGGCAACAAGCTTTGGGCCGGGATCGCACTTTCCCTGATGTATATCATTTATGCCATGTGCTGTCTTCCCGCCCAGGGTTTTAACGTAGTCAGCTCCATCGGACAGATGGTGGAAATCACCACCGGCGCTTCCCTGGAGGACACTTCGGTATTTTACTATGTGGTAGCCCTGCTGCTCATCGCAGTGACGGCTTATATCGCATTCGGCGGAATCCGTAAAGTTACAAAAGTCACCGATAAGGTGGTTCCTGTGATGGCCGTTGTATATGTGGCTGTCGTTTTTGTACTGATACTTCTGAATCTGCATTCCGTTCCCTATTTTCTGGGGGCTGTATTCGGGGGAGCTTTTACCCCTCAGGCCATATTCGGCGGTGTGTTCGGAACCGTTCTTGTACAGGGCGTTAAGCGCGGGCTGATGTCCAACGAAGCCGGGCAGGGTACCATTACCATGGCGGCGGGCGCGGCGAATACCAATCATCCCTGCGAACAGGGGTGCGTCCAGTCAATCGGCGTATTTCTGGATACCATGGTTATCTGTACGCTTACCGGTTTCGTGGTAGTCATGGCCCACGTTTGGACCGGCAGCGAAGCCGAAGCCTGGTTTGCTCTGGACAGACTTCCCAAATTCCTGGAGTCTGCCAAGGCGCTTACGCCGGGCACCGCCATGAATGCAGTCGTTGCATTTCTGCTCACCTTCTGCTTCTGTCTGTTCGCATTCACCTGCTTAGTGGGAATGATTTCCTTCAGTGAAATTGCAGCTAACCGCATCAGCTCCCGGAAACGTGTTATTTACACGGTACGAATCATAGGGATTATCATCATAGCCTTCGGCATCGCCTGTTCCCTTGCAGGCATTGAATTGGGGAACCTGTGGGCAATATCCGATTTGGGTAATATTTTAATCGTATTCGCCAATGTTCCGCTCCTTTATCTGGGCGCTAAATATGTATTCAAGGCAACCTCACATTATAAAAAGAATGACGGAAGCGCCTTTGATTCCTCTGTTATCGGACACAGCTGCCCTTATTGGGATGAGGAGGCCGATAAGCAGAGCTGATTATTTACTAATTCTCATAATCTATAGATTCTGAAAGCTATCCGGGAAGGAACCTCTCATGTTATAAAAAAGACATGGGAGGCTCCTTCCTGATTTTTTCTCCCTGAAAGCTTCCTGGAATCTTCAAAAACTCTGTTTTTTCTTTTTCGCTCTTCCCTGTGCAAATATTTATTGTATATAAAAGAATGAAATTAATATTTTTAATACATATTCCGAAACAATAAATATTATTAGCATATTGAAAGATAACTTCCATATTTATAGTCTTTAGTAGGGAGGGCAAAACCATGGATAATATTACAAAATTAGTAGGCACCAGGATCCGGGGATTCCGTAAAGAAAAGCGTTTAAGCCAGGAAGAGCTGGCAGAGAAATGCAGTCTTCACCCTACCTATATCGGGCAGCTGGAACGAGGCGAAAAGAACCCCACCATTGAAAGCGTCATGAAAATTGCAAATGAGCTGGAAATACCCATCGATCAGCTTTTTGTCAACATCACCAGTTCCGGCGCAAAGGCTGTGGACTATATTCCGGACCGTATCATGTATCTCGTAGCTGAATTATCTCCGAAGGAGCAGCGGATTATTTATGATTTAATTATTCAGGCGCTCAAATTACGTAATTAAACACAAAAAAACCACAGGAAGCTTTCTGCGCCACCCCACGCGAAAGCAGATCCTGTGGTTTTTTATTTAACATACGGATGGCCCGCAGAGCGCGGCATCCGCTGTTTCATACGGACACCAATGCATCCGTTTTTGTACTTCAGAACTTAAACTGCATTTTTTCAGGCAAAAGGATTTTCTGTAGGATACATCATTCCCTTAGGCTGATTGAAGTTAATTTCATCCATTTCCACACCGATATATTTAAATACTTCATACAGTGTTTTTCCGAAATGTCCGAAAGCAACAGCGCCATGGTGAGGATAATTCTTCTCAACCAGTACATGACGATAGAAACGTCCCATTTCAGGAATTGCGAATACGCCGATTCCGCCGAAGGAACGGGTTGCAACAGGAAGAACCTCACCCTGTGCGATGTAAGCGCGCAGCTTGGAATCCGCTGTGCTCTGCAGACGGTAGAAGGTGATATCTCCGGGGATAATATCTCCTTCCAGGGTACCCTGGGTTACTTCTTCCGGAAGGCTTCTTGCCATGATGAACTGATATTTCATCTCGCAGAAGGACAGCTTGCTGGAAGCGGTATTTCCACAGTGGAAGCCCATGAAGGTATCCTTCTGTGTATAGTTGTATTTTCCTTTGATATCGGATTCAAACATATCGGCAGGAACCGTATTGTTGATATCAAGCAGAGTAACCACATCATTGCTGACAACCGTTCCGATGAACTCGCTGAGCGCTCCGTAAATATCAACCTCACAGGAAACCGGGATTCCTCTCTTGGTAAGACGGCTGTTTACGTAGCAGGGAACGCAGCCAAACTGTGTCTGGAATGCAGGCCAGCATTTTCCGGCAACCGCTACGAATTCACGGCTTCCCTTATGTTCTTCAATCCAGTCAAGCAGAGTCAGTTCATACTGAGCCAGTCTTGATAAGATTTCGGGTTTCTTGTTTCCTGTACCCAGTTCTTCTTCCATATCCTTTACAACTTCCGGAATTCTTTCATCTCCGGCATGATTGTTGAAGGCTTCAAAGAGATCCAGTTCGGAGTTTTCTTCGATTTCCACACCCAGGTTAAACAGCTGCTTAATCGGAGCATTGCAGGCCATAAAATCTTTCGGGCGGGGACCGAAGGAAATAATTTTCAGGTTCTTAAGTCCAACAACCGCTCTTGCAATAGGTGCAAATTCAGCGATCATGTCAGCACATTCGGAAGCGGTTCCAACCGGGTATTCCGGAAGATATGCTTTCAGGTTACGAAGCTTCAGGTTATAGCTGGCATTCAGCACGCCGCAGTAAGCGTCGCCTCTTCCGCTCACCAGATTATCTCCGGTCTCTTCAGCAGCAGCTACCACCATAGCCGGTCCGTCAAATTCCTTGATCAGCAGGGTTTCCGGTGTCTCAGGCCCGAAGTTCCCAAGATAAACAACGATAGCGTTGCAGCCGGCTTCTTTTACGTCAGCCAGTGCTTTTCTCATATCGATTTCATTTTCGATACATACAGGGCATTCATACAGGCCATCCCCGTATTTTTCCTTATAAGCAGCAACTACGGCTTTCCTTCTGGATACAGATAAATCCATAGGGAAGCAGTCACGGCTTACCGCTACGATAGCAATTTTTTCTTTCGGCATGTTATTCATGTCTTTCCTCTCCTTCCGCGGCCACAGGCCGCACTTAAAATAAGGGGGAAGAAGCAGCGGGCTGCTTCTTCACTGGGACACGAAGTGTCCCATGCTCTCCTTCCGCGGCCAACGGCCGCGCTTAAAATTACTTCACAGAAATATTTTCTCCCTTAAGGCCAATATGGCATCCTTCAGGAAGACCGCCCTCGGCATGGCCGATGAGCCATTTGTTCTTCGCTGTGATCAGTGCATCTTCTCCGCCGGCGAAGTGGTTCTCATCAGTCGGAAGATTGGTTCCATCAGGAAGAACGATTGCACAGCGGAAACCGCCTTCCCCGCTGTTGCAGGGTGCATAATGCAGGGTTGTTGCGTACAGTTCAACCGCAACTCCCTTGGGAAGCAAAAAGGCTTCCACCTTGGAGGTGTCATAGGTATAGTCCTCCTCAACATCCGCCTGCCAGCCAAGCAGCAGAATCAGATCCGATGCAGCCACATCGATTTCAGATGTCCTGTGATATTCCAAAGCATTCAGCTTATAATTGTTTCCATTACAGAATCCAATCTGAATAGGCATCTCGCCGTAGGTCACATCCTGAAGCTCCTTATATACAGGAAGAGCTTCCAGCTCAGGAACACTGGGTTCATATACCACCTCTGCGGTGCAGGGAGTCTTTTCCAGTTCCTCCACAAGAGCCGTAAAGTCCACGTTTTTCACTACTTTTCCGTATTTACGGAATGCAGCGTCCGTTACTTTCTTAATTTCCATCCTTCTTTCCTCCTTTCCTTTTCTTCATCCATTTAACTTCCAGCCATCTGTTATCGGCATTGGAAACACTTGAAAATAGCAGCTGCCCGGTAAAGCTTCCTTACCGGTATTCCTTAAATGATTTTATCAAAAAGCTCCTTGCATGCAGGATAAATCTGCCTGAACTGCTGGTATCTCTCTTCGTATTTAGCGGTGAGCTCCGGATCGGGTTCCACCGTTCCCACAACCTTAACCAGCTTGTCCACCGCTTCCTCCACGCTTGCAAATTCTCCACATCCTACTGCTGCCAGAATAGCGCCGCCATAGCCGGGTCCTTCCTCGCTTTCAATCATATCTACCTTAATGCCAAGCACATTTGCCATGATCTTTTTCCAGAGAGGGCTCTTCGCTCCTCCGCCGCAGATTTTGGTTCTTTCAATATGAATTCCCAGGGATTTGGCGACCTCGAAGGAATCCCTCAGCGCGAAGGCAACGCCTTCCAGCACAGCCTGGGTCATGTCGGCTCTTGTCGTGTCCATGGTCATCCCGATGAAGGTTCCTCTCGCATTGGGATTATTATGAGGAGAACGCTCTCCCATCAGATAAGGAAGGAAGAATACATGGTTTTCACCAAGTCCTGTAATCTCCGCCTGTTCTTTGGCATAATCGGAGGTTCCTATGATATCATCCATCCACCATTTATTGCAGGATGCGGCGCTGAGCATGCAGCCCATCAGATGATACTTCCCATCTGCATGCGCAAAAGCATGCAGTGCATTATTGCTGTCCACACAGAAGCTTCTGGAGGATATAAAAATGGTTCCGCTGGTTCCCAGGGAGATATTGCACATGCCATCCCCTACGGTACCGGTTCCCACAGCGGCTGCCGCATTGTCACCGGCTCCGGCAATTACCTTCACATCAGCGGAAAGTCCCAGTTCTTCTGCAATTTCAGGAAGGAGGGTTCCCACCACTTCATAGCTTTCAAAGATCTGAGCCAGCTGCTCTTTACGGATTCCGCAGATTTCGCACATTTCATCAGACCAGCAGCGGTTCTTCACATCAAGCAGCAGCATGCCGGAGGCATCGGACACGTCCGTGCAGTGAACGCCGGAGAGCTTATATGCCAGATAATCCTTAGGCAGCATGATTTTTTCTATTTTTGCAAAATTCTCAGGTTCTTTGTTCTTCATCCACAGAATCTTCGGTGCCGTAAAGCCTGCAAATGCAATATTTGCCGTATATTCAGACAGCTTATCCTTCCCGATCACCTGGTTCAGATAGTCGGTTTCCTCGCCGGTTCTGCCGTCATTCCAAAGAATGGCAGGCCGGATTACCTTATCCTCCTTGTCCAGTACCACCAGTCCATGCATCTGACCGCCGAAGCTGATGCCCGCAATCGAAGCTTTGTCACAATCCGATACCAGTTCCTTTAATCCCGCCATGGTCTGCTCAAACCAATCCTCCGGTTTCTGTTCAGACCAGCCCGGATGAGGGAAAAACAAAGGATATTCCTTTGACACAATCTTCTTGATCGCTCCCTTTTCATCCATCAGCAGAAGCTTAACCGCCGATGTTCCAAGATCCACGCCTATGTATAACATTTTTGCGCCTCCCGTCCTTTCTTCTCCTGTTTGCCTGTTTTACATATCCGCAGCCGCTGTCCCCTCTTTCATTTCTTAAGAACCTGATGCCGGCCGCTCTCTATGTTCCGTCTTACGTGCCCGTGCACGTTACTTTTATGATAAATGATTTTCATCTAAAAATCAATGGGGTTTGTAAATTTCGTAAAAATTCACAATTCACCTTTGTTTTAAGGGGTTCTTCGCTTCCTTTTTTGTTGATTCTGCCGTTTCGTGTTGCACGCACACGGTTTCCGGAGTTCTCAAATTGACTTTGCCTCTTATTTATGATACGGTTAATGAGAATGATCGCAGGAATAAATCGGAAGCAGAGGTGAACAAGAGATGGCTACCATAAAGGAAATCGCCGAACTGGCCGGTGTCTCAAGAGGTACGGTGGATCGCGTCCTGAATAACCGTGGATCGGTGAATCCCCGCACCGCCAGGAAAATCCTGGAAATAGCCCAGGCCCTTGATTATAAACCAAATAAAGCAGGCATTGTCCTTGCCGCCCAGAAAAAAAATCTGAAAATCGGTGTTATCCTTTTCGATACGGGGAATCCATTTTTTGATGATGTCCTGGAGGGCGTGAACCGGAAATCCAGAGAACTTGGCGGCTATAACTGTTCCGTCCTCGTCAGCAGGGTCGGTTTTGATCTGGAGGCCCAGCTGCGTGCCATGGATGAAATGGTTTCTCAGGGAGTCAACGGCATTGTGCTCTCTCCATATAATGATCCTCTCATCTGTGATAAGATAAATGAACTGAATGCGCGGGAAATTCCGGTGATCACCACCAATACCGACATCGAGAATTCCAGCAGACTCGCCTATGTAGGCTGCAATTTCTACCGTTCCGGAGAAACGGCTGCAGGCCTTATGCACTTAATTGCGGGGGATGAGGTCTATGCCGGCATTGTCACCGGCTCTTCAAAGGTTCTCTGCCATACGGACCGTATCGCCGGCTTCCGGGACCGGATCCAGTCCCATTATCCGGGAATACGGATCGTTGACACCATCGAAAACAGTGACGATGAATTCGAAAGCTATGATCGCACGCTGCGTCTTTTAAAGGAGCATCCGGAAATCAACGGCCTCTATTTCGCCGCAGGAGGCGTCTATGGCGGCTGCCGGGCGGTACTCGCCGCAGGCAGGAAGGATATCACCATTATTTCCTGCGATAAGGTTTCCACCACGAGGGAAATGGTCCTTCAGGGAGTTATCGCCGCCACCATCTGCCAGCAGCCTCTTATCCAGGGCACCAAACCGCTGGATCTGATGTTCTCCTGCCTGACCACAGGGGAAAAGCCGGAAAAAGAATATCATTATACTACCGTTGATATCCGTATCCGCGAAAATATTTAAAAAATTGTAGTATAACCTGCCAATCGGGGCGATAGAATTTCATATAAGGAACGCTACAAATGATTTGTGTGTTCCAGCACCGATGATCTGGAAATGCCGTTTGACGCCTTTTCGACACCTGTATCCGATGGGACTTATAAAATGCAGTAAAAAAATATAAAGCTCTGCGTGAGTTAAAGGAAAATATCATTGTTTTTCCTGCCTGAGCCCTTTTCTTTTTTCGGGGCTTCTGCATCTTTTTCTGTCTGTTCTTCCTACTTCTATTTAAAATGGTTGGAAAATATTTGAAATCTGCTGTCAAATAATTTTCCGTTGGCGTTATCCTTGTAAATACGCTTAAACAATCAGTCAGTTTCTTCAATGCGGCGTTCCGTTTGTGTCCGTTGCCGCCGCTTCAAACTTTTACTCTTGCAGGACTGCTTATAGGTCTTGAAGTTTACCGTATACTCTTAATACTCCGGGCGTTCTAAAATATCGGCTACTGTTTCCGTTTTCCAACAATATGGATTATTAGGCAATTGCTTTCTGATTGCTCTGCCTGTCCGCTGAAAATGGATAGTAGGCGTTATAACTCTTTCAGAATACGGGCAATCTGAGACAGCCCGTAACCATCTAAGCAGGGTGTAAATATCC
The DNA here is from genome assembly GCF_001881565.1 of Eisenbergiella tayi. Taxonomy (GTDB): domain Bacteria; phylum Bacillota; class Clostridia; order Lachnospirales; family Lachnospiraceae; genus Eisenbergiella; species Eisenbergiella tayi. The sequence continues at coordinate 84,954 of NZ_MPDJ01000007.1, forward strand.
GCTTGACTACTTCTGCGGCTTCACTATCCCACTCCCCCATTGTCTATACCTTTTATTTAGCCGTGGAGTGAGTTAGTACAGAGGGGTTACCATAATTCCTTCACACTCTACACAATCAGCCATTAGTGCTTTTACTGAACTATTTTTTACTATTTGTAAAGACGGTGAAATCTGTTTATGGTATTTTTTAATGACAACATTCAAGACCATCAAAAAGTGCAGCTTATCAGAGTTATCTTCAAGTTCTGGTTTGACAGGCAACAAACAGATAGACCGCCGACGCCCTTCATTCGTTATAGAATGTTACGTAATAGGCGTTGTTTTTCTCTTTATTTATATGGTTTTGCAGACACGATACCGGCATAGGTAAGGATTTTATATTCCCACCCTTGAAAATGCCGTTCTACTGTGTAACATTCGCTAAGTGTGATTCATAATGACGACACTTTCGCTTGTATTTATAGTCACTACACATTATAATAATTTTATCAAATTGGAGGTGTTTATAGTGGGAGAAATTTTACAAGGCTCAAAATTTGAAAAAGATTTTATCGAACGCACATACGCAAGTATCGTTTCAGATATATCTATTGCTTTCTCGGAACTAGTTGCCAATTCCTGGGATGCTGGGGCAACCTCTGTTTTAATAACGCTTCCAGATAAAAAAGGTGATTTTATTGTTATTGAAGATAATGGGTCTGGAATGACTGACAAAGAATTCCAGCAAAGGTGGATGACGATTGCATATAACAGAGTAGCCCATCAAGGTGAATTTATTGAATATAATTCCTCCAAAGGCAAGGCAAAGAGATTAGCTTATGGGCGAAATGGCGTAGGCCGTCATTCTATGCTATGCTTTGACAGTAGTTATCAGGTTGAAACATGGAGAGAGGGAAAGTGCAATAAGTATGTAATAAGTGTAGATGGGGGAGATTCTGCATTCTCAGTGGTAGAACATACAACCACTGAGAAATCCGGAAGTGGTACGCGCCTAACTGTAAAAGCAGTAAAGAAAACGCCCCGCAAATCAGAAGTCATGCAGACATTAGGGTATCGGTTTTTGTTTGATCCAGAATTTTCTGTTTTCGTTAATGATGAAAAAATAGAATTTCAAAATAATATTGCTCCAGTTGTTAGTAAACAAATCCCTTTGAAATTAAGACCTTATGTTGAGGTTTCCATTTATCAAATTCCAGATGGTGAAAAAACTACCGCTACGAACGGTATTGCTTTTTGGGCAGGGACAAGACTCATTGGTAATCCATCGTGGAACATTGGAAATATTCGTGTTGAAGATGCTCGGCGGAAGTTTGCTTTACGACATTTAATTGTCGTGCAAGCCGATTGCTTAATTGATGATGTGCATTATGATTGGTCGTGTTTTAATATCACAGAGCCTGTTAGAGAAGCTTTTGCTGCTGTTACCCGCTTTGTTAGAGATTTCCGCAATGGTTATTATAAAGGAAAAGTAACAGAAGTCAAAAAAGAAGTTATTCGAAAAAACATTGACAGAATAGAAACTTTGCCGATTCCTGCTTTGTATGAATTGAAAGGATTTTTTGAAAATTATTTGGAGCAACGTCCTGAAATTGATATTGAAGAACTAAATATCATTATCAATGCTCTTGTATCTGTATTGCAATCACGCAACGGAATGTCATTACTGGAAAAATTATCAGCGATGGACCTAGAAGATATTGACACTTTAAATGAAGTTCTCAACGAATGGTCTATATCTGATATCCGGACTGTCTTAGATGAAATTGACCAAAGGCTAAAAGTTATTAGTGCAATAGAGCAACTTTGTAATGACCGAACTACTGATGAGCTTCATGTTTTACATCCACTTGTTAGTCAAGCAAGGTGGCTATTTGGAATAGAATTTGATAATCCTAACTACACTTTTAATAAGGCACTTACAACAGTCCTAAAAACGTTATTACAAAGTCAACGCAAGGAAAATATAGATATAGAGTGGGCAAAACGACCTGATTTAGCTATTGGTAGTGACTTTACTCTTAGTTCTGTTTGTGTAGAAGATGTAGATGAAAATGAGATTTTTATAGTAGATAAAATACTAATTATTGAACTTAAAAAGGGTGGTTTTACTATTGGAAGGCAGGAAATGAATCAAGCCGAAGAATATATTGATGCAATTTATAAAGGTAACAAGCTAAATTGCAAACCTAAAATAAAAGCCTTTGTTGTTGGAGATACTGTTTCTCCATCCATAAGCACTAAAAAGACACAAGAAGATTATGGAGAAGTTTATGCCTATACTTATAAGCAATTAGTGCAAACGGCAGGGAAAAGGCTTTTTAATCTGAAAGACAAATTAACTGTAAGGTATCAGGAGCTAAATGCTAAAGATTATCTGGCTGAAATTTTAGGCGAACCCCGCCAAATGAACTTGCCTATTGCAGAATAAATAATAAAAAATACGGGCGCACCACGCTTTTATCAATGGTGTGCCCGTATTTTGATCCTGCAATGGCAACTACCCTATTTTAGGTTGTTGATTAATACTGTTTTATCAGTAGCTGCCTTTAAGAACATGGTTGTATTGTCTGGAACAGGCCACTTTCCCGATGCTGGGAATATAGTCTAAACACTATTCATCCTGCATTTTGAAAAGCCGCATCAGCGGGCATAGAGTTCCAGCTTTTAACTTCTCCACGAATTACCAGACGCTTATTATCTTCGTCAAACTGGAAATCTTTTAATTTGCGTTAGCTTCCGCTCCCCAAATCAACCGTTTTATCACCATCTACACAGAGTAATAAAAACAATCCGACAAAAGATACTAATTTCACATGTCTTTCTGTCCGAAGAATATGTTCCCTGCCCGGCATCGGACTACCGACACTTTTATAATCGTATGGAAAATTCATTTTTACCGGCCGGGCGCCGCCCTATGCCAGCCTTCCCCGAATGGCCCCCGCCGCCCAGAATATAAGGTACATAGCAATATCCACAATCACGATACTCGCTCCCGCCGGGGTTGCCAGCAGAAAGGAAACCGTCATTCCCAGCACGAAGCTGATGACCGAAACCGCTACCGCACAAAGGATCACACTTCGGTAATGTTTGCAGACCCGCATAGCCGTCAGCGCCGGGAAGATAATCAGGCTGGAAATCAGGAGCGCTCCCATCATCCGCATGCCCAGCACAACCGTAACCGCCGTCAGCACAGCCAGAAGCATATTGTAGAGTCCGGTACGGATTCCCGTGGCCCTGGCAAAAACAGTATCAAAGGTCACTGCAAAGATCTTATCATAAAAAAACAAATACAGCACAAGCACAATAACCGACAGCACCGCACTCAGCACCACATCGCTTTTGCTCATGGCCAATATGGAACCGAACATATAGCTGTTCAGATCCGAATTCATGCCCGTCGTGACGGAAACCACCATCACACCGACCGCCAGCGCACCCGTGGAAATCATGGCAATAGCCGCGTCCCCCTTCAGCTTCCCGCTGTCACTCAGACGCAGCAGGATAAAAGCCGCAAGTACCACCACCGGAACGGCGACCGCCAGCGGAGCCATATGCAGCGCCGAAGCCACCGCCAAAGCCCCGAAGCCCACATGGGAAAGTCCGTCCCCTATCATGGAATAGCGCTTCAGAACCAGGCTCACCCCCAGGAGGGATGCACACAGCGACACCAGAATTCCTACCAGAAATGCCCGCTGCATAAAAGGATAAGAAAACATTCTCCCAATGTATTCAAGCATCTGTCAGACCTCCCAGAAATTTTTTTCCCAAACTGCTCTTCTCATAATCCTGTGTGGTTCCGAAATAATATCCCCCATGGGATAAATGCAGGATATGGTCCGCATGTTCCACAGCTTCCCTGATATCGTGTGAAATCATGATGACCGTAATCCCATGCTTTCCGTTCAAAGCATCCAGCACACCATAGAATTCCTCAGCCGCCACCGGATCCAGCCCTGTTACAGGCTCGTCCAGCAGAAGCAGCCGTTTCGTAGCACAAAGGGAACGGGCCAGGAGCACTCTCTGTCTCTGTCCTCCTGAAAGATCCTGGAAGCTCTTGTTTTTCAGTCCGCTGATATTCAGCAGCTCCATATTCCCAAGCGCCCTTTTTTTCTCCTCCGCACCGAAACCGGGCTTCATTCCTCTGCTGTTCAGGCATCCGGACAAAACCACCTCATACACCGAGGCCGGAAAATCCCTCTGTACCGCATCCTGCTGGGGAACATAACCAATCTCCGCGCTCTTCAGCCCGTCTCCGGTAACAATCGTCCCTCTGTAAGGCTTCTTCAAGCCCAGAAGCCCTTTCATTAAAGTGGTTTTTCCCGTACCGTTCTCTCCGATAATGCACAGATAATCCCCGGCATCCACCTGAAAGCTCAGTCCGGACACCACGATCTGATTCTCATATGCAAAAGCAACATCCTTGCAGATGATATACGACATAATCTCTATCCCTTCATTCGTTGAGAGCCTTGTCCAGCTGCTCCAGGTTTTGTCTCATCAAAGACAGGTAAGTCTCTCCCCGCTCCATCTCTTCTCTGGTCAGGGTATGGCAGGAGTGAAGCATCGCTGTTCTGGTTCCCGTCACCTCCGCAATCGCTTCGGCTACCTTTCCATTGGACATCTCCAGCCGGAATACCACTGGGATCTGTTCGTGCTCCACTTCATCTGTCAGAAAAGCTATCGTAGCCGCGCTTGGCTCCGTTTCCGAACTGCAGCCCGGAAAAGCGGCATAATAAGAAAGGCCGTAATTCTTCACAAGATAAAGGAAGGGAAAACGGTCTCCGAATACCAGTGTATGGCGTTTTGCGTTTTCCGCCATCTGACGGTAATCCTGATCAAGCTGTCTCAGTTCTGCCAGATAAGCCTCCGCATTTTTCTCAAAAACAGCTTTTCTCTCCGGATCCAGGGAGATCAGCGTGTCTCTGATTTTTTCCACAAGAAGAATGGCATTGGCAGGCGAGGTCCAGACATGCTCGTCATATTCCCCATGCTCCAGATGGACGCCCTCCTCTTCTTCATGTTCCTCGTGATCATGCCCTCTTACCTGCATTCCCTCCAGGCTTTCCTCCTCAAGAGGCTCCACCCAGGAAAGAAGGCTGTGCGAATATACATCCCCATCATTTCCGGCAAGAAGCTCCTCCACCCACACATCGGATTCGCCCCCTGCATAGAGGAACAGGTCACTTTCCGTAATCCGGATGATATCCCTGGGCGAAGGCTCATAGGAATGGGCTTCCATTCCGGGCTTCAGCAGCATATTCACTTCCACATATTCGCCGCCTATACGGCGGACAAAATCAAAGGGAGGAAAGATAGTCGTTATTACCTGTACCTTCGGCCTGCCGTCAGGAGCTGTTTCCTGCGCCGCCTCCTGCTGTCCGTTCCGGCCGCAGCCGTACAGTGTCAGTATCAGCAGGAGAAGCAGAGACGCAGAAAAAATGATTCCTGTCCGTTTCTTTTTCATTTTTTACCTTTTCTGTATTCAGAAGCCGACTTCTTCAATTCTTCCAAAGTGTCATAGAATTTATGGGAAGTCATGGTCGGATTACCCTTTAACAAATTTCTCTTGAAAAAGCTGTGGATAAAGGACTGCTGGTTTTCCTCTCCGACACGCCTGCTGCCTATAAACTTATCACGCAGCTCGACAATTTCTTCCATCTTTTCCCGAAGCAGCTCGGAACCGGGAATCGCATCCCTGAGCTGAAGGAAGGTGTCTTCGATTGCAGACGCAAGTTCTTCCATACGCTCTTCCCGTTTTTCTCTTTTTATTTCCCGATCGTTATTAGCCACCGCAATAATTACATCCAGACGCTTCTGCAGACGTTCCAGCTCCTGTCTGGCCTGCTCTGCCTTAATAAGGATATCCCGCAGATCCATGGCAGCCTGGAAGGACGTAACAAAATCCGCGATAAAAAGTACGGATATGACCGCCACAGCCAGCACCAGAACTCTTGGCGGAATCATCATGGCAAGACTTTCCACCGGTTTATGGATGAACTGGGTCATCAGAATCGTAAGAAGCCCCCAGCACAGGGAGGACTCCAGACAAATCTGGCCCCTGAAATTAAATTTCTTATGAGAGTAATCCCAATAACGTACCTTAAACAGCGCTTCCATAATCACACCGGTCACATATTCCAGCACGGTGGCACCTAAACAGCCCGCTATAAATATCCCTGCCAGGTTTCCTTTCATGGGGCTGGAAACCAGAAGCATCATAATTGCGCCGGAACCGTACAATGGAAGGAACGGCCCGCGGATAAATCCCCTGTTTACCAGTTTTTTCTGACAAATGGATACGTAGGTTGATTCAAAACACCATCCGAAGAAGCAGTAAAAATAGAAAAAGAAGATCCACTGCGATAACGTATAATGATACATCCAAAAATTCCTCCCCTGTTTTCCTTTTACCGGTATACGCCTGCGGAAACATTCAGCCTGCCCTTCCTTGTTTCCCCAAGGGCGCCATAATAAAGAAATCTTCCATAGCCTCTGGCGCTTACCCTGTCGCCGCTTTTCAGCTGGCAGCTGTTGTTTTCACACAGCCTTCCGTTGACATACACTTTTTTCGTCCGGAATAATTCAAGGCTCTGGTTCCTTGACAGCTGCCAGAGCTTTGCCAGTACGGCGTCGGCCCGTTCGCTGGAAACAATGAGCGAAATTTTCTCCGGTTCCCTCACCGGGAGCTCCATCCCCTGCTCCACGATTTCACAGCGTACATTGGTATGCCTCACCTTATTCAGATTCTCACAGATATAAGGAGCTATCCGCTGTGTACAGTAAAGCCAGGCGCTTTTCCCCTCCAGGAAAATATCTCCCACCGTACTTCTGTCGATCCCCAGATTCATCACCGCCCCCAGGAAATCCCTGTGGGTGAAATTATCCGCGAATTTCTCCAGCAAAGGACTGATTTTCAGAACCTCAACAGGAAAAGGCTCCTCATATCCCAGTTCTTCCGGAGAGCCGAATCTTGCCATCTGTCTTTCACAGCCTTCCCCTCCGCCGGAAAGGCTGAAGGTATAGCTTTTATTTTTCTGCATCGCCTCAAACAGAGCTTCCTGCTCTGCCATGGACAGGAAGCCCGTAAAGGTATATATATTCTGTGCGTATGACTTTTCCGCCAGTTCCAGAAAACGCTTCTTCAGCTGCAGCAAGTCCTTATCTGTTTCCGCCGACATTCCTATCTCCTAAACGAAACTGATGACTTTATCTTTGGGAGCCTTGGCCTTCAGTACACTGGTGGCATGCAGAACCGGCCCTTCTCCGCCGTAATCCGCCCAGAATTCCTTTTCCACCCTGGCGGTCACCTTCACCCAGTCCTGCTCCCGGAATTTTTCCGCTTCTCCGGAAACGCAGACGAAACCGAGAAATGCCATATCCTCCGCGCAGCAGGTCATAGCCATACGGCCCGGCACAAACCTGTCTTTGGGAAAACCGTCCGGCTTCATCACCATAGCTGTAAACTGCACATTTTTCCCCACATACCGATCCAGATGATCCAGGGAATCGATATACCAGATACCATAGCCCATGTCGTCCAGCACAATGGGATCGCTGTTCAAATCGAAGGGAAGATCCTCTTCAAATATCTCGTCGATTTCCCCGTTGCTGTCCTCAAAGATAATATCCGCCTGCTGGTTGATCGCCTTTACATTACGCTTATAGCTGTTCAGATCCTCAATGCCGTCGCAGCGGTTGAAAATGATCATTTCTGAAGCGCGCAGCATCTCCGCAAGCAAAGATTTCATATTGGTAAAATACATGGTAAAGGTGGAGGCGTCAATTGTGGTAATCTGCTGCTCCACGCGCCAATGCCAGGGAAGCTTCATGTTCTTAAAATTCCACATGCCGTTATATTCAATGATAATCCTCTCCGGCTTCACCTTTTTTTCAAGCTCCAAGAGCTTCTCCGGCGTAAAATCCTCTTCCTGTTCCATCAGCTCCAAACAGGCATTGCTGCGTTTCAGCAGCGCCGGATCATACTCATTCTCTCCTTCTTCGCAGAGAATGATCAGGGTTTTCCCCTTTATCTGAAAATATGGCTGATCCAGCGTATAGGTTATAAATTCCGTTTTTCCGCTTTCCAAAAAGCCATTGATAATATATACAGGTTTCATTCTTTATTCCCATCCATGCGCACAGCACGCATCCTGCCTTTCGTAAAAATAGAACCGCCAAGGGCGTATTTAATTCTTTTTAGCGAACAGCTCCGCCAGGGCGTCTTCCTTCAGTTCGGAACCGATAACACAGAACTTACCGGTCACATCCGGTTTTCCTTCCCTCACATTGCTTTCGCCGGGTACATAATCAAAGTATACCCAGGTTTCATCCCCCGCAGGCACCATTCCTTTAGCCCGGAGCACAAAACCGTATTTCTTTTCATCTTCCAGTTCTTCCAGGATCCCGGATATCTCATCCTGGGTGTAAGAAGCGGGTGTCTGCATTCCCCAGCTGGTAAACACCTCATCCGCATGATGATCATGACCGCAGCCGCAGCTGCATTCCTCTCCGTGATGATGCCCGTCATGATCGTGGTGGTCATGGCCGCAGCCGCAGTTCTCGTCATGATGGTGCTCGTGATCATGGCCGCAGCAGTCCTCGTCATGGTGATGCTCATGGTCATGACAGCCGCATTCTTCATCATGGTGATGCTCGTGGTCATGATGGTGTTCATGATCATGATGATGTTCATGCTCCTCCAGCACCTCCTCCATAAGCTCCTTCTCCAGATCCACTGCACCTTCAATGGTTTCCAGAATATCCATGCCGTTCAGCTGCTCCAGCGGAGTGGTAATAATAGTCGCCTTGCTGTTATGTTCCCGGATCAGGGCGACCGCCTGCTCAATTTTAGCCTGGGAGGCTACATCGGTCCGGCTCAGGATAATCGTTCCTGCATGCTCAATCTGGTTAATGAAGAATTCACCGAAGTTCTTGATGTAAAGCCTGCACTTGGAGGCGTCAACTACCGCAACTGCGCTGTTTAATGTGACCTCTTCCCCCATATCCACATTCTGTACCGCCCTGATAACATCGGAAAGCTTGCCTACGCCTGAAGGCTCAATAAGAATTCGCTCCGGATGGTATTTATCCATAACCTCCTTCAGTGAGGTACCGAAATCACCTACCAGGGAACAGCAGATACAGCCGGAATTCATTTCCTTAATTTCTATGCCCGATTCCTTCAGGAATCCGCCGTCGATACCGATTTCCCCGAACTCGTTTTCAATCAATACCACCTGGCTTCCTGCCAGCGCTTCTTTCAGAAGCTTCTTAATTAATGTTGTCTTTCCTGCTCCCAGAAATCCTGAGAAAATATCTATTTTTGTCATATTACACCTCTTTCTCCGTTCCGGCAGACCGGCCTGCCCAAAAAACCAATTTCCTGCTCACGGCCAAATCCGGCTCCTTTACGGCCTGTTATTATAAAAGCAATCCTCTGCCCTTTCCCTGTCCGAAGTGAAAAAGACATCCTCTATATTTTGCCCCGTTTTCCTTCACTTGTCAACCACAGCACGCCCGGCGATTCCCGTTTTAATGATAAAATTTTTATTAAGTACGGATTCCCGCTCCTGCAAAAGCCGTCATTTATAATCTTCCGTATCCCTTTTTACTCCGAATACTTCCTCATACCCCTCATTTATTGTTTCCATGGAAAAAGCGGCCGTACTGTTCCCGCTGCCGCCTTCCAGCATCCCCGCCAGATTTCCGTAACAGTCAAATATGCCTCCTCCCGACATCCCCGGCTGCGATTCGCACTCCAGAACCATGACATCCGCTCCGAACTCCTCACGGTACCAGGCTTTTTCCTTCAATGTCCCTCTTCGGAGCTGATCCCCCACGCCATTTTCCGAACAGCCAAGCGCCAGAAGACTGCTGCTGCCGTCCAGCGTATCAAAAATCCGCTGATGAAGGCTGACCACCGTTGCTTTCTGACCGGCCTCTTCCAACCAGCTTACCGGAACTGTCACGAACGCCATATCCTTCTCTCCGCAGATCCCCGCCAGTTCACCGGACGTTTCCCTTCCCCCCGGGAAAATAACACCGAGAAGCCGCCCTTCCTCAAGCAGATGCCCGCTGGTTGCTATCACAATACGTTCCTCATCTCCGTCCCAGATGATACCACTGCCAAAATAAACATTTCCATTATGTTCCGTTTCCAGCCTTACAATACTCTGTACCGCCATCTCACGCGCCTTTTCCTCATTCTCCCCCTCCAGGCTTTCCGCAAAAACGACCCACTCCCGTTCCTCCCCCTGCACCACTTCATTCAGGCTTTCTTTCTCTTCCATTGGCTCCATCCTGCTGTTTTTACAGCTTCCCAGCAGCAAAGCTGCTGCTCCCAGCAATATACATATCCCCCATTTACCTATACTTTTCATCTATACTCCCATTCGCCCGTCCAAACCGCGGCTTTATTAACCCTCACCATAGCCCATATGCTTTTCATAAGAACGAAAAAGAACAGGACACTGGCCTGTTCTTCCTGAAGGAAGCCGGATACCCACTCATATGAGATCCGGACTCAATTGAACGTCAAATATCCTGCAGCAAGCTGACCGGATCTTCAACCCTCGCGGCAATCGCCAAATGGATAATAAACCTCTGGTTCTATCCAAATACATCCCTTTGGATCATTGTCCACGGAAATAAGCAAAACTGTAAGCCGGGTTATGTCGAGAATAATCATCTATCTAGGACTGCCGTCGCCGGCAGCCTCAAGCGACCTACCTGAAAGCAGGCCGGGCAAGCCTGTCGCTCTCTGTTTGGTCTTGCTTCGGATGGGGTTTACATGTGCCCCGTCTGTTACCAGACGGGCGGTAGTCTCTTACACTGCCTTTCCACCCTTACCAGGCATTCCCCGAAGAGAAGCCCTTTCCGCCGATGGCGGGGCGGTATATTTCTATTGCACTGGCCTTGGAGTCACCTCCACCGGACGTTATCCGGCATCCTGCCCTGCGAAGCCCGGACTTTCCTCACCTGCCGCAGCCCGAAGGCATAAGCAGCCGCGATTATTCATCTTACTTATTTTCCGCGGAACTTTGTTCCATGGAACCTGGTTCCATGTTATACTATATCTTTTTTCCTCCCGCTTGACAACCCTAAAAATCAAACAGGCTCATCTGCGTTCCCGCCAGCTTATCCTCAAACCGGCTCAGATACCTGAAAATTTCATCCGCATCACAGACAATCCCCTGCTCCTTACACACCCTGCGCAGAAGCTTCATAAGCTCCGCCTGATTCGGGGAAGGAACCTCATAGGCATCCCCGTAGGTCTTCACATACCTCTCCCGAAGCCCCGGAAAATGCTCATCCAGCTTCCGGTAAAAATACTGCCTGTCCCCGTCCCGCAGAGTAACCCCCATACCAAAAGTGAGAATCCCATAAGTCTTAGCCCGGCAGCAGTACTCCAGCAGCCCTCTGATATTCTCCTCCGTATCATTGATAAAAGGAAGCACCGGCGTCATCCAGCAAACCGTAGGAATCCCCTCATCCCGCAGAATCTCAAGCACCTCCGCCCGCCTCCCGGAAGTACACACATTTGGCTCAATCACCCTGCACAAATCCTCATCATAAGTCGTCAGCGTAATCTGCACCACACACTTTGTCTTCCGGTTAATACGCTTCAGCAAATCCAAATCCCGCAATATCAAATCCGACTTCGTCTGTATAGCCACCCCAAAACCATATTCATCAATCAGCTCCAGACACCTGCGCGTAAGCCCCAGCCTCTTCTCCAGATGCAGATAAGGATCACTCATCCCACCCGTACCGATCATACACCGCTTCCGCTTCCCCCGCAAAGCCTGCTCCAACAGCTCCGCCGCATTCCGCTTAACCTCGATATCCTCAAAAGGCCTGTCCGGATGCACCTGATAACAGCTGCTCCTCGCATCACAATAAATACACCCGTGAGTACACCCTCTATAAAGATTCATCCCGTTCCCCCCGGAAAGAATCGCCTTCACCTCAACCTCAAACATACCCTTCTTCCCCTATACACCCTTGCCTGCCGCGGAAACAGGCAGGAGACGGCACCCTCTGCCGGGGCGGGACACAAGGCCCACACACCACAGCTTGTCTATACGCGGAAGCAGCTGCCTCCGACAAACTCACGGACAATCGAATTGTTCGGCAGATTTTCACTGCTCACCCCAAGGAAATACTCCAGGAATTTAAGAAGCCTTTTCGCTTCAAAATACTCCGGTTCGTCCTTTCCCACGCTGTAAAGCAGAGGCTCCGCAAACTGCTTGAGCACGGCAAGTTCGTATAAAAGGGCAGAATTGAACATGGCGTCCGCACTTTCCTGGAAAGGAAAGATATTTTCCTCTTCTCCCCTGCGCACGGAGGCCCACATACGCAGTGTATGGGTCGCAGACGCCCCTCTGGTCCTGGCATCTCTCACCATCCTGCGGATCAGCCTGCCGTCAGTCGTCGCTATCCGGTTATGGTCATCTACATTCAGGCTGGTAAGGGCGCTGATGTAAATTTTATATTTGCTCTTCAGCGGAAGGGAATGGGACAGCTGATCGTTAAGCCCGTGAATTCCTTCAATAACCAGAATATCCTCCGGCCCCAGCTGCAGATAATCCCCTTTATACTCTCTCAGCCCTGTTTTAAAATTAAATCGGGGCATTTCCACCCTTTTTCCCGCGAGCAGATCAACCATATCACTGTTGAACTGTTCCACATCTATGGCTTCCAGACATTCATAATTATAATTGCCGTCTTTGTCCCGGGGCGTATTTTTCCGATCCACAAAATAGTCATCCACCGCAATGGGATGAGGCACCAGTCCGTGTGTTTTCAGCTGAATGGACAGCCTGTGGGAAAAAGTGGTCTTTCCGGAAGAGGAAGGGCCTGCTATCATAACAAATTTCACATTGTCACGCTTTGCAATATCTCCGGCAATTTCGGCAATCCTGCGTTCCTGGAACGCTTCCTGCACCAGAATCATTTCCGCAAGATCTCCTTCGCAGATCTTGTCGTTCAAATCTGCCACTGTCTCAATCCCCATCTGTTCTCCCCAGTAATTGGAACGCTCCATGGTATGGAACAGCTTTTCCCTGGGTTCAAAGCTGCCCATCGTCTCCGGATCCCAGCGATCCGGAAGCATGAGAATCATTCCCTCCTTATAGGGAAGCAGATCGAAATACTGCAGATAGCTGGTATCCGGCACCATATAGCCGTAATTATAGTCATAATACCCGTCCAGGCAGTAAACGTTAATATAAGAGCCTCTCCGATAGCGGAACAGCCTGACCTTATCATCCATTCCCTGTGCTTCGAAAAGCGCGATCGCCTCGTCCGTGGGATAAGCCTTCTTGGTAATGGGAAGACCGGCCGCAACCATTTCTGCCATCCGTTCTTTTACCCTGTCAACGAATTCGGCCTCCATCTGCCGCTCTTCTTCTCCGTCTGCTATCACCACCCGTTCCGCCAGTCTTCCTTTAGGAACACAATAGAGCCCGCGGCCAATCGTGAATTCCACGGATACCTCACCCTCTTCAGGAGATCCCGCCACGTCACTGATGGCTTTTATGAGCAGCATCACGGCGCTGCGGACATAAGTATCATGCCCGACCCTGTCTGAAAGTGTCTGGAAAGTGACGGTTACATCCTTATCCACCTTTTTATGAAGCTCCTTGATCTTCCCTCCCGCAACGGCAAGGATGATTCTGTGTTCATATTCCTGCTGATGTTCCTGTGCCAGTGTTTCATAGGTGATTCCGTCTTCATATTCTCTGCATGTGCCATTCACCGTTACTTTAACCATATTTCAAACTCCTCTGTTCATGACTATTCATACCAAAAAGGTTCCTGCTGTCTTGCGGATAAAAGATGGATCGAGGGAAGCTCCCTGCTTAAAAATTCCTTCATGTAGGGAACAAAAATCTGCTCCACACCGAAATGTCCCGCATCAATAATGGTCAGTCCCTGTTCCAACGCGTCTGTTCCGTCATGATGCCCGATATCGCCGGTAATATATACATCAGCGCCCGCCCTTACCGCCTGGCGGATATAATCCTTACCCGCTCCGGGCACCACGGCGGCCTTTCGGACCTTCCTGTCTTCTTCCCCGAACACCTTCACCGTATCCAAGTCAAAGGTCTCTTTTACATAGGAGGCACATTCCCGCAGCGTCATGCATTCCGGCAGAATGCCCACTCTGCCGATTCCCTCCTGGGAAAGCTCATCTTCAAAGGTGATCTCCAGGACACTGCGTTCCTCCAAAGCCAGACGTTCCGCCGCTTCATCCCCCATTCCCATCACATCAAAATTGGTATGGCTGGCATAGCAGCAGATATCGTTGACTATCAGCTTGATAATCCGTTTCCCGGTAAAATCCTCCGCCGTTATCCTGTTTTGGGGCGAAAAAATCAGGGGGTGATGTGTGAGCAGCATATCCGCTCCCGCCAGCACAGCCTGATCAATAACCGCGTCCGTGGCATCCAGCGCAATCATTACGGATTCCACTTCCCGTTCCCGGCTTCCCACAAGAAGCCCCACATTATCCCAGCTTTCCGCAAAGGAAAGAGGGGACAGTTCTTCCAGTTTCGCCATTATCTCACTGCATTTCATAGGCTTTTCTCCTTATACAGCAAAAGCAGCTGTTCCAGCAGCCGCCGTTCCTCCTTCAGCTGTGCAAGCCGCTTTCCGGTCTTATCCGAATATCCTGCATCATCCTTTTGTCCGTCAATCCCCTTCAGAATGCCGGCTGTTTTGTCCAGACAATCCTCCAGATATGAAAAAAGGACCGGATTCCGGCGGATGAGCAGCCAGGAGCCGTATCTGTCACCGGCCTGTTCCCATTCTGTTTCCGAAAATACCGGCCGGTTCCTGAAAAAACTGCGGGCCTCCTCCTCAAGCCTGCCGACAGGGAAGCCTTCCGGCAGATTCCTGAGATTCACAGCCTTCATTACAGCATAATATTTTCCTTCTTCCCAAATCATATTCTCATCTGTAATGAAATATCCTAAATTTCTTAAAGATTTTCTCACCAGCCAGGGCTCTGACTGAGGCTGAAGAATGACCCAGCGCATCCCTGCCAGCTTCTCTGCACCTTCCTCCAGTATTTTCACCGTCAGCCTGCCGCCCATTCCCGCTGCCAGCAGCGTATCCGCTTCCGGCCTTCCCCCGCGGCAGGGAAGGCCGGAAAGTCCGTCGGAAAGCCTTACATCTATGTATGCGGCAAGCCCATATTCTTCCACGTGCTCTCTGGCCCGCTCCAGGGGGCCTTCGTTCACATCCATGGCAAACACATGGGGTGAGATCCCGTTTTGGATCAAATATATCGCCACATACCCATGGTCACATCCCACATCCGCCGGTATACTGCCTTTTTCTACCATAGATGCGACCATATGAAGTCTTTTTGACAATTCCATATTCTTTTTCCTTAATCCAGATAATCCTTCAGCTTACGGCTGCGGCTGGGATGACGGAGCTTGCGGAGAGCCTTGGCTTCGATCTGACGGATACGTTCACGGGTAACGTTGAATTCCTTGCCCACCTCTTCCAGGGTTCTGGCTCTTCCGTCATCCAGGCCAAAACGCAGGCGAAGCACCTTCTGTTCTCTTTCCGTCAGCGTACCCAGAACCTCGTTCAGCTGTTCCTTTAACAGGGAGAAGGCCGCCGCATCCGCAGGTACCGGCACATTGTCATCCTGGATAAAATCGCCCAGGTGGCTGTCTTCTTCTTCACCGATAGGCGTTTCCAGAGAAACCGGCTCCTGGGATATTTTCAGGATTTCCCGGACTCTTTCCACAGGCATGCTCATTTCTTCCGCAATTTCTTCCGGAGTAGGTTCACGCCCCAGCTCCTGAAGCAGCTGTCTGCTCACCCGGATAAGCTTGTTGATCGTTTCCACCATATGCACCGGGATACGGATGGTTCTCGCCTGATCGGCAATGGCTCTGGTGATCGCCTGACGGATCCACCATGTGGCATAGGTGGAGAATTTATAGCCTTTGGTATAGTCAAATTTTTCCACCGCCTTAATCAGGCCCAGGTTTCCTTCCTGTATCAGATCCAGGAACAGCATCCCTCTACCCACATATCTTTTGGCAATGCTGACCACCAGACGCAGGTTGGCTTCTGCCAGACGCTTCTTGGCTTCCTCATCTCCCACTTCCATTCTCTGCGCCAGATCAATTTCCTCTTCCGCAGAAAGCAGGGGCACCTTTCCAATTTCCTTCAGATACATACGCACCGGATCTTCAATGCTGATTCCGTCAGGAACGGTAAGGTCGATATTTTCCATATCCACCTCATCCTCTTCAGACAGAATGATTTCCTCGTCGGGAATATCATCGTCATCCTCCGTAATACGCAGTACATCCACATTACTCTGCTCCAGCAGCTCCAGCAGTTTATCAAACTGATCCTCATTCAGCTGCAGATCGGCAAAATAATCGCTGATCTCCTGGTACTCCAGAATATTCTTCTTCTTTCTGGCAACGCCGATAAGGCCTCTTACCCTTTCCAGAAACTTGGCTTCCGCCGCGGCTTTCTCTTCCGGAGTCATTTCGGTTTCATTCGGGGTATTTGTCTTCTTTGCCTCATCTGCTTTTTCCTGTGTCTTTTTGCCCATTCTTTGTCCATCCTTCCTGCGCATGTTAATATTGTTATCCTTAATTCAGGGAAATATGCGTTTTGCTAAGTTCTTCCAGCGCCTTTTTTCCTTCAATGACGCGGTTTAACGCCTCTACATCTGTTCCCAGACGGCTGGTATTGTATTCATAACTGATTCTTTTTACGGAAACCAGGATATCGTGGAAAGCTTTTTCCTTTTCCTGTAATGTTTCCGGTTCCAACAGCTTTGTATTAAAAAGGGAGGCCACCTCCCGCTGTTCCTCCTCATCGGGAAACAGGCTGATAATCGATGCGGCATTCAGTTCTCCTTTTTCCAGGCCCGCAAACAGCCTCTCCGCCACTCTTACGTAAAGCTCCTCCGTAAAGTCTTCGGCAGACAGGAAGCGGGATATCTTAGGGTATACCTGAGGCTCTTCCACCAGCCAGGTGAGCAGCAGCCGCTGTGTCCTCTTGCTGTTTTCCTCAGGCGTCGTTTTTTTCTGTATGCCGGATTTAGGGCGCTCCACCGGTTTGACCAGACCGGTTTTGGCAGCGGTGTTTCCCACAAGCCTGCGCAGATTCTCAAAGCCTATATGATATTTTTCCGCCACCGCCTCAATATAATTCTCCCGTTCCACTTCCTCGGAAAATTCACACAGCTTTCTGGCGATTTCCCTGTGGAACTTGGTCTTGTCCTCCGGATCGGACAGATTAAATTCCTTCTCCAGCATGCGGATTTCAAACAGAAAGCTGTTTTCCGCATGGTCGATTCTTTCCTGGAAGGCTTCCTTTCCCAGGTTTTTCATAAATTCATCCGGATCCTTGTATGGCTCCAGATTGATCACCTTCCCTGTAAGCCCGGCCTCCTTGAGGATGCCGATGGCCCGCAGTGCCGCCTTCACGCCCGCGCCGTCGCTGTCATAGGACAGCAGCACTTCCTTGGCATAGCGCTTCAGCAGACTGGCTTGTCCTATGGTGAACGCAGTTCCCAGAGACGCCACCGCCTGATCAAAGCCGGCCTGATGCATGGCAATGACATCCATGTAGCCCTCGCACAAAATAATGTTTCCCTTCCGGGAGGTTCTCGCAAAATTCAGTCCGTAGAGGTTCCTGCTCTTGTCAAAAACAGGAGTTTCCGGGGAATTCAGGTATTTAGGAGTCCCGTCCCCCATCACTCTGCCGCCGAACCCGATTACCCGGTGATTGATATCCTCAATGGGAAAAATCACCCGGTTCCAGAACTTGTCATACATGCCATGCTTTTCATCCACATTGCACAATCCTGCCTCATGGATGAGCTCCTGGGAATAGCCTTTGCTGCGCAGATACTGCACCAGGTCATTGCTTGTCTTATTGGCAAAGCCAAGACCAAACTTTTTGATGGTTTCATCTGTCAGCTCACGGTTTCTTAAGTAGTTATACCCAATTTCACCCTGTTTGGCCCGGAGCTGAAAATAAAAATATTTTGCCGCTTCCCTGTTGATTTCCAGCAGTTTACTCCGCTTGCTTTCCGCTTTTCTGGCCTCTTCGGAATACTCGATCTCCGGCAGGTTCACACCCGCACGGTCCGCCAGCATTTTGACGGCCTCCGGAAACGTATAGTTTTCGTATTCCTGGATAAAGGTATACACATTTCCTCCCGCGCCGCAGCCGAAGCAATAGTACATCTGCTTGCCGGGAGATACGGAAAAGGAAGGCGACTTTTCATTATGGAAGGGACACAGCCCAAAATAATTGGCCCCCTTTTTCTGGAGACGCACATAGCCTGAAATCACATCCACAATATCATTTTTCATCCTGACTTCTTCTATCAGTTCATCGGGATAATACATGCCTTCACTCACCTCGCCTGCTTATTTCACTGTCCAGCATTTGGGAATATAAATTTCCTCATACTGCGCAATGGCGAACCGATCCGTCATTGCCCCTATATAGTCACAACAAATCCTTTCCTTCGCTTCCCCTCTTTCCATTAGTTCCAAAAGTTCTGTGGATATTTTATCAATATGATGGAGATAATAATCATATAACGTTTCCACCAGCAGTTCCGCCTTGCTTTCTTCGCTTTTGGCCTGCTTATTGGTGTAAACCCGTTCAAACATAAAAGCCCGCAGTGTCTTCATAGCCTCCTCCACCGGGGGAGACATACAAATGTCATTCCTGCCGAAGCTGTTCGTCACAATATCATGGATAAAATGATCCAGCCGTTCGCCTGTGGTCCTGCCCGCCACTTCCTGCACCGAAGCCGGAATATCCTCTTCTCTCAGGATGCCGGCGCGGACAGCGTCATCACAGTCATGGTGGATATAAGCAATTTTATCCGAAAGCCTTACGATCTTTCCTTCCAGCGTGGCTGGATTTCCTTTGGTCTGATGGTTTCGGATTCCGTCCCGCACCTCAAAGGTAAGGTTCAGGCCCTGGCCGTCCTTTTCCAGGATATCCACGGTACGCACGCTTTGTTCGCTGTGTTCAAAACCAAACGGGCAGACACGGTTCAGCGCACGCTCTCCCGCATGGCCGAAGGGGGTATGCCCCAAATCATGGCCCAGGGCAATAGCCTCTACCAAATCCTCATTCAGCCGAAGCGCTTTGGCAATCGTTCTGGCATTCTGGGACACCTCCAGAGTATGGGTCAGTCTCGTCCGGTAATGATCCCCTTCCGGAGTGAGAAAGACCTGGGTTTTGTCCTTAAGCCTGCGGAATGCCTTACAGTGCAGAATCCTGTCCCGGTCCCGCTGGAAAACAGGCCTGATATCACAGGGTTCCTCCTCCTTCAGCCTTCCCAGGGAATTCCTGCTCAGAGCAGCATAGGGACTTAAATAAACCTCTTCCCACTTCTCCAGATTTTCCCGAATTGTTGTCATCCGTCCCCTTTCTGCCAATCGGCTTAATCAGAGTATGCCGGAAAGGAAACTCTAATCCGATCCCGTTTCCGGACAAAAATAAGCTCACTATCTTTTATATTCTGTGTCAATACCCGGAATCCTTTTATTTTTTTCAAAAAAAATAATTTTTCTTGACAAAAAACAAAAATCCGGCGCTTCTTTTCAGAAAATACGCCGGACTGTCCTGCTGCCATTTTATATCGGAAGGCCCATATAACGCCTTATAGGCTCCTCTCTTCCATTTATTTCATAAATGGCTTCCAAAATCTCCTTTTTTCGAGCTTCTGCCTCATTTTCCGGAAGCCGGACGCATACGTCTTCCATAATGTAGGGGCCGTATTTGAAATGTCCCAGCACCGCACCCCTGATTTTGCCGTCGATGAGCAGATACTGAAGAATATCCATTCCCTCCCTTTTGTACTCCTGCTTCAGGTGATGCTCCTCGCACCGCACCAGGCAGTCGTTCCGGTGAAGGACCAGGATCTTCCGAAAGGGCGTCCGTTCCTGCTTCTGAAGAAGTTCAAAATCCGCGGCAAGATAATAAATCCCGTCCTTCTGTACAAACTGTCCGCCGGCTGTCAGTTCTTCCGCGGCAGCCTTCAGTTCACGCTCCGGGATCCCGTAAAAATCCCTGAAATTTTTTACAGAAGCGCCCACATAGCGGAAAAGGAAACGGGGAAGCACCATTTTCAGGGCTTCTTTTCTGGTAAAATGCTGTACATCCACATCCGGGAACATCTCCTCAAAACGGTACCATTCCCGATCCCATTCCCCGTCAAACTGATCCTCAAATAACACAAAGGACTCCTGCAGCTTATGCAGGGCCGGCGTGATCTGCTTTACCAAAAGCCCGGTCATTTCTTTTATCAGGCCAATATTTAACGGGCCTTCCCTGTCTATCAGCGCGAGAATCAATTCCTGCGTATCATCCGGCTTCCAGGGTTTCCGGTAAAGGCCTGCAAAAAGCTCCATATCTTCTTCCTGAATGAAGCCGATATTCCCTTTCTGGAACCGTCCTTTTACCAGTTCACGGTTCCGCTGCCTTTCCCTGTTATATTCCAAATCGTCAAAACCTGCCCTGTAAACAAGGCAGGGCGGTTCTCCGAATCCGTGCCAGTATACATTCAGCCCCGGAGACAAATCCCGGTAAAGGACGTTATATTCCTCCAAGCCCGCCGGTTTCGTCAAATGCTGCCTTTCCATTCTGAGGCAATTACCCGTTCTTCCCAATCCTCCCGGTTATTCTCATCCCGGCTCTTCTCTGCGGCTGCCATAGCTGTCACTCCTTTTTTGCAACAGTCCGGTTATACCTGAGCTGTTCCCTTTTCTCCTATTATAACACGAGCAACCGGACAACTGTCTGTCCGGTTACTCGTTCCCATCCGGTGTTTCCCCCGGATTATCATATCTGTCAAAAATTCGGGACGCTTCCTTCCTGATATCCTGTCTGAGCTGCTCCGGCTCCAGCACCTCGATATTGCTTCCGAAGCTTAATGCCCATTCCAGAAGAACCGGGTAATTGGTAAAACCCAGATCCTCCACCAGAAGTGTTCCGTCCTCAAGGCGGGTGAAGGAGGAAGGGCCGTATTCTTCAATCAGCCTGAATTTCACACCTTCCGAGAACCGGGCGCGAAGCCTGATTTCATCCGTGAAATACCGGAAAGCATCCAGCTTTTCCTCAGGCACAGTCCGCGGGGAAAAGGTCTCCTCCAGGCACTCCGCCTCCCACAGCCGGTTCAGCTTGAACAGACGGAAGTCTTCCCTCTCCCGGCAGTAGGCGAGCAGATACCAGGAGGACCACTGAAAAACGATTCGGTATGGCTCCGCCAGCCGCCTGCCCTCCCCTTTGCGGTAATAATAAGTAAAGGATTATTGTGCGATAATAGGACTAAATCAGAAAGACCTTGAAAACCAAGGCATTCTGGCTTAGTCCCTTCTTTTTTTGACCGAAAACAAAGGACTTTCACAATAATCAAGCAAGCCGGAGTGTGCCGCTGCACACTTCCGGCAGAAGGAGGATATAGTGGGTGCTATCAAAGTCTTCTTGAAGGAGGTTCTGCTTCCAATCGCGCTTGCGTTCTGCCTCGCGTCATTTCTCAAGCCGATCTATATGCCTGACGGCGTATGTGACTACTTCCTTATGTGGATCTGCGTCGGCTTGCCATTCGGCATCCGGAGGATGTGCCTCTGGCTCGTTCCCAGCGGCTACGGTATCTCCGGCTCAGTCGGCATCTTCGCATTGAACTTAATCATAGGCGGTCTTATCGGAGGACTTGCCTTCTTCATCGGGCTGCTGCTCGGTGTCATTCATACCATCCGAGAAATCATCTGAACTACATCGTAAACGAAGAGGGTTTGTTTCTTCTCCAATTTGGAGTAAGAAGCAAACCCTCTTTTTTTGTTGCCCAAAAGCCGGAATATTTGCTGGCGATGCGGCGAAGGAAAGGAGTTTTTAAGCATGAAACGCATGACAGCCGGTGATCTGCAAGCACTGGAATTGCTGATGCAGACCACACCCGGCTTTGAGCATTTTGACAGCGGCGCGGATGGCATTCTCCCTGAGTGCCGAAGCTGCCGCTTTCACCGTCCTCACTGGAAATATCAGTCCTGCGTGTTTGCGGAGTGTCCCTACTGCTGCAATCCCGTTTCTACACTCAAAAATCAAAGTGGCACATCTGATGCCGGAAAGGAAACCTGTCATGGATAACAAAATCGAAGTCTTCAAGAATGAACAGTTCGGTGAGGTGAGGACGATCCTCGACGGAGAAACACTTCTGTTCTGCGGCTCAGATGTTGCAAGAGCATTGGGGTATGCCAGACCCGGCAAGGCAATTATTGACCATTGCAAGGGTGTCCTAAAACGGGACACCCTTACGAGCGGCGGTACGCAGTCCCTTTCCTACATTACGGAGGGTGATGTTTACAGGCTAATTGTCCATAGCAAACTCCCCTCGGCGGAAAGATTTGAACACTGGCTGTTCGATGAGGTTGTTCCCATGATCCGCAAGACCGGCTGCTACATGACGGAATCCCTGCTGGACCGCATTCAGAAGGAGCCGGCGGTCATCATAGAGCTTGCGCAGACCTTGCTCAAGGAAACGAATCGCGCCAATGCCCTTGAAGCGGAGCTGGGCATCGCAAGACCGAAAGCCGATTACTTTGACGCCTTCGTCAATCCAGATGATTGCACCAACATTCGCACCACGGCGAAGGAACTGAAAATCCCGGAGCGCAAGTTCGTCAAATTCCTGCTTAACGAAGGGTATCTGTTCCGCTCTCCCTCCGGTCAGCTTCTTCCCTACAACAAGAAGAGCAACGAAGGACTCTTCATCGTCCGGGATTTCGTGACCTTCCGCTATACCGGCTCTCAGACCTACTTCACCCCGAAGGGCAAGAACGTCATCCGCATCCGCTACTTTGGAATCTGCGGCGTTGAAGTATCTACGGAAATGGCAGGGTGATCATGTGTCAGTCTATCGCGTCAATAAAACCCGTGACTTCACGGTCATGGGCAATACCCACCTGAGAGATAAGAACCTCTCCCTCAAAGCAGTCGGTCTTCTCTCAAAGATGCTGTCCTTCAACGACGGCTGGCAGTTCTCCACCCGTGGTCTTGCGGCACTCTGCAAGGAGGGTCCCGACGCCATACTTTCGGCACTCAAGGAGCTTGAGGAAAACGGCTACCTTGTCCGTCACCGTGGCAGAGATGATAAGGGCAGAATGGTCAGCACGGAGTTCGACATCTATGAGATGCCGCAAGCCGGTTTGCCACACAGGGATAATCCACACAGGGAAAATCCCGATGTGGAGAATCCAGACGTGGAGAATCCCCATAGGGAAAATCCCGCACAAAGAAATACTATCCAAGTAATTACTCAAGAAAGAAATACTCTCTCAAAGAACTATCAATCCATCAATCTTGATGGGATGGACAGGATGGATGAGCGAAGCGAGTATGAAGAGATTATCAAAGAGAATCTTGACTACAACATTCTCTGTCAGGATCCGAAGTTCGATAAAGACCGCTTCCGGGAGATCATGGACATCATGCTGGATGCCGTCTGCTCTACCGCTCCGACCATCCGTATCAATGGCGAGGATATGCCGCAGCAAGTGGTTAAGTCCCGCTTTCTCAAGCTGAATAGCAGCCACATAGAGTACGTTCTGGAAGCAATGAACAAGAACCCGTCAGACATCCGTAATATCCGGGCGTACCTGTTGACCGCTCTGTATAACGCCTCTCTGACGATAGACAATTACTACTCCGCGCTCGTCAATCATGATTTCTACGGGCAGGACAGATCGGCAGGGTCAAAGAAGCCGAAGACCTACGATTATAGCCTTTGTGAAGACACTCTTTAATGAATACCATCGTGAGCAATGCTCGGAAAGGAGGACAGTGTAAATGAAAATCATCTATCGCCGGATTGTGCCGCCTTAGCTAAGGTAGCATCCCCTCAATCATCTCAAGGAAAGGAGGTATCACTGCAATGCAGGATGAAGTCAACACCAAAGTTGTTGCAATCATGATCAAGGGCGGCAAAATCTCTGCCGAGGTGCTGAAAAAGGCTCTGGACAAGTTCGTGCAGGAGATTGAAAAGGCGCAGAAGCAGATGAAGCAGCCCAAAACCTATCGCGGCAAGCAGTCCATCAAGCACCTAATGAGTCAGAACGCCGCCATCTCCAACATCGAAGTGACGGACGGCAACATCAAGTCCTTTGAGCGAACTGCCAGCAAATACGGTCTGGACTTTGCGCTCAAGAAGGACTTTTCCGTAGAACCGCCCAGCTATCTTGTCTTCTTCAAGGGGCGGGACGTTGATGTCATGACCGCCGCCTTCAAGGAGTTCTCCGCCAAGACGGTCAAGCAGAAGGAACAGCCGTCCATCCGGCACAAGCTGGATCAGGAGAAAGCCCAGAGCAAGGCGCAGCACAAGGAGAAGGTCAAGGTCAAAACCAAGGATCGGGGTGTGGAGCTGTGAGCAAACCCGATGTGAAGAAGCTCATTCTTCTGAACCTTCCGTATGTCTTCGCCTTCTACTTTGCGGATAAGATTGCCGCCGTGTTTCGTCTCGCTCCCGGCACGGAGTTCATCGACAAGCTGACAAACGGCTTTGCTGTATTCGGCACTGCCTTTGCAAATCCGCTTCCCAGCTTTCATCCCGTCGATCTGCTCATCGGTCTGATTGCCGGTGCGCTGCTCAAGCTGGCGGTCTACGTCAAAGGCAAGAACCGCAAGAAGTTCCGGCAGGGCGAAGAATACGGATCTGCCCGATGGGGCAAGCCGGAGGACATCAAGCCGTACACGGACCCGGAGTTCGCTAACAACGTCATTTTGACGCAGACGGAGTTCCTGACCATGAACAGCCGCCCGAAGCAGCCGAAATACGCCCGCAACAAAAATATCCTTGTCATCGGCGGTTCCGGCTCAGGTAAGACGCGCTTTTTTGTCAAGCCAAACCTGATGCAGATGCACAGCAGCTATGTTGTGACTGACCCGAAGGGTACGGTGCTGGTGGAGTGCGGAAAAATGCTCGAAAAAGGAGGCTATGTCATCAAGTCGCTGAACACCATCAACTTCCGGAAATCCATGCACTACAACCCGTTCAGCTACATCCGCAGCGAGAAGGACATCCTCAAGCTGGTCAATACGATCATCGTCAACACGAAGGGAGATGGCGATAAGTCCGGCGAAGATTTTTGGGTGAAGGCGGAGAAGCTGTACTATACAGCCCTCATCGGTTACATCTGGTACGAGGCACCTGATCACGAGAAAAACTTTACTACCCTGCTCGAAATGATCAATGCCTCGGAAGCCAGAGAGGACGATGAAACCTTCAAGAATCCCGTGGACAAGATGTTCGACGAGCTGGAAGCCCGTGACCCGGATCACTTCGCGGTCAAGCAATACCGCAAATACAAATTGGCGGCGGGAAAAACAGCCAAGTCGATCTTAATTTCCTGCGGTGCAAGGCTTGCGCCCTTCGACATCGCAGAGCTGCGGGAGCTGATGAGCTACGATGAGATGGAGCTGGACACCATCGGAGACCGAAAGACGGCGCTGTTCGTCATCATTTCCGACACCGATGACACCTTCAACTTCATTGTGGCAATCATGTATTCCCAGCTCTTCAACCTTCTCTGCGACAAGGCAGATGACGTTTACAACGGACGGCTTCCCGTCCATGTGCGCTGTCTGCTGGATGAGTTTGCGAACATCGGTCAAATCCCGAAGTTTGATAAGCTCATCGCAACCATCCGAAGCCGGGAAATTTCGGCGTCAATCATCTTGCAGTCCCAGTCTCAGCTCAAGACCATCTACAAGGATGCGGCTGACACCATCACGGGCAACTGTGACTGCACCCTTTTCCTCGGCGGCAAGGAGAAATCCACGCTCAAGGAAATCAGCGAGGTGCTGGGCAAGGAGACAATCGACCTTTACAACACCTCAGAAACCCGTTCCAACAACAACTCCTATGGCTTGAATTATCAGAAAACCGGCAAGGAACTGATGTCTCAGGATGAGATCGCCGTCATGGACGGAGCCAAGTGTATTTTGCAGCTTCGAGGCGTGAGACCTTTTCTCAGTAACAAATACGACATTACGAAGCATCCAAAGTACCGGCAGCTCTCCGACTATGACAAGCGGAACGCCTTTGACATCGAGAAATACCGGCAGCACAAGCTGGTGGTCAAGCCCGATGACACATTCGACCTCTATGATATGGGCGAGGTCGATGCAGACTAAAGCCCCGTCGCTGCACTGCGCAGTGGGTAAAGCCTGATGGCTCATCCCAAAGCAGAACAGCGACGGGGCTTCTTTTTTTATGCCCATTTTCAAAAATACACAACCAATCTTTTTCAAATCAAGGAGGAAAATCTATGGCTTTCATCAATCAGGCTGTCACGGTTCTTCAGACGCTCGTTATCGCCCTCGGTGCCGGTCTCGCAGTGTGGGGTGTTGTCAACCTCATGGAAGGCTACGGCAACGACAACCCCGGCGCCAAGTCTCAGGGCATCAAGCAGCTCATGGCTGGCGGTGGTGTGGTGCTGATCGGCACGACCCTCATCCCTCTGCTCTCCGGTCTGTTCGGTTAATCCGGCAGCCGCGCAGAAGCAACCATCGGGGCGGGTGCGGAAAAGGCACTTGCCCCTCACAATTCACCAACGATTTAAGGAGGAAATTCAAGTATGGCATTTATCAATCAGGCAGTTACGGTTCTCCAGACGCTTGTTATCGCCCTCGGCGCAGGTCTTGCGGTGTGGGGTGTTGTCAACCTCATGGAAGGCTACGGCAACGACAACCCCGGCGCTAAGTCTCAGGGCATCAAGCAGCTCATGGCTGGCGGCGGTGTGGTGCTGATCGGCACGACCCTCATCCCCCTGCTCTCCGGTTTGTTCGGCTAATCCACGGCAAGCCCAGCTTAACCGAAGGGTGGTGAAATATTGGGCAGCATTTTAGAAAAGATCGAACAGGCTCTCAAGGATATGCTGATCGGATGGATCGAGAGCAACCTGACCAATATGTTCACCGATGTCAACGAGAAGGTAGGAACGATTGCCGCCGAGGTCGGTCAAACTCCGTCCGGCTGGAACGGCGGCGTGTACCAGATGATCCGGGGACTATCCGAAAACGTGATAGTCCCCATCGCTGGTATCATCATCACCTTCGTTTTGTGCTACGAGCTGATTTCCATGATCACCGAGAAAAACAACCTTCATGACATGGACACTTGGATGTTCTTCAAGTGGTTTTTCAAGGCGGCTGTGGCGATCTACCTCGTGGCGCACACCTTTGACATCGTGATGGCAGTATTCGACATCGGGCAGAATGTAGTTTCCGGTGCAGCCGGTGTCATTCACGGCAACACGAGCATTGACATTGACGCGACGATTGCGCAGATGCGTACCGGCATGGAGAACATGGGCGTCGGAGAACTGCTCGGACTGTCGATAGAAACTCTTCTGATCAGCTTGTGCCTCAAAATCATGGCGATCCTCATTACGGTTATCCTCTACGGGCGCATGATTGAGATTTACTGCACTGTGAGCATTGCGCCTATTCCCATTGCAACCATGAGCAACCGCGAATGGGGCAGCATCGGCACGAACTATCTAAAGGGTCTGTTCGCTCTGGCATTTCAGGGCTTTCTCATCATGGTCTGCGTCGGCATCTATGCGGTGCTGATCAACGGCATGATCATCGCAGACAACATTCATTCGGCTCTGTTCTCTGTGGCAGCGTACACGGTCATTCTGTGCTTCTCGCTGTTCAAGACCGGAAGCCTCGCAAAATCCATTTTCCATGCGCACTAAGGAGGTCGGCAGCATGAAGAAGTACAGCATCATCTACGCCGATCCCCCTTGGGCGTATCGGACTTACTCCAAGAAGGGACAGGGACGGTCGGCGGAAAGCCACTACCCGACAATGTGCATTGAAGACATCAAGGCACTTCCGGTCGGTGAGCTTGCCGCTAAGGACTGCGCTCTGTTCCTCTGGATCACGTTCCCGTGCCTCTGTGAAGCACTCGAAGTGCTGACGGCATGGGGCTTTTCTTATAAGACCGTGGCTTTTGTATGGGTGAAGCAAAACCGAAGGAACGACGATCTCTTTACCGGCATGGGCTACTGGACAAGGGCGAATGCCGAAATCTGCATCCTTGCAACAAAGGGACATCCGAAGCGAGTTGACGCCGGTGTGCGTCAGGTCATCCTCAGCCACATCGAAGAGCATTCCAAAAAGCCGGATGAAGCGCGGGAGCGCATTGTTCGGCTCATGGGAGACCTTCCCCGCGTGGAGCTTTTTGCCCGTCAGTCTCCCGAAGGCTGGGACGTTTGGGGCAACGAGGTCGAATGCACGGCTCATCTTCCTATGGAGGAAACACCATGCTGCGGCTAAGACCCATCTCTCTTCGAGACGCCAACGAGTATGTCCGGCAGCATCACCGGCATCATAAGCCGGTTGCCGGTCACAAGTTTTCCATCGGCTGTGAAGCAGACGGTGAGCTGGTCGGTGTAATCATCGCCGGGCGTCCCGTCAGCCGGTATCTGGATGACGGCTTCACATTGGAGGTTACAAGGCTATGCACCAATGGAGAAAAGAACGCTTGCAGCTTTCTCTACGGTGCGGCGGCAAGAGCTGCTGCGGCTATGGGCTATAAGCGCATCATCACCTACACGCTGGAAAGCGAAAACGGTGCAAGCCTTCGGGCTTACGGCTGGATCTGTCAAGGCAAAGCGGGTGGGCTTCGCTGGACGGGCAAGCGTCAGCCGAAGGAGGATCAATATCCCGCACAAATGAAGCTGCGCTACGAGAAGCAGCTTAGAAAGGAGGAAACAGTCAATGGCATTTGTTCCGGTCCCGAAGGATCTTAACCGCGTCAAAACGAAGGTCATGTTCAACCTGACCAAGCGGCAGCTCGCTTGTTTTTCCATCGCTGCGGCAGTCGGCGTTCCGATCTTCTTTCTGGCGAAGGCACATCTCGACTTGTCTACGGCGGCAATGCTGATGGTGGTGATCATGCTCCCGTTCATCTTCTTCGCGCTTTACGAGAAGGACGGTCAGCCCGCCGAAAAGTATCTGTACCACATCGTACAGTCCATGTTCATCCGGGACAAGGTGCGTCCCTATCGCACAAACAATCTCTACGCTGAAATTCAGCAGAAAATCAAAGAACAGGAGGAATTGCAGCTTGAACAACAGCACAGCAAAGGCAAAGCCTAAGATGACCGTCAAAAACGGCGTCGTTTACGGTGATGCCCTTTCCGCTCAGGAAAAGAAGCGGATCGTCATGCAGAAGAAAAAGGACAGAAAGGCAAAGAAAGTCCGCAAGTCCGCCCAGCAGACCATTCCCTATGTGGAAATGTGCCGCGACGGTATCTGCAAGGTGAACAGCCGCCTCTACACGAAGTCCATCGCCTTTGAGGACATCAACTACCAGCTTGCGCAGAACGAGGACAAAACTGCCATCTTTGAGAACTGGTGCGACTTTCTGAACTACTTCGACAGCTCGATCTTCGTCCAGCTCTCCTTCATCAATCAGAAGGCAAGCCTCAATGAGTTCCGCAAGCGCATCAACATTCCGGCACAGGAGGACGCCTTCAACGACATCCGCTCCGAGTATTCCGGAATGCTGCAAAGCCAGCTCACCAAGGGCAACAACGGACTGGTCAAGAAGAAGTACATCACCTTCGGCGTTGAGGCGGACTCCCTCCGCACGGCAAAGCCGAAGCTCGAACGCATTGAAACCGACATTCTCAACAACTTCAAAATCCTCGGTGTGAGAACCGAGCCGCTGTCCGGCTACGAGCGGCTGAAAGTGCTTCATGACGTGTTCAACATGGACACCAATGAGCCATTCCGCTTTTCCTTTGACATGGTAGCCCGGACGGGACTCAGCACGAAGGACTTCATCGCGCCCACTTCCTTTGACTTCCGTGAAGGCAAGTGCTTCAAGATGGGCAGAACCATCGGCGCGGTGAGCTTTCTCCAAATCCTCGCGCCGGAACTCAATGACCGTATGCTTGCCGACTTCCTTGAGATGGACAGCAACATCACGGTCAATTTTCATATCCGGACGATTGACCAGGCGAAGGCAATCAAGAGCATCAAGATGAAGATCACCGACCTCGACAAGATGAAGATCGAAGAGCAGAAAAAGGCAGTCCGCTCCGGCTACGATATGGACATCATCCCGTCCGATCTCGCCACCTTCGGCGGTGAGGCAAAGCGTCTGTTGCAGGATCTCCAGACCCGCAACGAGAGACTGTTCCTTGTGACCATCCTCATCATGAACACGGCAACCAATCGCCAGAAGCTCGAAAACGCGGTGTTCCAAACCGCCGCCATTGCCCAAAAGTATAACTGTGCGCTCAAGCGTCTTGACTTCCAGCAGGAGGAAGGGCTGATGTCCTCTCTGCCTATCGGCGTCAATCAGGTGGAGATTGAGCGCGGACTGACCACTTCCAGCACGGCGGTTTTCGTGCCGTTCACCACGCAGGAGCTTTTTCAGGGCGGCGAAGCTCTCTACTACGGGCTGAACGCGCTGTCCAACAACATGATCATGGTTGACCGCAAGCAGCTCAAAAACCCCAACGGACTGATCTTGGGTACGCCCGGTTCCGGTAAGTCCTTCTCCGCAAAGCGTGAAATGACGAACGCCTTCCTCATCACGGAGGATGACATCATCGTCTGCGACCCCGAAGCCGAGTATTTTCCCCTCGTGCAGAAGCTCGGTGGTCAGGTCATCCGCATTTCGCCGGTCAGCACGGATTACATCAATCCGCTGGACATCAACACGAACTACTCCGAAGAGGAAAACCCGCTGACGCTGAAATCCGACTTCATCCTCTCCATGTGTGAGCTGATTGTCGGCGGCAAGGACGGCTTGCAGCCGGTTGAGAAGACCATCATTGACCGTAGCGTCCGCATGGTCTATCAGGAGTTTCTTGCAGACCCCAAGCCGGAGAAAATGCCGATCCTCGAAGACCTCTACAACATTCTGAGAAATCAGAAGGAGCCGGAGGCACAGCGCATTGCAACTGCCCTTGAAATCTATGTTCACGGCTCTCTGAACGTCTTCAATCACAGAACGAATGTGGATGTCAACAACCGCTTCGTCTGCTATGACATCCGCGAACTCGGCAAGCAGCTCAAAAAGCTCGGTATGCTGATCGTGCAGGATCAGGTGTGGAACAGAGTTACCATCAACCGCGCCCAGCACAAGGCAACGCGCTACTACATGGACGAGTTCCACCTTTTGCTGAAAGAGGAACAGACCGCCGCGTACAGCGTGGAAATCTGGAAGCGTTTCAGAAAATGGGGCGGCATCCCGACCGGAATCACGCAGAACGTCAAGGATCTTCTTGCCTCCCGCGAGGTGGAGAACATTTTTGAAAACTCGGATTTTGTCTACCTTCTGAATCAGGCATCCGGCGACCGGCAGATTCTCTCGAAGGCGCTGAACATCTCGCCCAGCCAGCAGAACTACATCACCAACTCCAATGCCGGTGAGGGGCTGATCTTCTACGGCTCGACCATCGTTCCCTTCAAGGACGATTTCCCGAAGGACACCCAGCTCTACCGCATCATGACCACCAAACCCGAAGAAACCGTACAGAACTGATAGGAGGATTTTTGAATATGAACAACAAGATGATTACCATTCCCTACGCGGACGCTATCGAATACGGAGAGAATACCTCTGCGCTGTTTAAGGCTCTGTGGGAGCTGACCGATCTGATCCGACTGGAAAGCGATCTCAAGAAGCATCACCGCGCCTACCTCCATGTGAGGGAGGACATCGACGAAAAGGTCAAGGAGGCGCGTCAGATTATGACCAAGGTATCTGTGGATATGATCGGTTTCTATTTCAAGGTTGATGTTCCCGAAAGCAGTAACAGCGATGAGAATACTCCTTTCGCTGACGCAGCGGATGATGAAGCCGTATCTATCCCCAAGGACAAGTATGAGCTGATGATCGACGATCTGCTCACGATGTCCGAAATCATTCAGTGCGTCGCAGTTATGCGCACGCAGGATGTGAAGGCAATCCGCGAGTTCGGCAAGTTCGTCCCTGCTTTCGCTGCCTTTGAGAAGAACCGCCTGAGCCTCTATCGTGAGGCGGCGAAGGAAGCCGAGGACATCTTCGACCGTTGGGCGGACGAGATTGACGATCTCGACGAGGACTTCACGGAAGATGAGGATTACGAGCCGGACGAGTATTACTCCGACTGATGCCCATTGAAATGTTGTCGGGTTTTACAGCCAACATTTCAATGGAAACACAAATCCAACAGAACAGGAGGTACACCACCATACAACTTGACATCATTCATACCGGCGATTGCCTTGAAATCCTGAAAACCCTGCCTGATGACAGCGTTCATTGCTGTGTGACATCCCCGCCGTACTACGCGCTCCGCGATTACGGCATGGATGCTCAGATCGGCAGAGAGACAACGCCGAAGGAATATATCTCGCGCCTGACGGAAGTGTTTACCGAAGTCAGGCGCGTTTTGCGTCCGGATGGAACGCTCTGGCTGAACATCTCGGACACCTACGCCGGGAAAGGCAATCAGGGCGATTTCGTTGACCAGAAGAACCCCAACGGCAGAAACGGTCAGGCTGTGGCTCTCAACAACAAGGTTGAGGGCTGCAAGCCGAAGGACATGATCGGTATTCCGTGGATGCTGGCTTTTGCCCTCCGCGATACCGGCTGGTATCTGCGCAACGACATCATCTGGATGAAGGATAACCCCATGCCGGAGAGCGTCAAAGACCGCTGCGCCCGCTGCTACGAGCATATTTTCCTGTTCTCCAAGTCGAAGAAGTATTTCTTTGACTACAAGGCGATCTCCGAGCCGATTGCCCCCGCAACGGCAGAACGCCTCAAGCGCGGCATGAAGGGCGGCAACAAGTACGGCAAGCCTGTTCCCGGTCAGCCTCAGCCGCAGTCCATCAACCGCCCGCGTGAGCATGGTGAGATCAAGGACGCAGACATCAATCCGCTCCGCAATAAGCGCGATGTCTGGAAGATCAACACCGTTCCCTTCAAGGGCGGTCATTACGCCGCCTACCCTCCGAAGCTGGTTGAAACCTGTCTTCTCGCCGGTTGTCCCGAAGGCGGCATTGTGCTTGACCCGTTCATGGGAAGCGGCACAACCGGCATGGTTGCCTCACAGATGGGGCGTCATTTCATCGGCATCGAGCTGAATCCGGCGTACACCGAGCTTGCCTACAAGCGGATCGGAGGTAAAATCTGATGCCCAAGGAACCGGAACTCAAAGCCCGCGACAAGGTAGTCGTGCGGATGACGCGGGAGGGCGCGGTCGTGGAAAACCTGACGGCTGGCACCGAACAGCGTGTGTCAAAACGGCTGGAAGATGCAGAGCTGGTCAAGCCGGTTGAGACAGCCGTGCCTTCCGAAGCTCTTTCTGCGGAGGAACAGAAAAAGGTGCAGATGCGCCGTCAGCAGCGTCAGTTTCAGACGGAACACGCCGAAGATAACGACACACAGCCGCCCTCGGAAACGTCCGTCACAGAAGAGAAAAGTGCAGAAAATCCACCCCAGAATGTACCCGAACCGCTGCCTTCGGAAACGCCGTTTAAGCCTCCAACTTTAGAGCAGCACAGCGTTTCTTCTCATACCGGCACGGTGATTGCCGAAACGGTTGTCACACACAAGCTGCGCAAGACCTCTGCGGTTGAAGCAGTGGATGCAGATGCCATTCTCTCCCAAGCGGCAGAGACTTCCTCCGCAAAGCCGGTCTCGGACGATGCCGTCTCGACCACGAAGCGGATGCAGAAGCTCGAAAGGAAGTCCGAGAAGGCGTATGAGCGTCTGGATGCCGCCCGTGAGAAGCTGCCCACGCACAAGGTTCTCAAGAAAGAGCGTGTCTTCGATGAAGAGACCGGCAAGGGCAAAACCCGCTTTCATTTTGAGGATGAGCTGAAAAAGCCCAAGGGCAAAGGCAAGCTGCAATTTGAAGCAGATAAAACCGTCCGTAAGGTCGGTGACACCCTCGCTTCCGGCATTCACGGCAAAATCCATGAGGTCGAGCAGGAAAACTCGGCGGTTGAGGCGGCGCATAAAACAGAGATTGCCGCTGAGACCGCTGCGAGGCATTTCCGTCATCATCGGGAAAGCAGCGTCAACAAGCCTTATGAGAAGGTCTCCAAGCTGGAACACAAGGCGGACGCTGCTGATGCGAAGCTCCAATATGAGAGAAATCAGCAGGAGCATCCTGAGATGAAGAAGCAGAACATGAACAAGCACTATCAGAAGCAGAACATCAAGAAGGAATATGCCGCCGCTCGAAATGCCGGTTCTCAGACTGCCGGGACTGCCACAAAGAATACCGGCAAGAAGCTCGGTGAAAAGGTGTCCGACAAGATCAAGGAGTTTTTTGAGAACAACAGGAAGGTCTTCATCTGGATCGGCGTCGGAATTGCCCTTCTCGTTTTGCTCGGTGCCGGAATCAGCTCGTGTTCGATGCTCACCTCTACCGGCTCGTCGGTTATCGCTTCCTCTTATCTCAGCGAGGATGACGCGATGCTCGGCGCGGAGGCGCAGTATTGCCGGATGGAGCAAGAGCTGCAACGCTATCTCGACACCTACGAAAGCACTCACAACTACGATGAATACCACTTCGATCTGGACGATATTGAGCATGACCCCTATGTGCTGATCTCCATTCTCTCGGCTCTCCATGAGGGCGAGTTCACGCTGGATGAGGTGCAGGGTACGCTCCAAATGCTGTTTGAAAAGCAGTATATCCTCACCGAAGAGGTTATCGTCGAAACCAGATACCGCACGGAAACCGACACATGGACGGACGCAGACGGCAACACGCACACGGAAACCTATCGCGTCCCGTATGACTACTACATCTGCAACGTGAAGCTCGAAAACTTCAATCTCTCCCATGTCCCGGTCTACATCATGTCTCAGGAACAGCTTTCCATGTACGCAACGTATATGTCGGTGCTGGGCAACCGCGAGGATCTGTTCGGTGACTCTCCCTATGTGGACAAGTACATCACCAATCCTCCCGCCGACTACGATGTCAACCCGGAATACCTGAACGATGAGAAGTTTGCAGCGCTGATTACCGAGGCGGAAAAGTATCTCGGCTATCCGTATGTGTGGGGCGGCTCCAATCCCGACACGTCTTTTGACTGCTCCGGCTTTGTCAGCTATGTTCTCACGAACAGCGGACTTGTGAATACCGGACGGCTGGGCGCACAGGGGCTTTACAACGTCTGTACGCCGGTTTCAAAGGCGAATGCACAGCCCGGTGATCTCATCTTTTTCGTTGGGACGTATGACACCCCCGGCGTGTCTCACGTCGGCATTTACGTTGGTGATGGGGTCATGATCCACTGCGGCGATCCCATTCAGTACACATCCATCAACTCTTCCTACTGGCAGCAGCATTTCTACGCCTTCGGAAGACCCGCCTATTAAAAGAAAGGAGTTTTTCATGAATCCCAAGTATCAGAAAGTCCTCTCAGACATCGAGAAGGCTGAAAAGAAGAAGTCCGAAATCGAAGGTCAGCTCAAGGAGCTGTACGACAAGAAGACAGAGCTGGAAAACCTTGAAATCATCAATACCGTGCGCTCTATGGTGATGGACAAGGATCAGATCATGGCGTTCCTGTCTTCCATGAAGGGCGGCACCAAGCCCGCCGGAAATACGGAGGTAATCGACAATGCGTAAGAAGTTTCGTTTTCTGACCGTCCTTGCGGTCTGCGTCATGGTTCTGTCCTGCTTCTCGGTGACGGCGTTTGCCTACGCCGATGATACCGAGCAGAACCTTCCCGTTACGGAGGCAACCCAGCCGGAACAGCAACCTGAGACTACTCCCGCGCCGGAAAAGCCGAAGGGTGAGCCGATTGACGATGAGGGCAACGCCTACACCCGCGACTTGCTCTATGACAAGGCAACCAACAAGCAGTTCATCACTGTCCAGACGAAGAATGGCAATACCTTCTTCATTGTCATCGACTACGATGCGCCGATCAACGAAGACGAGGAACAGTACCAGACGTACTTCCTCAACATGGTCGATGAAAGCGATCTGCTTGCGCTGCTGGATGATGACACTGCGGCTGCTCTGACCACCTGTAACTGCAAGGAAAAATGCGCTGCCGGTCAAGTCAATACCGACTGCCCGGTCTGCAAGACCAACATGAGCGAATGCACCGGCACAGCCCCCGTTACACCTGAGCCGGACAAGGATGCGGAAACCGATACTCCCGCCCCTAAACCCGAAAAGAAATCCAACATCGGCATGATCCTCGTCATCTTCGTTCTTGCCGGTGCTGCGGGTGCAGCTTATTGCTACATCAAGTTCGTCAAGGGCAGAAAGCCCAAGGATGAAGATATGGACTTCTTTGATGATGAAGGCTACGAGGAAGAGCCGTACATCAACGAGGATGATGAGCCGCAGATTGCGGAGGATGCTGAAACGGATGGTGATGAAGATTGATCTTAGTCATTGCTGAAAAACCCAGCGTCGCCCAGTCCATCGCAAAGGTGTTGGGCGCGACGTCCCGCAAGGACGGCTACATGGAGGGCGGCAACTACATCGTTTCGTGGTGCTTCGGTCATTTGGTGGAGCTGGCAGACGCCAGCTCCTACGATGAGCGGTATGCCAAGTGGCGGTATGACGATCTGCCCATTGTTCCGGAAAACTGGATGTTCGAGGTCACAAAGGACAAAGCACAGCAGTTCAAGGTGCTGTCCGCTCTTATGAAGGACAAGCGCGTCACCGAGCTGGTCTGCGCAACCGATGCAGGACGCGAGGGTGAGTTGATCTTCCGGCTGGTCTACAACAAAGCCGGATGCACCAAGCCCTTCAAGCGTCTGTGGATCAGCTCGTTGGAGGACTCCGCCATCCGCGAAGGCTTCAACCATCTCCGGGACGGCAAGGAATATGACCGTCTCTATGAAGCGGCACTCAGCCGCTCGAAGGCAGACTGGATTGTCGGCATCAACGGCACCCGCCTTTTCACCACGCTCTATCATAAGAAGCTGGTGGTCGGGCGCGTCCAGACGCCGACCCTTGCAATGCTGGTGGAGCGTGACGGGAAAATCTCAACCTTCCAGAAGGAGAAGTATTTCAACGTCCACGTCGGCAAGGGCGATCTGACCGCCGATCTGGAAAAGGTCAAAACCGAAGAGGAAGCAAAAAGAATTGCGGCGGCTTGCGAGAAAAAGCAAGCCGTCGTTTCTTCTCTCAAGCGGGAGACGAAAACCGTCAATCCTCCGAAGCTCTATGATCTGACCACCTTGCAGCGCGAGGCAAACCGCTACTACGGCTTCACCGCCCAGCAGACGCTCGATCTCGTACAAACACTCTACGAAAAGAAGCTCCTGACCTATCCGCGCACGGACAGCCAGTTTATTACGGATGATATGGAGGACACCGCCCGTCAGGTCATTTCTATTGTCTGCCGCAAGCTTCCGCTTTTCTCCGGCGTTTCGGTTACTCCGGACATTGCCCGCGTAACCGACAACAGCAAGGTCACAGATCACCATGCCATTCTCCCGACCGTCCAGCTCGAAAAGCAGGATGTTTCCGCGCTTCCTCAGTCGGAGCAGAAAATCCTCAATCTTGTTGGGATGCGCCTTCTGTGTGCGACCGGCGAGAAGCACACCTACGCAGAAACGCAGATCACGCTCTCCTGCGAGGGCTATGCGTTCAAAGCCAAGGGCAAAACCGTCGTTCAAAACGGATGGAAAGCCATCGAAGAGCTGTTCAAGTCCTCCCTCAAGACGAAGGAAAAGGACGATCCCATGAAGTCCCTGCCCGAAGTCCATGAGGGCGATGTTCTGGATGGTGTGTCCGCCAGCGTCACCGAACACTTCACGACGCCCCCAAAGCAGTACACGGAAGACACGCTCCTGTCTGCAATGGAGACTGCCGGAAACGATCAGTTTGACGATGACACCGAGAAGAAAGGTCTCGGAACACCCGCGACCCGCGCCGGTATCATTGAAAAGCTGGTGAAATCCGGCTTTGCAGAGCGCAAAGGCAAATCCCTCATTCCCACAAAGGACGGCTGCAACCTCGTCTGCGTCCTGCCGGAACAGATCACGTCTCCCGCAATGACGGCGGAATGGGAAAACACGCTCATGGAGATTGAACGCGGCAAGGCAGATGCGGACGCCTTCCTCAGCGGCATTGTCCGGATGACCGGCGATCTTGTAAAAGCCTATCCGTTTCTCTCCGATGCCGAAGCCCAACGTTTCGGCACGGGCAAGGAGGAAATCGGCAAGTGTCCCCGCTGCGGCTCTCTGGTCTATGTGGGCAAGGGCAACTTCTACTGCTCGAACAAGGACTGCTCCTTCTGCCTGTGGGAAGACAACAAGTTCTTTTCCAGTAAGAAAAAGAAGCTGACCAAGAGGATTGCAAAGGAGCTGCTGGACAAGGGCTGGTGCCGCGTGACCGGGCTTTACACGCCGAAGAAGCCTCAGCTCTATGATGCGGTCATTCGTTTGGATGACAGCGGCGGCAAATACGTCAGCTTCAAAATGGAGTTTGACCGATGAGCCGCCCGAAGTATGTTGCCTCTTGCAGCGGAGGCAAAGACAGCGTAGCGACGCTCCTGCTGGCTGCACAGCACAATGAGCCGCTTGACGAGGCGGTTTTCAGTGAGGTCATGTTCGACAAAGACACAAGCGGCGAAGTCCCGGAACACCGGGACTTCATCTATGACCGGCTCAAGCCCTTCTGTGAAAAGGAGCTGGGCATCAAGTTCACCATTCTCCATGCAGACAAGACCTACGATGATGTGTTCCATCATGTCATCACCCGCGGATCGCATAAGGGCGAGGTTCGCGGCTTCGCATGGGCTGGTATGTGTGCAGTCAATCGAGACTGCAAAATCCCGCCCGTCCGCAAGTACAATGCCGCGCTCTCGCCGGACA
Source organism: Eisenbergiella tayi (assembly GCF_001881565.1). Lineage (GTDB taxonomy): Bacteria > Bacillota > Clostridia > Lachnospirales > Lachnospiraceae > Eisenbergiella > Eisenbergiella tayi. The sequence goes on from NZ_MPDJ01000007.1 coordinate 123,848, forward strand.
CTGTGAGCTATGTCGGCATCGCGGAGGATGAGCCAAAACGCCTTGCCCGTCTGGATGGAGTAACGAAGGTCAGTCTGCTTGCCAAATACGGTATGACCGAGGCGGACGCCTACAAGCTCTGTCAGGAACACGGGCTGCTTTCCCCGATCTACGCTCACTGCCGGAGAAACGGCTGCTGGTTCTGTCCCAATGCAAGCGACGAAGAGCTGTTGCACATGATTACAAAACACCCGGAGCTGTTTGACCGGCTGATTGAATGGGAGAAGGAGGATAACATCTTTCATCGTCGGCTGACACGCAGAGAAACCCCGTCTGAGGTAAAGGCTCGTTTACTGAGCAAATCCCAGACGGGGTTTTCTTCGCCCAAAAGCAAATAAGAAATGGAGGTTTGAGATGGCTGAAAACAAAAATGCACAGCAAGTCCGCGAAATCACGGACAAGCTGGAACAGGGCATCAAGGAGCTTTTTGAATCCGAGCGGTTCAAGGAATATCTCCGCACGATGTCCAAGTTCTACAACTATTCCTTCAACAACACGCTGCTCATTGCGATGCAGAAGCCGGAGGCAACCTATGTTGCCGGTTATACCTCGTGGCAGCGCAACTTTGACCGTCAGGTCATGAAGGGCGAAAAAGGCATCAAAATTCTTGCGCCCGCGCCGTACAAGGCACAGGAAGAGCGTGAGAAGATTGACCCTTTGACGCAGAAGCCGGTGATCGGCGCAGACGGAAAGGCTGTCACGGAAACGGTCGAGGTTCTGCGTCCTGCCTTCAAGGTGGTGAGTGTCTTTGATGTTTCCCAGACGGACGGCAAGGAGCTTCCGGACATCATCGTCGATGAGCTGAAAGGCACCGTCGAGAACTACGAGGCGTTCTTCGATGCGCTCAAGCAGGAGTCTCCCGTCCCAATTTCCTTTGAGGATATTCCGGGCGGCGCAAAGGGATTCTTCTCTCCGGTTGAAAGCCGCATTGCCATTCAGGAGGGCATGAGCGAAATCCAGACGGTCAAGACCGCCATTCATGAGATCGCCCACGCAAAGCTCCATGCCTTCAAGCCTGACGAGAAAGCCGCGCCCGAAGATAAGAAGGATCGTCACACCAAAGAGGTTGAGGCGGAAAGCGTAGCCTACACTGTCTGTCAGCGGTACGGCATTGAAACCTCGGACTACTCCTTCGGGTACATCGCCGGTTGGTCATCCGGCAAGGAAACCAAGGAGTTGAAAAGCTCTCTGGACACCATCCGGAAGACGGCGGCTGAGATGATCGAGGGCATTGACGCCAAGCTCAAGGTACTGCTGGCAGAGAAAGCGCAGTCCGCAGAGAAAGATACCGAAGCGCCCGCAGAGCCGATGCCGGAAGCACCCATTTACCGTGAGACGGCAAATTACGCCTATGAAGCCGGTGAGATGGAAGCATACCGCGCCTCCCTTGCGGCAAACGAGGAATGCCGCAGGGCGATTGAAGCGGCGATCAGCTCTAACTACGGTGATAACCGTCTGGATGCGGATGCTGCCGTGAAAAGCGTCCTTGAGCAGTTCCCTCCGGAGCGCGTCCGATATGTCCTCGCAAACACCATTCAGCAGAAAGACTTTGACGGGCGCATTCCGCAGCCCCTCAAGGAGTGGGCAAAGAGTGTTGAGGTCTGCCCGGAGAATGCCTCCCGCTTCCTTGTGGATAAACCAAATCCCGGACTGACGGCACTTTTCGTGGATGCGTTCCGTCAGCAGACCGAACCACAGAAAGAAGCTACTTCCGAGAAGGCAGAGAAAAGAGACCCGGAGGTCGTTGCATGGGAGAACGGTGAGATTACCTCTATTGAGGTAAAAACAGTGGAGGTCAAGTCTCCCTTTGCCCCCTTGCCGGAGGAAGCGGCAAAAGCACCGAAAGCGCACCGTCTGACTGCGGAAGAGAAGGAAATCAAAGCCGCCATCATGGACACGCTCAAGGGGCAGATCGCCTATAACAACGACGGAATGCGGGCTTCCTACCGCGCCTCCAACCACTCCTTCAATCTGCTGGCACGGAACGGCGTCAAAATTGAGGGCAACACGGTCACGCAGAACGGTGAGCCGCTGTTCAAAATCCATCGCCGTCATGCGACGCGGAAAACGCAGGGCTGCTACCGTGAGCTGATGCCGATGCTGGAATACATTAAGCAGGAGCAGAAGCAGGAAAAGCCCTCCATCCGCGATCAGCTCAAAGCTGCCGCGAAAACACAGCCGGAGAAGAAGTCCCCGGTCAAATCCAAAACACACGACATGGAGTTGTAAGAAGGGAGACGCATGAAGAAATACACAGACGTTGACATCATTGCGGAGCTTCAAAAGCTCGTGGACAGTCATGTAGACAGCTACAAGGAAGACTTCGACATCGACAAGCGCATCATCCGCCGCGCCGCCGAAAGCCAGAATCCCGAAGACAAGACGCTGATGTGGTTCTGCCGTCCGCATGGAACGCACTGCCTCAACGAAAATCAGGTCTTCATTCAGGGAACGCGGGATCACAATACCTTCCGTTTCTATGCGGAGCAGACCTACGACGAGTGCATTGCCCGTGTCATTGTCCCGAAAGCTGTCAAGCGCGGCAAGGTGTTCGGGGATGTCTTTGAGATCAACTACCGGGAACAGGCGGCAAACGTAGCGCAGAACTCTGTTGCGCCGGATCATGACCGGCTGACCTTTGCGGATGGCTTTGTGCTGGAAGCCCCCTGCCGCAGCAGCTTCGATGCAGCAATGGCTCTGGTTAGTGAGCATGGCGGCGTACAAGCCCACCGGACGCTCCCGAAGGACGCGGAGGCTCTGACAGAAGTGTTGACCAAGCAGAAAAGCCGCCGTGACAGACTGCCGGAGGCAGAAAGGACAGAGACGCTTGCCCCTCTGCCCGTTGCAGAACTTCGGAAGTATGAGGTAGTCAAAAAGGCGCATCCGGACGCACTGGTCTGCTTTGCCCAGAATGGCTATTTTGAGCTGTACGGCAAGGACGCGGAAAAAGCTGCGCCCTTGCTCGGCACAAAGCTCCTTGTGAAGAAGGTACGCGGCAAGCCTTCTATTCCGGTCACTGGCTTTCGTGAAAGTGCGTGGGTAGCCGGTTCTCACAAGCTCTGGAAGTCCGGCATGGATGTCTTTCTCAGCAAGGACGGCGAGACCTTCAAGGAACTCAAAGGCGCAGATTACATTCCTGTCGGCGCAACGCTGAATGTGGATGGGATCAAGTGCAGAATCGACGCGGTTGATTTTGCCGCTGATGAAGTCCGGCTGACCAACATCGAGGACAAGAACCGCCCCATCCGCTTTTCTGAGAGCATCCAGTATGTCCGCGCCTATGTGGAGGATGCCGGAACTGCCATCTACGACACCATCCCGAAGAAGCCCGCTGCCCGTGAATCCATCCGTGACAAACTGAAATCCGCACAGAAGGCACAGCCGACCCACACGCCGAAACCGCAGAAATCGAAAGGAAAGGATATGGTACTCTGATATGAAAAACTTTACCGTAGAAGAACTCAACCTGATGTGCTGCTTCAACACGTCCAGCCGGAAGCGGCTGATCGACGATATGAAGAGCGTCACCCTGAACGACATGGACGGTGAGATTGCGGAGCTGATGTATAAGACCGTCCGGAAGCTCGAAGCCATGACCGACGCGGAGTTTGAGGAACTGTATATCATGCCGGACGGCATGGTAGATGACTGAAAGGAGGATGCCCATGCCCGTATTAGACGGTGATTTTGAAGCCTTCGTCACGAACCTTGGCAAGTACAACGAGGGTATGCTGGTCGGTGAGTGGGTGAAGCTGCCCACCACAGAGGAAGAGATGCAGAGGGTCTTTGAGCGCATCGGGATCGGCAAGCAGGATGATTTCGGTCAGCCCTACGAAGAGTGGTTTATCACCGACTACGAATGCCCGATCTACGGCGTCCAGAAGATGCTTGGCGAGTATGAAAGCCTTGATAAGCTCAACTACCTTGCCGCTTTGATTGACGAGCTTTCCCTGAGCGATCAGGAAAAGCTCGTTGCCATTATGGAAGCCGGTTGCGATGAGGTCAGCGACATCGACGATCTCATCAACCTGACGTTCAATCTGGACTGCTACGACATCATGCCCGGTATCAACGACGAATCCGACCTTGGCTATTATTACGCCCACGAAGCCGGTATCTACTCCGAAAAGGATCTCGGTCCTCTGGCAAATTACATCGACTATGAACGCTATGGGTGCGACATTGCGATGGATGAGCAGGGACGCTTCACCGATGAAGGCTATGTCCGCGTCGCAAGCGAGAGATGGGACAGACAGTTCGACGGCGATCTTAATGATATTCCCGACGAATACCGGATCACCGGCTCAGGGGAAGCTACCGAGCGTGACAGCACCATTGCCGTTCTCATCGTTGAGCCGGGAAAGGAACCTTATGTGAAGGAGATTGACTCCGGTCTGGAGTCCTTGCAGCATGAGGTCGGCGGCTGCATCGAGGCAATTTATCCCTACGAAGACCCTGTTGCCTTAGTCTGCAATGAGGAAGGCAAGCTGGAAGGTCTGCCCCTGAACCGCGCTCTGCGAGATGAGGACGGTGACATCTACGACGTTGTTGCCGGAACATTCATGGTAGTTGGCTTGACGGATGACAGCTTCGGCTCTCTGACCGTAGAGCAAATGCAGAAGTTCTCTGACCACTTCAAGGTGCCGGAGCAGTTTGCAAAGCTGGGCGATAAGATTGTGGCAATCCCCATGATCTCGAAGGAGCAGCAGAAGCAGGAAAGCATCGAGCAGAAGGACTTCGAGATGAACGCCGATACCTCCGGCTTGACGGTTGCCGGTCACATCGGAACGTGGCACACCATTGACCAGCACGAAATCGGCGGTCACAGCTTTTATCTGATGGAGCATGACACCTACGGCGATGAGGCGGCTTGCATCATCGTCGATGAGCGCGGTAAGCTCGTCCTTGATGATGTCTACAACGGCTTTGACGATGACACGCTCCGCCTTCTCGACCTTGAGGTCAAGGAAGTGCCGGAAATGCCCGATCCCGTGCTCTCCGTTCAGGATATGAAGGACTACGGCTACGCATGGGCTGGCGTTCTTCCCGCCGGTCAGGAGGCGGCTGAGAAGGCTTTGGAGAAGGGCTGCGAGGTTTACCGTCTCTATTCCGATAACACCGAGGGCTTGTGCGTAGATGCCAAGGAGATTGCCGACCATGCGGCAAAGGGCGGAATGCTCGGTATCAGCAAGGAAAGCTGGATGGCGGCACTTGAGAAGGAAAACTACCTCAAGGCAGCGGAGATGTCAATGGAGGATGACTACGGCATGATTGATGGGATCATCAACAACGGTCCGAAGGAGGACAAGACCCTTGATGCCAAAGCCCCCGAAAGGGGTGAAAAGTCCTCCATCATGGACAGGCTCAAGTCTGCAAAGGCTGAAAAGCAGAAGGAATGCTGCCCTCCCCAAAAGCACAAAGGAGAGATTGAGCTGTGAGCAGAAGTCAGAAATGGAGACAGGAGTGGTCGTTCTTCATCGGGGACAGCGGACGCCGGAAGTATAACCGCTTCTGCGTCCGCTGCGTCCATAGCTGCAAGCAGAGTTTCCGTGCCGATCTCATCGCCTGTCCGCACTTCTCCCGCAAGGCGTCGCAGAGTAGACAATTAGGGGTCGAAAAAGCCTGTGATTGCAAGCCTCAGAGCTACGAAAATTGACCAACCTAAGTGATTGTATTCCCTGCGCAGTTTCTTCTTTAGCGCGGAAATAAGTGTCGATTTCGGCACTTGTTTGAATGCCCGGAAAACGAACCAAGAGCCTCTGTCGATGCCCGGTTTGGGTATCGGCAGAGGCTCCTTTTTTGTGTCTTTTCCTTGAATTTTACCGTAAAATCATTCGCTAATCCATAGTAACACCATTAGCGTTTCTGTATCACTATGGTTCTAAACCATATAATATTCATGAGCGATTTAGAAAAGGAACAGGTAAACGCCCATGATTGATAAACGAATAGGAAAGCGCGTTAAGCAAGCCCGTGAGCGTCTTGGTATTACACAAGAGGATCTTGCAGAAAAGACCGGCTTAACCACAAATTATATTTCCACCGTCGAGAGAGGGATGTCATTTCCGCGTTGCGAGAAGCTGATTATTTTGCTCAATGGCTTGGAGACATCCGCTGATTCAATTTTCTGCGATGTCTTAGAGCATAGCGGAGAGGCAAAAGCCTCAGAACTCTCAAAGAAAATTGCTGATCTTCCTCCCGAAGCGCAAAAGCGTATTTTGCAAATGGTTGAGTTGATGATCCAGCAAGAGAAGGATAACATGAAGTAAGCTCATTGAAGGCTGCGTGATTTTTCACGCAGTTTTTTCTTTTGCCGACTTATTTCTACAAATTTCTTGATTTTCTATGCTATAATCTATGTATAAGCGATTTAGAAACACACGCTAATACATATAAGGAGATCAAGAATATGAAAAGTTGTGCCTTCACCGGACACCGACCTCAAAATTTACCCTTTGGCTTTCGTGAGGATGATGAACGCTGCACTGCGCTCAAAGAAACCCTAAAAAAACAAATTATCCCTTTGATTACAGATGAAAATGTCACCCACTTTATCTCTGGCATGGCTCTCGGCGTTGATATGTACGCCGCCGAGATCATACTGGAACTGAAAAAGACTTATCCTGGCATTACGCTTGAGAGTGCCATACCGTGCGAAACACAGGCAGCCAAGTGGAATGCAGCAATGCGCGAAAGGTACTATGGCATTGCTGCTCAATGTGATAAAGAAACGCTTCTTCAAACGCACTATACTCCTGACTGCATGGACAAGCGCAATCGGTACATGGTAGATCACGCTGATTACATCATTGCAGTATGGGACGGCAAGCCCAGCGGTACAGGCAAGACAGTGATGTACGCCCAAAGCAAGGGGAAGGTAATCATCAAAGTCAATCCGGCAACACTTGCGGTTGAACGGTTATAAATGCCCAAAAACGCCTCCACAAATCAATCCTTGCTTAAATCGCAAAAATCATTTCTAAAATACAAACGCAGTACACGATTCCGCGATTGTGGAATCCGTGTACTGCGTTCATTTTTTTGTGCAGCCTTTCACGGCTCAAGAAGAAGTCACTCTGTTTCGGAAAGTCGAATAGTGCCTCCTATGAACAGCACATCGAGTCAATGAATCTGAATCGCTGGAAACGGTTATTCGTTTCTGCTGCACTGTAAAAGCCAAGTCAGAACTGAATAAGATTACAGTAGATCGTTCAGTAAATTCATACACTTGACCTTCTGTTGGAGGTTTGCACTTCCGTAGACATTCAGTGTAAAGGACACATTCTTATGACCGAGGATTTCAGAGAGCGACTTTATATCAAACTCCGGAATCTCAATCGCCCTGACCGCGAATGTGTGTCGGATCTCATGGAACTTCACCTTCTCCAATCCATTCCGTTTCAGGAAACGGGTGAAGAACTGTCGATAAGTACGAGGCTCTGTCGGCTTTGTTTTGCCGGTCAAGAAGTAGTGGTTAGGGTTATCCGTGTAGAACTTCTTGATAATGTTCATCAGAAGAGACGGAACAGGGATCGTCCTTGCAGAAGTTTTCGTTTTGGGCGGTCCGATGTGAAGATAGGACTCGCCCTTCTTTTTGTCATAGATGCGCTGGACAGTCTTATTGATGCTGATGGTCTTATCTGTCAACGAGATGTCCTTCATCTGCAATCCGCAGAGTTCTCCAATGCGTACTCCGGTAAAGAGTGCAATGAGAATGCCAGCAGTCTTCCTGTTCAAGTTCATGTAGATACACTGAATCAGAGCTTGCTCCTGATCCTTTGAAAGAGAAACTACCTTCTTAATGCCAAGTTCCTTCGGGTACTCGACGAGATCCCAGTTCAGCAGTGGAATTGCCCTTTCTTTGTACGCAAACTCCATCGAAAGTCTGAGAACGAGGATCACATCCCGGATGGTCTTTACCGTTAGCCCTCCGGTCTTGTCCAACCTACCGGCATCATGGAGGTACGAAATGTAGCTCTGGATGTCCGTTTCGGTGATGCTGCCGATCTTACGCTTGCCGAAGTATGGAATTAGATGATTTTCGGCAATCAGAGTAAAGCTGGCATGGGTTGACGGCGTGATCATTGGCTGCTTTTGATTTAGCCAAGTGTTCACAAGCGTCTTGAATTGTGTATTGTTAGTCATATTGACCACCTCCACGAACATTATCCGTTGGAGGGATAATCAGGGCAGTATATTCCTCAAGTAACGGTCTTGAGAAGCGTCCGAAACTCCGGTTTCCGGGCTTCGATGAGCCGTGGAAAGAAACTACTTTATCTGCGCTTTTCTCTAAAAGTACACAGAAAAATGCTGATGGACACATCACGAATGTAATTTGCAATTCCGCAAAGCTCGGTCTTATTCCACAACGCGAGTATTTTGATAAGGACATTGCAAACAGCGATAACACAAACAGCTATTATATCATCCAGCAAAATGACTTCGTATATAATCCGCGCAAATCGTCCGATGCTCCATACGGTCCGATCAGCAGCTATAAGTATGCAGAGGATGGCATTGTTTCTCCGCTGTATCTTTGTTTTCGTGCGAAAGACGAAATTAACCCTCTGTACTACGAGTGGTACTTCCGGTCATCGGCTTGGCATAGATACATTTATATGTCGGGTGATAGTGGTGCGAGACATGACAGAGTAAGCATCAAAGACGATACTTTCTTTGCTATGCCCATCAACCTTCCGTCAGAGCAGGAACAGAGCAAAATTGCGTCCTTTCTCCAAAGTCTGGATGATAGAATTGCTGCACAAGAGAAACTTGTGGCATCCCTCAAGAAGCATAAAAGAGGATTATTGAATGCATTTTTTGCAGAAAAATCTGACTACTTTCTATTTTCTGACGCTTCCGCCTTAAAAATAGAGGAAGTATGCGATGTGCTGAGTGGAAAACGCATTCCAAAGGGAGAAACATTTTGCTCTCATCCTACGGAATACCGTTACATCACTGTATCAGATATGGGCGAGAAATATGTGTGTTCAGATAATTTGCAGTATATTTCAGAGCATACAGAAAAGCAGATTTCTCGTTATAAAGTCAAAGGTGGAGATATTATAATATCCGTTGCCGGTACTCTTGGAAAGTTGAACATTATTACCTCTGACTTGGGAGGCGTGAATTTAACCGAAAATTGTGACCGGTTTACAAACTTTAGAGGGGTTGGTTCCGAGTACCTTTACTATGTCCTTTCGTCGGATTTGATACAGTCACAAATTGAATCTTCAAAGACAAAAAATGGGCAACCCAAACTCGCCCTCGAACGGATAAGAAACTTCACCATTCCCGTACCACATCAAGAAATACAAGAACAGTTAGTTAAGGTGATGATTTCTCTTGACCAATATATTGCTTCTCAGCTTGCAATCCTTGATAGGTATTGCAAACTGAGAAGCGGGTTACTGCAACAGCTCTTTATATAAATAACTGTTGCAACATAGATGCTTTGACTTTCTCCATACGAAGTATTAGGCGCTCTTCTTTCTCTATCTTTGCATCCAATTTTAAGAGAAAGGAAGAAATCCGCTTCTGCTCTGAAACAGGAGGTCGCAAAACCTTTACCGCGCCAAGCTGAGGGCTTGTTAACTGAGGAACGCCTGTTGATTCGATGTAGATGGATGTTGCATTGATCATGTAAGCGAAAAAATCCACATCATCATCATGTTTGGGGACTAATGAGAGAAGACGAACAATCGGAACATATTTGCAGTGACGAGCTATTGCATGACCTACTTCGCCCCTTCCAGAAACAGTGATGGAATCACCTTCAATTTTGAAGTAGTTTGCATAGCCATATAATCCGCTATTTGTCAGAGCGTTGGCAAATACCGGATATGGATGGTTTGCGGAATATGAAGATGAGCTATTTTCACGATCAATATCTCCCCCGGCAGAAATATTAAATATTTCTGCCAAACTTACAGTTTCCCATTTTTTGTGGTCAGCATCAGTGAAAGTCAGCGATCCTGAAATTAGAGCCTTAACGACACCTCTTTTATGCTTCTTGAGGTTATCTACGAGAGACTGCTGTGCCTCTATTCGATGCTCTAACGCAATCATGAAGTCTGCGATTTTTCGCTGCTCCGCTAAATCCATCGGTATGTAATGCTTTGTGTCAAAGAACTCATCAGTTGGAACATTCAAAAGCCCATGATTTCTTGCTCCTTCGGCAGAGATCATGTAAATTTCACGATACCATTTGAGCGAATCGAAGTAGGCTTTTATAAAATCAGAATCGTGTTTCTTGAGTGCAAAGCAGATATAGAGTGTTGAAAGCGCGCCCATATCATAGCGGTCAAGACGCTTGACGGAGCCAAAGTCGTACCCGACTGAATAACTCTTGTTGTAGGCATATTCGCCATTCTTCAAGAGATAATAGCCACTCATGTCTTTGCTGGCAACGGTCTTATTGAAGTAGCTGATCTGATCCACAAGCCCGTCTTTGGACGAAATTGTGAGGGGAAGACTCGTTTCGTTATTGGTGTTCTTCCGTGTGACACGCTCAGCAAAATCTGAAAGTTTCTCAGCTTTCCACGGCTCATCGAAGCCCGGAAACCGGAGTTTCGGACGCTTCTCAAGACCGTTACTTGAGGACTATTTCAGCAACCGAATACTGGCTTGTAGCAAAGGTAAATCCCTTGCGGTAGCAGAGATATTCCGCTACTGCAAGGGATTTTGTCGGTCATATAGCTCCATTCTGCTTGCTTGATCAGAAGCATAAAAGAGGATTGCTACGAAAGGTTTTTGCTAAATTGAGTGATAGTTGCGAGAAGCGAAATCTTAAGGAAGTTTCCGTATTATTTGCCGATGGTGATTGGATTGAGTCTAAGGATCAAGCATTAGATGGAATCCGACTTATTCAGACGGGAAATGTCGGCTTTGGCGTTTACATAGATAAAACTCAAAATGCCAAATACATTTCAGAGACTACATTCCACCGCCTAAACTGTTTGGAAATATATGACGGTGATATTCTCATTTCCAGATTGCCAGAGCCAGCCGGGAGAGCCTGCCTATTGCCCAAAAGCACAGAAAGAAGGATTACAGCCGTTGATTGCACTGTTATCAGAACAGACTCATCTGTCATAGATAGGAATTACCTTCTCCAATTCCTATGTTCTGAGCAATATCTAAAAACAGTTAATTCCTTTCTTGCCGGTGGAACACGCCAAAGGATCAGTCGAAAAAATCTTGAGGGAATAGAAGTTCCTTATCCCTCCATCGACGAGCAACGATATTGGGGAAGTTTTTTATGCAAAGTTGATGCTCGTATTTCTAATGAAGAACAGCGTCGGAGCAGTTTAAGCAGACTGCGATGCTTTATGTTGCAGCAGCTCTTCATATAAAGAGCTGTTGCAATAATGAAGTGCGAATTCGCAGTAGTGCCACATGAGTACGACTTGCGTGATCTATACGCGAATCCAAAACAGTTAGCATATTTGCGATTTTTTGTTGTGTTCTGTAAGGCGGACAGCAGATTTCAACATTTCCTACCAATTCAGAATTAAGATTGTTTACGCAACTACCAGCAGCAAAGCGTTTATATTGAGCGATCACATTATCTGAGCCGAGATAGTAACACAAGAATCTCTTCTCAAAGACATTGTTCTCATCTCGAATGAGTAGCCACCCGTCATGGATGCATCCGTCAATTTGAAGGATGTACGGTCTTCCAAAACTCATAGAGTTTGATAAGATCAAATCCCCCTGAAAAACTCTTCTGGATTTCTTTGCACCAGAGGGAACAATTTTTTCTCTTGTCCGAGTAATGTAAAGGTCATCAGCAGAAGTATCGCCAATCTTGATCCAGTTGATGCCATCCGTATCATCAGTAATATAAGCGTCTATTGGACGAGGCGAGCCGCCTCGATGAATGCTCACATAATCACCTAAGCGGATCGTGCTGCATTCTCTTTCAATCTCCGAAAAGACTTTGCTAACGACACCTCTTTTATGCTTCTTGAGGGATGCCACAAGTTTCTCTTGTGCAGTTATCCGTTCATCAAGTTTTTTGAGGAAATCAGCAATGTGAGTTTGTTCCTTCAATGAAGGTAAGTGAAGAATTACACTCATGTAATCATCAAAAGAGATGTTCAGCAACCCGTCCATACGAACGCTTGAAGAAACAAGGCGTTTAAGCTGTCTATCTATCTTAGGATTATTCAAGGCAGTAGCAACATAGGGCGTATGCTCTGCGCCACTGACCTTGAAACAATGATAGACATACGGAATACGCGCCTCATCTTCGGTCAGCTCGTAACAGCAGCCATACTGTTTTGCTTTTGATGCACCGTGATTGTATGCCAATTCGCCTTTCTTTAGGAGAATATATTTCTTGAGACTTTGACCAGCATTGTCTCGTGAATACTTTTCGGACTGCATGATAAAGCCATTTCCTGCACTAAGCATCATAATAGGCGCATTTGAGGTGGGATCAGTACGATTAACCAATGAAGCGATTTGACCTAATGTAATTGTTCTGTACGGCTCATCGAAGTCCGGAAACCGGAGTTTCGGACGCTTCTCAAGACCGTTACTTGAGGATACATTTTCCATAATTACTTGCCCTCCACATCAAAGGGGAAATCAAGTCCCAGCTCATCGAAAAACGGTTTCAGTTGTGCGTCGATGCCTTTGATCTCAGCCTGAATATTGCGGATTTCTGCTGCAACAGCATTGAGGTCAATTTCCTCTTCCGGCTCAAAGGTATCAACATAGCGAGGAATGTTCAGATTGAATCCGTTCTCTTCAATCTCCTGCATAGTGGCAACATGGGCGTACTTATCGACATCCACACGATGCTCGTAGGTTTCGACAATCTTATCAATGTCGCACTCACGGAGGATATTCTGATTCTTTCCGGCTTCAAAGTCGTTGGACGCATCAATGAAGAGGATGTTATCAGAGTTGCCGTTGCGCTCCCTCTTGAGGACAAGAACACATACCGGAATGCCTGTGCCAAAGAAGAGGTTTGCAGGAAGACCGATAACAGCGTCCAGCACATTCAGCTTTTGAATCAGGTGCTTACGGATCACTTCTTCCGCTGCGCCACGGAACAGAACGCCGTGAGGCAGCAGAACAACAGCTCGTCCGTCTTCGTCCATGTGGTAAACCATGTGCTGCACAAAAGCAAAGTCAGCCTTGCTCTTAGGCGCAAGTTTGCCGTATTCATTGAAACGCTCGTCCTCCATGAAGTGCATATCAGCAGACCAATTTGCAGAATACGGAGGATTTGCAACCTGAACACGGAACTTCATGTCTCCGAAGTAGTCATGTTCAAGCGTATCGCCATTGTAGATATTGAAGTTACGATACGGGATGCCGCGAAGGATCATGTTCATTCGGGCAAGGTTATAGGTGGTCGAGGTCAATTCCTGACCGTAGTAGTTACGCACATTTGCATAGTTCTTGAGGCGAAGCAGCAGAGAGCCGGAACCGCAAGTCGGATCGGCTGCGTCCTTAACATCGGTTAAGCCAAGACAAGCAAGACGGCACAGCAGCTCGGCAGGACCCGAAGGCGTATAGAACTCACCGGCTTTCTTACCGGCTGTGGCAGCGAACTGACCGATCAGATACTCGTAGGCATTACCCAACACATCAATCTTCGTGTCATCCACGCTGAAATTGATCTCGTCCAGAGAAGCAATGATTTTCGCCATGACAGCACTTCTATCTTTAACGGTATGCCCCAGCTTCGTAGAATCAAGCTGCATATCGGAGAACAATCCGTCAAAGTCTTCCTGCGAATCGTTGCCGATAGTGGATTCCATCAGAGCGTTGATTGCTTTCTGCAAGAACTCAATGTCGAAGGAACGGTTCTCAACCATCTTGACCATCTTGCGGAACAAATACTCCGGTTCGATGATGTAGCCGAGGTCACGCAGAGCTTCTTCTACGATGGCAGCCTTATATTCTTCGTCATTCCAAGCATCCTCGTAGCCGATATTATCGTCTTTGAGAAGATTAACCATGTACTTCTCGGTCTTGTCGGAGAGATAGTAATAGAAGATCATGCCCAAGATATAGTTCTTGAACTCGTATGCCTCCATGTTACCTCTCAGGGCATTTGCCATCGCCCATAGTTTGTTGCAAAGCTCTTTCTGGTGAGCCTGAATAGAATTATCCATTGTTCTCTCTCCTTATTGGTATTTCTCAGTATGCTGCCGGATAAATTCGACGATCCGGTTGACCAAAGACCTCTTCTTGAGCAACGGCATGGGCTTCTCAATACGGTCACGGATGTTTCCTGCATCCATTGTGCCGGAGAACTCATACTCAGAAATGATGTCCGTCAGCATGGAGGAATCAATATCCTCAGTCTTTGCGAAAGCAACGATCTCTTCTCGTTTTGCTTCATTTTCAAAGTCGTTGTATGCAGCGTCAATCTCATCCGCACTTTCAAGTCCGACAACGACACGATCCAAGAACGCTTGAAGAATTTCAACCTTGCGAAGCAACTGCGGATTATCCGTTCTGCTCAATTCTTCCTTGATGTGCTTGATGTCGTAGTCCTTCTGCTTCTTGTCATCAAAGTGGATGTTGCGGATCAAGTTCATGATATAGGCAACATTGATGCGGTCACTCTCCATGATCTCAATGCAGAAGTCCACATCATTCAGGACAGATACGACTTCTCGATCAGTTTTTTGCCGGGAGTAAAGCATCAGATACTTGCTCTTGTAGTCCTGATACTCCTGCTCGGACATGATGAGCGCATCCTGATCAAAACTGAACTCAATGAATGTCTGCAAGGATTGGAGGTATTTTGTCAGCTCACGGAAAGTGATGACAAACTTCTTCTGGTCATCCTCGCTCTGCATGGTATCGACGGACTCAGGGTAGAGTGCCACTTCCTTGAGCCTCATAACCATTTCATTGAACTTCTCAACAAAATACTGATAGCCCGGAACAACAATGCCAGAGGTGTCCTGACTCTTGGAGAAGAGCGTCAGCGCATCATCTGTCCGTTTTTTGAGGTTGCGGTAGCAAATGATGATACCAAACGGTTTTGTTTCTTTCTCGACACGGTTCGTGCGAGAATAGGCTTGCAGCAGATCATGGTACTTCAAATCCTTGTCCACATACAACACAGAGAGCTGCTTGCTGTCAAAGCCGGTCAAAAACATATTCACGACGATGAGAATGTCCAGCGACTTTGTTTTCTTCCCTTTGACTCGATCTGAAATATCCTTGTGATACGCGGAGAAGGTGTCGGTAGAGAAATTCGTGCCGTACATCTCGTTATAGTCCTTGATGATACGCTCCAAAGCATCTCGGCTATGCTCGTCCTTACCCTCAGCATCTTCGTTCTGCCCATAGGAGAAGATACCGCTGATGTTCAGATCGTGTTTGATCTTCTTGAAGATGTCGTAATATTTGACAAGAGCTTCAATGGAGGAAACAGCAAAGATAGCCGTGTACTGACCATTTCTCGTTTTGGCTTTGTGGTTCTGGACGATGTGGTTTGCAATGAGGGACATTCTCTCATCCGACATATAGAGTTCGCCAACATCAATCGCGTCAGCCAATGTCGGATCGTCCCAGTCAAAATCGCCTTCCATCGTCTTTATGTACTCAATATGGAAACCGAGGACATTGTTATCGAAGATAGCATCCTTGATCAGATAGTTATGCAAACATTCCCCAAACAGCATTTCGGTGGTCTGTGTGATCTTGCCCTCCGTCTTTCCGTTTACTTCAAAACGGGGCGTACCGGTAAAGCCAAAGAACTGCGCTTTCTTGAAATGCCGAACAATATCCTTGTGCATATCTCCGAACTGGCTGCGGTGGCATTCATCAATGATGAAGACAACCTTTTCGTCACGGTATGCGTCCATTACCTTTTCGTATTGAGGACGCTTAACGGCATTTGCCATCTTCTGCATCGTCGTGACAATGAGCTGCCGGTTCTTATCCTTCATTTGCCGCACAAGAATGTCTGTGCGATCTGTGACATCAACAGAGCCAGCCTCAAACTTGTTAAACTCTTCGGTGGTCTGAGAGTCCAAGTCCTTACGGTCAACAAGGAAGATAACCTTCTTGATGTTCGGATTGGCTGCGAGGATTTGAGCTGTCTTAAAGGATGTCAGCGTCTTTCCTGCACCGGTGGTATGCCAGATATAGGCGTTGCGATTTGTGAGCGTAGCCTGCCTTATAAGGGCTTCTACGGCATACACCTGATAGGGGCGCATGACCATCAGAATCTTATCCGTATCGTTCAGGATGGTATAGCGTGTCAGCATCTTGATGATGTGATCCCTTGCCAGAAAAGAGATTGAGAAGTCCTTCAGGTTGGTAATACGGATGTTGTTGAAATCCGTCCAGAAGAAGGCGAGGCTATACATCAAGTCCCTGTCGGAGTTGGCAAAGTATTTGGTATCAACGCCGTTGGAGACAATGAAAAGCTGAATGAAGTGATATAGTCCGTTATAGGAGTGCTTCTTATAGCGCATGACCTGATTGACTGCTTCTCGAATGTCAATCCCCCTGCGCTTTAACTCGACCTGAATCAACGGCAAGCCATTCACAAGAATCGTTACATCATAGCGGTTGACATACTTGCCTACAACCGTTGTCTGATGTGTAACTTGGAAGATATTCTTGGTGTGATCCTGATCGAAGAAGGAAAGGTAAACCTTCGTCCCGTCCTCACGCTCAAGGACAAACTTGTCTCTCAGAATTTTTGCGCTCTGGAACACGGACTTTCCAAGCATGAGGTTAAAGATACGCTCCCACTCTTTATCGGTGATAGGCGTATCAAGTTTGGGCGCATTGAAGGCTTCAAACTGAACTTTGAAGTTCTCCACCAATGCGTCATAATCAGGAATATCGACTGTGCTGTATTCCTGCTTGTTTAGCTGCTCTATGAATTGTTGCTCAAGAGCCGCTTCGCTCTGGTATGCCATATCTTCATCTCCAATACTTGAGGATCATTTTTGGTTGCCAACCGATCCTCATTTTATTCTATCACGGCTACTGTCCGATATAACGGACTCATTTTCGTTTTATTTCCAATGTCACATCGCCATTATCCGCAATGGACATTTGCATCGTTTTCAAATACTTGTCCACAAACTGCTTCTGTTCCGAAGAACTCATTTCAATTCGAGTCGCTCTTAACGCCTCTGTGAACATCTCGTAGATATTCAGCCGCACCGCCTGATCTATGTAATGATACATCTCTTTGAACAGTGCGCCGATCTTAATATCCTCTGCATTGCCGGAGTAGAAGTCATCAATGTAGCAATAGAATATACCGGCATTGACAAGTGCGTTCTTCAAATCCGGTCCGCAGTTTTCGCGCTCTATCATGACAAGGAACCGAGCCTCCGGTAAAGAAGAAATCAGTCCCCAATAGTCGGAGTCGCTGGACACCAAAATAAAGGAATCCACATTGTTTTTGTAATGCTCCTGACAAGTTCGGGCAATCAGCATCACATCGACCAGAGACTTGTTCTGCTTTACCCGTTCGGTCATCATGTGTTCGACCGGGATGTGGGTAAAACTATCCAGAATACGCCAAGCAGATGCACTATGCACATCATCAAACAGGATGATGGATGCTATCTTCTGTGTGTACTGATAGTCCAGATTCTTGAGCGTAGCGCAGAGCTTGTACGGATCAGAGTTTTCACAATCTACCACTACGACAACCTTTTCGCTGCTACCAATAAACTCGTAGATGCTTCCTTTAATGTAACTTCCAGCATCAGAAACTTTACTGTACTCTGTAAAGTAGTCACCGTTCATTTGATAAAGCAGCGTCACGAATTTTTTATCGTTATAGAGCAGATTACCGACATCCTCCGGTTCCCAGTTTATATACATCTGGTAAGGATAAAAGAGCAAGTGAGCGTAATAAATATCTGCTGCTGCTTTTGTCCCTTCCTCTTTCAAGCCATCTGGCATGAGAAAGAGGTTTTTTACATACAGCCAATTCAGCCAAAGAGGAAATAGCTTCTTGCAATTATTGATCCGATCAGAAAGCAGCTTGTTTATCTCAACGATATGCTGACTTAGCTTCGTGCTGGACTTCTTTATAAAACTAATGCCATCCGCATTTAGTTGTTGAAGGCTATCCTGCGGCACATATTCCGGCATACTGCTGATTGAGAGATAACTAAACTTCATACGCTCGTTGATATGCTTGAAGTTTCTTTCAATCGCTGTCCTTATGATACACAAATGACGGATTATCCGTGCCGTTTTGTCTGCATCAAGTTTTTCGTATATCTCTATTTTGGGTGCTTCATGCTCATTATCAAAAATTCGTTTCGGAACACCAATCAAATATGCAACCTTAGAAACAATTTCATAGGTGCTGTCTCTGTAGGTGACTCGATCATCTGTGGGAAACGCCTCCGCTTCAACGAGGGCATTTTTCTCAGTCACAGCATTCTCAAGGACATCCATATATGCTCCTTTCGCTGAGGTATTTTTCTCTACCTATAACAAAATAGCCGCACGAAAACTCGGACCTACTTCTTGCCCGTTCGCACAGCTTCACATATATCTCCAATGTCACAATTCAAATAGTCGCAAATGCGCAGCAGAACAGAGAGAGCTACATCCTCGTTCTTATTGAGCTTACTCATCGTGCCAGGAGACAGCTCTATATCCTTGCGTAAAGTTGATTTTGGGATCTCTCTTTCGATGAGCATGACCCATAATTTCTTATAGCTTATCTTCATAAAAGCACCTCTCTCAAACGCTTATAGTGAGACTCATTATATTATACACCAAACGCTTCAAATTTTCAATACGATACTCCAAAAATTCAAAATATATTTCAAGTTCATGGAGCGCATTACGAAGAAGAAAGCCTGAGCCGATTTATTCATACGGCTCAGGCTTTGGTGGTTATTCCAACTCGCTACTTTTGGCTTTTTCATGCTCCTGTGAAAGCGCTGGACTGAGGAAATCATCGACATTTGCCTTCATGGTATCAATCACTTTAGCCTCTTTTTTGAGCCTTGCTCGTTCGTCGTAGAGACGCTGCTGCTCTTCCAAAAGGCGTTGCTGCTCGGCTTGCAGAGACTTCATACTTGGAAGTTTTTCACCATCTTGCATAGCAAGCAATGTACTCTTTGCTGCTTCAAAAACGACAAGCTCTGCCTCGTGCGCAGCTCGAAAACTCGGCTTGTTCTTCGTCTTTGAGTAGGCATCATAGACCGGCTTGAGCTTTTGATAGGTTGAGATATTCTTGATAAGCGGCTGCACCTTTCGGAGCTGCGCTTCAACGACTTTCAAGTCAGCGCCGGTACGCTCATAAGAACTATGAATGTCTTCGACTTTCTTTTCAAGATCGGCATATTGAAGCAGCTCGTTCTCAGTGAGGTAGTTTAGCGTTCTGGCGGCTTCTTTGAGGATCTTAATCTTCATAGAATGCTCAAAGCCCTTGCTGTCGATCTGCTTAATTCTGTTTTGAATATCGCTGATGAGAGAGATGTTCTTCCTACCGTTCTGCATCTGCCGTCTGCGGGCATTGCGTCCTTGAATGCGTTCCTTGATCCGGTCCTCGGTGTAGTTATCTCCGATGGTTTTTGCACGGGTGAAACGCTCTTGCCCTTCGGCACGGAAGGAGATGTATTTGCCGGTTTTGATTTCATATCCGGCGTCCTGCATCAGCTTCAAAAACTCATCGTAGTCCTTTGATGTGATCACACAGCGATCAATGGTCTGCTTGAGTTTTTGCTTCCAACTTGTACCGCGTTTGGCTTCGGTGTATTCCTTGTAGTCCATGCCTTTTCCCTGAGAGGGAGGAATAACTGACAGCCCGTGTTCAGCACATATCTCATCACTGAGATGCCGCATCTCACGATAGGTTTTCTTATTGCTTCGGTACGCATGGAAGTCTACATAGTTGACTGCGTTGAAGATAATGTGATTGTGGCAATGCCCCTTGTCGATGTGCGTTGCAATCACATACTCGTACTTTCCCTTGAGCCATTCGTCGGCAAACTGCTTACCGATTTCATGCGCTTGTTCCGGGCTGACTTCATCAACCGCAAAGGATTGAATCAGATGTCTGGCAATCACCTTTGGCATCTGCATTCCTTGTTGAACGGCAAGAGATCTTGTCCACTCAAATTCCTTCGCTGCGGCATCACTGGCAGCACATCCGTAGGAAGAGACATAGAGCTGGTCATCTGTTTTCTGCGGATCAAGAATGTATGCGAGAGCCTTGTTCACAGTTCCTCGGATTGGCTTGATTTTAGTAATCGCCATATCTCAGCCTGCCTTTCTTTCAGCTCTGCAACATCGTCCTCATAGAAGTGTCCTGTGGAGTTAATTCGGCGGCAAATGTGATTGATATTTGCCGCTGCACGAGATACTGCGGCGGCAAGTTTCTTCTGCTGCGTGTAGTCCACTTTGATGATGTAACCGTCAATCGCCATCTTGCGAAGATACGCTCCCATGTTCTTTGTACCAAGCTGTTTCATCTTTCCTTTGATAATCCGCTTCTCGTCATCTGAAACAAAGAAGAGTATCTGATTTGGTCGTGTTCTGTTTGCCATAAGCGGTTTGTCCTTTCGTAAAGATAGAGGGTTTGGGAGACATCCCAACAAGCATTTTCGGGATTAAGGGGAGGGTTTCCTTAATCCAAAGTCGCCGTGTGTATATACACCGGCTGTGCTTGCTAATCTCCCAAAATCGTATTCCCCGAAGATTCCTCCGTGAAATGTCCCTTCACTTTACAACGGACACAAAAAGGGCGTTTGTTGAGTACCGGATTTCAAAAAAGTCAAAAAATCATTGGATTTCCCATGTGAAAGCCACTGTGTCTGTCACATCAATATCAACCGGCTCAATCTCAGGTGCGGCGCACTTGCTCATCGCCATGAGAGGCTGAATGCAGTCTTCAACATCGTAGCTTGTTCTGGAAAAAACATTGAGTTCGCCCCAGTTGTAGTCGATGTTGAGCAACTGCCCAAGCGTACTGCCTGATGCTTTGCAAAGAATCTCCGCCTTTGCCCTGGCGTTCTCCGTCGCATTGATCAGCAGCTCTTCGCTGACTCTTGCCGGGTTTTTCACGGTGAACGCAATGCTGAGTTCTGGTTGCGCCCCACAATCCGCAATCGCAGAAATGACCTTTGCAAGCTGCTTGCTGTCAAAGTCAAAGGCAAGTTTCAAGCGATAGCTGCAAGCATATCCGGCAAACTCTCGCTTGTAATTTCCTTGCCGATCCTTGACATTCTCGTACCTTGTCTGGACATCAAAGCTCGTGGTCTTCACGTCTTCCTTGCGATACCCAACGCGGACTGCGGCACCTTGCAGTCTTTCGATTCTCTCGGCAGCTTCCAACATTGCGCGGTCATATGTTTCAGATAAGACTTCAATGTTCAGGGATAGGATGATGTAATCCGGTCTTGCGGAGACATTGCCTGTCCCTTTTACGGTGATTGTTCTCATTACTTTCTCCCGTCCTTTCTGGAATTGAAGTCCTCATCAATACGTTTTTTCCAATTCGTACCCAGCGGTACGCTGCATCGGACAGCGGAAACCGCTTCGCTCAGAACTTCATAGTTGAGTTGCGTTCCCTCGCGGTCAGAGTGGTAATTGACCGCTCGATCTGCTCCAATTCCAAAATGCTTTGCCGTCTCAACTGCATCAATGTTTGCACCGAGGAAAAGAAACTCCCAGCCGTACTTTTCCTTCTGTCGCTCAATCATCTTCTTGACCTTCTCGCTGTCATAACGGCGGCTTGCATTCTCCATGCCATCCGTTGTGATGACGAACAGTGTGTGTTCAGGGACATCCTCTTTTCTTGCGTACTTATGGACATTCCCAATGTGATGAATCGCTCCGCCGATAGCATCCAGAAGCGCGGTGCAGCCGCGAACGGAATAGTCCCTGTCGGTCATCGGCTCCACCTTCTGAACCGGCACACGGTCATGGATAACCTCGCTCACGTTGTCAAAGAGAACGGTAGAGATCAATGCCTCGCCATTCTCTTTTTTCTGCTTTTCAATCATGGAGTTGAATCCTCCGATGGTGTCTGTTTCCAGTCCGCTCATAGAGCCGCTGCGATCAAGGATGAATACGATCTCCGTCAAGTTCTTTCTCATGTTTTGTACCTCCGTATATAAAAATATGACTGCTTGGTGTCTCACCTTACAGTCATATTGTACTTCGGTATTCACTTCATTTGGTCGCATGGCAAGCGACATTATTCTAAGGACAAGAACAGCTCTCCGTCAATGCTTAGGATGTCATCCATCGGAATCTTCGTGCCGTCCTGCATGGTAATCAGGCGCTCAAAGTCATCAACTTTTATGACTGCGCCGGTTGCAGTTACATACGCACCGCCAGCTTTGCGCTCATCAGGTTTGAAGTAGGTTATTTCAACCTCCGGCTCTTCATCAAGGGCATCCATGAGAAGCTGATACCTCATGTTCAAAGCGGTCAAGGCTCCCTCATCAAGCTCAATCCTTTCGTCGGTCAGACGTCCGGTTTCCTTGATTGCAGAATCATAGCCGGTGAGGGCGGCAAAGGGCGCAAACTGCGCTGCACGATCTGACATCGGCATTTGTGGTCGCGTTTTGGAAACGTGGTGAGGAAGTCCCATGATCTCGTCGTATTTTCCGTTCACGCCTTATGCCCTCCAATCTGCGCATTGCGGTCTTTCGCGGTTGCACCTTCTTCAAGATTCATTGCCTTGAGGATGGCGTTCTTTCCATACTTCTTCTTGATGGCAAGCGTGGCGGCTTGTATCTTCCGCTCACGCTCCAAAGCGGCATCTTCGGCTTTCTGTTTTTCCTCTTCGGCGGCATAGTCGGTAAAGAGGTCGAGCTGGACTGCACCGTCGTTTTTCTTCGGTACATCAGCTTCCGGCAGGACATGATTTGCAACAACATACATACGGCGGACAAGCAGATTCTTATCCACGATCCGGTCGAAGAGTTCTGACACAGCACACATTATTTTGCGGGTAGATGATGTGTGACCGTCGAGGTTGATAGAGCCGTGCGCCTGTTTCGGAATCTGCCTCCCATAATGATCTGTCTCAACCGCGCCGTGATACTTTGCCCGTCGTGCAGGATCGGTCAGGTTCTCGATGTCGTAGCCAACTGTGAGAACCATTTGGTCGGTGACAAGCCCCTTGTCCACCAAGTCCAGCACAAGCAAATCTGTCATTTCCCGCACAACCAACTTCGCCTTCTGCGGCTCGTAGGGACAGTGCAATACCTGACCGGAGCTGAGGCTGTTGGAGTTGGGACGGTATGCCTTGATTGCCTCAATAGTCGTAGGCTCCCAGCCCCACGCATGGTCGATGAGCAATTCTGCATTCTTCCCGAAGAGCTTGTAAAGCAAGTCTTCGTTCCGCTCTGAACAGAGGGCAACATCGCCCATCGTGAACATCCCGTTCTGCTCAAGGTTCTTGGAAATACCTCGACCCACACGCCAGAAGTCTGTGAGGGGCTGATGCGTCCAAAGCTCGCGCCGGAACTTCATCTCATCCAGCTCTGCAATGCGGACGCCGTTTTTGTCGGCGGGGATGTGCTTCGCCACAATGTCCATTGCCACTTTGCAGAGGAAAAGATTCGTGCCGATTCCTGCGGTTGCTGTGATGCCGGTTGTTTCAAGCACATCGAGGATGATCTTCATGGCGAGATCATGGGCGGAGAGCTTGTAGGTGTTCAGGTAGTCCGTCACATCCATGAACACCTCGTCGATGGAGTAGACTACGATGTCCTCCGGCGCAATGTACTTGAGGTAGACCTGATAGATGCGGGTGCTGTATTCCATATAGTACGCCATCCGGGGTGGTGCGATGATGAAGTCAATCGCCAGAGACGAGTTTGCTTGCAGCTCTGAGAAGAAGTGTGATGTGCCGTCCAGCCTGTGTCCCGGCGCGTCGTGCTGCCGTCCGGCATTTGCTTCTTTCACACGCTGCTTGACTTCAAATAGCCGTCCGCGTCCGGAGATACCGTAGCTCTTGAGGGAGGGCGTGACGGCAAGGCAGATAGTCTTGTCTGTCCGGCTTTCATCTGCGACAACAAGATTTGTGTCCAGAGGATCTAAGCCACGCTCCCGGCATTCCACGGAGGCATAGAAGGATTTCAGGTCGATTGCGATATAGGTGTGTTGTTTCATCTTCTAAGCCTCCTTCATAGTCAGATTATGCTCCTATCAAGCTCTGGTCAAAGGCAAACAGAGCCTCGTTGATCTCAAAGACGTTATAGTTCCCATGCTCCACGAAATACTCCACGATGATGTCAAACTTGTTGGAGTGGGAGAGTGCAAAGCCCGCCTTCATGAGCATATCCTTCATTTCCACAAGCGGCAGCTCAAGGGCAATGGCAAATGCAATGACGGTGGGCTTGGAAGGCTTGTAGGACTTGTCCGAGCGGATCTTCGAGAAGAGTTTCCGGTCAATGTTCGCCTTCTTGTAGCACTGCGAGTCCGTCATGCCGCGCTCGTCAATCTTCCGCAGAAGCATCTCCGAAAAGCTCTCATCGATCTGTCCCAGTGCATCGTCAAGAGTTGCTACTTTTTCGGAGCTGACTGCCATAGGAGCTGTGAGCTTTTCGATAGCTTCATCACAAACGGATGACTCGCAGGGCATCGGCTCGTCCATCCGGAAGGCGTTCATCCTGCGCAGACGCTTGGAACGAGGATCGGTATGCTCATCCACATAGCGGTCATCTATGTATGAAGCAATGTCGGCAAATAGCTTGCCACTGATTTGATAGGCTTTGCGGTCGAAAATGACGATGTACACCGTCATTTCGTTTTCAAGAAGGAAACTGCTGATGGTGTCAATCGCCACTTTGAGAGCCTGATCCTTCGGATAGCCGAAAATGCCGGAGGAAATCAGCGGGAACGCAACCGACTCGCATCCGTATTTCTTCGCCAGCATGAGCGATGTCCGATAGCAGGAGATCAGCAGTTCGCACTCACCGTGCCGCCCGTCATACCAGCGCGGACCGACTGCGTGAATGACATATTTGCAGGGCAGCTTGTAGCCCTTCGTGATTTTTGCGCTCCCGGTTTTGCAGCCGTGGAGCGTTTCACATTCCGCCAGCAGCTCCGGTCCTGCAGCGCGATGAATGCAGCCGTCCACACCGCCGCCACCCAGCAGCGACTCGTTGGCAGCATTGACGATGGCGTCCACCTTCATTTTTGTGATGTCATTTCTGACGATTTGAAGCGGCATGATCAAGCCCTCCCATTCGGTTACTTCGCGCCGGTCAGCAGCTTGTCCATCGGGATTCTTTCCGGGTATTTTCCCTCGGTCAGAATGTCATATAAATACCTGTTATCCAGAATCATATCATCCCGGATAAGCTGCCAGTTTGCCTTTTTCCTGAAAAACACCTTGAAGATCAGAAAGTTCATGATCGCCCCAATTACCGGTGTGGTCATGCCGAAAGCCTCGGTGTGAGAGAAATGGCATCCTGTTTCAGTTCTTTTTCCTTCAAAGGTGATGAACGCTGTTTTCTTGTCGCTCCGGAATACAATGCGGAAGTGGTTCTCATCCTGTTCGCATTCCGTAATCGTGCCTGTCACATCGTAGTCCAGCCCCATAACAATCTCGCGGAAGCGGACCTTGCTTCCCGCATGATAGTTCCCGTTATAGAGATTACATTCGATGTGGTAGGGACTCCATTTCACAAACTCTTCCTCAAAGTTAGCAGTCCATGCCTTTAATTTTTCATAGGAAGCCGGAATCTCTATCTGCTCTGTAAGAACAATCATTGTCAGTTTCTCCTATTCTGTCAAAGCGGCATCGGTGTCCGGGCGATCAGAATGACCGCCAGAATCGCGCCCACAAATGCCGCAGCCCCTATGACCGCCAACAACTTTTTGCTGAGTTTCTTCTTTGCTGCCTTGCCAATCAGAGCAGTGCAAGCCATGCAGACAGCCGCAGCAACAAGCGCAATGCCCAGCGTTTCCCATAGCCAAGAAAGTTCATGTAGGATTTTCATGCGTTCATCATCTCCTGTTCGTTAAACTGGAATTTATAGTCCTCTCAAAACCAATTTGCTTTTTCTTCTCGAAATACGGGAATATCACTATCTCGATATGGATTGTAATTATGAAGATTGCAACCAAACTCTTTTAATGATTTTATTTTGTTATCCTGTGTCCATACAATTAAAGATATTCCGTCAAATTCTTCAACATTTCCATTATTCATTTTGTTTTTAAAATACCACTCCACGATTGTTTGATTGCCTTGATGAAAAAATTGCTTAATCTCCCAGACAAGAACACTTCCGCGTGTATTCCATTCGTCAAACCAGTGCTTTACCGTTTTGCGGTTTTCATATTTAGGACTCCAACTCTCAGTATATACAACATCATCTGTAAAAATATTGTCAATTCCTAAATCTGCTTTCTTAATCCACATATCAAACCATAATCGGATAATTTTTTCTCTCTCGTTCATAAAGCACCTCCACAACTTCCGATTTGTCTGCCCCTTAAAGTCCAAGTCCTTCAACCCACGCCGCAAGCTCCTGATGCCCGACGCAGCCCTTGAAAACCTTGCCGTCCATCAGCTTTGCGCCTTTGCAGCTCGGCGCAAGGCGTTCGTTCGTCTTGCCAATGTCGCTTCCTCCGGAGGTTGCAAACGGGATGATCATCTTGCCGGTCATATCATAGCTCTCAAGGAACGTATTGATAATCGTCGGCGCAACGTACCACCAGATCGGGAAGCCCACAAAAATTGTGTCGTAGTCCTTCATGTTGTCCCGCTTTATGGCAATCTCTGGACGGGAAACAGGATCGTTCATCTCAATCGTGCTGCGGGCTTTCTTGTCCATCCAGTTCAGATCGGCTTCCGTATAAGGCACTTTCGGCTCAATCTCAAAGATGTCCGCGCCGATTGCCTCTGCCAGCGTCTCGGCAACCTTTGCGGTCACGCCGGACGCAGAAAAATACGCTACAAGTTTCTTACTCATTGTGTTCTTCCTCATCAATCTTTTCATTTCCTTCATTCAGCATGAAGTATAGCAGAGCTTCCAGCAATGTTGCCATATAATGAAGCGACCAGTTTTCTTCCGGCTCTTTTGTCATCTTATCAAGCACGGCTCGAAAAGCCGTGGTACGGTCAATCCTTGTTTCATCATCAATGCGGTCAAGTATGCCCTTCATTTTCAGGGCGAGTTCTTTTTCCTCGTCAGAAAGCTCCGGTATGCCAAGTAACTCAGATAGTTTCTTGTCCTGCATAATAGCATCGTATTCGATGTATGACTTGTGTTCGGCTGACATCAATTCTTCAAAGTAGTTGATAAAAATATGAACGCGAATGCCACCTTCTTCGTCCGGGGAGAAGCAGACGGTTTGCGATTTTTCTGCAATTTCTTTCAAAAATGCAAGGTCTTCTGAGTCATCGAACTCCGCAAACGGAAGAAACATATTGATTTCCGCGTGCCAACGATGATAGTCCACGATTCCCTTGATATACCCGCGGTGTTGCTTGACAAACGCATCACAGCGTTCCAGAAGATACTCGTAGTTCTTCTTGTCCTCCGGTACAATGATCTTTGGTATCTTGTCCATTGCTTCGGAGTACGCTTTCAGCATACCACAATTAACTGCGCGGTCAAACACCTCATCGCACCATTTATCGTATTCGGCAGACTCGGTTTCCCGGTAATCCTTCTCAAAGATAATATCGTCCATTGCGTTACCCCTTTATGATTTTCTCAAGCTGCATTTCGGTCGCGTTAGGCAGACGTGATTGCAGATGTTTTAGAATGCGTTCTTTGGATTCCTGCGGGTCTCGCTGATAGGCAGATGTGATAAGGTCGTACCCGAAAAGTTCTTCCGGCGTCGCATACTCTGCGACACCCCAGCCATAAGGTCTTCCGTATCTGTCCTGCATATAGACGAAATCCGCGATGCAGACATAGCTCTGCATTTGCAGCCGCGTGATGCACGTCTCAAAACCGGTGTTGCCGCCCTTGCGGTAGTTCAGAGCCTCTTTCAGCCGTTTGGAAAGCATCCTGCCTTCACCGGCTATGGCTTCATAAAGCTCCTTGTCCTTGTAGGACGCCAAGCCGTCATCCCAACGGGCGTCAAAGTCATAGCCGTCACGCCGGAAGTTCGCAAAGTCCGGAATCCACTCCCGACTCACAAATCCAGCCTTCTTGTTGAAAAGTTTGCCGTAAAGACATTTGCCGCTCCGCGCAGCCGGTCCTTTCCATTCCCACGGACCATCTACATCATCCGCAAACCATAACTCAGGTGGGCAAAGTTCCTCGATGGAGAAGCCGTGAATCTCGTTCCGAAAGAAGGGCAGAAAGCCGTATTGTTCGACGGCGGCAATCAAACCATCTGCACTATGTAGTTGTCTGGCATATCTCTTTGACATTACTCCGCCTCTTCAATCACGCCATAATCAATCAGGATGTTCTTCTCCGCATACTGCGGGTAAACAACACCCATCATCTCATACTGATAACGTCTTACGCGGCGATGCTCCTGAATTGGTTCCGGTGCATACGCAGCGGTTTCACAGTGCGCATACTCCGGCATTTCCGCAAGATCATCCCGAACATCACGGATAAGCGCTTCTGCCACATCATCAATGTTCTTGCCGGTCTCCACGGCAACCAGTTCGTGCTTCCGGACTGCCTTGTCCAGATTACCGGGGGAGCGAAACAGCTTATATTTCATATCGTTGCCCGTCCTTTCTCTCTTTCGGTCTGCCTATTCTTCCTGAAATCTGTTCTTTAGGGACGCAATCATCGCTTGTGCGGCAATGCTCAGATACAAAACTCCAATTTCATAGATAAAGTCGCGGTCGATCACGATAAAGTATTCTCTAACGTGTGTAAAAACCAGTTCCATCAAGTCCCTGTACAGTGGATCATCAAAGGGCTTGAACCGCGTAAACTTGCTTTTGGCAACGTCCCATGTCATAGACGCTTCGCCCTCAGCACTGGTCATTGCCTCACAGAGAATCATGCTGACGCCCATTTTTCCGTTGCCGGTCAGGAGTTCTCCTTCGTAATAGCTGAGTAGGTCTTTCTTGCGTCGAAGCGGAACTACATCGCAGTTGTCA
This sequence comes from Eisenbergiella tayi, assembly GCF_001881565.1. Lineage (GTDB taxonomy): Bacteria > Bacillota > Clostridia > Lachnospirales > Lachnospiraceae > Eisenbergiella > Eisenbergiella tayi. The sequence goes on from NZ_MPDJ01000007.1 coordinate 152,913, forward strand.
TCCAGCTCAAATGCAATCAGCTCCGCAATCAGTTCCCGCCAGACCGCATAACCGGCGTTAATGGTTCCGTCCTCTTCGCGGCTGATGGTATCGTCCATGCAGTATCGCTCAAAGAAATTATCTCCGTCAATCTCGTTGCGGGTGCAGAAGATATGCGCCAGCTCATGCAGAAGAATGTGTTTCAACTCTGCCGGATGACGCGCTATGTCTGTGCGCAGAAGGATTCCGTCCGCGCCGTCTCCTGTGCCGACGAATGCAGAGGCGTGAAAGTCAAAATAGCCGTCCTCTGTATATCGGTCTTCCAGCCGGTCAGGGAAATACTGCTTGCAGAACTGCTCAAAGACTTCCTGCTGGTTTTCCGCCTGAAAGCAGCACAGCACAAGGTTGTCCTCGCTGAACTCTGCCCCCAAGCGTTCGTTAAAGATGGAAGCGGCATAGAAAAGGGCTTCTTTATAGTCGTTATCGTTCATCTAATTACTATCCTTCATCCTCATTCAACCCTCCGGTCTGACATTTTTCAGGAAGTCAGAGTGCGGTACATAAGGCAAGTTGAGCTGCCAGCCCATGCGGTTCAGCTCGTTGAGCTTGATCAGCATCAGGTTGATGTTTGTTCCCATTGCAGCCGAGAGCTGCACCACATCGTAGTCCTGCTTCATCAGGTCAATCAGCTCATCATCGTCAATGATCAGGTGTGAGGCAAACGCATTCGCCTCATATTCGTGTTTTGTGCGCATATCGAACAGCACGAACTCCGGGAGCGGTTCGTTTCCTTTGGCAAGATCACGGTGAAAGGTATCATGCCCGATCTCGTGACCGCAAACCATTTGCATGATCAGATACTCCATGTTGGAGTTCAGAAGAATATGCCGCTCTTTATGGCGGTAGGTGTACATTCCGAGCAGATCGTTCAGATTGTCAAGAAAATGGAGATGAATGCCCAGCTCACGGGCAATCTTCAAGGTATCTCTTGTTCCACAGCTTTTGACAATGCTGTTCGCCTTTTTGTATATTTCCTCGGAGCGAATTATCACGGGACCTTCACCCCTTTCATGTTGAAAACAGTCAAAGTAAATCCGTCAAGAAACCGAGACGCAGACAGTTATTCCTCTGCGTCCGTACCGGTCTTCTTGTATTTCTTCGGCGTGTATTTCTCAACATTCCGGGCTTTGGATTCCCAATATATATCCTGCAACGCCTTCATCACCGCATCCTTGTCCTGCTCAGACAGCGTACCGCCCGCAAACAAGCCGGACATCCCTTCAATCAGGTCCTTTGCCTGTTTCATGCCACGGGAGCCGTACTGCTCGGATGCCTGAACCACAAACTCTTCGTCCTCGGTCAGCAGATAGTTCACATCCACCTTGAAGTATTCCGCGATTTTTCTGTAAGCGTCCTTGGTACGGGGAAAGGAAATGCCGTTCTCGTACCGGGTAATCATACGTCTGTTGATTCCCAGTGCATCGGCTACTTCCTGCTGGGTCAGCTTCCGCTTCTCCCGTTCAGCCTTGAATTTCTCTCCAAACGTCATTTTGGTAATCACTCCTGTTCACAAAAAGTTTGCGACATTAAATTGCGCAAGTCTATTGACAAAGGCACTTGAAGTGCGTATAATAATGACTGAGCAATCCAACTACTCATAGTATATCCTGAATTGCTCATCCTGTCAAGGGGCATGAGTAGTTGTACACGAAAAAGTTACATCTTTTGAGCAGTTCAAATGGACAGGCATTTATGCTGCCGAAGATCATCCGTACTGGCATACACCGGTATAAGGGAACAGGAGTGAGAAAAACAGAAATGGCTACACAGTACAGAAAAGCATACGTCCCGGTTACGCTGGATGTGGACAAGGAGGGGGCAATCCTCCCTCGCCTTATCTGGTGGGACAACGGTGTAATCTTTCAAATCGACCAGATTCTATACAAATGCCGCGCCACATCCAAAAAGGTTGGGGGCGGAGGCATCCGTTACACAGTTCAGATTCGCGGAAAGGAGTCATTTCTTTTCCACGAAGGAGACAAGTGGTTCGTCGAAGCAAAGGAGGACAACTGCTCATGATTTTATCCCAGCGCCAACTTGAAGAAATTGCAGCCTCAACAACGAAGGACTTCAACCGGTTCTTTTTCGGGGATGAGGCGGACAAGCCCGACCGATCAGCTTTGCCAACACCCATTGATCAGTTTGCAAAGAACTATCTCGGTCTTCGCGTATCATTCGCCCGTCTCTCGCCGGACGGAAGCATCTGCGGTGTCACTGCCTATGCCGACACTGAGTACAAGATCACGGAACTTGGTATTACGCGCACACTGGCTTTGAAGCGTAATCAAATTATCTTGGACGAGAGCTTCATTCGATCCGGCAACGTGCAGCGGCTCTGCGCCAAGCGCAGATTTACCCTTGCCCACGAGTGCGCCCATCAGATTCTCTTCCAACTGGAATCGGAAGAGGTAAAGGCGTCCTGCGAAATGAAATATTCCGCACGGACAGCCTATACGCCGCGAGAACTGAAAACCCGCGAGGACTGGAACGAGTGGCAAGCAAATGTCTTGGGCGCGGCGATCCTGCTTCCTCAAAAAGAGGTTGACCTGGCAATGCGTCGGTTTGCAGAAACGCCGCTGATCAATTACGAGGGGAGGTATTCGTATGGTGATCACTTAACGCTGCGCCTTTTCTGCCGGTTGTTCGGTGTCTCCAAGACAACGGCGTCTATCCGCCTTCGTCAGCTCGGCTACATGGTAGATCGTCCATTCAGTGAGTATGTTGACCCATTGGAGGTGTGGTAATGAAGAGAGCATCCATTCGGGTTCAGGAACCGACGCCGGAGCTGATCGAAAAAATCCGCAGGGCAAGAGTTGCCATTTCCCAGCAGAAGCCCCGATACCTGAAATGTCCCTATTGTCAGCATAATGCCATTGCTGTCTACGAGGACACGAGGGGTCATGTAGAATCCAAGTGCAAGAAATGCGGGCGGATCACAGTCTTTGATGTGCTGAATATGAGAAGACTGCGACCGCGTACCAAGTAAGAACCGGAGGACAAGCCTCTGTTCTAAAATAAAATATATGTCATAGCTGAGCTGTGGAGCCGCCTGATAGGTGAAGTCATCCTAATGCCGCATGAGACAGAGTTTAATTGCTCTGTTTTATCGGCATGGGATTCAAACCTCACCGTCATGCGGCTCTTTTTCTGTCTTCACCCTTCCCGCTGCTCCCGCGCAGCGGAAAGGATGAACAATGAAAATCCCTAAGACCCCTATCGCGTTCGATTACGACCTCTGGACTACGGAGGACGGCAAGTGCATGGTGCGCGTGAAACGAACCGGCGAAGTTTCCGAGGTTGACCGCAAGGTTATGAGAATCCTTCGCGCAGAGGAAAAGCGGATCAGACGCTCGTATGGCTCTGACAACACCTCTGAGGATGAGGACGGCGCAGAGAAAATTTCTGATACCGTGCTGTCCCTTGACGCTATGCCGGAGGACGATGTGAAGTCCGCTGCATGGCTGGCAGACTCCCGCGACTGCATGGAGGAACTGATCACCGCCCTCAAAGAGAAGGAGCTTCTTTCCATTCTGACCGAGAAGCAGCGCGAATTGTATCTTGCGATGACCCGTGAAGGACTGACTCTTCGAGAGTTTGCCCGAAGGAAAGGCATCGGCATCAGAGCTGCATTTGACCTCAAAGCAGCGGTGCAGAAAAAATTTCAAAGAATTTTTTGAGCGGTACTCAACAAACGGCAAAAAGATGTCCGTTGTAAAGTGAAAGGGTCAATCAGACCACTTCACTGCTCCTTGAAAACTGAATAGTTCAGTGCTGCGGATCTTTCCGCTTCTGCGAAGCAACACAGCTTCCGACGCCAAGACCTCCCGAAAGGGAGTGAGCGACCTCCGGAGAGCTATAACAGTCGTGTGGTGCGGCTGCTTGCGACGATGCAGATGCCGGGTATAATGATACTTCCGTCTTTTCTTTGAATGGGCGGCTCGGAGCGATCCTCGGAGGGGTGAGAGTCCCATGATACCGATTGACCATTGGTAGTCCGCAGCATTCCCGGAACTGCAAAGTTCTTCTGGCAGGGGCGCGAGCTGCAAATATGCCGGACAATGAAACAAACCCAAAAGAAACTTACTATATAGTTTCAGGATGAAAACTATGTGGCAGGGTATCTTCACAAGATGCTCTGCCATATCCTTTTGTCCTGAACATTTTCACGAAACAGGAGGTGCTTAGAATATGATGGGCATTGAAACAATGAAAAATGTCAGCCCGAAAACGGTTGACCGTAACACACTCGTTCAAAGAAGCAGCATCCGGCTTGATCCTGCGGCACCGCAAGAGGTCAGGCTGAGGGAGTTCATCAAGCAGATCAGAAATCCCTACTGTTATCTGGACGGGAAGACAGTGGTGAAGATCAGCTTCGCCGAGACGGACACGACAATGGAAGATTGTCTGGAACACTATCTGAGAGGTCTTTGATTTATGAACAGTCTGAATCTTTTCACCCGGTTCTATGGACAAGCGATTGAGCCTGTGGTATAATGAAATCGGTCAAAAAAAGAAGAATACGGATTAAGCCGCTTGCCCTGATGGTCATGTGGCGTTTTCGTGTTCCTCTTCATAAGAGTTGAAGCAAGCCTTCGTCTTTCTGATTTGATGTACCACACCAAACAGAAAACGGAGGTTATTTTTATGCCAGACAAGGTTTACCGCACGGCGATCTACTGCCGTCTGTCCCGTGAGGATGGAGATAAAGTTGAAAGCAACTCCATCGCCAGTCAGAGAGCTATCTGCGAGGACTATATCGCAAGGCATGAGGATTTGGAGCTTGTCTGTGAGCCGTTTGTGGATGACGGTTACAGCGGCGTTTCCTTCAATCGTCCTCAGTTCAAAAAGCTGGAAGAGGCAATCCGCAAGGGTGCGCTTGACTGCATTGTAGTCAAGGATCTCAGCCGCTTCTCAAGAAACTACATCGACGGCGGACGCTACATTGAAAAGATATTCCCGCAGCTCGGCATTCGTTTCATCGCAATCAATGATGCGTATGACAGTCTGACCGGTGATCCGCAGTCCGACTCCTTTGTTATCCCGTTCAAAAACCTGATTAACGATTCTTACTGCAAGGACATCTCCATGAAAATCCGAAGCAGTCTGGAAGTCAAGCAGAAGAGCGGTGAGTTCGTTGGCTCGTTCGCGCCTTACGGCTACATGAAATCGCCGGAGAACAAAAACCAGCTCATCGTGGATGAAGCGGTCAGCGAATATGTGCAGATGATCTTTTCCATGTACAAGGATGGCTTCTCCATAGGACGTATTGCAAAGCGTCTGAACCAGATGGGCGTCCTGTCCCCGATGGAATACAAGCATTCCGCCGGTGTGAAGTTCGATACCGTCTTCAAAACCGGCGATACCGCAAAATGGACATACAAAGCCGTCCAGCGTATTCTCACCAACGAGGTTTATATCGGCGTTCTGGCTCAGGGCAAGCGCGGCACTCCCAACTACAAAGTCCGCGTTGTGAAGAGCAAGGATGAATCCGAGTGGGTCAAGGTTGAAAATGCGCATGAAGCTCTTGTGTCCTACGAGGACTTCATGGCAGTCAAGGTCATGATGCAGCGGGATATGCGCTGTTCACCCGATCAGGACGAAGCGCATCTGTTTTCCGGCTTCCTGTTCTGCGGAGACTGTCAGCAGCCAATGATCCGCAAGACCGTCCCGTCGAAGACGAAAAAGTATATCTACTACGTCTGCTCCACCAATAAGCACAGCCGGACGTGCAGCCCGCACAGCATCGCCGCAAAAGAGGTTGAAGAGAAGGTCTTCCGTGCTATTCATGACCAGATCGAGCTTATCATCAATCTGGAACACGCGCTTGCAATGATTGAGCGGCTTCCGTCTCAGAGCCGTAAGGCTTTCAATTACGAAGCTCAGATCGCCAAAATCGAGGAAGAGATTGAACGGTACCAAAAGCTCAAGCTGGGGCTTTACGAGAACTTCATCGGCGGCGTCATTGATAAGTCGGAATACTTTGAGTTCCGCAGCAGCTACACCAAAATCATTGAGGACAAGCAGGACGCGCTTCTGCGGGTCAAAAAAGAAATGAAGCAGACGGTGACAACCGGCACGACCGAACGAAACTGGGTAACGCTTTTCAAGCAGTATGAAAACGTCGAAGAGCTGAACCGCCGTGTGCTGATGTCGCTGGTTGACCGCATTCTGATTCACGAAAACCACGCAATCGAAATCGTCTTTAAGTACAAGGACGAATACCAGCAGACGCTTGAATACGTTCTCGGCTATGCCGACGAGCTGGATATTGCCGTATAAAGGAGGGATGAGCAAATGGCAAGAAAAAGCAGAAAGCAAATTGCAGTCGAAGAGCCGGTTATCGAATCTGTCTCTTCCGAGGTCTTCTCAACAGCCATCTATGCCCGTCTTTCCGTTGAAAACAGCGGCAAGTCCGAAAAGGTGGATGTCATCGCAAATCAGATTGAGATTTGCAAGTCCTACATTGCAGAGCGTCCCTACCTGAATCTGATAGATACCTATGTGGATAACGGACGAACGGGTACGATTTTTGATAGACCGGAGTTCAACCGCCTGATGAACGACATCCGCACCGGCAGGATCAAGTGCCTTGTGGTTCGTGATCTCAGCCGGTTCGGGCGTGACTACATCGAGGCAGGAACCTATCTGGAACGGGTCTTTCCGCAGATCGGGCTTCGGTTTATCGCCATCAAAGAGAACTACGACAACTTTGATACGGACGGCTCCGGCGAAAGCCTCATCATCCCTCTGCAAAACATGATCAACACACTCTACTCGAAGGACATCTCCCGCAAGGTTTCTACCGCGCTCAAGGCACAGATGGAAAGCGGAGAGTTCAAGAAGCGCAATCTCCCGTATGGTTATCGCTGGGATGAAGAACACAGCAATATGGTCTTCGATGAGGAAACCGCACCGATTGTCCGGAAGATTTTCCAATGGAAGATTGAAGGGCTGTCCCTTCCTGCGATTGCAGACCGGCTTGATGCAATGAACGCGCCCAATCCGGAGTTTCAGAAGTATCAGGTCGGCGTCCGCACAGGCAATGCTACGGCAAAGAAGATTTGGAACAAATCTTCACTGACTACCATTCTGGATAATCCCCATTACGTCGGAGATACCGTTCTCGGACGGACGCTGAACGCCATCTACAAGGGCGTCAAGAATCAGCACATTGACCGTGAGGAATGGATTGTTTTTCCCAATACTCACGAGGCGATTATCTCCCGTGAGGACTTCCAGAAGGTACGAGAAATGCGGAACGCTGCTGCAAGGACAAGGGTTGAGAAGATGGAGCGCACGGAAGAACTCCGCGCTACGCTGATCAATCTCTTTGAAGACAAAATCGTCTGCGCAGACTGCGGCAAAAAGCTCTACTTCCATCGCAAGCGCGTTGACAAGCGCAAGGACGGCGCATGGTACGCCTTCTATGAGTGCAGTTCATCCGTCAAGCGCGGCAATCTCTGTACGCCACACTATACGCGGCAGGACAAACTCGAAGCCGATGTGCTTGCGGCGATTCAGCTTCAAGTCAAGGCGGCTCTCAATTACGACAAGCTGCTTGCCAAACTGAGAAACAGCGAAGGTGAACGCAGCATCCGAGATCAGCAGAATGCGCTCATTACAAGCCTGAATCTGAAACTCAGCGGTATTTCCAAGAAGCGTACCCGTCTCTATGAGGACTTCACGGAAGGCGTTCTCGATGAAGAGGAATACGCCTTTGCCAAGAAAGCCTACGATGAGCAGTATGCCGACCTTTCCCGGCGGTTGGATGAAGCGGTTCAGCGGAAGGTGAAGTTTGCCGAGGCAATGTCCGAGGACAACAAGTGGCTCACGCTGATGAAATCTGTCAGCGGCGCAGCAAAACTCTCTCAGGAGTTGATTGACGAGTCCGTAGAGCTTGTAAAAGTCCATAAGGACGGCTCAATCGAGCTGGTCATGAAATACGGCGATATTTACGCTCTGACCGTTCAGAGTATCAAGGAAGTACAGGAGGCGATGTAAATGAGCAAGGAATACAACATCGGCATCTACATCCGCCTCTCAATGGCTGATGAAGATACCGGCTATGGCAGCAAGGCGGAAAGTGACAGCATCGGCAACCAGCGTATGCTCATCAACCGCTTTCTTGACAATCATCCGGAGCTGTCTCACTGTCAGCGGTCTGAGTTTGCGGATGACGGTTATACCGGCACGAATTTTCACCGTCCTCAGTTCACGCAGATGATGGAGAAGGTCAAGCGCGGCGAGATTAACCTGATCTGCGTCAAAGACTTTTCCCGCTTTTCTCGTGACTACATTGAAACGGGAAACTATCTGGAATGCACTTTTCCATTCATGGGCGTCCGCTTTATTTCCATCAACGACGGCTATGACAGTGACGATTACAAAGGCACAACGGGCGGTCTGGAAGTGGTTATGCGCAGCATCATCTACGCCGCATACAGCAAAGACCTTTCCGTAAAGACCACATCGGCAAAAATCCAGATGATGAAGCAGGGCAAGTATGTCGGTGGCTACGCCCCATACGGCTACGTCCTGCATCCCACCATTCGGAACAAACTTGCCGTAGACCCGGAGGCGGCTGATGTGATCCGACGTATTTTCCGCGAGGCGCTGGAAGGCAGCAACACCTCTCAGATCGCCCGCAGCCTGAATGATGACGGCATCCCGACGCCGGGGCAATACTTCAAGAGCAAGCATCCCGACAAGAAGAAGTTCAGTAACATGAGCGAGAAAATCAGTTGGGAAACCGTGATGGTCTATAACATCCTCAAAAACCTTGTTTACACCGGAACACTGGTCAGCCGCAAAATGAAGTCCTGCGGTGTCGGCTCAAAAAAGCGTGTTGTCAATGAGCCGATTATCGTAGAAGGTACGCATGAAGCGATTATCAGCAAGGAAGACTTTGAGCTTGCTCAGAAGGTCATTAGAGGCGGAGGACGGAATCCCATGCGCAAGCAGCATGACTATCCGCTCAAGGGACTCGTCCGCTGCGGTAACTGTAAACGTGCTATGACACGCCGAAAGAACAAGGCTGGCATTCGATACTTCCAGTGCATTCACTCGGTCAACAATGGAAACACAGACTGTCCGGTTGGCAGGAGCTTTCCGGAAATGGATATTGAGAAGGTTGTCTTCCATGCCCTTACTCAGTTTCTTGCTTTGGCACAGAAGGAATCAGTCCAAAATCGAGAGGTCGGTGATCTACGGAAATCTGCCATCAAGGAATGTGCTGAGAAAATCCGGATTCTTCAAAAGCAGAACGAGCAGCACAAGGCGTCCAAGCTGAGGCTCTACGAAAAGTACGCAGCCGGAGGTATCACGAAGGAAGCGTACCTTCAGCAAAAGGCGGCAACGGACGCGAAAATTGCTGAAAACGACGAAGCAATTCAGCACAGTCACGAACGGATGAAAGAGCTTGACTCCGAGACCTCTTGTTCGGACGAAAAGCTGGATGCTGTCTGCGATCAGTATGCCGACTGCAAAGCTCTGACTTATGAGCTGACCCACGCATTCATTTCTGCGGTCTACATTTACGATCTCGACAACATAGAAATCGTCTGGAAGTTCAAGGACTTCCTCACTACATCAGAAGGAGAAACCAAATGAAAGTATTTCTTTATATCCGCGTTGCCTGTGCAGATCAGCTTGCAGCGGCAAGCCAGCGTGAAGAGCTGGAACGCTATGCGAAGGATAAGGACTATGAGGTAGCTGCTGCGGTGGCAGCAGATGGCATCTCCGGTGTCCATACGGAAGGCATCATGAACTTCCTGCTGAATGAAGCCAAGCGTCAGGGCATCGGCACGATTCTCACCCGTGACACCTCGCGGATCAGCCGGGACACTTCCTCTTTCATGAGGTTTGAGCGAAAGTTCAGAGAGAACGGCATACGGTTCGAGTATCTGTCCAAGCCTGACAACGAGCTTCCGGTCATCCCGATGATGGAGGCATTTGAAGCGGCGTATAAGAAGCGTCGCACAAAGAACGGCACAAGAGCATAGAGAAAACGCAAGACGTTCACGGGTGGTTGTCCACCTATGAACGGCTTGTAAATTCTCAAAATTTTTTTAGTCCCTACTTGACACAAGAAGAAACAAGCCGGTGTTCCCGGATGGCCGCCTTCAGGAGATCAAGCTTGACGGTAAGGCTGTTTTTATAATAAGAAGCCAGATCGATATTAACTGTTTCCTGCGCCTGCGTGTCTTTTCCGGGAAGCATCCGCAATTTTTCCCGCAGCCCTTCGGCCAGGGGCGCCGTCATCACACTGTCAAGCCCCCGGATCCCTGTAATCAGAGCATCCCTTTCCTTTTCCGTCAGCAGGGATGCATCTATTTTAAAGCCCGGCGAAAGGGATATCCCGCCGCCATAGCCCTGTTCCGTCACCACCGGTATTCCTGCCTGGCACAGGACATCCAGATCCCGGCTGATGGTCCGGCGGGATACCTCCAGCCTGTCCGCCAGTTCCGGCGCGGTTATCTTCTCCTGCCTTAACAGAATGGTCAGGATCGCCATAAGACGGTCTATTTTCATAAGGAGCTTCCCTTCTGCCTTATACTTTCCTGTTCCTTCAGGTAGTATTCCAACAACGCATAGGATACACTTCCTCCGGGATGCACCATGTCAATCGCCCTGGAAGCATCCACCCATTCCGCCGCATCCACTTCGCCGGACAGCTTCAGTTCCCTCTTTTTCGCTTCCGCAATAAAGCCTATCATCAGCATATCTTTTTTGCCGAACCAGTAGGTTCCCACAAATCTCAGCCTTTCCACGGGCACGCCGATTTCTTCCTCCACCTCTCTCGCCGCGGTGTATTCGGCCGTTTCTCCCGGCTTCATATAGCCGGAAACCAGGTTATAGTATTGATGGGAGATGTATCCCTGCCGGAGAAGGGCCGCCTCCCCGTATTCATTGACCACAAGGGCAATAATACAGGTGGAAAACATATCAAAAAGCGGCTTCTTACAGTTTTCACAATAAGGCATCAGCCCTTCATCCCCGATTTCCTTTTGTATCAGTTTAGTGCCGCAGTCCGGACAGTAAGTAAATTTCATGGTTCTGTTTTCCTTTCTTCATGCTGACTGTTATTCAAGGTCTGTCCCCATTGTACTACGTCCGCTGCTTCCGTGTCACCTGATTTCCATCAGAAAACTGTCTCCCAGGGGCTGGAAATCATTGCTCATTTTCCCGCTTTCCTTCGGCATGGCCACCGTATAGAGCGTCATTTCCACAAGATTGACCCCGTCCGGGATCCTTGTTTCCTGGGCGCGGAGATAACCTTTTTTCCTGCTTCCGTTAAAGGAGCTTAAGTAAAAAGAATATTCCCCTCCCATTTCATCACGGGCAGTCACAAGCAAATCATATTCCACAGCTTCTTTGGCATCCGCAGTATAAAGGATCCTCTGTTCCAGATCGTTGCTGGTGAATTCCTCCAATGTAATTGAAACGCCGTTAGGAAGGGTAAAGGTTTTGTCAAGGGTGACCCTCTGTGTATCCGCCATCAGGGTGGAACCGTCCGCCGTGAAGGAAAACGTCCAGTTTCCTCTGATTTTTCCCTTGATATCCAGCTGGCTGAACTTGATTTGGTAATCATTGACTCCCGACAGATCCATGCCGTCACTGGTATAATGCATTTCCATGCCGATCGCCGTCTGTTCTTCATTCAGATAATGAATACCTCCGCCGCCCCCTCCATATATCCGCTTTCCATTGATTTTTATTTTGGCGTCCGGCGTGATCTCGTCCAGGGAAAGAGTGCTGCCGTCCTCCTTCTGTACGGACAGATTTATCCACAGCTCTTCCTCTGAGGCCACCACCTCATGCAGCGTCAGGGCATAGCCGCTGTCCATCACCGTGGTATCCACCACCTCCTTGTAATCCGCCAAATCCTTCTGCAGGCCCAGGGCATTGCTGATGGTCCATTGCAGCTGTTCTATTGCCGCATGCACTTCACCGCTCGCTGCCGTAATTCCTACTATCAGGATAAGGGCCGCCGCACAGACCGCCATTTTACCCGGCCCCGGTATGCTTCTTCCGCCCTTCCATCTTTTTCTGAAGCTGCGCTGATATTTCCCGATTTCCTTTTCAGACAGCTTCCGGCTTTCCAGCTCTGTAAAATCCGTAACGATATCGTTAGCCATATTATATATTTTTTTATCCATATCCTGCTCCTTATTCCCGGCTTCCTTCCGCCAGACTCCGCAATTTCTTCTTTCCGCGGGAGATCTTATTATATACGGCGGTTCTGGGAAGCCCCATCTCCATGCTTACGGTTTCCACATCCTGATCCTGTATGAAAATCCTTGCAAAGATTTCCCTGTCCTTTGGCTTCAGGCAGTCAAGCAGCTCCCGGGTTTCTCTGGAAATCTCCCTTTCCACAAGACGGTTCAGATTCTCATCCTCCGCCGAAAGCTCCACTTCCTCCCAGCTTTCCTGCTGCAGCTGTTTTCCGTATCTGCGCAGGTAATCGATGGCCTGAAATCTTGCCACTCCGGCAGCCCAGCTTTTAAAACTGCTTCTTTTGGGATCAAAGGAACCGATATTGTTCCAGATGCCGAAGAAAATATCATTCATACATTCTTCCACTTTGTCGGGCATGCCGTACAGCCTTTTTTTCACAATGGACTGAAGCAGACCTCCATATTCTTCCATTACATACCGGATTCCCTCTTCCCGGCGCTTCTTTATCAGGGAGATAAAATTATCTTCATTCGCTTTCATACGCCACTCCAAACCAAAGCCAGAGTCTGCAGCCTCTTTCTTTATATCCTTTGGTTGACTCCTTTCACTTATTAATTCGTAAAAAATAAGAGGGATCTATCCGTTTGATATATTAAATTCTATTTTTTTCTCCCCATATGCACAATTGGTCCAGAATTTCCATCAGGGATTTTCCTCTTTCTGATAAGCTGTACTCCACCTTCGGAGGAATCTGCGGATATTCCTTGCGGTTGATGAGCTGATCTTTTTCCAGTTCTTTCAGAGATGTGCTGAGTGTTTTGTGTGAAATTGTGCCTATGTATCGCTTTAATTCATTGTAGCGGACGATTTCAAATTCCATCAGACAGTAAAGGATTACCATCTTATATTTACCGCTTATCAGGGACAGTGTGTAGCTGAAGCCGGTCTCTTCAAAATTTGACTTATCCAGATAATCTTTAAACATTTTAACTCTCCTTTGGGTTAGTATCTAACATAAATGTGCGTACTTTTATTCAGGATTATATATCGTTATAATTATAGCATAAACTTAGGAGGTGCCATATAATGAAAAAGATAGTGATTTTAAACGGAAGTCCGAGGACAAACGGAAATACAAAGGCTTTGATTGAACACTTTACGAAAGGTGCAAAAAGCGCCGGAAATGAAGTCGCCTGCTTTGATCTGCAGAAAATGAACATCCATGGCTGCCTGGGCTGCTGTAAAGGCGGCCAGAACCCGGAAAGCCCCTGTGTACAAAAGGATGACATGCAGCAGATTTATCCGGTATACCGGGAGTCTGATGTGGTGGTACTCGCATCACCCATGTATTATTGGGGGATCAGCGGACAATTGAAATGCGCATTTGACCGCCTGTTCGCGGTGGCAGAATGCAGTCCGGACTATGAAAATCCGAAAAAAGAATGCCTCTTACTGATGGCGGCAGAAGGAAACACGGAAAGTAATTTTGCTCCGGTAAAAGCTTATTATGAGGGGCTTCTTTCACATCTGGGCTGGAAGGACGCCGGTATCGTCTACGCCGGAGGGAATATGGATCCGGGGGATATCCGGGACAGGCCGGAACAGCTTGCGCAGGCGGAGGCATTGGGAAAGGCCCTTTAAATGTCAGAATCTTTCCTGCGGCTGCGGCAGGGCCTGTCACGCAGAAGATCCTGTAACGCTGAAACAGGGGGCATGCCGAAAAAGGCATGTCCCCTGTCTGGAAATAAAAGACCGAACCGCAGAATGCGGCGTCTTTGGCTTATAATCTTATATTATAATCTACCTTCTCCGAATCCGTCATTTAGCCGCTCTGATAAAGGTAACCCCGTCTATGCTGTCAATCAATTCCACTTCCGAAAAGCCCGCTCCGCAAAGCGCCTCCCTTTCATGCTCCCATGTGAGCGGCGTATCAAAATGTACGAATACATCCTCAGGAATATGCTCTCTTTCCCTCAGGGAATCACACAGCTCCATTAACAGCGTCTCCTCCTCCTCACAACAGGCAATATAATCGGCTTCAAGGAAGGTTCCTCCCTCCTTCAGGGCTTCGTATATCCGTTTATAGAGCCCAAGCTTTTTATCCTGCTTAAAATGATGAAGGGATTCAAAGGACACTGCCATATCATAAACCGAGGCTCCGAAATCATAGCTGAAATAATCGGCCTGAATAAGCCGTACCTGCGGGTGCTTTTTGGCCAATACAGCCAGCATATCCGGTGACAGATCGATTCCGGTTATCTGAAGGGATGGCCTGGCCGCCGATATTTCATCCAGTTCCAATCCTGTCCCGCAGCCCAGATCCAACAGCTTTTCCGTCTGTTCCGGGATCATTGTCCCTATTCGTTTATATGCCGCATTCCACATAGACATATGCTCTTCATATTCACCCAGCCTGTTCCGGAAAAAGGCCGCCATTTCTTCCAGCCCTCCCTTTCCGGCATCTTCGGCCCACTCCCGGAGTTCCTGCATATATTCCGCCGTATTTTCTCTGATTGTTATCTTTTTTTCCATTCCATTTCCCCCTTGTACAGTTACGGATATTTTTTTCCTGTATGGTTATTTTATCCGTTCTTCTGCGGTGAAGAAACCTTATCTTTTTTTGATAAATAAAGAAGGGGCCTTTTTATTCCGCATTCACCACCTCTGTTATGTCCCGTTGCAGGCGCCGTCAGCAACACCTTCCTTCTTATCCCCGTCTGTCCGCCCATTCTTCAAATTCTTCCGCCCGAAGCGGCGGTGAATAGAAAAATCCCTGTACCATATCACAATGGATTTGTTTCAGGAAATCGATTTGCTCCTGAGTCTCAATCCCTTCCGCCACTGTCTTCACCTTCAGCCGCCCGGCAAGATCAATCAGGCATTCCACGACATCTTCAGCCTTTGGCTTTGACATATCCAGGAAGAAGCGTCTATCCAGCTTTATGGTATCCACGTCAAATTCCTTCAGCAGCCCAAGGGAAGAAAACCCGGAGCCAAAATCATCCAGGGAACATTTAAACCCGAGTTCATTCATTCGGTTGATACTCTCCCTGACCATGGCTATACTGTTGTCATCAAAAAATATGGATTCCGTCAGTTCCAGTTCCAGCAATCCCTCCGGGATCCGGTACTTCGCTGCCACATCAGCAAATTGGTTCAGGAAATCATTTCTCTTGAAATGCTGCCGGGACAGGTTTACGGATACCGGGAAGAGTTTTCGTCCTTCCCTTCTCCATCGGTCTATCGTTCGGCACACTTCCTCAAACACATAGCAGTCAAGCCTGCATATATTCCCGTTTTTTTCAAACAAAGGAATAAAATCACCCGGGGATATCATTCCTTCCTCAGGATGCTGCCATCTCACCAGCGCCTCCGCACCCGCGGTTTTTTCATCCTCAAGGCTGACCTTCGGCTGAAAATATACCTTAAAATCCCCGTTTTCCAGAGCGCCCCGGAACATGGCATTCAGTTCATGCTCTTGTTTCATTTTTTGAGTAAAACAGATATCATAAAACACACAGCTGTTCTCCCCGAATTCCTGCTGGTTCATGCAGGCCGTCATTACCCTGTCCTGTATGATGGTACTGTCCAGATCCGGTTCATCTATCAAATAGGCTCCCTGGCGGAAGGACAGATGATAGGGGTTCTCCAGGTTCTCATTAAAAGAGTTAATCTCCCTGACGATTTCCTGAAGCCTTGCCGCCACGATATTCCTGTTTCCTTCTTTCAGACAGAGGAAAAAATCGTCCGCATTTCCCCTGGCCGCTATTTCTCCTTCCTTCACATTTTTCCGGAGGATCTGCATGCAATAATGCAGCGTCCTGTCTCCCTCATGAGTTCCGAAGCTTTCGTTTATCATCTTAAAATTACGGATATTGATTACCGCTACCGTGTACTCATTCCTGCGGGCGTTCTTCAGTGTTTCCCGCAGCTTCAGGCAGAAGGCGGCATTGTTCATTCCTCCCGTCACAGCATCCACAAAGGCGATATACTCCAGACGCCTTCTGTTGTTCCGGTATATAAAAAGCAATATCAGCAAAAAGAACAGAAACAGGAGAATCGTTCCTGCTACAATGGCAAATGTCTGTATAACATACCTGTCAGTTTCATAGGAAATCAGATCGGCGGGCACCAGGGTAAGCAAAACCCAGTCATAGGATTTCAGTATGTTATAAGAGAGGATAAGCTCCCTGCCGTCCACCGCGACAAAGGAAAATACCCCATTCTTGCCCTCCTTCATATTTTCCTGCATCCGTTTAATATTGCGGACGGTTGTTTCCTCGGAATCCTCTTTAAATATATCATCAAGCCGCATAAAGGGGTCCAGATCCGTAGGGGAAATCACCACATTGCCTTCCGTATCAGCGATGCAGGTTAATCCCTGTCCGTCAAAGCTCACCGGCTGAATCAAACGCTGCATGCTTTCCTTGTTTCCTGTTCCTCCCAAAACGCCAATAATATTATTTTCCTGATACAGGGAAAGCCGATCGTCAATATCCAGAGCCAATTGGGCCGCCACATCACTTACATAGGCTTTCGTAGTCCTATCCACAGCCGTCTTCAGCCCTAATGCACTTTGGATGGTCACCGCTGCTATGAGCAATATCAGCACAGCCAGAACAGCTATCACGAATCCCGGTTCCGCCCGCAGTATATTATTTTCTTTTATCCTCTTATCTTCCCGAATCATAATGTAACAGAAAATCTCCTTTATCCTAATCAATTGTCACACTAAAGTCCGTTTTTTACGATTTTATTTTAGTACGAAACATTTCAGTCCACAAGATAAAATCTGAGTACATATACAAATAGGTTGATGGAAGTATTTGAGATATGATATTTTAATTTATAAGTGTAATAATCGATTTATAATAATATAAATAAGAATCGGGAAAGAGAAATACAGATGCAGCGCAAAAAAACATTGTATGATTTTTTATATACCAGCCTGAAGGAACAGATACTGACAGGGTGCTATCAATATGGCAGCCCGCTGCCCTCCGCCAGCCGGCTTTGTGAAATTTACCATGTGGGCATCCGCACGGTAAAGGATGTCCTGGCGGCGCTCAGGGAAGAGGGGCTGATACGTACCGAGGAACGAAAAACGGCTGTTGTCCTTTACCGTCCCCGCAGAACTTCCGATGAAAATTCCATCCTGAGCTATGTGCTGGAACGCAAGACCTCACTTGCGGAAACCTTTCAGACAATCGCCCTTCTGATGCCTCCCCTGTTTTCCTTTGCCGCAGTCAGCTGCACCCCGGAGCAGCTGGAACATTACGAACCTTTCCGGAAGTATATCCAAAAAGGAAGCGGCGATAAAACCCGGCGTATTCCTTCCAACCTGTTTCATGATTTGCTGCGTGAAACGGGGAGTCTTCTGCTGAACGACCTTTATGCCAGCCTGGAGGTGTACGCCCAGGTTCCCCTTGTGTTAATGTGTGAGGAAGATCCCTCCTATGTCATTCCCGAAGAAGAAAAACGGCGGCTTGCCGCTGTGGCAGAGCTTCTTCCGGGAAAACAGCAGGAGGAAATCCGGAAGGCCTTTTTTGACCTCTATGCACCGGTATCGGAGAATATCCGGGACTGTCTGCAGCAAATGTCAGTCCGTTTTCCGAATATCCGGGAGCTTCCGGACGCCGCTTTCTCCTGGACGCCCGAGCGGGGACGTGATCATTACTATACCCAGATCTCCCGGGACCTGATTGACAAAATCGGCACCGGTGTTTATGAAACCGGTACCTTTCTCCCCTCCGAAGCGAATCTTTGCCGGCAGTACCATGTTTCTGCCGCCACTGTCAGGAAAGCTCTTTCCACCCTCAATGTACTCGGATTCGCCGTAACCCAGAACGGCAGAGGGACCATAGCCATACTTCCTGACGACCAAACCACCTTCCGCTGTATGAAGGACGAAACCTATAAAAGAGATACGCTCCTCTATTTAAGCGCCCTCCAGCTTATGGCTATAGCCATCCGCCCCGCCGTACAGCTGGTTTTCCCCCTGATGGATGCCTCTGTTCAGGAACGGCTGCAGAATGAATTTTCCAGGCCCGATAATATCCCGCTCGCCTCTATTTTTGACTGCATCTCAGAGCTGCTGCCCCTGCAGCCTTTAAGGGCCATATTGGATGGGTGCAACAAGCTTCTGCTATGGGGGTACTATTTTGCCTTCTACAGCCATGGTATCAGAAGCCACACACAGCTGAAGGAATTAAGCCTGCATGCCTTCCGCTGTATGCAAAAAGGGGACAGTGCCGGTTTTTCCGACTGCCTGTCCCAGTGTTACTGCCATATTCTTTCTATCGTCCGCAGCTATATGATCCGGGGCGGACTGAATGAAGCGAAAAAGATAATCATTCCGTACGATACGGAAGAATCGGTATAGATTTTGCACGGGTGCCGTATTTCTACTTATTCTCCCGGATAACACGGCAGGGGGATCCGCAGGCAACCGAATCGGAGGGGATATCCCGTGTTACCACGCTGCCGGCGCCTATAACCACATTATCTCCGATGGTTATGCCCGGCATCAGGATCGCCCCTCCGCCAATCCACACATTATCACCGATGGTTACCGGCGCTGTCTGGGTTCTGCAAAAGGCAAAGGAACCGTCTTTTCCGGGATTTCCGAAGCGATCCTCTGCATTTGCCGGATGGAATGCCGTATAAATCTGTACATTAGGCGCAATCAGTGCATTATCTCCGATACGGATGATATTATCATCCAGGAAGGTACAGTTCATATTTACTTCGCAGTTATTCCCGAAAAAAATATGATGCCCGTAGTCAACATAAAAGGGCGCCGTAATCCACAGATTCTTTCCCCTCCCGCCAAGAAGCTCTTCCAGAATTCGGTTCTTCCTTTCCATATCCTCCGAATCAGTCAGATTATAATCTCTCATTAAATTTTTGGCCTTATGCCAGCGGGCGAGCAGCTCTTCATCACCGCAGTCATACAGCAGTCCGGCAAGCATTTTTTCTCTTTCCGTCATAATGATTCTCCTTATACAGCATTTCCCGACGGAACCGCAGTTCCTTCTTTTCCATACATCCCTCTGCTTTTTATTTGGGAAAACTCCTGATATACACCAGGTTTCCGTCCGGATCATAGAAGCTCATATTCCGTGCTCCCCAGGGCCTGCTGACAGGCTTTTCGCAGATTTCCACCCCTTTTTCCAGAAGCCTTTCATATTCCTGATCCACATTTTCTGCCGTAAACGCAAGAGTTATATTGGAGCTGTGTAAGCCATGGTCTTCTCCGTCGTTATAGATAGTCAGCATGGTTTCCTGAGCCAGGATCGTCTGATGGACCTCATCGTCACTGTCATTTTCCACATGCAGCAGCCATTTATAGAACCCGGCCAGCCTCGTTACCTGATTTGTCAGCAGACATACTTCCCCTAATGTCATCCTTCTTTTCCTCCCTTTGCTGTTCACAATGATAAAAATCCTTCCGGCTGCAGCCGGCTCTTCCCCCTCCGGCACAGGCGCAGGCACAGGCACATCCCGCACAGGCGCAGGCACATCCATGGCCTCCGGTACCTCCATGGCCGTAATACCCCCGGCCTCTTCCATACAAATGCTTTCCGCGGCCCCAGGAAGCCTTATATCCGATCCAGCCCGTTAACATCAGAATAACCGCTGCCAGGGCTTCATCTACCGAATTCTCCCCTCCCGTATTGCCCGGAGCCGGAGTCCAGTCCACCAGTTGGGGATCGGTAAAGGCGGCTTCCTCATAATACAGCTTCATCCACAGCCGCTCTCCCTTTTTCAGACTGCCTTCCCAGATATAATCGTTTCCTTCTTTTCTGTCCGCATTGGTTTCCCTGATATAAGGGCTTCCTTTCCATAAGAACCGATAATGCTCCACATCGATCTGTTCAAACCATCCCGGCGCAAAATCAAAGTAAGGCAGGGAAGCATCCGCCTTATTTCTGCACAGCATCCGTCCCTGGTGAATCTTAAATGAAAATTCAGCAATCTCTCCCTTTTGATACGCCCGATCCAGATCAAAATCAATCAGCCCGTCCGCATAATAGCCTGAATGCAGGCCGGCAATTGCGCCCTTATAGCTCATCAGCCTGCAGGCCGAATTGGGAATCCCAAGGCTGACCCAGGTCAGGGGGCCTTCCCTGCTGTCATTGAGAACCTTCCACCTATAACTGTAGGTAATTTCCAGAGAGCCGTCCTCCTGGGGATACACAACGACCTCATAATCCAGAATCTTATCTAAAGGAAGAGTCCCCCAAATAATATAGGCGGTAAATATCCCGATTCCAATTACCATTATGCTGATAAAAACCAATAGGTTTTTTCTGTTTTCAGACTTTGGATCTATGATGCCCATTTTCCGCAGCCTCCTTTCCCTCTGCTGTCTTCTCCTTTCTCAAAGGACAGTACAGGGCTTCTTCTTCACTCATTTCCCGGATAGCTTTACAGGAAGGATGGTTCCATATTTTTTTCCAGCTGTCCTTCCTCATATTGCCCAGGGCCGCGCCTTCCCCCAGCCAGCTTTGACAGGGTACCACACTTCCGTCCGGTGCGACCGCCATATTAGAAAGACAGGCGCCGCACATGGGAACGGCAATTCCCAGCTCCTCCAGCACCTTTTTGTCCGCCCGGCCGGGTGACGTAAAGCTCAGTTCCATTCCGTGCTGTGAACAAAAGGCAATCGCCTCCCGCAGAAGGCTGTTCATTTCCTCCACGGTAAGCTGGGAGTCCCCTGACTCCGCTTTGCCTGTCTCGATCAGGCCGGAGCATGTGACATAACGGACGCCCGCCCTGTTTAAAAAGGCCAGAGTCCTGATATAATCCCTATTTTCACGGCAGAGCGGAGTATTTACGCTCACATTCAGCCCGGCCTTAAGCGCGTTCTCCAGGCCTGCCGCCGTTTTTTCCCAATTTCCCGTGCTTCCCGGCAGATCCGCTCCCACCATCCGGTTATGTATCCCGGCATCTCCGGAATACAGGGTGATCTGGACGCTGTCCAGGCTGGCTTCATAAAGGGCTTCACAAAGTTCCCCTGTCAGCATGGCGCCATTGGTATTCAGTCTGGTAACAAACCAGCGGGCATGCCTCACCAGCTCCGCCAAATCGCGGCGCATGGTGGGTTCACCGCCGGTAAAGGTAAGCTGGCAAATACCCGCCCTGCGGCACCTGTCGATAATCTCATACCATTCCTGGGTCGAAAGCTCTTTTCCTCCCGCCGCAGGCTGACCGGCGGCATAGCAATTCCGGCATTTCAGGCTGCAGTTCCAGTTCCCGCCTTCATCCAGCATAGAACTGATCATGAGATCCATACGGTGAGGGGCCGTCATATTACGGGCATATTCACGAAGGGAAAGGGGTTCTATGTCTCCTGAAGGCTCCTCTCCCCTGGCAACCCCATACAGCATGGTCAGAATCTCCTGCAGATCCGCCCGCAGTTCCTCTTCCTTGACATAATATACACGCCTTGTCCTGGCAACAGCCCTGTCCATGATCTGTTCCATGTGCTTTTCATCGATGGGTTCCCCTTCAAATTTATTTACCTCACCGATGAAGCTGCCCAGCAGTATGGCCCAGGAATAACCCAGGGGCAATATGTAATAACCGTTTAATATCATGACATAAGGCGCATTTGAAAAAAGCCTCCACTTGGGAGGAATCAGATGGATCCTGACTGATCCGGGGCCTTTGGGATTCAGGGTGGTATGCACCACCCCTTCTTTATATGCCCGGTACTGGGCTGCTTTATGAAGGATTCCCATTGCTGCTTTCCTTTGTCCTTCCTTATATTTTTACTCTCCCGGCAGCTATGGATACGGCTTCCGGGGCTGACCCCCGCCGTTTTAATCAGCGGCAGATATCAAAGATAAACTCGGCGCATTGATCCATGGCCTCATATGCCGTTTTAAAAGGCGACATCTGAAATACATGCCACATTCCCTTGAATACATCCAGACGGACCGGCACATTGGCTTTTATCATTTTTTTATGAAGCATGGTGGAATCGCTGAGAAGCACCTCATTGTCCCCCACCTGGATATAGGTGGACGGAAATCCTGTCAGGTCCGCAAAAAGCGGCGAAATGAGGGGATCCTCGTAATCCTGTCCCGCGGCATAATTTTCCGTCATCTGCTTCAGATATTCTTCATCCAGGACCGGATCCAACTCCGCCCTGCTTTCATGGGTTTTTCCGGAAGCCGTAAGATCCGTCCAGGGAGATAAAAGGACGATTCCCCTGGGCATAAGGCGCTCCTGCTCCTTCAGCTTCACCACCAGGGACAGAGCCATATTCCCGCCCGCAGAATCCCCCATGACGATCACATCTCTGGAACCATAGCCCAGGAGCATGAGATAATTCCAGGCCTTCATGGCATCCTCCATGGCGGCAGGATAGGGAAATTCCGGCGCCAGGCGGTAATCAAAGCAGAAAACATCCATTGATGTGGAGGCTGCCAGTTTGGTTGTCAGGGTTCTCGCATAAATACAGCTCCCTGTGGAATAACCGCCGCCGTGACAATAGAGAATCACATATTTTTTCATATGCACCCTGTTGGTCCGCACCCATTCGCAGTGCATCCCTTCCACTTCCACAGGACAGATATCCATATCCTTGCTGCTCCCGAGCAGCGCCCCGAAATAATCCTGAGACTGCCGGTGTTTTTCTATATCCGTATTTTCCACAACGCTGTGAACCCTTTTTATCAGTTTCATCAGATTCTGGTTCTGTTCCTGCTCCTTATTTTTTTTCAGTGTATTCATTGATTTATCAAAAAGTGCCATTTTTCCTCTCATTCTCCCGGAATACGCCCATTCCCGCCGCGCTTTTTCCGGACTGTTCATTTTCCTGCCGGCAATATCGGCAGTATCTGCATAATTCTTACTTTTTCATCCTATCATAGAAAGAAAATCACGTAAAGGGGTTCAATATTTGTGATTGTCTTGCATATGTTACAGTTCACAGCCCTTTTTGCCGGGGAGGAGAGGGCCGCACCGGCAAAAAGGGCTGTGAACTGTAACTTGCATAACGGTAGGAATAATTTTATAATATCAATATCAGAGAAAGGAATAAAGCCGATGACATTTCATATGCGTACAAATAATAAAAGCAGCAAGGCGCCCGGAAATCCCCCGAAGGACTGGTACCGGCTGGATCTTTCCGCTATTGTATACCCCACACTGCAGAGACGGGACTTTTCTTCCGTTTACAGGCTTTCCGTCCTTCTGAAGGAGGACATAAAGCCTGACGTACTTCAGAAAGCGGTGGATATCGCCCTGAAGCGTTTCCCCACCTATAAGGTCTGCATCCATAAGGGGCTTTTCTGGCGTTATCTGGAGCCGAACAACCGGCCCGGCCCTTTTGTGAAGCCGGATATCCATAATCCCTGTATGCCCATGCATTTTAAATCCGGAAGCCGGTATCTGCTGCGGGTATTTTATTATGGCAGGCGCATTTCCCTGGAATGCCATCATTGCCTTGGAGACGGCTCCGGCGGCATGTGCGTGCTGCAGACAATCACCGCCGTATATCTCCGCCTTCTGGGCGCCCACATATCCAACGGCTATTTCGTGCTGAATGTGGACGAAGAACCGGATCCGGAAGAATTGGAAGACGCCTACATGCGCTATGCCAATGCCCTCGTCTGCCCTCCCCGCCCTGCGGAAAAGACTTACCGTATCCGGGGTACCAAAGAGCCGTTCCATACCTTCAATATTATAGACGGCATAATGTCCGTAAAAGAAGTTGCGGCCGTAGCCGCCAAATATAATGCGACCATTACGGAATATCTGAATTCGGTCCTTCTTTATGCCCTGCTGAACAAACAGCAGATGGATTTCCATCTGAAGCTGTATCCGGTCAGGATCGCCCTGCCGGTAAACCTGAGGCGTTTTTTCCCTTCCAAAACCCTGAGGAACTTCATTTCCATGGTTTATCCTTCCATCGATCCCAGGCTGGGGAACTATACCTTTGAAGAAATTGTTTCCCAGGTTCATAATTTCATGCGTTATTATATCAATGAAAAATTCTTAAGAGGCGATATCACTACCAATGCATCCACCACCCGGAATCCTTTTATCCGGATAGTCCCGCTGTTTCTGAAGGATATTGTGGTGAGAACCTTTTACCGCAAGGTTCAGGATAAAAATTCCACGGCAGGGCTTACAAATATGGGCGCCATGAAGGTTCCGGAGGACATGAAGCCCTATATCGACCGTTTCGATATTTATATGGGCCAGCCCTTTTCCTCTCGTACCAATTGCGCCATAATCAGCTTTGAAGATACACTGACCATAAATTTTGCCAGCTGTATCATAGAAGCGGATGTGGAACGTTATTTTTTCCGCAAGCTCGTGGAAGACGGCATTCATGTAAAAATCGAAAGCAACCGTACCTTTGATGAAGAAATATAACGCTTCCTGTTTCGTGAAAAATAAAAAAAGCTGTGAATCTCTTTCTTTCACAGCAGATTGGAGTCAATTATGTCATATTGTGTAAACTGCGGCGTAAAGCTGGATGATTCCCTGGAACGCTGCCCATTATGTAATACGCCGGTCATCAATCCCAATGAGGTATCCTGCAGCCATTCCGTCCCTCCCTTCCCCAAGGAAAACGGACAGGTGGAAACCGTAAAGAACAAAGACATGGCAATCCTTTATTCCCTGGTGCTCATCGCAACCGGCGCCTCCTGCGGCCTCTTAAACCTTCTGGCCTTCAACAGCAGCGCCTGGTCCCTGTATGTGATCGGCATCTGTATCATCCTGTGGGTGGTTGCCATCCCCGCTTTTATTTATACGAAGCTGCCCGTTTATTTTTCCCTGCTGTTTGACGGGCTTGCCATCGTCCTGTATGAATATCTGATTACCTTTAACACTCCCAGTTCCCGCTGGTTTTATGAGCTGGCGCTCCCCATTACCGGAATCGTGACCCTGCTTGCGATCATCATAGCGGCGCTGAACCGGAGAATAGCGTCATCCTTCCTCGCTACCGCCCTTTATTTATTTGCCGAGGTGGCTGTCCTCTGTGTTTCCATCGAGCTGCTTATCCGCCGTTTCTTTGCGGAGCCTTATATGCTTACCTGGTCTGCGGTAGTGCTGACTGCCTGTGCCGTTATCATTGTAGCCCTGATCACCATGCTGTCCAGAAAACGTCTGCGGGGCGCCGTAAGAAGAAGGCTGCATTTCTGACCTCCAGAAATGCAGCCCCTTTATTCCACAAAATCCACAAAAACCAGCTTGTCCTTATAAGTCCTGTTTTTCGTTTCCAGACACTCGCCGTTTATTGTCACCAGTAAATCCTGGGCATCATAGGCATCCAAAAAAGAATTGGTCAGCGCGGCCATAATCACCGCTTCGCTCCCCTCCTGCATGGTTTTCAGATAATCCCGGAACCCTGCGGAAAGATCCAGCGTGATATGCTTTCCATCCTCCGATATGCTGAAGTCATTTACCTTGGTATCCACCGACACGATATTTTTGGTGCGCAGAGCGCCTATGATGGCCTCCGGTGTTTTCCTTGGCAAATCCACCTCTTCTGTTTTCAGTTCTTTTCCTATGCTGGATCCGTAATAAATAAGAACGGTTTCCGGCTCTCCCGTCTCCGTGGCCTCAACTGTTTCCGATTCCAATGCCAGAATTGTTTCCAGACTGCCGGAAGAACCGTTGCCCGGCGTATTAAAATTCCCAGTCTCCTCCGCACTCCTTCCGCAGGCTGCCAAAATGGCCGCCAGGAAGAAAAGCCCTGCAAGGATACCTATATTCTTTTTCATACTTACTACCTCCCTGCATAATTGCATGCATAACTGCATGCATATTAGGATGAATATCCCCGTATCCTATGCCGCTGTTTTCTCCGCCTTTTTATATGAAAGGCAGAAAATATATTCCGGTAAAAACACATAATCTTGTAAAATTGTACTTGATTCCTCTCTCAGTGTCAAACAGAAATTATTACCGGATGCCGAAAACGTTTTCTGGCTTTCCGGCTGCTTCAGGCCGGAAAACCCCATATTATTCTATTATATGCATGCTTTTGGTAAATATTACCAAATATTATTAACCCGATTTATCTTTTCAGGAAACAAAAGAGCCGTTGCCGTACAGGCTATCTGCCTGCTTCTGCAACAGCTCTGCTCCCGTCAATTAATTTTCTCTGCCTTTATGTAATCAACAGTTCAATATCTGCCAGCTTCATACCGTCGTATTCTGTTTTGATTGTGAAACCATGCTTCATATAAAAATGCCTGAGCCTGTCTATATGCTCTTCATCAACTATGGATAACCACCCCACAATTTTGCAGTAATTATTTTCCGACGCATAGCTTATCAATTTTACCATCATCAATGAACCGATGCCATCATTTATTGTCTCGCATTGAATATCTACGATTTCAATTATTTTATCCTCTTCCTGGATAATACAATTGATAAAAGAATGTCCGAGGCTGATTTTACACATATAACATACATCATTATGATTTTTATATAAATGAACTGCAGCATCCTGAATTGTATCCTTTTGGGGTAAAATACTATTGACCATTTTCATATCATTCTCTCATCAATTATTATGCAGTCTCCGACTGTTATTCCATTTCATAACCGAGTGCATTTAACGTTTTACAGCCTGTGACCAGCTTTGTATCTCAACGATATTTCCTTCGCAGTCCGCTGCCTCAAGTCCTTGTTTCTCCTATACTTTCACACCGGAATACATCTTTATAAAATTTTTATCAGCTTTTTACTGTCCTCAGCAATGATATTTGTGTGTGCATATCTGAATATATAATTCTCCCGTTTAAAGTTCTCTTTGCTTTATTATACACTATCTCACACCATAAATATAGCAATGTATATTTATTTATACTGTCATACAGAAGAAACCTTCCATACAAATTTTACTCTCTGAATTTTTCGAACAAATGTCCTCGTATCCAAACACTGCTACAGCCACTCTCCGGGACAATCCATCATCCTTTGCAGCTCATCAAAAAACACCTTTAAGTGATAACCATCTGTAACCGCATGATGAACCGTAACAGACAGCGGCATATTGATCTTTCCTCCGGCGGTTTCTGCAAAGCCTCCGGCCTCAAAGCTCGGGACGTAATAATCCTTAATTCCATGATTGTGAAGAGAAAAGCTGTTAAAAGTAAACCATGGAATACAGGAAATGATATAGGTATTGGCCGGAGGCACACCCTTTGAGGAAAGGATACCATGACTCTGTCCATGCTGCTTCGTATCATTTAGATAAGCATTATAAAAATACGCAAATTTTTCATTGTATTCCGTCCACAGAAGGGATGTCGTTTTGTCATCAGCATGAAACTGCGGATAGGCCGGGGTTAGAGTATCCCAATATCCCAAAACGCCGTCTTTCACATGAATCCGCAGCTCCTGCTGGTTTGAAATGACCCTGGTTGCTAAATAAAGATAGGCCGGAAAAAACTTATATCCTCTTTTTTTCAGTTCCCTTCTAAGAATTGTCACATCCATATTTACATTGATCGTATAGCTGGTCGGTGCGATCCGGGTATAATAGTGGAATGCCTGTGCCATTGGCCATGTCTGCATATCTATTGGGTGAAACTCACTCATTTTATTCTTCCTTTCTGATAAATCTTAATCTGCTGCAATAACCAGAATCATATCCGCAGATTGAGATTTTTGCAACCGACGCTCCGTAGAGTTTAGTTTGATCCACATTCTTTTTTCCGGAATTTAGGATCCTTAAGTAAATCTTCCATCAGTTCTTTATATATATCGGGCCTGAAATCCGTGGCTCCGTTAATTAATTCATTGGGTTCAAATATTTCACGGGATGCCAGAGCCAAATCGATTACTGCAGTATACATTTTATTTTGGATTGCCCTGGGATCAGTAAAGGGATACCCGGCAAAATACTCGGCTTCCCATACGTTAGTACTTGGCCCGATTATGCTTGATCCGCCCCAGAATACATTGCAGAGGTCTTTTCCTGCAAGATTTGAGGATACAATATAAATCTGGTTAGTTATGCAGCCGGCCTCCAGAGTCGATGAACCCATGGCAATGCCATGACATTTGGCCAGTGCAGTGCAGTTAATATATAAACGGCATCCTTTTGCGGCATAGTATCTCATCAATTCCGGAAAGCTATAGGTATCATAGCAAATTCCTAATCCTATGGGGCCCCACTCCGTGTCAAAAATAAAAGGGGCTGTTCCTCTTGATGCCCAGTGCGGTTCCGGATATGGCAAGTGAATTTTATGGTAAGAGCCAACAATCCCGTCGGGGCCGCATACACAGGCGGCGTTATATATTTTGGATTCGTCATCGGGATCCCTCTCAGGCAGGCCGAACACGGCATATATACCCAGTTTTTTCGTAAGTTCCGCAATCACTTCCGATGATTTCCCGGGTACCGTTTCTGCAAGCTTATACTGCATTTTTTCCAGCTTTGGTTTATCCTCTTCATCGTCATACCCTGTCAGCCCCATTTCCGGGAATATTATAATATTGGAGCCTTCAGACGCAGCAGCCTCGATATAGCCGGTCATACGATTTAAGTTTCTTTCTTTTTCTCCCCATTTTGCATTAAAAGCGACTGTCGATACTTTAATTACATCCTTCATATTCTGCCTCCTTATGTAAATAAATTGATCGAAAAAAGCACAAGGCCTGTTTTTACACGACCTTGTGCTTATATGTGGTATTTTAGCATTTTCATTTTCAAATGCAAGCTGTCATTAAATAAATTTTATAAAATAACCTAACCTAAAGCCTTTAAATTACGTCTGTACGCAAGCATTTCTTCTTCGCTTACCGTATCCATAATATTTTGCAATTCACCAATTACCAGCTCTTTATCCCTGGGCAGATACGCTGTCATCGGATAAAAATTTGATATGCTGTCGGCAAATAAATGTACTTTTAGCCGTAGGTTCTGAATAAAAACCTGTAATTCCTCAATACGTTCCTTTTCACCGGCAGGAACGAATTCCCCACGTTCAGCCATTTCAAATAGCTCCGTATCTTCAAATAAGGTCAGCGAGTCCACAGAAATAAAACGTGGATTGACTTTACTGAAAACTTTTGCACTATTGACTGCGTTCTGATATCCATTTCCTTTTCCGGCAAGTCCCGTCATATAAACGAAATAGTATTCTATACCGGCTTCATCCAGTTTACGGCATTGGTCAATAATATCTTTTGCGGTATATCCTTTATCAGCCAGGCGAAGCGTGTAATCATCCCCCGACTCCGTGCCGATGCTAAGGCCGTTAATACCAAGGCTTCTCAACGTTCTCAGCTGCTTTACCTTTTTAGGTTTTATATCCCTGATACTTGCAAACATCGCCATAGTCTGGCATTCTTTTAAATAATCATATACAGACAAGGCTCTTGCTTTTAAGTTCTCATAGCTCATAGCAAAAGGATTCGCACCTGTCCAGAATATCCTACGGGCGTTTGGGTGGTATAAACTCAGTTCCTGCAAATCTTCTTCCCATTCACTTAACGGGGACATACGGTAGCATTCCCCTTTATAAAGACTGCAAAACCGGCATTTGTTATATGTACAGCCAGAGGCGGCCTGTATAATAAAAGAACTGGCTTCATAGGGCGGCCGCCATGTTCTTCCCGTAAAATTCATAAAATCACTTCCTTAATATAATTATAAATGCGGGAGATTTTCTCGGTAACATCTCAATTCTTCTTCCTTAACACTTTGAATAATTTTATCCAGTACGTATAAAATTTTCCCTTTATCTCGCGGAAGCGTACCTTGAATCGGTATTGCGTTTGAAGCGCCTCCCGCCGCAAACCAAACGGGAATATGCAGGTTATCCACCAGAGTTCTCAATTCTTTGTATTTCTCAATTTCTGTTTCCTCCTGCCAATTACCCTTCTGCATTTCCTGATAGAGTTCTGCATTCGGATAGATGGTAAGCATATTTGCTCCTATTATCTGAGGGTGCAGCTGATTACAGATATCAGCCGTATCCATTGCCCCCTTTTCGCCTTTTCCTTTGCCGGATATCCCGGTCAGATAAAAGAAATTGTATGCTATTCCTGCATTATCTAATCGTCTGCATTGTGCAGCAATATCTTGTGCCTCATATCCTTTATTCATAAATTTCAGCGCTTTATCATCCCCCGTCTCAATGCCAATCGTAAGACCGTCATATCCTGCTTTTCGTAATTCAAGCAGCTCTTCATCCGTTTTCCATGTAATATCAGTAACTCTTGAAAAGCATCCGATACTTTTATTGGTTGGAAAATACCGCTGAATAAGAGAAGCAATTTCCGACAGACGTGCCGCTTTCAGTACAAATGGATTGGCACCCACTAAAAAAGTCCGTGATATATGGGTATCAGTTGATAATCGGAATCGTCCTTTCGCTTCTTTTAAATCCGCCTCAATATCTTCTATCGGCGACATTCTGAACCGGAAAGGGATATCATCATATAATGTACAGAATTTGCATTTATGATGCGTACACCCTGCCGTAACCTCTAAAAGTAAGGATGATGCTTCATATGGCGGCCGCCATACTGTTCCCGTGTAGTGCATATGGTTTACTCCTTTCAAAAAGCATACACAGATTATATCATTGTACAATAATTTAGAAAGTACTGAACTTTTTTATAGTACTATACTAAAATAACGTACCTTGATTTTATTGTGTATTTTTTGTATCCTTACAGAAAAGGAGTGAAACAGTCATGAAGAAAACCGAACAAGCCATACAAAGATGTGTAACAATATCGACCGTCCAAAAAATATTAGGCGGCAAATGGAAAATAGAAATTCTTTATTATATCGGCAGACAGAACGTACATAGGTTCGGAGAACTTCGGCGTCATATCGGAGATATCACAGAGTCATCATTGACAAAACAGCTTCGGGAATTAGAAGCCGATGGCTTTATTAACCGCCATGATTTTAAGGAAGTTCCGCCCCGGGTTGAATATACACTTACCGAACTGGGCAAAAGTTTTATGTCAGTCTTAGATGTTATAAAAAATTGGGGAGATTTAAACCTGAAAAAGGATTAGTGAGGTGTGAGGTATGAAAAAACACATAATTATAGCAGGCGTGCCGCGTACCGGAAAAAGTACTGTTTCACAAATGATAGTGAAACGAATGGGCTTTCAGCATTTTAATATGGATTCCATTATTGCCGGAGGATTACATCCAGTTTATTGGAATTGAAAATCATATAACAGAGAAACTGTACTTTATGAGTTTATCTCAGATCTGGAAAGATGATATGAGGCTAAAGATATAAAAAGGTGAATTCAATACAAAAAAATAAGGAAATCCTTTAAAAAGGACTTCCCTACCATTCATCGATGCGGAAGATGGGACTTGAACCCACACGAGCGCATTGCTCACAAGATCCTTAGTCTTGCTCGTCTGCCAGTTCCGACACTTCCGCATGCCTGCACAGCTTTGTGTTCCGTGCTGCAAGAGGTATATTACCATCTGGGAACAAATAAGTCAATATACTTTTTCAGATTTTTTGATTTTTTTTGCAAGTAATTTTTTTGATTAATTTTTTTAACATTTTATATTGACATTTACCTTTAAATCATATAGAATACATTTTGTCGCGCAGGAATGGCGGAATTGGCAGACGCGCACGGTTCAGGTCCGTGTGGTAGCAATACCATGAGAGTTCAAGTCTCTTTTCCTGCACTGTACATAAGGCTTTCGGATAAGAAATATCCGAAAGCCTTATTTTTTTGTGCAGCGGAAGCTAAGTAATTAATTATACAAAAAAACACTTCAGAACAGTTATCCATTCTGAAGTGTTTTATGAAGTGCACCACCCGCACTTAAACTCGAACTTTCTATATCAGCAAAACTAATCGTTTTGCTGCCCTCTTTGTAGTTAAACATTAAAACTATCTTATCATCATAAAGATAAATCGAATTTACAAAGCTGTCAACAAGTCTTTGCCTATGGTCGGGGTCTGTGATATCTAAAGTGCGGAAACGGTGAAGCCAGAATAAAACCTGTTCTCTTGTTAAAAGCGGCTTTTGCATTTCTTCTTGTAAAATTTCGATTTCAAGTTGACTTTTGCGTTCCTCTAACTCGTCAAGCCGCTGCTTGGTGGACTGTGTGAAAATCCCCTGTTGGATAGCGTTGATTATATTTTCAATTCCTCTTGTGGTATCGGCAAGCTGCTGCTTTAACAGCGGCAAGGTGATATTCTCACGCTTTTGCAGTACCATAATACTATCGGTTATATCATTCATCAAGTTATCATCAAATAGCAGCCTTACAATATGTTCAATCACTAAATTTTCTATCCAGTCTTTTTTGACTGTTTTTTTATGGCAGGCTTTTTTATATTTGGCAGTTACACATTTATAATAATGGTGAGTTACTCCCGTATGACTTGTGCCACTCTCACCGCACATATAAGCACCGCAATTCCCGCAAAATAGCTTTGTTGTCAACAAATACATTTCTTCTTTTGCCTTTGCCCTTGCCGGGGCCTTCTTGTTTTTTTCCAACCTTTCCCCTACCCGGTCAAATAAATCCTGCGGCACAATAGCGGGCACACCGTTTGGTGTGACAATATCACGATATTTGTACTCACCGATATAGCGGCGGTTTTTCAAAAGACGTTTTACGCAATCAATTCTTAGCGGTTTTTTGCGATAGCTTTGTATCCCTTTGCTGTTGAGAAAATCCACAAGCTGCTTAATCGTTGCGCCCTTGTCATAACGTTGGAACGCTTCAACCACGATTGGAGCGGTTAAAGGGTCAATCTGTAAATATTGCTCACTGTCTACAATATAACCAATCGGCAATCCCCCTCCATTAAATTTACACTTCAAGGCGTTTTCTGTCCGTCCTCTGATTACCTTTTCCGATAGTTCGGCACTGTAAAACTCTGCATATCCCTCTAACAGACTTTCAAGCAAAATACCTGTGCTGTCCTCGGCTATGGCTTCGGTGGCTGATACCACTTTCACGCCGTTTTTCCGTAAGGTAGCTTTATAATGTGCGCTATCGTAACGGTTCCGTGCAAAGCGGTCTAATTTCCACACAAGCACTATATCAAACAATCCCTTTGCACTGTCTTTAATCATATGTTGAAATTCGGGGCGGTTGTCGGTCTTGGCAGATAACGCCCTGTCTATGTAGGTTGATAAAATTGTGATACCGTTCTTTTCAGCGTATTCCTTGCACTCCCTTAATTGTCCTTCAATACTTTCCTCCCGCTGATTATCAGAGGAATAACGGGCATAAATAACAGCTTTCATTCTCTGCACTTCCTTTCGTATTTTTATCGGTGGCTCACCTCGCCGCCACACTGGGGCTTTCCCTTGATAACCGCTAATTCCAAAATTCCCGTCAGTCAAGGTCTGATTGAAAATCAGTTCATTTTAACCTTGGCTGACGGGGATTTTGGAATATACTCCACAAGGGGAAATCCCCCTCTTACTTGCTCTGTTCTTCTAACATTTTCGCAAGCATATCCCTCAATTTTTCACTGACAGGTGAAGCGGGGTCAAAACACATATCCACAAACTGCCGAAGTTCCTTATTATCCTGCGTGATGGCTTCAATTACTTTTGGTTTATGCTCGTATAATCTGCCCTCTGGCTGCTCTGTCCTTGCAAAAATGTAATCCATAGAAACATCAAAAAAGTCTGCATACCAAAGTAATATCTTTAGCGGCGGTGTGGTCTGTCCGTTTTCATATCGGTTCACACTGGCTTGTGTTGCCCCCATCAATGCAGCTATTTTGGCTTGGGACAGGCTGACGCTTTCTCGCAAGTTCTTTAATCTCTGTGCTACCTCTTGCATATTCAACGCTCCTTTCGTATATTTAATATAATACATATTACGCATTGTTCTGTCAACTCGTTTTAAACATAAAAAATAAATCAGCCAAAACGATTGCTTTAGCTGATTTATTTTTATCTACTTAGTTTAGAATACTGATTTTATTCTACATACAATTAATGGTTATCCTAATTACTCACTTTATAAACCCCACAATTATTAACATAAACAAAGCCGTTATGATATCCGAAATCACGCCCTGGTCTGCTTTCTACTGCCTTATCTGTAATTCTTATTGGCGTATCTTCATCATATAATGAAGATTTATAAATGTAACCATCATCAGCATAATAAAGATAGTCGTTTCCTACAATCCAATAACTGTAATTGTTACCCATAAGTTCTTTCTCTTGGCGATAATCTGAACCATCTGGCATACTACTATAATGTTTACCGAAAAATTCCCAGTTGATAACCAAACCATGAGTATAACTTACAGTGTAGTGAACACGTCCATCATCAGAAAATCCCACAAGTTGTATGCTTTCGCCACTTCCTACCGTTTTATAAAAGGTTTTTGTCGCGCCAGTATGAATATTATAGCAAAAATATTCGCCATTACCACCGAAGTATAGCCATTCACCACGAGCAACAAAGTAAGTTAAAAAATTCTTATTCTCGACTGTTTTAACATCACTTCCATCTAATTTCATCGATATTAAATCGTTTTGAAATGTGATATGATTAGCCCATATTAAGTAAAGCCTGTCATCAATTACCAACATCTGTCGGATATTATAGATATAATCATTTCTATTCGGGTCTCTTTTAAAAATACAATCGGCAAATGTTCCATCCGTTTTTAAACGATAAATATTATCACATTCATCTTTGAAATACAAATATCCATCCATTAAATTAAAGGAATTAGATAATGAAACGGGTTGATTTCCTATTTTAACATCAGATGTATAAATAAATGTTTGAGTTTGTCCATCTATTGACTGTTTTACAATTTTGTCTGGTAGAAACTGTCCAGTTGCCTCACTGTATCCCCCATGACTTATATAATAAAAATACTCCCCATCTGTCACAAATGCACTTCTGCCTGCCACATCATAATTATTGGGGTCTCTCCCGTATTTTGGAGTATATTGGCTGTCTTCTGCCGCCAAAGCTGGAATTGACAATCCAAAGCACATCATTAGAACTAGCGCAAAACAAAGCATTTTTCTTTTCATTTTATTTTCTCCTGTTTTTACTGAACCCATACCCCATTAACATCTACCTGATAGCCGTCAGGTGTTGTTGTGTCAGCAAGCATATAACCAGCTTCATTGAAATAATAATATTTACCATCAATTTGTTGCCATGTTGATTTTGGATAAGAACCATCGGCGTTCTGATACCACCAACCTGTGCTGTCCTGTTTCCAACCGGATTCTGTTTCTGCTTTTGTCTCTGCTGATATTACAGGATATGAACCATCATCAAGCAAATAAACAAACCTTTGCCATGAGCCGTCTGCATCTTCAAACATTGCCATGAATACATTATCGTTTATGTCATAACCGCTAAAAGCTGGATACTGATTATCAAATTTTAAATTTTCGCCAAAAACTTCTTCTGCAAAATTCGCATTTGTAAAGCTGTCAACTCCAGTAATAAATTGTTTAGGGCAAACACGAACATAAAAATAAATCGTGTCAGGATTAGCGGTTGACCCTTCACTGGATACCCATATCTTAGCGTCAGCGGGCAGTAAAGAGATATGTGCTCCATTAAAATCGGTTTTAGGAAGTTCAGTGATTTCTCCGGCGGTAGTCATTATTTTAATATTGCTCCCATCATCTCCATATACATTTCCTGCCCATGATGTACCTGCTACTCCTAGTGCCATTGCCATAGATAACATAACGGTTAAAAATCTCCTGCTAGTATTCCTTTTTTTCATTCTTTTATCCCCTTTCATTTTCCTTAATTCTATACTATTGCAAATTCATCTTATCATCATTCAAACATAAATTCAAGCATATTTTGTGAGTTAATGCCTAACATACTTTTATATTGTTTCACAGTACAATTTTGTTAGGTGGTGGCTCATATGACAAAAAAAGTAGAACAGCTAGAATTTGATGAAAATATATATAATACAATACGGCGTAATATCAAGAAATATCGAAAGGAAAAGGGGCTGACTTCTGCCCAGCTTGCTGAAATGGTTGACTTATCCCATGATTTTATACGGCAGATTGAAAGCGAAAAGGTGGGATATAATTTTTCGGTTGAAACCTTTTATAAAATCTCGGTTGTGTTGGGGGTTAGCTTGGATAGGCTGATTGAAAAGACGAAAGATGAATAAAAAAGCACAAAAGTAGTCCTTACAGTACAATCAACATACCGCAAGGACTATTTTTGTGCCATATCATTTTATATCTTTCCAAAATTCAATTCATCTAATGCAGCTTTTGCAGCATAGTCACCCATTTGACGGCGTGCTTCAACATACGCAATATCTGAGTCCAAATTCTCACCATTTTCTATTAAAACAAATTCAATAACTTCGTCCAATTCATTTTCCCCTAATGCTTTTTGGTATTTAACCTTAACACTTTCAAGCCACGCTTTGTAGGCAGCTTCGGGCAAGTCCTTTTCTTTGCTAATTTTTTCAACTTCGTTTATTTCCAAAAAGTAATCCCGCACTACGCCTGAAAGCTGCATGGTTAAAAAAGTGGTTTCATAAGATACGGTTCTACCCTCAATTAATAAAGAACGCTGCCCTAAGCTAAAAAAAGAACGAAAATCATCTAAAACACTTGTGCTATCATCACTAGTCCGCATATAAAACCAATCTAAAGACAGTGGGTATTTTTCTGCTATTTCAAGTGCAAGTTCAATCTTTAGAGGATTTTTTCCGTTTTCAATGTTACTAATGGCGGTTTTGCTAATCCCAAACTTACTGGCAAATTCCTCTTGTGTAAGACCGAGCTTATCTCTTAGTTCTTTCAATCTGCATTTTTGTGGTTCTTTACTCATTATATTTTTCCTCCTGTTCTTTTTACAGAATATCACTTTAGTTTGTTATTGTCAATTTAAATTGAAGTATTCAAACAACTTGAATTAATTTTATTTGAAGTTATGTTAAAGCAACTTGGCAGTGACTTCATACATTGTATACGATAAAATTACAGTAACAAGAGACTCTTGCAAAAAATAATCTTGCTACCGCCTTAGCTAAGTGGAGCAAGGTAAAGGAGGTAAACAAATGAAAAAAACAGCAATCCATATTATTGCAGACCCGCAAGGGGGCAAAGACCGTTATCTTATTATCTGTATGGACGAACAAGCCTATGCCGATTTTCTTGCAGGCAAGGATAATTACCCTGTTAAGGCGTTTAATGTCCACCCTACGGAAAAAAACGGAATTGCAAGTATGCTTATCGAATTATATGATGGCGTACCTACAGTTGTAACCGCAACAGAGGAGTAATTATTGTTGATACTGAATAGCGCAGCAAAGAAAGGAAAATAGCATTATGAGAAAGAGATATTTAGTCACTGGAACCTGGTATGATAAACAGAGTGGAAAACCTGTTTCGGGAATTGCAGAAATCAGCAGCGGTGTAAATAAGGCTGGGCAGGCTTATGAAATTCTGAATACAGACAGCCGCGAAACCCCTATTGAGGGTGCATATCATGTGGGTACTATTCTGACGGCTACTGTTAGCTTGTCGCAGGAAACCCCTGCAAAAGCATCGCTCAATCTGAAAAGTAACAGCCAATCATAAATTGAGCACTATCAGAAAGGACTAGTCTACGAAACACAGAAGCCGCCGCAGGGCGGGTTTTCCCTTAGGAAAACTTGTCCTGCGGCGGAACTGCCTAAGGTCTAGTATTACCCTTAGGCACCTCTGTATTTTGTAGCAAATACAAACATATGTTCTGTAAAGGCGGTGAAAGATTGAAAGATACACAGTCACGCAAGTGGCAAATTACTTTAAATTTTCGCAATAAAAAGCAGATAGACCATGCAACAATCAAAATAGAACTATCAGCGATTAAGCCTATTCAATATTATTGCATGGCTGACGAAATCGGATTAAAAGAACAAACCCCACATATCCATATTTTTATCGCCTGTTCTTCCCCCGTTCGATTTTCAACGATAAAACGGCATTTTCCAGATGGACATATTGAGCAGGCTCGTGGAAGCTGTGAGGAAAATAAGGCTTATGTGGAGAAATCCGGTAAATGGAAAAATGATTCAAAAAGTGATACTTCAATTAAAGGTACTTTTGAGGAATGGGGTGAAATGCCTATTGAGCGGCAAGGCGCACGCTCCGACCTTGATTTTCTTTATCAACTCGTAAAAGACGGAAAAAGCAATTATGAGATTTTAGAGGAAAACCCCGAATATCTTTTGCGTCTGACAGATATTGAACGTGTACGCCAAACAGTAAAAGCAGAGGAATTTCGCACTATTTTTCGGGAGATGGAAGTCACTTATATATGGGGAAGGACAGGAACAGGAAAAACACGCTATGTAATGGAGCAACAGGGCTATGCAGCCGTTTACAGAGTGACAGAGTATGAACACCCCTTTGACGGCTATGCAGGGCAGGAAACGCTTGTGCTTGACGAATACCGCTCACAGCTAAAAATCAGCGAACTTTTAAATCTGCTTGATGGATACCCCTTAGAACTTCGGTGTCGATATGCCAACAAAACAGCCTGTTTCACAAAGGTATACATAATTAGTAATCTTTCTCTACAAGCCCAATACCCAATTATTCAGTGTGAGCAGCCCGAAACATGGCAAGCACTATTAAGGCGAATACATCACATTATCGAGTACCGACCGAAAGAAGAAATTTACGAACAATTTACATTATTTGACGGAAAGGAAATTTTTAATGAATGACGATAATCAAACTGATAAAATCAGGCGTAAACGGAACAGGTCAAGAAAAACCGCTTACTTACGCTTTACAACAGGACTTAGACAACTCACCACTATCCATAGATGGAAAAATGTCTTTCTAGCCGCTTACCTGCTTCTTGCAATAGTGGCATGGCTCAACCGTGGTAAGCTGTTGTTTGGTCTTGACAATAAGTTTATGCTGTTCCCTATATTTACAATGGCGGTTAATTGCCTTGTTGCCCTGCTTTTGCCGCTCGGCTTGCTTTGCCTTATATCCGCACTGGGAACGCCACGAAAAGCACAGAAAATACAAGACAGGCTAATTGGCGCGGGATTTACAAATCATGCTCAAGAGCCGCCTTTGCTTCTTGTAAGGTATCATCTTAGTTTAAACCCTAAAATTACAATATGGGAATTTGACGAGAACGAAACACCCCTATCTATTTGGGAAGATAAGAAAGATAAGTTGCAAGGGGCTTTGATTGACAGAATTATCAAAATAACGCAAAGTAAAAACGGGCGGCGCATTATCATACATACAGTTGCCCCACGTCTGACGATACCGTCAGTAATGCATTGGCAGGACAAATATTTAAGCAAAGAAAGTTTTATACTGATTTTGGGCGAAAGTCTGACAGGACAGGAAACGGTCAATCTTGCAAAGATACCGCATATCTTACTTGGAGGAGCCAGTGGATCGGGAAAGAGCGTTTTACTGAAACTACTCTTAATGGAGTGTTTAAAAAAGGATGCAGAAGTCTATATTGCAGATTTTAAAGGCGGCGTGGATTTTTCTTCCATATGGCACGAAAAATGTCACTTGTGTTTTGATGAAAATGAACTGCTTGAACTGTTGACAGGTTTGACAGACGAATTACAACGCCGTAAAACCGTTTTTCGTAAAACAGAGTGCGCCAATATTGACGAGTATAACGCTGCTACAAATAGCAAACTAAAACGTATGGTTTTCGCTTGTGATGAAATTGCGGAAGTCCTCGACAAAACAGGGCTTTCAAAAGAGAAAAAAGAACTTATTTCCCAGATTGAAAGTCAGCTTTCCATAATCGCCCGACAGGGTAGGGCTTTCGGTATTCATCTCATTCTTGCCACACAACGCCCCTCTGCGGACATTATCAGCGGGCAAATACGTTCTAACATGGATTGCCGCATTTGTGGACGTGCCGACAGCATACTTTCACAAATTATTCTTGACAGCACAGAAGCCGCCGACCAGATACCAAAAGACGCACAAGGACGCTTTATCACTAATACCGGGGTGGTATTCCAAAGCTATTTATTTGACGATAACGAGGTGTTCTTCAATAACGGACAGACAGGGGGTGTTCCCAATAGCGAAAGCAAAGACGCAGGGAACAGCAATCCCTAAACATGAATTAGAAGCCCTTGCTGCAACGCTTTACCCTGCCATACGGGAATTTTACGAGAGTGAACAGGGGCAAGCAGAATTTAAAGCGTGGCAGGAGCAGCAACAGCAAACGGCAGAAAAGCAAATATAACAATATTTGTAGTATAACAAATGAGGGATAACCTAATCGGCTATCCCTCGTTTTGTTTCACCTTAGAGAAAACACAAACCCGAACGCTTCACCTATAAAGATGGGGTTCGGGTTATGTGCGTTTAGTGCAGGAAAAGAGACTTGAACTCTCATGGTATTGCTACCACACGGACCTGAACCGTGCGCGTCTGCCAATTCCGCCATTCCTGCGCGACAAAATGTATTTTATATGATCTGAGAATAAATGTCAATACATAAAAACTATTTTATACGATTTTTCTTCCGGAACCGCTGTACGTCCTTCCGTTCTCCCATTATCAAAATCCATGATTTCAGGCCTCCCGATCCATGTAAAAAAAGAATGACAAAAAAGCAAAAATAATTGATTGCCAACACCACCATAACCTGCTATAACAAAAGCATACCCTTACAGTTTTTACCAATATGACAACAGGGAAAACACAAAACTATTTATGTAAAGGAGTGCCCTTATGAAAGTGATGCATTCAGAATGGAGCGGGCGGATTAAGCACTGGATCCGTACGCTGAAAGACGATTTTTATGAACCGCTGGGAGAATTCCGGTGGGAAGCAGGCAGAACCATGGAGCATCTTAGTCCGGAGGAAGCTGCAGGAATGGCTTTCACTCCGGTCCAGCCCGGATTTACATGGGGCAATACCTATGAGTATTGCTGGTTCAGAAGCCATATTGAACTGCCCCCGGAAGCGGAAGGGAAACGGATTGTCATGAATCTGAAACCCGGCGGCGAGTCCGCCCTCTTCGTAAACGGACAGGCTTTCGGAACTTTCCGGGCAGACTGGGTCAGCGAACCTCATCATTATATGGAGGATAATGTGCTGACAAGGGAAGGGAAATCCGGAAGCAGCTATGAAGTCCTGATGGAAACCTATGCCGGACATTATTATCCCGAATGTTCGGACGGAGGCTGCGCTACCGGTCCTGTTCTTCCGGGTTCCTTTACGGATCCCCTGCCGGAAGGCGCCAGAAGGACTCTGGGCTGCTGTACCTATGGAATCTGGAATGAGGATGCCTATCAGCTGTATATGGACGTAGATACCCTGAATAAGCTGCTGGAAACTCTGGATGACACTTCCCTGAGAGCCGCAAAGATCGCAAAGGCGCTGGAGGAATTCACCCTCATCGTGGATTTTGAACAGGATAAGGAAAAAAGGATTGCCGGCTACCGTGCCGCCAGGGAAACTCTGCGTCCTGCCATGGAGGCTGTAAACGGTTCCACCATGCCTGTTTTCTATGCAGTGGGCAACGCACATCTGGATCTGGCCTGGCTGTGGCCTATGGCAGAAACACACCGCAAAACAGAAAGAACCTTTGCCGCACAGCTTCGTCTGCTGGAGGAATATCCGAAATATAAATTTATCCAGAGCCAGCCCGCTTCTTATGAAATGTGCAGAACCTATTATCCTGAGCTTTTTGAACGGATCCGGGAAGCCATCCGGGGCGGCCAGTGGATTGCCGACGGAGCCATGTGGGTGGAACCGGATACCAACATGACCAGCGGTGAATCTCTTGTACGCCAGCTGATTCATGGAAAACGCTATTATAAGGAAGTGTTGGGTGTGGACAGCCAGGTGCTGTGGCTGCCGGATACGTTCGGATATACTGCCGCCCTTCCCCAGATTCTCCGGGGCTGCGGTGTAAAATACCTGGTAACACAGAAGATTTTCTGGTCTTATAATGAAGGGGATCAGTTCCCTTATCACTATTTTACCTGGGAAGGGATGGACGGCTCCCATGTTGACTCCTTCCTGCCCACCAGCTATACATACCGCACCGATCCAAAGGAAGTCAATCAGGTATGGAAAAACAGGACACAGGTACAGGATCTGGACGCTTTTCTCCTGCCCTTCGGCTACGGAGACGGCGGCGGCGGTCCGTCCAGAGATTATGTGGAATATGCTTTGCGTCAGAAAGACCTGGAAGGCGGCGTAAAGGTTAAAATGGAAGGGCCAAAGGAATTCTTTGAAGAAATGCAGGAACAGGGCGGCCCCAAACACACCTATGTGGGTGAACTGTATTTCAGCGCACACAGGGGAACCTATACCTCTCAGGCTATGGTAAAGAAAAATAACCGTAAGAGTGAGCTTGCCCTTCGGGAAATGGAAATATGGAGCTGTCTGGCCAGGACAAAGGGCTGGGAATATCCTCTTTCGGAAGCTGACGCTCTCTGGAAAAAGCTTCTGCTGCATCAGTTCCATGATATTCTGCCCGGTTCCTCCATCGCCAGAGTATATATAGAAGCGGAAAAAGCTTTTGGGGAGCTCCTTCATGATGCGGCGCAAATTACCGCGGATGCCGCAAATGCCCTGCTAACCGATCAGGGGGACAATGCCGTTACGGTATTCAACTCCTTAAGCTTTGAAAGAAAGGCTCTGATATCCCTTCCTGAAGCCTTTGCAGACGGTGCATGTACGGCAGAAGGCCTTCCGGTAGCCACGCAGGCTGCACAGGACGGCGTAAAAGCGCTTGTGGATCTCCCTTCCTGCGGCGGAGTTACTCTTCTTCCTTCTCAGGAAGCGGAAAAGCCCCTGGCAGGTGCATCCGCTGAAAAAACGGAGGACGGATTCGTTCTGGAAAACAGTGTGGTAAAGGCCGCTGTAAACCTTCGCGGTGAAGTAACCTCCTTCCGTTTAAAAGAATCCGGAAGGGAATTTGCCGCTGCTCCCATGAACCGTTTCCATCTGTATAAAGATGTTCCCCGTCTGTTCGACGCCTGGGATATTGATTCCAACTATATCGAACAGGAAGTGGAGGGCGCTCGTGATATCACAGTAGAAATGGTTTCCCAGGGCCTTGAGGCTGTGCTTCGGGTTTCCGGCCGCATAAGCGAATCTTCCTATACGCAGTATATCCGTCTGGCTGCCGACAGCAGACGTCTGGTATTTGATACCGAAGCAGACTGGAAGGAACTTCATCGTTTATGGAAGACCGCTTTCCCTGTGGATGTATATGCGGAAAACGGTATCAATGAAATGCAGTTCGGTTATGTGGAAAGGCCTGCGCATCGTTCCAAAGCCTATGACAAGGATCGTTTTGAGGTCTGCAACCACCGTTACAGCGCCCTTTGCGACGCCGCTCATGGCGCAGCTGTACTCAATGACTGCAAATACGGCATCAGCATGAATGGAAACAGCCTGGAGCTGACGCTGCTGAGAGCCCCTTCCGCACCGGAAATGCGCGCGGATAATAAAGTACATCATTTTACTTATGCTTTTACTGCCTGGGAAGGCACTTTCGCTGACTGTGATGTGGTTCGGCAGGGCTATGACCTTAATGTGCCCGCTCTCGTCATGCCGGGAAGCAGCAGCCGCTTCAGCCTTGCAGAGGTTGACAGAGAAAATATCATTCTGGATACCATGAAGCCTGCGGAAGACGGAAGTGAAGATATCATCCTGCGTCTGTATGAATCCAAAAAGGCTGCGGTAACCGCCCGTATTCATACTGCTTTTGAAGGTTATACGCCTTATGTGTGTGATATGCTGGAAAATATCCTGGAGGAAGCTCCTGTGGAAAACGGCGGCATTCTTCTTTCCTTCCGTGCCTTTGAAGTAAAGACAATCCGGCTGAAAAAGAACTGAGATATTTCGTCCGGAATCAGGT
Source organism: Eisenbergiella tayi (assembly GCF_001881565.1). GTDB lineage: Bacteria > Bacillota > Clostridia > Lachnospirales > Lachnospiraceae > Eisenbergiella > Eisenbergiella tayi. The sequence continues at coordinate 196,976 of NZ_MPDJ01000007.1, forward strand.
AATAAGGATAATATTTATTGAAGCATGACAATGGGGATTCGATATCGTTCCTGATATCTTATCCCCATTCTTTTTCGCATTTCTTTCCTTCTGTCAATCCGGCTGCGTATCTGCCTGTTCCTCTCCCTTAATAATCAGCAGAAGCCCCTTCCCCATATATCCCGCTTCCGCCGTATACTGCACAATGCCTTCTGTCAGGCTGTCCTGTTCTCCTATATGGATGTGGCCCGCCAGAACCGCTTTTACCGGACTGCCGCCTCCTAATACCAGATTCATATATTCCTGGGATGCCTCATTAGGGTAAATACCGCCCAGCACTCCTTTTCCCAGAAGAACCGGATTCTTCCAAAGCCCGGCCGCCGTATCCACCAGACGATCCGTAGCAAAAGGAACATGCTGCAGGATGATTACGGGCTTTCCCCTCTCCATGGCGCTTTTCACGGTATCCATGGCGGCAGGATCGATTTGGTTGCTGCTGTTATCCACTCCAAGAAATACCAGCTCTTCGTTTTCCATCACCTGAGCGGCAGGCGTTCCCCTCATCCAGGGCGACAGGGCCGCCAGGTATTCCTGCCTGCCTTTATCCGTCATATATTCCCACGGATAAGTCCAGTCATGATTTCCCGGGACATAAAGATAAGGCATTTCCAGCATTTCCAGATTCTTTTCCAGAAAAGAAAGGTTCCCCTGAGAAGGGAAATCAATCACATCACCTCCCAGAAGCAGGCCGTCCACCTGCTGCTCATTGGCATAAGCTATCCAGTCCGTGAAAACCTCCTCCGGTGTCCTTCCCAACTCATCCTTAAAAAGAGTATCCCGGCGCGGAATGGCATTTTCCAGCTGCTGCTCGCTTTCTTCCCCGTCCAGGCTGATGATATGGGTATCGGAAAGGAAAAGGTACCTGTATTCCCTCTCCAATCCCGGAATCACCAGTGTTTTCTCCTCAACCATAATCCCCCTCTGCTCTGCCGATTCATCCGGTGGTTCTGCCTGTTGCCCCGCCTGCTCTTCTGCCGGCGGAATCTCTTCCGGCAGACTTTCTTCCGGCGGTTCCGCAGACGCCTCCTCTGCCGGTTTTTCCTCTTTTTCCGGAAGTCCTTTTTCCTGGTTTTCTTCTTTAAAGGCCTGCTGCCCGGAAGCTTCCTCTCCGGCTTCAGGCTCCTGTCCGGCAGCCGGCTTTGCCGGCATACTTTCCATAACAGGCTTCTCCTGTGTTTCTAAAGGCAAATCCGTCTCCGGCAGCATTTCTTCCTGTGATTCCTGTCCCTTTGCGGGAACCGTTTCTTCCGGCCCCGGCAGGTTTTGGCAGCCTGACAAAAGCAATATGGCCGTCAGAACGACAAGCCCTATCCCCTTTCTATTTCTCAATTTTTCTCTCCTTTTCCTTTCCTCTCCCTCCCGGGATCGGAAACCGCCTCCGCTCTTTTTTCCTTATTCAGGCCTCCTCCCGTATGGGAAATACGGCTGTTCAAAAAACTGGCCCTCATTATGGAATCCTCGCCGAATCTGGCACGGATGCTGTCTATCGCTTTATCGCATTTTTCCAGCTTATCATATTTTTCCTGGTCAAACAGATTATACTGCCGGTATTCCTCATAGGTGACTCTCGAAGTGGAAACACCGATCAGGCGGAGCGGCTTTCCGTCCCACAATTCATCAAAAAGCCTACAGGCCGATACATAGATTTCCTCCGTAACATCCGTGGCGCTGCTTAACTGCATCTGTCTGTTCCTGTTTTCAAAGTCTGAGCTTCTGAGCGTGATGCTCACACAGCTGATTTTGGCCTGATCCGCCCGGAGGCGCATTCCCACGGTTTCACTCAGAGACAGAAGGATCTGTCTTGCATATTCCACATCCGTGACATTTACCGGCGTAGTCATGCTGTTTCCATAGGCCTTATTGCCTTCTTTGGCCTCTATTGTTTCCTCTTCCTCACGGCCCCATGCATAATTCCAGATAACTTCCCCATGCTTTTTCATATGAGACTTAATCGCCCCGGGATCCGTACGGGCCAAATCTCCTATCGTATATATCCCTAAGCTGTGCAGCTTATCCGCCGCCGCTTTTCCCACCAAAAACAGCCGCTCCACAGGAAGCGGCCACATTTTTTCTTCTATCTCCTCAGGAAAAAGAGTATGCACCAAATCCGGTTTTTCGAAATCCCCTGCCATCTTAGCCAGCAGACGGTTGGAAGAGACTCCGATATTCACCGTAAACTTAAGCTCCTCTTTAATCTTATCCTTCAGCTCATGGGCGAACGCCACAGGCTCGCCATACAGCATCTCATACCCGGTGAAGTCCGCCCAGGCTTCGTCAATGCTGTATTGAACCACCTTGTCGGAATACTGCTTCAGCAGCGCGATCAGGGCTTTGGATTTCTCCACATAAATATGAAAATCCGGCGGTATGATAATCAGGTTCGGACATTTCTTTCTCGCGGCCACAATCGGTTCCCCGGTCTGGATGCCATATTTTCTGGCAGGTGTGCTCTTGGCAAGCACGATCCCGTGGCGCGCCTCCTGATCCCCTCCCACAATGGAGGGCACCGTACGCAAATCCAGTTTTTCCCCGAGGACATCCGTACGGTAAGCCGCACTCCAGCTTAAAAAGGCGCTGTTTACATCAATATGGAAAATTATTGTTCTTGATTCCATTTACACCACTCTATTTTTCATACTTTTTCATAAAGGCAAGCGCTGTTTCCCGGTAACGTTCCGGTTCCGCCATATTTGAGGTGCCATGCCCCGCTTCAGGCACTATCAGCAGCTCCTTGGGTGAGGCACAGGCAGAATAATTATCCAGCGTCATCTGCGTAGGGACAAAATCATCCTTGCCTCCATGGATGAACAGCACAGGAATTTTACAGGTTTTCAGCACATCCAGGGTGGAAACAGCCTTATAATCAAAACCGGCCTTCCGCTTCACTGCCAGTTCCGTCAGGTTCATCAGAGGGAAAGACGGGAGCCTGAACTGGAGGTTAAGGACATGTCTGAAAATATCGTAAGGGCTTGTAAAGCCGCAGTCGGCGATAATTCCTCTCACATTGGAAGGGAGGTCGAGTCCGGCCGCCATGAGCACCGTGGAACTGCCCATGGAAATTCCGGACAGGTACAGGTTGCAGTCACTTCCAAATCGGCGCACCGCATAATCGGCCCACATTTTGCAGTCATATCGTTCTTTTACACCAAAACAGATATATTTTCCATCGCTTTCCGCATGGCTTCTCTGGTGGGGCACCAGCAGATGATATCCCTGATCATGATAAAACTGATAAAGGCAGGAAAAATCCGAAAAGCCGTCACAGCGGTAGCCGTGCATGAGCAAAAGGACGTTCCTGCTTTTCTTTTCCGCCGGAAGCAGATAAGCGGACAGCTTCAGGCCGTCATAGCTGGTAAGCGTTATCTTCTCCGGATCCTGTTCCTTGAACCAGCGCGTTCCTTCCTCCATCTTATCCCGGAAACAACCAAAGGTAAGGCCTTCTCCTTCCTTCGGAGCTGCCGGTGCTTTCTTCCGTTTTTTCTTTTTCTTCTTTTTCTCCATCCTCACGACCGCATAGGTGAAGAAAAACGCCACGCTGCCGGCTATTGCGGCAACGGGAAGCATAACTGCCGCTGCTATCATTCCTGCTTTTTTTCTGTTCAATTCCTTCTGCCTCCTTCTATATGCTTCTGCTCTCTGTTCTCTTTCTCTGACGCCCGGGCCTTTTCCGCCGGGAACCTGTTGACAAAGCTGCCATCATTTAAAGTCTTCCTCTGGTATTCAGTTTAACACTATGCTAAAATGCTTGCAAGACGGCGGTACAGATAAAAAAAGTTCCCCCTCTTTGTCTGCGTCCCTCTTTTTCCTGCCGTTCCCACTCCGGCCTGCCGCGCCTTTGGCGGCCCGGGGCATCCAGGGTTCCTTGCAGGGGACGCTTTCGCTCGGATAAATACGCAGCGTAAGGACCGGCGTATTTATACGCCCCTTACAGGAATCCCTAGTACAGCATTGCATTAATATTGCAGTAATGAGTGCTTGATATTCCTGTCAGCACAAGGCGGAGGAGGGAGGCGATGCGGTGGCATCGTTGATCGACGACAACGCGGTGCTGGCGGGAATAGCGAGTGCTCATTACTGTGATATTAATGCAACGCTGTACTAGATACCCCGGGCCGCCAAAGGCGCGGCAGGCCGGAGAGGGAACGGCAGGAAAAAGAGGGACGCAGACGGGAGGGGGAACTTTTTTATCTGTACCTGGGGGTATGTTAGTGAAAAATATTATAAAGGGCATAATTTAAGAAAGGAAATATGGGATGGTACGAGTTGAAAAGGGAGAGATGGGATATATTGGGCATTTGTTTGAAAACTGGGATGAAACGATGATTTGGTCTTGTCTGCAGGGGGTTATGGGGGAGGCTTGGGCGGATTCTTTGCCTGATGCGCGTAGTGCTCAGATTGTGACGGGGGATTTTTGTTTTCTGGCGGGGGCGCCGGATGGGGAATTAGTGGGGAATATTCCTGCTTCTTTTCCGTCCCGGAGTATTCTTATGGCTTCCCGGGATGAGGGTTGGGGGGAATTGATTGAAGCTTGTTATGGGGATAGGTGTGTTAAGTTCAGGCGGTATGCGCTGAAGAAGGAGAAGGGGGTTTTTGAGAGGGAGATATTGGAGAGTTATGTGGGGAGGCTGCCGGAGGGGTATGTTATACGGCCGATAGATGGGGGGCTGTATCGGCGTATTCTGTCTGAAGAGTGGTCGCATGATTTGTGTTCGCAATTCCGGGATGAAGGGCATTTTATGCAGATGGGTGTGGGGTTTGTGGCTCTTTGGGGAGAGGAAATCGCTGGAGGGGCTTCTTCTTATACTGTATATAGGGAGGGGATTGAAATCGAAATTGATGTGAAGGAGGCTCACAGGAGGAAGGGTGTGGCCAGGGCTTGTGCGGCCAGGCTTATTCTGGAGTGTCTGGATCGGGGTATTTATCCCAGCTGGGATGCCGCGAATCCGGAATCTCTGCATTTGGCGGAAACTCTTGGGTATCATTTTGATGGGTCTTATGTTACTTATGAGGTTCCTATTTGTAAGGAGATAGAAGAACGGAATCTTGGAAAGACAGAGGAGGTACAGGAGGTATGAGAACGGATATTATCCATTATCTGGAAGAAGAGATCAGAAGACGCTGTGAAAAGGAGTCCAATTTCTTTGGGATGGAAGGTTATCATCATATCCGTGCCGTTGTAAAAAATGCGGTACAGCTGGCCGGGATATATGGCGCGGATGTGGAGGTGGTAACGATAGCTGCGTGGCTGCACGATGCTGCCTCCATAACCGATTATGCGCTCTATGAGAACCATCACATCTATGGAGCGGAAATGGCAGGAGATTTTCTGAGGGAATTCGGCTACGACAAGACAAAGCTGGAATTGGTGCAGAAATGTATTCTAAATCACAGGGGCAGCAAGGTAATGGAAAAACAATCCCCGGAAGAAATCTGTGTGGCCGATGCGGATTCCATGTCCCATTTCGATGCCGTCCCTTCCCTCTTTTATCTTGCCTATGTACAACGTAAGCTGGGCATTGACGATGGAATTGACTTTGTAAAAAACAAGCTGAACCGTAGCTATCAGAAGCTGTCCGAAAGGGGGAAAGAAATATATAAAGATAAATATGAGCAGGTTATTTCCCTGTTGGTATAGCCGCCGCCCTTCTTTTACCTTCCATATCCGGCAGGATATGGAAGGATGGGGTCTTTCTGCACAAGCAATGTAATATAGTCCATCTTCAAGTTTATATAATAAGCTCTTATAAATGCTTATTGGTATCTTCACAAATAATTATATGACTACCCCTTTTCTATGATTTCTTTAGCTTCATGGAAAGACGCTAATTCCTGAATTGCAGAATCAATACCTTTATAGTTATTAAAAGCAGAATTGAATATATTTTTCTCTTTAATAATAAGTTTTTTTGTCTTCCATTCCATTTTACAATCTATATAACCTATAAATTGGTTTCCTACAAGGATTGAAAGAGGCCATTTCATCCCTTTTTTCTTAAAATACTCAAAGGAAAAGGAATAATCAAAAAATGTTTCCAGCCAATTTTTATCCCTGACAATTGTATCCATTGGTGATATAAGCCGAACTTCATCGCTGTCCTCAGTTTGCTTAGAATGCAGAAAGTGCGTTTTGGAAGAATGCATATAATAATTTTTGCGTCCAATTTTATATGGAAGCTGTAATATCTTCTTCTCCAATACCAATTCCTGAAAAACAGGTAAAAGATCAATGGTCGCAATACCGGATATGTGTGAAATATGAACCGGATCGGTTACTCCTAAGGAATCTATTAATTTTTCAACCATACAAATTATGGCCTGTTTTTCATCAATTGGTTTATCAGGCCAATCCGTAATGCCCAGATTCTCTTTTAAAATATATACCGGCTCTCTGAAAGTTCCTGGATTCCGCCCGCAGGTCACAAGCTCCCCCCTGCGTACCAATCTATAAAAAGCGCGAAATATGGGCAATTCGAAATTAGAGTCGTGTTCTCTTCTGTATTTATGCCATTCATACGATAAATTCAAATGCTCCCAAATTTGCTTCGCTGTCATTCCCTGCAATCCTGTTAAGCTCTCCTTTAATTTGACTTCTGCAGATTGAATTTGAGGATTATTTGTAGTCCTAAGCCAACTTTCATCGGAATCTCCCCATCTTACAATCCCTTTGGTTGCGGTACGGTATAATGCATATTCATCATATGGTACAAAAAACATATTCCGCTTGAATGCGAATGTTTCTATCACCTTAAATTCCTTATACGCCGCGATATCCAATTGCTCTACCGTAAAGTCTTTTTTTCTGTTCCAGAGCATCATATACTGATTTAAGTGTATAGTAGGGTTCGGGTCATATTGTAACCCACAGATATCCGACACAATATTCTCAATACTTTCAGAACTTTTATTTCTTAAATGTTGACTTTCCAAAATTATATTGCGGATAACACTTTTATCATCAACTGTATTACTCATAAACATTCCCTTTTCTTGCCTTTCACTAATAAGGTTGACATTACAGACAGGAAATTTGCTTAAACAAAGGCTTTTTCGCATATTTCTATTTATCGCTTTATATCTCCGCATAAGTTGGTTTTGTAAAGTTTGGCACCATTTTAGTACCACAAGTAAACAATATAGGGCCGTTTGGAACTGCCTTGCTTATGCCATTATGTTTTCCTTCCATTCCTTTGTTAAAAGTTCCGTGGCAAGCATATAAAAAGGGTACCCTTTCCGTAAAATGCACCGCATTTACTCTTGCCGGGAATATCCCAAACCCTTTAGCAAGTTAAGATTTTAATCATCTAATTCAATAGTATAAATTTCCTCCACAGGAAATGATATTTTTACTAACCCTACAGAAACAAACTTTCCACTCATTTTTCTAAACTCATGCAAAATTAAATCACTAGCTTTATAAAAAACCTCTTCATCATCTTCTTTTGTAAGCGCCAATGTACAATGCGGCACCCATCTATCGGGGCAGTACCATTCCCAGCCAGTTATATCAAAATCTTGTAAGTATTCATGTAATTCTCTTTGAAATTGATACATACTACCATTCATAACAGGCGACGCAAAAATCGTCCTTGTATCATTAAACATTCCAATAGAGCCAATATATGCAGGCATTGGCTTATGTGTTTTTGCAAAATTATTTAATCGCTGTATACATTTCGTTTCATTAACATCATTAAAACAAGCCAATGTAAGATGTGGTCTGGTTTTCCATTCCAAAAACTTCGTACTCAATTTTTCATCAGCTACTCGTTTTGCTAAATTAAAAAGTTTTTGTTCCGTTTCTTTATCGTAATACAACTCTATTGCATATTGCATATTATTTACCTCCACTAATTCCAGCTTATTAGTATGATATTTCCTTATATTTGCCCGTATCGTTTTATATCGCCACGAGAAATTCGGACACCACTTGGGCACCAAAGAACCAAAAAGCATTGTTATTTTGTGTGCCTTAATCTTCTGAAAAGCAACATTTGCAAGGTTTCTCACAGTTTATGACTTTTCGATGCCAAAATTCAAACACTATTTTTTATTGCCTATGAATTTATCCATAAAACCTAATAATCCAATTATATTATCTGCCAGGGCATCGTCGATACTTGTCCACCAAAAACTATACCCAGGATAGTAAGGGCATAAATTATATTTCTCATCCGCATACTGCACCGCGATTCTGGCAAATGGACGCTTCCCGGTTTTGTCGGTCTGTACGCAGTAGCGGCAGCCGTCGCAGCGCTTGATCCGTGACATTACAAAATCCTGCACATGTTCCGGCATTTCATCAAAATGTTCCAGATACAGCTTCATGCCGCCCGGTATACATACGCCTAAAATCCACGGTTCTTTACAGCAGGGTTCATACCGCATCGATATGCCCGTGTATTTGATTTTGTATTCAAAGCCACCCCGGGGTGTTTCTTCACTCCAGGCAGGGTTAGCATAGGTCAGGGAGAGCTTGCAGTCGCTGGCAGTGGTGTTGTAGATTTGAAAGGGCTTATAGCCGTGTGCTGTCATCCAGCCTTTCAGCTTGCCGAAAGCGGTATTATCAAAAGCCTTTTCAAAAATATCGGCGGCGTAAAGATACTCCTCGCGGAAACAGCAGTGAGCAAAGCGTGACGGCTGTTCAAAGCGTTCCAAATGTTCTTTTTTCGCCATCCATTCCCATGCGGACGAAAGCATCGTGAAATCTGCTATTCCCAATCCTGCGAGAATTTTCTTTTGCCGGGTGTTCAGTGTATATTCACTTCCGATACCCACCAGGTACATCTGCCAGATCAGGGTATCTACGGATTTACGGAATTTTTTCATGTTTGTCAGCGTTTCCTGTTCTGAATCCGATCTTCCGCTGAACAGCATTGGAGGGACGGCATCCTCGTGGAGTTTCGGCACAAAAAGCTGCGGTTCATCATAAGCCAGCTTATACAGCTTTTTCATAATATCGTAAAATTCCTTTTGCTCTTCGATGCTGACAGATGCAGATTCCTCGGGAATAAACAAAGGAAATACATCCAGATAACCCTGCGCAGTTCGCTGTTCCAAGCTTGTGTATGTCATTTTACTCTTCCTCCGTAAAAATCAAAATCACTCCACCTCAAAAGGTACTAACATATTTACTCAAATTATATTCCGGTTCATTAAGCTCTTTGTATTCATTTGGAATTATTTCGTTATTCTGATTGTATCATGATTCACGTTATATTTATATTAAATTTCACATCAAATAAGAGCTGTTTTCTCTGTTTATCCTGAAAACTGAGCAGGATAACTGTACTGCCAAAAATAAGCTTCCGGCTGCAAACAGTAACCCCATAAGGAAACCTTTCATTCATTGTAAGTATCCTTCCCCGTTACCTCATGCTATGATGTTGAAAGACAGGAAAGGAGATCATCGATATGAAAGAACAGCTTCTTGAAATTGAATCCCTGTGCAAGGTTTATGGGAAAGCAGACAATCTGACGAAGGCTCTGAACGGCATTACCTTTCAGGTGATGACCGGTGAATTTTTAGGAATTATGGGAAGCAGCGGCTCCGGAAAATCTACGCTGCTCAATTGTATAGCAACAGTCATCCGGCCCAGCGGAGGCAGAATCAGCATGCAGGGGACCGACATACATTCTCTGAGCGGGGCACGCCTTGCCGAGTATCGCGGTAAAAAAATCGGATATCTGTTTCAGAATTTTGAATTGCTGGACAATCTTACCGGGCGGGAAAACATTTTATTGCCGCTTTCTCTGCACAATGTTCCGGGGAAAGAAAGCAGGGAACGTCTGCAGTCACTGGCGGACTATCTGGAAATTACAGATGTGCTGGATAAATTTCCGGCACATCTGTCCGGCGGCCAGCAGCAGCGTATTGCTGCAGCGAGGGCGCTGATTCTCAGGCCGGATATTATTCTGGCGGATGAGCCCACAGGCGCTCTGGATTCCGGCAATGCAAAGGCGCTTATGGAGAAGCTGTCCGGATTGAACCGGGAACAGAATTCCACCGTTCTCATGGTCACTCATGATACCAATGCCGCGAGTTACTGCAAACGGATCCTGTTTATCCAGGACGGCGTCATTTTCCACGAACTGCGCAGGAGCCTGCCTGAGGAATCCCGGTCAGAGTTCTATGAACGTATTCTGAAGGTTATGGCACAGTTAGGAGGTGGCAGTGCAAATGTTCTTTGATTTGGTTTCCCGAAACAGCAGGCGGAGCAGAAAAGAAAACGGTCTTTTTTTTGCATCCCTGCTCATCTCCGTCATTGCCTTTTATATCATTTTATCCCTGTCTCAACAGGATGTAATAAAGTTTCTGATGAAAATGGAAAGCAACGCCGTCAAAAAACTGGTTGGGATGATTCCTTTATTTTACGGAATGACTTTGATCATCCTGTTCTTCCTGGTTTATTTTGCAAGTAAATATCAGCTGGAGCGGCGCAGGCATGAATTCGGTATGTATCTTATGCTGGGAATGCGCCGTTCCAGGCTGTTTTTACTGCTGCTGGCAGAGGATGTGCGAAGCAGCGTGTTTGTGCTTGCCATCGGCCTGCCCTCCGCGGTCCTGCTGTCTGAACTAATCAGCTTAGTTACGGCACGCCTTGCAGGCCTGGGAATTATCGGGCACCGTCTGAATATATCCCTGACAGCGATCCTATGGACCGCCATCGGTTTTGCCCTGATCAAACTGGCAGCCTTTATGATACTCAGCAGGCGCATTGCAGGGGAGGAAATTGGGGATCTGCTTACGGAACCCCCGGATGGAACGAAAAAGGAACTGCCCTCCGCCGTCTACGCACTGGCTCTCCTTACAGGAACCATACTGCTCGCGGCGGCATATGCCATGGCTATCTGTGGTTTTTCCTGGAACAGGGTTTCCCATATGGGACTCACCCTGCTGTCAGGCTTTACCGGAACCATGCTGTTTTTTTTCGGCCTCCGCTCTTCTCTGGGATTGCTTGCAGATCGTACCGGACGCAGGGAAAAGCTTCATGCCTTCACCTTCCGTCAGCTGCAGGAAAACGTAATTCATCGTTCCCATTCCCTTGCCATCAGTTCGCTGCTGATTCTGGCAGCGCTATGCTGCTTCGGCGCAGGCGTGGCAATCGCGCAGTTTTACAAGGATTCTGAACAGCATGTCCTCGATTACACGTTTCCTTGTGCGGAGGCTCCTTCCGGCATACGTGAGAAGCTGTCCGCCGCCGGATTTTCCGATGAATTTGACAGTCTTTTTGAAATGAAAGTCGGGCATATCAATCCTGCGGAGGATTATGCCGCCGCTTTTTCCATGAGCTCTGTCCTGAAAGAACTGGAAAGCCTGCCTGACTCTCAGGATAAAGCGATTCTCCTGAACAATCTCTCCTATGAACATGCGCCGTATCTGATTGCGCTGTCAGGATACAACCGGCTGCTTGCTGTCTCCGGGCTTCCTGAGATAATGCTTTCGAACGATGAAGCGGCGGTTTATATGGATACGGGGTTCACTGATTTCAATAAGCTCGCCATTCTGAACGAAATCCTTTCCGGCCGTCCGGAGGTACGGATTGCAGACAAAACCTTTCATCTGACCGGAAGCATTCATACTGTCAACCTGGTTGTCGATCGTTCCATCACCCTCTCCTTTGCGCTAATCGTACCGGATGAAGTGTTTGAGTGCATGACGGACGGCGATTATACAGTTTATCTGGATGCTGTGCTTTCCCAGGAAAGTCTGAAGGGCCAGAGTCTGCTGGAGGCCGTCTCCGAAACCAATGACAGGCTTACCCGGGCAGGCATCCCTCATGAAAGTTACCTGCAGAACATAGGAAGGCAGCTGTTTTATGTGGTGTCTGCCAGCTATATTACCATCTATCTGGCGATTATTTTCATGATTGTTGCAAACACCGTATTGGGCGTACAGTTCCTCACACAGCAGCAGAAAAACCGGAGGCGCTATAAAACACTGATTCGGTTAGGTGCCCCCTATGAGGCGCTCTGCCATTCTGCCGGGAAACAAATCCGATGGTTTTTCGGGATTCCCATTGCAATGGCGGCGGTAAGCAGTCTTTTCGGCGTAAAGTCGCTGTTTGCAGGTCTGCTTCCATCCCGGAGCCAGCCGCATATTTTTACACTGATGTGGATATCTCTGGCTATGATTTTGCTGCTTGCTATAGTAGAATACATTTATATGACTGCTGTTAAAAGGATGAGCTTCCGGTATCTGCTGACTCTCATGGTACCGGAACGGGAAGAATAAGAAAAGAAGGGGGTGGGGTGCTTGAAACGGATCGCTGTCGTAGAGGATGAAGTCTATATGAGGGAAGAAATCTCAGAAATGCTGCGGAACGCCGGTTTTGAGGTGGATGAAATCATTTCCTTTGAGGATACTGCCGGCCAACTGCTCCGGTTATCTCCTGATTTGATCCTTTTGGACATCAATCTTCCTCAGTCAAGCGGCTTTCAGATCTGCCGGGAAATAAAGCAGAAAAGTGCGATCCCGGTACTGGTGCTGACTTCCCGCGATCAGATGCGTGATGAGCTTCATGCTCTGGAACTGGGTGCGGATGAATATCTGACAAAGCCCTGCCGGAAGGAGCGTCTGCTGGCTAGAACGGCTAATGTGCTGAAACGCTATGAAGGACGCTCCCATATGCTGGAAGGCCCGGGTTTTCTGCTGGATCGCCAGACCTATGCCCTTTACATTCATAACAGATCCGTGGTACTGCCCGGAAACCAGGGAAGACTTCTGGAAGCCTTTCTCACCCATGGCGCCAATCCCGTAAAAAAAGAGGATCTGCTTACCGCCCTGTGGGGAACCACGGAGTATATCGACGAAAATGCTCTGCAGGTCAATCTGACCAGACTGAAAAAGACCATGCAGGAACTGGAAATGTGTCTGAAAATCATACCCGTCCGCGGTGTGGGCTATCAGCTGATTCCTGAGGGAAATAATGATGAATAATATCTGGAAAATATGCCGGCAGCATATGCCCTGGCTTCTGCTGCTTCTCGGTATGGACTGCGCCTTTATCCTGCTGCTTTGGCTTGCCGACATACAGGCCCTTCTGGCACTGTCCTCTGCCATTGTTCTTGGCACCATTATACTGTTTTCTGCTGTTCTTACAGCGGTATGCCTCCGGGATAACCGGAGGCAGAAGGCGTTTCTGGCTTTTCTGAATTCGCCGGAGGACTATCCGGAACAGCAGCTGCTCCGGCTCTCCGGAGCGGCAGAAAGTGATATGATCCGCCTTCTCGGCGCCGCGCTGCGCCAAAATCAGCAGGAATACCAGCTTCTGAAAGGCCGGATATACGACTATGAAGACTATGTGGAAGCCTGGGCCCACGAAATTAAGACCCCCGTTTCCCTGCTCACTATGCTGCTTGATAACCGGCGGGATGACATACCCGAACACGAACGGAGGAAGCTTGACTATATCCGAAACCGGATACAGGAATCCGTTAACCAGATGCTTTTCTATGCACGCCTGAAAAGTGCCAGGAAGGATTATCTGCTGGAAGCCGTCCTGCTGTCCGAATGTATGGAGGACGTGCTGGAGGATTACCGCCCGTTGCTGGAAGAAAAAGGATTTCTTATAAACATGGACATCTGTGATTCCGTCGTTTTTTCTGATCGGAGGAGCTTACATTTCCTGCTCAGCCAGGTTATCAGCAACTGCGTAAAATATTGCCGGGATGATATCAGGCCGGAATTATCTCTTTCCTTTATACGTGAAGGAATTTACGACTCATTAACCATCCGCGATAATGGTACCGGTGTACGCAGCAGCGATCTGCCTTATATTTTTGAAAAGGGCTTTACCGGGGATTCCGGGGCAGGCAGGAAAAAAGCCACCGGCATGGGGCTGTATCTGGCAAAAGAAATTGCCGATGATCTAAAGCTGCTGCTGGAAGCGGATTCCCGGTGGGGAAAGGGATTTGTGATGACAATCAAATTTCCTGTAATCAATTAAAGGAACAGCTCACTAAAACTGATATGCTCCCTGTCAGGCAGACAAGTTTTGCCGCATATTCCTCATCAATGACTGCTCATTTAATTCATTTTTTTATATATCATTCCCATGGCAGTCCAGCGCTCGCAGATCTGTGAACCAGAAATAATGATTCTATTCTCTTCAAATCGCAGGATAGTTGGCAGCCAATCCACATAAAACTCATTGTCTGTTTTGGGAAAAAGCGCTCTTATTTTCCCGGTCGGATCTGTTATGGAAAGGCCATCAACATTGATTACAAAACCTGCTTCTTCATTTTTATAAACACCATTTTGCGGAAAAGCTTTCGGGCCCGGCAGACGATGGATATCTAAAAATGAGAGCATCTCATCTTCAAGGCTCTCCCAGTTTCCATTCGAAATTTCTAATGATATTTTGTTTATCTGAAGGGAAGCAAATAACAAATTCGCCATATCGGCGTAATCCCGAAGGAACTGTTTAAAGCTTTCCGCTCCGGGCGGCTTATCCGCATAATATGGCTGGTCTTTGTCCCTGTTCCATATATATTCCAGGTATGATATACCTCGATCTTTCACAAGATAATCAATTGTCGCTTCGGTATTTTCCCTGTAAAAAAAGAGCAGACACGGGTTTAGCGGCCGGATTATATCTCCAATCTGCTCAATAAAGCTTTGCAGCTCCTGGTAAGGTCTGTTCTTAAACAAAAAGGTGAAAATCTGGAACTGGAAGACTGCGCTGTCTATGATATAGACTTTATCCCGATTTTCCAACGCTTTCCGGGTAAAATACTCCCACTTTTCCAAAGCAAATTTTTTGTATACATCAATGGGAAAATTCCATACATCATATTCCAATAATGCCTGATAAACCTTACCGTCGATTTTATTGCCGCAGTTCCATTGAAGTTCAGGCAGATGAATACCAACGGTACTCTTTCTGAATACAGCTATGCTATTGAGAATATCCGCTGTTTGCGGATACGTTTTTATGAATTTATCATATTCCTCATATGTCATCCCAGCCTCATCAAAAAACAACACGGGATGCGGCATAGCCACTTCATGTATCCACTCCGTTTTCATGCTGCTGCGTTCTAGCTGTATCTGTATAAACCGGGAATTCGTCGTTTTGCCCGTAGATGGCATACCCTCTAACATGATTAGCTGCGAATCAATCATAATTATTTTCCTCTTAGACTTCAAAACCGGCGCAGCCTGTGCTGCGCCGGTATCATTTTTCATCTTAAACTTAAATTTCATTTCCGGGGAATTTGGGGATTCCGTCAAACCCTGCCTGTAAGTCGGCATCGGAGGGAATGTAATCGCTCATTTCTCCGTTGTGGAACTTTTCATAGGCAACCATATCGAAATAGCCGGTTCCGGTCAGACCGAATACAATGGTCTTTTCTTCCCCTGTTTCCTTGCATTTCATAGCTTCGTCGATGGCTACGCGGATGGCATGGCTGCTTTCCGGTGCGGGAAGGATGCCTTCCACTCTTGCGAACTGCTCTGCTGCCTGGAATACGGCGGTCTGTTCCACGCTGCGGGCTTCGATGAAGCCATCATCGTAAAGCTGGGAAAGGATGGAGCTCATGCCGTGGTAGCGGAGGCCGCCTGCATGGTTTGCGGAAGGGATAAAGCCGCTTCCCAGTGTGTACATTTTGGACAGCGGGCATACTTTCCCGGTATCGCAGAAATCGTATACAAATTTTCCTCTGGTAAGGCTGGGGCAGGATGCGGGTTCCACGGCAATGAACTGGTAATTCTTTTCTCCTCTGAGGACTTCGCCCATAAACGGGGAAATCAGCCCTCCCAGGTTGGATCCGCCGCCTGCGCAGCCGATGATGACATCCGGTACGATATCGTATTTATCAAGGGCGGCCTTGGTTTCCAGTCCGATTACGGTCTGATGAAGCAGTACCTGGGAAAGAACGCTTCCTAATACATAGCGGTAGCCTTCCTGGTTTGTGGCAGCTTCCACAGCTTCAGAAATAGCGCAGCCCAGGCTTCCCGTGGTTCCAGGATGCTCTCTCAGGATCTTTTTGCCTACCTCTGTGAACTCAGAGGGAGAAGGGGTAACCTTTGCCCCATAGGTACGCATTACTTCGCGGCGGAAGGGTTTCTGTTCATAGGATACCTTTACCATATATACCTGGCAGTCCAAATCGAAATAGGAACAGGCCATGGATAATGCGGTTCCCCACTGTCCTGCGCCGGTTTCCGTGGTAACGCCCTTAAGTCCCTGCTGTTTTGCATAGTAGGCCTGGGCGATGGCGGAATTGAGCTTGTGGCTGCCGCTGGTGTTGTTGCCTTCAAATTTATAATAAATCTTCGCCGGTGTCTGCAGCTTTTCCTCCAGGCAGTAGGCTCTCACGAGGGGGGAAGGACGGTACATTTTATAAAATTTTCTGATTTCATCCGGTATATCGATGTATGCATCCGTATCATTCAATTCCTGCTTTACCAGTTCATCACAGAAAACATGCCGCAGTTCTTCAAAGGTCATGGGCTGCAGAGTGCCGGGATTCAGAAGCGGAGCCGGTTTATTTTTCATATCGGCCCTCACGTTATACCACTGCTTGGGCATCTCCGATTCTTCCAGATAGATTTTGTAGGGAATTTCTTTGTTCGCCATAACTTTCTTCTCCTTTTTTAGAATTGTATGATAACAGCATAACAAAAACCGCCTCAAGTTATCCCATTGGGAATGCTTGAGGCGGTAATAATCCTGTTATTATCGCGGTACCACTCAAATTGACGTTTCGTCCACTCTTTCCATACGGCTGGAAATAAATTCCATACCATATGCATGCACAACTATGCACGCCGGATTGATAACGGGCCCGGATTCCCGCCGACGCCTACTTCATTCAGGCCGGCCTCAAAAGTCCATTCAGCATGAGTTCCTATACCGCATTTCCACCAGCTGCGGCTCTCTGAAATATTTCCTGATGCTTACTACTCTTTCTCACAGGTTTGCTTTTTCTGTTAATATCTAACTTATAGCAAATTACAAATTATGTCAAGAGGTAAATTTAACTTATTGTCTATAACAGTGTAGATTTAGCTTATTGCCTGAAACAGCATATTTTGTTATACTGTTTTTAGTAATATAAGGACAGCGGCCGGGCAATACCGGGCGCGGCTTGAAATAATACAGGAGAATTCTATATGAAATATGCTCTGCGTCTGTCAGTCCATATGCTCATGGGCGGTATGCTGTTCTCTGTCCTGCTGGGGCGTTTGTCCCTTACAGGATTCCTCTTCGGCGCTGCTTTGGGGTTTGTACTCTGCCTTTTTCTTTTTCCGTTTTACCGTCAGGATACCGATGCTGCACGGATACCTTTCTTTCCTTATTGTGCCTATACGGCATCCCGGATTTTTCTTTCTTCCCTTACTATGCTTCGCTGGATTCTTTCCTCGCGTCCCCTGCAGGCTTCGGTCCGTAAGGAACCCGCATGTGTCGGTGACAGGCAGCGGATCATCGTTTCCGACTGTATCACTCTCACTCCCGGCACCATAACCCTGGAGGAATCCGCTTCGGAATATACCATTCTGTGTATGAATGATGACGGCGGGGATCATTCCCGCTGTTTTGAGGAGCGGCTCTCCGGAAAAGGAGGAAAAACATGATCCTTTTTTCCATAGTGTTCCTTCTGTCGGCGCTTATACTGGCTTTTATCCTGCTGCTGCGCAGCCGCACGGGCTTTGAACGCATTCTTTATGTCAGCCTGATATCCACGCTCATTGCCGCCGAAATTGTGTTATATGCCGTCTATGCAGGGGAAGAGATGTATCTTGATGTGGCGCTCGTTTTTGCCCTGCTGGGCTTTATGGATGTGCAGTTTTTTTCCGTTTATCTGCGCAGAAAGGGGAATTTATGAAAGTGATCGGGGAAATCCTCATGGGTGCCGGACTTTTTATCATGCTCTGCGGTATAGCGGGGCTTCTGAAAAATCCGGGCTTCTACAGACGTCTGCTTCTGTCTTCTCTCATTGATACCGTAGGGCTTCTGGTTCTCCTGGCGGGTGTGGCTGTCCGCCAGGGCCTGGGCTCCTTTTCCTTTAAGGTTATTCTGCTCATGGGAATCGTTATCCTGACTGCGCCGCTGTCCGCCCACAAGCTGGGCAGGGCCGCCTATCTGTCCGGACACCGGGAAGGAGGTATGGAGCATGATGAATGAAACGCTCCTCGGGGCGGTCCTTCTCCTTCTTCTGGGACTCGGGATCCTGGTGGTTGTCACTGACCGGCTTTTTACCGCCGTCGTTTATTCCGCCGCGCTTTCGGCCTGTATCGCCTTCGGTTATCTACTGCTGGGAGCCCCTGACGTGGCTCTTGCGGAAGCGATTATAGGAAGCGCCCTCACCACCGTTATCTATCTGGCCACACTGAAAAAATACCGGATATTCACCATCCGCTGTCTGCCGGGAGATACCCGGAAGGATCCTCTTTTCAGCAAGGTCCTGGAAGTGATATCACGCTCCCTGAAGGATCATGATCTGGAAGCGCATCTCATCGAATCCCGCGGAAATGCCCGGACGCTTCTGGAACGGCCGGATACGGATCTTGTCGCAGAGAAGAGGAAGGACGGCATTTATCTGTATGGAGAGGCGGACAGCCAGTACCTGGGACGTATACGGGAACAGCTCATAAAGGCCGGGCTTGACGGGGAGGTGCGTATTGTGGATACGGCTCCTACGCGTATCGCCGCTTATAAGGGGAAATCTATATGAAGCATCGGATTCATGCTTTTATTTTTATCGTGTTTATGGGAGCCTTTTTATTCACGGGCTACAGCCTGCTGGGATCTCCCGGCCCCGCACGCGTTGCGGAAGCTGTCATGGAGCGGGGGCAGATAGAAACCGGGGCAAAAAACCTGGTCACTTCCATTTATTTAAATTACCGCCTTTTCGATACGCTGCTGGAAGCGCTGCTGCTTCTTGTCTCGGTTATCGGGGTGACGCAGTTTTCCAGCCTTGCACTAACGGAAAGGCAGTTTACAAGCGCCAACCATATGCCGGACGGGGATGGGCGAAAGGCTTCCGCCATCATGGCCGGAAGTCTCGGACCTGTTTATTTCCTCATGGGCCTGTTGGGCGTCTATATCATTGTGACCGGAATGGACGGTCCGGGAGGGGGCTTCCAGGGAGGCGCAGTGCTTGCCGCGCTGCTGATTAACGCTCATTTTGCCGCCGGGCGTTTGCTGCTCTCCAGGGAAAAGGCGGAAAAAATGGAAAAACTGCTTTATGTGCTTCTGCTAGCGGCATCCATGGCCTTCTTTCTGTTTTCCGGGGGCTGGAATACCGGCGGGCACCGCTTTTATCTGACGCTGATGAATGTTTTGATAGGGCTGAAGGTCTGTTCAGGTCTGTGGCTCATCTATCTTTCCTTTTTATCGGGAGGTGACATGCAATGACATGGAACTATGTGGAAATTACCGGGCTTCTTCTTTTTCTCATCGGGTTTTACGGCCTGATCGCCCGGAGGAATATCATTAAAACCATTCTTTCCCTGGGAATTATGGATATTTCCGTTATCCTCTTTTTCCTCGGTATCCGCTTTGAGGCAGGCATGCGTCCGCCTATCGGTGAGTCGGCAGCGCCGGCGGCCGATCCGGTTCCCCAGGCGCTGATGATCACGGCTATTGTAATCGGGGCCGCCGTTACCGCAGTGGGCCTGATGATGTTCATTGCCCTGTATCACCGCTACGGCACCACCAACTGGAAAACCGCTCATGAAATACGCAGGAAGGAAAGGGAACTATAGCATATGGAACTGTATTTTCTGATCATACTTCCTATTTTTACTTCCCTGCTGCTGTATCTGCTGCCGGGTAAGGTTACTACCTGGCTCGGATCCTTTCTTTATCTTGCGGTATTCGGAGTTACCGTCCATCTGTTTTACCGCGTACGCTTCGGCGGGGAAATCGTCACCACGGGAGGCAGTTCTGATTTTCTGGGGATTTCCCTGTATTGTGATCTGACGGCCTCCGTTTTTCTCATGCTCGTGGGGTTTCTGTTTTTATGCGTCTTTTTGTATACCAATCTTCCTGTTCGGGTGAATAAGCTGTATTCCTTTCTGTTTACCGTACTGGAAGGCTTAATCATGCTCATCTTTCTTTCCCGGGATCTTTTTAACATTTATGTTGCCATCGAGGTATCCGCCATCTGCTGCGGTGTCCTGATCATGTTCAAAAGGGAGAGCCGTTCCATTTATGACGGCCTGATTTATCTGCTGACCAACATTACGGGCATGCTCTTTTTCCTGCTGGGAATAGGGCTTGTCTACAGACAGTGCGGGGTGCTGGATTTTGACGGGCTCGCAGCAGCGGCGGCTTACCGGACGCCGCAGGAGCTGCTTCTGGCCTATGTGTTCCTTATTACGGGAGTCTGCATGAAGTGCGCGCTGTTCCCTATGCATTTCTGGCTTCCCGCCGCCCATGGGACTCCCGGAGCCCCCACTGCCGTATCGGCCATTCTTTCCGGCCTCTATATCAAAAGCGGTGTTTACCTGTTTATCCGTCTGCAGGCTGTTTTTTCACCGGTCTTCGATATGGATGTCTTTTTCTTCTGGGCAGGGGTCGTCACCGCGCTGGCGGGTATCGTCATGGCGGTCTGTCAGTGCGATATCAAGCTGATTCTGGCCTACCACACCATCTCCCAGGTGGGCCTGATCATTGCGGGGCTTTCCACCTCCAATCCGGTATCCCGCTTCGGCGCCATGCTGCATATCATCAACCATGCATTATTCAAATCCCTGCTTTTCCTGGCTGCCGGGCTTCTCATCACCGCTTACGGCACCCGGAACGTATATAAAATCCGCGGTGTCATGAAAAGCATGCCTGCTGCCGGTATGGCCGTCCTTGCGGGTATCCTGGGAATTACCGGAGCACCTTTTTTCAACGGCAGCATCTCCAAATATATGCTGTCCAAAACAGATAACTCCGTCGTGGATTTCTGTTTTCTGATCATCAATTTCGGCACGATTCTGTCCTTTGTGAAGTTTGGGAATATGCTTTTTGGGGAAAAGAAGGAGCTTACCTATACCCGTAATTTCTTCTCCACGTTCGTGCTCGCTTTGTTAAGCCTGCTTTGCCTGGCTACCGGCCTGTTTGCAGGTCCCTTTTTATCCCTGTTTTTCCAAATGGACTTTTCCGTTGGGCTTTCCGGCTATCTGGTGAAATCCCTGATCTGGGCGGGAAGCTTCCTGCTCGCCATCCTTTTTTACAAAAAGATTCTGAGTAAAATAAAAAGACTGAAGTCAGGCATCGACTTCAGTCTGGATATGAATCATATTGCCCTGTGCACCGGGGCCGGTTTCCTTCTCATCCTCGGGGCCGGTTTTCTGTCTCTTCTTCCGGGATGAGAAAGCTTTTTCCGGCTTCCGCCATGAGGCAGCTTTTGCCGAAGGCCATCCTCATCCGGGCTGTCGCCAGGGTTCCCGTGCAGTGCAGGGGAATCAGAATGGAAAAACCATATTGCTTCAGGCCATTAATGACAGCATTCACCTGCTCTTCCCCGCAGCCGCGCAGATGCATACCTGCCAAAAGGAAAAAGCATTTTTCTCCGGGAAAGGATGTCCTTACCTTCTCCAGGCAGCTTAAGATCCCCGCATGGGCACAGCCTGCAAAAACAGCCAGACCGCGTGCCGTACGCAGGATCAAAAGCTGCTCATCCTCCATCCGGTCGGGTATGAACTGCCCGTCCCTGCGGATGCGGAACAGATTGTCCCGCGCGGCTTCTTCCAAAACGGTGGAGGTTATCCCGCCGAGCACATAAATATCAGGAAAAATTTCTTCCTTTTCCGCCGTAAAGGTAAGCCTTCCGGGTATCTGGCCGTCTCCTCTTTCTTCCCTCCAGGGTATGCCGATACAGCGTGCCGGGCCGCCGTTCTTTTCCAGGCACCATTTATCCTCCAGCGCCTTTTCACTCAGGAATACCGGGCAGTCCGCCGCGGCAGGGAATTCCGGAAGGCCTCCCGTATGATCATAGTGGCCGTGGCTGAGAACGATCCCGTCAAGGCCTTCCAGGCTGATCCCCAGCTTTTGGGCATTATGCAGATAAACACCGCTCTGTCCGGTATCAAATAATATCCGCCTGTTCCCGGCTTCTATCAGGACAGAAAGCCCATGCTCCGCCAGAAGCCCTCTTCTGCTCACCGTATTTTCTGTTAATATAGTAATCTTCACGGCAATCCCCTCCCCTTAATTACGATTTTTGAGTTACCGCTCAGCCATGCCCTCTTCCTTATCCGATTCCGTTATATACATATCCAAGAATCAGAACCAGGATGGTCAGCGGCACGTAAATATATTTCGCGGCAAAGCCAAATGCGGCGGAAAGCCTGCCTTTGTGCCCCTTCTCCAGTTCCTCCCGGATCCGCGGATAGCCAAGGACATAGTAGATGGATACGGCTCCCAGAACCGCTCCCAATGGCACAATGCCGATAGAAACCGCATCCAGCCATTTCCCGGTCCGGCTTTCCTCCTCCAGGAACACGCCTGCCAGGAAGGTGATTCCTCCTACGAGCAGCGCCGACATGGTGCGCGAAATGGCAAACTGTGTCTGCCAGCTCTCAATCACAGCCTCAAACATATTGATAAGAGAGGTGATACCGGCAAAGGTTACCGACAGAAAAAAGAAGACAGCAAAAAGCCTTCCCATGGGCATCTGGCTGAACACTCCGGGAAGCGTGATAAAAATCAGCGACGGGCCGCTGCCCGCATCGATACCGAAAGCAAATACCGCGGGCATGATGGCAAGTCCGGAAAGCAGGGCCGCCAGCGTATCAAACAGGGCTGTCCGGATGGAAGCGCCGGGTATATCCACCTTGTTATCCAGATATGCACCGTATACAATCATGCCGGAACCGGTAATCGACAGTGAGAAAAAAGCCTGTCCCATGGCCATCACCCAGGTATCCACCCGCAGCAGCGCTTCCCATTTCGGCACAAACAGAAATTCATAGCCCTCTGAAGCGCCGGGAAGAAAGGCCACCCTTACCGCAAGTATTATAAACAAAAGAAAAAACAGGGGCATCATTACCTTGCTCACCTTTTCAATCCCTTTTGTCACCCCTGTAAGCAGGACAAGCGTTACCGCCGCCACAATAATCAAATGCCAGGGAACGCTTCCGAAAGCCCCGGCAGCCTCCGCAAAATAAGCCGCCGCGTCCTTTTCAAACAGGCTTCCCGTAACGGCGCCCGCCAGGGAACGGAGCACCCAGCCTAAAACGATGGAATAACCGATGGCGATCCCCAGGGATCCCAACAGGGGAAACCAGCCCAGTGCTTTCCCCAGCTTTTCTTTTTTTCTCTCCGCGAAACAGTAACCATAGGAGCCTATCGTTCCCGTCCGGGCTTTCCTCCCGATGGCAAATTCAGCAGACAGCCCCACCCAGCCAAACAGGAAAATAAAGAGAAGATACGGTATCAGAAAAGCAGCTCCCCCGTATTGTCCCAGACGATAAGGGAACATCCATATATTTCCCAGCCCTACCGCCGAACCGACACAGGCGATCACGAAACCTATCGTCGATGTAAAATTCCCGTTTTTATGTTGTCCGTCACTCATAAAAACCTCCAAATATCTTTTATATTCATAAAGACATGCATATGTAAGATGCCTTTTGGATCCTTCCGCCGGCAAATCATTTTAATATATCTGATTTGATACAAATTTCCTGATCCGATCCACCTTCTGGTTTCCGCTCAGATCCTCCCGGAAAAGAACTCCCAGCTGTCCGTATACACAAAAAGCCGCCACTGTTTCCGGATCCTCCACACAGGTCAGCCTGCCCTTATCAAGATCACCTGCAATGGCGTCCCTCACAATGGGAACAAGCCTTTCCGCCACCTTCAGGGAAAGCTGCTGGTAAATTCCCTTGCTGTCCGGACCGTTCAGCATCTTATAATAATAGCTGTCATCATCTTCAATGTGATAGAAAGACGGTGTATTCAATATTTTATCCCGGAGCGCGGTCTCATCATTTCTGATTTCCTGCCCCATTTCCCCGGCCAGCCGCTCTGCATAATTATCCAGCGCCGCCGCAAATAATGCTTCCTTAGATTTAAAATATCTGTATATCAACCCCTGCGCAACTCCTATGTCCAGCGCGATATCCCTGATAGTCGCCTTTTCATAGCCCTTTAAATAAAACACCTGCATCGCCGCGTCCAATATCTCCTGCCTTCTTTCCTCCGATGCCCTAGAAACGCGCATTCCCTTCCCTCCTTATTCCTGCAGCCGGTCAGCTCTTATCCGGCCCGAAAATCTTTTCATTAATATCTTCTATGGTGATCCCCTTCAGCCTTTTATAGCATAAAGAATCCAGATCATCATAAATCCCGTCCAGCAGGCCCGCCATTCCGGATGCCACCAGACAATCCATATCCGGATTTCCGCTTTTCCAGGAGGTGGAAACAAATCTGGTCTCCAGCGCATCCGCCACCATGGAAAGATCTACCTTCTGTGCATCCTTTGAAAAAAGATAACCGCCTTCCAGCCCTTCCTTCGTATCAACCAGTCCGGCTTTCTTCAGCTTCGCCATGACCTTGCGGACCCGCGCCGGATTGGTGCAGATATTTTTTGCCAGCGCTTCACTGGAAACAATTTCCCCCTTATGGTTTAAAAAGGTCAGCGCATGAACCGCCATCCCAAACTCACTTGTCATATCAGCTCTCCCTCTTTCCGCCTTAACGGCATTTTTTCTTCTGAAAACATTATGATAACACATTTCGTCAGTTATCTGAATAACTTTTTAGCCTATGTTGGATACTATTTTATGTCGGACGGCGGTTACCGCAGGAAATGCGGTTCGAAGCCCGGCAAAAAAGGAAAAATACTTTGCGGTGAATAATATTACAGGAAATAATAAAGGAAAGGATACTTAAGATTATGGACAGAAATGATATACCTGATTCTGCATTGGCCAGAATCGCTTTGGATAGTATTCCCACACCTAAGGATGACGCCAAGGATATTGTGGGGCTTGTGAAGAGCAGCGGACGGATTACCGGTTATCAGTTATCTGATGGTTCTACGGTGTCTAAGGAAGACGGCGTGGCTCTGGCAAAGGATGGAGAAATCAAAGGGGTGGGAATCGCCCATCGGAAGGATACGGAATATCTGAAATCTCTTCCGGATGATACGGAAAGCAATAATCTGGGGACACTGCCTTCTGTTACACCGGAATAATTGCAGGCCGCACTGCTTATTCCATGCAGTGCGGCCGTCTGTGGTTATGGGCCTGTATCTGTTTCATTTGCCGGGCAGTGTTAACCTCTTTTTTTCACCGGATAGCAGACTTCTGTCACAAGGTCTTCCTGGCTGGATGCCTGTGCGGGACTCACGTGATAAATACAGAAGGACGCTCCGTCAAATTCATAACCGTTATCATTGATCCATGCCGCTACCGCCTCGTTTACCTTTGTTATCTGGTCATAGCTGCCCTGATAGGTTGCGGATGCGATCTGAACCGGCTCCACTTTCTTGAATTTTACGTTTGCGGTATCCTTATAGGTACCTGTAACCGCTATCTGGATTTCCACATCCACATCACTTTCTTTATAGCCTTCATCATGGAAGATTGCCATGCCGTAGCAGGGAGCGGCGGGCTTCACATTTTGAGGCGCCATCTCCTCATTCAGCTGCTGCCACAGTATACTTTCCTGATTGTAAGCGGGGATAATCTTCCTCAGACTTGCCACATATCTTTCCGGCAGGGTTTTTAATACTACATCATAATTCATAAGTTTTCCGTCCTTTCTCAACCAACGAAGGGTGTTTTCAAGAAGACGTATCCTTTGCTGCGTTTCCAGAGACTCCTCTTCCAGTTCCTTCTTTTTTATCAGAAGGAAGCGTTCCATTTCCTCCGGTTCCTCATATTTTTCAAGGATTTCACGGATAACGGAAAGGGCAAAGCCCATACCCTTCAGGGCCTGGATCCGCTCCGCTTCCATCAGCTGATCTTCACCGTAATAGCGGTATCCCGTCATGGGATCGATCGAAGCCGGTGTCAGCAGGCCATGTTCATCATAATGGCGAAGCATACGAATACTGATTCTTGACAGTTTTGAAAAATCACCTATTTTTAACATTTCGTTTCCCTCACATGCATGTGGTTTTGTGTTCCCTGAGCTCATTTGTAGTATAGAGTATACCATAGTGAGAGAGTCAAGAAGGAATTTCAGAAAACTTAAAAAAGAGGATAATCAATTGTCCATTTCGTAAATCCAAGCCTTTGCGCTAAAATCCTCCTCAGCGCTTCCATACTCCGCGATTATTCTGCCGTTCCTGAGGAACTCCAGGTCCGCAGCCTCCGAGTTTTCAAAACGGTGCAGAACTACCAGACAGCGGCTGCCCAGCTGCCTGATAACCAATTGCGAACCCGTGGGATGATTGTACTGTGCGGTACTATATTCACACCTTACAGTGATGCCACTGCGGATAATATCCGAAGCCATTTCATAAAACTGCATTCCCTGCTCCACAAGACTCCACTGTGCCTCCGATAAGTCATAAATATCACCGCTCAGGCACATTCTTCCCAGGAAAGTGCTGGCAATGGAATAAAAAATTCTGCTGTCGCTGTCCCCGGCATGTAAAACCGCCCATATCTGGCTTTGTTCGGGACGTATCACCCGATGCATATTGGCCGCGATAAGAGGAATCGCCAACGTTTCATGGGCATCGGAAAAGCTTGCCTGGGATACCAGCTCCATCATGGAAGGCTCTAACCTGTGGCCTCCGCTGGAACAGTTTTCTATAACGATCTCCGGTATCTCCGCTTTTATCTTCCTGAAAAATCCTTGTGTTGCCTGTACCTTTTTCCGAAGATTTTCTCCCAGGCTCTCCGGCCCGTCGCATCCCATGCCAATGGTATCATTATAATCCACCTTCAGATAACCGAACCCGCATTCCTTCAGCAGCTTAATAACCTTCTCTCCGAGATAGCTGATCACCCATTCATCTTCCATATCCCAAAAGCGGCGTTCCCCTACAGTTAACGGTACTCCGTCCTTTAGAAGCAAATGCTCCTTATCCTGATAATGCTCGGAATTGGTGCCTACGGACTCCAATTCAAACCATAGCCCGGGAATCATCCCGCAGGAACGTATATAATCCGCAATTTTTTTCAAGCCTCCGGGAAATTTGTCCTCATTCACACTCCAGTCTCCCATACTGTTCCACCAGCCCTGGCCTTTTCCATACCAGCCTGCGTCAATGACAAGATATTGGATACCTTTTCCTTTCAGCTTATCACATATCTTTTTTATGTTATCGTAACTCGGATTTCCCCATGTGGTACAATACTCATTAAAAATGATCCCCATTTTTTTATCTGTTTCTGAAATCGCCGGTTTCTGGGCCTTAACGAGCTTATCGCATACTTCATATAATGTTTTTCCCCGGGCAATCACAGCCTTTGGCGTTTCGAACCTTTCTCCGGGGCCTACTTTTTTTGTCCAGTGTCCAAAATCTCTGTCCGCAATCCCGCCGGCTATGGTAAGCGTATCATCCTCTTTACATAACAGCTCAATCTGCCAGGATGAAGGGCAATATAGCTGAATGCCTAAGAATTCCTGTCTTTTGCTGTCTTCCGCAGCAAGAAAGGGGAAATATTTACGCACCGGCATGGAACCAACATTCCCGAATTTCTCCACTCTCATCCCACAGCGGTTCCATGATGGTTCCAGATGCAGCTCTTCTATGGTTTCTGTTCTCAATTTTCCTTCCGCACTCCAAAACGACTGCAGCCTGTGTATTCTGTCCGCAGCAATCCCCCTGACGGCAAATGATGACAGCATTTCCAGCGTAACCGATTCAGGGCTGTCATTCATAAATTCCGTACTTACTTCCACAGCCTGTCCAACTGTTTTTTTATGAAGCACAATACGATGCTGTCTGTCATCGTCATACACAGCATCCTCCCCCCTGTCCTCCACTTTATGGAAAGCTGCCGCTGACTGACTCCCGCACATGGTCAGCCCATTGGAAAAGCCTCCGCCATATGCATCCCCCATTACTTTTACTTCCGCATAATATTCCATCCCCGCCTGCTCCTTCTTTTGCTTTTTCTTTCATTATAAGAAATCTTCATCTTTTTCTTTATAGAAAAAGACGACAGCTTTCTCATGAAGATGTCGTCTTAACACATATTGGATTTTTTCCACACGTTAGCAGAAAAAGAGGAATATGCTCTTTTTTCTTATACTCCCTATCTCTGCCTGGCCGCCTCATCCACACAGCGCAGCGCATTCAGGCTGCGGGGATACCCGATATAGGGCAGGCACTGGGACAGCACCTGTATGAGGAACTGCTTATCATTCCCGATTCTCATATTGGCCGCGGCATGGCTGGTCAGCTGGGGTTCACAGCCGCCCTGGGCCGCCAGGAAACAGAAGGTGATCATTTCTCTCCGGCGGTAATCCAGGCCGTTCCGGGTATAATAATCCCCAAAACAGTTATCGGCCAGCCAGCGGTTGATATGTGCGGATTCCTCCGGCCCGTTTTTCCAGAATTCCTTCATATGCTCCCCGAATATATCCACCTGTACCTGATTTCCTTTTTCCAGGCGGTCATCCATTGTGGTTTCTGCCTGCCCTTCCAGGGGAAGGCGGATTCCTCCGGAACTCAGTATTTCATTAACGATGGACAGAAAGGGAAGTACCCGGCCGATTCCCAGATAAGCCACGGCCTGATAAACGATTTCCTTCAGCTGCACAGGCGTAACGCCCATATTCAATGCAGCGGGTACCATTTCCCGGAAAGCTTCCGCCCCCTGACAGCCCAGCAGCGCGGCAAGAACAGCCATCATTCTGGTGCCGTCGTCCAAATCATCCTGGTTAACCACCTCGTCATATGCAAAGTCTGCAAAGCGTTCCGCGAATTCCGGATCGGTTTCAAGCAGCGCCGAAAGCATATCGGTTCCCATTTTTTCCTGATACTCTCTGGCTTTCTTCGTCATTCCCATGCCCATTTCTCCTTTCAGGTATCTCTTTTTATCAATCATATCACCTGAAGTGAAGTCCAGGGCAAGGGGTTTTTCAATTATTTTACATTTATTCTTTCAGATTCCCTTATTTTTATTCTCCGAAGATACCGCATTCCTCCAGCCTGCTGCCGTCGGCCGCCAGACGGAGTGACTTCACCTCGCAGGCTCCCATGGCAACGGGAAGCTCCAGCCCGAGGGCGGGAAGGCTTACTATGGCTGTCTGCTTTTTTCCTGAGGATTCATATAAACGAAGCAGATAGCAGTCATTTGCCGTTCCTTTGCGGAAAGCGCCCAAAACCACCGCCGGATTATCCACCAGAATCACGGGGGTTCCCTTTTCCCCTTCCCCGGAAGGGAAAGCCGGCACCGCCATGGGTTTTTCCTGGAACACTACAGCTTCCCGGGTTACGAATTCCCGGCGTTCCTCACTGTCTCCTCCATTGATTTCAAAGGCAAAGCTTCTTTCCCCCTGATCGATATAGGGGAGGAAACGATCCTGGACAAGCAGGGGCCTGTCTCCGATTGGGTGGGCGGAATATACGGCGGAATGCAGGAGGGATATACGCATAGCGCCTTCCATGAAGTCCACGCCATAGTTCCCCTGGTTAATCACCGTCAGGGCGCGTTTTTTGTTCTTGTCAAAGAAGCCACACCAGCGGTGGAATACCTTTTCTTCCCCGTCGCTTCTGTGCTCCATCACACCATAAGCTGTCTCTGCGAACGGTATCGCTTCCTTCAAAACGGCAGGAATTTCCCATTTCAGGAAAGCGCCTTTTTCCGCCCAGTTCACACGGATTTCCACCCGGAGCTTCGTCCCCCTTGCAGGAAGGATGTAACGGATGCATGCCTGGGAATGACCGTATTCCATGACCGCTTCCACCACTCGTTTTACCGGCCCGTCTTCCACAATGCGTACGCTGGGTATGAGGCAGCTCGCCGATCCGTGCCTTTCATTGGAGGTGCCGGAATAACGGCTTCCTTCCTCTTTTCCCATCAGACGGAATCTTCCCAGTTCTTCCCGGTAGCTGTGCCTGTTCATCCCCCATGGATCACAATCCGTCTTCATCACCACCAGGGCACCAGATCCTTCCCGGAGATATTCCTCCCCGTCCACCTCGTAAGAATCCAGAAGGCCTGTTTCCGGATTGATCCTCACACGGATCCTGTCGTTAGAATAACAGCAGGCTTCTTTTATATGCTCTTCCTCCAAATGGGCCGGATTTCCGGGCTTTTTATCCACCATTGTTATCCGTGCCGAGAAGCGGTTCATGCAGGAGGGTTCCAACACCGCGTGAAAGGATACTCTTTTGCGCCAGTCCAGATTCATGTTGCAGGCTTCTTTCTCCACCTGGCTTTCCAGAATCTGTCCGTCCCTGCTGATGACAGGCAGGGAATAGGATTCGCTCCAGTTCTGGTTGGCAAGCTGGAAATCGCAGGAAAAAATGCCTTCCACAGGAAAAGGATGAGGATTATAAATCAGAATCGGATATTCTCCTTCCTCCGCCTTCTTTTCTCCGGAAAGCAGGGCAAAAAATGCTCTGCGCTTCCAATAATTTAATATTTCCAGGCTGTGATCCAGCATCTGAAGGCTCGCTTCCTCCACAGACTGTATGGAAGAACCCGGCAGGATATCGTGGAATTCACTAAACAGCAGGGCTTCCTGGGCTTCCTTCAGTTCCTTCTCCGGATAGGGAAGGAGTCCTCTGAGGGCCGCCTGGGACAGCATTTTTTCCACGGCAGAAAGCGTACCTTCCGCCTCCCTGTGCTTTTGCTTCATCCGGATTTGCGAGGTATAGCAGCCTACCGCCCAGGAATTCAAATCCCGTTCCACTCTCGGCTCCTCTCTGCCTGCCGCCTTCGCGGCTTCACGTCTTTGCGCAAAATAAGCCTCCGGCGTGGAATGAATCAGATTCCATTCGCCGGTGCGCTCCTTCAGCGCCTTCAGTTCCTCCAGATCCACCCGGGACGGACCGCCGCCGTGGTTTCCCACACCCCAGAGCATACAGCCTGCCAGCGGCTGCTTTTCTTCAGGCTTCCGTTTCTGGGCATCCATCCACTCTTCCACCTTTTTACCGGCTTCTCCCATAAGGGTTCCGTATGTATCCGCTCTGTGGGCCATGATTTCGGAGCCGTCAAAGCCCACCCAGATGAAATCATCTGCTGGCAGGGGGCAGTCCCCTTGTCCCGGACGGCAGAAAAGATAGGAGTCAAACCCGGCTTTTGCCATGAGCTGTACCAGCCCCCTGCTGTGTCCGAAGGGGTCAAAATTAATGGCGGTTGTGGGTTGTTTCCCGAATTTTTCCCGGAAATATTCCCTTCCGGTTTCCATCTGCCGGATAAAGGACTCTCCGCCTGGCATATTGCAGTCGGGCTGCAGATACCAGCCGCCCATGATATGCCACTTTCCTTTCCTTACCAACTCCTGAATCCGGGTAAAAAGCTCCGGTTCCATCTCCTCAATCCATTTGTAAACCACCACTTCATTATGGTTGAACACAAGGCCGTCATATTCCTCGCAGAATACGGCTGCCATACGAAAGGTGGAAATGGCGGCTGAGATTCCTTCCTCCATGTCCCACAGCCACACCGGGTCAATGTGGGCATTACAAATCAAATGCAAATCCTTCATCTGAATCCTCCCTGTTTCCTTATTCAAATTCTATCACAAATTCCTCTCCCGGCAATACTTCCAGGGTGAGGGACTTTTGTCCGCAGCCTTCCATTTCCGTGCCGTTTCTCATCACCCTCTTCACCGGAGTGTCATCTTTCCATCGCAGGGTGAGCGTTTCTTCACAGCCCGCCTTCAGAAGTATGCGGCGGATCGAATAGTCTTCTCTTTCCGACGTGATCCTGTGTCCGCCTTCCACAGCCAGTTCCCGGCAGCTGCAGGCCTTCCATTCATCCGGCATTCCCATCTGCACCCAGATGGTATCCTTTGCCCGGTGGACGAACATTTCACAGAGGGCTGTCGGGATGAAGAATCCGGATTCCAGAGTGAAGGCATCGGAGCTTTCTCCTGCATTGGTATCGGAAATACGCAGGATTCCATTTTGATAAGGATCCCCGTTTACCGTGAAGGAATTCCGGGAACGGAATACCATACAGTACAGCTCCAGCATGGTCCGGGACATGTTTCCCCTTCCGCAGCGCGCCGCCATGATGCCCAGGTATGGACAGGAAAATGCGGCAAATTCCAGGAAGCCCTGGTTTATGGCCGTATCCAGGGAACGCTGTGCAAGCTCGTTATGCGCCTCTTCACACAGCGGATAAATCGGATACAGATGGCAGAAATGGCGGTGGGATGCAAATACATCCACTCCGGCATAGACCGGCAGACCTTTTTCATTCGTCTTCACAGGAACCAGCCTGTCGCTCCACGCAAGCCATGAAGCGCCGTCCAGCTGAAGCTTCTGGGCATAGCCGTTCATTTTCCGGCACAGGTAATGGAGACAGGAAAGGGTAAAGGTAGCATCATCCGCCAGTAACATATGCCCGTCCCTGTCCACCTCGGGGGAAGTGGTAAATGGGATATGCAGACAGCCGTCTTCTTTTTCTATAGCAATCCCCTGATACAGGTGGAGCACCTTTTCAATAAACGGATAAATCTTATCCCTCAGAGTGTCCTCCTCCCGGCTGTACTCATAAAACCATGTAAAATCCACCGCCACAAATAATTCCGGCCCTAAAAGGGAGTTCCAGTAGCACCACTCGGAGGCGGCTCCTGTGCCGTCCGGGGCCATCATCGTGGGGATGTGGATGGCATCCTTTATGCCGAACAGCTTATACGCCCTTTCCATAAACCGGGGCACCGCTTTGCTGTAATAATCAATATACGGCCGAACCAGCTTCACATTTCCGGTTTTATAGGCAGGCCAGTAGCAGGACTGCACATTCAGATCATTATGCAGATCCCCGAACCAGGCAGGCATCCGGTTATTGGGGTTCCATACCCCCTGCAGCGTCACAGGAGAGGAATCCTCCCTTTCGTTGCAGTAAAGCTTGTACATCTCCTGTTCAAAGGCTTCCTGAAGGCGTTCATTGGGTACTTCCACGGCGAAACCGTCCCAAAAGGTTTTCCAGTCGAAGCGATGTGCCTCCAGATAGGAATCCCTGTTATCCAGATAATCCTGCACCAGTTTTGCTCCGGCCGCCGCCATGTCGGCTTCTTCCGCCTGATCCCCTGTTTCAATGCTCACTGCCAGAAACAGGCCTTCCGCTTCCCTGGAACGCTGTGCTTCCATGGCATACTGAGCTTTCCTGGAATACTTCGTTTCCCTTCTCCCCGCGCTCAAAACAGCGCTCCGGCTGCCGCCGAAATGCTGCCTGACAGTGACCAGCCCGTTTTCTTCCGTCTGTATGCAGGGCTCGTAATGCCAGTCCTTAAGGGGCTTCAGGCGGGGGGAATCCAAATCCCATCCCAGTGCTTTCACTTCCAGTTCTCCCGCCCCTTCTCCATAAAGCGCTATCCCCAGCACATTGACACAGGAATCCAGCCAGATTTCCCCTTCGAATACTTTCCCGTCCTTCATTTCCAGGCGCAGCCCGGTTCCGGCTTCCAGCATATCCGTTTCCGCAAGGAAGGAGGCAATCTCGCCGGGCAGGCTCAATTCCACGGCAAGGGAGGGCAGTCTCGTCCTTCCGATATTATCTCCGAAAATATCGGTCCGTTCCACATAGCGGGGATCTCCCGCGATAAATTCCTTCTTGTGGGCCAGTATCTCCTGAAAATCCGCCTTCGGCATATCCGGAAGGGTTTCCCTAAGTTCCCATAATCCAACGTGATCCACAGAGATACACAGCTTTCCGTTCTGCACATACAGCACCGCTCCCATTTTCCCATTTCCCCAGAACGGGCCTTCACAAAACTGGCAGGGGATCCTGTCCAGCACCATTTTTTTATTCATATACGTTCCCTTTTCCTGTTCTTATTCCGTTTCGTAACCGCTCCGTAACTTCACAGTTACTCCGTTTCTTCTTCATTCAGTTTGCGGAATTCATTGGGAGTCATCCCCTTTATCCGTTTAAAAGCGGTACGCATCACATACACGCTGTTATATCCGGTCTGCTCCGCAATTTTTTCCATGGTATAGCCTTTCTTTAAAAGCTCACATACCTTTTCGATCCTCATCTTTTCCAGATAGGTAGCGAAATTTTCCCCGAACAGCTCCTTGAACAGCTTGGAAAAATAGGTGCTTGCGTAACCGAAATCATCCGATATCTTCGTCAGCCCCATATCGCTGTCCATATAATGGTCACAGATATATTGCTCAATCTCCTCCAACTGACGGCTGCTGCTTTCTTTATTCACCGCCTTCACCATATCGCAGATATATTTAAACATGCTGTTAATATGGTTGAACCGCAGGAGGATATCATTTTCCCGGTTCAACTGCTCCAGCTGGCGGTAAATCTCCTCTTCCTCAATCTCAACCCTGTCATTCAGGCTGTGCAGCGCCTTGAACACCGCACACTGCAGATCATTCACCAGGAAATGCATCATGGAGGGGCTGATATTCCGGGAAAGCACATTCACCTGGTACACTTCACTGAGCTGGGCATGCATGCTTTCCGCATTTCCCGTACGCACCGCATTCACAAGACGCTCCTCCAGCGTCACGGGAAAATAGTAGAATTCCTTGCTGTCCTGGTAATCCTCATAAAATACCACCGTCTTTCCTGAGGAATCGCCGAAGGTCAGCATTTCACATACCTGGTCATAGGCTTTGCTGATTTCCGTCAGCTCCCTGCAGATGGTGCTCACCGCGATACGCACCTTGACGCCGAATTCCTCCCAGAAGGTTTCCGTGATTTTCTCCAGCTTTTTCTGGAATCCGGCATTAGCCGGCTGGAAGCCTCCTTCCATGGTACAGATTACGACGCTGCTGTCCATATCGGTATCACACATATACTTATCCCCTGCAAGCAGTGAATCCAGGCTCTGCTGCAGCACCTGCTTATAGACTACGGTTTCTTTCGCGTATAGCTCCACATCCGCGGAATCCCCCCGGCCCACGAGAAAGGCGATAACCAGCATCCTCTTATCCTTAAGATTTATCCCGTAATCCTCCAGACTCTGTATGCTCACCCCTTCGCCTCCATGAAGCAGACGCTCCAGAAGCAGGGACCTGGTAACGGGCTTCTGCCGGATAATGCTCTCCTGCAAATCGGTATTATTATCAATCAGCTGCTTCAGGGAATTGGATATATACTCCATTTCGTCCCCTTTCAGCGATTCCTTGTCCTCCACACCCATACTGAACAGCATCTGCAGGATACCGTCTATCCTTCTTCCCCTTTTCCAGGAAACGAGCAGGATGCTGCCTATGCCTACAAACAGCACCGCCGTCATCAGCAGGATCAGCTTCTGCTGGTCACGATTGATCTGCAGGGTGATATATTCCTTGGGAAGCACGGAAATATAGGTCATTCCCAGATGATCTGAATCAACGCGTATGACCTCCACCGTCTTTCCGTTCAATTCTATTTCCTGGATTTCCTGTCCGTTTTCCAGCACAGAGGAAGGCACTTTTTCAAAGCTTCCGTCCGCCGCCGGTACCGTCAGAATGATCTCCTCATTCGTCTCGTCCAGAAGATATGCCCAGCCGTCCTGGGAAATATAAGCATCCCTCATCAGATTTTTGATCCCTTCAGAACGGATGGGGAAAATCAGGTTCCCTTTTACCCCGCTGTCCGTCACAAGGGACTGGACAAAAAGAATCCTGTCCTCTACGTTACCGTTTTGTTTGGTCTTCTCTTCCGGGAATAAATGACCGGTATAATGGCCTGTCATCAACGCCTTCCATTCCTCCCAGGACATGTCTCCATACTGAAAAAAAGCATTCCAGGAATCCTGGTATAAATAGACTCTGTTCGGGGAAATGACCATATCCGGCTTCCGGAAAAGCACATAATATTCCTCCACAAAGGTCTGGATCTGCATGGCAGCCATGTACTCCTGGGCATAGGTTATCTTGGAAATTTCAATTTTCTTGCCTTCCTCGTCCATCTGCGTTGCTATATAACGGATGTTGCTGTTTCCTGAAATTCTCGCTGTAATCGTATTGATTTCCCTGAAATTGTTATCCAGCGTATCCATGGTGTGCGCCATGTTGGAATGAACGCTGGCGCAGATATTCTCCCGGGTGGACACGGCCAGATTTTCCAGCATCACAATATTTATGATCAATGGCAGTAAAAAAATTGCCAGATAGGTAATAATTAACCTGATATATACTTTCCTGTATTTCATTCGGGGCCCCCTCTTATGGCATATCTGCACAGCATCCCAAACAGTAACTGAACACACGGCAGCAGGACAATTATAGCAGTTTCCGATCATAATAGAAAGCCAGATTTTTACCGCAGCCGGATCGTTTTTATTTCAAAGGAATGGAACATAAGAGTAATACCTCCCTCCTCTATGGAAAGCTCCTGCTGTGCCTGTTCCATCATGTCGCAGAGGAATGCCCTCCTGCACCACGCAGGCAGCTGTATTTTGACGGAAACTGCCGCTCTTTCGGCCTCATACAGACGCAGTACCACGTCTGTGCTGCCGTCTTCCGCAGGCTTCATCGTATCAACGATAATATTTTTCCGGTCGGTCCTTACGGTATCCATCTCCGGCAGTCTGCCGCTTCTTACCGGCGGCTGTACATTCAGTTCATAGCCCTGGCGCACCACATCGCTTTCCGTAAAACTCCCTTCCCATGCATAAAAAGCATAGGTGAATTCCTGTATTCCGTTATCCGCTCTCATCTGAGGGCTGGAGGGCGCACGCAGGAGGGTCAGCTCCAGGGAATTTCCCTCCATACTGATTCCATATTTCCCGTCATTAAGCACGGCCGCCCCATGGGCCTCATCACAAAGGGCTGTATATCTGTGGTTGCATACCTCAAACCGATCCTTGTCGTATTCCCTGGAGCGGTGTGCAGGTCTTTCCACAAAACCAAACTGTATCTCATTTCTTGCCGTTTCCGCATGTACCTCTACAGGAAAAGCCGTCTTTAAAAGCCTGTGAAGCTCCTGCCAGTGGATCCGGGTATGGAATTCAAGACGTTCCTGCCCTGCCGCCAGGCTTATAGTCTGGGTAAAGGAAGAATTTCCTATTTTTCCGCAGACCTTTAATACAGCCTCCAGCCCTTCCGCCTTTCTTTCCATCTGTACATCCCTCACTCCGTCAAGCTCCATGTCCCGATAACCCGCATCGATATCCCAGGCGTCAAAATGCCGCGGAATATCCTTAAACAAACGCAGCCGGTTCATCGGCCCTGCCGCCATTTCCCTTCCTGAGCTTTTCAGGACATAGGAATCCACCTGTCCCAGAGCATTGATCCGGGCAGAAATCCTGTCGTTTTCCATTTCATATCCGGTTTCCGTCCGGCGCACAGCCGCACACGCCTTTCTGTACTGACTGTCTGACGCCTCTTGTCCTGCTGCATTCTCCACTGCTGCATAAAGTGTCATTCCGTTACCGGCCGGCAGTTCAACCAGCGCCTTGTATCCTTCCTCCATATGCTGCACGTACACCCGTTTCCCATCCTCTGTCACCGCACCGTTGCGGAATTCTTCCGGCAGGGTTATCAGGGCTTTTCTGGGAAAAGAAAGGGAGTTAAAAATGGTAACCGTACCTGCATCTCCGGAATCCTCCAGCAGAAAATCCAATGCCTGTCCCAGCATTTCCTGTGATTCTTCCAGAATCCTGAGAAACGCCTTCCGGGCTTCTTCATAAACCCGGGCGATGGATGAGCCAGGAAGGATATCGTGGAACTGCTGGAATAAAAGCAGCTTCCAGAGACTGTCCGCACGGCTTTGATCATATACCATGCCCTTCTTCCCTGCCAGGGCGCTCCACCACTCCATTTCGCGCAGGGCCAGCTCACATGCCCTGTTGTATTTTTTTATTTTGGCCTGAGAAGTGTAGGTGCCTCTGTGGGAGCTGAAATAAAGCTCACCTGTATAGGTGTGCCTCGGTCCCCCCTGTTCTTCCATGAAATGAAAAAATTCCTTCGGAGAACCCATTTTCATTCTGGGGCTCCCTTCCAGATCCTGCTGCCTGCGTATATATTCCAGATGATCCCTGGACGGGCCTCCGCCTCCGTCTCCATAGCCAAAGGGCAACAGGAACGCCTTCAGATCCTCCTTCTGGCTCCTGTTCTTCCACACGTTTCCGATCTCCTCCGGATCCGTACGGTAGGTATAGCTGGTCGGCAGGAAGGATACCACCTTCGTTCCGTCCATTCCCTCCCATGTAAAATAATGATAGGGGAAACGTTCCCCGTCATTACAGCACCAGAATATTTTCTGTGTCACCAGATATTTTACGCCGAAGCCTGCCAGGATTTGGGGAAGCGCCGCGCAATAGCCAAAGGTATCAGGCAGCCAGAGCACATCGCTTTCCACCCCCAGGACCTCCTTATAGTACCTCTTGCCATGCAGCAGCTGACGTACCAGGGATTCCCCTCCGGTGAGATTGGTATCCGGCTCCACCCACATGGCCCCGTCAGCAATCCAGTTCCCCTTTTTGATTGCATCCCTGATCCTTTCAAATAATTCCGGATAGTGAATGCGGCACATTTCATACAGGGCCGGCTGGCTCTGGATAAACCGGTATTCGGGATATTCCTCCAAAAGCCGCAGCTGGGCTGCGAAAGTCCGCTCCGCTTTCCGTTCTGTTTCTTCCACCGGCCACAGCCAGGCCAGATCAAGATGTGCATTTCCTATTGCCCAGAATAAAGGAGCTGTGGTTCCGTTTACCGCCTCCATTACCGGCTTCAGGGCATCCGCCGCCTCCCGGTAACAGGCCAGACGGGCATCCCCATCCTGTTCAAAATCAACAATGCGGGTGAATTCCTTCAGCACTTCCGCTGCCTCTGCCGCCCGCAGAGAGCTCTCCTCCAGCACCTTCAGCAACTTAAAAAGCGTCGATACATCCATGTACAGCTGATAGGCTTCTTCCCTCCAGATCCCATAGGTACATCTGCCGAGCGTACGTCTGCTTCCCTCCGTCAGACTGCTCCAGCTGCTTCCCGGCAGGACAGGCCCTGTGGCACAATAGCCTGTTTCACAGTTGGGAAAATCCTGTCCCGCATAGGTTTCCATGCAGATCTGATAAACGTCTCCTGCATCAGCACAGCGGGAAATGGTATTATCCACCATATAGTGATGGGGTTCTTCAATCCAATCCGCACGATAGGTTCCGAATTCTCTTCCGTTTACAAACAGACAGGATTCTCCTCCCGGCTTAAGATCGAGGACAATACGCTGTCCCTGCGCCTTTTCCGGAAACCGGAACGTTCCCCTGAACCAGCAATATTCCCAGCATTCTCCCCAGGTATAGCCCGGCTGTACCGGCAGCAGCTCCAGGCTCTCCAGTTCTTTTGGAGAAAGCTTTTCTTTTGTCCGGAATGCCTCCCAGGAGATTTCACCCAGTTCCTCATAGAAATCCTGCTTCAAGGTACGTATCCAATGTGCCAGTCTGTCTTCCCATTCTCCACTTAACATTCCCATAGTTCAATTCCTTTCGAAAAAGGCGCGCCTTTTCAAGCGCGCCCTTTTCTTATTTCGGTTATTGTTGTGCTGCGTATACATCATATGCTTTCTGATATAAGCTCACATATGTTTCCACATCATATTTTTCCAGAGCTTTCAGATAGGAATCCCAGTCCTTTTCCACGCTCATTTCACCGGTTGCGAACTGTGCGATAGAGGTTTTCACATATTCTCTTAAGGACGTCTGGATGGTAGTAAAGGTTTCCGAATCCGTATCATCCTCCAGGAACAGGTTCTTGGGCAGGTATTCCGGGTAGAAATAAGGAACAACTTTGGCTGTTTCATCAAAAAGCCTTGCTTCATAGGAATCCGGAACATACATGTCCTCCGGTCTGGGAGCCATGGAAGCACGGAATTCAGCCAGCTGGTTCATCAGGCCTGACCAGAAGGTGTTTTTCTGATAAGCATCATCTTCGTTGGAGGTAAAGCCAGGTTTAATCCAATAAATTGCTTCGGTTCCCTGAAGGATGGATTCCGTAGGAGCATCCAGTTTTCCCCAGTAATTTCCTTCTTCTCCATACATCTGTACCATGGAGGATTCATCTCCCATAAGGAAATCACCAACTTTGAAGGCTGCCTCCACATTTTCACATTTATCGGTAATGAACCAGCTGAAACCATCGGTCATATCCACATAATCCTTATGAAGCTGCCATCTTGCACCATTGGGGCCTTCCGCAGGAATCATTGCCGCGGTCACTTCATTCAGATGAGCATCATCCAAATCAATACCCATGGCGAAATGATCTGCCGTATAGCCGAATACCAGATTTTTATCGGAACGGATCACCTGCTGCATCTGGTCGGAGGTCTGTGTAAAGCAGGTAGGGTCAATCAAGCCGAGTGTGTACAGCTCATTCAGGTAAGCCAGACCCTGCTTGAACTCTTCCGTATTACAGGAGAAAACCACTTTTCCGTCTTCTACATGAGAGAGAGTATCCTTATCAACAGGTACAAAGGAATTGAGGAGGTACCATTCCAGCTGGCAGTCCCAATCCTTGCTTCCTGTCAGCGGGATTTCATCGGCTTTGCCGTTGCCGTTATAATCGCTGTTCTTTACCGCAAGCAGGACTTCCTTCAGTTCTTCTGTGGTCTGGGGTTCTTCCAGTCCCAGAGTCTCCAGCCATTCGGTGTTATACCAGAGCTTGGGATATGCCTGGCAGTGATAACATTCATTCGCGGTTACAAAGCCGTAGATATTTCCGTCCGGCGCATAAGAAAGCTGTTCATACTGCGGTCTGGCTTCAAATAATCTCTTTATGTTATCGCCATACTTATCAATATAATCATTGATAGGGACAAAAATTCCTTCCTTCGCAAATTTCACCATCTTCTGCTTGTTCATGCCGTAGCAGATAACATCCGGGTATTCCCCGCTGGACAGCATCAGGTTCAGCTTGGTATCCGCATCCGCCTTCTCAGAGGGCAGCTGGACAAATTCAATGTTTACGCCTGTATTATCCTCAATATATTTGATGGCATAATTGGCGTCGGAGTATTCTCCTTTTTCATTCATGGATACTGCTACCGTAATCGTAGGGCGTTCCTCTTCCCCGGCGCTCTGTGTTGTTCCTTCCCCTGTGCTGCCTGTTGCCTGGCCGGAAGATGAATTTCCGCCGCATCCGGTAAGGAGCAGGGCTGCCGTAAGGCCTGCCGCCACAAGTTTGGTTCCTAAATTTTTGCGTTTCATACGCTACCTCCCATTTTTTCATTGTTTTATGATTAACCCACCGGAAAAAATGATACTCGCCTTCGGTGAGTGAAACATCCTGTTAATCTGTATTATCTTTTCTGTCTGTTTGCCCTATATCAGCCCTTGATGGAGCCCATCATGATACCTTTCACGAAATGCTTCTGAATCAGAGGATACAAAAGCAGTACGGGAACGGAAGAAACCACAATCAGGGAATACTGCAGCAGCGTTTTCAGTTCCTGGCGGTTCATCTGCTCCGCCAGATTCATATTAATGCCGAAGCTGTCGCTCATAACCAGGATATTGCGCAGGGTCATCTGCAGCGGCTGCTTGGCGGAATCATTAAGATAAATCAGTCCTGAAAAGAAGTCATTCCATTTTCCTACCGCATACAGCAATACCATAACCGCAATAATTGGCTTGGAAAGAGGGAAAACCATGCTTGTGAAATACTTCCAGTCGGAACAGCCGTCAATGGATGCACTTTCGTAAATTTCCAGAGGAATGGAACTCTGGATATAGGTCTTGGTGAGGATAACGTTCCATACTCCCATGGCCGAAGGAATAACCATAGCCCAGAACGTATCGATCAGGTGCAGCTTGCTCACCACCAGATAAGTAGGTATCATGCCGCCGCTGAAAAACATGGTCACTGTAAACAGAAACATGATCGGCCCGCGGATTTTCAAATCCACCCTGGACAGAGGATAACCGGCGAACAGAGTCAGCGTAACACTGATAATCGTTCCCACCAGCGTATATTCCACGGAATTGATAAAACCACGCAGGATACTGGGTGACTGGAAAATAGCCTTATACCCTACCAGCGAGAAATCCACCGGCCATAAAAATACCTTGCCTGAGGAAACCGCACTGGGATCACTGAATGAAGATGCCAGGATAAACATGAGGGGAACCAGGATAACTATCATTATTATTATCAGCAGTACCCACACGGATGCGGTAAGTATCCTGTCCGGAAGGCTGTGATAAAGCTTTACTTTATTTTTGGGATTCTTCCTGCTTTTTGCCGTTGTACTCATTTCCTCTCCTCCTACCACAAACTTGTTTCGCCAAACTTCTGGGAAAGCTTATTGGCGGTGAACAAGAGTATAAAATTGACTACCGAATTAAACAGTCCCACTGCTGTGGCAAAGGAATACTGCAGATCCTTCATACCACGCTTAAATACGTAGGTGGAAATAATTTCGGATACCGGCAGGTTCAAAGTATTCTGCATGAGGTAGATTTTATCAAAGCCCACTCCCATAATACTTCCGATCGCCATAATCAGCTGAATGGTGATAATCGGCTTCAGGGCCGGAAGCTCTACAATACGGATTCTCTGCAGACGGTTTGCCCCGTCAATCAGGGATGCTTCCACCAGGGACTGATCCACATTGCCCAGTGCTGCGATATATATAATAGCGGAAAAACCTGTTGTCTGCCATACACCGGACCAGACATATATATGGCGGAAGTAAGATACCCTGCCCATGAAGTCCACCCGGTTCATACCCAGGAATTCCAGAATGGTATTAACAATACCGATATTCAGATGCAGACACTGCAGTACAATACCTACCAGAACTACTGTGGATATAAAATAAGGAGCATAGGTAACGGTCTGCATGAACTTTTTAAACCGGTCATTTCCTATAATATGTAAAGCCAGTGCCAGGATAATCGGCGCCGGGAATGTAACAATCAGCTGGTAAAAGCTGATGATTAACGTATTCTTAAGAAGCATTCCGATATCGGGGCTTCCGAAAAACTGTTTGAAATATTTCAGTCCCACCCACGGGCTCCCAAGAATTCCCTTCCTGAAGGAGTAATCCTTAAAGGAAATTATAATACCTCCCATCGGTACATAACAGAATATCAGGATGTACAGAACCGGAAGCAGCAGCATAAGATACAGCTGCCATCTTTTTCGGAAATCCTGTCTCAGGCTCCATTTTTCTTTCTTCGTCTTAGCCATCTTCTACCTTCCCTTCTCATAAGATGTAGTCGTTTTGTTAACTTGATTACATGATAGCGAAGGTATTTTATATATCCAAGATTTTATACTTGCCATGGCTGTGAATTCTTGCGAAATGCAGGGAAAGGATTTTTGTGGGAAGGGGGATTCCTTGTGATTTTGGGCGGATTTATGGGAGAAAAGGAAGGATTGGGGGAGGATGCTGTAGATTTGTTACGAAGCAGACAGAGGCTTTTAAAGGAAAAGACATAACATGATGTTATAAAAATAGCGATGTTCCTATCTTTCCATATGGACAGGAGAAATGATGTCTGTACGTCAATCGTTTTATGGTTTCCATGTCGCCGCCTGTCATCAAGCATACCATTTCCTCAGGAGACTACATGATTGCCACGATGACAAGATTTATCTTGTCTTTGTTGATTACGCGGATAGGAATATAATACCCTGTTCATTTCGTCCCCCTTAATTTTGTTGTTGTTTCACTTTATCAAACCATCATATGACAGGCATTACAAGATATAATGCAATATGCGGAAACCCT
The DNA here is from genome assembly GCF_001881565.1 of Eisenbergiella tayi. Lineage (GTDB taxonomy): Bacteria > Bacillota > Clostridia > Lachnospirales > Lachnospiraceae > Eisenbergiella > Eisenbergiella tayi. The sequence goes on from NZ_MPDJ01000007.1 coordinate 240,720, forward strand.
TATTTTTAAGCCATTCTTTCGATATGCCCTAAATATTCATGAAAGATTATTTTATAAAGTTTTTATTCTTACAACGAATAATAGGTTGAATAAATTCTATAATTTATAGTATAATAAAAAGAAAAGGGGTATTATTATGATAATTGATACAAAAAGTATTGTTTCTATTACGGAAGCAAATCAAAATTTTTCTAAAGTTGCAAGACTTGTTGACGAACTGGGGTCAGCAGTAATTATGAAGAACAATGTGCCCAAATATTTGGTAATAGAGTTTGTCAAGGCTGATAATCAAGAAAATGCTTCTGATGAATCAGTAATGGCGCTTTCAAGAAAACTGATGGAGGCAAACAAGGAAGCTTATGAGGTTCTTGCTAAATGATTATATTGTCCAAACAACAAATAATATTCATGCACACAGAATTGATTAGACAGACCGGTGGCAGTGATGGAATTAGAGATAATGCTTTATTGGATTCTGCACTGGCTGCTCCTTTTCAAGAATTCAGCGGTCGAACTCTATACAATTATCCTCAATGTAGCATCAGATAAATGTTCTTTTGAAGAACTCGTAAGCTGGATAACGGCACATCAAGTTTAGAAACCCAAACGGGCAATTTGACAATTTCTTCTGAACGATTAGTTTTCAGTTTTATTGCTTTTACAATAATAAATAAATATTTCCTTGAATAATTTCAAATTACAACTTACAATATAAATATCCGAAAAACTGGAAAAGGAGGAGCATTTATGAACACATCAGATGCAATACGTGCAAGAAGAAGTATACGGAAATACAAAAAAGGAACAGTGATTCCTAAGGAGCATATCCATCAGATGCTGGAAGCCGCCATGATGGCGCCCAGTGCCTGCAATACCCGTCCCTGGGAATTTGTTGTGGTGGAAACAGAGGAAATCAGGGAACAGATTATGAAGTCTCATCCTTACACTCAGATGCTGAAAACCGCTTCCCTGGCTATCGTTGTCTGCGGCAGGCCTGACCTTCAGGAATCTGTCTGCGCCGGTTTCTGGCCCCAGGACTGCGGCGCTGCTATTCAGAACCTGCTTCTTCAGGCAAAAGAACTGGGTTACGGCACCTGCTGGTGCGGCTGCTATCCGGTTATGGAGCGTGTAAAGGAGCTGCAGGAGATCCTTTCTGTTACCAGCCAGCCACTGGCAGTCATTGCTGTTGGGGAAGCGGATGAAGAACCTGCGGCGAGAGGTTTTTATGATGAAACCAGAGTGAAATTCCTGTAATTTATTATAATACTTCCGGACTTTATTGCCCGGCCAGGTATGCTGACTTTTGGAAAGCATATCCGGTCGGGCAATAAACACCTTCTGTCCCTCCTACGAAAAAGCTATTCATAAGTAAATATTCTATCGTTCAACTTCCTTTCCCCGTTCCGGCTCTCTGTCCTGCCGCAAAATACTGTCATTATTCCTCTTGATAACGTCACATTCCCACCCTGTGCATTTGGATATGAGCACACATTTCATAGTATGAACAGTAATAGAGCATATTATTAAAATAGTTAGAATGCATAATCTTGTAAATTTCAGATATACGAAATATAATGGCTGCAGGAGGGAAACAAAATGGATTATTTAACAGCCAATGAAATGGCACAAATATGGAATATTTCAAGCCGCATGGTGGCTTACTACTGCAAGGCAGGAAAAATTGCAGGGGCAATGAAAAAGGGCAAAACATGGCTAATACCCGCACACGCTGAAAAACCTGTGGACAATCGGTTTTCTACAAACAAAGTTATAGTTGGTGATAACCTCGAATTGCAGGGAGAACTACATAAAATTAACCGCATGGATTCAGAGAACAATGCTGTTTATCGTGCCAATGATATTTATAAAAACCTCGGACTTACGAGGGAAACACTGCGCTATTACGAGGAAATCGGGCTGATAGAACCACAAAGAAACAAAAACAGCCAATACCGTGAATTTACCTTTGAGGACGTTTCCCGCTTAATGTCCATTGATTTTTACAAGAAGCGCGGTTTTACGCCGCTTGAAATAAAAGAACTTATGGAATCCGGGGAGCGTGACGGTATCACATCGTTAAGCAGAAAAATAAGCGAGGCAGAAAATAATATCCGCATACAACAGCGTATTCTAAAACGTCTTGCCGAAACAAAGGTTTTTTGTGAGTATGCTGCCCTTTCGTCTAAGTTATTCACGGTGAAAGAGCTGCCGCTATATTTGGTGCTTGAAACTTTTGATGCCGTATCGTCCCTTAATGATTACAAGGACAGAGTGCTTGCGTTCATGGATTTGCAGGAGGACGATATTTTATCAAGTCTTGTTCGTGCAGTAACCTTTGACCAAACCGGATATAAAGGGACAAAGATGTGCCTTGTAAGGAGTGCTGTAAAAAAAGTGCAAGCCGGAGAAAAAACATATCTTGAAAGCGGTAAATGTCTGCATACTGTATTGGAAGCAGACAGTCACGACGATTCCATTATGGAAAAAATGTTTTTTGCCGCCTATGGCTGGGCAGAAGAACATAAAGAAACCTTCAAAGGTGTTGTCTATATTTTCATTCGTTTTGTTGAGCTTTCAGGACATACAGAGCGCAATTTTTACGAGGTGTTTATCCCTTTGAAATAAAGAAAAATCCCCTGTTGACTTGGGGGTTACCACCACCCTTAAACTTATTGGTAAAGGGAGGTGGCTATGATGAATAACACAAAAAAGTATGGCAAGGATTTTACGCTTGTGGTTGTCGGTCAGATAGTATCGCTATTTGGCAATGCAATCCTGCGTTTTTCCTTGCCATTATATTTATTAAGGGAAACAGGGTCATCAACTTTGTTTGGCATTGTGACAGCCTGTTCTTTTTTGCCCATGATTGTGTTGTCACTTTTGGGCGGGGTACTGGCTGACCGTGTGAACAAACGAAATATTATGGTCTGTTTAGATTTTCTGACGGCGGGTGTCATTACGGTATTTTCATGGCTCTTGGGAATACTCCCCATAATTCCGCTGTTTATAACCGTACTCATGCTGCTTTACGGTATTTCCGGCACTTATCAGCCCGCTGTACAGGCGAGTATTCCCGCACTTGTTCCAAAGGAAAAGATACTGTCTGCAAATGCAATCGTGAATCAAATTGGGGCACTTGCAAACTTTATCGGCCCGATTATCGGCGGTATGCTTTACGGAGCGTTTGGAATTGTGATTATTTTAAAGGTTAGCGTTCTATGCTTTGTATTGTCCGCTGTTATGGAGATTTTTATCAAGATACCGTTTCAAAAACAGCCGACACAGGATAAGGTACTACAAATCGCAGCAGGTGATCTACGGGACAGCATACGTTTCTTGAGAATGGAAAAGCCGCTGTTTGTTCAGATCTGCATTGTAATAGCAGGGCTAAACCTGTTTCTATCCCCCATGATGACAATAGGAATTCCTGTCATTGTCGTTGACAAGCTGCATTTGACAGACGGGCTGCTTGGATTTACGCAAGGAATGCTTGCAGTTGGCGGTATTCTAGGTGGGTTGCTGACGGTGCTTTTGGATAAAAAACTTACGCCCCAAACAGCATACGTTCCGCTTTTTCTCTGTACTGCCTGTAGTTGCCTTATGGGGCTTGGAATGGCAATCGGTCAATCACCCATGATTAAATATATCATTTTGTCGGTAACAGGGCTTTCGGTAACTATCTTTACAACTATGTTCAGCATACAAATGCTGGCTGTTGTACAGGCAGAAACCCCGCAGCATTTAATCGGCAAGGTGGTTGCCTGTATCATGACTTTTATCATGTGCGTTCAGCCAATCGGACAGCTTTTGTATGGTTTTCTGTTTGAGTGCCTGCCGAGCCAGCCTGTCATTATCATCGGCGCAAGTATGATATCCCTGGTGATTGCCGTGCGCTCAAAAAAGATACTTATTAAATTAGGAGGAAACAACCATTATGACGAATACAGCAGTGGAAATTCGTAATTTGACAAAGGTATTTGACGGCAAGGAGGTTTTGCGGGGCTGTAATCTAACTGTGCAAAGCGGCACGATTTACGGACTTCTTGGTGCAAACGGCGCAGGCAAGACCACCATGTTTAAGTTAATCACAGGCTTGCTGTCCCCGACCGCCGGAAACATAAAAGTGCAGGGGGAAACATTGTCGATTGACAAAAAAGACTTCCTGAGAAAAATGGGGATTTTGATTGAAACGCCCGTCTTTTATAACCATTTATCCGCAAGAGAGAACTTGGAAATTCATTTAAGTTACATGGAACACAGCTTTGAGAAAATCGGGCAAGTATTAGAAATGGTGGGGCTTGGCGATACAGGAAAGCAGCCTGTTTCTAAATTTTCACTTGGAATGAAACAACGGCTTGCTATCGGACGGGCAATCAGCCACTCTCCGCAGATTTTAATTTTAGACGAGCCAATCAACGGGCTTGACCCTATGGGAATCCGGCAAATACGAAATTTGTTCTTATCTCTGGCAAAAGACGGCATGACACTACTTATTTCAAGCCATATTCTGAGCGAGATTGAGCATATTGCGGATGTGGTTGGCGTTCTTACAAACGGAAACGTTGTGCAAGAGGTGGCTATATGCGAAATCAAGAAACAATACCCGAACGGCTTGGAGGAATATTTCTTTCAGATTATGAGCGGAGGTGCAGAAGCATGAACATACTGAAATTAGAGCTGAAAAAGACAAACATAAAGCCTTATTTTCTTTCTGCTATTGCCGTATTCGTGTGCATTATGGGGCTGACATACATACTTGCATGGGTGCCGCATTTGGATTCAGGAGACAAAAATGCAGCTATCCTATTCTCCACCTATCAAGGAATCGCGGCAATCTGTAATGCGATCGCTTTGATGTCTTTTTCGATATTGGCCTCTGCCATGGGCTATCGCTATTTGACAAAAGAATACTGTGGCGTGGGTGCAATCCTCTTATTCAGCTATCCCATAAATCGCAAATCTGTTGTATGGGCAAAAGCGGCGGTAATTTTGCTTTTCATCAGCACCGCAATGTTCTTAACTGAATATGGTGGCTTTCTGATTTTTATCGGGACAGATTCCGTTCTCCAAATGGTAAATGATACCCTTGTACCGGGCGATTTTATGTTAGCGTTTAGAAACGCTTTGGTATTGGTGTGCCTTGCGGACGGTATAGCGTTATGCGCTATCCGAATCGGCTTTATCAAAAAGTCAAATTCTGTAACCATTATTTCCGCTGTTATACTAAGTATGCTTTTGATAAATCCTGTAGCGGCAATCAATGAGCAGTTTCTGCCAGTTTTATTCCTCGCAGCAGCGGCTCTGATTGGAGGTATTCTGCTCACTCTTAATGTCTCCCACAAAGTAAAGCGCATGGAAATATAGTGACAAAGGAGAGCTTATTATTATGAGTCAAAGAAAATTTATCTCAAAAGAAGAATTGAGTATGATGTGGCGTTATTTGTTTTATACCTTTGCAATCGCATGGGGAACAGAATTTTTGCTGATTATGTTGTATCGTTTCAATCTGTTAAGTGAAAACATTACTCTTTTTCTCTATTTTACAGCAATCGGCTTTGGGGCGGGCATGGCTCCCGCTTATGCCGCCTTTATCGTGCAAAGAAAGCAAACAGGCATTAAACTAAAAGCGTTTTGCAAGCAGGTTTTTCATACGTCCAATATGCGAAGAAGCATTGTCTTTTTGCTGCTATTCGCGGTGATTCAGTTTGCCGCTTGTATCGTACAGGAAAGCTATTTGGGCAATCCGTGGTATTTATTTATCCTCTTTATACCTATGATGATTTGGGGCGGGGGCTTAGAGGAAATCGGTTGGCGGGGTGTTTTTCAACCTTTGCTTGAAAAACGGTTTTCGTTTTTAGCTGCTGCATTCATTGAGGGTGTAGTTTGGGGAGTTTGGCATTTGCCACTGTGGTTCATTCCAAACTCCACACAGGGAGATATGAACTTTATTGCCTTTATCCTGTATTGTATTATCTTGGGATTGACCCTTGCGGCTGCCTATCGGCTGACAAAGTGCATTTGGGTAACAATCTTAATCCATGCTTGGGGGAACACCGTTTTAGGTGGAATGTATACACTCACTTCTTTGAACAATTCTCCAAGCGTAAAAACGCTTGTTGTTTATGCTTTACAGATAGCAGCCATTATGCTGATATTGTTAATTGATAAAAAACGCCGAAAGTTTATGCTAAAGTAAAACATGGTGGGTGTATTAAAGCTGCCCTTTTTAAGGATATGGCGGTATCTTAAGAGGTATCGCCGTATGCAGCGGCTGTGGATGGCTTCGAACTTTATTGCCCGGCTAGGTATGTTTCCTTTTTGCGAGCATATCCGGTCGGGTATTTTTCTGCTTATATTGTCATTATTCTTCTGTCCCTATATAATAACATATATGCATCGACCAAAGCTGACGTATTACCGTCACATACAAATCGAAAGGTACATTAAAATGGAATTTAACGAAAAGCTGCAGCTGCTCCGTAAACAGTATAATATGACTCAGGAACAGCTTGCCGAAAAACTTTATGTGTCAAGAACCGCTGTATCCAAATGGGAAAGCGGCAAGGGTTATCCGAATATAGAATCATTGAAAAGTATATCCAGGCTTTTTTCGGTAACCATTGATGATTTACTGTCCGGGGAAGAACTGATTTCTCTCGCTGCAGACGAAAACCTGGCTAACATAAATAAATTTTACACTCTTATTTATGCCATTTTGGATTTAATGATGCTTGTTTTTTTGTTTCTTCCACTTTATGGACAGGAGAAGGAAGGCATGATTCGTATGGTGAGTCTGTTTTCAAACCCTGATGCGAATGCCCTGACATGGACAATCTATTTTATCTTTCCGATTCTTATGGCAATTATGGGTATTGTACAGCTGATTGCTTCTTATTTTTCATATGAAAAAGGAACGCGCATTATGAGAAACTGCTCTGTTTTCCTGCAGGCCTTTTCTATTATTGTCTTCACTGCTACCCGTCAGCCATATGCAACGGTTCTGCTTTTCCTGTTTTTTATGATCAAGGTTATTCTCCTGATTAAAAGCAGCAAACTGAACTAATTGATTCAAAACCCGCTTAAAAAGGCTATTGTTACGAAAAGTATCAGGGTCTTTTGCCAATTGTGACATTTGGTTTCTTGTCCTTTCTAACACGTTGACGGATAATCTGCATGCAGGCTGCAAGCAATTTATCATAACTAATGAAAGGAATATTACTATGCCAAAAAGACAAAAAAGACTTTTCATCCTGACAGGCTCCTTATTTCTGCTTTTTATACTTCTTACAATAATAATGAAAACCGTTGATGTAAAACCTGTCGGGCCGAACCAATCCAAAATAGGGCTTGCTTCCATAAATCAATTCCTGTTTAACCATTTAGGTGCGAATTCCATATGGTATAGCATCACTAATCTGCTTGGAGTTATCGCCATATTCTTTGCGGTTGGTTTTGCTATTTCAGGACTTTGCCAGTTTATTAAAGGAAAAAGCATATCAAAAGTTGATTTCCATCTTTTGTTATTAGGGGCTTTGTATATTCTTGTTATCGTCTTTTATATTTTCTTTGAGTTTGTCATTATTAATTACAGACCTGTTCTTATAGACTCGGAACTGGAAGCCTCCTATCCATCCTCGCATACAATGATTACAATATGCATCATGGCTTCCGCAATGCTGCAATTCCACCAGCAGCTTCACAACAGCAGAAAACGACTGCTTATCGTATTAGACGTCTTTTCCGTTTTAATAATTGCAGTTACGATCATAGGAAGGCTGCTGTCGGGAGTTCATTGGTTCACTGACATCGCTGCGGCTATTTTGCTTTCAGCGGCATCAGTTATGCTGTATTACTCTGTGGTGAAATGGGTGGAGTACATCCACAATCCCGAATAGGAAAAAGCAAGAGGGCGAAAGCTTTTATCGCTTTCACCCTCTCTGTTTTCTGCCATTTCAAACAGACAATATTATTTAGCGTTTATAATTATAATTAATAATACCCTGCTGCACACAAATGGGAATGCTTTTTATCTCTTCTTTGATAATCTTCTTTCGCATGCACTGCATCCGGTGCAATCATTCCATCCCCCTTTTCTTATTATACTAAAAAGGGATAACTGCCGCTCATGGAGTTCGCTGTAGTACTAGTAAAAAAGCTTTATTATATCTATCCATCTATTTTCCCGTCCAGTTCTATCCTGCGTTCGATAATCTCGCGCTCACGTTTCAACTCATGTGTTAATTCTTCCTCGGTAGGAAGGTATAGCATATATTTTGAGGCAAATAGATTTTCGTTATCCGACAGTACCGAGTATTTTGGCATTGTATCATTTTTATCTGTACAGAGGATAATTCCAATGGTGGGATTATCTCCCTTCAATTTTACCTTATCTTCAAAATACCGTACATAAAAATCAATTTGCCCGATGTCCTGATAAGTCAGTTTTCCCGCCTTAAGATCTATGACCACAAAACATTTTAAAATATAATTGTAAAAAACAAGATCCACATAATAATGATCGCCTTCAATCGTTATCCTTTTTTGTCGTGCCACAAAAGAAAAACCTTTTCCAAGTTCAAGTAAAAACTCTTGCAGTTTCCAAGTCACTTTCGAGGTAATCACGGTTTTCCTTTAAATCCAAAAATTCTAATATATAAGGGTCTTTAAGGATATAATCAGGAGAATTTTTCGGCTCAAGTGTATGAATTTCATTTTTTACATTTTCTGTTCCACTCTTTTGTGTAGCTAGTAGCCGTTCATAAAAAAACGAATTAATCTGTCTTTCTAATTGTCGGACACTCCAACCTGATTCAACACACTCACGCCCATAAAATTCACGCCTGGAATCATCTTCAAGCTTCATAAGCAACCGATAGTGTGACCAACTCAATTCATGCCACAGCGTGGCACGATTCGGAAACGTTTTAAAAAATTGTCGCATACGGCGGAGGCTACTTTCATCAAATCCTTTTCCAAACTCTTTGGTTAACTCTTTTAACTAACATTCAAACAATAATTATACATTTTCTATCCTGACCTACAGTGCATTAACAACTGCATGGGATTACATTATTTCCGCCCTAATATCTTCTATAATCTGCTTAAAAACCCGCTCTCTCCCCACAGATGTATCATAAATCTTAAATCCATAGTTCCTCAACTGCTTCGTCATAGCTCGTCCGAACGGGATGGCATCCTGACTGACATACTCTCTTAGTTCATCGTCCTCAAAACCATATGTCCAATCATCTTCCGTATCATACTTCCTCAAATCGTCGAAGAATTCGTCAGCCGTTTTTTTGTTTTGTACCAGCCCTATGAGTATAAAATTGTCTTTCAGATTTTCAATCCCGTACATTTTCAGAACAGATGATATCTTCTCAAAATCAAAATATCCTCCTTCCAGGACAAACCGATTTCCTTCTACAGCATGTGCCCGCAGGTTTAATTCATCTGCAGCGCCATGGCCTGAAAAAAACATACCAAGGAAATGACCAAGGAACGGAGCAATATTGGCTGTGGTTTTCTCACGATCCCAGGCAAGCCTGATATCTAACTCCGGATATGCCCTTCCAAATACAGCGACCAGTTTATCGAGACTGATTACGAAATAATTCAGATCCTTATTTATCTTTTTCGCCAATGTAGTTTTTCCGGCTCTGCTAGGGCCTACAATAATTATATTTTTCAATAACGGCACCTCTCTAATGTCTGTCCGCTGGCACATCACTTCAGCACATGCTTCCATTCCCCATCTTCTTCATAGATATAATATTCACTGACCTCGTCCTCAAGGAATACCCGAAGCATAAGTTCCATTCCCCTTGCAAGAGGAAGCTCCTTCAGCCGGGACAGCTTTGTCCAGTATACCTCACCCTCTTCTGAAGATTTCAGTTCGCCTGCAAAATGGCTGGTTTTATAAAAGAGGACTATATAACGGCTTCCGTCATCCTCCGGCCATTGTTTGATCCCGCAGATTTGCGGTGTTTCAATTGTCAGGCCTGTTTCCTCGTAAACCTCACGTATCACCGCATCCGTAAAGGACTCTCCTTTTTCCACATGACCGCCGGGAAAGGTTATCCCTCCCCAGTCACTGTCCCTTCTGTCCTGCACAAGCACGTTGCCGTCATCATCGTATATCATACACATATTAGTCAATACTGTTTTTTCGCTTCTGTCCATTGCTCTGCCTTCATTCTTTATTATTTTATATCAAAAAAATTTTCAGACACTCAGGCCTACGTCCATGCTGCCGGAACGAAATCCCTTCAGATCCAGTGTGACATATACAAAACCCAGGTTTTCCAGAGCCGTAACAATTTCCATCCTGTGTTCCATCACTGCCGCCATGTCTTTTTCATCCACTTCAATTCTTGCCACTTTTCCATGGATACGGATGCGTACATTATAAAGGCCCAGGCTCTTGAGATAACTTTCTCCTTCGTCCACTTTTTCCATTTCAGCCATATCCAGCTGCGTACCATAGGGAAAACGGGTGGCCAGGCAGGGGGCGGAGGGTCGCTCGGAAACCGATATCCCATAGTCAGCGGCTATTTCACGCACCTGTGCCTTGGTAATTCCCAGTTCAGCCAGAGGACTGGCAATCCCCAGTTCCCTGATTGCCCTGATCCCGGGACGGTACACGTGAAGATCATCCTCATTAGTTCCTTCCACGATAACCGGTACTCCCAGCTTCTGCGCTTCCTGTTTCATTTTTTGAAATAGAAACTTTTTGCAGCGGTAGCATCTGTCTGTGGGATTATTCCCTATTCCGGCCTCCGCCAGTTCATCAATTTCCAGCACGATATGGGAGGCTCCCATTTCCCCGGCTACTCTCTTTGCCACTTCCATATCGCCGGAGGGATGAAGCTGGGTCTGCACGGTTGCGGCATAAACCTTTTTCCCGGTTTTTCCGGCGCTGTCACAGGCGGCCTTCAATAAAAGGCTGCTGTCCACACCTCCGGAAAATGCAACCATAATATCTTCCGCCGCCAGTTTATCCATGAGAGCGCAAAGTTCTTCTTTTTTCTTTCCTGTAGGTTCCATATGCTTCTTCCCTTCATTATAAGCTGTTTCGCCGGCGGCTTTTCATTTCTGATGCTTTCTGCATTCTTCCTGTATTATCGCATAAACCTCCTGGAACGGGCGGTTGTGCTTTCTGCAAAGCTCCGTCACACTGCTGTATTCCGGATAATAACGGACCTGATCCTCCAGATAGCATACCTTTACCGCTGCCTGGCCCAGTTCTGTGGACACCTGCAGCATTTCCCGTTTCAAAACCGTCCTGTCCATATGGCACCGGCGGATTCCTATGGTGGTTGTCTCCCGGAATATAATATCCTCCAGCTTATGCGCATCTTCTTCCCTGCAGATGACATTCAGCTGATAAGCCGGTCTGTTTTTCTTCATAAATACCGGCATATAATGAACGTCTCTGGCTCCCGCCTCAAAAAGCAGCTCCATGACGTACCCCATCATTTCACCGGTACAGTCATCTATATTGGTTTCCAGCTTGCAGATGGTGTCCCTTTCCCTTGCCTCACTGCGTATGAGCATGGCCCTGAGAAGACTCGGCCTCTCATAGCTGCGTTTGCCCGCGCCCATGCCTGTCCGAAGTATCGTAAAGGTTTCGGGCAGGGTATCTGCCGTTTTCACCGCGGCAACGATAGCTGCACCCGTAGGGGTGACCAGTTCTCCCTGCACATCGGTGATCTGAAGCTTTAAGCCATGCCTTCCGGCAATATTGGCTACAGCCGGAACCGGCACGGGTATCGTGCCATGCTGGCAGCGTACAAAGCCGCTGCCTTCACACAGCTTCGGCACAATGACCTGATCAATATCCAGATTGTCCAGGCAGACCGCAGCGGCTACAATATCCACGATGGAGTCCACAGCTCCCACCTCATGGAAATGCACTTCTTCTGCGGGTACTCCGTGAGCCGCGGATTCTGCTTCCGCCAATATCTGAAAAATACGGTTTGCGATTTCTTTCGCCCTGTCCGTTATCTGTGCATGACTTATAATATGAAGGATTTCTTTAAGTCCCCTGTGCTCATGGGGATGATGATGTTCCTCTTCCCCATGGATATGGGAAATTTCCGCTGCCGCATGACTATGGGAATGAGTATGCTCCGCTGTATCATGGTCGTGGAAATGAACATGCTCTTCCACTACATGGACATGGGAATGCTCCTCTGCCCCATGGTCATGATCGTGAGTATGTCCCTCTTCCCCATGGTTATGATCGTGAGTATGTCCCTCTTCCTCATGGTCATGGCTATGAGTATGTCCCTCCGCCCCATGCCCATGAGCATGGCTGTGTTCCAGTCCCGTATTCTCTGATGCTTCCTTCCCATGCAGATACTCCATATCATGATCATGGTTCTCATGCGCCTTATCCAACACGACATTAAAGTCACAGACATCCAGCCCCGATTTTACCACACGCTTGATTTCAATCGAAAATCCATCCACAGGCAGGCTGTCCAGCGCCTTTTCCAGCACCTGCCTGTCCGCGCCCAAATCCAGTAAGGCCGCCACGGTCATATCCCCGCTGATGCCTGAAAGGCATTCCAAATAAAGAGTATTACTCATGTTCTGTCTCCTCTCCGAAAGAATGGTTCCCATCCCTTTCCGCAAGTCTGTTTATTTGTGTCGCCATATATCCGGCTCCATAACCGTTATCAATATTCAGAACGGCTATTCCATTTGCACAGGAATTGATCATGGTCAAAAGCGCCGACAGTCCATTCATATTGGCACCGTACCCCACCGACGTGGGAACCGCAAGCACCGGATTACTCACAAGGCCGCCTATGACGCTGGCCAAAGCCCCTTCCATTCCGGCTACAGCCACCACACAATTCGCGCTCTGTATCACATCCAGCCTGGACATCAGCCGATGGATTCCGCTCACTCCCACATCATAGATGCGGTCCACATTGGAGCCGAAGAATTCCGCTGTCTGAGCGGCCTCTTCCGCCACCGGTATATCTGCCGTCCCTGCCGTACATACCGCAATCTTCCCGATTCTCTTCTTTCCCTCTTTTTCAATCTTAATAATATGGGAAATTTCATCATACTGAACCTGGGGGAATTCCTTTTTCAGCAGTTCATACTGATGCTGGGAGGCTCTTGTACCAAGGACTTCTCCCTCTTCCTCATAGAGCCTCCTGAAAATCTCCAGCAGGTGGGCATCCGCTTTCCGGCTGCAGAAAATCACCTCCGCAAACCCGGAACGCAGCTTTCTGTGGGAATCCAGTTTGGCATAGCCCATTTCCTCAAAAGGCTGTCTTTTCAGATAGCCCTCCGCCTCCTCCAAAGACATCTGCCCGTTTTTAAACTGCAGTAAAATTTCCTGTGTATCCATCCTAATCTTCCTTTCCGGCATTTTCAAACACCCTTTATAACCTTATCTGCCTGGTGCATATATAATCCAGCAGGTCCTTGCTGTGACTGACCACCAGCATTCCTATCTGTCTCCTGGCCGTTTCTTCCATAAGAAAATTCCATATCTGTCCCTGGGTAATCAAATCCAGCATAGTACTGATTTCATCCGCAATCAGATATCTGGTTCTCTGCCCCAGCGCTCTCGCGATGCAGAACCGCTGCAGTTCCCCTCCGGACAGTTCCTGCGGATACCTGGTTTTCCAGTCCGGTTCGATGCCCAGCCCGATTTCCAGCTGCCGGTCTATGTTATCCGCCTCTTTCAGGGATTCCCCCAGGGTAAGCCGGGGATTCATCGCCCTCTCCGGATGCTGCCAGATCATCTGCACGGGACAGTAGCCTCTCTTCGGCAGCGGCCTCCCGTCCAGAAGCACCCTGCCGGAGTCAGGCTTCTGATAGCCTGCCAGTATCTTCATCAGCGTGGTTTTTCCATATCCGCTCGGACCAAGGATCCCTACCCGTTCCTCCGGCCCGACAGAAAGGCTTACATGGTCAAGCACCGGCTTCTGCACTTTTGTATAGGAAAAAACAATATCTTCAGCTTCCAGCATGTTCATGTGCCTCCTTCCCTCCGTGATGATGGTGGGAATGATCCTCCCTGCATTTGATACAGCGCACCGTACCGCAGCGGATCACCCGTTCCGGTATTTCTCCCTCGCATTCCTGTGAAAAATCAGGGCATCTGGGACCGAAAACACAGCCCTTCGGCAAATCTTTTACGTAAGGCTGCACACCGTCTATGGGATGGAAGCCATTCCGCGGCATGGCTCTCCATAAAGCTTTCGTATAGGGATGGCGAAGAAGCTCTTCCGATTCAAAATCGCTTACAAGTGCCTCTTCCACTGTGGTCCCCGCATAGAATACCGCTATCCTGTCCGCCACCTTCAGGGCCAGCTCAATATCATGGGTGATCAGCAAAACCCCATTTCCCATATCCGCAAATCTGCGGAAGTCCTCCATAGCCTTGCCTGCCAGGGACAGCTCCATACCAGGAGTCGGCTCATCCGCAATGATCAGCCGGGGATTTTCCATAAGCGCCGTTGCCAGCATAATCCTCCTGCTCATCCCGCCGGAACAGGCGAAAGGATATTTTTCCTCCACCTCCTGTGCCAGGCCATATTGGGAAAACAGCTCACGCTGGCGGCTGATCGTTTCCCTGTCCCTGCGCCCACGCCGTACCTGTTTTCCCACCTTCATCAGCGGATCCAGATAGGTGACGCTCTGAGGGACAAGGGCGATTTCCTTACCCCGCAGCTTTTCCATGCGTTCCGGGGTAAGAGGCTCCTGTAAAAAAAAGAACTCACCGCTGCACATGGCGTTGGAAGGCAGCAGGCCCAGGATCGCATGGGCCAGAAGGCTTTTTCCGGAACCGCTTGAGCCCACCACCGCCACTATTTCCCCCTCATGCACCGTCACATTCAGCCGGGAAATAACCGGCAGATCCACCTGCCTGATCCCTTTTTCATATTGTCGGAAAGATATTGACAAATCCTGGATTTCCAGAATATGAAATTTATTACTACAGCTCATTTTCACTCTCCTGCCCGCCTGTGGGCCTTCTTTCCTAATCCGATGGCAGCCCCGGAATCATTTTCCTGCGTTCCGCACAGTACATGCGCCGGCCCGCTGAACCGTTATAAAGCTGCTGCCTTATTCCTGTGCGCTGGAAGGATCGAGAATCCTGCGCAGGGAATTTCCCGCCACATCAAACAAAACCACCGTCAGCACCAGCATCAGTCCGGGCAGCATGGCCAGCCACCATTTCCCCGTAATCAGATAGCGCATGCTCTCCGATAAAATAATACCGATAGCAGGCTGCTCAGAGGAAAGGCCGAAGCCAAGGAAGGTGATACTCGCCTCATGCAGGATGGCATGGGGAAACATCAGTATCAGCCCCACCACAAACTGGGGAAACAGATGCACAACCATATGGCGCCAGGCAATCTGAAGCCTGCTCTGTCCCAGCTTTGCCGCGATCTGGATATATTCACTTTCCTTAAGCTGCATCACCTCTCCCCGGATTACCCTTGCCAGAGAAGGCCAGTGGGTCAGGGCCACACCGAGGACTACCCCCTTAAAGCCCTTGCCGAACGCATAGGATATAAGGAGCAGCAGAAGGATATGGGGGATTCCCATAATCGTATCGATCAGGAAGGAAATCACCGCATCCACCTTTTTCCCAAGAACGGCGGACATGATTCCCAGAGTCAGGGCAAGCAGCGCGCTGATCCCGGCGGTGCACAGGCCGATGCGGATGCTCATGGACAGTCCTGTAAGGGTACGGGCGAGCATATTCCGTCCCATCCAGTCCGTGCCAAAGGGATACCGCAGACAAGGCGCCAGGTTTTTTACGGAAAAGTCGGTTTTCCGGGCACCTCCATAACAGAAGATGCCGGACAAAGTCACCGAAGTCAGGAAAAGAAGGGCAAGAGCAAAAATCAGGATGGTTTTCTTCCTCTGGTTCATGATGCCTCCCCTCCCTTCCTCATCCGGGGATCAATGACGCCGTAAAGGATATCCGCGATGAAATTGCCGAAAAAGACGATAGCCGCCGTCACGATAGTGATTCCCAGCAAGAGGGGGACGTCGCTTCCCGTACCCGCCGTCACCGCCGCCTGTCCCAGCCCCGGATAAGAAAAAACCTGTTCCACCAGAACGGAGCCTCCTATAATCTCACTGACGGAGGCAAACTGCAGGGTCATGGCAGGCAGAAGGATATTTCTCAGGCCATGCTTTTTTACCATGCTCCAGGTGCTCTCCCCCCTGGCTCTGGCAAACAGCATATAATCACTTTCCATCACATCAATCATTTTTTCTCTCGTATGAAGAGTCACCCCCGCCACTCCGGTGATGCTGAGAGTAACCGCCGGAAGTATGGCATGCCGCAGCCGGTCCAGAAAGGTGACGCCTGCGCTCTCCACGCCGATAGGAACACTCAGCCCGATGGGCAGCACCTTCAGCCATACCGCGAATACAAGCAACAGCAAAAGAGCCAGCCAGAAAACCGGGGTGCTGGATATGAGAAGGGAATACCCCTTAATGATCCGATCCGCCCAGGTTCCCCGGAAAACTCCCGCCAGGATGCCAAGGACAAGCCCCAGAATACCTGAAATGAGCCAGGCAAATACCATAAGAAACAGTGAATTCGACAGCTTTACACCGATCACCTGTGATACCGGCTGCCGGTAAAGAAGGGAGATCCCCATATCTCCCCTGACAAAACCACCTGCCCAGTTCAGATACCGGCGGACCGGGGGGACATTCACCCCCCAGTATTCCTCCAGCTTTGCCTTCTGTTCCTGGCTCATGGCCCCCAGCGCGGCCTGTCCCACATTGGCCTGCAGCGGATCGATGGGCGACATACTCACCAGGGTAAAGGTCACGATGCTGACCGTAATCAGCAGCAAAAGCATCCTTATGAACTTTCTGCCTGTCTTTCTGATAAGAAGGTTATGCTTCACTATTCGTTCCACTCCCATTGATCCACGTTATTTACAATTGACCAGCCGTGTCCGTGAGGATGTATCTTCTGCTCCGCCACCTGCAGGCCGTTTCTTACATAATATAAATGATCCACATTGCACAGCCATACCCAGGGAATATCCCCTTCCTGCGTCACTCCGGTACTGCCGTCCCACTGGGCTTTCTGCCACAGGTCATAGGAATCTTCCAGCTCGGAAGCCTTCAGCGCTTCGTCCATATAGGCATCTACAGTACTGTTGGCATAAGGAGAATATTCTGCGCTTCCCGTTGCCGGCAGCGTGTGGTAAATATTGTACAGCTCCATGGGCGTATGAGCGCCCCATCCCCATACAAGGGGCTGGGATAATGCCTTATCATAAGCCACGTCCCATCCTGCGCCTTCTGTAGTGACCTCGATTCCAAGCTCCGCACACTGGTTAGCCAGATCCTCCGCCAGCGCCTGACGCACGGAATCCCCCGGGTTATACATCACGGTAAACGCCGCCCGGACACCATCCTTTTCCCGGATTCCGTCCGCCCCGGGCACCCATCCTGCATCCTCCAGAAGCTGCTTTGCGCCATCCGGATCATAAGAAACCTGGGCCTCTGAATTATACCACGGCATTTTATCACAAACGCTGTATGCAGGTGTGCCGTAGCCGCCCAGCACGTTCGTGATCATTTCCTCTCTGTCGATTCCTATGTTAATGGCACGGCGCACCGCAATATCGGCTGTCACTTCATTTCCCACCGTCAGGCCGTCACGTTCCTCTACCGGTCCTACTGGCAGGTTGATGCCTCTGTTATCCACACTCGCCACCTGCAGAAGGCTGTAACCGTCAATAACCTGATCCGCATAGGAAGCGGCTGTATGGGCCACATCCACCTGTCCTGCCATTGCCGCTGCAAGCGCCGCGTCTTCATCCATAAAAAGGACTGTGACCTTTTTCATCTTCACTTCATCCCCATAATAATCCGGGTTTGCTTCAAAAATCACCTGCTGTCCCTTGTCCCACTGCTTCATGATATAACGCCCGGAACCGATGGGATTCTGCCCGTAATTTTCATCATAGGCATGCTCCGGTATGATTCCTACGATGGCCATTGTATAAGGCCAGATAGAAAAGGGGGTATTCATATGGAATTCTACCGTGGTATCATCCACCGCCACCGCTTCCTTCAGCATGGTAAAGTCATTGACACTGCTGTTTTCCACACAAAGATTATATGTAAAAGCCACATCGGAAGCTGTCAGAGGCTCCCCGTCCGTAAATTTTACGTCATCTCTTATGGAAACCGTCCAGGTCAGGCCATCCTCACTCACGGAATAATCTGTCGCCAGATCCTTGCCGATCTTCAAATCCGCCGTAGTGGTGGTAAGCGTGCTCTGGATTAACGGCTCATGTACATGCTCACCGGCTCCCCAGCCGTATACGGGATTAAAGCCTGCCTCCGGCTCCGAGGTGGTGGGCATGGTTACGATTACACTGTCCGCAGCCGCCTCTGCTGTTGCTTCCGAAGCTCCTGCCGTCACGTTTTCCCCTTCTGTCACATCGGCTGTCTGTACCTCTGCCGGCGCCTTTGTGCCTCCGCAGCCGGCAAGTCCGGCAGCCGCAATGACTGCGGCGCATAAAAATGCTGCTATTCTCTTTTTCCTCACTTGAATCTCCTCCTGTTTTCTGTCTGCCCCTTTCCGTCAGAAACACCGGCCGTCTTTCGCTTGTCTTATGGCCTGTGACTGCCTGCTGTAAAAAAAGACAGACGCCCTGAAAGTCCGCTTCCCTTAGGGAACCCGACGCCTTCGTGGCATCTGCTGCATTATGCTGTATCCATCCGTTAAATCCCCGGAACAGCGCATCCGTTTGGCCCGCTGCCCGTGGGAATCAATACGATTCAAATTATCTCTTCACATGGAACCATCCGCCTTGGGCGAATTCCTATGCACCTTCGGTGCATGCCGGTATTCTTGGAATATCAGTTTTTCAGGCTCCAATTAATAAGTATACAGTCATTCACTCCCCTGCGTCAATAGATTGGGAGGGACTGCTGCAACAATCGCAATTTATATTCTATTCCCTGAAGTCCACTTCAGGGCAAATGAACAATATGTAACTTTTTTATGAACTAAATATGAACGTGAAAAATCCGGTACCATCCTGACAGCGGCAGGCTGCCATACTGGTACCGGATTCTTCTGCCCGATTCATCAGTTGTCCTGAAACTTCTCTTTCACTTTTGCTTCTACCTTTTCCTCCAAACCATCAAGAGAATTCTTCTCCCGTTCCTCTAACGCGGAAAGGTATTTCTGTGCCTGTTCCTCCGATATCTTGGCAATGGAAGTTATTTGCCCGTTTGCATCTCTGACCGCCGATAAGTTCACCGTCCCGGCATCATCGGTCCAATAGGTCTCCGCAGATCCATCCGCAAGAATATCTAAAAACAGCTTCACACGCTGGCCGTTATAATATAATGTATTGCCGTCTGAAGAAAGCTCAATTCCATATGCCTGATATTGGTCATACTTCGATTTTCCCGCCGCATTCTGCGTATTGTCTGCCGCTGCATTCGGAACCTTTGCCGCAGCCCTGATGTCATCGCTAAAATAAACGGAACGATATTTCTGCGCTTTATCCTCAGAGATTTTTTCAATCCCTGTGATTCTGCCGTCCGCATTGCGGTTAACGGCCAGGTCAAGTGTTCCCTCTTCGTCTAAGAAGAGCGCTCCATCCTTAGCATATTCATCAACGAAAAGCCTTACCTTCTGCCCGCCGTATAACAGCTCCTTACCATTTTCTGAAATCGTAATACCAAAATCGGCATACTGTGAATAAACTTGCGGGTCGGGAAGGAATCCGTAGGAAAATGACAAATCTTCCTTAATGTCTTCCTGTATTATTTTCGGCGGTTCCTTTGTTTCCGCCTTTGCCGACAAAGTAAAACTCAGTCCCAGAGTCAGGATGAGCACGCCCCCCATAATGGAAAGCCCTGTTTTCTTTTTCTTCATATCCATAATTGAAAATATCCTTTCTTTCATCCCTTTTTTCCCTTTGTAAAAAAAGGTTGATAAAGCTGTTTTTCGTTTTGACTGGTATCGGATGACACTGATAATTGTCTCGCAGTAATATTGACGGATATCCGCTCCCGTTCCGCGCACCACTTCCTCATCACAGGCCAGTTCGCATTGGCTGTCAATCGCCTGGGTCATCAGGTAAACAGCGGGATTAAACCAGTGGATCGCGTTTGCAGCCAGCACCAGGCCCTTATACCAGAGATCCCTGCGTTTATAATGAACAAGCTCATGCTTTAAAATAAGACGGAGCTCATCTGTGGTAAAATCTGCATCAGGAAGCAGTATGCGAGGCTTTACAAACCCTGTCATCATAGGGCTTCCAATGCTTTCACAAACCTGCAGGCCAATGCTTTCCGTTATGCCCATCTGTGTTTTCAGGCTTTGGAATACCTCCAGCTGTGTGTCATCAGTGACGTTATCGCTCCAGCGTGACACCAGCTTCAAAAAACGGAGATGTCTGATTACATGATAAACCAGAAATACGATCATTCCTGTCAGCCACAATGCCCCCGCTATCTGCCACCACGGTATATTCGGCAGAACAGAAGGAACCGCATTTCCAGCAGGGACGGCGGCAGGAACTGATGTCCCGTTCCCTAGCCGGATAACCGGTACTGCCGGGCTGTCCGGCACATTCACCCTGACAAGGGCATTGCCGAATTTCGGCCGGAAGGGAATGATAAGCCCGATAATAATGACAAGCCACGAATAATAGCGGGCTTTCACAGAATAATGCTTCGCCAAAAACGGTGTCGCCGCCATATAAAAAAGTGCGGCCGCAGACATAGTAACGGAGCATATCAACAGCATAACCATAAAGCCTTTCATTTTAATCCCTCCGCTTTTTTGCCCATTGGAGCAATTCGTCAATGTCCTTATCCGTCAATGCTTTATCCTCATAAAGCGTGTTCACCAGATCGAGGAAAGAATTGTCGTGATACTGCTTCATAAAATTGCTTGTTTCAAACTTCAGGTACTCATCCTTGCTTATCAGAGGATAATAAATGCGTTCCTTTCCTCTTTTATCTGTGCTTAAAAATCCACGTTCTGCAAGCCGGAGCATAAGGGATATAACAGTCTGTGCTTTCCAGCCCTTTTCCGTTCCAAGCTGCTCCATAATGATGTTTGTCGTAACAGGCGGTTCATTCGCCCACACCACCTTCATAATGTCAAACTCCGCGTCCGGTAATTTTTTCATCTGCTTCATCTTATCAACTCCTTTAAGACAGCTGTCTATATTTGTATTCTACAGTTGTCTTATATAATTGTCAAGGTTATTTTCGACAATTGCAGAAAATATTTTTTATTCCCCTTTTCAGCGATACAAAACAGCCTGTTTTCCCACGCTCTTTCCATACACAAAACGCCGCCCTGTTTCCATAGGACGGCGCTTTGTGTGCGGAAAGGGATTCCCTGAAATCACGCTTTCCATATAACAGAAGGATCTATTTGTGATAAATCCGATGCTCCTGTTCTTGCCATAATACCAGCCAGTTCTTCTGTCAGAGAGGCGATTTTTTCCTGTACGCCTTCCGCACCGTTTACCTGCAGAGACCCCATGAGCGCCCTGCCCACACAAACGGCATCCGCTCCGAGTGCCAATGCCTTGAACACATCGGAGCCGCTCTCAATTCCGCAGTCCACAAATACAGGAATCTGTTTCTGCACGACTCTGACTATTTCAGGTAGGATCATCAGCGGGGGAACCGCATAATCGATAATTCCGTGATGGTGGGATACCACAATCCCCTTTACCCCGGCTTCCAGACATTTTTCAGCATCCTTCACACTGAGCACGCCTTTTACCACGAAGGGCAGTTTGGTCGCCTTCACAAACTCCTTCATTTCCTCCAGAGACTTCGGGCGCATTTCCATGCCCAATACCACATCGTATTTCCCTTTTCCTGAGAACGCATGGTCAATATCCATTCCCACAGCCATCACTCCGCATTTTTCCGCGTGCGCAATTCTTTTAAGGATATAATCATTATCCACATAGGGCTTGATAATCTTAATCGTCCTGGCTCCGGTCGCGGTAATATCCTCCAGTTCCTTTTCATCACCCATTCCGGCCCAGCTCACTGCACCTGCCAGCCGCGCACCCTCCGCCATTTGAACCATTCCATTTTCACGCACATTGCCCAGATGGGATAAGGCGGCCGTCATTACAGGTGTGCTAAACTGTTCTCCGAACAATTCCAGCCCCGTTTCAGGCAGTGCTCCATCCAGATGGCGCATCTCCACTAAAAGAGAGTCAAAATACTCCCTCGTAATCTGATTGGAATCTCCTGGTCTGATCTTTTTCATTTCTTCCATTTCCTTCACTCCTCTTCCTTTTCAGCAAATTATTATCAGTCACTCTATTTTAAGGTTCTGCCGCCCGGGAGGCACACTGCGCTTTCCAGCGGTACAGCCAGTCCAGCTGATTATCCAGGAACTCGTCGTCCACACAGTCAGGCCCATAGATCTCAATAATGGTGGCCTGGAGCTGAAAATGGTAAACAGCAAGCAAATCAAATATGGCTTCCTTCTCTTCCCTGCTCAGGCTTCTGTGCCTTTGATATCCCTTCATAAACTGTTCCAGCATACAGACCGTCTTGTCAAAAGCATCTTCATGAAAGGTAAAATAATCCGTTTCATTACAGAACAGAGCAATATCATACACGGGAAAGGAACGGCAGGAGGTATCAAAATCCAAAACATACAGCTCTCCTGTATCTGCCTTAAAAATATTGTTTCTGTACAAATCCCCATGACAATAGCTCGCCGGCAGATGCTTTACCTTATCCCAGGCCTCGTTTCCATAGGCTTCAAATTCATCGGCCCTTGCATATTTCTTTTTTCTGAGGATGGCGATATACCGGTCGATAAAGAAATACTTATCCCGTAATCTGAGTTCTCCGCCGTACTCCTCCATACAATTGTGAAGCCGTCCAACCAGTTCTCCCGCCTGTTCCATATCCTCCGGCCCGGGATCCGTTCCTTCTATGTACTCATACAGGATATAAAGATACTTTTCTCCCTGCAGGTCCCGGCTGACGTAGGGTTCCCCCTTTATATCAGAAATGATCCGTGACACAGGCAAATGCTTTTCCATCAAAAACAGCTGGATCTTAACCGCTTCCACCGCAGTATCCATCAGCTGGGGACGCACAATCCGGAGAAAAAATTTTCCTTTATCCGATTCCACCGTATAGGAAAGGCTCCCTCCGTCACGGAAAAACACCGCCTGCTTCACATGCATATCGTAATTCTCATTTATAATAGAAACGATCTTTTCCTCATCCATATATTCCCCCTGACCTAGCTGTCCTCCTCACTGCGCTCCCCTTCCCTGTTGTCATTCTCATTGCCTTCCCCAATCATGTCTTCCTTCTTCCGATCCTCTTTTTCCCAGATTCCATATTCCCGCTTTCTTTTATTCCGGTACATCCACGCATCTGAACGTCTGAGTGTGTCAGCCAGCTTCTTATCCTGCTCAGGATCGTAAAAAGCATAGCCTGAGGAAATGCTCACCTCAAAGCCCTGGTTCTTGCTTTCCTGCTCCGCCATCACTCCGATTTCCCGGAACATTCCATCCACTTCCTCCGGCTTTCCATTCTGTATAACCGCCACGAATTCATCTCCGCCTATCCGGTACAGAACATATTTCCCATAAAGGGCTTCCCCAATTATGGAGCTTCCCAGGATCAGGTACTCGTCGCCCTTGGCATGGCCGTAAATATCATTCACATCCTTCAGCCGATCCAAATCGAAGGAAAGAATGGCAAGATCCTTTTTCCCCTCGTATTGATCCCAGTTATGAAGATCCACCTCAAATGCATTCCGGTTTTTCAGTCCCGTAAGCATGTCCGTATTGGACAAATCCTTATATAACGGATTGGATATGCGGCGGAACATCAGTACCGCAACGACAGCCGCTGCAATACAGGATAAAAGAAGGACTATCGGCGTTGTAATTTTCATAAGCCGATAAGTGTTGTACTGGCTGGTAGCATCGAATTCAATGCCGAGAACCCCGATAACCTTATCCCCGTCATGCATGGGAAAATAAGATATGAACACCGGTCCCCAGGTTGTTTTATTGATTTCATTCGGAAATACCGTTTCCCCCGAAAGGGCCCGCTTCATATCAGGAATGCATTCCGCTTCGATGGGATCTCCCACATAACGGAAATCCGGGCTGTCCGTGGGAAGCCCATCCACCAGATAGATAAACTGTCCCTTATCCGTTACTTTAGCCGTATAAAGATAACGCACGCCCGCCGCATTCCTGGCGCCCTCCAGCCTCAGACGGGAATTCTGGTATAAAATCAGTCCGTCGTCCTCTTTCACGTTCAATTCACTGAACATATCCGCATCCAGATATTTTTCCAGATAATCATGGAGATTCGTCGACCTGTGTTTCAGATCCATGATCATATTATTATAAGATAGCCCGTAATTAATCAGGAAAATAAGACTGCAGGAAATAACCACTATTACTATCGTCATAATGAATACCTGCACATCCACCCTGTTAAATTTTTTCTTATGTTCCCTGCTGTCCAACTCTATGCTTCTCCCCTTTTATACGCCCTCGGTCTTTTGCAGTTTTTTCAAACCCTTAGTTACGATTATAACATACCCTTTCCGGAATTGGTAATGATACCTTTATTTATGGGGATACTTTTTTAAATGATGTTATATTTTGGAGGGACAGCTTTCCGTTCCATCCGCTGCTTCCGTGTCTGCCGCCCGGCCTGAGAACCCCTCCCTGCCCTTTTCCGCTGCCGGCTATGACCGCCATACAGGGGTCCTTCGAGGGGACGCTTTCGCCCGGTTAAGCCCCTGTCTCTTATCCCCATCTAGTCGTGTATAAGTGACAGGAATCCCCCGGGTATAACACAACGTTAACCGCCGCCCGGACACCATCCTTTTCCCG
>NZ_MPDJ01000008.1:0-132420 GCF_001881565.1 Eisenbergiella tayi
TCACTTTTCTTCAATGAAAATGATACAGTCATCTCCGTTTGGATGTATCTTTTT
Organism: Eisenbergiella tayi; assembly: GCF_001881565.1. Classification (GTDB taxonomy): domain Bacteria; phylum Bacillota; class Clostridia; order Lachnospirales; family Lachnospiraceae; genus Eisenbergiella; species Eisenbergiella tayi. The sequence continues at coordinate 55 of NZ_MPDJ01000008.1, forward strand.
TTTATTATTGCACACTACTAAATCTGCTTACTCAATCTTCGCACCTGCCCCTGTCCCTACCGGCCCCTGTTTTCGTGGCGTCGGCCCGGTTTGGAACCCCTTCCCTCTGCACCGGCCATGCAGGAATCCTTAAAGGGGACGTTTTCGCTCGGATAAACACGCAGCGGTACTAAGGCCGCAAAATACGCGGCCTAAGGACCGGCGAGTTTATACGCCCCTTACAGGAAATCCTGCATGGCCGGTGCAGAGGGAAGGGGTTCCAAACCGGGCCGACGCCACGAAAACAGGGGCCGGTAGGGACAGGGGCATGTGCGAAGTTTGAGTAACCTATATCAAGAAAGAAGGTGATGCCCATGAATACAGCTGAAAACGTACCCAATCGCTTAATCAATGAAAAGTCTCCATATCTGCTTCAGCATGCCTACAATCCGGTGGATTGGTTCCCCTGGTGTGAGGAAGCATTTGCGAAAGCAAAGGCGGAGGACAAACCGATTTTTTTAAGCATTGGGTATTCTTAGGTGTGTTCGATTAATCAGTTTGTCACTGGTGCCATGTTATGGAACGGGAATCCTTTGAAAATGCTGCAATAGCCGGACTTTTAAACAGGGAATATGTTTGTATAAAGGTGGATCGGGAGGAACGGCCGGATATTGATTCCGTATATATGTCGGTCTGCCAGGCTATGACAGGGCAGGGCGGCTGGCCGCTGACCATAATCATGACACCTGACTGCAGACCATTTTTCGCAGGCACATATTTTCCTCCCACAGCCCGTTATGGCAGTGTGGGGCTGCAGGAGCTGCTGACGGCAGCGGCTGCACAATGGAAGCTGGAAAAAGAAAAAATCCTGGACAGCGCTAAGCAGATAACCGCATACGTAAAAGAACAGGAACAGCCGACGGCGGCCGAACCGGGAAAAGACATGGTACATCTGGCTTTCCGGCAGTTCGCGGATAACTTCGATAAAAAGAACGGCGGATTCGGCGGTGCCCCGAAATTTCCCACACCTCATAACCTGATGTTCCTTCTGGAGTACGGCATTCGGGAAAACAGCCGGGAGGCATTGGATATGGCGGAAACGACTCTGATACAGATGTACCGCGGAGGGATATTTGACCATATTGGCGGAGGATTTTCCAGATATTCTACAGATGACAGATGGCTGGTGCCGCATTTTGAAAAAATGCTGTATGACAATGCGCTGCTTGCCATCGCTTACCTGGAAGCGTACAGCCGGACAGGGCGGAAGCTGTATGAATGTGTGGCCAAGAAGGTTCTCGGATATGTGGAACGGGAGCTTACGGATGCACAGGGCGGATTTTACTGCGGACAGGATGCGGACAGCGACGGTGTGGAAGGAAAGTACTATGTGTTTACACAGGAGGAAATAAGGCGGATCCTGGGAAAGGAAGAAGGAGACGCTTTTTGCGTGCAGTATGGGATTACCGCGAATGGCAATTTTGAAGGAAAGAGCATACCGAACCTTCTGGGGAATAAAGATTATGAAAGGATCTGTGAGGAACAATTCGGCTGTGACGGTGGAGGCCATATGGACGGAATCGGAAGAGAAGCCTTCCAAAAGCTTTATGAATATCGTATCAGGCGTGCACCGCTTCACAAGGATGATAAAATACTGGTTTCCTGGAACGGCTGGATGATCTGTGCATTTGCAAAGGCAGGCGCCGTGCTTGGAGATAAAAGATATGTGGATATGGCTGTCAGGGCAGAAGGCTTTGTCAGACAAAAACTCATGAAAGACGGTCGTCTGCAGGTGCGATACCGGGATGGAGATGCGGCAGGAGAAGGAAAGCTTGATGACTATACCTGCTATATTCTTGCCCTGCTGGAGCTTTACCAGGTGACATTTCAGACAGCTTATTTAGAGCAGGCTGCCCGCTGTGCGGAGATTTTGCTTGAACAGTTTTTTGTTCAGGAAAAAGGGGGCTTCTATCTGTATGCCGAAGACGGGGAGCAGCTTTTTATGAGGACAAAGGAGAATTACGATGGCGCGATGCCGTCAGGGAATTCTGTGGGCGCCCGGGTGCTTCATAAGCTGGCACAGATCACAGGTGAGACAAAATGGCAGGAAGCGCTGGATAAACAGCTGTACTATCTGGCCGGTGCCATGGAAGGGTATCCCTCAGGGCACAGCTATGCGCTCTTAACTATGATGGAGGTGCTTTATCCGACAAAAGAACTGATATGTACGCTTTCCTGTGATTTTGATTCCGATACGGAAAGACGGACGAAGCGGCTGGCACAGCTTGCATATCTTGCGGAGACAATACCGGGACTGTCTGTTATAGTGAAAACACAGAAGAACGGAGAGGTGCTCGGAGGACTGGCGCCATATATACAAAATTATCCTATACCGGAGAAGGGTGAACAGTTTTACCTTTGCAGCGGCAGTCAATGTATGCAGCCCGTATCCGAGCTTACACAGCTGCAGCGGCTGTTGGGAGCGGAAGGGGCAGCGGAACACGATATTTTCAAGGATTTTAAGCGCTTTTAGAGTCACAGGCTGATCCGCCGGACATAAGATAATTATTTAAAGAATTTGGATAATATCGTGATAACAGAAACGGAACGGTATGTAATCAGCTTCTTTGGTGTTGATTCAAAATATTATACAAATGAATTTGTTGCACATCTTTGGGAAGAGAGTTCAAATAAAGAATACCGGAATTCGGGCATTTTTATTACAGCGCGGATGAGCATAGAAAGGCTTGTGTGCGGACAGATAAGAGGGTGCACATTAGGCGATACCGCACACATTATTACGTCGGTAAGAAATCCGGTGGAAGTGAGAAGCCAGGAGGCGTTCTGGAATTCATATATAAATATTACGAAGGAAGTCAGAGAAAAACTGGGGAATCCAAGCTGTACGATTTCCATTGAAAATATTAATTACAGGTATTTTACTGAAATATGATATTTTCAATGGAAAAGAGGATACAGGAAACGGCGCCTGTATAAGAAAAAGGTGGATTATGCTCCGGTTAGACAGGGCGCCGTAATCACAATAAATGTTGTGTCAACTTTTGCTTGTATGTCAACGAAAGATACTCCTTGAACGGTTTTATAGGTTTTATCGCGGATAAAAGGGTCATATTGAATGAGAACTTTTTGTATGCTATAATTCGGTTAAAATCGGCAAAGAAAGGTAAGGGCAGGACATATGAAAACGCTTGATACCGGAGAATTGATGCAATTACTGCAAAGTAAAAAGAGTTTTGAACATATTATTTCTGTGGGAGAAAGCAGCATGAAGCCGCTTTCTCTTGAAGCTTTTATGGAGAGGAAAAGGCAGGAAAAGGGATTAACGATTCCGCAGGTCATGATATCTTCCGGGTTGAGCAAGTCTTATATTTATCAGATCTTTGAAGGAAAAAGAAGGGCGGGAAGGGATGTAATGCTTCGGATTGCTTTTGGAATGAGGCTATCCGTGGAAGAAACACAGCGGCTGCTTACACTTTCAGGTAATAGTATTCTATATCCGAAGGTAAGAAGGGACGCCGCTCTTATTTATGCGCTTGATAAAAAAGGTACGCTGATAGAAGCCGAGCAGTTGTTGGAAGAACTGGACGAAAAACCATTGTATGGAGAAAATCGGAATGAGTGAGGCTGAAAAATTTATCGGGCGGTATGAGCAGGATATTTTGAGCAGGGTATATCTTCCAAAGGCCATAAAGGAGAGGTGCCGGTTAACAGCATGTTTGAAAGCAGAGGATGACAGGGAAGTGTACCTCGTAAAAGGAATGGACGAAAGGAAGATGATTCTGAAGATTCGGGCGGTGGGGAGACCGGATTCCCTGGAAAGAGAATATCAGATTCTGAAGGAACTTTCACATCCCCAGCTCCCGGAAGTCTTTTTTTATATGGAAGAGGCGGGTAAGGAATACATGCTCCGCTCTTATATTATGGGGAGAAGCCTGGAAACAGTGGTGAATGAAGAAGGTGCATTATCGGAAAAAGAAAGCATCCGGATTCTGCTATCATTCTGTGATGTAATTGAGTACCTGCACAGCAGGAAACCGCCGGTGATTCACCGAGATATCAAACCTCAGAATATCATACTGACGCCGGAGGGTAAGTGTGCACTGATAGATTTCGGTACGGCCAGGTTGTATAAGGAAGCAAATAAAGAAGATACGATTTTCATGGGAACCCAGGCGACTGCGCCTCCGGAGCAGTTTGGTTATGGGCAGTCGGATGAAAGAACGGATATCTACGCGTTGGGTATGCTTATACGTTTCCTGCTGACAGGCAGTCTTGAAAAAGAAAGCAATGCAATATACTCTGGCGCTCTGAAAAAAATAGAAAGTAAGTGTACGGCATTTGACCCCGATAAACGTTATACCGATATTCACAGAGTTATCATCGCTTTAAAATTTGTACAGCACAGGAAAACGACGTATAGAGCGGCTGCAGCCATTTTTTCTGTCATTATAATTTTCATAGCGGCAGCAGGAATATGGAAAGTGAATACAGGTGCGGAATTTAGCAGCCCGCTTCTGGAGCAGGCGATCCGCCAGGAGCTGGACATCCCGCCGAACGAAACCATTCCGAAAAATAGGCTTTCAGAGGTACGACAGATTACTATCTGCGGCAATGATGTACTGTCGGACTGGACGGAACACAGTTCATCTCACTATGATATGAAAAATGACAGCACACTATGGAGTGGGAAAGGAGATATATTTGAGCTGAAGGAATTAAAACAATTGCCGAATCTCGAGGCACTGGTTCTGGATTATCAGGATATTTCCGACATTACGCCTTTGGCAGATATGCAGCTGAAGTATTTAAGCCTGTGCGGGAATCCCTTTACGGATTTGACTGCTCTGGCAGAAATAAAGACGCTGCAGGCACTATGGCTGGAGGATGTGCCTGTATCGGATGCTTCTGTGTTAGCACAGCTAACTTCTCTTCAGGAATTGGAAATCAGCGGGACGAACCTGGCAGATGCGGAGGATTTCTGCAGGCTTCCGTTGGAAAGCCTGAAAATGGGCAATACATTAATAACGGATTTATCTCCGTTGAGATGGCTGAGAGGGCTTACCGTCCTTAATGCAGGCACAGTGAATGAACAGGGAATGGAAACCATTCAAACCATGACACAGCTTGAATATCTGACAGTCAGTGGCCGGTTAGAGAATCTGGAAGGTTTTTCAGGTTTCCAGCGGCTTAAAATGCTGGATGTGAGTATGAGCCGCCTGAAAAGTCTGGAAGGAGTAGAAAAGCTGCCGCATCTTGAATATATGGGATTTGGTTATACCGAGCCGGACAGTCTGGAGCCTCTGACGCGGAATAAGGTTTTTTATATTGCGGAAATGGTGGGGGCAGAAATAGAGGATTACACGCCGCTTCTTCGCTGTGAAAATCTTAGAGAAGTGCATGTGGGACTTAGCCAGAAAGAGGAAACGGAAAGACAGCTGAAGGGATCGGGCCTGAAGATTTATGCATGGGAAGGATAGGGCAGTGCGAGAAGTCCGCAGTCTGCGAACCATATCTAGTGACCGTTTTGCTATAATGAGAAAAATAGTAAATATGGAAACGGAGGATAGATATGAAAGGATTGAAGAAATGGACTGCGTTTTTAATTGCATTAACACTGTTGGTATCGAGCTGTATTTCAGTGTTGGCTGCGCCCGAGGTAGGAGAAGATTGTACCTTCGATGACCTTTCACGTTTTACGGAGTATTATTTTGATGAGTTTTTTAGGAATCGGGATATATGGGAGCGGGAGGACGGGGAATCCATGGATCCTAAAGATATCCCGGAGGGGCAGGAATTTGTCAGTAAAACCTATGCTGATGCTTTTAAAGAAAAGGCAGACGAGCTGTGGGCTGTGGGAGATGCAGGTGAAGATGCTATTAAGGAATTTGACGTACCGGAGAATAAAGATGCACGTCGTGAGCTGTATCAGGCATTGAAGGAGCGGGCAGAAGCATTAGACAATAATGTGGAGACGGGGACGCGCCCGGCTGTTTTGGATTCGCTTTATACGAAAATGGATAAGGCATGGGATCTGGTGAACAGCCTTACGGACAGCTATGGGGATGTGGAAGACGAGGACAACAGTGCGAAAAATGTCCATGTGATTTGGCTGGAAGAAGAGGAAACAGTGGATGAAGAATTTATTAAGGAAATGAATGCTGAGATTCCGGGTGGTCATTATTGGATTCTGGGTGATGACTGGATGAATTATTGGCAGGGCTCAGAGGCTATGGATTGGATTCTTGAAACATTGAATGACTGCGGTGCGAAGCTGGAAAAGGCTGAAAATGCAGGAAGCTGGGACGAACTGGATGGTTTGTCGGGGACAATAGACAAGGCGGCTGACAGAGCGCAGGAAATGCGCCGGTATCTGGAAAGCCATCTGTATCCCAGGCCGGAGCCCGGAAAGCAGGAGGCCTCTTCACAGGCGGAAGAGAGCCGTGGAGAAGCAAAGGATAAACAGGAGACACCTCTTCCGGAAAGGACCGCGAATCAGGTAAAAGGTTCTGACGGAAGGGAAATAGTATCCACGCTTGCGGGTGTGTATTCCGCCCAACAAATAAATGGGATCGCTGTGATAACAGGAAAAGAACAGGCAGAAGCGGCGGCGGGGCTGCAGACTGCAGGAAGCAGACTCAGCATGTATACCAGTGATGTCTCTGAAAATAAGGAAATAGTAAGTGTAATGTCGGATGCGGCAAGGCTGTTAGGAGCGTATACAGCATGTTCTTTACAAATTGATTTATATGAAATCGAAGGGAACAGGGTAAATGCTGTCAGAAATACACAGGAACCCTTACGGCTGGTACTGGAACTTCCCCGGAACATGATTAATGCCAGCCATACATTCAGCATACTTGTTCCGGACGGCATCGGCGGCGTGCTGGAAATGAAGGATTTGGATCAGGATCCGGCAACAATTACCATAGATGCCACAGTTTTTGGAATGTGGACAATTATATACAGATAACAGAGCGGTTAAAAGAAACAGGGCTGACATTTTCAATTATCCATATGCATACCATAGAAAGAAGAAAAAGAGTCTGAGGATCATATGGAAAATTGTAACAAAGAAGAGACATTTCCCACATCCTTTCCTCCGCAGCACCAATGCAGGCAGCCGGGAATAGAGTGGGAGATGAGGCCGAGACCCGTATTTGAGGACCCATGCTATACAGGAAGCTGTAAGCTGAAAGGGAAAACAGCGTTAATTACCGGAGGGGACAGCGGAATCGGCAGGGCGGCGGCAATTGCCTTTGCCAAAGAAGGCGCCAACCTGGCCATCGTTTATTTGAATGAGAATGAAGATGCAAAAGAGACAAAAAAGCGGATAGAAGAATTGGGGCGGGAATGTATCCTGCTCTGCGGGGACATCCGCAGGGAGAGTGTATGCAGACAGATGGTGGAAAGCACGGTATCCGAGATGGGCAGCCTGGATATCCTTGTGAATAATGCTGGCGTGCAGTTTCCGCAGAACAGCATTGAAGATATTACCGAAGAACAGCTTCGGACTACTTTTCAGGTTAATCTGTTTCCCATGTTTTTCTTTGTAAAGGCGGCACTGCCTCATATGAAGAGAGGGGATTGTATTGTAAATACTGCCTCGGTTACCGCATATGAAGGCGAAGCGGATCTGATCGATTATTCCGCAACCAAGGGAGCCATTGTTGCTTTTACCAGATCTCTGTCCCTGTCCCTGGCAGACAGGGGGATACGCGTAAATGCGGTGGCTCCCGGCCCTATCTGGACACCGTTAATTGTATCTTCCTTTACGGCGGAAAAAGTAGCCGTATTCGGCCAGGATGTACCTATGAAACGGGCGGGGCAGCCCTGTGAGCTCGCACCGGCTTATGTATATCTGGCAAGCGGTGATTCGTCTTATGTTACAGGGCAGGTGATACATGTGAATGGCGGGACTATAACGGGGAGCTGATTAAGTCCGGTGGTTCATATGATAAATTGTAAGAGCAGCGGTCCCGTGGGATTCCCACGGGACCGTTTGTTATATAGTGGGGAAATCCTTTTGCTGAAGGGAAAATGAATAGGAGTATTTGATTTTGGAGGTTTGTTCGTATAATATGAATGTGAGAACCTTTCTATTCTTTCAGGAAGAAAATCAGTAAAGGGAGGTGCAAGGCTATCAGAAAGTTTTTGACAATTCTGGGATGGTGTCTGCTGATTGGCGGATTCATGGCAGCGATCTGGTTCGTATCCGCTCCCGAGAATCAGGTGACGGGGCCTGTGACTGTAGTATGCATGCAGACCGAAGATGATGCGGATGCTTCGCTGCTGTATCAGGATGGTGCGGCAGTATTGATTGATACAGGAGAAGAGACGGATGCGGATCATATTCTGGAGGTATTAGAACAATACGGAGTTACCAGACTGGATTATCTGATATTGTCTCATCCGGATGCGGACCATATCGGAGGAGCGATGAAGATCCTGAGCAAAATACAGGTGGAAAGAGTAGTCCAACCCTATTATCCGAAAGAGAATAAACGGCTGAAGAAGCTGAATGAGTGGCTGGACGAGCAGGGGATTCCGGTGATATATCCCACGCGGACACGGCGTCTGCAGGCCGGCGGAATGAGGCTGCTGGTATACCCGCCTATGGAGAAAAAATATAATGATTCCAATAATTATTCTCTCGGAGTGCTTGTACAGCATAATGATGTAAATCTGATGTTTGCGGGAGACGCACTGCGTAAGCGAAGCGAGGAGCTGCTTACTATTGATTGGCCTGAGATTAGTCTTTATAAGGTAGCGCACCACGGGAGAGCCAACTCGGCATCTGAAAAACTGTTCAGGGCTCTTCAGCCCCGTTATGCCGTGGTGACAGCATGTCCGTCGGATGAGATTATACAGGAAGTGGCCGGGGAACTGGGAACGATGCTGTACTATACGGCGGAAGGCGATCAGGTGTTTATGAGTGACGGCATCGTATTAACGCCGCAGTAAAACAACTCTGATGGCACTGGAGCAGCTAAAGGACAGGAGAACAGAAAAAAATAATAACATGTTTGGAACAATAGCGGTTCCGTGAGATTCTCACGGGATCGTTTATTATATACAGACTTAGTAAATTACCGCAATTGAGGACTGAAATGTTTCTTGTAATATAAATTTCTATATTGGCTGGGAGTCATATTCTCGGTCTTCTTAAAGGTTTTCATGAACTGCTTTTCATCGGAGAAGCCGGAATTAATGGCGATTTTCTTGATGGGATCAGAGCTGTTGAGAAGCATTTGCTTGGCAATGGAAATACGTGATATGTAGATATATTTATTCAGCGAATACCCTGTATGCCGTTTGAAAAGTGAAGAAAGATAATTAACATTATAGCCAAAATGAAGCGCAACATCATGAACCGATAGCTTGGTAATACAGTTTGCGTGTATCCATTCTTCTATCTCTTTGACATTATATGCCGTCTTATTCATAATGCCGTTTTCGGAATTAAATAAAGTTTCGTTCATGATTTCAAGAATAAGTAAACTTAATGCATAGTTCCCCTGATATTTTGAAAAATAGTTCTGCTGGGATAAATCCATAAGCAGACGGAAAATAAGACTCGGTTTATCCGCATTGTACATTGTCCCTGTTTCGGGCAGAAGATAACCTGTAAAATTTGCAGCGGACTTGTCTGTATTTTTATGAACAATGGATTTGGCAGCCTGTTCCGAAATGATTTCATACTCATTGTTTTTAAAACGAAAATGGCACCAGTAATAGGACAAACCTGGAGTGGACGGGAGATATCCATAATGCTCTTGTCCGGGAAAAAGAATGACATATTGATTGGGGTGCAGCTCATAAAGATTTTGGTTCTGGGCGATGAACAGGGTGCCGTTGCAGAGAAGGATCAGGACAAAAACATCCATACTCCGCTTGATGTGAATAAATGTATCATGAGAATATAATTGGCCGCATTCGTCATATTCAATTGGCTCACTGCTCGGAGCGAATAAGTAATTCATGTATTTTTACCACCAAATCTATTATTTGATTACTTTCATTTTCTAAAATATAATATTATAATTAAGATGTCAATGATGCAAATTGACCAAAAAATATGTCAATGATAGCGCTTGAGTTGAGCATATTTATTTCGTCAGGTTCTAATTGATAAAAAAACATAATTTTTTTGATGTTTGAAAAAGAGTGTTATATAAAAGGAAGGATTCAAAAAATGCAGGTTTTTTTATATGTGATATTTGGCACCTTATTTATCATTTTGATATATGAGAGAATACCGGACGAAAAGGTTAGTCAAACAGCTTATGAATAATGCCGTGAATATTCATAAGCTGCACGGCGGTTAAAGAACAACGATACAACGTAAATGTAAAACAAATTAAAATTGTTTTGGGGGTTTCGTATGAAAAAAAATAAAGTTTTGGCAATCATATTGTCTGTTTCTTTACTTCCCGCAATGCTGGCCGGATGTATGCCCGGATCCATGCAGGAGAACAAAGAAAGTGCTCCGGTTGAATCGCCTGCGTCGGACAGTCAGGCAGTGAGTGAAGCGGCTTCGACGGAAGAAGCTTCTAACGCGGCAGACGGATATTCTCTGCCGTTCTGTGAACCGGGAAGCGTGAGTTTTTCTTTCCTTACTTATCAGAACTGGCATGCTTCATCCTTTTATGATTCCACGGATGGTCTGCCGGTGGAAAATAAACTGGAGGAATTGACAGGGGTTCATATTGACTGGGAATGTCCTACTTCCGATTATAATACGGTTGCACAGACCAGACTCGCAGCAGGAACGGGGCTGCCGGATATTATGCGTATTCCCAATGGTACTACCGGCCTGATGAATGCTGTAAACCAGGGACTCATACTTCCGTTAAGCGATTATATGAGTCCGGAGACGACGCCTTATCTCTATAAATTAATGGATAAGCAGCCTATCTACCGTGCTTATATGCAGGCTCCTGACGGAAAAATTTATGGGGTGGCTCATTCGGAATATAATGTAAACAATGTGGTATTTATGTGGAATACGATTCGGAAGGACTGGCTGGATAAGCTGAATCTGAAGATGCCCGAAACAATTGATGAATATCATGATGTTCTTGTGGCATTCAGAGATCAGGATCCCAATGGAAACGGGGAAAAGGATGAAATTCCGCTGATATACCAAAATGAGGATATGTTTGGCCTGTATTCCTTTAAAACTGCGTTTGGTTTTAAATATTCGGATATATGGTCACAAACGGATGGGAAGGTTGCATTTGACTTAATGGATGATAAGTTTTTTGATTGTCTTACAACTCTGCATCAATGGTATGAGGAAGGTCTTTTGCAGCAGACGATCACCAGTTCGGAAGGTTCCACTTATCTGTCACAGGATCGGGCGGGCGGCCGTGTCCTTTCTTCTTCTGATAACCTGATCAGTGATGCCAACCTTTCAAAAGCGATTGAGCCGGATGCGGAATTCGTATTTATCAATCCGCTTTACAATCCGGATTATCCTGAAAATACAGATCCTTATATCAATAAAAGAAATGAATTTAATGATTATTTTGTTATAACAGCTGACTGTAAAAATCCTGAAATTGCCGCTAAATGGCTTGACTGGGTTTATGCCAGTGAGGATTCTGTAACCTTACGTTATTGGGGAATTGAAGGAGATACCTATACTGTTGATGAAAATGGGAACAAAGAATATACCAAGAAGGTTACGGACGGAAGTCCTATTGATGTTCTTCGTGAAATCGGAGGATTCCCCAATTTTGTGGGCAATGAATATGGAGAACCGATATTGGCCATGTATAAAGATACTTATGTGGAAGAAGCTTACAAGACCTTCAGTGACAGGCTTGAATCCAGGCTGCCCATAATTCTTGGAACGGAAGAAGAAAATGAGACCTATTCCAAGCTTTGGCCGGATATCGATACTTATGTCAGGGAAAATGTTGTTAATTTCATTATTGGCACACGTCCGTTAACAGACGCAGAGTGGGAGAATTATAAAAAGGATTTGACGAATATGGGAATAGAAGATGTTATTGCCGTTAAGCAATCCTGGTATGATCGTGCAGATGAAATTATGGGAACCAATAATTAATTGGAAGGATATCCTCCCGGACTGTAAAAATCCGGGAGGATATCAAAAAAAGCCCGTCTGTTCGGAAGGGAGGAACAATTGTGAGCAAGGTCAGGATTGATAAGAAAAATATACGGAAATCTTTTTTTAAGTCTGTTAAGAGGGATAAGTATCTGATTCTCATGGTTTTGCCCTGTATTTTATTTTTTGTCATTTTTCATTATATCCCCATGTTCTGGAATATCATAGCTTTTGAAAAATATAATGCCCGCCAGGGGATTTTTGGGAGTCAGTGGGTCGGACTGGAAAACTTCAGACGTTTTTTTGCAAGTCCGTATGCTTTTCGGGTAATTCGAAATACATTGGTTATCAATTTAATGGATCTTGTTTTCGGTTTTCCGGTACCCATAATATTTGCACTGCTGCTCAATGAGGTACGCAACAACAAAGTGAAACGCACCATTCAGACTTTTACCTATTTGCCGCATTTTATTTCTGTAGTAGTGGTAGTAGGAATGATGAATATTCTGCTTTCGCCTACAGATGGTTTGGTAAACAAGCTCATTGTGGGGCTGGGCGGAAACAGTATTAACTTTCTGGTTGATGTGAAGTGGTTCAGATGGCTGTATGTATTATCTAATATCTGGCAGAATTTCGGCTGGGATTCTATTATTTATTTCGCGGCTATTGCAGGGATTAATGCAGAAATATACGAAGCGGCCATGGTGGACGGGGCCGGCAGATGGAAAAAGATGATTTATATTACACTGCCGAGTATAGTTCCCACTGTAATCATTTTGCTGATTATGCGTATCGGATGGCTGCTGAGTGTAGGGTTCGAAAAGGTGCTTCTCATGTATAACGAGGCTACCTATGAAGTTGCCGATGTGATATCTACTTATATCTATCGGGCATCTCTGCTTAATGCAGACTTCTCTTACGGAACGGCAATAGGACTGTTTAACTGCGTCATCAGCCTTGTGCTGGTACTGGGTGCAAACTGGGTAAGCAGGCGCTTCAGTGAAACTTCATTATTTTAGGAGGTAAAGAAATGGCAGAAAAAATAAAACGGTCAAAGCGCCGCAGGGATGGCGGAATAACAGGAAGCATTGTGATATATCTGATAATGCTGTTTGCGTCAGTCATTACCCTTTATCCGTTCCTTTATGTTATTGCCAACTCTTTGAGCGATCCGGCCGAAGTCCTGCGACGGAGTGTGGTTTTATGGCCGGTTAATTTCTCTATCCGTTCTTATCAGGTACTGCTGGGCCAGAAGGACGTTTTTCAGGCGTACTATAATACGATCTGGTATACGGTAGTGGGTACGATTGTCAATATTATTTTTACAATTATGGCGGCATATCCGCTTTCTCTGAAACGGTTCTGCCTGAGAAAGTTTGTATCCACTATGGTGGCAATAACCATGTTTGTATCAGGAGGAATTATTCCTACTTATATCGTTGTGAATCGGATTGGTTTATATGATTCGCCATGGGCCTTGGTTATTCCTACGGCTGTTTCCGCCTATAATCTGATTGTGGCACGCAGTTTTTTTGAATCCCTGCCTTTGGAACTGTCAGAATCTGCATATCTGGATGGGGCAAATGATTTCGTGGTACTGTGGAGAATCATTGTCCCTGTTTCGAAACCGATTATAGCAGTTCTCGTTATTTTTTATGCCGTGGGCCATTGGAATGACTATTTCAATCCTCTTATTTACCTGAAGAGCGGTTCACTGAAGCCGATTCAGATTTATCTGAGAGGCATTCTTATCGCAAATGACAGCGGCTTGACAAATACAGGCGGCGAGATAGGATTAGAGCAGAAGTATTTATTCGAAGCCCTGAAATTTGCGGTAATTGTAATTACCGTTCTACCCATTACCGTTATTTATCCTTTTTTCCAAAAGTATTTTGTGAAAGGTGTAATGGTGGGAGCGGTGAAAAGTTAAGATTTAGTGCCGGTGAAAGAACGGCAGAAAGGATTTTTTATGGAAAAATATTTGTTTCGGCAAATGCCGCGTGGTTATGCCGGGGGCTGGTATGCACCGATTGATGAACCGGTGCTGGGGGGCTTATACGGTACCTGTTTTGATGTGGAGGTGGCAAAGGAAGATGATACATACCGAATGTGGTTTTCCTGGCGTCCGACGCGTTTGATCGGACATACCACCAGCAAAGACGGGATTCATTGGGAAATGCCGTCTGTAGTTCTGGCATCCGTACCGGGATCCGACTGGGAAGGATATGAGGTCAACCGTCCCACACTTGTAAAGAGGAATGGTCTGTACCATATGTGGTATACGGGACAGACAGTATCCAGTGAGTTTACGAAAGCCTCCAGTTCTATCGGCTATGCGACAAGTGTGGATGGACTGAACTGGGAAAGGCATCCTGAACCGGTTATGCGTCCTGAATATCCATGGGAAAAATATGCGCTGATGTGTCCGTTCGTTTTATGGGATGAAGAGAATTCCATTTACAGGATGTGGTATTCAGGAGGAGAACAATACGAGCCTGATGCCATCGGATACGCCACAAGTAAAGACGGCATTCACTGGGACAGGCTGGAAAATCCCATATTTGTACCCCGGGCCGACAGCTATTGGCAGTGCAAAAAGGTTACGGCTCCTTTCGTATTAGAGGTAGACGGCGGATATGTCATGTATTATATCGGATTTGACGGATCAGGCCACAGTGCTGTGGGTGCTGTCTGTTCTGAGGATGGAATAAGCGGCTGGACAGAACATCCGGATAATCCTCTGATTGCAGGAAAAGACGGCTCCTGGGATCATAACGGTATATGTAAGGTCAGCATTATTGAGGAAGAATCCGGCGGCTGTAAATTATGGTATAACGGCTGTAACCGCCAGCGTGAGGAAATAGGTATTCTTCTGAAGGATGAGTATCATACGATGTGGGGAGTGGAAGGTGCGCCTGTGGTGGAAAAGCAGAGAGAGCCTATTGAATATCAGGGACCTGTAGAAAAGAAAATGTGGCTTTAAAGGAGGAGCAAAGTATGAATCAAGCTATAAAGTGGATACCCCGTGGATGTTCCGGCGGTTGGACAAAACCTCTGACATCACCGGTCCTGGGACCAGAATATGGCACCAGTTTTGATATGCAGGTTCTGAAGGAAGACGGTAAATACCGCATGTGGTTTTCCTGGCGTCCGGTCAACCTGATTGGTTATGCGGAAAGTACGGACGGGATAACGTGGACTCTGCCCCGGGTAGTATTTACCCCGGATCCATCTTCTGACTGGGAAGCGCATGAGGTTAACAGGCCAAGCATCATTAAAAAAGACGGCATGTATCATATGTGGTATACAGGGCAGATGTTCCCCGGAAATGAAACACGGGGTTCCAGTGCAATCGGTTATACCACAAGTCCGGATGGAATTACCTGGACTCGTTATAATAAGCCGGTGCTGAGCCCTGAGGAAAAATGGGAAGGGATTTCCGTTATGTGTCCGGAAGTCCATTGGGATGAAAAACGTAATATATTCCGGATGTGGTATTCCGGCGGCGAGATGGAGGAACCGGATGCCATAGGCTATGCGGAAAGCAGTGATGGTATTCAGTGGATTCGTCACAGCAGTAATCCGATCTTTGTTCCCGACAGCAGTAAATTCTGTGAAATGAAAAAAGTTACGGCAGGGCATCTTCTGATACAGGAGGACTGGCACTATATGTTCTACATAGGCTTTGACGGCGACGGACGTCCTTCCTGCTGTCTGGCCCGTTCCAAAGATGGTATTTCCGGCTGGGAGCGCCATCCGGATAATCCGGTGATTGCCGGATCAGACGGATACTGGGATCATGACGGTGTATACCGTGTCAGTGTGGTGAAAGAGGATGATGGTTACAGCTTATGGTATAATGGCGCCAATTATCCGTACGAACTGATCGGATATGCAAGACATGAAGGATTCGATCTCGGTTTTGACAGTATGCCGGAACGTAATGACGGAGGTTACAGAGGCGTGCTTAATCTGATTTAAATACTGCTGCTCAAAGAATTCAGTACTGTATGGTGTGAACCCCATCTTTTCCCTGGAAAGATGGGGTTTTTCAGGAAAGGAATAAATACTATGTATCAGTCATTTTATTATAAACAGCTGACGCCCCCAAAGCTGAAACCGGAGGGCTGGATGTATCGTCAGCTGAGAACGCAGGCAGACGGATTATGCGGTAATCTGGATAAAGTATGGCCGGATATAAAGGAAAGCGGATGGACGGGAGGCGAAAAGGAAGGATGGGAGAGGGTTCCTTATTGGCTGGATGGATTCATTCCCATGGCCTGGCTGCTTGATGATTCTGACTTGAAGGCCTGTGCGGATAAATATATAAATGCAATTCTCAGCCGGCAGCAGGAGGATGGGTGGATATGTCCCTGTGATAAAGAAGAACGTCCCCGCTATGATATCTGGGCGGCTTTTCTCATCTGCAAGGTACTTGTGGTTTATTACGAATGTACGGAGGATGCGCGGATTGAGCAGGCTGTATACAAGGCGTTAAAATGCATTTCCAGGCATTTGGAGGTGCATACGTTGTTTGACTGGGGGGCTTCCAGATGGTTTGAATGTCTCATTCCATTGGGCTGGTTATACGATCGTCATCCGGAAAGGTGGATGCAGGATCTTGCCGTTTTACTGCGTGTACAGGGAGTTGATTATGAAAAGCTGTTTGAAAACTGGCCTTACCGGAAACCGCAGGAAAAAGGCCGCTGGAATTACCTCACCCATGTGGTGAATTTATCAATGTGTCTGAGATCAGATATGCTGTATAATTCATTTGAGGGAAGAAAAATTGGGGATTTTGCGGAAAAAGCGCTGAATATGCTTCTGGATTATCATGGGATGCCGATTGGACATTTCTCAGGTGATGAATGCCTTGCAGGGAAAAGTCCTTTAAGCGGAACGGAACTCTGCGGGATTGTAGAAGCTATGTACTCCTATGAATGGCTTTTATGCGGAACCGGCGGGGATATCTGGGCAGATCGTCTGGAGAATCTGGCATTTAATGCGCTGCCCGCCACAATCAGTTCAGATATGTGGACACACCAGTATGATCAGATGTCCAATCAGATTCAATGTTCGATACTGTCTCCGGAGAAAACTCCTTTTCTTACAAACAGCGGCGAAAGCCATATATTTGGCCTGGAACCGAATTATGGATGCTGTACGGCCAACTTTGGACAGGGATGGCCGAAGCTGGCAATGTCTGCGATCCTTTTAAGCAAAAAAGGAATTGCTGTGGGGGCGGTTCTTCCCTGTTCGGCAAGTATGGAAATTGATAGTACACAGGTATATTTTCAAATTGTGACGGATTATCCGTTTGCGGACGGATACCGGGTTATTGTGCAAACAGATCGTCCTGCTGAATTTGAAATTTCCCTGCGCATTCCGGACGGAGCTGCTGAAGCCTATGTTGACGGTGAAAAGGTTGAAGGAAATCGGTGTAAACTTCAGCGCAGGTGGGAAGGGAAAAGTGAAATAAATGTTGTATTTGCTTTCGAAGCAAAACTGCAGCCGCAATATGAAGATATGTATTATGTAAAGAGAGGCCCGCTTGTTTTTTCACTGCCGGTTAAGGCACAATGGCGTAAAAAGGAATTTGTACGTGATGGTGTGGAACGCAGATATCCATACTGTGATTATGAACTTTATCCGGAATCCGCGTGGAACTTTGCTTTTGCGGATGGGAAATTTATGTATAATAAAAAAAATCCGGGTATAGGGGCATTTGATTCCCAAAATCCACCGGTGTGCCTGAAAACAACGCTCTGTCCTGTGGAATGGCCTGCGGAAAATGGGGTGGCGGCCATAAGACCGTCTTCTCTGACTCCGGTTGGACCCGAGGTGGAAGCGGAGCTTGTTCCATACGGATGTACGGATCTGCGGATGACAGTTATGCCTGTTGCGGAACCTTACAGAAAAGAAATATAGCAGGTACGATAAGAAGCTGCCGGTATAATGATATGATATCGTATCATTACCGGCAGCTTTTTTCCAGGTAAACAAACCGTAATTCATCATTAACAGTCGTTTCTTTGAAAATCACATAGCCAAGCCGCTCATATAGCTTTATATTTCCTGTACTTCGGGTACTTGTAAATAATTCATAGCGTTCTCTTTGACAGAGCTGTTCAATTTCCAGCAGCAGCCTGGTACCAATCCCCTTTCTCTGCCAATCCGGATGAACAATTAACTTACCTATATATGCGGTGTCATGATTACAGAAGGCCCGTACGGAGCCCACGATTTTTCCGTCTTCATTAAGAGCTTTTAAAAGAATACCCTTTTCATATTCAGAATACACTTCAGGCGGAGTCTGCTTTAACGGCGGGATATCCGGATTATTAAATAATTTTGCTTCACTCTGATACGCCAGATACTGCAAAGCAAGTATTTCTTGTAAATCATCCTCGGTCGCTTTTTCAATAATCATCAGTATGCCCTCCCTTTTATCTTCCTTCTATGCTGCCTAATATATCCATATCCCCATTATGATCTTATGAAAGATTATTTTCAAGGAAAAAGTCATACGTTCTATTTTCTGATAATAAAAATTCTATCATATTCCACATTGTTTATACCTCAAAAATTGAAATGGTACAGCAGAGGTATTCGGCTTTTTTGAATGAATGCCGAAAGGTTGACACACAATAAATCATATGATTAAATAAAAATGTACTTCATAAAACGTTATTTTTTATGGAAAATATCTTATAATTAAGAGAGCGCTTTCAAAACCTATAGGATAATGGCACAAAACAAAAGGGTTCATACTTTTGAGTATTTCAGAAATTTTGAACTGGAATGGGTATCTTTATGGACTAGGTTAAGGAGGGTGTTTTTTTTATGCGAAAATATGGGAAATTAGTCAGTGCAGTTCTTAGTATCATGATGTTGGGTTCCTGTCTGGCCGGATGCGGGGCCGCTGCTGGTACGGGAGCAGAGGGCAGTACTGTGAGCAGTACGAATACAGAAGCGGACGGGAAAATAGGGGAAGAGGCCCAGGAAAATCTGCCGGAAATTATTGCCCGGGCGAAAGAGGATATGAATTTTAACGAAGAAGGATATCCGCTTGTAAATGATACGGTAAAGAAAACAATCATGATAAAAAAGCCCGGCAATATCGGTGATGTGAAAGAGATGGAAACGCTCCGTTATATTGCGGAGAAAATGAATATCGAAATAGAATGGATTGTGGTGGGTGCAGACGGCTGGAATGAACGCATTAATCTGATGCTTGCAACAAATGACCTGCCGGACATTATCATGAAAGGGGCTATTCCCAACCTTTCCACTGCGATTGAGGATGGACAGGTGATTGCGATCGATGAATTAATGGATGCCTACTCTGACGGATTAAAACCGCTGCTGGAAGAATATCCGGGAGTTGCCGTTTCGGCAAGAGCCTCCGATGGGAAATTATACACCCTGCCGGGCATTAATACGCTGAAGCCGAATCTGACAAGCCACAGGAATCTCTGGATCAACAAACAATGGCTTGACAATCTTAACCTGGAAATACCCACAACGACAGAGGAACTTCTGGATGTGCTGCGCAGCTTTCGTGATGAGGATGCGGACGGCGATGGGAATCCCAATAACGAAATTCCTTACGCAGTGGAAGATTCCGGCGCGGGACATACGGCCAGGGCGGACATTATTTCGGGGTTATTCGGACTGTATTATAACCTGGACTATGAAAATATAAAATTGGAAGAAGGAAAGGTCAGTTTCTTGAAAAATACGGACGAGTGGAAAGAAGTGCTTCAGTACATGAACGTTATGTATAAGGAAGGCCTTTTGGATAATGAGGTATATACGCAGACAGGCGACTCGTCTATCGGAAAAATATCCTCCGGTAACTGCGGCGTGTTCGGCTTGTCCTCAGATGACCTCTTTACCATGGTAAACGACCAGTATGTTGCTTTGGCCCCTGTGAAAAGCCCGAACGGAAAGGAGCCTGTGATTCAATTGGCGTCCAACAGCATGGGAAGTAATACTTTTATCACTGCTGCAGACGAAACACCGTGGGTTTCCTTCAGATTCCTTGACTATTTCTTTACGGAAGAGGGTTCCATGACGATTGGCTGTTTCAATGAAGACCTGATAGGGATTACCTGTCAGAAATATGATGACGGAACATGGGATTATACGGATGAAATGCTTCATGATGAACGAGGCGTTGCGGTAGCGGTTGGAGATGCCTGCCCGCTTCCCGGTGGCGGTTTTGGGTATTGGAGAAATGAAAAGAACTCAAATTATATTTATTCCGCCAAGGTACAGGAAAATGTTCCTGTGTGGGAACCGTATTATCAGAAGGATCCGGTTTACGGCACCCCGTTGTTCGATTCGGATACGCAGAAAAAGGTGGATGCGATCAGAACGGATCTTGATGTTTATGTTTCAGAATGTCAGGCGAAATTCATCACGGGTGAAATGAGCTTTGACGCCTGGGATGACTACTGTGCTACATTAAAATCTCTGGGTGTTGATGATCTGGTATCGTACTATCAGGACTATTATGATTCCCTTTCATAAAATTTCTGCCGATTATGATTACAGATAATGAATTTAATTAGGGAAGGGGGACGAGAAACTTGTCATCTAATCAGACAAAGAAAGAATCTTTATGGAAACGGATTCTGGCATGCAGGGAATTGTATTTGATGCTTCTGCTCCCTGTCATATGGTATATCCTGTTCCTGTATACACCCATGTACGGCATTTTGATAGCTTTTAAGGACTATCGTGCGGCGAGAGGCATATGGGGAAGTGAGTGGATCGGCCTCGAACATTTCAAACGCTTTTTCAGCAGTTTTTATTTTGGAAGGATTGTGGGAAACACACTGACGATTAATATCCTGAGCCTTTTGTTCGGCTTCCCTTTCCCTATTTTTCTGGCTTTGCTGCTGGGGGAACTGCGAAACGGAAAATTCAGGAAAGTGCTTCAGAATGTTGCTTATATACCGCATTTCCTTTCAGCGGTTATTGTGGTAAGTATCATGCAGCTGATCCTGAATCCCAATACCGGTGTATATAATATGATACGCCAGTGGTTCGGACTTCCCGTTACAAATTACTTTGCGTCAGTCGGTGCTTTTAAGCCGATGTACATCATATCCGGTATCTGGCAGAACATGGGATGGGATGCCATCCTCTATATTGCAGCCCTGGCGGGAATCGATACCACGCTCTATGAAGCGGCATCCATAGACGGAGCGGGAAGACTTCAAAAAATATGGCATATTTCGCTTCCGGGGATCAGCAGTACCATTACGATTATGCTGCTGCTGCGCTGCGGGCAGATTATGAATATCGGATATGAGAAGGTGCTCTTAATGCAGAACAGCCTGAATCAGGCATCCAGCGATGTGATTTCCACTTATGTGTACCGTGTGGGAATCTTGGAGGGTAATTTCGATTATTCAACGGCAATCAGTCTTTTTAATTCCGTATGTAATATTCTTCTGCTTCTGCTCGCAAATGCGATTGCAAAGCGGGTAAATGGGACGAGCTTATGGTAGGAGGCGGGTAATGAAACAAAGAATAAAAGAGAAAAAAGAAATTCCGCAGGATAAAGCGGTCAGTATTTTTTTCAATACGGTGGGAATTTTGATCCTGATTGTGGAAGCATATCCTTTGATTTATGTACTCAGCGCTTCCTTCAGTTCTTCGGATGCGATATCCCTGGGAAAAGTTTATTTGTGGCCGGTAGAATTCAGTATGGAAGGCTACAAAATGCTGGTTCAAAATTCCCAGATCCTGAACGGATTTAAGAACAGCATTATTTATATGGGACTTGGTGTTCTCCTTAATATGTCGCTTACGATGCTGCTGGCTTTTCCGCTGTCCAGAAAGGAGCTGCCGGGAAGGAATCTGATCACTGTTTTTGTCGCAGTTACCATGTATGTCAGCGGCGGGTTAATACCGACATTTCTGCTCGTAAGCAAACTGGAACTGGTTGATACGCTTTGGGGGCTGATTTTACCGACTGCGATCTCGACGACAAATATGATTATAATGAGGACATATTTTAACTCCACGATACCGGAAGAATTGAGGGAAGCGGCTTTTTTGGACGGCTGCAGCTATACGAAATATTTTCTCAGGATAGTAATTCCGTTATCGGCGCCCATTTTGGCAGTGATTGCCCTGTATTATGCGGTTGATTCATGGAATACATATTTTAACGCGCTGATTTACCTGCGTTCCACGGAGAAAGCAAATCTTCAGCTTGTACTGAGGGATATCCTTTTGGCGAATCAGGTGAGTTCAGGAGACGGTTCCTATGCGGAAAATTCAAAGCTTGGCGTTACGATAAAATATGCGGTTATTGTAGTCAGCTGCGTACCCATGTTAATTGTTTATCCTTTTGTACAGCGTTATTTTACAAAGGGTGTTATGATAGGATCGATAAAGGGCTGAAATCAAATGACGGAAAGGCAGTGAAATCTAAAATTGGGAGGAAAAGAGAAATGAAGCAATCCTGCTGTGAATTATGGAATCAGGAGCTGAAAGGGCATCAGATTGAACGGGTGCAGTTTTATCGGTGCCGGGCAAGATATCCGAGGCTGCACGGGAAAAATGCAATCCGGGGTTATCACGGTTTCGGCGGAGAGATTGAAGTGGCCAAACTGACTACGAAGGACGGAATCACAGGCTGGGGACAGCTGAGCAGAGGCATGGATGAGGCAAAAAGGAATAAGGAGCTTTTGCTGAAACGTCCCCTTACGGAGCTTTTTGATTCCGGGACGGGAATCCTGGATGAAAAGCTGCTGGCCTTTGATATCCCGCTGCACGATTTGGCAGGGAAAATTCTGGGAATTCCTGTATGCCGCATGATCAATCCGGATTCGGTGCTCCGCGCACCTGTGTATGACGGGGCGATTTATATGAACGATATCATACCGGAGGATGCTCCTTTTGGAGTCGATCGGGTGATACAGGAGAGTGTGGCTGATGTGCGTTTGGGCCATACGATACTGAAAGTAAAAATCGGCAGAGGGCATCGATGGATGGAGCATGGGGAAGGAATGGCGAGGGATATTGAGATTGTCAGACGGATTCATGAGACTCTGCCGGGGATTGCCATTATGGTGGATGCAAACGATGGGTATACGCTGGAGGATGCCATTGCCTTTCTTGAGGGAATCGGTGATACGGAGATATTCTGGTTTGAAGAGCCATTCCGTGAGGAAGAAGGGAAAAACCGGCTGCTGAAGGATTATTTATTGAAGGAACGGCCCGGTACTCTGATTGCGGACGGAGAATCCGATACAGATATCCCGCTGTTGAGAGGACTGGCGGAAAAGAAGCTTCTTGATGTATGGCAGCCGGATGTCTGCGGCTATGGATTTACCAAATGGAGAACCCTGATGAAGGAAATCAGCCAAAACGGCTGGCTGGCGTCACCGCATGCATGGGGAAATGTAACGAAAACACATTATTGTGCACATCTTGCCGCAGCGTATCCTCATCATATTCCCTGCGTGGAAGCTGTTTTAGGCTCCATAGAGGGTGTGGATTTTGACGGATACTGCCTGGAAAGAGGAACAATGAAGATTCCCGACAAACCGGGCTTTGGCATGGATCTCATCTGGGCAGGTGAAATAACCGATTCCTGAAGGGAGGACTTGAAATGATAGACAGTGGGAAGGAAACAGCGGAGTTCAGTTTGGATGATAAGCACGGCCTGCGGAAGATGGCAAGGGCGCTTTCCTCTGAAACAAGACTTACTATTCTGGAAACGCTGCAGTCCGGAAGCAGAAGCATCGGCGAGTTATCTGAGGAACTGCAGATCCCCATGTCTACCGTTTCAACTTCGGTGAGTATTCTGGAAGAGAGCGGACTGATTATTGCCAAAAATAAATCACAGGAGCGCGGCATGCTAAAGCTTTGTTCTCCTTCCGTATCCCAGGTGATTTTCAATCTGAACAATATCGGATCCGTTGAAACGGATGAGACACCCCAAAGTCTTACCATGAGCATGCCGGTAGGATGTTATACGGATGCACAGAATATTACGCCTACCTGCGGTATGTGCAATGAGTATTCGATAATTGGGGAAAAGGATAATCCGCTTTGCTTTTTCCATCCGGATCGATTTCAGGCCCAGAGAGTCTGGTTTCATTCCGGTTTCCTGGAATATCGTTTTTCCTTTGCCTTTATGTATGACATCACTCTGAAATGGCTTGAAATATCCTTTGAAACATGTTCGGAAGCGCCAATGTACAGAGATCCGTGGAAGAGTGACATCAGTGTTTTTGTGAACGATAAAAAACTTGGAATTTTTGAGAGCCCCTGCGACTGCGGGGGTGCCCGCGGAGTTCTGACTCCATCCTGGAACAGCATATTATCCACTCAATATGGATTTTTAATCACATGGCGGCTGGACGAAAGCGGCACATATCTTGATGGGATCAGGACCAGCAGGCTTACTATTTCGGATATCCGTTTTTCTGACTTGCCTTACATCAGTGTTAAAATCGGTGTTGCGGAGGATGCTGTTCATTTGGGGGGCGTGAATCTGTTCGGGGATAAGTTTGGGAATTATGCACAGCCTTTGGTGCTTAAACTGGGGTATCAGCTGGATAAATGAAGGCTGTTGAGGTGTAAGGGATTCTGGAATATAACTTCTGATATTATGATAACGGACTTAGAGGGCGTCGGTCAGACGCCCTCTATTTGTTTGCCTCTATTAAAATTCGTGATTTATTGCCTTATAAATTCACACAGAGAAATCAGAGGATAACGTAAATAATTATACATAAAAAACAGTAGAGATGACTAATATATTGAGAAAATATGCCGATTCTATAGTATAGAAACAAACAGATTATCACATAAAAGAAAGGAGTGTTTCCAAAATGATTATTCTAGGTCACGTCGGAATACAAAGCTATTATAACAAGGTTTCTTCCGCATCAACGCGTTCTGCTTTGGAGAAAATTGCGGAACGGTTACTGGCCAGGCAGCCCCAGAATTACAACCAACCCAATGTAGACAGGGTAGAATTGTCTTCTTCTGCAGAAGAATATGCCAGAATGCATGGATATGAAAACAAACTGCAGAGAATAGATTTTGGGTGCGAGGTCAAGCAAGCGGAACCAATGCACGTTCCAGAATTACTGCCACCATCAGAAGTGATTGATTATACGGAGCATGACGCTCTGATGAACCAGTATATGAAGCAGTACCGCTTTGAGGAGGGGAAGCCGATGAGGCTGTGTGCCCCCGGTATGGTAAGTGACGAGAAGCTTGAAAATTTCCGTAAGGAACTCAATGAAAATGGCCTGGGCGAGGATATTGATTGGCGGGGTGTCATAGAAGATTTTTGTTCCATGGATATCAGATTTGGTAATGTGGAACGTCTGGAAACCAAAGCAGATTATATAGCCTCCAGGTATGCGGTGCTGAAGGACAGGATTCAGACGCAGTATGCCGGCGATGAACAAAAGGCTCAAATGGATAAGCTGGATAGTATATATAATCAGGCAAAAGAGGAAATGGCCGATACATATGCGCAAAATATCGGAGGATTTTATGAAGATTTGGGGCAGACAGGAGTCATAGAGGATATGAGGTCAAGTGTCCTGGCGATGGTAGATGAAAGGGAAGCCGCTTATGAGACGTATTTGGCTGGTGCGGGTGACTATGCCAACCTGAAAGACTCGGAAGACAGTTGGCTTGCACAGGATGATGCTTATTTAGCAGCGCGGCTGCGGGATAGTTTTGCGGCAGATGGGGGCAATATACAATCTGGTTCCTCAAAGGCTGTATACAGTGGCGATGATTTGACATTTGCGGGAGTTTATGCAAAATCACTCTCTCAGCAAATAAAAAACGCCGGACACGTATGGGAGGTATGGCGGCCGTGCGAATCCGACAGTGAGCTGGGAAAATTTTTGGTTAAACAATATCAGGACACAAGACAAATTGTTGCTGATGCGGGTGTCAGCGATAAACTGGCCGGAATAATCCAAAACACATTCCGTCCATTCATGGAAAAATTTATGGATGCGCTGGACGGCCAAATTGATAAGAATCTGGCAATGGTAGAAAACAAACCCTGGATGGGCGGAGTCCTTCGCTTGGACTATATTAACCGCAATGCCGTTTACCGGATGTATCTTTCTATTATTGGCAAATAATATTTCCTCATGTTCCGAAAGGATAGAAAGCTGTCAAACTAATAAAAACAGAACAAATGTTCCTGTGCCTATTGCATGCCATATCCCAGTCTATTATAATGAAAATAGAAACTGAACACCTATAATTTATCTGGCTGGGAGGTGACCGGATGGCAGTTTGGAATCCATGGCATGGCTGTAAAAAGATCAGCCCGGGCTGCAGAAATTGTTATGTTTACCGGAGAGATGCCGAGTTCGGCAGGGACAGCAGCGTCGTAACACAGACGGCAAATTTTTCCCTGCCCATAAAATGCAGCCGAAGGGGAGAATATAAGCTGAAAACGGACGGGGAAAGTATTTATACCTGTATGACATCGGATTTTTTCCTGGAAGAAGCGGATCAATGGCGGCCTGAGGCCTGGAACATGATACTGCTGCGGGGCGATCTGCATTTTGTCATCATTACCAAAAGAATCCACCGTTTCCGCACAGGCCTGCCGGAAGACTGGGGAGAAGGGTACGATAATGTTACCATCTGCTGTACCTGTGAAAACCAGAACCGGGCAGATTACCGGCTTCCCATTTTGCTGGAGCTTCCCATAAAACACAGAACCGTGATTCACGAACCCATGCTGGAACCCATAGATATCCGCAGGTACCTGTCAACAGGATGTATTGAACAGGTAACCTGCGGAGGAGAGTCCGGCCCTGAGGCACGCCTCTGTGACTTCGGCTGGATTTTAAATTCCATGGAACAATGTGTGGAATACAATGTCCCATTTTGGTTTAAACAGACCGGCGCGCTCTTTAAAAAAGGGAACCGGATATATCACATTGAGAGGAAGGACCAGATGGACCAGGCGGAAAAAGCGGGGGTTAATTATAACTGTGGAGTATAAATGGGACGTACCCGTCTTTTCTGTCATTTAATAAAATGCACTCATGTCTTTCTGCGAATTTGCTTCCGGCTGTCCGGAGCTTCCGCTTTGGGAGCCGGAATTTACCGCGTGTCCAAGAGTAACGGATACCGTTTTTTCCGTGTAGGCGTTATCACTGCCGATAGTCTGGATAGTGAGTTCCACGGTTTCCCCTGCCGGATAATACTGTAGAAGTTCAGTCAGCTCCTGGATCTGGGTAATGTTTTTACCGTCAAATTTTGTAATGACGTCGCCCTTCCTGAGCCCTGCCTTCTCTGCCCCGCTGCCTTCAGTTACGCCGGCAACATAGACACCGGAAGGAATGCCATACACACTGTTTACGGATTCTGTGACTGTGATCCCGGTAATACCGATGCTGGATTTCTGATCTTCAGTAACTTTGCTTCTGGTAGTTTCGTTCATCAGTTTTTCGATAATGTCGGAAACTCTGGAAACAGGGATGGCATAGCCCATGCCTTCCACTTCCGTGCTGGCTAATTTAGCGGAATTGATTCCGATGACTTCACCCTTCATATTAACCAGCGCACCGCCGCTGTTGCCGGGGTTGATGGCCGCATCGGTCTGGATATAGGCGGGCTGGTCTGCGGAGTCCTCCGATGTATTTGCGGTATTCATGTTGGAGTTCAGGGTACGGTTGGTGGCGCTTACGATACCCGTGGTAACGGACTGGCCATAACCCAGGGCATTGCCGATGGCGACAACCTGTTCGCCGACCTTAAGGGAATCGGAATCGCCGATGGAAGCAACGGCTATCTGTGACATGGTATCCGCAGATATGCTTTCCAGAGGAACTGCGATTACGGCAAGATCGTTGTCCGGATCCGTACCCTTTGTATTCGCTTCATATACCTGGTTGTCATTGAAAGCGACGGAGAGTGTATCGGCGTCTGCAATCACATGATAATTGGTGACAATCAGGAGTTCCGTATCATTTTTCCCAATGATAATACCGGAACCGCGGCTTTCTGTTTCCTGGGGAATGGTTTCTCCGCTGTAGCCGTAACCGAACAGGCTGAAATAATTCTGTACCTCCTGTACCGATTTATTTGTAATGGATACAATGGAGGGCATTACGGCTTGTGCAATGTCGGAAACATCCAGGCTGCCCTTTCCGTCGGCTGTACTCGGAAGAGAGGCAGTCTGCAGAAGGCTGGCTGTATTGTTTCCCGCAGAAGCCGCTGCGGATTCAGCTGCCGGTGTTTGGTAGCCGGTTAAATAATTGACTGCCTGGAAGGAACCTGCGGCTACACCGCCGAAAAGGATGGCGCTTAAGGTGATGGCTCCGGCTTTTTTCAGGATCCGCGCCTTCTTTCCCGTATGTCCGGGATTCGGAGAGGCGGACGGTTTATGAGGCTCTGCAGGCCCGTTCTCCGGCATGCCGTTGTAATTATACATCTGGTTTCTGTTTTCGTAGTGTTCATTCTGATATTCAAACATAATGGTCAGCTCCTTTTTATGCTAAACTTTGTTTTCCTTGTTTCGATAGTTGTAGTATAAAAAGGAATTGTGATGGAATTATTATAAAATTGTGATGAAATTGCGAAAAAAGCAGGGAAAAAGTGTGTTTTCCTGCTTTTTTCTTTAATACGGAATCATATCCGGTTCCGTATTTCAGTTGTTTTCCACTCCGGGCAGCTGTGTAAGGGAACGGAAGCTGTACCCCATTTCCTCCCATTTTGTGAGAAGTTCATCCAGGATTTCCCCGTTGGTTTTCGAAGTATTATGTAACAGGACGATAGCGCCGGGGTGAACCCTTTTCAGCAGCTTATTGAAGGCTTCTTCATGGGTGGGCTGATTATCCTGCTCCCAGTCCACATACGCGAGGCTCCAGAAAAAGGTTTTGTATCCCAAATCACTGGCGATCTGCAGGTTGTTTGCACTGTATTTCCCCTGAGGCGGCCGGTAAAATTTCTGCATGGGCTGGCCGAAGGTCTGCTCATAAAGCGTTTCCAATTCTCCCAGTTCTTTTGTAAAGGCCTCTTTATCCATCTGAGACATATCCGGGTGATGGTAGCTGTGGTTTCCCACGATATGCCCTTCGTCCAACATCCTTTTCACCAGATCGGGGCTGGTTTCCAGATAATTTCCAACAATAAAAAAGGTTGCCTTAACATTGTGCTTTTTCAGGGCATCCAGAATGGCGGGCGTGTTTCCGTTTTCAAACCCGCAGTCAAACGTGAGGTAAAGTACCTTTTCCTGTGTGTTTTCCGCATAAAAAGCGTTATATTTCGCCA
This sequence comes from Eisenbergiella tayi, assembly GCF_001881565.1. Taxonomy (GTDB): domain Bacteria; phylum Bacillota; class Clostridia; order Lachnospirales; family Lachnospiraceae; genus Eisenbergiella; species Eisenbergiella tayi. The sequence continues at coordinate 29,426 of NZ_MPDJ01000008.1, forward strand.
GCTCTTCAAAGGAGGCATTGGCAACGGGAGGCTTGCCGTCTTCCCGGAAGCTCAGGCCCCAGTTGCCTTCGGCAGGGAGGACTGACGATGAAATGACGGCATCCACGGCCTGCGCCAGAAAGCGGCCGGCTAAAAATGCCAGAATGAACAGGAAGAGGATTCCGGTGATACCTTTGATTATTTCTCGATTTTTCATATGGGATTTCCGGTTTTCTTACAGGATATGTGCCGGAAAGCGGTTTTATGTCTGTGGTATATAAGAGACGATAACAGAGAAGCAGCAGCGCGAGAAAAAAGTTCCGCCTACCGTATTGTAGTTCCTCCATATTCATATTTTACGGGAAGAAGTGTCAGGCTGGGAAGCGCGGACCGATCTTCCTCAAGTAAAATTTCCACGCATTTTTCCGCAAGCTGCCTGACGGGCTGGCATATGGAAGAAACAAACAGTTCGTCATCTTCATTCCCAAATTTATGTATGCCGTCAAACCCAATTATCTGGACATCTTCAGGAACGCGGTAGCCCTCCTGGCGAAGAAGCTTGGCAAACATGTACCCATGATAATCCGTATGAGCAAAAACACCATCAAAAGTCAGGGTATTGTCGGCTTTTTTATGTTTATACAGAAAGTCTTTCATTTGGACAGACAAGTCCTCATTGTCAAGCATATCAAGGTAATCCGGTTCAAGTCCGTGTTTGCTGCAGGCATAAAGATAACCATCTTTTCTTTTATCGGATTCGCCCGGAAAAACAGAATGAAAGCGTACGTAGACAGGATGACGGCAGCCGAATTCCAACAGCTTTTCAATGGCAAGACATGCGCCTGCATAATTGTCAGAGGCAACTCTCGGAATTACGTGATTTTCAAAGAAACGGTCGAAAACAACAATGGGAAGATCCTTTCCGATATATTTTCCTATATCGGAATAAGTAAGCGCTATAACGCCGTCGACCTTATTCTGTGTAGCCATGCTGAGACAGGAAACCTCTTTTTCCGGTATTCCGTCTGCACAGCAGAGCAGCAGTTTAAGCCCTCTCTTGTAAAGCGCGCCTTCTATATGATCGGTAAAGGCAGCAAAAAAAGGGTTGGTGGTATTGGGAATGATAAGCGCGATGAGATTGCTTTTCTGGGTCTTTAACCCGCGGGCATATGTGTTTACTTCATAATCCAATGCTTTGATTGCCGCCTCTACTTTTTCTTTATATGCATCGCCTACAGGAAGGCCGTTAATGACTTTTGAGACAGTGCCAAGAGCAACACCGGCTTCCCTCGCAACATCCTTCATGGTAGGAGCATTTTTTTTGTTCATATTTTGTATGTTCCTTTCAAAATAACAATATTTGCAGAGCTGTAAAGAAAAAGATATTACTTTTAATATTAACATTTGCAGATGAATATAGAAATAGTAATTTCACCATTCAGAATCCTATTATAATACAATTAGTGAAACGTTACAATCTGAAATAATGACTGAAATCGGATATAATAGTTTGTATAAATTCAATAAAATATACTGATTGCACAAAAATATCACTTTTTACGCTTGACAGATGGGTCCCTTAACAGTAATATAAAGGCATGAATCATGAAACGTTTCACAATGGAAATATGAGGAGGATGGAGGATGAAGAAATCAAAGCAGAATGCTGTGACACTGCCGCCGCGAAAATCTATAGGAAAGCAGATGCTGAAGCATTGGGAATTTTATGTGCTGCTGCTGCCGGGAATTGTATTAACAATTATTTTTAAGTATGTTCCTATTTACGGAGTGCAGATTGCATTCAGGGACTATAATGCGGTGGATGGCTTTTGGGGCAGCGCCTGGGTGGGACTGAAATGGTTTGAGCGCTTTTTCAACAGCTATAACAGTGTACGTATGATACGGAATACGGTACTGCTAAGCCTCTACAGCATATTGTGGACATTTCCCATACCGATAATATTAGCATTATTGATAAATCAGGTAAAAGGGAAAAAGTTTCAAAGGGTAACACAGACTGTAATATATGCGCCTCATTTTATTTCCATAATGATTTTATGCGGTATGCTCCGGATTTTTCTTTCACCCTACGGCGGTCTGATAAATGTTATTGCACAGGCGCTGGGAGCGCCGGAAGCGGTGAATTACATAGATTCGGCATCTGCATTCCGGACAATATATATCTCTTCCAGTATCTGGCAGGATGCGGGATGGGGAACGATTATTTACCTGGCTACCCTGTCCAGTGTGGATGCATCGCTCCATGAAGCCGCCAAAGTGGACGGGGCAAGCACCTGGCAGAGGATTCTCCATATCGATATTCCGGAACTGGTTCCCATCATAGTTATACAGCTAATTATGCAGTTCGGAAATCTGATGAATGTGGGATTTGAAAAGGCATTTTTGCTTCAGACGAACCTTAATAAGGAGACCTCTGAAATCATTGCCACTTATGTATATGAGCAGGGTATGTTAAAGGCAATGTACAGCTTTTCCACGGCTGTGGGGCTGTTTAATACAGCGGTAAATATTATTTTGCTGATTGCTGTTAATAAAATATGCAAAAAGCTGTCTGACGTAAGCTTTATATGAGGAAGGAGAATAGGAGATGAACAGGAAAAAATTCAGATTTACATCGGACAAGCTGTTCGATTTGTTTAACTATGCGTTCCTTCTTATCCTTGTGCTTATCATTGCATACCCTCTTTATTATGTATTGATTGCTTCTTTTTCGGATCCATATGAGGTTTATGCGGGAAAAACATTTTTGCTTCCTTCCAAGATTACGTTTGAGGGTTACGCCAGAGTGTTCAAGGAAAAATCAATTGCGACAGGCTATATCAACAGTATCTATTATACGATTCTGGGAACTGTAGTTTCCGTAGCGCTTATCATTACCACCGGTTATTGTGTTTCGAAGAAAACGCTGCCCTTTCGAAGAAGTATTATGCTCTTTTATGTATTTACCATGTACTTTAACGGAGGCTTGATTCCCACCTATCTGGTGGTTGCCAAAATGGGGCTGCTTAACAGTGTATGGTCGCTGATTCTTCCCGGAGGGGTGGCGGTATTCAATGTGATTGTGGCGAGAACATTTTTTGAGAGCAGTATTCCCGAAGAGCTTTACGAAGCGGCTGCTATTGACGGAAGCAGCAATATGAGAACCTTTTTCAAAATTGCCCTGCCGCTTTCCAAACCCATTCTTGCAGTAATGGTTATTTTTACAATGGTAGCTTACTGGAATGACTGGTTTACAGCCTTGATTTATATGAGTGAAAAATCCAAATATCCATTACAGCTGGCATTGCGCCAGGTTTTAATTCAAAGCCAGGCAACAGCGACAATGATAGGGAATATGGACGGCGGCTATGCGGAAGCGAATAAGATAACAGAATTGATAAAATTTGCATCTATCGTAGTGGGATCCGTACCGATGCTGATAGCCTACCCTTTTGTACAGAAATATTTTGAAAAAGGTTTTATGGCCGGTGCAGTGAAGGGCTAATCAAAAGCTGCCGGTATGAAAAACCTCCCTGGACTGCAAATAAGTGCAGATATGTAAAGGGAGTACATATTAACGAATGGAGGATATAAGTATGAAAAGGAATCTGAAAAAACTGATGGCGGCAGGAATGACTGCATTACTGGTGCTGTCCACGGCGGCCTGCGGCAGTAAAGGAGGCGGGGAAACGGCACAGGCAGACACTTCCCAGACAAATTTCAAAATATTTGCGGGCGTCAGCGCGCTGTCTCCTGATAACAGCGAAAAACCGCTGGTTAAGCAGATGAATGAAGCGATGGGAGTGACGGTTGAGTGGAACTGTGTATCCGGGGATACCTTAACGGAAAAGAAAAATCTTCTGCTGAATGCAGGAAATGATCTGCCGGATGCCCTGATGTCGGCGGCTATGACCGACAGCGAGCTTATTACTTACGGCGGCAACGGGATGCTTATTGCGCTGGAAGACTATATTAATGAAGAGACTATGCCGAATCTGATGAAAATTGTGGAGAAGCGTCCGGAACTGCTTGCCACATGTACCATGCCGGATGGTCATATTTATGGACTTCCCACAATTTCAGAAATGGGATTTGAACATACGGATGGAAATACCTACTATATTGGAGCTATCCCTCAGTTTACAGCGATAAACACGGACTGGCTGGAAGCTGTAAATATGGAAATGCCCTCTACGGTAGATGAACTTCATGACATACTGAAAGCATTTAAGGAAAATGATGTAAATGGCAATGGGGATCCGACCGATGAAATCCCGCTCTCCTTTATTTTCCCTGAGAAAAATGGTTCCTGGTGTGCAGGTATCGGAACACTGCTTGCTCCTTTTGGATGTACGGATTATCAGCTTGACCATAGGGCGATAAAGGATGGAAAAGTATATTATCAGGCATCCTCTGAGGAATATAAAAATGCGATCGCCTATTATCACACATGGTTTGAAGAGGGGCTGATTGATATCGAAGTATTTTCACAGGATTCCAGTCAGTATATTGCAAAAGGAAATGGAGAGGATCCTCGTCTCGGAGTATTTGTATGGTGGGAAATCCCTGAGGTTGTGGGTGCACAGCGCGCAGAAAGCTATGAATATCTGCCTATACTGGACGGACCGGACGGCACACACCGAGTGAAGCTGAACGAAATGGGAACTACAGGGCGCGATAAGTTTTCCGTGACGAAGGCTTGTAAGAATCCGGAACTGCTTCTTAAATGGGTGGATCAGATGTACGATCCAATCATCAGTATGCAGGCTATCTATGGACCGATCGGCACCTACTGGGCGGAAGAACCGGATGAAAACGGCTGTTATTCCATGAGAGAGCTTAAGGATGGTGAGACGGCAGGGGAACTGAAATCCAAATCGGAACTGCAGGGGCCTACAGAACAGCTGGCTGAAGATTACGGCACCTATTATTATCTGGAGGACCGTGCTCAGGAGAGGCTGGATGATTTAAAGAATTTCTGGTTTAACTATGTAGATAGTACAGAGTATTATCCTACCGTAACCTTTACGGCAGAAGAAATTGAAGTAATAAATGACAAACTCAGCGATATTAAAGCACTGACGGAGGAAAAAACCGCACATTGGCTGAGAGACGGAGGTATTGAGGAAGAATGGGATCAGTACCTGAGTGATTTGGAAAACATGGGATTAAATGATGTCATCAGCTCATGGCAGGCGGCCTATGACCGTTATCAGGAAGCGCTTGGCAAGTAATACCCGCAGTGAATGATAGATAAATACGGCTGCTTTGCATGCGGCAGATTAACAGGGCAGGCAGATTTTCTGCCTGCCCTGCTGATATCAGGGAACAGCGGATGAAAGAATATCCGGGTTATGTCTATTTACGTAGGGGGCTGAAACATGGATAATTTGAATTTATGGATGCAGAAAATAGAACGCTGCGTGAATGCCTGCAGGGAATTGATTCATGCATATGAGGTGGAAATACCGGAAAAGGGCCTTCTGGCAGGATTTCATGAACCGGTATTTAATAAGGATACCTATCGGATGCTGTTTGATGCAGATAACATGCATTACCCTTTGGGCGATGCTTTTCTCGAATATGGAATTCCGGGTATTCTGCGGATGACAGAAAAAAAGCAGCCCTTAGATACAGAAGAAACTGCTGCGTACAGGCATGGTATTTATCTGATTTATAGGGAGGTGTATTGTTTTATACAAAAGCATGCAGCGAAAGCCGGGCAGCTGGCAGAAAACGAGAACGATAAGGAAAACAAGGACAGATTGTTCAGGATTGCCGATATTTGCAGAAAACTGACACAGAGCAGACCTGAAACCTTTATGGAGGCATTACAGCTGTTCTGGTTCCTGTATCTGCTCAGAGGGGGATTCGGAGGAGGCTGTATCGGAAGGCTGGATCAGAAGCTTTATCCGTTTTATGCCGCGGAAGTGGGAAATCATACCTGGAAACGGGAGGAGGCGCTGGCGGCCATCATTCAGTTTTATGAGAAGCTGAATAAGATGTCCGCAGGAGATACGCTCAGAAATATGATGCTGTCAGGTAAGAATGAGGAAGGAAACGATGAGACCAATGAGCTTACCTATCTTTTCCTGGAGGCCTATGAACAGACCGGTGACGCGGAACCGCATTTGAACGTGCGCATACATAAAAATACGCCGGAGAAACTGAAGGAAACCTGCATTCGAATTATCGCAGAAGGAAAAGGACAGCCGACTCTTTATTATGACGACTTTATTATACCTTCTATGGAACATGCGGGAATAAGCCATAAAGATGCCTGCCGGTATGCGAACGACGGCTGTACGGAGACGTTAATTGACGGAAGGAGCGCCATATCCTTCTGGCAGCATGAAATGGTGAAAACAGTGGAACTTACCTTCTTTAATGGAGAGGATAATCCTTTTGTGCATCCGGTGGAAATGAAAAAGAACAGCAGGTATGGGCCTTCTTTTATTCCGCATACAGGTTTGAAAACAGGTTTCCGATCAGGGGAAACAGCCCGGATGCACTGTTTTGAAGATTTTTTGACGGCTTTTTTCAGACAGCAGGAATTTCAGGTGGGAGAATGGATAAAAAAGATTGATCGAAAGATAGAGGAAGATGAAAACGATACGCTTACTTCCCCGTTAGTGGGCGGTACATTAAAAGAATGCCTGATGACAGGGAAGGATCCATTGAGGGGCGGCGGCTTTACAATACCCAATTATCAGCTGCTCTCAGGGACGGTGACCACAGCGGCAGACTGCCTCCGGGCAGTGGAATACTGTGTGTTTGAAAAAGAATATTGTACCCTTGACCAGCTTAAAGCGGCCATGAAGGCGGATTATGAAGGATATGAACCGCTGCGTCAGAGATTGCTCCATGCACCGAAATATGGAAATGGAGAAGAACGCGTGGATGAATTGGCGGCTCTTATTGCCAGGAAGTTTCTGGATCAGGTGGCAGCATACAAAAGCAGGAGCGGTAAGCGGATCTGGCCGGGGCTGTATAATATAGATTTCAAAATCATTGCCAATATAACGGGAGCAACTCCTGATGGAAGAAGATTCCGGGATCCGATCGGCGAACACTGTTCTCCCACACCGGGGGCGGCTCAGAAGGGACCGACGGCGATCGTGGAATCGGCCAAAAGGCTTCCGATGGCGGAAGGTTACGCTTCTTCGCCTCTGCATCTGACCCTGGACAAGAGTGGATTCGTGCTGGGAGCAGACAGTATGCAGGTTATAAGGCAGTTGATGGAGGCTGCTGAAAAAGCGTCTGTTCCTGTACTCAATATATCAATGTATGACAGGGAGGAATTGATGGACGCGAAAAAAAATCCGGAGAAGCACCGCGGTTTGATAGTGCGGGTATGGGGCTTCAATGCCCGGTTTGTGGAGCTGGATGAGGAATTACAGGATCATATTATTAAGAGGGTTAACTGAAAATATGAAATCAGCAATAATAATGGATATTCAGCGTTATTCTATCCACGACGGGCCGGGGATCCGAACGACTGTATTTTTCAAAGGCTGCCATATGGCGTGCAGATGGTGCCATAATCCGGAATCACAGCGAAGGGAACCGGAGCTGCTGTTCTATGAGAACCGCTGTATAAATTGTGGAGAATGTATGCTGCTGTGCCGGAAAAACGCACATAGCATGGAGAGTGGAAAACACAGGATAGATCTATCGCTTTGCGCGGAATGTCCGGGAAAAGAAGCCTGCAGCCGGATTTGCCCGGCAGAAGCCATAAAGCTGTGCGGCCGGGAAATGACAGCGGAAGAAGTCCTGTGCCAGGTAATGAAGGACAGGGATTTTTATGGTTCGCAGGGCGGTGTGACATGTTCCGGCGGGGAGCCTTTGCTTCAGGATGATTTCCTGACGGAGTTTCTTCCTCTTTGCAAGGAAAATCATATTTCCGTATGCCTGGATACGACATTGAATGTGGAGTGGAAACGAGTGGAAAAGATACTTCCCTGGACAGATTTATTTTTAGTTGATGTTAAGTTTATGGAGAATGACAGCCAGCTTTACTATACCGGAACGGATGGAAAAAGAGGTTTGGATAATTTATACCGATTATCTGAACGAAATGTTCCGGTCATAATCAGGATGCCTTTGATTAATGGAGTGAGTGATACAGATAAAGAAATCTCGGAAAGGAAGAAGCTGCTGAAAAACCTGAAAAACGTACGGCGTGTGGACTGTTTTGCCGTCTCTGATCATGCGGCGGGAAAATACAGGGGATTGCAGAGAACTGAAGAAAAATTCAACAGGGGTGTGGAAGAAGGTCCTTTTGTGAAAAGTATAGAGAATAAATTGGGAATATTACATGAATTCTGAAAGGAAGAAGGGAATGATTTGTTTAACCTTTGAAAGAGAAGCAAATGACCGGATTATCTGCCATGACAGGAATGAGCTTATCCGGCTTGAATTAAATGAAGGCACTAAATTTGAGAACAGGGAATGCATATGCAGTGAGGAGGCCTTTCAGTTTGACGGATATTCAACCTGGTTTGAGGGAGGAATGGATTCGGAAAAAGCAGCAGATAATTTTACCCTCAGTTTTTGTCTTGCGCCCCAGGAATATTCGGATCAGGGAGACGGTATTTTTTCCTGCTTCAATGAAGCGGAGAGAAAAGGACTGTATATCAAATTGATGAAGCATGGAAAAATCGAGGTGGGTTTTGGAAACGGCCGTGAAATCTTTTTCTTTTCTTCCATTAATAAACATACAGAAAAAAATACATGGAATATGATTTCGGTTATTTTTCGGAAAGATGCGGGGTGGTGTGATCTTTATATTAACGGGATCCTTTCTAACCGCAGACAATTCCCTAGGCATATGCGGCTTGATTGGCCGGAAGGGAAGCTTTGTCTGGGAAAATATATGGCTGACAGTACATATGAGGAGAAGAAAACCGGTGTTTTTTGCGGTTGGATGAAGGGTATTTTGGTTCATGATTACTGCCTTTCCTTCGCGGAAGCGGAAAGGCTTCATGCCCAATATCCCTGCGGGCAGAAGGTGGCTGCTCTGTCCATAAACCGTGCGGCCTGGAAAAACGACATACAGCGGCCTGCGTATCATTTAATTGCACCCGGGAAGTGGATGAATGAGCCTCATGCCCCCGTTTATTATAAGGGGAATTATCATATTTTCTATCAGGCCAATGTCCATGCTCCTATTTGGAATCACATCCAGTGGGGACATATGATCAGTACGGATATGGTTCACTGGAGAGATTTGCCTCTGGCTTTGGAGACTGAGGAGGGAACCCTGGATCCGGACGGCTGCTGGTCAGGAAGTGCTCTTATAGATAAAAACGGACTTCCCAGGATTTATTATACGGCAGGAAATAATGAGAAATTTCCAAATCAGTCAGTAGCTATGGCTGTATCTGATGCGGAGGATATAGAATTGACACGCTGGCATAAGCAGGACAGTCCGGTACAGGAACAGACGGAAGGGTGGATGGGAGAATTCAGGGATCCTTTTGTCTGGCTGGAAAAAGACACCTATTTTATGCTTGTGGGTACGGGAGACGAAAATAACGGCGGAGGAAATGCCATATTGTATTCTTCCGGGGATGGATTGGATTGGACATCCCATGGTTTCCTGCTGGATTACGAATATGAGAAAAATGAAGAACTGGGCCATGTATGGGAGCTGCCGGTATTGCTTCCCTTAAGGGATGCCAACGGCAACATATATTGTCATATCCTGCTTCTTTGTGCATGCCAGATAGAAAATGCGGCAGTTGAAACGTATTATTTTCTGGGGTACTGGAACAGTGAAGAGAAAAGCTTTCATAAATTTCATGAGAAAGCGATGCTATTGGATCTGGGAAATGGAACCTTCACAGGGCCGAGCGGATTTGTGACACCGGATAAACGAAGTGTTTTGTTTACGATTGCACAGGGGAAACGGAAGGGAGAAGAGGAATTTTATTCCGGCTGGGCACATAACGGAGGGCTGCCGCTGGAGCTTTCCATAGCGGAAGGAAAACTCAGGCTGAAACCCATCAGGGAAATTTATGCGCTGAAAAAGAAGAAGCTGTTGGAGCTTGCCGATGTTTCTTCCGGAGAAGCGAACCGGCAGCTGGCATTAATAAAAGGGAACCGGCTTTGGATGCTTCTTTGTACAGACTGCGATGAAGCCGGTATCGTAACCTGCTGTGAAGAGCAAAGGATTAAAGTATATTATGACAGAAAAACAGGACGTTTGGGAGCAGAGGATGAAAAGCAGATCTGTATGGGAAAATACAGAGGAACAGAGGACTTGGTTGCTTTGGATGGCGGGGAAATACGGATGGAATATTTCTTGGATCATTCCATGATTGAAGTCTATCTGAATGAACAAAAGTCCATGTCTCTGCGCAATTATATCCGGGGAACGGAAAGGACAGTCAGAGTGTCGGAGGGGATGGAGAGAATAACGAAGCTTGAAGTGTGGGAAATGGAAAACGCATATTGAGAATACACAAGGAGGATCCGGAATGGGCAAAAAGCTTTTTTATAGTGCGCAGGGAGCGCGGACAGGAGATGTCATTCCCAAATATATAGATGGGAAATATCAGTTATTTTACCTGAAAGGATGGAAAAATCCCCGGGAAGAGGGCGTTGTTCATGGCTGGCACCGGATGGAGAGCACGGATTTGGTACATATGAGTGAAGAAGTACCGATCCATGTGCAGGGTGGGACAGGTGATTTGATTTTTCATGATGGGAAATGGCATCTTTTTGCCTGCATATTTCCCGATGGAAAACAGTTTGTTACCCATTATGTCAGCAGGGACGGCAGCTTGGATCACTGGGATTATTTGGAGGAGGATACCTTCGGGCCGGACGGGAATATTTATCAGGGGCCGGACTGGAGAGATCCCCGTATTGTATACAGAGAGGAGCTTCAGGAATACTGGATGTTTCTTGCTGCAAGGGCAAATGACACTCACAGCCAGACCGGCTGTGTGGGATTATGTGTTTCAAAGGATTTGAAGCACTGGGAATACAGGGAACCGGTGTATTATCCCAGGCGGTTTAACGGTGCATGTGAATGTCCGGATGTGTTCCGTATGGGAGACTGGTACTATCTTGTTTTTTCCGGTTATACGAATCTGTTTGGGAATTATTATATAAAGTGCCGGGCAGGCGAGTCCGAATGGCAGATACCTGATAATCACAGGCTGGATGCCAGAGCTTTTTATGCCGCAAAAACGGCGGGAAATGAAAAGGAAAGATATCTTTTCGGATGGAATCCCACAAAAGAAGAAAATCTTTTTGGATTTTGGCCGGATGAAATGAAAGCACAGGATTACCGTACTTGGGATTGGGGAGGGGAAATGGTGATTCATCAGCTGGTGCAGCTGCCGGATGGAGATTTGGGACTGACACTGCCGAAAGGGAAGAGAGAACTGTTTAGGACTCCTATTACCAACTGCTTTATCCCTGTTACGGATGGCTGGAAGGAGCAGGACGGCGGTTTTGCCGCAGTGAAAACTGCCGAACAGCAGATGATGCTGATGCAGCAGCTGCCAGAGAGATACAGGATCAGTGTGGAATTGAAAGTACAGGGAGCACAGCAGGCAGGGGTTATCTTACATGTGAAAAAAGAGATGAAGGAAGGCTATTATCTGTATGTGGAACCCAAGAGAAATAGACTGGTAATGCGTTCCTGGATTAGAATGTCGGAAGAAGGCGGCAAAACATTCCCATATGATGTGGAGCTGGAGACACCCGTAAGGCATGCGGAGGACAGCCGGTATCATCTGGAAATAATAGCCGAGGGCAATATCGGAACAGCTTATGTGAATGAGGAGGCCGCCCTGAGCTTTCGTATGTATGACCTGGAGGATGGAAATCTTGGATTGTTCTCTTTTGGTAAGGCCATATTTGAATCAGTCACAATGTCCACAGAAAGAAAGGAAAATGAAGAATGATTGAAAAACAACAGAATGAAAAAGAAGATAAACTCACCCGTGCAAGAAAGTACGAACAGGAAAAAGCAGAACCGCAGGACGCGGAAAATCGTCCGGCTTTTCATGTGACGCCTCCTGTGGGATGGATGAATGACCCGAATGGTTTTTCCCTGTATCAGGGAGAATACCACCTGTTTTATCAGTACCATCCATACAGTACCCAATGGGGGCCCATGCACTGGGGACACTGCAAAACGAAGGATTTTGTCAAATGGGAACAGCTTCCCTGTGCGTTGGCCCCGGACACGGATTATGACGGGCAGGGCTGTTTTTCCGGATCCGCAGTGGAGCATGAGGGAAAGCATATACTCATGTATACAAGTGTCCGGGAACTGGAAACAGAAGACGGGGCACGCGTAATCAGACAGACACAGAGCATTGCTGTCGGTGACGGCCTGAATTATACCAAAATACAGCAGAACCCGGTAATTACGGCAGATGTGCTCCCGGAGGGAAGCTCTTCCATAGATTTCAGGGATCCGCGGATATGGAAAGAAGGGAATACCTATTACTCTTGTATAGGAAGCAGAAATGCGGATGACAGCGGGCAGATTGCTTTATTTTCTTCCGGGGATGCCGAAACCTGGAAATGGGAAGGAATTATCGATCGCTGCAATAACCGGTATGGGAAAATGTGGGAATGCCCGGACTTTTTTACACTGGAAGAAAAACAGGTGCTGATTGTGTCCCCTCAATTTATGAGAGCGGAAGGGCTGGAATTCCATAACGGCAATAATTCCATCTATTTTGCGGGAACCTTTGATAGGGAAGCCAAACAGTTCCTGCGTGATGAAGCCGGATCCATAGATTACGGACTGGACTTTTATGCGCCGCAGACCGTGGAAACTGCTGACGGAAGAAGAGTTATGATCGCCTGGATGCAAAGCTGGGATAATTACCTGACACCAGAGGATTCCACGTGGTCAGGAGTGATGACAATACCCAGGGAGCTGTCTTTTAAGGGAAATAAATTAATCCAGAAGCCAATCAGGGAACTGGAAGCATACTGGAAAAAGGAAATTGTCCATAAAGCGGTGAAACTTGAAAAGCAGGCCGGAGAAAAGATGCTGGATGGAATTCACGGACGCATATTTGATATGACCGTTGAATGTACAGGCAGTGATTACCGTTCTTTTGAAATAATACTGGCTGCGGATTTGGAAAACAGGACTTCCCTTATCTATGACAGAGAAAAAGGAACCCTTACCACAGACAGAACCTATTCAGGGCTGGTTCATGATTTGATCAGCACAAGAAGTATGGTTACAGAAGAGCAAGATGGAAAAATATCCCTGCGGATCCTTATGGATAAATTTACGCTGGAAGTCTTTGCAAACGACGGAGAACAGGCGATGACATCCCTGATCTATACACCGCTCTGCGCACGGGATATCCGTTTTTCCTGCGATGGCACGGCTGAAATTTCTGTGGTTATGCATGAACTGGTATAGGGGGGTTTTTAATGACAGACAGGTTTTTCTTATTTACCTTTCTTATTTAAAACAAGATCATAATTATAATAAAGTCGCACAAATAAAAAGTACCATATATACGACAAAATAACCAAACTTGCTCTCTATATGATAAATTAACGCTTATGAAACGTCCCGGAACCTGTTAAAATAAACAGAAAACAATAGGACAGGTAAAATCATATGGATGAAAACAAGAAAAAGGCATTGGATGCGGCGGTTATGCAGATTGAAAAGGATTTCGGCCGCGGAGCGGTGATGCGTCTGGGAGACACATCCGCTTTCGGAGAGGTGGAGGTGGTTCCCACGGGGGCGCTGAGCCTGGATATTGCGCTGGGACTTGGCGGCGTGCCGCGGGGCAGAGTGGTGGAAATCTACGGACCGGAGTCCAGCGGTAAAACTACGGTTTCCCTTCATATGGCGGCAGAGGTGCAGAAAAGAGGCGGTATCGCGGCATTCATTGACGCGGAGCATGCGCTGGATCCCAAATATGCCGCCGGGATCGGCGTGGATATTGATGAGCTTTACATATCCCAGCCTGATACGGGAGAACAGGCGTTGGAAATAGCGGAGATGCTGGTGCGCTCCGGAGCTATTGATATCATAATCATTGATTCGGTGGCAGCGCTGGTGCCCAAAGCGGAAATCGATGGGGAGATGGGGGACAGCCACATCGGACTTCAGGCAAGGCTCATGTCCCAGGCGCTGCGCAAGCTGACTCCTGTGGTGAGCAAATCCCGGTGTATAGTGGTTTTTATTAACCAGCTGAGGGAAAAAATCGGGATTATGTTCGGTAATCCCGAAACGACCACCGGGGGCCGTGCCCTGAAATTTTATGCTTCCGTCCGGCTGGATGTGCGCCGTATAGATATGATCAAAAGCGGCGGGGAAAGAATTGGAAACAGAACCCGTGTCAAAGTGGTAAAAAACAAGATTGCCCCGCCCTTTAAGGAAGCTGAATTTGATATTATATACGGCACGGGTATTTCCCGGGAAGGGGATATTCTGGATCTGGCGGCGGATATTGATGTGGTGGGAAAAAGCGGTTCCTGGTATTCGTATCAGGGCAGCCGGATCGCCCAGGGACGCGATGCCGCCAAAATATTCCTGAAGGAGCATCCGGAAATCATGGCGGAAGCGGAAGCAAAGGTGAGAGAACATTATCAGCTGAAACCGGACACGGTTTCCCTGTCGGGATCCGTTGGATAAAGTAAAGGGGCATCCTATACAGGTGAATATCTGAGAAAGTATCTAACAGAATCAAAAAATATCTGACACAACATACATAATATTCCATATATCCGAAATACTAAAGAAAAAAGAGAGGTATAACGGCAATGGAAAATTCAGATACGCGGAAGCTTCTGCAGGAATGCGACGCCGGCGCGAAGATGGCGGTAACTTCCATAGATGAGGTTCTGGAGAAGGTTTGTGATTCTGACATGAAGCATTTGCTTCAGGAAAGCAAAAAGCATCATGAGAAACTGGGGAACGAAATTCATTCTCTGCTGGACCGCTGTGATACGGATGAAAAAGATCCGTCCCCCATGGCAAAGGGGATGTCATGGTTAAAAACAAATATGAAGCTGGGGATGGATAACAGCGATGCCACAGTAGCGGATCTTATTACAGACGGCTGTAATATGGGGATAAAATCACTCAATAAATATTTGAATGAATACGAACAGGCGGATTCTTCCGCAAAAAGGCTCTGTAAGGAACTGACAGATATAGAAGAGCAGCTCTGCACGAAGCTGGAACGCTATTTATAATAAGCGATTATCCGGAACAGAATTAAAGTACAGTATATGGAAATGCAGGAGCCGTCAAAGTTCCTGCATTTTCCATATCTCCGGAAAGGGCTTAAGCTTAAAATATATTTACAAAACGAAATAATCGACATTTTACGCTTTTTTTAAAAATTAATTTGTGATATAATGGTGCAAAGTTTGAAATTTCCGTAATTTGTCATTGCATTAGGAAAGAGATATTATTTATAATAAAAGCAGATTATACAGGAGGTAATTCATATGTTATTAATGTTTAAAGTGAAAAATTACACTTCATTTAAAGAGGAAGCAATTTTAGATATGAGGGCTACATCGTATGTACAGCATCCTTCCCATGTTATTGAGGCTGATAATAAAATAAACTTGCTGAAAACCACAGTTTTATATGGTGCAAATGCATCTGGTAAGTCAAATTTCATTTCTGCTATGTTCTTTTTTGAACAATATATATTCTCGCAATTTATTAATAAGATAGAAAATGAAGATTTTGAATCTATAGAAAACCAGATTAAAATAAAGTTGGAGCCTTTTTTACTTTCAAATAATGAAAAAGAAGCTTCTGAATTTGATATTATATTTATTCGAAATGGAAAACAAATACAATATGGATTTGAGTGTACTTCAAAAGAAGTTTTAAATGAATGGCTTTATATTGATGAAAAAAAGGTTTTCGAACGAAAAGGATTAGTCCTTTCTTTCGGCAGTAAATATCAAAAAATGTTGAATGCATATAAAAAATTGCCGGCAGAAAGACTCTATATAGCGGTTTTGGAATATTTTCTGGATAATGAAGAAAAGGAAGCTGTTTTGGGAGATTTTATAAGCTTTTTTGTTGAAGAATATGATGTGTTTTCAGAAATACTTTTTGAGTCAACAGTAAAAAGGCTGGCAGGTTCAGTTATGCTTTCAGAAAAATTAATTCATAGTAAGAGTTTTAGGCAAAAGGTTGAAAATTATCTTCGATTAATTGATGTGGGTATAAAACGTCTTGATGTCAGTACAGAAATTGTTTTGGATGAAAATACTGGTAAAAAAAAGAAAAAGAAAGTGGTTCGAACCGTTCATGACGTATATGATGATGATGGTAATGCAGTTGGAGAAAAACTATTTGAATTGCAACAGGAATCAACTGGGACCTTACGGTTTCTCTCTTATATTCAAAATATTGTGGAGATGATTTCTAAGGGCGGAGTATTTAT
This sequence comes from Eisenbergiella tayi, assembly GCF_001881565.1. Lineage (GTDB taxonomy): Bacteria > Bacillota > Clostridia > Lachnospirales > Lachnospiraceae > Eisenbergiella > Eisenbergiella tayi. The sequence goes on from NZ_MPDJ01000008.1 coordinate 45,826, forward strand.
CGTAGATGAAATGTCGGCAAGACTGCATCCTCTTTTATCAAAACTGATTGTTGATATTTTCGGTTCCAGTCATAATAAACAAGCTCAGCTGATTTTTACCACACACGATATTTCATTGTTAAACTACAATCAATTCCGTCGGGATGAAATTGCATTTATTGATAAAAATGAGCGTGGTGAATCTGTTCTATATGCGCTTTCTGACTTAAAGGTTCGCGAAGATGCGACTTTTAGCAAGGATTATTTACAAGGAAAATATGGAGCAATTCCGGTTTTTAATTATGATGAAATTATAGGTGGTGAACACAATGGGTAGAACAGTATTATCTTCACAGCGTCGTTCTGAAATTAAAAAAGTTAATTTAGGACACATTATTATCTTTTGTGAGGGAAAGACTGAAAAATATTATTTCGATTATTTTTCGGAAATTATAAAGAAAAATAAGTATACAGATGTTAAAGTAGTATTAGAAACAGCAAATGGCAATGCACGGGCTGTGCTGAAGTTTGCAGATAATTTTATGCTGGAAGAGGAAAATGGACGTAAATATAGTAATTATGGAAAATATTTGGCATTCGATTGTGATGACCCACCGGATATTGAAGCTGTAATAACATCTGCGAAGGATTATAAGTTGCTGATTACAAATTATCTTTTTGAAACATGGCTGCTAATGCATTTTGAAGAATTAGACGAAAAACTAACAAAAAAGCAGATTTATCAACGCCTTACAGGCTATTTACATAATAACTATTCTAAAGGACATCGTGGAAAGATCCGCGAAATCCTCCTCAATGGAGATGTTGAAAAGGCCATAGATAATGCCAAATTTCTTGAGCATAAGTATAAAGAACAAGGATTGACTATGTATGCTGATATAAGAGAGATGAATCCTTTTACAAGTGTTTATGAGTTAATTGAACAATTAATGGTTGAAATTTCATAATAACTTAATATTGTCCATTATTGAGACTTAATTTGTACTGAAAATGCTGCCGCAGCCTTCGGAATGAGGCAGGATTCACAAATGACTGCGAAGCCGCAGAAGATATCGTCGGCTTCGCGTTTCCTGGCTGAAGTACCGTTCATCCATCCGATATTAACGGGGCTCTACTCATATGTAAGCACATTTATATTGTATTCATCAGGGATTACTTATTCTACTTTCACGGATGTTCCATTTACGGATATTCCGATCATATTACCGGAAAAGGTGATATAACTATATGAAATGCCAATGATAGCATTACCTCCTTTGCTGATGGAATCCATAATCATATCGTATAGTGCTGCTTGTTTGGCATCTTTTAAGTTTTGGGAATATGCTTTTGATTCCATTCCAAACAAATCGGAAAAACTTGCTTTAAAGTCGGAAATAAAACCGGTGCCAAGTACGGTTTCTCCGGAGACAAGTCCCAGATATTCAGAAATACATTTGTTCTCAAAGTTGAAACCGGTAGTCAGTTTGTGTTCCTTTACTTCTTTTTTGCTAAAAGGGTTAATATCACCAGCCTGTTCTGATATTTCACGGATTGTTTCTGTGTCTAAAAAAGACTCGTCTAAAATTTTGCCGCATTCCCAGCACATATTGGCATCTATCATTTCCTGTGTGAGTTTACAGCCACATTCGGGGCATTTATTGAGTGTCATTAAGTCATCCTCCTTTGATATAGATAATTGTATTCTATCACAGGTTAATGGTGCGTGGAATAGCATCTTTGTATGGAAAAACTGGCGATGGCAAAAAGGAACCCGGACAGTTTTTCAATTATGTTAGCCTTTGTTTCCTGCTTATTATGCCGTTTATCATCCTGAACATGGAACTGTTCAGGATACCCTGGTGGCACGGGGCTATTGGATTTATTACAAAGCAGCAGCCACGGCAATCGCGCCGGGGCTGTCATTCGTGCGCCCGGCGGCGCACGTTTCTAACCGGTGCAAGTCCGGAATCCGCCCGGTACATTCCATCCAGACAGAAGGATATTTTGGAGATATCAAAGAAAACGAGAGCTACAATTAAATAATTGACATAGTTAGCCTGATTAACTATAATGATAGTTAATCAGGCTAACTATTCAGGAGGAACTATTTTGAAGGATATCAAAATCGAAGCGGCAGAGACTGTTTCCCTGTTCTGCCGCCTTAACCAGCGGGTAAAAAAAGAACTGCCGATCCGTTCCAGTGAGATGGGGCTTCTGATTCTTCTGGTCACATCGAAAGAACGCATCTCATCCGTGGAAGCAGCCCAGTTTTTCCGGGTAAGCAAACCCGTGATCACGGCAATGGTCAAGACGCTGACGGCAAAGGGCTATTTGAGAAAGGAACCCCAGTCCCATGACAGACGGAGCTTCCTTCTTATCCCGGAACAGAAGGCAGTGGATTTAGTCACCGAGACATACGGCGACTATTTGTATACAATGACTATCCTGCAGGAATCCATGGGGGAGGAAGCTTTTGAAGATATGATTCGTCTGCTCGCACAGGCAAATGCCGTTATTCAAAAGGAGGAGGACAGAAAAAATGGGTAAAATACTGATTACGGGAGCCACCGGAAATGTGGGAAGATACACAGCGGAATACCTGCTGGGGGCAGGGGAAGAAGTGAAAGCCGCAAGCAAAAGTAAGGATAAGGTCACAAAGCTGTTTGGCAATGCGGCGGAATACTGTGAATTTGACTTTCAGCGTCCTGAGACCTTTGACGGCGCTCTGAAGGAAACCGACCGCGTCTTTCTCATGAGGCCCCCTCAAATGGGAAATCCGGAAGAATTGTATCCGTTTCTTGACGCAGTAAAGAAAAAAGGAGATATCCGCCTTGTGGTATTTCTGTCTTTGCAGGGAGCGGAGAAAAATCCCATGCCCCCTCACCATAAGATAGAAAAATATATGATTCATACAAGCCTGCCCTATTGTTTTATGCGGCCCGGTTTTTTTATGCAGAACCTGAGCGGCGTACATGCTTTTGAAATCAAATATTTTGACCGTATCGTAGTCCCGGCGGGAAAGTCCCTGACCGGATTTATTGACGCCAGGGATATCGGTGATATTTCCGGCATGGTTCTTTCACGGCCCGAAGGACATGAGGAAAAGGCCTATGAGATCACAGGGCCGGAGGCTATCGATTACTATAAAGCGGCAGAAATCCTTTCGCAGGAGTTGGGACGGAAAATCACCTATACAGAGGTTTCCCCGGGAAAAGCCCTGTATTACTGGACACATATCCGCGGGCTGGAGGAGGAATACAGCAAAGTCATGAATATGCTTTACCGGCTGACCCGGATGGGTATGGCCAAAACGGTTACGGATGATTTTGAGAAGATTACGGGAAGGAAGGCCCGTTCGTTTCAGGAGTTCGTGAGGGAGAACAAGGAAAGCTGGATTTAACCCCTCGTTATTGAAGAACTTTAATCATTTCACGAATATGTGATTCATCCGTACCGCAGCACCCTCCATAAATTTTCAAAGGAAAATCCCTGTGCAGCAGCCGAAATTCCTCTGCCAGTTCTTTCGCATCAGAAGTCTTTAAAGCACAGCTGTTATCAAGCTCCTGCAAAGAAAGACATGCCGCATTAGCCTGTATGCCGCAGAAGCGCGCCCTCACTGCCTCCGTCCTGTTTTCCGGCTGTGACAGCGCGCTTCTGAGAATGGCCGGATGTACACAGTTTGTCATATAGCACAGCGGTTTTGTCTTAGTATGCGTATCAATCACAGAAATAGCCTCATGAATTGTATTCCCGTCAAGCAGTGTGCCACGTTCGTTAATCATAAGGCTGATAATATACGGAAGCTTTGATTCCTCCATGACTTCAGCCATACCGAGAGCTTCCGGCAATGCAGGCATGATACCGGCAAAGAGAAAATCAATACTGTCCGCGTCAAACATATTCCTCTGCCAGGAATGATATTCTATCGCTTCATCGGTGCTTAACCCCTCTGAGCCGCTGTACGCATCCCCTTTGCATCCCATCATTCCGCCGATAAAAACAGGACACGTATAGTCAGATGCCAGTTCACGAAGAAAACAGGCATAATCACGCATCATATTTTTATCCCGGTATTCAGAGCGCAGAACCCTGTCCTTATTGGCCCGCCTCGTATTTGTCATGAGCAGGATGGGAAGCCTGTAATCCTCTGCTGCCTGCAGATAGCTCCGATAGATTGCCGCCAAAGCATCGCGCCCTTCGGCGGAATAAATCAGAGAAGCATACATGATATCGGCATCAGGCTTAAGTGAAAATTCATGTTCTATTCTTTGCCCTACGGCGCCTTCCGTAAGAATGAGTTTATTGCTGTCAAAGCATATTTCCAATTGTGTTTTTCCCATTTTATGTACCTCTTATCTCTATCAGTAAGTCGGCTTATTATAGCATGAAAAAAAGTTTGTCACAACCTGTCCGTTACTGCGTCTAAATAAAAAACACAGAAAAAGGAGAAAGTTGTTATGAAAGGAATTTTACTGACTTGTCTGATCGGAGTTATCGCGGGTGCCATTGATGTACTGCCGATGATAAAAATGAAGCTGGATCGTTTTTCCATTGTTTCAGCCTTTGTTTTCTACTTCGTCCTGCCATTCATCATCCTGAACACGGAACTGTTCGGGATGCCCTGGTGGCTGAAGGGCGGAGTCATCGGATTTGCCCTTGCCCTCCCTGTGATCATCATGGTGGCGGGACAGGATAAAAAATCTGTTCCGCCCATGGTGGTCATGTCCGCAGTTTTAGGGACTCTGATCGGGATTGCAGGCCATTTTATTATAGGGTAAAAAAGATAATTTCACCATGTGAAGAACAAAAATTACATAATTACAAAACAACAGCCCCGGTAAACCGCGCCGGGGCTGTCATTCTTTTACCTATATTTCAGCAATCGCTTCTGCTTTTTTCAGGGATACCCGGTACATAATATACATGACAGCCGATATCACAACAATCAGGATACCCACCACTCCCAGCATATTTAATTCAAATACATCTATCCTCATATCATTGAAAAACGTGAGCAGCGCGGCAAACAGAATTCCGATAATACAGCCGGCGGCTGTGGGGAAAAGATATATTTTCTTAAGCTGTATCCTGAGAACCCGCTCCGTGTAGGCTTTTGCGGCGCCCAGCCTGCGAAGATCCGCAAACATGTTTTTATTATCCAGGGCGACGGTCAGGCTTCGTACATAGCTCATGACCGAGCAGGCAGTCAGGGACAGAATAGATATATATATGGAAAGCAGTACAAAGACAGCTACCAGCTGCATGGCGTCCTGTTTGGTTAAAACCTTAATAAAAGGGGCATATTTCCATGAACCCGTCTGAAAACCGGATTCATCAAACAAACCGCAGGTACCGGAATAGCTGTAGCTTTTTCCTGCCTCTGCAGCCAGCTTTTCCTCATGGGCATCATATAAACTAAGATGATCGGAAAGAACTGTCGCACGTCCGATAAACGCATCCTGCAGGGCATGGGCAAAGGCGTAGGTGGAATAGACATCTTTCACATTAAAGAATACCATATTTTCCATCCAGGCTTCATCCAGGCCGGCGCTGAGCCTCAGGTAATCCTCATCGGAAATGATGAAGACGAAGGGATCGCTCATGAGGGCCAGGTTTTCAAATGCAGTCGTTCCCTGAAATGCCGGGCTGAAGGAGTCGCCGGTAACCGGATTGGTGACAGCCTGCAGACAATCAGGACCTACCCAGATGGTACGCTGATAATTGCTGCCGACAACTGTCCGGTATTCCCCGGAAGAAAGTGTCACAGAGATACCGGAAATACGCGTGAAATCAGAAGCGGAAACAAAAGAAGCCAGTTTTTCCGTTTCTATATCAAAATATTTCCCGTTATCATCATAATCCCTGCTGACATGACGGATGATGAGTTCCAGAGCCTTTGCCTCCTCATAAAAGGTAATATCCACCCCATATTCATCGGCAAGCCCCTCGATTTCAGCTTTGGTCAGCTGTGATTCGGCAGCAGGATAATGCAGAGAGTAGTCCACCGGCGCATTATCCCCGTTGATAAATGCGGAAACATAGTACATGATCCCCCAAAAGGCGGAAATCAGGATGACGAAGATCAAAAGGGCAATAACACACATATTTCTGGTAGTCTGCCTGGCTGTAAAACGCATGAGGTTAGTGGAAATAATATTTTTATAATAGGTTTCCCTTTTCTTCCCGATACCGGAATGGGCCACTGCGCTCAGAAGAAAAAGGTACAGGCCTGCCAGGGAAATCAGCCAGGTAAGATTCCAGACAGGGGGCATCAGCTGCAGGAAGAGGTGGGCGGACAGCTGAGGAACCGCCATAGCCAGTAAAAGTCCGATTATAATAAGAAGCAGTCCCAATTTCCCTGTCCAGGGCTTGATTTCCTTCACCATTTCCGTCTTACGCCGGTAATTGAGGATATCCATGATATTGGTGCGTTTCACAAAGCGGATCCCGGCTGCTCCGATACACAATATCAGAAAGGCCGTGAAAAGAAGCCCGGCAGCGATCCCCAGCGGGGTGAAACGGTAACGCATCTGATCCGCGCCGATCAGCATTTTGGAAAATGCTTTCCAGATCAGCCAGGAAACGGGTATGGCAGCCAGGATTCCGAGAAACACATATTTCAGGAGGATCAGGGCAACTTCCCTGAACAGCTGCACCTCCAGTTTCCGTTTCTGTTCGCCAAGGGCGAGGAACACACCGAATTCCCTGCTCTTATTTTTGAAAAACAGATCCGCGCCGTATATAGTGAAGATGGTACAGCCTGCCGCTGTTACAAAAAAGAGCAGCCATGACAGTTTTCTTGTATCTCCGCCGGTTGGCAGGAGTTCCTGTACCGTGGGAGAAAAGTATAAAAACGCAAAGGCGGACACCATGAGTACGGACAGGAAAATACAGACACCCAGGAGTGTATACTGTCCTTTGCTGTTTTTGCGCAGCTTTGCCATAATCTTATTCATTGTCATCGTCTTCCCCCAGTTCCCGGATCGTATCGAGCAGCACGTCCATGAATTCACGCCTTGTCTGGCTGCGGATCAGTTCCCGATAGATGCATCCGTCTTTAAGCACAATGACCCTGTCACAGAAGGAAGCGGCAAAGGTGTCATGGGTAACCATGAATACGGTGGCTTCCAGTTCCTTTTTTGCCTGCAGAAAAGAGTCGATGACCGCCCGGCAGGACTTGCTGTCCAGGTTTCCCGTGGGCTCATCGGCCAATATCATATAGGGCTGGTTCATCAGCGCTCTTGCCACCGCGGTCCGCTGTTTCTCGCCGCCGGAAATCATGGCAGGGTATTTGTCCATAATTTTATCGATTCCGAATATGTGACAGAAGTTTCCGGCCTTTGCTTCCATCTGGGCAGCCGGCTTTTCTGCGATGATCTGGGGCAGGCAGATATTTTCAAAAACAGTGAGTCCGTCCAGCAGCATGAAATCCTGAAAAACGAAGCCCAGCTTTTCATTCCTCACCCTGGCAAGTTCATCCTCCTTCAGGCCGGAGATATCCTGGTCGCCCAGAAGGATTTTCCCTTCATCATGAGGGATGAAGCAGGATATACAGTTAAGCAGAGTGGTTTTGCCGCTCCCGGACGGTCCCATAACCGCCACGAATTCTCCCTTCTTCACCTCAAATGAAATATCCTTTAATACCGGATAAAGCTGTGTCCCTGTCTTATAGCTTTTGGTTAAATGTTGTACCTGCAGCATGGCTGTTCTCCTTTTCTGTAATGCAGTGTATGATATCTTGTTTCCTGTATATCAGTCTACAGAAAAAGGCCGGGGATTTCGCCCCGGCAAATGTCAGGTTTGACATGGTTTTTGTAAAGTTTGGAGGATGCAGTGTATTGCGCTGCCGTATTTAGAGGAAAAGATATTTTTTGTACAATATTGGTTCTCCCTTCTATTCTGTGGTATTATCATAGTAGCAGTTTGTAACTTAAGGAATACACCATATATTGCTATTGTTTTGGCAAAGAAAGAAGGAAAAAAGTATGAATTTTGGATTATTGGGACCCGGATCGATTGCCAGGAAATTTGCGGATGCATGCCGCCGGACGGAAGGCGTAAAGCTGCTGGCGGTGGCGTCCGGCAGCAGGGAGAGGGCGGAAGCATTCGCAGCGGAATTCAAGGTGGAAAAAGTGTGCGGAAGCTATGAGGAACTGCTTGCTCTTCCGGAGATAGACGCCGTCTATATTTCCGTCATCAATTCCCTGCACTATGAAACCGCCAGGAAATGCCTGGAAGCCGGAAAAGCCGTTTTATGTGAAAAGCCTTTCTGCGTTACTGTGTCCCAGACGGAAGAGCTGATCCGTCTGGCAGAAGAAAAAGGCCTTCTTTTAATGGAAGGTATGTGGACACTTTTCCTTCCCTGTGTCTGCGCGGTGCGTAACTGGGTGAAGGAGGGACGGATTGGAAGGCTCAAATATCTGGACAGCAGCTTTTCCTTTTATGCTCCTGCGGATCCGGAAAGCCGTCTTTTTTCCGCACCTCACGGCGGCGGAGCGGCTTTCGATGTGGGAATTTACTGCCTTGCCTTTTCCCTGAGCATGACAGGACAGCTGCCCGATTCCTGCCGGTCAAAGGTGTATGTGGGAGAGACCGGTGTGGATGAGATGGGGGCGGCGCTCCTGGGTTTCCCTGACAAAACGGTGGCAAACTGTATGTTCGGCATACAGGGCAAATCGGAGGATTCCGCCCATTTATACGGGGATGCCGGCATGATTCACCTGCCCCAGTTCTGGAACTGCCACGAAGCAAAATTATACAATGCCGGGGAGGAACTGCTGGAAACGGTGACTGACTCTCAGGAAAACGGCTTTGTCTATGAAATAGAAGCTTTCCGGGATGCCTTTTTACGGGGAGACAGGGAAGTGGAGACCGTCTCCCATCAGCTCACGCTGGCGTGCGCCAAATTGCTTGAGGAAATACGGAAGGAGGACATAAATTGAAAGGAATAGGAGTTTCATCGTGGACGATCCCCTTCGAAGGGGAAGAATTATTCAGATGGGCCAAAGAACAGGGACTTGATACAATCAGCCCCGGATTTGACTATGATGCCTGCCGGACCGAAGACGGTATGCGCAGATGGTGCCGGACCTGGTCGGAGCTTTCCGAAAAATACGGTATCGCCCTTTCCATCCTCGGGGTAAACACCCTCTGTGAGGTCGGCATGAACCGGAAAGAAAAATGGGAGGAAGTTAAAAATATTCTGCGGACAGCCGCGGCCGCAGCATCCCGGATGGGAGCCGCAGCCATGCACCTTCCCAGCTTTGTGGACGGAGAAATACAGAATAAGGAAGAACTGGAGCAGACCATTGTGTGCCTGCAGTATGCCTGTGAGCTGGGAATGCAGTATCAGGTGGAAATTGGCCATGAAGCGGTTTTGTCCGTTCCGGAATATGAATATATCCTGGAAAAGGTGGATTCTCCTGCCTTTTACATGCTCTTTGACAACGAAAACCTGTCCCTCAAAGAAATGGATCCGGCCTATATCTACAGCAGGTTTGCGGATAAATTCCGACATGCCCACCTGAAAAATTCCAATCCTGCCAATGGGTATCCCCAGATCCTTTCGGAAAACAACTGCTTTGGAGGCATCGGCCGTGTCCTGGAGGAAATGCAGAAAAACGGATTTGCAGGCTGGATCGTCTCAGAGACGGACTATAAAAAAGCGCGCAGTAAGACAGAGGGCACAGGCATGCTTCTTTCCGATGTGACATATATAAAAAAATATCTTCAGAAGGAATAAAAGCGGGCGAAGACAATCAGAAAATACCTTTAAAATAGGCAATTGTCTTTTCAGCCACCGCCTCATAATCGTACTGATAAGCATCAAAAGATGCCATACCGTCAAAACCGGCATCCCGCAGGGCGGAGATATAGGCGGGTAAATCCATATCCCCCTCATAAGGAACGAGATGATTATGGACCCCTGTTTTCATATTTTCCAGGTGCGCATGGGCGATCAGACCCTTACAGCGTGCAATGGCATCCATCGGATCCGGATCGCACAGAAACACATGCCCGATATCCAGATTGGCCTTTAAAATAGGGGATCCGACTTCCGAAAAGGCCCGGAGCATCAAATCCGTGGAGTCGATAACGAAGCCGGGCTCGAATTCCAGCGCAAGCAGAATCCCCATTTCCTGCGCCCGCCGGCAGAGTCTGCCTAAGTCCCTGATTTGCCGTTCCCACTGCTTTTCAAAAGTTTCTGTTTCTTTTTTTATGGCCCCATTAATAATTAGAAGCGGAGCTTCCATTTCCCCGGCGACGGCAATGGCATCATAAACAAGGCGGAACTTTTCTTCGCATTCCGTAAAGTCCACATGTGCGCTGACCGAATAGCCCTTAACCCCGCATGATGCCATAATATCCCTCATACGCCGCCCGAACCCGTCGGAGAAAAATTCATCCCTTACATGGAAGCCCCGGTCGAAAACCCCGGCCTCGACCCCATCAAAGCCGCATTTCATCAGCCGCCGTATACTTTCTTCATAACTGCAGGTATCAACCATTTGCGTACGTCCTAATAACAGCATATAAGCCCCTCCTTTTATAACAATGTTCTTCATGAGATTTATTTTCAACATTCCTATTATATCATAACAATAAGAAGCAAAAAAGAACCGGAAAAGGAGGAAAAATGATTCAAGACAAAAACGAACCGGAAACAGCGGTAACACAGGGGGCTTCGGAGAACGCGGCCGGAATAACAGTATCAGACATCGAAGAGCTTATATCCATCCTCAAAGAAAAGGATACTTCGGCAGCATACAAGGCTTTGCAGGAGCTGGAGAGGATATCGGATGAAACAGGGGCGCTATATGGACATACCGCAGAATTCGCGGATATGATAAAGAGCGATAAATATGTGCTCAGGGTCCGCGGCATCCGGCTTTTCTGCAGGCAGGCCAGATGGGATAAGGATTACATCCTCGATGAAAATATCGACGAGGCGCTGCTCATTCTGAAGGATGAAAAGCCGACTGCAGTCAGACAGGCCCTTGCGGCGCTGTTGGAAATCGTGGCGTATAAGCCGGAATTAAGAGAAACGGTAAAAGAAGCGGTATCTGATTTGAATTATCTGAAATACAAGGAAACCATGCACAGCCTGATCGCGAAGGATATTCAGGATGTGCTTGACAGGATCAAGGCGGCGGAAGAGTAAAAAAACCGGCTGCCGGAAGTGTTTAAGGGAGGGTAACATATGCGTCATTCCTATTTATCAGTCTTGGGAAAGCCGTTTTTTTCCATCGGAGGGCAGGTACATAATTCCTCTGCCTATCCCATCGGGAGAAAAGGGAACCCGCAGTATGAAGAGGACAGTGAACGATCCTTTGAGAGCGTTAAGGCAATCGGCGGCAATACCATTGCGGTGCCGATCTGCTGGGATGCCTTTGAGCCGGAGGAAGGGGCCTATAATGCCGGCTATGTGCATACGGTGATAGATAACATACGCCGCCACGGCCTGCACGGGACTCTGCTCTGGTTCGGAACCTGGAAAAACGGGCAGATGGAATATACACCGTCCTGGGTTAAAAAGGATCGGGAACGTTTTCCCCGGGTGCTTTGTAAGGACGGAACGCAGACAACGGTGCTTTCTCCCCACAGCCGCAGGAATCTGGAGCAGGATGCCAAAGCGTTCCGTGCGTTCATGGAGATTCTCAGAGAATATGATGGGAAACAGGGAACCATTCTTGCCGTTCAGGTGGAAAATGAGCCCGGTTTCTATGCTCCCACAAGGCGTGATTTCAGCGAGGCGGGAACCGAAGCCTTTGAGGCGCAGGTGCCGGAAGAGATCAGACAGCTTGCCCGGACGGATTGCGGAGCCATCCATCAAAGCTGGGTGAAAAACGGCAGCAGGGAACAGGGGAACTGGAAGGAAATGTTCGGTTCCTTTGGGGCTGAATTGTGTTCGGCGTGGGCCGTAGCCAGGTATATTGATGAAATAGCGGCCGGAGGGAAAGAAATCTACGATATTTTCATGTATACCAATGTATGGATGGATCGCAACAGTGATTACGGCTGGAACCTGGCCGGACTGGAATACCCCTGCGGCGGCGCAGTTTCCAAGTGCCTTCCGTTATGGCATTGCGCCTGCGGCCATCTGGACGCCGTCTGCCCTGATATCTACGAACAGAATCCGGATGCGGTCAGGAAAGCATATGGGATATATGAAAAGGAAGAGCAGGGCTGGCCGCTCTATGTACCGGAATCCGGTCTGACCAGTGTGAATGCGGCCTGTATGTTTGATGCCGTGGGAAGGCATAACGCCATAGGCTATCATGTTTTCGGTATAGAAAGCTGTCTGGATTCGGATGGAAAGCTGAAGGAATCCGCGGAGCCTGTCATGCATTCCTTCGCCATGCTCACAGCGGCGTCCGGGTTGCTTCTGCCGGGAAGCGGCGTACAGGAGCGTTACAGCTTCTTCCAGAGTATGGGGCAGGACTCCGCGTTTATGGAAATCGGACGGCGCAGGTGCCGGATTTCCTATGCGGGGGTGGGCGCGGACTATGCCGGCTGGGTTCCGTTCGACTATCATCATGGTAAAGAAAGCGGCGGGGATGCGTTCCGGGTGCCTGTAAGCCTTAACGAGGAAACGGCAAGAGGGCTGCTGTTCCGGATGAGCGAGGACGAATTTTATCTGGTGGGACATAAGGTGAGGCTGTTTTTTACCGGAGAAGAGCCGGAAGACGGTTCCATCCCTGTCAGCTGGATGAACGGGCAGCATCTGGCGCACAGCATGGAATTCCTGTGTCTGGAGGAAGGACATTTCGAAGAGGGGAAATTTGTGACGGACAGGGTGCGTTCCGGGGATGAAGCGAGACATGGTATCTGGGCTCAGTATGACTGCGGTGTGGTACATTTTATCCTGGGGAAATAAGCTGCGCGTTTTCGGCGCTGCAGCTTTAAAGAGCAATGGCCGGGGCATCCTCAGTAAGAGGAAAGCCCCGGCCATTGTCAGCTTTTGCTGGGAAAAGGAAATTGTGATAAAGCCGTTAAGGCACCAGCTGTATCACATTTACAGAATGCGGTTCCACAGAGATTTCCATATTCTCACGGAACATGCCAAGTTCTTCCTTGCGGATGGAAACCTCAGTCCTGTCCACATCATTATAGGAATCCGGGCTGCTTCCGTTCAGCCGGTAAATCACAACGTTCATACCTTCGAAAGCTGTGGACAGACGGATATCTGCACTGTCGGAAGGATGTTTGTTGACGGCCGCAAGGGCGGTTCCCGCGCGGTCCGACCAGGTGGTGGCGAGCAAATCCAGGGTTTCCACGTCAGTTTCCTGCCCGTTTTTGCCGGTGACATGCATACAGGGGACAGAATCAGGCGTCCACAGATCCACAACAGTATCGCCCAGGTAATTTACATATAAATCAAACACATGATAGGTGCTGCGAAGGACAATGCCCTCCGGATAGCTGTAAATGCATCCTCTGGTATTCAGTATGGGCGCGAAGTTGGCCATCCCCACGATATCGCAGTTCCGGTTCATGGCGCTTAAGAAGCAGGCTGTGAATACGGCGTCTGCCATGGTATACATGCTGTTGTCATCGTTTTTGTCCCTGGGAGTGATATAGTCCTCTTTTCCGGTGCCCTGCCGGACGGTATGTACATTGGGGTGGTGCCAGCTTCTTAAGTTCCATTCATCAAAGGCGATGCGGATTTTTTTATCCAGCTTCATGGCGGCCAGCATGCCTCTCACCTCGTCCATGGAATGATCGATATGGTCGGTATAGGCCATACATTGCTCGTAGGTGGCCGGCTCATTTTTTTCCGCCATCATATCCCAGTATTCGTGAATGGATATCCAGTCCAGGAACTGTCCGCAGTTTTTCAGCAGATTCATATTCCAGTCCAAATCGGAGAGGGCGGCAGCGGATAATTCGGCCCGGGGATCCACATGCTTCATCATCTTGGCGGATTCCTTTACAAGCCTTCCCCATTCGTCGGCAGATTTGGCGCCGATTTCCCAGAAGCCGTAGTTCTCGTTCCCGATACTCCAGTATTTTACCTCGTAAGGCAGGGGACTGCCGTTTTCGATGCGCCATTTGGCGTATTTCCCTTCGGATTCCAGGTTGCAGTATTCCACCCAGTCGCTCATTTCTTCCGCGCTTCCTGTCCCGGCATTGGTGCAGATATAAGGCTCACAGCCAATTTTCCTGCACATTTTGATGTATTCATCCGTGCCGAAGGTGTTGGGATCCTCCACGCGCCATGCCTTGTCAAAGAAGGGCTGACGTTTTTTCCCGACTCCGTCCTTCCAGTGGTAGGAGGATACAAAACAGCCGCCCGGCCAGCGCAGAACAGGCACCTTTATCTGCCGCATGGCTGATAAAATGTCGCCGCGCAGTCCGTCTTCATCGGATAAAGGGTTCTGCGGATCGTATATTCCGTTATAAATCTGTCTGTGAAAATGCTCGATGAAATGGCCGTAAAGCATGGGGCTTCTCCGGCCCTTTATTCTTTTTTCATTTACCTGAATGGATATTGCCATATTCGTATCATCCTCCTTTTGCCGTTTGCGGTATCTTGTTTAAAGGGGTACCACTGAAACATAATACATGTCTATCTTAATAAATAGCACGGACGAAGAAAATAGTATATAACAAATATGGTATTTTTGTCGTATATCTCAGATCCCGGAAAATTGATTTCTGTACTGACTGGGTGTCTGTCCGGTTTCTTCTTTAAAACAATGGCTGAAATGGCTTTGGGAGCAGAAGGCCAGCTGGTTTGCGATTTCATCCATTTTAGCATCGGAATATTTCAGCATATATTCTGCCTGGCGTACTTTTTCCCTCCGTATGTAATGCTGCAGGGTGATACCCTCGCAGCGGCTGAACAGCTGGGAAAGATAGTCCTTATGCAAACCCACATAACGGCTGATTTCCTCTATACCGATGCTGGAATGGAGATGCCGGTAGACATATTCCTTTGCCAGATCCACATATTTATTTTTGCTGTTGGATTTTTGCAGTGCCTGGACACTTTCGGCAAACTCTTCCTCGAACCGGCGGGCGGCGGAGCGGATCTGCAGGATGTCGTTCATCCGTTCCGTACGGATAATGAAGCTGTCGGCCATGGAAAAGGCCAGTTCCGGCAGCAGCCCTCCGCGGATCGCGGCTCTGGAGGCTAAGACAATCACGATGATGGCGATGTTTTTCTCCTGCCTCAAAGGCGTGTCGGCCACCCTTCCCAGCCTGCCCACCCAGACCTCTTCCTGACATTTTTTCAGCTGTTCCGGGCTGCCGTCCTCTATGCTCTTTAATTTTCTTGCCTCGTGGCTGTAAGGATTATGCGGAATTTCAGATTCCCGGGTGGAAAAAACAAGGCTGTTGAGCTCTTTCCTTGCCAGGTCAAGCTCATCTGCGGGAAAGCCGTGATAGCTGCATAATTCCGTCATGCTGATTTCCCTGCCCGTTACGGAATGATACAGGAGAAGGATTCCGTTCAGAAAGGTATTCTCCTCACAGAAGGGCAGCTTCAGCGGCGATACCTGAATCCCGTGTGCGGCAGCCATTTGGGAAGCCATATCATGTGATTCACGGATGATGCGGACAGGACCGGCCAGCAGGCTCGTCCTGTCGGGAAGGCTCAGCCTGGCATAATAGATATAGGTATTTTCACAGAAAATATCCGGCAGGGGAAGCGCTTCCCTGTCTAAACATGCGCGGAGAAAAGAAGGATCCGTACAGAAAGGATCCTCGTTTTCCGGAAGATTTCCGAATCGTTCCAGCAGATGCCCGGTATCATCAGCCAGGCGTATTTCACAGTGAATGATGTTTATGATCCGTTCTATCGTATATTTTTCCATGGTTCTTAAAATTGATGCCTAAATGGCATCCCTCCCGTAACTTTCAGTTGAAAAGGCCGGTAAACAGCCCTTTAAGAGGAGTTTAGCATGCAGCGAAAGCAGGGTCAATGGAAAGAGCTTTTTCATGTTAAGGAGCCATTTTCGGCAGCTTCATCCGGGAAACAACATACTGCCGGCTGCATACTCCGGTTCCAGCGGAGGCTGAAAAAAATACCGGCTGTGAGGGAGAATACCAGTGTTGCCGCGCCGGCAAAGGCAATACCGTACAGTCCGAAGAAGTGTTCCATAAGCAGCAGCACCGGCAGGTAGAACAGACCTTTGTCCAGCAGGGCCACAAGGGTTGCATAGGAGGCTTTTCCCGTGGACTGTAAAAAGGTCTGGCACAGCTGGTATATCCCGTAAAAAGGCCCTGTGATGATGGAGGCGATCACCATGACCTGTCCATAGGAAATCACCTGTCTGTTGTTAATGAAGACGGCGATGATATGGTTTCTGGCATAGAAGCATATGAGAGTCAGGACGGTTCCCATTACGGCTGTAAAAATTCCTGTATTGCGGATAATGAGGTTCATCCTTTCCCGGCTGCCGCGTCCGCAGTTAAAGGAGATAGCGGGCTGCATTCCCATACAGATTCCCATGGCGAGCATGGAAAGAAGCATGCCGATTTTCCCTGCCACTCCCTGGGCTGCCAGCGCGGCTGCGCCGTAGCCTATCATCATCCGGTTGGAAATCATGGAGGATATGCTCATCAGCAGCGTGCTGCAGGCAAGGGGGAGGCCCAGTGACAAAACCGGCAGCAGGATTTCCTTTTTCAGGGAAAAATAACGGAGGTGCAGGGAAAAGGCGGGCTGTTTTTTCAGAATATAGAAGAGCAGATAGCAGCAGCTTATGGCGTTCCCGAGAACCGTTGCCAGGGCGGCGCCTGCCACATCCCAGGAAAAAACAAAAATAAACAGAGCATCCAGAGCGATATTGGAAAGGGTGCCGAGCCCGTTGGCGATCATGGATTCCTTTGCCGCCCCGTCCGCCCGGATGATATTGGCAAATACATTATTAAAAAGAATGACAGGCGCGCCCAGGGCGATAATGCGCAGATAGCCGCAGGTGTGGGAAAGGGTAGCCGAATCAGCGCCCAGGGCCAGGGATATGGGCGTAAGAAAAATCAGGACAAACGTCAGGAACAGGAACCCAATAACCAGGGAACCGTAACAGCAGAGACTGGTATAGGCTTTGATCCGGCTGTTTTCCTGTTTCCCAAGAGCAAGGGAAACGGCAGTACAGCCGCCGCTGCCCAAAAGAGTGCCCAGGCCCGAAAGGATGGAGAACAGCGGGGCGCACAGGGAAATGGCCGCTATTTTAACGGGATCGCCAGTCTGTCCGATAAAGAAAGTGTCCGCCATGTTATAAACCACCATGACAAGCATGATCAGTATGGTGGGCAGGCACAGATTCAGCAGCAGCTTTCCGAAGGATGCCTCTTCCAGCATTTTCCGGTTCTTTTCCATAACAAAATTCCTCCTTTAAAACATCACTTGTAGATTTAATATGATTTCAGTATAATGAATGTAGGAGCAAAGAACAACCGTCAATATATCTACGGATGTAGAAATAATAAAAAGGGGTGTTTGTGTGAATACCAAAGGAAACCAGCGGTTTGTACAGACAAGGCAGAAAATAAAAGGAGTGTTTCTGGAGCTTCTCAGGGAAAAGAAAATAGGTGAGATTACGGTCAGTGAAATCTGCCGCCGCGCAGATATCCACAGGACTACCTTTTACGGGCATTTTGATGATGTTTATGATCTGATGCAGAATATGGTGGAGGAGATGTATGTCCAGCTCATGGATTTTTTTATTGTGGATGATAAGGTCTGGCTGCCGGAGGGATTCCTTCAGCTTTTTCAATTTATCAGGGAGCACAGGGAATTTTTCCGCAGCTATCTGGAAAGCTACAGCCAGCAGCGGCTTTCCTTTCAGGTGATTCCCACGAAGATGGAGGAGCAGCTTGTACACTTATTAAAAGAGATGGATTTCAGTTCGAAGGAAGAACTGAATTATCATCAGACTTTTTTCTGTGAGGGGCTGAAGGCGGTGCTGAAGCTGTGGATTTCCAGGGACTGTGCAGAAGAGCCTGAGGAAATGTGCCGGATAATTGAAAAGGAGTATTCGCCTAACCGAGGGTTCTTTGCGTAGGGAGGATAATGTTTCATGCCCTGTATGTATGATCGAGGGTGAGGGGGATTCAGTATCATGTCTGGTGTGATTTTACTGGGGGGCCTTAATGGGGGCTTAAAAGAAAAATGCTTGGCTTTATAGGAGTCTGGGATTATAATTTCTCTAGGGGCGGATGAGGGAGAGTCGAGCGTGGCTGTTAGGGGTGTTTAATGAGGATGGGTAAAATGGAAGAGGTTTTGGTTGCGAATATACAGAAATATGCGATTCATGATGGGAAGGGAATCCGGACTACTGTGTTTTTTAAGGGGTGTCCGCTGGCTTGCAGGTGGTGTCATAATCCGGAGACGCAGGGTTATGGGAGGGAACTTATTTTTTATGAAGAGCGTTGTACAGGCTGCGGGGAGTGTGTGGAGGAGTGCGGGAATGGGGCTGTCACAGCGGCGGATGGGAAGGTTTATACTGACAGGGAACTCTGCAGAGGGTGTGGAGAGTGCGTGGATGGGTGTATGCGGAATGCGCGGCAGCTGTGCGGGAGAGGCTATTCTGTCGGGGAGTTGGCGGAGGAGCTTCTGAAGGATAGGGCGTTTTATGAAACTTCGGGGGGAGGGGTTACTCTGTCCGGGGGAGAGCCGCTTGTTCAGGATATGGATTATCTGGAAAGGCTGATGGGAACGCTTTGTGGGCGGGGGATTTCTGTAAATGTGGATACCTGCGGTGCGGTTGCTTTTGAGAGGTTGGAGCGGGTGATGCCTTATACGGATCGGTTTCTGTTTGATTTGAAGCTTATGGATGAGGATAAGCACAGGGAGTATACGGGAAGGGATAACGGGCTGATATTGGAAAATCTGAAGCTTCTGTCCGGAAAGGGGGCGCGGATATGGATCCGGATTCCGGTTATCGGAGGGGTGAATGATGAGGCGGAAGAGCTGGAGCGGATGGCGGGGTTCCTCTCGGAAAATGTACATGCGGAGCAGATAAACCTTATTCCTTATCATAATACGGGAAGCGGAAAATATGTGCATCTGGGGCGGGAGTATAAAGGCGGGATGTTTTATGCGCCGCCGAAAGAGCGTATGCAGGAGCTGCAGCGGCTGATGGAGAGTAAGAATATTGCGCCCGTTTTTATCGGAGGATGAAGAAACGGGACGGCGATATCAGAAAAGGAAGGATGGCTGGAAATGGAAGAACGGGGAATGAACGCGCGGATACGGAAGCTGAGGCGGGAGAGTCTGGAGACTTTGCCTCGTATCGATATGGAACGGGCGAAGTATTTTACGGAAACGTACCGGCAGTATGAGGG
Organism: Eisenbergiella tayi; assembly: GCF_001881565.1. GTDB lineage: Bacteria > Bacillota > Clostridia > Lachnospirales > Lachnospiraceae > Eisenbergiella > Eisenbergiella tayi. Next base: position 65,098 of record NZ_MPDJ01000008.1, read on the forward strand.
GACGGTCAGCATACCGGAATTAAGGGCGCTTGCACTGAAAAATTATTTTGAAAAGAAAACCATAGAGATTGGAGAGGGAGAGCTGATTGTGGGAGAAAAGGGCTGCGGTCCCCAGGCGTCTCCCACTTTTCCGGATCTGTGCTGTCATACGGCGGAAGATTTAAGGGTGATGAATGAACGGGAATTGATCAGTTTCCGGGTGACGGATGAGGATATTGCGTTCCAGCAGCAGGATATGCTTCCTTATTGGGAAAAACGTTCGATCCGCCATAAGATTCTTTCACATATGACGCCTGAGTGGAAGGCGGCCTACCGGGCGGGGATATTTACGGAGTTCATGGAGCAGAGAGGCCCGGGCCATACGGTGGGGTCGGAAAATATATACCGGAAAGGGTTCCTGGAATATAAAGAGGATATCGGCAGGGAGCTGGAACGGCTGGATTATCTGAATGATCCGGAAGCGCTGGATAAGGAAGCTGAGTTAAAGGGTATGTCCATTGCCTGTGATGCCATTATACTTCTGGCCTCCCGTTATGCGCAGCTGGCGGAGAAACTGGCGGAAGAATGTGGGGATGAGGGGCGGAAGGCGGAGCTGCTTCAGATTGCCGAAAACTGCCGAATGGTGCCGGCCCACCGTCCTGCAACCTATTGGCAGGCGATTCAGATGTATTGGTTTGTCCATCTGGGAGTGACTACCGAACTGAATCCATGGGATGCTTACAGTCCGGGAAGGCTGGATCAGCATCTGATCCGTTTTTACCGGAAAGACGTGGAAGAAGGGCGGCTGGATGCTGATAAGGCGAAGGAGCTTCTGGAATGTCTGTGGATCAAGTTTAATAACCAGCCCGCACCGCCCAAGGTGGGAATCACCTTAAAGGAAAGCAGTACCTATACGGATTTCGCCAATATCAATACGGGCGGCATTACGCCGGATGGAAAGGACGGCGTGAACGAGGTCAGTTATCTGATTTTGGAATGTATGGATGAAATGAAGCTGCTTCAGCCCAGCTCCAATGTGCAGATCAGCAGGAAAACGCCTCAGGATTTTCTGAAGAAGGCCTGTGAAATATCCAGAAAGGGCTGGGGGCAGCCTGCTTTTTATAATACGGAGGCTATCGTCCAGGAGCTGCTGAATGCGGGAAAGAGCATAGAGGATGCCAGAAAGGGAGGAACCAGCGGCTGTGTGGAGACGGGAGCCTTCGGCAACGAGGCCTATATCCTTACCGGCTATTTCAATATTCCCAAAATACTGGAGCTGGCGCTGTTCAACGGCTATGACAATATGTCCGGCGCCCAGCTGGGGCCTCAGACCGGATACGGCTATGAATTCACAAGCTATGAGGAGCTGTGGGAGGCCTTCTGCACCCAGATGCGCTATTTCCTGGATATGAAGACAAGAGGAAATCTGGTCATTGAAAAGATTTATGCACGGGAAATGCCGGTGCCTTTTCTTTCCGTGCTGACCAACGACTGTATCAGCCGGGGAAAGGATTATAATGCGGGCGGGGCGAGATACAATACCAGCTATATCCAGGGAGTGGGGATCGGAACGATCACGGACTGCCTGGCGGCCATTAAATATAATGTATTTGATTATTCCCGGTTTTCCATGAAGGAACTGATGGATGCGCTGATAAATGATTTTGAAGGCTATGGGAAAATACATAACCTGGTTTCCAACCGTACGCCCAAATACGGAAATGATGATGGATATGCGGATTCCATTATGGAGGAAGTGTTTTCCTTCTATTATAAGAGCGTGACCGGGAGACGGAACAACCGGGGAGGGACCTATCGGATCAATATGCTTCCCACCACCTGTCATGTGTATTTCGGAGATGTGTGTATGGCCGGCGCCAACGGACGCTATGCACATAAGCCGCTGTCCGAAGGGATTTCTCCGGAAAAAGGAGCGGATACCAATGGGCCTACGGCGGTGATCAAGTCCTGCTCCAAAATGGATCATCTCAGTACCGGCGGCACGCTTCTCAATCAGAAATTCACGCCTTCCGTACTGGAAGGGGAAGAAGGGCTGAATCAGATGGCTAATCTGATCCGAACCTATTTTAATCTGGACGGACACCATATCCAGTTTAATGTGATCGACAAGCAGACCTTGATTAAGGCCCAGCAGAATCCGGAGGAATACAAGGATCTGATTGTGAGGGTGGCCGGTTACAGCGATCATTTCCGTAATCTGAGCAAAGCCCTTCAGGATGAAATCATCGAACGGACGGAGCAGAGCTTTTCCTGACGGCGGAGGGGTTCCTTTGGACACATACAACAGAAAGGATGGAAAATTATGAAAATTGGATTTATCGGATGCGGAAATATGGGGGGAGCCATGATGCATGGGATCCTGGATTCCGGGAAATGTACTCCGCAGGAGCTGATGGCCTCTGATGCGCTGGAAAAAGCGCTGGAAGCGAGAAAAGAAGAGATGGGGATTCTTGCGGCGAATGATAATAAGGAGACGGCGGCCTTTGCCGATGTGCTTTTCCTTGCGGTGAAGCCCCAGTATTACCAGAGTGTGATTGAAGAAATCAGGGATACGGTGAGCATGGATCAGATCCTTGTCACCATTGCGCCCGGCAAAACACTGGAATGGCTTGCAGACCAATTCGGAAAGCCGCTGAAAATCATACGCACCATGCCAAATACCCCGGCGATGGTAAAGGAAGGCATGATGGGTATGTGTCCCAACGAAAACGTAACGGCTGAGGATATGGAGACAGTCCGTGATATCTGCAGCGGATTCAGTAAAACAGAAATTATCGGCGAGCATCTCATGGATGTGGTTACGGCGGTGAGCGGAAGCTCCCCTGCCTATGTGTTCATGTTCATTGAAGCTATGGCAGATGCCGCGGTAGCGGACGGCATGCCCAGGGCCCAGGCCTATACCTTTGCCGCGCAGGCTGTGCTCGGCAGCGCAAAAATGGTACTGGAAACCGGAAAGCACCCCGGCGAGCTGAAGGATATGGTATGTTCCCCCGGCGGTACCACCATTGAAGCGGTACGCGTACTGGAGGAAAAGGGAATGCGCAGCGCGGTGTTTGAAGCGATGAAGGCCTGCGTGAAGAAGTCACGGGATATGTAAAAAATAACAGAAAACCTGCACAAAGGACATGTCGGAGGGCATGTCCTTTGTGCAGGAATGGAATAGGTCTTAAGATGACGGTTCGGCTTCCGCTGGTACAGGAAGAATTACAGTGAATTCCGTGCCCTCCTGGAGGGAGGAAGACGCTGTGATGCTCCCGCCGTGCAGTTCCACGATCTGTTTGGCAAGAGCCAGTCCCAGGCCATTTCCGGGTGTGTTCCGGGATTGTTCGCCCTGATAGAACTTTTCAAAAATCCGGTTCAAATCCTTTTCGGCAATTCCTATGCCTGTATCGCGCAGGAGAACCGTAATCTGTTTTTCTTCCGGCAGCAGCTGCAGAAAAACAGAACCTCCGGGATTGGAGAATTTCACCGCATTGCCGAAAAGATTCTGCCATATCTGAAACAGCAGTTCTTCATTTCCAACGTAGGTTACGGCAGGCAGATCCAGCTCCAGGCACAGTTCCTTCCGGTTCCATTCGTCTTCATAGAGCAGGACGATCTGCCGCAGCTGTTCATCCAGGGAAAAAGCGGATCGTTCTATTCCGGTCTGCTGGTTTTCCAGGCGGGACAGCATGAGGATATTCCCTGTCATTGTGGTGAGCCGTTTGGTTCCTGCGATGATACGAGAAGCATACTCCAGACGCTTTTCTTCCGACAGCCCGGGACTCTGCAGGAGAGTGGCATATCCTTCAATGGAAGAAAGCGGTGTTTTAAACTCATGGGAAACATTGCGCGCGAAATCATTGTGGATGATTTCCGTACGGCGCAGTTCCTCTGCCATGCGGTTGAAATTATGGGCCATTTCCCGGACTTCCGCCACAGTTCCTTCTTCCTTGATGGAAACCCGGAAGTTGCCGTCCGCGATCTGTTTGGTCGCATGATTCAGTTCTTTGATCGGGGCAAATATTTTTTCCCCGATAAGCCGCGCGAGCAGGGTGCTGATGAGTATGCTGGACACGGCAATGGCTAAAAACAGGAAAAAGGGCCGGGGTCTGATAAAGAAACCCATATGGATCAACAGAACAAAAATGGAGCCGATAAGAAGCATGCTTCCTGTGGTGATGAGAAATACGGCGGCGCAGAATAAAAGGATCAGATTCGGACGAAGTGTCGTTTTTTTCGATTTCATAATAACACCGCCTTATAGCCGAGTCCATGTACGGTGACCAGCTGGAAATCCGGATTATTCCGGAATCTTTCACGTAGCCTGCCAATATGCACCTCCAGGGTATGAGTCGTGGCATTGGATTCCAGTCCCCATATTTCATCCATCAGCTGCATGCGGGTGAACGTCCGGTTAGGCGTTGCCAGAAGCTTATACAGGAGCTGGAATTCTTTGGGAGGCAGAATGATTTCCTCATCCTCCCTTTTTACACAGTAGGAATCACAGTATAACAACGTGCTCCCCACCGTGAGCTTTCTTTCATGCGCAGCCTGGGAACGCCGCAGAAGCGCTTTTATCCTCCAGATCATTTCATTTACATCCACGGGCTTTACCATATAATCATCGGTGCCGGCCTGAAAGCCTTCTTTTTTATAGAAGCTGCTGTCCTTCGCGGTTATCATTAGAACCGGAAGATACATATTCGCCTTCCTTATTTCTTTGGTCAGTTCATAACCGTCCATATGCGGCATCATGATATCGGAAATAATCAGATCCACATATTCGGTTTCCATAACCTTCAGCGCCTCTTCTCCGTCACCGGCTTCCAGCGGACGATATCCGTTTTCCGAAAGCACGGTACAGAAAAGTTCCCTGAGTTCGCGATCATCTTCTGCAACCAGAATTGTAAACATGTCGGTTCCCTCCCTTCTCCTTTCCATTATACAGCAAAACCTCAACAAAACTTCAATAAATAAGTGTATTTCGGAGGAAAATATTGAAGCTTTGTTGAGGTTTGTTTTTTATGATGATAAACGAAGTCCGGCAGAGTTCGGAAATGATGGATGATGCGCCCGCTGAAATGGGCAGACAAGGAGCTATTTATGAAGAAATGGAAAGGAAAGAAAAAAATAATAATTCCGGTAACTGCGGTTATTCTGGTTGGATTGCTGCTGCTGGTGCCTGTCGTATCGGGAGCCTCCGCCGGCAAATACAGGGAGCTTAAACCGGAAGAAAGGGATTTGAGTACCTATCTGGAGTTCTCAGGAAATATTGAAACAGTAACGGACTCATCTGTTTATGCATTTGCATCGGCCAAAGTGCTGGAGGTGAAGGTGGAAAAAGGAGATGAAGTGAAGAAGGGGGATGTCATTGCCGTCCTGGATTCCTCCGACGCGGAATATAACATAGCTCTGAAGGAAGCGGCGCTGAAAGCCGGAGAAACAAGCGATTATTATAATGTGCGGGACAGCAGGACGACACTGGACAATTACAGCCAGGCCCTGGAAAGCGGACTGGATTCCTCTACCAATTCGGCACAGAAGAACCTTCTGACGGCACAGGAGGATTATCAGTCGGCAGTGGATGCCTACAATAAGGCCAAAGAGGATCTGGATGCGGGAAAGAGTGCTTCCGTGGTATCGGCCCGCCAGGCACTTCAGACCCAGAGCGCTTCCTATGATTCGGCCGTGGCCCAGCATGATGCTAAAATGATTACGGATGAAGCGCTGGAAACATACCGGATTGCCTATGAAAATGCCAGAGAATCCTATGATCTGGCTGTGGAAGGGGCGGGGGAGGAACTGGAGGATTATAAAGAAGCCATGGAAAAAGCGGAGGAGAAGCTGGCTAAAGCGGAAAGGGATTATGAAACAAGCGTCCTTACGGCAGGACAGAATCTGGAAGGCTATGAAAACAATCTGGAGAAGACAGCAGCCCTTGCGAATGAAGAGAGTACCAGGCTGGAGCTGGAGCATCTGAAAGAATCCCTGGAGGATTATGTCATAACCGCTCCGATAGACGGCGTGATAACGAGCCTGGATATCAAAGCGGGAGATGTCACAGCGGCAGGAACCAGGAGCATCGCGGAGATAGCGGATTTCAGCGTGATGCAGGTGGCGGTAAAAATCGACGAACAGGATGTGGCGGGAGTAAAGGAAGGAGACGAGGTTTCCGTCTACATAAATGCCCTGGACAAAACCTATGCGGGCCGGATTGCCAGCCTTTCCAAAACAGCTACCATTGATAATAACGCCGTATATGTGGACGCGGTGGTGGAATTCGGGACAGATGAGGAAATAAGGAGCAGCTTCAGCGCAGAAGTGAAGCTGGTAAAGGCGGAGGCGGAAAAGGCAGTCTGTATTCCTGCAAAATCCATTCTTTATGATGTGGATAATACCGCCTACATTTATGTAAAGGATGAAAAAGGCAAAGAACAGAAACGGAAAGTGACACTGGGAATATCAGATGGTACTTATACACAGATAACGGAAGGGCTTTCCCTGGGAGAAACGGTTCTGGAGGAAGTGACCGCCTCTTCTGGTATGGAAATGAGCTTCCCGAGGCGGAACTTCCCTGCAATGGCGGAATAAGGCAGCTTGGAAAGGAGGTGGAAAGCCATGTTACAGGCAGAAACAGCTGTAAGGAAGGAAAGTCCGGAACAAGTGAGGGATATCCTTGTATCCATGAAAGGAATTGTGAAGCAGTACCAGGTGGGCGGCGAGACTTCCACGGTATTGAAGGGAATTGATCTGACCGTGAGAAAAGGAGAATTCCTTGCGATCCTCGGCCCCTCCGGTTCGGGAAAATCCACCCTGATGAATATCATCGGCTGCCTGGATGTCCCTACGGAAGGCGAATATCTACTGTCGGGAATACAGATCAGCGATCAGGATGAAAAGACACTCGCACATATCCGCAATAAGCAGATTGGTTTTATCTTTCAGTCTTTTTTCCTGATGCAGAGACAGACAGCCCTGGAAAATGTGAAGATGCCGCTGATGTACGGCGGGGTCCCGGAAAAGGAACAGGATGATAAAGCGCTTCATATGCTGGAGCGGGTGGGGCTGGGGGATAAGGTTTCTTATTATCCCAATCAGATGTCAGGAGGCCAGCAGCAGAGAGTGGCCATTGCCAGAGCCATGTGCAACAATCCTTCCATACTATTGGCAGATGAACCTACAGGGGCGCTGGATCAGAAAACGGGAAGACAGGTCATGGAGCTTTTTCATGAATTGAATGAAGAAGGCCGGACGATTATTATGATAACGCATGATATCCATATCGCCGAGCATGCGGGGCGTATCGTGCGGATTCTGGACGGAAATATCGGGGAAGGAGCTTTGGAGGATGCATAATACCATATCTGTCATCAGGCAGAGCATTCAGATGTCCCTGCAGAATATAAAGAGCAACAAGATGCGTACTTTCCTCACAACCCTGGGAATTATCATCGGCGTTACTGCGGTCATAGCACTGATAACCATAGTGGACGGAGTGATCGGTTCGGTCATGGGGCAGTTCTCTTCCCTTGGGGCCGGAACCCTTTCCGTGTCCATAACCGGTTCATCATTAAAGAAGGGGCTGACGGAATCAGATCTGGATTCCCTTGAGCAGCTGGAAAATGTGTCGGGGATATCCCCTTCCGTCAGCATTACTACAACGGCTGCCCGTCCCGGAAAGCTGCTGGATCATGTGTCCGTACAGGGGAAAAATGACTACTATTTCCGGAATAACGATCTGGTATCCTATGGAAGGGCAATCACCAGGCAGGATGTGGAGAACGAAGCTTATGTGTGCATCATCGATCAGGATTTGGCGGATAATCTTTTTCCCGGAGAAGATCCTCTGGGAAGCCAGGTCATTGTGGGAGGAATCCGCTATACGGTAATCGGCCTTCAGGGAGAGGACAGCAATCTTATGGCCTCTATGGCCGGAATGGGAGGATCCGTGGATGGTACCATCACGATTCCCTATACCAACGCGCTGAAGCTTTCCGGAAACAGCAGTGTTACAAGCCTTGATGTGTATGTGGCGGATACCGACCGGACACAGGAGCTGCAGGAGGCGGTGGAAAGTGTGCTGTATAAAGCATTTAATGAAAATGAAGATTGTTATAATGTTTTCAGCATGGACAGTCTGCTGGACACCATGGACAGCATGATGAGCATGATGACCTACATGCTGACAGGGATTGCCTCCATAGCCCTTCTGGTAGGGGGAATCGGAATCATGAACATGATGCTGGTATCCGTGACGGAGCGGACAAAGGAAATTGGCCTGCGTAAGGCAATGGGAGCAACGCCGGAGCGGATCCAGGTTCAGTTTTTACTGGAATCCATCGTTCTGTCCCTGATAGGAGGGCTGATAGGCGTGGCGCTGGGACTGCTCATATCCTTTGCGGCGGCGTCCCTGCTGGGAACGGACTTTGTCATATCCTCATCCGCCGTAGGCCTGGGAGTCGGATTCTCTGCGGCCGTAGGCATTGTATTCGGCTGGGCCCCTGCCAGAAAAGCCAGCCGCCTGAACCCCATCGATGCCCTGCGGAGTGAATAGCATCCAGACCGGTTACCAATAAATAGAAAATGAAATCATATCGTTTCGGGAAGGCTCTCACCCGCCCGAAACGAAGACAGGAGTGAATATGAGAACGAAAAAAATGCAGTTATCAGAACATATCGGAACATATATAATAGGAACTATATTACTTTTACTGGCGGCATTCCTTCTTTTTCCCCCTTTCCCCACGGAGGCGGCGGAGGCACAGAGCATAACCCTGAAAGATGCCACAGCCCGTCTGTCAATCGGTGAGACGAAGACCATCCAGGTGGATTACAGCAAGCTGAAAGGCGGCTATGCGGATTTGGGAATTACAGTTTCCGATCCTTCTCTTATCCAGGCAGCCCTCCACGATGCCGGAAATTCCCAGGCAGTTCTCACCATTCAGGCCAAGGGCTTCGGTACTGCGTCCGTGGCCGTATATGCCGTAAGCAATCCCGCAGTCGTTTCCTATGCCGCGGTATACAGCGGCATGGCGGAAAAAGGAGAGGTGTATACGATAACAGAAGGAAATACCCTGATTACAGTATATGATGACCGGCTTATATACTACAATACCACCCTTACCGGCAAAAACGGAGCCACCCTTGCCGTAAAAGGAATAGGACTGGAAAGAAGCAAAGGTATAGACAATCTGAAAGTAACGGGAGATCTCCTGCAGAAAGATACCAAACTCCCCGGCCTTAACACCTTTTACGCCTGCTTCTACGATGCCGCGGGCAATCTGATAAAACGTCAGGCCGTATATGCATCCGATCCCATTTCCTACAATGAACTCACCATCAGCTGGTACCTGCCCGAAGCCTGTACCAAAATCATACTGGAATAACCTTCCTCAGGGAAAGCCCTAATATTCCGGCTCGCGTACCGGAGCATTGGGGCTTTCCCGTTTTTACGTTAAGCAACAGATAGACTTTAAAGGCGGGACATATTATAATAGTGGGAGAACATTGCCGGTAATTTGACTGCGGCAGAGATGGGGAGGGATTACATATGCAGTATAATATTATGGATTACGGCGCTCTGCCTGACGGAAAAACCAACAATCAGAAGCAGATCCAGGCGGCCATAGAGGACTGTGCCCAAACCGGAGGACGTGTACTCGTTCCGGCGGGCAATTTCCTGTCAGGAACAATTCAGCTGAAATCCAATGTGGAATTGTATCTGGAAAAGGGGAGCGTGCTGACTGCCAGCAACAGCCCTGAGGACATCATTGATTTTTCAGAGGACAGGGATGCCATGGACGGCATCGAAAACGGCTGCTTCCTGTATGCCTGCCATGCCCGGAATATCACGATTGCAGGTGAGGGGACTATTGACGGACAGGGCAGGAAGGTATATCTGGATGATAACGCTGATGAGGGTTTCCATGAATGCCCTCTGGCTGTGGCCGGTTTTCGGGCGCGGACTACTTATCTGGAAGATGTGGACGGCCTGCAGGTCAGAGGAATCACCTTTTATGACGCCTGCTTCTGGACCTTGCATATGGCAGGCTGCCAAAATGTCATTGTGGATGGAATCCGTATATTTAATAATGACAGAGGACCGAACAATGACGGAATCGATCCGGACGGCTGCCGGAATGTAATCATCCGGAACTGTATTATTGAAAGCGGGGATGATTCCATTGTGTTGAAGGCGACCAGGCCGGTCTGGGAGAAATACGGAAACTGTGAAAATATAGTCATCACAAACTGTATCTTACATTCCCGTGATTCGGCTCTTAAAATAGGTACGGAAACCTGGGGGGACATCCGGAACGTGATATTCGGCGACTGTGTTGTCCGGGATTGTTCCCGTGCGGTGGGAATCTGGGTGCGTGACGGAGGGACGATTGAGGATATCCAGATCCATCATATTACCGGAAATACCAAAAGATATGCTGACGGCGTAAACAGAACCTTTGCGCCCAGGTGGTGGGGAAAGGGAGAACCGATTTTCCTTTCCGCCGGTTACAGGAAGGGGGAAAAGAAATATCCGGGTAAAATCCGCAGGATAACCTTTGACCATATCAGGCTGTATTCGGAATCCGCCCTGTTCCTTGCAGGAGAAGAGGATTCCGTTATTGAAGATATCCGCATCACCGACAGCCGCATTACATGGAAAAAACAGAGTGTGCATAATCCGGGGGTGTTTGACGAACAGCCCTCAGACAGGGATGTGTATGAGCATCGGATTCCCTGGCTGTATACCCGTTACGTGGAGGGCCTGACCGTGGAAGGAATTTATGAAATCGATCCATCCCTGGAAGGATATGTGGACAGTGAGGAAATCCTGGAGGAGAGCAGCCGGATTTCGATAAAAAGGTAAGTGAGTATAAGAAAAAGAAAAGATTTACGGGGGTATTCATGAGGCGATTTTCTTTTTTCTGGCAGATTTTTCTGATGATTTTTTGTGTCCTGATCATTCCGACCTCGCTGATAGCTTATTACGCCATGCAGGATGTGGCCAAATATGCGGAGGAAAACATTGCGGTATCCAAGCTGGACAATCTGGAGTCTGTCAGCGATGCCACGGAACTGATATTAAGCAGCTATACCAGGAATGTAATCCAGTTTGCCAACAGCGCTGCCTACAGAAACCTGGGACAGGTCACTTCCTACCAGGAACTGAATATTGATTTTGAAATGGTCAGGACAGCCTGGGATGCCCAGTCTTATCTGAGCCGCGTTTTCGGTACGGAAAAAATGGTGCAGTCCTGTTTTTACGTGGGAAAGAGCAGCGATTTTGTGATTTCCTCGGACAAAAACATCTGCAGGCTGGAAAATTATGCGTCCCTGGACTGGATGAAGGACAAAGCCGTCAGTGAAACCGGAATCAGGGGAGAGTGGATAGCGCGGGAGCTATACAATAACCAGGACGGAAAAGATGGTGGAGAAAGCCAGGGGCGGAACAAAATTCCGGTCCTGTCCTATGTATATTCCATCAGCCCCCTGATAACGGCAAAGGGCGGTTACATTGTCTGCAATATCTATAATTCCAGGCTGAGTGAATTCATCAACCCCTCCAATCAGGCATCTGGGGTCTGCTATATCCTGGATGAAGACAGGAATATCATATGCCATCCGGATAATGCCTTTTTCCTGGGAGGGGAAGAAAACCCGCTCATCCTTGATAATATCTTCGGTTCCAAGCAAAGAACCGGCTATTTCGATTATGAAAAGGACGGAGTCCGTTATCTGTGCGCCTTTAAGAGATCCTCCTTCAACAACTGGACTTATGTGGTAAACTACAGCATGGATGAAATCATGCGCCAGGTAAAGTCGGTCACATCCACGGCGATGCTGATCATCATGTTTGCCATTGCGGTGGAAATGGTCCTGGTCCTTCTTATTTCTTACTGGATATTCAAACCCTTCCGGATGCTGTTCAACAATGTAAAAGAAAACATGACGGAGGGGATGACGGAAAAAGCTTCCTCCAAAAATGAAGTGTACTATCTGAACGAAGTATTTAAGAAAATGAAGTCGGAGGAAAGCCAGATCCATGACATCCTGGAGAAGAAAAATTCAGATGCCCAGCGGCTTCATTTGAGAGAAATGCTTACCGGGACACTGGAATCCAGAGAGAAAAAGGAAAGCTTTACGAAAATGTTCCCTTATGAGCATTTTATGGTACTGCTGGCGAGTGTGGATGACGGCAGCGAAATGCTCCGTAAATATAATTCAGATGAGCGGATGTTTTATTTCCTTCAGATAGAAGAGCTGTTTACCGACTGCCTGAGCCAGGAAGGATATGAGGCGAAGTCCATCCGCTTCCGTTCGACGACCTGTGCGGTAGTTTTGAATATAAAGACCTATGATCAGAGAAAGACAGCGGAATATATCACGGACAAATTAGAGCTTGTCAAGCAGCAGGTGAGGCAGATATTTGATTATACACTGACAATCGGGATAAGCGCCGTCCATGCGGATATCAATGATTTGAATGAAGGCATGGCGGAAGCGACGGCAGCGGTAAAGCACAGGATTATAGCGGGCAAGAACCAGGTTATTTTCTGGAATCCCAGGATGAACGAGAGCAAACGGTATTATTATCCCTATACAAGCGAGAATAAAATCATCAATTACCTGAAGCAGCAGAATACGGAGGCGGTTTACGGGGAACTGGAGCTGGTACGCAAACAGCTTTCCGACATAGAGGATATTTCCTATGACAATGTGGTGCTGGTCTATCAGCAGATGATAGGGGCGATAATCAAGGCGATGATGGAGGAAAAGATCCAGATATCCAAGTTTATGGGAAATGGAAGGCAGGCCTATACGACGATAGCGGAAAAGGATACGATAGAGGAAATCGAGCTGTTTGTGAAAGGGTTTATCCGGCAGATACAGGATTATCTGGGAGAGGTGACGGAAGAAAAAGAGGATGTGAAGCTCTATGACCGCATCATCGCGTATCTGGATGAGCATTACAAAGAGGATATTGACTATGAAGAGGCGGCGGGAGAGATAGGAATCAGTTATTCTTATATGCGCAGGGTAGTCAAAGAGGGCGGCGATATCAGCATGGTGGACTATGTGAACCGCCTTCGTATTCATGAAGCCAAGAAGCTTCTTCTGACAACGGACCTTAAAATACCTGAAATTGCCGGTATGGTTGGCTATCATAATGTACAGAGCCTGAACCGGTTTTTCAAAAAATATGAAGGGACAACACCCAACAGCGTGCGTGACCTTGAAAAAAAGTAGACGGAAATTTTGCTGAGAAACCTCTTGTTCGTCAAAACGATGGCGGATAAGAGGTTTTTTTATGCTCCAATATACAAAATGACACTTTACTTTTGATTTTCACCTTCGGAATTGCTACTTTTATGGGCAGAATTAAATGCGGTTTCCATATAAAAGCTCATGGAAACGGATTGTATACAAAAAAATACAATCCTGAAATGCCTTGTTTTCAAGGCTTTTCGGGCACACTCAAAAATGATTCAGCCTATCAAAAATGATAATTTACAAAAAAACGGCTAAAAGCTATACTGGGAAGCAAGAAAACGGAAACACAATGACGGAAGGAAGGGGAAATTATATATGAGTGGTAGAAAATCAGCTGTGGCGGCTGATAGCAAGCTTGCAGTAAAGCAGGCGAAAAAGAAGCAGAGGAGCTTTGCTTCCTGTTTTAAAAGGGATTGGCAGTTGTATTCCTTATTACTGATACCGATTGCATTTTGCTTCCTGTTCAAATATGTACCTATGAGCTGGTTGCAGATCGCTTTTAAAAACTGGAAAATCAAAGACGGGTTCTTCGGAGGGGACTGGGCCGGATTGGAAATCTTCTCTAAAGTATTCCATCACAGGAACTTTATGAAGTCTTTAAGAAACACATTGCTTCTTAATGTGCTTGACCTGCTGGTAAGCTTTCCGATGCCCATCATTCTGGCCCTGCTGCTGAATGAAATCCGGAATATCAAATTTAAAAAGGTAACACAGACATTATTGTACCTGCCTCACTTTCTTTCCTGGGTAATTATAGGAGGTCTTGCCTATCAGCTGTTTTCCGTGAATACGGGTGTTGTGAACGCGCTGATTCAGAACCTGGGAGGAAATGCAGTGAACTTCCTGCAGGAGGATACCAGCTGGCTGATAACCTATATTGTTATCGGAGCGTGGCAGTCCATGGGCTGGGGAACAATTATTTACCTGGCTTCCATCACATCGGTAAGCCCGGAGCTGTACGAAGCGGCCCGTGTGGACGGCGCCAACCGGTGGCAGCAGATGTGGAGCGTGACGCTTCCCTGTATAAGAAGCACCATCGTCATCCTGCTGATTATGCAGCTGGGCAAGATTATGGGCGGTTCCTTCGAACGTATTATGGCACTGATGAATTATGCGGCAACCGAGTATACCACAACGATACCGGTTCTCGTGTACCAATGGGGTATCCAGGATATGAAGTTCAGCCAGTCAACCGCACTGGGACTGTTCCAGTCCATTATAGGTCTGGCGCTGGTGCTCGGAGCCGATTTTGTTGCAAAACGGCTCGGCGAAACCGGTCTGGTATAAGGAGGATGGAAAAATGGCGGAACAAGTAAAAACAGCTAAGAAAAGCAGGCCGAAATCCAGGGGAATAAATCTGGTGGCAGACATTCTGATATATATATTTGTAGGGCTGGTCAGCCTGACCTGTGTGCTTCCCTATATTCATGTAATTGCCAAATCCTTCAGCTCGGAAAGCTTTGTCATTGCAAAAAAGGTTTTCCTGCTGCCCAAAGGATTCACCCCGGAGGCCTACATAAAGATTTTCCACGATAATTCCTTTATTGTATCCTTCGGTGTCACCGTACTGATGACGGTTCTTTTCACCGCACTCGGCATGGTCATCACCATATGCGCGGCCTATCCCTTATCCAGAAAGGAGCTGCGGGGCAGGAAAGTGATTAACCTGCTGTTTATCTTCACCATGTACTTTTCAGGAGGAATGATTCCTGATTATATACTGATTAACAAGCTGGGAATGCTGGAAAGCCTTCCGGCCCTGATACTCCCGCTGGCCTTCAGCGCATATAACCTTGTCATCATGAAAAATGCACTGGAATCGGGAATCCCTGACAGCCTTGTGGAATCCGCGGTCATAGACGGAGCGAATCATTATACGATTCTGGGAAAGATTGTCCTTCCTCTTTCCAAGCCGATTATGGCTACCCTGACCCTGTTTTATGCGGTGGGACGCTGGAATACCTACAGCGACGCCATGTTCTATATAAAGCAGAATGTGTCCCTCAGACCCCTGCAGCTTAAGCTGTATTACCTGATTGTCGCAGCGACAGAAAGTATCCAGGGCTCCGTAAATGATACGGCGATGTCAACCGTGACGGATCCGGAAATCCTGAAAGCCGCATGTATCGTATTTGCAACCATCCCGATCATCTGTGTGTATCCTTTCGTACAGAAATACTTTGTACAGGGGACCATGATAGGGGCGGTAAAAGGCTGAGGTTTACCGATAACTTAAGAAACCATTATGGAAGTATCCGCAAAAGCGGTCGCTTATAAATCAATTAAGGAGGAATAACCATGAAAAAAGCGTTACAAAAAATCCTTGCTGCAGGACTCGTTTCAGCAATGGCGCTTGGAACTCTCGCAGGATGCGGTTCCAGTGAAACAAGCACAGCGACAACAGAATCCCAGCCCGAGGTGAAGACAGAAGAGGCGGGAGAAACCACCCCGGAAGCGGTGGCATCTGATTTTACCGATTACTCCGGCGGCTTTCCCGAGGCAGTGACTCTGCAGGTTCCGGTATATGAAAGAGGCTGGGAAGGCTGGAATCCTACCGATAACTACTGGACGAAATGGATCCAGGAAAATTTTGGTGATAAATACAATGTAAATGTGGAATTCGTTTCCATCGGACGTTCTACGGAGGTACAGGACTTCACACAGCTTTTATCCGCAGGCTCCGCTCCCACATTCATTTTCCATTACGATTATCCCAATATTCTGGCTTATTACGCCCAGGGCGCTTATCAGGAACTGAATGCGGATGAAATCGCATACTATGCGCCTACCTTCTGGGGAACCATGGGTGATATCATTAAGGATTACGGCGTGATTGACGACAAGCTGATGGTAGTTATGGGAGACAGGACCGAGCTGGTATCTTCCAACTTCGGAACTCTTATAAGAAAAGACTGGATGGATGAACTGGGAATTGAAATGCCCACAAATCTTGATGAGTACAACGATATGCTGCTGAAATTCAAGGAAGCCGGTTATGGCTTCGGATCCGAGCCTCTTTTAGCCAAATCCTTTAACTTTGACTACAATTTCAGAGGATGGCCCAACGATGCAGAGGGCAGAGCTCTCAATTCAGACCTCGCAGTTGCTTCCTTTACATGGGAACCCACCAAGGAATATCTGAGAAACCTGAATTATGAATACCAGAATGGTTTAATTGACCCTGACTTCTACCTGGATACAGACGGAAACCAGTCCAAATCCAACTTCGTGGCTGGCAAAGCTGCTACCTACCCCTGCTATATCAATGCAGGAACACAGGAAAACGTAATTGATCCTTTACTTGCACAGAACCCGGATGCAGAAATCGCCATCCTTGACCCTGCGGCAAAATCCCCTGCAGGTGAAGCTCCCCAGGGACGTGAATACTGGCCCTTCGGCATGATTTACGGCATCAATGCGGATGCGACGGATGAAGAGAGAATCGCAGCATGGATGTATGTGGAATGGATGAGCCAGCCCGATGTTATTGACACCCTTCAGAATGGTTTTGAAGGAAAGAATTATGAAGTGACCGAAGATGGTATCAAAGCGCCCGCCGGCTATACAGGGGAAGAAAAGCTGTCCAATAATGATAACGGTGACTACTGGTGTCTGGTAAATGCCAACAAGCAGTATGAGACAGAAGAAGAATGGAGAAAATCCATCATATTCTCCAATGCTCCCGTAGGTTATGAATACCTGATCGAGGATATCCTTGCTTACAACGATAAATACGAAGAGTATTTCACACCGGATACCTGCTTTACCGTACCGATTGATACTCTGGCGGAATATTCCTCCGACCTGGCTGAGCTTTGGAAAGAGTCTTATGTCCAGCTTGTTACCAAGGCGGCTACCGACGAAGAATTCGAATCCATGTATGAGAGCATGAGCCAGTCCTATCTGGATGCCGGCTATCAGGAAATCCTGGATGAGAAACAGGCTGCCTTTGATGCAGGACAGTATCACTGATTAAGTGAAAAGATTAAGTAAATAACGGGGAACCTTAAAGGACTGCCGCAAAAGCCGGAAACAAACTGCTTTTGCGGCAGTCAGTTTATGCCCCGGAAATAAAGCTGCGTCCTCCTGCTGTCGGAAAATTTCAGGAAACGGCGGTTTTGATTGTGGTTTTCCGGATTATTAGGTATAATGTTACAAAGCAGTCAAAGATTAATTTTTGCACCGTATTATGTAACAGCGTGATTTTTGCAAAAGGGAGAAGGAAGGACTGGCAGGGGGAATAACGTGGAGTGGAATATAGCGGCGGAAGCCATTTCTTTGGTCATGATCGGGATTATAGGGGTATATGCCCGGAAAGGAAGCCATCTTCCTACTTTGAAAAACCGGATTTTTCAGTGGTGCCTGACGGTTACCTTCAGTGCCATTTTTACCAATATCCTGTCAACGATTATGATTCAGCAGTACCGGGTGGTGCCCATTTGGCTCACCTGGATAGTAACCATGGTGTATTTTGTGCTGACGCCGCTGATGGGAATGGCCTATTTTTTATATACGGTTTCTGTTATTTATACGGAAAGCCCTCAGGTAAAAAGGATAATGGCCGTGGGGATAATTCCCGGTGCGTTTTACGCCGTTATTGTCCTGTCCAATCCCTTTAACAGGCTTCTGTTTGATATAAACCGCAGTGACGGCTATACGAGAGGGCCGCTTATCCCGGTTACCTATCTTATTTTTTATGCCTATTGCCTTGCGTCGATCGCCCTCACTCTTGTGAACTACAAGAGAATAGACAGAAAAATCTACCGGATTCTGGCGGCCTTTCCGATTCTTGCCGTAGCGGTCATCATAATCCAGGAAATGTACCCGGAGGTGATCCTGTCAGGCTCGGCTGCAACCTGCGCTCTTCTTATTATATATCTGCATCTGCAGAACAAGCAGATTTCCGTTGATTACCTGACAAATGTGCCAAACCGGCAGGAGCTTTTAAATATGCTCAAAATCATGATTAAGAAGGATCCTGGCCGGAGGTTTACGCTGCTGGTGGTATCCCTGCGGGATTTCCGTCAGGTGAATAATACCTGCGGGCAGCAAAAGGGGGATGAGTTCCTGAAAATGGTCTGCCGTTTCTTGTGTGAGGCAGGGCCTGCGGAAAATGTTTACCGCTTTAACGGGGATGAATTCGCTCTTTTGTTCCCCGAAGCTGAGGATGATAAAATACGCAGATGTGTGGAAACGATACAAAAGCGGATGGAACAGCCCTGGCAGAGCGGGAATTACCGGTTCCGGCTGTCCGTTGTTATGGGAGCTATCCGTCATAATGAGGAAGAGACGCTGGAGGATACGATCAGCGCCATCGAATATGCGGTTTTCCAGGCGAAGTCCGGCAAATGCGGATCGATCTGCTACTGTGACAGGGCTATGATGAAAAAGCTGGAACGGCGCACACAGATCGTCCGGATCCTGAAGGAACAGCTGGAGCAGCAGAGCTTTGAAATGTACTATCAGCCTATTTACAGCGTGGAAAAAGGCTGTTTTGACCATGCGGAATCCCTGATGCGGATCCCGCATTCTCCCATCGGCCCCATTTATCCGGATGAGTTCATACCCATAGCGGAAGAAACGGGCCTTATTGTGGATATCACCTATGTAGTTCTGGATAAGGTATGCCGCTTCCTCAACCGGCTGCTGGAAAAAGAAATTCCCATAGAATCCATCCATGTGAACTTTTCCGCCATGCAGTTTTCCCAGCCGGATCTGGAGCAGCGTGTTTTGGAAATAATCAGCAGAAACCATACGCCCATGTCCGCCATAAAAATAGAATTTACGGAGAGCACGCTGGCGGAAAGCACACAGGCCGTCACGGAGTTCACCCTCCGGATGCTGGAGCATGGAATCAAGATGGGCCTGGATGATTTCGGGACAGGATATTCCAATATTGCGACGGTGATAAACATCCCCTTCGGAACGGTGAAGCTGGATAAAAGCCTGGTATGGGTATCCATGGAAAATGAGAAGTCCGCCCTTGCGGTGAAAAACCTGTCCCGTACCTTCAAGGAGCTGGGAATGAAGGTAGTGGCGGAAGGTGTGGAGACGGAGGAACAGAGAAGGCTGGTGGTGGATTTCGGCGTGGATCAGATCCAGGGCTATTTTTATGCGAAGCCCATGCCGGAAGAGGAAATGGAGGAATTCATGCTGCAGAAGGATGAGCGGTATGCGCTCAAAAGGGCATGAACTTTTATAAATAAGAAGGCAAGGATATGCGGAAGGATTTATCTGCATATCCTTTTTTTCAGAAATATTTTGTAAAAGGAATTGCCATCGGCGCAGTGAAGGGGTAGGCTGTTATTAACAGAAAGGGCTTCCGGTGCGGCGTATGGGGGCTACACGGAAGGAAAGCGAAAGAGGGAGAATACATGGAATTTAAAATACCTTTATCAAATTGGATGTGGGTTCCCGGGTGGGAAAAAATGGATCAGAATGAATGCTGGCTTGCACGCTTCCGTAAGGAATTTACTGTGTCCGGGCCTGTGGAAAGCTGCAGGATACGGATATCGGCGGATTCCCGGTATAAGCTTTATGTGAATGGGAGGCTGGCGGAGATCGGCCCGAGCAAGGGGGATCGGCAGGTCTGGTTTTATGATGAAGTGGAAATTGCTCCGTTTCTCAGGCCAGGGGAAAATGTGATCGCGGCCCAGGTACTTAGGTATCCCATGCTTCACAGCAAAGGAAATCACGGGATTTTCCGGACGGAAATGCCTGGGCTGTATGTAAAAGAACAGCAGGGAAAAGAAAACATGCTGGGAATATCCGGCGATCCCTCATGGAAGTGCAGCATGGAAGAGGGATTTCAGATTATCTCGGAATCTCCTTATTTTGCTCCGCTCCAGATACTGGAGGAACGTTCCGGCTCTGCGGCAGATGCGGGCTGGAAGGAGCCGGGGTATCAGGACGGGGGCTGGCCGGATGTGTTCGTTTATATGGAGCCCGCGGTCAGCAAAGCGGTCAGTCCGGGGAACCTGCTGGAGCGTACCATCCCTTATATGCGCAAGGAAATGCGCCGGTTCACAGGGCTTGTCTGCGTCAGGCAGTCGGAGGCAGCGAAAGAGGATTGGGAACGTATGCTTTCCGGAGACGGACATGTCATCCTTGCGCCGCACAGCCGGACGGAAGTGGAAATCAATGCCGGAGAGCTGAATACGGGTTTTTTGTCCCTGCGTATGCAGATGGGGGCGGGAAGTACGGTGAAGGTCCTGACCTCAGAAGGGTATGTGCAGATCGAGGAAGAAAGGGGACCTATGAAGCTGCCCCGCAAGGGAGACCGCTGCGACTGGAAGAATGGGCAGCTTCATGGTTTTACAGATACCTACCATGTGGCAGGGTATGGGAAAGACGGTCAGGAGGAGACCTATGAGCCGTTCTGGTTCCGTACCTTCCGGTTTATCCGGCTGGAAATCACAGCAGGCGAGGAACCGCTCTGTCTGACAGGCTTTGATTATCTGGAAACAGGTTATCCTCTGGAAGCCAGGACACAGGTAACCACATCTGACAGTTCTCTGGAAGCGGTCTGGGACATCAGCCTGCGCACCTTGAAACGATGCATGCATGAAACCTATGAGGACTGCCCTTTTTATGAGCAGCTCCAATATGCCATGGATTCCAGAAGCCAGATTTTATATACCTATATGGTGGCGGCGGATGACCGGCTGGCGAGAAAATGCATGGATGATTTCCGCCGTTCGCAGCGATATGACGGGCTTTTGAACTGCTCCTATCCCTGTTACGGCCCCAATGTCATTCCCGGCTTCTCCATCTATTATATTTTAATGCTGTATGATCACATGATGTATTTCGGAGACAGGGAATTCCTGCGTCAGCATATGGGGACGGTGGACGGTATTCTGGAATATTTCCGCAGGAACTTGGATAAGAGAGGGCTGGCAGGCAGGATGGGAGGAATTAACGGAAAGGACCGTTACTGGTCCTTCATCGACTGGACCGCACAGTGGGATGAAACCTCGGGCATGCCCCGTGCCGGCCTTTCGGGGCCGATCACCATGGAAAGCCTGCTTTATATCATAGGGCTTGACCATGCGGCCAAGGTATTGGATTACCTGGGACGTAGCCAGGTGGCCCGGGAGTACCGCAGCCGGGCGGATGAGGTGAGAAAGGCGGTAAATACATATTGCAGGGATGAAGCAGGCATGTATACGGACGGCCCGGGAATCCGGGAATACAGCCAGCACTGCCAGGTGTTTGCCCTGCTTACGGATACGGTTTCTGTGGAAAAGGGACGGGAAAACCTGAAAAGGACTCTGGAGGCAAAGGAGGATTACGCACAGTGCTCCGTAGCCATGGCTTATTACCTTTTCCGCGCCCTGCAGAAGGCCGGTCTGTATGAAGAGACGGACAGGGAATGGGATCTGTGGCGTAATATGGTGAAGAAGAATCTCACTACCTGTGTGGAGGACGGGGTGAATGAACGCAGCGACTGTCATGCATGGGGTGCGCTTGCCCTTTATGAGCTTCCTGCAGTAGTTCTGGGAGTCCATCCGGAAAAACCCGGATATGAAACCATCGGAATCGCTCCTGTGGAAGGGTGCTTTACCTGGGCAAAAGGAGAAGTGGCGACAAAGTGGGGCATGGTGAAGGTGGATTGGAAGAAGGAAAACGGGAAGCTCCGGCTTTATTATCAGGCGCCGGAAGGGGTGAAGGTACGGGTTTGCCCACCCGGAAACAGACAGGGATAAACATCGGAGAACAGAGAAGATAAAATTACAAAAAATCTTTAGAAATTACCAGTTTTTATATCCGAAAAAAGCTATAGTGTTGAGAATAAATACAGATAAGAAAGCAGCCTGTCACCGCTGGTTTGGAAAGCAGCTTTCTGTCATCTCACCATGATACCGGGAGGATTAAACTATGACACACAGAGAGCGTTTTATAAAGACGCTGAAATGCGAAAAAATCGGAGGTCAGGTACCGACCTTTGAACTGGTCTTTTTTCTGACGATGGAAGCCTTTGGCAAGGTTCACCCGTCCCATCGCTTTTATGAGCAGTGGAACCAGATGAGCAGCAGGGAGAGAAAACTGCATATAGAAGATATGGCCGATATCTATATAAATACGGCAAAGCGTTTTGACCACAGCGCCATCTTTATTCATCCGAATCCCGGTGATTTGGACAGCACCCAGTGGCTGCTTGAAACGATCCGGGAAAAAACCGGGGACGAATACTATATCATGATGCACGGGGATCCTACCTGGGCGATCCCCGATGGTGATTCCATGATGGATTTTGCCGCACAGATGTATGAAGAACCTGAGGTCTTGAATGAGGAAAGCAAAAAAAGACTGGACAACAGCCTGAAATTTGCCGCAGGACTCGATGCAAGAGGCCATCTGCTGGATGGTTTTGCCCTGTGCTCCGATTATTGCTTTAATGTGAACCCCTTCTTCAACAGTGAACAGTTCGACGAGCTGATTGTTCCTTATCTGAAGGAAGTGATTGCGGAGTACCGGAAGATGGGGTATTACACGATTAAACATACCGACGGAAATATCATGCCTATCGTAAAACAGATGGCTGACTGTAAGCCGGATGCCATCCATTCCCTGGATCCTCAGGGCGGAGTGGATCTGACGGAGGTCCGTAAAATTGCGGGAGAAAATATTGCCCTGATCGGAAATGTGAACTGCGGCCTGCTTCAGACCGGCACGGATGAGGAATGCCGGCAGGATGTGCTGCGTGCCCTGAGGCAGGGAATGGAAGCGGGAAAAGGATATGTGTTCGCCACCTCCAATTGTGTGTATACCGGAATGGCTCTGGAGAGATATGAGATGATGCTGGACATCTGGAGAGAATACGGAAACTACGATAATTACAAGTTTTGAATGAATGTCCGGAAGCATAAAATTACGCTGTCAGGTTACATAACCTGACAGCGTAATTGCAGTTTAAGGCAGTCTGTGCCGGTATTTAGGGCATCCAGATCCGGTACCTCCCGCTCAGGGCCAGCAGGGCGAAAAGATACAGGCAGTTGTCATAATACCGTCTGTTCCCGGTACGCAGAGGCGTATTCCAGAATTTCAGGACACAGTCTCTGGCGTATTGTCCGTCCGCAGCCAGGGAAGCCTGGGCGTTTGTGGCGATAACAGCCACCGGATGCAGGGCTTTTTGCTCCACCGGAGTCCCGTCAATGAGGAAAACCCCGTCCTGGTTGTCTTTGGCTGTTTCCTGATAGAATTGCTGCAGCTTCGCCGCGATTTCCTTTTCCCAGGGGTCTGCCGCAAACCACAGGTAATCCAGCCCTATGTTGGCAATCGTACGGTAGGCGTCGCTGTAATACCAGTCGTGGCGGTCATTGCCGCCGGGCTGGGAATACACGGGGGTTCCGTCATATTCCGCATATTCTGCGCACAGGCCTGTCTCGGGATGACAGGCTTTTTTCAGATATTCCCTGCTGGCCTTAGCCGCTGTTTTCCAGAATTCCCTGTCTTCCTCATCAGCCCAAAGCGCGAAAAGCTCATAAAAATGCGGAAGATGGTAGGAAGGATCGGAAAAATCGCATTCCGTGATAAATTTTATCAGATGATTGTCCGGATCCCACATGGGCTTTCCGGTACCGGGTTTCTCACCCTTATGGATGCAGTCATGCAGGATTTTCCGCGCCTGGGCTGAATAATTGAAAATCCCTTCTCCGTCGCCCCAGCGGTTGGAAGCGAAGAAGAGTGCCATGGCAAAAAATTCTTCGCCGTCCGGCGCAGGACCCCAGGCATTTTTGGTTCCGTCCAGCTGACAGGACCATGCGAAATAGCCTTCGTTTTCCATATTTGCTTCAGGATGGGCCGCCAGGGTTTCGGCGCCCATGTACATATACGTCCTGGCCCATTTCCAGATGCGGTCGAATTCTTCTTTTTTATCCAGCTGGACGCACATCATCATACCGTAGGACATGCCTTCCGTGCGCACGTCGTTGTTTCCGGTATCGGTGAGGAAGCCGCAGTCCGGGCCTGCCTCATGATAAATCCGTTCCTCCTCCTTTCCGTAGAACATAGTCCGGAAGGTGTCGGACACCTTCTTTTCAATTTCTTCCTCCGGAATGCCGCATTCCATAAATACATTCCGGTAAACCCCTGTTTCAAATGCACCTGTCATTTCTTTCCCCTTTCTTCTGTGTCCTTACAATAGTTCCGATTCGGTTGAGTTATTCCTTTACGCCGCCAATGGTAAGTCCTGTTATAAAATATCTCTGCAGAAAAGGATACAGGCATACAATGGGCAGCATGGTCAGTATGGTCGCCGCAGCACGCACGGAGGTAGGCGTTACGGCGCTTGCAGCCGTGGCGTTTTTCATGGATTCCGCGCTTGCCCCCTGATTGGTGACGGAGGAGAGCAGCTTCATCAGCTCGTACTGGAGCGTTGTATACTGATCACTCATTCTATTATACAGCATCGCGTCAAACCAGGAGTTCCACTGGCCCACGGCAACGAATAAGGCTACTGTTGCGTATACCGGTTTGCACAGGGGAGATACGATTTTCAGGAATATGGTCATATATCCCGCCCCGTCCAGCTGGGCGGATTCCTCCAGGCTGTCCGGGATTCCCGTCATATAGGTGCGGATGACCAGCATATTAAAGGCGCTGAGCATGCCGGGGACGATATAAACCCAGAAGCTGTTGGTCAGTCCCAGGCCCTTATAAAGAAGGAAAACGGGAATCAGCCCGCCGTTTACATACATGGTGACAACCCAGAACAGGGAGAGCTGGCTCTTGAACAGAAAACGCTTCCTGCTGACGATAAAGGCCAGGAGGGCGTTGGAGGCGAGAGCGGTGAGAGTCCCGATAATCGTTCTGGCAACGGAAACAACCGCGCCATTAATCAGATTGTTTTTATGTATGACGGTTTTATAATTCTGCAGGGTCCATTTACGCGGCAGCAGGTAAATCCCTCCGCGGAGGGAGTCGGTGCCGTCATTGAGAGAGATTGCCAGCGTGTTGAGGACGGGATAGAGCGTGATTACAACAAAGGCAATCATGAAAAGGGTATTTAAAACAGTGAATATTTTGCCGGATACGGAGGAGTTGTAAGCCACTCCCTTTTGTCCGGATTCTTTTTTTGTTTTCATTTTTCTGCCTCCTTAGAACAAACGCTCTTCGCCGGTGCGTTTTGCCATTTGGTTTGCGATTACAATCAGGATGATGCTGACCACGCTCTTGAAGATACCGGCGGCCGTACCGATAGCATAATCACCCTGGCTGATCCCCCATTTCAATACGTAAATGTCAATGGTCTGGGAAACGCTCTGCACAAGGCCGTTGCCTAACAGATACTGTACTTCGAAGCCCGCATTCAGCACGTTGCCCACATTCATCAGAAGAAGTATCATGATGGTGGGCTTGATCCCGGGGAAGGTAATGTGCCGGATTTTGGCCCAGCGTCCCGCGCCGTCTATGGATGCGGCTTCATACAGGGAAGGATCGATGGCGGTGATGGCGGAAAGATAGATGATAGCGTTCCAGCCTGTCTCTTTCCATACATTTGCAAATGCCACAATCCACCAGAAGTACTTGGGATAAGCAAAAAAATTCAGCGGCTGTTCCAGAATGTGGAATTTCAGCAGTAGTTCGTTTACAATACCGGTGCCGGAGAGGGCGTCGTGGAGAATCCCTGTAACAATGATCCAGGAAAGAAAATGCGGCAGATAGGAGATGGTCTGTACCGTTTTCTTTCCCGTTTTGGACTTCACTTCGTTGAGTAATATGGCAAAGGCGATCGCCATGACGAAGGTGAGCACCAGGTTGATGACGCCCATGGCCAGTGTATTGCGGATGACCCGTAAAAAGGTGGCGTCTGAAAAAAGCTGCTGGAATTTGGCAAGGCCGATAAACTTTGAATGCAGGATACCGTCCTTGGGTTTATAGTTCTGAAAGGCCATCAGCCAGCCGCCTAACGGAAGATAGCAGAAGATAAAGCCGTATATTACAAAAACAGCGGCCCAGAAAATAAGGACCTTCTGTCTCCTCAGTTCCTTCCAGGTGATTTCCGTCTTATTCTTTTTTTTCTTTCTTGCATTTCCTGCCATAACTGCTCCTTTATATAGGGCAGGCAGCCGTAATCACATATCGTAACCACTGCTGCCTGCAGCTGCTTAATATTCGCCGTTATCTTTTGCCAGCTGGATTCTTCTGTCCAGCTCGGTCTGCATTTCACTTAAGAAATCTTCCGGCTTGCAGTCTGAATAAACTTTCATGTATTCTTCCCAGGCGCTTTCAAAATCGGAAGCCATAACAACCTTGGGCAGATATTCATGCTTGATTTCTCCCATTTTTGTCCAGGCGGTTCCGCCGGGGGTGGAGGTGGTCATAGTGTTGCTGTAGGAATACATAGGATACCAGGGACCGGGAGGTGTATTGGTTCCAATCATTTCCACATAGGTGGAACAGCCGTAGGCTTCCAGACATTCCTGTACGTCCGCCTGTAAACCGTCCAGGAATTCCTGAGGCTGTTCGGCAGGGGTGGCGGCGTTGATTCCGTCCTTGCTCATGCCGCTGTAGTTCGGGAAATAGGAATAGGTGCAAAGGTGGGATGCCTTGTAAGCGGGATCGGAAGCATTGGTACGCATTTCATCGGTACGGGAGAAGACACCGTTCTCATCTTTATTGTAGTCTACGCCTTCGATTCCCCAGTTGCGCAGGGTGAGTACTTCAGGGCTGAGAAGATCATTGATGAACTGGAGAGCGCCGTCAATGTCTTTGCAGCTGGTGGTGATACCGAGGCCATTTGATACGTTCAGGGTGCCGTCGGAGGTATGCCACATATTTTTGATATCTTCAGAGATGGTGATAGGCAGAGGAACATAATCGCAGCCCTGCTTATCCAGTCCCTGCTGCTTTAAGGAATCATTTACGGAATAAGCGAAGTTCCACCACTGGTCAATCATTCCGAGCACACGGCCCGTGGAAAGCTTGGCGATATATTCATCATAGGTCTGGGTGAAGGATTCCGGATCCACAATTCCCTTCTGGAATTCTTCATTCAGCTTCTGGAAATACCTTTTTGCTGTGGGCGTTGTGTTATAGTCCACAATCTTCAGGGTATCCGTGTCTACAATAACGGAGCCGTCGTTGGGATGCCCATCCAGAAACTGGGGAGCGTTTTCCAGACAGAAGTATCTCCAGTCATCGCAGAGGATGGTATAAGGGATGTTTGCCGTTCCGTCTTCCATGGAAGGATTTGCTTCGTTATAGCTTTCAATGAGGTCAAAATACTGATCCATTGTTTTCACTTCCGGATAACCGGCCCATTTTAACACGCGGGTCTGGATCCAGAAGGCCTCGTCGCTGTGTACGGCGCTCATGTCTTTTTCCCAGATATTTCCGAACTGGGGAATCCAGTAGATTTTTCCGTCTTCCTGACGTACCTTATCCCATTCCGCATCGGAATAGAACTCCTTGATGTTAGGGTATTTATCCAGATAATCATCCAGGGCCACAAGAGCTCCGGCTTCATACAGCTGAATCTGTCCGTCGCTGCCGTCTATGAAATCCGGGTATTCCCCGCCGGCGATCATCGTTCCCACGGCTTCCTGGGCGGTCTGGCCTGTCAGCCAGGTTTCCTTGACTCTGGCGCCTGTGATATCAGCGATAGCAGCCTGTATTTCGTTGTCGTCATTGATCTCTGTTCCGGGAACGGCAAAGAATGCGGTGTATTCCCGAATTCCCTGGCTCTCTGTTTCGCCGGCGCTTTCCTGGGAAGCGGTGCTTCCGGAAGAGGCTGCATTGCCGCCGCAGCCGGATAAAAGGGAAAGTGCCATTGCTGCAGAGAGTAAAAGCGCTGTCAGTTGTTTCTTTTTCATTCTGAATCCTCCTGATAATTCTTAATTACCTGCTTATTAAAATGCATTGTCAAAATGTATACCCGGGTATGTCCTTGTGTATTTATTCTATACCAACTACACAAAACAACAACCTGAGAAAATACATAAAAAACCCTGACAAATTATAGTTGCACAATTGAACTGTAATTTATCAGGGCTTTTTTGATAAGTGGACAAAGAACTGTGCTCCCGGCCGGTGCTATTCTCTGCATTTTTTCCGGAATCTGGCCGGGGTGCAGCCCTTTGCCGCGATAAATTTATTGATAAAATAGTCCAGATCATGGTAACCGACCTTTTCCATGATCTCATAGTTCTTCATGTCCGTATGAAGGAGAAAGGAGGCGGCCATTTCGATCCTGTAATTATTCAGGTAATCCTTAAAGGAGACGCCATAGGTTTTCCGGAACAGCTGTCCCAGATAAGCGCTGTTTATGTAATAGTTCTGGCCCAGCTCCTTCAGGGTCAGGTTTTCCGAATAATGTTCCCGGATGTATTGCTCCACCTCTCCGAGAACGCCGCCGCGTATCGTTTTCCCCCTGATCTGGGAAAGGTAATCCGCATATTCTTCGGCAAAACGCTTCAGATGCATCCGGCTGCCTCTCATGGTACCAGAGTCAAAAGCGCTTCCGCTGATAAATTCCAGGATTTCCTCCTGGTTCACATTGGGATCCTGGGCCTGTGCCAGATGGACAAGCTGAAAGAGGAGATAGTCGATATTGAGGCTCACAAGCTTGGCATCCATGGCATTCTGATTGATTTCATCATACAGATGATCCACAAGGCCCGGTATCCGTTCCTTGTCATTCTGTTCCACAGCCCTGGCCAGATCGTCCAGGCTGGCCTTGAAAAGCAGGCTTCTGCCTTCCGTCCGTTCCTGTTCCTCATACCAGGAAATGCACTGGTTCATCCCGTCAACATGGAAATTCTGGAAGGAGCGGGCGATATTGGCGGTCCGGTAGGATTCGGACAGACCGGATATATGATCCACACGGTTTCCCACAAACATGACGACCGGATGCTTGATGGCTTCCTGAATGCTGCCCAGGAAGCTGTCGAGATAATCCTGCTCGTTCATTCCGGCTTCCTGCGCCATATAGTCACAGTAGATCAGGCCGATATCATAATCCCTTTCATTGCTGGATACATCGAAAATGCAGTGCCAGCCGTCTTCTCCCAGAAAGTCCAGACAGGATTGGTACAGAAGCCTCTGCAGTTTCCTTTTTTCTTCCTCTGTTTTGGGCGGCACGTATTCGGAGCCTTCCTCATTACGGTCATCAATTTCAATATCGATATACCGGATGCCGCCGTCCGTACGCATCTTTGCGGTCACATATTCCAGGTTCATCTGATCGTATTTGCCGCAGATAATGGCGATGAGGTTTCGCGCAAAATATGCCTTTTCCTGAAGGGCTTCCTCTTCCTTTTTCCGGAGGGTCAGACTGCTTTCGGCCTTCACCTTGTCGAGAGCGGCTATGAGCTCCGTCTTTCGTACCGGCTTTAAAATATAATCCATGCAGCCGTACTGGAGCGCTTTTCTTGCATATTCAAAATCACTGTATCCGCTTAAAATGATAAAATAGGCATCGGAAATGCCTTCTGTCCTCAGCTTTTCCAGAAGCTCCAGGCCGGACATGGCGGGCATCCGGATATCGGCCAGTATCAGATCCACTTCATTGTTTTTCAGAAACCGGATGGCTTCCAGGCCGTTTGCCGCGGTCCCCGCAATTTCAAATCCTTCCTTTTCCCAGTCGATCAGGACGGAAAGCCCCTGCAGGATAAAGGGCTCGTCATCAACAAATAATATGCGAAGCATCAGGTACCTCCTTCTGTATCATTTATAAATTTTCATTCTGTTTCCATGCTTTTTTATGGAGTGCTTCCACGGGAATTTTGATCGTGATGATAGTGCCGGAGCCTTTTTCGCTTTCCAGCTCAAAACAGGCCTGATTGCCTGTGGCCATACGCAGCCGCAGACAGGCGTTCATAATTCCCACCCGGCGGTTTTCCTTGAGCAGCTGCATGCTGGCATTATTCATGTTTTCCTGCATGTCACGGACCAAATCCGGGCTCATTCCGTGGCCGGTATCCTCCACCTCCATACAGAGTACGCCTTCGTCACAGTAGCAGCGGACGAAAATCCAGCCCGCCGCGGTTTTGTTTTCCAGCCCGTGGACACAGGCGTTTTCGGCAAAAGTGACCAGGGTCAGCTTGGGGACACAGTATCCCCGGCAGGAGTCATCCACTTCTATCTGGTAGGAAAGGCGATTGCCGAACCGGTATTTCTGAAGCTCCAGGTAAGCTTCCACAAACTGTATTTCTTCATGGATGCTGATGGAATCCGTTCCCCAGTCAACATACTGGCGTTCCATCAGAGCCAGCCTTTCCACCATGCCGGCGGTTTCCAGCTCCTTTTTCAGCAGGCTGTGCATGCGGATGCTTTCCAGGGCGTTGAAGAGAAAATGGGGATTGATCTGGCTGTGGAGGGCCAGAAGCTCCGCTTTCTGTCTGGCGATATCCATTTCCTGTTCCTTGAGCCTGTCCTTGTAAACGGTCTGTATCAGGTCGTTGATACGGCCGGCCATCAGGTTATAGCTTTCCATAAGGATTCCGATTTCATCCTTTCCCCGCACCGCGGGCAGGGCTTTCAGTTCATCGATGCCGCCTTTTTCAAAAGCGGCGCCAAGCTCCATGAGCCGTGAGGTGAAGGAATGGTTCAGGCCGGTCATCAGCAGGGCCGGCAGAAGCAGGTTCAGACACAGAAGGAAAATCAGAAGTTGGAAATTGTTTTTTATGAGAGCAAGGGCGCTTAATTCCCTGTTCAGGACATAAATATTCCATACCCGTCCGTATACATTCATGCTCTTTGAAATCCCTGTTTTCTTCAGCAGGTCGGAGGTGAAGGTCTCATAGGGCTTTCCCATGCCGCCGTGCCCGTCGTTGGAAAAGAGGATAGTGTCCCCGTCGCAGATATAAACGAGAAAGCTGTATTTGGCGTTTACGATACTCTGGGACATACTGCTGTAGTCCAGATCCATTTTCACCAGGTTGGGGCCGGAGCCTTTATGATAGTAGTCCATTCTGCGGATGATGGATATTTTCCGCTGTGAAGAGGTGACGGAGGATTCATAGTAGGGATAGGCGAGAATTTCCTGGCCGGAATCTATAAAATCCCGGTACCACTGTTCTCCTTTTATGGTATCCAGGTTCCAGAAGCTGCCGCCGTTAACGATACCGGGATTATCCGTATACATCACGATCTGATAATTGCTTGTCACGACGCTGGCTTCATAAAGGGAATCCTTCAGAAAATCCTGATAGCGTTCAAAGTAGTCCAGGGGGGATTGGTAGTCGGCTTCCAGAAAGGCATTGATATATTTATTGCTGTAAATATTCAGAGAAAGATTGGCGGCATTATCCATACGGTTGCTCAGGCTGTATTTGATAGCGTCCGCGATATTTTCCATTTCATGCCGGCTGGTATTGTGCTCGGCGCGTACCGTCATGTAAATGATTACGCTGTCAGTCAGGATCAAAGGGAGCAGGACACAGCATAAATAGAGTAGCATAAGTTTTCTGGCGAGGGGAAGGTTATCCAGAAACTTTCCCGGCCCTGCCAGCAGACGCTGCTTTACATTTGCAAAAAGGTTTGTTGTCCTCTTATCCATATGTGTCCCCCTCCACGCCAAACGGCGGCAAAAAAACGGGAACCATGGGGCCCCGATCTTAGTCAGGTTATACTAATACCGCTTTCGTGTGAAAGAATTGTAACATATTAGCCAAAGGGAAACAAGCTTCAGTTGGTTTACAGCGGATGTATACAGGTTTTTCTGTAAACCTGCCGAAAAAATGAATGCTCCTTGCGTGATGGGGCCAATAATGCTATAATTCCTTATTGAATTCAGAAAAAGGGGAATGCCTGAAAAAGAAAATAAGGGCATTATTTTGTTTAACGTAAAACTTGTAATAGGAAAAGAGAGGGTGCTATTATAATTATGGTTACATTAAAGGAAATTGCGAGAGAGTGTAATGTCTCAGCAACCACAGTCTCCAATATACTGAACGGGAAGCCGAAGGTCAGCGAAGAAACCAGGCTCAGAGTCCTGGATGTGGTGAAGAAAAGGGGGTATCAGCCTAATTATATCGCTCAGGGGCTGAGAAACCAGAAGACAAAAACGATAGGAATCATTGCGGAAGATATTTCCCAGTTCAGTACGCCCGGAATGATAGAAAGCATTATGGCCTGCTGTGAAGAAAAGGGGTATCGGACAATCGTGCAGAACCTTCGTCTGTATGCGAGGTGGAAGGAATCCTGGTACAATAACGAGGAAGCCTACCGTTCCGTGCTGGAGCCTGCGCTGCAGGAGCTGCGTTCCATTAAAGTGGACGGGGTGATTTATGTGGCGGGGCATGCGAGGATCATTCATTTTTTCCCGGAGGATTTTTCCATGCCGGTGGTGCTGGCATATGCCTATACGAATGCCGACTGGATTCCGTCGGTGGTGATTGAAGAGGAAAAGGGCGGCTATGATATGATGAAGTACCTGCTTTCCATGGGACACCGGGAAATAGGCATCATCGGCGGACGGGCGGATAATATTCATACCCAGAAAAGACTTCTGGGGATCCAGAAAGCGATGTTTGAGGAGCAGGTACCCTATAATCCGGGCTGGGTCCGTTACGGAGCCTGGGATCGGGAATCAGGATATGAACAGGCAGGGCCGCTTGTGGATGCGGGCGTGTCGGCGATCTTCTGTATGGCGGACCGCATGGCGGGCGGTGTTTATGATTACCTGGAGGAGCATGGGCTGAGGGCCGGAGAGGATATTTCAGTTACCGGTTTCGATAATCAGGATCTGTCGGAATATATCCGTCCGGCACTGACGACGATGAGCCTGCCTCTTTCCGAGATCGGGCATAAGGCGGCAGAGATGCTGCTGGAGAGGATCGGCGGTGAGGAGAAGGAGGCGGAGGCTGCGGATGAAAAGGCGGCTGAAATCAAGATTCCCTGTTCTATCGTGCTGCGGAATTCGGTGAAAAGGAAGCAGCCATAAAAAACACAAAACAAAATTATATAGTAACAGTAAGGTGTATGGAAATTATAATAATGGCCATGCACCTTTTTTTGATGGATACCGTTTGAAAGAGATACGGATGACATCTTGATGTGACAGAAGTCTTTATGGCAGATGAAAATAGAAATGCATTTTCCATTACTGTAAATACAGAATATAAAAACTGGTAAAACGATACATATGTAGATTTTAGTGCAAATAACATAAAAATAACACAAATAGAAAATTTCTAAATCGTTTAAGTAAATAGAAATATGTGTAAATTGTATAAAAATCATAATATATTAAAACATATATTGACATTCATGGTGGAAGAGTTATATAATCCATTTAAACAAAGGTTTAACGATAAACAAAATGTAAACTCTTTGGGAGAAGGGAGAGAAGTATGAGTCTTTTTCAAAACAAGAAAAAATGGAATTCTTTCAAAATGTTCCTTTATGTACTGCCCTTTATTGTGCTGGTTTTAATTTTTGCCTATTATCCGCTGTACGGCTGGGTATACGCATTTTTTGATTACAAACCGCCGAAACCATTTTCCATCCATGACTTTGTGGGGCTGAAATGGTTCAAGTCTCTGGTGGAGAATCCTATTAAAATCAATCAGCTTCTGCAGGTGCTTAAAAATACCTTTGCCATGAGCGGCATTACGCTGGCAACCTCCTGGCTGCCCATGATATTTGCCGTATTTATGAATGAGCTGCGGTGTGTGCCCTTCCGGAAATTCGTGCAGACAGTGACCACGCTTCCCAACTTCATCAGCTGGGTGCTTGTATATTCCGTGGCATACAGCCTTTTCAACAGCACAGGTATGGCGAATACCCTGCTTCAGACACTGGGGATTACTACGGAGCCGATTCTTTTTCTCCAGTCCTCCGAACATGTATGGCTGACGATGTGGCTGTGGCTTACATGGAAGAACCTGGGCTGGTCGGCCATCATGTACATAGCGGCGATTTCCGGGATTGATGATGAAATGTACCAGGCGGCAAAGGTGGACGGTGCGTCAAGGCTGCAGATGATTTGGTATATCACGATTCCGAGCCTCCTTCCCACATACTTTGTACTGCTGATGCTCAATATCGCGAACTTCCTTTCAAACGGTATGGAACAGTACTATGTATTCCAGAATGCTTTTAACAAAGAGACGATCCAGGTGCTTGACCTTTACGTATACAACACCGCGATGGGAAGCGGAAGCTATTCCGTATCCGTTGCAATCAGTATGCTTAAGAGTGTTGTCAGTCTCATTCTTTTGTTCTTTGCCAATACCATGTCCAAGCTGATACGCGGCGAAAGCTTTTTGTAGGGAAGAGGAGGAAAAAATGAGCAGGGAAAAAGTTCTTAAAACTAAAATGCACCACAGCTTCGGCGATAATATGCTGGCTGTTGTCTGCTATATCATATTTGCCCTTTGTGCCTTAATTTGTATTTATCCTTTTTACTATATTTTCATAAATACCATAAGTGCCAATGATTTGAGTGCACGCGGTGTGATTCTGTTCTGGCCGAAGGGGCTTCATTTTAAAAACTATCTCAGTGCGCTGCGCATTGACGGCCTTTTCCAGGCGGCCAAAATATCCGTGCTGAGGACCATTATCGGTACGGTGGGTACGGTAGGAGCCTCCGCCTTCCTGGGCTTTATGTTTACTCAGGATAATATGTGGCACAGGAAGCTTTGGTACCGGCTGGTGGTTGCGACCATGTATTTCAATGCGGGTATTATCCCCTGGTACCTCACCATGAGGAACCTGCATCTGACGAATAATTTCTGGGGCTATAT
The DNA here is from genome assembly GCF_001881565.1 of Eisenbergiella tayi. Taxonomy (GTDB): domain Bacteria; phylum Bacillota; class Clostridia; order Lachnospirales; family Lachnospiraceae; genus Eisenbergiella; species Eisenbergiella tayi. Next base: position 100,047 of record NZ_MPDJ01000008.1, read on the forward strand.
TTTTCCGGCAGTTGTCTCCCCGTTCTATATTATACTGACCAAAACATTTGTGGAGTCGGTGCCCAAGGAACTGCAGGAAGCCGCGCAGATTGACGGTGCGGGAATCATGAAGATTTTCTTCAAGGTTATGCTTCCGGTTATCAAGCCTATCATGGCAACTGTTGCGATTTTCTCCGCGGTAAACCAGTGGAACTCTTTCCAGGATACACTGCTTCTGGTAACGGATACCAAGCTTTATCCGCTGCAGTTCATTCTGTATCAATATCTGAATCAGGCGAGTTCGCTGGCCGGCCTTGCCAATACCAATAACAGCGCTTCCATGGCGGCGGCAGTAGCCACAAGCCAGACGCCTACCAGCGTCCGGATGACGGTAACAATAATCGTAGTTATACCGATCATTCTGGTATACCCCATATTCCAGAGATATTTTGTTAAGGGTATCATGATCGGTGCCGTAAAAGGCTGAGAAAATAGCAGAAGACCGACTTCTGTTATAGATAGACTCAATAAAGAGCAGGAGGAAAATACTCTGTTCGCAGAGGCTCATATTTTTCTTCGGAAAACAAGGAGGATTCAAGATGAAAAGGAAACGTTTAGCATCCCTGGCACTGGCAGCAATCATGACAGCTTCAACTGTTCTGGCAGGCTGCGGACAGGGCAAAGACACAACAGCGCCGGCAGGCGGAAGTTCAGAACCGGCAGCGGCAGAATCTGCAGCAGAAAGCAGCGCAGGTACGGAGGCTGCACAGGGAGCAGCTCCTGTGGTATCCCATGATACGGAGATGACCATTGAAATTTATGATAAGGCCGCCAATTACCAGGGAATACAGGCCGGCTGGTTCGGTAAGGTACTCAAGGACAAATTCAATATCCAGCTTAACATTATCGCGCCTCAGGTATCCGGAGATGCCAATTCCCTTTATCAGACACGAAGCGCATCGGGCAATCTGGGAGATATCGTAATCATTGACAACTCCGAAATGCAGGACTGTGTGGAAGCCGGCCTGATTATGGATATCGGCGATATTATCGGAAGCTATGAAAACCTGACCAAGTATAAAGAACAGATAGATCTGTTCAACGGAACCATGAGCGGTGTGGAAGCAGGAAGCGTTTTTGCGATTCCCTGTAATATGAACAGCAACGGCCCTACGGCTTTTGTGGGCACGGAGGTTTTAAGCGCACCCAGAGTGCCGTGGGATCTGTATGAAGGGTTGGGTTGTCCGGAACTGAAAACCACAGATGATCTGTTGAACATGCTGGCGGATATGCAGGAAAAATATCCTACCAACGCAGCAGGCGACAAAGCGTTTGCAATTACCATGTGGAAGGATTGGGATGGTACAAGTATTGAAAATGCCAATCTGCTGACAAACTGGTTCGGACAGCAGGTAAAGGAATCCGTTCTTCTTGGCAATGACAATACCATCATGCCTTTGACGGATAAAAACGGCGGTTACTACAAAGCTCTTCAGTTTTTCTATAAAGCCAATCAGATGGGGCTGGTTGATCCGGACTCCGCTACTCAGGACTGGACCACAGCCTGTGACAGCAAGATGAAACAGAAGAGAGTATATCTGTTCTGGTATAACTGGCAGAATGGTTTCTGGAATACACCGGAGCACGGACAGAACCGTGAAAATTATATGTATACACCTGTAGCGGATCTGAACTTCTTCCAGACAGCTGATTCCTATTATGGCGACGGCCGTGTATGGGGCGTTGGTTCCCAGGTGGACGAAGAAAAGAAATTACGGATTATGGAGCTGCTTGACTGGCTTGCATCTCCCGAAGGGCTTACCTATCAGCATAACAGCCTGGAAGGTTTTATTTACACAGTAAATGATGATGGAACCTATACTCTGACCAAAGAAGGACAGGATCGTTTTACCGGAGATCTCCAGGTTCCGGAAGAAATGGGCGGCGGCACTTGGAGCGACGGCAACAATCAGATCAACCAGTGGATCGCAGGAAGCGCTGAAAAGAACCCTGTAACAGGAGAATATTTTGAGCCCAACTTATGGTCATCTACCATAGAGATGAACCAGACCGCGACAACAAAGGAATGGTCGGAGAAATTCGGAGCTGTGAACGAAGTGGAATATATGAAAGACAAAGGACAGCTCGGCATGGTTGCCAATGTAAATATTCCTCTTGCAAGTGACGATACGGATACCGCGCTGATCAGAAGCCAGTGCAAGAGCGTTGTATGTGATGCTTCCTGGCGTATGGTATTCGCAGCAAGCGATGAAGAATTTGAAAAGATGTGGGATGATATGTGCGTACAGCTGGAAGGCTTCGGCTGGAATGACCTGGTTGCCTTTGATACCGATAAATATCAGGCAGTCATTGACGCAAGAAAAGCAGCAGAATAAGAGCAGAATAGGAATGACAGAAAAGTGGGGGCTGGCGGTTGCCGGCCCCTTTTTCTCTTTTTACGGACACAGTAACGGTTCCGGCTTGTCTGAACGGTTACGGTAATTTGTGATTTTCCGCAGAAGCGGAGGGAGGGGAATGACATGAGTCTGAAAACAGTATATCAGCCATATTTCAGGATGGGGGCCGCCGTTCCGGCGCAGGTATTTGAGAGCGCTATAGCTTGTGGGGAGCTGTGCGCGCAGTATGATTCCATGACCTGTGAGAATGAGATGAAACCGCAGTTTCTTCTGGATGAGGGGGAAAACAGAAGGAATGCGGCGCAGTATGACCGCTGTCCCGCCGTATGTTTTGAAGGCGTACGGAAATATCTGGATTTTGCCCGGGAGCATGGCATGAAAATGAGGGGGCATACCCTTGTATGGCATAACCAGACACCCGGATGGTTTTTCACAGAAGGGTACCGCGGGGAAGAGAATGCTCCCCTTGCGGACAGGGAGACTATGCTTGCCAGGCTGGAAGGGTATATCCGTCAGGTGCTGGAATTTACCCAAACAGAGTATCCGGGAATTATCTATGCATGGGATGTGGTAAATGAGGCCGTGGAGGACGGGGCGCTGCGCCGTTCCCTGTGGACGGAAACCGTGGGCGAGGACTTTATCCTGCAGGCGTTCCGGTTTGCGAGAAAGTATGCGAAGCAGGATGTCAGCCTGTTTTATAATGATTATGATACCTTTATTCCCTGGAAACGGGATGTGATCTGCGAACAGGTCTTAAAGCCGCTGCTTTCGGAACAGCTGGTGGATGGCATGGGAATGCAGTCCCATATGACCATGAACACGCCTGACCTGGAGGAATATGAAAAATCACTCCGCGTTTACGGTTCCCTTGGAATCCAGATTCAGGTGACGGAGCTGGATATCCATAATGCAGATCCGTCGGCGTCGTCCATGGAGGCCCTTGCCGCCCGCTACAGAGAGGTTTTCACCATCCTGACAAGAAACAAAAAGGAAGGGACGGCCGATGTGACCGGCGTGACCTTCTGGGGAATGCAGGACGATGACAGCTGGCTCACCGGTTTCCGGGGAGAACGAAGCTTTCCTCTGCTTTTCCAGGACGGTTTCCGGCCGAAAACGGCTTATCAGGCAGTACTGAGCGTACCCGGACGAGTGGAAGGGGATACGCAGGATCGCCTTCCGGGAGGGGAACGCTTTGCCTTCTGGGAAAAAGCGCCGGTATTCACCAGAGAATATCATGTGAATGCTGCCCATCCGGAAGCCTGCGATGAAAATGACGGAAGCATGGAACATCCCTTTGCGACCATTCAGACAGCGGCCAATCTGGCGGGGCCGGGAATCAGGGTATGGATTCATGGCGGTGTTTACCGGGAGTGCGTCCATCCGGTATGCGGAGGAAACGGCCCGGAGGAGATGGTGAGCTTCGAAGCCTTTGGGGATGGGGAGGTAGTTATCAAGGCTTCTGTGGAGACACATGATTTCCGCCGCAGCGAAGGCTGGAATCTGATACCTCCCGGAGCACAGGTAAGCCTGCCGGAAGGGCTGCAGATATGGGAGACAAGGCTCAACCCCGATGAATTCAGGGGCTACAATCCCTTCTGCGCCGTAAATATCCTTCATGACCGTCTTTTTATCGAATATGAAAAGACGGATATGACGACCTATTTAAACCGGAGAGGCATGGTATTCTGCGACGGAAAGCCGCTGAAGCAGGTTTCTTTGTACAATCAGCTCGGCAGCACACCCGGATCCTACTGGGTGGAGGCCAACGGACAGACCGTACACTTCCGGCTGGAGGATGACTCCGATCCGGCACAGCACCAGATAGAACTGACGTGCAGGGAACAGTGCTTTGCGCCTGAGATTCCTTTCCTTTCTTATATCAGGGTAAAGGGCCTGACCTGTGCCCATGCGGCGACGGGAGCGCCCGTACCCCAGCGCGGAGCCATTTCATGCTACAGAGGACACCACTGGATCATTGAGGATTGTAAAATTGACTGGTCCAACGGCGTGGGGATCGATATCGGCAACGAGTGCTGGCACCATACCTTCCGGGAGGATCAGATCATCGGGCATACGGTGGTGAGAGGCTGTGAAATCCGCGATGCCGGAGTGTGCGGCATTGCAGGCATGTTTGCCACCGACCTGCTGATAGAAGACAACCGGATCGAAGGAACCGGCTGGCAGAAGATGGAGCTTTCCTGGGAAGCGGGAGGGATTAAGGTACATAACAGTGTGAACAGCCTGATACGGCGGAATATTTTTACTAAGACCTTCCGGGCGGATCATCTGTGGATGGATGTGGGAAATGAAAATAACCGGATCACCCGCAATCTGTTCCTGGATGGAATCGAGCAGAGAGAGGCCATTTTCATCGAATGCTCCAGAGACGGAATCAACCTGATAGACAATAATATTTTCTGGAATGTGGAAGGACGGTTCCGGCCTGAGGATATCCCTTCGGAGCCGGGCTCCACGGGCTGGTACAAGATGGAAGAGACCGGAGAAATCAACGGCTATGCGGTGTACGGCGAAGGCACGGACCGTCTGCACGTGGTGAACAATTTTATCGGAAGATGCCGCAGCGCCGGATATTTTGTCAAACCTGTAGCCTTCCGTATCTCCGGAAACGGAAGAGGAGGTACCTCAAGGGAAGCCAGGATCGTGAACAACATGTTCTATGACTGCGGGGAAGCCGCCATTAAATTCCCCACCAAAGATAACGATTCCCAGGGCAATCTGTATGTGAAAATGCCGGGAGGCTACCTCCGCATTCTGTATCCCGCTCCGGAGAACTGCCTGGATCTGCAGGCATGGCAGGAGTTCTATGGTTTTGACAAAGAGGGGCAGGAGGGCTTTTTCACGGTCGAAGTGGATACGGAAAAACTCACCCTGGAATTGAAAAAGGCGGACGGACTGCCTGAAATGAGGCATCATGGCACGGGAAGGCAGAACTATATCACAGAACCGGAGAAGGTGCTACCGGTTAAGGCCTCCATGGAAACCGCGGATGCTTTTGACGGGGACGCATGCGGGGAACGCCGGGTGCCCGGACCCTTTGCCATGCTGGAAACAGGCAGGATATATGAACTGGATCCCAGAAAAAGAAAATAAAGAGAGAGCAGGAGAAAAGCGTGATTACATTATACATCAATGAAAATAAAAAAATGGGCCATATCAATCCGGAAATCTATGGACATTTCAGCGAACATCTGGGAAGATGTATTTATGAAGGCCTTTATGTGGGAGAAAATTCCGAAATACCCAATGTCAACGGCATGCGCACCGATGTGGTGGAGGCTCTGAAGGAATTAAAGGTTCCGGTACTGCGCTGGCCGGGAGGCTGTTTTGCGGATGAATACCATTGGAAGGATGGTGTGGGGCCTAAAGATAAGAGAAAGAAAATGGTCAACACCAACTGGGGAGGCGTGACGGAGGACAACAGCTTCGGTACGCATGAGTTTTTCGAGCTGTGCGAGCAGCTGGGCTGCAAGACCTATGTGAATGGAAATGTGGGAAGCGGCACGGTGCAGGAAATGAGCGAATGGGTGGAATACATGACCCTGGACGGCGTTTCCCCCATGGCGGACTGGCGCCGTGAAAACGGCAGGGAAAAGCCCTGGAAGGTGGATTATTTCGGCGTGGGCAACGAAAACTGGGGCTGCGGCGGCAATATGACCCCGGATTATTACGCCCACCTTTACCGCAGATATCAGACATATATCCGCTGCTATGACAAGAATGCCCCCATATTCAAAATCTGCGGCGGAGCCAATGCGGATGACTATGAATGGACGGATGTGGTGCTGAGGGAATGCTTCAGAAATCCTGCGCCCCCGGAGGCACACGGCTTTATGGATGGCTTGTCCGTCCACTATTATGCCGGGGTGGAAAAAGGAATCCATAAGGGAAGCGCCACAGACTTCGACGAGGCAGTCTGGTTTAATACTCTTGCAAGGGCTCTTTATATAGAAGAAGTCCTTACACGCCACAGCACCATTATGGATACATATGACCCGGAAAAGAAAATCGGGATGATGGTGGATGAATGGGGATGCTGGCATGATGTGGAGCCGGGTACGAATCCGGGCTTCCTGTACCAGCAGAATACCATGAGGGATGCCCTGACGGCAGGAGTTTCCCTGAATATTTTCAACAAGCACTGCGACCGGATCAAGATGGCCTGTATTGCACAGATCGTAAATGTGCTCCAGTCCGTGATCCTGACGGAGGGAAAGAAAATGCTCCTGACGCCGACCTACCATGTATTCCATATGTATAAGCATCATCAGGATGCGGAGCTTGTGGAAAGCTGGCTGGAAGGGGCGGGAAAAATCGGCCTGAAGGAACAGGAGATGGTGCCTGACGTGCAGGAATCCGTTTCGGTGGATAAGGACGGTGTTCTGACAATTACCCTGAATAATCTGTCCCCGGAGGAAGACAGACAGATAGAAGTGGTTCTGACAAAGAAAGAGCCCTCCCGCATAGAAGCCAAAATTGTGCGCGGAAGGATGCAGTCCTATAATACCTTTGAAGAGCCGGAACAGGTAAAGGAAGAAGCGTTTACGCAGATACAGGTGACGGACAGAGGGCTTTCGTTCACGATGCCTGCATGCAGCGTAATGATGATAAGAGTGAAGTGAGAAAGGAGACAATATGCTGAAAGTAGTAAAAACGGAAAACGGTCTGGTCAGGGGTATCCCGGCGGCGGATCCCCGGGTGATATCCTTCAAGGGAATTCCTTTTGCCGCACCTCCGACGGGTGATTTGCGCTGGAGAGCGCCCCAGCCCGCAGCGGACTGGGACGGCGTCAGGGACTGCCTGGAGTTTGCGCCCATTTCCATGCAGAGCATACCGGGACTGGATGAAACGAACATCTATACAAGAGAATGGAATGTGGATCCCTCCATCCCCATGAACGAGGACTGCCTGTACCTGAATGTATGGACGCCTGCAGTGAGCACAGAGGATAAGCTTCCTGTTTATGTATGGTATTTCGGCGGCGGCCTCCAGTGGGGCAATCCTGCGGAAATGGAATTTGACGGGGAACGGCTGGCACGCAGGGGAATCGTGGTGGTGACGGTAAATTACCGGCTGAACGTATTCGGCTTCCTCACCCACCCTCAGCTGTGGGAGGAAAACCCGGAAGCTCCGGCGAACTTCGGCAACCTGGATCAGCAGTACGGCCTTTTCTGGACAAAACGCAATATCGCAGCTTTCGGAGGCGATCCGGACAATATCACCATAGGAGGACAGTCGGCAGGGGGCGGCAGCGTGCTGGCTCAGTTGAATTGTCAGGGAAATCAGGGCTATATTCAGAAGGCTATTGTTGAGAGCGGGATTTTCTATGATCCCTTCCAGGACCGTATGCGGTTCACAAAAGAAGAATTACTGGAGCAGGGAAAACTCTTTTTTGCTTTCCTCGGCGTGGAAACACTGGAAGAAGCCAGGGCGCTTCCCGCAGAATTCATCCGTGATAAAAACAATGCCTTCGGCGCGTTCTGGGGAACCATCCCGGACGGCGTATACCAGACCGATACCTACTGGAACAATATGAAAGCGGGAAAATTGCTGGATGTGCCGATCATGACTGGCTTCACCAACAACGAATTTTTCACGGCGCCCCAGGCGGAGGATCCGGATGCCCTGAAAAAGGAAGCGGAAGAAAAATTCGGAGACCGTGCGCAGGAATATCTGGATTTGATCCATGCGAAGGATGGACTGGAAGCAGCCAAAGAAAACGGCTTTGTCAGTTCCGTGGAGCTGGGAATCCGCAGGATGTGCAGCCTGCTGGAAAAGGCAGGGGCCAAGCAGCCCTGTTATGTATACGAATTCGGCCCTGAGATACCCGGGGAAGACAATCCGGGAGCCTTCCATTCTTCGGATTTATGGTTTTTCTTTGAAACCCTGGCGAAATGCTGGAGGCCTTTTACCGGAAAGCATTATGACCTCGCCCGGCAGATGTGCAATTACTGGGCGGAGTTTATAAAAAAGGGAGATCCTAACGGCGCGGACGCGGACGGGACTCCTATGGAAAAATGGGAAGCTTTTCTGGAAGAGAAGCCTGCTGTGATGACCTTTTTTGACAGCCCCAGGGCACAGGTGAAGCCGGAAGACGAAGTGACGGCGTTTTTGATGGATGTTACAGCACGAGAATGAGAGGAAAGAGGACGGAAAGGAAAGAATCGGCATGGGAGTAGATTTTGCGGAGAAGAGCGCCAGAATTATGGTATACACAAGAAAAACGGATGAGAGGTTATATCCGGACGGACTGGCGCGCAGCATTCACCTGGCATACAGCAGGGATGGAGAGAATTATGAGGCCATGAATGGAAACTACGGTATTCTGTTTGCGGAGGGGACATTGGATAAAAAGGATACCATATGCCCCAAAGGGGTGGAGGCTCCCAGGGTTTTCCCCATGCCTGGGGGAGGTTTTGGAATTACGGCTTCCCGTGTGAATGAAAACGGAAGTGCGGATGAAGAGAGTGAAGGAAGACTTCTGCTGTGGACCACGGATGATTTCATTGCGTTCAGGGAAATGGGGTTTGCAGATCCCGGGCAGCTGCCGGAAGGCGCCCAGGCGGGAAATACGGTGGAGGTAAGCCGCAGCCTGTGTGACAGGGCGGCCCTTCACTGGAGCAGGCTTTCTTCCGTTGCCGTGCATGTGCCGGATAAGATACCGGCACATGATGCGGAAGCTGTGGAAAAGATAAAGGCGACCGTTGTGTATTCGGATGGTTCTACCGCACAGAAACGTGTCCGCTGGGATGTGGGGAAAATTGATTTCGGCAGGAAGGGAACCTGCCGGATTGCCGGAACTGTAATAAATGAGCAGTATGCCTTTCCCCTTGCCTGTGGATTCGGAGATCCGGTAGTTTTCCCGTGGGAAGGCCGGTACTATTATATATCAACGAATGACAATCTGAATGATGTGGGGTTCTATGTGAGGGAAGCCGGGACTGTGGCCGATCTTTTTAAAGAGGATGTGAAACAGCACCTGATTCTCGATCTGGATGAGGAACGGGGGCTGGTACAGACCTTCTGGGCGCCGGAATTCCATGTGATTGGCGGAGAGCTTTACATACTGTTTGCGGTAAGCGGCACACAGTGGGGGCCGCAGTGCCACCTCATGAAGCTGAAAAAAGGCGGCAGCCTGACGGATGCGGGCAGCTGGGAGGATCCGATCCGGATCCGGAGAAAGGACGGAAGCTGGCTGGCGCAGGACGGTATCACGCTGGACATGACCTATCTGAAATCGGGAGACTGTTCCTATGTGGTCTGGTCCTACCGAAGGGGAATCGGTACCGAATATGATTCAGGCTCCATGCTGTATATTGCCCGGGTGGATGAAGCAGAACCCTGGCGGCTTACAAGCGATCCTGTCCTGCTCACCCGCCCTCTTTATGGCTGGGAGAATGTGAGCCATACTATCAACAACGAAGGGCCTTATGCTTTTACGGCCAACGGCAGAATCTATCTGACCTATTCCGGAGGCGCGGCCAACGGTTACACCTATGTGCTGGGTCTGCTTACGGCGGAAGACGGAGCCGATCTGCTGGATAAATCGGCATGGCACAAACGCGGCACCCCGGTTTTATCCTTTTATTCCGTAGAGGGAGAATACGGTCCCGGCCATAATTCCTTTTTTACGGACTCCGAAGGGAATCTGATGATCGCATACCATGCGGAAACATCACCGGACAGTACTCTCCGCTGCGACGGCATCAGGCGGGTGCATTTTGACATAAACGGCGATCCGGTGTTTGATATGTCTGCAGAACGGGATTTGGATCCCGGCCTTGCGCATGTGGAAATGGATGTGGAAGTGTGCTGAGGCACAAATAGAACAGACAGTAAGAAGGGGGGATAAGCTTGCATATCACAGAAGGGAAAACAGATTGTCTGCCGGAAGAAACCGGTTATCATTCCGGACGTATCCTTGCTTTAGATGAGCATTTTGCCCGGATGATGGAAAGAGGGGAAATAGAGGGCGCGGCCTACTGTATTTCAAAAAACGGGAAAGTGATTGCAGAAAAGGGGATGGGGCTGGCCCATTATTATGATCATAATGATTCCATGCGGCCGGATACGATACATGGAATCGCATCCATTACCAAAACCTTTACGGCAGCGGCATTGATGAAGCTGGTGGAGGATGGTTATACCAGGCTTGATGTGAAGGTGGGGGATATTCTGCCCCAGTTTGCCAGAGAGCCGTTCGACGGGATTAATCTGTTTCATTTGCTGACCCATACTTCGGGGCTTCAGCCGGATGCGGGATGTTTTCCGAATCCCTATTTTGCCCCGGTATGGAGATATATGGAGGAAGCGGCAAAAGAATGGAAGCCGGGAGAAGAATTTGACTGGCTTACGCCTTCCATGTCCTGCGGCATGAGAAGAAAACCGGGAGAAGAATGGCAGTATTGCAGTTATGGTTTTGTTGTGCTGGGGGCAGTGATAGAAAAAATCAGCGGAGTAATGGCGGAAAAATACATTTATGATAATATCCTTTCTCCGTTGGGAATGAAGGACACTTTCTTTCTGCCTGCGGATTCGGAGAGACTGAAAAGAATCCATGTGACTGACGAAGAGGATAAAGAAGATATAAAAAGTGCGGTAAAAGGGGAGAAACAAAGTTTATCATCCTGGATGGATTACATTCCCAATACGGGAGGCGGGCTTTTTTCCACACCGGGAGATTTGATCCGTTTCGCAAATATGATGCTTGGAATGGGGCAGCTTGACGGAAAAAGGATTCTGGGAAGAAAAACGGTGGAAAAGATGACTTCTTCTGTTCTTGCCCGTACTCCGGATTACTGCTGGGGTGCAGAGGAACCGGACAGGAAATACGGGATAGGTTTTGACAGAAGAGAAGGCCCTGGTTTTCTTTATTCAAAAGGCACCTATATGCATGAAGGGGCAGGCTCCTGTTCTCTGGTGATTGATCCGGCAGAACAGCTTGCCGCGGCATGGTTTGTTCCGTTCCGTCCCGGAGAGTGGTATGCGGATGGGCTGTGGAATGTGAGCAATATTATCTGGTCGGGGCTGATATAAACAGGTTTGTTAAAGAAAAGGAGAATCGTATGATGCAGGAAAAAAAGTATACTGTTGAAAAAGATACAAAAATACCGTTCCATAATAATGTGGCCTACTGCATAGGAACAGGCCGCATGGGGCTTGCCCTGCAGAAGGAGTATCAGGAGCAGCTGGCTTACGTACAGGAGGAGATCGGATTTTCCCACATCCGCGGCCACGGCCTGTTTTCGGATGATATGGCTATTTATCAGGAGTACACGGATGAAAACGGGATAAAGCATGCGGAATATAATTTTACCTATCTGGATCTGGTGATGGACAGCTATCTGAGCCTGAATATACGCCCTTTTCTGGAGCTGGGCTTCATGCCGGACAAGATGGCTTCCGGGAAACAGACGGTATTCTACTGGAAGGGGAATGTGACGCCTCCGGAAAGCTACGATGCCTGGTGCTCACTGGTACAGGCGACTCTGCGCCATCTGATGGAACGCTACGGGGAACAGGAAGTGGTGCAATGGCCCATAGAGGTATGGAACGAGCCTAACCTTCCCGGATTCTGGAAGGATGCGGATATGGAGGAATACTTTAAGCTGTTTGCCCTGACCTTTGCGGCGATTAAAGAAGTGGATGAACGCTTCCGTGTGGGCGGCCCCGCCATCTGCGGCGTGGAGGATGAAAAGTGGATCCGCTGCTTCCTGGAATTCTGCCGGAAAGAAAGCATACCTGTGGATTTTGTGACCCGCCATCACTATACAACAGAGGTGCCGGAGAATGTGGGCCACTATGGATATGTGAAGCTGCGGGAGCCGGAAGAAGGATATGCCAACCTTCAGACGACCAGGGATATTATCGACAGCTTTGAGGAATTTAAGGGGATGGAAATCCATATTACGGAATTCAATACTTCCTATATTCCCAATTGCCCGCTGCATGATACCAATCAGAACGCGGCTTATATCGCAGGACAGCTGTCACGGCTGGGAGATATGAACGAATCCTATTCCTACTGGACCTTCGGTGATATTTTCGAGGAACAGGGCGTTCCTTTTACACCCTTCCACGGCGGCTTCGGGCTTGTGGCAAACGGCGGCATCCCCAAACCTACCTTCTGGACCTTCAAGTTTTTTGCCGATCTGCAGGGAACCTGTGTGCACCGTACGGATGAAGCGGTTATTGTGAGAAAAGAAGACGGCAGCTACAGAGGGATTGTATGGAATATGACAATGGACGGCACCGGAGAGGATATCTGCCGCAGTTTCCGTCTTCCCATGGAAGGGATTCCTTCCGGGGAAAAAGGGGAATGCTGCATTCTCACAAAGACAGTGGATGAAGTGACCTGCAACCCGCTGAAGCTCTGGCATGCCATGGGCGAGCCCTCCAGCCTTTCCGAAGAACAGAAGAAGCTGCTGAAGGAAGGGGCGAGGCCTCTTGTGGAAGCACAGAGAAAGGAACTGGAAGACGGAATGGCCGATGTCTGCCTTACGGTGCGGGAAAACGGAGTGGTTTATTTTGAGGTATCCCCGGTGAAGGCCGGAGGGGACAGAGGCTATTGCTATAAGAGAGTGGTCGGAAAATAAGTGAATATTGGCAAAGGCGGGTTACTATGAGCAGAATAACGATACGTACAGAAAATAAAAAATTCCCTGTCGCCCCGAATCTGTATGGCATTTTCTTTGAAGATATCAACAGAGCGGGTGACGGAGGCTTATATCCTGAGATGCTCAGAAACAGATCCTTTGAAGATTCCATCGAACCAAAGGACTGCCATACGGAGCAGGACGGTTATGCACTGGTTACCAGGGCAGGCTGGAGAGATGAGTTTAATCACGGAGAAGGGCTTTCCCGATGGATCAGAAAGAATCAGACGCCCTATACCCCTGTCCCTGCCTGGTATACCCAACAGGCGGTGATGCGCCTGGAACGGGAGGATACCCTGAACAAACACAGGCAGGCCGCCCTTTCCGCTGCCTTTGAAAAGGGCGGAAAACTATATAATACAGGCTTTAACGGGATTTCCCTGAAAGCCGGAGAAACATATTCTTTTTATATGTTTGCGAAAACAGAACATCCGGTCAGCGTAAGAGTCTGCGCTGAGGATGATTCCCATGTGTACGGCAGTATGGATTTCCTGCTGGAGGGCACAGGGTACATGCGCTATGACGGCAGCTTTGCGGCAGACAGGGACGGCGATAATGCCAGGCTCTCCATCTGCTGCCCGGAGGGCGGTGAAATAAGCCTTGGCTTCTGTTCCCTGATGCCGCAGGACACGTATATGGGGCATGGACTGAGGAAGGATCTGGCGGAAAAGCTGAAGGCCCTGAACCCGCGGTTCCTGCGGTTCCCGGGCGGCTGTATTGTGGAAGGCTTTTCCCCGGAAACAGCCATGCGGTTCAGAAATGTGATAGGGCCGGTATGGGAACGCCCCGGCCATCAGCTGATGTGGCATTACCGCAGCTATAACGGCCTGGGATTTCATGAATATCTGCAGCTGTGCGAGGATCTTGACATGGAACCCCTGTATGTGTGCAACTGCGGCATGACCTGCCAGGGAAGAGCGCCTGTGCTGTTTGAAGGAGAAGAACTGGAGGATATGCTGCAGGATACACTGGATGCCATAGAATATGCTGTGGGCGGCAAAGACACGGTATGGGGAAGCCTGCGGGCTCAAATGGGCCATCCGGAGCCGTTCCGGATGAACTATATCGAAATCGGAAATGAAAACTTCGGATCTGATTATGAAATGCGGTATCGGAAGTTCTTTGATACCATAAGAGCCAGATATCCCAACATCCGCCTGATTGCCAATACACACCTGGAGAAGCAGGGGATTCCCGCAGATATCGTAGATGAGCATTTTTACAGTACCGCCGAATTTTTTGCTGAAAACATCCATTATTACGACGGCTATGACAGAAAAGGCCCGGGTATTTTCCTGGGAGAGCTGGCAGTGGTCCGCGGATGGGTGGGACAGCTGTATGGCGCGCTGGGGGAAGCGGCTTTCCTGATAGGAATGGAACGCAACCAGGATGTGGTGGAGTTGGCTTCCTATGCCCCTCTTCTGGAAAATGTAAATTATAATGCATGGTTTCCGAACCTGATTCGTTTTAATAACAGGGAAAGCATGGCGATTCCTACCTATTATGTCTGGAAAATGTTTGGCAACAGCCGCGGTGAAAACGTGGTGGAGGCAGAGGAGGAAACCGGGATTTTGTACCGTCCGGTAAAGGGAATGGCTTCACTCATGGGGCCGTCCGGGCTTCGGTACAAAAATGCGTCATGGAATGGCCGGCCTGTTGGGATCAGCCATAAACTGATGGGGAGAATCGAGGAAAAAGACGGTGTATTCCGTATCCTTCCGCCGGATCAGGAACAGCGTGAAGAAGCGGGAAAGCTTTACGGGGTGGATCCGGAAAGGGTATTTGCCGTATTTGGAGAAGAAGATGTCACAAGCGGAGCTTTTGATATTGAGATCTATGCTGAGGAAGGGAAGGAAATCAGTCTTGGCATATACAGCAGCCGTATGCCGAAAGAGGTATATGTGGCGGACGAAACCCATCCTCCCAAAGAATGGAATGCGGCGAATGTGAAGCCTTTTGTGTGGAGTCTGGAAAATGGTATCAGTTCCTTCCGGGAACAGGCTTATCCGGAGGACAAATATCTGGATAAAGAACGTTTGGTGCAGCTTCAATACGGACAGTTCAACCGGTTCCGGTATGAGGCTGACGGGAAAAGCATGAAGCTTTACGTGAATGGAGAATGTATCCATGAAGCGGCGGTTCCCAGCTTCCCGGCAATGGCTTGCGCAGTCAGTGATTCTTCAACGGAGGTGATTGTAAAAATCGTGAATTTTTCACCGGAAGAGGATGAGGTGGAAATCTCTCTGGACTGTGCGGTGGAAACGGATTACAAGGCAGTGGTGCTTACCGGGGAGAAGCAGGCGGAAAACAGCTTTGAGGAACCGGAGCGGGTGCGTGATGAGGAACGGCTTCTTTCCGGAGCGGCGGAGCAATTTATTTACAGGGCGCCGGGATATTCGGTGAATGTGCTTCGGATTGGTAAGAAAAAATAGAGAGTGAATTATGGCATAACTGGTATGATATACCGGCTATGCCATTTTTATACTGTTTTTATAAGAAAACAGGATATGATACTATAAAAGTGTATTAAGATCAAAAAGTGACAGAAATGTACTAAAAAGTGCAAGCAATAAAAATTAAAATATTGGATAATGTGTCTATCAGCAAAACACTATTAAGGGAGGTAGCTATGAAGAGTAAATTATTAGCGTTGGTAATGACAGGATTGTTAGTACTTGGAATGCTTTCCGGATGCGGCAGTACAAATAAGACATCCGGTGAAAGCGCAGAGGAAGCTGCTCAAACAGGAAAGGAAACGGCAGAGAACAACAATGCGGCGGACGGAGATGAAATGTATCATGCTGTTTTAGTTTATGTTGTCGCACAGGATTCGCAGGATCAGGAAAAAGTTAATGCACGGTTTAACGAATTAACAAAGGAACAATTGAATATGGAAGTAACGCTTATGCCGATGACGTTCAGTACATGGGGGAGCCAGCTTCCACTGATGCTGGCAGGTGGTGAACAGGTTGATTTGTTCCCGATGTTCAGCAATAATGCGTCCACATATGTGGCATCTGACTATCTGGTAGATCTGACTCCTTATTTGGAGCATGCGCCCTATATTGTAGATCTTTTGGGAATGGATTCCATTTCATGCTGTTCTATAGGTGATTTCATTTACGGTATCCCAACGATGAAGGAGCGCAGTATGCCGAATGCCATGGTTATGAGAACCGATTGCCTTGAAGCAGCAGGAATTGATCCTGCCAGTGTGAAAACTTATGAAGATATTACGGCTGCATATGAAAAGGTACATGCACTGTATCCCGATATGATAATGTTTGGCGGAAGCGGGAGTGGGACGAGTGCGGCTACACCGGGAGGACAGTCTGTAAGTTTTGATGGATTGGGACAGGTGGTTGGAACCGGCGTTTTGGAGGATTATGGACAGACTACGACGGTGACTAATTTTTATGAATCTGATTATTTTAAATATCTGGTGGATACTGCCAGAGACTGGTATCAGAAAGGTTATGTTGCGAAAGATATGGCAACTTCTATTGACGGCGGAGAGGCTCAGATGAGGGCGGGTAATTTGTTTTCCTATATGACAAACTGTAAGCCCAATACGAAACAGGAAAAAGATGATCAGACAGGTTATGATACGACGATTGTGCAGATTGATAAGAATGTAATGACGACCGGAGGGATTAACGCTATCAGTTACGGGATCGGCGCAGGTTCGCCAAATCCTGAAAAAGCTATGGAATTGCTTAACTGGATCAGCCAGACAAAAGAAGCAAACGATCTGCTTAACTGGGGCGTAGAAGGAATTCATTGGGTAGAAACGGAAGATGGAACGGCTGATTATCCGGAAGGAGTGACTTCGGAGAGCTGTGGATATCATCAGAATATGGGGTATATTCTTCCCAATCAGTTTAACAGTCATGTGTGGGTTGGAAACGAAGCTGATATTTTTGAGCAGTATCAGGAGGTAGATGGGAAAGCTGTTGTATCTAAAGCGTATGGTTTCACTCCTGATTTGACGGTGGTGACCGACCAGATTGCAGCAGTTACGGATGTAATCAGCCAGTATATAGGACAAATTACTACAGGATCTGTTGATCCGGAACCGGCCATAGAGGACTTCAACCAGGCGCTGTATAATGCGGGATTGCAGGATATTATTGATGCGAAGCAGGAACAGCTGGATGCGTGGCTTGCACAGCAGTAATAATCAGATGACAAAATGTTTTGCAAAAAAGAGCATGATGGTAAAGCCCCATGCTCTTTTTTTACGGAGGGAGCGGGCCGAATGAGTAACACTTCAAGTAAACTGTTTCATGGGAAATTTATCAGGATTATGGCAGCAAATACCTTGTCTGCTTTTAGCTTTTACATGATTTCTACATTATTGTCAACCTTTCTGACGGAAAGAGGAATCAGGCTTTCGATAGCCGGTATTATCATAGGTTTATTTTCTATTACTGCATTATTAATACGTCCGATTTGCGGAATTCTGAGTGATTCCTGTAATAAAATTCTGCTTATACGAATAGCCGCAATAATAATGACAGCCGGATTGTTTGGGTATACGCTGACTTCTTCCGTTCCCTTGCTGATTTTTTTCAGGATAATACATGGGGTTGGTTTTGCGGTCTGCAGCACGGCGATGGTTGCGCTGGCAGCAGATTATATACCGGATAGCCGAATGGGTGAAGGAATCGGATATATGGGGCTTGGACAGGTTATTTCTTCCGCCATAGCACCGGGAATCGGAATTGCTATTGCAGATCATGTGGGAATCCTGGCAACATTTTTTGCGGCAGGAATTATGTCCGCCTGCGTCTTTGTTTTTATGTTTTTGCTTCCATTAAAAGACTGCACTGTAAAGAAAGAGAAAAGCAAAATAACATTCAGTAATATGATTTCAGCAGAAGTGCTTCCTTTTACCATTATTGCAGGTATATTTTCCTTTATGAATGGGATGATTGCAACCTATCTTGTTCAATTTGCAGCAGCAATAAATATTAGTAAGGTAAGTCTGTATTTTACGGTATGTGCCGTTTTCCTGTTTATAGCGCGGCCAATAGCCGGAAAACTGATGGACAAAAAGGGATTGGACATTGTAGTAATTCCGGGAATTGTCCTGGCATGTATATCTGCTGTCCTTTTGGGAAAGGCGGGTACTCTAAGCCTGATTCTCATGTCGGGTGTGATTCGTTCTCTTGGACAGGGAGCGGCACAGCCATCCCTTCAGGCGGCCTGTATTAATAAAGTGGGGAAAGCAAAGAGCGGAATAGCCGTCAGTACCTTTCTTCTCGGAGGAGATATAGGACAAGGAATTTCTCCGATGATCGGCGGGTATTTGGCTGAAAGATATAATTATGAATTTCTGTTTTATTTTTGTGCAGTTCTTTTGTTTGGGGCTTTTTTATATTACCTGACTGTAAGAAACAGGGAGAAAGGAGAAAAGGCAATAGCCATTGAATAAGATCATGGAAAAAATACAAATGAGTGAACGTGAAAGAGAGAATGCGGAAATTGCATATCAAACGGCAGCGGCGGGAATGGTTCTTCTGGAGAATAATGGAGTTTTACCACTAAAGGAAAAAGGGAAAATTGCATTGTTCGGAACAGGAGCAGTGAGGACGGTGCGTGGCGGGACCGGCTCAGGAGATCCTTTTAATGGAGGATTAAGCGGAGGAGGAAATGTCTTTGTTGATCAGTCTCCCAGATATCATATTCATATTCTGGATGCTTTTGAAGAAGGGGGATATGAGGTGGTTACGTCAGCTGATTTAAAACTTCTGGCAGAGGAATATGACAGACGGAAAAGACAGCTGGAAAATCAGGTAATGCATACTTTTGTATTTCCGGAACCATTACTGAAAGAAGAGGACGTGGCTTCTGCGGCAAAACAAAGCGATACCGTAATATATGTGATTTCCAGAAATTCCGGTGAAGGTACCGACCGGAAATTAAAGGGCGGTTCAAATGATTGTCCGAAAGGGTGTGAAATCGGAGATTATCTGCTTGCAGTACAGGAAAAGGAGAATCTGCTGCTTTTAAGAAGATACTTCAAATATCTTATTATTGTATTGAATGTGGGCGGAGTTATTGATATGTGTGAAATAAAAAATGCGAGGCCGGACAGTATTCTTTTGATGGGACTTGCCGGTCAGGAGGGAGGAAGAGCAGTCAGGGATATTTTGAATGCGGCCATTGTTCCTTCGGGAAAACTTACGGATACATGGGCTGCCAGGTATCAGGATTATCCCGCATCCGCTACCTTTGCAGATAATGATGGAAATTCAGAACTGGAAAAGTACAGGGAAGGAATTTTTGTGGGGTACCGTTATTTTGACAGTTTTCATAAAGAACCGATTTATGAATTTGGATATGGGAAAAGCTACACGGAGTTTTCCATTAAAATAAAGGACTTTAAAGAAGAAAAAAATATATTCAGAATAGAGTGTGAAGTTACAAATACAGGCTGTTATCCCGGAGCAGAAGTGCTGCAGTTATATGTAAGCGCCTGTAACACGGATATTGATATGCCTGCGCAGGAGTTGAAAGCCTTTGTAAAAACGAGAATAATGGAACCGGGAGAAAAGCAGAGCGTCAGGTTGAAAACAACGCTTAAGGAGCTGGAGATTTATGATGAGGATTCCGGATCATACGTTGTTAAAAAAGGTATTTATCTATTCCTGGCAGGTAATTCATCGAGGAATACACAGCCGGCAGGTAAAGTAATTATTGATGAAGATCTGTTAACACGAAAGGCGGATGCTATTCTGCCTCTGCCTGGAAAGCTGGAGGAATATCATCATAAAAACTGTATAAATAAGGAGGATTTTTATCCGGAATTACCGGAGATCAAAGCAGGGCGTTGTTTCTTAGTTCCAAAGGAAACGGATGCCGCCTGTGAAAAACAGGCGGTAATTACTTATACAACAGATCCTGATTATCAAGGAATGCTGCCTTATGAAAAAACAGAATTTGTATCCCCCAAAAAAGTAGTTTGGCAGGATGTTCTTGAGGGAAAAGCCTCTTTTGAGGAATTGGCCGCACAAATGACAGACGAGGAACTGGCGGCTCTGAACTGCGGTACAGGATGGGGAGTATCCGATGAAAACAATCCGGTGATAGGTGAGAATTCGGAAAGTGTACCTGGGGCAGCAGGAGAAACAACACATATATTGACAGAGAAATACGGAATCCCTTCGGTAGTTCTGGTAGACGGACCGGGAGGGGTTCGCGTACGGCAGGAATATGAAGCCTTTAATTTACTGACAGGGAAGAAAGAAAAAAGAAATCATTATTGTACGGCATGGCCTTCGGGGACCCTTTTGGCACAAAGCTTTGATCCGAAGATTTTGGAATTGGTCGGCAAGGCAATTGCAAAAGAAATGAAGGAGGTTGGTGCACATATATTACTGGCGCCGGGAATGAATATACACAGAGATCCATTATGCGGCCGGAATTTTGAATATTATTCGGAGGATCCTCTGGTTTCCGGTATTATGGCAGCGGCTTTCGTATCCGGCATTCAAAACAGCGGATTTGGAGTGGGAGCATGTATCAAGCATTTTGCTGCAAATAATCAGGAAACAAACCGTTCATGTGTTAATGAATGGATCGGCCAGAGGACGCTTCGGGAAATATATCTCAAGGGCTTTGAAATTGCCGTCAGGGATTCACAGCCTTTGGCAATCATGACCTCCTATAATCTTATCAATGGGATACCCACGGCTGACAGCTATGATTTATGTACTGCGCTCGCCAGAGGAGAATGGAAATTCAATGGATTAATCATGACGGATTGGAATGGCGGGAGCAGCAGTGCGAGTAAATCTATGCATGCAGGAAATGATCTGATTATGCCAGGAGGAAACACGAAAGCCAGAGAAATTTTGTTGGCTGTAAAACAAATGGAACCGGTATTTGATGACAAAGGACAAATCCTTTTTTCCAAAGTTTATGAACAGCTGCCTTTTTATGAAGAATATTGGAACTCGTTTCGTCTGAAAGCCGATGGGAAGGAAAGATGTACAGCAGTTTTGGGGGAAGGCCACAGGGCATCTGTGGAAGGGGAAAGAATCCTGGTGGATAACGCACCGGTATATACAGAGGTGACGGATCGCTATGAATTTTTACGAGCTTCCGTTAAGCCGGCACCAATAAAGAGTCCTTTGACGATACATATGGCGGAACTGGGAAAGGAAGGAAAAGAGATTATTTATTATGGGGAATATGACAGGCGTCAGACAATATGCAGGGGAGATCTGCAGAGATGTGCGGTGCATATACTGAAGACATTACAAAGAATGGTTTGTTTAAATAGTGACAGAGATGGGTGAAAAAGTGCAAGATAAGAAAAAATTCAGGTGCTACAATACAGAAAAGTAAGGAGGAGGGAGTATGGTGAAAAATACAGAACAGTTCAGAAAAGATTTAGTGAGATCTTTGCCTTTATATTTTATGCTTTTACCGGGATTGATTTATATTTTTATTAATAATTATATCCCGATGGCAGGAATTGTAGTCGCTTTTAAGAAATATTCGGCGCAATTGGGTATTTGGGGCAGTAAGTGGGTGGGTTTTTCCAATTTTACATATTTGTTCCGGAATGATGCGTCGATTCTTATCAGGAATACACTGCTTTATAACACGGCATTTATTTTTCTGGATTTATTTTTTGGGATTTTGATTGCAATCATTGTAACGGATGTTTTCAGCAAAAAGGCAAGAAAAGTATATCAGAGCGCAATTCTGCTTCCTTTTTTGGTTTCCATAGTAATTGTAAGCTATATCGTATATGCTTTTTTATCTACCGAAAATGGGATGATAAACTCGGTTCTTACTATGTTGGGAAAAGAAGAGATACAATGGTATGCAACACCGGGATACTGGCCATTTATTCTCTGCTTTGTACATTTGTGGAAAGGAGTAGGATATGGATGCATGATTTATATTGCCGGAATTTCGGGAATTGATCCTGCGCTATACGAAGCGGCCAGACTCGACGGAGCTTCAAAATGGAAGCAGATTCGCTTTATCACGCTGCCGGAACTGATACCATCGATTACAACACTGCTGCTATTGAATGTCGGGCACATTTTTAATTCCGATTTTGGATTATTTTATCAGGTGCCGCAGAATTCGGGAGCGCTTTACAGTGTTACGAATACGATTGATACATATGTATACCGTGCCCTGATATCCGCCGGAGGTATAGGACGTTCTTCGGCAGCGAGTGTATTCCAGTCACTTGTAGGATTTATTCTTGTGGTATTAAGTAACTTTATTGTCAGCAGGATTGACAAGGATAATGCAATATTCTAGGAGGGGCCGATGATTAAGTCTAAAAGTTTTTATCTCTATCAGACAGTAATTCATATTATATTGATTCTGATTTCCCTGATTGTAGTAGTTCCTATTATTCTGCTGTTTATATCTTCCATATCTTCAGAAAAATCATTGATTGTAAATGGGTATTCCTTCTTCCCTTCTGAATTCAGCCTGGAAGCATATCGATACATCTGGATAAACAAAGGAACGGTATTAAGAGCTTATGGAATAACTATTTTTGTGACCGTTACAGGTACCATATCAAATGTGTTGTTATCATCCATGATGGCTTATGCTCTTTCCGAAAGAAAACTTATATTCCGCCGGATCATTAATTTCTTCATATTCTTTACCATGATTTTTAACGGAGGTCTGGTTCCGGCATATATTATGTGGACAACTACTTTCCAGATTAAGAATACCATTTGGGCTCTTTTGCTTCCCAATTTGCTGGTAAGCCCTATGAATGTAATTCTGATTCGTACTCATATGATGAATGCAGTACCGGAATCGTTATATGAAGCGGCCAAAATAGATGGAGCAGGACATAGGGTACTGTTCACAAAGATTGCGATACCGTTAAGTAAGCCGATTCTTGTTACAATGGGATTATTCTCGGGATTGACATATTGGAATGACTGGACGAATGGCCTCTATTATCTGACAGATCCTAAATACTACAGTATTCAGGTGTTATTAAACAAGATGATTCAGGATATACAGGCTATACAGGCCAATTCAGTTGCTGCTTCAGCAGGAACGGCAATGACGGTTCCGCAGATATCCATTCGGATGGCAATAGCCTTTGTGGCTCTGCTCCCAATTCTAATAATTTATCCCTTCCTTCAGAAATATTTTGCCGAGGGGATTGCTCTTGGGGCGGTTAAGGGCTGAAAGGCGCAGAAATAGGACTATTACAATTATTAGTGAAAGGAATCATGGAAAATGGGAGTTATCAGATTCAATTTTTTATCAAAGGAACTGGGAATGCAGACAAATGTTTCGATTTGTATTCCGACGTTCAGCTTTGCGGATATGTATAATAACAGAACCGAGGTTTATATCCCGGGAATGAAATTCCAGGTATTATATCTGCTTCATGGAGGGAGCGGTGATGACAGTGATTTCATCCATTTCAGCAATATCGTGAGGTATGCGGATGAAAACAAGGTGGCAGTGGTCATGCCGTGTGATTATAATGCCTGTTACACAGATGCTCCTGACGGCCCTAAATATTATTCTTATCTGGTGGAAGAACTTCCGAGAATATGTGCATCCATGTTCCCTATATCAGATAAAAGAGAAGATACTTTTATAGGAGGACTGTCAATGGGATCTCATGGAGCCATGAAAATTGCCATGAACTATCCGGAAAGATTTGCAGCGGCTCTATTTATGTCAGGAGCTTCCTTCAGGCCGGGAGTACCTACCTTTGTTCCAACAAAAGACGGTATCTTCGATCTGGAAACACCGCCTCAGCAGCTGCCTTTTAATTCTGTGGGAGATAAACTGCAGGATCCGGAATATATCAAAGGGACAGTTAATGATGTATTTGCCATTGCCAGAGAGAATGCACAATGCGGGAAAAAACTCCCCAAACTGTTTTTCCGTGTAGGAGATTGTGATCATGCATATTATCGGGCACAGCTGGCAGAAAAAGATCTGAAATCCTGGGGATATGAGACAAAGTTTGAAGTGGTAAAGGGGATGGGACATGAGTGGGATCTTTGGGATTCCACCCTGCGGCTGGCATTACGGGAATGGCTTCCTTTAAAAAGAAGTGCAATTTATCCGGATGAACAATAATTAAACAGAAAGAGAGAGAAGAGAATGGCTAAGTTTATCTGTAATTTTATTTCCTATTCATTAAAAAGAGCTGTAGATATTACGGTAATTATTCCTTCGGTAACATTTCCGGAAGCCTGCGGGGACGGGAATGTAAAAGGCACCGTACCAAAACATGGGAAAATGGAAAAATATCCCGTTATATATCTGCTTCATGGTGTGGGCAATGATCACGCTACCTGGAATTCGTATACGAGTGTGGAACTGTTTGCCGAGGAACGGAATATTGCGGTAGTTATGCTGTCCGCTGAAAATAAAATGTATGTTAACCATGGTGGAAATTCATTCATGGGAGACTATTTCTATGATTTTATTGAAGAAGAACTTCCGGATTTTATCTGCGGAATGTTTCCGGTTTCTGAAAGACCGGAGGATACCTATATTGCGGGACTTTCTATGGGGGCGTTCGGAACAATGATTCATGGACTGAAAAATCCGCAGAGATACAGGGCTATGGGAGCATTTTCTGCTGGTTTGTTTCTACCGCCGACGGAAGCAGAAAAATGGGATCCGGAATATAATCCGCTTGTGCTGACAGAAAGGCTTTCAGAAAAGAAAGTAAAAGATATGAAGATATTTATGGGCTGCGGCGATAAGGATCCTCTTTTTGAGGGCTGCAGAAATTCCGCAGAAATTTTGAAACAAAGCGGGCAGGATGTAACATGGGTGCCTGTAGAAGGGTATGCGCACGAATGGAGGCTTTGGAACCTGTTAATTGAGCGGTATATGGACTGGATTCCCCGAACGGATTATTTCAGCACACTTGGAATCCGCAAAATCTGAACAGATGAAAAAAGTCAGGAGGAAAAGAAAATGAATTTTTATTGTGATATGGATGCACCTGTGGTTGCAACAGATAAAGGGAAGCTCAGAGGGTATTTATTTAATGATATTTATCAGTTTAAAGGAATTCCTTATGCTAAAGCAAAGAGATTCGGGGTGCCGGAAGAAACAGAGGCTTTTGATGGTATCAAGGATATGTTTCATTATGGAAACGTATGTCCTCTTATGTTTCCGGATAGTGCTGAAGGGGATATTATGTCACCGCACAGAGTTTGGTTTCAGAATGAAGATTGCCTGAATCTGAATATATGGACTCCTTCCCTGAAAAAAGGAGAAGATCTTCCGGTAGTTGTATGGCTGCATGGAGGAGGGTTTTTCAGTGGTTCTTCCATTGAACAATATGCTTATGATGGAGAAAACATGAGCAGAAAAGGAAATGTGGTGGTTGTGACCGTAAATCACAGGCTTAATGTTCTGGGATATTTGGATCTGAGAGGATTTGGTGAAAAATATGAACGTTCGTGCAATGCCGGAAATCTGGATTTAATAGCCGCATTAAAATGGATTCATAAAAATATTTCCGGCTTTGGGGGAAATCCTGAGAATGTAACGATATTTGGTCAGTCAGGAGGTGGTGGTAAGGTCATTACTTTGATGCAGATGCCGGAAGCGGATGGTTTGTTTCATAAAGCATTAATTATGAGTGGTATTCTTGGGGAAATTTTATCTGATAAAAATAGAGATACGAAACCGGTTATAAGTAAAACAATGGAAAATCTGGGAATTAAGGAAGTGGATGAATTAGAGACGGTTCCTTATCCGGAACTTGTAAAAGCTTATCTGAGTGCATACAGAGAATTGGTTTCCGAAAAAGGAATTCCTTTCTTTGGGCCAATTCAAAACAGAGACTATTATGGAGATCCCATGAAGGTTGGATTTACGGAGAATGCAAAAAAAATTCCTGTGATGATCGGCTCCGTCTATGCAGAATTTTTCCATTCCAAATATAAAGATGAAAAGGTACCGGATGACAAAATGGAGAAAGTTATAAAGAAGAAGTTCGGCAATGAGGCTGGGGATAGGCTGATACAGGCATTCAGAAAAGCGTATCCGGAGAAAATGCTGTGTGATATTTATTCGGCAGATTCCTCGGCATTCCGGTATGAGACCAAGAAATGGGTGGCAAAAAGTGCGGATGAGAGGTATGCGGATACCTATTCTTACCTGTTCACGCTTGAATTCCCGTTTAACGGCGGCACCCCGGCCTGGCACTGCAGTGATATACCTTTCTTTTTCCATAATATTGAAAAGGTTCCTGTGGTAAATGTTGAGGGGGTATCCGAAAGGTTATGCGAACAGATTTTTGAGGCGTTTATGAGTTTTGTCCATACAGGTATTCCATCCTCGAAATTGCTTCCTGAATGGAAAAAATGCAGTAAGACAGATGAAGTAACCATGATTTTTGATAAGGAATGTGAGGTACGGCATAATTTCGATACGGAATTCATTCAACAGCATTATGATATGAAAGTTTCACCACTATCCCTTTAAGAACCCGAAAAGCACTGCCTATATGAATGAGAATTCACAGGCAGTGTTTTTTATAGTATTATGAGATGGGGGTAATAAATATGAAGAAACCGTTATTTACAAAAACGATACAGCTGATGATATGGCTTATGTTAATGATTGCTGTTATCGGATTGGTTCTGGGACATCGCCTTATGTTATATTATTTTGAAAAAGAGAAGGAAGATATTACAAACGGGATCAGGCAATATTTTGAACTGAATGATAATAGTTTCCGACAGCTGAATCAGGAACTGCTTTTTATAGCTGCCAATGACGCTAATGTAAAAGGGCTTACCAGTATGGAGAATGTACAGGAGCCGGACTATAAAGCGCTTTTAAACTATAATATTGATGTGGCCGCCGTGCAGATGCGGCTTCAGAATATTGTATCTGTATATGGAAATAAGTATTATGTTTGGCTTTATGAGGCCAAATCAGATACTTTTATTGATTATGGAAATAATGACTATAAGCTGAGAACGGATTTCCGGGAAATAATAGGAAAACAGATAGAAGAAAAAAATATAAAACTGTCACAGAATGGCAGATGGTTTATTGAAGAACAAAGATATATATGTTCAACTCTGCGTTTTGGAAATGTCTATATCGGAACCTGGATTGATTTGGAGGATTATCTTGACAATATAATGAAACTGAAGATATCACCTTCTTTTATGGTAAGCATTCTGGATCAGGATGAAAATCCGGTAAGAAATAAAAGATATCTTTATGGTGACATCACGGATATTGATGATATGGAAAGCGGAGAGAAAGGATTATCTAATTTTACAATAAAGGAAAAAGGGGCAAAAAGTGATTTTTCGATAGTAATCAGGATTTATCAGAAATGGTATGAAAACAGTCATTTCCTGCAGATGGTACTGGTATTGGTTTCCCTGGGATTTTTATTAGTGGTATTAAGTTTTTCCGTATATCTGCGCAATAAAGTGCTTCATCCCATATTGCGTTTTTATAATCAGATTGCTGCCAATTCCGGTATTCAGAAAATCAACGTAAATGAAGGTGTGATGGAATTAGACGAAGCGGCCAGAATGCTGAATGTACTTATTGATGAGGTCCATGCTCTGGAATTGGATAATTATGTGCAGAAAACCAAACGTCAGGAGGCCGAGCTGGGATTTGCCCAACAGCAAATCAGGCCACATTTTTTTATTAACTGTCTGAATGTCATATACAGTATGGCACAGCTGAACAAAAAACAGAATATACAGGACTTGTGTGTCGATATATCGGATTATATGAGGCTTTTGTTTCAGGCAAATACGGACTTGGTTCCGGTGCTGCAGGAATTGGATATGATTGATAAATATCTGAAGGTAATGAATAGTGTTTACGGACAGGATTTTATGTACAGCCTTACGAAGGAATGTGAGCTGGCAGGAGATATCATGCCTCCGTTATTGATTCAGACTTTTGTTGAAAATTCTATTAAGCATGGAGGAAAAGAGGAACGGCTGTTTATTTCGGTTGTAATTAAAAAGGAATGTAGCGTAAATATAAATAAACTATGTATCAGTATACAGGATTCCGGAATTGGATTTCCTGAAGAAGTTTTGGAAAAACTTAATCGGGGTGAAGAAATACAGAAGGCTGCGGGACACCAGATCGGAATTCAGAATGTGCTGCAGAGATTGAAGCTGATTTATGGAACTGATTATGAACTGCTCTTTCAAAATTTGGGAAGCGGAGCGAAAGTTACAATCAGAATACAGGAACGGAAAGCAGAGGCGGTTAAAGATGAATATACTGTTGGTTGACGATAATCAATATGTTTTGGAAGGTCTGTTAGATGGAATTGATTTTTCAGGGCTTGGATTTTCGCAGGTATATACAGCCAAAAGTGCGGGAAAAGCCAGAGAATTAATGGATAGTAACAGCATACAGATTGTCATTACCGACATAGAAATGCCGAATGGTTCAGGGTTGGAGCTTTTGGAATGGATCAATGCGGTCCATCCGGGGACGGTGACTCTTTTTTGTACCAGCTTTGCAGATTTTAACTATGCAAAAGAGGCTGTACGTCTGCACTGCTTTGATTATTATGTAAAGCCTATTCAGTATTCTGATTTTACCATGCATGTTGTCAAAGCAATAGAAGAAGTACAACGTTTGGAGAGTGAAAAACAGATCCAAAAGTATGGGAAATATTGGATGGACAATCAATGGAACAATAAAGCAGATTTCTGGTATAAATATCTTTATCGTCTGAATCAGGTTACAGACGATGAAATAAGGGAGGAAATAACAGGAAGAAAGCTTGAATATACTCTGGATCAGGAGATTGATATCTGTATAATCAAAATTGGAAAATCTATAAAAATACAAATGCTGACAGAAGAAAATAAAGATTTCATTTTCAGAAATATTTCCGAAGAAATTTTTGTTAAAGAATTCTATGTTTTAGAAGGGCTGCTGATTACAGCAAACAATACGATGACGGTAATTCTCAGCAATCAAAATAAAGAAGAACATCGTTTACGAAAACTATGCGGGGAGCTGCTGGATTGTCTTCATAAGTATGTAGCTCAGGAAAGTAATTGTTATTACAGGGAACATATCAAGGTGAGAGAAGCACGGAAAGCAGTTTTACAGATGGAAGAGATCTCGCTGGACGACATATCAAAGGAAAAAAGGGTAATAGATTATCAGAACTATGTAATGGAAAGAAAGGAAGAATATTCTGCAGATCTGAATGAATGGGAAAGCTTATTCCGTAATAAACAGTCGGAGAATCTGATGGCGAAAATTAATGCTTATATGGCGGAACAGATGCGGAATAAAAATATGACCGGGCAGTTCCTGCGGGAAATTCGATCCTCAATAGTCCAGATAAGCGGTACGATTTTACAGGAAAATAAAATAGAGGCTTATAAATTGTTTGATGATGCGTATTACGATACAATTTTTACGGAATCCGTCAAATCTGTTTCAAACATGCAGCGATTTGCAGAATATGTAATTGGGAAATCCATTGATTATATAAAGGAAATTGAAAAATCGCAAACCTTTATCACAAAAATCATACGGTATATGGAAGAAAATTATAATCGGAATATCACACGGGATGAACTGGAAAACATAGCGTATGTTAATATAAATTATCTGTCGAGAATATTTAAGCAGGAGACTGGAAAGTCGCTTCATAATTATCTTATGGGAATTCGGATTGACAGAGCTATCGCCATGCTGCAAGAAGGAAAGACTACAGTTTCAGAGGTTTCACTTTCCGTCGGATATGATAATTTTTCCTATTTTTCCAGATTGTTTAAAGATAAAACAGGTTATACCCCTAAAGAGTACAAGAATATGTTTTCTGAGAATAAGAAAAACTGTCAGGAATCTTGAAGCTGTCTGGGAAATATATCAACAGAAAAATGCCCCGAATGATATCCGCATAATTTCCTGCGGGATATATTCGGGGCAATTTTATATAGAAAAGCAGACAGCACTTACACTACATCTGCAATTTTAAAAATAATTCTCATAAATCCGGTTCCGTTTCTCCCTTTCCTCCTTATCCATCCTCTGTGCGTCTTCGATTTCATACACGCCAAAAGTTTCATAAAGCCGTTCGCAGGGCTCCGCTTCCACAAAGGTACACCAGGGCAGCCAATGATACTGGCTTCCTAATTTCTGGCTGAAGAAATTGCCGCTTTCGTGTCCGAGGCCGGGCATGGCATAACCGGAGGTTCCATCAATGTCATTGGACTGACGTGTATTCTTATGAATAAATTCTGCAAAATCCAGATAATGGCTGTCCCCTGTCAGAAGATAAAGCCTGTAATAGGTATAAGAACAGGCGGCCATATACACATCGGCTCCCCCGCCTATGGTGATGATACTCTGTCCGCTGATGGAATACTGGTTGAAAGGATGCTTCGGCCATGGCGTATAAACAGGGAAGGTCCAGGCATAAGTCCAGGTTTCCGTATAATCCGCAGCGCCCACTGCGCCTTCCAGCCAGTGTTTGTCTCCTGTGAGGTCATAGAGTGACAGAAAGCCGAACAAAGCATAGATTCCTGCTTCTTTATCCTGGATATCCGTGTTGTCACAGGTGCCTCCCCGATACTCCATATTCAGATAAGCGTTGTCAAAGGACCAGTCTCCGGCTTTTTCTGCCGCCGCTTTATATTTCTCATCACCTGTCACCAGGTAAAGCTGTACCAGAAAACGGATGACGCTGGGCGTGTTGGACTTGGAATCCATACGTATGGAACCGTCGGTATAATAAGCCCGGTAAAAGCTGCCGTCCTCATTCTGGACTTTTACAAGCCAGTCCCCGGTTTTTATACAGAAAGCAAGCCAGTCCGTCTTTTCTTCACCGACTTTATGCAGATAAACATAAGCATCCAGTATGGCCTCCATCCCGTCCGCAAGCATACGCGTATAATGGGGATAGGGTTCAAATCCCTTTATGTTGGGATTGTAGCACATTTGAGGAAGTCCGGACGGAGTCATGGCCGTATTTACCCAGAAGTCCAGGATTCCCATTCCCTTTTCCCTGGCTTCCGGAAGCTTTTCCCGATCGCCATACCGGAGCAGCAGATTGCCGATTCCCGGCTGCTGTCCCACAAAGCCGAACTGAAAGGACACGGAAGAAATATCCATATCAGGAAGCTGGCAGGCAAAGGGAAGGCCATAGGAGTCGCCATATTTTCTTGTGTATTTCATAAAGATTTCCATACAGTTGCGGTAATGCCGTTCATTATCCACACAGAAGAGCCTGTCCCGCATACGGCTGTAAGTGATCCGCCAGATATCCCTCATCATTTCCTGAAAGCTTTCATGCTGCCCGAAGTTAATGGCAACGGAATAATTCTGTTCAAAGCCAGGTACGACAGGATGGTTGATGCGGCGGAAATTCATGGCCTTATTATGGTAGTCCAGCCCGCCGTAAGAATTCTTTACAGGAGTCTGGCCATCGCAGCCCGGATAGACATAATCGATGGACAGGCCGTCAACCGGAGTGGGATTATCCTTCCTTACGGCAAATCCATAATACATATAATTGAGAGTGCGTTTTTCCGGCCTGCTCATTCCCACAGAACCAATAGTAAATTTCGGATCCGTATTATTTTCCGACTGTTCAATGCCAAGAGTGCGCATAGTCACATCAGAAGCCCACCTGGACAGGGAGGCCATTTCCCCGGAACCAATATGATGCATGGCAAACAGCGGAAGCGCACATCTCGTCTCCAGCATCCAGAAATACTCACAGTCCAAATCCTTCCCCATCAGCTCATCAGGGCCGAATTCATTCTGCCGGTACCACACACCCGGTGCAAAACACTGATAATCATGAGGATCCTCCGACTCCGCCATAACAAGAGAAAATTTACTGGAAAACCCAAGATCATCCCCGGCTTCCACAACCTTTACACAACGCTGAAGCCGAAACCCGGCATCCCCTGCTTCATAGGTATCAATAAAAGCAAATCCGGAACCGGAAGGCACACGCAGCGTTCCCTCCGCAACCATCCGCCCATCCCGCATTTCCGCCTTTTCATAAGCGGCATCATAAAACTCGCTCACGGCAAATGAAGTTTTAACGGTAACGAACATAGGACGCCTGTTAAAATAAAGCAATGTCCCGTTTTTCCTTACTTCAATCCCTCCATCTTCATAGGAAAGGATATAATTATCAAATTGCAGTTCCATAATACAGTAACCCTCCTGATATAAATATAGTATTAGTTCCAACACCTCCGCTTGTCCCCGGCCCCTGCGCCTGATTTGCTTCCGGCCCTTCGTGCTGCCCGTCTCCCCGCCTGCCTGCCCGGCTATACA
>NZ_MPDJ01000008.1:132441-235349 GCF_001881565.1 Eisenbergiella tayi
CTCGCTCGGATAAACACGCAGCGGTACTAAGGCTGCACAGGACGCAGCCTAAGGACCGGCGAGTTTATACGCCCCTTACAGGATCCCCTGTATAGCCGGGCAGGCAGGCGGGGAGACGGACAGCACGAAGGGCCGGAAGCAAATCAGGCGCAGGGGCCGGGGCAACTGTAGAGTATGGCTCTACTACCATTATAAAAGGAATGCTGCACCTACTCAATGTAGTATCTTTGCCGAAAAAAACAGTTCATGTATTATCTTGACTTCTTAAGAAATGAATAGTTCTGTTTGGAAAAGGGAAAACAATATCGTATAGTTTGTGGACGGTAAGAAATGTTATAAATTTATTTTCTGAAAAGAACCGATAGGATAAGAAAAGGCAGGGCATGCTCCCATTTTGGGAAAACAGCCCTGCCAATTTTTATTCGCAGAGAATGAAATTTTTATAGTTCTCAAGATCCTCCGGAATCTCATCGATCAGGATAGGGTACTGATCCAGATTGGCTATCTGGACCATGGTCACAATCCCGTATTTGGTATGATCGATTAAAAAATAAGGCTGACAGGAATTGTTCAGGGCCAGAAGTTTGATAACACGCTCGTTAATATCGTGGTTTGTAATGCCGGAGGTTATGGAAAAACCATTGGCGCCCAGAAAGCACTTGCTGAAATATAAGGTTCGCAGGGTGGTTTCCGTGATAGGGCCGATGCAGGAGTTGGTGGTTTTTTTGATGGAACCGCCCACCATGATGCAGGGGATATCAAGCGCAACCAGCTGGTTGATATGGGAAATCCCATTGGTGAGGACGGTGATATCCTTCCCGGCAAGAAAGGGTATCATTAAGTATGTGGTGCTGGACGGATCCAGAAAAATAGTATCGCCGTCCTCCACCAGCCCTGCCGCTTTTCTGGCAATACGTTCTTTGGCGTCCTTATTCATTTCAAGCTTGGTGAAAATATTGAGCTCCACAGTTTTCGGAGCCAGGCGTACGCCTCCTCCGTGAAGCAGTGTTATCTTTTTCTCCCCTTCCAGCTTAATCAGATCTCTGCGCAGCGTGGAGACAGATACCTGCAGCTCGTTCATGAGAGATTCCACGGTTACTATTTCGTTGTTAGATAAGATTTCCAGAATTTTTTCCTGACGTACAGCGGGAATCATTTGCTTTACCTCATTTCTGTTCAAAAAAGTGAACTGTCATTATACAAGTGCATTATAGCACGTGACGAGCAAAAAATGAATATTTTTTCATAAAAATGTGAAAAAATATGAAATCTAATGAAAAAGAAAGAAGTAGAGTACGTGATTACCAGCAGGGGCAGAGCATAAAGAACTCTATAAAAAGATATGAAATAACACGTAAAAAATATAAATGAGATCACATGGAAAAAAAGTTGTCCGGACGTCAGAATGAATTATGGAAGATTTTGAAAGAATCATGAAAAGTTTATGAACGAATTTGAAAAATGAAAAAAGATATAATGTGAGCCAGGATGATTGATAAATTACTTGATAAAGAAAGTGAAATAGTTATTAATTGTGCAAAATAACTAAAAATGTGAGGCACAATTTATTTATTATCACTTAAATGAGATGATTTATCTATTGCTGTGCAAAATAAATTCAATTTTATATCAAAAATATTCAAAATATATTCAATTATAGGTTGCAAAAGATGAATATATATGATAGTATAATGACACAAAGCAAACATGCTGATGAAAAAACAAGATAAATAAGGAGGAAATGGGAGCATGAAAAAGAAAATGTTGGCAGGCCTTTTGGCAGCGGCAATGGTGATGACGGCCCTGACAGGATGCGGCGCTAAAGACAGCAGCACCAAACCGGCAGCAGAAAGCACAGCAGGTGCAGCGGCAGGAACAGAGCAGAGCTCTGATGCACAGGCGGCGGCTGAAGATAACGGTGAAGTAGTGGAACTGGAATTCTGGGCATGGTGGAGCTCTGATGCGAGAAAGCCTTATGTGGAACAGATGGTACAGGATTTCAACGATTCACAGAGCAAATACCATGTTACCTATGTTGATATTCCCTGGGGTGATATCTTCACCAAAAACATCGCACAGATCGCGGCGGGAAAGCCCTGTGACATCATGGCGAACAGCATGGAAGAAGTGAAATTCCGTGCGCAGGAAGGCCAGGCGGAACCTCTGGACGCTTATCTTACGGACGATGTGAAGAACGCTTTCTATGAGCAGTATATGGATGCCTGCACAGGCGATGACGGTTCCGTATACGCACTGCCTCTTTCGGTAGACACACGCGTTATCTACTATAACAAAGCACAGTTTGAAGAAGCCGGCATCAACGCGGATGAAATCAAAACCTGGGCTGATCTGGAAGAAGCGGCTCATAAGCTTGATGTAAAAGACGGAGACAGGTACTCCAGAATTGGTTTTATGCCTACACTTGGAAACGGCGGCGTTGACACATGGCTGATTAATGCAAACAAGAAACCCTGCTGGTTTGATCCGGAGACGGGGGAGCCTACTGTAAACAGCGATGTGAATAAAGAAGCTTTTGCATGGGTAAGAAGCTGGATTGAATATTATGGACAGAGTACATACGATGAGTTCTCCGCAGCCTTCAGCTCCGGCATGACAGATCCTTTTGCATCAGGCGCGATGTCCATGCTGGTACAGACCTCCGCATATACTTCTTCCCTGGCACAGACAGCACCGGATCTTGATTATGGAATCATGCTGCTTCCTGAATTTAAGGAAGGCAACGGTAATACGGTAAACGGCGGCGGCTTTGTCCTGGAAATCCCCAAAGGAGCCAAATGTCCGGAAGGATCCTATGAATTCATTAAATTTGTGACCAGCTATGATACACAGGATTTCCTGTGCTCAAGCCTTGGAGATTTCTCTGCAAGAAATGACTTTGATGAGAATACCGAATTTTTCAAAAAACCCCATGTGGCTGAGATCGCTGAGGCACTGGAGCAGACCTCCACAGTTATTACCCCTAATGAAATCAAAGGCTACCAGGATGTGGTAAATCCGCTTGTAGAAGAAGGAACACTCGGAATAAAATCTACGGATGCGGCACTGGATAATGCCCAGAAGGCATTTGAAGATTTCAAGGCAAGCAATTAAAGGGAAGATAATTAAATAATAATCTGGCAGTCTGGCTTTATCGGGCTTTTCGGCCGGATGTATAAGAACTACTGAAGGGAAAGGCTCTTACTGACAAGTAAAGAGCCTTTCTTTATAAAGAAAGAAGGGGATGCGGTATGTTTGGTAAGGTACTTGACAAACTTGGCATTAAAACGAGAAAAGGGAAAGAAAATGCATACGGCTATATTTTTATCCTGCCGTGGCTGATTGGTATTTTGTGTTTCACTCTGGGACCTATGATTTTCTCCCTGATTACCAGCTTTACGAATTACAATATGCTGAAGATGGATTTTACAGGGCTGGCAAACTATAAAAAAATGTTTTTCCAGGATCAGCTTTTCTGGAAAGCGTTAAAAAATACATTATACTATGCGCTGCTGAATATTCCGCTGATAACCGCGGGCGGCGTCATTGTGGCGGTTATTCTGAACAAGTCCATTTTCGGATTGAGGACGTTCCGGACGATCTACTACCTGCCCTCCATCATGGTTGGTGTGGGAACCTACTTCTTATGGATGCTGCTTCTGGATCCTGCCAACGGCCTTGTAAACTCCGCGCTTGCCCTGATCGGCATTAAAGGGCCTGCATGGCTGACGGATCCCAACTGGACCAAACCCGCCATTATACTCATGCATTTGTGGGGGCTTGGGGGACAGATGCTTTTATATCTGGCAAGGCTTCAGAGTATTCCCCAGGATTATTATGAAGCCGCAAGCCTTGACGGCGCCAGCGGATTTAAGAAATTTACCAAAATTACGGTTCCGCTTCTTTCCCCGATTATTTTTTACAACCTGACAATCGGCATCATCGGAGCATTCCAGATTTTCCAGGAAGGATATATTTTTTCCGGAGACGGAACGGGAAAACCGGCGGGTTCCCTGCTGTTCTATAACCTGCATCTGTGGAACCAGGCCTTCAAGAATTTTAAAACGGGCTATGCCAATGCGATGTGCTGGTTCCTGTTTGCCGTTGTCATGATACTGACTGTGATAAACCAGAAAATCTCCAATAAATGGGTTTACTATGAGGAGGGAGAAAGCAATGACTAAATCAGTAAAACGAAGAATTACCAATATCCTGCTTTTTGTTATCCTTTCGCTGGGAGCGGTGCTCATCCTGTTTCCCATCGCGTGGATGCTGAGTACGGCATTAAAGTCGGCGCCTGAGATTGCCATGTATCCCCCCAAGCTTCTTCCTGAGAAGCTCATGTTTGAAAACTTTGCCATTGCCTGGAGCAAGGCGCCTTTTACCAGGTATACCATCAATACGCTGATCATTGTATTTTTTACCATCATCGGCAATGTCCTTGTGAACTCCTTTGTGGCTTACGGCTTTGCGAAGATCGATTTTGCAGGGAAGAAATTTCTGTTCAACGTGATTCTGGCTACTATGATGATTCCCGGATTTGTTACATTGGTTCCCACTTACGTTATTTTTTCCAAACTGCAGTGGGTCAATACCTATCTGCCGTTGATCGTTCCGGCCTTCTGCGGAAATGCCTTCCATATTTTCATGATGCGTCAGTTCTACAGGACCATTCCCAATGAACTGATGGAGGCGGCAAGAGTGGACGGAGCGGGTCATTTTTACATATGGGGAAGGCTGATGATGCCTCTTGTAAAGCCGGTTCTGGCTACGGTGGCGCTGATTTCCTTTAAAGGCGCGTGGAGTGATTTCCAGGGCCCTCTGCTTTATTTGAGCGACAGGGCGAAATACACCCTTCAGCTGGGCCTGCAGGTTTTCAAGGGGCAGGGCTTTACGGAATGGAACTATCTGATGGCGGTCTCCTTCCTTTCCATGCTGCCGATCCTTCTGTTGTTCTTCTGCTTCCAGAATTACTTTATTGAAGGCATGAATGTAGGCGGGGCGGTAAAATGATGAAAAAGAGTGACCATATACAGAATGGAGAAAATGAAATGGCTGATATACAGAACCTGACAAAACTTTTAGCAGATGCAAGAGAGAAAGGATATGCAGTGGGTTCTTTCTCTGCAAGATATACAAAATTAATCCGCCCCATTATCCAGGCGGCGATCAACACCAATTCTCCTGTGATTGTACAGCTGTCGGAAAAAGAAGTGATCCGTCACAAAGTGGGCATTAAGGAATTTGCGGATGAATTTTACCGTGTGGCGGAGGAACTGGATCCTCAGATCCCCCTTTCGCTGCATCTGGATCATACGAAGACATTGGATGTAATAAAAGAGGCTCTGGAAGCCGGCTTTACTTCCGTCATGATCGATGCGTCTGAAAAGGATTTTGATGAAAACACGGCCATCACTCAGCGGGTTATGGAAATGGCAGAGCCGTATCATGCCACGGTGGAGGCAGAGCTGGGGAAAATCGGCACCACGGACTTCGCGGAGACGGATACGGATGAAGAACTGTATACCAATCCGGAGGAAGCGGCGGAATTCTGCAGGCTTACCGGCGTGGACTGTCTGGCGGTTTCCGTAGGGACCGCACACGGCGTATATACGGTACGTCAGCCCAAGGTGGATTATGAGCGTCTGGAGGCTATTAACAGGCTGACTGACACCCCTCTTGTCCTGCACGGCGGATCCGGGGTGCCCAGCGAAATGGTGGTGAAGGCGGCGCAGATTCCCACAGGCGGCGTGAGTAAGGTGAATATTGCAACGGACATAGAGCTTGCCATGCTGGCGGTGATTGGCAGGGAAGGCCATATGACAGAGGAAGAACTGAATGCCTGCACGGCGGAGCAGATCGAAAAATCCCGGGAAGCGGTAAGGCTGCTTGTAGAAGATAAGATCAGGAATTACCTGCTGAGTGAAAACAGAGCTTGAGGAGACGGAGAGATGAAGGACAAAAAACTGTACATGATTGGAAATGCGCATCTGGATCCTGTCTGGCTGTGGAACTGGCAGGAAGGCTTTCAGGAGGTTAAGGCGACCTTCCGCTCAGCGCTTGACCGTATGAAGGAAGACAAAGATTTTGTTTTTACCTGCAGCAGCGCGGCCTTTTATGAGTGGGTGGAAAAAAACAATCCGGCCATGTTCGCAGAGATCAGAAAAAGAGTGGAGGAAGGGCGCTGGGAGCTGGCAGGCGGCTGGTGGATACAGCCGGACTGCAACATCCCGTCCGGGGAAGCCTTTGTGCGTCAGGGGCTGTATGGACAGCGTTATTTTCTGGAGAAGTTCGGAAAAATGGCGGTGACCGGCTACAACGTGGACAGCTTTGGGCACAACGGCAATCTGCCGCAAATTCTGAAGAAAAGCGGTATGGACAATTATGTGTTCATGCGGCCGATGCCTCTGGAAAAAGGGCTGCCGGGACGGATTTTCTGGTGGAAGTCCATGGACGGCTCCAAGGTCATGACCTACCGGATTCCCTATGAATACTGCAGCTGGGGCAAGGATCTGGAGAAATATACGGATCGTCTGAAATGTGAGCTGGAGGACGGTGAGGATGAGCTCATGATGTTTTACGGCGTGGGGAACCATGGCGGCGGCCCTACGAAGGAGAACATCAGAAGCATTCATGAGCTGAACGGCAGGGAAGATATGCCGGTAATGGAAATGGAGACCACGGAGAATTTCTTCCGTCAGGTGAAAAACAACGGAAAGGAATATCCGGAATTCATCGGGGATCTGCAGCATCATGCCAGCGGCTGCTACAGTGTGCTTTCCCGCGTGAAGAGGGAAAACCGCAGGGCGGAGGATAAGCTGGTGGAGGCCGAGGGCTGGAGCAGCATCGCCAAAGCCGTGGAAGGACAGCCTTATCCGGAAGACTTTAAGAAGGCCTGGAAGGGTGTCTTATTCAACCAGTTTCACGATATTCTGGCCGGAACAAGCATCCCTTCCGCCTATGAGGATGCTTCTTATCTGTTCGGACAGGCGATGGCGGTGGGACAGGAAAGCCTGAACTACGCCATTCAGGCGATCTCCTGGGATATTGATATCGAAGAAGATGTGACCATGCGCCCGATCGTGGTATTCAATTCCCACGCATGGGAAGGAAAAATGATCATCGATCTGGAGGTGCGCGGCCTCTCCAACGATAATTTTAAATTGACGGATCACAAAGGAAACGGGATCGCGGCCCAGAGGATTCAGTCGGAGGCGACGGTGAACGGGCAGTCCCGCCTTCTTTTTGTGGCAGAGCTGCCTTCCATGGGGTATGAGGTTTTCAAACTGTACCTGAACGTGGAGGATGCGCCCCGGACGGCCGCCGTGAAGGTGACGGATACCACACTGGAAAATGACCGTCTGGCGCTTACATTTAACCCGCAGACCGGATATATGGAAAGCCTTTACGACAAAAAGGCGGATTTGGAGGTACTGCGCAGACAGGGCGGGCGGCTTGCCGTGATCGAGGATAAATACGATACCTGGGCACACAACGTTTTCAAGTTTGACAGGCAGCTGGGCGATATGAAGCAGGTATACAGAAAAGTTCTGGAGGAAGGGCCGGTGCGCTCTTGCATCAGGATCAAATATAAGTATAACCAGTCCTATGTGGTACAGGATTTCCGGCTCTACCGTGATCTGGATTATGTCCAGGTCAAGGTCAGTGTGGACTGGCGCGAGCCTCAGACACAGCTGAAAATCAAGTATCCGGTAAACTTCAATTTCCGCAGGCCCACATATGAAATACCTTACGGCTATATTGAAAAGAGCGCCAACGGCGAAGAAGAGCCCGGACAGAGCTGGTTTGATTTTACGGGAGAACATTTTAAGAAGCCGGTGATGTACGGGCTGGCAATAGCCAATGATGCCAAATACAGCTACAACATGGATATTGATGAAATGAATCTGACAGTGCTGAAAAATTCGGTTTTTGCCCATCATGATCCCAAGCAGCTGGAGGAAGACTGTGAATATCGTTTTGTGGATGACGGACTTCAGGAGTTCACCTATATCCTGATACCTCACGAGGGTTCCTGGAAGGATGCCGATGTGGTAAAGCGGGCTAAGGAAGTAAACGTAAGGCCTCAGACGGTCATCGAGACCTTCCATGAAGGAAAGCTTGCCCAGCGCGGTTCCTTCCTGTCGCTGGAAAGCGATCATGCGGTGATCTGTGCGGTGAAAGAGGCGGAGGACAAAGACGGCGTGATCGTCCGTGCATACGAGACGAAGAAGCAGGCCGGAAGGGCGGTGCTGAAGGTACCGTTTTTAAACAGGGAGGAAGAACTCACCTTTACGCCCTGCGAGATTAAGACCGTGAAGCTTCCCTATGATCACAGCTGCCCGATACAGGAAGTCAATCTGCTGGAATTTTAGAGGTGTCATAAAATCTCTGTGACAGTACAAAATAGGGGAGGCATTTTCAGGATGGAATATCTTGCAGGAATTGATATAGGCGGTACGAAATGCGCCGTGACTATCGGTAAAATACAGGACGATCAGGTGGAACTTTTATGGAAGGAAAAATTTCCGACGCCGAAAGGCCCGCAGGCAGCGGTGGATAAGCTGGTGGAGACTTTGAAACATATGCTCTCGGCACATCCGGAAGTAAAGCTCACGGCTGTGGGAATCAGCTGCGGCGGCCCTCTGGATTCCAGAAAGGGGTTGATCCTTTGCCCGCCCAATCTGCCGGACTGGGACGGCATTGATGTGGTAACTCCTTTTGAGGAAGCCTTTCATGTGCCTGCGGCGGTGCAGAATGATGCCAATGCCTGTGCGCTGGCGGAGTGGTTCTGGGGAGCCGGCAGGGGAACCCGTAATATGGTTTTCCTCACCTTCGGGACGGGTATCGGCGCCGGCCTTATTTTAGACGGAAGGCTCTACAGCGGCACCAACGACATGGCCGGTGAGGTGGGGCATGTCCGCCTTCTGGAGGACGGGCCGGAGGGCTATGGAAAGAGGGGCTCCTTCGAAGGCTTCTGCAGCGGCGGGGGCATTGCCAGATATGGCAGGGAAAAGGTGGCAGAGTGGTGCGGCCAGGGAAAAGAAACGCTGATTTTAAAGCGCGGGCAGTCCATAGAGGAAGTGACTACCCGGGATATAGGCCTTGCAGCGCAGGAGAAGGATCCCCTGGCCCTTTCCATTTTAGAATATACCGGAAGAATGCTGGGAAGGGGAGTCGCCATGCTGGCGGATATTCTGAATCCGGAAGTGGTTGTGATCGGCAGTATTTTCCTGCGCCAGGAGGAAATCCTCCGGGGGCCCATGGAAGAGGTGATAGCCGAGGAGGCGCTGGCGCAGACCCGGCAGTCCTGCAGGGTGGTGCCCGCCGGGCTGGGCGAGCAGCTGGGAGATTATGCGGCGCTGTCCGTGGCCGGAAATCTGACAATATAGGAGAAAAGGTATGAAGGTAAAGGATCCTCATTTTATACTGGAGAAAATCGAAAAATATATTCAGGAGGATATCCGCCCGAGCCGCATCAGGGCGGCGGTGGATCTGGAAAACTGGAAGTATTATGAGACTTCCATGGAAGAGAAAACGGATACTGCCTGTGCGGCTGATTTTGATGACAGCGCATGGCAGGATTTTAAGCTCTGGGATACATGGGGCGGATATGACAGGGTGGCCTGGTTCCGGACGAAGGTGGAGGTACCGGAGGAACTGATAGGAAAGAATCTGGCAGTCCGGCTTTTGGTGGGGCCCAGAGACGGCGGCGAATCCACGGCGGAAACCCTGCTGTATATTGACGGCAAACCCGTACAGGGAATCGATATCTGGCATGAGGAAGCGCTTCTGGAAGAAGCTTTATGCCGGAAAAAAGAAATGCAGATCGCGCTGAAGGCCTGGAGCGGCGTGCTGGTTC
Organism: Eisenbergiella tayi; assembly: GCF_001881565.1. Classification (GTDB taxonomy): domain Bacteria; phylum Bacillota; class Clostridia; order Lachnospirales; family Lachnospiraceae; genus Eisenbergiella; species Eisenbergiella tayi. The sequence continues at coordinate 142,301 of NZ_MPDJ01000008.1, forward strand.
CGCCCAGATTCCGCACCTTTAAGCTGGCGCAGCTGTTATGGATAGACGGCAGGGTGGACCGGTTCTGCTTTATGGCCGACACGGTACGCAGGTGCGCGCTTCTCCTGGATGAAAACGATCTGAGGAGAATACGGCTGACAAAGCTCCTGAATCAAACCTTCGAAAAGATTACCTTTTTGAATTTCAAAGAGGAAACCTATTATCAGTCCATTTATAACGCGCTGGACTTTCTGCAGGCAGGGCTGGACGAGATGGGAAGGACGGAGGAGATCAAGCCTGTGGTTTACGGCGTGGGCCATTCCCATATCGATATGGCCTGGCTGTGGAGGCTGTCCGCCACCAGGGAAAAGGCATCCCGCACGTTCTCCACGGTGCTCAACCTGATGAAGCAGTATCCGGAGTACCGGTATATGCATTCTTCCCCGCAGCTGTATCAGTTTTTAAAAGAGGATTATCCGGAGATTTATGAACAGGTGAAGGAACGCATACGGGAAGGCCGCTGGGAAATCACGGGTGGCATGTGGGTGGAGCCGGACACCAACATCCCCTCCGGGGAATCCCTGGTGCGGCAGTTCCTTTATGGGAAACGTTTTATCAGGGAAGAATTCGGAAAAGAAACAACCCTCTGCTGGCTCCCGGATGTGTTCGGCTATTCCGCTGCATTTCCGCAGATTATGAAAAAGAGCGGCATGAAGTATTTCATGACGACCAAGATTTCCTGGAATCAGTATAATCATTTCCCTTATGACACGTTCTGGTGGAAAGGGATTGACGGTTCCGAAATCTTCACCCATTTTATCACCACGCCGGAGGATGGTTCCTGGTTTTACACCTATAACGGGCACATGGATCCGGAAGAGGTGACAGGGGTATGGGAAAATTACAAGGATAAGGATAAAAATGACGAGCTGCTTATCGCATACGGATGGGGCGACGGCGGAGGCGGCCCCACAAGGGAAATGCTGGAGCAGAGCAGAGTGATGAAAAATATCCCGGGAATCCCCAGAGTGGAGATGAGTTCTGCGGAGGGGTATTTCCGGAGGCTGTATGACCATGCGGATAAGGAAAATCTGGGGAAATGGGACGGGGAACTCTATTTTGAGCTGCACCGCGGAACCTATACCTCTCAGGCGGAAACGAAGCGTTATAACCGCAAAACAGAGATCCTTCTTCATAATATAGAGCTGCTGGCGGCGCTGGCCCATCTGGATGGCGCGGCGTATCCCAAGGAAACACTGGACGGCATATGGGAAAGGGTTCTGCTGAACCAGTTCCACGATATTCTGCCCGGCTCATCCATCAGACAGGTATATGAGGATACGGCCCGGGACTATGAGGCCATTCGGGAAAAAGGAGCGGTGCTTTTAGAGGAAGCGAAGGAAAAGCTCTCAGAGAAAATCCGGGTGAACAGGAACAGCGTTGTTCTGTATAATACGGCGGGGTATGAACGGAGCGATTATGTTTGCATCCCTTACAGGGGCGCAGTGGAAAGGGATACCGTGCTTCTGGATGAGGACGGGCCGGTTTCTCAGACGGCAGGAGAAGACGGGATTCTGGCTTATGTGGAGAAGCTTCCGGCCTTCGGATACAAGACATTGCAGATCGCAGGGCAGGAGGCTGCCGCAGATGTCGGGGAAAAACGGGTATCGGTATGCTGTGATGCGGTGATCAGTCCCTTTTACCGGATCACCTTCAATGCCAACGGCGAAATAGAAACCTTGTATGACCGGGAAGCGGAAAGACAGGTGGACTGCGGACGTCCCATGAATGTATTTGCGGCTTTTGAGGACAAACCCCAGCGTTTTGATGCATGGGATGTGGATGTTTATTATAAAGAGAAGCCTTATGCGCCCTTTGTCCTGACCAAAAGAGAGGTGGTTTCCCAGGGAGAGACCGCGGTAATCCGTTCCTCCTGGAAGTTCAACAGGTCCGTCCTGACACAGGATATGATTGTCTATGCCGATGACAGGCGGATCGACTTTGTCACCACCGTGGACTGGAAGGAAAAACAGGTTTTCTTAAAGGCATATTTCCCTGTGGATGTCCATGCGGGCAAAGCTTCCTATGAAATCCAGTTCGGCAATATCAGGCGCCCCACTCATACCAATACGGAATGGGATTTTGCGCGCTTTGAGGTGCCGGGACACAGATGGGCGGATCTGTCCCAGGGTAATTATGGCGTGGCGATATTAAATGACTGCAAGTATGGCTATGACGTGCATGAAAACGTGCTGGGCCTGTCCCTGTTAAAATCGGCGGTAAGGCCGGACGAGACAGCGGACCGGAAGGTGCACCATTTCACATATTCGCTCTATCCGCACAGAGGCACGGCGGAAACGGCCGATGTGACAAAGGCTGCCATAAATCTGAATATGCCGGTGCTGACACAGTGCGTGCCGGCTGCCGGACAGGGGGAAAGCTTTGTACGGTCTTCTTTTGTACATACGGACTGCGGGCATATTCTTCTGGATACGGTGAAGCTGGCAGAGGACGGAAAGTCCTGTGTGGTCCGTCTCTATGAATATAAAAACTGCAGCGATGACAAGGCAGGACTGTTCTTTGACAGAAACCTGAAGCGGGTGACGGAAACCAATCTGTGTGAAGAAGAGGAAAGGGAAATTACTGTAAACGGGAACGGCATTGCCTTTGCCATAGGATGCTACGAAATCAAAACCTTTAAAGTGTATTTTTAAGCAGGAGCCGATATGAATATTTCACTGTCAGGATTACATTGGGAAGTAAAAGGATACTGGCCGTATGTGCCGGAAAAGGAGAAAAGCATGGAGACCGGCCAGACCCTGCATGGGGTGACGGACTGGCTTCCGGCAAAGGTTCCGGGAGGGGTGCACTATGACCTCTTCCGGGCAGGCCTTATCGAGAATCCTTATTATGGAAAAAACAGCCTGCATTGTGAATGGGCGGAAAACCGGTGGTGGATGTACCGCGCCGGTTTTCCGTCAGTTTTCAACGGCTGTGATCTGGCGAAAGAGAGAGTGAGGCTGACTTTTGAAGGAGTGGATTATGAAGCCTCCATTTTCTTTAATGATCAGCTGTGTGCAGAGCACAAGGGCATGTATGAGCCTTTTTCCATAGATCTCACCGGAAGGATCCGGGAAGAAAATAAGCTGGTGGTTCTTTTAAAGGGAATCCCTCAGGAGATGGGGCAGATCGGTTATACCTCCAGGACGTTTACCCAGAAGAGCCGGTTTAACTATAAATGGGATTTTTCCACAAGGCTGGTGAATATCGGTATCTGGAAGGATGTCGTGCTGGAGGTTCCGGGACAGGCAGAGCTGTCGGATCTGCATTTGGATACCGGCTATTATGAAGAAACCGGGAGGATTTATGTTTCCGGACAGGGGCAAGATTACAGAAACTGCCGGGAGACGCCTCTCTGGGTGAGGATCACGGCGGAAGATCCAGGGACACGCTGCAGCGGGGATGCGGAGCTTATACGAGAGCAGGGCGCTGGAACGGCGGGAAGAACAGCCGGAAAAAGGGACGGTATCAGCAGGACGGTTCCCCTTTGTGATGGGCGGTTTGATACCGTCCTTCTGGTAGAGGATCCGCTTTTATGGTATCCCAACGGCGCGGGCCCCCAGTATTTATACCGGATCCGGATAGAACTTCTGGAGGAAAAAGACGGACGGGAAAACGTGTTGTATCAGACGGAAAGAAATACGGGCATCCGCAGCCTGAAAATGGTGCATAACGAGAAGGAGCATGAAAACGCGCTGCCCTATACCTTTGAGGTGAACGGACGAAAGCTGTATATCAAAGGGGTAAATATGACACCCCTGGATCATATATATGGAAACGTGACAAAGGAACAATACGGCTATATGGTATCTGCCATGGTCAACGCGGGGGTGAACCTGGTGCGTGTCTGGGGCGGCGGCCTGATCGAAAAAGAGGAATTCTATGATCTCTGCGATGAAAACGGGATTCTGATCTGGCAGGAATTCATCCAGTCCAGCTCCGGCATCGACAATAAGCCGAGTGAACAGGAAGAGTTTCTGGAGCTTTTGAAGAAAACCGCAGAATGTGCGGTAAGGGAAAAAAGAAATCACGTTTCCCTAGCGGTTTACAGCGGAGGAAACGAATTGATGAAAGCGCCGGACAGGCCGTGCGGGATGGAAAATAAAAATATTGCCATGCTGGAAGAAATCGTGCGCAGGCTGGACGGGCGCAGGGCTTTTCTTCCTACTTCGGCATCCGGCCCCAGGGAATTTGTCACTTCCGAAAAAGGGGTGAGCCATGATGTTCACGGCAGCTGGCGTTATGAGGGAAATCCCGGACATTATGTGCTGTATGGGGAGTCTGACAGTCTGTTCCACAGTGAATTCGGGATGGATGCGGCAAGCTGTGAAAAGAGCCTGAAAAAGTTCCTGCCCCGGGCTTCCCTGCATCCGACCCCCATGTCCCAGGATCCCTGCTGGCAGCATCACGGAGAATGGTGGGGAACCTATTTCCGGGATTGCGAAATGTTCGGTTCTATAGAAAAGACACCTGAAAACCTCGGGCTTTTCACCAGATGCAGCCAGTACATGCAGGGGGAAGGGCTGCGCTTTATCCTGGAGGCGGACAGGAGAAGAGCCTGGCAGAACAGCGGAACCATCATCTGGCAGCTCAATGAACCATGGCCCAACGCTTCCTGTACCAATCTGGTGGATTATTACGGGGAAACCAAAACAGCCTATTACCAGGTGAAGAGAGCCTATGAGGAAAGACATGTATCCCTGGATTACCGGACACTCACTTATAAAAAGGGAGAAAACTTCTGTCTTCCGTTTTATGTTTCCAACAGCGGGGAAGCTTTTTCGGGAAAAGTGAGGATACTGGTCAGGAGTCTTTCCGGAAAAGTAATATCCGAAGACAGCCGGAGAGCTGAAATACCGGAAAACCGGAGTATACAGGCAGGAATAACGGAGGGAACAGTACCGGAGGAAGCGTTATTTTTTGTCACTTTATATCTGGAAGAAGAGGGCAGGACTCTTTCGGAGAATACATATATGTTCGGCACCCGGGAAAAAGAAGTGTTTGCCCCTCTTTTCAAGAATACAGGAAGGGCGGAACTCAAATCAGAAAAATGGGAGACATGCAGAGACGGCAGACAGTGTGTAAAAGCCACGCTCACAAACACCGGAGATAGAGCCGTGCTGGATGCGGGTATTGCCCTCGCGGGAAATCAATATTACCTTCTGGGCAGTGACAATGACAGGGTGCTGTTCCCGGGAGAAGAGAGGACTTTTTCTTTTGTTCTGATACCGAAAAAATCCGGAGGCTTTTCGGAGAGTGAAAACTATGACGGCAGCGAAGTGCCGAAGCTGACAGTACATTGGCTGTGAGGGGAGCTTTTTATGGCAACGATAGCGGACAGATGTGATTTTACGCTGGAACTGGAATTTACAAGAATATACAGGGAGAATGCCGCCGCCCACCGGGCGGTGCGGGAGGCCAAATGCCTGGCCTGGCAGCTGCCGCGGATCATCCTTGATATCGATGAGGATGATCTGGTGCCGGGAGGCTGCCATTATGGAGCGGTCGGTTTTTCCAGCCAGATCGGCGGATTCCTGTACTATGCACATGACAATAAGATCCGGGAAGAAATAGACAGAAACCGGGATCGTCCGGAATATTGCCGGCAGCTGGAGCAGATGAGAAGCTTCTGGCAGGAAGAGGACTGCAGGCACCGGCTGCGGCAGCGCTACAGCCCGCGGCAGCTTCTTGCCATGCCCACGGATGACTGGGAAGGGGAAAAAGCGATAACGTATCCTCTTTACCGTATCGCGGGAGGGATCCTGGATTTTCAAAAGCTGCTTTCCCTGGGGCTGCCGGGACTTAAGGCGACGGCGGAAAAAAAGTATAGTAAGACGAGGCCCGGCAGTGAAGAAGCAGGCGTGTATGAAGGAATGCTTTTGTGTCTGGAGACGCTGCGCGGGATCATGGAGATTTATGAAAAGAGGGCGGCACAGAAGGCGGATTTGATCGGACAGCGGGAGAATACGCCGGAGAACAGGAGCGCTTTTTTGCGGATGAAGGCGATTCAGGAAGCCATGGCGTCCATTCAGAGCAAAAGACCGGAACATCTGCTGGAAGCGGTGGAATTGTTCTGGATGTATGTGCTGGTGTCTGAGGTTCGCAATTATGGCCGGATCGACAGCTATCTGGGCCGTTTTTATGCGGATGATATTGACAGCGGATATCTCACGCAGGAAGAAGCGGATACCATCATACAAAAGCTGTGGGAACGGATGGGAAAACGGCGCACCATTACCGACGGCCGTATTTTTATCGGCGGCAGGGGACGGGAGCAGGAGGAAAAGGCGGACCGCCTTGCCAAAGCCTGTATCAGGGCCACAAGAAAGCTGAAAAATCCGGATCCCCAGCTTTCCCTGCGTTTTTACAAGGGAATGGATCCCGAAATCCTTCAGATGGCCTATGATGCTATTGGAGAAGGATGCACCTATCCTGTTCTGTACAGGGATGAAACCGTGGTTCGGGATGTCTGCAGGGCCTTTGAGCTTCCGGAGGAAACGGCAGTACACTATGTACCCTATGGCTGCGGGGAATATGTGATAGACCATGCCGGGTTTGGTACGCCAAGCGGCGTGATCAACCTGATGAAGGGGCTGGAACTGTTTTTATATACTCCCGGGGTGCAGAAAGAACCAGACGCGGAATACCTGCAGGGAGAAGAGGGAGAAAAGCGTTTGACGCTGCTGCGCAGGGAAGCCGGAATTACCCGGTGGGCTGAGGAATATGAAACCTTTGAGCAGTTTTATGAAGCCTATAAAAAATGGATTTCCTTCCATATAGAGGTGATGGCGGAGCAGGAAAGGATGGAATATGATTTTGCGGGGGAAGTCTGCGGCCTGTCTTATCTTTCCATGCTTTATGATGACTGCATGGAACGGGGAAAGGGAATTTTCTCCGGCGGCATACGTTATCTGGGCGGAACGCTGGAAAGCTACGGTAATGTGAATACGGCGGACAGTCTCACAGCCATCAGGAAGCTGGTGTATGAACAGAAGCTGGTGGGATGGCGCGAGCTTTTAACGGCATTGGAAGCGGATTTTAAGGGATATGATCTGCTTCGGAAGCGACTGAAGCGCTGTCCGAAGTTCGGCAATGATCAGGAAGAGGCGGACGGTATGCTGAAAAGTCTGCACCGGTTTGTCTGTCTGACCGCAAAGGCACAGGCAAAACGGGTGGGGCTGGACAGCTATCTGATCGTAGTAATCAATAACAGCGCGAATACTTCGCTGGGCCTTCTCACCGGCGCTGGCGCGGACGGAAGGCATGCCTTTGTGTCCATGGCGAATGCCAACAGCCCCCAGGCGGGGGCCGATGAAAACGGGATCACGGCGGTGCTGAATTCCATGCTGCAGGCGGATACGGATATCCATGCGGGGGCCGTGCAGAACATTAAGTTTTCCAAAGAAACCTTTAATGAATCCAGAACTGCGGCGGTGAAAGTAATGGAAAGCTACTTTGAACGCGGCGGTGCGCAGCTGATGGTCACGGTAGTGGGACGGGAGGATTTGGAAAACGCTAGGAAGCGCCCTCAGGATTATACAGGGCTTCTGGTACGGGTAGGCGGTTTTTCCGCACGGTTCGTCGAACTGTCTGAAGAGGTGCAGGAGGATATTTTGAGCCGCAGCTGTTACTAAACCATTACAGGATGTATGACGGCATACGGCGGCTTTGGAGGAAGAGATGACAGGAGAAATTTTTTCCATGGAGAGGTTTTCCATCCATGACGGCCCGGGGGTACGGACCAGTATTTTTTTAAAAGGCTGTCCCCTGCACTGTATCTGGTGCCATAATCCGGAAAGTCATGAGAGGGGCCCCGTACTGCAGTATCTGGAAAAAGAGTGCGTGGGCTGCGCCGGCTGTGTATCAGCCTGTCCGTCCGGGGTACACAGCTTCATAAACGGTAAGCACAGGATGGATCGTGGGAAATGTACCGGCTGCGGACAGTGCTGTCTTGCCTGCCCGGGGGATGCCCTGCGTATCCGGGGAAAAGCCTGCACCGCAGAAGAAGTGCTGCAGGTAATCGGGAAAGACAGGCCTTATTACGGGGAAGAAGGCGGCGTGACGCTTTCCGGCGGGGAACCGCTTCTACAGCCCGATTTTGCGGCGGAAATTCTGAGACTCTGCAAAGAGAGGGGAATCGGTACCTGTGTGGAGACTGCCGGGGACGTATCCCAAAAGGCTTTCTTAAAGGTAATCGCTGATACGGATCTGTTTCTGTATGACTACAAGCTTGATACCCAGGAACAGATGGACCGTTATACGGGCGGCAGCCTGAAAAGAATACGGGAAAACCTGGAGCTGCTGGCGGGGCATGGAAAAAAAGTAGTGCTGCGCTGTCCCATCATACCGGGGATCAATGATACCCGGGAGCATTTAAAGGCGATTGCAGAGCTGGCGGACAGGCTGTCCATAGCGGATACGGAGCTGATGCCATATCATGGATACGGGGAAGACAAATGGCGGCAGATCGGAAAGGAATACGCTCTTTCGGGGCTTCCCAATATGGAAAAGGAAACGGCAGATATCTGCAGAAGGCAGCTGGCCGGGCTGAGGGCTGGCTGTCATGAGAAAGGGAGAGAAGTTTGAAACAAAGTACGTTTCAAATATTGAATGAATGTCCGCTGAAGCGGACAGGGGGTATAAATATGAAAAAGTGGTATCGCGTGCAGGAGAACGGTGTCAATCTCGTTTTTCTTGTAACGGAAAATGGAGAGGTTTTCTTTGTACACTGTCAAAAGAGCGGATTTGAGGAAAAGGAAATACCGGAGGATCAGCTGGAGGGCTACCGGCTGGTACAGCTCCAGGCCGCAGGAGAGGATCAGGATGATCATCATGGGGCTAAATATACGGGGACGCTGCCCGGCTGCCGGCTCATATTTGATTCCTTCCTGGATGAAAGGAAGAAAAATGGCAGGCGGATCACCATTGCCCAAAAGGATCCCGTGACAGGCCTGCTGGTAAAAAGCTGTCTGCAGTTTACCGGGAAAGCGGCGGTGGCAGAGAGCTGGACAGTCGTGGAAAATGAAGGAAAGGAGCCTGTGGGGCTCACCTATGTATCCTCCTTTTGCCTGAACGGCCTTACCAAAGAGGTATCCCTGCCCTGGGATCAGGCCCTGTCTTTGATGGTGCCCTCCAACAGCTGGTACGGGGAATTCCAGTGGAAGCGCCATACGCTGCCCGGCCTTGGAATGTATAAGGTATTCCATTATTCTACAAAACGCCTTTCGTATTCGGCCACAGGCACCTGGAATTCGCATGAGTATCTGCCCATGGGATATGTTTCCAATGATCCGGCAAAGGAGGGCTGGTATTTTTCAATTATTCATAACGGTTCCTGGCACTGGGAAATCGGAGACAGCAGGGATCAGCTTTATCTTCAGCTTTCCGGACCAACAGAGGCTGAAAATCACTGGTATCATGAGCTGAAGCCGCAGGAAAGCTTTGAAAGCGTCCATGCCGCGGTGGCGGTAACGGCGGAAGGGTTTGAGGATGCGGCGGCGCAGATGACACAGTGGCGCCGGCTTATGAGGAGAAAGAATGAAGATGATGAAAAGCTCCCCGTCATTTTCAATGATTTCATGAACTGCCTTGGCGGCGATCCTAAGGAAGAAAAGGAATATCCTCTGATTGATGCGGCGGCTGAAATCGGCTGTGAGTATTATACCATTGATGCCGGCTGGTATGCGAACGGCTCCTGGTGGTCCCGGGTGGGCGAATGGGAACCGGCCGTGCAGCGCTGGCCGAACGGTCTTGAAACCGTCCTTTCCTATATCCGGGAAAAAGGGATGGTGCCCGGATTATGGCTGGAGCTGGAGGTGATGGGCATTCACTGTCCGATTGCCGATAAGCTGCCGGACGACTGGTTTTTTATGCGTCATAAGAAACGCGTCATCGATCATGGCAGATACCAGCTGGATTACCGGAATCCGGAGGTCCGAGCCTTTGCGGACGATGTGATCAGAAGGCTGGTGGAGGACTACGGCGCCGGATACATCAAGATGGACTACAATATTAATGCGGGGATCGGAACGGAGCGGGATGCGAACAGTGCGGGAGATGGCTTGCTTGGCCATAACAGGGCTTACCTGGAATGGCTGGATCATATATTTGCCAAATGGCCGGAGCTGATTATCGAAAACTGCGGCAGCGGCGGCATGCGCATCAATGATGCCCTGCTTTCCAGGCACAGCATACAGTCTTCCAGCGACCAGACTGATTATACCAGGTATGCAGCCATTTCGGCGGCAGCCCCGGCGGCGGTCACACCGGAGCAAAATGCCGTCTGGTCCTACCCGCTTTTTGATGCGGATGCCGAGCAGACAGCCTTTAATATGGTGAATGCCATGACCATGCGCATCCATCAGAGCGGTCATCTGGCGAAGCTTTCAGAGGAGAATAAGGCTCTTATCAAAGAAGGGATCGACTGCTATAAGTCTTACAGGCACCTGATTCCGGAATCCTTTCCCTTCTGGCCTCTTGGGATCCCATCCTTTGACGATTTACACCCTGCAGTTGGTTTTTATCAGGAGGAATGCGCTTTTCTGGCAGTGTGGAACCTGGAAGAGGAAGAAAAGGAAACCTGCCTGCCTCTACACGGTGCAAAGCACAGGCTCGCCGGTGCAGAGCTGATATATCCCGCAGCCCTGCCATGCAGCTATACCTTTGATGAGAGGGAAAATAATCTGATCGTAAAACAACCGGCCAAAAGTGCAAGGCTGTTCCGGCTTATCTATGAGTGAGGTAAGGGGAGGTATCAATATGCCGAATGTGATCCTGATTACCACCGATCAGCAGCGCTATGACACACTGGGCTGCAATGGGAATTCTTTTATACATACCCCGAATCTGGATGAACTCGCGGCACAGGGAGCCCGGTTTGAAAGGGCATACTGTACCAATCCCGTGTGTACGCCCTCCCGGGTGTCCATCATGACGGGGCAGCTGCCCTCACACCATGGTTCCTATAATATAGGAACTGTGGCGGCCGATACCTCAGGCTTTTTGAGCAGCGTCCTGACCGATGCCGGTTACCGCACCCATCAGCTGGGAAAGGCTCATTTTTATCCCTGGGACACGGCTTCTCCGGAAACGCGCAGGCCGGACGGCATGGAGCCTTTTTATGACTTTGCAGGCTTTGAAACAGCGGAGCTTTCCGTGGGACACAGCGACTGGGGCGTAAACAGCCATTATGAAAAATGGCTGGAAGAGAAGGGGATCAGAAAAGGGCGGCATATGCCGCAGCTGCAGGTGAAGCGGCTTTTTCCAAACGACCCTTATCAGACCGGGGACTGGGGAATGCCGGTAAATTGCCATTCAGGCGCATGGATCGTGGACAGGGCGGAGCATTTTCTGAGAGACAGGCCGAAGGACAGGCCTTTTTACCTAAATATCGGCTTTCAGGATCCTCATCATCCGCTGGCGGTGCCTGAAGAATGGCCTAAAATCCCGGAAGATACCATACCGGATCCGGAAGGTGCTTTCGACCCTGGGCTGGCTCATCTGAAGGCGCTTTCGGAAGGAAGGATAGAAGAAGCTTTCGGGGGCCGCTATGGCATTGCAGGAAACCAGGACACCGTGTGGAAGGATGTGCCCCTGGAAATCAGGAAAAAGGTACGCAGCTATTACTATTCCATGGTGGAGCTGTTCGACAGGCAGATAGGGGAGTTAATCGCTCTGCTGAAAAAGTACGAAGTCTTTGAGGATACGCTGCTGATGATTACCAGCGATCACGGAGATATGCTTTTTGATCACGGCCTGGGCGAAAAAGGCCCCATGGCCTTTGAAGAGGTGCTGCGGGTGCCTCTTATCATGGGGCTGCCGGGAAGAATCCGGCCTCAGACGGTCAGCGAGCCGGTATCCCTGGCAGACCTGTATCCCACGGTGCTGGATTATCTTGGCCTTTCCGCAGAAACATTCTGTGACGGCATATCTCTGCGTCCTTTGCTGGAAGGCGGTGCGATGACCAGAAAAGGCGTTCAGGCAGAGTTTATGGAGGAAAAGGATGCCATCCGTTACCGTTGTTTTATGACAAAGGAATGGAAGCTGGCGGAATATCCGGGAGAAAGCTTCGGGGAATTGTATCATCTCACGGAGGATCCCAAAGAGCAGCATAACCTATGGGCAGAGCCGGAATACCTGATGATAAAATATGAACTGCTGCGGCAGTATCTTCAGGAAATGCAGCGGCAGGAGCCTGCGGCACAGCGGCCCTGCCGGTGCTGAAAAAAAATGGCAGAAGGCCGGTGAATTTTTTGCAGGAAAAGGAGTAAGCAAAGATGGGGACAGACAGAAAAAAGTATTACATGGTCGGCTATACGCATATCGATCCCGTATGGCTGTGGAACAGGGCGGAAGGGATGCAGGAAGTGAAATCCTCCTTTATCTCCGCACTGGATCGGCTGGAAGAATTCCCGGATTTTAAGTTTATGCACACGAGCATTTCCTATCTGGCGTGGCTGAAGGAGAACTGTCCGCAGCAGTACGCCCGTATCCATAAATATGTGGAGGAAGGCCGCTGGGAAATTGCGGGCGGCATGTGGGTGGAGCCCGACTGCGACCTCCCGTCCGGAGAAGCGCTGATCCGCCATTTTTTATATGGCACGGCATTCGTAAGGGAAGAATTCCAAAAAGAAGTGACGGTGGGATTTAATCCGGACAGCTTTGGACACGGCGCCAATCTGCCCGCCATTTTGCAGGGCTGCGGCATCCGGTATTATGCGCTTTCCAGGCCGGGTAAGGGCAGTGTCAGCCTGCCGCCTGTTTTTCTGTGGAAGGCAAAAGACGGCAGCAGTGTGGTTTCCGAGAGAACCGGAGGGGAATATATGGCATGGACCAGGCCTGCCGTGGAATTTAACCTTAAGGAGAGCCGGGAGGCGCTGGAGGAAATCGATTATGATAAGATGGCTGTCTTCTACGGCGTGGGAAACCATGGCGGAGGCCCTACCATCGATAATATCCGTACTATTTATGAAATGCGCCAGGAATATGGGAAAGAGGAACTGGATTTTTCCACGCTGGAGGCCTCTTTTGAGAAGGTTGAGCCGGAACGCCTTCCTGAGGTGACGGGGGAACTGGGCCGTATTTTCTATGGCTGCTACAGCTCCGACAGGGGCATCAAGCAGGCAAACCGCAGGGCGGAATGGACGCTTCTGAAGGCAGAGGCTGTAGCGGCTATGGCGGCCGGCATGGGAATATCCTCATACCAATACCCGGCGCATAAGTTGGAAGAGGCCTGGAAGGAAGCTTTGTTCAACCAGTTTCATGATGTTCTGGCCGGAACCAGCATAGAAACGGCAAGGGATCAGGCCTGCAGAGAGTTTTCCGCCGCGATCTCCGCGGGGGAACGTCTGATTCATGACGGCGTCCAGGCTATTGCCAATGCCCTTGATACCAGAGGGGACGGCTTTCCGCTGGTACTTGTCAACCCCACGGGAAATGATTTCTCAGGCATCTTTTCCGCCGATGTGTATGTGCCGAGGGCGCAGAAAAAACCGCTGCGCCTGCGGGATGTAAAGGGAGAGGAAATTTTATACTGCGAGACCGATTATCATAATACAGCCCCGGAGAGCAGGAAGGGGATTTTGTTTGAGGCTCAGATTCCCGCCTTCGGCTATGCAGTTTACCGGGTGATTGGAGAGGGGCCGAATACGGAAAATACCCTGCCTGCCATCCGGGCATCCGAAACCTGCCTGGATAACGGAATCGTCCGCATGGAACTGGACGAAAAAACGGGATGTCCTTCCCTCATAAAAAAAGGAGGGAAACAGCTGCTGGCAGCGCCCTGCCGGGTACAGGTGTTTTATGATGACAGAGGCGCCTGGGGAGAGACGGTTTATGAGGAAAAGACGGTCGGCGTCTTTGAACGGGTCAGAAGCTATGTGGTGGAGGCGAATGCCATGCGCGCCGTATTGCGGGTGCTTCTTGCATTTGAACATTCGGAGATGCGGATTGATTATATACTGGAAAAAGGGAGCGATATCCTGAAAATGGATGTCCGCCTTCATAATATGGAGAAGCACAGACAGATAGATTTCTGCATGCCTGTGAAGGCAGAACAGCCGTCTGTCCTGACGGAGACGGCATTCCTTGCGGAAGAAAAGATTGACTGTGAAGACACAAATACGGAGCATTACCAGCACCGCTTTGCGGATGTGTCGGGAGCGGACGGAAGCGGAATTGCCATTATAAATGACAGCATCTATGCCTGCAGGCAGGTTAAAAACGAATATTGTCTGATTTTATCCCGAAGCAGCGTTTACGCGCGGGGAAAGGGCGGGCCGCTGGCTGAGGATATGGGAACCGCTTTTATGGATCAGGGAACCTGGGATTATGAGCTGCGGCTGATTCCCCATACAAAGAAAATACAGAAGCAGAGGCTGTTCACAGAGGCGGACTTTTTACATATGCCGCCGGAATATCTGGGGGACAGCAATCATACAGGAGAAAGATGGCTGCGGACCGGCTCCCTGCTTCAGATAGAAAAAGAAAATGCGGTGGTATCCTGCTTAAAGAATGGATTCCGGGATCCCGGATCGCTGGTACTGCGTATATTTGAAACGGAAGGAAAGGGCGGCAGCTGCAGAATATGCGGTATGGGAAACCAGGCGGAGGCAGCCCTTGCTCCCTGGCAGATCAAAACACTCACACTGACGAAAGAAGGCCTGAAAGAATGCGATATGCTGGAACGGCCGGCAAGGGGGCAGGAGACATAAAATGGAAACGGAGCAGCAGCTTTTTACAGGCCGGGCACTCAGGGCGCTGATCATTCCGCTGGTATTGGAACAGATTCTGGGACTGACCGTGGGGATGGCGGACTCCATCATGGTATCCAGCGCGGGAGAGGCGGCGGTTTCGGGCGTATCACTGGTGGACTCCATCAACATTCTGCTGGTCAATACTTTTATCTCCTTGTCGACGGGAGGGGCGGTAGTGGCTGCCCACCGTCTGGGAGAAAAGAAAAAAGAAGCCGCACAGAAGACGGCGGATCAGCTGTTATTATGTGTCACGGGGATTGCGCTTCTCATAACCGTATTTGCTGTGGCGGCAAATCGTTTTCTCCTTTCCGCCATTTTCGGGAAAGTGGATGAGGAGGTCATGAGGAATGCCGAAATCTATTTTTATCTGATCGCTTTATCCTTCCCTTTTATGGGTATCTATAATGCCAGCGCGGCTTTGAGCAGAGCCATGGGAGATTCCAAAATTACGATGCTCATTTCTGTTTTCATGAATGTGGTAAACATCGTGGGAAATGCGGTATTGATCCTTGTGTTCCATTTGGGAGTATACGGAGTGGCGCTTTCCACACTGTTTTCCCGCATTCTGGGCGCCCTGATCCTGTTCGGCATCATGCGCCGGGAAGACCGGGAACTGCATTACAGCCGGCGGATTACATTTGCATTCGATAAGGATATCATTAAAAATATTATGCGGATCGGCATTCCCACCGGCCTGGACAACTGTATTTTCCAGGTGGGAAAGATTCTTGTCCAGAGCCTTATCGCAGGGCTTGGAACAGTGGCGATTGCCGCTAACGCCATTGCGGGAGTGGTGGCGGGCGTGGCCGTCATTCCGGCTTCTGCCATGGGAATTGCCATGATTACGGTGGTGGGCCAGGCCGTCGGCGCAGGGGCCGCAGGCCAGGCAAAGCATTATGTGAAAAAAATGATGGGATATTCCTATCTGTTTATGGCAGTGCTGAATATTGCGATTATTTTAGGAGCAGGGCGGATCGCGGGCCTGTATCAGGTTTCCGGGGAAACGATTGCGCTGGCGGAAAAGGTTATTATTTTCCATTCCGTATGCGCCATGCTTTTGTGGCCCACCGGCTTCACCCTGCCCAACGCACTGCGTGCCGCAATGGACGCCAATTTCACCATGATTGTATCGATAGCCTCCATGTGGACATTCCGCATAGGCTGCAGTTATTTGTTTACCGTGTGTTTTCATATGGGATTGATGGGAATCTGGGCCGCCATGGGTGTGGACTGGGTTTTCCGGTCAGCCTGTTTTGTATGGAGGACCCTCAGCGGGAAGTGGCTGAGGTGAATCAGAAGGAATAGGGCCTGCCGTCATTTACCGGAGTTAGACTCCAGAGTAAATGACGGCAGGCTTTTTTGCAGTCCATTTTTTCATTATGGCTGCTTTCCGTCTACAGAAGAAAGATATGTTAATATAATCCACACATTCAAAAAACAACGGCATTGTTTGCTCCCGACTGTCCAGGTATGCTGTATTCATAAGAAAAAGAGCTTGCTGAAAGAGGAGGAGTGAAATGAAGAGGGAAAAAATGACGGTGCAGGCAGGAAAGAGTAGCCGGTACCGCAGGAAGGAAATAACGGCCGCCTATCTTTTTATAGCGCCCCAGATTATCGGGCTGACCCTGTTTGTACTGGTGCCGCTTATCTTTGCGGTAGTACTGTGTTTTTGTTCCTGGGATTTTATGAATGCACCGCAATTTGTAGGCGGTCGGAATTTCTGGAACGTGTTTGTGTTTGACGGGGACGTCTTTTATAAAACCCTTCTGAATACGGCGATTTTTATTCTGGGCATTGTTCCGCTGACTATGATATTTTCTCTGGGACTTGCTTTGCTGGCCAATCAAAAGCTGAAGGGGCTGTCATTTTATAAAAGTGCGTTTTTCATGCCCATGGTTACCTCAACAGTTGCTGTCGCCATGGTCTGGTATTGGCTGTATGCTCCGGATATGGGACTGATTAATTATCTGCTGGGATCGATTGGCATTGAAGGGCCGGGCTGGCTGGCGGATCCGGTATGGGCGAGAGTGGCGGTGATCATAATGTCGGCCTGGTCCAAGATGGGATATTATTTCCTGCTTTTTCTGGCAGGGCTGAAAGGGATTTCTTCCACCTATTATGAGGCGGCGGAAATGGACGGGGCTTCCTTCTGGCAGAAATTCAAAAGTATTACACTGCCCATGCTTTCTCCGGTAACTTTTTTCATTTTTGTGATGCTGATGATTGACGCTTTTAATATGTTTGATCTGGCTTATATCATGACACGGGGCGGCCCGATGTTTTCCACCTATTCTCTTGTTATGTATATTTATAACCAGGCCTTCCAGTATTTTGATTTGGGTTCGGCCAGTGTGGCGAGTATAGTCCTGGTGCTGTTTGCGGGTTCGGTCAGCGCCATTCAGTTTATCGTATCTAAAAGGTTGGTGAATTATGACAATTAGCAGAAGAAAACATATTAAGAACTTTTTTAGCCATCTTGTACTGATGGCAGGAGCCATCACTATGATATTTCCTTTTTACTGGATGCTTAAGACCTCCTTCCTGACTGACAGCCAGGCGCTGGAGATGCCGCCAAAGCTATGGTTTTCGTTTCCCCTATACTTTGGAAACTATAAGGAAGTTTTTGAACTTGCGGCGACGGGAAGAGCGATATGCAACAGCCTGTTTATTGCGGTGGTATCAACAGCCGGTGTCCTCTTCACAAGCTCCCTGGCGGCATTTGCCTTTGCCAAGCTTCGTTTTCCGGGAGAAAAAAAGCTGTTCGGCCTTATTTTCGCCACGATGCTGATTCCTTCACAGGTGACGCTGATACCCTTATATGTGGTTTTCAGCAAAATCGGGTGGGTGGATACCCATCTGCCGCTGATAGTACCGCAGATCATGGTTAATGCTTATGGCGTATTCTTAATACGGCAGTTCATGGTATCGGTGCCGGATTCTTACATAGAAGCGGCAAAGCTGGACGGTGCGGGATATCTGCGGATATATGCCGGAATCATGCTCCCGCTGTGCAAGCCTGCCTTGGTGACCCTGGGGATGTTTACCTTTGTGGGCAACTGGAATAACTTTGTCGGGCCTTTGATTTACCTGAATACGGAGGAATTGTTTACACTGCCCTTAATCATCAATTCCTTCCGTTCCGCTTATGCGGTTGACTGGGGACTTTTAATGGCAGGCTCCACGGTAGCTGTTCTGCCTTTGCTTCTTATTTATCTGTTTGCTCAGCGTTCCTTTATCGAAGGCATCGCGGCAACCGGATTGAAGGGATAAAATGGCTCTTTCAAAAAGAGCCGAAAAACATTAAAATATTTAAGGAGGGTTTTCAATGAAAAAGATGAGAAAAGCAGTATCGATTCTGTTGGCAGGGTGCCTTGTTCTGGGGCTGAGCGCCTGCGGGGGGACGAAGAATGCCGCGCAGGATGCGGTTTCACAGACCGCTGCCGGGCAAAAGGAGGATGGCGGCACGGCAGAACCCGCTGCGGATAACAAAACCGCGGATACCGGGGAAAAGGTGGAAATTTCTTTTTCCATGGCGGCTTATTCCAATGAAGTGGATGGCTGGACAGCCATGATTGATGAGGCAAACCGTCAGTTGGAGGCGGAAGGAAAAAATATTGCCATTAAGATCAATAAAGTGCCCTGTACCGGATGGCCGGAATATTATCAGAAGGTTATTACGCAGATGGCAGGCGGCAGTGCTCCTGATATCGGCAGGATCGCTGAATCCTATATGCCCATGCTTATCAACAAAGGGCAGGTGGTTGATCTGACGGATTATATGGCAAATGATTTCGACATGAGCCAGTATTATGAAAAAACCTTTGAAAATTCCGCATTTGCAGACGGCCGTTATTATGGCCTGCCCTCCGGCCTGAATTATTATCTGGTGTATTATAATAAAGATATGTTTGATGCGGCAGGTTTGGAATATCCATCGGCAGACTGGAACAAAGCTTCCAGCTTTGAGGAATATAAGAATATGGCAAAAGCCCTTACCGGCGGGGAAGGCGCAACAAAAACATATGGATTTTCAGCAGGGCCTTATATGGCTGCGGTTGGTATGTTTAATAAATCATTAGGCGGCAATAACGTGTTTGATGATAACGGAGCGCCTACTATGAATGACTCTGTCAGCAAAGAAGTGTATGCATGGTTCGATGAAATGCTGCGTGTTGATTACAGTATGCCCCGCCCTACAGATACAAAGGTAATGGGAGCGTTTGATATGTTCAAAGCGGGACGCCTGGGCATGATACTGGACGGAACATGGTGGCTGGGAGCTATCAAGGATATTAAGGACTTTAACGTGGGTATAGCAGCTATTCCTTCAGGAACAGGCGGCGAGGCTTTTACAAGCCAGTTCGTGGATTCCTTTGTTATCTTTAAAGGAAGCAAACACGAAGCGGAAGCATGGGAAGCCGTAAAGGCTATCATGAGCACTCCTGCTTTCCAGGCGCTGGCTAAAACCGGTGTGGGCGGTGTTCCTGTGGCAAAGGATGTTGCTAATTCGGTTATTGACGAAAGCCTGGGAAGCGCGGTAGACGAAAATGGTAAGAAATGTGCGGAGGAAGGGATGAACCATACGATTAAGGTTCCTTACAATTCTTATTACCAGGAAGCCGATCAGAAGGTAAATAACGTGATGGATGAATGGCTTTTGGGGAAAATATCCTCCGATCAGTTTGCAGAAAATGTACAGCAGATTCTCGTGGATTATGCTGCAAAAGATGCGTCTCAATAAGAAAATGTAGTTTTGGCAAAGACCCTGCAGGCTGCAGGGTTTTTACCGTCTTAATATGAAGGGGAAATCATGCACAAGGTTTTGATTGTAGACGATGACTGGCTGATTTTGGAAGATATCTGTAATCTGATACATTGGGAGAACTGTGGATTTCAGGCTCCGCTGACCGCACAAAGTGCTGGGCAGGCTTTAAAAATATTGGAAGAAATACCGGTGGAACTGGTGATTACGGATATCTCCATGCCTGAAATCAGCGGTGTGGAATTAATCCTGCAGGCAAAGCAGATCTGCCCGGATATAGTTTTTGCCGTATTGAGCAATTATGATGATTTCCTGTATGTGAAGGAAGCCATGAAGGCGGGAGCTGTGGAATATCTCCTTAAGTATGAGATTGAAAGAGAGAATCTGAAAAAGTTCCTGATGCAGATGGAAAAGGAAATACAGGCGAAAAAGCGCTCCATTCAGGAACAGGAACAGCTGTTTCAGATGCAGAAGGATGCACGTTATGACCTGGGCTGTCTTTTCTGGCAGCAGGTATATCAGGATCAACTGGATTACCGGAGGATGTATGACCAGGCCCTGCGACTGGAGATTCCTGTGAACGGGGGAGCCTGGATCCCTGTGCTCGTTGAATTTGAAGACCGGGAAAAACTGAAGGATGCGGAAGGATTATGGAAGAAGCTGGAGAATGCCGCCCTGCGTGCAGGCGGGGAATGCAGGATTTATGGAGCTCCTGTTAAGGAAGGGCTTTTATTTCTGGCAGTCTTTATCCCGGAAGTGAGTTTTCTTATAATAATTACCCTGATGACAAAGCTTTTGAATATACTGCAGGAAGTATTTACCTATATGGATATGTCTGTCTTTATGTGTGCAGGCCGGATCTGCATGCAGCTGAAGGAACTTCCGGAAGGGCTCCGCGGGATGCATGAATACTGCCATCTTCGTTTTTACCGGGGGTACAGGACTATTACGGACAATATTTCCGGTCTGGTGGAAAAAGGGGCTTTTCCGGAGGATGGCTGTAAAAAAGGTGAGTTTCCTTTTGCGGAATGGGAAGAACTTATTTCAGTCATGGCAACGGAAAGCCCGGAGAAGGTTGAGAAAAGTTATGAGGAATTCCGTCAGGCCGTTGTCCGCCAGGAGCCGCCGGAACAGATTCTGAAGCGGGAAACGGCCGGGAAGCTGCGTGATTTTCGTGAAAGCATGGAAAATCAGGAAAAAAGGCTGTCCGAACTTGAGAATGCATCCACGTGTTCCGCTTTTTTTGAACAGCTGAAAGAGATTGTCAGTGAGTGCGGTAAGGCGGTTTCCTTTCTGCAGAAGATATCCAGAAGAGAAATACGGGAAACAGTAGTATATCTGTTTCAGCATTATGAGGAAACCGTTACCTTAAATCAGCTGGCGGAGATGGCCTGCATGAGCCGAGCCTATTTCTGTAAGATATTTAAGGATGAGGTGGGAATGAATTATACGGATTTACTGAATCAAATCCGTATAGGCCATGCCATGCAGCTGCTTCAGAAAAGCAGTCTGCACACAAGGGAGGTGGCGCTTTTGTCGGGCTTCACGGATTATCGTTACTTTTGCAGGCTTTTTAAAATGATGACAGGAAAAACCTGTGGGGAATACCGGAAAAGTAGTCTGATGGAAAAAGAAGAGGGGAGAGGAGAAGGAGATAATGCCGCATATCAGCCTTAAATACAAGCTGTCTGTTTTTCTGATATTATTGACCCTGCTTCCAACTCTGACTACAGGAATTTTTTCATATCGGGTATTGCTGAAGTCCCTTACGGAAAACACGCAGAAAAGCGAAATGAGTATCCTGGAAAACCAGATGACTAATTTCGATTTGGCCATGCACAATTTTGAGACTATTCTGAATGATCTGGTCACTTCTGAGTCTACTCAGGGATTCCTTCAGTTCAGGAAAGAAAAAGAAAGTGAAATATATTATTCCGATCTTCTGCTTTTGACATCCAAACTGGACTCTTTGATAAGCCAGCGGGGAGATTCCCTGAATATGGCGGCGTTTTTATGGAATGACGGTGATCTTCCTCTGATAAGGGGAAATAGCGGCGGGATGAATCTTGCCGGGGATTATACCAAAAGGGAGCCTTTTTCCGGTTTCCTTCAGGCTGATGCTTCTATCCACTGGAAGGTATTTACAGAAGGGGAGGAGCCGGTTATCTATGCCTATCGGACTATTTATGATGCTTCTGCAAATGCAAATATCGGGGTGGCGCTGATTAATTTTACATCGGAGTATTATAAAGAACTTCTGACAAGGACGATGGATAAAGGTGCTTTTTATGTCCTTTTGGATGGAGAGGACAGAATTGTCTATACGGACGGTGCATCCGTGGAAGAGGAGGCAAAGCTGCAGGAACTGCTTTGGAAGGAGGGGGCGGGAGGCGTTCTTTCAGGGGAAAAAGGAGTAGTTTCCCTCCTTCTGGAGGATAGAACGTATCTTGTGAGCTTTGCCGAATCGGAAACCAATGGCTGGACATATTTGTATTTTAATCCTTTGACCAATATTAATGAGTCGATTCATGCCATTACCTGGCTGGTATTATTTGTTATGGCGCTCACAGCCATTCTGGCCGTGATAGCGGCTGTGGTTTTGTACCATTATCTGAATACTCCAATCGGACGGCTAAGCAAAGCGATGGCTAATATGGAAAAGGGAATTTTGGAGACCCGGGTGGATATTCCCAGAAGAGATGAATTAGGGCAGCTGGGAGATGGCTTTAATCAGATGTCGGAAAAAATCAGGAATTTAATCAGCGATATAGAGAAAGAGCAGAACGAGAAAAGAAGGGCGGAAATTCATTTCCTTCAGGCACAGATCACTCCTCATTTCCTTTATAACACTCTTAATTCTATTAAATCTCTGGCCAGGCTTAAACGTACGGAGGACGCAGCGGATATGACCACTTCTCTGATATCCCTGCTTCGGCTTGTGAACAGCGGAGACGAGATCATCACCCTGTCACAGGAACTGGAGTATGTAAAAAATTATGCGGCCATTATGTCCTTTCGGAGAAACCAGAATTTTCAAATCAGGGCGGAACTGGATGCTGGAACGGAGAACTGCAGGATTCCCAAATTCTCTCTGCAGCCTTTTGTGGAAAACAGCATTATACATGGATTTTCAGAATCAGGAATGGAAAACGGAAATGAGGAATATCAGATTCTGGTACGCGCTTATTTTGAGGAAAGCAGGCTCTGCGTTCAGGTTGCAGATAATGGCAAAGGCTTCCGGACGGAAACAATTGCGGAAAAGCCCGAGGAAAATGGGATACGGTTCAGCCATATAGGAATGGCGAATGTGGAAGAACGGATTCATCTTTACTTTGGAAAAGAGTATGGGATAAAAGTAGACAGTACTCCGGGGAAGGGAACTGTTGTTTATTTAACTCTGCCGGGTAAGGATAGTGATAATTTATGAGAAAATAGGACACACATTCCAAACAGGAGGGCCTTTGTGCGGGAAAGGGAAGCCTGTATACTGAAAAGCATCATAACAAGCAGAAAAGGAGGTTTATTCGATGCAGGATTTAAGTTTTACATTTCCAACCCCACATTTTTTTCTGAAGGGGATTGAATTTTCCATCATGATTTACACATTTCGGAATGCTTATGCCCCTGATGAGGCCGGGATGGTCGTTACACAGGAAAAGGAAGAATTGACGGCAGCCGGAAACGGGCTGTGTTTTGCCGGAGGGCAGATGAAGGTGCCGGGGTATGTAAAAGTGCATGCCAGAGCCTGTGAAAACGGGATACGGATTAAGGCGGCTGCACAGATTGACAGTTATGAAGAAGATATACGCTGCATAAAAGTTACCATTCATGGAATAGCCGAGGGGAAACTGATTAATCTTATCGATTCCAGGCCCAGAGAGATTCCGCCCGAAGGCCTGAATCTGAAATATCCGGAAGGCTGGCGCGATGTGGGAACGCCGCTTGTAATTTTACAGACAACGGAGGGAAGGCTGAACTATTACCGCTCCCTGGATACTTCAGTGAGGGATAAGCGTTTTGTTTTTGTCCGTACAGGAAAAGAGCTTGCGGCGGAATTGATTTTTGAGGAAAATGCCGCACAGATGTCGGGAAGAATAGAAACCCCGGAATGGGAAGTAGGGCAGGGAGAGAGTATGGAAGCTGTCTATGAGCCTCACCGGCTTCATGTGGAAAAAAGTTATGGTCTTGTGCCATGGGAAAAAAGGGAGGATGTACCGGATTGGGCCAGGGAAATATCACTGGTTGCCGCTGTTCATTGTCAGCATTGGACCGGTTATATATTCAATGACTATGAACAGGTGCTGGAGAATCTGAAAAAGATTTGTGAACAGGTGGAAGGACGCCGTGTGCTCGCTTATCTGCCCGGCTGGGAAGGACGATATTACTGGAAGTATGGAAATTATTCCCCGGATGAACGAATGGGAGGAAAGGAAGGCTTCCTGAAATTATGTCAGGGAGCAAAGGAGCTGGGCGTCCACGTAATGCCTATGTTCGGGATAAATATTGTGGGAACCCATTTTGATAATTATGAGGAATGGGGACTGCCTTCCGAATTCCGGGGACCGGGAGGAAATCAGTATGGCGGCAGCGTGGATTGGGATGGATCCCGCCATTACGATCATGCATCCAACCGCAATCTGAACCCGGCGGCACCCAGATGGCAGAACCGGCTGTATTCCCAGGTGACGGGGCTGATGGATGAGTATGGTTTTGACGCGGCATTTTTTGATATCGCTGCGGTATGGATGAACGATCCTAACCATAACCTTTATGACGGGGTCAAACAGCTGATGAAACGGCTGAAGGCTCATAATCCTGAACTGCTTTTATCCGGAGAGGCCTGGTACGATGGTCTTGCAGCCTGCATTCCGCTTCTTCAGTGCGGGCACACGGACGGAGTCCTGCATTGGCATGACGAAGCCTATGCGCCCATGTTTGATACCTATGCCAGGGGCTTCGGGCATCTGTGTCTTGGAGATGTATCGAGAGGGAGTACCGGGGTACATGAGCTGGGATATAACCCTATCCAAAGATGCCCGCTGAGAAAGGGAATTATCCCTACAATCACCATTGTAGACGGCACATTGGAGAAAGCGCCGTTAAAGGCCGCAGAGATATTTGCGGATGCAAACAAATATGCGGAGATGTTTCTGTAAGGATATATGTTATAAAAGGTATTAAGGCCGGGGGATAAAGTACAGAATCAGTCAGAAGTCACGCGGTTTTTCCCGGCCTTTTTCCCCTGATACATACAATGATCCGCGCGTTCCAGAATAGAGGCCGGCGTATCATCATTCCTTATCAGGGCGATTCCGACGGATACGGAGATATGCAGAGCGGTGTCTTCATGGGCAACCTCTGTGTTCAGGACCATCTGCCGGAATTTTTCGGCGATGATGGGAGCATCATAATCATTGACAACGGAATAGATCCCTACGAATTCTTCTCCTCCCCACCGGCCGATCAAATCATTACGGTTCATATTTTTCTTTATGCTGGAAGCGATATTTACCAGCACTCTGTCGCCTGTATCATGGCCATACTCATTATTGAAATGACTGAAATCATCAATATCCGCAAAAAGTACCGCAAATAAACGGCCAAACCGTTTATACTCATTTAATTTGTAATTTAAAAAGCTTTCCAGGTAACGGCGGTTCGGAAGCTGGGTGAGGGCATCATGCATGGCGATGCCGGAAAGATGTTCTACCAGATTATCTTCATAGACTGTAGGGGAATTCTGAGTAAAGATTTCAATGGCTCCCACGATTTCCCCGTTCTTTTTCATTGGAGAGATATTAACTAATATGGGAATACGGTAACCATCCTTATGCCGTACAAAAACGCGGGCCTGACGCTGTTTTCCGTCTATAATGGTAGCAAACAGAGGACAGCCGATAACGCACAGCGGCCTGCCATCCTCATCGATATGATTAAGTATGTTATCCTGACATTGCCTGCCCATGATTTCATCGGCACTGTAGCCGGTGATCCGTTCCGCTGCCTTATTCCAGAAAAGGATTCTCCGGTCAAGGTCGACGAAATAGACTCCGTCATTCAGGTTATTTATAATAGTAAGGTACAATTCATCCATTTCAAATTCCATTTTATCTGCTCCTGTATCCTGTATAATTTTATGAAAGGTAAAGATTCATTCGTACATATAAATTCGGCTGAAAACGTATAAAAGATAAGGTGCAAAATGGAAATTTTTTTCCAGCAGGAACGATTATCCTCTCAAAGCATCAATTTCCGAAATATCTTTTTCCAGCCGGCGTTCCTTTGCAACAGATACAGCCGGTGAAAGGGGCGGACGGGAATCTCCCGGACAGGCGAACTGCCGGCTGAATTCCAGATTGGCCTGTATCAGGTTATATTCCAGAAGAAACTGCAGGGTCTGGGTCAGGCATTCCGTTTGTTTGCAGTTTACATCACAGAGGTCTTTCAGTGAGTGGGAGAGGTTGAGAATATCCAGGGAAGTAATAGCCATGGCCTGCTCCTGTATTTTTCCATTTATATATTGTATTGGTGTGAAAAGAATTATGTGCATGGAAAGTGTTACAGTTCACTCCCAGCTGCCCCTCCTGCACGCGATGTCCCCTTGTCCTTTGGCTGTCGCCTGCCTGCTGGCTCACTCATTTTATCAGGCGGCGTACCATATGGATCGTCAGCTGTAGACAAAAACAGGGGCTGTTTCTAACCATTTTATACCTATACTCCGCTGCCAACGCGGCTGAACTCCTCCCTTTGGTCGTCAAACATCGCCGCTAAGGGCGGGCAGTGGAGCACAGGTACAAAATGGTAAGAAACAGCTCCCTGTTTTTGAGATACAGCTGACGATCCATATGGTACGCCGCCTGATAAAATGAGTGAGCCAGCAGGCAGGCGACAGCCAAAGGACAAGGGGACAGCGCGCAGGAGGGGCAGCTGGGAGTGAACTGTAACAGGAAGGCAGATTTAGAAAATAGTAACAATTAGGTTTTTATTGTAATTGAAAATTATCAGGTGTAAAATAAAACTGCTCCGTGAAACTTGGAATTTTATGCTGAAAGATGGAAGACGGTGCTTACAATGCCTTTTATTACGATATGTGATGACAGTCTGCAGGATTTGATGTATATGGAGAAAATGCTTTATCATTACAGGGAGAGGAATCCTGATAGTTTGTTTGCTGTTAATAAGTACTCGGATCCGGGAAAGCTGTATGCCAGGATTGAGGAAGGGGAGTATGCGGATATTTATATTCTTGATATTCTGATGCCGGATAAATCCGGGATAGAGTTGGGGAATCTGATTCGTGCCCAAAAACGTAAAAGTATTATAATGTATACTACGACATCGGTGGATTATGCGCTGGAGGCTTATCAGGTGCTTGCATGCAGGTATTTGGTGAAGCCGTTGGAAGAGGCGGTGTTTCAGGAGGCGGTGCAGTATGCCCTTATGCAGGCGGAATTGAACCGGGAACCGGTTTTCCGGATTAAAACGGCGGAGGGAGTTCTGACTTTTGCCTATTCCGGTATTTTGTATGTGGAATGCAGGCAGCGGAGTCTGTATCTTTATGCAAAGGATGGGACATGTATTCATAGTATTGTGCTGCGCAGGCCTTTTGAAAAGGCGGTGGAGGAGCTGCTTGACAGCTGGACTTTCGTGCAGATACATAAGTCTTATGTGGTAAATATGGAATATATCAGCCGGTATAAGCAGGACAGCGTCACAATGGAAAACGGACAGATACTGCCGGTCAGCCGGAACAAAGCTCCCTGGGTTAAACGGAAATATCTGGGCTTTATGACCGATAAGTACAGATAGGGGGGCGTATGTTTGATATATGGAATTATTTTCTTGGAATTTTGTTCCTGATGCTGTATCTACTTTCTTTTCTGCCGCGCAGATATTCTCTGCCTAAAACAGCTTTCTTTTGTTTGGTTGCGATAGTCCTGGATACATTGGCCTATGCGTGGAAGATTTTATATTCCGACGGATTTGGCGGGATTAATATTGTGATCACTGTGATGCAGATCCTTTTGATACAGGGGACTGTTTTTCTGGTATCCAGAAACCGGGATGCACGTGATCTGTTTATCGGTCTGAGTGCCTCTAATTATACTATGGCGGGAGGAATTGCCGGCGGTGTGGCTTTTGTTTATACGGGGAATATGGAACAAGGCCTGCTGGTTGCTTTTGCAGTGCATCTGGGTCTTTTGCTGCTTCTGATACTCAGAATCCGCAGAACTTATCAGCTTGTTCTGCAGCAGACCAACAAGGGCTGGCTGCGGCTTTGTCTGATACCGGCAATGTTTTATGGTACCTTCTGCATTATTGTATATCTTCCTGTATTCCTGGATAGAAAGCCGCAGAATATTCCTGTGGTTTTCTGTCTGTTATTTACGATGATGGTTTCTTATATCATTATATTGTCCCAGGCCCGGCAGGACTTTGAGTATGGGAAAATCATGGAACAGAATGCTGTGCTGGAGTCTTATCAGAAAGGCCTGGAGCTGGAGTGTGAGGCGATTGAGGAGGCGGAACAGAAGCTGATGGTGCTGCGTCACGATCTGCGGCATTATGCCTCCGCGGTCTATGTCCTTCTGGAACAGGAGGAATATGGGGAGGCCAAAAAACTGATTCGGGAATTGACAGGAGAGATACAGGAGGGAAAGCTGAAGCGCTACTGTGAAAATCCCACATTGAACAGTGTATTGTGCAGCCTGGCGGCAAAAGCGGAGGAATTTGGGGAAAAGGTGCAGATTACCGCGGCGGTACCCAGGGAAATTGCCCTGAGTACTATGGAACTGGCGGCAGTAACAGCTAATCTGCTGGAAAATGCCATTAACTTTGTAAGGAATAAGGAACCAGAAAAACGCAGGGTAAACCTTCTTCTGCGTTATGAACAAGGGCTGCTGATAGTGGAAACGGTTAACAGCTGTGAAGAATATGAAAAGCCGGATATTGATTTAGATGGTGTAATTCCGGATAGCGGGGAGAAAGACGGCCATGGACTGGGACTCAAGGGGGTAGCAGCTTTTGTGAGGAAATATGGGGCACAGTTTGACAGTTATTATGGAGAAGGCCTTTTTACTATCCGGATACTGGTGGATGTCAGGGAGAAGGTAAGAGGATAATCTTTTTTGCGTAAAAGAGGTGCTGTTTTGCGCAGAAAGAGAAGCGGTCAGGCTCGAAAGCCTCTGTAAGAAACAATTATAATTAATGTTAATAATTTTTTCTTACGGAGGATGAGTTAATGAAGAGTGGCAGTCATAATAAAGGGCATAAAAATAAAAGGTGGGAGTTGTTATCATTGGCTCTCGCTTTTTTCTTGTTTTTCAGTTCCGGAATTGTAAAGGCGGAAGAGGCTTCTTCAGAAAAAAGCGTATCAGGCAATAATGGACCGGCAGTTACGGAAACGGAAGAAGAAACTGAGGAAGAAACGGGCGGGACGGAAGAAGCTGCGGAAACAGAAAATGTGGATGAGACGGAAGAGACAGACGAAACGGAAGAAACGGACGGAACCCAGGAGACAGAGGAAGAAACGGACAATATGCTGAAGGGTTCTTCAAAGCAGACAGTTACGCGGAATGGCGGAGAGGATAAGACGAATTTGATTAACGGAGATCTGTCTGCGATAGTGAGCCAGGATGGAGGTACGGTAGATCCTGATGGAGAACTGTCTTCTTTAAAGACCATTCATATAAAGTATCAGATGGATCGTATCCCGGTAGCAGGAGATGATAATATAGATGAACATGCTGATGACACCTATATAAAGGGTGGTGATTATGTCCTGCTTCCCATTCCTCAGGAACTTGAGGTAACCGGAGGATATGTTGATGAACTGTGGACCACAAATGGGGTGAAAATCGGTGATGTAACATTATATGATGATGGGGGCAGCTCCTATATCAAGATTATATTTAACGGTGAGTTAGATAATCCTGGTTTATTTAGGGTTTCAGCCTACTATGAAGCAAATATGAAATATGCTCCTGATCCGGCGGATAAAGCGCCGGGAAGATATAATATATCTATTCTTGGAGACAACTATTATGTGGTAGTACCGGAAAAAGAACTGGTGATAACAGGCAAAAAAACAGGGGAAGCGGATCAAGGAAACAAGGTTGTCAACTGGAAAATCCGGGTAAAAGCAGCTGAAAAGGAAGGCGGAGCTGACGGAGACCTGTCAGGATATATATGGAGTGATGATCTGGATAGTGTGGGTGCATATGTTGCAGGTAGTTTTTTTGTGGGTAAAGCGGAGAATGGTTCGGATAAGCAGCCGGTGGCAGACAGCAAGGTTTTTGATTCGGCTGAAAATACTCTCACCTATGAATTTGAATGGGAGAAAGCATCCATCGGGGATACCTGTGAAGGGGAAAGATGGCTGTTCTTTCAAACCGAAATACCGGCTGATAAACTGGAAAGTACCGGAGAGCAGAAAATTACTAATAAAGCTATTGTAAGCAAAGGGCAGGAAAAGGTACTGGAGCTTCCGGCAGAAGTGAAGTTCGTGCGAACGTGGATCAGCAAGGAAGGTGCAGCTGAAAATGAGTATAATGGCGGCGTATATGATCCGTCAGACAGAAAAATAAAGTGGACAATAACGGTGAACCAGGTCGAGGAGACGATTACGGATGCAAAGATTACGGATACTTTGCCGGAAGGGCTGGAACTTGATACCAATTCAGTTACTAAAAAAATAGGTGATGGAGGAGTAAATCAGGTATCAGGTGGAGATATTTCATATTCAAGCAACAGTAGATATCTGTCCATTAGCCTTGGAAACATTACAGAAAAGGTAACAGTAACCTTTGAAACGAAGGTTACAGATACAAGCCAGTCAGTAGAAGTGAAAACATTCAGTAATAAAGCTGCACTGGAATTTGGAAGTTCTTCATATGCGAGTAACGAAGCTAAAGTTTCCATAGGAATCAATGCCCTGTCAAAACGCGAAGGCAGCAGTAATTATGACGCCGCATCTCATACGCTGTCATGGAAGGTAACGGCGGATGTGAAAGGGCAAAGTTATAATGATCTGTGGATTATGGAAGTGCTTGTTTATGGGGATCAGGATAGTTTATCGGCATTGGATATAAACAGTATTTTATCTTCGACAGGTCTTAGCACTGACGAAAAAGTGGCTTGCGAGAAAATGATACAAGATAAGAAAGCCGGTTATTATCAGAAATTTGCTGCAGGCAGTTTTTCCACATCATCAGCTATACAATACAGAGTAGTAACATTGCAAAATAGCGGAAAAGCCATAGCCGATGTATTGATAGTCACTGGAAGCAGCGGCGGTTTTACCCCAACTGAAAATAATTCCTTTGAATTTAAAGCGGTAGTTACGAACCCTGATTACTATGCATCTAATAAAGAAACTACTATCAGCAATACTGTTGTATTGTGGGATGGAGCAAGTGAGGTACGTACTGCGTCAGGTAATCAGAAGATACAAAGCAATATGCTTTCTAAAGAGATGCTCAGCAGGAATGCAGTTAGTGAAATAGAGCAGAACATCCAAAATTACAGTGCGGTCAATTCTTCTTCCACAGCAGACAGCTTTGATTATATTGATAAATCTGTTGTATACCGGCTCTATGTGAATGAAAATAATATAGCGGATGTTACTGCAGAAACAACGCCGGACGGAACGGCACTTGGGAAATTTGAGATAAGCGACGAACTGCCGGAGGGCTGGGATTTCCGTACATTGGCCGGGGAGAAATTCCTGCTTTATAAAGCGATTGGTAAGAATGCTTATGAACAGGTTACGGATTCGTCCGCTTTTCTGAATGTATCCAACAGTATGGTTAATGGAAAGAATGGAATTACTTTTACATTCAATGAGTTGAAAGGTTCCTATGTAATTCTTCTTAAGGCCGGGCCGAATGAAGATACCGCGAAGGAATATTTCAGCAAAAACGCAGAATATGAACCGCAGAATCAGGCCGCGCTGAAAAACAATAATTTATCGACTGCTGTCAGTGTAAATGCGAAGCCCAAGATTAAAAGCGAGATTCTCAGCAAAAAGGTGCTGAACGGTAATTCCTCGATTGGTGAACTGACATGGGAGGTATTGTATTGTCCATATGGGATGTCCCGTGACGGACAGGTAGAGATAACGGACATTTTACCGACCGGCGTGGATTTACGAACCGATGCAACCGGTAAATTGATTATGGAAAACAACATAACCATAGAAAAACTTACTATGCTTTCGGATGGTACCTGTTCGGGAAATGAAAGTATAACTCCGACAGCGGCGAATTTCCGATATGACAGTGCGACACGTACGATTACATTTATTCCTCCGGATAAGGAAGAAGCATATCGCCTTCGTTATGTGACGGATATAACAGGAACGATTGGACAAATTTCCAACAAAGCCCAGTTGTCCGGTCTGGGAACACAGCCTGAGAAGGCGGAGCAGAGGTACAATATTGATGCTACTTCGGCAGGCGCTGTCCTCACCCGCAGCGGATGGATAAAGATTACGAAAAAAGATGGTACGAATCCTCTACAGGGGGCAGAATTTACTCTTTTTTCCAAGGAGAGCGGTGCAGAAATCAGAAAGGCAGCATCCGGGTCGGATGGTACCCTAATGCTGAAGGCTCTTCCTGCAGGAGAGTACATACTGCGGGAAACACAGGCTCCTTCCGGATATAATCTATCAGGCCTTTCCTATCAGGTTGTTGTGGAGAATGGATCCGGGACTCCGGTAACAAAAATTGACGGCGGAGGAAATGAAATAGAAGTACAGAACTACAGGCAGGGAACGGTAGGAAGTCTTACTGTTAAAAAACAGGTAGCCGGAAATGACGGAGAAACAGGACGGGAATTTACCTTCACCCTTTCTCTTAAGAATGCAGACACAAGTTCTGTGCAGGGCAGCTATTCCTATATTAAGGGAGGAAGTCAGACCGGGACATTGTCAGACGGTGATACCTTCACCCTCCGTCACGGACAGGCCTTAACCATATTTGATTTACCTAAAGACATTACCTATGAAGTACAGGAGCAGGATTACAGTTCAGAAGGCTACGCTGTGAGCAGATCAAATGGGACAGGTACAATTACCGCTGACACGGAGACTATCGTTACCTTTGTAAATACCAGAAATAGAACGGAAGAGAACAATCACGGCGACAACGGAAATTCCAGAGGATCCGGCGCTGATGCTTCTCCGGCATCTTTATTACCCCAGGAGACACAGACTCAGCCTCCTGTAATACCGGCCGCCGGATTTGGGGGGATGATAGATTTCAGGGTAGGAAGTGTTCCGGATCCATCCCTTCAGGACAGCCCTTCCGTTATCCGTGTATGGAAAGAGGATGGAAGCCTGCTGGGTGAATATACCCGTTATCAGAAACCGGACGGCACCTATGAATACCGGAATGCTTATGGTGAGGTGCTCGGTGAATGGGCCATGGGGCAGACGACAGGAGATACGGCGCCTGTTATCCTGTATGTGTCCCTTGCCATAGCTGCTGTTATAGTATTAGTTTTGTTTCTGTTTTTGCATATAAAAACAGAGTAGCTTTTTGATTATCTTTTCATAAATCTTCAAAGTGTCGATATATCCTTATTTTTCAAGGCTTTTCGGCATTTTCTTATTGGCTGAACCCTCACTTAACTTAGGTAAAACTCCTCATATCTTGGCTCTCAAAAGTTGTATAATGCGTTGTAAATCAGGCTATCAAACTTCGCATTTCTTTGTTTGCTCCAACTTCCGAAGCATGAGCATATAAGTCTAATGTTATCGTAATACTTGAGTGTCCCATGATATACTGTAAGTTCTTTGGGTTCATGTTCATTTGTGCTAACTTCGTACAGAATGTATGTCTTAATATATGCGGTGTGATGTTCGGTAACTGCTCCTCATGGTTCTTGTTGTACTTCTTCACAATCCCTCTAAGTGCATATTTATAGTTGCTTTCTTGCATTGGATAACCCTTAACGGAAAGAAATAGAAAATCTTTGAAACCGTCAATCTCTTTAATCTTCGATTTCTGCTTTCTTTTCAATACTCTATGAAATGCTTGTTCTGTTTCATCACTCATTGGCACTTTACGAATACCGCTCTTTGTTTTCGGTTCGTCTATGTAGTAGCCGTCCTTGTCTTTCAGTAATTGATGATTGATACAGATTGTATGATATTCAAAATCGATATCTTTCTTTGTCAGTCCGCAGAACTCTGATATTCTAAGTCCGGTTTTAAGTAGTATCAGCACATCATCATAATACTTCTGATACACATTGTCATGCTTGATAAAGTGAAGCAGTTCTTTTTCTTGCTTTTCATTTAATGCGATTTTCGGTTTACTGTCATCTTCAATCACATCACTTAAACTAAAGTCAAACGGATTTTTTCGTACACAGTCATCTTGTATCGCCATATAAAAGGATGCTTTTAGGGAACGCTTGTAATTGCTTATTGTCTTGAATGAAAATCCCTTTTCTTTCATGCGTATCGCCCATTCTTTAGCGTCTGATGGTTTTATACGGTCAATACTCATTAAGCCCAGTAAATCGTCCTCTAAGGCTTGCATAAGGTATTTACGACCATTAAGCGTATTCTTCTTTACATTCGGTCTTTGAGCGTTCTTTTTAGCGTATAACTGGCATAAGGTCATCTTGCTTCCTTTGGTGTCGATACCGTCATACAAATCTTTCTGTATGTTTCGTTCCTTTTCCCTTAATGACAAATCTTCTCGTTTGCCTTTTGGTGTTCTGTCCGTAGGCAACAGTTTCCATGCGTAAGCGTATTGTGGTTTTCCAAGTGCATTGACATACTTGTAACAGTATCTGCCGTCTTTTCTTTGACTTTCACCCCTTTGTAATACTCTGTTCTTGTTATCTCGTCTTTTTAATGCTGACATCTTTCTAACTCCTTTCAAAGTAAGAAAGAGCCTTGTATATACGACTTGATACTATCATATCACGCACAAGGCTCTTTTTCACTAGATTTGTTCCAATTCATCTATCAATTTTTCAAATGCTTTTTTCTTGATAAGCATACGATTGCCGTTTTGAAGCACGCAGACATCTTTATGTTCATTTGCGACTTCACGAAGTTTGTTTTCGCCGATACGGAAATACATGGACGCTTCTTCAATCGTCATCAAGTATCGTTCCCATAGTGGCATACTTAAATCACGCATAAAATGACACCCCCTTTCTGTCATGGATTTCTAAACAGTCTGACGGCTTTTATCATAGCCCACAGGAGTTCCACCTCTGCATAGTTCTTATGTAGCCGTACCCATTGCGTGCGACGCTCTTAACGCTCAAGCTGTGGCTGTACGGGAGTATCATTATCTGACAGAGCAGGTCATGGCAAAGATATTTGATAAAGGTATCTCATGAAACATTGACAGTATTCGCTCGCTTTTATAAAAGGTCATGGCGTATCAATTTCAACGGCTTACTGCTTGTCAAAGGTATCAGACTGTTTTATTCAGTTGTCAAAGAACACCGAAAGAAGAAAATTCCTTTTCGTATATACCGCGTTGGATAAGTAGGGAAAGATAACCAATCTTTAAAACTTTTTTATTTCTTTCACATCAACACTCAACTGTAAGGTGCATTTTGCTAACCATTTCAAAAATCTTTTTACTTCTTTCACATAACACTATCCAGTAAAAGCGAATTTGCGACATATTTTCCGAAAAAGTTTTATTTTCTTTTTCTGCACCATATCTGTCCAGTAATCAGTCATTTAATGACTTCTTGATGAAAAAATCTTCTTTCCATATCATATAAGGAACGGAACTGTCGATTTAATGGCCTAATATTGAAAAAGATTTAATTTCTTTCACATAATACTGTCCAGCAAAGGCTGATTTGTATGGTGGATTACGAAAGAATTTTATTTTTTCTTCTTCTACTCTATATAGGGACAGCAACAGTCGATTTGCTTCCATAAAATGAAAATAATTTGATTTTCTTCTTCCGTAACATATCTGTACAGTAAAGTAAGATTTGTGACGCTTTCTCGACAAAAAGTTATATTTTTCTTCATTCACATCATATCTGTACTGAAAGTGTCGTTTTGTTGCAAAAATTAAAAAATACCGTCATCTTCTTGTGAAATGTCGGTATAAATTCGATCTTCTATATTCGATTTTTCTAATTCCAGTAAATGCTTATGCTTTTTCTTGAGTTCCGTATTATTTATCATGTCTTTTAATATTGTGGTATTGTTTTGCTTATCCAATTCTTGCAACATCTTGATTGTTGGTGCAACTTGCCTTTGTACCCAGTTTAATGCTCTCTCTAGGGTATATGGTTCGGGCTGTGTTGTTAATCGTATCTTTTCTCTGTTTTTTCCGATAAACCATTCCCAGTCCTCATCAAGTTCCCATGACCGTTTTGGCAAGGTATCATCTCTTTTTAGAAAACGCACATAATGATTGATGATAGAAAAGGCGGTATGCTCTGCGTCATAATAGGTCAGTAAATCAACAACCACATAATAGGCTCTTTCATTCTTCATGCGGATTTCAAATCGGTTCTTAATCTCGCATTCTTCAAGTTCTATCCCTTTCTTGACTGCTTGCTCATAATTCTTTTGATAGGCACACATATATAATTCACTACTTGTAGAACCAAGATACAGAGTCTCGCCAGTATTTTTAGGAACATCACTTCCGCATTTTTCTGTACCGTCATAGCCTTTCTGATTGCGAAATAAGGAGATACATTCGCCAGCCTTATATTTTGCCTTTAAGCGTGGAATATCAAGTATTCCTGCTCGGTCATTGATTGCCAAATCAAGTCGTTTCATTTTACCGTCAGCGGTCATACAGTCCATCATAAAGTCATACCATGAACGCTCTTGTGCTAATAGGTAGGCTTCCATTTGACGACAACCACGACCTTTTAATTCAAGCAGTACCCCTAACTGCTCATTCGCAGAACACATAACAAATATATCGCCAATATAATACTGACTTTCATATCCGTATTTTCCGTAATCTTCACGAAGCATATGTTTCGGGTTGAGTTTCAATACATTCTTGATAACCGACAATGCGTCTGTGGTAGGGAAGCGGACACGAAAATAGTCAATCAATATAAATAATGGCTCTTGTGGATTAAGTCGCTCTAATTCGCTTGTAAGCCTTTCTTTGAGTTCATCTGTTAATGGTAACTTGCCATTTTCAATACGGTTATAATATTCTCTAGTGATACCACAAGCAGTTGCTATTTGTATTTGTGTTACTCCGTATTCATCACGCTTTTGTTTCAATTCTTCTAAAAAGTTTTTATCATTCATTTTAAAATTCCTCCAATCAAAAAAGGCAACTACCATACTTGATAATTGCCTAGTCATAAATCTTCACATAAGAAAAGACAGTCAATCTTTTACAATCAACTGTCTAATCTGCTTTTCAATATTCAATTTTCCATAGTGACATTCATGTAAAAAAATGTCACACCCTATAAAACAGGATTTTCCCTTATATATTCAGCGTTTCCGCTTACCTTTGTCTCTTGTCTCTTGTTTTTTATGCCCCCCTTGTTAGATAACGGGGGCTTGATAATCGCTTGCCACAGGCTCGCTCACAGATGGAGCAAACCGGGCACTTCCAAAGGATGTCGGAAAAATCTGAGAGATTTTCCCGACACCGTGCCCGATTCACTCCATCTGTTTTCTATTCATGAGCAAAAGCTTCTTTAAAATCAAAGAATACTAGCTGTTTATTGAAAAGTATTATCATGTACTTTCAATTTTAAATTGGTACAAATATTTGTCTTATCATTATCATGAAAATCATTTGGAGTTATTTTTCCAAAGGCAAAAACCATTTATTATTATAGAAATAGCAGTAAAAATCCAATACATTTTGGTCATAGTGGGAACTATATCCTGCAATGATGACCAATCTTGATTGTTCACATAATCAGCACTCATATTATGAAATGCACATAGTGTTAAAGCAGTGAGAGATATTGCAACAAATCCAAACCATTTTCCATTTTTATGATTTAGTGTAAACAACATATTTATTGCTGTAAATAAAATTGCTAAAATTCCAAATAGTATCCACATAATAAATTCCTTTCCTCATTTTACCGTTTAATATTTTATTCATTATATCATAAAATATTAGTATCTTAGTTACAGCCACCTCTGACAAATCCCCAGTAGCCTTTATCCTGCCTCCACGGTTCAAGATTCCATGGTGTTTTGAATCCTTTTGCAAAGTCTGCATGACATACAAACTGGTTATACATACTTGTTTGCTTTGTATCATTCTTTACTTGAGTATACATGGGATGGTATTGAATAAATTTATATATCTCTGACCAAGCAGATTCTTTGCTAATTGTGAAAGGACTGTTAGGCATTACGCTCAGTGATATACCATCAGAACGACTTATCCAAGATATGCTTTTAAAATGTTTAAAACTGCTTGCTCTCGTCTGTATGTAGACAGTAGGCTCTAAAATAATTGATATTCCCCTGTCTTGTGCTTCTTTTAAGAATGGGTCTTCCTCTAAACTTCCATCTAAATAAAAAACAGAAATAAAGTCGATAGAATCCCAATCTATTAAAGAACTGTCGTATGTAGATGATAATGAATCGATTTCTTCAACATTATTATCTTCAATATTGGGCATCTCTTGTGCATATACAGGAAATCCAGTAACTCCTAAGCATATGATTGTAGCCAAAAGCGAACACATAAGTTTTTTCATGAATTTCATCTCCTTTTAATTCAAATTCTATCAAGTCAATAAGAAAACATATGCATGAAACAGTTGTGTTTTATCTCATTTTGAATAATACTATAGTCATGGATAAAAGTATGTTTATACTCTATCAGTTAACACATGTAATAACTGATAGAGTGATATAAAACAAATTTCATATACCAAAATTTACCTTTTATCATACTCCTACCTCCAACCTTCAATAAGAATTTGATTTGAATTACTGTCTAATATCTTCAATTTTGTTCCAACATAATATATTTGTTTTTGGTGAATTAAGAGAATCCAAAGCTATTTATTCATCTATACTAGCGTCGAATGACAATGTTGGCATTTTAACTAAATGACATTCCCCTTATAATTCTTCTTGATTCATATAGAAGAACATGTCTGGATTAGGGAGAGTGGGGTTAATCCAGACAAAATGTAAAGAGGGGGAAGGGCAAGTATAAATTAAAAAATCAACCAAACAACTTACATTCAAGTTATTAACGATGCCAGTAAGTAAGTGTATGTATATGTTTTATTTTAGAAAAGGACTTCCCCCCCATAATCAATATATATTAAATTAGTATGATTAGCAAATAATCAGTATTTTTTCAATTCAAAAAATCGAAATATACATAAATATATCACTTTTTACGTACATCGATTATTTTTATTTTTCAAAACCAAAGCTCCTGATAGACATATTAGTCCACCTATACATGTTATGAATGCTCTAAATAAAAACGAACTAAAAAATACAACAGGTAATTCTAATTTAAATAATTTGCCTACTATATCAACAAGAATACTAATGATATCATTAAAAGATATTAACATAGCAATAATTCCTAAGGCTACTAATAATATGCCTATGCTCTCTTTATTCTTCATATATTACTCACTCCTAACCTCATTAAGCTCATCTGTCATTATCTACTGTGCACCTGTAAGACCATAACGCTTTTAATACAAATATTCACGCGTATAATATCAGAAATAAGTGTGCATTTATACTCTATCGGTTATTATATTATATGAATTAACTGATAGACTGTAATAAAACAAATGTCGTATACCAAAACTTACCTTTTATCATATTGTTTCCTCCAAGAATACCAATTACTAAATCAAAAAGATTTTATAATATCTATAACCGTATTTTAACATAATATATTTTGATTTTTTGATGAAATTAAGATTAATTAAGATTTTTATGATTTAATTAAAGTTGGTTATAAAAATCCTCTATCACATAATATCCATTTATTTCTTAGTATAAGTCGTCATATTAGGCTCTTTCATTTGTTGTAATTCCGTTGTAATTCATTGATTTTTATTGGCTTTATTTGTCTATTTCCCCTTTATTTATAAGGATATTCTCATTTTAGTACCCGTTTTTCTCGAGAAAAAAGAAAAAGCAGGATAATCATAGATAATCGGCAGCAGGTATGAGGATCTGACAATAATTATAAAATGAAGTTACTGTATATTTTGAGGAATAAATATACAGTGCTTCATTTTTTATTTTGTTCTGCTATAATTAGATAAAAACAATTCGGCAGGTTGCTGCAAGGCAGTGAATTGATTTGTAGAAGAATTGATGAGGAGCAGAGGAATGGGGACAGATAACCGCTTTATTCTGGAGCAGGCAGAATTACTGTATGATGTCAGATTAGTTCATGAAATTACAACAGGCAATTCCGGCAGCCTGGTTTTTGAAGTGAATAAAGGAGAAAATGCATACATACTGAGGGCATCAGAGTATAGCATCGATAATAAAAAGCATACCGCATTTGAACTGAAATGGATGGAATATTTATCGGATAATCTGTCTGAAATTGTCCGGCCGCAGAAAAGCTTAAGGAATTCTCTCTTTGAAGTAATAAATACCGGGGATAAAGCATATATCCTGTGCCTGTTCGAAAAAGCGCCCGGAAAAACCGTTGATATAGATAATCCGGAGGAGTTTAATGAGGAACTATTTTTTCATCTCGGGGAGCTTATGGGGGAGATGCACAGGCTTGCTGTGGGCTATGAGGATATTATCATAAGTCCTGAATTTGAATGGACAGGTTCCGTAAACGCATGGCGTTATGAAAGTGTTATAGACGATGAAAGGGTTCGGCTGTGTCTGAAAAAATATTATGATGAAATAAACAGGCTTCCCAAAAGGAATGACAATTATGGTATTATTCACTGGGATGTCCATACCGATAATTTTTTTGTGCATAATGGGAAAATCAAACTTTTTGATTTTGATGCCTGCCAGTTTAACTGGTATGCCGCAGATATTGCCAGCGCCATATTTTTTATGGTATTGAAAGGTGCCGGGCCGCTGAGACACAGAAGGGAAGAAGAACGGACAGAGTTTGCTGAAGGCTGTTTGATTTCATACTTAAGAGGATATTCAGCGGCAAACACAATAAGTGAATATTGGATTAGGAAAATCGACCTGTTCATGAAATATCAGATGGGCGATGAATATCTGTATGCCCAGAATTACTGGCCCGATGAGCTTACGCACCTTCGGGCAGAATATCTGGACTGGTTTAAAGAACGGATAACAAAAGATTTGCCATTTGTTTCTGTCAATTATGATAAAGTCTTAAAGAGTATACCGGCAATATAGGAATAATGTGCCTTTGGGCTGTTGATTTTTGAAAAATCCGCTGCTAATCAGGCAGAGGCCATCCGGCGGATCAGCAGCCGTAATAAGGTTGTGAACACGATGCCCGCAGGCTGGCGGCCGTCAGTGTTTCTGCATTCCGCAGCATCTCCTCAGGAGTTCCGGCAAAAACAACCTCTCCTCCGTTTTTTCCTCCGTCTGGGCCAATGTCAATGATCCAGTCCGCCTGCTTCATCACCTCAAGATTATGCTCAATCACTATCAAAGTATTTCCGCGTGACACGATCATGTCAAACAGCTTC
Organism: Eisenbergiella tayi; assembly: GCF_001881565.1. Taxonomy (GTDB): domain Bacteria; phylum Bacillota; class Clostridia; order Lachnospirales; family Lachnospiraceae; genus Eisenbergiella; species Eisenbergiella tayi. The sequence goes on from NZ_MPDJ01000008.1 coordinate 183,488, forward strand.
AGCAAATTCTGAATATCAGACATATGCAGGCCTGTGGTGGGCTCGTCCATTACAATTATGCCGCCCTTTTTCCCCAGATTCTTCGCCAGCTTGATTCTTTGCCGTTCCCCGCCGGACAGCGTGCCAAGCGGCTGTCCCAACGTCAGATATGACAGCCCTACCTGCTGCATCACTTTCAGATGCTTCCTGATTTTGGAGTCTTCGAAGACTTCCATTGCCTGAGATGCGGTCAGGCTCAGCAGTTCCACAATATTTTTCCCCTTGTAGGTATAGGCCAGCGCCTCCTTGTTATACCGCAATCCCCCGCAGGCCTCACATTCTGTTACAATCGGATCCATGAAAGCGAGTTCGGTCACAAGGATGCCTTTCCCTTTGCACACCGGGCATGCCCCGGCGGAGTTGAAGCTGAACAGGCTGTCCGGCCTGCCGCTTTCCCTTGCCAGCAGCTTTCGTATTTCATCGAAAAAACCGAGATAGGAGGCAGGTGTTGAGCGGTTCGTGGCTGTGATGGGGCCCTGATCAATCATTACGATATCATCCGCATACTGCCTGGCAAATACCTGAGATATCAGAGTGCTTTTTCCCGAACCGGCCACACCGGTGACAACAGTCATGATGCCCAGGGGGATATCCGCGTCCACATGCTTCAAATTATGCAGGCAGGCATCACGGATCGGCAGGCTGCCCGACGGCCGCCGCGGCGTTTGCTTGACCGGCAGGGTCCGGAGCAAGGCCTTCCCTGTCAGGGTGCCGGACTTCAGCAAGTCCTGATAGCTGCCCGCAAAAACAATTTCACCGCCGTTTTGGCCTGCCTGGGGCCCTACATCGATGATATGGTCGGCAATCGAGATGACATCCGAATCATGTTCCACCACAAGGACTGTATTGCCCTTGTCACGCAGCTGCTTCAGCAGGTTATTCATCCGGTAGACATCCCTGGGATGCATTCCTGCGCTGGGTTCGTCAAAAATATAAGTCATTCCGGTCAGGCTGCTGCCCATATACCGGACAAGCTTCAGGCGCTGCGCCTCCCCGCCGGACAGAGAAGGAGTTTCACGGTTCAGGTGGAGATAGGGCAGGCCGATTTCAATCATCCTGTCCAGCCCCTCTATGAGAGTCTGCACCAGCAAATCAACTGTCGGCTCGGAGATTTCTGTCAGGACCTCCCGCAGCTGTGTCAGCTCCATCCCGCACATGTCCGCAATGGAAAATCCATTTATCCTGCAGTTCAGGGCAGCCGGATTCAACCGTTTTCCGTGACAGTCGTTACATTCTGTCTCAGCGATTAAGTTTTGGGATTTCTCCTGGGTATGACTGCTTTTGCTGCTGATATCCCGATTCAGAAGAGTCTTTGTATATTTATGGTACAGACCGGTTACCTTCGGATTTTCCGGCGCTCCTTTGCCGTCCCGGGAACCGTATAAAAGAAGATTATATTCTTCGCGGGAATATTCTTTTACCGGCTTGTCCAGAGGAAACAGGCCGGACTCGGCATACTGCCGCCAGTACCAGGAGCCGGGACGGTACAAAGAGTCCTTTACACAGCCTTCATTCCAAGATTTATTGAGATCTATTATGGAAGCCACATCAACCCTGGTTATTTTTCCAAGACCGGAGCAGGTTTTGCACATGCCGTTAGGATCGTTAAAAGAAAAGTAGGATGCCGTACCTGCATAAGGCTTTCCTACCCTTGAAAACAGCAGCCGCAGACTGGAGTACAGTCCGCTGATGGTTCCTACTGTTGAACGGGCGTTCCCGCCCAGGGGAGACTGATCCACCACAACGGATGCCGTTAAATTATCAATCCGTTCCACGGCCGGTTTGGGGTATTTAGGGAGCCTGGAACGCACGAAGGCCGGGTATGTGGAATTCATCTGCCGCTGAGATTCGGCGGCGATGGTATCAAAAACAATACTGGATTTGCCGGAACCGGAGACACCGGTAAATACCGTAATTTTCTCTTTTGGAATATGGAAGGTGACATGTTTCAAATTGTTTTGAGTGAGACCCTGTATAAATATATCTGCCATTTGTTTGCACCTCTTTCTGTTGTTTTGAAAATAAGGATGGCCTGCGGAATGCGGCATTCGTTATATCCATATTTAGCCGGTTATGTTTTGTCGTTCTGATGCTGCGGTTTTTCATTATACAAAAAATCCGGGCTGTATGCATGATATTTTTTGCGCTTTTTCTACTCGGACAATATAAAATGCAGTATACTGTAAAGAAAGCAGAGAAGGGAGAGGTCAGTTTGAAACAATTATCCCCTTTAGAAAGGGCAGTTGAATATATTGAAGAGCATTTGAATGAAAATATCGGTTTAAGTGATGTATCAAGGGAAACAGGGTATTCTTACTATCACATGACACGTCTGTTTTCAACCGTATTGGGGGAATCGGTTGGACGTTATATCAATCGGCGCAGGCTGTACAATGCCTCCGAAAAGCTTATTCATTCCGACCGGAGGATAACAGATATCGCGTTTGACAGTGGTTTTGAATCGGCAGAGGCATTCAGCAGGGCTTTCAAGAATGTCTTTGGAAGCAGTCCGGCGGATTACCGGAAGGCCGGGCTTGATCTGGTAGTTAATGCCAAAAGAGAAATTGCGCCTGAGGATGTGAGCCACATTGCGAACAATATTTCCCGTTCTCCAGAAATAGTTTGGCTGGAAGAAATAAAGATTGCCGGTATCAGAGGAATGACCTCCATTTCCGATAACCGGCTCCCGGGATTATGGAAGCAGTTCAGGAGCCTTCATACAGAGTTTTTCGGGACGGAGCGGACCGGGTACAGTGTTTGTGAAACGCAGCAGGCCGTATATACAGAAGATGGTGACGTATTGTTTTCCGTCATGCTGGGCTGCCCGGCGGATAATTTTGAGGAGCTGCCGCCGATGCTGTCCGGAAAAACGCTGAGCTCCGGGAGATACGCCGTATTCACTCACAGGGGAACCCTTACAAACCTGTTCAAAACTTATAAGTACATTTTTGGGACATGGCTGCCGGCAGCGGAGGAGGAACTGGACGACCGTGAGGATTTTGAGGTTTACGAGCGTGAGGTAACAGCCTTTGATGATCCGGATAATAAGGTTAAAATATATATCCCCATAAAGTGAGGAAACACAGGAAAAGTATAGGTAAATCCTGCAGTTTTTTGATGCAGGATGAGGGAATTTGTGATAGAATAATCCTGTCGGTTGATAATAGACAAAAATGTGGTCAGACAGAAATGGGAGGGTAAATGGTATGGCACTTTTACATGTGGACTTTTTTTCAGATGTTCTGGGAATGAGCGTGAATATGGATGTGATTCTTCCCCAGAAAACAAACGGACAGATCGGTATGGAGGGGATAGCCGCTGACGGCAAATATAAAACGATGTATCTGCTGCACGGTATGAGTGATGATCAGACAATCTGGCAGAGAAGGACCTCAATTGAAAGATATGTGAGCAAGCTTGGTATTGCAGTGGTGATGCCTACCACACATCTGGCATTTTATACGGATACGTGCTATGGAATGCGCTATTGGACATTTATTTCGGAGGAACTGCCCAGAATCTGCAGGGAATTTTTCCCGAATATGTCGGACAAGGCTGAGGATACTCTGGCTGCCGGTTTATCCATGGGCGGTTATGGCGCATGGAAGCTGGGACTGGGAGCGAGTGAAACCTTCGGAGCGGCGGCATCGCTTTCGGGAGCGCTGGATATCGTACAGGATTACATAAGGAATTCTGAGGAAAACCAGAATAAGAACCCGCTGTTCCGGGGAATTTTCGGAACGGAGGAAGATCTGAAGGGTTCCGATAACGATATTCTGGCACTGGCGGAGAAGCTGGCGTCACGGAAAAAGGAACTGCCCAGACTGTATGCATGGTGCGGAACGGAGGATTTTCTGTATGAGGGGAATCTGAAAGCCTGGGATCATGTGAAAAAACTGGGATATGATTTGACCTGCTGCGAAACGGCAGGGGATCACCAGTGGAAATACTGGGATGAAAAGATTCAGGATGTGCTTCGGTGGTGGCTGGGTACGGATATGGATCTGCAGTAAAGTTATTATAAATGAAGGATTTTCTGTTGCTTTTATTCGTGCTTTGCATCCGGATTATTCCGGCCCTGCAAAGCACGTTGTGGTTTATTCATTTTTGTTATCAATAAACATGTTCCGGATCCTCTCCTTAATCTCTTTCACATGTATCTCATCATCAATTTTATATTCTTCAGCCAACCGTTCTAATTTTTCAGCCCGGATATTCATATCGTCTTCAGAGCAGTTTCGGCAGCAGCCGTCAAAGAGAAGATTACAGTTGAAATAGCAATGCTTTTCTTTTCCGTCACAGACACTTCTATTGCAATTTTCAGGGAAAGCCAGGAGAAAATCTTTGGCAAAGCCCCGTTCCCATGACAGCATGGTAGCCTGAATTTCAGACCATAATGACTGGGAGTCTTTCCCAATATCGTTTTGAAACTGCAGCAGATGCCCCATCTCATGCGCCGTTATGGCCCTCAGTACATGATGACCATAGCGGTTTAAAGCATTTTCCGGGACGATTATATAATATACAGGATTGTATTCTGCAATAAATCCGTTTTTCCTCAATGCCAGATAGATTTTCCCCTTTAATTCCGGATAACCTTCGAAAGCCGGTTCCACATAGCTTTCTGCATACTGGCGCAGGATTTCTTTCCGTTCCTTTTTACTCTTTTCACATAAATAACCCCATCCGTTTTTCTGCATTTCCATATTTTGCACCCCTTCCTTAACTCGTAGTATAGCATTAAAAAAATGTGTTATCAATCTCCGCGAACCTGTTTGGAGTGAACTTGTTGGGGCCGGGATAAAAAGCAAAACCGTCATTTCATGCAAGAGCAGCAGCGTCCCTTGACAGCCTTAATAAAATAATATATCATATGATATATAACATAAGATATATTATGGAGGGCAGTATCTTGGCACCGAAACAAAAAATCACAAGAGAACAGCTTTTGGAAATTGCATTTGATATCACGAGAAAGGAAGGCTTCTCAGCCGTGACGGCTAGAAGTGTGGCAAAGGCGGCGGGATGCTCTATACAGCCGGTTTTCAGCCAGTTTGATACGATGGAGGCTCTGCGTTCAGCCACATTTGATTATGCCTGTGAACACTTTATGAATGAGATTATGGAAAAAAAAGACCGGCCTGATTTCATAGCCTGCACCAGCAGATGGGTGCTGAATCTGGCAAGAAAGGAGCCGAATCTGTTTCACCTGTTATATCTTTCGGACAGCTTTCAAGGGGATAATCTTTGGAATGTCATGATGGGGTATGAAAGCAACAGCAAAATGGCGGCTGTTTTCCGGGAAAGCTATGGGTTGGAAGAGGAGGAATGCAAGGATATTTTTTTGCGCGGCTACCTCCTTCTGCATGGAATCGCAACGATGATTGCTACCAACCATATGAATTTTACAGATGATGAAGCGGCGGAAATGGTAAAGCGCACGGTGGAAGATATGGTGGCAGGGGCAGGCAGAAGAGCGGCTGCGGCCAGCGGAGGGGAGAGTTGAGTATGAAAGAAATCGGGTTAGGGAAAGCATTGGCGATGACCTACAGGGCAGGCAGGATGACTCCCGGAGAACGGAAGGAGCTTGCACAGAAGCGCCTTAAGGAGCTGGCGGCATATGCCGGACAGAACAGTCCCTATTACGGCAGACTATATAAGGGCCTGCCGGAGGACTGGAAATTAACCGATTTACCCACCGTAAATAAGGTGGACCTGATGGCTCATTTTGATATGTGGCTGACGGATCGGACAGTGACGGAAGAAGCGGTTAACAGCTTTATGGAGGACAGGGAAAACATTGGGAGGCTTATGGATGGAAAATATCTTATCTTTACCACCTCAGGCTCAACAGGCAGCCCGCTGGTGGTCCTCTACGACAAAACCTGCATGAACATATCTTCCGCACTGTCTGTGCTGAGAGCTTATGCCAGAAAAGAGGATCTTTCTGCCTTCATAAAAAAAGGAAAACGGACAGCCAGCATTTTTGCCGAAGGATTTTATCTGGGCAGCGGGTCCGTGAAATATCAGCTGCGCCGTATGCCATGGAAAAAAGGGATGATGATGAATTTGGACGTCAGAACGCCGACCGCAGAAATTGTGGAGAAATTGAACCGCTTTTCACCGGTCATGCTGGGCGGATATCCCAGCGGCCTGGAGCTTCTGGCAGATGAGCAGGCTGCCGGCCGCCTTCATATATCGCCTGCCATTGTTATGACAGGCGGAGAATTGCTGAGAGATGAGGTGAGGGAAAAACTGGCTGATGCATTCGGCGGATATGTACAAACCAATTATTCCTGTACGGAAGGCGGGACAATGTGTCATGAGTGCGTAAACCGGCATCTGCATATCAATGACGAATGGATCATGATAGAGGCGGTTGACGAAGATAACCGTCCGGTGCCGGACGGAACGCAGTCCGCTAAAATCCTTCTCACGAATCTGGCCAATAAGGTTCAGCCTTTCATTCGTTACGAGGTGAGTGATCGGATTGTCATGCATCATGGGGAATGCGGCTGCGGCTGTGATGCGCCATGGCTGGAGATTGAAGGGAGAAATGATGATATCCTTATGTTTGAAGAGGGAATAAAGCTCCAGCCTTTGGCAGTTTATGCCGTACTCAGGGAAGTGCCGGGACTTAAACGTTTCCAGCTGGTTCAAAAGGAACGGAATGTGCTGGAGCTTAGAATGCTGGCACAAGATCCAAAGGAAGTTTTCGGAAAGGCGGAGGAGGTCCTGCAGAGCTACTTTAGGGATAATGGAGTGCATGCCGTTATATATGCGGGAAAGGTTTTGCCGCAGGTACATCCTGAGAGCGGGAAATTCAAGCATATTGTTGCGCTGGGGCGGGAGTGAAGAGCGTTTGACGGTATACGTGAAAACGTATGAGAAGGAAGATTCTCCTGATGAAGAATCGTAGAAAAAATGAATATTATTATCCTGGTGCTATTGATTTTACTCTTGCCATATGTTATATTACATATAGAACAAATATAACTATGCCTTCATACCCAACCGGGCAGCAGAAGGCAGATGAATGGAAGGTGACAGCAATGGCAGCAAAAAGAGATTATTACGAAATTCTTGGAATAGATAAAAATGCAGACGATAATACCATAAAGAAAGCATACCGTAAGCTTGCAAAAAAATACCATCCCGATCAAAATGCCGGCAATGCCCAGGCAGAGAGGCAGTTTAAGGAGGTAACAGAAGCTTATTCCGTATTGAGCGATCCGGAAAAGAAAAAATTATATGACCAGTTCGGCCATGCCGCCTTTGATGGTTCAGCACCGGATCCTGACTCCTTTACCCGGGGCGGAGCCGGAAACGGCGGGTTCCGTGAATTTCATTTTGAACAGGGAAATATGGACGATATTTTCGGAGATATTTTCAGCGGTATATTCCATGGAAAAGAAGATGCGGGAAGAGGTTTTTCTTTCCATGGCTTTGGAGGAGACGGCTTTATGGGGCACGGTGCTGACGGCCGTGGCTTTGCGGGAAGCAGCTTCGGAAGCCATGGTTTCGGCGGAAATGGCTTTGCGGGTAGTGATGTCCGGATGAAAGGCCAGGATATCCAGGCGCAGGTGGAGGTCAGCTTCGATGAAGCGGTATTCGGGTGTGATAAAGTCATCAGCCTGCAGAATGCAGAGGGCCAGGTACAGTCCCTGCAGGTTCATATTCCGGCGGGCATCGAAGACGGCAAGAACGTAAGGCTTAAAGGAAAAGGCATGCCGGGATACGGCGGCGGGAAACCGGGAGATCTTCTTCTTAAAGTGAAGACAGGCAGCAAGCCGGGCTTCGAACGGAAAGGTATGGATGTGTACAGCACTATCTCCATTCCCTTCACCACAGCCGTATTTGGCGGAGAGGTTCCGGTACAGACCCTGTCCGGAAAGATCATGTGCAAAATCCGGGAAGGAACACAGTCAGGAAGTAAAATACGGCTGAAGGGAAGAGGGATTGTATCCATGAAAAATCCCAGTGTACACGGGGACCATTATGTAACCGTTCAAATCCAGGTACCTAAAAACCTGAGCCGGGAAGCGAAAGAAAAATTGAAGGAATATGAAGAAGCGTGTGGGGCAGGACGACATGGCAGCAAAAAGGGAAGCGCCGCATGACAGAGTAATAAATGAAAAAAGAAAAACAGATTTGTTGGCCGTAAACCATCAAATCTGTTTTTTGTGTACAGGCAATCTGCCAGCAGAAATTCATCGTTCTCTGGGAGTGCATCCAAAATAACGTTTATATGCTCTTCGGAAGGTTTGAGGAGAATTATACCCTACTATTCCGGAAATATCGGATACCGTATACATATCCATTTCAATTAATTCCTTTGCTTTATTCATACGAAGCTCCTCTACATATTTGGAAAAGTTCTGTTCAAAGGACTGTTTGAAAAGACGGGAAAGGTAAACTTCAGATATACCGAAGCTGTCTGCCACGGATATCAGGGACAGCTGAGGATCCGCATAATTTTCTTCTATATGTTTCCGTATTCTCTGTTTAATATCATAGGTTTCCTGCTCTCTGATTTTTCTGACCAGATTTTTTTCATCATACCACTGGATAATGCCTTTGAAGGACTCATATTCATTATCCAGCAGGGTACGTATGTGTTTAAAGCCGGAAGGAATCCGGCCGATATCGGTTATCGCATCCCCATGGAAGGAGATGCTGATGCCGCTGTTATTTTCCATTTTTTCTTTGACATAAGCCAGGTTCTGTTCGCACTGCTGTTTGGCCTCCTGCTTTTCCTGACAGGATGACTCCAGTAAAAGAGCAATTCTCTCAAAATCCAAATCGTAAATCTGTGTTGTCCGGAAAGTCTCTTCCATTATTTTCTTCAGATAAATCTTCTGTGCCGCTATTTTTTCCAGATTATTTCCTGTATCCAAATCATTGAGTGAAACAATGATAATCAGATAAAGAGGAGAATCGGCGGCGATTTGTATCTTCTGCAGATTTTCCCCTATCTCTTCCCGGGTATGGTAGCCTCCGGTTGCAAGAGTATGGAAAATGGAGGTCTTCAATGCCGGGATTTGTTTTTCCAGTTCATCCTGCATCTGTTCATTTTTCTGGATTAACCGTTCAATTTCTTCATCAAATTCATCGTAGGAAACGGCAGATTTTCCGGTTTTCAGTAAGTCATAAATTTTGGTAATGGGAGCGGAAAGCCTGGTGGTGAAATAATGTACAAGAAGGATGCCGATGCCCAGAGCAAAGACAAGCATGAACAGAAAATAGCCCCAGGTGTCCTGCACTGCACTCATGACCAGCTTTCTGGGAACGGCACATACATACAGCCAGTTATTTTTATCTTTATAATAGGTGAGAAACAAGTCATTTCCGCCAATTTTTTTGGTGATGAATCCACTGTTTTCTGAGGTCTCCTCTGACGGCAGGTAAATATTTTCAACGCCGGTACGGTTATCCTCGCAAAGAATATTGCCGTCTCCGTCCTGCAGATAAACAAACCCATCCTTTTGATATTCCAGTCTGTCAAAATACCGGAACAGCTTGTCCTGTCCCAGAAGAATAAACACGCAGCCGCTGCTGTAAATACCTGAATTGGCAGGAATGTCGCTGCTGAAAAAAAACATTTGTTTGGTTATGCTTTTGTCTGTGGTTTCCAATGTATGCAGGCGGTTATTCCAGTTATGGATTCCCATGAGCATTTCATGATACCAATGGTCATAATCGATCCCGGTAATGGAAAAGGTATAATCATAGTACCGGTTCAGATTAATAACCACCTGTGTGCCGTCAAGCAGCATTTTGTTATTTTTAGAAAAAATCTGGATATTATCGATGGCATCATTGGCAGTTATCAGGGAATTTATATCTTTCTGAAGAAGAATGACCTCATTGGTATTAGTTCCGTCTTCGTTCAGAGAATAAAAGTTGAGAAATTTGTTTACGGAAGAACTTTCGTCAAGATAATTAACAATACTTTCCACAGAAGCCATCATGCTCTCTCCCATAAGTGCGCTGTTTTCAAGTATGGAAATATTTTTATCATAGATTTCCTGCTTGAACAGCTTCTGGTTCCGGAAATAGGCACTGAACAGAAGGAAAAGAGGAATAATAAGAATCGGCAGAGCATTAAGCAGAAAGCGTATATATATTTCTCTGTTTTTTCCCTTGCGCAATACTATTCCCCCCTTGCCAATATGGCTTCATGTGTTATCAGTATAATAGAAAGAAGATATTAATTCAAGTATGACAGGTCAGAAAACACTGCGTTTTCTGTGTATAAAGCACAGAAATAAATAAAAAAGAAGCAAAACTTAAACAATATGTACAATAATGATCCTTGTGGACAAGCACTGAAATCATATGATAAGAGTATCAATATTGTTTGCAGTAGGCAGAAGGGAGCAATTATGGGGATGAAGGAAAAAAGCAGAGTAAGCCAATATGATGTGGTATATCATTCTCCTGGTAAAAGTGACAGGAGCGCCATGCCTCTGGGAAATGGAGAGCTCGCTGTCAGTGTGTGGATGGATGAAAAAGGGGTTCTGCGTTTTTATCTTGCCAGGACGGATGCGGTAACGGAATTGGACAGAACGGTAAAGCTGGGAATGGTGGAAGTGAGGACAGCCCCGGGATTCCTGTCAGATGGTGATTTTATTCAGAGGCTGGAGCTGGAGCATGGGATCGTACATATGAAAAGCTGCGGTAAGGAATTATGGATTTGGGTGGACGATGCTTCGGATATAGTATATGTCAGCGGTAGGATGAAACAGGAGATGAAAGTAAAGGTACGATATTATACCTGGAGGACAGAAAAAAATCTGCCATGGAATTCGCCTGTCCGTTCCACAGGGCTTACAGAAGCGGCAGATATGGTGGATGAGCTGGAGGATCGAATCTGTTTCCACCATATAAATGGGGAAAATGGAATTGAGCATCTGGCAAGGCTTCAGTGTGTGGATGATCTGTCCTGTGTTCCGGATCTGCTGACAGGGCGCATTTTCGGAGGAATAATGTATCTGGAGGGAGGAAGAAGAGTCGGATACGAATTGGTAAAAGGGGAATGCACGGATTTTTGTCTGAAGGTAGCAACACATAGTGCCCAGCTTGAGGAAAGAGAATGGCTGGGCAGAGTTGACGGGATGCTTAAAGGAAGCAGAACGGCTGATGAATCCCGGGAAGCCACTGCTGTTTCCTGGGAAGCTTTTTGGAAAAAGAGTTATATTTTTGTGGAAGGAGATAAGGAGAGGAAGCCTGTATACAATGAGAGGATCCTTGACTGTGTATCGGAACCCATGGAGTGTACCGGTACCGCTTCTCCGGTCACCAGAGGTTATCTTCTGACAAAGTATATGCTGGCCTGCTGTAAGGATGGCAATTTCCCTGTTTTTTACAATGGCATGCTTTTTAATCTGTGTCCGGGGAACAGGGAACATCTGGGAGTTATGGAATTTGTAAGCGGTTTTACCAGAATCCCCTGTGGAGAATACCCTACGCTTTCTATTAATCCGGATGAAAGATCCTGGTCGAATGAACACTTGTGGCAGAATCTCAGACTTCCCTACTACACCATGCTGGCAACGGGAGATTTTGACAGCCTCAAAAGGCTTTTCGTATATTTCCGGCGGTTTTGGGAGCTGAACAGAATACGCGCAGAACGTTTTTATCATGCGGGAGGGCAGCATAATACGGAAATGACACTTTCCTGCGGTCTGCAGTCTGAAGATATTTATGGGCTGGAACGGGAGGGAAAGCCTGATGGCTGGTCGGATAACCGGTGGGGAGGGGCGATTGATATTTCGCCGGGCCTTGAACTTACCCATTTAATGTTTGCTTATTATCTTTATACTATGGATGAAGAATTCCTCCGGACACAGGCGCTTCCCTATGCGAGAGAGCTTCTTCGTTATATTGAAACCCGTTTTGAGGATAGGGAAAAAGGAAAAATAGTAATCGGCCCGCTTCAGTCGGTTGAAACTTATTTTGATACAGTGAATCCGACCCCGGTAATTGCCGGAATGCGGGCAGTCCTCAGGGACATTCTGGAGCTGCCGGAACAGTTGGTTGATGACAGGGATTTTTTTGAAAGGATCTATGAAATGACTCCGGAAATACCCACCGGGGTATGGAATGGGGAAAAAGTAGTAAAGCCGGCGGAAGAATATGAGGATGTGAGAAGGAATGTAGAGGCGCCGGAGCTTTATGCCATTTATCCGTTTGGGCTTATGGGAAAATATGAGGATGGGAAAAAGGCATATCATACCTTTCTCCATGCTCTGGAAACAGGCGGGCAGATGAAGCCTCACATTCTGGGTGAAAATCCGGGGGCTCCCTGTTACAGCGGCTGGCAGTATATCGGAAATGCGGCTGCTTTACTGGGGCTTGGTGATACGGCAGGAACCATATTGGAAAATAACTGTGCGCTGCAAAATCCGGGCAGCCGCTTCCCTGCAATGTGGGGGCCGGTATATGATGCGGTACCGGATACGGATCACGGGGCAAATATCATGAATCTGCTACAGCTGATGGTTCTTCAGTGCCGGAAAGAAAAAATTTATGTACTGCCGGCGCTGCCGGATTCCTGGGATGTTTCCTTCCGGCTGTATGCCCCATATCAGACTATTGTAGAGGCTGTTTATGAAGAGGGCAGGCTTATCAGCCTTCGGACGATACCGGAAAGCCGTATGAGTGATGTGATAATGGGATAATAAGGGACCGCAGCGGTATATAAGTGTATATTCCGCTGCGGTTTGTTATTATATGAGGTAAAAACGCAGTCGATAGTTAAGAAATGGATAAATCTGAATGACGAACAGATGAAAAAATAAATAAATAATATTAAATAATAAGATAAAAAGTATAAAAAATACAGAACAAAATTTAACATGAAGTATAAATAAAGGATTACGATATCTAAAAAGCTGTAAATAATGAACTGAATGATACAAAAATAAAACATAATGCACAAAAACGCTTCTTGAGAAAGAGTTGTAAGATATGTACTATGGATTCATAGAAAGGAGGCAGACATGAAAAACAAAATCAGGATTGTAAAGAATACAAATCCGAAAAAGCTTAAAAAAGGAATTTTGCAATTATATATACTTGCATTGATTCCCCTTATCTTCGTTATTATATTTAATTACCTTCCAATGGGAGGACTGCTGATGGCATTTAAGGATTACAGTATTCGGAAAGGGGTATTCAGGAGTCCCTGGGCAGGTCTTAAATATTTCAAACAGCTGTTTAACACACCTATATTTCCTCAGATATTAAAAAATACCATTATTTTGAGTCTGGAGTCATTAGTCATTGGTTTCCCGGTTCCTATCATTCTGGCGCTGGCATTTAATGAACTGAGCAGCGAGAGGGTAAAGAAAGCGCTTCAGACATTTACCTTTGCTCCCTATTTTATTTCCACAGTAGTGGTAGTAAGTATTATGACCCAGGTATTTTCTTACCGTTATGGAGTGGTAAATTCTTTTTTGAATTTGTTTGGTATGGAATCCATTGATTTTATGGGGACAAAATCCTTTTTCAGGCCGGCATATATTTTTTCAGGAATCTGGCAAAGTGCAGGCTTTAATTCTGTCCTTTATATCGCGGCTCTGTCCGCGGTGGATACCTCATTATATGAAGCGGCGGCCATGGACGGGGCAAACAGGTGGCAGAAGGTTATAAATATTGATTTGCCCTGTATTATGCCTACTATAATTATCACATTGATACTAAATACGGGAAATATCCTGAGTATTGGTTTTGAAAAAGTATTTCTGATGCAGAATCCTGTTAATTATGCCTCTTCGGAAATTATTTCCACTTATGTTTATAAGGTTGGTATTGAACAGGCACAATTCAGTTTTTCCACGGCGGTAGGCCTGTTCAATTCGGTGATTAACTGTATTGTATTGTTCCTGGTAAACAGTTTCGCTCGTAAAGTAAGTGAGACAAGCCTGTTTTAAGGAGGGGCAGATTAAATGCACAACAATAATATTATGAAAAAAAGTCCGGCGGACAGAATATTTCTTGCCATTGTATATCTGTTTCTTGGATTGTTTGTATTGGTGGTTCTGTACCCTCTTATCTATGTGGTCAGTTGTTCTTTTTCATCTCCCCAGGATTTGGTGGCGGGAAGAGTATTTCTGTGGCCTGTGAATCCGGGGCTGCAGGGGTATAAAGCTGTTCTGGGAGATGAGCGGGTATGGAGCGGATATGGGAATACTATTGTATATACCGTACTGGGAACATTAATTGGTACGGCAGTTACCTTTATCGGAGCCTTTGTATTGTCGCGGAAGGAATTCCCCATGAGAGGGCTGTTAACCACTGTTTTTGCCATCACCATGTTTTTCGGAGGAGGTACCATTCCGACATATTTGCTGCTGAAGCAGCTTCACATGCTGAATACTGTATGGTCAATTGTATTACCGGGGGCATTTAATGTGTGGCTTGCTATCGTGGGACGTACTTTTATCCAATCCTCTATTCCGGAAGAATTGTTTGAAGCCACATGCCTTGATGGAGGTGATTATTTCCAGTATCTTACCAGAGTGGTGCTGCCCCTGGCTAAGCCGATTCTGGCCGTATTGGCTCTGAACTTTGCCCTGACCCACTGGAATTCCTATTACAGTGCACTGCTGTATTTGAATGAGAGTGTGAAGTTCCCTCTTCAGCTGGTTCTCAGAAATATCCTTTTGAATAACCAGGTGGATATAACGCAGATGAGTTCGGATGCCTTGGATATGATGAATAAGCAATATCTTTCAGAATTATTGAAATACTCCCTGATTATTATTTCCAGCGTTCCGTTAATGATTACATATCCGTTTTTACAGAAGTATTTTATAAAAGGGGCTATGGTAGGTTCTGTCAAAGGATAAATTTAAATTGAAAATCTTAAGCATATGCTTGATTTTAATAAAAAATATAAGGAGGAAAAGGGTATGGTATTAAAAAAGATGATGTCGGTGTTACTGGCTTCCGTGATGGTGCTGTCATTGGCAGCCTGCGGAAACAGTAAATCAGAGGGAGGTGTTTCTTCTTCAGCAGAGAGTGGTTTGGCAGAGAACGGGACTGCAGAGGAAAAGGAATATGATGGAGAATTTGATGAGAATGGACTATCAAAGCCCGGCCAGCTTCCGATCAGTAAGGAACCCATTACTATGAGTATTTTCGTAGGACAGCAGCCAGGAGTGGTTGATATAACCAAGCATTCTATTTTTAAGGAATTGACCGAGAAGACCAATATTAACTTTGAATTTATTGTAGCACCTCAGGAAGGCGCACAGGATAAGCTGAATATGCTTCTGGCAAGCGGGGATTATCCGGATATTATTATCGGCGGTTTTTTTACCAATGCAGATCTTGTTAAATATGGTACAGGTGAAAATATTCTGATACCTTTAAACGATTTGATTGAAGAAAATTGTGTCAACCTGAAGGAACGCTGGGAGGATGCACCGAAGATTAAGGAAATGATGACCACTCCCGACGGGAATATCTATGGAATTCCCAGTCTGGATTCCGGCGGGCTTGGACATGGTGCAGTGAATTATAAGGTCTGGATGAATAAGGAATGGCTGGAAAATGTAGGTATGGAAGCGCCGCAGACAACAGAGGAATTCCGGGCAGTCCTTGAAGCCTTCAAAGAACAGGATGCTAACGGAAACGGGGATCCCAATGATGAAATCCCGTTCTCAGGTGCGATTAATACATGGGCGGCAGAAGTATATCCATATCTTATTAATGCATTTGATTATTTTGACCCTTCCAACGGTTATCTGAAGCTGAAAGATGGTGTTATCAGCGGTACGGCAGGTACTGACGGGGTCAGAGAAGGCCTGAAATATATTGCCGGCCTGTATGCAGACGGACTTATCGATCCGGCGGCACTGACTCAGGATGAATCCCAGCTGTCAGCTTTGGGAACGAAGGAGGAGGTTATCTGC
Source organism: Eisenbergiella tayi (assembly GCF_001881565.1). Classification (GTDB taxonomy): domain Bacteria; phylum Bacillota; class Clostridia; order Lachnospirales; family Lachnospiraceae; genus Eisenbergiella; species Eisenbergiella tayi. Next base: position 199,450 of record NZ_MPDJ01000008.1, read on the forward strand.
GGTACAGCAGCATGCGGACATATCGGCATGTTTGTTGATATCAATGATATACAGCGTTCGGCTGCTTATGATAATCTGCTTCCGCTGGAGGGGCCTGACGGATACAGAGGGATCCCCACACAGACAGAGCCTGTGGTTTCAGGCGCAGCTTTTGTAATTACAGATAAGTGCAAATATCCCGAAGCAGCTATAAAGCTGGCAGATTTATTCTGCGGTGAGGAATGGTCTCTGCGTACTCAGGTTGGTATCAAGGGACAGCAGTGGGACGATGCGGATGAAGGTACTTTCACAATGGATGGAACTACACCTGCCACACGGAAATATCTGGAAATGCGAACTCAGAATGCAACCGCAGCAGAGGATATCAAATGGCACTGGACACTGCGTCTGGTAGAACCGGACTGGAAAAATACATTCCAGGTAGTGGGAGATATCACGGATCCGGCCAACTACGAAGCGAGACTGATTCAGTGTACACAGAAGCTTGCACCTTATGCCGCAGATGCGGAATATATCCCGCCATTTTACATGGAAGTGGAAAAGGCTAATCAGGTTGCCAGTATGAAAACAGCTATTGATGATTATGTAAAGGCATCGTTCATAGAATTTATTACGGGCGCCAAAGATCCGGAAAAGGATTGGGATGCATATCTGGCAGGCCTGGATAAATTACAGTATAATGATTATATTGCTTTGAACCAGGAGGCGTATGATTCCACATATAAATAAAGGATGACTGTAATACTGTATAAGAACAGTCAATGAGCAGGGAGGCATCCGGCGCCGGGGAGGTACCGGATGCCGTTTCAATATAAAGGGGAGAGGACTATGACGTGGTCTGTAAAAGAAAGAAAAAAGGAATGTGAACCGGACTATTTATTCCAGGTCTTTTCAGAAAAGGAATGGGAGGAATACCCGTTCGCAGGAGAAGAAAAGCTGCAGTGGTTCAGAGATGCCAGGCTGGGACTTTTTTTCCATGTGGGAATTTCTGCCGTGGGCGGCGTAGATATCGGCTGGCCCCGTCAAACGCATAAGCTGCCGGATCCGGGACAAGGAACGGTGCCGGATGAGGTATATGACAGCTGGGCCGGACAGATAAAGATGGAAAATTTCCATGCGGAAGAATGGATTGACCTGGCGATAAAAGGCGGTTTCCGTTATGTAGTCATTATTACAAAGCATCATGATGGTTTTCATATGTGGGATACCGCCTGGTCAGAATATAAAATAACCAATGCTCCCATGGGGAGGGATTATCTGAAGGAATTAATTGATGCCTGCCATGAGCGAAAAATGCCGGTAGGACTGTATTATTCCCAGAGAGACTGGCACCATGAGGATTATGAACCTGTGGATGCCGCTATTGCGGAACGCAGTGAGAACATACCCTTTTATCGCATAAAGGATGGGCAGGAATGGCGCTATGGAAAACGGCATCCCGATTATATCAGGTATCTTCATCGGACCGTGCTGGAGCTAATGAAAAAATACGGCAAAATTGATATCCTCTGGTGGGATGCCTGCTGGTTCGGAGGCATGTTTACAGAACCTATGTGGGAAACCCTGAAGCTGGAAAAAGAAGTGCGAAAGTGTCAGCCTCATATTTTGATTAACAACCGGGCTAGTGTACCCGGAGACTTTGATACTCCCGAATGCAGAGTGGGTTTTATGCAGAGGGATCGGGCATGGGAAACCTGCATGCCGATGGGCAGGGAATGGGCGTGGACAGGTAATGGACTGAAGCCATGGGAGGAAATCATGCATGAGTTCCTGTATTCGGTATGCGGGGATGGTAATTATCTCCTGAGTATCGGTGCCATGCCCGACGGAAAAATAGCACCTGAGGAAACGGAATACATAATCAGAACAGGAAAATGGATGAAGCAATACGGAGAATCGATTTACGGCACAAGAAGCGGGCCGTGGAATCCTGGGAATTATGGGGGAAGTACTTTCCGTGGAAAAACGATCTATCTGCATCTTTTAAACAGACCTCTGCAGGAAAAACTGATATTGCCTTTTCCTACAGAAGGAGGTAAGGTGCAGGAGATTACCTGTATGTCAGGAAGTATGCCTGATATCATACTGGAAAAAGGAAAATTAGAACTGACCAATATCTGTATACCGGAAACCTGTGTGGATTTGATACTGCGTATTCAGATGGAGAACGAAATGGAACTGTCTCTGCAGGGAATTGATGTGGAACAGCCTTTGGACTGCTTCCGGAAAGAGCCGGCACTGTATGGCAGTGTCCTTGCCTTTTGCGGGGAAGAAAAGAAAGAATTTTTCTGTGACCTGGGGCAATTACATAAAGCTACCGGGATACATGGGGAATTCAGAAGGGGAAAATTGGCTCTTGCACTTTCCGCAGATGGAATAAGCTGGGAAACATGTAATACGGGAGAGTGGGGCATAGGAAAGCCGCAGCTTATACTTAAGAGCTATGAAGCCGGAATGGAGAGTGTGGGGAAAACCGCACGCTTTATACGGATAAAGGCGGAAAATGAAATGAAGAATATTGAGGTCTTCGGGTTTTAGGGGGGAAGGAAAATGGTATTGAGGGAATTTGTAAATCCACCTGAAAAATATGGGGAAGTTTCTTTTTTCTGGTGGCATGGTGACAAAATTGAAAAAGATAAGCTGCACTGGATACTGGAACAGCTTAAGGATAAGGGGATTGCAGGAATCCAGCTGAATTACTGTCATTCTGATAAAGGCGGGCTTCAATACGGGCTTACTATGGATTCGGATCCGCGTCCCTTTACTTCAGAATGGTGGGAACTGCTCGGCTGGCTGCTGGAGGAATGCCGGAAGGATCATATGGCTTTCAGTCTCAGTGACTATACCCTGGGAGCCCCCGGACAGGGGAGCTATATGGATAGGGTACTGGCCAGACATCCGGAGTTCGGGGGTCAAAAGCTGGAATGGCGGAATGGCCGTGTGGAGATTGTGAAAGTACCGTATTCTGCAAATCCTATGGCGAAGGGGATTGGAGAAGCTGTGGCGGATGAATTTTATGGAGCATTTGAACGTCATTTCCCCGGAGAATGCGGGAAACATATTAACTTTTTCTTTTCTGATGAACTGAATTTTAATATACGGGGAAATCTTTGGTGCGGGGATTTTCGGGAAGAGTTTCGGAAGAGGAAGGGGTATGATATTACGGAAAAATGGGAGGCTATTTTTCAGGATACCGGGCCGGAACCCCCTAAGATCAGGCTGGATTATTACGATGTGATAGTTGCCTTAAGTGAGGAAGCATATTTTAAACCGGTGTATGAATGGCATGAAAGCCGGGGAATGACTTTTGGCTGTGATCACGGGGGAAGAGGACAGGATGTCACGGAATTCGGTGATTATTTCAGGACAATGAAATGGAATCAGGGACCGGGCAATGATCAGCCCAGGCTGGCCTCCAATATTATCAAGAGTAAGGTTTCGGCATCCATAGCCCATTTGTACCACAGACCCCGGGTGTGGCTGGAGGGTTTTTATTCCAGCGGCTGGCAGACTTCCAGCGCGGATGTGGCAGATGCGGTATTCCGTAATTTCGGCCTGGGACATAACCTTTTGTCTCTTCATGGCCTGTATTATTCGACCCATGGAAGTATGTGGGAATGGGCGCCTCCCTGCAACCATTATCATATGCCTTATTGGAATGAAATGGGGACACTGCTGGAATGTACAAAACGTCTCAGCTATTTTCTGGCTCAGGGTGTACACAGATGTGATGCTGCTATTATTTACCCTGTGGCGGCTATGGAGGCAGATGAGGAACAGGGGAAAGCTTCGGTTGCCATGGCTTTTGCCATGGGTCGCTGTCTGTACCAAAATGGAATTGATTTTGATTTTATTGATTTCGAAAGTATACAACGGGCAGAGGTACGGAATAACAGGCTGTGTGTGTCGGGGGAAGAGTACCGGTATCTCATCCTTCCGGATATGAAAAATGTACGGTTTGGTATGTTTCAGGCTCTTATCCGCTTCGCAGAAGCAGGAGGCACGGTGCTTGTTCTGGGAGACCTGCCTGAAGGCAGCGACAGGATGGGACGGCAGGATCCTCTTCTGGATGAGCTTTGCGGTGTATTGAAAGAAAAAGGAAAAATATTTACAGGTGCAGAAGCAGCAGAAGCTTATATCTGTCAGCAGGGAGATTTAGATCTGGAAACAGGAATAAAAGAAGTATTTTATCAGCACAGGGTAATAGACGGACGGGACTGTTACTATCTCTATGGGGTGGAAAAAGGGAAAGAATGCCGATTCCGGGCATCGGGCATACCGGTATTGCTGAATCCATGGTCGGGAAAAAGAATGCGGATTGCAGATTTTGATACGGATGGATGTACGACAAGGCTGCGTTTTCCCTTAACTAAAAAAGAGCCGGTACTCCTTGTATTTGAAGAGGATTGCCCGGAGACAGAGGTACTGCCTGTATTTGATAAAACTCCGGAGACAAGATTGGATCTGCGGGGAGACTGGGAATGCGAAATCATACCAACTATGGACAACCAATATGGAGATTACCGACTGCCAGCCGAAGAGGCTTTTATCGGTCCGGAGGCCAGGGAAGCATTATACTGCATTACAGAAGAGGACATGACGGAAAATAAAGCTGCCGGAAGATGGCGCTCGGAATGGCTTTCTTATGGAGAATACTTCTGGATCTGTCAGGGACATGAGGCGCAGGAAAAAGAATTTGCCAGGATGGAGAGTCCGGTAAAAGGTTTCGAGCCGGCGGTTGTATCCATGAAATACGGGGTAAAAGGGGACGCCGGGTACCAGGGCAGCTATCACGGCCTGAAGGGAAAACTGTCGGATGAATTTATTACTCTTGGGAAAAAGCGGCTGACTTTTGCCGGTTCATCCAGCGTTTATGAGGGGGAAGGTTGTTATTATGTCTTTTTCATCTTTTATGGGGAAAAGGAGATGACAGTACATATGGAAACAGGAGAACTGAAGCCATGTTCCGTATGGGTGAACCATGTAAAAGTGACGGAGGAGGAAGTGCTTCTGCAGGAAGGAAGCAATTATGTGCTGTTAAAATATGACAGAAGCGGACGCACCTTCTTTACCCTGCTGAAAAAGAATGGATTTGTACAGGAACGGCCCTTAGTGACCAAATGGTATCAAAACAGCGATATCATTCCTTTCGATCCTCATCCGGATTATGCAGGAAAACTTTGCTGGTACCGCTTTACGGCTCCTCCCGGGATGAAAGGAGTCCGCCTTTCCACAGTAGGGGATACCCATGTATATATCGATAAAGAGGAACTGAAAGCAGAGAACGGCGTTTACTTTTGCAGGGAAATATATCCCACATCAGCAGAGGTACTGGTAAGCATTCGCCAGGAAAGGGGATATTATGGCTGTAATGCGTTCATGGAGCCCGTAAGCTTTGTGTTGGGAAAAGGGATCCTGCAGCTGCCTCTGGAACGGGAAAAAGAGGGACTCCGTTTTTATTCCGGAGGGATTCGGCTGTGCAAAGATGTGGATATTGTAAAAAAGGAACATATGAAGCTTTGCACCGGCAGCCTGGGAAGTGCAGTCGCCGTTTATATAAACGGAAGAAAGGCACTCAGTCTGGTTGCAGATCCCTATGAAGGAGACATAACAGATTTTCTCCAGGATGGAAGAAACAGAATAGAGCTGGTCTGCTATAATACTCTTTATAATCATATGCTCACAATTCCTACGAATTATAATTATGAAAAAAGCCCGGACTGGAGATTGGATATCTGAGAAACTGCCGGCTGTACAGAGTGGAAAACCCGGCAGACGCCGCGGCAGGACATCAAATATCGGTAGGGCTGGCATAAGGAAAAATTAGCAATCCACTGGTGTGTCCGTCATAATTGTGCTATTATTATATATAACGTCAACTATTTAGCTGGCAGGGGAAAGCCTTTCTCCTGCCAGCTGATTATTATGCGGGCAGACACAGGAGACCCGCAGTATGCCCTAAAAGTAATGAGGAAAGAGGAGAAGAGTGATATGGAAGCAATGACACAGGATGAGGCGCGCAGGCAGGCGCATTATGAAAAAATGACACAGACACCGGTTCCTAAGCTGGTAACCACGCTGGCAATTCCCACGATCATAAGCATGATGGTATCTGCCATTTACAATATGGCGGATACCTTTTTCGTGTCCCAGCTAGGAACGAGCGCGGTGGGGGCGGTAGGAATCGTATTTTCCCTGATGGCTATTATCCAGGCCGTCGGCTTTACACTGGGTATGGGTTCAGGAACCATCGTATCCCTGCATCTGGGGGCGAAGGAAGACGATAAGGCGACCTGCGCGGCCAGTACGGGATTCTTTACTGCTATCGTGATGGGGCTTTTGCTCACCATCTTCGGCTCCATTTTTGTAGTACCGCTGATGCGGCTTCTGGGCGCTACGGAAACCATACTTCCCTATGCGAGGGATTACGGGCAGTATATCCTTCTGGCAGCTCCGATCATGTGCGCATCCTTTGTAATGAATAATATTTTCCGCTGTGAAGGGAAATCCGTGCTGGGAATGCTGGGAATCGGTACCGGCGGAATCCTGAACATCATCCTGGATCCCATTTTTATTTTCGGCCTGGGACTGGGAACGGCAGGAGCGGCTATCGCAACAGCATTAAGCCAGACGGTCAGCTTTATCATTCTGCTGATATTGTTCCTGAAAGGAAAGAGTGACGTACGCTTACGGATTACCAAGGTTTCCAAAAAATTGAAAACCTATGTTGATATTATTACGACAGGTATGCCCACCCTCTGCAGGCAGGGGCTTGCCAGCCTCGCTTCGGTGGCTTTGAATGTAAATGCTGCTATTTACGGGGATGCGGCAGTGGCGGCTATGAGTATTGTAGGAAGGCTTATGTTCTTTATGTTTTCTGCCATGCTGGGCTTCGGTCAGGGCTTCCAGCCGGTAGCGGGCTTTAACTACGGCGCGAAAAAATATGGAAGGGTACACGAAGCTACCCGTTTTACAATCCTGGTAGGTACGGTGGTGATGGCGGTATTCAGCCTTGTGATTTTTATTTTTTCTCCTCAGATATTGATGGCTTTCCGCAAGGATGATGCTGTGGTTATTGAGCTTGGCAGCTTTGCCCTGCGGGCGCAGTGTCTGGTCATGCCGTTCTGCGGAGTCACGACAACAGCGAATATGGCGCTGCAAAGCACCGGACAGTCAGGCAGGGCCACCTTCCTTGCATTGTGCAGGCAGGGCGTGTTCTTCCTTCCGCTGATTCTGATCCTGCCGCGTTTCTGCGGTGTCCTCGGAGTTCAGCTGGCACAGCCGCTGGCGGACGCGTGCACCATGGCGGCATCCATACCGTTCCTGGTGGCATTCATGCGCAGGCTGAAGGTGATGAATGTACAGGAGGGTGAAAATCTCTGTAAAGAATAAGGTATCTTTGCGGAAAATACATAGTAACAGCAGGAAGGAGTGTTTTATGCTGCAGGCCATTCAGGACAGAAGAAGTATAAGGAAATATAAACAGGATGAAGTTCCTGTTTCTGCTATAGAGGAAGTTCTGCGGGCGGGGATGCTGGCGCCGTCCTCCAAAAACCGGCAGCCCTGGAGGTTTATTGTGGCAGCGGGCAGGGAGAAGGAACGCTTTCTTGATGCTATGCGCTCCGGTCTGGAGCGGGAAAAGACGCAGCCGCTGCTGCCGGAGAGCGCCTGTTATCTTGGCGGCGCGGAAAATACCCTTCGGATCATGGAGCAGGCGCCGGTGCTTATTTTGATTCTCAATACCCTGGGAGTTGATCTTCATGCCGCTGCAGGGCCGGAAGAGCGCATTTTTGAGATATGCAATGCGCAGTCCATAGGGGCGGCTGTTCAGAATATGACGCTCACGGCGACGGAACTCGGCCTGGGAAGCCTGTGGATATGTGATACTTATTTTGCCTATCAGGAATTATGTTCCTGGGCGGGCGGAGAACTGGCCGCGGTAATGGCGCTGGGGTATCCCGATGAGGAACCGGGCCCCAGACCCCGGAAGAGTCTGGAAGAGGCTGCAGAGTGGAGGATATAGATATAGAAGCTTTTTATAAGGAAATAGGGAATGAGGCCTGCTCACGATACATGAGCGGGCCTTTCTTTTTAGGAACAGCATATATTTCAGATCCGAATGAATCCTTTCTAACCTAACCAAGCGGACGGTTCCGGAAACCATGTTATGGCAGTGAGATAACCTGTTGCCCCTGAAAGTTAACCTCTTGCTTCTTTTCTATTTACGATTTCACGGATTTCTGTATAATGATAACTATCAGCAGGGCAGTTAAACATCTGGGTAAATGAAAGGTAAAATTATGAGGGTGAGAATTGAAATTGAACCGGAGCTTCCGGAAGATGAAGTCATTATCCGGTGCAGGAAGGTGGAGGAACATATCCTGAAGCTTCAGCAGATGGCTGTGGATTCCGGGCCGGGAGACAGCTGCATCGCTCTGCAGAGCGGAGATACCAAATATTATGTCCCACTGGCGCAGCTCTTGTTTTTTGAAACGGAGGGGAAGCTGGTCCAGGCCCATACGGCAGATAGGCTGTATCTGACGGACCGTAAGCTTTATGAACTGGAAGAAAGTCTTCCCGGCAGTTTCATGAGGATATCAAAATCCACGATTGTAAATCTGGATCACATTTATTCCATAACAAGAAACCTGACCGCTTCCAGCATTGTTGAATTTTATGGAACGGCCAAAAAAGTCTATGTTTCCCGAAATTATTATAAAGCCCTGACCGAAAGGCTGGGAGAGAAGAGGAGAAAAATATAATGAAGAAGAAAAATGTTTTTTGGGGCCTGTTATTCATACTTGGGGCGCTTGCAGTGCTTGTAAGCAAGCTGGGTGTTTTTGAGGGTCTGGGCTTTTGGTCGGTCCTGTTTTCCATCGGCCTGATAGGGATCCTGATTAATGGAATTATACACAGAAGCTGGGGGACGATTCTTTTTTCTGTGGCATTTCTTGCCATTGTCAACAGCAGGCTTCTTGGCATTGAAAAGCTGGTTCCCTGGCCGGTGCTGGGCGCGGCGCTTCTGGGAACAATCGGTCTGAATATGCTGTTCCCTTCCAGACACCGTCATGGTCATTATGTGTATAACAGGGGAATCGGCGGAGAAGTGGGTGAAGTGGAATATCATGAGGAAGTGAGCAATGACGGATCGGAGCAGGTAAATTGCGGAGTGAGTTTTCATTCTTCCGTCAAATATATCCAGTGTACACAGCTGAAAAGTCTCAATCTGGACAGTTCCTTTGGCGGTCTGACCGTGTATTTGAATAATGCGGTACTTAAAGGTCATGAAGCCTTTGTGAATGTGGATGTTTCCTTCGGAAACATGGAGCTTTATATCCCTGCGGGCTGGCGTGTGATCTGCAATGTTTCCTCCTCTTTCGGGAGCGTGCAGGAGCATGGACGCTGCAGAGGGGAGGAAGCGGATATGCTTACCATCAATGGCGAGGTTTCCTTTGGAACCCTGGATATATACTATATTTAATGAGTGAATAACAGAAAAATGCACCGGGAGCGATAAGAGGCTTATCGTTTCCCGGTACTTTTTGTACCGTATGCAGCCGAATAGAAAAATATCGGCGGAGAATAAATGAATGGAGGCAGCACATGATTGAAAAACTGGCATTTTCACTTGGAAGAAATGACGAGCTCCCCAATATCGAGCTGGCACAGCAGCTATGTAAGGAAAACAATGCAGAAGGCATAAAAGAAATTGTTGAAGGCCTGAAAAACAAGGATAAGCGGATTGCGAATGATTGTATTAAGGTTTTATATGAAATCGGAGATAAAAATCCTGCTTTGATTGCCGAATATGCAGATGTGTTTATAAATCTTTTAAACTCACGCAGCAACAGACTGGTCTGGGGGAGTATGACTGCTTTAGCCTCAATAGCGGAACTGGTTCCGGAGGCTATACATGAGAGGATAGCCTTACTGCTGCAGGCTTTTGAGAATGGCAGCGTTATTACAGTGGACAACTGTGTTTCCGTCCTGGCAGGGCTTTGTAAAGCAAATGAAAAATATAAGGAAGAACTGTTTCCTGTATTATTAGAACACCTTAAGACGTGCAGGCCAAAGGAAACAGCTCAGCATGCCGAACGTATCGCAGTCTGCGTAGATAAAGATAACAGAGATAGTTTTATAGAGGTGATTGATAAAAGGATGGAATATTTGCACAAATCTCAAATTAATCGTCTGCAGAAACTGAAAAAAGCATTAGGTAATCTCAAGTAAGTAATGTCAAGTAAATACTCTCAAGCAGGAAAATTGGCTTGATAAAGTACGGAAAACCTCATATGATTAACAGGACAGCAATTATATGTTTGGAAAAAGGGGTAAGATAATGTACGATTTTATTATTATAGGGGCAGGGCCTGCGGGCTGTACGGCTGCCGCACAGTTAGCGGAAAGGGGGCTGAAGGTACTGCTTGTGGAAAAATGCAGGCTGCCCAGATATAAATCCTGCTCAGGCGTCCTGATAAAAAAATCCATGGATTTGGTAAGGCTTTATTTTGGGGAGGAAACCCCTCTGCATACCATGTGTACACCCACAGATAACAGAGGGATGATATTTACCAACGATAAAGGAAAAGAATACCGTTTCGAGCAGGAAGGGCTGAATGTCTGGCGCAGCGGCTTTGATAACTGGCTTGCCGGCAAAGCTGTGGAAAGAGGGGCGCAGCTGAGAGACTGTACGACGGCTGTATTCTGTGAAGACAGGGGAGAATTCGTGTCTGTTACTCTGCATGGGGATAAAACGTATACGGAAAAAGCGAGATATGTCCTGGACTGCGAGGGCGTGGTGGGAGCATTGAAAAGAAAGATAATGGGCAGAACAGACGGTTATATAACGACCTTTCAGACCTTTAACCGGGGAAGCATCGAACTTGACAGCCATTATTTCTATGCTTATCTTCAGCCTGAATTATCCCAATACGACGCCTGGTTTAACGTGAAGGATGAACTTCTCGTACTTGGGGTATCGGTAAAGGAACCGGAAAAAACGGAGTACTATTATGAGAAATTCCTATCCTATATGAAAAAGGAACACCATTTGTACATAGAGGAACAGACCAAAGCGGAAAAGTGGCTTATGCCCCATATCCGTCCCGGCTGTGCGGTTGATTACGGCAGAGGCCGGATTTTATTTGCTGGTGAAATCGCAGGCTTTCTCAATCCCATGGGGGAAGGCATCTCCGCAGGGATGGAAAGCGGATACCAGGCGGCGGAAGCGGCGGCAATGTATTTTGAATATCCGGAAAAAGTGCTTGAAGCCTACCGTGACGGAACGGCTTCCCTGCAGTCTTATATGCGGCGGCAATGGAGCTTTGTCGGCGGGATTACAGAAACCTTCAGGGAAATGGAATAACAGGAAAGGATGATAAAGCCATGTTTCATTTATTTAGTAAAAAGAAAAAGACAGGGGAACCTTTTCTCTTTCGCATCGAAGATACCTTCGCCATGAAGAACGGAGACTGTGTACTGGCGGGAGAAGTGACGCAGGGAAGCATTCATGTGGAGGACGAGGTGCAGTATCTGGATGCGAAAGGCAATGAAGTCCGTAAGGTACAGATTGGAGGTATTGAATATGGACGGGAAGGCCTCAGGGAAACTGCCGCGCTGAATCCCGGGGGAACATATGGTTCTCATTATGGTATACTGATAAAAGGCCATTCTAAAGAAGAATTTGAGATCGATGGATCGCTTCGTGCATAGCTTAAGAGAAAACAGGAGAATCAGCAAATGAGTACAGCAGAATACCATAAACTCGTCCGGGACAAAATACCGGAAATGATTCGGGAGCAGGGAGAAACACCGGTATTCCGGATATTGGAACAGGAGGAATACCTGAAAGAGCTGGACAGGAAACTAGACGAAGAAATCCGGGAATATCAGGAAGATAAATCTCTGGAAGAGCTTGCCGATGTTTTTGAGGTCATGCTGGCTATTTGTAAGGCCAGAGGCTATTCCGAACAGGAATTAAGGGATGTGTATGAAAAAAAGCACGCGAAACGCGGAGGTTTTGAAGATAGGATATATCTGATCTCCAAGGAATAACAAAAACAGAAGAGAAACGGGAGATAATATGACAATTACAGAAGCAGACAGCAATACGCTGAAGGTTACGAGCAATGCATTTAAGGATGGCCAGTATATGCCGGTAGATTATACCGGTTTTGGCAAAGACATGTCACCGGATTTCCGGCTTCACAATCTCAGTAAAAAGGCTGTTTCCATAGCCATTATTATGGATGATTTGGATATTCCTTTCCTTCCGGCCTATAATCACTGGCTGATCTGGAATATCCCTGCAATGCAGGAGATACCGGAAAAGATTCCTCACGGACCGGAAATCCCCGGACTGGGAAATGCCAGACAGGGGATTGCTTATGGCAAAAACAAATACCGCGGGCCGAAACAGCCGGTTTTTATCAGAAATATGCACCGGTACGTATTCCGTATTTATGTACTGGACTGTTTTCTGGATCTGACAGCCGCATCAGTGAAAAAGGATCTTACTGAAGCCATGGAAGGGCATGTGCTTCAGCAGGGAAGCATTATGGGAAAATACAAACGGAAATGAGAATACAGAGTGTGGGGAAAAACGGAGAAATGCTGAGAGGTACGAAATGCCGAAGTACACATTTGAAGAAATAAAAGCATTGTTATTGAAATGTATAAATGAACATAAATGGGAAGCAGAACTGACTCTGACCTTTGCTGATAAGCCGGATGAATATATGATTATTATTTATGAAGATCATTGTTCCTTTCAGCGATGTGGTAATGCAGAAAAGCAAAGCGGTGAATATAACTGCACTACATTAGATAAATTATATAGTGCAGAACAAATGGACGGAATTGTATTAGAAAAAGACTGGAATAAGATAATAGATTTCAGCTGTTGTGATTTTGATATATTAGGACTCTGGTAATTTATCAATTCCTAATTGATATAGCAGCGGTAAAAGATGATTTTATCTGACAGAATGTGTTCTGAAAGTAATGGATATGGACGGGAGAAATGCAAATTGGAAAAAACAAATGTGATAAATTCACCTGATAATACTTGTAATTGGAAGCTGCTTAATGCCACAACATTGAAGCTGCTTGCAGTTGTTTTGATGTTTCTGGATCACATTCACCAGATGTTTGTCTCTGTCGGTGCACCTATATGGCTTACTATGGCAGGACGACTTGTGTTTCCTATTTTCTTATTTGCGGCATCCGAAAGCTTTCATTATACACACAACAAAAAGAAATACTTACAGCGCCTTCTGTTCGCAAGCTGGGGAATGACGGTTTTTACGTTTGTGCTGCAAAAGGTGCTGCCAAACGATAATGTCGTGTTAATGAACAATGCCTTCAGTACCTTTTTTGTGGCGGGCTTATATATGCTGTTTTGGGATAAATTGGTTGAGGGTATACGTGACAGGAAGCCAATGCAGGCGGTAAAAGCAATATTGTTCTGCTTTATCCCGGTTTTGTGCGCATTGCCTTTGCTTTTTGTCGCAGCCCTTTCTTACAATGAGAATATTCCGTTTGCGGTTATAAGGATGTTGGTAACCCTCTCACTGCTGATTCCCAACATATTGGCTGTCGAGGGTGGCGCAGCGCTGGTTGTTTTGGGACTGGCCTTTTATATTTTCAGAAAACACAGGGTTATACAGATTTTGGTTTTGCTGATTTTCTCTGCTGCCGTATATGTGGTGGACAGAGATTTTCAGTGGATGATGTGTTTTGCGGCTATACCGATTGCGTTATACAATGGAGAACGGGGAAGGGGCATGAAAAATTTCTTCTACATTTTCTATCCGCTCCATATTGGGGTGTTATATATTATATCTACACTTTTTTGTTCTTGATACGCATTGGGGGCTGTGCAGATGAACCATATTGAGGTCAGATATATAAAAACATGCTATGATTATTATGAATACTATTGGGTGATTGATGACGAACCCATAACCGTGTATTTGGACCGCAATAACACAGGTTCTCTCTCTGCTTTTGGTTCGCTGTTGGGATTGCTTCCCGCATGGAGCGGAGAACTGATATGGCAGTGGGAAAATGATTTTATATGGGAAATGGCTGACAGCTGTGAAGAACTGAATGTACCTGTTCTTGTATGTGAGGATGACTGCGATTTGTCTTGTATTGTCATAGTGGCGCATATCCGTAAGGAGAAAAATGCGGTGTACTGGGATCGGATTGGAGTGTTGGATAAATCCAATATCAGCGCACAAGATTATGGGCAAAGCGGGATTCTTTGTCTGGAGGCTTATACAGATGAGGATTGGGAAAGGTATGGCGACAACATAGCATTAGAGGAATATGGAAGTTCGGAGTACTGGAAATGGGTAAGTGAAAACAGTTACGAGGAACATATACGAAGATTACGGAATTATTTGAAGCCATATATGCAGAACGGGCAGAATATTGAATGGATTTGGGACACTGGCTGGCAATTCGAAAGAGAAGAATATGAAATAATGGCAGAACAGTATAGGGAAATAGCAATGAAACGGGAAAGATAGATGATACTTCAGGAGAAAAAGATATGGGAGACACTAAAATAGTTTACGACGAAAAATTTGGGATAACTACTTTTAAAAGAGAAATTTGCGCACAATTGGGAGAATCCTTTTGGAATGAGCTCGTTGAAAATATTGAGTTACCTGACATAGATTCAGAATGTAAGTGCCAATGCCATAATATGTATCTGTTTATGAAGCGGCTTGAAGAAATGACAGATGAAGAAACCTTAAAGAAAATATTGTATAAAGTCAGGCATGGATTACATCCGTCTCAATGTGAGTGGGCTCATAAAGAATTTATGGAAGCAGGAAATTTAGATGATTTTCTGAAGAAGCATTTGAGTGATGAACTGAATGGCTTTATTGAATTGAACAAAGAAAAAAAGGATTTTTACGGACAGGAGATCACGGATGAGGTATTAACGTTTATAAAAGAAAATCCGAAAATGTTAGCGCCTGAGAGAAAGGGAAATAAACTGTATTGCATGGCATTCCCCTGCAATATGAAAGAGTATTTAAGTGTCACTGATGAAAAAATGAAGCGATATCATGCCTGTCACTGTCCTTTTGCAAAGGAATCTATTTTATCAGAAAATGTGGTGTCGTCTGTCTTATGTAATTGCAGCCTGGGCCACGTGATGAACTTTGCAGAAGCATTTATGGACAGAGATCTTAGAGGGAAAGTGGTTCATTCCGTTTTGAATGGAGATTTGATTTGTGAATATGAGATTGAAATACCGGATGATATCATGCAAAAGTATGTAACTTCAGAGGAGTAGGAAAAAGATGTTTCAATCTGGATGATATTTGTTATGGTGGAAGGGCAAACTGCATAGCTGCGGGCAATCTGGGCATGGGTAAGTCCTGTTCCCCGTTTTTCGTCCAGTTCAAGCAATATCTGGCACCGCTTTAAAATACTTTTACAGGTCTTCTTATTATGATTTCAGCCGGTATTTTCGTTTTACCAAACATGAGACTGACAATGGTTTTGGAGAAAATCCGGTAAAATCAATGGAGTGCGGCATTTAACAATTGTCTATAAAAAAGGAGTAAAGGAGAAAACCATTGTATGATCAAAAATATTATTTTTGACGTATATGGAACGTTGGTATCTACTGGTATGGGTTCTTTAGAAGCGACTGACAAGATATTTGATAAGTATCATTTAAAACAAAGCACTAAAGAAATATATAAACGTTGGAAAGAAGTGCATCGAATTCACACAAAAGAAAGTGAGGAGTTTATCACTGAAAAAGATGTTTTTATTAAGGATTTGGATGTGTTGTTCAAGGAGTACAATATTGAAGGGGATGCAAAATGTGAGATTGAACCAATGTTAGATTCATTGTTGGGGAGAGAATTATTTGCTGATGTAGAAGATGTAATGAGAATGCTTCTCGATCATTATAATGTTGCAATCGGCTCTACAACAGATACATATCCACTGATGAAAAATATTGAAAATACTGTATTGAATGAGATACCATACATTTTTACTTCAGAGTTATTGAAACAATACAAACCAAAGAAATTGTTTTATGAAGGAATACTGAGCGCAACCGGATGGAAAACGCAAGAGTGCTTGTTTGTAGGGGATTCTATAGATGATGACATTATAGGACCACAAACAGTGGGCATGAAAACGATTTTTATTAATAGAAAAAATATAGATAAACAGGAGTTGTTAAGTATTCCTGACTATGTAATATCATCACTAGATGAATTGGGTGAAATAGTTAAATCATTTTAATGAAAAGTCGGATCTTAGCTATGCTGGGAGAATAGAATAAGTGGAAATGGTGAGGATATCAATAAAAAATCTCCTGTGCTATATTACTTTGTACCCATAACAGCGAAGGACGGGGTAGAAAGCCTGAAATAACCGATTCTGATATCACCTGGGTCGTGAACAAAGCACACCAAAAACCTACCAGGTAATTGGGGCAACCACGGAGGACAGGCCGCCAAACTCAGGTGCAGATAGGAATAGTTGCATATACCGGGATTATGGATATGTGCGTTATGGTACATTATCGCTGCTTGCTGCCATTGGCCTGCTTACAGGGGAAGCGATCCCCTATATAAGCCCTGCCCATAATCTGGCAATACTAATTGATAAGTATCAAAATACGTATGGCTTTTTAATGTGAAAAGATATTCCTTTCAGAGAAACAGATAGATTGTATTTTTCCTGATGGAGGTATAAATGATGACAATCACACTGGAAAAAGCGGATATAAGTGATGCCCGAGAAATTTATGATCTGCAGATAGAATCGTTTAAGGCATTGCTGAATAAATATCAGGATTTTGATTATAGCCCGGGAGCGGAAAAACCGGAGCGAACGGTACAGAGACTGATGGAGCCAATCACGGATTTTTATTTTATTTCTTTGGATGGAAAGCATATTGGCGCATTAAGAGTATGTGATTTTGACAGCCTGTGCAAGCTGAAGCAGATTTTCATTCTGCCGCAATACCAGGGGCATGGCTATGCGCAAAAGGCGATGATATTGGCAGAGACACGGTATCCCGCTGCTGTAAGATGGGAGCTTGACACCATACTGCAGGAAGAAAAGCTATGCTATTTATACGAAAAAATGGCTTATAAAAAGACTGGTCAGACCATACGTATTAAGGACGGAATGGATATTGTGTTTTATGCCAAAGGAGAATATTCTGAAGGCGGCTGATAAAGCCGCCTTCATTGCGGTATAAAGGTTAGTGTGTTAATATAAAACCAGACATGCGACGAGGGAAAATGTCCATTCTGAAAAAAACACATACGAAAATAGGACAGCGGCAGAGGAGATGTGTGTACTGTAAACAGAAGGACTGTCAGAAAGGATAAGGACAAAAAATGAGTGAAAAAACGGAAGGCTTCGATACCATTGCCGATGTTATGAAAAAGCAGTATCCGGATCAAAAGAGTTTCTATTACGGTACCTTGCTGCCCTATAGGCTGGGAGGAAACGATCCCCTGGACGGTGTGGAAATCTGGGAGAGTGAAAAAGGCATGCCACACTGGCATTATGTAACTTATGGTTTTACGGAACTGTACGATAAAGAAAGTGATGATCCTCAGGTCAGCGGCTATGGTTTTGAACTGACCTTCCGGCTGAAACGAGGAAATGAGGAAGAGCCTCCGGTATGGCCGGTGAACCTCCTCCAAAATCTTGCCCGTTATGTCTTTTCATCCGGTAATGTGTTCGGATCAGGACATCATCTGGACTGCAACGGGCCAGTAGCGCTGGAAGAGGATACCCTGCTGATGGCACTGGCTTTTCGGGTGGATCCGGAACTGGGAGAAATGGACACTCCTAACGGACATATGGTATTTCTCCAGGCCGTGGCAATCACCAGGGACGAACTGGATGCCATGGTATGCTGGAATGTGGAGAAGGCCTTGAAGGAGATGGAAAAATATCTCCCTCTTTGTATCACCGTACTCGACCGGCCGTCCCTGATGGAAAATCCGGCCTTTCATAAGGCATGGAAAACAGGCGTGGAGGCAGATGGATCTTCCACCGGCTTCCTTTATGTGGAAAAGGGAGAGGTAAGACTGGAGGATGGCCGGGGAACTTTGACTTTAGGGGCGATATGCACCAAGAACCTGCCGCTTATGCTCCGCGCCCGCATAGGAAAAGGGCGTGAACTGTTTATCCAAAGCCGGGATGCCGCTTTTTCTTTCCGTCCGGGCTCACAGTCCGGAATTGAAAAGGATGGAGAATTGTATCAGCTTACGCTGACAGAACAGGCATTATCAGAGCTGTGTGCCCTCCTTCAGCCCCATGCCGGCAGCTGGCAGCTTACATCCATGCCCCTGACACTGCAGCTGGAGCCTACGGAAATATTGGATTCGGATGGGAAGGTAACGGAAGTGATCCGTTAAAAAGGAATTTAACTATGGACTTAAAATATATAGACATTGGCATAAATTTAATGGGAAAACAGTTCGCCTCCGACAGGGATAAGATAGTTGAGGAATCCCTGGAAAAAGGCGTAGGACTTATCATAACGGGAACCGATATGCGGTCAAATAAGGATGCGGCTTCCTATCTGAAGGCAAAGCACCCGGAAAATGTCTGGTGCACCTGCGGACTCCATCCTCATAATGCGGACAGATGGAATCCCGATTACAAACGGGATTTCACGGAATTTATCCGGAAAAATAAAGAGAATATCGTTGCCCTGGGTGAGGCAGGCCTAGATTACGACCGTATGTTTTCCACGAAAGGAAATCAGCAAAAATGCTTTTCTGATATACTGGAACTGGCGGAAGAAATGGATTTGCCCCTGTTTCTGCATGAAAGAGATGCAGGAAGGGATTTCATAAAATTAATGAAGGAACATCCTTCAGTATGCAGCCGAAGCGTCGTTCACTGTTTTACAGGCTCGAAGGATATGGCCCGGCAGTACCTGCAGCTGGGGTGCTATATCGGTATAACAGGCTGGATCTGTGATGACCGCAGGAACCATGATGCGGTGGAAGCAGTGAAACTGATTCCGATGGAACGACTGATGATAGAAACCGACGCCCCTTATCTGACGCCAAGAAATATAAAAGGATTATCGAGCAGGAATGTCCCGTGGAATATAGCTTATGTGGCTCAAAAGATTGCAGAGATAAAGAAAACTGATACGGAAGAAGTCCGGCGTATCACGCTGCAAAATACTAAAAAATTCTTCGGTCTTTAAGACGGTGGATATGAGGAGGCCAGGAAAGCGGTGTTTACCGCACGGTATTATCATGGAGACATGAGGCATTACCTGTATTCCATAAGCCGGTCAAATCCATAAATGGTAATGTGCAGATATGGAGAGAAAAAATAACCGTCGGTTAAGAATTCACGTCTGTCGGTTAACGGCGCCTCCATTGTGCAACACAGTATGCACAGCTATACTTTTTTTATCGGAACAGATAATAAAAGAAAAGGAGCCTTCATTATGAATATGGATTTAGGAACACGCATTTCCGAACTGCGCAGGGAAAAGGGAATGACTCAGGAGCAGCTGGCAAAATTAGTGGGGATATCCGCACCGGCGGTGAGTAAATGGGAAACAGGTTCTTCCTGCCCGGATATTGCACTGCTGTGTCCGCTTGCAAGGGCTTTAGACACCAATGTGGATACGCTGCTCCAATTTGAGGAAGAACTGTCTCAGGAAAGACTGGATGAATATCTCAATGAGATTTTGGAGAAAGCCCGGACAGGGAAACAGGAAGAAGCGGAGGCAATGCTGCAGAAACAGCTTCATACGTATCCTTCCAGCAGCGCCCTTAAATACAATGCCACTACGGTACTGAATTTCTTTCTCATGATTTTTCCCATGGAAAGTCCTGAAAAGAAAAAAGCCTGGCAGATGCAGAAGAAACAGTTGTTTGAAGAGGTACGTATATCCGGGAATCCCCAATATTGGCAGGGCGCTGTGTCGGGCCTGGCGGCAGCCGCCATACAGGAGGAGGATTTTGAAGAAGCGGAGCTTCTGCTGAAGGAATTGCCTGAAAACAGCACGGAAAGCACCTTGCTTTGGATGCAGCTGTATCTGAAGAAAAAAGAACCTGAGAAGGCCCTGGAGGTAACCCAGCACCGTTTGTACGTGCTCGTGCGTCAGATGCTGATGTGCCTGACAACTCTGATGAACGGCGGAATGATAACCGATAACGAAAAAGTGCTGGAAATATGCGGGGTGTATCATAGGCTGGAAGAAATATTCGGCGTTGGAGGCGGAGTGAGCGAGGGCTTTTTTGTAGAGGCCTACAGGAGAATGGACAGGCCGGAGGATGCGCTGAAAAGCCTGATTAAAATGGTGGAGGTTTCCATCAGTCCTATGCAGGAACCAAACCCTCTTCTTTTTTCTCCTACGATTCACATAGAAGAGGGACAGTCGGTCACTACCCTGGAAATGAAACAGATGCTCTTGAATAGTATTTTAACCGATGATTTTTTTACTGGCTTTCTGGAGAGGGAAGAGCTTCAGGAGGCTGTAGAAAAATTAAAACAGGATATCCGGAAGGAGTCTGCCGGAGCAAAAGAATGAGGCTCAGAGGAGGAAAATGGATAAAAAAGGGATGGCGCCCTTATGGCTTATGTATCCCCATATACCTAATGGAAGCATCGGATGGAGAATGGGTTACGGAGAAAGCTATGGGGATGAATTTTACAGATGGTTCCATACCTTAAGCAGGGAGGAAAAAGAGGAATATAACAGAAAATTTCCGGAGCCTGTCTGCTGGAGTCTTTCAGAGTATAACCTTATGCGTTATCATACTTTCTGGACGTATCAATGGAACAGGGATACCTGCCGCCATTATTCCATGGAAAAGCTTCGGGAAGAAAGAGCGGCAGGAAAAGAACGGGAAATTATTTTCTTCTGGGGACATCAGCCCGGAAAAGAGGGAAAAACCGGAAAAGAATGTCTGAGCCAGTGGTATCAGGCAGAGTTCCATGTGGGGCATGTGGCCTATTGCTGTATGGAACAATATCTGATGGCCGGAAAGGCCAGGTTATTCGAAGATTCAGAAACAGAAAAGAAGATCATGCAGTCTGCCGATCCCTCTGAAATAAAACAGCTGGGGCGCATGGTGAAGGGCTTTGATGAAGACGTCTGGGAAAGGTTCAGAGTCCCCATTGCATTGACCGGAAATTATTATAAATTTTCCCAGCTGAAGGAGCAGCGCTCCTATCTTCTTGGCACCGGAGACAGCCTGCTGGCGGAGGCCAGCCCTTATGATGACATATGGGGAATCGGACTGGATCAGGCGCATGCCGCCGGAGTGGATGTGACAGGCTGGAGAGGACAGAATCTGTTGGGATTCGCGCTGATGGAAGTCAGGGAAGAAATCAGAAGACTGCGTGAGTTTGAGGATGAAGTGGTTTTCCAGGAATGGTAACGGGCTTTTTAGCAGAACATTCTGTCACAGGTTTTGCCTGTGTTTATCATAGATATTCATTAAGCAAAGGAGATGGTTTTTATGAAGAATTATATGAATTTGATACAAGTCCATGGGAGGGAATCCATGAGATAGTCCTCCCGGCATTCGATTTATGGAGGAAAAATGACAACTAAAATGAATAAAAATGAAATCCTGCTTCTTTTAACAGATCGCTGGTGTGATTGGGAAGCCGCTTATGCCATTGCAGTGGCTAATTCTTTTTCGGACTATACGGTAAAAACTATTGCTGCAGAGGGTGAGTCCATGCTATCCATGGGCGGCCTTAAAACCGAGATTGATTATTGTATCAAGGATTACAGGGATTTCAGCAATACCGCAATAGTGATACTTCCCGGAGGCCTTTCCTGGGAAGAAAACGATTATGATGAAATAACCGAATTCCTGACGCTGCTTGCTGCCGAGGGCATACCCATCGCAGCCATATGCGGGGCGACAACATACTTGTGCAGGCATGGTTTTCTGAATCATGTGAAACACACGGGAGACAGTTTGGAACTGTTCCTGAATCAGGATGGCTATACCGGACAGGAATTGTATGTACCGGCCCAGGTGGTAGCTGACGGCGGGTTTATCACTGCCAATGAAACTGCCGCTGTAGAGTTCGCTTATGAAATTTTCAAGCTGCTGAAAGTGGACAGTGACGAGGAAATGGGCCAATGGTTTGATAACTTTAAATACGGAGCGGTGCGCTAGATGGGAAAATTATGGATAAACACAATTTTTTTCATGGGATTGCGGAAGAATTAAGCATGGGAGCTTTGACAGCGCCGGCAGAACGGGTGACAGGCGGTTATCTACACGAGATGTATAAACTGGAAACTGCATCTGGGAAGTATGCCGTGAAGCTGCTGAATCCTGTGATCATGAAAAGGCCGGATGTATTTGAGAATTACCGGAGAGCAGAGCTGCTGGAAAAAGAGTTGTGTGAAAATAAAATTCCGGTAATTCCTGCAATGGAAATAAACGGCTGTAAGATGCAGTGCAAGGACGGCCAATATTTTTATGTGTTTCACTGGATAGAGGGGAAAGCGCTGGCATGGGATGAGATAAAAGCGGAGCATTGCAGAGAGGCCGGTGCATTATTGGCCCGGATTCATAAAATCCGGCAGGTAAAAGAACCTTCCGACATAAAGGAAATCTGTGCCGACTGGGATTTTTATGTCACAGCGGCGGACACAGAATGCCGTGAAATCGCGGGAGAACTGGAAAAAAACAGGGATCTGCTGTACTATTGCCAGGAACAGTATAATTCCGCATTAAGGCTTCTTCCGCCGGTATCCTGCATCTGCGACGGGGATATGGACTGCAAAAATGTGCTTTGGACGGACGGAAAGCCGGTCATCATCGACTTGGAATGCCTGGATTATGGGAATCCGCTTTCGGAAATGTTCCAGCTGGGCTTAAGCTGGTCCGGCGGCACGGTATGCAGTATGAATTATGAATCTCTGAACGCCTTTATTTCCGCCTATAAGAAGGAATACGGGGATCTTAATCCGAATTGGAATGCGATATACGGTATCGGCTTCAGCTGGCTGGATTGGTTGGAGTATAATGTAAAAAGAGCTCTGCGCATAGAATGCGGAAGTGAAGAAGAGAGGAAACTGGGCATCGGACAGGTGCATGAAACCCTCCGGCGTATTATTTATTATCATACTATCAAAGATGAACTGCTGAAACAGTTATCCAATTAGTGAAAGCGGGAGCATGGGCATTTAACCATGCTCCCGTTTCCCTTGTATTATCAGGCGGGTTCCGGCAGCTCCAGATATTTTTCCATGAGACAGAACCGTCCCTTCCTCCAATCCGCATAGCCTGTTATCCGGTAACCCAGACTATGATAGAGCTTCAATGCAAATGGGTTTTCCGTAAAAGCGTCTAACCGTATGGCTTTTATTCCCATTTTCAGGACTTCACCTTCTATATGTTTCATTGTCCTTCCTGCGACTCCCATATTCTGGAAATCCGGATTCACACATAAACGGTGTATTACGCAATACGGCAGATCTGCATATTCCCACCGCCCGTTTATATAGTCATCATCACTTTCCTGGTTCAGAACATAGATGGAGGCGATTCTGCCGCTGATAATTCCCACGTTTAACTCTTTTTTTATAATGTCCTCCCGCAGGATTTCTTCATCTGGATACAGATTGTCCCATTGAAAAATATTATGCCTTTCCAGATTTACAATTGCCCCCTTAATGAGAGTGCAGATTTCTTTCAAATCTCCGGTGTTTCCTTTTCTGTATTCTATTTTCATCATTATCCTTCGCTTTTCCCAACACTATTTGTTATCGGGTTTTCCTGTACATTCTGTAAATATTCCGTTTCTATTATACCTGATTTTTAAAAGAAGCCAATATGTTTTTGCAAAGATCGAAGGAATGAGTGATATAATATAATTACGGAAAAACCGGATAAATGGAAAGGTATGGAGGTTTGGGTTATGCTGATTGAGACGCAGAGACTGGTAATCAGGGATTTGCAAACAGAAGATGAAGTACCATTTGCTGAAATGGCGGCAGATGGAAGTCTGAATGATATTGGCTTTGATGAGGACTGCGGCAGCTGGATGGCAGAATGGGTGGCCGAGGCAAAGGAGCTTACACTCAGAGATAATCCTTTAATGGATTATCTGGCTTATACGGTAACTTTAAAGGATTCAGGCATTGTGGTTGGTTCTGTTGGGTGCTCCTATTATGATGACCTTCAAGAGACAGGAATTACATATTTTATGAGTGCACAATACCGGAAGAACGGTTATGCGGCAGAAGCTGTAAAAGCATATATCGAATTCTTTTTCAGCAATTATAACGTACACAGGATGATAGCGACAGTCAGAGATGAAAATATATCATCCTGGAAAGTGGTTGAAAAAGCCAATTTTATATTGACTGAAAAAAAGAGGTATAAGGATATAAACGACGATAAAGAGGAACTGTATCGCTTTTATGAGATTACAAGAGGGAAATGATTATGAATCGACTTCTGATTATTGACGGCAGCAATCTATTATTTCAAATGTTTTTTGGTATGCCTGCAAGAATAGTAAATAAACAGGGTAAGCCTATTCAGGGAACGCTTGGTTTTGTCGGCGCATTACTGAAAATCATTCGCAAGACAGAGCCCACATTTATAGCAGCAGTGTTTGATGGCGAGCATGAAAATAGCCGTTCTGCTCTCGATGCTGACTATAAAGCAAACCGGGTTGATTATAGTGCCGTTCCGGAAGAAGAAAATCCTTTTTCGCAGCTGCCGGATGTATATGAGGCTCTTAATTATCTCGGCATTAAGCATACAGAAACGGTAACTTGTGAAGCAGATGATTTAATTGCAGGATATGCCCGAACCTACGAAAAGGAAACGGAGATTATCATATCGTCATTCGACAGCGATTTTTTCCAGCTTATAACAGATAACGTTTCTGTACTCCGGTATCGCGGGGATAAAACTTTCATCTGCACGCCTGATTACATAGAGGAAAAATATGGTATCTTTCCATCGCAATATGCTGATTTCAAATCACTTACAGGAGATACAGCGGATAACATAAAAGGAGCAGATAGAATCGGTCCCAAAACAGCAGCTTATCTGCTTAACGAATTCGGTACGCTTGATAATATTCTTGCCAATGCAGAAAAGATAGAGAAACCGTTTATAAAAGATTCGGTTATCAGGAACGCGGAACGATTAAAGACAAACTATCGTCTTATCAAGCTTGGCAGCAAAGTGCCGCTGCCGTTTGTTCTGCATGAATTAAAGTACAGCTATAATGGAATTACGACAAATGAAGTTTTAAAAGAGATAAAATTAAGATAATATAGATTCCCTATTCCTTGTAATCATTTCTTGAAAATATATTTATTCTTCAGTCATTATACCATCCATATAATTTAATTATACAAAATCTTATTGACAAATATGATCTGTGTGTTATTCTGAATTTATATTGATTGTGTGCGCACACGATAACATTAGGAAGTGATTTGTTTATGGCGACAATAAAGGACATTGCTAAACTTTGCGGAGTCTCTGAAGGAACGGTAGATCGCGCGATTAATGATAGGGCCGGAATTAATCCGGAAACCAAGAAAAGAATCATGGAAGTAGTGGAGCAGGTGAACTATAAGCCGGATCGGATTGCACAAAGTCTGGCGAGAGGAAGGACCAGGACATTAGGTTTGATCTTCTTTGACCTCAACAATGATTTTATTGCTGCTTTAGTAGACACTATCGAGACTATTGCCAAAGAAAAGGGATACTTTATCAGTTTGGTATTAACACACGGAATAAAAGAAGAGGAAATAAAGGGTATCAATTATCTGTTGGAACGGAAGGTGGACGGAATTATAGTATTTCCGGTAGGAAAGCAGTCAGATTATCAGGAGCTTAAAATCAACATCCCGGTTATTTCTATTTATAATAAAATTTCGGATGAGACTCCTTATGTCGGCGTGGATGCCCAGTCGGCCATGCGGGATGCGATAGGCTATATCGCAGATTGTCAATATGAAAGGGTAATATTGGTCAACTCCTCAATAACTAAGAAGGTGAAAAGCGGACTTAACGTATATACCCTGCAGGAACGGCAAAAAGGATACATAGAGGGGATTGAGAAGAACAAGATTAACGAGGGAGAGGGGCCTTTGATTGTCGAGGGGCTGGATTTCAGGCGTATGGATGCTCTGTACCGCCAGGGACAGGGAAAAAAGACTGCGTTTTTATGCATTTGCGATGTGTTTGCCCTGGAAGTCCTGACTCATTTCAGGGAGCAATCCCTGAAGGTTCCTGAAGATGTCGGTATCATGGGTTTTGATAATATGTCCATCCGTAAATATGTTTCCCCTCAGTTAACGACGGTGGGCTATCATATGTCGGAAATGGCACAGAAGATTTTTGCGTATTTAATGGATATGATTCATGGAAGTGACATACCTAAGGATACTGCTTTTCCGTGTCAGATAATCGAAGGAAATTCCTTATAATATTTATCCGGCTGTAAGTGTGAGAAAAAATAGCGTAGGAGGTGCTTATATGAAAGCAAATATTACAATTGACAGCAGTAAAAAAGCGGGAGAAATCGACCGTAAAATTTTCGGTCATTTTATGGAGCATGCCTTTGGAAATATTTATGGCGGCGTTTATGACCCCGAAAGCAGATTTGCCGATGAAGACGGATTTAGAACGGATGTTATTGAATTGCTGAAGGAGGTAAAGGTTCCTGTATTAAGGTATCCCGGCGGGAATTTTGTTTCCAGTTATCATTGGGAGGACGGCATAGGCCCTAAGGAGAATCGTCCCAAAAAATTCGATTTTGCATGGGGCGCATCAGAGAGCAACCAGTTCGGCACGGCTGATTTCATAAAGCTCTGCCGTAAAACCGGAGCCGAGCCATTGATATGTGTCAATATGGGAAGCGGAACCGCAGAAGAAGCCATGAATTGGGTGGAATACTGTAATGGCACCCAGGATACCTATTATGCAAATCTGCGCCGTTCTCACGGATATGAGGAGCCTTTCCAGGTTAAGTACTGGGGGTTAGGCAATGAAATGTACGGAGTCTGGCAGATGGAAAGCATGACAGCGGAGGAATACGCCGGCTCTGCCGCCCAGTTTGCAAAAGCGATGAAAAAAGTGGATGAAAGCATTCATTTGGTGGCATGCGGCATGGAACAGGATGCAGAGTGGAATCATACCGTGGTAAAGAAGCTGGAGCCCTATATTGATATGATATCCGCCCATTACTACGGCATGGGATGGGAAGAATTCGGCGATATCTCCAAACAATACGAGCAGACCCTGTATATTCCCTATCAAATGGAAGAACGCCACAAGCTGACTCTGGCTTCGATTATTACCGGACAGAACGGTATCAAGGATAATATCAAGGTAGCGTGGGATGAATGGAATATGTTCGGCTGGAGCTTTGACGCGGTCAATGAGGACAGTACCTATAACCTTCATGATGCGATCATAACCGCCCTGATTTTAAATATGATATTAAGGAACTGTGATACCATAAAGATGGCGATGTATTCGACTTTTGTAAATATTACCGGTGCTTTGAGCGTTACAAAAGAGGGCTGTCTGAAGAGGACACAGTACCATGTCTTTGATATGCTTTCCAACCATACAGGCAGCCATCTGATTCGTACGGATGTTGACTGCAGCAGTTCCATTACCATTCATGATATAGGGCATTTATCATTTGGTGCGAATATCGACAATAAGAATAATAATGCCTCCGGTAAAATTGTGGATAAGGATATTCCTGCAATTGATGCGGTGGCTACCATGGACAGCAAAAATATCTACGTGTCCGTGGTAAACCAATCCCTTAACGACGATTGTGAATTATTCCTTGATATTCATGCGCAGAACATAGGAAGCACCATGGAAAAAACAGAACTTTACAGCGATTCGATCCTTGATGCCAATACGTTTGGCGACCCGGATCATGTTTGTCCGCATGAATCAATGCAGGATGTGAATCAGCCGGTGATAATCAGGAAGCATTCCGTTAATGTGATTACAATTCCACGTGTATAAGATTAGTTAAAACAGCTTCAGAAAATGAGAGATACCGAAACGGTGGGGGATACCGTTCCGGTATCTTTTTTAGATGTGCAAAAGATTTTAGTATTTTTAAAATATTAGTACTTGACATTACATAGTAGTGAAGATATGATGTCTTTAAAGGGAGATAAAGCGATGAATGCACAATTTAAAAAAGGAGTTCTGGAGCTGATTGTCCTGGAATCTGTGAGACAGAAGGATATGTATGGCTATGAATTGGTGGAAGAGGTTTCCAAGGTGGTGGATGTGAATGAGGGAACCATATATCCGCTGCTGAAGCGGATGACCAATGAGCATTATTTTGAAACATATCTTAGGGAATCCACAGAAGGACCGCCCAGAAAATATTACCATATCACGGCGGCTGGCATCTTGTACAGGGACAGTCTGGAACGTGACTGGAATGAATTTAATCAGAAGGTCTGTTCATTCCTGGAGGAACAGAAAAGAGGGAGAGAATGAATAAGGCGGAATTTTTACATATTTTACGGGAAAGGCTGTCAATTCTTGATGAGAATGAACTGGAGGATATCCTGAGTGAGTACGAACAGCATATCGACCTGAAGGCAGCCGGGACAATGACAGAAGAGGCGGCTATCGCTGATTTCGGAGATATCGGCGAGCTGACGGCCGAGATTCTGGAGGCATACCATGTCCGTGCCGATTTTGACCGGAATAAAGAGCCGGAGAAAAAAAATGAGAGTCATAAGAATGCGGTCATGAGGGCCGGCCGGAAAATCTCGGATTCCTGTAAAAAGGGATGGGAGGGTTTCCTGCGGGGTCTGGAGAATATCGGGCTGTTTGTGCAGAAATGGGCAGGAAAATGCGGGTCAGCCATCCATAATCTTTTCAGCGGAAAGAAGAATACGGAAGAGAAGGAAGAAAAAAAGGCGGCAAAAAGGAATGAGAATCTAAAGAAAAACAGGCTTCTTTCCTTCGGAAGCAGGGAACATGAGGAGAAACGGGACAAAATGGAGAATAAGAAAAGAATTACGCTGTTTTCGGTTATTGGTATGATGTGCAGAGGATGCGCGGCTGCGGTAATGTGGTGTGTCAAAGCCATATGGAATGTGTTCTGTACCTGTGCGGGATTGTTCACCGGCCTGTTTGCCTGTGTCTGTATTTTTATCCTGGGGACGACAATTGTACTTTTGGCCATGGGATATCCGCTCCTGGGAATCCTTCTGGCAGTTTTGGGCCTGACGATGTGTACCTGCAGTTTTACGGTTCTGTGCTTTACCCTGATTATCCGCAGGAAAGGACAGGCAGGGGAAAGTACAGGAACAGCAGTAAGGGAAGCGGACGAAGAGGAGGAAACGGTTCATGCGTAAGATACATGTAATTTTGCTGGCGGTTTTTACCACAGGGGTTTTGTGCGGAGGTATCGGGACTGGAATCGCTTTTGGGGAATATAGCTCCATGGAATATGGGGGCACTGTGATGCTGGGAGAAGAATATTTGGTAACGGGAGAGCTGATGTATGAATTTGATCCTGTTCCGGGAGAAAAAATTGCTCTGAATCCCACGAACTGGGGAACCAGCAGGGGGACAAGCAAGCTCGTAATGGATGAGACCCTTCCCATGGGCACTGTCTGCTACGATGTTACTTATAACAGCAAACTGACTATTCCGCACCTGTACTACTGGGAATCGGAGGAAGGGCTGGAGGAAGAGGACATATTTGAAGCGGGAGAGACGGAAACAGGAAATGGAATGGAAATAAATGAAGCATCAATTGACGAAGCGGACGCCGGAGAAGAGGCAGATGCCGGAGAAGAAGCGGACGTCGGAGAAGAGACAGATGCCGGAGAAAAAGCGGACGCCGCAGAAGAAGCAGTGACAGGAGAAACGGCGGAAGAAAAAAAGAAATCCAGGATAGTGGGACATCTGGAACTGGGTACGAACTATATAGGAAATGAGTTTGAACTCTTTCTGAGAAGTAAGGACAGGATACTGGAGGATATGAAAAACAAAAAGTTCAATTCCTTTGAAACGGCATACATTACTGATGTAAAAATCCGGGTAAATCCTGAAATGATGGATTATATTGAAGACAGGACCATGTATTGACACAATTCATCCGGATGAGGCGGCAGTAAGACTGCGGTGAAGAAGGCGGAAAGAGGGAGCATGAGGAAAGCCCGGAGAAAAATATGCTGACGGGCAGGCCCATGTTCCGTTTTTCGTTTCAGGCCCGGCCCAAAGGCATAGGCTGAAAGCCTTCAGCCCTCGCTGAAGGCAGCCTTAACGGGAGGATGCAGTTGCTGTACGTACCCGTATGGTGTGGACAGCAACAGGAACGGTATGGATATATTTTCCTTGACATATAAATATTACAAATGTAAGATTTAGATATGCAATAATACTACAGAGAAATCAGGGAGAAAAAGAACGTGAAGAAAATAGAATGGCCTGAGAAGACAAAGGGCCTTTTGCTCCTGCTTCTGCTCCTGTTCGTAACAGCGGCTTTTTTGTTGAAAGAGGAGCCTGCCTATACACTGACAACAGAGGAGGCGCGGGAACCGGAGGCTTTGGGAGCGTTTGATGCAGAAGCAGACGGAACGGGTTCAGAGGCAGCAGAAGGATCAGAAGCATCAGGAACAGAGGTATGGGGAACTGCGCCGTCAGGGACGAAGGAGGAAACAGCAGGTGGAAGTAAGGTATCTCCTCAGGAAACAATCAGCCTTCTGACAGAAGATGAACAAAAGCAGCTGCAGAAGGAAGCGCTGGAGGCGGCGGAATACTGCCGTGAGCTTTATAAAGACATTAGGGCTACTGAAAGGGAATCCGAAGGAGAAAACAATACGTTTCTTCTGACAAGGGAACAGCAGACAGCCATCACAGCCAGGCTTGGAGAGCTTGGCCTTGTCAGCGCTGCCGATAACATAAACATGGTAAATTATGAAAAAGTAGAAGACTTTTATGCGGCTTATCAGGAAGGAAAGGATGCTCTTATCACCATTTTCTATGTAGATCCGGAAGGCGGAATGAGTGCGCTGACATTTGTATACCGCAAGGGAGTGCTGCAGACTCATTTTACAGCCATTGGATGGGATGAAGGAGGAACTCCCGGGATCAGGGGAAGCGGAACCAATAATTTGAAAGAAATGAAGCTCACCGGGAAGGGCTATCTGATTTATACGAATGAAGAGGTGGTGGCCCACGGTAACCTGCGGGAATATTTCCGGGTGAAACCCTTATCCGGGGAGTGCAGGAAACTGACGGAAACCTACGTTTCCGGCCTCAGCTATGTGGATTACAAACTGCTGGTTACGGACTGGAACAGCAGCAATGTGGAAGAGATTCTGACGCCAAGCCTGTTTGAAGATCTGTATCGGATTTATTACGGGGAAAATGTAAAGCCTGAGAGGGACAGAATCCCGGCCGACATTTATGAAGAGGTGATGACGGCCTGCCTTCCGGTGACGCCGGAGCAGCTCAGACAGCACTGCGGCTATGATGAAGGCAGCCGCTCTTACCCTTATGAAAAGTTTTTGCCCCGTCAGCATCCTCCTTTTGGAGAGGTGGTTGATTATACCCGAAATGCGGACGGCACCATTACCCTTATTGTAGACGGTGTCTGGCCGGATTATAATTCCGACTGTGCGTTTACAAACAGGCTTCTGGTGCAGCCGCAGAAGGATGGAAGCTTCAGGTATCTGTCTAATTCCATAGAGGAAAAGGAACTGAAAATACCGGTTTCAGATTAATAAATCTTGTCTCATAAAGGGAATGAAGCAGAATCATAATAAAGATCAGAACCCATAAATCCTGCTGTATTTAGACTGTAAATAATCCAGCAGCGGCCTGGCGGATATTTCACAGCCGCATACCCGCTGAATCACTTCACGGGAATTATACATGCTGCCATAACGGTGTATCTTTTCCTCCAACCATGCGGTAATTTCCAGGATCCGTCCTTTTTCCAGGATAGTATCCGTATTTCCCATTTCCTTTTCCAGCTGGTTTAAAAACATGCCGTCATAAACGCTTCCCAGCAGATAGGAAGGGAAGTAGCCGAAGGAACCGTCGGACCAATGCATATCCTGAAGGATCCCTTCCGCATCATTTCCCGGACGGATGCCGAGCAGGGCTTCCATTTTATCATTCCAGAGAGCCGGAAGCTGATCGGTGGGAACCTGATCCCGGAAGATCGCTTTTTCCATTTCGTACCGGAGGATGATATGCAGGCAGTAGGTTACCTCATCGGCCTCGGTGCGGATATAGCTGGGATGTACGTCGTTAATGGCCCGGCAGAAGGTATCAAAGGGAACTTCCTTAAATTGAGGCAGAAGTCCGCCCAGTTTTCCGTAAATAGGAATCCAGAAGGCAGGCCTGCGTCCAAGGATGTTTTCATAAAAACGGGACTGGCTTTCATGCAGGCCCATCAGGTTTACCGTCTCTGCTGCGGTATCCGCGAGAGAGGAATCAATGTTTTGCTCAAAGATAGCGTGTCCGCCTTCATGGATGGCACTGAAGATAGAGGATATGGGGTGCGTCTCATGATAATGATTCGTAACCCGGATATCTCCGCGGCACAGGGTTGCGGTGAATGGATGCGCACTCTCTGCCGTTCCTCCGGCATCGAAGTCAAACCCGATATAAGAAAGAAGCAGATTCTGCACCTTTTTCTGGGCATCGATGTCGTATGTCCCTTCCAGGGCGGATAAATCAGGCCTGCCGGCATCCCTGATCTTATCGAGCAGCGGGATCAGCCCTTCCTTCAATTCCGCAAAAATGCCGTCAATTGTGACGCTGTCCATCCCTTCCTCGTACATATCCAGGAGTACCTCGTAAGGATCCTTGTCCGGTTCCATATAACCCACATATTCTTTGGTCATGGCAATTATTTTATCCAGGCTGGGAGCGAAAATACGGAAATCGTTGGCGAGCTTGGCTTCCTCCCATACCTTTTCCGAGCGGCCGGAGGTGGTTACGTATTCCGTATAGAAATCCTGGGGAACGCGCTGGAAACGCTGGAAATCCCTGTAACCGCGTCTGACGGTGACCTTCATGCCGTCATCCAGGGTATCAAAAATTTCCGGGCGGGAGAGTTCGCTCAGCATATCGCCGTAGCATTCCGCGGTGGAAAGCCGGAAGGCTTCCGTGGAGAAAAAGCCGAGGGCTTCCAGTTTGCCCTCCAGGCTCTTTTTCGGAGCCGCGGTCTGAAGATCCCAGCTGATCAGGGCGGATGCCTGTTCGTATTTCTTTATCCTTTTCAGATATTCTTTAAAATTTTCCAATGTCTTGTTCATCATTTCTCCTTCAATCAAATCCGACGATATCCTCCACTCCCTGGACACCGATTTCCAAAAGGGAGAGTTTGGTGGAGGCAAAGCAGTTTTCAAATAATGCGCGGCAGGCATGCGCAAGTATGTCACTCCGGGAAGAACGGCAGCCTTCGCGGATGGACGAAGCGATTTCAGGCCAGCCGGGAACCGTTTCCTCTCCGGTTTCATCCAGCCGGAGAATACTTCCTACCAGCAGAAGATGGGTGAGCTTACTGTATATTTCGCGCAGGGAGGCCAGAGGGCTGAAACGGACAACTGTCTGAAGAACCATTCCTATCGCAGCCACCATTGCCTTTTTCTGGCCTTTTTGACCGACGGCTTCGGCCAGTCTGTCCAGCGTATCGGCAGGGATATGGGGAAAGGTATGGCACATTACTGGCTCCGCAAGAATGGTTAACAGTTGGATGGCATCCAGGAAGCTTCTCAAGTTGCTGTCAAGGGTCAGATCCTTAAGCTTGCGCGGAATGGATGCATCTCCCTCGGAAATGACACGGGTTCCCACGCCGTTAAAGGTCTGTGTGACGCCCAGCTGATTCATGAGGCTGATGGTTCGACGTATGGTAATTTCGGAAACATGGTAAATATCCGCCAGAACGGCTCCGTTTGGAAGCAGCGTCCCCACGGGGTAGAATTTCTGGCTGATCTTGCATATCATGTCGATGGCTACGAAATCACAGTAACGTGTGCGCCCCTTATGAGGCTCCCAGACGAAGGGAATCTGTTCTCCCTCCTGGGCCGGAAGATCCTTCAGATATTGAATAATCCTGTCAAAAAACAAATGGTTCAGGCGATCCAGACGTTTTTGGAAAGCCTCCCCATCATTTGCTTTGAATTGTATGGCACATTCCCGGTATTCATTTTCTATTTCCTGCCACAGACGCATGGTTTCTTCTTTTCCGCAGGGAGAGCAGAAGATATCCAGAAAAGCGCTTCCCACAAAGGAGCCTACGTCATAATACAGATTCAGGGCAGTCTGGCTGCCGATAGCATGCAGGGCCTGATCAAACTGCCGGTAAAGGCTTCTGACTGCGTTGGCGGTCCCTTCTTCTTTCGGGGGTTCAGAAAGGGCTTCATAATCCAGGGCGTGCAGGCTGTGGAAGCAGATGGCCGGTGAGATCAGCTTCAGTCCTTCGCACAGGTCAAGGAGCGCTGCGGAACGCTGCAGGAATACCGGGTTTCCCAGATAATCCTCATAGGGTTTTGCCAGAATCTGAGTCGCTTTTCCGCGGCAGAGCTTTATAAGGCCGTCCTTTTCCAGCATCTTAAGAGCCCTTTGGGCAGGGCAGTAGGAAACCTGATATCCGCTGGCAATTTCCTTTGCCGAAGGAAATCGTTCACCGCCGTCATAAAAACCGAGCTGTATCTTTCCTGCGAGGTTGCGGTATATAGTTTGTTCCTGACTGTTGTAATTAGACATGGCGTGTTTTCCTTTCCTTCTTTATTACCTTCCATCACCCGTTCTGTCACCAGGAAGGAGCCGTTAGCAAATACTAATTTATAATACCACAGAACCGCCTTTTAGGGTGAAAAAATTGTTTGTTTTTTTACCGTAACACAGATATAATGTGATATAGTATAATATGATTAAGGTATGGGCAATCGGGCTTCATACTGTCGTGATAAACAGCACAGGTGATAAAAATATGAAAAACAAAAATGATATAAGGAAAGAGGAAGGTTCTCTCTTTCCCAAAGCGGCAGTCACATGCCCGGATATAATGGAAGGCTTGGGAGTGGGCGTTATCTGCTGCCTTCCGGATGAGGATTTGACCTTCCTCTGGGGAAACGGCTGTTATTACAGCAGTATTGGATATAAACAGGAAGAATATACGGAATCCTTCGGAAGCCTGCGTGAGTATTTTGCCGGCTATGAGGAAGATTTCGCCAATATAAAGAAGGAACTGGAACGGCTTCGTGAGACGGGAGGGAAGGGCAGTGAACTTTCCGTGAGAATGCCGGGGAAGGACGGAAGCTTCGGCCGGTTCCGTTTTTCCGGAAGCCTGGTGACGGCAGAAGAGGAAGAAGGGCCGCTGCTCCAGGCTGTTTTTACGGATATCAGCCGTCTGTCAGAGGAAAAGGAAGAGCAGTTCAGTGCTTATAAGCAGAATCAGCAGTATTTCCACTGGATGATGGATACCTATGTGGGAAATGTTTATATCAGCGATATGGATACTTATGAGCTGCTGTATCTGAATCAGCATTCCTGTGATACCCTGGGATATCCTCTTGCCAGCCTGATCGGGAAAAAGTGTTATGAGGCAATCCAGGGAAGGACGAGTCCCTGCCCCTTCTGCACCAATGACCGTCTGCGGGAAGATGAATTTTATGAGTGGAAGTTTTATAATCCGGCTTTGGAACGGACTTTCATGATCAAAGACCGGATAATCAACTGGGAAGGCCGCCGGGCAAGAATTGAGCTTTCCCATGACATGTTCAGCACCGAGTATAAGCTGGCCCAGAAGGATCAGGAAAGGGATGCTCTTCTGAGCTCCATACCAGGAGGAATTTTCCGTCTGGACGGCAGGGATATGAGTACTGTGCTGTG
>NZ_MPDJ01000008.1:235371-235496 GCF_001881565.1 Eisenbergiella tayi
CGCTCGGATAAACACGCAGCGGTACTAAGGCCGCAAAGTACGCGGCCTAAGGACCGGCGAGTTTATACGCCCCTCACAGGATACCCTGCCTGGCCGGCAGCGGGAAGGAGAGGGAGCCGGAGCGA
>NZ_MPDJ01000008.1:235517-244646 GCF_001881565.1 Eisenbergiella tayi
TAGTTTATCAGAATCGATAAAAGTAAACCCGGGAATTATCTGTTTATCTTTTGCCTTCCGATAGGGAGCAGAAAAACAGGGATCCCGGGCTTTTTGGCATGTCGGAAAAGAGAAGAGGTGCGGGGGCTTATTAGTATACTGGTGTTTATTAGTGTACTGGTGTTTATTAGTGTATTGGTACTTATTAGTGTACCGGCGTATATTAGTGTATCGGGGCGGTGGACTGGCCTTGTCTGAGTACTGGCAGGGTGGTGTAGGTTTGTACGAGCAGAGAAGGGTTTTTTAGTTTGCGCAGCAGCATTTCGGCGGCCTGGACGCCCAGATCATAAACGTCGATATCAATGACTGTCGGTACCGGATCGATGATGGAGGAATAGGGATAGCTGTCGAAGGTCAGGAAGGCGGCCTCATCGGGAATGTGCAGCTGTCTTTCATGGAGGGCTTTGACAACTCCCAGGGCGAGCATATTGTTTTCACAGATGATGGCTCGGGGAGGTACGGGCAGTGAGAGAAGTTGATGCGTTTGGCGGCAGGCGTCTTCCCGGGTGGAATCCGTGTAACGGATATATTCGTCAGGTATCCGGTAACCGTAATCATACATGCCGCCCAGGAAACCGTTCAGGCGCTGGGTGGAAATGTGATCGGTCTTCCGTTCGCCGATGAAGGCGACTTTTTCATAGCCGCATTCCAGCATGTGCTGGGCGGCAAACTGTCCGGCCAGGCCGTTGTTCGTATCGATCCAGCACATGCGGCTCCCGGGGCCGGGATGGCCGATGTGGATGTGGGGAAAACGGTTTTCCGTAAGCAGTCTGGCGAGCTGGGGAAAGGAACAGGAACCGTGGATGAGGATGCCGTCGGCGATCCCGTTCACAATCAGCCCGGTGAGATATT
This sequence comes from Eisenbergiella tayi, assembly GCF_001881565.1. Taxonomy (GTDB): domain Bacteria; phylum Bacillota; class Clostridia; order Lachnospirales; family Lachnospiraceae; genus Eisenbergiella; species Eisenbergiella tayi. The sequence continues at coordinate 236,409 of NZ_MPDJ01000008.1, forward strand.
CCTGCGGATCCGGCGTATCGGGTAAATCCGTCAGCATCAGTGTGTATCCGTTATCCGCCAGCGTGCGGCGGACTCCGCATAAAATGTCAAACATATGCGGGTTGCGGTAGGCCTCTTCTTTTTTCAGGCTGGATAAGAAGAGGATGTTATGGGAAGCTCCTTTGGCAAAGCTGACGGCCCTGGCATTGGGCGTATAATGCAGCTTTTTGATGGCTTCATGTACCCGGTCGCAGGTTCCGGGAGAAATGGAACTCCAGTTGTTGAGCACCTTGGAAACGGTGGAGGTGGAAACACCGGCTTCCTTTGCGACATCACGGATTGTTACAGGCATGGGCTCCTCCTTGTGAAAAAGTGATAACTTTAAATTTATAGTATAGCGGTTTCCTAACAAAGTCAACGGAGTTTTCTGAAAACGATAGAAAAAGGGACTGATAAATGGTATAAATGAGTTAAATAAATGGTGCGCACCATTATTTGGGACAAATTATAGCTTTTCAGGGATTTGCCGGAGAAAACAGTTTATTTTAATTAGGAAAGCGGTTTCGTAAAAAGGAGGACATAGAATGAAAAAGACATTGTGTTATCTTCTGACCGGAGTGATGGCGGCAGGGCTGCTTGCAGGCTGTGGTCAGAAAACGCAGACAGGAACGGAGAATACGCAGCCAAAAGATACGGCGGCCGGACAGACCGAGGCTTCGGCACAGACGGAGGAGCCTTCACAGGAAGAGGCGTCCGGGCAGCAGGAGCCTGGCGGGGCGGTCACCCTCACCGCATGGCATGACAACGATGAAGCGATGATGAATGCGCTTGCGGATGTGGTGAATGAAGCGCTTGCGGGAGATAATATCACGCTGAAGTTTGAAAAGAAAAGCGATGTGAGCAGTCAGATCAGGCTGTATGGGACGGATGCGGAGAACGGCCCCGATATGTATTTGTTCGCCCATGATTCCCTGGGAAGCTTTGCGGAAATGGGAATCCTGGAGCCGGTGGGAAACTTGATCAGCGCGGAAAAGGAAGCGGATCTGATTCCCATGACCATAGAGGCCGCAACCTACAAGGGAGAGCAGTACCTGATGCCGGTATATTACGAAACCGTGCTGTTTATGTATAACAAGGCACTGTGGGAGGGTGAGGTACCTTCCACTACAGAGGAGCTCTATGATTATATGGAAGCCCACACAGATACGGCGGCCGGGACCTATGCGTTGGTGAACCAGCATTCCAATACCTATAATGTGGCGCCTTTTATCAACGGCTTTGGCGGCTATGTGATCGATAAAGACGGGAACCCGGGCCTGAATGCGCAGGAAACGAAGGATGCCATCACCTATAATAAGAAATTCGCCATGCTCCAGGCCGACGGGGATTACAATACGGTCACCGCTTTATTTAATGAAGGAAAAGCGGCGGCTATCATAGGCGGGCCCTGGCTGGTATCCGGAATCAAAGAAGCGGGTATTGATTTGGGAATCAAGGCCCTGACTGATTTTACGCTGCCGGATGGCAATCCGATGATTCCCTATTCCGGGGTTCAGTGTATCGGTGTCCTGAAATATGCGGCTGAAAATAAGAAAGAGGCGGTTGAGAAGGTACTGGAGGTCCTTGCCGGGACTGAGGCCGGAGTTACGCTGGCAAAGGGCTTCAACTGTGCGCCGGCTAACAGCAGGGCCTATGACGATCCGGACGTGGCGTCCAATGAGATGATACTCGCCATGAAGAAGAGCGCCGAAAAAGCGGTGCCCATGCCGAACATACCGGAGATGAGCGTGATGTGGGGGCCTGCGGAATCCCTGCTCGCTGCGGTCAACAAATCCGGTGAGGATGTGGATACGGCGGCTGAGAAATACCAGAAGGAGGCTTTGACCGCTATCCAGGATATGAAATAAGCAGGAAGGCGTCTTTGCGCTTTTCCTGAAGTATCCGGCCGGTGATGGCCGGCCGGAACACCAAACAGAAGGGAAGAGAAAAAAGTGAAGAAAGGGAAGCAAAGTGTTCAGGGGAAGCAGGGGCTTCCGGGAAAACAAGGCATTACCGGAAAACACGGAAATACCTGGAAAAAACTGGTGCGGCCGTGGGGCTACAGCCTTCCGGCCATGATACTGATTGCCATGATTGTGCTGTTCCCCATCCTTTATACGGGGTATATTTCCTTTACCAATATGAATCTTTATCATTGGACGGACTATTCCCTGATCGGTGCACAAAATTATACAAGGGCCCTTTTGAAGGTGGATTCCGGTTTCCTGACTGCCCTTGGGACGACGATTCTGTGGACAGCTGTCAATATGGCGCTGGATATGGCGATCGCCTACGTGCTTGCCGTGGCCCTCAATACAAAGGGGCTGAAAGCACGGCGTATCTACAAGACGCTGCTTATTTTTCCATGGGCGATGCCGGCTTACGTTTCCATTCTGGTATGGCGCGTAGGAATGTATAATACGGAATTCGGGCTCCTGAATAAACTTCTGGTGGCCTTCGGATTTGATAAAGTGGACTTTCTATCCAGAAATGTGCCGGCTTTTATTTCCTGTATGGTTTTAAACCTATGGATGTCGCTTCCCTATATGATTCTGATGATGGACGGGGCGCTGCAGAGCATAGATCAGAGCATGTATGAGAGTGCCGTGCTGGACGGCGCCAATCTGTGGCAGAAGAACAGGTATATCACCATCCCTTCCTTAAGGAAAATTATGGCGCCTGCGGTGATTATGACGACCTTTATCACCTTCAAGCAGTTTGATATCATCTATCTTCTCACCATGCAGAAGGGTTCCGTGACCGGGTCCACCCTGCAGACCATCATCACCTATGCTCATCAGAATGCGTTTGTATCCAATAATTACGGATTATCCGCCGCTGTTTCCATGATCATTTTTATCATCATTATCCTGTTTTCCTTCTGGACAAACAGGATACAGAAGGAGGAAAAGGTATGAAACGGTCTGTCAAAAGAACGCTCGGCCTTGCGGCGTTAAACTTATTTTTCATCAGTATCTGCCTGATCGGCCTTGTGCCTATCCTCTATGCATTCCTGCTTTCCGTCAGCAGCGGGAGTGGGGCGCTGACCACAGGGCTTTCCATTCTGCCTGAAAAATACACACTGGACAATTACCGGACTATTCTTGTGGAAAAGCCTTTTTTGAAATGGCTTTACAACTCTGTTGTACTGAGCGTGGGAACGATGGTGCTCGCCATGGGAACAAGCGTTACGGCTTCCTATGCTTTTTCCAGGTTCCGTTTTCCCGGCAGGGCGGCCGCCATGCAGATACTGCTTCTGCTCAACGCCTTCCCTCAGATATTGTCCATGTTCGCCATCTTCAGGCTGTTTAAGCTGCTGAACCTCCTCAATTCCCATGCAGGACTGATTTTTATCTATTCCGGGAGCATGTGTATTTTTTCCATCTGGAATATGAAGGGATATTTTGACTCCATTCCCATTGAGATTGAAGAAGCGTCCAAAATTGACGGGGCGGGCAATCTGACGCTGATAGCGAAAATCATACTGCCGCTGGCCCGTCCGGCCATTATCGTGACGGCGGTTATGGTATTGATTTTCGTCTGGAATGAATACCTGTTTGCCACCACCTTTATGCTCAGGGAAGAGAGCTATACGCTGGCAGGCGGGCTGTATCAGCTCCAGGCAAACGATTACAGCCGCAGCTGGCCGCTGTTTTCGGCAGCCGCCATTTTAGTATCGGTGCCGATTCTGATCATTTTCTTCTGTATACAGAAGTATATGGTGTCAGGACTGACCGCAGGCGGTGTAAAGGGCTGAAAAAAGGAAAAAGATAGGAGAATATAAAATGAACAGAAGTGCGGTTGCGCACATCCCGGCGTCCCAGTTCGCGTTTGCCCGGTCGGAGGATACATTCACAGTCCGGCTGAGGGCGGCCAAGGGGGACCTGGATTCGTGCACGCTTTTTTATGGGGACAGAGCCTGTCCCGAATCACCGGTCCGCTTTACATCGGAAAGGATGCAGAAGCGTTATAGTGATGAATTATTTGATTTCTATGAAGTGACCATCAGCCCGTGTCCCAGCCGGATCTGCTATTATTTCGGGCTGGAAAAGGGAGAGGAGCACGTCTGGTATTATGCCGACGCCTTCCATCAGGATATGCCGGATCTGATAATGGACGACGGCTTTGTGGTCGAAGGAAGAAGTGAATACTACCAGTACCCCTATATCCTGCGCTCGGAAATCGTAAAAGCCCCGGAGTGGTTTCTCAATGCCGTTGTCTATAACATTTTCCCGGACAGCTTTGCAGACGGAAAAAGGTGCCTTACCTGCGGGCAGAAGGAACAGCAGGCACCTCATGGCACGGTAAGCAGGAGCCGTCTGGGCGGCACCATAAAGGGCATTATGGAAAATCTGGATTACATTCAGGAACTGGGATTTACCTGCCTGTATCTGAACCCGGTTTTTCAGGCCGGAGAATACCACAAATACGACATAGTGGATTATTTCCATGTGGATCCCTGCATGGGGACGGATGAAGATTTCCTGGCCCTGACAGAAGCCGTTCATGAAAGAGGGATGCACATTATCATTGACGGCGTGTTCAACCACTCCAGCTGGTATTTCCCTCCCTTTGACGATGTAGTCAAAAATGGAGAAAAATCCCCCTATACGGACTGGTTTTACGAACTTTCCTTTCCCGTGGAACGCCCGGAAGAAGGTGAAACACCCGGCTATGCCTGCTTTGCCTATGAACCCAAAATGCCGAAGCTCAACACCGCAAATCCCGAGGTACAGAAATACTTTGCCAAAGTAGGACGCTATTGGATCGAAACATTCCATGTAGACGGCTGGCGTCTGGATGTAGCAAACGAAGTGGATAAAAACTTCTGGCGCACTTTCCGTTCAGCCGTCCGCCAGGCGGATCCAAATGCCGTTCTGATCGGGGAGGTCTGGGAAAACGCACAGGACTGGCTGAAAGGCGATATGTTCGATTCCGTCATGAACTACGATTTCAGAAAACACTGCAGGGATTTTTTTGCCCTGGAAAAAACAGCCGCGGATGAATTCCTATGGGCAATGACCGACATGCAGCTCCGCTACCCCTTCCAGGTGACCGCCGCACAGCTCAACCTGCTGGACAGCCATGACGTAGCGCGTTTCCTGGGATTATGCAAAGACGACTACGACCGTTGGCAGACAGCCTTCCTCTACCTCTGCATGGCCCCCGGCGTACCAAGCATTTTCTACGGAGATGAAAAGAAACTCACCGGCATCCGCGAATCAGAATACAGACAAGCCATGCCCTGGAAACAAAATCACACCGATTCCGAAACCTTCGTAAAAGAAGTCCTTCGCATCCGCAAAGACTGGATATCACCTGAAGACGGTTGGCGTACAATCCACGCCGGACACAAAGACCGCCTTCTGGTCTTCGAACGATACGGCGCACACACCATACGCATAATAATCCACCTAGGAGAAGCCCCCGCAGACACAGACCCCTTCCTTCAAGGCGGACAGATCCTCCTCCTCAAAGGAGCACTATCCCACATGCTAACCCAAAACGGCTTTATCATATTACTAATGCGATAAAATTATTCTTTTTAAGCAATAAAGTTCCGCTTCCCGACCTGTCAGAATCCCCTGCCCTGTGCGGGCTGTCCCTAGTGCCCCTCGGTTTTGCTGTGCGGCCTCTGCGCTGCAAGGATTCCTGTAAAGGCCGTATAAACACGCCGGTCCTTACGCTGCGTCCTGTGCAGCGTTAGTACCGCTGCGCGTTTATACGGCCTTTACAGGAATCCTTGCCCGTCTCTTATACCCATCTACATGCGTTAACGAGCACGGATAATCAACTGGGAAGGCCGCCGGGCAAGAATTGAGCTTTCCCATGACATGTTCAGCACCGAGTATAAGCTGGCCCAGAAGGATCAGGAAAGGGATGCTCTTCTGAGCTCCATACCAGGAGGAATTTTCCGTCTGGACGGCAGGGATATGAGTACTGTGCTGTGGTACGGCTGCAATTTTCTGGATATGATTGAATACACCGGAGAACAGTTTCAGAAAGAATTGGGCTCCCGGTATGATTTTATTCATCCTGATGATAAAAATAAGTTGGACGGGATTCTTCAGGAGGTGAAAAAGAGCGGGAGGAATACGGTGGAGGAACTCCGTATTATCACCCGTTCCGGCGGCACACGGATTCTTACGTTCACTTTAAGCTATGTGGACGAGGAAGAAAGCTGGGATGATATTCCTTCTTTTTACAGTCTTTGTATAGATGTGACGGCCGAACGCATGGAACAGAAGCGTCAGAGGAAGGCGCTGGAGGAGGCTTATGATGCGGCCAGGGTGGCAAATGCGGCCAAGACCAATTTCCTTTCCTCCATGTCCCATGATATCCGGACGCCGATGAATGCCATTATGGGTATGGCCGTTATTGCCCAGGCCAACCTGTATACGCCGGAAAAAGTACAGGACTGTCTTTCGAAGATCAATATATCCAGCAGGCATCTGCTCAACCTGATCAATGAGGTCCTGGATATGTCCAAAATTGAGAGCGGAAAAATTGATTTGACCTGTGAAACCGTATCCTTCCCGGAGCTTCTGCAGGATGTCATGGATATGTGCCGCCCTCTGATTGCGGAAAAGCATCAGGAATTCATGATTAGCGCGGCCCAGGTGAAGCATGAGAAGGTAGTATCAGACAGGGGGCGTCTCCAGCAGATCTTTATGAACCTGCTTTCCAACGCCATTAAGTATACGCCGGAGGGAGGAACTATCAGCCTGCGGATACGGGAAATGGCATCTGTTGTGGAGGGCAGGGGACAGTATGAATTTGTCATCACGGACAATGGAATCGGAATTTCCGAGGAATTCAAAGCCCATATTTTTGAACCTTTTTCCCGTGCGGAGGATTCCAGAATCAGCAAAATCCAGGGTACGGGGCTGGGAATGGCTATTACGGACAATATTGTGCGCATGATGAACGGCACCATTGAGGTGGAAAGCACGCTGGGGGAGGGAAGCCAGTTTGTGGTCTCCCTGCCTCTGGATCTGTGTGAGGAAGAGGAAGAATGCGACGGCAGGCTGGAGGGCCTTCCGGTTCTTGTGGTGGATGATGACCGGATTGTATGCGAAAGCGCCTCCGCCCTGCTGAATGAACTGGGGATGCGGGGATATTGGGTGCTTACCGGGCAGGAGGCCGTCTGCTGCATCGTGAAGGCACATGAAACCGGAGATGATTTTTTTGCCGTGATACTGGACTGGAAGATGCCGGGAATGGATGGCCTGGAAACGGTCAGGGTAATAAGGGAAAAGCTGGGTCCTGACGTTCCCATCATCATCATTTCGGCTTATGATTATTCCGACATTGAAGAAGAATTCAAGAAGGCCGGAGCGGATGCATTTATAACAAAGCCTCTCTTCAAGTCTAAGATGCTTCATGTCCTGCAGCTGTTCTGCCAGACTCTGAATACGGATACGGCTGTGGTGCATCCCTTTAAAAAAGGGCATCCCTCTTTTGAAGGAAAAAGGATTCTCCTGGTGGAGGATAATGAGCTGAACAGGGAAATCGCAGAGGAACTGCTGCAGATGCAGGGCTTTGTGGTGGATACTGTGGAAAACGGCCGGTATGCCGCGGAGCAGTTCGGGAATTCCGCGCCGGGAACATATGCCTGTATCCTGATGGATGTGCAGATGCCCGTCATGAACGGATATGAGGCGACCAGGGCAATCCGCACAATGGAACGGGAGGATGCGGGAAGCATACCTATTATCGCCCTGACGGCAAATGCCTTTGCCGCGGATATGGGGAAGGCGCGCAGCGTCGGAATGAGTGATTATATTGCAAAGCCCATCGATGTGGGAAATCTTACGGATACGTTAAAGAGATGGCTGAGGTAGTGTAATAACCCAAACTTCGCCCACGCCCCTGTCCCCTCCGGCCAGTGCTTTTGGGACTGCCGTTCGCTCCGGCTCCCTCTCCTTCCCGCTGCCGGCCAGGCAGGGATCCTTGCAGGGGACGCTTTCGCTCGGATAAACACGCAGCGGTACTAAGGCCGCAAAGTACGCGGCCTAAGGACCGGCGAGTTTATACGCCCCTTACAGGATACCTGTGTTAAAAAAATCTAGATGGGTATAAGGGACAGGAAGAAAAGAAGAGGAAATAAAGGGTATCAATTATCTGTTGGAACGGAAGGTGGACGGAATTATAGTATTTCCGGTAGGAAAGCAGTCAGATTATCAGGAGCTTAAAATCAACATCCCGGTTATTTCTATT
>NZ_MPDJ01000009.1:0-7102 GCF_001881565.1 Eisenbergiella tayi
CAATCTCCAAACAGGCAGGCGTCTCCATCGCAACCGTATCCCGCGTTTTAAACGGAAGCGATAAGGTGAGCCCTTCCACCAGGGAAAAAGTGCTTCAGGTTATCGAACAGAACAGCTATACTCCCAACGCCTTTGCCCGCAGCCTGGGACTGAATTCCATGCACACCGTGGGAATCCTGTGTGCGGATTCCTCCGATGTCTATCTAGCGTCGGCCATCTATTACCTGGAAAGAGAGCTGCGGCAGAATTCATATGCTTCCATGCTCTGCTGCACCGGCTATCATCTGGAGGAAAAGAAAAAATACCTGCAGCTTCTTCTTTCAAGGAATGTGGATGCCCTGTTTTTTGCAGGCTCCAATTTCGTGGAGGATACGGAAAAAAATAACGCTTATCTTTTTGAAGCCGCCGGAAAGGTTCCGGTATTCATCCTGAACGGCTATCTGGCAGGAGATCGTATCTACTCCGTCCTCTGTGATGACCGCCTGGCGGTAAATGAGATGACGGAATCCCTGTTCCACCGCGGTTCCCATGCCCCTGTTTATCTGTACCGCAGCCTGAGTTACAGCGGACGAAAAAAAATAGCAGGCTTCCGGGAAGCCTGCATAAAAAACGGAATAACTGATGCGGATAAGAGAATCTTTGCCAGCCCCGCCTCCGTCCATGAAACGGCCGCCTTTCTGGATGCTCTGGAAAAAGAAGGGCTTTCCTTTGACGCCTGCGTCACTTCGGATGACGAACTGGCCGTAGGTGCGGTAAAATTTGCCTTATCCCACGGAAGAAGGATACCGGATGAGTTTCAGGTGACTGGTTATAATAATTCCCTGATTTCCACCTGCAGCACACCCGAAATAACCACAGTCGATAACCGGGTTGAATTCATGTGCACAACGGCGGTCTCCCTCCTAATGCAGGCCCTGGATGGTAAGAACATTCCTGCACGTACCGTTTTCTCCGGGGATATTATTCAGAGGGAAACCACGATTAATTAAAATCCATCTCATTCTCTGCCATCATTGCGGCCGTTACCGCCGGATGGTGGTACTTTGTCCTGTTCTGTGTCTTGTTTTTATAGTTGATCGCCTGGCGGGGGCAAAATACAATACACGACATGCATTGGGTGCAGTGATGCAGAAAAATCGGTTTTCCATCCTCCCTGGTTATATTTCCGGCCGGGCACACACCTGTGCATATCCCGCAGGAAACACAGTCCTCCGAAACGGTAAAACCTCTGTCTTTCTTCGGAAGTGCTTTTACAAAGGGCTTTTGTATGCAGCGCATGATTTCTTTTCCCACGCTTTTCCTAACCGGTTCATTCACCGTTCTCCGAGTGATATCCCCGGCGATCTCTTCCAGTTCCGCCGCCGCTTTCGGCAGCTGTCTTTCCGGCTCCGGAAATGGTTCATACATCGCTACATAGCTTGCCACATTATTATGTACTCCCGAATAAGAGACCCTGGCTCCCTTTTTTTTCAGTATCTGTGAAAAATCGTTCAGCGCATTCACCGGAAGGCCTCCGCAGGAGGCTACCGCAAAGATATAGGCATTCTTATTTATTTCAAGCCTCTCAATAAACTTACGTGCATACTCTGGCAGCGACCAATGGTATACCGGAAAAATAAATCCGATTGTATCCGCCTTTGCCGCTGATACAGCGGCCGGATCATTTCTCATGGAAATAATTTTGGCAGGCTTTATTCTCTCTGCAATTTCCATTGCCGCATGCAGTGAATTTCCTGATCCTGAAAAGTAATAAATTCTAGTTTCTCCCATTTTTCATGTCTCCTTCCGCCGCATATCCGGCATACATCCGCTTCATCGCCTCCATGTCCTCCGGGCCAAACAGCTGCGTGCCGAAGCTTTCCAGCAGCCGGAAAATAAATTCCAGCCTTCTGCATATTTCATCAGCCGTCCGATCTGTTATGACCGGATCCAGCCATACATCCAGCAGCAGCAGAAGCGCCTCGGCAAGCTCTTCCGGAAAATCGCACCGGAATTCCCCGTTTTCATTTCCCTGCTTAATAATTCCCGCAACCCGGGGTGCAATAAACGCATTTCCGTTTCTTACCGTATCTACCAGGGCATACGGCACCTTTTCCACCCAACGGTTTCTTATGAGCATGCTCTGATTCTTATTATCAAAAAAGTAACGGATAATTCTGCTTATCTTCTCTTTTACCGTCAGTTCTGTGTTCTCTTCCATCTCCTGGAAAAAAGTATTTACCTTCATCTGCGCATCGGCGATCATCGTGCTTAAAATCTCCTGTTTCCCTGCGAAATGATGATAAATCGCCCCTTTTGACAGACCGCTTTCCTCCATAATGTCCTGCATGGTAGTTTCTTCATAGCCCTTCCTGATAAAAAGCGAAGCGGCCGCTTCCAATACCCTTCCTTTGGAGGCCATGGATTTTTCCTCTTGCTTCATATTTCTTCACCCTTCTGCGCTGTACCAGCAATCCCGATCTCCGTGAGTACGGCGCAGACCCACAGATGTCCTTTAATTGTTTCAAAAATAAACCGTCAGTCGGTTTTATTTAGTATAACAGCATTCTACCGAAGCCGTCAATGATTTTTTTATTGTATTTAAGAGAATTTTTGCCGCAAAAAAAGACATATCAGATCCCCGGACAGTTATAAAAACCATCCGGGGATCTGATATGTCATATACTCCAGGCTATCCTCTGTTACTTTTCCTCCAGCGCAAATCCGAAATACCGGACAGCATTATTATAGGATATCCCTTTTATAATACGCTTCAGCGTTTTTTCATCATCAGGATATTCCCCGTTCTCCACCCAGCCGCCGATGAGCTCACACAGAATCCTGCGGAAGTATTCATGCCTGGGATAAGATAAGAAGCTCCTGGAATCCGTAAGCATTCCGATGAAATTCCCCAAAAGCCCCAGATTAGCGAGGGAAGTCATCTGCTTCATCATCCCATTCTTATTATCGTTAAACCACCATGCGGAGCCCTGCTGTATTTTTCCCACGGCATCCGCATTCTGGAAGCAGCCGATAATACTGCCTATAGCTTCATCATCATTGGGATTCAGGCTGTAAATTATGGTTTTGGGAAGGGTTCCCTTTATATTCAGGGCATTGAGGAAATCCGCCATCTGGCTGGAGGGCGCATAATTATTGATACAGTCATATCCCGTATCAGGTCCTAACTGCCGGTACATGGAAGTATTGTTATCCCTCTTACAGCCATAATGAAGCTGCATTGCCCAGCCTCTTTTTGCATATTCCTCCGCAGCAAATGACATAAAGGCCGTTTTGAATTTCAATTCTTCTTCCCGGCCCGGATTTTCCCCTGCGAGACGCTTTGCAAAAATCTTCTCAATGTTTTCTTCCGTTTCCGGAACATACATCACGTACTCCAGCGCATGATCACTTGCCTTACAGCCATAGCTTTCAAAGAAATCCATTCTTTTCTTCAGCGCCGCCTTCAGCTCCGCAAAAGAACGGATTTCCATCTCTGCCGCCGCTCCCAGCTTCTCTATATATGACGTATAATCCGGCTTTTCCATATTCATGGCCTTATCCGGGCGCCACGCGGGAAGCACCTGTACCTCAAAACTCCTGTCCTCTGCCAGCGCCTTATGCCAGCGCAGATCATCCGCCGGATCATCCGTCGTACAAATAAGAGTAACCGCAGACTGCCGGATCAGATTCCTGACGCTCATGCTGTCTTCCTGCAGCCGCGCATTACACAGCTTCCATACATCCTCTGCCGTCTCCCCATTCAGAATCCCATGATATCCGAAGAAACGCTGCAGCTCCAGATGGCTCCAGTGATACAAAGGATTTCCCACAGCCAGTTCCAGAGTTTCCGCCCATTTCTGGAATTTTTCCCTGTCCGGAGCATCCCCTGTGATATAATACTCGTCCACACCGTTGGAACGCATCTGCCGCCATTTGTAATGATCCCCGCCCAGCCATACCTGCGTGATGTTTTCAAATTTTCTGTCCTCCGCAATCTCCCGGGGATTAATATGGCAGTGATAATCCAGGACAGGCATGGGTTCCGCAATTTCATGGAACAGCTTCTTTGCCGTATCCGTGCTTAATAAAAAGTCTTTGTCCATAAATGCCTTCATTTTCTCTTCCTCCGTTTATGTAAATACTTACATTTTTCTTTCATTATATCCTGCCCAACCATAAAATGCAATTCTCTTTATATTAACTTTTTAACCAATGATTTTATCATCTTTTATACATAATTAATAAATCTTCCTCTTATCCTCTTATTTTAACAAAAACAGGTTGACTCCGGGAATAAAGAGGTGTAATTTTAATGTAAGCTCTTACATTTCTTCAAAGGAGGATTACATAATTCATGCAGACTTTTATCCGCATCCACCCCGGAGATTCCGTTGCTGTGGCGCTGCAGCCCCTTGCAGCCGGTACTGTTATCTTGGCGGAAGGAAATCAACTCACCCTGCAGGAGGACATCCCACAGGGACATAAATTTGCCCTGATACCCATCCGGGCCGGAGAGCCTGTCATTAAATACGGCGCTCCCATCGGCACGGCTGCAGTCGATATTCTGCCGGGATCATGGGTTCATACCGCGAATCTGAAAACCGGCCTGGGAGACATACTGGACTATGCCTACCAGCCCTCCCCTTCCCTTCAGGAAGCCCGTGAAAATCCTGCCCGTCCGGAAGTTTCTCCCTGTTTCTGCGGCTACCGCCGGGAAAATGGCAGGGCAGGAGTAAGAAACGAAATCTGGATCATTCCCACAGTCGGCTGTGTAAACAACGCCGCCACCGCCATAGCCAGCCGGGCCCAGGGGCTTGCTGCAGGAAACCTGGACGCTGTCGCCGCCTTTCCCCATCCTTACGGCTGTTCCCAGATGGGTGAGGATCAGGAAAACACCCGGCAGATTCTTGCCGATCTCGTCAACCATCCCAACGCAGGCGGCGTCCTCGTCCTCGGCCTTGGCTGCGAAAACAGTAACATAGAAGAATTAAAAAAATACATCGGCCCCTACAACCCTGACCGCGTCAAATTTCTTGTCGCCCAGGATTCGGAGGACGAAATCGCGGATGGCCTCGCCCTGGTAAAGCAGCTGGCCGACTATGCCCGCACAGCAAAGCGCGAACCCATCCCCTGCAGCGAACTGATTATCGGCATGAAATGCGGCGGTTCCGACGGCCTGTCGGGCATCACCGCCAATCCCGCCGTAGGCGTTTTTTCCGACCTTCTCATCGCCGAAGGCGGAACGACCATCCTCACCGAGGTTCCCGAAATGTTCGGTGCGGAAACGCTCCTCATGAACCGCTGTGAAAACGAAGAAATTTTCCATCAGACCGTAGACCTCATAAACGATTTTAAAAACTATTTCACAGCCCACAACCAGACCATTTACGAGAACCCGTCCCCCGGCAACAAAAAAGGAGGCATCTCCACCCTGGAAGACAAATCCCTTGGCTGCACCCAGAAATCCGGCTCCGCCCCGGTCCGCGGCGTCCTTTCCTATGGAGAGCCCGTCCGAACCCACGGCCTGAACCTGCTGAGCGCTCCCGGCAACGACCTGGTTGCCTCCACAGCCCTGGCAGCCTCCGGCGCACAGATTGTCCTCTTCACCACCGGCCGGGGAACCCCCTTTGCCTCACCCGTCCCCACAGTAAAAATATCCAGCAACCTCGCACTTTCAGAAAAAAAGAAAAACTGGATCGATTTTGACTGTGGCCGCCTGGTAACAGGCACCTCGCTGTCCGAACTGGGAAAAATGCTCTTCGACTACGTAATACGTGTGGCAAACGGCGAACAGGTAAAATCGGAAGCCGCCGGCTACCACGATATGGCCATTTTCAAACAAGGCGTCACCCTATAGGAGGAATAAAAAAATGAACAAATTATCATACCAGACCCTGAAAGAAAAAGAATTTACCGGATACCTTCTGAAAGAAGCCCCCGAACGCGTCATCCAGTTCGGAGAAGGCAACTTTATGCGTGCCTTTGTAGACTTTTTCATCGACAACATGAACGAAAAAGCAGATTTCAATTCCAAAGTGGTATTAGTCCAGCCCATCGCCCCCATCCCCGGAGCCTTTGACCTCAAGGATGCCATCAACGAACAGGAAGGACTCTACACCCTCTACCTCCGCGGCTGCGAAAACGACGAAAAAGTAAACAAAAAAAGAATCATTTCCTGCGTGAGCCGCTGCCTCAACGCCTACACTGACTTCGACGCCGTCATGGCCTGCGCCGAAAACCCCCAGCTGCGCTTTATTTCCTGCAATACCACAGAAGCCGGCATCACCTACGATCCCGCCTGCCGCTTCGAAGACCGCCCCGCATCAAGCTATCCCGGAAAGCTCACCCAATTTCTATACCACAGATTCCAGACATTCGGCAGCCAGCCCGGCAAAGGCTTCCTCATCCTTGCCTGCGAACTGATAGACGACAACGGAAAAGAACTGGAAAAATGCGTCCTGAAATACGCGTCCCAATGGAACCTCGGACAGGACTTTATCCAATGGCTCCAAAAAGAAAACACCTTCTGCTCCACCCTCGTTGACCGCATCGTAACCGGCTTCCCCAGAACAGAAGCCCCCGCGCTGAACGAAGAAAACGGCTACGAAGACAACGTCATGGACACAGGAGAAATCTTTGGCTTCTGGGTTATCGAAGGCCCCCAGTCCATCCGCACCGAACTCCCCTTCGAAAAAGCAGGCCTCCCCATCCTCGTAACAGACGACCACAAACCCTACAAACAACGCAAAGTACGCATACTCAACGGAGCACACACCTCCATGGTACTGGGAGCCTACCTCGCCGGCCAGGACATCGTCCGCGACTGCATGGAAGACCCTACCATCCAGGGCTTCATGAACAAAGCCATCTACGACGAAATCATCCCCACCCTGACCCTCCCCAAAGAAGAACTCCAGGATTTCGCCGCCTCCGTAACAGAACGCTTCCGCAACCCCTACATAGACCACGCACTCCTTTCCATTTCCCTAAACTCCACCTCCAAATGGAAAGCCCGCGTCCTCCCCTCCCTGAAGGCCTACGCAGACCAAAAACAGACCCTCCCCCCCTGCCTCACCGCCTCCCTCGCCTTCTACATAGCCTTCTACAACGGCCACACCCT
>NZ_MPDJ01000009.1:7123-51177 GCF_001881565.1 Eisenbergiella tayi
CACCCGCCCCAAAGGAAACGACTACACCATCTCCGACGACCGCCCCATCCTGGAATTCTTTGCCTCCCACCGCCAGGACACCCCCGAAGCCCTCGTCCACGCAGTATGCACCAATTCAGCCCTCTGGGGCCTGGACCTGACCACCCTCCCCAACCTGGAAAAAACCGTCTGCCAAGACCTAATCCTAATCCAGCAAAAAGGAGCCTACGAACTAATGAAAAAATGCCTCAACTAATTTTTCATCCCTACTAATTCTCCATACCAACTATTTTTCCACCCAACTATTTTTTCCTTCACCCATTAACCCAATCTTATTATTAATCCCTTTATCCTCCAAAAACCAGGCCGGATTCCCCTTCTCCGGCCTGTCATCTTTTCCCTTCTCCCTTTTCCCTTTCCCTTTTCTCTTTTCTCCCCGCCCACCACTACCCCAGGATAAACCCATCCGGCGGAAGCCCAGAGGCCCCCTGCGGCGGATGGGTTTATCCGTCCCACCCCATTTACATTTTTTTCTTATAGTGTTATGCTTTTCCTATGAAAAGGAATTCTGCCCCCGCAGAATATGGGTAAACTAAAAGATGGCAATAAACAAAGCAATGCGAACCGTCCTGAAGGCTCTCTCCTACGGCGACATCAATGTACAGTCCTCCAGGGCCTTTGCCAACATCAAGGCAATCGATCCACTCAAGCGCTTTTACAGAACCATCGATACCAAAATATACAACGGCGCCTATGAGGTTCCCACCCGCATCTATCTTCCGGGAGAAGAGCTCCCTGCCCCAAACGGGATGGAAGGAAATACCCTGCCCGTGCTTTTGTTTCTCCACGGCGGAGGATGGGTTACGGAAAGTGTGGATACTTATGACCGGGTTTGTGCCGGATTAGCCAAAGACACAGGGCACGCCGTGGTTTCCGTCGGTTACCGCCTGGCGCCCGAATTCCCGTTTCCTGCCGGGCTGGAGGACTGTTATGCGGTGGCAAAGGCTATTTATACCAACCGTTTTCTTCTGAATACGGATCCTTCCCGCATCACCCTGATAGGAGACAGCGCCGGGGGCAATCTCGCCGCCGCCCTGTCCTTAATGGCAAGGGATCGCGGTGAATTTATGCCGCAGCAGCAGGTTCTCATTTATCCGGCCGTTAACAACGATTATTCGGAGGCTTCCCCCTTTCCTTCCGTTATGGAAAACGGAAGCGATTTTCTTCTCACACGGCAGAAGCTGTGCCAGTACCTGGATTACTACCAAAGCAGCGAAGAAGATCGGCAGAATCCCTATTTTGCCCCCATACTGGAGCCGGACTTATCCGGGCAGCCCCGGACACTGATACTTACCGCGGAATTCGATCCGCTGCGGGATGAAGGGGAGGCCTACGGACGAAAGCTCCTCGAGGCGGGAAATGAAGTGGAAATACACAGAATAAAAGATGCACTCCACGGTTTTTTCGCCCTGGGCATCAAATACTATCATGTACAGGAAAGCTATACAATCATCAATCAATTTCTGAAGGAGAATGAATAAAGTGTTTGGCACCAAAGGATCTCATTGGAGAAAACTGGACAATGCCGCCAAAATTTTCCCGGCCACCAGCAACAAAAAGGACACCCGGGTTTTCCGCTTTTATTGTGAGCTGAAGGAACCCGTAGACGGCAGCATATTACAGTCCGCACTGGATAAAACGATAGATAAGTACCCTGTTTTCCTATCCGTCATGCGTAAAGGCTTCTTCTGGTATTACCTGGAAAAAAGCGACCTGAAGCCCAAAGTAAAGGAAGAGGTGGATCCACCCTGTCTGAATCTGTACATCAGAGACAGGAAAACCCTTCTGTTTCAGGTTGTCTATTATAAAAACCGGATTAATTTCGAAGTTTTTCACGCCCTCACGGATGGTACCGGAGCCATACAGTTTCTGAAGGAGCTTGTAAAAAATTATCTGATTCTCAGGTACAGGGACGCCGCCCTGCCCGATATATCCTTCACGGAGGAGGACATGACTCTGCAGGACCAGGAATCAGACGGATTTTCCAAATACTATTCCAAGACCGAAAGCCGCCAGGGCAAAAAAGCCAGCTCCTTCCAGATTTCCGGCCCGCGTACAGGTTATGGAAGCCTGAATATTACGGAAGGTCTTGTATCCTGTCAGGCGCTGCTTAAGAAGGCCAAGGAATACGGAGTCTCCATGACCGTTTTTCTTACCGCTGTTTTCCTGTGTGCAATCCATGAGGAGCGCAGCAGACGGCAGCGGAGAAAGCCTGTAATCCTCATGGTTCCCGTGAATCTGAGGAAATATTTTCCATCCTCTTCCATGCTGAACTTTTTCGGCTGGATAGAACCGGGCTATCTTTTCGCAGAGGAATATTTCTCTTTTACTGATGTGGTACAGTCCGTCAGCGCTTATTTCCATGAAGAGCTGACAAAGGAAAGACTGGGGCAGAGAATGAGCAGTCTTATGGGCCTGGAACAAAATCCCATCCTGCGTATTTTCCCTCTGGAGCTGAAGAATCTGGGCATGCAGCTGGGCGCACAGCTTGCAAAAAAGGATGTATCCGCTGTTTTTTCCAACCTCGGCGTGGTTTCCATGCCAAAGGAATACGTTCCTTATATCAGCCGGTTCGGCGTCTTTACCAGCACGCCTAAGATCGAACTGAGCATGTGCTCCTTTGAGGATGATTTGGTTCTCAGCTTTGCCTCCGGTTTTCAGAATCAGAATATTGAACGGAATTTTTTCCGTATACTGAAAAGCTTCGGTGTGGAATCCTCCATACTGGAAGACAGGTTTCCGGTCAAAAAAGCGCCGGAATATAAGGGGCTCCGCTTTTTCCAGTGGTTTTCCTTCTGCTGTATTGCCGCCGCCTGCGCTGCTGTCATGGTAAATATTATTTTCACACCGACACTGCGATGGTCCGCCTATGTCATCGGCGGTTCCTTAAGTATGTGGCTCGCGCTTGCACTCGGCTTCTTCAAAAGGCATAATCTTCTGAAGAATGCCATATGGCAGATGCTTCTCATCCCGGCCGTGTGTGTGTTGTGGGATCTGTTTACCGGCTGGTATGGCTGGTCCGTGGATTATGTGCTGCCTGCGGTGTGCCTTCTCATCCAGTTATCCATGCTGATCATCACAAAAGTACAGAAGCTGAAGGTGCAGGATTATATGATTTATTATATTCTGGCCGGGCTGTACGGCCTGCTTCCGGCGGTGCTTCTGATTACAGGAGCCGCCCACGTCATGTATCTGTGCGTTCTCTGCAGCGGCATCAGTTTTCTTCTGTTGACCGGGCTGCTGATTTTCAAGGGGAAGGAGATGTTCTCCGAACTTTATAAAAAACTCCATTTTTAAACGTAAAAAAGGAAGAACCCCATCGTTCTTCCTTTTTCCTACTAATAATTCTCACAATTCAGTGCAAAATATCCCTGAGGATAGCCGCAGGCCGGACATTTTTCAGGGGCGCATTTTCCAAAATGCACATAGCCGCAGTTCAGGCAGACCCAAACCTCTTCTTCCTCCTTGCAGAACACCTCTCCGTTTCTGAGATTTTCCGCAAGCTGGCGGAATCGGAAATCATGATGTCTTTCCACCTCACCCACATTGCGGAAAAGCTTTGCAATATCAAAGAAGCCTTCTTTTTCAGCCGTTTCCGCATAATCCCTGTACATTTCCGTCCATTCATATTTTTCACACATCTGAGATTCATTCAGGATCTCATCCAGCATAGGCAGAGCGCCTTCATTCATCATACGAAGCCAAATCTCCGCATGCTCCTGTTCATTTTTTGCCGTCTCTTCAAAAATATTGCCAATCTGGCGGAACCCGTCCTTATTGGCAATGCGGGAATAAATCCTGTATTTGGTTCCTGCCAGCAGTTCTCCGTCATAAGCTTTTTCCAGATTTTTATAGGTCTCACTCTTTTTAAAATCCATATCCGTATCAGCCGCTTTTCTTTTA
Source organism: Eisenbergiella tayi (assembly GCF_001881565.1). GTDB lineage: Bacteria > Bacillota > Clostridia > Lachnospirales > Lachnospiraceae > Eisenbergiella > Eisenbergiella tayi. Next base: position 11,066 of record NZ_MPDJ01000009.1, read on the forward strand.
TCATATGAAAAGCCGGCCTCAGCCGTTACTTATCAGCGCAAACAGCTTCACCATATCAACCGGCTTCGTCAGGTATCCGTCCATGCCGCTCTGCCTGGCCCGATCGATATCCTCCCTGAACGCGTTGGCTGACAATCCGATTATACGCACACCGGCCGCATCCGAACGATCCATCTCACGGATTCTGCGGCAGGCCTCCAGGCCGTCCAAAACCGGCATCTGAATATCCATCAGGATAAACTGGTAATAGTCAACAGAGGAAGCTTCATATTTTTCTACCGCTTCCCTTCCGTCCATCGCCAGATCCACCTGTGCACCATTGCTTTCCAGTAAGAACGTAACAATCTCTGAATTAATCGGGTTATCCTCCGCCAGAAGGATCCTGCTGCCGGCAAGGCTGTCAGGAGACTGCTTCGAAGGATTGTCCGAATTCCGCCCTTTTTCCCTGCTTTCTTTATCTTGATCCAGAAGCACCGATACCTTAAACCGGGAACCTTCCCCGGGTTTGCTCTCAACAGTGATTTCCCCGCCCATCATTTTGGAAAAATTCTGGCTGATTGCCAGTCCGAGGCCTGTGCCTGAATACTGCCTGGATGTTACGGACTGCTCCTGCTCAAAAGGCTCGAATAACTTAGCCTGAAATTCCCTGCTGATGCCGCTGCCTGTATCGGTAATCAGAAATTCCATAGCCACCTTGTCTGTCCCGGAAGCTTTTCCGCTGGCTTCCAAAGCCACCCTGCCTCCGGAAGGCGTAAATTTCAGCGCGTTGGAAACGATATTAACCAGAATCTGGCTTAACCGCAGTTCATCTCCCGTTACATGTTCCAGGGATTGATCTTCATATTTCACAGACAGTTCAATACCGCTGTCTTCCGCCTTCTGCTTAAACATCACATAAACCCGATCCAGAACCTCCGTTATGCGGAAAGGCTCATGGGCAAGCTCCACTTTTCCGCTTTCTATTCTGGACATGTCCAGGATATCGTTAATCAATGTCAGAAGATAACTGGAAGAAAGATCTATCTTATCCAGGCAGTCAGCCAGCTTGTCCCTGTTGTCCAGGGAACGTCTGGCAATTTCCGTCATACCTATAATTCCGTTCATGGGAGTACGTATTTCATGAGACATGGAAGAAAGAAATTCACTTTTAGCCTGGCTCGCTTTTTCCGCCATATCCAGGGCATGCTGCATTTTTCTCTGCCAATGCCCGTAAACCAGGAACAAAAATACCAGAAGAATGAAACCTACATTTAACCGTACCAGAATCTCTCTTGCAGACTTAACGCGCTTTTCCGAATACCTTTCCGCCGCGGATACCACCCTGTCGGCTGTTGTAAAATGGTCTTCGCTCATTTCAAACAGCCTCCTGCTGTCCCCGTTCTGCCGCACATTCATGATTTCTTCCTTCAGAGCCTGCCACTTCAATGTCAGTTCTTCCAGCAGCGTCCGGTATTCCGCATCAGGGAGGGCAATCAGATCATATTCCCCCTCTCCGGTACTCAACTCCGATATAATACTGTCAATATATTGGACCAGCTCATCGTTGGGATGCTGGTTCATTTCCTGCTTTATGAGCCTCTGTGTGGCTCCCCGCACGATACCGGCATAATTGATTACTCTTGCATTTCCCTGCATACGGGAAATGGTGGAAAAAGAAGTTATGCTGATAATACCGAATACGACTGCTAAAAGGACAATGATCAAACGAACAATAATATTCTGTATCGTTTTATTTACGTTATGTCTCTCCGCCCACATGAAGCTTCCTCCCGGTGCCTGCAAATTCGATCTTACAGCACTCCTGTTTTTCCGGCCGGCGTCCCTCCGCCGGTTCTTTCCAGAATCCGCAATCTTGATCAGATTATATCATACACGATACATTTCTACAAATAATCTTTCTCATCCGGTTTTCTGGTAACATATGTATAAAAAAGAAGCAAGACAGCTGTCGGAATATACGACAGCCTGTCTTGCCGGCAGGTTTACTTCTATGATTTATTCTATCTGGGGCGTATCTCTGCGGTCAAGCGGCCGGAAAGTACAATAACCTGTTATTTATTTAAAGTTCTATTTCATTTAAGAACTCAGATACTTCTTTTCGGGTACGAAAGGTCAAGAACATTTTTTCAGGATGATTTTTTCGTATATTCAGGATACCGGGCCGGCATTTTTCCGGGAATTTCCATACCCATCCCAGGAACTGCCAAAAAGCCTTATCCTTCTTTTCATCCAGATAATCCGGGAAATCAACCCTTTTATGCCCGTGACGCTTCCACACGCTATAAATGCACAGCAGTCTGTTAATATCAAAAAACAAAATCAAATCAGCCGCTTCCACTCTCATCTCCAGCGTTTCATGATGGTTTCCGTCTATAATCCATTCCCGGCCGCTTATGTATTCCCTGTTTTTCTTCTCCCATTCCTCCTGCGGAGGATAAGTCCAGCCGGGCTGCCAGCATTCTTTATCCAGATAAATAACCGGATATCCTGTTTTTTCTCCCAGCCTTTGAGCCGTCCAGCTCTTACCGCTTCCGGAATTCCCGAGAAGCATGATTCTTTTATATATTTTCCCCTTATATCTCATGGAAACACCCTCCGCATTCTCTTAGTTCCGGCATTATTTCATCCTCTTATATCTCTTCCCCCTGCAGCCGGCTTCTCTTTTTCCTGACATAGATCAGGTACGGAACTTCAAAAAGCAGCATAGCGCTCCAGCCGGCGGCACAGGCAAGGGCCACGCCATAGATACCTATAACAGGGGCCGTCAGATAGGTAATCACCACTCTGATGCTTGTCTGTATAAAGGTACCGGCCAGGGTGACTCCCATTTTTCCAAGGCCCCGGAAATAACCCTGCAGGCCATTGGTAAAGGCCGGGAGAAGATAGAAAAAAGCCATGGTTTTCAGATATCGGCTTCCCAGCTCCACCACATTCCTGCCGCCTTCACCGCTTATGAATGCTTTCATGAGCACATTCCGCGCCAGGAAAACCACCAGGAAGATAAAGATCCAATATAAGAATTCCATCATTAAGCCTGTGCGCAGTCCGTCATCTATCCGCCGCGTCTTCTGTTCCCGCGTCCCTTCTGCGCCCAGATTCTGGGCTGTAAAGGTAGTCATTCCGTGGGAAATGCTCTGTTCCGGCGTAAAGGCGAAATCATCGACCCGGTTCACCGCCTGAAAGGCCGCGATTACATCCACTCCCAGCGGGTTTACCGCCCCCTGGATCAGGAGCTTGCCAATCGGCTGGCAGGCCTGCTGAAGAGCCGTAACACCGCCGTAACGCAGTGTCTTTTTCAAAAGTACGGGATCGATCCGAAAGTTCTCTTTGTCCGGATGAAGCAGAGGAACACGCTTTTTTATATATATCCATGTAAGAACTGCGGATACGCTCTCCGCAGCCACAGTGGTAACGGCAGAACAGACGATGCCGAACCCCAGACCTCCTATAAAAATCAAATCCAGGAGTCCGTTCAGCAGGGAAGCAAACATCAGGAATTTTACCGGAGTGCCTGAATCCCCCACACTTTTCAGGGCCGCTGCCAGCGCGTTATAAAAATAGGTAAACGGAGCTCCGAGTATAATAATTTTAAGGTAAATACATGCGCTGTCAAGAACACTGTCCGGCACGCGGAGCAGACTTAACAGAGGCCTGGCAAAAAACAGGCCGCAGACAGCGACAGCCAAGGAAAAATAGAGGCCGAATAAAAGGATTGTCGATAATTCCTTTTTCAGTTCCCCATGCCGTCCTGCCCCGAAGAAACCGCTCATCAGAACGCCTGCCCCCATGCAGATACCGGAAATTCCAAGTATGATGATATTCATAACCGGCCCCGCCGTTCCCAGGGCGGCCAGCGCTTCTTTTCCTATAAAACGGCCGGCGATAATGGAATCCACCGCATTATAAGCCAGCTGGAACAGATTCCCCACAATCAAAGGGACAGAATACCGGACCAAATGGCCTGTAATGCTCCCTTTTGTCATATCCAAAGCTGCCATGTTCCCCCTCCGTTTCCGCAGCGCACCCTAATCGTAAAAACCGGCAGCTGCCACAGGGATTTTCTCCCGTCCGGGCATTCTGCCGGTCTTTCCCAATAATTATATCATTTCCTGGCTTATGCTTCCAGAAGTTCTTTCACGCAGGCCGCAATTTTGTCGCACTTGCAGTTTGCAAAGAAATACTCCTGAAAATGTTCTCCTGCAATGGCACCCTTTACCAGTTCCGGATCCAGGTTTTTCAGAATCGTACACAGATCATTGTGTGTGACCTTTTTAACCTCATCCAGGATCTTTTTGTTCCGCTGCTCCGGAATCACTCTTTCCTTGGGATATCCCTGTCCGCTTTCTCCATCAAACAGCTTCTCAAAAATGTATTCCAGGTTCAGCTCCGCTCCCCATCCGAAACCTTTTGCAAAAGGAAGGGCAATGGCGTTTCCGTCGTTGATCTGGGCAAACATATAGGCATCGGAAGGATCCACAACATGTCCGCAGAGCACGCCAGGGAATGCATTACATGCAAGCATTGCGCCTTCTCCTGTGCCGCAGCCCGTAATCACGTAATCGGCCGCTCCGGAATTCAGCAGTACGGCTGCCAGAATACCATTCTGGACATAAGTAAGCTGATGGGTATCCTCCGCGCTGTACATTCCATAATTGAATACTTCATGGCCTTTGGGCTCCACCACTTTCTTAAGGACTGCTTCTACCTGTGCATTCTTTGCTGCCTGGCTGTTTTCGTTAATTAATGCAATTTTCATTCCTGTTATCCTCCTTGAATTCGACCCTCCGTCAGATTTGCGGAGCAGCCTGTATTACCGATAATTATACAACAGTTTTTCCTACGGCGCCTGTCTATTCTTTACCTTAATCATGCATATTCTGCCCTCTGTGAAGCCCTGCTGAAGCGAAAAAACGGGATTCATGGGCAGTTCAGGCTTTCTTTTCCTGCTCACTGTGCTATAATAGAAAATTGGCGGTTGTCATTAAACTGCCGGAATTCCCTATATAAGCTTACCAAATGAAGGACAGGAAGAAACGTCATGAATAAAACATCTAAAACCACACTGATGACAGAGGGTTCCATCTGGAAAAAAATCATAGCATTTGCTATCCCTCTTTTTTTAGGCAATCTTTTTCAGCAACTTTATAATACGGCCGATTCTCTTATCGTGGGAAATTTTCTGGGAAGCGAAGCCCTGGCCGCCGTCAGTTCCTCCGGAAGCCTGATTTTCCTTCTGGTCGGTTTTTTCAATGGGATCGCCATAGGCGCCGGTGTGGTCATCGGACGGTTTTATGGAGCCAGACAGATTGAGAAGGTGCAGAAGGCCATACATACCACCATCGCATTCGGCCTTGCCGCCGGTGCCGCCTTAACGGTGATAGGAGTTTTGCTTACGCCCCAGCTCCTGCTGTGGATGGGTACTCCTGACGATGTACTGCCTAATTCCATCATATATTTCCGTATCTATTTCTGCGGTTCTCTTGCCTTTGTCCTCTATAATATTTTTGTGGGTATCCTGCAGTCCGTGGGGGACAGCAGACATCCTCTGATTTATCTGATCATTTCTTCTGTCGTTAATATATTGCTGGATCTGCTGTTTGTAGGCGTTTTCCGCTTCGGCGTGGGAAGCGCGGCCCTGGCTACCATCATTTCCCAGTTTGCCAGCGCCATCCTGTGCCTGATACTCCTGTCAAAAAGCCCCGAGGATTACCGGGTTCATTTCCGGAAAATCCGTTTCGATTTCTTTTTCCTGAAGCAGATTATTCAAAACGGCCTTCCTTCCGGTTTCCAGAATTCCATAATCTCCATCGCCAACGTTGTGGTGCAGGCCAATATCAACAGTTTTGGGAAAATGGCCATGGCCGGGTGCGGGGCTTATTCCAAAATTGAGGGCTTCGGCTTTCTGCCAATCACCTGCTTCGCAATGTCCATGACCACCTTCATCAGCCAGAACCTGGGAGCCGGCAAGTATGACCGTGCCAAAAAGGGAGCCCGTTTCGGCATTCTGTGTTCTGTCATCACCGCTGAACTCGTGGGCCTTCTGATCTACGGACTTGCTCCGGTACTGATAGCCGCTTTTAATAATGATCCGCAGGTGGTTGCGTTTGGTACCACTCAGGCCCGCACCGTAACACTCTTCTATTTTTTGCTGGCCTTCTCCCACTGCGTGGCCGGTATCCTGCGCGGCGCAGGAAAAGCCATCGTCCCCATGCTGGTTATGATGTGCTGCTGGTGTATCATCCGTATTACCTATATCAGTATAGCTGTAAAAATAATTCCCGTTATCAATGTAATTTTCTGGGCCTACCCGCTGACCTGGACACTGAGTTCCATTGTTTTCCTCATTTATTTCCTGAAAGCGGACTGGATACATGGATTTGAGCGCTGAGAGCTGCTTTTGGGCGGGGATATCATGGACAGCCGTCAACTAATTCGTCCGAAATCCTTTTTCTTCCCAGCATGCCGAAGCTGTCCTCACTTCTTACATAATCATAAATGAGAAGCCCTTCTTTGTTCCGCTCCATTTCCAGTAACACGGCTCCGTTGGGATCGATTACCGCAGTCGGGGCCGTTTGAAAGGACGAGATATCATTTACGGAAAGAACCGTAAATACATTCTCCACCGCCCTGGTCCGTAAGTGTGCTTTTATCAGCTCATAGCGTTCTATATTCTCTGCCTGTGATATATCGCAAAAGGATACCAGGCAGAGTTCCGCGTTTTCCCGGTACAGCTCCCTGAAGAATTCCGGGAAACGGACTTCAAAGCAAATACGGATACCCATGCGGATTCCATCCACTTCATAAATTCCCTGCTGGCTGCCCGGGACAAAATTATCTCTGTCCCATCCCCAGAGGGCTCTCTTTCCATAGATGTCAGCCTTTCCTTCCGGAGAAAACAGGAGCATGCTGTTGTAATACCGGTCTTTCTCTTTCTCAATACTTCCGGCCGCTATATACATGGAATGCTCGATAGACAGCTTACGCAGACATTCTTTATATTTCGCCGCCGCTGCATAATCCACCTCTGATACAGACGGAACCTCCAGCGGGGGATACCCTGTAAGCGCGCATTCATGGAAAGCCAGGAAACGGACCTTTTGTGACGCCGCCTGGGAAACCGCTTTTTCTATGGTTTCATAATTTTTCCCCATATCCCCACTTCCGGGAAATTGATACAGTCCAATCCGCATTTCTGCCCCCATATTTTACTCCCAGCCCTTCCATACCTCCGGCCGGTAACCAACAGTTGCTTTCTTCCCGTTTCTAACTACCGGTGTTTTGATTACCTGCTGGTTTTCCAAAACCTTTTCCATCCTGTCCTCTTCTGCGATATAACGCACAAGCGCCAGGGCATCCTTATCCCTGCAGTTCTCATCCAGCAAAGCATCCAGGCCTCCCACGGCCTGGCAGACCGCATTCAGTTCTCCCTTGCTCATGCCTTTTTCCTTAAAATCAATATACTGATACTTTATGCCGCGTTCTTTAAAATACCGCTCGGCCTTTTTGGTGTCAAAGCATTTTGTCTTTCCGAATATCTGTATATTCACGCTGTTCTCCTATCTCATAAAATTCTCGGCCATACATTCTTCACCGCCATGCCATTCCTTATCGGCATGCCATTTCTTACCGGCATGCCCACTGCTTCAGCACCGCAGTCTGGTTCCCTGTTTCTTTGTCCAGCACCAGCGTATCCGTTTCATAACGCACAACATTACTGCAGTAAGACAGAAACTCTTCACAGGTTTTAAGCACCGGGAACCCGCTTCCTGCCGTCCGGTAATGCATGGGAATCACCACGCGCGGCCGGATCTCTTTTATGATTTCATATATAACAGAGGGTTCCGCCGTATAGAAGCCGCCCGCAGGGGCCATAACCGCATCCGCCCCTTTCAGCAGATCCATCTGCCAGTTTTCCGGCCGGCAGCCAATATCTCCCATATGGATTATTTTCATTTCCTCTCCGTGGAAAATATGAATGGTATTCGGGCCGCGCCGGCTGCCGCCCTCATCGTCATGCCAGCTTTCCACGGTTTCGATGCGGAAGGGATTCCTGACCAGGCTTTCTTCTGTTTTCACACAGGAATCTCCATGATGATCTCCATGCCCGTGGCTGCATACACAGAGGTTCGCCGTCACATCCAAATCCCTCAGCCCGGGTATGGAACCATTTTCATACGGATCCACCACAATGGAATACCCTTCTGAACTCAGTTTAAAACAAGAATGACCTAAATACTGTAATTTCATAAACCCTTTCCCCCTTTGCTTATCTGCTGTGGCCGCCGCCTCCGTGAGATACGCCGCCGCTGGAAACATGTCCTCCGCCGCCTCCGGAGCCGGATCCGCCGGAACCGCCGGTATCCCTCTGGATATGGCGCTTAGTCACCGTTTTATGAAGAAACATATCGCTCTGGTTCCGTATCTGAGGATGGCCTCCCGCCACGTAGGTTGTTACACCGGTCGTTTTCCGGCCTTTATTCCGGCTTAAATTGACACCTATGTATATAGCTGTGGCCACCGCCGCTATGAGAATCACTGCGGCTGCCGGAATTTCCTTTTTGCCCGTCATATCGGAATAGAAAAGATTGACGTATTTTTTATAAGCCTGATAAGGATTGCTGTCCACATCCTCCAGCGCCTCATTCAGCAGATTGTCAATCATGGAGCTGCTGAAACGATCCTTGGCCTTGCCACAGGTACTCAGCCAGGAATATACGCTTCCGTCACTTTCCCTGTACCAGTTGTCCAGCAGAAGGACGCCGTCCCCCTGGGGCTTATTGTAGCCGAACATATGCTCATCGTAGAAATTATCCGCATACACCATAGTGTACTGATAGGGACGCAGGCTTCCCAGCTGCTCTTCATAGTCTTTGGCATATTCCTCCAGAGACTCATTCAGCGTCACAAGAACGATATCGCAGCCGGTCTGCTTTTCTCTTTTGGCTATCAGTTCACGCAGGCTGTCCTCTTCGCTGTCGGTCAGCTTATCCGCATAATCGAAAACCCTCTCCTGTGTGGTACATTCCGTATTGGCGCGCTCTGTCTTCGCCCCGGCCCTGGCAATGGAAAGTATAAGAAATACTGCCGCCAATGCCAATATAATAATAAAATAAACTCTGAAATATTTCAGATATCCCTTCATCTCACAGCACCTCCAATATTCCTTTTATAAGCATTAATATTATGGTCAGGCTGGCAAAAAAGGTGCCGCTGTAAGCGAATATCCTCTTTTTACACAAGGGGGCTTTTCCTATTACCTTCCCCGTCTGTCCGTTCACAAAGCAGTCATAGTTTTGCCCTTCATAACTGTAGCGGTACCACCATACCGGAAGAAGTGCATATTTAGACTGTATATCGTGCATGCGGACAGTCTCCTGCTGCGGGATCAGGGTGGTATATCCCCCCATGGTGTTGTGGAGCATGACGGACGCGTCCTTCCTCGCGCGATCCTCCGCACGGGGTTCCAGTACCTCCGCCGACTGGTTATATACCTCTCCCAGGAAGCCGGACATATACTCCGGCCGGAAATTCTCCAGAGCCTCATATTGATACGGCTCCATCATATCCATCACCTGATCTTCCATTTCCAGGGAAGCATCTACCGGAAGCTTTTCAAAATCCACATCCACATCCCTGTTTACCTGAAAATAAGAGGTTTCGGTATACTCCGTATCTCCGCTCACCCATACGCGCACGGTTGTCCCGGTTCCGGAATAATGGCAGTCCGCTTTCATGTCATACAGCCAGAAGGGGATATAACTGCCTTCCATTTTTTCCACCGTAGCCTGTGACAAAAAGGATTCCGGAGCAAACACACGTCTGGAAAATTCCTTTTCCAGGCACGATACCGCCGCCGCTTTCCCCATCTTAAAAGGAAGGATCAGCCGGGGTTCATAAACCCCCTCCACCCTTTCATCAAAAATCGTATAGTGCCCGCAGTATTCACATTTCACCGCACTGCGGTAATCTCCCGCCTCTATAGGGGCCCCGCAGTTGGCGCACAGTTCCATTCCGCCGCCCGGGGCCTTATCCTGCGTTTCTATCCCATCACAGTAAGGACAATGCATCGCCTTCCTGTCCGGGTCGTAAACCACATTCCCTCCGCAGTTCTTACACTTGTAAATCATATTCTGATCTCCTTCATTCGCCGTAAGCATAAATTATGTCTCAAATGTATTTTACCATTTTCCCGTCTCTCTGTCTTCCATTTTGCTGAAAAAATGGTATAATCAGAGTGTCTGCGAATCAGGCGATTATACCGCAAGGAAAGGAATGTTGATTATGAATCCCATAAATCCAATGAAATTATTACAGATAAGAGCCTCCTGGGAGCAGTTTAAGGCCAGGCATCCCAAATTCCCTTCTTTCCTGAACGCCGTATCCAAAGGGGCCGTAACGGAAGGGACCCTGATAGAAATGACAATAACAACGGCAGACGGAAAACAATACAGCTCCAACCTGAAGCTTACATCGGAAGATATGCAGCTGGTGAACGATATGAAGGAAATGTTCTCCGGCCAGCAGGGAAATTAACGGTTACATAAGAAAGCCCGACGCACCTTTACCAGCATGACTGGTGTGCGCCGGGCTTTTATAATCGGTCTGTTACTGCATGGACTGCAGTATTTCCCTCATAACGATCTGTGACAGGGCCTGCTGGTACTGAATGGAATAATCCGCAATTTCCTGCTGAATAACCCCTGCCAGCTCCTGTATTGTAAGAAGAACCTGCTGGGCCTCCGTCACCGCCTGCTGTTGATAAAGAAGGACAGCCTGCTGTTTAGCAGCCGCTACAGCCAGAAGCTGATCATAAAGCGCTGCCATAAACTGATACTGAGCCGCATCCCCTGCATTGCCTGACGCCAGAGCCTGCCTGTTCTGTTCAAGCGCTTCTTCTTTGTCCTCCTGCAGTTCTTTCTGCTGGGCAGCGATACTCATGAGCTGCTGGTTTTCCAGCTCCGCCTGCTTCTGAGGATCTATATTGTTAAGAGCCTCTATCATCGCCTGATGGCCGGCGATATCCTGCCCGATTTCGGCCGGGCCTTTTACGCCTGTCAGTTCCCCCTCCTCGTCAAATACAAGGATGGAGCTGGCTGTGGCCTTTACCTTCGCCAGAGTGGCATCCATCACATTGTATCTGACAAAATAAGGATCTCCTGCGCTTTCCTTTAAAAACTGCATGACCTCACCGCTGGTATTTCCCAAAAAGAGAAGCCCCTCCCCGCCCGGAACATCCACAACGAGAACTTCCCCATATTCATCTGAATTGATGAGCTCCGCCGCGTCCGCTTTTACAGGCATCAGGCAAAACAGAGCAGCAACTGCGGCAGCAGCCAGCGATACAAAATATTTCTTCTTCATTATCCTACCTCCATTCTGTAATATAGTATACGTTATTATAATACTTTCTTACGGAGGAAAAGACAAGGAGAATATACAATTATGGCTTAATGAGTTTTCCTGTGCGCAAAAGCTCCAGCATACGCATATTCTGTGCGGAGGTTCCTTTATAATCCAGTATCTGGTTGGCCGCCGCGATTTCCTCCCTGTAATGGTAGGAACCGTCTGCCCCGATGCTTTCCAGCGCTGCGGAAATGGAGCTGCCGTGGAAAACCTCCTCCAGGTAATATTCCGTTTTGGTTTTCCAGAACGGCATATAGCATACGTCCAGATCCACCGGTGTGGAAATCCCGCTAATACTGCCTTTGCTGGTATACTGCCAGGCGAAAAGGGGATGGCTGATCCTGGGCTTATATTCCTCCGATGGAGGATTTTCCGCAAAGGTGAATTTACGGCTGATCGGATAGCGGGCAATCCAGAACGGACAGTCAAAAGCGGACGCGTCAAAATGGCCGGCCTGGTAAAATGCCTGATCCGTATAAATTCCGAAATCATATCCTGCTCCGAGAATGGTATTCTCTGCGGTTCGGATCAGGCCTGTAAGCACTTCCCTCCCCAGCTTTTCCAGGGACTTATCTTCCACATCCCACCATATCCTGCATTGCCGGTTCCCCTGGGACTGAAGGAGCTGTACCACCTGTTTTGCCTCCTCCAGCGCCTCTGTGGGGAGCAGGGCATACGTATAACGGTACACCTCATAAGGAATGCCGTTTTCCTGACAGCCTCTTGCATTTGCCAGGAACTGTATGTCTGCCTTCCCATTTTGCTTCATTGCGCGCAGTATGGCAAACCGGCAGCCAGCCGCCTTTACCTTTTTCCAGTTAATTGTGCCCTGATGTTCAGAAACGTCGATTCCTTTATACATAGCCCGTTCTCTTTTTCCATCTGATTTTTCTTTATAGTATATGAAAAAGAAGGGCCGCTGTTCCTTATTCTGGTTCTTACTCTGCTGATTTTGCCGCCTGCATCATTCTGACCGCCAGTTCTCTGCCTATTCCGGCAAAATAGTCCTGTTCCTCCTGCCCCATCCCCGTCATCTGCGATACCAGCATGCCAAGCAGTGCCCTCACCTTTTCAGCCGCTTTATCCAGGCTGTCCCCCTCCAGGTAAATACGGAGAAGCTTTTTTTCCTCCCGTCCGGCCTGAAGCTCCCGGATCGGGCAGTCTCCTATCATACAAATAAGGGCATGAAGCAGTACCGGATAGCATATATTATCCATGTACAGGTTTTTGTAATCCGGCTGCAGGCTTTCCAACAGGCCGCACACCGCCTGACGGGGAAATTGCTCCAGCAGCTTTTTCTCCATGGTAATGTGCAGAAGGTAACTGTAAATCCTGTCCACGCCGGAAAGAGGTTCCCCGGGAACCAGATCCGGGTAATCCAGCGTGAGTATATGATCCTGCGGCCGGAACCGGGCATCGTATTTCATGAAAAAGGCGGGAAGCCCTTTTATTATGGTTTCCCTGTAATTCAGACAGCCGTAATCTTCAAAATCCACGATCAGCTTTTCATACAGTTCTTTGGCCTTTCCGGCCTTTTCCAGCACATTGAGATATCCCTTTTCATACGCTTGCCTTGCATGAATTCCCTTTTCCGCAGACAGGATCCCGTTCGTATTTTGTGAAAAGCATTCCTGTATACAATAACAGACAGCCTCCATGAGCGCCGCCGCCGTTTCATAAGTCACCGAACTGCTTTCTTTGGACGTATATTTATCCGTAAGCCATGCCGCCACGGGCAAAAGCTCCTCTAACTCATATCCTGCCGTTCTCTCATTTTCCATATCTATACCCCGCATTCCGCAGGACTTCCTGCGATACTGTATCAAAAAGCCGTCTGGAAGCGCCTTCCTCCAAACCTGCCTGTCTGCTCCAAACACAAGAGCGTAAGCTACCAAAACAGTTCCTTTACCACATCCATATACAGGTCCTTATCCCACCTCGCCTCCTGGCTCAGGTTTTCATATTCCCCGTTTCCTCCGCTTTCCTGATATCCCCTGTATCCGGCCCGGATCGCCGCTGCAAAACGGGGCAGACAGGTAGTTTCCAGGTACTCTGTATCCCCCATGCAGATCTCTTCAAACTGTTCCCGCATAAAGGAAAGAAGCTCGTCGTCCGTCAGCTGATCCTCGGCTTCGTTTTTAAAACAATAGAAAATATCCTGCAGCTTTTCCATCGTTTCCTTATAGTTTTCCTGATTAATATACTGCGAATCACAAAATGTAAAAATCAGCTTGTCAAGGATCCCATTGCCGAATTCCACACGCCGGTATTTCTTCAGGCTCTCATTCCTGCATACCACCAGTTCCTGCGCCTCCTGCTCCGTCAGGCTTAAACCGAAGGTTTCCGTCTTTTCGTTGCAGGCCATGAGAACGGCCATCTCCTTTTTTTCTTTTTCCGCGAGTATCATCTCAAAAAAATTATCTTCCATTCACCCATCCCTTTCCTATACACCTACACCCTTTTTTACAGTGTATCCTGCTGAGAATGCTTATTATACGTCCGCCGTGCCCCCATTACAAGACTTGACTTTTTCCACTTTTTATGATATGATTATTATCGAAAAAGAGATAGAAGCAATAACGCTCCTATCTCTTTTTTATTATCTGTATCGTCCTCACAGCCACTGTTTCTCAAAGGCTTCAGCCCCTACCGGCTTTCCGAAATAAAAACCCTGTATCAGTTCCAGGCCCATTCCTTTTACCACATCGTATTCTTCCTGATTCTCCACACCTTCCAGGCAGACCTTTTTACCCACATCGTGGCATAGCTCCGTGATCGATTTTACAAAAGTGGCATTAAATAAATCAGAGGTGATTCCCTTCACAAACCCCCGGTCTATTTTAACCACATCCACAGGAGTGCTCTTCAGCGAAAATAAAGAGGAATAACCGATTCCGAAATCATCCATTGCCAGCATGATTCCCGCCTGCTTCATTTTATCCAGGATATCCCTGGTACCCGCTGTTTCCTTCACCAGATACGTTTCCGTCAGTTCCAGAATCACGCCCTCGGGCGGCATCTGCAGTATATCCAGCGTCTCCCGTATCCCTTCCACAATATCCCCTTCCAACAGCTGCCTGTAAGAAAGGTTGACACTGATATGGAAATCCGGTTTTTTCCTGCGCCACTTCCTGCACTGCTCCACCGCATGGTACAAAACCCAGCTTCCCAGAGGGATGATTAATCCGTTCTGCTCCAGAATAGGAATGAACTCTGCCGGTGAGACATCTCCATATTTGGGACAGTGCCATCTGGCCAGCGCCTCCGCACCGCAGATTTTTCCGGTATCCGCATAGACCTGAGGCTGATAATGGATGGAAAAACCGGCAAAGCCGTGTTCGATGCTCTCCCTTAACAGCTCCGCCAGCTCAAGCGTCCTCTCTTTTTCCTGTATAAGCTCCCCTGAAAACATGGTTATCCGGTTTTTCCCCTTCTGCTTGGAATGCTCCAGGGAATAGGTCGCAAATTTCAGCAAATCCAGGTAATTGTCGGCATCGGAGGGATAGACCGCACAGCCGGCGGAAATGGTACAGTAATATTTTTTGCCGTTAAACTCCTGCTGCCTGCAGAACTTATTCCGGATATTGTCGAATACCTTCAGCGCTTCCCCTTCTTTTCCATTCAATATGATAATACCGAACTCATCCCCGTCAAGACGGTAGATATCGGCATTCGACGGAAGCATCTGTGAGATCAGCTGTGCTGTCAGCCGCAGCACACCGTCACCGAAGGCTCTGTCATACAGATCATTCACATTTTTAAAGGAATCCATATCCAGTATCATGACATCCATACTGCGAAGATCCTTATAGTCCACAAGGTACTTCTTGATGTTTCCCTCGAACGCAAAACGGTTATAAAGCCCCGTCATATGATCCGTGCGGTTTACCTTCCCCAGATTCGTGATCATGCCCGCAAATAAATCCGGCCAGCCCTGGGAATCCTTCAGAAGCTGTCCCCTGCAGCGCAGCCAAATCCATTCGCCTCTTGTATTTTTGGCACGGTATTCGATATTATGGGAAGTTACCCTTCCGTCAGCAATATCCTGATTGCTTTCAAGAAAGCTTTTTTCATCATCCGGATGGATCATACCGCTCCAGAAGGCCGCCGCATTCTCCACAATCTCTCCGGGCAGCCCGAATTCCTCCACCATGGCCGGAGGATATCTGAACACACCGGTTTTCATGTTTCCTACAAATATGTAGTCATCCGTACTCGCCGAAAGGGCCTCGTACAAATGCTCCTTATCATACCAGAAGCTGCCGGCCTTTTCCCCGTTCTGTCCTTTTTCCAGAAGCTCTTCCTTGGCCCGTCTTATGCTGTAATCCCTTTTCTGAAGATACATTTTCTCATCAACCTGCCTGATGATATCGAATATCGTATACCGGTCGGCCGGATATATTTCCATAAGCCCTATGCTGAAGGATACTTTATAGAATAAGCCTTCCCTTCCCTGCGCCTCCCGGAACCGCTCTTCTATTTCACTCATACGCTTTTCCGAATCCGCAAGGAGTTCATCATAAAAAACAAGGATGAATTCATCACTGCCGAGCCGGAACACCATATCCTGTTTCCTCAGGCTGTCCTTCATAACAGAAACCATGCATACCAGCAGGCGATCCCCTTCCGCATGGCCATATTCATCATTTATCTTTTTCAGTTCATTCACATCCACCAGGGCCATGGTGATGATTTTGTTCTCCTGCCTGGCTGTTTCCATACGCCCTGCAAGCATTTCCTGTCCTGCCCTGCGGTTATAAATCCCTGTCAGTTCATCCGTTCTGGCTTTTCTGGAAAGCTGTTCATATTCTGTGACATCCGTAAAGTTGCTCACATAATAAAGCTTTCCGTCCCACTCCGCCCAGCTGTCATAATGCCTGTAAATATGCCCGGTCCGGGTATTATGCTCATCCCACACATCAACCCTGCCTTCTGCAGTTTTATTCTTTATATGGCAGAACGGACATTTTCCCGTCATCCCCTTCTGCAGCAGCTCCCAGCAGGGACTGCCTTCCGGATGCTCCAGATGAAACTCCTCTTTCATAGCTTCATTCATATATACAATCGTATCCGTATCCACATCCAGAATATAAATATTGGTCTGCAGCCGGTCAAAAACCGCCGCATAAAACAGCGCATCAAATCCATCCATTTTTCCAGTATCCATAAAGCTCCCTCTGTTATACATACCGTTTTTTACATAATTTCATTGTAAGCTTTTACGATCTATTGTACAAGTATGAAAAAAAATTTTTCTTTTCTGCTTAAAATATTATTGCCCATGGGAATCCATGGACAATAATTTCAAAGCCTGCAGAAAATATTTTTTTATCTGCGCGGCCTGCGGCCGCCGCTGTAATCTCTCGTTCTTCCGCTTCTTCTTCTCTTTCTCCAGCGGTATTTCCATATCTGCCGGCGCACCAGCATCACCGCGCCCGTAACGATAACGGCAGCGGCCAGGATGCCCAGCGGAATATACCACCAATGGAAGCCTGCCTTACCGTCCTTCTCCGCTTTGGCCGGCTGGCTTTCTGTTTCCGTCTCCGTTTCCGCCGGTTCCTCTTTTACCTTCAGGAAATCGGGAAGATTAATGGAAGCCTGCCCTACCTGATGGGTGCCGTAAGTATATTCCAGCGTGCCGGTCTCCCCTCTTTCCTCTTCTGCCGCAAGCAGAAGCTGCGGCTTCAATTCCGAAAAATTTACCCTGGAAGGAATGATCACAAAGCCATCCTCCGCCATCTGCACAGGCACTGTCTCCACCTTTTCCGTACCGTCCGCCGCCTTTACAGGCACTTGAATTTCAGCGGCTTCGCTCGTCCCTATATCCACTTTTTTAAAATTATCGAAGCAGAAATCAAACAGAGACGCCGTGTCCACATATACCTGACGGCCCTCCGTCTTCATCGTCACGCAGATGAGTTCCATATCATCCCTCGCCGCGCAGGTGACCAGCGTGTTTTTAGCCACTACCGTATAACCGGTCTTTCCTGCAAATACGCCGTCATAATGGTATTTGCCGCTGCAGAGCATCTTATGGTGGTTGGACATGGGAATGAGATCCGGCTGTTTATCCGTAGGCTGGATTTCATAATATACGGTCTTGGACACGGTTCTGAAAATCTCGTGCTTCAGCGCCTCCCTCGTGATCAGGGCCATATCATAGGCACTGGATACATGCCTTTCATCCGGCAGCCCGTGAGGATTGACAAAGTTGCTGTCCTGGCACCCCAGCTCCTTTGCCCGCTTATTCATCATATCCGCAAAATTTTCGATGGTTCCGCCCACATGTACCGCCAGGGCGTAGGCCGCATCGTTGGCCGATGCCAGCATCATGCCGTAAAGGCAGTCCTCCACCGTCAGCTCCTCACCTTCGTCCAGCGCGATATGGGAACCCTTGTCATCCATGTACACCGCTTCGTGGGGAACGGTAACCATTTCGTCCAGCCCGCAGTTCTCCATTGCAAGAAGGGCCGTCATGATTTTGGTTATACTGGCGGGATAATACTGGGCATGCATATTTTTGCTATACAGGATGGTTCCCGTGGAAACCTCCATGACAATGCCCGATTCCGCAACAACAGACGGCCCCGACGGCCAGAATATATCACTGCCGGCCTCGCCGCTGTCACCGGGATTTTCCTGCTCCGCTTCCCTTTCACCGGTTTCTGTTTCCTGTCCGGCTGCCGTTTCTTCGCCGCCTTCCGTATTATGCACCATTTCATCTTCAATTGTACTGATGGTATTTCCCGACGCAAATACGTTCATCGGGGACGAAAAAAGAATAAAAGAAGAAAGAATTACCGCTGTAACTGGTTTCCATTTATATTTCATCAGGGGGTATGCTCCTTGCAGATTTCTAACATTCCAAACCCTCAGGCCTTCGGCTCATCGGGGATAATAAAACTCTCAACTAAAAGATTACCTCCCCGTGAATATCAAGTCAAGCAGATTATCACCCATTTCCGACCAAAAGTAACTTTTTTAGCAGGTAATTTGTGGAAATTGCGGGTTTTTACCAATTCTTAATTTTTCGTGAAGATGTGAATTGACAAATAGGTTCACAGTCTCTATACTTTCTATATATTACAACTGTAAGAAAGGTTGAGGTATTTTATGAAGGCTCTCCCTCAGATATCAGAAGCGGAATTTCAGGTTATGAAAATCGTATGGGAGCATGCGCCTGTCAGCACGAACCAGGTAACGGAATATCTGACCCGGACTACCAAATGGAGTCCTAAAACGATCCAGACCATGCTGAAGCGGCTTGTACAGAAAAAAGCCCTCACCTATGATAAGGAGGGCCGGGTTTTTATTTATACGCCTCTTATCGGGCAGCAGGATTATGTGAACCAGGAAAGCCGCCATTTTCTGCAGCGCTTCTATAACGGCAATCTGGTTTCCATGATGACTGCTTTTCTGGATATGGAAGAGCTTTCCCAACAGGAGGTGGATGAGCTGAAGGAGCTGTTATCCGCACATTCCTCCTAGCGCCCATTTCTGGCCGGATGGCTCACCGGCCTTATTGAGTTCTGAGGGCAATGCCGCACTAGTCAATATATTCCCTCATATCCTTTACTCCTCTCCGCTGGCGGAGGCTCTTAATGGCCTTGCCCTCGATCTGCCGTATCCGTTCCCTTGTCACATGATACAGCTTTCCCACTTCTTCTAACGTCCAGTTCCTGCCGTCCACGAATCCAAAACGCAGAAGAAGCACCGTCTGCTCTCTTTTGGAAAGGGTTTCCAGCACTCCGAGCAGCTCCTCATGGATGATTCCCTGTTCCGCATTCCGGTATTGTTCCGGCATTTTATCATCGGAAATAAAATCTGCCAGGGATGTATCTTCTTCCTCCCCCACCGGGGTTTCCAGTGAAATGGTATCGCCGAAATACTTCATGGTTTCCTTTACCTTTTCCACTGAGATGCCAAGAAGCTGTCCGATTTCCTCCTGGTTTGGCTCCCTTCCCTTTTCTGACAGGAATTTGCGTGATACCCTTCGGATTTTATTCATACTCTCCTTCATATGGACAGGGACGCGGATCGTCCTCGCCTGATCGGCTATGGCCCTCGTGACAGCCTGTCGGATCCACCAGATGGCGTAGGTGCTGAATTTGTAGCCCTTATGGTAATCGAAACGCTCCACCGCTTTCATCAGTCCCATATTTCCTTCCTGTATCAAATCCAGAAAGGCCATGCCGCTACCGGGAGTGTACTTCTTAACCACACTGACCACAAGCCTCAGATTGGAATGAATCATCTTTTCCTTTGCCGCTTCATCCCCCCGCTCCATTGCCTCTGCAAGTTCCAGCTCTTCTTCAGGGGAAAGCAGAGGGAATTTGCCTATTTCTTTTAAATAGGTTTTGACGGAATCCTCCGTCAGGAACTTGTCCTGCAGCGCGGACTCGGCGCCCTCTTCCTCATTATCCGGCATTTCCCTGCCGTCAAGGCCAGGCATTTCTTCCGGTATCTTTTCAGTTTTGCGGGTATCCTCTGCCAGTTCAGGCAATTGCTTCTTTCCCAACATCCTTTCAGCCTTTCTTTTTATTTATGTATCTTTACAGCTTCATCATTCCAGCTTCGGACACTCCGCAGCTTTGGAAAACACAGTCCTTTTATTGGATAAATCTGGCTGTTCTATATAGAAATATTCCCGTAAATCGCGGCTCTATACCTTTCACGGCATAAAGGAATGCCTATTTTTCCCTGCTTTTCCATAAAAAAGCACTCCGGAACAATTCTGCCATTTGTTTCGGAGTGGGATTTCTTACTCTAAGTATCCGTCTGTTTTATACTGGTTGTACTGTCTTTTGATTTTAACCACAAGAGCACCTCCGGGTTGGACCGTCTTTTCCTCAATAACATACGCTGCCTTCTTCATATCCAGCTTTTTGCAGTAAATCTCCAGCTCCTGCTCCGGATTTTCTCCATTCAGATTATCAAACCTCATTGTCTGAAGCAGACATGCACTCGTAATTCTTCTCATTTTATTACCTCCTGCGTTTTTTATATCAGGTTTATTTTATCATTTTATTTTTTGTAATGTCAGTTAATTTTTTCATTTTTCAGTATTTTCAGCCAATTGCACCATATATATACAGGAGATAATTATGCATTATGCACATAAGGCAAGTCCTGCTATCGCTTGACCCGCCTGAATGAAAAAGCCCTCCGGCCCGCCTATTTTCCGGGGGCCGGAGGGCTATGTATCAGCTCTCCCATCGAGTATAATACTGTTCATAAAAATCATCTGTTCCGCTGTAAGGCGTCAGATAATAGGTCTGCAGAAGCTGCATGTCCCGCTGTCTTATAAATGCTTCATCTCCTCCGGAAGCTATTATTTCTTCCTGTACAGACTTTACAAAAAAATGCCAGTGGCTGAGAAACTGTTCATAACGGCGTATTTCTGGTATATCCAGCCATTTTTTAATTTTAACCTTTGTCCGGCTCTCCTTCCGGCATTCATGGACCTGAAGAAAATAACGGAAGCTTTCTTCCCCATATATCCTTCCCAGAGGGAACAGGCGGCACATGCCGGGCCTGAAGGGATGGATGCTGCATCTTCCCGCTTCATTGAGGAACAGGCAGCCTTCCTGCGGCCCCTCCAGGCGCAGATGGGGCAGGATCACTCCATCGTATACGGAAAGAGCTATTTTCCCTTCCCCCATCAGCTGCTCAAACGTGCAGTGAAGGTTCCCCGTAAGCTGCCAGATATCATAGGGATCCAGGATAATAGTATCCCCCATTTCATGGCAGCACGCCGAACAGCCCGCACAGTCCCCGCAGCCAAGCTTAACCAAATCATTGGTTTCATATAATTTTCCGTCGGATATTTCATCCAGATTAATATCTCGTTCCATAAGAGCCTCCTTGTTTTTCAGGCAGGCTTCCGGCGGGAAACGGGAATATCCCCCTGACCGGCACCGAAAGCAAACCTTCCGCTATCAGGAATTATACCATACCGGACTGATTTTACAAAGAAAAGGTTACGCGCCAGTTTCCCTGCACGTTTCTGCCTGCTTTGTAAAAGCTTCCATACAGCTTATACTTTCCCAGCTCTTCTTTGGGGATACGGAACAGAAACTCCTGATAGTCCACACGTTCCTCCTTCTCTTCCATAAAAAATATGGAGGAATAAGAATCCACCCGGTTTCCTTCCCTGTCCGTCAGATACAGGTAACCATGCGTATCCAGTGTGGTTTTATCCCTGACAGCCAGCTGGATATGCAGCATATCATCCAGATAACCGGCAGCCGTAATATAAATTTTATCCATAGGGGAATACAGCATTTCCTGGGGCTGCAGGACGATTTTCGAAAAATCTTCCGCTTCCATTTCCGCAGGCATTTTTTCGGAAAATGCATAGCCGGTAATCCGGGAGGCCTCCATAAAAGACACATTTTCTCTTTCCGCCAGCCGTGCAGGCTGCAGATCCACGGGCACATCTTCTTCCGCCGCTTTCCCGCTGATGAACTCCCTGACGGAAAACGTGATCTTGCCGCCCTCAACAGGCTTTCCATCCGTTCTTATGATTTCCACAAGGAAGGTCGCCTTACCCGTCTCTTCCTCATAGGATACCCTTTGGCAGCTTCCTGCGCTGTCAAAGCTTCTTTTTATGGAATAGCTGTCAAACAAATCCGTCGTCGCATCAATCCGATCTCCCTCCAAATCCTGGAGAGAAACATATATCAGGGCCGTATCACCCCGGACACAGGCGGCTTCCACCTCCATCCGGATTCCGTTATCTTCACAGGATTCCCGGACAGGGATAAAAAACTGTGCCGCAGCGGGTGATATCTGATACAGTACCTGATAAAAAGCCGGCACCTCCGCCGCCAGAAGGGGAACTCCCGTAAAAAAGCAGAAAGCCAGCAGTACGGCGGCAGCAGCTGTTTTCCACAGCCTTCCTTCTCGGCTTATTCTATTTTTCTTATCTGTCTGCACCAGGATCTCTTCTATATAAGAATCTCCCACCTCTCCCAGCGCCTCCCACAATCGTTCCGCCTTCATATCCAAATCCCCCTTTCTTCCAGGAATTTTCTGAGTTTCTTGCGGCTTCTCTCCAGGATAACCGCGGCGTGGTGTTCTGTAACCCCGCATGCTTTTCCTATCTCTTTCAAAGCCTGCGCGGCCCAGTACCGTCTGAGAAAAATTGTCCTTTCCCGTTTTCCCAGGGTATCCAGGAACTCCTCCAGATATCCTGACAGCTCCTTCCGTTCTATCTGTGCCTCTACCTCCCGCCAGGCCGGAGCCGGTATACATTCCTCCAGTTCTTCCAGCAGGCAGTCGCTGCGGCTATCCCTTTTCGCCGCCGTATTGGAGCGGAATTTCTTAACCGCAAGATTTCTGGCTATCCTGCATACATAGGCACGCAGCACAGCGGGCCGCGCGGGAGGTATGCTGTTCCATACGCCCAGGTAGGTATCGTTAAGGCATTCCTCCGTGTCCTGCTCATTTTCCAGAATATTTCCTGCAATTTTCCTGCACAGCCTGCCATATTTCGCGGCGGTTTCCTCTATCGCCTGTTCGGAACGGCTCCAGAACAGCGCGATAATCTTTTCATCCTCCATTTCCTACTCCCTCAGTTCCCGGTCCTGTATGTCAGGACAGTGTGTATGTTTCTGTCTTC
Organism: Eisenbergiella tayi; assembly: GCF_001881565.1. Lineage (GTDB taxonomy): Bacteria > Bacillota > Clostridia > Lachnospirales > Lachnospiraceae > Eisenbergiella > Eisenbergiella tayi. The sequence continues at coordinate 34,092 of NZ_MPDJ01000009.1, forward strand.
CCTTACTAACTACCCTTATGTAATAACATATCACACTCTGATTCAGCAGTCTTCCTGATTAATTGCTTCCGCCGCCACACTCCCTCCCCTGACAATTTCGATCCGGCCCGGATAATCTCTTTGCAGCCTGACGATCAGTTCCTCATTCTGCTCCTCTGACTGCACACTCTCCAACAGGACAGACGACCGGCTATAGTCTGCGACCCTGGTTCCCGCCACCTGGGAAAGCCGGAACAGCTCCGTTATTTCCTTGTCGGAACAGCCTCTGATTTTGACATACATCATTTCCTTTCTGCATACGGCACACCCGGTATAATCCACCACCTTAATAACCTCGATACAGCGGTTGAGCTGTTTTTTCACCTGTTCAAAGGTTTTGTCGTCGCTGGTGAGGCTGATTGTCATACGGGAAACCGTTTCATCCTCCGTCCTGCCCACGGTAAGGCTGTCCAGGTTGTATGCTTTGGCGGAGAACAGGCCTGCTATTCTGGCAAGCACCCCTATTTCATTTTCCACGAAAAGACAAATCCATCTTTTTTTCATACCCGCTCCTCCTTCTCATTCAAAATCATCTCCTCAAGAGTTTTTCCCGGCGGGACAATAGGCATGACATTTTCTTCCCTGTCAATGATAAATTCAATGACTGTGGGGCCTCCGGCTGTCTGCTTTGCGGTCTGTAGGGCAGAGGCGATTTCCTCTTCCTGTGTCACCCGGATTCCCTTTGCCCCATAGCTTTCCGCAAGGCGTATAAAATCCGGCGTATAAGCGGGACAATCCTTACCGGGACGGCTGCAGTCAGAAGGACAGCTTTTCCGGTAGCGCATGCAGGTGGAGGAGTATCTCTTTCCGTAAAACATTTCCTGCCACTGCCTTACATTTCCCAGATAACCATTATTCCATATGCATATGATCACAGGCAGCTCATATACCACTGCGGCAGCCAGCTCCTGGATATTCATCTGCATCCCGCCGTCTCCGGCAATAACAACCACATCTGTTCCGGGGTTTCCCAGCTTCGCGCCTATCCCCGCCGGAAGGCCATACCCCATCGTACCAAGGCCGCCTGATGTCAGCAGCTGTTTATGCTCGTCCAATTCCAGAAACTGTGTGACCCACAGCTGATTCTGGCCCACATCTGTCACTATAATAGCTTCGGGAAAGGCTTCATTGATATGCCTCATGATTATCTCCGGCGTCATTCCTTTCTGCCCCCGCTCTATGGGATGCTGTTTCTTCCATTTTCCAATCTGCTCTCTCCACGCACCTGTTTCCAGAGGACAGGCTCTTTCACGAAACGCGCGGATCGCCTGTCCTGCATCGGCAACAATCGGAATATCCACGGAAATATTCCGGGATATGGAGGCCGGATCAATATCCACATGGATAATGGAGGCCCCGGGCGCAAAGCTGCCCGGCTTTCCGGTAATACGATCATTGAATCTTGTGCCGATGGAAAAAAGAAGATCGCACCGGCTGACTGCCTTATTGGCGGCATATGAACCGTGAATGCCGATATTTCCCACATACAAAGGATGTGTGGTGGGAATGGCACCTTTTCCCATAATCGTTGTAACTACAGGAATTCCCGTGGCCTCGGCAAGATAACGCATTTCTTCCTTTGCCCGGCTGATAATCACTCCTCCGCCAAGCAGGAAAAGCGGTCTTTTGGCCTGCTTCAATGCCTCCATTGCCCTCCGGACCTGGCCCGCATGTGCGCCGGTCACTTGTCTGCAGCCTCTTATCTCCACATTTTCCGGGTAACAGCCGCTGCCGTATTCTTTTTGTATATCTTTGGGCAGATCCACCACCACCACACCCGGCCTGCCGGTTTTTGCAATCACAAACGCCTTCTTTATTATGTCGCCCAGTTCTTCCCGTTTTCTCACCGTAACCGCATATTTGCATATACTTCTGGTGATTCCCACAATATCCACCTCCTGAAAGGCGTCATTCCCAATCAGGCCGGTGGGCACCTGTCCCGTAAAACAGACAAGCGGGACACTGTCAAAATTGGCGGTTGCGATCCCCGTCACCAGATTGGCAGCCCCCGGGCCGCTTGTTACCAGGCATACTCCCACTCTGCCTGTAGAACGGGCATATCCGTCCGCGGCATGAATCAGTCCCTGTTCATGCCGCGGCAGGATAACATCAATTTCTTTTTCCCCATAAAGAGCGTCAAACAAATCAATCGCCTGTCCTCCGGGATATGCAAAGAGAGTATTTACCCCTTCCGCCTTAAGTGCCTTTACAAACAGTTCTGCTCCTGTTATCATCCTGTTGCTCCTCCTTATTCATTATATAAATGCAAGTGCTTGCATGCATTGAATGTATTTTTTTGGTACTGCAAAGGCAGTACCAGATTTTTCATTTCCATCTGCAGTTCCATTCATAAACGAAATTTATATTGAAATACCATTGATAAACAAATCCACGCTCTTTTTAATGTACTCCGTTTGCTCCAGCTTCGTGAGCTCCTGATTAAAGGAAGCCTTTAAAAAGGTAAAACCGAAGGTGGAAGAAAAAATAACCATGGCCATACTCTCAAAATCGGCCGGAGCTATTTTTCCCCTTTGTTCCATTTCTTTCAGATACTCCGTAAGCGAAGACACAAAGGCATGAGGTATCTGCATGATCAGCGGCGCGGTTTCCCCATAAAGCTGAGGCGCGCGCAGTCCGATGGAAAGCTTCACAAAATCCGGCGTTATTCTTTCCATATATGCGGTCAGGAACATTTCCAGATCCGGGCGCAGCTCCCACCTGACATTTTTAAATATCTCCGGGGTCACATTGGCACGCCATTTCTCCTGAGTGATCCCCTGGAGCACGATATCCTTCTTATTCCCGAACTTACGGAACAGGGTACATTCATTCACTCCCGCCGCCCGGGCTATATCCTTCGTGGTCGTGGCTACATAGCCCTGATCACGGATTAGAGTCATCGCAGCGTCAATAATTTTCTGGCTTGTCTCATCCATATCGCCACCTCCATGCAAGTGTATGCTTTCATTTTATTCTCATTTTCCCTCTCTGTCAATCCAATCCTCCGAAACAGGCGGCAGGATTTGCGGCTTGCGCGGGCATGCCGGACACCGTATACTTGGACTATACAGGATACACCAATGTGCCGCATAAAAAGGAGGCTCTGCATGAAAAAACGATTATTGTATCTCCCTCTCCTACTCTGCCTGCTGTTCTTTACCGCCTGCGGGCAGGCTGGGAACGAAAACATCCCAGCTATTGAAACCTTTCCGCTCACCCCTTCCCGTGAAGGGACAGAAACCGTTACGGCCCTTATTGAAAAGCTCCCCGCCGGTTATGAAGAGGACACCTGTTTCAACGTGACCCCGGAATCCATTTCTGAGAAATATGGCTTTACCATTTATAAATATGATTCCTCTTGTGCGTCTTTTCTCATGTATGAGGAAGCAGTATATCCTCTGGGAGAATGGTTCGGCGGATACGGCGCCACTTCCTTTGCCGTCGCCGATATGAACGGGGATGGGGAAAAGGAAGTCTATTTCACCTTTTCCTGGGGGTCAGGGATACACCGTTCCCAAATCGGCTACTTTGATACGGCGGACAAAACCGTTACCGTTTTCGATTATTCTGATTATACCGGAGATATGGTATTAAAAACAGACGGCAAAAGCAGCCTGTATGCCTGCCATGCCGTCTGTGACGCTTCTTCCTTTGTGGATATCCAATTGACAGGTGAAACAAAGGCCGCTTCCATCGTCTGTGAATCCGGACTTATTTCTCTGGTTCCGGAGGAAGCTTCTTCCTCGACAGAAGGATAAAATATCCAAGACATAAGGCTATCTGGACAATAGAGGAGCAGGGGGTAGCCAGCCCCACCTTAAACAGGGATACCGGCTTCAGCCGGCTCATGAAAAGAGATACGGGAATTCTGACACAGAATGCCCCCACGATTCCCTGGATCATGACAAACAGCGTTTTCTGGCAGCCGTTGAAATATCCTATCATACAGAACATAATGGATACCAGCAGACAGTCTATGGCATAAGCCTTCAGATATTCCGCGGCCGCAGCAATAACGGCGGCATCCCTGGCAAAAAGCCCCGCCAGCAGATCTCCGTGGAAAAAGGCGAGCCAGGCCATGAACACCCCCACCGCGAGAGAAAGCCCCACTCCCGTGAACAGCGCCTTTTTGGCCCGTTCTGCTTTGCCCGCGCCCATATTCTGCGCTACAAAGGCGGACATGGACTGGTTAAAGGCCGACGGCACGAGCATGATAAAGCCGCACAGCTTTTCCGCCACACCCACTCCGGCAGAGGGTATTACCCCCAGGGAATTCACGATAGCGGTAATGGCCAGGAAGGATATGCTTACAAGCAAATCCTGGAAGGCAATGGGCAGACCGAGACGGAATACGCTTCCCATCCTCTTTTTATCGAAAACAATATCCTTCCTGCCGAAAGAAAAGGGAAGCTTCTTCTTCCGTATTATCAGTATGGAAATAACCACACTGAGCGCCTGGGCGCACACCGTGGCAATGGCGGCTCCCGCAGTTGCCAGCCCAAATACGCCGACCAGCAGAAAATCTCCTGCAATATTAAATACACAGGCGATTGCTACCGTTATGAGGGGCATCCGCGAATCACCGATTCCGCGGAAAATACTTCCCAGCACGTTATAGGCTACAATAAAAAGCGAACCTGCCGAACAGATACGCACGTACATCACGGTAGCGTCAAATGCTTCCGGAGGAGTCTGCATGATCCGGGCAACCGGTACTGCACACAGCTCCATCAGGAACGTAATCACAATGCCGATAAGGAGGAATAAAACCACACTGGCCCCGATGATTTTTCCTGCTTCCTCCGGTTTGCCCTCACCCAGCTTTCTTCCAAGCAATACGGTAGTCCCCATGGCGATACCCACTACAAAGGAAGTGATCAGCTGCATCAGCCAGCTTCCCGTGGAAACCGCAGAAACATCTGCCGCTGCGGCAAACTGCCCTACCACAAGCATATCCACGGCTCCATACATCGTCTGAAGAAACAGGGCTGCCAAAACGGGCAGTGCAAAACGTACAAGGGATAAAAGGATGTTTCCTTCTGTAAAATTCTGCGTTTCTTTCATTTTGATTTCATCTCCTTTATTCTCTGCAGTATTTATCCACCAGGGCAGCACAGGACAGCTTCCTGCAAATGCGGTTTTATACCGACAAAAAAAACCGGACAAGAAGCAGGCATCTCAGCCAGCATCTTATCCGGTTCCCATTTTCCAACGAATGGTCCACCTCCGATGAACGATGTTATTATATAATGGACCTTTTTCGTTTGTCAATCCTTTTCCTTATTAGCGTTTCCTTATTAACGGCAGCACGGATGTTACTGTTTATTCTCTGTTTTTTGCAATTTCTGCGGCATAATATTTTTGTTTAGAACTCTTTGGTTTATCCGGCAGAGTCATATTAATATAACCTTTTTCAATCAAGGGCTTCATAATTTTATTCATCGTATAATACCTTGAAAAACCAACAAATCCAATAATTTCTTCCCTTGAACGCGGAATTTTACAATATTCCAGAAGTGCATTATCCCGTTCGCCCACTCTATGGAAAATCCGGTCAGACTTTCTATTCATTTCCTGTCCATCTATAAACTCTTCATAGTAAACTATGGGGAGATTATTTCGCAGTATAACCTTAAATTCACCATTTCTGACAGAGAACTCCGGTTTAGGTAAATTTGCTTTCATCATCTCCTTTTGAATTGTAGGAATACCAGAATAACGATTTTCCGTTTCTCCCAGAATTTCCAAAATATTAGCTAAAGCCGGATTCCGTGTCTCAGGCCGAACCTTTCCTAATAAATCCACAGAGATTCTGCCATACAATCCCCCTTTATTCGTAACCTCAATCCGATCATTATACATACAGATTGTTATTGGCGTCCCTTCAGTATGGATACTATAATCACGGTGTATAAGAGCATTCAGAATGACTTCCCTGACAGCCTTCATTGGAAATTCCGGCTTGTCATTTCGATTTCCATCCTCATCTATCACAGTTTTTATTCTGCTGTTTCTTTTAACAAACTCCACAGCTCCATGAAGCATCTCACTGATTGTGCCGTTTATTCGCTTATTGGATATAAAACGTTCATCATCACTCCCCGTATCTCCCATCTCCGTACCCGGAACCACTACCGCTGTTATTCCAAGCTGTGGAAAATAAGCCTGCGGATACTTCCCGAAAACAAGAACTCCTGATAATGTCGGGCACCCATTTGATGTTATACCCATCAGTTCCAGAATTTCCATATCCGTTATATTATGAGATAAATTCTCACGTTCACTTTTTACAGCGGCAAGATAAGACTGTAATAAATCTTCCTGGAATAAACTCGTTTTCGCTCCTTCGATCACACGGATATCATCCCGTATTCTGCGTCTGAATGCATCATAGGTATAGATTTCATATTCATTCATCGGTTCATCCGATTCACCGACGCGTACAAATGAACCTCTCTGCCGCCCGGCACCTTTATAAAAAACAGGACGTTCTGCTACGTCCACTCCTGGTATCTCCGCAGAAACAACGAATTTCCCATCAAGTTCTGCAACAGTAAACAGCGGCCTGACTTCCGGTTCCATCTGTTTACATTGTTCCGCCACCTTATGCTGCAGATCCTGTATATCATAAACACCAACTATGTTAAAATGTTCTTTCTCATCCAGTCCGAATAAAATGATACCGCCACTATCCTGATTTGAAAAGCTCGAAAGACTGTCATACAATCTTGTTGGACAGCCTTTTCCGGCAGATTTAATTTCTATTGTCTGAAACTCACATTGATAATGCTTTACCTTATTAACCAACTGCAGCAATTCTTCTGCCTGCATAGCAACTCCTCCTGATTTGGCAACTCTTTTAATCAATTATAGCAACTCAGTTTCCAAAAATCAAGAGTTTGAAAACTAAGTTGCTATTCTTAAGTTGCTATTTGAAATCACCTTCCGCTTTCCAGATTTCCCGGGAGCCAGCCCTTCTCCACGCATTTCCGGAAATCCCAGCCGTCCGGTTCGGATATCAGCTTATAGCTCCAGAAGAAATAACCGCTGCCTGCCTCCCAGGCCATGAGCTGGGCATCTCCTATAAGCTTATAGGAAAGCTGTTTTTCCAGTTCCGTATACTCCTTATCCGGCTTCAGATTATGAGCCAGGCACCATTCCCCCACAATGACGGGAACTGCCTTCTCCATATTTTTGAGCTTTTTTACATCCTCCTTGAGAATCTCTCTCATATATTCCAGTTCCGATGTGTCTTCGTCAGCAATTCCCATGCCAAGATACCAGTGGGCATCCAGCACCACATTTTCAAAACCGGCTTCCCTGAAAAAGGGTTCCCAGACTTCGAAGCGGAAGCCGTCATGGAACACGATCTTTTTCTCTGCGGGCAGAATTTTCCGCAGCATATGATACCCTCTTGTATAAAAATCGTACAGCACCTCCAGCGGGACAAAGGATGAGCCTGCCGCCCTCTCCGGATTATGAGGAAGATACTTTCCCCGGATCATCTGCCAGAGGGACTCGGAAATCGGCTCATTCAGCAGCTGGATTCCCCAGAGGGAAGGGCGTGAGCCATAACGCAGGGCCAGCATTTCCAGCACCTTCAGGACACGGTCCACCTTTTCCGGATCCTGCGCCCATTTACAGACGCCGCAGATCCCGCCGTTGTCAAAGCCATTCTGGCTTTCCGGCGCGGTATGTAAATCAATCAAAATAGAAAGGCCCGTTTCCTCCGCCCAGTCAAACGCTTTATCCAGATATTCGATACACGGCACATAGGGTTCACAATAGACGGGATCATCCCCGAATATAAAATGAGGCACCGGGATACGCACCGTATTCAGCCCGCAGCTGCGGATATAAGAAAAATCCTCTTTGGTGATATAGCTGTCCCGATGTGCCGTGAGCCTCTTTACCAGTTCCTCCCGGGGAAGCTGCCGGCATAGCTCATCCTCATCCTCCGCCGATGTTCCTTCAAATAACGCCGGATGCATCCATTTTTCAAGCACCAGCCAGTTTCCCAGATTTACTCCCCTGATTTTATCCATTCCGCTATCCTCCTTAAAAGATATATTGCTATGTCTTCCCCGTCCGTACTGTTGTCAGAATACAAAAGTGACAATGCTGTGGGCAGGAATCCTGTATTCCGCTATTTTTTCATGGAAACGCAGGATTGTCTTCTTTTCCTGCTCGCCGGGATTCATCGCCACCACCGCTTTGCTTCCGTCCGGGTTGCGGAATGCACATATCTCAAGCCCCGGCGTATAGACAGAGCTTCCGATCCTTTTTGCTCCCCGTTTGACAAAACGGCTGAAATGGCCGATGTAATAATAAGAAGAGGCATAGTGAAGGCTTTTCTCCTCATGGTCGCACAGAATCGGTGACTCCCCGAACCAGATCCCCTCTTCCTTCATCAGCTTTTGGAACCGCGGATCCTTCCAGTTTATTTCCAGGCCCAGTTCCTGTCTCTTTGCCGTAATCCGTTCCCACTGCAGCTGCTCATCCAGCCAGTGATCCGGGCCGCCGTTTTCATCCAGAAGCATATTCCAGTCTGTCCAGGCGCCCACCCAGTTGTTTAAATCCCCAATGATATCATGGGCATAGGCTTCTCCCGATTCCCATGGCAGTTCCTCCCTGTCTTTGCACTGTTCCGAAGCGATCAGCAGCTTCTCCGGGAAAAGACGATGGGTTACGTCCAGCGCTCCGAAATGATCGCCGGAATACCAGTGCACGGCGATACCGTCAAAGGCCGTTCTCGCCCGGTCGCTGCACAGTGTTACCAGACTGCGATCCACCACTCTCTCTTTGTTATGATCCCAGAAGAAGATTTTCTTGTCGCCCAGCCCTTCTCTTTCATAGACCGGCTTCAGGTAACCGGTCACAAAATCTCGTTCTTCCCCGGCTTCATAATGGCAGGATTCCCAGCCCTGCTCCGCCTTGGCTTCATTCTGTACGGTAACGCCCCAAATCGGGATCCCCTCTTCCTCATAGGCTTTGATATAACGCGCCGTATATCTGGCCCATGCATCCTGGCATTCCTTGCGCAGAAAGCCTCCCTTATCCATTTTTCCGTTGGTCTTCATCCATGCGGGCGGACTCCAGGGAGAGGCGAAAAGCCTTAAATCCGGTGCTTTCTCTTTTGCCGCCAGCACCATGGGAATCACGTCTTCCTTATCTCTCTCAATTGAAAAATCCTTCAGTTCATAATCTTCCGGTGTGTCGTCATAGGAATACATTTCCGTGGAAAAATCACAGCTGTTTATCGTGAGCCGGCAGAAATTATAGCCGATGCCCTTTTCTTTATCGAAATAAGCTTCCAGGACCTCCCGGCGCTGACTGTCGGAAAGAGCCATGAAATTCACCGCCGATGCCTGGGTGAACGCCCCTCCGAAGCCCATTATTTCCTGATACTCCACCTGATCATATACATTCAGCACATTGCCTTCATTCCCGTCATTTCCGGGCTTATCCGCTTCAAAACGCAGCCCCGCCTGCTCCTGAAGCTTTTTATTGTTCCCCATCTGCGTCAGATATACCTTAATTGTCTGTTCCATTCTGTCCTCTTTTCCCCGGCTCCTGCCGGATCACCTTTTACCCCATATCTATAATATCATTTTTTTCTGCCTGAAAAAGGCGGCAGAAAAAATTTCTCCGCCGCCATAATTCTCTTCTTACTTCCGCGCGGCCTTTACAAGACCTTTTTATGCCTTATTTTACTGTCCGAGTCCGGCTATGTATGCGTCCAGCTGCTGCTGCAGAACCTCGCGCACCTTTTCAATACCGGCGGCTTCCATCTTCTCCTGGTACTCCTTCAGTCCGCTTACCGGTTCCGTGTAGCCCAGCTCCAGAGGCCACCAGTACTGCTGATGTACGTTCTGGCAGGCCGCATATTCTGTTTCGATGGAAGAAGTATCCAGTACGAAGGAACGGTATTTCTGGCTTCCCACACCATCCTTGATATAGGCATCCCATTCTTTTTTCAGTTCAATGGTACGATCCGGTGTGCCGATCCCGTCACGGTTCAGCTCCGTGGTACGTGCCGCCCACATGGCGGATGCCGCGTAGTTGTCGGGATCCAATGTTTTCACTTCGCCTTTATCATTCAGTTCATAAGATACGCCTTCAATTCCATAGAAGAATGCATCAAAAGCTTCTCTGTCTGTCGTAATCAGTTCCCAAAGCGCCAGCGCCCGTTCCGGATGCTTGGAGGTATTGGAAATAACCATGGCGTCCTGGGTAAATGCCATATTGGAAACATCCTTCACCAGATTGGCATAATCGAAGCTGTATTCCGGCTTGTCAATGACCAGTCCTGTAAAAGTATCCACGTTATGTACTTTCAGGGCCGCTTTCCCGTTTTTCGTTTTATCGGAATCGGTATCGGATAAAGCGGATTTGCTGAAGAAGCCTTTCTCATTCCAACGATTCATCATTTCCAGGAATTCCGGAGTCTTTTCATATTCATAATAGGTGAAGATCTTGGGATTCTCTTCCATGGGATCAATGAAAAGGAAGTCATTGGAAGAACCTTTCAGAGAATATACCCCATTATTCCACATGTACAAATCATCCATTTCCGATCCGGAGGAATACATATCCAAAGGTTCAAACTCAGGACGGTTGGCCTTTACCAGATCCATGTATTCTTCCATATCCTCAAAGCTTTCCATCTTACCGTCCCAATCCGTGCCGTCAAGAATATCGGTACGGAACATGGGGCCGTATGCGGAATAGGTCGCCAGCAATGTGGGAACACAGTAATAATGTCCGTCAATGGTCGCCTGCTGCTTGGCTGTTTCCGACTGCATCGCATAGTTCTTGGGCGCATAGGTCGGCCACAAATCATCCAGATTCATGAAGGCCCCTTTCTTTGCAAGCGCTGAATAATTCAGCCATGTTGCGGTATAAGCCATGTCGAAGGCTTCTCCTGAAGAAAAAAGCAGCGGATATTTGTTTGCATATTCAGCCCATCCAATGTAATTAATCTTCAATGTACAATTCAGTTTTTCTTTGAACAGTTTGTTCATGTTATCCGTCAGTTCCTGCTGCTTGGCCGGTTCATTGCTGATTACATACATCACCAGCTCCACTTCCTCCGAAGTGTCCAGTCCTCCTTCCTCCTGTACCTGCGTCTGTGCCGCAGAATCAGCGGTTGTTCCTGCGGAACCGCTCCCGCTGCCTGAGCTGCCGCTGTTTCCGCAGCCTGCCAGCAGAGTTCCTGCCATTGCTGCCGTGAGCAGCAAAGAAATCAGTTTAGAAGCTTTTCTCATGTTCATAATCCTCCTATTTATATAGTTTTTTATCGGCTCAGCCTTTAACGGAACCGATTGTAACTCCTTTTACAAAATACTTCTGGACAAATGGATACAGCAGGATAATCGGTCCCGTGGCAACGACTGCCATCGCCAATTTTAAGGTATTAGAGGGCAGGCTTTCCACCCGTATTCCCGCCTGGCTTGCAATCCGGGCCAATGCCTGTGTCTGCTGAAGCAGATCATAAAGCATATACTGGAGCGGGTATTTTTCAGAAGTATTCATATAAAGCATGGCATTATACCAGTCATTCCAGTACCCCAGCGCCATAAACAGACCGATTGTGGCAAGCCCTGATTTCAGAAGCGGAAGGACGATCTGCAGAAAGGTCCGGAATTCTCCTGCCCCGTCAATCTTTGCCGATTCCACCAGTGCTATGGGAATAGCGGAAACAAAGCTTCTCATAATGAGCAGATAAAAAATATTTACCATTCCCGGCAATATAAGCGCCAGCAGATTATCTTTCAGATGAAGGTACTGAATGTAAAAAATATATGTACTGACCATCCCTCCATTAAACAGGGTCGTAAAGTAGAAGAAAAAGGAAATCGCATTGCGGTATTTAAAATCTTTTCTGCTGATTACGTAAGCGGCCATCGTTGTAATAAAAAGTCCTATCCCGGTTCCCACTGCCGTTATAAAAATAGACACCCCGTATGCACGTACTATTTTTTCCGGATATTTAAATACGACTTTATAGGCTTCCAGTGTAAAGTCTTTGGGAAGCATGCCATAACCGGTAAAGCGGATTGCCTGTTCGGAAGAAAACGATCCCGAAACCAGCATGATAAAGGGCAATAAACAGATGAGCGCCACCAGGCCTACCAGGATATAGCCTATAACATTAAAAATAACCGCCGCCGTCCCCATCTTTACTTTTCGGGATTCCATAACCTGTTTTTCTGCCATAAATGTTCCCTCCCTTCTTAGAATAATGCATAATCTTCATCAATTTTCTTAACCACCTTATTAACCAACATGATAATAATAAAGCAGAGAATAGATTGATAGAAAGTTGCCGCCGCCGTCATTCCAAGATTGGAATTCTGCATCAGGGAACGGAATACATAGGTATCGATTACGTCCGTTGCATTATAGAGCTGCCCGTTATTGCCGACTATCTGATAAAACATCTCAAAATCGCCTCTGAGGATTCTGCCCACCTGCAAAAGAAGCATAGTGATGACTGTAGGTTTGATACAGGGCAGTGTAATATACCAGATACGCTGAAAAATATTCGCACCGTCTATCTGAGCCGCCTCATAGCATTCCCCGTCGATCCCGGTTATTGCCGCTATGTATATAATCGAATTGTAACCGCACCATTTCCATGCATTGAAGCAGCATATAATGATGGGCCAAACCCAGGGCATGGAGTAGACGTTGACTTTTTCCATTCCCAATGCGGTGAGCCATCCATTCATAAGACCTGTCTCATAATTGAAAATGTTGTATACAAACGCGCCTACAATAACCCAGGAAATAAAATAAGGCAGAAAAATAATGGACTGGGTCACCTTTTTGTAAATCTTTCCCTGCATCTCCGAAATGATAATGGCCAATACGATTGCAAGGCCCTGTGAAGTGATCAGATTCAGCAGGTTGTACAGAATTGTGTTTTTAGTTATCAGCCAGCCGGTACCGGAGGAGAACAGATAACGAAAATTCTCCAGCCCATTCCAGTCACTGCCGAATACCCCTTTGTCAAAACGATAGTTTTTGAATGCCAGTATCAGTCCCGACATGGGAAGATAGGACAATACCAACACCAGGAGCACTGCAGGCAGCACCATGAGAAATAGAACCCTGTTCTTCTTCATTTCGCGGCCGAAGTTTATAAAGCGCTCTTTCACCCTTCCATCTCCCTTCTTTTCGTACGTTTTCTTGATACTATGATTATATATTTCCGAAGACCTAATTGAAATATGACAAAACTGAGATTTGCAGGATTATTTTACGCATAATGTGCATTTTGTATAATTATTTTATGAATTTTAAATTTTAGGCCGCACTTTACCTTTCTAATCCTTTTAGGATATATCATTTTGTATATTAAAATAATATTTTTCGGCATTTTCTCTTCTTTTTGCGCATAAAAAACGGTACAAACCCCTTCTCCGGGAGTTCATACCGTTTCTCATCTCCGCTCGCTCCTACTGCAGTTTTCTTTCGGCTTCCTCCGGCGTCATGGCCGGTATTCTTACCGTAACTGTCGTTCCTTTCCCAATTTCGCTTTCATAAAACACACCATATTCTTCTCCGTAACAAAGCTTGATACGGAAATTTACGTTTTTAGCACCATAACCATGACTGACATCATAACTGTTTTCCTCGAAAATCCGTTCTATCTGCTCCCGGCTCATGCCAAACCCATTATCCGTAATCCGAAAAACAAGATCCTGTCCTTCACATGCTGCCCGGATATGTATCCTGCATGTCTCCCTGTCGGGAGCTTTTGCAATACTATACATAATCGCATTTTCCACAAAGGGCTGGAGAATAATATTGATGCAGGCCAGTTCCTCCACGCCCTCATCCGCGTCAATCTGCAGATGAATGGCATTATCAAAGTGATAATTTTCTATTTTCACATATGCCCTGACATGATTCAGTTCCTCCTCCACCCGCACAATCTGTCTGCCCTTATTCAGGCTGATCCGGTAAAACTGTGCCAGATTTCGGGCGATTTCCATGATCTCCGGCGCATTGTAATCCATAGCCTCCCAATTTATCAGATCCAGAGTATTGTAAAGGAAATGCGGGTTTATCTGGGCCTGCAGCGCGCGCAGCTCCGCCGTTTTCACATTTTTACCCAGACGGTACTGCTCCAGCATCAGTTTACGCAGCTCCTTCGTCATATAGCCAAAGCTGCGGAACAGTTCCCCGATCTCATCGCTTTCCTCCACTTCCATATCCAGGGAAAGCTGCCCGTCCTGTACCTGTTTCATCCGGGTATTCAGCGCCACCAGCCTTTTCGTATAATACTTCCCCAATACCCATGATATCAAAAAAATAGACAGAACAATCAGTATGGAAAAAAAGATGAGTGTCATTCCCATCAGATAAGTCTGCCGGTAAAAAGCCTGCCTGGGAATAATCGATACCAGCGTCCATTCCGCCTGCTCCAGATTCTGCTGCCGGAAAAGATAAAAGGAATTACCTATCCGCAGTTCCTGCCACGAAGCATTGCGGCCGTACCCGGGCAGGTTTCCGCTTTCGGAAAGCGCCTCCATATTTTCCCGGCTGGATGCCGCAAGGATTTCTCCCCGTTCATCGATCAGATAGCTGAGCCCCTTCTGGGTGATATCGGAATTAACCACAATCCGCTCCAATTCATCTGCCCCAACACTGACTCTTGCCACACAGGCGCTGCCGTCACCTACTTCGTCACCGTACACTTTTTTCAGCATTGCTACTCTCTGCTTTTTCACACCCACGATTTCCAGTCCGCTGCGCTCCAGTCCGGTAAAGCCTATAAGCCCCTTATCCAGCCGATCACACAAGTCCGAGTAATAATCCTTTTTTTCCAAATCGGACTCGGGGAAAAAATGATACCGGTTCCAGGCGTATACCAGTTCATCCGGTACATAGATCCCGCACTGATACATTTTGTTGGAAAGCTCCAGCGATGTCATAATATCATTAATGCGCCAGTAATCCCTCCACTGATCCCCTGTCTCCTGCCTTCCCCAATAGTCGCCTTCACGCAGCATATCCTGCAGGTTCCTGTCCGAACCCACCAGTTCCAGAATATAATTCATATTCTGCAGATGATTCTGCAGGAAATTTACGGCCTGCTCAAAGGACTGATCGGCGGAATACATGATTTGTTCTTCATACCCTGATTCAATAATCCGGTAGCTGACGGAAAGAAGGAGGATAAAAATCAGGATCATGGGACCGGAAAAGGATACCGTAAGCTTTATTCTCATTGGCAGCTGGCGGAACTTGACTTTCATTTGATTCCATATTTTTTTCACCGGCTCTTATTCTCCCTGTATTCCGAAGGCGTCATCCCCGTCTGGTTTTTAAATATCCTGGCGAAATAGGCCGCATCTTCATACCCTACCCGATCCGCCACATGATACAGCTTCAGGCTGTTGTCCCTCAGCAGGAGCTTGGCCTGTTCGATGCGCAGGTTCGTCAGATACTGGTTGATAGTGGTTCCCGTCCTGCGTTTAAAAAGGCCGGAAAGATAAGACGGGGTGAGATAAACGGCATCCGCCAAATCCTTTATACACAGGTTTTTATCCGGATATTTCTGTTTCATGACCTCGATCACCTGAAATATAACCGCATTTCCCCCGCTTCCCTCCTTTTCCCGTTCTTCTATTGCCTCCATAGCCCGGGCGGCAAGAAAGGTATGAAGCTCCTGCAGCGTCTGTGCATTATCCCAGAAACGGTTATTTTCCTTCTGTTCCTTCCCTGTGCTCAGCAGCTCCTTTTCCAGCCTGAGTACATGATTGTAAAGCAGGAAATACATGTTTTTCACGGAGCTGTTCAGCGCGGCCTTCTGATCCGTGAGATCATCATAAATGTCCTTCAGGATGCGTCCCGCTTCCTCCTTATCCCTCCTGGAAAGGGCATTTACAAAGGCCTCCTCCCTCTCCCTGTCCAGTTCAAAATGTCTGTCCTGCGCAACCTCCTCGGAGAAAGCGCAGGAGGAAAAGCCTTTATAGGACAGGCTGCTGGCGGACTGACAGGCGGACTCATAGGAAGCATACAGCTGCTGCGGCTCTCCCACCATCCTTCCCAGGGCAAGGAAATGCCTGAACTCTCCTTTTGATTCCTCCGCCAGGGCACATAAGCTCCGTATCAGACCGCTGTCCCGTTCCAGCCTTTCCCTTGCTTCGGTAATCAGAAGGATCAAAGTCCGTTTATCATGAAAATCAGCGCTGCAGTAAAAATGAGCGGGTTCCATAAGCTCATGAAGCGCTTCTCTGTATGTATTCAGGAATTCCCTCCCTTCACTCACGGTTCCTGCAAGCTTGACGATCCCGATACGCATCCGGGTATCCGTTCCGGTCCATAAACCGCTCTTTCGCAGCTGACATTCCAGCTTATCCACATCCCCCGGTGTTGACAAAAGAGAAAACAAGACCTCTTTTTTCAGGAAATCCAGGCTTTCCGTATAGCTTTCCTGCAGATCCTTCTGTGCCCGGATCTGTTCAATCCTCTCGATTCCCTTTTCCACCGCACCGATAAGCTCTTCCGGCACCACAGGCTTTTCCACATATTGTATGGCTCCCAGCTCAATCGCCGCCTTCAGATATTCTTTATAGGAATAGCTGCTGACAAAAATAATCTGGCAGTCCGGCAGAAGGCTCCGCAGCTGTCTGCACATTTCAATGCCGTCCATTCCCCTCATCTTAATGTCCGAAAGCACGATGTCCGGCTGCCACCTGGCACATATCCCGAAGGCTTCATCCGCGCTTTCCGCCGTTTCCACCATATCCACGCCAATCTTTTTCCATGGGATGTGCCGCATCAGCCCCCGTCTGGTGATCAGCTCATCCTCTACAATAAGCAGCTTTATCATAACATCTCCCCTTTCCGGTCACTTCCCTCATTACACCCGGATTCCTTTTTATTATAGCACACCTGTCTTACCGATGGAATCATCGAGTAGGAGGCGGTGACTAACCGCCGTCCTCTCACAGCACCGTGCGTACCGTTCGGTACACGGCGCTTTCAATAGTTGACGTGCACGGACGGATAGGCTGTGGCTAAATCATAG
>NZ_MPDJ01000009.1:51281-67888 GCF_001881565.1 Eisenbergiella tayi
CCGGTTAGAAACGTGCGCCGCCGGGCGCACTGCATAAAATCAGGCCATGCATTTTTCATGCATGGCCTGATTTCAAGGCAAATAGGCGGCTCTGTCCGCGTGAACGCAGCTATTATGCTTTTATTATTCTTACCGGGCCCAGCAATCCCGTGGGTTCCTGGGGCATGGCTCTGTCAAACACATTATTGCCCCGTTCCTTTGCCAGCGTGTTCGCCACCGTGACCGTAAGCTGATTCTTCCCTGCATGTATCAGTCCTGTCACATCCAGACGATACGGAGGACAGATACGGATACCTGCCCGGCTGCCGTTTACAAAAACCTCCGCCGTCTCATATACATTGCCCAAATCCAGATAATATTTTTTCTTTCCTTCATCCTCCTGCATATCTATGGAAAAGTCCGTTTCATAGCAGATCTTTCCCGAATATTCCGGAAGAAGTCCCGGTACCGCCAGATTACAGAGAGACGACAGTCCCAGCTGTGTTCTGCCGCCCTCCGGCACATTCTGTATGTAGATTCTGAATGCTCCCGCAAGTGTTTCTGTTTCGGAACACGGCTCCGGCAAAACCGCCGGGTCTTCATATATTTCCTGTACCCCAAAAAGTTCTCCTGCCAACAATCCCGCCTTCTCCTCTGTCTGCCCGCAGAAGGCAAACAGGGACTGGTACGGCTCCAGAATAAGTTCCCGCTGTGCCTGCCCTGCTTCCCCTTTTGTTCCATCCTTTTCAGGCAGGCAGCTGCGAAAGAGCCTGTTTTCCATGGCATCATACCATAGCAGTTTTTCCGTTTCGCCGACAGAAAATGTTGTTCTAACCGTTTTATATTTGCTCTCATTCACAAAGAAATACAGGGTGCCCGCAGATGTTTTTCTCTTCATGACACTGAGATATGGGAAGTTTCCCTCTATCTTTACTGCAGTCTCTCCTTTTCTGAAATACTCCGGCAGAGCTTCGTATGTCCGAATATATATGTTTTCCTGTCCGCGCAGTTTCGTAAGCAGCCTGGAATCCGGTTTAAAATAGATTCTTTCAGGATAATCACGCATGATAAGAACAGTGAGCCCGTCTTCCGCAAGGCGCAGCAGCTCTCTGACTGTCGTTTCCGGAAGCGCCTGGGCATAGGGAATGATTAACACGCCGTAGCTTTCTTCATTTATCGTGAGCTTCCCATCCCGAACCGACGCCCGATCCTGCGTCAGATAATCCGCAGGCACCACATCGCAGTCAATCTGTGCTTCTGCCAGTGCTTTTACGGCTGTTTCAAACGGTTCGTATTCCCCTCCCCATTCCGCCTCGGCATGATACAATACGGCTACATCCGCTATATGCTGTCCTTCCGACAGAAGGGTGCAAAGCCGGTTTGCATAGTCTGACCACACATGAAAATAATCCCACTGCGGGTTCTCCCCTCTCGCGTAAAAATGAGGAGGACAGTCCTCATCTTTTTCTTTCGGGGAAAAGGCATGGGGGATCAGCCGGTTGATTCCGCGCACGCAGACATGATCCGTCAGCCATTTCATCAGCTTCAGCCCTCCTGCCAGCCATAAGCGCCAAATATTTCACAGACGGTTATCCCCTTCTTTTTGGGATCCAGGTGAGCCAGGGAAGACGCCATTTTAGGCAGGCCCCAATAGTAAAAATAAGAATCCAGATACCCGAAGGGAGTCAGATGCCTTCCCTGGGTATACTCCGGCCAAATCTGGTACACCACATCAAGCCCCGACGCATCCATTCCCTCCATGGCACGGAAGAAATGCCCGCATCCATAACCGAGACGCGCATGTGCGCCGTTATCCTCCACCACATGGCCAATCAGCTTTACCTTGTGCGCGCGGCACCATTCCCCGATCCTGCCGATAAATTCGGTTCCGAACAGCCGGGAAACCTGGTCCTGATAGGCAAACCTCACATCCTTCGCATGACCGGATTCTCCGCACCAAAGATACGGAAGCAGTTTTCCGATATCTTCCCCGCATTCCTCCTCCAGCAGTTCCGGCAGTCTGCGGCTCCAGGGGAAAACTGCCGGAGCAGTTCCCCCATATTCCGTCCAGTCTCCCGGATGCATGTGATAAGAGGCCGCATTGCCGAACCTCAGTTCATCGGAAAAGAATCCCTGTATCACTGTGCCGAACTCTTCCTTGTAACGCTGATAATGCTCTTCATATATGATTTGAATGAAGCGGTCCACGCAGTCCCGGTCAATCGGATTCACATAGTCCTTCGTCCATTCCTCCCCGCCGTTTCCGGTTAATATAAAGAGAAATATTCTCCAGGCCCCCTCCGGGACATCCCAGTACAGAATGCCGTCTTCTTCCAAAGAAGTGATATCCATCAGACTGCCGTCTTCCAGATCCTCGTAATTTCCTTTTCTCCTAGCCGCCGTCACCCGGATGATTTTCTCATCCTGATTCAGCCAGTCACGGATCCGGAAAGAACTGCCGTCAAGAGGGCCTATGGCATCAATATGGGCTTCCCTCACATATTTTTTCCCGGCTTCCGGATAAAGGCTTTTCAGCTTTCCCGCCCCATATCCGCTGGGGAATGCGCTGTCGTCAAAAATCCATACCTTCATTCCCAGCCTTTTGGCTTCGGCGATTATGATGTCCATATCCCGCCACCAGCCGTAGCTCAGATAATCCGGATGCGGCCTGGATTCCACAATAAAGCTGTCGATTCCGTTTTGGAACATCTGATGTATTTCTTCCTTCAGTACCGCCTCCGGTTCCCCATGCTGCCAGAAAAGAGGCCTGATATAGCTCTTATTCATCTTAATACCCCTGCCTTATTTCATTTCATCGGGGAGCGTACATCCGAGACTCTCTGCAGTCGCCGCCAGTTTTTCTCTTCCGCCCTTATCCAGCCATTCCTTCTGGAAGGCCTCCCATTCGTCAAAGCTTCTCTGGCCCGTTACGAATTTGTATTGCTGTGCGATATTGAATTCATCCAGGTTCGGAGCAATATCCCCCGGAATATTAATCAAAAGCGCGTCGTTATTCCACCGTTCATATTTGGCCATTTTAGCAACACCCTCGTTTATCAGGGCAAAATAATCTTTTTCCTCTTCATTTGTGGAATAATACTGCTGCCATTTCAGTGTATATCCGAAATTCTGCCAGGCAGCCAGATCCAGGTTATCGGTGCCGTATTTCGTATAGCCGGGATGTGTGGGGGATACATAGCATATATTGGTCCCGTCTTCATTATACTGCCTGTAATCATCCTTATAATCCGGGAATACATCCAGCCCGCCGCCCTGCACGGTCTGGAAATACGCTTCTCCTCCGTAGCACATGGCGTCCATGATGTGACAGATTCTCATGAGCTTACCAGGATCGTCCTTTACACTTGCAGCCGGAATCGCAAACAATAAACCAGGATTGCCGCTTGCCGCATATTTGCCGTTTTCAATAGGGGGCTTATCCAGAAATGCCCATGCATCAATAATGCTGTAATCTCTGTTGTGGGCGTTGACATATTCTTCATATAATGCGTTGGAAGGATAATGAACCATTCCTATCTTATCATTCATGGTATAGGATTTGGCCGTTTCCCAGTCTATCGTATACCAGTCGGGAGCCAGGACTCCCAGATCATACAGCTCATTTATAAATTCCAGATATGCCTTCATTGTGCCGTCAAACATCGGGGATACCAGCGTTCCGTTTTCCGCATGGTCGGTGGGATTCCCGAAGAAATTGACGAAATTGCTCATCATGCCGAAGCTGGTGCCGCCGCCCGCGCCCGTCATAAACCAGGTATCCTGAATCCCGTTTCCGTCCGGGTCATCAAAAGTACACGCCTTCGCGTATTCCATCAGCTCTTCTTTTGTTTCAGGCATATCCATGCCGAATTTGTCAAGCCAGTCCTGACGGATGGCATAGGCCCAGATATCACTGTCCTGAATGGAATATTTGGTAAAGAAGGGTATGGTGCCGTCGGGCATCGTACTGTAGCCAAGGATGGTCTTTGTGACAAACTTACAGGTCTGGGGCAGATACGGATAGATCTCCTTCGCGTCAAGCAGCAGCCCCTGTTCTCCCAGTGTAAAGCCGAAATTCTTGCCGCTTGCCGCATTCGGAAGGACCGGAAGCGTCACAAGATCCGGAACATCCCCTGAAGAAAATCTTGTGGAAAGAACGGTTTCCATATCGCTCTGTGCACAGGTAGTCAATGTAATATCCACATTATACTTCTCTTCCAGCCATGCTTCGATTGGATCCTCCGCCGGCGGTGTTTTTCCGTAATGATAGGTGAACAGTTCAATTTCATACCGCTTGCTCATATCATCGTAAGCATACCAGTCCTCTTCGGCCAGAGTGGGATTCGCAGGCATGGAATCCGGAAAATCTATGTCTTCAAATGCCGTCACCTTACCTGTACTCTCCCCTGTTTCCGCTGTGCTCTCCTGTTGTGCAGCGCTCTGCTGCGGTTCACTTTCCGTGGCTGCATTGCCGGCCGATGCATTCTCCGCTTTTCCCGAACAGCCGGCCAGCATGGATGCTGCCAGCGTGACGGCCATTAACACTGCTGTCTGTCTTTTCCACTTCTTTTTCATCTTCTCTTCTCCTTTTATTTATGATTTCATAGTGCGCCTACCCCTTTACCGCTCCGGTATACATGCCATGTACGAAATACTTCTGCAGAAACGGATAAATACAGAGAATCGGCAGCACTGCTATGACTACGCTGGCCATCTTTATGGATTCCGACGTCATTTTGGCATAGGTATTTACATTGCTCATCATATCTCCGCTTGAACTGGCAATAAGAAGGTTCCTGATTACCAGCTGAATCGGGTATAAGGCTTCGTTTCTTATGTAGACCAGCGCATCAAACCATGCGTTCCAATGGGTAACCGCCGCAAACAGCCCCAAAGCACATAAGGTGGGTTTCAGCAGAGGGATCGCTATATATACAAGCTTTTGGAGCTCCGACGCCCCGTCCAGCTCCGCCGAATCCGTCACATCCGACGGTATTCCCTCCACAAAAAGCTTTACCACCAGGATTCCGTAGGTATTGGCAAAGGCCGGCGCTATATATACCCAGAAGGAATCCAGCAGCTTCAGCCTTGTCATCAGCATATAATTCGGGATAAGCCCGCCGTTCAGTATCATCGTGATGATAAAGAAAATCATGCATGCCGAACGATAAGGCAGATCCTGCTTCGCCAGTATATAGCCCGCCGGAACCGCCAGCGCCAGCGCAGCCACCACGCCCAGCAGTGTCCTTGCCACCGTCACGCCCATGCTGAGGAAAAATTTCTTATTCAGCACATATTTATAGGCCGCAAGGATGGGTTCCCTTGGAATAATTACAAAATAATTTCTCTGTATCATTTCACCTTCCGATGTGAAAGACATCCCCAATACATACAGAAACGGCACAATGCAGATGATTAAAAACAGAATCAGGAACAGGGATATCACGGCCTGATAAATCAGTTCCTCTTTCGAAAGCTTAATCTTATTGGGATTACGTTTCATTTCCTATGCCTCCTAAAACATTCCTCTGCCAGTTGTCTTTTTCGAAGTATAATTTGCCACCAGAATCAGGAACAGGCTTATCACCGCCTTCAGCATACTCACGGCCGCGCCGAGGCCATACTGCATTTTGCCAAGGCCGACACGGTATACCCAGGTATCAATAATGTCACCCACATCATAAACAGCCGAATTATAGAACAACAGTATCTGTTCAAAATCATTGTTCAGTATATTGCCCATCGCCATGATCAGGGAAAATGTGACCACCGGCAGCATGGCCGGAAGCGTGACCGCCTTAATTCTCGCAAGAGGGCCTGCCCCGTCGATTTTTGCCGCTTCATACAGCTCCGGATTCACGCCTGTGAGCGCCGCAAAATACAAAATGGTTGCCCAGCCCGTCTCCTTCCAAATCTGCGAGCCCACCAGCAGCGGAACGAAAGCTTTGGTGGAGGTCATGAATTCTGTCCTGCTTCCTCCTGCCGCAAAAAGGAGGTTATTGATAAATCCATTTCCGGAAAAGAAAGCATATACAATCCCGTAGATGACGACCCAGGAAAAGAAATGAGGAATATAAACTATCGTCTGGCTCAATTTTTTGAACCGGCTGTTCCTCAGATCAAATATGGCAATCGTCAGCAGTATAGGAGGGAAAAAGGTAAACAGTAACCGGGAACAGCTGATAACCAGGGTATTGCGTATCAGCCGAAGCATATCCGGATCCTTGAAAATTGCGGCATAGTTGCTTATCCCCACCCATTTCGCCCCCATTATCGTGCCGCCCACCTTAAAATCCTTGAAGGAAATCAGGAAGCCCCACAAAATGGGGATATACTGAAAAAGCAGATAGTACATCACGATAAAGGCAAGAGCCAGATAAAGGAACCTGTATTTTTTCAGTTTTTTCTGTTTCTGCAAACGTGCTTCCTTCATGAAATCCGTCTTAGACGCCATTGACCTTACCCGCATCACTTTTCTCCCCATTTCCTGTTTATTTTATCTGATTTCCTGTTGTTTTGACGATTATACAAATTGATATTACAGACGAGTAAAAATTGATAATTAAAAGATATTTTCAGGTTTTTCTCTTTTTCAGCACTGTTGTTTTGTGCATGTTTATATAAAATTCATATCTTTGCTTGAATTATATATGAGATATTAACATTTCTTTTTTAATTATTCTACGACAAAAGCCCAGCAGTTTTACGTCAAAACTTCACATTCCAAAAACTTGGAAACACAACAAAAAACCGTGTCAGAAATCGGTACAGCCCGAATCATACACACGGTTTTCTATTTGTTTTATGAGGTTAAAGAAGCTTGTAATACCTTACCCTGTCTTTCCTTTTTTTCTGTAATCCCTGGGGGAGCATCCGAACCTTTCCTTAAATTTTTTATAAAAATAGGTTCCGTTCCCGCAGCCTGACATAGTGATAATCTTATCACACGCAAGATCGGTATTCAGGATCATGCCTGCGGCAAACTGCAGGCGCTGTTCCATCACCAGTTCTTTAAAGGAATATCCGGTCATACGCTTAAGAAGTGTCGTCATATAATTGGCATTCAGTCCGAATATTTCAGCCGTACTCTTTAACGTGCATTCCCTGAAGTTTTCTTCAATGTAGTGCATGATCGGCACCACACAGGTTTTCCTGTGACCGGCAAGTTCCTTTACGTTTCCGTTTTCATAAACATTCACCAGCTCCGAGAACAGCAGGACGATGAGATTATTGATAATCTCATTTTCCATACTGGTGGGCGAAAGGAATTCACAGATCAGCTCCTTCATAAAAAGCTGGATCCTCCGATCCTTTTCCGAATCGAAAACAATGTAGCTGTCGTGATAAGTCTGTTCCGACATGACATTCATCAGGAACTCCGTAATGATACCCAAATCAGCCAGCCTGGAATAAAAGGAATGGTCGAAGAATTCTTTTTCCATCAGCATATTAATCAAAATATCATTTTCCCCGGTATATCCGATTGCATGGGGAATTCCTGAGTCAAGTATTATAATCTGCCCCTGCTTCAGCTGGATTTCTGTCTCCCCCACTGTCTGCGTACAGCTTCCCGAATACATATATCCGAGCTCCACCCAATCATGGACATGGGGCTCCACCTCAGCAAAACGGGCATTCTTATTCATGAACAGATTGCATCTTTTCTTATCCACATAGACGGTATGCCCTCTGGCCGTCCGCAGGCGTCCGGGCGCATCAAATGTTTCCGAACAGGAATACCCCATAACGTACACCTGGATTGTTTTTCCCTTCTGCTTATAGGTAATCTGTTCAAAACCTGAATAATCGGGACGGCAGATTTTATCCTTCAGCTTTTGTTCATACGGCTCCAGACCTCTGAGTCTGCCGTCCATTTCTTCATATGTCATTTCCCCAGCTCTCCTCCCGACAGTTTCGTTCTTCTAAAAGCTTATCCTGCCGGATATATCAAGTCAAGAGTACATTTATCATATGAGGCCGTTTGAATTTTGCTGCATGGAGTTCATTTTTTTGCTTAAGCCCGTCAGTCCAGGGCATGGTCGATAGCTATATGTCCGCCGCTCCATACCTTTCTGCCGCTCCAGTCTTCATCCTCCCCTGTCCAGAAGGGATCCGCCGCCGGAAGCCCCAGCGGCAGGAAAACGGCGCTGCACAAATAAAGGCTTCCCACATTGATATACCCTTCCGCAAGCTCCGGCTGGAAGCCGTATACCCCGGGACGCAGCCACCCGTTCTCATCAAACATATCCCTGTTTTCCAGGCATCTGCGCAGCACGGCGGTCAGAGCGCACCGTACCCCGGCAGGCGTTAGCCCTTTCTCCAGCCGGTGCTGCAGGGCAGCCTGGGCCAGCATCTGAAATGCGCCGAACCGATAACAGATCGAACGGCCGATCACGGGATAGCTTCCGTCCGGAGCAATCATACGTTCCAGAACGGAGGCATACCGGGAAGCTCTGGCCGTTACTTTTTCCTTCAATATCCTGTATTCTTCCGCCGAATCCCCGAACAGCTCCAGAAGATCCACATACATCGGCTGGATGACAAAGCTGTTGTAATAATCCCAGTGGAACATCTCTCCGTCCCCATAAACGCCATCACCCTTGTACCAGCCCTCAAAGCTGCGCAGCGCATAGGCGATGCGCATTTTATCATAATCCTTTTCCCCAAGCAGATACAGGCCGGCCTCCACCATGGCGGAAAAGAACAGCCAGTTGGTGCTTCCGGCCATGATTGTGCGGGAAGAGCGCAGCGCCTGCGCCAGGTTATGCCGCACCCGTTCCGTCAGGCTTCCCGCCAGCTGTTTCGGTGCACGCACAAGGGCATGGCAGAGAAATGCCGTATCCACAAGGGGCTGCCCCCCTGTGGTGAAATTCATAAAATCCGCGGATTCCGGATCCGTGGCGGCGTCCAGACAGCGCAGGGCCTTTTTCCGCCAGACGGCCTGCAGCTTCTCTTCCTCTTCCTCAAGCCCTTCCGCTTCCAGCCAGGGCGCAATCCCCAGCATGCTTCTTCCGAAGGCCTCCAGCGGTGCATATTCCGACCTTTCCTCATGAAAATCCAATGGCATGGTTTTATGTAATTCCTCTTTCTCCAATGCATCAAAAACCGGTGAAACAATGCGCAGCATAGACTCCAGCCATTCTTTTCTTCTCTGATTCTCCATTTTTTCCATTCCTCCCTGCCGCAGCTTCCATGAACTCCGGGCCGTGTATCCTGATATTATCTGCCTGTATTCCTGTTTGTTATATTTTACCAGATAAAGCAGTCTTTATCCAGCATACGCAGGATGGCTTCTATAAAGAAATAATCCCCGTAAATAATTGCTTCCTGTCCGGCGTCTCCATGGTATGCCACTTTTCCCATTTCCAGAATGGCATCCGCATTTTCATCCCAATTGGCGAAATGCTCCTCCATGGCCCGCAGAATGCGGTATGCGCTGTCCTCATAAAGCTTCTTCTCATTTTCCGGCACAAACCTGGCGATTTCCAGAAGGCCGCATGCCGCACAGGCACCCGCTGTAGAATCATAGTAAACCGGTTCCTCGGGGGCACGGAAGTCACAGAGCGGCAGATAGTCCGTCATGGCCGCATTGGCGATAAAATAATGGGCCACCCTTTTCGCCGTGTCCAGATACTTCTCCTCTTTGGTATGATGGTAACTCAGTGCAAATCCATATAATGCCCAGGCCTGTCCCCTGCTCCAGGAGCTGTTTTCCCCATACCCCTGCCCGCCGGGCGCTTCCAGCAGATCCCCCGTCAAAGGATCCATGATTCCGATATGGTTGCAGGAACCATCGGGCCTGACAAGCTTCTCCATCGCCGTGTCCGCATGCATCAGCGCTATGGATTTAAAACGGGGATCCTTGTTCTCCTCGCTCATCCAGTACAGAAGGGGAATGTTCATCATACAGTCGATGATCATCCAGCCGATATTGCTGTCCCCGTTCCAGGCGCGGATGAATTTTCCAAGGGGATTAAACCTGCCTGCCAGTATATTGGCGGCATTTTCCCCTCTTTCACGGGATTTGGGATTTCCGGTCAGGCGGTAATCCGCCACCGCCGTATGCAGCCACATGAAGCCCACGTCATGGTTCAGCTTTCCGATACTCGTAAAAGCGGCGTCCATTTTATTTTCCACGCCTTCAGCCGCCAGACGGTATTTTTCTTCTCCCGTGGCATGATACATCTGCCACAGGATTCCGCCCCAGAATCCATTGGTCCACCAGCATACATCCGTTTCAGCCAGATCGCCCTCGTAGCGGCCGTTTTCGGGAATATAGGGAATCCTGTCCCCTACCCTGGTACACTCCGCACTCATCTTGGTACAGATTTTTCCGTATACTTCCTCAAGCCATTTCTTTTTTTCCTGCTGCAGTTCTTCTCTTTTTTCCATTGAAAATTCCCCTTTCTTTCATTTAACCTCTATACAAATAAAAATTTGACTGTAAAATAAACTTAGTGGGATTCCTGCATAAATGCATTTTCCCCATATTATCTGAAAGGACAGGCTGCCATGATCACAGTAGGCCACTGCGGCTATGATTCCAAACATCGGACGCATCTGGAAATGAGGCGCCCCTGCGGCACTCCGGATTATACTCTTCTTCTCGTTAAAACGAACGCGTTCTTCTCCATAAAGGGGGAACGTGTGCTTACGCTTCCGGGAACCGTCATCCTTTATGATAAAAATGTACCTGTCCATTACGGGAGTACCGGGCTCCTTTTCAATAATGACTGGATCCACTTCCTGCCCGATGAAACGGACCTTCCTTTTCTGCTGGGGCTGGAAATTCCTTTCAGCACGCCCCTCTCCCTTCCCTACATGGCGCAGCTCTCCGAGTACGCCCGGATGATCGTCATGGAGAAGCATACGGACCACCCTTACCGGGAACAAATCATCAATTCGCTCATGCATGCCCTTCTTTATTCTCTTGCCTCCCAGCTTAAGGATCCTGAGGATAAGGTCATGACCAATAAGTATTATCCTGTTATGAATGATTTGCGCATGTCCATATTAAATACCCCTCATAAAAAATGGACGGTGGAAGCCATGGCGGAATACGTCCACTTAAGCCCCTCCTATATGCAGCATCTGTACCGGGAATTATTCGGCATTTCCTGTATTCAGGAGGTCATACAGGCCCGCCTGGGCACAGCACGTTTTTATCTGCGCACAACAGATATTTCCGTGCAGTCCATCGCCGCACTGTGCGGGTACGAAAATGAACTCCATTTTATGCGTCAGTTTAAAAAATTTACGGATATGACGCCCAGCCAATACCGCAGTTCACTGCCTCCGACGACATAAAAAAGCCTCCGGACAGCATTTCTGCCGCCGCGAAGGCTGTGTATTTCCATTGCCGGCAGAAGGAAGAAATGGTATTTAGTAACCCTTTTCCTTTATAGCCTATTTTTCTTCCGTCCGCAATGAACTATTCCCTGTTAAACTGACATATCCTGCTTTTTTGTTCCGATTGCCTTTGTCCGGAATGCGCCTGCCGCTTCCGGCCCCGCCTTTACTGAACGGAACAGCTTACGGCAGTATAGCCGGCATCCTCCACCGCTTTCATAAGCGTTTCATCGGACACCTCCTGTGAGAGCTTAACCACCGCTTTTTTAGCCTCCAAATCAACCGCTGCTTCACTGACTCCTTCCACTGCGGCCAGCGCCTTCTGTACATGCATCTGGCAGTGAGCACACATCATTCCTTCTACCTCAATTACTTTTTCCATTTCTTTTTCTCCTTTTCCGGACGGCATTTTTTCGCCGTTCCTTTCTTCTTTTCCTTCCTTTATTGCTTCTTTGTCTGGTTCCCTGTTATCATCTGCGGCACTTCTTTCTGCAGTTCTTAATTGTGCCGTACCTGAATCTGCTGTTTCATTTTTCTTCTGTTCTTCCGCCGCATCGGAAGGGATCGTCTTTCCTTTGAAAAACCGCAGTCTGAGCGCATTGGTGACCACACAGACGGAACTCAGGCTCAT
Organism: Eisenbergiella tayi; assembly: GCF_001881565.1. Classification (GTDB taxonomy): domain Bacteria; phylum Bacillota; class Clostridia; order Lachnospirales; family Lachnospiraceae; genus Eisenbergiella; species Eisenbergiella tayi. Next base: position 63,241 of record NZ_MPDJ01000009.1, read on the forward strand.
GGCCGCCGCGCCAATCATGGGGCTGAGCCGAATATTGAACATCGGATAAAGCAGGCCTGCCGCCACGGGAATGCCGCAGACATTGTAGAAAAATGCCCAGAATAAATTCATTCTGATATTGCGGATAACCGATTTGCTCAAATCAATAGCCGTCACCACATCCGCCAGGGAATCCTTCATGAGTACCACATCCGCCGAATCGATGGCAATATCCGTTCCGGCACCGATGGCAATCCCCACATCCGCACGGGTGAGCGCCGGGGCATCGTTGATGCCGTCTCCCACCATGGCAACCTTATGGCCCTTTTCCTGAAGTTCGCGGATACAGGATTCCTTCTGTGTGGGCATTACCTCAGAAATAGCTTCTTCAATATCCAGTCTCTTACGTATGGCTTCCGCTGTAATCCGGTTATCACCGGTGAGCATAACCACCTTCAGTCCGGCTTCCTTAAACTGCCTTAATGCCGCCTTACTGGTTTCCCTCACCGTATCCGCTACGGCAATAATCCCTTCCAGTTCCTCATCACAGGCAAACAGCAGAGGGGTCTTTCCTTCCGACGCCAGGCTGTCCGCCTGCTCCTGTACCTTCTTTTGCAGCTCAGGCTGTTTCAGAAGGCCGTTTTCCTGCAGGAAGGCCATATTGCCTGCCAGATACCGTTTTCCCTTAATAACGGCGCTCACGCCCCGCCCCGCAAGAGAATCAAAGGCCTCTGCCTTAGGAAGGACGAGCCCTACCTGCCCGGCTTTTTCCACAACGGCAACGGCAAGAGGATGCTCACTGCCGGCTTCCACGGCCGCCGCTTCCGCCAGGAATTCCTCCCGGGTGTTCTTTTTATTCCACAGGATCACATCCGTTACCGAAGGATGCCCTACCGTGATTGTTCCTGTCTTATCCAGCACTACCGTATCGATGGAATGCAGGGTTTCCAGGCTCACCGCCGATTTTATGAGGATGCCGTATTCCGCCGCTTTTCCCGTTCCCACCATAATTGCCACCGGCGTGGCAAGGCCCAGGGCACAGGGACAGGATATTACCAGCACCGCGATGGCGTTGGAAAGGGCAAATTCAAAGGACTGGCCCGCTATCAGCCATACTATGGCTGTCAGTATGGCAATGATAATAACCGTCGGGACAAAAACCCCGCTCACCCTGTCGGCAAGGCGTGCGATAGGAGCCTTGGTATTTCCCGCCTCATCCACCAGACGAATGATCTGAGCCAGTGTGGTGTCATCTCCTACTCTGGACGCACGGAAACGGAAACTGCCGTTTTTATTTATCGTTGCCGAAATTACCTCATCCCCCGCATTTTTCTCCACAGGGACGCTCTCTCCGGTAATAGCCGCCTGATCCACATAGCCGTGGCCTTCCGTCACCACACCGTCCACGGGAATGCTTCCGCCGGGCTTGATTACCACGATATCGCCTGCCGTCACATTTTCTGCGGGAATTACCTGTTCGATGCCATCCCGCAGGACAACCGCCGTCTTCGGGGCCAGATCCACCAGCTTACGGAGCGCGTCGGAGGTCTTTGCCTTGGATCGCGCTTCCAGATACTTTCCTACGGTGATCAGTGTCAGTATCATGGCACAGGACTCGAAATACAGTTCATGACCATATTGATGCACCAGATCCATGTCCCCATGGCCGAAGCCGTAGGCCATCCGATACATGGAAAACACGCCATATACAAAAGCTGCCGCGGATCCTATCGCCACCAGGGAATCCATGTTGGGCGCTTTTTTCACCAGCGCCTTAAAACCGGACTGGTAAAAATGGCGATTGATGATCATTACCGGAATCGTTAACAGCAGCTGGGTCAAAGCGGATATCAGGGAGTTTTCCATACCCACCAGGAATCCCGGGACAGGCAGCGACATCATCGGCCCCATCGCCACATACATCAGAGGAATCAATATGGCTACCGAGGTTATCAGACGCCTTTTCATTTCCTTCTGGTTCTCTTCCGTCATTTCTCTCCGGCTCTGCCATTCTTTCCCGAATCCGCTGTCCTTTTGGGCTTCCGTTCCGGTGCCGGATGCGCCGTAGCCAATTTCCGTAACCGCATGGATAATGGCCTGTTCATCTATCTTTTCTTCATCATAAGCCACCGTCATCTGGTTCGCCAGCAAGCTGACGTTGACCTCTTCCACCCCATCCAGCTTTCCCACATTCCGGGTGATATTCGCCTGGCAGGCGGCACAGGTCATCCCTGTTATATGAAACTTTTCGTTTTTCAATGATTTCACCTCTTTTTCAAAGTAATCTGTGTTTACTTTAATTTTTTAATCAAATCCACCGCTTCGTCTACAATCTGAAGGTTTCCGTTTTTGATTTCCTCCACCACACAGGTTTCCATGTGATCCTGGAGTATGATGTAGCCAAAGCTTTGCAGCGCACTTTCCACGGCAGCGATCTGGGTGAGGATATCTCCGCAGTAACGATTGTCATCCAGCATTTTTTTTATACCGTTCAACTGTCCAATCATCCGGTTCAGACGGTTCTGCAGCTGTCTGTTGGACGATTCGCTCCGGGGAGTGTTCTTATGATGGGAACAGCAGTCCTGGCAGGCCGTACATAAGTTATCTTTTTCCTTTGATTTATCCGGCATAATATATTACCTCCATGAATGAAACGGATTATTTTAAGAACAGAATTAAGCTGTTGCCTGATGATATCAGTATACCCCGGCAGGGTATATCCTATGCATCTAAAATATACCCATACAGGGTATTTGTCAAGCAGGAATTTTCACCTGCAGGATTTTAGCCGGCCCAATCCGGTACGAAATGTTAAGACTTTGCAAATTTTTAAAATTTTTATTGTAAAATGCCTTATTTTCCCTTAAAATAAATGACAATCATAAACAAGCAAGGAGAGATACCGCCGCATGAGCACACCGAATACCACGGTGCCCGAATCCGATGATTCCGATAAGTCTTCAAATAATAATATCTTCAGGCATAACCTGTATTGATTCCAAATACAAGGTATGCTTTTTTTGTAGTTTTCTTTTACCGGGAACCTTCCTGAACCGATGAGGATAAATTAAGATAAGAAAGGATACGGCAATAACATTCTGTTTTATTGTCTGATTACAACATGGAAAAAAAGAAAGCCTTTATCATTAATTTTTTGTATTTTGCATTTCTGCTCTGCGCCGTTTTTCTGCTCCTAAAGTACGGGCTGCCTATGCTGTCTCCCTTTGTGATCGCATTTGTCATAGCCTATCTGCTGAAAAGACCCGTTATTTTCCTGTCACGCAAGCTCCATCTGCCGAGGAAGCCTGCGGCAGTCCTCCTTGTGCTGGTCTTTTACAGCACTATCGGGCTGCTGATTTCCCTGCTGGGCATCCGCGCTTTTTCCACCACAAGGGATCTGGTTATGAATCTGCCGCAGATTTACGCCGCTCATGTGGAACCTGTTTTGACTGATATCTTCGGGAACGTTGAACAGGGCCTGAAAAAAATGGATCCCTCGCTGGTATCCACTCTGGAGGATCTTTTCAACCAGTTTATCCAGTCTATCGGACAGATGGTTTCCAGCCTTTCCATGAGCGCGATGGGCACCATTTCAGGTGTCGCTTCTTCCCTGCCCGGACTGTTTATCAAGCTGCTGCTCATGATTATTTCCACTTTTTTCATAGCGGCGGATTATGAACTGCTCACCGGCTTTTTCCTAAAACAGCTGGACGGCAAATCCAAACAGATTTTTCTTCAGGTAAAAAAATATGTGGTGGGCACACTCTTTGTATGTATCCGTTCCTATGCCCTGATCATGACGATTACCTTTATCGAGCTGTCTGTGGGGCTGAGTATTATAGGTGTCAAAAACTCCATATTAATCGCTTTTCTGATATCCGTATTCGATATCCTTCCGGTACTGGGCACCGGCGGCATCATGATTCCCTGGACAATAATCGCCGCATTGACGGGAGATTATTCTCTTTCCATAGGATTATTGATCGTTTATCTGATCATAACCGTTATCAGGAACATCATTGAACCCAAAATTGTGGGAAGCCAGATTGGCCTGCATCCTGTAGTAACTCTTGCCAGCATGTTTGTCGGCGTCCAGCTTTTAGGCGTCGTGGGGCTGTTCGGCTTCCCTATCAGCCTGTCACTGCTCCGGCATCTGAACGATAACGGAACGATACATTTATTTAAGTAAAGAGCATTTAAAAGCCGGCAGACAGGAAATTCATCCTGCTGCCGGCTTAATTTTACTCTATGACTAATCATTATCCGGAAGAAGCTTGATTCTGACAAGAATCTTTCTCACAAACTGTCCTTCTTCCAGTTCCAAATCACCTTCATGGGTCTGAGAGGGAAGTTCGCACTCCTCTTCTTCCATTTCCGCGCAAATCCAGTTATATGCCGCTTCCGCAGCATTATCAATGGCATCCTCCAAATCCGGTCCATCTGCTTCACAGCATTCCAGATCAGGAAATACCACATGATAGCCTGAGCCTTCCTTTTTGGGGGTAAAAACCGCCGGGTAGGTAAATGTCATTGTGTGCCTCCTGATTTTCAGCCGGGTCTTTCCTCAGATAAATTCCGGCTTTTACTTTCTGTATTATTATAGGGGCAATAGGGCGGGTTGTCAAACGGAAAGATTCGGGAGGTGGTGAGGGTAACTGTACCCGTGAGC
>NZ_MPDJ01000009.1:67909-76879 GCF_001881565.1 Eisenbergiella tayi
CTCCGGCCTTTCTCAGGCAGCCTGCCGCTCAGCAAGGTTCCTGTGCGGGCACGCTCTCGCTCGGATAAATACGCAGCGGTACTAAGGTTGCACAGGACGCAACCTAAGGACCGGCGTATTTATACGGCCCTTACAGGAATCCTTGCTGAGCGGCAGGCTGCCTGAGAAAGGCCGGAGGGACAGGCAAGACGGCACAGGGCTCACGGGTACAGTTACCTGCAAAGTTATTCGGATTCAGCCACTTTAAAAGCGGATTTATGCTTGACATCTTTATGTCAATATTCTAAGATTACACGAGAAAAAATATGTATATATTTGTTCATTTTTATATCAGAGGAGGGCTTATGAGTGATATATTAAAGGCTCCGGTTTATGAAGGGAGGCCTAAGCTGGGGGAGGGGCGGCTGGAGAAGGAGATTAGGACGTATGATCTTTTGGATCGGCTGGCAATTTCTTATCTGCGGCTGGATCATGAGGCTATGCCTACTATTGAGGCGTGCAGGGATGTGGATAAACGTCTTCAGATCCATATTTGTAAAAATCTTTTTTTATGTAATTCGGGGAAAACGGATTTTTATCTGTTGTTAATGCCGGGAGAAAAGAAGTTTCATACCAGGGAGGTGTCTTCTCAGCTTGGTGTTTCCCGGCTTTCTTTTGCTCCTGAGGAAAAGCTGGAGGAGCTTCTTGATCTTACGCCGGGTTCTGTGACTGTGCTTGGGCTGATGAATGATTCTGCGCAGCGGGTGAAGCTTCTTATGGATCGGGAGCTGCTGCAGGAGCCTTATATGGGGTGTCATCCTTGTATTAATACTTCCAGCATACGTATTTCCACAAGGGATGTTCTGGAAAAATTTCTGCCGGCTGTAAACCATATGCCTGTTTTTCTGGATCTGAGTGCTTAATCGCGGCTGAAATAGTAATTCAGGACGGATTTTGATCTGTCGACTACGTAACCGCTTCCGCCTCTTCCTTTTACGTCTTCTGTCATTGTGAGCAGGAGGATGGGGGATTTTGTATCTTTTTGGGTGGTAAATATGCAGAACCAGCCGAGCTCGGTACCGCTTGTGTCATCTTTGGAGAGCTTGATTTCCGCGGTTCCGGTCTTGCCTGCCAGTGAAATGTCTTCACGTCTTGCGCCGTAGCCTGTCCCGTGGGGGGAGCTGATAACCTGCATCAATCCTTTTTCTATCAGCTGCGCTGTTTCCGGTGTGTATGCCTGTTCCAGCCATATTTTCGGTTCCGGGTTTCCTTTATAGAGCAGGTAGGGGCTGATGACATTTCCGTTGTTGGCAAAGCCTGTATAAAGCGCTGCCAGGTGCAGGGGATTTACCAGAACTTCTCCCTGTCCGTAGCCGCTGTCCGCGAGCTGAATTTCCGAATCAATCCCTTCACTGTTTGAATATTGGGACTGGGCCATGGATATTTCAAAGGGAATCGGTTCCCCGAAGCCCAGCTTATCCAGTCCGTCTGTCAGTTTATCGCTGCCGATACGGAGGGCGGCTTTGGCGAAATAAATATTGTCGGAATAAATCAGGGCATTTTCCAGAATAACGGGATCGTATGCGTGAAGGGTGGTGACGTAATACTTTCCCCAGCTGGCATCCTTCTGCCACTGAAGTCCCTCGTTTCCGTAATCCATGTCCGGATCGATCGCTCCTGTTTCAAGGCCTATCGCTGCTATTACAGGCTTAAAGGAGGAACCGGGACACAGCTTCTGCCGAAATCTGTTATAAAGAGGCTTTCTTTCGTCTTCATTCAGGCTGTCCCAAAGTGTCTGGGACATTCCATATATAAAGTCGCGGCTGTCGAATGAGGGTGTGCTCACCAGGGCCAATACTTCCCCCGTGAAGGGATCCATGGCTACGGAGCAGCTTTTATCCTCTGCATAAGTGTCATATAGTTCTTTCTGGAGCCCCGCATCGATCGTAAGCTGTATGGTCTGGCCGTCCCTTTTCGGGATTTGTGCCAGAACGCTTTTCTTTTGTCCCGCATCATTCAGAATGGCAATCTCGCATCCATCCTGCCCTTTCAGTTCTTTTTCATAGAGCAACTCCATGCCGCTTCTTCCGATGACACTGTTGGCGCGGTATCCCTCTCCCGGATGTTTTTCCAAATCTTCCGCTGTTACCTGCTGGATATAACCGGTCAGATGGGAAGCGGCTTTGCCTAAGGGATAGTCTCTGATTTCCACATCGGTTATCAGGACTCCCGGAATGGCTAACAAAGCTTCCTGAAGTTCTTTTTTCTTCTGTACTTCTTCTCCCGGATTATCCGACATAAGCTCCTGATCGGTCAGCTTTTGTATCGTTTTTATGGGGACAAAGGAGTCATCCTTTACCCATTTGGCTGACAGCTTCTTTTCAATGCTTTCCGGAGATACCTCCAAAAGCTCTGCCAGACGCACTACAGAGGGTGACGAAATTTTTTCCGGCTCTGTTTCCGTATTTGTTTCGGTACTTGCTTCGATACCTTCGGAGCTGGTTTCTTCATTTACGTCTGAGGATTCATTTGCTGCTGTTTCTTCATTTACCGGTGTCTCTTCGTTTCCTGCCGGTTCTTCATCCGTAACTGTTTCTTCACCAAATATATCGTCGGATTCCTCATTCTTTTCCATCTTCCCGGGTACAAGCCCGACGGAAGAGCCAACGCCTTTTCCGGCCAGCATCCTGCCGCTGCGATCCACGATTTCTCCCCGCGCCGCGTCATCCCGTGTGACCTTGACTTTATCCGTTGCTGTGAGTTCAGGAAAAATCAGGCTGTCATCCCAGACAAGCAGATAAGGATAGCCTTCCTCCCCTTTTTCCAGCTGGTTTTTAAGGAAAACAACCTTATTGGAAAAAGAGATTTCTCCGGCGGACGTATTCATACTGGTATCGTAGAAAACGGTCGCCGCCTGGCTGCCACTCTCCTGGACCTGGGTAACCTCCACACGGATTTCCGCCGCGTCTATTCCCTGATAGATATTTCGGTTCCGCTCTGCAAATGCCTCGCGGGAGATGGATTCCTGGCTCTGAGGCTCCAGCATGTCATACATTTCTTCATACTTATCCTGCTCAATCTCCGCCATATAATAGCAGAGCAGCTCTTCCGGGGTTTTGGGCTCTTCCGTCTTCTCCCCTGCAGCCGGCAGAATATTTTTCAGAAGCATGAAACCGCCGAACACCAGCCCGGCTATCACCAGTACTGCTGTTCCTGAAATAAGAAGCTTCCTTGTTCTGATTCTCTGTCTCCTGCTTCTTCTGCGTCTTCTTTTTGTCCTCATAACGAAAAACCTCCCTTACATGCAACAAAGGAAGACAGCAGTGACTCTGTCTTCCTGGCCTTTTTCCATCCTACAACCGTAATAATTGCATGTCAACTTTTTTCTACAGCTGGTAAAGCAGGGCGTTGCATATGGCTGCAGCCACATTGCTTCCTCCTTTGCGGCCTCTTGCTACTATCACAGGCACGCCTGCCGTAAGAATCAGTTCTTTGGCCTCCACCACGTTCACAAATCCCACCGGAACCCCGATAATGAGGCGGGGATGGATTCTTCCTTCCTTTATCAGTTCATACAGGCGGATAAGGGCTGTAGGTGCGTTCCCGATGGCAAAAATAAAATCCTCCTGCATTTCTGCCGCTTTTTCCATGCTCACGGCCGCTCTTGTTATTCCCAGGCGGGATGCTTTCTCCGCCACATCCTCATCCGCCATAAAGCAATGGACGCTTCCGCCCAGCTGTCCCAGCTTTTTCTTGTTGATTCCCGCTTTTCCCATATTGGTATCCGTTACGATGGAAACACCGCTGCGAAGAGCATTGAGCCCTTCCTCCACCGCTCCTTCCGAGAAAAAAAGGGTATCCGCATAGCTGAAATCCGCGGTGGTATGGATCACTCTTTTTATAATAGGCTTCTGTACCGGGTCCAGCTCCCGCCCCAGTTCTTCCTCTATAATGGCAAAGCTCCTTTTCTCGATTTCTCCGGGAGCATATTCTTCCAGTTTCATATGTATCGTCCTTTCTGTTTTCCTGCTGCCTTTCAGGAATTCCGTTTTAATCCAGTCCTATTATCCTGTACACCGCCTCCATGTCAAGATGCATCCGTATCACATCCGCCAGCCGGTCATACTGCTCTTGTTTATAAGCCTGTAAATCCCTGTATACTCCGGGCTGTATTCCTTTTTCCCGGTACAGGGGTTCCAGCAGCCCTTTCAGCAGTTCCGGGGAATCCAATATTCCGTGGATATAGGTTCCGCATACATTCCCCTTTACACACCCGTCTGCATACTGCTGCCCGGTCACGCAGTCCGTCACGTCTGCAAAACAGCTGCAGCCTTCGCCTGCCGTGGATTCACCCATATGGATTTCATAGCCTTCCGCCCTGGTCCCGCTCATCTGTTCAAAAACGCCGGAAAGCTTCCCTACGTTTCCTTCCACTCTGGTACGGTGCTTCTTCCCCCTGAACCGGGTCACCACCGGCAGCAGGCCTATGCCTGCAAGGCTTCCTCCATGCTCCACGCCTTCCGGATCCTCCAGAAGGCTTCCCAGCATCTGGTAGCCCCCGCAGATTCCCATAATCCGGCAGCCTTCTCCGGCAAGCCTCTGGATTCCCGCTTCCAGGCCATTCTCCCGCATCCAGAGCAGATCCGCCATCGTATTTTTGCTTCCGGGGAGCAAAAGCAAATCCGGCTTCCCCAACTCCCCCGCCGACTTTACATACCGGACGGAAACTCCTTCACAGCCTTCCAGCATGCCGAAATCCGTGAAATTAGAGATATGGGGAACGCGGATGACCGCTGCATCAATCCCTCCTGCCGCCGTGCGCTGTTCCAGCTTCTCCGACAGGCTGTCCTCTTCATCAATATCCAGCCTGACATAAGGGATGACTCCCGTAACCGGAATACCGCACTTGTCATACAGCTGCTTCAGTCCCGGATCCAGGATGGATTTATCCCCGCGGAATTTATTGATCACAAGCCCTTTTACCCTGGCCCGTTCGTCCTCCTCCAGCAGCCAGATGGTTCCCAGCAGCTGGGCAAACACACCGCCCCTGTCAATATCTCCCACCAAAAGTACCGGTGCGTCCACAAGAGCCGCAAGACCCATGTTGACAATATCGTTTTCCTTCAGATTGATTTCCGCAGGGCTTCCCGCCCCCTCGATGACGATAATGTCATACCGGCTGTCAAGCTCCCCATAAGCCTTCATAATAGAAGGAATCAGGCTTTTTTTCATCCGGAAGTAATCCCGCGCTTCCCGGTTTCCGAACACTTCACCGTTTACAATTACCTGGGATCCCATGTCGCTGTTTGGCTTCAGCAGAATGGGATTCATCCAGACATTCGGTTCAATCCCCGCCGCCTCCGCCTGCATTACCTGTGCCCGTCCCATCTCCAGGCCTTCCCTGGTAATATAGGAATTCAACGCCATATTCTGGGATTTAAACGGGGCCACACGATAGCCGTCCTGCTTAAGCACCCGCAGGATCCCCGCCGTCAGTATGCTTTTCCCCGCATTGGACATCGTCCCCTGAATCATCAGATTTTTTGCCATGCTGCCTCCTCCTCGTAAATAGCCTGCAGAAGCGCTTCGTTTTCCCTTCTGCTGCGGACCGCAATTCTGTAATCCCCCGCCCGCAGCTGCCTGTAATTCTCACAGCTGCGCACAGCGATTCCCCTGTCTGCAAGAAGCCTGTCCAGACCGGGCAGAGCCTCCAGAAAAATATAATTAGCCATAGACGGATATATCCGCCGGATCAGGCCGGGCGCCTTTTTAAGCCCTGCCACAAGGAATTCCCGTTCCTCAGCGACATATACCGCCGTTTTTTCCACATACTCTTTTTCCTTCAGCGCCGCCAGTCCCGCCGCCTGCGCCGGAACCGAAACATTCCATGCCGGAAGCTGGATCAGGAGACGCCGGATCACCTCCCGGCTTTCGCATACCCCATACCCCAGCCGCAGCCCCGGCATGGCATACAGCTTGGTAAACGCATTCAGCACCAGAAGATTCTCATATTCCTTATAATACCTTCTCATGCTCCGCCGTCCATATTCTCCGGAAAAAGCGAGGAAGGCCTCATCCACAGCCAGCCAGAGCCCCCTGCGCGCCGTCAGCCTCAAAATCCGCTCCATCAGAGAAGGTTCCACACAGCTTCCTGTGGGATTATTGGGATTGCAGAGAAACAGCAGGCTTCCCGTTTCCTGTTTTTCCAGGAAATCCAGGAAATCCTCATCCAAGGCGAATCCGTTTTCCCGCTTCAGAGGATAATACCTGACCGGACATCCCACAGACAGAAACGCTCTTTCATATTCAGAAAAAGTGGGGGAAAGAAGCAGGCCTGCCGCCGGCCTCAAAGCTCGTACCGCCGCATAAATCAATTCGGAGGCTCCGTTTGTACACACCACGCCTCCGGCATCCGTCCCCCATTCTCCGGCAATCGCCTCCCGAAGGGACAGGCTTTCCGCTTCCGGATACCTCACCGCCTGGCACAGACTTTCCCGGAGCGCCTCCGATACCCCCTCCGGCAGCCCCAGCGGATTTATATTCGCGGAAAAATCATATCTGATATTTTTCCCGTTTCTGCCTCCGTGTTCAAAAAAATCCATTTTTCTTCTCCCGTCCTGCCTTATCCGTTTTTTTAGTTAAAATACCAATGGAAGCACACACCGTATCAGCAGTCCCGCCGCACATAAAAGAGATGCGGAAACATATAAAAGCCGGTTTGCCCTGGCAATATCCTCCGGTTCCACCGGCCGTTTTCCATCCCCGATAAACGGCTTTTTCACTACCTTGCCAAAATATACGGCATCTCCGGCAAGCGCAACCCCCAGAGCCCCTGCGCACACCGATTCCGTCTGCGCCGAATTGGGGCTTGCGTGCTTGAACCGATCTCTGCGCCAGATACGGGAAGCGCCTTTTCCATCCATTCCGCACAGCCAGGCCGCAGCTATCATAAGAAGGGCCGCCAGACGGGACGGAATAAAATTCACCACATCATCCAGCCTTGCGGCAGGCCTTCCGAAATACAAATACTTTTCATTTTTATATCCCAGCATGGAATCCATGGTATTCACCGCCTTATAGGCAAATCCCGCCGCAGGGCCCCCCAGAAGCATGAAGAACAGAGGGGCAATGCTTCCGTCCGAAGTATTTTCCGCCACAGTCTCCACCGCCGCTTTGGTTATCCCCTCCGCCGACAGCACCGCCGTATCCCTTCCCACGATCATGGAAACCGCCTCCCTCGCTTTTTCCACATCTCCATCCCGAAGAGCCCGGCATACCTTCATGCTTTCCACCTTCAGACATTTCGTCGCCATAATCTGATAACACATAAAAGACTCCAGCACAAGTCCCGCCGCCGGATGCAGCCTATAAGCCAGCCATAACAGCAAAACAGGAATCAGGATCGAAACAGCCACAATCATACACACCAGCAATGCCCCCGCCCTCATCTGGGCTGCCGGCGTCCCGTCAGGACGGCGCAGCTTCTTTTCCAGCACCTGTATTCCCTTCCCCATGGCCCTGACAGGATGAGGCATCCAATAAGGATCCCCCAAAAACAAATCTAAGATAAATCCTGCGAAAATACTAATGGATGTATACATGAAAGTTCAATCTCTCCTTTTCCAATCTCCTCCGGACTGCCCCCGGCCACACAGCGATACCCCTGTCCGCTGCCGCACTGATAAGAATAATAATCGCCGCCCTCAGTGCCAAACCGTTCCAACAGCGCCATTATCGTCCCTCCATGAACAACACAGGCCGCCCTCAGTTCCCTTCTTCCCGTCCCTTTCTTCTCTTCCGCCCTTTCCCATTCCGCGCAGATCCCCGCCATCCGCACAAGCCCCGCGCAGCATCTGTCCTGAAAAGCCCCCCGGCTTTCCCCTTCTGGAAAAGGCAGCGTCCCCCCGCTGTCAATCCACGCCTGATAATGGACATTCCCCGTCAATTCCCGATAATTTTTCCCCTCAAACAACCCGAAATCACACTCCCTGAACTCCTCTACCACCACCGGCTCCTGCCCCGGATACAGCACCTCCGCCGTTTCCAGACACCGCCTCATAGGACTGACAAACACCAAATCCGCCTCCGGATACTCCCCCGCAGCCTTCCGCCTCTCCAGTATCCTCCGCCCCTCATCACACAAACCCTCATCCGTCTTCCCAATATACCGCTTCTCCCGGTTCCCCTCCGTCATCCCATGCCGAATTAAAAACAACCGCCAGCTCATAAATCTCCTCCTCACAGCCTTAACTTCTCTCGCTCAGCCCTCTGCCTTCCCATCCCCCTTCAACACCTGAGGAATCCCACAGACCAGCCGCTCCACCCGTTCCGCCCGGCTGACCACCATCCCCATAATCCGTCCCACCAGCTCCCTGTACTCCCTCTCCTCCTTCTCCATCGGAACAATCCCGCATCCAATCTCATCGCACAAAATAATCACCTGCGGATTCCCCTCCAAAATCCGTCCCACCGCCTCAAAAGCCTTTTCACTATTCCCCCCGAACCCCTTCACAAACAAATGAAAATGCTCAATAATTTCCGCCCCCAGACAATCCTCCACCCCGGCACTCTCCCCAAAAACAATCCTCCCCTTCTCCGGATACCTCCCCCTCACATAATCAAGCTTCCCCTGCGCCCTGCCTCCCACATAAACCTCCATAACAACCTTCCTTTCTCTTAAATCTCTTTTCTTTTTTCCCTTTCATTACCTACCCCCAGTTCGTTTTCCCTTCGCCCGGGCGTCGGCAAGCCCCGGCAGTCCTGTTTCCTGCGGGCTCTATGGGACGGCTCCTCCCGGTGTCCTTTTCGGGCGCCGTTCCCGGACCGGACAGAGATTCCCTGCAAGGGCCTTCTAAAAACGCCAGTCCTTAGGCTGCGTATTTTGCAGCCTTAGTACTGCTGCGTTTTTGGCAGAGTGAGAACGTGCCCGGCAGGGAACTCTGTCCGGCCCGGGAACGGCGCCCGAAAAGGACACCGGGAGGAGCCGTCCCA
>NZ_MPDJ01000009.1:76900-88364 GCF_001881565.1 Eisenbergiella tayi
CTGCCGGGGCTGACCCGACGCCCGGGCGAAGGGAAAACGAACGCCTCACAACAAAGCAATGACGGCCGGTACCATTGCACTCACCCACTCGGCACAGAGCAGAAACCAGCCTGCCAGATCCCCTGTGATACCGCCGAATTCCTTTTTCGAATCATACCTGTACCACCCGAAAACCGCAAAATTCCCAATCACAGTCAGACTCCCTGCCAAAGGAGAAACCAGAACCATTCCCACAATACATAATCCTAAAAAAAGAAACAGCACAAGCCTCACAGACCTCTTGTGTGCAGTGGAAGAAAAAGCATATAAAAGCCCTTCCTTTTTTGCCCCCGGAAAATACACAATACTCAGCCCGCTCAAAATACGGGAAAGCAGAAAACCCAGGCAGAAACACAAAACAGCCCGCTCGCTTCGCAGTTCAGAAATCCAGCCCAGATAGGTCAGATAATAACCCAGCAGGCAGATGACGGAAAAAGCGCCGATATGAGAATCCTTCAGTATCCGCAGCTTTTCCTCCCTGGGAAGATAGGAATGCATGGCATCCATGGTATCCATAAAACCGTCCACATGGATTCCCCCTGTCAGAAACAGCGGAATGGCCGCCATCCCCGCCGAAAACAAAAGTGTCCCCGCCTGCAGATGCCCGCAGATCAGAAACCACACATAGCACAGCCCCCCTGTCACCAGGCCGACAAGAGGGAAAAAGCATATGGCATATTTTCTGTTTTCCTCCGTCCATTCCACCCTTGGCATGGGTATTTTGGAATACATGGAAAAGGCAATGACCAAAGAAGAAAATACTGTTTTCATAAGCTTTCCTTTCCGACAGCCGGTTCTTCCGGCTTTTTCTTAAGGCAGACAGGAATGGTATATACCACCTCATAGGCTTCTTCCGCCTTTTGACACAGGCTGCAGTTAACCCGCTGGAGCAGACGGATATAGCTTTCCGTACTCTCGTCATAGGAAATACCGTCTGAGGCCACTTCCCCTGTAACGATTACCAGATTCCGGCACTTGGCATACAGACGCTCCACATCCTCCAGTATCCGGCTGCCGATCACGGTTTCCGTCTCTTCCGGCCCCTGTTCTCTTCCTCCTGCCGCATCTTCCGGCCCTTCCCCGGAAAACATTTCATTGGCCGCCAGATTGGTCATGCATTCCAGAAGGACAGTCGCACCTGCCTCCGGTTCCGCCAAATCCACCCGGGTCGTGCGTTCTATTGTGGCAAAGCCTTTCCCTTTCCGCAGCTGCCGGTGGCGTTCCACCTTCCGTCTGCCCTCTTCCCCATACACCTGCATGGTAGCCAGATAGTACAAGGGGCTGCCTTTTGCCAGCCTTACCGCCTGTTTCTCAGCGAATTCTGATTTTCCGCTGCCGCTTCCTCCTGTGATCACCATCAGCATTCCGACACCTCTTTCGCGCTGTAATCATAACCGTACAGACAAGTCTGAACGGTTACTTGTAATCCTCATATGCATCCATTTCCAAATCCCCGAAGGTGGCGTTTTCCCGGTAAACCTGGCACGCCATGTCCAGAAGCGGGAAAAGAGCTACGGCACCGGTCCCTTCCCCAAGCGCCAGGCGGGCATGAATCACGGGGCAAAACTTAAGTTCCTCATAAATGGCCGCCATGGCCGGTTCCTTTCCCAGATGGGAAGGCAGGAGGAAATCCCGGACTCCCGGAAGAAGCCTGCATGCCGTCAGAGCTGCCACAGCAGTAATCAGCCCGTCCAGAACAATGGGTACCCGGTATATGGCCCCGCCGATACATGCGCCTGTAAGGGCGCACAAATCCAGGCCCCCTACCGTACGCAGCGTACGCAGCGTTTCCTGCATCATGAGCTGCGTATCCTTTTCCCCGTCTCCGGAAAGCGGCCCGTGGATTCCCAGCTTCCAGGCTGCCGCTGCCTGATTAATAACCGCAATCTTTCTCCGAACGCCTTCTTTATCCAGCCCTGCACCCGGCCCCGTCACCTCTTCGGCGGGGAGTCCCAGCAATACGGAAGCCACGGCGCTGCTGGTTGTGGTATTTCCGATCCCCATTTCGCCCAGGGCCAGGATATGATAACCGCCGTCGGAAAGCATTTCCGTCATTTCCACGCCGGCCCGTATTGCCGCAAGCATATCCTCATCCTCCATGGCGGGTTCCTTCAGAAAATTGCGGGTGCCATTCCTGGTTTTTTCCACCAGCAGCCCTTTCAGCTTCAGATCGTCCTTCATCCCCACATCCACCGGGAATACATCCGCTCCGGCGCAGGAAGCCATCCGGTTGACACTTGCCAGGCCCTTAGCGATATTTCCCGTCACCACCGTAGTGACCTCATGACCGCTTTGGGATACGCCCTCTTCGATGATCCCATTGTCCGCACACATGACCACCACCGCCTTTTTTTCCAGAGTAATGTCCTCCGTCCCCTGAATGGCCGCGATCTGTATCAGGGCATCCTCCAGCAGGCCCAGCCCGTGCAGAGGTTTCGCGATAGAATTCCAGTGCCTTTCACCGGCTTTTCCCGCCCGCCTGTCAGGCTCCTGGATCCTTTCCCCGCACTGTCTCAGATATTGTAATGTTTTTTCTTCGTTTTCCATACTTTTCTGCCGCCTCCACAAATGCGTATGCCGCTTTTTTATTCCCGTAAAAATAAAGATGGGGAAACCCTGCATACATTGTTTTATCCGCCACACCTGCCATCCATCCGGCCCGGCCTCCGCCCTTTTTGGCCGCAAAGGCATCTCCCGGGCAGGTGCTGTCATAATAGTGAAATTCATGGGCTTTTAAGGTTTCACCGGCCCTGCAGAGCAGGTTATCCTTTTCCGCTTTCATTGTTATGTACCCGAAACGGGAAAGCTTCGGCGTACGGTAACAGTCTCCCGGAAGGACTCCGGCCATTTCATGATATTCTCCCTTTTCATCCTGAAGCCTCCGGTGCAGATACATAAATCCCCCGCATTCCGCGATTACCGGCATTCCGTTTTCCACCGCCTTTTTTACTGCCCGGCGCATGGAACCATTTTTTTCCAGTCTGTCCGCATACAGCTCCGGATATCCTCCGTTCAATATCAGGGCATCCGCCTCTTCCGGAAGTCCGCTGTCATGAAGAGGGCTGAAACAGGCGATTTCACAGCCGAGACGTCTCAGGAATTCCATATTGTCCTGGTACAAAAAGCAAAAAGCTTCATCCTTTGCCACTGCAATTTTTATCCCATTAAATACTTTCTCTTCTCCTGCTGCAAATCCGGTAAGATCAGGCGCGCTTTCCGCCAATTCCCATATGCTATCCCAGTCCAGGGAATCTTTCAGGCTGTCATAAAGGAGGGCAAGCTTATCCCGGAACCCTTCGATTTCTCCCGGAGTCACCAGTCCCAGCTTCCGGCTTTCAAACGCCGCTTCCGGAAGGCGCGGCACATAACCGAGCACACGAACCCCCAGCTTCTGTGCTTCCCTGCGGATATCCGGATAGAGAACAGGGGAAAGCTGGTTAAAAATCACTCCTTTGATCCCGGGCCAGCTCTGGCTTTCCAGGAATCCCCGGAGCACGGCCAGCACGGAGCGGCTCATCCCTCTTGCATTTACGGTGAGTATGACCGGCGTTTTCGTCAGGGACGCGATTTCACTCGCACTGCCATTTTCGGTAAACCCCATGCCGTCATAATATCCCATTACCCCTTCGATAACATGGATGTCCGCCTGCCGTCCGGCAAGCAGAGCCCGGAGCGTCTGGTCATCGGTAAAAAAACTGTCCAGGTTACCGGTTTCTATCCCAAGCACCCGGCTGTGGAACATAGAATCAATATAATCCGGCCCGCATTTATAGGCGGCAGGACTGTATCCCTGTCTGACAAGGCCGTATAAAATGCCGCAGGTCAGGGTTGTCTTCCCGCAGCCGCTCCCGGTGCCTGCTATCAGGATCCTGGGGGCGCCAGGCCTTCTTTTTTTCTTTTCTTCCTCTGTTTCACTCATACCGTCATATCCCCCCACAGAAGGAAAATCGGATTCTGCGCCTGAAGCATATGCAGCCCGCCCACCGGACGCAGCCTGGTGACTCCAATCTGGCAGGCATCCATATTCCGCATATTCTTTTTTTCCATACACTGTAAAGCCTGCGAAACGGTTTCCATGGTGACCGCGCTGATGCAGATACGGACGGATCTGTTTTTTCCGGGGATCGCATCCAGGATTGGGTCAAGCCTGCCCTTCGTTCCTCCGATAAAAACAGCATCCGGCGCAGGCAGCCCCGTCAGAGCATCCGGCGCCATCCCTTCCACCGCCGTCAGATTATGGCATCCGAACTTTTCTCCGTTCTGCCGGATCAGGCTGATGCCCTCCGGATCACATTCCACTGCAAAAACCTGTCCTCTTCCCGCTGCAAGCGCCAGTTCCACAGACACGGATCCGGTTCCCGCTCCGATGTCATATATCACATCATCCTCCCTTACCGCAAGCTTGCTCATGATAACGGCCCTCACCTCGCTCTTGGTCATGGGTACCTGTCCGCGTACAAAGCATTCCTCCGGTATTCCTGTCATAAGAAAGCGTTCCGGCTTTTCATTCAGGAGAAAGAGAACCGTCAGGCTATCCTCCTGTCCGGAAGGGATGCCGGCCGCCTGCCAGTCCTTCGCCGGACATTTTACGATATGTTCGTCCGGATAGGAAAGGCGGCTGCCCGCGCAGACCATGACGTCACCCAGCCCTCCCTCCGTCAGTTCCCTGCAGATCTCAGAGGTCTGCCCTCCGGTGAGCAGAAAGGTTTTCCGGCTGCGTTTCACCGCGGACAGCAGGTTATCCTTCCTGCCGTGAAGGCTTATGACCGCCGCGTCGTCCCAGGGAATCTGAAGCCTGGAGGCGAAATAGGAAAGGGAAGAAATTCCTGGCTCCACATGGACGGATACCTCGCGCCATTCCTTCACTTCTTCCCGGTAATTTTCCAGAGCCTCCAGCAGCTTTTTTGTCCCGCTGTAAAATCCGCTGTCCCCGGACATGAGCACCGCCGCGTCTTTTTTCTGACTGTTCCTTAAGGCCCGGCAGATTACTTCAGGCTCGTAGGCTCTGATGACATCCCGTTCCTCCGTGCTGCCTTCCTGCAGGCCGCAGGCTTCCAGCATCCGGCCTGCCCCTGTCACCAGACCGGCGCCAAAGAGCAGATCTTTCCCCATGCCGGTCATATTTCCGGAATCCCCCATACCGATTCCAATAATAGTTATCCTTTGTTTATCCATAACTGTTTTCATCCTTTGCAAGCAGGATTTTTTTCACCTGTTCCACGGAATATCCTTCTTCCTGTCCGGGCCGTTTTATGATTACCACCGCCGCGCCCGCGCGCTGTGCTGCCGCCAGCTTCTCCGGGAACCCGCCCGCGGCCCCCGATTCCTTGGTGAGCAGAAATGCCGCATCCACTTCCTTCAGCATGGCATAATTCATTTCTTCCGAAAAAGGGCCCTGCATGCAGATGATATGTCTGCCGTCGAGTCCCAGCTCCATGCATTTTTCCAGCATAGCGGGGATTGGCAGGATTCTGGCATATACCCGCTCTTTAAAACCGGTGAGCGTACGCAGTTCCTTCAATTCCTTACTGCCCGTGGTCACCAGGATGTTTCCCCCGGTGTGTTCCAGCCAGGCGGCGGCAGACCCGATATCTTCCACCTCCGTCAGCTTTTCCGCTTCCCGGTTCTTATCCCCTGCCGGGCAGGAAGCGCGCAGGACACGGATATAAGGGATATGTACACGGCTGCTGGCCTCCCGTATATTTTCCGTCGCCGCAGACGCATAGGGATGCGTGGCGTCAATCACCAGCGCCGGCGCATATGCCTTCATCTGTTCTTCCATTTCTTCCCGGTCCAGGCATCCTGTGTGAATCCGGGCTGTGCCGCCTGTTTCCTCTTTCCCATGGGAAAGGAGCTGTTCCCCATAGGCTGTCGTCACGAAAACCATGGCTTTAAAACCCTCTGCTTCCAGGAATTCGTATAAAAGCCTGCCTTCTGTTGTTCCGGCAAACAGCATTACCTTCTGTTTCATACCTCTTTTACGCCTGCTCCTTTTCCGTTTCCAACCGGTATCCTCTGGGAGTCACCATTTTGCCGTGGATATTCCTGGTATGGCTGTTTCCGATAAATACGGTAGTAAACATATCCACCTGTGTATCCCGCAGTTCTTCCAACGTGGTCACCACCGCTTTTTCCCCTTCTCTGCCTATATTCTGCACATAGCCGCAGACCGTCTGTCCGGAACGCTTCTCCAGGACGATATCGCAGGCCATCCGCAGATAGTCCCCCCGCTTCCTGCTGGAAGGGTTGTATATGCACAGAACCGTATCGCTTTCGGCGCCGCTGCGGATTCTGTTTTGGATAACCTCCATGGGCGTGAGCAGGTCGCTCAGGCTCACGGTGAGAAAATCATGGGAAAGAGGCGCTCCCAGCAGGGCTCCGCCGCTGGCGGCAGCCGTCACGCCCGCGATGACACGGATCCGTTCCGCAAACCCTTCTTCCTGTTCCGCCAGCTCATACACAAGGCTTGCCATTCCATAAATCCCGCTGTCTCCGCTGCATACCAGCGATACCTTTTTCCCCTTCTTCTCTTCCTCAATGGCAATGCGGCACCGCTCTTTCTCCTGCTTCATGGGAGTCACGAGGAACTCCTTGCCGGGGAACCAGGGACGGATGATATCCACATAGGTCGTATATCCGATAATCAAATCACTTTCCTGAAGGGCTCTGTCCGCTTCCACGGTCATCTGCTCATAGCTTCCGGGGCCAAAACCTACTATATATAACATGCCTTTATCCTTCCTTTATCGTAACTGTTCCTTCACAGCTACCCATTTTCTTTCTCTGTGTCTGCAAAGTGAAGTGTCGGAACCTCCTGACGGGCGATGGCTATGGTCACACCGCTGCCCGCTCTTTTTCCCACCAGCAGTTCCCCGCCGCCGCTTCCCAGAACGGCCGCGCGCTCACATACATTGTCCACTCCCACCGTTTTCTCCACGAAGGAGGAACCATGGAAAGTGCCCGGTACCCGCTCCAGTTCTTCGGGCGTATAAGTGAGGAAAGGCACCCGCCTTGCCAGCGCTTCTTCCTGAATTCCCGGTTCTTCTCTCTTCAGGCTGACCGATGCCAGACGTGCAATCCGGCCTTTCCAAAGGCCGTTTTCTTCCAGGACACGGTTGAGGCAGCGGGTAATTTCCTCTCTGGCTATTCCCTTCCTGCTGCCGATTCCCACTGTCAGATCCCTGGGGGCAAGAAAACAGGTGATGGGAAATATCTGCTTATCCGCGTCCGCCGAAATTACAATCCCGCATTCCGGCTTCCTGGCATCCTCCTTTTCTTTTTCCGAAAAAAGAATCAGCGAAGAAGGCAATTCCCCTTCCCAGGAAATTTCGCTGTAAAATCCTGCTTTTTCCCCGTGAAGCAGCCTTCCGGACACCTCCCGGATAGCTTCCGTATTCCTTACCGCCAGGCCATTTTCCCGGGCGAACAGATCTACCGCAAAGATACCGTTTAAATCCGTGGCTGTTGTGATGACAGGCTCCGCCCCCGTGAGAAGCGCTATACGCCTGCACCACTCATTCGCTCCGCCCAGATGGCCGGACAACAGGGAAATCACATGATGGGCGCATTCATCCATCACAAGAACGGCCGGATCCTGCGCTTTTCCCCGGATAAAGGGGGCAACGGCCCTCACGGCGATTCCTGCGGCTCCGATAAAAAGAAGCAGATCACAGGAGGAAAAGAGGGATTCCATAAGTTCCCTGACATGAGAAAAGGGCTCCAGCCCTTCCTCCCCATATTTATAAAAACCATATCCGGTACAGCAAATATCCTCCGACCGGAGCCGGTTCGTAATTACCCGGTTCCATCTGCCGCCTTTCCCGGTAAAAGAAATCACCGCCGCTTTCATTTCTGGCCTTCATCCTTTCTTCCCTGTCGGAATTCGGTGGTAAATTCAGCCGCATACAGTCTGGAAAGTTCATATTCACTCTCCAGTACCTTCCCTACCACAATCAGCGCCGTTTTCCGGATACCGGCCCGTTCCGCCAGCTCCGGCAGCTCGTCCAGGACACCCCGCACGATTTTTTCATCCTCCCAGGTCGCCTTATAGCAGATGGCACAGGGCGTATCCGGCGCCAGGCCTCCTGCCAGCAGTTCTTCACGCACCTGAACCAGGAGGCCTGTGCTCAGGAAAAGAACCATGGTGCTTTGATGGGCCGCCAGGCTTCTCAGCTTTTCCCTCTCGGGTACCGGCGTCCTGCCCTCCATTCTCGTAATGATTACCGTCTGGGAAATACCCGGCAGGGTATATTCCGCCTGCAGGGACGCCGCCGCTCCGCAGAAGCTGCTGACTCCGGGGCATACCTCATAGGAAATCCCTTCTTCCTCCAGGCGGTCCATCTGCTCCCGGATCGCGCCGTACAGACAGGGATCGCCCGTATGGAGACGGACTATTTTCTTTTCTTCCTTTTCCCCCTGTATCATCACATCCACCACTTCCTCCAGCGTCATCAGGGCGCTGTTGTAGATCCGGCAATGAGACGGCGCCGCCTCAAGCAGCTCCTTATTTACCAGGGAACCTGCATAAATAATAATATCCGCTTCCTTCAGAAGCGCTTGTCCTCTGACTGTTATCAGGTCCGGCGCTCCCGGCCCTGCCCCTACAAAATGAACCATTTTCCGTTCTCCTATTCCTGTTGTAATTCCGCCAAAAGGATATCCGCTCCCTTTGTTTTTCCTAAAATTCCGTAAACATTGGAAAATACCACCGCCTCAGCCTGCAGCTTTCCGCCAGTCCGGTGTTCCAGATGATATGTAATTTTTTCCATGAGGGTTTCCATGGTTTTCTCAAGCCAGCCGCAGCCATTCAGGATATCCAGCGCCTCCTCCGTGGTATTGGCTCCCAGCAGCGCCGCTGCCGTCCCTGCCTCGCCGCCTGCCAGAATCAGACTGGCAGCCAGCGTTTCCAGACGGGCGTCCGCCCAGCGGGAATGGGTGTTCATCACACCCGCCCCCAGCTTTACCAGCTTTCCGATATGCCCGACCAGAAGAAGCCCTTCAAAGCCTATCGTAATTGCCTTATCCAGGGATTCTCCTATATAATTGCTGCACTTCACGCTTTTCTGCGGATCGATACCCAGCTCATCCCGAAGGAAATCCATGCCGTAATTGCCGGGCGTGAGAAGAATCCGCTTTCTTCCTACTGCCGCAGCCTGTTTCATTTCCACTTCTATGGTATCAAGCAGGGCGGCTTCACTCATAGGCTCCACAATTCCCGTGGTGCCCAGGATCGAAATCCCCCCTTCAATCCCCAGACGGGGATTAAAAGTCCTTCCCGCAAGAGCTTCGCCTTCCGGTATGGAAATAACCACCCGGATTCCGCCCTCATAGTCCTGTCCAGCGCAGACCTCCTGAACCGCCGCGGTTATCATCCTCCGGGGAACCGTATTGATGGCGGCTTCTCCTACCGGCTGATCCAGCCCCGGGCGGGTAACTCTTCCCACGCCGGTACCGCCGTCTATCCGGATCCCTTCCTTTGTTTTTTCCACGGAAGCATAAACCAATATACCGTTGGTTACATCCGGATCATCCCCGCTGTCTTTGCGGATTGCGCAGGACACCCTTCCCTCTTCCTCCCGGATATCCTCCACCTCCAAAAACAGCTTCTGCCCGGATGGCGTTTCCAACTCCACAGTTTCCGGCCTTATGCCGCCGATGAAAAGCAGGGCTGCGGCCTTGGCGGCAGCCGCCGCACAGGAGCCTGTGGTATAGCCGCAGCGAAGGCGTTTCTGATTCTTATATACATATTTTTCAAACAAGCCGCTCTCTCCTTTTCCGGTTCTGCCCGTAATCGTTCAGACAAATCTGAGCCGCTGCGTTATTTCACCACTACCGTAGTAAAATAGCTGCTTCCCTCCGGTATCTCGCCGGAGGCAGGCAGGAAATGTTCTCCGGGCAGGCCGCAGTTGCCTGCGATAACCGCCCGATCCTCCAGCCCCTTTTCTTCCAGATACCGCCGCAGGTTTTCCAGCTTTCCCCCGCTTTTCATCAATACCTTCGTTCCCTCCAGCTCCATATACGGATCCAGCGCTTCTTTTCCCGCAGGAATCACCATCAGGACCTGCGAACCGGAAACAAGAGGCTTTCCCGTCTTAGCCGCAATATCACAGAAACAGGGCACACCGGCACATACCCTTACCGGGAATCCGGCCCGTGCCACCCGTTCTCCCACATAAGAAAAGGTGGAATAAATGGAAATATCCCCGATGTTAAGCATAGCTACATTCTGCCCCTTTTCCAGATATTCCGCAAGCAATCCTGCGATTCTGTCATAATTTTTATTGAGAACCTCCTTGTCCCGGGTCATCGGAAAATCCGTATAAACGATTTCCTTACCCCGGATGTCGGCGGCCTGCTTTACAATAGAAAGCGCGAGGGTATTTTCCCCTTTTGTACGGGGTACCGCCAGAACCGGGCATTCCTTTATCAGCCGCACGGCCTTGAGCGTAATCAGCTCCGGATCACCCGGGCCAACGCTGACACCGTACAGCACCCCCGTATTTTTTTCTTCCAGCTTCTGTAAATGCCGGATATAAAGGCCGCGTATTTCCGGGTACTCACCCATTCCCCTGACCACGCACCGCACCTGGAAGCCCTGTTCCTCCAGCCTGCTTTTCCAGCTTTCCGGCCCGTCTCCTGCCATATCCGTATGGGCATGATCCCCGGCCACCAGCATGAGCGGTGTCAATACCACCTTCCGGTACCCGCTCTCCCGCAGCTGTTTTATCACTTCTTCCAAATCCGGACTGGCTTCCACCGTCCCCAGGAATACATCCTTACAGCCCATGCGGTTCCAGATATCCTGAAGCCATGCATAAACCGCATTGTTTTCATGACGTGACCCGTGTCCCATCAGAACCAGCGCCTCATCCTCTTCCCTTGAAAAACGAGAGGCATAGAAGGACGCCACACGTTCCAGATCCTCCTCCTCATGCAGCAGGGGCACGCCGATTTCCATCCTGCGGAAACGCTCCCGGAACCCTTCCGCCTGGGCACAGAGCTTTTCATACTCTTCCCCTGCCAGCAGATGCGTCGGCTGTATGAGAACCTCTTCTATCCCCTCCTCCGCCATCCCGGCAAGCGCCCCCATCGTATCGGGAATCTCCACCCCCCTTTCCTTCCATATACGCATGATAATCGCGCTGGTAAAAGCCCTTTTTACCGGCATATAAGGAAATACTCCCGCAAAATCCTCTTCCAGCGCGCCTATCGTCCGCCTGCAAGAATCCTCATAACTCGTCCCAAAGCTGACCGCCAATATCCCTCTTTTTCTCCTCTGTTCCACGCTTACTCCTTTTACGGCACAATGCCGCCTTTATTTAATGATAACATTCCTTCCCTCTCTGTCCGTTGAGCCTGTGCCTGCATCCCTGTCCTGTGGGCCCTTTGACTCCGCTGCCGGTTTCGGCCATGCAGAGGATCCTGT
>NZ_MPDJ01000009.1:88386-249520 GCF_001881565.1 Eisenbergiella tayi
GGTCCTTAGGCTGCGTCCTTGGAATGCTTTGCTTCCATTTGCAGCCTTAGTACCGCTGCGTGTTTATCCGAGCGAAAGCGTCCCCTCTAAGGACCTCTGCATGGCCGAAACCGGCAGCGGAGTCAAAGGGCCCAACAGGACAGGGATGCAGGCACAGGCTCAACGGACAGAGAGGGAAGGAATGTTTACCTCCAGTCAAAAAAATACCGCTTTTCGCAGCATAAATGCATACGAAAACCGGTATGAAATGCAGATCTGTATTCTCCGCCCGGAGAAGGCCCGCTTTTCGCACCCGGTCATCGCTCGTAACCGATGCAGGGAACATGCGCAGCATGCTCCCCTTATGAAGGGCAGGTCTTCTGGCTCCGGTATCATTATCGTACCACGCCTTCCCGGTTTCCCAGTGGCTTATTTGATACGACTCCTCCGTTACAGCGGCGGGACCGCAAGGGCTTTGCACCCTTTTCCCTATTATCCTGCGCGGCTCGGCCGGCAGGCACCTCTTCATATTATTCTTTTGTCTTTCTCGTATTATATTACGGAAATAAGGCGGAAGCAATCGTTTCTTTTACCTTTTGCATTTTCATTGGCAGCTGCGGCTACGGTTTCCGGCCCTGGTGCTGACACATCAAACGGCAAAAATTATTTTTTATCTGCAAATACATTATCCAGCCAATCCAGAATTGTATTCATAGCCAACATATGATTGCCGATCTGGCAATGCTGTTCCCCACCCTCTGCTTCCGTAAACAGACGGCTCGTTACGGATTTATCACTGTGCACCTTTTCTTTCAGCCGCCAGAACTGACTGAGGGGAATATAATGGTCTTTTTCCCCTGCCAATAATAAGATATCCTGTGTATAATGTCCGGTTATTCCATCCAAATTATGTTCGGCAAGCTTTTGATAAAACTCATAGGCTGTTTTTGTCCCTGTAATGTAAGTTCCCTGTGAAAGGCCCCAGTCGGCCAGAATACTTTTTTTACAGAGCAGGCCTGTAACGGCATTTATGATACCGGCCCATTGCTTCCGATAAGCGAGTCTGATCAAAGAAGAAACCGGGGCCGGGAAAATATTGGTCATTACCTCAAAGCCGTTATCCATCACATCATAAGCCACAGCCGCAGCAATCCTTTTTTCAAAGGCGGCACTTCGGAGTGCAAAATACCCTCCCCAGGATATCCCGATCATGGCACACCGGTTTAAGCCGTAAAAATCTATTACCGCCGAGACCGGTTTTTCGAAATCATATCGAAAATACATGTTCTGATGCAGGCAAATTCCCTGTCCGGGGCCTTCAAACAAAATTACCGTATATCCTCTTTCCGCCCATGTGCCGACCTGCAGAACAAACTCTTCCATAAAAGAATCATATCCGCCGCAGACAAGAACCGTTCCTTTCGAATCGGAAGCAGGTATTACAATACTGTTCAGCATTCCCTCTTCAAACGGAATCTCATCTTTCCTGTATGAGAGATGAAGCTCCGAATCGAAGCCCTTATAAAAATATTCAATGCATTTTCGATAAGTCTGCATTTTCTGCGGATTATCCGCTTTCATGAAAAACTCTGTCATACGGTAGTAATAGGCGGCATGAAGCCAGCGCTTCTCTCTTTCCGCCTTTTCTGCAAGGGTAAGCCATGCCTGATTCCACTGCGCAAACGTACGGACACAGGATAAGCTTTCCGTCACCTCCTGCCGGCTGCAGGCGGCATCCCCGTATGTCAATACCCGGTTTATCTGGAAGTTGAACTGCTTAATCGGATTAACGTATTCATATGCCATAGTAAAATTCCTTCCTTTCTTAATGTTAAGTTACTTAACAGACAGGGTAAAAAAACAGACTTTGCCGGCGCCGTCTATAATAAGGATTTCCACAGCT
Organism: Eisenbergiella tayi; assembly: GCF_001881565.1. GTDB lineage: Bacteria > Bacillota > Clostridia > Lachnospirales > Lachnospiraceae > Eisenbergiella > Eisenbergiella tayi. Next base: position 90,269 of record NZ_MPDJ01000009.1, read on the forward strand.
GCTGCATATCCCCAAAAAGCCGCACTAAAGTATCCATGGTATCAGGAGGGTATTTTTCAAAAATAACAGACAGCTGTTCCTGTAGCCATTGATGCTGTTTTTCATGTTCGGCACGGACGTCCTCTCCTTTTTGGGTGAGTTCCAGAACGACTTCATTCTCCGTTTCCGGAGAGGGCTTCTTTATGATGTATCCCTTTTTTACCAGCTTGCTTACCATCTGCGAAACAGCACTTTTAGAGATTCCCTGCTTTTTGGCAAGGGCCGTTATGTTTATTCCTTCCTGCGCCCCGACTGCGGCAACCGTATGAATCTCAGACAGACACAATTCCTGATCCGCCGTATGTAAATGCTTCTCCAACTGCCCATATTGGTTAACAGTCTGCAGAAATACATTACAAATCAGGTCCATATCGATAGGTTCGTTCATCTGTCGGCCTCCTTGTGTTAAGTTACTTAACAGTATAGAGTGCTTTTCATGCAAAGTCAACCTAAAGTTATTGACACCTTAAGCATTACCTTTTAAAGCAGTGAAATTTTCTCCATGACCTGTCTTCTCATTTCTTCCGTAACCTTTACAATTTCCTCAATGTCCTCCCTGGTCACCCCGTCATAATGAATCCCCGCAGTTACCGCGACAGGCATACCGGTCTGCCTGTTCAGGGAAGCCGCCCAGCTCTCACTGAGCACGGCTTCCCTGTGTCCCGGAAAAAGAATGGTCTCCAGCCTCTTATCGCAGGATACAGCGCTGACGGCGCCGATATGAGGAAGGTCGCCTCCGTAGAGATCCACGCGGATCCCCTGGTCCAGCACAAGAACAGAGGCAGTTATTTTTCTGCCTCTCCATTCTCCGTTACATGCAAAAGTCTTCATCCATTCCCTCCCATCTGTGATAATCCTCTCCTTCCATTCCGAACAAATCCAGAATTTTTCCCGTGATATGCTTCACACAGCAGTCCAGGGAATCCGGATGGTTATAGAAGCTTAATACCGGGGGCAGGATCACCGCTCCCATCCGGCTGAGCTCGTACATATTCCGCAGGTGGATAGAACTCAGAGGGCATTCCCTCGTCACAAGAACCAGCCTTCTGCGCTCCTTCAGCGTCACATCCGCTGCCCGCAGCAGCAGGTTATCACTGTAGCCGGACGCGATCCCCGCCACGGTTTTCATGCTGCAGGGAACCACAATCATTCCATCCGTGCGGAAGCTTCCGCTGGCCGGGGCCGCACCTAAATTATGGCTGTCATGGACATAATCCGCCATTTTTTCCAGCTGCTCAGGTTTCTGTCCGGTCTCCCTGCGCAGGGTCTGCACGGCTCCGTCCGTATAGAGCAGATGTGTTTCTATCTGCTCCCGACGCCCTTGCAGCTGCCGGAGCAGTTCCAGCGCCAGGGGCATGCCGGAAGCCCCGCTGATTCCCACGATTATCCTTTTTTTATCCATTTTTCCGGATCCACCTCCATAAATTCCGCACGTCTGAACCGTTCCTTCATCCGGAACGGAACCGTACAGTCAAAGATCGTTTTACAGGAAATCCCCACGTCCGGGATGGAGGGGCTGTAATCAGGCCGCTGGCTGGGGTCCAGGGGATGGCACCTTACGCCCGGAATAAAAATCGTGTCCACATCCCCCTGATACCGGGTGTTCAGCGCCCACAGTACATCATCCGTATCAAAAATATCCACATCCTCGTCCACCAGAACGACATGCTTTAATTCGGAAAACGCACTGAAGGCCAGCAGCGCAGCCTGACGCTGCCTGCCCTCATCGCTGGGCTGCTTCTTGGCAATCTGGAGAATCACCATGTATTTACCGCCTCCTGAAGGGTGGGCATATACGTTCCTCAGCCGCCCCGGCATGGCTCTTTCTATCATGGAATAAATACTGGCCTCCGTACAGATTCCTGCCATATTCACATGCTCCATCCCCGGGCCGATACAGGTCTGCAGAATCGGATTTCTGCGATGGGTCACCGCCCTGACACGGATCAGCCTGCATTCTTCGCTGGCCGGTCCTGTGTAGCCCGGGAATTCCGGCATGGCATAACCGGTATTGCTGCCCTGATCTTCACGGATTCTTCTTCCGGGAAGGATTTCCCCTTCGATGACATATTCCGCATAGGCAATGGCATTTTCCTGTATGGTCAGGCAGGGACACAGCCTGACCGGCTGTCTGCGCAGCGCCCCTGCTATGGACAGTTCATTAAATCCCAGAGGGGTGGTAGGCGGTTCAAAACAGGAAGTGAGGGAGATAGCCGGATCCACGCCGATGCTGATGGATATCGGCAGGGACTGCCCCAGCTCCTCGGCCCGTTCCGCCATAGCCCCGATATGTCTGGCGCCCGGAGTGAAAAAAATGGACAGCTCCTCTTTTCCCTGAAGGCACATGCGGTGTATGGTCACATCGCTTACCCCCGTATCCGGGTGGCTGGCATAGCACATGCCCATAGTGATATAAGGGCCGGCATCCACAGGTGTGTTGGTCGGTGCGGGAAGCAGTCTGCGCAGGTCAAAGCCTTCCTCATAAGCGTAATGCACCACTTCCTGACAGGATGCTTTTTCCCGTGATACCACGGGAGGGATCGGGTTCTGTGCACACTCGCACAATAACTGTCCCAGAGACTCCGGCGGGCATCCCAGCAAAAGGCCTGTTCTCTTCCTGCTCCCCAGGATTCCAATCACCGCCGACGCCTCCGGGAAGCCCTTCAGGTTATGAAATACCATAGCCGGGCCGTTTACCCCTGTCGGCCGCTTCACCGTTCCGCCTGCTCCCACATACCGGTAAACACCGGACAATTCCGCCATGGTATCCACCGGTACATCTGTTTCTATAAGCTGGCCTTCTTCCCCACGCAGTACCTGCAGCGCTGTCCGAAGATCCAAAATTTCCGTTCTGTTATCCATAGCCGCTCCTTTCAGTCCCTGCAGATGCCGTCAATCCAGGAAAAGAGTTCCGGCAGGTCATAATCTCCCGCATGAGGCAGTCCCCAGGGAAGATGATAATCCACCTGAATGCCCTGTTCCCGGAGCGCCGCTGCCAGCAGTGCGGAGACTGCCAGAGAGGTGTCTCTGTCGGAAGCTCCATGACGGATGCGGAAATAAGGCGCGGTATCACATGTTTTATCACCGATGTAATTCATCGGGTTCATCCTGCGGATCTGCCCTTCCTCCGCCATGGTTCCGCCCGCTTTGCTATGCTCCAGGCTGAACCTTGTAAAATGGCGGGATGCCGTCGTTTTATTCCCAAACAGTTCATTTTCCGGTGTCGTCAAAGCTACTTCATCAAAGGCCGGCGTAGTCTTCATCCTTGTGCGGTACGCCACATACTGTTCAAAATCCACATCCACAGCTTTCCCTTTCCGGACAGTAATCCATGGGAAACCGGAAAAATCCGTTCCTTCCTCCATCGCCTTCTGTATGGATTCCATAACCCGGGCTTTTACATATTCTTTAAAGCTTCCATTTCCATCTTCTTCTAATTTTAAGCAGTTTCCCTTTTCATCTTTCAAATGTAAACCGTTAACGTATGCATGAAATAAAATCTTAAGCTCATCCGACATTTTTCTTTGTTCCGCCGACTGTATTCCCGTCAGGGGAACCATCTTTTTTTCCCCTGTCTTCTCATCCCGGATCCCATGCATTCTCTGATAGTTATCGTAACCGTTAAATTCCCATTCATAGGCCATATCCCCATGCTCCAGGTTTGTAATAGGGCAATAGCAGGATGCCGCAAAAATATCATCCTCCGCACAGGCAGCGCCGGCTTCTTCAAGGAAGCTTTCATAATCCGGATGGTTCCCCGTCACTCCCAGCAGCGCAGAGAGCGCGCCTCCCGCGCTCGTTCCATTGGAAATAATATGGGACATGCTGCCGCAGATCCGATCCCGGTTATATTTAAGATATCTCACGGCGGCTTTCAAATCCACAATACAGGCCGGCGCACAGCCGATAAAGCTGCCGTCCTCACCTGTAAGCCCTCTGCCCCTCGCTCCCACAGATACGGCCACATAACCATGCAGCAATGCCCGGAACAGCGTGTTTGTCCTTCCCAAATGATTGTTTCCCGGTTTTTCCGGTTTTCCCGGCATATAACCGCCCACCGTGTTTGCAAGGAAAACAGGCGCCGTATTTCTGTCATATGCTCCGATGGAGCCTCCTTCCCAATAGGCTTCAGGAATATATATGTTCATTTTCTGATATTCCGGGGCCGACGGTCTTTTCACATAAACCAAATCCTCATATGCCCTGTATACCAGCCTCTTTCCTTCCGCCTCTGCGGTTTCCACCCGGTACCTGTCCGGATTAAATTCCAGATCGTATTCCATTTCTTATCCTCTCTTCCCTTTCTGTCCTTTGCCGCCGTCCGGCCTGCCCGCTGCACCGGAATTCTCTTTCCGGCACAGTGTAGGGACTGAACGGTTATTGTTTCTTACGCAACCTTCGCCCATGCCCCTGTCCCCTCCGGCCAAAACTTTCGGGGCTGCTGCCCTGTCCGGCTCCCCCTCCTTCCCTCTGCCGGCTATGCAGGGTTTCCTGTAAGGGGCGTATAAACTCGCCGGTCCTTAGGCCGCGTATTTTGCGGCCTTAGTACCGTTGCGTGTTTATCCGAGCGAAAGCGTCCCCTTTAAGGATTCCTGCATAGCCGGCAGAGGGAAGGAGGGGGAGCCGGACAGGGCAGCAGCCCCGAAAGTTTTGACCGGAGAGGACAGGGGCATGGGCGAAGGTTTCGTTTCTTATATTATAAAGAAAACATGGATTGCCAGGCAATTCGAAAAAGGATATAATATATTCCAAATAAGAATAAATAGGAGTTCTCATGAATATAGACTATCTGAAGGAATTTGTGGTACTTGCCGATAACGGCAGCTTCTCCGGGGCTGCGGAGGTTCTTTTCCTCTCGCAGTCCAGCCTGTCCAAGCATATAAAGGCGCTGGAACAGGAGCTTGACGTCCTCCTTTTCAGGCGGACCACACGCTGCCTTGAGCTTACGGAAGAGGGGGAGGTATTTCTTTCCTATGCCCGCCGGATATCCCGTCTGCAATATGAATACCAGACCGCTCTTTACCATTCCCGTCAGAAAAAAAGCTCCACTCTCACCATAGGCTCCATTCCGGTAATGGCCCAGTATGGCATAACGGTTACCATCCTGCTTTTTCATCAGAGCAATTCCTCTTTTCATGTAAATGTGCTGGAAGAAGAATCAACTGTTCTGAAGCAGATGCTGCGAAACGGCCAGTGTGAGCTGGCATTTATCCGGGAAGGGCAGGAAACGGAACCGGATTTTGTTCATATTCCTTTCGCTGCGGACCGCCTCGCCGCCGTATGCAGCAGTGATTCTCGCTTCGGAGAGGAAAAACAGCTTCTTCTCTCCGTACTAAAAAAAGAAAAGCTCCTTCTTTTGAATGAAGGAACTCTTCTTTATTCACTCTGTATCAGCGCCTGTGAAGAGGCCGGCTTTACGCCGAATGTTTCTTATACCAGCCATCGGATCGAAAATATCATTGATCTGGTTTCCAAAAATATGGGAACCGCCCTTCTGATGCAGAAACAGGCTTCTTACTATGCCAGGAACTCAGATATTAGGATAATCCCCATCCATCCGGAGATTGAAACCCACATAGATCTTTGTTATTTGAAGGGGCATACCCTGTCGCCTATTGCCAGACACTTCGTTTCCTGTGTTTACCTCAGCGGGGAGCAGGGAAACCATGACATACCTACGCCCGCCCGGAATTATACCACAAAGGTATGAAGGGAATGGGCCCCTATGACTGCGGAAAAACTCCGCTCCTTATGGCAGAAGCTGAAGGCACGGTCGTGATGCATGCTGTTCATCACCGTTATCACCAGCTGTCCGTCAGGGTTCTCAAATACCATGGCATTTGAAGTCCAGTGTCCTTTTGTATCCAGCAGCCTTGCCCCTGGTTTAATAAAATGGGAAAAATGCTTCATCAGGTAAAATTCCGGCTGCAGTATCAGTTCCCCTGTTTCTTCCTTTATCGTTGCCAGAGAATTCTGAGACCATCCCCAGCTGGAAACACCGCCTTCTGAAAGTGCCATATTCCAATAAGTATACCTCTCCGCACCATGACGGAAAAAGTACCACATGAGGAAATAAATATATTCCGCCTGCTCCCATTCATTCCTGCCGTCTCCGCATTCGCTCTCCGTCTGCATGATATGCATTTCCGGGAAGCTGGCTTCAATCTGCTCCAGCTGGTGCTTTCCGCCCCACTGCACTCCCACGCCGGTCAAATATTTCCGGGCGTCTTTGTCGCTTAGTATGGTATTGGCAAACTGATCATAAAACTCTTCATAGGGAGCACCAAAGCCCGAGCGGAAATCTGAAAAAGGCCCATTGATCGTCCCAAGCCAGATCTGGGTGTCCAGGCCGCTTTTTTCAAAAGCAGGCCCCAGATAGCCTTTGATAAAATCACGCATATCACTGCCATGCCAGAGACAGGAAGGGAATTTCTGATCCGCCATGGGCTCGTTCTGCACATGCACCATGGTTACCGGGATACCCAGTTCTTTATAAGCTTCCACGAATTTCACGAAATACCGGGCATAGGCATCCAGCACCGGCTCTTCCATGCGTATTCTTCCAAAATTGTATACCTTCTTTGTTTTCATCCACGCCGGAGGGCTCCATGGGGAGGCAAACAAAGTCAAATCCGGGCAGTATTTCTGCGCCGCACGGATAAAAGGCACCGTGTATTTCTTATCCCGCTCCACGTTAAAATCCTTCAGCTCATAATCGCCGTCCGTATCATCACAGCTGTACCATTCCAGGCTGAAGTCATTGGCCCCGATGGGGACACGTCCCATATTGAAGGCACAGCCTTCGGCTCCGTATAGCTCTTTCAAAAAACCTTCCCTTACTTCATCCTTCGTTTTCTGAAGGGCATCCCAGCCCAGTTCATTAAAACAGCCCCCGAAGCCAAGAATTTCCTGGCGCTTTTCTCCGGTCAGCTCCAGGGTGTCCTCATACATCCGGTCCCTTTCCACTTCTTCCTTTTTCCAATAGTCCTTTTCCTTACTGACAATGTGAATCACTTCGTTCATATATTCCTTCCCCTTTCCCGATAATGAACAGCTTGTATCTTTATTTTAATCTTTTTCAGGAGGGGGAAATAGGTGTTTTTTTTACGGAATAACCTGTCAATTTCTACTTTCCGGAACATACGCATAAGCAGCAACGCTTTCCAGCTTTTTTCATTCATGTATCAATCCGAAATGCGCAGCCAGAACTTCCATTGTTTCCAAACGGGTATCCGTCTGTTCATCCTCTCTGATAATTGTAAAAAAGCCGCTGTTAAGCCATTCCTCATATATTTCTCTGCTGTTCACTGCGGCTATACATGCCCGAAAGTTCTGCATGGTTTTCTCCGGATCCGGGGACTGCCTGATCTGAGATAACAGGAACTGCTTCTCTTCATCTTCCCTGTCAAAAAACCTGTCGACTGACATCGACTGAGGGGAGAGCATGACCGCAACCTGATGATAATCAGCTATCTGCCTGAGGATATCCAAAGGTATATTCGTATCGACTATCGTTTTTCTATCGCCGGACAGACGTATCAATTCCGCGATTTCAAAGTCCGCCGCTTCATAGCCGTTGCCTCTAATCCAGGCCAGATATTCATCCTGAGTTCTATTGACAAATTCCTGCCAGTCCTTCATCGTATTGAAATAACTCAAATTAGGCTGTTCCTCCGGTGTGATGATCTGCAGCAGTCTGTCCAATCCGTAATTTTCACCGCATAAAAACAGGTGATACTTTTCCGCAAGCATCCTGCACATGGTTGATTTTCCTGCATATGCAGTGCCATTTATAAAAAAACAGTTTTTCAAATAAGCCTTCAGTATATTATTATTGATATTCATTCTTTTCTCCTTTTGCATAACAACAAAGCCTGTAGATTACAGGCACATAAGAATATTCAGTTGTCCTTACTTATCTGATTCTATTGTTGTTATACAAAAAATGACACCACATTATACTTTCCTCCCAAAATATTAAATTTACATGGTTCCGAAGCTTCCGCACCCGTTGTCTCTAACTCTTCTTTCCGCCGCGTACCTTACCGGGCGTACAGCCGTAAACCTGCCGGAACATACGCATAAACAGCTTATAATTATAAAATCCATGTCTTTCCTGCAGCTCGCCGACAGGCAAATCCGTATACAGCAGATCCGTATAAATATGTTCCAGGCGGATCCTGTTCACATATTCCAGATAGGGGATCCCCATCTGCTCCCTGAAAAACCGGGAAAAATAAGCGGGATTCAGCCCGATTTCACCGGCTATGCGGCTAAGAGGCAGTTCTTCCCGGTAATGGCTTCGGATATATTCCATAATTCTGCGTATCCGTTCCAGGTTCTTTTCCGACTTCATTCGATCCTGCCTGGATATCTTCCGGGAAAAATAGCGTACGAGAAGATGCATAAGTGAAAAGATAAGGCTGTAGCACTGAAAAATATATCCTTCCTCCGCCTGCAGATATACGACGCCCAATTCTTTTATCCCGTCGCGAAGCCTGCCGTACGCTTCATAAATCTGCGGATCTCCTATTTCATATACCTTTTCTTCTTCTACCCGGAACATAAGGCAATGGATGTCCGGCATGAATTTTTCCAGCCATGCCATTGGTATCTGGAGTAAGATAGCCGTATTTCCTTCCCTGCACCTGGTGGAATGGATGCACATCGGGTCCAGCACCACAAAATCATTTTCCTTCAGAAGACGCCGTTCATTATTCTCTTCCACCTCCAGCGTACCCTTCAGCAGATATACAATTTCCAGCCAGTCATGGTAATGCTTATTGACCACGCTGCCGCTGTCAACAGAGAAATCCAGCTTAAAATCCATGGCATCATTGGGACTGATGATTTCATGCATGCACTTTTCCACTCCGCCGCGTCCCTTCTTTCCTTCTTTATCTTAATTCCTGCAGTAATTGAACAGACCAAATATATTCATTCCTTCTGCTAATTATATTTTGTTTTTTCGTATTCCACAAGTCCTATCTTTTTTCTTGTCTTTTCTCATAATCCTTCCGTTTAAGAGGTTACAGCTCCCGCCATCTATGGCATGCCGTCCGTTTTCTCACTCAAAGCAGTCTGTGCAGGACGCAGCAAACAGGCGGTACTCTGTCCTAAACCCAAGTACCGCCTGTCCTATGCCTATTTTTTATTTGGTAGTAAAGCTTATGGAATCCGTCTTAAACAAACTCTGGTAAGTATCGTTGTCCATTACGGAAAACTTCAATTCCACTTCATCCACACTGGTAATATTATTCTCTTCCAAATCACTGGAGAAAATGGTTAGTTCATCCACAGCCATCTTCCCGTCATACAGGGTTGAAGCGAAGATGGGATTAATCATAAACCCATTAATCGATACATCACTGCAGGTAACGCTGATTGTTTTTCCGGTATTATTCTCCAGATACAAAAGAATGCCTGCTCCCCAGAAGCTGTCCTCATCCACATATTTGCCCACGATACGTAGGCCATCCTGATTTACCAGTTCCTTGCCTTCGTCTGCGGGGCTGGTATCCATATTGGGAAAATCCGAAGTCTGAATGACCACTTTATCAAATTTAGTTATTGTTTCATAGCTGCTGCTGTCATAACTTTTAAAATAAATTTCAATCTGGCCGATATTATCGATTCCCGCCGCTTTCAGGGCGGAAGCGGACAGGTTCATGGTTTCGTTAGAGCTTTTCCCGGCCGCAACCTGAGCGGAAAATAAATCGGATATCATGTAATTATTCACAATCAGGGCATCGCATCCGATTCCCAGATCCTTATCCGTACTGTTCTCTATCAGCAATTTCAGCCCGGTTCCGAAAATCGTATCTTCTTCCAACCCCATGGCTGTAATTTTCACACCATCCTGATCAATGAGCACCTGTTCCTCGATGGTCGGGAGGCCGCTTTTTTCCGCTGTTTCCTCTTTGTTTTCCTCAGAAGCCGCTTCCACAGCCTTACTGTCCGAATCCTCAGCTATTGTCTTTTGAGAACCGGAATCCGAATTTCCGCTTCCTGCCGCCATCATAAGAAATACTGCCAGTACCGCCGTAACCGCTATCCCTTTTATTGTTTTCCTTTTCATATTGTCCTCCTCGTTTTTCTTTGTGTCTTTTTATCAAAAAGGCTGCCGGTATCATGGCCAGCCATTCCAATACTATGTCCCATATATCAAAGGTTCTGGTAAGAATACCTGCCAGCTGCAGGAATTCCGACAATCCGGCAAACACCATACACCCGGCGGTTATCCTTCCCAGGCTTCCCTCCTCTCTCCATATCAGGCACACAGAAAATACCAATGCATAAGCCCAGGCCATATCACATAAGTGATTCCTGGCGAAGCTTTGTATTATTCCGTTTCCTGCTTCCGGCAGGTATTCCAGAGGAAGCCACTGCTCCGCCAGCTTCAGTATGCGGATGTCTCTTCCGCAGAATACATAAACCAGCAGCCCCAACAGCAATGCCGTTCCGATATGAACTCCATAAAAAATAGAAGCTCTCCATTTATCTCCCATGTCTTTCCTGCCCTTCTGAAAAAAAGAAGAAGAATCCCTACATCAAAGATATAGGAATTCTTCTTCTTTTTGGTATGCCCGCAGCATACAACAGCCCGTCTCCGCCTCTGTTATCCAGGCAGCGAAGTTTCCAGGCCCATCCCCGCATAAGCCAGGGCTACTGTTAAAATAATCCTTATCACCAGCACCACATCTTTATTCCACCTGGAAAAGGGGAAAATTTTCCTGTCCCACTCGCAAAAGTTTGTGATAACCAGTAAAGGGATCCACATCATCATAAGGCAGGAAAGACCTTCCAGCAAAAATCCCGACACCCCTGCTTTCTCAGCGCCATTGCCCAAAAGCACCGCCGTAAACAGGGTCATAAAAATATACACCGCTATTGCAATCGCTTTTTTCCAGATCTTTCCTGTACGGAACCCCGGAATAATGGCTTTCTTACCCGGATCCTTTTCCTCCTCCGGCGCTTTCTCAGGCTCCGTACCATTCATCTTCCCCGGCATCAGGGCCTGGGTTAATTCATGGACGTTCTGATACCGGTCATTGGGATCAATCTGAATACATTTACGGATGATTCCTCCTGTCCGTCCGCCGGGAATGACCACTGTAGGGATTTTTCCTGTAATCATCACATTCAGCAGCACACCGATACTGTAAATGTCCGTTCTGGGATCCGTCTGCGCAAAACCGAACTGTTCCGGCGCCGCAAAGCCAACGGTTCCCAGGATCGTTGTATCCGCAGTCTGATTCCTTTTCACATTGCGTGCTATGCCCATATCCAGAATCTTAACCACTTTATCGGAGGATATCAGCACATTCCCCGGATGGATATCCCGATGTACCATGCCCAGGCTATGGATAAACTCCAGTCCTTTGAGCAGCTGCAGAATAATGGGAACCGCTTCCTGCTCAGGGAACATCCCCCTCTGATTCAGCAGTTCCTGAAGCGTGATTCCGCTGATGTATTCCGTAATAACCACACATTGATCCTTCATGGTTATCACATCCCATACCGGCACCACATTGGGATGGGGCTTATTCTTCAACTTCTCATATATTATCCCCTGTGCCCGGGGCATAATCTTCTTAATCACAAGTCTGCCGTCCGACACCCGTCTGGCCAGCACCGTCCTGTCTTCCTCCCCCGACGCCAGTTCGAGTATATCCTCATAATTTTCCTTCATATATTCAGAACGGATTTCTTCAGACATATGTGCTGCATTATCCATATTGCTTGTTCCTTTCTGCATTTTCCTTTGTAACGGATTCTTAATTACTTGACTCCGGTTTTGGCACCGGCTACAATGTATTTGCATCTATAACTATAAAGAAGGATTGGGAATTGATCAATGAAAAAATCAACACAGGAATTATTTGACCTGATGAAAAAGACACAAGCTTTCGATACATATATGGAAATCACCAAAGAAGAAAGAGTGGAAACGACCGTTTCCGCTGCCCTGGAAAAATTGCTGGAGGAAAAAAACATCAATAAAAGCAAATGTATTGAGGCCTCCGGCCTGGACAGGACCTATGCCTACCAGATTTTTTCTGGAATCAAGACGCCATCCCGCGATAAACTGCTGGCACTCTGCCTGGGTATGGGACTCACGCTGGAGGAAACCCAGACGCTGCTGAAGCAGACCGGATATCCTCCTCTCTATCCACGGACGGAAAGAGACTGCGCCATTATACATGCCCTGTACCAAAATCTTACCATCGTAAATCTGAATGAACTGCTGTATGAAATGGGTCTGGAAATCATCAGCTAGGCTTTTGCAGAGGATACTTCCTTCCCGTACAGGATTGGAATATCCGGGATATCCGTTATTTTTTCCACTTCAAAATCTGCCAGGGAACGATCGAAGCCAAAACGGTCGTCAATCACGGCTGCCACCTGCATTCCCGCCAGATGGGCGGCAGTTATTCCGGCGGTGGAATCCTCCGCCACCAGGCAATCCTTCGTATCGATTCCAAGCACCGCAGCCGTATGGATATAAATTTCCGGATCCGGCTTGCTTTTCCGAAAGCTTTCTCCGCTGACCACTACTTCAAAAAAATCCCTTATCCCATTATCTCTGAGAATTTTTTCCACAATAGCCAAACCGTTGGAAGAAGCCAGGGCCAGCCGAAGGCCCTTTTCCTGCAGCTTCCGAAGGACATCCGGCGCCTCCTTCCGGAAGACTTCCGTAAAATCCATAGACGGATAGGTGACAACCACTTTCTCTTTGTATTCCGCCAGAAGCTCCTGCCATGTCATTCCATTGTCCACGGCTTTCGCCACAATCCCCCAGCTTCCCTCGGAGGAACGCCCCACGGTTGGGTATAGTTCCTCCAGGGTCACCTCCGGATTTTTTCCTTTTGCAAACTGATACCGCAGGTTCAGATAGAGCATTTCACTGTCTACCAGCACCCCGTCCATATCAAAAATCACTGCCCGAATCATAACCTGTTTCCTCTTTCCGCTTCTTCCGCCGTAATATTTCAAACCCCTGAGCCGTTAGCTTCTGCCCATATCCCGGTCAGAATTCTTCCTTAAGTATCATTCGGATCTCTCCTAATTCAAGGCCTGACTGTCCGAAATAGAACTTCATATATTGATGAGGGAACCTGAATTCTCCCAAATCCGCACTGCGCGTTACCCATTCACCATCCGTCCCATTCATGGTAAAGGTAATCACGACTCCATGGTTCATAAAAACAGACATGGGAACCTGAGCCAGTTCTCCCGCACTGCATCTGGCAGTAACCTGCATCGCATAAACACCCTTATGCAGCAGCTTCACCCCTAATACAGCAGATGCTCCTTTTTCCGTGGAGAGAGAAGAAATGTCCAGTGCCGTATCCCGGCCGACTTCCTGATATACCAGATCCAGAAATTGGGCATCTTCCCCGGCCCCTTCCCGCTGCTCTCTCAATTCCTCTTCCGATATGCGATCCAGGAAACGGTCCATCACCGGCAGACGCATCAATACCCTGCAGATGTTCCGGGCGCTGCGAAGCAGCTCCCCCCTGGTAATCCTGCCGTCCGCCAGCCCTTCCATCGTGTTGTCCTCTCCGGTATTGGCCTGCGCATCGGAAACTACCATATACAGGTCATTCTGTGCCCTGACCATCGCCGCTGTATTCCGTGTGTCCCCTTCCTCTCCTTCCTCATTCATCTTCGCCCACCAGTCCGTCATAACCAGACCGTCAAAGCCCCATTCCTTCCGAAGGATTGTGGTGAGCAGATCATAACTTCCGGCAGTCCACAGACCGTTCACCGGCCCGTAGGTACTCATAACAGAAAGAGCTTTTCCTTCCTTCACTGCGATCTCAAAGCCCTTCAGGTATATTTCACGCAGCGCCCTCTCCGAAATGACCGCATTTGCCAGGTTCCTCGAATATTCCTGGTTATTTCCCGCAAAATGCTTAATCGTTCCGCTGGTTCCCGCTTTTCCCATCCCCTTCAGCTGGGCTGCCGCCATTTTGCCGGTAAGATAGGGATCCTCGCTGAAATATTCGAAATTCCTTCCGTTCAGAGGATTTCTGTGGATATTCATACCGGGTCCCAGGAGCAGATCCACCCGGTTGCGTCTCAACTCCAGGCCTTCCTTCTCAAACAGCTTCTCCACCAGCTCCTCATGAAAGGTACAGGCGAGGGAGGTGCCGTTAGGCAGGCTGAAGGCATGTGTGCCGCAGTCCATACGGATACCGGAAGGGCCGTCCGCACAGCAGCCAGCCGGGATGCCGAAATGCTGCAGACGTTCCGTGACACCGCCGAATGCGCCTGCCGTTCCGGGCGTCACCTTCGGGGAACACATCCCTTCTCCCCGAACGATACAGGCCAGATCCTCATCCGTCAGCTGGGCGAGAAAATCCTCCATATCGGCTCTTCCGTCATAGACATCTCCGAGAAGGATGCCCCTGTCACCGGTGCAGACAGGTGATGCAGGCCTGTTTTCCAGAATCCGCTGCGCCAAATCCACATTTCTTAAGGGCGCTGCTTCCTTCTGCATACAGAAGGAGTCTCCCTCTCCCACAGGCTTCATCCTGCAAAAAGGAGTAACAGGAGCCAGCGCTCCCTCCAGGCGTTCGGTCACGGTAAGTGTCTCCTGAACAAAGGCTCCTGCAAAAGAAGCGCTCCGCACATCCGTTCCCACATAGAAACCATAGCATCCTTCCTCCAGCACATAGCAGGATTTATGTCCGGTAACACCGCTGTCATCATAGGAAGCCAGCTCTTTTTTAGAAATACGGAAGGAAAGAATCTCTTCCCCGTCCGGCTGAAGCACTTCCGTTTTCCGGAAGGCCGCCAGACTGCGGAGAGGTTTTCCCAGCCGCCCCTGCGGAGGATTCGCATAAACCTGCACGACTTCCTTTCCTGCCAAGTCTCCTGTATTTTTCACACGGACCTGCAGCAGAATATCCTCTCCTTCTTCCCGGAAACCTTCCGTTGTTACCGCAAATTCCGTATAGGACAGGCCAAAACCGAAAGGATAGAGTACCTTATCCCTGGCTGCTGTTTCAAAGTAACGGTAACCCACGTAAATATCTTCCGCATATATATTTTCATATGGATCGCCGAAGCCGGCTGTTGAAGGATAGTCCTCTATGGAAGCCGCAATGGTATCGCTCAGCTTTCCGCAGGGACTGACTCTTCCGGTAAGCACATCAACCGCGCCGTTCCCGCCTTCCATACCGCCCTGCCATACATAAAGGACCGCGGAAGGCGCACAGTCCTCCACCCATTTCATATCGATAATGTTCCCCACATTCAGCAGGACTGCCGTCCTTGCAAAATGTCGGCTGACTGTCCGGATCATGGCTTCTTCCTTTTCCGTAAGCAGATAACTGCCCGGTTCCGCCTTTGTATCCTGATCCTCTCCCGCCGTACGTCCGATAATCACCAGCGCGGCATCACTCACCTGTGCCGCACGTGCCGCTGTTTTATCGTCCAGAGGCATTTCCTCCTGGGACCAGGGTTCCTGCCCCCATCCCTTCCCTTTGTCAAAAGGATGTTCCGTACACCACGCTTCGTATACACCGGCCAGTTCTTCATTTACCCGAATGGATCCTTCAACACGGAGCGCATCCAGAATTCCGGTCACATAACGGGTATTCACCAGACCGCCCGAACCGGTGCCGCTTTTATAATATGTAAACTGTATTCTTCCGAATACCGACACGTTTTCTCCTTCTCTTAACGGCAGCGTATTGTTTTCATTCTTCAGCAATACACAGCCCTCCGCTGCCGCCTGTCTCGCCAGCCTCTTATATTCTTCCATATCCAGATAATATTTCCCCATGGTTCCCTCCTGTTCTTTTCATACTCTTCCATTATACATAAAAAAAGCGTCCGGTAAATATGATTTTTACCGGATCGCTTTTCTTACCGCAGTCTTTGTGCTATTCTCATCCATCAGAGAAATATGGCTAATTAATAACCTGCAGCCCTGCTTTTTCCATTCTTTCTTTTAAATAAGCCACACTCTGCAGATACTCTGAATCCGAATGCAGATGCTCTATAATCATAGGCATCTCAGGATTCACTTTTTCCGCCAGACGGGCATATTTTTCCAGGTTCAGGATTCCTTCTCCGCAGGCCACCTCTTTCAGCTGGAAGGTAAATTCCTCCTGAAGGCATACATCCTTAATATGGCAGCTCTTTATATAACTGCCCAGCCTGTCAAAACAGGTTTCCATAAACGCTTCGTTCCCGAAGTATTTTTCGGGACTGGTGATCCAATTGGCCAAATCCATATGTACGCCGAAATGTTTTCTGTCCACCTCGGCTAACAGGGCGGCATACTCTTCCGGATTGGCCGGAGCCATCCAGGGCATGGGTTCCACCGTATAGAAGGTATTCTCCGGTTCGGCCCTGTCAATAATTTCCTGAATGGAACGCACGGTTTTCTTCCAGTGTTCCTGCGTGAAATTGCCCGGATAAGCCCCGTCCCACCGGCTTCCGCAGCTTCCCGTTATGTTCACGCAGCATGCAGCGCCGATTCTGTCCGCAAGCTTCAGCTGGCCGACACAGCGCTCCATTGCAGCCTGCCGCTCCTGCTCATCCGCAGCAAGAGGATTACACCAGGCACCAACCTCGGCAATGACAAGGCCTTCCTCACCGGCCGCCTGTACATAAGCGTTAACCAGTTCCTCAGAAGCCGTATAATCCACAGGAAATACCACGGCGCCGCAGCCCAGCTCCTTCATCCTGCGCGCCCATTGTCCGGGATCGTCATGTTCCAATGATGAAGATAATCCAATACGCATAATTACTCCTTATTTCTTATCGCTCTCCAGCAGTTCAATCAGCACCTTCAAATCCTTCGTCGCAGACAGATAGGCATATCTTCCGTCCCCGCTTCCGTATTCCCCTTTCTGCTCCAGAGTCATTCCGAATTCCTTACAGTTGTCAACAGCCTGCTGCATATTCATTCCCGCCACATTAAAAGCGAGATGATGTACGCCCTCTCCGTGCTCGTCCAGGAATTCTCTCCAGGTGGAGGGTTCCTCATTGGGCTGAATCAGTTCCAGCTGCAGGCCCGGTCCCACATCAAAAAAGGCCAGAAGGCTCTGCGCCCCGGGAGCAGGCTTTCCCTTATACTCCGTCTGTGTCACCGCATAATCTCCCGCTTCCACAGCAGACGGCTCCTCCACACCGAGAAACTCTGCCCATTTCTTCTTTGTTTCATAAATATCCTTAACAATAAATCCCACCTGCGCTACCAGGTTTGTTCCAACAACTCCGCTCATATTTTCTCCTTTCATTTTGGCCTTTATTTATTTGCCGGGCCGTTTTTACGCTATTTTCCCCGGCTGTAAGCCCTTCTTTAATGGTGCAGGACGGCTGCACTCCGTACGCATATGATAAATTTCCCCGCTGCGGGCCGCCTGCATAATACCGTTGATGGCTTCCGTCACATGGACTGCCAGCTTTGCACCTGCGCGATTTTCTTCCCGGGATACAATGGCATATGCCAGATCCAGCACACCGGATCCCCTTGTATATTCGTCTGTTGAAGGATAGTATTCCTTCAGCATTTCTTCTGTCGGCATGCTGACAGAGGGCATTGTGTGTTCGGGCGGCAATACTTTATTCAGGATATCTTCTTTTCGGTTCCATACGGGCATTCCCTCAGACATATTAGGGTCGGGCACACAGAGAGTCCCCTCCTGCCCGTAGATTTCCATAAACGGAAGACCGGACTTCCAGATATCGAAGCTCACGGTAAGATTTACCAGCACCCCGTTTTTCATGCGCAGCAGCGCCGCATAATAGGTGGGTGTTTCCACCGGGAAAGCCTTCCCCTCAGAGCTGCCGCAGTAAGCCATCCGCTCACTGAACCCGGTACCGCTCACCGCCTGAATGCTTTCCACCGGCCCCAGCATCACCGCCAGCGCGGTCAGATAATAAGGTCCCATGTCATACAGCGGTCCCGCGCTGCTCCTGTAAAACTGGGCAGGCGACGGATGCCAGGTTTCCACACCATAGGACATCATATTCGCCGTAACATACAGGGGCTTCCCAATCACGCCCATATCCAGTAGATACCGGCTGCGGGACAAGCCGGCTCCTAAAAAGGTATCGGGGGCGCTTCCAATTTTCAGATTCTTTTTTTCAGCAAGCGCTTTCAATTCCGCAGCCTGCTCTGTCGTCAGGGCAAAGGGCTTTTCACAGAAAAGATGTTTCCCTGCTTCCAGTATCTGTTTGTTCAGTTCAAAATGGAATCTGGGAGGAGTAAGGTTAATGAGGATCTGAAGATCTTCCTTTTTAAGAAGAGCTTCCGGCAGGCCATATTCCGGAATATGGTATTTTTCCGCACATTCCTGAGCCTTCTCCATATCCACGTCACCGCAGGCTGCAAGCTCCAGTCTGACTCCGCCGCTCTCCTGATACAATTCCCTGATGTCTCTGATATATGTCTGGCTGATAACCCCGCATCCAATGATTCCCACTTTTATAACGTCCATTATATTCCTCCTCCCTTCTTTTCACAATCACCTTTTCAATACGGCATTGGCTCCCCTTTATAATTCATAAAAGGGACCGCCATGGGTTCCGTACCTTCCCTCAGGATCCTATAAATTCCTTCGGCCGATTCTGCTGCCGTTATCTGGGCATTTTCCGCCCCCATCAGCGTATCCATCCTGCCCGGATGAATCATATATATTCTGAAATGGTTTTCCGGACGTATTTCTTCCAGATAATTCTTCACTTTCTGCGTGAGCATATTCTGTGCATATTTAGAAACCGAATAAGCCAGATAATGATAGCCTCCTCCGTTCAGGTTTCCTGCCTCAGAGGTAATGCTTATGATGCAGGGCGTCTGTGAAGCATACAAAAAAGGAATAAAATATTTCAGGACGACGGCTTCTCCAGTCACGTTCACATCCAGGGTTTTCCGGAACAGGGAAATATCCATTTCACTGACAGGATCCCCTGTATCATATTTGCTCTCGAATAAAACCCCCGCGCAATGAATCAGGAAATCAATCTGCCCTTTTGCGGCCGAAAGCTCTTCGGCTGCTTTCTTTACCTGCTCTTCCTGTGTTACGTCCATAAACAAAAGCTGAAGCTTATCCCCAAATTCCGCTTTCAGCTCCTGCAGGGAGCCATTCATCTTCCTGCAGGTTCCAATTATTTCACAGCCCAGTTCAAGCCCTTTTTTGGCCAGCTCATATCCCAGCCCGCGGCCGGCCCCTGTAATCAATCCTATCATAATTTTTCCCCTTTGTATATCTGTAATTCTGTAAATCAGATCAAATAATATCAATAATCCGATTCTCCGAATTTGAATACCTTGAATAAAACGATAATAATCGCAAGCGCAATTACCAGAAGTATCCAGGCCTGAGCCGATGCATATCCCATCTTAAAATAGGTAAAGGCATTCTGATACAGATAAAGCGCATAAAACATTGTAGAATTATCCGGCCCTCCCAGGGTGATGATATAAGGCTCCGCGAACCACTGGAATACGCCGATAATCAAGGTCACCACATTATACAGTATCGTGGAACGAAGCAATGGTATGGTGATGGAAATTGTCTGTCTCAGGAAAGACGCGCCGTCAATAGACGCCGATTCATACAGGGATTCCGGAATATCCTGAAGTCCTGCAAGATAGATGATGATTGCATTGCCGCAGGTCCATATCATCATCAGTATAAACGCCGGTTTCGACCATCTGGGGCTGGAAAGCCAGCCGGGTCCGGTAATGCCGATATATCCAAGCAGACGGTTGATAATACCGGTTTCCGGCTGCATCACCCAGATCCAGAGAAGACAGGCTACTACCGTGGGAACCAGTGTGGGAATAAAAAACAATACCCTGAAAATTCCCGTATGCTTCAGGCTTTTATTATTCATCATTACGGATACACCCACCGCTATAAACGTTGTGATGGGAACGCCGAAGCACACCATATATGCGGTGTTCTTCAAAGCTTTGACGAAAACAGTATCTCCGAAAAGCGCCGCATAGTTCTCCATACCTATAAATTGCGGAGCACTGATTACCTTATAGTCGCAGAGAGAATAATAAAGCGAGGAAATAATCGGATACAATGTAAAAATAAGGAAGCCAATCAGCCATGGTGAAATAAACAAAAGTCCATATACCATTTCCCTCTTTTTCATAGATAATTTTTTCATACGAATTTCCCCCTTATCCCTTTATCCCGGACATGGTGATACCCTGGATAAAATACTTCTGCAGTATAAAGAACAGAACCAGAACCGGGCATACCATAACCACTCCCAGTGTCAGCAGCATGCTCCAGTTGGGATCCAGCTTCGATTTGAGCATGGATGCCGCCAGTGACAATGTATAAAGCTTGTCATTTCCCAAAAATACCAACGGCCCCAGGAAATCATTCCAGCTTCTTGTAAAGGCAAATATTGCAACCGTGGTCAGTGCCGGTTTTGCCATAGGCAGAATAAGCTGCCAGTAAATCCGGAATTCTCCCGCCCCGTCTATCTTTGCGGCTTCTGTCATTTCCTTCGGGATTCCCACAAAAAACTGCCGCAGGAGAAAGATAAAAAAGGGATTCCCAAAAAAGCAGGTAATTGTCAGCGGCAAAAAGGTCCCCACCCATTTCAGCTTGGTAAACAGCAGGAATAACGGGACTAATGTAACCTGATACGGCAGAATCATAGTTACCATAACTATCATAAACACCTTATCTCTTCCGGGCCAGTTCAGCCTTGCAAATCCATATGCCACAACCGAACAGGAAAGAAGGGAACCGATTATATTACAGACAACAATGATCATTGTATTTCTGAAATATGTAAAAAAGGGGATCGAGGTAAATAATTCCCTGTAATTTTTCAGTGAGAAACGGTCCGGAAGCCATTTGAACGGAACCCGAAAAAGCTCACTTTGTTCCTTAAAGGAACCCATCAGCAGAAAAAAGAAAGGCACCAGAAACAACATTGCAAATAATATCAAAACAGCATACATTACCACTTTTTTCAGAATACCCTTCCATGGGTACTTTCCAATTTTTTTATCCATATGCCTTACACTCCTTACGCCGTGCAGGCCCGGCCGACGGCTGCCGGCCGGTTTTCTGCATCGTTACCTGATTATTCTGCCTTATCAATTTCAGCCTGATATTTATCCTGAAGTTCCTGAAGGGCCTGCCTGATATCCGGTACCTTTCCGTAAATTACCGATTGCCTTAACGTACGGAATGCTTCTGAAAGCTCTGCGGATACGGAACAGAGTGCCGGTATTCCATTTTCAGACGAATTGGCGATTTTTCTCTCATACAGATACATTTCATCGCCCTCTTTTATCAGGGTTGTATTATCAAACTCGGCATCACTTGTGGGAATGGAACGCCACTGGGAAAAATTATCATCATTGACCTGCCCCTGAAGACAGAACTTAATGAAAAGAGCTGCCAGCTCCGGGTTCTTTGCCCCCTGAGGGATGGCAAAAACATTCACGCCGAAGGTGGTGCTTTCCGCACGTCCGCCTTCCGGCACCGGTACGGCACACACACGGTAAGGCACATCCGGTGCATAAATCTTAAGCGCATTGCTGAACCAGTTACCGGTGATCGTCATCCCTACCTTGCCTGTCATATAAGGGTGATCGGGAGAGAACATTCCTCCCAGTCCTGAGGTAAAGGTTGCAATTCTTTCCGGATTATATTTCTTTGCATATTCACTGATCCATTCCATGTATGTAACCATATGGTCATCCGTAAGATTCAGCTTGCCTGTGGTCTGATCGTAAGGCGTATTTCCAAATATGTAGGGGACGACAAAAGCGTCGTCTCCGCTGTCAAGCCAGGGCACAAGACCGAATCTCGCATAGCTTCCGTCATCATTCTGAACGGTCATGGCTTCCGACCACTGATTCAGCTCCTCCAGGGTTTTCGGCGGATTGTCCGGATCCAGCCCGCACTCTTCAGCGATATCAGGGTTATAATACAACAGGATAACATTGGCATCCTGAGGGATCAGATAAGCGCTGTCTTTATAATAAATAATATCCTTGCAGCCCTCAAAGAAGCTGTCCACACTGATGCCGACCTCCTTCAGGTATTCATCCATGGCCATAAAGCTGCCGTTTGCCGCGTACTGGTAAGAGGAGGTGGCATTGTCACATATAATTAAATCCGGCGCCGTGCCTCCCGCAATTGCAGAAAGAAGCTTCCCGTTATTAATACCTGCCCCGTCCGGCACAAACTGCACATTGCAGTGAATTCCCTTATCCGCATACAGTTCATTAAACAAATCCACCCTGCTTTGATCCCATGTGGCAGAATCTCCGGTAAACGCCGACCAATAAGTGAATTCTCCCGTGAGATCCGTATCCTCCGCCACGAGCCCTTCCGCATCGATATCCGCCCTGGCATGCTCCACTTCACCGCCGCCCTGTTTGGATTCTTCCTGTGCCTGTTCCGGTGCATTGGAAGCCGCACCGCTGCTGTCCGCAGCAGTTTGCCCGCATCCTGCGGCTCCTGCCGCAAGCATACAGAAAGTCAACAGCAGCGCCAATCCTTTTCGTTTCATAGAACTCTCCTCCTTATTCTTCTGTTCATCCTTCCGGTTCATATTTTACCTGGATGTAAACTCCCGTTTTCTCCGCACTGTCAAACACCGTATAGTTTCCCCCTTCGTATTCTCCATAATGACGAACAGGCATTCCGTTTTCCTCAAAATATTTTACTGCCCGGTCCCTGTCATCCGTCATAAAAGCAATATGATGCACTCCCGGCCCTTTTTTATCCAGAAAATCTTTCCAGGAACTTGGCTTGTCATCCGGTTCCGTAATCTCAAGCACCACCTGCCCCAAATCAAATACCGCCAGCCTTGCCCTTGTGGCAGTCGGTTTCCCCTGGAACATGGTATGAGCCTGTGATTCCTCCGGTACGGAAAAAATATCGGGTACAGGCACTCCAAACAGCTTTGCGTATTCCTGAATCGTTTCTTCCAGATTATCAACTACCAGAGCAACCTGACAGATTGATTTTCCATCCAATACTTTCATAAATGGTTTCCTCCCTAAAATGTTTGTTTAACTGGCCAGTTCTTTTTGGTAAATTCATCATAGCAACAGTTATGCTGCCCTGCTAATCACAATTCGTTTTTTGACTGCTTACTTTTTGTCATCTTGACAGCAACATGTTGATCCGAAGAGCCGATTATGCTTCAATGATAGGGCCATATTGGCATTATCCACTGCCTCTCTCTTGTTTTTTCCGTCTTTTTTTATATTTATCTGCTGTCAGTTTCGGAATTAACACCATAACCATTCATATGCGATATCAATTTTTACCCACCCCGGATTTACGCATGCCGGGTAAGATTATTTCCATTATAAAATCACCAGAAAGGAGTATGACTCATGTCATCCAATACAAAAGGAAACTTTGAAAATTTAGCCTTCGATCATGGTTTTTCCATAAATATATCTTATAATAACTGCCCCTCCTCCTTTCCCGTTCATTGGCATAATTATGCAGAAATGGTATTTCTAATCGGAAAGGAAATCACGTATACCGTAAATGGGAAAGAACATCAGCTGCACCAGGGAGATTTCCTTTTTATCTGGCCCGGAGAGCTTCATGCCGTCCTTCCCAATCAACAGCCCGATATTCTGATCTGCCAGTTTAACTCCCTGCTGCTGGATACCATAAAAATGCTGCTGAAAAGCAATTATATGCTTCTTCGGGATCTCCGCCTCATCTCCCACCTTGAATGCCCCAAAATATGCGAAACCATGGCCTCGCATCTTTACATAATAAAAAAAATATGCCGTAAAAAGGGAAAGCATAATTCACTCAGCGATATGCACATGTGCATTGAACTTTTTAAATTATTCACCACACTCTGCTCTTTTTTGATAGAAGAATCAGATAAAAAAGTATTCAATGGTTCCGTACAGGCAAACGAAGCCACACAAAAAATAATCGCGGCATGCAATTATATCAGCAATAATTGCAGCCGCGATATCAGTCTGGAGGACGCCGCCTCCTATGTTGGTTTCAGTAAATACTATTTTTCAAGGCTGTTCCGGGAATACACCGGCGTTTCCTTTGTTGATTATGTTGCCGAGCAAAGGCTTCATTATGCGGAGGTTCTCCTGGGCAATCCCCAGCTTAATATTACCGATGCCGCCTTGCAGGCTGGCTTTGGAAGCATTTCTACCTTCAACCGGATATTTAAACAAAAAAAGGGATGTACCCCTTCCGAATTCAGGGCTCTTTTCCAGGGGAAATGAACAGCCGGTGTTATGCTTCATCAAACACCGGCTGCTTATTCTCCTGATTAAATTAAGGATATGGGGACAATGAGGTTATCTTTATCAAAGGCTCCCAATTTTTCAGACAGGCAGAGTACAGCGCCAATACCTCTCTGCATAGAAGACTTCTCTATTACTGAAAAATTACTGATCATTTTCTTTTCCGGAGTTGCCGTTTTCTTTATTTCAATGGGATGCAGTTGGCCATCACCTTCCATCAAAAGATCAATTTCCTTTGCATCTTTATCACGATAATAGTAAAGATAAGGTTCCTTTCCCACATTTTGATAGCTTTTTTGGATTTCACTCACCGTATAGTTTTCGAGTAAAGCACCGTTCATCGCACCGCTCATTGCCGTTTCAGCACTGCTCCATTTAGTCAGGTAACAAACAAGACCTGTATCATAAAAATATATTTTGGGTGTCTTCACAGTACGTTTTAACACATTATTCGAGTATGGATGCAGATAGAAAATAATCCCCAATGTTTCCAGAATACGCAGCCAGCTTTTTACTGTAGCCTGATCCATATCACAGTCGTCAGCAATCCCTTTGTAATTAACCATTTGGGAGGTTCTGGCCGCAACAGCTGTTATAAAATTCAAAAACTTCAGCGAATCAATGCTGCCTGCCAAATCCTTTACATCCCTTTCCAGATAAGTATTGATATAACTGGAATAAAAGATACTGCGCTCCTGATATTTTTTACTCACCAAGGCAGGCATTCCGCCTAAAAAGATACGGTCAAAAATTTGCGGAGCCAAAGCAGGCCGAACGACTTGCTGACGCTTTGAAAGTACATCTATATCCAGGGAAAAGGCCCCAGCCTGTCCGCTGTATATTTCTTGTTGGGAAAGAGGAGAAAGATGGAGGAGCGCAACCCGTCCGGCCAAGGACTCCTGAACACCATCCATCAGTTTAAATAACTGAGAGCCCGTCATCCAAAAATCCCCTGCACGCTGATCTCTGTCTGCATAAATTTTAATATAAGTAAACAATTCCGGAGCATACTGTATTTCGTCAATTAAAATAGGAGGCTGATGAATCTGGAAAAACATCGCGGGATCCGTTTTGGCCAATGCACGATCATTCAGATCATCTAATGAAACATAATTTCTGTTTCGCCCTTCCAGAACAATAAGTTTCTGAAGCATGGTAGTTTTACCAACCTGTCGGGGACCTGTTACCAAAATCGCAGGATATTGCTTATTTAATTCAAGAATGATTCCCTCCATATTGCGTTTAATATATTCCACTTAAATACTCCTTTCGGCTATTATAGACACCAATCTAATTTTAGCCGAAAATTATAAAATTAGCAAGCAAAACATATACGTACAAACGTACAAAAGCATATGTTTTGCTTATTGCCCGCTATCATCCTCCATACTACCATTCATCAAACACCGGCACAACAACCTCCGCTCCATCCTGCATAGCCGACAAATGGGCACAGATCCCGGCAGCCGTAATATTCGCCCCCAGGACTTCATCAATTGCCGCCTTCCGATTCTCCAGTATACTGGAGACAAATTCATGCACCAGATGCGGATGGGACCCATGATGCCCGCCCGCCGCACCGGAAATCAGTGATTCCTGCGGATTCAGCGGATCATAATTACCTCCCACCGTATGTTTCCGGATTTCCTCCGGCAGCATACTATAATAATTAGGCATTACCGTCTCCCTCACCACAGTGGTTCCCCCGCGTTTCCCGTCCGCCGCCTTCACAGCCGTTGTAATGATCGGATTATCCCCATCAGAAAAACCCCACTCAAAGCTGGCGTCACTTCCATAAACAAACATCCCCTCCTGATAAACCCTGGCCGTTTCAAACAGAGTCCGCGTAGCTTCCCCTTTCAGCCCGTTTTCAAAGGAAAAAATAGCGCTCTCCACCGGATAAGGATTCCCATATTGTTCCTCCATCCCTTCCTCCAACGTACCCGAACCAAAACAATGCACCTTACATATCCGCGCTCCCGCCATAGCCCTCATAGGCGCTATGGCATGAGTTCCATACCACATGGGAGGCAGCCCCAGCCAATAAGAAGGCCAGTTCGCCATATCCTGATAATGAGACCCCCGCAGGAACTGTATTTTACCAAATTCCCCCTTCATAAGCATTTCCCTTGCATAAAAAAACTGCCTCGTATAAAGCGTAGTCTCCATCATCATATAATTTTTCCCGCTTCGCTTCACCGCCTCCGTAATTTCCCTGATTTCCTCCAGAGAAACCGCCATGGGTACCGTACACGCGCAATGCTTTCCCGCATTCAAAACCGCTGCCGTCTGTTTTGCATGAAGAGGAATCGGAGTCACCAGATGAACCGCATCCACTTCCTCATCCTCCAGGATTTCCTCAAAACTATGATACAGCCTTTCTATCCCGTGCGCCCTGGCAAACTCCTCCATAACGCTGCTGTCCGTATCAAAAATCCCGATACTCCCCACTCCCGGATGATCCTTATAAATCGGGACAAAAGCCCCTCCGAACCCCAGACCCACAAGAACAATATTCAGCTTTTTCATTGCAATCTCCTTTCCGAGCATCCGGCCCATAACCCATCCGCTCCCATCCATTCCATAAAAGATATCTTTCACCTTCCCAGTATAAAGATCCTCCTGCCTTACGTCCATTGACAAAAGGGAAACAAAATGTATATTATGGAATTACGAAAACCGGAGGTAACTGCCATGCCCACCTACACCCTTGGCTGTCAAAGACAGATCAGCGCCGCAAATTACATATACTACGCCGATGGCTGCCCCCATCCCGACAGAATTATGCAGGAGCACGATTTTGTATATATGATAAATGGAGAATGGGAAATCCTTCAGAACGAAGTCCCCTTTACAGCAATGAATGACGACGTGTTTATCCTTCATGCGGACCAGCACCACTCCGGCAATAAAAACTGCACCCCCGGCACCCGCACCATATACTTTCATATCTCCTGCTCTCCACAGGATTCTTTCATCGGCAATGCACCCTTCCCCGGGTCCACATTACCGCCCTTAATCCACTGCAGCAGCTTCCCCCGCGTCAAGCTGCTCTTTCAGGAACTCATTTCCGTCCGCCTCTCCCCATCCCCAAACAAGGACAGGAAAATAAATGCCCTATTTGATTTACTACTCCTGGAACTCCAGGACTCCTGCGCCCAAAATTCACACACACAAGACACCCTCCTGACCCAGGCCATCACACTGACCGCCCAGAACCCCCAAAAATTTTACAAAACAGCCGACATGGCTCTCATCCTCGGCGTCTGCCCAAAAACACTCAACCAGCGCTTCCGGGAAGCCTACGCAAAAACCTTCTACCAATACCAAATGGAAGAAAAAATCCACCTGGTCCAACAATTCCTGCTAGACTACCCCGACTCCAAGCTCCAGACCGTAGCCCTCAACTTCGGCTTTTACGACGAATTCCACCTCAACAAAATCTTCAAAAAACACACCGGAACCCCACCCGGCCTATACCGCAAAACCCTCACAGCAAACACCCTCCGCCCCCATTAACCCATACACCCCTCCGTCCCACACTACCCCAGGGATAAACGCATCCGTCACAGAAAATAAAGGGCAACCACCAGGCACCCCTCATGAACGGACGCACTGACGCTTCCTCCCATTTTTTCCATCAGTCCCTTCACACTGGCAAGCCCCAGCCCGGCCCCTCCCGTATGCCTGGAAGGATCCGCCCGGTAAAAACGCTGAAACAGCCTTTCCGTATCCAGTTCCTCCGGATGTTCCACCGGATTGACAAAATAAATGGCTTTCCCCTCCTGCCGGATCACCAGCCTGCCGCTGCCATACCGAAGCGCATTCTGAATCAGATTGGAGAAAATACGCCGCAGCGCCTCCGCAGATGCCTGAACTTTCCCTCCTTCCTCCTGAAAATACAGTTCCGGCTCCACACCGGCTTCCGTCAGCTTATGATAAAATCCCGCCAGCACATCACACAGCGCAGGAAACGGAGCAATTTCCTCACATTCAATTTGATACTCCTCATTGGACAGCTTCGTAAATAAAAAAAGCTCCTCCAGCAGCCCCTCCAAATCCTCCAGCCTGCGGCGGACAATGGCTATGTAGTTTTTCTGCATATCCATATCCGATATATTTTCCAGAAGCTGCAGATATCCCGCCGCTCCTGTGAGCGGAGTACGGATATCATGAGAGACACAGGATATGGTGAATTTCAGTTCCCTGCTCATACTTTCCTGGCGGATGCGCGCCTGCTGCCCTCTTTCCAGCCGTTCGTTCACCGCCCGGCAGCAATTCAGGAAAGCGCGGCTGCGCACACTGGTGCCCAACCGCAGATTGCTGTATTCGTCGGTTTGTGTAAGCTGCTCCGCCCATTCCTTCAGCTGTCTGTCATAACTCCACAGCCGAAGGACTGACACAAAAAGCAAAACCCCCATTATCACAATTCCTATTCCCATACTGCCTCCTCATTCCCATCTTTTCTTATAATGGTTCAGATTGCTCTGAACCATTACCCTTTCCTTCCGGAATACAAGCCTTAAACATCCTTTTTATATAAGGCAAAAAGACTCAGGGCCGACCAGATTGCCAGCCAGACTGCGGTAACCGCCATGGCTCCTCCTACCGGACTGCCGGAATTAATATTTTCCGTCACTGCCTGCACACTGCCGTACAGTGTCTTGTATACAATAGAAATCCCCCAGTTACCAAGCAGCGCCTCCAGCATAACCGGCACAATCCCTCCGGCCAGCACAATCGCCGCCGCAATCCCGCCGCCTTCACTGCGCAGCCATACACTCAGGAAAATCCCCTGTGCGGAAAATGCCACTCCAATAAACAAATACTCCAGAAATACTCTAAGGTATTCAGTCAGATCGCTTCTCGCAAAATCCATACCGCAGACAATACAGCATAACCGAAAGATAAAGAAGCTTCCCAGAATCCACAATGCACACACGATAGTCATACACAGAAGCTTACTGACATAATAACACCACCGGCCTCCGTAAAATGAAAATATATTTTTGGCAAAGCCGCTGCTGTAATCGTTGCAGACAAACAATACCACTATAATATACAAAGCCACAAAAATAAAACTGCCGCTGTAAATGGTAGTACACAGGGCCTGCGTTTCCGTAAGGGAACGGATAGCATTAAAATCGGTCTGATCGTCTGATGTAATCTCCACCCCCGCATCAATCGCCTGCTGACGCAGCTCCGGGTCTGTTACCGTACGCAGGGTAATAATCGAAATCAGGATACCGGCCGACAGGCAGAGAAACGCTATAAACATCATTTTCGCCCGGAACATCCGGCGCAGATCCATACGCAGCATATTAAGCATTTTCCCCACCTCCCATCATTTCCACGAAGTATTCTTCCAGATCCCTCCGGTGCAGATACAGTTCCCGAACCACAATTCCGTTTCCCGTAAGCGTCCTGCTCACCTGATCGCTCTCACAGCTGTCATAAATAAGCAGCTGTCCCTCAGGCCTTGCCTCATAATGGGTAATTCCCAGCCCCTGTTCCAGGCACACCGCCGCTTCCTTCGGCTTATCCACTCTTACATGCAGATAGTCCCGGCAGTTTTCTTCCAGCTCCTGTGCTGTGATTTCCTGTACCATTCTGCCGTCTCGGATCACGCCGTAACGGGTTGCCAGCTTGCTCAGTTCACCCAGGATATGGGAACTCAGCAAAATGGTAATTCCCCTTTCCTGATTCAGCTTTTTCAGAAGCATGCGCACCTCAGACATTCCTTCCGGATCCAGTCCATTGATGGGCTCATCCAGGATCAGAAGATCCGGATTTCCCAATAGCGCCATGGCGATTCCAAGACGCTGCTTCATACCCATGGAAAACTGCTTTGTTTTCTTCTTGCCGGTATCTGCAATCCCTGTCAGCCGGAGCAGCTCCTGTACCTTTTCTTTTCCATCCACAAGCCCCAGACAGGCCGCCTTCAGCATCATATTTTCCCGTGCGCTCATATTCGGGTAAATCCCGGGGCTTTCCACCAGAATACCGGTTCTTTTTCTGGAAATGCTGTCACTGACCGGCTTTCCGAAGATAGAGATTTCTCCCGAAGTAGGCGCTGCCAGGGAACACAGCATCTTCAATGCCGTCGATTTTCCCGCGCCGTTCTTTCCTATAAATCCATAAATGTCGCCCTCATGGACACACATGGACAGATTATCCACAGCCCTCTTCTGTCCGTAAACCTTACAGAGCGCTTTTGTCTGTACTACTTCCATTATGTGAGTACCTCCTTGCTTTGATAGATTCAGTATCGCAGAAAGAAGCAGAGAAATCGCAAAGAAATATTTAAGAAAGTGTTAATTGCTATTCCGTCATCTTAAACCCGATTCCCCAAACAGTCTGAATATAGTCCTGCGCACCGCCGGCACGCAGCTTTGCCCGGATATTACTCACATGTACATTTATCGTCTTATCTTCTATAAATGCATCCTGCTGCCACACCGCTTCATAAATCTCCTGCTTCGTGAAAACCTTTTTGGGATGCCGCATCAAAAGCTCCACGATTCCCAGTTCATGAGCCGTCAGCTCGACAGCCTTCCCTCCTGCCTTCAGGACCCGCGCATCCTGATCAATCACCCAATCCTTAAATATAAGCTCCTTTTCCCCCGCCATACTCCCTCTGTGCCGAAGCTGCACCTGAATCCGCACCCAAAGCTCTTCCAGCT
Source organism: Eisenbergiella tayi (assembly GCF_001881565.1). Lineage (GTDB taxonomy): Bacteria > Bacillota > Clostridia > Lachnospirales > Lachnospiraceae > Eisenbergiella > Eisenbergiella tayi. Next base: position 121,247 of record NZ_MPDJ01000009.1, read on the forward strand.
CAAAGGGCTTGGTAAGATAATCATCCGCCCCTCCCCCAAGAACCTCCACCTTATCCTCCAGCGCATTCTTAGCCGTCAGCACAATTACCGGGATCCTGCTGTTCTCCCTTATCTGCCGAATCAATTCCTCCCCCGAAAGCCCCGGCAGCATCAAATCAAGAAGCAGAAGATCAAATTCCTTCATCTGCCACAAAAGCCTCCCCTCGGTCCCCGAAAAAGCCTGCTCCACCCCGCATCCCTTCCCCCTCAGGAATTCCGCCGTCATATTATTAATATCCGTATCATCCTCAACTACCAAAATACGAACCATTTTATTCATCCTCCTGTCATCCTTTTGCTTCCTCATAAATACTACTTGATATCGACCTCTTTCGCAACGGATTTTGTATTTTTCCTTCTGGTCGGATAAATTTTCCTGTCCTGCGCTTCGTGTCCGCATCAGACAGCCAGTCCGGCAGCCGCCGTGAAGCACAGGATGAGGTGATTTAAAGCAAATTATGAAAATCTTAATATTTTGTAAGGAAAACCATTACAAACACCCATTCATTTTCTGTTATGATAGGATATGTCAACAGGAGGAAATCTTTATGAGGGAAAAAATACTTGTCGTAGATGACGAACAGGAAATTGCAGATCTGGTCGCCCTGTATCTGCAGGGCGAAAGCTTCGAGGTCTTTTCATTCTATTCTGCCGCGGAAGCGCTGGAATGTATCCGCAGGGAATCCCTGGATATGGCAATACTGGATGTAATGATGCCTGAAATGGATGGGTTCCAGCTATGCAGGATCATCCGGGAACAATATACCTATCCGGTTATCATGCTCACCGCCAAGGGAGAGGAAATTGATAAAATAACCGGCCTTACCCTGGGGGCTGACGACTATATCACCAAGCCCTTCCGCCCGCTGGAGCTGGTAGCCCGGGTAAAAGCCCAGCTGCGGCGCTATAAGCATTACAATTCCGGATCCGGTATGACTGATGACATCATTTCCTGCTCCGGCCTGTCACTGAATGTGAAAACTCACGAATGTACCCTGAACGAAAGGCCGCTCACTCTTACACCCACAGAATTTTCCATACTCTGCATCCTTTGCAGCCATAAGGGAAATGTGGTGAGTGCAGAGGAACTTTTCCATCAGGTCTGGGGAGATGAATATTTCAACAAAAGCAACAATACAATTACCGTCCATATCCGGCATCTGCGGGAAAAAATGGGCGATTCCTTTGAGGAGCCAAAATATATTAAGACGGTCTGGGGGTGCGGATATAAAATTGAAGCATAAATTCTCTTTTTACTTAAAACTTATTGTATCTATTTGTGCAGGCCTTCTTTTCTGCCTGCTGCTCTATTACCTGGTGGACACCATTTGGAACGGCGCTGTCCTGGACTGGTTTGACAAAAATTATATGCATACCAGAAGCGCTGTCCTTAATGAAACCGGTCAGGAGGGCTTCATCCGGGAACCCAACTGGTATCAGCTGAAGAATCTGATGCTGCGTGTACTCAGCTTCACCGTAAGCCTGTGGATTCTCTCTGTCTATCTCATTTCAAGGTTATATGCCTCACGGAAGGAACAGACGGCGCTGCACAAAACCGGTGATATGATCCGCCTTTGTATGACCCAGGATAATGATATCTCCTATATTTTTCCGGAAGAATATGCAGGAATTTCGGCGCAGATCATGCAGATCAAATCCCAGATGCTCCGGCACGAGCAGATTCTGAAGGAGGAAGCCGCTCGTAAGAATGACCTGATTACCTATCTTGCCCATGATCTGAAAACACCGCTGACCTCTGTCATCGGTTATCTCAGCCTTCTGGATGAAGCCCCGGACATGCCTGCCGAACAGAAGGCCAGATATACGCATATCGCACTGGACAAGGCCAACCGGCTGGAAAAGCTGATCAACGAATTTTTCGAAATCACCCGGTATAACCTTCAGCAAATTGTACTGGAAAAGGAACAGGTAGACCTTTATTACCTTCTCGTACAGCTGACCGATGAATTTTATCCCGCGCTGACCGCCCATGGCAATACGGTACAGCTGTCGGTTGACGAAAACTGTACCGTATACGGGGATCCGGAAAAGCTGGCAAGAGTATTTAATAACCTGCTGAAAAATGCGATTTATTACAGTTACCCGGATACCCCTATTGAAATCACTGCGGAATACGGAACCGACCAAATCATCATCCTTATCCGCAATCAGGGTAAAACGATTTCTAAACAGCAGCTCACTTCCATTTTTGATAAATTCTTCCGTCTGGACGATGCCCGGACCACAAACACAGGCGGCGCCGGACTGGGACTTGCTATCGCACGGGAGATTGTTACCCTGCATGGCGGCTCTATCACGGCAGAAAGTGCAGAGGAGCTCACTACGTTCCGGGTAGTGCTTCCTTTATGAGCAAGCGGTTTTTCCGGTAAGACATTTTAGAAAGGCAGGATACTTTATGAAAACGGGATCAAACACAAATAAGGAAAGAATGCGGGCGCAAAGACTCAGGAAACAGCGCAGGCGCAGACGGCGTATCCGGCGTTTGTGCACGGTACTTATCATACTTATGATCGCAGGTCTTACCGTATTCATCTCCGGCAGGATTCTTCTGGGGCAGGAAAATAAAGACATTATTTCCGGTTATACCGCAGCCTCCGAACCTGCAGAAGCTGAATCTGAATCCGAAGAGCCATCCCTGTCGGTGGATGTGGAGAAGCTCTACAGTCCTTATTGTATCCTGGAGCAGCTGGACACCGGCGAAATTCTGGCATCCCGGCAGAAGGGCACGCGGATTTATCCGGCCTCTCTCACTAAAATCATGACAGCCATACTCGCGATCGAAAATACGCCGGATCTGGATCAGACGATTCCGCTGCCTGATGCCCTTTTCTCCTCCCTCTATGTCCAAAATGCTTCCATGGCCGGTTTTCAGCCCGGGGAGGAAGCAAGCGGAAGGGATCTGCTTTATGGCATCCTGCTGCCCTCCGGCGCGGAATGCTGTCTTGCTTTTGCCGATAACATCGCAGGCTCGGAGCGGGATTTCGTGGGAATGATGAACCGCAAGGCCGATCAGCTGGGCATGGAAAACACACATTTCTGCAATTCCACCGGGCTTCATGATGAGAATCACTACTCTACGGCAGAAGATATCGCCGTATTGCTGCGCTATGCGTTAAATAATGAAGAATTCCGAAAAGTATTTACCGCCAGCCGCTACAGCACTTCTCCCAGCGCCTTACATCCTGACGGCTTTACCTTTTACAGTTCCATGTTCCAATATATGGAAACGGCACAGTTTCCCGGCGGGGAAATCCTGGGCGGGAAAACCGGTTATACCAGTGAGGCCGGCCTGTGCCTGGCAAGCCTTGCACGGATTGGAGATACCGAATACATTCTCGTTACCGCCGGAGCTGCCGGTGATCATCAGACAAAGCCCTATCATATCCTGGATGCTGAGTCCGTATACAGCCAGATCGGGAACCGTTCGGACCCCCATTAAAAGAAGGGCCGCTTCCGGCAGATAACTGCCGGGAAGCGGCCCTTCCTGGTTACGCGTAAGTTTTTCTTTTCCTAACCCGGTCTTTTAGATATAAGGCACGATATTTCTGATGTTTTTCATTCTCTTGGCAAGCAGCAGGACAACGAAAGGTGTCAGAGCGATCGGCACTACATCCGCAATACCAATCCAGATGACACAGTAGGTATATTCCAGACCTGTGAAATAGGAAAGGGAAATGCTGGTGGTCAGGATCATCAGGATACCGAACAGGATACTCCAGAACAGGCTGACAGCAATGAATTTACCCTTGTTGGCAGTAAGCTCCAGCAGATCCTTCTTTCCATTGCGAAGATGAATCAGGGCAGGCAGGGCTGCGGAAAGGCCTACGGTGATACCATCTGCAAGAGGGGAATGCAGAGGAATAAAGTTTCCGGAAAGCAGCGCCCATACAATAGTTCCGATATATCCGGCAAAGAAGCCGGTTACGGGTCCGAAAAGATATCCGATAACTACAATAATAAATGCAAATGTTCTGAAATGAACCGCACCCGGGATCAGCGGGATAGGACACAGATAAGCCCAAAGGACACCTGTCAGAACACCAAATACAACAAAGAAAATGATGTTAACAAATGAAAATTTTTTAGTCACTTTTTTCTCCTCCTCATTCGTGGCTGATTGATTAATAGCTGATTTCAGCTATTTCGTGTAATATATCAAGAAGCTTCTTGCACGCGTAATCAAAAAGCTTATGACCCTTTTCGGCTGTGGCAAAGGTAGGGGCGCCGATAACGCCGCTGTTTGTCACATCCTTCGTTTTCCAGCCCGCATTGATGGGGCCGAATACGGTTACATATTTCTCTCCCTTGAAGCAGTCCGCGGGCTCTTCATCCACAGCCAGCTCCATATGTACGGTTTCAGGCCTCGCCGCAAGCATCAGGGAAGTTTCCAGCTCACAGGCATGGAAAACGCCGTACTTGCCGGACTGCTGCAGATCCTTCAGGCCGTCATTCCAGAACGGTGTAAACCACCAGTCAAATACAAATACATCCAGGCCCAGATCAATACGCAGGTCACGGCTGATCATGTTCAGCATATCCGTATTGCCGCCATGGCTGTTGAAAAGAACCAGTTTTTTGAAGCCGCTGGCTGATATGGCGGCTGCGATGTCATGAAGCAGGGAATAGTAGGTCTGTGTTCCAAATGTAATGGTTCCTGCAAAGCCCATATGCTCATTGCTCTTCCCCACATTCAGCTGAGGGGCAAAAATCAGATTACCCTCTTCAAATTCACATTCATTTACCATCTTGTCCACCAGAGTGGAAAGAATGATAGCGTCCGTTCCCACCGGCAGATGTGCGCCGTGCTGCTCCGTAGCGGATGTGGGTAAAAGGACAATAGATTTGTCCTTATCCAGCGCTGCGATTTCATCTCTCGTCAGGTTTTCCCATTTTTTAATCATACATCCTCCGTTCTGCTGCCTCCGGCAGCGTGCTTTTGTTGATTATAAGGCTGACTGCCAGCCGTTGTCATACAGGAATATAGAAATACATACGAAGAACAATCGTAATCGCAATTGCAGCTGCATTGGCCGCCACAAACCAGGCATCGTAAGCCGTCGCTTTTATCGCCTTATAGGCGGTACGGCGGACAGAGAAATTCAGCTGATAATAGTGCATCGCCAGGGATATCGCCTGTCCCTTGCTGATAACGCGGAACAGAAGCGGCAGGGAAAAGGTCACATAATTCTTAACCTTGGTCGCCCATCCGCAGTCTTCAATCTCAAGCCCTCTGGAGCTCTGAGCCTCCATAATAGCATTCAGCTCCGTAATAATCATAGGTATGATCTGGAAAATCAGGCCGATACCGAATGCAAGCGCATAAGAAATCTTCCACTTCTGAAGCCCCAATATGATTTCACTGAAGTTAGTGGTCAGAAGCACCGTATAAAAAGAGGAAATCATCAGGAAGATACGCAGGGCGTACACAGCGCCCTTATAAAGATCATACCAGTCAAAACAGATAGAAATGCCCTGACCGTTAAAAAAGGGCATCACTGTTTCAAAAAAGATAGGGCCGCCCTGTACCGCGGGCGTTTCAAAAAGTCCCAGAATCAGCCACAGCAGAAAAATAAAAGCGAGAAGCACTTTCAATTTACCGGCCAGTACGAGGATATACTTCTGAATCCGGCAGGTACACCACATGGCAATAAAAAAAGCAAACAGAAAAAGCAAAGCCACTCCCGACTTGATGACACTGGTCAGAATCGCCATAACCAGGAAAAACAAAAATTTGGTTCTGGGATCCAGCCTGTGCAGCAGGGAGTCCGCGTCTACATACTGTAAATAATCCATTTATACATTCCTTTCCACTATCTTTGCCGCAAACTCTTCCACACTGTAACAGATTTCATCCAGACCCAGAGCCTTGGAAAGCAGAACTACCGGCGGCAGCTGGATATTGATATGGTCAAAGATGTCATCCCTGCGGGCCAGCGACTCTTTGGAGCCCTCAAAAATCTTTTCTCCCTGGTTCAGTATGATGGCTTCATCCACTGTTTTGAACACCAGAGGGATTTCATGGCTGATCATAATAACGGTTTTTCCTTCCGCAGACAGCTTCTTGATCATATCTGCCAGCTCCTTTATCAGGAAACCGTCCATACCCAGGGTAGGCTCATCCAGAATGATCACATCCGCACTGGAAAACAATACGGAAAGGATCGTCAGCATGTGCTTTTTCCCCATAGACAGATTCAGGGGGAAGGTTTCCCGATCCTCTTCCAGATGATAAGACTTCAGCACCTCCGTCAGCTGTTCTTCCGAAAAAGGCACCTGCTGCATACGGGCACAGAAGGTAAGCTCCCTTTCCACGGTCTCCTCAAAAAGCATATGCTCCGGATGCTGGAACACCAGGATGATATTCTTGGAAACCTGGGCAACCGTCTTTTTGATAATGGATTCCCCTTTATAGCGCACATCCCCTTCCGTGGGCTTGTGCAGGCCGTTCAAATGCTTTACAAAGGTGGTTTTTCCTGACCCGTTCTGTCCCAAAACTGCAACCACCTTACCCTTTGCCACATTGGCATTCACATCGATCAGGGCATGGAAGCCGTCGCTAAAGGTTTTGCCCAGATTATGAACGGTAATCACCAGCTCCTTTTCCTCTTCCTGCACCTGCGTATTCGTAAATTCCCTGACAGGAATCAGCTTTTCCAGCTGCTTTTGTCCTTCCTCCACCGTGTAGAAAAGCTCCAGCTGAGGGAAGCTTTTGGACAGTTCCCTGTATATTTCCACTTCCTGGGGAATGATAACTCCCAGTCTCTCCTGCAATGCAAAATCCTTGAAAAAATCATCCCTGGTACCGTCAAAAACAACTTCTCCGTCCAGCAGGCCGATCACATGATCCACAATTCCCGCAGACCATACCAGGTTATTATCCACAAGCACCGTTGTATTTCCGTTGATACTCAGCTGTCCCAGGATACTCTGCACCATTTTCTTGCCGTTGGGATCCAGAGAGCTGACCGGCTCATCCATGATGAGGATATCCGGATCCATGGCCAGTACGGAAGCAATACATACAGACTGGCGCTGTCCGCCGGAAAGGTTTGCCACACTTCGGTTTCTCAGATACTGAAGGTTCAGCAGATCCAGAACGTACTCCATGCGCTCCATGATTTCTTCCTGGGGAAGGCCCAGGTTTTCCATTCCGAAGGCAATCGCGTCTTCCACACCATAGCCGAACAGCTGGTTCTCCGGAGACTGGCTCACCACGCTGACAAAGGTTCCCTCCGGTACGTCAAAGCTCCCCTGAAGCTCCCCGTTTCCGATAAGCTTGGGAATGACCTGGCTGAATATCTGCACCAGAGTGGATTTTCCGCATCCGCTTGGCCCCACAATCGCCGTAACCTTTCCCTTTTCTATGGAAAAGTTCACCTTTTTAAGGACTTCTTTTCCATCGGGAGTATATTTATAACTGATATCGTTAACTACGTAATTCACTTGATTTTCTCCTCAATTTTCCGGTTCCTTTCCATCGGTCCGCATACCGAAGCGTCCGGTTCTTCCGGCAGGCCTGTACTTTGCCGGAGATGTCTTTTATCTGGATGCGGTTACCGGAAATACCGGGAAGGATTCCAGATAGATGATATCCTTACGCTTCGCAGCATCTCCTTCCGCCAATATGGCAGCCTTGCCCGCCACCTTTCCGCCGGCTTTTTCCACCAGGGATTCCATGGCCTTCAAAGATTCTCCCGTACTGATAACATCATCCACAATGAGGATTTTCTTTCCCCGGATCATATTGCTCTCTTCCCTGTCCAGACAGAGGATCTGTTTTTTCTGTGTAGTGATGGAATATACCTCCGTCACAAAGGGATCTATCATGTAAGGCTTGACGCTCTTTCTTGCGACAAAATAGCGTTTCATATCCAGAATACGTGCCATTTCCTGAATGAGCGGAATACCCTTTGCCTCGGCAGTGATCAGATAATCCACCTCAGGCACTTTTTTTACCAGCTCCGCCGCCGCCTTTACAACAAGCTCCGCATCTCCCAAAAGGACAAAACTGGCAATTTCCATGCTGTCGGTGATACGGATACGGGGCAGTCTTCTGATGCAGCCGGCGATATTCATCTCATAGTACTTATTCTCCATAATGAACCCTCCATATAATTTGTTATAAAACGCACAGTCATTTTCGACACCTTGTTTTCCCTGTGCTTTGTATTGTTTTCCTGCCTGTTACATCGTAAGACAACAGTTACTCACAATACAATATCATTCAAATTATGCACCAAATCCGTTGGCTTGTCACTAAAAAATTAATAAATATTTAAGAATTGTTTATTTATATATAACTTTTTCCCTTTACGGCATTTTTGTTGTTCAACTTTCATTTTCCTTACGTATTTTACATTCTGCTTACATTTCCTTCTACGTATAAGTTGTATAAATTACTTCAGGAGTTTATGGCAATGCGGCTGAAAAAAGCAGACAGCCTGTTTCTTTCCCTGTCGGGATTAAAATTGCTGTCTGCCCTTTGTTTTTATGTTTCTAATTCATACCAAAATCATGGATACCGCCGGATAAGTCAAACTGATGAATACGGAAACGTGGCCGCTCCTTATAAGAAAAGCTCTTCATTTGCATTTTATCTTTGGCAGAAAGCAATCCTTCTCTACCACAGAAATCCAGATTCCGTTTTCTCATTTGTTTCATGATTTGTTCTTCTTTTATATTATACAAGACAAGCTCTTCCGGATCTTCTATCAGATGAAATAGCTGCTCCTTTCCCCCATTCGCCATATAAATATATTTCCAGTCTCCCTGACGGATCATTGTTTTGAATTGTGGAGTACCCGGACGTCCATAGCAGGCAAAAAGAGTTTCCCGCTCTCTTTCTTTTCCTGCCAGTACATTCAGAATAGAGTGCCCATCTCTGATTTGCGGGTTTCCGGCTGCCTGCGTTGCAATTCCGAATAAATCTGTAAGACAAACAAGCTGTCTTTCCTTCCTGCCGCCCTCCAGCTTCCATTCTGCAGATCCTGCTGGCCAGCTTAAAAGAAAGGGAATATGACATGATTGTTCAAAATAGCTTTCCTTCTGCCATGCATGGTGATCTCCCAAATGATCCCCATGATCTGAGAAAAAACAAATCAGCGTATTTTCACTGTCTTCTCTTGCCTCTACCGCATCCAGTATTCTGCCGATACAAGTATCAATATATGTTATTTCCCCATAATATCTTGATTTCACGTTTCTGGCGGCAAAATCATTCAATTCATCCGCCCATATCAAATAGTTCATCCAAAGTATCTGTTCATCCATAAAATCAATCTCAGGCTTTCCTCTCAGAGGGTTGGCAATGGAATCCGGATTATACATACGATTAAAAGGAACCGGCGGTGCACAGGGAGGATGAGGGCCGATAAATGATACAAAGCCGAAATATGGCTTATCCTTCACAGTCTTCAATTGTTCAATCACTCTGTCTGCAACAAAGCTTTCTACCGTTAGTTCTGCCGGCAGGGGACTTACCTGAGGCACATAGTACATATTAGTTCTTTCCCCATGAAGCTGTTCTATATGATTATATTCCGGATGTTCCTTTCTGATAAAGCTATAATAGGCATCATTTGCCCTATCTTCCGGACACTCCCATAATTCCTCCGTATTCAGCTGCAGGTCATAGCCCAGATCTTCTTTAAATTCCGGAACGGTATGGAACTTTCCAATACCGAAAGTATAATAGCCTTCTTTCCTCATTGCAGTGGCCAGATAATCTCCGCACCTGTCCTGCATCTCTTCCGGCAGTCCGTCCATGGCTTGGGGCATCTCATTCTGGTAACAGCCGGTCAGAGCCGGCTCCCGGCCGGTTCTGACCGTATATCTGGCAGGGACACATACCGGACAGGTTGAATAGGCATTTTCAAATACAAGGCCTCTCTTTACCAGACGATCTATATTGGGTGTAAATATCTCCTGATTTCCCAGCGCCCTGATACAATCATAACGGAACTGATCACACATAATATACAGTATATTGGGTTTTCTCATATTATTGTTCCACAATGCCATAATTGTTTTCTTCACTCCAACCGTTTGTTTCCTTCAGTCGTTCTGCCATATCCTTCAGGGAGTTCTGAAGTTCCTTCAGATATTCTTCCAGACTGATATCATCTCCGATATAAAGCTGCCCAAAAAGGACACTGTCCTCAAAGAATGTCTGATCCACCGCCGGTCCGTAAAGATTCATCTTTACAGTCCTTCCTTCCGGTGCCCAGCCATCCAGACTGTCGGTAACCGGTTCTGCTGATGTAGGCATTTTATACATCAGCTCCGCCATCAGTTCCATAGCCTTGGGTGATCCCAGGAAGCGTAGGAAATCCTCAGCTGCTTCCAGTTCTTCCCCTTCAACATTGGAAGGAATACAATAAACTTCCGTAACTGCCGCTCCCATTTCATAAACAGCTTCGCATGCATATGGCGTATCTTCTTTTGTCAAATACGGGAAGGTGAAAACACCGTACGCAAAATCTGCACCCATATCTGTCATATTCTTGGATGTTCCGGGCATTCCCAACATCATAGCCGCATCCTGTCTGATAAACATCTGTTCCGCAGTAGTATAATCTATCGCATTATATCCTTCCGCCCAGTACTGGCTCCATTCCTTCAAAAGCGGAAACACATCACTGAAAGGGGCTTTTTCAATATTGATAATATCTAAATCTATCCCTCGGACAATTTCGCTCGTTTCAATACTGTCACTGCCGTTTACATCCAGTTCCGGAAGCAGTCCCTCTACTACCTGATAAGTAAGCAGCCTTTCCGCCCAGTTATAAATATTATCCGCCGGTTTGGAATTCGGTACTGCAAAAGGAGCATATCCCGCCTCCTTCAATTTCTTCTGGACATCCAGGAACTCACTCCAGGTTTCCGGAATGTCTGATACTCCTGCCTTTGAAAACATATCCTTATTGTAGAAAACCTTCACAATATCCATGTAATTACAAGTACTGTAATAATCCTTGGATATGGCCTGCATCTGACTGATTACAGCAGGTGCATAGAATTCTTTCCAGCTCGGCGTATCTGTATAAGGATTCGGCGCTTCCATCAGATCATTGATATTCCTTATCAGCCCTTTATTATAGTCATCTGTCGCCCATGACAGTTTTGACTGGAATACCTCCGGGGCCGTTCCTCCCGTCAGCTGCATGGTAAGCCACGTTCTCTGGTTTGCCCAGTCAAGCGGAACCGGTTCAATTTCAACATTGGGCTGTATTTCATTATAGGCTGCCAAAATTTCTTCCCAGGCTGCCTTATTATCATCAGAATCCATCGTTCCTGTCGCAAATCTTATTTTTATTTTATGATCCGGAGCAAAATCATCCGTTTCCGCAGACTGGTTGTCAGCAGTACTTTCCGCTTCAACAGCAGCATCTGTCGGAACTGCTTCCGGTGTTTCCAAAGTATCCTCCTTTTCTTTCGAACCGCATCCGCTTAAAATCATTGTCGCAGTCAGAAGTATTCCCACCAGTCCAGCCAGTTTTTTCTTATAATTTTTCATAAGCTTCTCCTTATTAATATATTGTCACATTTTGACCGCACCCGCAGTCACTCCCTGAATAAAGGGTTTCGTTGCAGCCATAAATAAAATCACAATCGGAACGGACGCTATCACATACCCTGCAAGGACAGGTCCCATGCCCTCTTTGGCATTCTGTGAAATATATTGCAGCTGCAAAATTACCGGCATGATTTTTCTGTCATTGGCAGCAACAAGAGGCCAGATATAATTATTCCAGGCCATAAGCCCCGTCATAATAGCAACCGTACCAAACATGGATTTGGATAAAGGTACCACAATAGAAATAAAGACCCGTAAATCTCCTGCGCCTTCCACCCGAGCTGCTTCAAACAATTCTCTGGGAAGTCCTTCAAAATAATTTCTGAAAAACATCACCGGCATTACTGATGCCGTTGCAATGACAGGCAATATCAGCCCTGCTCTCGTGTTTAACAGCTGCATATCCTTAACAAGCATAAACTGAGGGATTAATGTTACAAATCCCGGTATCATTAAGAACATGATAACTGCAAAATAAAGTACATCCCTGCCCGGATAATTGAATACACCAAAGGAATATCCTGCCAGAGAGGAAATCAGGAGTGTAGCCATCAGAATCACAGCCGTATATAAAATGGAATTAAATATTCCTCCCATAATTTCTTTTGCCGCCCGTACATAATTGTCAAAATGAAGCGGCATATCAAAAAACCAGATGCTCTCTATTATTTGGAGGTTATACTTAAGCGAATTCACGATTGTCAGATAAAAAGGGAAAACCGTGAGTATTCCCAGAAAAGCAAGTGCAATAATTAATCCAATCTGCTTCTTTTTCATAATCCGGCCCCCTAATCCTGTGTGTTTACAAATTTATAATTCAATACCGTAAACAGTAATACCAGCAGAAACAACAGAACCCCTATGGCAGAGGCATACCCCATATTACTATACGTAAAAGCCTGCTTATACATATAAAGTGCCGGTACAATCGTACTTTTGCCGGGTCCGCCTTCCGTCAGTACCAGAATATTTTCAAACGACTGCATGGAATTAATTATGGCAAGCATTACAAACATTTTCATCTGCGGTTTCAGCAGCGGCAGCTCTATATAGATGATATTCTGCCACCATTTGATACCGTCCAGTCTGGCCGATTCACAGATATCGACTGAAATATTCAGCAATGCCCCCAAATACACCAGGAACTGCAGTCCAAATGCACCTATAAAAGGGAAACCTATCATGATAATAGCTGCCAGCGCAGTTCCGGGTTCTCCCAGCCAAGAGTGGACCAGATTGTCCAGACCGCACAATCTGAGCAGCTGATTTATGGCTCCCGTATCAAATGCATAAATCCATTTCCACATAAGAAATACCACCAGACTTGGTACTACCATAGGAATTATGTATAGAATTTTAAAGAAATTAGAAATATGTTTATTTTTGCAGGAATATACCATAATCGCTGCCAGCATTGGAAATGTAACACATATTATCACATTGCAGATTGTTATGATTCCTACATTTTTCATGGATATCCAAAATGTATTTTCCGTCAGTACCTTCCTATAATTTTCCAGTCCTACCCATACGTTTACATTGGCACCATTCCATTTAAAAAAAGATTCAACGATTGCTGTAAAAAAGGTATAATATTTGAAGGTACACAGGAAAAGAAATATGGGTATCAGAAAAAAGTAGGCATTTTTGTTTTTCCGGATCCGTTCCAGAAGACTGCGTTCCTTATGAGGTACGGGCTTCATTATTATCTCCTCCTATCTCAAAATTTGAAATTGCAATTTCTATTCTGATAGTACCTTTTTATGTCCGCACTCACAAGGAGCCTGTTTTCAGTCTTTAGGTGCACTTTCTTTGGAACAGGGAATATGAAATGATATCTTTGTAAAGCATCCTTCCTGACTTTCTATATGCAGACCGGACGCCTCCCCATATTGATATACCAAACGGCTGTTTACGTTTACAATACCGATATGAGCATGCTTTTCCAGTACATCCATTTCCGCTCCTGCTCTCATAACCCGAAGCAGTTCCTTTCTTTTCTCTTCACGGATGCCGGAGCCATTATCCTCTATTATAAAAGCAATCTGTTCTTCATCATAAGCAACATGTATGACAATATCCACAGGAACCATTTTTACTTCAACGCCATATTTAATGGAATTTTCAACCAATGGCTGCAAGATCAGCGGAATAATCCTGCAATGAAGAATTCTTTCCTCCACCTGGTAATCAACAGTTACTTTTTTTCCAAACCTGACCTTTTGTATCTTCATATAATTTCTGATATGATTCAATTCCTCTTCTACTGTAACAAGGCTCCCCGATCTGCGGATACTGTATCGAAACATATCAGCCAGAGCCCTGGACATGATGCTTATCTCCTCCACCTCATGTACATATGCAATACAGCTCATAGATTCCAGCGTATTATACAAAAAATGAGGATTTATCTGCAGCTGCAAAGCTTCTATCTGTGCATCTTTTTCCCGCAGACGAATCAGATAATTATCCTCAATCAGTTTTTTTATCCTGATAACCATATGGTTGAAAGTGTTTGTCAGATATCCAATTTCATCCTCACTGTATACATCTACCCGAATATCCAGCTTTCCTTCCTGCACCTCTTTCATCGCACCTGCCAAAGCCCTTACAGGACGGAAAAAACGTCTCGCAAAACTGACTGCCAGAAGTACCGCCAGGATAAAAGCGGCTGCCGATACAAGAAAAATATTTCTTCTCAAAAGAGAGATATCTGAAATAACCACCTGTGTCGGCTTCGCACTGACAAGATACCATCCCGTTTTTGAAGAACGTTTATAGGAAACCAGCTTTTCCACATCATTCACGACAATCGTAAAATTTCCGCTGTCCTCCCCTGAATCCGTCCTGTATTGATCAATGGAAAACGGAAGCTTCATTCCCAGTTCTTCCCTGTCCTGACTATATACACACAGTCCGTTTTCATCTGCAAACCATACTTCTGAATCATTTCCGATATATAAAGGATCCAACATCTCTTCCAGCTTTTTGATATTGATATCCATAAACAGAACACCCATCATTTCCATCCCGTTCAGTTTATTAATTCTTTTCGCCGCCGAAATATAATAATTCCCGTTATATACACCCTGTGTATGATATCTGCCGCTCAGATTGTATTCCTGCCTGTGCGTATTAACAATGTTTGTCCGTTCCGAATTACGTACTGTTTCCTCATACCATTCCTGTTGTGTAAAATCATAAGACGGATCATATATCCCCTCTCCCTGATGGAGTACCTCACCATCCGGATAAATAAAATAAATGTCCGAAATCTCTCCTTCAAAATTCAGGGATACCAGTCTCTTATAATAAAACTGCTGAAATCCCCGCAGCCTTCTCATACTCGTAATCGCTGACTCTTCTTCTACTCTTGAAAGAAGCTCCTGCAATTCCGACTCGTATGTAAAGGCGGACACAAGATCCAACATCTCCAGATAGGAATCGATCTTTTCTGAAATTATGGACAATTCCATATCATTATTTTCAAAAGCATGTTTTTTTAATATTTCTACATTTCCATAGTATGTAAAGGCGGAAATAATAACCACTGCAGACAGCATAATAGAAACGAAGGATAAAACCATCTTAACCAAAAGACTTCTTCTGATATTCATCTCACTGCTCCTTCTGTGTTTCCCGGTATTGGGATGGCGTCATATGCATCATTCTGGAAAAAATACGGGAAAAGTATTTAACATTATCATATCCTACAATACCCGCTATCTCTCCTATACCCATGCTCGTAATCCGGATTAATTCGGCAGCTTTTTCCAGTCTTTTTTGCATGATATAGTCAGAGAAATTAACTCCTTTCACTTTTTTAAAGGAACTGCTTAAATACGAAGCATTCAGCCATACCATCTCCGCCATTCCTCCCAGGGACAGTTCTTCCATGTAATGTTTATCAATATAGGACGAAATCTGTTCCACAGCAGCCTGAATGCTTTTAGCCTGTTCTTTTTTCAGGTCTCTGCACATATCTGCCAGTAACCTTTCCAGCCACTGTTTTACTTCCTGCACATTTTTTACCTGGAATCTTCTCCCTGAAAGTTCCTGACACAGTTCATAATAACAAGAGGTTCCAACACCTCTTTTCTGAATCCGTCCTGCAAAATCCAGCACCATATAAAAGACAAAATCCACCAGGTTTTGTATTCCCACTCCATCCAACTCTTTTACCTTCAGAAAAAGGCTGTCCACTTCCTGCATCATTTTATGCTCTTCACCCATTACCGCACCTGCCCATATTTTTTCCGTTTCCTCTGACAACGGAAGCATGAAAGTAGGTGTTGTATCCATTTCTTCATAAGAAATAATTCCTTCTGTATAATTCAGCGGCCTGTGTATATAAGCCTGCCATGCCTGATTATAGGACAGTGGGATATCCGACATTCTGTCAACCGTATTTCCCAATGACCAAATTGTCTTTACAGGAATCAATGAACATAAGGCTTCCAGACAATGTTTCAGATGCAGTTTAAAAGCCTGACGGGTGGATGCAGAAAAAATAATCACATATTCATCCCTTGATTTTCTGTGGAGTTCCCCTTTCATTCCTTTATTACGGAAGCTATCTAAAACCGCAAGGAATTTTTCGTGAAGTTCATCGGTAATCCAGTTTGCGTCGCCCGGCATCAGCAGAACCGTAAAAAATCTCTCTTCCTCTTCCTCAGGGATAATCTGTTCCTCCAAAACTTTCAGCAGATAATTCTGTTCCCCTCCGGTCAGTTCTTTCTGTCTCTCTTTCATGATCTCATTTACCGCAGTATGAAGCACCTCATTCAATTCTTCCGGATCTACCGGTTTAAGCAGATAACTGACCGCATTCAGTTCCACAGCCTTTCTCGCATATTCAAACTCTTTATAGCCACTGATAAATAGGAATTTTGTATCTGTCATTCCCTTCAGCCCGCTTACAAGTTCCAGCCCATCCATTCCGGGCATACGGATATCTGCCAGTACGATATCCGGTTTAAGCTTCAGTATCTCTTCCTTTGCCAATACACCGTTGTCCGCTTCTCCCGCAAGTTCCATGGACAGTTCTCCCCAGCGTATCATCTTTTTTATTCCTCTTCTTATCCATTCCTCATCTTCTGCAATATAAAGTTTCATGTTTATTTACCCCCTGTTTTGTAAAAGACAGACTTAACCCGATTATATTTACTATATCATAACTGCAAGGGGCGGCAGGTGCACTATTTTTTGTATTAAGGTACAGAATTTTCCATAAAAGAAAGCCGGAGAAATAATTCCCCGACTTTCTTATATCCGCAGCAAAGGCAGAACCTCCGCCAACACTAACAAATTGCTCGTTTCACACCAGCAGCTCCCGTCAAACACACCGCCGACTCCTTTTTCACCTTCCCAGTCCGAAAGATTAACCCGTTCACAGATAATCCCCGGAAGCAGTTTCCGCGGCGGACTATCCCAGGAAAAAATCGGACGATCTTCTCTCGACATATACTGACTGATAGTCAGCGTAATTTCTTTCATCAACGTCAAATATCGTTCATCCCCCGTCCAAAGATATACTTTGTACAGGCTGTCTCCCGACAGTGTACAGATCCCGGGAGCCGAGTGCTTATTCTGGACATTGGCGAAAACGCTTCCCACTGTTTTCATTCCAAGACGTCCAAATTCGCTCTCCTGCGGGAACCGGAAATTATAGCTGACCACCCAGCTGCTGCAGAAATCAGCCATAAAAACGGAACGCTCCAGCCACTTCTTCTCTCCTGTAGCTTCATAAAGCCGTACAAAGCTCTCCAACAGCCCAAACGCGCTTTCACTGTCGGGTCCCTGCAGGATTTCTCCCGGCCCGCCCGTAGTATATCCGCTGGAAGCATCTCTGTAAAAGTACATCTCACCGCTTTCCTTTGCCGTTTCCAGATAAATCGGATCTCCGAAAAACTCATAGGCGCTGACAAGGGCTGCCGGCGCAATTCCTGCACTGGTCGAACCTCCCGCGGCAATTTTGCCTGTACGTATATTTACGAATTGACCGAACTGGCCATATTCCTGCCAGAGAGCCACGAACCGATCAGCCAGTTTTCTTGTACCTGTCAGGAATTCTTCCGGAATCCGCTGTCCATTTTCCTGAATCAGTCGGAAATGCTTGAACAGGAAATACAGAACATCCGCAGATTTCCGGATCAGCACCCAATCTTCCGCTCCTGCATGTCCGAAGGCATCATTTCTCAGTTCTCCTTCTTGTGTACACATCCCATAAAACAACCCGGAAGGTCCCTGAGTTCTGAACAGATGTCTCAGAGTAGACATCCCTCTCTCCCATTCGTTTTTTCCACCCAGCTTCATGAGCGCATAAGATGACATTCCTCCGCCAACCCAGCCCGGCTGCCATATCTGCGTAGCTTCTTCCGTGATGCCGACTCCGTAAAAGCCACCTGATTCCCTGTAATTCCATGTGTTAAATTTTTCTCTCTGCAATTCCCACTGCTCTTCAAACGATTCTATTTCCGGCAGGGAATCGTCCATTTCCATACATTTCCTCGTTTCAAAAAATCTGTGGAAAAACGCTTGCATGCTGCCGCAGTCCCACTCATAAATACGGTATGGAATCGTTATGCTTTCCCCCTTATGGAAATCCCTTCCCGGATCCGACTTTTCCTTCATGCAGAAAGCTCTGTATTGTTTTTCCTCCCTGAAATGGGGATATCGGATTTCCAAAACACCATCCCCACAGAAAAGTCCCAGATTATATCCATTTACCTCCTGAACTGTATAAAGAAGCACCGCTTTTCTGTATTTTTTTGAAAAAATACCGACACAGGGCACGCTTACATCACCGCTTGTAACGGAAATACTGCCGCTGCCGTCCTCATTTTGCCGGATTACATCCGTAATCGTTACCGGCATATCCACCGCAGCTTCCTCCGGCTCAAACATGGGCGGATATTCCTTTTTTATAGAGCGAAAACGGTTTCCGTTATAACAGCATGCGGGCAGAAATACATATTCACTGCCGTCAATGGGAAAGTCCGGCTGATACCTGATCCCTGCCCAGGTTCCCTTCACGTCTTCCAACGCGGTTATGACTGTGTCAAATTTATGGACTGCAGCTATGGACTGCCCGTTCCTAATGATTCCCTGTATCATTTCTTTGTTCCTCCCATTTCTCTCTATAGCTGCTGGGCGTTAATCCGGTATTCTTTTTAAATATTTTATAGAAATGCTTTGTGCTCTTATAACCCACCATAGAACTGATCTCATATACCTTGATCGTGGGGTCCTTAAGCAGTCTGATAGCATGTTTTATCCGAACGGCAGTAAGATATTCCATGAAATTACTGCCCGTATGCTGTTTAAAGAAACGGCTCAGATAGGCCGGGTTCATGCCAACCTCGCCGGATATCGTTTCCAGAGTTATTTCTCCTGCAAAATTCAGTTCAATATAATCCTTCAATGTCTGTATCATATTGACATAATAGCTTTCTTCCTCTTCTTCCTGTGTATCATCCTTTTTCTCATCAAGCGCTTTTTTTAATGCTGCAAACAATCTTTCCAGATCTGTATAGGAAGTTGGCTTGAGAAGATAGTCAAATACATTGCATCTTATGGCTTTCTGTGCATAGTCAAACTCTCCATACCCGGTTATAATGACCACCGCAATATCCGGTCTGTCTGCATAGATATATTCACTCAGTTCAATTCCTGACAGATCTCCCATCCGTATATCCGTTAATACCGCATCCACTTTGTTTCCCTGTCTGATATATGCAAGGGCCTGTTCTGCAGAGGAGAATGATGCCGCTAATTCAAAGCCGAATTCCCGATAATCCATAATTTCCTGAAACAGTTCCCTGATATAATCCTCATCATCCACAAATATAAAATGATACATTTCTCCCGCCCCTCATACTCCAGTCATGTACAAAACCAGGCAAAAAAACTGCCTGCATTGCTTCACAGTTTCTCTGCCTCCATTCTGTTTACATACCGCAGCCTCCCGAAAGCAAGGCTGCGGTATTTTTTTTCAGATTACTTTATGAATATTTCTTTCCAATTTCATATGCCTTCTGATATTCCTGAGTATACCACTCATTTACCTTCTGCACATCCATCCCTGTCGCTTTTTCTATCATTTCTTCTTTCAGCTGATTGAATTCAGCTTCATCCTTCGCCATAACCATCTTCCAGGAATAGGTTTTAACCACATCTCCCACACGGCCTGAAATCTGTTCCAAATCATCGGGAATAGGAGGAATTGGTGCAAACGGCGCCACCGCTATCCCGTCAACTTTACTCAGATATTCGATTTGATCCTCCGCACCATAATCCGCCTGCCATTCATCCTCCAGCTTGGTATCAGCGGGTGCGTCCGCTGTTTTTTCCCAATATTTATAGCCGATAGGCACGCCGTATTCCTTGCTCATTTCGGTTTCATACAAAGGCAGGACATTCAGGAAGTTCTGGGATTCCGGAATGTTAGAGCCCCCCGGAAGTTCCTTTGTGGTATCCAATTGATACTCATAACCTTCCTTGGTCACGTAAGGCTTTCCATCGTCTCCCACATCCCAGGTTACCCCTTTCGGTCCATTATGCAGAAGCATAGCACCTTCTTCCGAGTATATAAAGTCAACAAAACGCATTGCCGCTTCCGGATATTTTGTCGCACTGCTGACGGAAACAGACCAGTTCTTTCCGATTGGCTGAAGTCCCTGATGCAGTACCTTGATATTTTCTGCTTCAACCGGCATAAATCCAATTCCCTGATTATGTCTCTCCGTAGTATCAAAACCTCCTGTTGCCCAGCCCCACCAGGAGAACAGTGTCCTGCCAGCTCCGGCCTTGCCTGTGGCATCATCAAAACGCTGTGTCATAGAGTCAGGATCCAGTAACCCCATCTGATTGGCATCAAAATACAGCTTCAGAGTTTTCAAATACCAGCTGTCCTCATCGAAAATCGTATTTATCTCATTTGTAATAACATTCAGTTCCAGAAAGTCTCCGCAGATATCATAAGAAATCCCGTTTATATTACCGAGCAGATCTCCCAGTGCCATTCTTCTGTTATCCCAGTCCTTCCATAAAGAAAAACCGTATACCTTCTGTTTATTTTCATTTTCCGGATAGATTTCCTGCATCTTTTTCAGAATATCCAGATAATCATCCGAAGTTTCTACTTTTGGAGCGCCTATCTGTTTATAGAGATCATACCTGAGATAAGGTCCCCAGTTCAGTGTTCCTTTCGTTTCCAGAGATGTCTGGATACGTGTTCCGACGGAAAATGCCTTTCCCTCACCATTGCTCACATTATCAGCATAATAGCGGAGGGAGTTATCTGCATTCTGATAAAGATTGGGAAGCAGTTCCTTATAATCATCATAGGCCAGCAGCATATGTCCGGCCACAGCATTGACAACCTGTTTATTGTCCTTGAATATCACAATATCAGGAAGTTCCCCGCTTGCCATCAGTGCCTGCAGTTTCTGTTCTCCTTCATCCCCGCTCGGAAGTATTTCCAGCTGCACACCGGCCTTCTCCTTCAGGATATCCGCCCACCAGCCCTCTTTCACACCGGATGTATTGGAGGGCATGGAAAAGACCTTCAATGTTACGATGTCTTCTCCCGTTCTTTGTTCCTGCACGGTTGTCTCCGTATTGCTGCTTTCCTTTGTCTTTGCGGCCTGACCACAGCCGGCAAGACTGTTCATGAGCAGGCCTGCTGCCAAAACTGTTGCAATTACTTTTCCAAACCTCATTTTAAATCCTCCTCTTTATTTAGAATCCGTTTTAACCGGATACCTTACAAACTCAGCCCTTCACTGCCCCAATCATAATCCCGCTCACAAAATAACGCTGGAATAGTGGGTATACGAACAGAATCGGAAGGACAACTACCATGGAAACCGTCATCTTAATTGCCGTAGGCGTAATCAGCAGCGACGGATCCGCCGCTATCCCGTTTTCCATGGAACTCCTCAGGGAATTAGCAATGGCATTCGCTTCATTGAGATACTGGTACAAGATAAACTGCAGAGTATAATATCTGGAATCACTCATTAAAAACAGCGTATCTGTGAAGGAATTCCACTGTCCTACCGCGGAAAATACAGCAATAGTGGCAACGATAGGCTTACACAGCGGCATGATGATTTTCAAAAAAAGTACCCCGTAGCCAGCTCCGTCCAGCTGGGCGGATTCTTCCAAGGACGCAGGAAGATTTTCCGCATATGTTTTAAACAGAATCAGAGAAAACGGTGAAATAATGCCGGGAATAATATAAGCCAGAAAATTATTTGTAAGTCCCAGATTCTTCATATTAATAAACCAGGGAATGATACCGGCGTTAAAATACATGGTTATAATAACAAAACGGTACCAGAATTTTCTCCCCCACAATTCCTGTTTTCCCAACGCATATCCCAGGAAAGCAGTGCCGAATACGTTAAGCACAGTTCCAAGTACAGTCCTTCCCACCGATATCAGTGCGGAATTACCCAATCCCTTCATTTTCAAAACTTCCATATAATTGGTGAAATGAATCCCTTTTGGCTTCCAGAGGATGAGTCCCTGGGAAACCAGGCTGTTGTCGCTGATTGTATTAATAAACAAGTAATAAAACGGCAGGATGCATATCAAGGTAAACAGTCCAAAAATTGTATAATTTGCAATCTGAAAAATGACTTCCCCCGCTGTTCCTTTTTTCTTCATGATTCTCCCCCTTTTTTATACTACACTTTCCCCGCGAACTAATATTGAAAATTTATTGGCAAAAAAGAGCAGACTTACACTGACAACCGATTTCAGCATGCTGACCGCTGTTGCATAGGAGTAATTCACTCCCACCATACCCTGATTGTATACATACAAATCCAGCACTTCGATGCTCTGTTTATTCATGGCATTCTGGAAAACAAAATACTGTTCCATTCCATTATTAATCAGGTTGGCGATTGACAGCAGAAGCAATACAAAATATGTAGACATCAGGCCCGGAATGGTAATGTAGCGGATTCTCTGCATCCGGCTTGCCCCATCCACCTTGGCGGCTTCATACTGCTCTTCATCGATATTGGACATACAGGCTATATACATAATCGCATTCCAACCTAATGATTTCCAGGTGGAATATCCCAGCATGGTCAGCCATACATGTTTATCCGATGCCAGTACATTGATTCCTTCCTCAATAATCCCCAGATTCATAAGCAGCCGGTTAACAAAACCGTCATTCACGGAAAACATGGCATAAGCTACCGAATATACCAGTACCCAACTGATAAAATTGGGAATTGTCGTCAGCGTCTGCACACCTTTCCGAAAAGGCATGCATTTAATCTCCGAAAGGAAAATAGCGAAGAACATGGGGAGCGGAGAAGTCAGTATACCCAAAAAACTCATCCCGAACGTATTCTTCATTACATGAATCAGTTCTTCCAGCGCATATTTATCTGATACCATTCTTGTAAAATTCTGCAGCCCCACAAACTCGCAATCCAGAAGCGCCCTGCCCGGTTTATAATCAAAAAAAGCATATATCCAGCCATACAACGGCATGTAGGAAAAAACGAATACCAATAGCAATAATGGCGAAACCATTAGAAAAAGTCTGAATCCCCTTTGGTTAAATAGCCCCATTTTCTTTTTCATTTACCCACCCCTTTATTTATTTTTCACAGCCACTTCCTATATTCTATCCATCCCTCTGTTCTGTGTAAATCCCAGTACATTTACATTTGGTACCCCATTTTCTACCCGTTGTTCCGGTGCTATTGTTCTCTGAGATACTTTCCCGTATACTAAAGGAAGTGGGAATAGACAGGAGGAACCGTTTATAATGAAAGAAAACAGTCTCTTTAAATTCATTAAGCTCTATCGGTGGAGAAGTATCTTTTTCCGGTATCTTTTCAGTTTTTTTCTTATTATTCTGGCTATATTCATTCCCTATAATATTTTCATTTGGACTTATTACAACTACGTCCTGGAAAAAGAAATCACGGATCAGTCCACGACCGTTACATTAAAATCCAAGGAAATCTTTGATTTGCTGACTTCGGAATTTTTTGCAGATTATCGGCTGGCTTCCAACAGTTCATCCGTACAGTCTTACTTAACGTCCGCATCTCCTTCCGAAGAGGTTCTTTTCAACTGTAAAGATATGCTGACTTCAATGACCTCTGATTCCGATATTATAGAAGAAGCCTTCCTTTATGATCTGAAAAATGGCATGGTTTTATCCTCGCGCACCGGCCGGACTTCAGAACCGGACGGATACAACTGGACCTATACCTATGCCTCGACCAAGCTTTCCTTTATGATGTTTCCCCGTAAGGTTCATTCCCAGGATTTCAATACACTCTATATCTGCAGTGAAATCACTGATTCCCATAATTCTCCCATCGGTGTATTCTGCGCCAGCCTGGACTATACGAATTTTGTGGATATTGTCAAGAGATCTTTCGAGGAAGAACCGGATCGTATTTTCATAGTAAGCGATATAGGCCTGATCCTTTACAGCGATTCACCTGATTTAATTAATACCATCATGTTTGAGCATGGTGACCTGTATGCCGCCTTCAATTCCGCAAAACAGGTAGAAGGAAATTCCATCTTTTATGATGATACCATTATTTCCGTTGCTAAAAGTACGGTTTCTCATCTGCTGCTTATGTCTTATAACAACCGCAGTAATTTTATCAAGGATTTTACCAATTTAAAAATACTTCTGCTTCTTGGGGGAATTTCCATTTTCGTACTTTCCTTTTTCCTTTCTCTCTTTATTTCCCTGCGTCAGTACCATTCCGTAGCGGTCATCATGGATTCCCTGAATGATCCGGATAAGCTGGCTATGAATAAAAATGAACGGCTGAGTGAATTTTTCTATATTTCCCATACAATTGCGGATATTTCCCATGAGAACTCACACATCAGCTCCGAACTGGATGAAAAGGTGGCAGCGTTAAAAAAATACCAGATAGCGGCACTTCAGGCCCAAATCAATCCTCATTTTCTGTTTAATACCCTGCAGCTTATCAATCTGAGTATTATGAAAGAAGTAAAAAAGGATATTGCCGCTACCAGACTGATATCCCTGCTTTCCAATTTGCTCCACTACTCTTATGATACCGAGCATTATACAGTCACCGTACAGCAGGAAATTGATAACGCCTTGAAATATCTGGAAATACAGCAGGTCCGCTATAAGGATCACCTGCGTATTATATCGGATATCTCAGATGAGTGCACCTCCTTCGAAACTGTAAAACTGATCCTGCAGCCCTTCATTGAAAACAGTATCATCCACGGACTGAAGGGAAAAACGGAGGAATGGCTTATTGTTTTCCGCTGCTATCTTCGTAATGATTCCGTGGTTTATGAAATTTCCGATAATGGATGCGGAATCCCCCCTGCACAGCTTGACCGTCTGAATACCTCCATAGAAAGTCTGTGCAGTGATACGCCGGGAAGCATCGGTATCCTTAACATAGCCCAGCGGCTCAGACTGATATTCGGCAGCCAGTGCTCTCTCCGGCTTGAATCCGCCTCCCGGGCGGGCACTACTGTCATTCTGGAACATAAAGCTCTGAATGACCTTTCCTCCTATCTGGAGGGAACTACGTCAGAGAAAAAATAACCCAAAAAAGGAAGGCAGAAAATGCATTGTCATTTTCCGCCTTCCGGTTCACTTCTTATTTCATTTTGTGTTTATCCGCACATCAATAAGTGACTTCACATCCTGAAGAATGCTGCTGTCAGTCACTTCAATCATCAGCCATCTGCTTCCATTATAAGGCGGTGCCTCTGCATACAGCTTCCTCACATAAGGGGTGCAAGCCGTAAGTATAAGCTCTGCCTTATCCGCCGCTTTGCTTCCTATGGAAACAAGGCAGGTAAAAAAGCCCTTATCCGGATAGAGTGTGCAGATTCCCCGGCTGCCTTTCCTGTATTTTACGTTCCATCCGGGTTTGCCGGAACAGCGGCTGTATTCCGTTCTGCTGGCCGCACCATAAGTTTCTTCCAGATAACTGAGCAAATCATTCCAGTATGGACAGTTAATATAGCTGCTGATGGCCTCACTGTCCGGCTGACAGGAGGGGCCAAAGGTTTCATTCCAATTCATGTCTGTACCTCTTTTCTCTGTAGTCCCCTCCAGTATAGCAAAGATATGTGGACAACTGTATGTCATATTTTTCTATTTTCTGATGATATTAAAGCTTGCCGCACAGGTAGGCATAGGCATTCAGAATCGTGACCGGTTTTTTCCCGCCGATGAAATAATAATCCATCTGTGTTTCTTTTTCCGTATAGAGATAGGTTCCATAGACCGGTATATCACAGGAGAATGCGGGATTTTCCGTGGCCAGCAGAAGGCCATAGCCCTTATCGGAAAGAAGAAGGGGCAGTTCTCCGGTACCGCAGTGGGATACATATCTTGCACAGCCGCGCAGCTTCAGGCCGCTGTTTTCACCGGAGCCCATTCCGTAGACCATTTCCTCCTTCGGCCAGTCCAGATACAGCCATGTTCGGTCAGCGGGGCCGGCGCCTGTTTCTATCTGACGGCTTTCCTTACTGCGTTCGGAAAGAAGCAGTTTTTTGTCACGTGTCATATACCGGATGGATCCGGTTGCTTTATCCACCCGCAGGCAGAGTTCATCCGTGGTGAGTTCCACCCCGTTTCCCACCTCTTTGTACATCCAGGCCTTTTCCGTTCTGTCCACTGTAATAAGTCTGTTGGAGCCTTCCTGAATCTGCTGCCCTTTGACAAACGTTACACGGATGATGGAGCTTCCCACCGGGCTCAGCCGGAGTATGCCATACCTGCTCTGGATATAAAGACCGTCCGCCTTCTTTGTGACCCACCTCACAGCCAGATCAATTTTGCCGTGACCTGCCGGGCGAAGCTTTTCCGTACCCGGCATATCTCCGAATACAGGCCCTGCATTTCCCTTTCCCGTATCGGCAGGCTTTTTATGACTGGTACGG
This sequence comes from Eisenbergiella tayi, assembly GCF_001881565.1. GTDB lineage: Bacteria > Bacillota > Clostridia > Lachnospirales > Lachnospiraceae > Eisenbergiella > Eisenbergiella tayi. The sequence continues at coordinate 147,828 of NZ_MPDJ01000009.1, forward strand.
ATCCCTGCCGCCTCCCTGCTGTCCCACGTAAGCGAATCTTTTTTCGCAGAAGCAGGAATTATGGCCGGTTTTCCGATTCCTGACACCCCGGAGGAACTTTTTCCTATGGAAAATGCGGTTGTCTGGCGGCCAGGAAGGACAGCCGCAGGCTTTTTTGCCGCGGACCTTGAAACCGGCGGTGCCGCTGAAAGACTTGAATCCGGTTCTTTCCCTGCTGAGGGATTGCATACTATGGAAATCCTCTTTTTCGTACCGGCGCCATTTTCCGGATTCCGGTTCCTGGGGTTCCGGCTGCCGGAGTTATCCAAAGGCAGCCTTTTCGACAGGGGATCGGCAATCAGCCCTGTGAGGTTTCCGGTATGCAGGACATGCAGCTCGTGAAGGGCACGGGTAGCCGCCACATACAGCAGCTTGGCATGTCCGTCCTCCACCGGATATTCCTCTCTCGTGGGATCCAGGATAAGTACGGTGTCGAATTCCAGGCCTTTTGTATATTCCACGGGGAGCACCATAATTCCTTTGTCAAAAACAGCCTTCTCCAAATCACTTTCCTGGACGGTAATATATTTTCCCATTTCCACGGCTGTCTTTGCCGCATTCTCTCTGTCTCTGCATACCACGGCAATGGTATCATAACCATTTTCCTGCCAGCTTCTGCACACTGCCGCGGCCTCCCGGATCAGTTCCTCATGACCTGCGGCCTGCTGTACCTGCACTTTCTTCCCGTGGCGAATAATCGGCTCCACGGGGTAGCTGGAAAACTGTCCATGATGCAGGATATTTGTGGCAAAATCGGATATTTCCACCGTATTACGGTAGCTTTTTTTCAGAATGCCAAAGCTGTCTCTTTCTCCGGAAAGGAGCAGGCCTTTCAGTTCCTCCCAGTCATTCAGTCCGTATCCGAAATGGATATTCTGGGAAACGTCTCCCATTATCGTATAGGTGCACTCCCGGATGCAGAATTTCAGCACGGAATAGGCCATCATTCCAAAATCCTGAGCCTCATCAATTACTATATGGTGTGCTTCACTGATCACCTCCGTTTCTTTGATCCTCTTGTAAATATAAGCAAGAGCAGCCAAATCGTACACATCGAATTCTGTTTCCGGAATATCCACCTCACAGCCTTTCTGCTGCTGGAGGGTGAGGAATTCACGATACAGCTCAAATATGGAGCGTTTCCATACCTTTCCTCCGTACCTTCCCCGGTAGGCCTTTAGTATCGCTTTCCTTTCCGCCTCCGTATATTTCACGCCTTTTCCCAGGAACTCGTCCTTTACCTTAATGAACAGTCTTTCATTAAGCATATCAATTTTACTCTGGACAGATACGGAAGGGTTCTGCCGGATATACCGTTCCGCGGCATCCCTGGACATGAGTTCCACAAGTTCTCCCGGCCTTGCCGGTTTTCCGTCTGTTTCATCATACACTCCTGATTTTCCGTCCCGCAGGCCTTCCACAAACTGACGGGGATTTAGATAAATGGATTCTCTGGGAATGATATTCCATTCCAGTTTGCTGCAGAATGCTTCCAATTCCTTAAACCACCCGTAGGTTCCCCGGATGCTTCCCTTCTTTCCCACTCTGTCCGTTGCCCGTATCTGATACTTTTTATCATCCCAATCCTCATACAGAAGCCTTACGAACAGCTGTTCCATGGTCATCTGCCTGACACCGTATACATCCAGATCCGGCAGGACTCCCGTAATGTAATTTAAGAGAATCCGGTTGCTTCCCACAATATAAAAATCATCCGGCTTAAAACGCTCCTGATAATTATAAAGGATATAGGAAATACGGTGCATGGCTACGGTAGTCTTCCCGGATCCCGCAACTCCCTGGACAATCATGTTATGATATGGGGATTTACGGATAATATCATTCTGTTCCTTCTGGATAGTGGCAATTATTTCGCCCAGTACGGCCTGTTTGTTTTTCGCCAGATATTTGGTAAGAAGGTCATCATTGGTAACCACCTCGGAATCATAATAATCCAGCAGTCTGCCGTCCTCAATTTCATAGGTGCGTTTCATCCTCAGGTCTATTTTTCTTAAGTTTCCGCCCGGCGCGGGATACGTGCATTTTCCCAGGCCGTTTTCATAATAAGCGTTTGCAACCGGTGCCCTCCAGTCCACCACCATCCAGTGTGTGGTATCACTGGAAATTCCTCCCTTTCCAATATAAAGGGATTCCTGCTTATTAAGCGCCAGATCCTGAAACACTATTCTGCCGAAATAGGGCTTTTTCAGGGCTTTTTCATTTCGTACCAGCGCCCGCTTCATATGTTCGTGCATGGTGACCGTATTGTTCAGAATCGTTAGAACTTCCACATCGTTGTCATGGTAATGCTCCAGCATTTCATCAATGTCTGCCTGCATCCTGGCCACTTCGCTGCCGTAATTCTTTACATTATCCCGAACCACCGCCAGGGTCTTTGCAAGATATGCCTCTTCCTCCTGCTGGAAGGCCTTCGGGACCGTATTATTTTCTTCCGGCTTCATGTTCTGCTCCTTTCGTGCGCTGTTCTCAGTTCCACTTCCTATAGAACATTTTACTCAATATTGAAAATAATACTAGACTTTATTTTTATGGTGTGCTAAAATATATAATGAAGTATGGATAAAAATAAAGGATGTCTTTTCGATGGAAATGACATCCCTTTTTTTGTCTTTTTTTATCCTGTTCTCTCGTTCCTGTACTGTCAATTAAGTTTTCTTTTTATGTAGTCTATCATATACTGCTGTCCTGCAATTCCCGCCTCGTCCTCTGCCATGGTAAAGCCATGGGCCGCTCCGCAGAATCTCTTTCCGGTTACCTCTACTCCTGCCTGCATCAGCTTTTTAGCATATTCCTCGGCCTCATCACGAAGGGAATCAAGCTCACAAGTTATTACCAGTGCATCAGGAAGCCCTTTCAGTTCCTCTGGCTTTGCCCAATAAGGGGAACACAGGATATTTTTGGCATCCTCTTCTTTTCTGTAGCAGGCATTAAAAACTTCCGCTATCTGAGGGGGAATGGCTCCCTCCGTATAAAACTTCTGCTCTGCCGGAGTAAAAAGATCCAGAGGAGGGTAATCCAGTATCTGGGCCAGGAAACGGAAATCGCCTGTTTCCTTCGCCATAAGGCAGACCGCCGTGGAAATATTCGCACCCGCGCTGTGTCCGCCGATAATCATCCTGTTTACATCCACAGGATATTCATCCGGGTGGCCGCACAGATAGGAAACCACATCGTACACATCTTCCTTATCCCCGGGAAACATGACTTCCGGAGCCAGCCTGTATTCCACATTCATCACATGGATTTTCAGCTGTTCATTTACCCTTTTACAGAACAGATCGTCTCCTTCCGGAACCCCTGCCACAAAACCTCCGCCGTGTACATTGATAAAAACCGGCGTTCCCGCTTCGGCGGGATAATAAAGAATACGGGCCCTGCCATTTTTTACAGGCACAAACCTTTCTTCTCCTGCCGCAGGAATACTGGAATCCGCGAGCCTTTTCCTATCATCCTCCCGCATACCCTTTATGAGTTCCAGCAGTTCTTCTTTCTCCATCTCACATTCCTCTCCTTTATCCAAACCTGTAAAAATTATATGACAGGCTGTCTCTGTCAGTCAATGTGAATCAGAGATTTTGAGGCGGGATTTACCATTATTTCCAGTTCTTCAATGCCTGTGGTGTGAAAAGATATAAACTCTCTTTTTCTGATCCCTTCCAGAAATATATTCTTGCATTCCATGAAATTTCTGAAATCATCTGCTATATAAAACCAGCTAAGCCTGACCGATTGTCCGGATTCATATTCGTCCACAAATGGTTCTACCGCTTCCGCATTGTAGGTTACCCGAAACCGTACTGTGTTCTCCGGTACTTCTTCACTTTCCACAATGTCATTGTCATTGGTAAAGTGACCGTAAGTGCGTTCCACGTTAAGAGGAGCTTCCTCCGTCGCACGGAAGCCGAAATCCATATCCACCGTCTTTCGATCCATGGGGCCCGCTTCCTTCTCACCTGCATAGGTAAAGGATGCAAATTCATGGAAGGCCATCCCTGCTCCCGCTCCGGCAAACAATATGCCGGCACCTATAATTATTAATAAAATGATACGCGTCTTATACATTTCTTACCTCCCCTGTATTCTTTCTTTTACTATCCGGCGGCTTTCTGTGTTTGTCCGTCTGCGCACCATGAAGGTGGTACATAAAACCGTGAAGGATCCCGCACAAAGTACGCCGCCGAAACAGGCAATGGCGGCTCCTGCCAAAGGATATCCCTGCAGCAGCCATACAAACATCATCGCCAGGAGGAACAGCAAAAGCATGCAGCAGATCCCTCCGAATAAAGCTGCCGCAATCATAATTCCGTTCCAGCACCATTTTACACACCACAGGAATAAACGCCATATTCCTGTGAATATCCCCGCTATACCGTTCCCCATGGAACGGCACAGATCTCTGAACATATTTTGATCTGCCCTTTCTTTCCCGGACTGTATGATTTCCGGCTCAGCCAGGGCTTCCTCCGCATCTATTTCCTTCTTTTTCCCCGTAAAAAGACGGTCCAGCCAACGGAAAGGGACACCTAAAACCTCCCAGACCGTCTCCAATACTTCTGTTCCGTTTTTCCGGAGTTCTCCCCAGCGGATCTCACCCCAGATTCTTTTCAGTTCTCTGCCTGTCTCAGCAAAAGTTTCCGCAATACTTCCGGCTATCGAGTCCATATAATCGGCTATACCATCTATGACGGATGCCTTCTCCGGCTTTACCGCCACCGCGCCGCAGCCTGTCCTGTCCGGCAGCACTTCCCTGTAACCCGGTTTTACATGATATGCTTCCAGGATCTGGGCCGCCAGCTCCGACACATTGCCAAAATCCCGGATCGCCTCCGCTTCACTGAGCCCCGTGCTGATCTTCATGTCGATATGCTGGGTATACTCCTCCAGAATATCCGCCTGCTCTTCGTCCTCCAGAATAGAAAGATATGACTTCAATTCATTTAAAAATTCATCCTTATTCATCTTTCACCCTTCCGCTCCCTAAAATATGTACCGATTTCTTGGAATGCTCTCCTTTAATTACTATATTATGCATACTACTATGCAATGTCAAGTACTATAAAAAGTAAAACACTTAAACTTTTCTTAATTCTGTGTTTTCAGCCCTGAATTCCTATCCGCAGAACTATCCTTACATGAAATAAAGCGCGGTAAAATACCGCGCTCCATCCGCATTATCTGCAGTATCAGCCATTTTTCAAGCCATGGCCTTCAGCCGCAAATCAATATTATAAATAAGTCACCACATCCTCAGTCTTCCTCTTTGGTACCACGTAATCCCGGTTTTCATCCAGGAAATATTTTATTTCATCCGGATTTTCCGCATCCGAAATACTGCTTTTATGAGACGGATAACCAAAAGCAACTACCGTATGAAGCTTCTGCTCCTTCGTCAGCCCAAACATTTCTGAAAGCTTTGTTTTGTCACATGCGCCAATAATACAGCTGCCCACACCTCTGTTCCAGGCCGCCAGAGTCATGTTTCCTATGGCAAGTCCCGCGTCCGTGTCGCAGTTTGGATTCATATCTGTGTTTTCAATCACAGCGATAAAAAGCACCGGTTTTTCATCCTCTTTCGGCTGTCCGTCTTCCGGCGGCAGATATCCTGCCCATTTGGTACAGCGGAATACTTCCTCCACCTTTTGGGCATTCCGGATTACCACATAGCTCAAGGGCTGCTTATTGGCGGCACTGGACGCCAGTCTTGCAGCATGGAGGATTTCATCTATAATACACGGCTCTATTTCCTTCTGCAGATACCTTCTGTAGGTACGCCTGCCTGTGAGTAATTCCATGAGTTCCATTATTCTTCCTCCCCCGGGGCTTTTTCCGGTTCCAATCCCATTTCCCGCAGAATCTCCATCGTCTTTTCTTCATCCTTCTGCGCTACATAAATCTCTTCTCCGCACATGGAATTACCAGCATAAATATTCATAAAGCCGCTTTCATCCACATCTTTTTTATAAGCAGGAATCTGATTCTGCTTCAGTGTGTCCAGCACCATTTCCGCCTGAAGATTATCCTGTGCCGTAAAAACCTTTACTGCCTTAACATCATTCATACTCTTTCCTCCTTTTTCACATAACCTTTTCGCCATATAAATATCCGGCCTGCCGTAACCGTTCACATCCGGAAGGACTCCTACAATCTGATAGCCGTTCTTTTCGTAAAATTCATATGGATGATTCTTCTTATTTTTAATATTTTTTATTTTCTGAAAGGTATCTATAAAAAGATCTCCTTCGGAAAGGCTTGTTGCTCCGTCTTCATCATCCGTTCCCAGATACATGACTATGGCGCCCCGGTTCACCGCCTCTTTTTCTATTTCCTTTATCAGCAGGCTGCCGATTCCCTTCTTCCTTGACCGCTCTTCCACTGCCAGAGGGTGAAGTTCCCAACCGTATGGTTCATAGGTTGCCCTCGTTCCTATAAAACCAACCACCATTTCTTCTTCCACAGCCGCCAGCACCGGTCCCGCCTCCAGGATACGAAGCATATCTTCTTCCGCCTCTTCCATAGTATTCCAGGCATGCTCAAAACATACAAACAGAAGCTTTGCACATTCTAAAAGCTTTTCCCTGTCTTCTCCTGTCAGTCTTACAATTCTCACAGCCCTGTTTTCCATTGTTTTCACAATAATTCTCCTATCGCCTGTTCCCAATACTTTTCCGGGATATCAGGCCAGTTACAGCTTCCGGTTTCCTCTCTGCACAATTCCATGACCCGTCCCAGGACAGTTCCATGGGAGACCCTTCCCTCCTGCAGGATTTTCTCCGTTATCCTGCTCCAATAGGGGGCATGCCTATACATATCGGCCTCGTGCATTTCCCGGATTACTCTGTCCGTATCGTAAGGCAGGCTGATAAATTCTTCCCTCCAGCAGCCGTTTTCACCATGCAGAATCATATACTGGGACATTCCGCTGCTGTACAGGGGGATTCCCACAGAACCGGGATTCAGGGCGGTCCTGCCCTGGTATTCTATTTTTCTCTGGACATGGGTATGGCCGAACAGTATAAGCGGGGTTCCCGTACGCTCCATGATCTGCCTTGTATTTTCATCCTCCGGAAGCATTTTTTCATTTACCTTAAAAGGGGAACCATGACATGCGGTAAAGGCTGTAAAGCCTTCCGACTGTATTTTCTGTGAAATGGGCATTTTTTCAAAAAAATCCATGTCCTCCGGTGTCAGAGAACGGTATGTATATAACATGGCGCCGCTGGTGGAGGAACCGTCCTCCCAGCCCTGCTCACCTCCGGCACGGTACTGAAACCAGTATTCTTCCTTATTTCCTCTGATAAACCGGCAGGAACAGGTTCTGTCCATCTCATACAGTAATTTCATCGTCCGTTCCGGATATGCCAGCTCACTCACATAATCCCCTAAGAAAAGAAAGGTTTTTATATTCTGTGATACCGCATGGGCCAGGCAACTCTCCAGCGCCACATAATTGCCGTGTATATCCGACAGGACTGCGATATCCAGCCTTTTTTCCGTCTGTAAATTCATCTTTTTGTACCAATACCTTTCCGATGCTCCAAATGAATTCCTATATGGCCGATACCGAGAATGACGGCGGCAAGAAGCATCCATATATTTTTACCATAAATTCCCAGGAGAAAAAACGCGATTACAGGCAGAACGGCCCCGGCTACCGGGATGCCCGCAAAACTGCTGTAAAAATCACTCAGTGTTTTGGGGCTTCTGAAATATCTTACCCAGTACAGTTCATACATGATCATAAAGACAAAAGATATAATCAGCCACAATATCCAGGGGAATTCCGGCCTGATGTTAAAATCAGAAAAAATGACCGCAGCACATACTGCCAGCACCTGCCCGGTATTTTCAAACATTCCCAGAATACGATTTTCCCCTTCGGAGCTATATCCTTCCGGCTTATTTTTTATCCAGATGATATTCGGAAGGAACAGCATCAGCAGATACAGTATACCCACATATGAAAAACCGAAATGACCCAACATGTTATTTTCTCCTGTGCCGCAGACACATTTATGACTGCAATTATCTGCCAGGTTTTTTAGTTACTCTTATACTATATCACAAATATACGGGAAAGGGACAGATTTCCTTTTCTTTCCCCATTAAACCTGAAGTTGATAATTTGCTGCTGTATCTTAAGGCAAAAGGTATGGTAATCATGGAGTTCTTCTTATACAATATATTTACGGCGCCGATACTTTTCATGGAGGTATTATTATGATTGATACAGAAAAAACAGGGGGAAAAATAGCCCTTCTTCGTAAAGAAAAGGGACTCACAGGAGAAAAGCTTGCGGCGCTTCTTGATGTCAGTCCCCAGGCCATATCCAAATGGGAAAACGGGAAATGCCTGCCGGAGACTTCTCTTTTGCCGGCACTGGCAAATACGCTGGGCTGCAGTATCGACAGCCTTCTGATGCCGCGTGAACTTTTTATCCTGGAAGCGGTTTACACAGATGGCTGCACACATATTCCTGTCACAGGATTCATCGATTCATTTGTTCGCGGCAATGAGTTAAGTATTACGATTTGTTCCCCTTTTATTGGGGAGCAAATTGAAAGCAGCCGCTTAAAGCTCCTGACAGTAAAATATCAGACACCTGACGGTATCTTTTTTACCTATGCCCTGCAAAACGAAACTCTGCATATTGCTGCCAGCCGGAAGGGAGAAAACTTTGAGAAGAATTTCCATGAAAAACTGCATATTATCGGAGCTTATTATGGAAATGAAAAGGAATATTCATCTGCTATGACCAAAATCAGGCATTATGAATATTTCGATTGGGAGGAAATTCCTGTAAACCATGAAACCTTTCCCAGCAGTACATCCAGTGATGATACAGAATATCTGCTCCTTGTATATCTCAGCGGCAATGGTATCCATGCCATCAGCTGTGCGGAAAACAGCAGTCTGCAGTATGACCACGGACGTACTTTCCTTCGGCTGAAAGACACGTCAAAATGTATCCTGCCTGATATTATGCCTCTCGCCTGGGGGATGGGGATGGATTGTACCTGGGCCGGTGCCCTTTATGCAGCGCTTACTTATATGGGTGAGCCCTGTACTTATCAGCAGCTTATGGGCCTGAGCGGAGCCTGTTATCGGATATGTTTTACAGATATTTGGGATTTCAGCTGTACGGATGCACTTGTGGCTTATGATTATGCCGAACCGCTCTACCGTGCCCTTGGCTATACTCCCATTTGGGCCGATCGTCTTGATAAAGAACAAAGGAAAGAAGAACGGCTGGCGATCATGGAAGATATTCGTAACGGCAAACCGGTTCTTGCCATTAATTTGCGCGTAGCCCCGGAATGGGATGTGATAACGGGATATCTGGACAATGGCCGTTTTTTATTGTGCCGTACTTACTTTGATCAGGAAATCTATGACCAATGGGAGAAAAAGGACTGTGAGGATCGCCAAATCACCTTTGATGACAGGGGCGGTTATCTCGTTAACGATTTTTGGCCTTTTCTGATAATACATTTTGGGCCTTCGGTTGAAAAACGTTCTCCTGCTGAGAATTTTAAAGCCTCTCTTCTGATATTAGCGGACTCCTTCCGGGCAGAAAGCCGGGGCAGCTATTATCAGGGGAAGCAGGCTTATGAAGCCTGGATAGACAGTCTGTCAGAGGATTCTCTGTTCGACTGTACCGCGGACGAAGAAAATGCCGAACGCCGCCTTTGTGTCAATGACTGCATGCTTGTAAATTTGATTGATGCCCGACGGTGTGCTTCCGGCTATATACGCAGGAATCTCCACCTGCTGCCGGAGGCCTTCCATGCACAGCTTCAAAAGCTTGCGGATAACTATGGAAGTATTTATGAATCCCTCACCTCTTTTCGGGAAAAAGTAACACTTATGTCAGGGAAAGAAATATTCTATAACCAGTGCCGGGCAAATGGTGTGTCTACAGCTGCACTGCGGAAAGAACAAATACAGCTGCTGAAAGAAATTCTTATGTTAGAACAGGAAAACTGCAGCATTGCGGATACACTGAATGCGGGGCTTCAATTGCCGGCAGAGGGCTAATCATCTGGTTTATGCCTGTACCGACATTATATCCAAGCCGGTACAGGCGATTATAGGCAGCATCAAAAGCTGATCACAGCTCAGTTTTCATTGCCCGACGGCAAGGTCTGCATCAGGGCAAAGAAAGCGTTCGGATCGCCTGTACTAAAATATTTATACCAGGCATCCAGTGTATCTGACCGGAAAACATCCAAATGCTCAATAATTTGTTTCGCCCACAGCAAAGCACCGGTACTGCCGGCCGTAATAAGATTATTATCCGCTACAGACGGCTTGTCTGTATAAAAGCTTTGCCCCTTATAACCGGGAGAAACCATTTCAAGAAATCCCGGTCCATTACTGGTATGCGGGCGATTATCCAACAGCCCGATATTGGCAAGCGCGGCGGTAGCGCCGCATATTGCACATACTAAAGCCCCTGAAGAAAGAAATTCGCCTGCTTTCTCGATGACAGCGCCATGCTTCGGGTCGTTCCATGTATCTGCACCCGGCAGCAGCAATATGCTTGTTTCGTTCACTACCATTTCATCAACCAGGCAATTGGGCACTATTGTCATCCCGCCCATTGTAGTGATTGGATCTTTAGAGCAACTGACTGTTTTAACCGATACCCGCTGCCCGTCCTTTTTGAAAAAACGGCCGGAATTCAGCTCTGAAATAACATACCCCGGCTCCCAGTCAGCTAACGTGTCAAGAACATAAACATACATTGTAAACATAATATCCTCCATTTTTGTAATGTTATTTTCTGCAAGGCAGATTGCTTTGTTTGCTTTTTTATTATATCCTGCAATTGTTGACACCTGTATGGCAACAATCTATAATGAATTAAAAAATCAGGAAAGGCACCCGGCAGATGAAAGTAGACAGGCTTGTCAGCATTATTATGATACTCCTTGATAAAAAGCGTATAGGCGCACAGGATCTGGCGGATATGTTCGAAGTTTCCCCCCGCACAATCTACCGTGACATAGACGCCATTAACATGGCAGGTATTCCTGTCCGTTCGACATCGGGAGTGGGCGGCGGCTTTGAAATTATGGAGAAATATAAGATCGACAGAAAGGTTTTTTCGACTGACGACCTTTCCGCTCTTTTGATGGGGCTTTCCAGTCTTTCCAACATGATACGAGGTGATGAACTGGTACACGCCCTTGCGAAGGTCAAAAGTTTTATCCCTGCCGACAAAGCGAAGGACATTGAATTCAGGGCAAATCAAGTTTATATAGATTTGGATCCATGGATGGGCAACAGTAACACACATCCGTATTTGGAAATCATCAAGACGGCTCTTCAGGAAAGCAGGCTGCTTTCATTTGAATATGCCGATCGATACGGGAAGAAAACCACACGGACAGCCGAGCCGTATCAGCTTGTACTGAAAAGCAGCCACTGGTATTGGCTGGGATACTGCCATAAACGAAATGATTTCCGCTTATTCCGGATATCCCGCATATCAAACCTGCAGATTCAGGACGAAACCTTTACGCCGCGGGAATACCCAAAACCGCAGCTGGATTTTACCGATATCGCAGCAGCCATGCAGACGAAAATAAAAGTCCGCATTCATAAATCTGTCATGGAAAGAGCACTTGATTTCTGTACTTATGAAAACTTTTCACCGGACGGCGATGAGCATTATATTGTCAGTTTTCCTTTCATAGAGAATGACTACTACTACAATATTCTTTTCAGTTTCGGGGATAAATGTGAATGTCTGGAGCCGGAACATATCCGTACAGAAATGCTGCGCAGAATACATGATATAGCTGCTTTATATGAAAAGTAGAACTGCCTCCCTGATATCACTCTGGTTCCCATTCTGGCAGGTTATTTCAATATCACCATTGATGAACTCTTTGATTTCAACCTGAAGGAAATGCGGCAAAATGTAGATGAAATATGCCGGAAGGCCTGTAAATTCCGGGAAAGCGATCCCGGAAAAAGCCGGGCACTTCGGCTGCTTTCTGTAATGGAAGAAGAGGAAAAGAGCAGTGACTTCAGGACTTACTCGGATTATCTTTGCAGACCCATGGAAAGGCTGAAGATTTAAGAAAAGGATGGAAATTGATAATTTCCAAGAACTACTATAAATCCAAAATTACCATGCTGTTCTTCCTGTCTTTATTAAACTATCAATATCCATATACGCATTCTCAATAGCCTCAATATGATATATTTCGTACATATTATAAACAAAATCAGTTAAATTCTTTTCATCTAATATTTTCAGTACCTCAGCGGCAGTTACCCCTTTATATTTTGCGTAACTCTCAAGAAGAAATGTAAAAAATTTAAATTCCTTACTCAACTTCATCACCCCTTATATACAAAGAATTTCTTGGGTCTCCGGTTGCTTCTTCTGCTTCCCACATATCAAAAACTGCTAATGGACTAAAATGCCACAATTTCATATCATCATTTGCTAACATTGCATGCGTTTTTGAATTCAAAAAAAGCCTGAGTGCTTCTATTTCAGAAATTCCACGATTCCTGGATATTAAAGAAGCAATTTCAGAATCGTAATTTTGGAGAATTGATGGTTCTGTCCTTTTATTCATACAGTTTTACCTCCAAATATCTTAATACTGAAAGACCCTTCCAAGTTAAAATTGAGTGTGCTGAACGAATCAGTAACGGAACATTCTCTAGATTTTGCTGTTGTTCTATTATATTATAAACGCACAGGAATATACTTACAAGCCTACTCTATCTCCTCCTGATAAACAAAGCAATCTGTCACATGATCATTCACCATGCCCGTAGCCTGCATGAATGCATAAATAATTGTTGAGCCGACAAACTTAAATCCCATCTTTTTCAAATCCTTGCTGATTTGATCCGATATCGGAGTTGTGGCCGGTATCTCCTCCATCTTCTCCCAATGATTCTTAACCGGAGTATAATCCACATATGACCATATAAATTTATCAAAGCTTCCGTATTTTTCCTGTACTTCCAAAAATGCCCTAGCATTTGTAACAGCGGCATTCACTTTGAGACGGTTTCTGATGATACCCTCATTTGCCAGCAGCCCCTGTATTTTTTTCTCACCATAAAGGGCCACCTTGTCCGGAGCAAATCCATCAAAAGCTTCCCGGAACGCCTCTCTTTTTTTGAGTACGGTGATCCAGTTAAGCCCGGCCTGCATTCCTTCTAATATCAGCATTTCAAACAGTTTGTTGTCATCATGAACAGGACGTCCCCATTCATTGTCATGATAATCGATGTATATGGGGATATCCCCCGCCCAAGAGCACCTTTTTTTCTCACACATAAGATATTTCCTTTCCGTCTGGTTTATTTTCTGTATCCCAATAAATTGTTACTCTTCACTCTGTGAAACGATACTTTCCTTTTGTGTTTTTATTATAAGCTATATACGTCAGTCTTGTCTATTACGGCTTAAATCTTCCCTCTGAAACCTGATAAAAGAAAAACAGCCTGCATCCGGAAGGGAGCGTCGCTCCCCCCAAAGTCCACGGCTGTTTTCCATTCAGCGAATTCCCGAATCTCTATATCACTTAATCTCATACTCCCCGGTTCCCAAATCCACTGTCACACAGGTCCCGTCTGAGAATACTGTCCGTTGTTTCATCCCGTCCTCATCCAGCAGTTCGTGCCTCATCATCTCACAGAAGGCGACCTTTTCATGGAGCTCCTGCACGACCTTACAGCGGGATATCATTTCCTCAATCCACATTCCTGAGCTGTCGGTGAAGGAACCGTCCATATTTTCATAGGCTCCGTCCCGAAGCAGATAGGGCATACCCGCGTTGAGAAGCGCATATCCCATAAAATCCTCCATACCCTCTGTCTTATCCATCATCCACGGTTCCAGCACGCAGTCGTGATAGACCAGATTAAACAGGGGAACCGGGATTCCTTCCCTGGACGTTCCGGGACTTTTCAGCATAAACGAATAAGGCGCATAATGGCAGAAAATCAGGCTCTGCATGCTCCAGTCGGAAACCTCCTCCGAACTGGTCATGATTCCTCTGGCCAGCAGCCAGTCAAAGCACTGCTTTCTGTATTCATAGCATTCCCGTCTTGTCATCCGGTGTCTCGGATTATCACACTCATCCCCCTCATTGCAGGTGAATACATCCAGATAGGCACCGTCCAGCTTAATGCCATGGCGGAAGAGGTCCTGGAAATTCCGCTTGACATAATAGGGCGCCTGGGTTCCGCACAGATAGGTCTGGGGGCCTCCCGCCCACCTTTTATGTTTCGGTATCGTGCCGTCCGTAAGCCTTACCGCATATTCCTCATCAAAGGTATCCGCATCCAGATAGTAATCCCTGTACTGGTCATGAATTCCAAATAAAAAGCCGCAGCGGTGAACGGTATTCACCAGATCCTTCATTCCTTCCCAGCCTCCGGCTTCCTTACAGGCGTTCCTGTAATCCGGGTGCTTATTATCATAACCCGGATCCGCCCAGCCATCAAGATGTAAAAAGAGCTTCTTTACCCCCATTTTTCTCAGGTTACCCATCTGCATCTCCCGGACGGTAAAGGATGTGACATGATTGTTTTTTTCGGGATCGGTTTTATCATAGAAATCCGATTCCGGATTCACATTTGTTTTGATACCGCAGTGCATAATGCTGCAGCCTACAAGCTTCTTTATGGCAGGAACCCTGATCATTTTTTCCGCAAGCGTAACAAAAAGCCCTTTGTCCTTTACATAGTTCCGATAAATCTTGCAGAGCTCATTATAGTCGCAATTGTCGGCAAACACATACTCCATACAGCGTCTGTAATCCATCTTTCCAAGGCTCGGCTCCCACCAGGTGCCGATATGGGTATAGGGACCGCCCGCAGGATGTTCCAGCCAGACTCCCCCATTCCAGGGTGTGGACGCTATCGCTATGTATCCGGCTCCATTTTTGATCTGTCCATACCAGGGCATGTAGCTGCCGGCTGTGAGAAACCTTCCGTTAAAGGCAGGCGCGCCGGCCTGTATTTTCCAGTTATTGGGAATCAGCAGCCCCTGCCCCTCATTTACAAGGGTCTGCCACTGCGGAGACGGTTCCTCAAATTCCATACAGCCCGGCCATCTGACTTCTTTTACATCGAGCCCTTCTTCACAGATGGGAATCCATTCAAAATGGACTCTCCCATACAGCTTTCCGCCCTTTCCCGAACCGGCGCACCAGTCCTCTTCCATCTCCTCCACCCAGACAGATGTTTCAAAAGAATAGGATTCTTCCTCTCCATCCAGCATCCGATAGGAGGAACGGATTCCTTTCCCCACCCCCGATACAAACTTTTCATGCCCGATCTCCTGCCAGCGTGAAAAGGGAATTGTTTCCTTTTCTGTGATAACCGCAGGGCAAAAGCCGTCCGCCCATTTCCAGTCCGCTGCGCCGGCTTTGATATCCAGGTGCAGCGTTTCTTCATTAAGATGCAGTATAATCCCGGATGCTTCTGCTTTCATCTTGTGTAATCCTCCTGTTCATGTAATTTATTTATGTAAAAAAGTTTTCCTGTTCACTTATTCTTTCACCGCGCCGATCATAACGCCTTTGGTAAAATATTTCTGCAGGAACGGATAAACAAAAAGAATCGGCACGGTTGCAACCATGATTGTTGCATATTTAATACTTTGGGCAATTGCCTCCGCGTCTCCGCCCGCGCCTCCGTTCATCGCCTGTATATCATTGGATATCAGTATTTCCCGCAGTATCACCTGCAGCGGGTACAGTTCCCTGTCCCTTAAAATAGTAGAGGCCCAGAACCATCCGTTCCATATGGATACGCCGTAATAAAGAATCATTACCGCCATAATCGCCTTGGACAGCGGCAGAATAATGCGGAAGAGGATGGTCATATGACCCGCTCCGTCAATTTTGGCCGCCTCCGTCAGACTGTCCGGAATGGATTCGAAGGAAGTCCTGAGAATGATCATATTATAGGTGCTGATCATAAAGGGAATGATCAATCCCCATCTGCTGTTAATCATATGCAGATCCTTCAAGGTCAGATAAAAGGGTATCATACCGCCTGAAAAAAACATGGTAAACAGGATTAACAGCATCAGTGGTTTTTTAAACATCACATCTTTTCTGGAAAAGAAATAAGCAGCAAGAGCTGTCATAATCAAATCCAGTATAACACCAACCACAAGTATAAACAACGTATTCGCATAGCCCTTGAGTATCATCGGATTCTGAAATACTTTAACATAGGCCTGCAGGTTAAAGCCAAGCGGTTTCAGCAGGAATCCCGACTGAGCCATCAGCTGGTTGCTGTCGCTGAAGGAGGCCATGGCCACATGCCACATAGGGTAGAGGCATACCAACACAATAAATGACAGTATGATATAGTTTACAACCTGAAATATTTTCTCTCCATAAGACATTCTAACTTTCATTTTTTCTCCTCCCCTACCACAGGCTGCTCTCTGTTGTTTTTTTGGAAATCTGATTGGTAATAAACAGCAGAATACAGTTGATTACAGAGTTAAACAGACCGATTGCCGTGGAATAGCTCCAATCCTGTTCGATCAGGCCTGCTCTGTACACATAAGAAGAAATGATGTCTGCGGTTTCATAGGTGGATGGATTATAGAGCAGTATCGTCTTTTCATATCCCATGCTCATAAGAGAACCCATTCTCAGAATCAGCATAATAATGATAGTTGGTGCGATTCCGGGCAGTGTCACATGCAGCAGCTGTTTCCATTTTCCCGCTCCGTCTATGGAAGCCGCTTCATACAGCTGGCTGTCCACACCGGACAGTGCGGACAGATAGATAATGGAGCCCCATCCCACCTCCTGCCATATGCTGGACACGGTATATATGGTCCGGAAATAAGCCGGATCCTGCAGCAGAGGGACTCTCGTTCCTCCAAACAGGACGATAATATCATTGAAAAGGCCTGTTGTCAGACAGAAGTCCTTTATCATACCGCAGGCGACTACCAGCGATATAAAATGAGGAAGGTATGTAATTGTCTGTGAAATCTTTTTAAATTTCCTTCCCTTTACCTCATTCAGCAGAAGAGCCAGAATAATAGGCGCAGGGAAACCGAATATAATGCTGTAAATGCTCAGCAGCAGTGTATTTCTCAGAAGTCTTCCAAAATACGGGCTGCCGAAGAATCTGTTAAAGTTCTCAAAGCCCACCCATTCGCTTCCGAAAACACCCTTTGCCGGTGTATAATCCTTGAATGCAATGATGGCACCATACATGGGCTTGTACATAAATATTGCATAGAAAATAATGACAGGCAAAACCAACAGATATAACGACCAGTTCCGCCGAAAGTCCTTTTTTATCCTGTAACCCAACGAATTCCCATTCATTTTTCTGTCCTTTCCCTGATTTATAAACGGCCGGGGGCTGTTTGCGCAACCGCCCCCGGCCATAAACTATCCGATCCCCCCGGTATTATCTTGCGTTATAGCGTTCCAAAGCCGCATTTTCTATTTCGAGCGCCCTGTCCAGCTTCATGCCCTGTAACGTTTCGATATACTTATCCCAGTTATCGAAGCTTTCTGTACCAAAAATAAATTTCAGTGACATTTCTGAGACATAGGTACCCAGTTCATTCGTTATGGTAGCCAGCTCTTTCGATTCCTCCTGCGTAGGAGTTATGTTGGGAACCGTATGCTTTCTGGCATCCGGAACGGCCCACACACTGGGACATTCTTTTACGGCAGGAAGCTGAAGGTACTGTTCCAGGTAATTCAAATCCTGTACAAAAGGCCCGTTATAGTTGGCACGGATATATTTTGCCAGAGACTGTGCAAGCGGCCATCCATCCGGATTATTGATGACGATATCGCTGTATTCTGCCTTGCCGTTCTTCATTTCATAAGAAACACCTTCGATACCGAAATTAAACATGTTATGTCCCGCTTCCGAATATCCATAGTCCAAAAATTTTGCCGCCAGCTCCACATTCTTACAGCTGGTGGTTATAGCCGCGGAAACATCAGGGAACTGGTTTTCCACATAACCATACTCGGGTACCGCACCCTTTTCCGTTGTCGGCGTAGGGGTCGCAACAAGCTCGTAGCCGGGATCACTCTGCTGTGCGCTTGTCATAAACAGCTGCATACGGCTGGCTGCCCATCCTACCGATGCGCCGGCTTTGCCGCTCGTCATTTTGGCTGTTACCTGGTCTCCGTTCAGGGTTGCGATGTCTCTGTCGAGCAGCCCTTCATTGTACCACTGGTTCAATGTCATCAGATAATCCTTATAGCCTTCCTGTGCCGGAGCGAAGGCAACCTTTCCCTGATCATCCAGAATAAACTGGGTTCCGTTTGCCGTGCCTACTTTAAATGCAAACGCAATGGGATTGGAGTCCTTGAAATTGGTCCAGTCAAAGCAGAGAGGAGCCTCCGCACCTTTTTCTTCTTTAAAGGCGGTCAGTACATCATGCCATTCATCTACGGTTGCGGGGACCTCCATACCCAGCTCTTCCAGCCAGTCCTGACGGACAAAGCCGCCCACAGTATAACATAGCTTGTCCTCGCCGCGGATAAACGGGAAGGCGAAATAGTTGCCGTCATCCGTTTTGATCATTTTGTCAATATCAGGATTTTCAGCCAGGTACTTTGTGATATTGGGGCAGTACTCTTTAAAAATGTCATTCAGAGGAATGATAACCCCGTCCTTGATCGCTTTCTCCGGTCCGCCGGGATAATTCTTTACCCACTGCCACTCCATGATATCAGGAAGGCTGCCGTCCGCAACTATCAGATTAAACTGCTCCTTTTCCTGGCCTGCCGCCGGGTGCTGGAACTGTATCGTCACTCCGGTCTGTTCCTGCCATGCTTTTCCCAGCTCCGTATCGCCTAAATTCGTAAAATTTGCGGACACATTGGGATTCAGCTGCAGCCAATAAGTAAGGGTCCCTCCCTCTGCCAGAGGATAAGTACCGGCCTCTGCCCCTGCCGTCTCAACAGTTTCCGCGCTGTCCGCCGGTGTCTCTGCCGCCGCGCCGGCGGTATCCGTCTCGTTCACCTGTGTGCCCGCATCTGCACCGGCGCCCTCTTCTGAAGAGCCGCCGCAGCCGGCCAGCAGGGATGCGGCTGTCAGCGCCGCCGTCAATAATGCCACCGGTTTTTTCAGATTTCTTCTCATAAAGCTTCCTCCTTATAGTGGAAATGATAATTTTTGCAATGATCCATTGCGGTATATTGCAGAAACACATGCTGTTTACACTTATTCACTCTGCATGCCTTTCACCCATATTTTATATTTACCATTGTGCATTTTATATAGATAAAACACAAAAAAGATTGACAAAATCTAATGATTTTATCAATCTTTTATGATGATTTTTAAAGTATATCTGCAATTTCAAGAATATTATCTGCCGTTTTTCAGTTGGCCGGGGGTAACGCCCGTATATTTTTTAAAAATACGGATAAAAGTAGAGCTGTCACGGAACCCGGCCCGTTCCGCCGCCTCCACAACACTGACTCCTTCCGACAAAAGCCTTTCCGCTTCATCGATGCGCGTCTGGTTGATGAATTTTAATAAGCTTTCACCTGTGCCCTTTTTATAAATGGAAGAAAGATACGCCGGGGTCATATGAAAATGCAGGCCGGTCTGGGATATATTCAGATCGGGATTATTGAAATTAGCCTGGATATATTCTCTGATTTTCTGGCACAGCTGCTGATTCTGCCCGCATTCCAGGCTTTGCATTTCGGATATGCGGCACAGGTTTTCTACAGATGCGGCGAATTTTTCCTTAATGCTCTCAAGGGACAGCTTCATGGAAATATCATTCATTCCCAGATCATCGGAGGTTTCTCCCACCACCTGGGCGGCTTTAATTACGGTTCCCATCATAACATATAAAAGACGCTTAAGCATTTCCGGCGAAGCCTTGATTTCCAGGAAGTTAACATCCAGGATTTTATTAATATACGATATGGCCAGCTGGCTGTTATGATTTTTTACGGCCGCAATAATCCGTTCTTCCTGCTCGGCGGAATAAGCGTATTTTTTATGGGCCCGGTCATGGACTTCCCTGTAGCTGATAAAATCAGGATCCAGCGCCGCCACAAATTCTTCCGCCTCTTTTGCTTCCATATAGGATTTATGAATCCCTTCCAGTCCTTTGTGCGCTTCTCCGGCCAGCGCAACGACATGGAAATTATAGTTTTCATATATAAAATTCTGCATCGAATATACAATATCCGCAATACGTCTTTCATAAGCCATGGTTTTATCCCTGATATTCATGGCCACGGCCACCATGTCACCCAGTTCCACTTTTTCCAGACGAAATTCCTCGGAAAGGCTCTCCCCTAATACATTATCGATGATAAACCGGCGCATGCTTTTTTTCTGTATGAATTCCTCCAGGTCGTCTTCCTGCTTTTCGGCTTCCCTTACCATAAAAAGAAGAACCAGGTTCTTTCCCTCCAGGAAATCCCGGCAGATAATTTCACGATCCGGTGACTTGCTGCCCTCCGCATAGGTATTCAGCATTAAATCTGCGAAATAATAATGCTTCACAATCTCCCGGCTTCTGCTCGCTACCTGCTCGAAATCAGAACGCTCCTCCAGAAGGGAAACCGTCTTTTCCTTCAAATAAAGGTATTCATTATCCACATCAGGGGCTTCTTCCTCTTTCCTGAATACATCCAGCAGCGCCTTCAGAGGCTTATAATTAATCTTCATCATCCGGGAGGCGGCAAAAAAACCGAGCAGAAGGCAGGCAAAAATACCGGCCAGAAAAATATTTCTCATCCTGCCGGCTGATTTACTCAACATCCTCTCCGGCATCAGGAGTACATATTTCCAGTCAAAGACAGTCGACAGCACGGTCCGCATAATATATTCTTCCTTGTTCCAGACTGTTTTCTGCTCTTCGTCCTGCCCCAATACATCATAATTTATTTCAAGGCCGGCGTATTTTTCCGGACAGTTTATAATCCGGCCTTCCCTGTCGACGATGACCCAATCCAGCCCCTGTTCCCAGGAATCCATTTCAATAAGATTGCTGAAAACAGCGGGATCCAGCCACAGTCCAATCATGGCAGAGGATTCCCCCAGCTCCCCCTTCAGATTAGTCATTGTAAGAAGGAGAGTCGGTCTTCCCTTTGTCCATTTGGTATCCATCATTATAAAATCACGAAAATGATATTCCGATAAATATGTCTTCAGCATTTCTTCCGAAGCATTATCCTCACCAAAACAATACAGCTCACAGTACATGTTAAAATCCATATTGCCGTGGGATGAAACCACCTTATCGCTGTTTTCAAAATAAACCATGATATCCCTGGAAAAATTCCCGTTTTTGTTCATGGACAGCGAAAGATCGGAAAGCTCATTCTGAAGCTGATAAAGCTGATACGAATTTTCCGCCCCGAAATTTCCGCACACTGCTGACAGCCGCTGGATATTTTCATCAAGCGCCAGCTGGATCAGTTCATTTTCATAATATTCCAGTTCTCTGTCACAGGTATTTTTAACCGTCCGGATGAGACTCTCGTTAGAGATATCCGCATGCTTTTTCGCATCCCTGTAGGCGTAGGAATAGAACAGGACACCCATTATAATGGGAATATAAAAAATACATACATAAGATAGATAAAGCTTTCGGTAAGCCTTGCCGTTCTTTCTCATTCTGTCGTCTTCCTTCCATGCCCTTCAGCTTCCCATTTGTCCTGTTTTTCGATACTTTCCATTATATTTTTCCATTATAATTGATTTTATCATAAAAATATTGTCAAAAAAAGTAAAATTTTCGAAAATAGCCGAAAATTTTACAATAAATCCCATTTTTCTAAAACATATTTCCTTCGAAAAAGAGGCCTCTATAGACCTCTTTTTCCTTTTCTTAGTTTTTTCAGACGTGCAGTACTTCCCCTCCATAGCATCTTTCGCCTTCTTTGACATCTGACACATCAAAAACACAGACATTTCCTACCCCAAAACAATCTCCTGCAATAACCGCATCCGAACTGTGGAATAACTCATTATGGCAAAGAATTACCACATAGCGCCTTCTGCCCGCCGTAATCTTTACCGCCTGCACCTCCGTTTCATTTAAGTTTATAAACCGTGTATGGCTCCAGGTGTCCAGAAGCTCGGCCTGTACGGCTTCTGCCAGTGAATCTCCGCCATTGATGACAGTAATCATGCTTGCAAATCCTTCTTTTTTCAGGGACGCCCTGACACAGACATTTTCTTCACATTGGTTATAATGCCGTGAGATTATTCCGCTGTATTCCTCAAGAGAAACTCCTTCTGTCAGGAATTGGAAGAATGCGGCGTTCTTTTTTCCCCGGAAGGTCAGAAGGCCATTCTCCTCTGAAACACAGCCCTCCGGTGCAAAATGAAAATACTGCCGGTATTCATGCTCCCCCGTAGCATAAAACTGATCATTTATCAGGTAGATATCCGGTTTAATCCAGATGATGCGGCGGTTCACAAAAATCCCCTCCGAGATATAGCCCAGATGCCCGCCCTGTACAAACTCTGCTTTTTTTCCCGTATGGAAGCTTCTGTTCACAGGGAGCGACAGCTTTCTTGTATCCCAGGAATCCGTAAAGGTCGTGAACGGTTTTTTATCCACGATAGTCGTATTATGTCCCATATTGCCCTTCAGTTCAAAGCGGAGAAGAATATCCTTATAGGTGGAACGCCCGCCGTCCACCAGGACGTCCTCCCCGTTCAGGACCAGATCCACATGAAGCTTATCCCCATGGCAATGCCCCGTACTCATGGCTCCGCAGGTGAAATGAAGCAGGTTTGCATTCTCTTCCCAGCTTTCCCGCAGATAATAATTCCCGCTGTCCTTCAGGCATGCCGATGTAAATCCGGGCTTTTCCGCCGGAAGGGAACGGTATTCCTGACTGGCCTTCCTGCCGAAATCCCAGGCTCCCTCAAAATCCATCCGGTCAAAGCCTGCATATTTCAGGACCGGATCCCGGAACAGCCAGGCTCCCATGGTTATCTTGTCCCGCAGATCCACCTCATCGGAATCTCCCTGTATAAACTGGCAGCCATCCGGTTTTCTCCAAATCACATCTGCCAGCGCCATACGGTGCACCGTCTCCTCCAGCCCGGGATCCAACCTTATCCCATTTGCCCTGGCCAGATAAACCACACAGCACAGGCAATGAAATACCTCATTATGATACATGGGAGACTGTTCCCACTGACTGCCGTCCTCATAAACCTGTACCCATACCGAATCCCTGATACGTCTCAGCGCAAGTGAGGCCCAGCGCCTTGTATCCTCATCCTGAGGAAGTGCCATGGCTATTTCAAAAAGCCCGCTGTTTTCCAGAATGCACCAGTTGCTCTGCAGTCTTTCGTCACCGCCCTTTTCTTCCAGTCTTTTGGCATGAAGGCGCAGATAACCCGCAAACTTATCAATAAATTCTTCTGTCAGCAGGCTGCTGTTCCTGAAATAACGGATCGCTTTTGTCCAGGTCTCCCCTCTCAGTCCCGTTTCCAGCATCCGCCAGGGCCCCATCTGCATGATTCCTTCCATGGGAATCCGATCCATCCAGTCATGAATCAGCCGGAGAAAATTTCTCACATATTTTTCATCTCCGGTAAGCTGCCAGGCCTGTCCCAGACAGATAAAAAACCGGTGGCGGTTAAACTGCCAGACAAATTCCGGATCCTCATCCGGTATACAGCACCAGTCCACATCCTCCCGGAAGGTCACGGGTTCACAGGTTCTTTCCATATCCCAGTCCAGATCAAACAGAAAGGTGTTTTCACATACCTCATCCGCAATACGCAGAATATGCTTAACCTCTTTTTCCCAGTTTCCCCTGCTGTAAGATGCGGCCCACTCCGGATCCGGCACAAAATAGCAGCTGTCCGGCCTGTCAAAATATTGTTCCATTCTCATTTTCCACTCCTCCTATTTTCCGATGCTTCCATCAATACCAGTAGGGATCCCAGTCACGGGAGAGCCTTGTCAGCGCCTCCATGTAAAAATAATCCCCCCAAAGCACGCACTCATCCACCCCAATGTTAAAACAGGTATTATATGGAGTGCTTCTCGCGTAGGTTCCATGCAGGAGCTGTCCGTTGGACTGTGCAGGATCCGTAACCGCACATTCTGTCACCAGAGCGTGCAGCAGCCTTTTTGCCATTCCCGTATAATATGCCGCTTTCTCCTCCGGCAGGTATTTGCTCATTTCCAGCATGCCGCAGGCCGCGATTGCCGCCGCTGAGGAATCCCGCGGTTCCGCACTGCCGTCACTGAAATCAAAATCCCAGTAGGGAATCATATCCTTGGGCAGATGCTTCAGAAAATAATCCGTCACCTTACAGAAAATATCGGCATATTCTTCTTCCCGCAGGAATTTGTAGGCAAATGCGGATCCATAAATGCCCCATGCCTGTCCTCTTGCCCAGGCGGAACCGTCACGGTTTCCCTGATGGGTAACCCCTTTCTCCGGCACTCCTGTCTTCACATCAAAGAAAAAAGTATGATAAGTAGAGTTATCGTCCCTGATGATATTTTTCATGGAGGTCTTAATGTGTGCCTCCGCTTTCTTTTCATACTCCTTATCCCCGGTCAATTCACCGGCCCAGAACAGCAGCGGCATATTCAGAAGACAATCGATGATCAGCCTGTAGTTATTTTTATTCCCCAATCTTCCCCACGCCTGAAAGAACTGGCCTTTTTCCTGGAATCTTGCCATCAGGTTATCAGCCGCCATGATAGCTGCCTCTTTTCCTGTCTCGCTTCCGGTGAGCTTATAGGCCGCGACACAGGAAGGACAGTATAAAAAGCCCATATCATGATGGTTCACTCCCTCTCTTTTCTTAATCCTTCTGAAAAAATCCTTTACTTCAATTTCCGCTGTCTGCTTAAGCGCCTCATCACCCGTCTTTTCATAGGCCAGCCATACTTCCCCCGTCCAGAAGCCCGGCGTCCACTCAAAATTTCTTCCCGGCCGGTAAAAATTATGAATGCTGGCGGATGACGGAAACTTTTCCGTAAATTCATCTGTAGCGATCGTAATCAGTTCAGCAGCCTTATCATAAGCCGCTTTCAGCATTTCTCCGTCAATTTCCTTATGCTGCAGCAATTCTTCTTTTGTCTGCATTTTCCTTTCCTCCTTTTTTTACGTATCTGTCCCTGCGGAAAGCCGTAGAGAAAATCTGCATTTTTATTATAGTAAATAGAAAAAGGAAAATATATCGACAAAACAGCAGATAGCATTAGCATTATTTCGATTTTCGTTCTGTTTTCCATGACAGCGGTATCAGAGAATATGCGTTTTACAGGCGAATAGCAGATTTGTCGTCTTTTTCACGAATTTGTATACTGCATATTTGAAAGAACTGCTGTATCATAAAGAAATGGGCGGAGGCAGCTGGGTATGCCGCGAATATTTCAGGCTGCCGGACTGTATGGCGGTGGGATACACAGGAATAAGCCTGAGATCCGAAAACAGGCCTGTCTGCCATTTCCTGCAGAAGGCCTGTATTTCTTTGTCTTACTTTTCTTTTTTAGGTGTCACTCTGCACCAGACTTCCTCATAGCATCTTCCATCAATACTATAATACATCTCGAAGTCATACCCGTCTATCAGGTCATAATTGGCTGTGGGGAGCCAGTCCGTATATACCCGGGCATTCAGTTCCTGCACAGCTTTTGGCGTGTCTTCCATATTATGGGGTTCATTTACAAACACCGCCCATGTGGCTTCGGGTACATCCACTACCGTATACCCTTTTGTATCGGACAAAGGCGTTTTTAAAACACACAGCATGTAAGGGAAACAGGTTCCTTCACAGTCACGATACCCGCATACGGCATTCACAGTGCTGGGAAAACCGGCTGATTTCAACAGTTTTTCATATTCTCCGTTTTTCAGCTTTTCCGTCCAGAAATCCGGAATGTCCTTCAGATGTTCTCCGTCTCTGGTTTCAAAGATTTCCTCAATCCCATACACCTGGAACGCCTTTTTTTCTACTATCTTATACTTCATTTCACTTGCCCCTTTCACGGTTAATTGAAAGGATATACGGGGAAATGCTTTAATATCCGCTCCCACCTTGCGCGCCGCGGTGGGCGGCATGCCGTGCACACTCTGAAAAGCTCTGGTAAAAGCTTCCGGGGATTCATAGCCATAGTTCAGCGCCAGATCCAGGATCTTAATATTGCTTGTCTGGAGATCGAAAGCCGCCAGCGTCATTTTCCTGCGTCTCACATATTCCGACAGCGTTATATTGGTCATGAAGGTGAACATCCTCTGGAAATGATACACCGAACAGCAGGCCTCCCTGGCAGTCTTTTCATAATCGATTTTGCCGCAGAGATTCTTTTCTATATAATCAATTGCACGGTTCATGTTGGTAAGCCATTCCATACGTACTCCTCCTTTCACAAATGAGTGTACCATAAACAGCCGGGAAGAGCCTTGCCGTAAATGCAAAATAAAGTCAGATTCCCTTTTCTTATCGAAGCCCGGCTTCCTCCGCCGGCAACACTGTTCTCACCCCTGGTCACTCCGGGACATATCACGAGTCAAATTCCTGGCCCACTTATATTTCCTGTAGTGGCAGTAAACGGCGGGCAGCTTTACAAATTCATCCAGGTTGAGCAGAAAGTATACCGCCAACACCGGCAGTTTCAGCACAAATGCCGCTATGATGCCCACCGGAACAATGATTACCCACATCGTTATCAAATCGCACAGCAAGCCAAATTTTGTATCCCCTCCTGCGCAGAAAATTCCTGCTATTACAGTGGAGTTGATGGATTTTCCTATCATATAATAGGAACACATAATAAGCATTCCCTGAAGATATCCTCCCGCCTGCCGGCTCAGGTTTCCGGAGACTGCCAGAATGAGCGGACTGCATAAAAGCAGCAGCAGGCCCGAGGCCGCCCCTGCAAGCAGCGCCAGCCTGCATAATCTCCCTCCATATTCTTTTGCCCTCTCCAGCGCACCCGTCCCCAGTTCATTTCCCACAATAATTCCGCTGCCGGATCCAATTCCCAGGCTCAGACAGGCAATCAGGTTTTTTACGATATTGGCAATGGAATTGGCCGCCACCGCATCGCTTCCCAAGTGCCCCATAATCACGGAAAACATGGTAAACCCACAGCCCCATACCAGCTCGTTGGCGAGCACCGGAGAAGTGTAATGCCAGAAGTCCTTTAATAACACGGGATTGGAGCTTCTCAGATATTTCAGGCGTATACGGACCACATCTTTCCTTGCACATTCGGCAAGGACAAGAATCAGCTCTATTCCTCTTGCCAGAACCGTGGCAACAGCAGCCCCCCTGATACCCATCTTCGGAACGCCGAGAAGCCCGAAAATAAAGATCGCATTCAGTAAAATATTCATCCCCATGGATACGGAACCGAAAACAGTACTTCTTCCCGTCCTGCCGCTGTTTTTCATAATACACAGATAGATCTGCGAGACACCGGCAAACAGATAAGACCAGCTTACTATCCTGAGATAAACAGCCCCCAGTGTAATCAGCGTGTCATCATTCGTAAAAATGCGCATCAGCATTCGAGGGAAAGCAATTGCTCCTGCAAAAAATACAAAGGAAACCAGAACAGAAAACTTCAGTACAATCGCCAGTATCCATTCTACTGCCTGGATATCCTTCTTTCCCCAATACTGTGCCGCCAATATCATAGCCCCGATCGTAAGCGCCGCCCAGAAAAGGCTCAGGACGAATTGAACCTGAGCAGCCAGGGAAACTGCTGACAGGGAATCCTGATCAAGTAGACTCAGCATGATTGCATCCGATGCGCTCACCATGGCGGACATCAGATTCTGCAGCGCTATGGGCACTACAAGGAAAAGCAGTTTCTTATAAAACACCTTATTCTCTTTTTTCATATACTCTCCCTTACATAATATTACAGTTATCTTATCCCATAGCGGACGGCACAAGGTAACTGTAATGCTGCTGAGAATTCAAATTTCTTTTTATAGTATAGTATTTGATTTCACACAATACTATCATTATAATAGACATATATTATAACAATCGTATTTTTTTATTTTGGCAGGATTTATGGTTAAACCATATACGGTGATATTATGAAAATAATCAATGTGGATATTATGCAGGATACTTCAGAAATAGTCCATTATGATGAGATGGGCATTCCCCTTTACGTCCGAATCGGGGAGTTATCTTTTTATCCGGGGAAAAAGGCTTTGTGTCACTGGCATGAGGATATGGAGTTCATACGTATTCTGAAAGGGGAAATGAATTACTATGTTAACGGACACAATGTGCTTCTGAAGGAAAACGACGGGATTATGGTAAATACCAGGCAGCTGCATTACGGATATTCCGTCTGTCAGCATGACTGCACCTTTATCTGTATTCTTTTCCATCCCTCTCTTCTGTCCGCAAACAAAACCCTGTACCGAAAATATGTACAGCCTGTGCTGGATAACCGACAATTGGAATATCTGTATCTGGATGCTTCCCGCAGGGAATCTTCCCTGATTCTGAAATATCTGGATCAAATCAGTGAAAGGAAAAAGGGCGGGGAAGCCGGTTATGATTTGGAAATTGTCGGACTGCTGAATCTGCTGTGGCGGAATGTGTTCTCTCTTTCTGAAAAAGGCCAGCCGGAAACGGAAGATACCAAAGCTTCGGATATCCGGCTTCAGAAAGATATGGTATCTTACATTCACCAGCATTTTTCCGAAAAAATAACACTTGATGACATCGCAGCTTCCGTGGGTGTATGCCGCAGCAAATGCTGCCGGATATTCAGGCGGTACCTCCAGCAGTCTCCCGTTGATTTTATGAATACCTACCGCCTGGAGGTGAGCGCTTATCTTCTGAGAAACACGGATAAATCAATTACACAGATTGCCGTTGACTGCGGTTTTAACCATCTGAGCTATTTTTCCCAGCAATTTATCCGGCATTTCAAATGTACTCCCAGGGAATACCGGCATAATAACTTGTGAAATGGGCTTCTTCGCTTATGCAGAATCAGAGTCTATTTTATTTTAATGCCACTGTCTGCTTATTGAACCGTGGTTATCAGCTTTTCCCTATTATAAAATACTTCCAAATCCCGGTATTCCGTCGGTGCCTGATAATGGATGACAGTCCCGCCTTCCATTGCTTCAGGCACATTGTCGGTCAGCGTGAGTTTTATTGTTGTACCTTCCGTATCCATGTTCCATGCCAGCCGTATATCACTGTCATAATAAACCCATGCATCTATTTTTCCATCCATGACAGCCCTCTTTACGTTCACGGTATCGGAGCCCTTGCATGTTGAAATCCAGTCCAAAATCTCCTGAGGAATATCCTTCCTGTCAAATTTATCACTTGCTGTAATATTCTCGGCAGTTAAATGTGTCGTAGCATCAAAGGTCCTATACATGATACCGCTCACATACTCATTTTTCCATTCCGATCCGGACCGGCTGTCCGCTTCATCTTCAAAATCAGAAGCATACAACTCTTTGGGCAAGCTTTCGCTGTATGCGCCATATAGCTCTTCTTTTATTTCATCCGGCATTTTTTGAATGCCGATTACCTTGCCCTGTGTATTTTGAACCGTCATTAAATACAAAGTACTGTCGGAATCACTTTCTATATATCCCAGGTTAAAAGAGTAACCTCCCCCGGGTATCGGTTCCCTTAAATCTACAAAGGCTTTTACTTCTTGCCCGTTAAAGAAAACTCTGTCAAGTTCCGCATTATAGAGCAGTCCATATGAACGGAATGGCGCAAAACTGTCGATAAGGCTCTCCTGACGTGAGGAATAATCTTTTTCATCTGCTTCTTTTGGCAGGGAATAAGCCCCTGCTGTGATCGCACCGGCAGAAAAGAAAATGGTCAATATGATTGTAATACCAACAATTGCTTTTGATTTCTTTTTAAAATTCATAATTGCATTTAACCTTTCCTTTAACAATTCTTTGTTTTTACTCAGTGTGACTGATGCAGGAGATTCCTTATAATGACCTGATTTAGCCATGGCATCCAGCAGAGTCTTTCCATAAGCCTGAGCGCCGCAGGAATCCAAACCGGCTATAAGCGCTTCATCACAGGAGAATTCACACGCCTTGTCAATTTCCCGGCTCATAAGATAAACAAGCGGATTAAACCAATGCAGACAAACCACTGCCTGAACCAGCCATTTATAAAACATATCCTTCCGGCGGTAATGTATCATTTCATGCTGTACCGTGTACTGAAAATCCGTGTCTGAAATATCAGCATCCGGCAGTACGATACACGGATGGATGAAACCGATTAACATCGGTGACGAAATAAGAGGATTGATACAAAGCCCAACCGGCATCTTAACTTTTGACTGTTCCGCAAGGATTGACAGCTTATCCAAAAGTTCAATATCAGAAATATTACTTTGCCCGGCCTTAATAAAACGGACAAAACTCTGATAAACAGTTATCTTCCGTATCAGCAGAATAAGAGCAGTCATCAGCCATACCAGCCAGATATTATTTACCAGTAAAGCAATGAGTTCCTGTATCGGTCCATTGCCTGCAAACTGCTCAGACAGTTTTAATTCTTCCTGATCCATATTGGAAGGAAGTGCATTTTTATTATCCGGCAGGCCGTCCTGCTCCTGCTGGGGCAGCTGTACAGGATTCGTCTGAGCGATCGCCTGACCGGCAGTCTGAAAAATACTTCCCAGCAGGTTTGTGTCCGGTGCAAAAGGCAGCAGCAGCCGTGCAATAACTATCAGCCAAATATAATATTGCCATTGTCTGCTTATTCTGTTTTTCAGAAAATGCCTGAGTACTAGCAGCGCCAGGATCAATAGTGATCCGGAGAGGGACATAGATATGAAAACTTTAAAAATATCATTCATTTTCATCGCCCTCCATCTAACAGCTTTTTCAATTCTCTGTATTCCTCACCTGTTAACAGATCGCTCTGAATCAGATTCGAGACAAGGCCTTTTACATTACCCTCATAAACCTTATCAAGCAATTTTTTTGTCTGGAACGTTTGGTATTCTGTTTCCGATACAAGGGGAATGTATTCGTTTCTGCGTCCGGTTTTCTTAGCCTTTAAATACCCCTTATCCTTGAGCCTGGACAGGAGCATAATTACCGTATTTTTCTGCCACGTCTTACCTTTTGCAGCCAAAGAATCCATGATATGGGCAAACAAAGCAGGCCCCTCATTCGCCCATATGATTTTCATAATATCTAATTCCGCATCCGATATTTGCTGATCCACGATTGCCGCCTCCATTGTATAACACTTTGTTGGTCTACATTCAGAATAACAAAGTGTTATACTATTGTCAATACTATGCACAGTATAAAAAGGAACTGCATCGTGTGATGCAGTTCCCGTAAATTCAGCCTGTCTATTCTTGTATCGCTGTTACCCTGCCGTTTTCCAAATAAACGTATCTGTCGAGAGAGTAAACCCATTGTTCGGATGTTCCCCATTCATAGGTAGTTTTATTGATTTTTTTCGGTTCACCCCAGGATGAATTTCTGACTTCATCGGCTGTCATTCCAATTGATGGCTCTGCCTTAACATCAGCTTTTTTCTGCTCTTCTCTTTCACTGATATATTCATTGTAATCTTTTAAAGCCTCTTCAGTTCTCAGTATCCGCCAGCTATCATATATACTGTTTCTTATCCACCAAAGCTCATCATCTGTGACATATTTAATAAAATAATCTTTATCACCATCCAGCATGCCAACTATTGATCTGTCTCCATTATCCGTTATCCTTTCAATGGGGGTAATTTCATATTTTTTAGCCTCTCCATGGTAAATAAAACCTTCGATTGAGACAGGCTTACCGTCCTCTAAGTAAAAGTCTCCCTGAATACTGCGCATAAATGAATTATATTCATATATTGCAGCAACCCTGTTGGCAAGATTCGGGAAACCAATGAATTCAAAATAAACATCCGCTTTATCAAAATTGCCGGAATTGTATTCTTCTTCAGCCTTATTAACAAACCACTCTGATTTTTCACTGCAAATAGTATCCTTTAGGCTAACTGCTTCATGTAATGTTAATAAGTCTTCTCCATATTCATAGAATATTTCAGCAACCGAATAATAATCTTCTTTTTCATATAATCCTTTCGCTATATAATAGGCACATTCCAATACTTTATTATGACTTTCTTCATAATCGTCAAGCATTGTATAAATTTCTTTTGCCTCTGTATATTTTCCATCTGAGAAACAAGAATTTGCATACTGATAATTACATTCTGTTAATAAATTATTAGAGTCCTCATAAATACCAAGATATGTAAATAACAAAATCGCCTTATCATATTGTTTATCAGAAAGCAGCTCTTTTCCCTTTAAATAACTTAACTCTCTAAAAATATCGATCATATTAAAACTATTGTCATTCTCTTGCACAACATGTGCGGAGCTTCGCAGTGCATGAAGAACATATTCTTTCTGAACAAAGTTATCACTTATCATTTTAATAATAACAATAAGCAAAATGGACAGTATGATAATTCCAGTCATTAATAAACTTTTGTGTGCGGAACCTCCGCTGTTTTCAGAACTGCTATTGTTTTCTTCACTGCTTATTTCCTGAACTATCTGACTTTCCTTGTTATCAATATCTTCTGCATTTATTTCTTCAAAATGTTTTTTTATTCCATACCCACATTTCGGACAAGCTTCCGCTGTATCAGAAACATTTTTTTTACCGCATTCCGGGCAAGTAATAAGCGCCATCTTAATACCTCCAATAGTTATAATACTGATATTATACTATTAGTTTAGAGTATAATCCACCAAAAAAATGAAAATCCCCGGCCCTGCAGAAGTAAATGTTCCCTCCTCTGCCCGACCGGGGATCCTATTATTATACAGACATTTCACCGCCTATAGCTTACCAGGGATATTCCGCCCCCGTATTATCCATGAAAACAGCCTTATTACGGCCTTCCCTCACCTCTTCAAACAGTTCTGTCAGACGGCCCGCCGTTTCAAAAGGATCCTGTGTTGCATTCTGTCCGCCCATATCCGTACGCATCCAACCGGGATGAACGGCGATAACGTTTATATTCATATCCTTCAGATAGTTATGAAGAAGCTTGGTCCCCATATTCAAAGCCGCCTTGGACATGCAATAATCAAATTCCTTTATTCTTTCCGCGGTGCCGATACTTCCGCTCTCCGATGAGATATTGACCACCAGGCCGGACTCTCCCTTTTTGAGCAGAGGCAGAAAAGCCTTCACCACACGGACGGGCCCCACCGCATTTACATCATATACCGGAAGGCAGTCATCCAGGTCGGCATCCTCCAGCTCAAGAAAAGAGGTCTCTGAATGGATTCCCGCATTATTAATGATAACATCCAGATGATCCGTATATACAGAAGCCGCTTCGGCAGCGCTCTCTACCGATTTGGTATCGGCCACGTCCAGCTGAAGGGGCACCAGCAAATCACCATATTTCTCCTTCAGTTCTTTCAGTCCCGCCGCCCCTTCGTTCCTTGCGCCGGCAAAAACCATACAGCCGTCCTCCAGATATTTTTTTGCAAAGCAAAGCCCCAGTCCCCTTGAAGCCCCTGAAATTAAAACCCGTTTGTTCATACGTTCTCCCTTTTCCTTTCTTTTCCCATACTTTACATGCTGTCTGAACCTTTGTCGTTTCCTATATCAGTAAAACCACAGGAAATTCATTTATACACCGAATATCATGTCTCCTGAATCAATTACCGACGTAATTTATTATACATCCTGCCGGCGCTGCTGTCACCTGTTTTACCGGGAGCAAACTTGCTACATTTTTAGGAATAAAACTAAGATATATGGGATATCCGTTTCCATCCGGATATGTTATTGTTTGCTTACCGGAAAACCGGGGCAGGCAGCAGCGGAAAGCCGCCTGTTCTGTCTTAAAACTTCATTCATCACGGAGGATGCTTATGGGAAAGCAAATAAAAAAAGTGTATATTATCCACCATTCCCACACAGATATCGGCTATACCGATCTGCAGGAACAGGTTATTTACAACCAGATCCACAATATCAAAAAGGTTATAACTCTTCTTAAAAGAGGATATGAAGCGAACCTGCCGGAAAAAGAGCTCCGGTGGAACTGTGAAACCTACTACTGTGTGGAACGGTTTCTGAAAACGGCATCCGAAGAAGAGCGACAGGACTTTATTCATTTTGTAAAAAAGGGAAATATAGGAATTTCCGCTAACTACCTTAACTTTAACGATCTTGTGGACTGCGGCATGCTGGAAGAAAAAACTTCTGAAATGCGGGATATTTTCATGCGGGAGGGGATTTTCGTAAAGACGGCTATGACTGCAGATATAAACGGGATTTCCCTGGGCGCGCGGGATGTTCTTCTGAATAACGGCATTGAATTTTTATACACCAATATCCATACCCACCACGGAATGTATCCTCTTTATCAGAACCAGAATGCCTATTTCTGGGAAGACGGCTGCGGACGCAGGCTGCTCGTCTGGAACGGTGAACACTATAATCTGGGAAATGCGCTGGGGATTGTTTTTTCCAAAAATGTGAACTTTATAACCGAAAATTATTTCGGGAAAGAAGGCCCCGGTACCCCTATGGAGACACTGCACAGAAATCTTCAGGAAAGCATGGAAGAATATGAAAACAGCGGATATCCCTATGACTTTTACATAACCAGCGTCTCCGGCGTTTTCTCCGATAACGCGCCGGTCAATCCGGCCATCCTGGCGGCCGTCAATGAATTCAACAGCCGTTACGCAGAAGAAGTGACACTGCAGATGGTCACTCTTCAGGAGCTTTATGACCTGATACGTGACAAAACGTCAGATGCGCCTGTATACCGCGGCGCGCTCAATGACTGGTGGGGAAACGGTGTGGGATCTACGCCTTATGCGGTAAAGCATTATAAAGAGGCACTGCGCCTTTCCCATCTGTGTGATCGGCTGGAAGAAAAAACCGGTGTGCATAACGCGGAACTGATGGAAACCGCGCGGGATAATGCCCTCCTCTATGCGGAACACACCTGGGGACACTCCGCTACGGTTACCAATCCCTATGATACCATGGTAACCAATCTGGATATCCGCAAAACAAGCTATGCCTCCAAAGCCCACGAGGCCGGCGCCATGCGGAAAAACCAGCAGTGTCATCTGTTGGGTGATATCCTGTGTTATTACAATATGAGCGGTACGGTAAAAGCCGTTTCCGTAAGCCATGAAAAAAGAATCTATCCCGTGGAATTCTATGTGGAAACCATCAGCCTGTCCGGAGTCAGTGTCAGGGATCTGAAAACCGGCGAAGAGCTTCCCGTACAGCTTTCCGCCCATCCCCGGGGCGTCCTGGTGAGCTTTCTATCGGAATTTGAACCTCTTGAAGAAAAGCTGTTTTCCTACGAAGAACAGCCTGCCCCTTCCGGGAAGCTCTATACCCGCACAGCCTATGTGGGTGCGGAGCGTGTCCGTGACATCGTCAGCGAATATGACAAAGAAACCTGCCGCCTTCCTTACTGTCTGGAAAACGAATGGTTCTTCATAGGCTACCGTATCGGAGAAGGAATCACCTCCTTCCTCCACAAAAAAAGCGGAAGGCAGCTGCTGAAAAACGGAACGGAAGCGTTTTTTACCCCGCTTTACGAACGTACGGAAATCCGAAGGGACGTGTATGAAGAACGCCGTCTTTTGGGAAGAAATATACGCGGCCTGCATGCCCGCTGCTTCCAGGGAACCCTGCAGGACATCCGGATACTGGATCACGGTCCGGTTTTTACGAGGGTGGAACTGGACTTTCAGCTGGAAGGGACGGCGCACAGCAGTGTCATCCTTAAGATGTACCGGCATCTTCCGAAAATAGAGTTTACCCTCCGCATTGCCAAAACCTTAAGCGAGGCAATAGAAAGCGTATATCTTCCGCTCTCCCTTCATCTGCCGGAAGCGGAACTATATATCAAAAACGGAGGCGTCCCCATGCGACCCGGCGTGGATCAGCTGCCCGGCAGCAATATGGAGTATTATATCGCCGATGAAGGCCTTCTCTACCGCACGGACGGAGAAAGCGTGCTTATTAATACTCTTGACACGCCCCTTCTTTATATGGGGCCTATGGAACATCATCCCATCGTCCTGTGCGACAACCGGGAAATAAACAATAAACGGCCGGTTTACAGCTGGATCATGAATAACACCTGGGAAACCAATTTTAAAATGGATCTGTCCGGCTTCGGTGAGTTCAGCTATGCATTGGAGCTTCGGGAAAATACCGGCCTACATGAGGATCTGGACCGGCTATCCGATAATGATTTGGGGCCTGCCGTCTTTATCACTGCCTGATACATTATATATAGGAAGGAAAATATAAATGGAGAACTATAAAAAACCGAATCTTTCCATAGCGGAACGGTATTCGGATAAGGAACTGCTCTGATCTATGTAAGGGAAGTATGTGCCGGCGCTGTAAAGCCAATAAAGGCCGTCTCTTTCCCCGTATTCTGCCGGGGAAAAAGACGGCCTGGCTTTTTCTTTATATTTTTCCTGCTTTTCTTAACGGCGGACCGCATCGAACAGCGCCCCGATATTTTCCGGCGGTACATCCGGTAGAATCGCCTCATGGCTCGGGGAAAGAATCAAACCTGTGGGGAACAGCCTTTTCAGTTCTTCCACCTTCTTCCTCACATCCTCCGGCGTACCGTGTACCAACAGCTCCTGAGTATCCACACCTCCGCAGAAAGAAACCCTGTCTCCGAATTTTTCCTTCAACCCTTCCGGCTCCATTCCCGCAGCCAGCGCCTGGATGGGATGAATGATGTCCACTCCCGCATCTATTAAATCCGGAATGATATCCGAAATGGCACCGCAGGAATGATAAATCACCTTGAGTCCATAACTGTGCGCCTGCTCTGTAAGACGCCTGCAGCCGGGGATGACAAACCGGCGTACCAGCTCCGGAGATATCATCAGTCCCCGCTGACTCCCCATGTCATTCCCTATCAAAACCGCATGAAGCTTTCCCTTAGTCGCTTCATAAAAGATCCGGTTGGCTTTCAGATAAAATTCCAGTACTTTTTCATTTACCGCTTCATACAGCTCCGGCGCCGCTATCATATTCATCAGTGCCGTCTCCATTCCAAAGGCCGCGCAGGTATCCTGAAAATGGGCAGACCAGAGAATCCCCAGCACCGTTTTGCCTTCCGGCGCCATTTCCACTCTTCTCCTGCATTCTGCGGCATCAATATAAGCCGCCGGATCCGGCCAGTCAAACACCAAATCTTCCATATCCTCCGCATCATGAAAACATCCCGGTGCCGTCAGAGTCCGGTTCATGGCATCCACTTCCCCGTTTTTATACCAGTCAAACGCGGCATAAATGGCATGGGCCGTTTCCGATTCATACGGCACCTCCACAGCATAAAAATCATCCCCTACCGCCATTTTCAGTTCATGGATATCCTTTACTCCATAATAGGAAAATAATCCGGGCAGAGCCTGAGGATCCGGCATCCCAAGCCATGCCGCCGGCCTGTCCACCGGCCTTCTTTCCGCCGTTGCATAAAAACGTTCCAAACTATTCATATTCTGTCATCCTCTTCTTTCCTATATGCTGCTTAAACATTGCGGTGGTTCCCGTCCCCTCCTCGGGAAAATTTAACGCCGCCTGAGCTTCTCAAAGACTTCATTATAATACAGACAGTTTTCAACCGGCGTATTGGGCGGGATATGGTTTCCCACTGCCATGATAAAACCGGGGCAGGCTTTTCCGATATCCATACAGCGTTTCACTTCGCTGTAAATTTCCTCCCTGCTTCCGCTCAGCAGAATCCTGGTGTCCGCATTTCCGATAAAGGAATGGGTTTTCCCATATTTTTCAGCCACATACTTCATATCCGTGGAAGGCTCCATAACAAACCCGCTCACTCCGCAGCCGGCGATATCATCGATAAATTCCGTATAATTACCATCGGAGGTAAAAATAATTTTCTTTCCCGCTTCCCGAAGGGGTGCAAACAGCCGTTTGTAATTGGGAAAAATGAACTCCCGATACCAGTCAGGCCGGGCAAAAGCACCTGATGTCCAGGTGATATCATCATGTACCTTCACTACCGGCGCATCACACCGGGCGAGGGCATTAAAATAATGCTGTATCCACCTTCCATACCGGTTGGCAGTCTCCCCGAAGGCTTTCGCATCAATCCCCATAGCCATAAGAAGAATATCCCAGCCGAAAATTTCCAGAAGGCCGGAAATCATGGTGATGTATACTCCCGTTGTATTCACTGCATCCGGCGTCGCCTCCGTCTTCCTTCGGTAATCTTCATTAAATTGGGCGGTAAGCTTCCTTTCATCCGGAAGGCCGTATACCTCCTCCGGTGAAAAGTCAAATGCTTCCTCCGGATCCTCGAAGGGGCATTCCACACGGGTGCTGTAATCCGTTCCGCCCGCCGCATATTCCGCGTGCCCCATGCGCGTTCTGCATGAATCCAGCGCGTCGGCTCCTATAAGGGTATTCCATACAAACCCGTAATCCCATTCCCTGCGGAATGCAGAAGCGGCACGATTTTGGATTTCAGATGGACTTTTGGAATCCACCTCAATACCGGTCACTTTGCTTACCAGTTCCCAGTGAAAATCTGCGGAATATTCCGTCCTTGGCACCTTATCCGGCATTTCCAGGCATATAGCTGCCATTCCGTCTTTAAACGACATAGTTTTTACCTCCCCGGGCCATTTCATCCCTCTGGCTATTTTTCCTGTTATCCATTATAATATCTGTTATGGAAATGTACATTGTTTTATAGAACAGAAAGATGGACTTTTAGAATGAGCAATCAATCCTTTACACTGCTTAACACCGATCTGAACCGGCTTGAGCTCCGCATTATTGAAAACGGAGTATTTCATGGGGATAAAAGCTGGATGTTCAATGATGTGGTATCCTCCTTCAGCCGGCTGTATTTTATCCGGAGCGGAAACGCCTATATAGAACGGGACGGACACCGCTGCCCGCTGCTGCCGGGAAGAATGTATCTGATCCCCGCAGGTTCCCGGTATAATTATGTCTGCACCTCTCAGATAGAAAAATTTTATATTCATTTTGAACTGGAGCTTCTTCCTGGTGTGGATCTTTTTAACGGGCTCCGGGATTATCTGGACGCCCCCTGTCCTGACGGTTGTCCGGACAGCCTGATCTCCCTCGCTCAGAACGGCTCCCTTTCTTCCCTTCTGCGGCTGAAATCCATATTCCTGGACATTATTTCAGGATTTCTGGAGCAGGCGGTCAAAGAAAAAGAGTATGGGATTAATTATGCCGGTTTTTATAAGCAGCACGAAACCCTTGCTTACATCACCGCCCACTTAAACGCCGGGCTTCGTGTTTCCCAAATATCCCAGGCGCTGGGAATCCCCCGGCATATCCTTTCCCGCAGTTTCCGCCAGGATACGGGGATAGGGCTGAAGGATTACATGGAACAGCTTCTTCTCCAGGAAGTCAAAAAACGGCTGCTTACCACAAAACAGCCCCTCTGCAGTATTGCAGAGGAGCTGGATTTCTGTGACGCTTATTATCTGTCCCGTTTTTTCCGGAAGTTTGAGCAGGTTTCCCCGAGGGAATACCGGCAGCGCAGGACCGGGCAGGAATAACAGCTGTTCCCGTACCGTTTGTCAGCCTATGCCAAATCCTTCTTCTACCGGATTCATCAAAAGCTGTGCACGGCTCTTCGTCATATAGGAAAAGCCTTCTATTTTCCCGGAAAGCGGATTGACCTGAACCTGAACCACCCCGTCTTTTCCATTTTCGTACAGGACCATGGCAATGTTGGAACCATAGCCGGAGCCCATGATGTTCAGCTTCCCGTCCGCAGTCATTTTATGGGAAAGCACAAAATCCTTTGCAAGGGACTTCACCTCTTCCATGCTTATCGGAGCCGTTCTGTCAGTCTGATTATACATCGACTGCAGGGATGTAATTTCCTTGCTTTCCGAGAAGGATATGCTGTACTCGGGTGTTAATTGTCTGTAAATTTCCGGCAGCGGGAAACCGTCCGGCCCGATATTTTCCTCCGGAAGAAGCAGCGGCCTGTTTGCCGGCGCCTCAAAGAATACAAAATAGCTGGCTTCATCTTCCTCATCCACAGCCTCAAAGAAGGTGACGCTGATTTCGTATTGGGATGTATCGACAGAAACACCCAGATACTTTTTCAGCGCTTCAGCGGACTGTTCGATCAGAACCGGGTCGTCCATATCATTTCCGCCCATCATTGTCATTCCCGAGCTGCTTTCACTTTTCGCTTCTGCACCGCCGACGGCACTGGTTTTTGCCGCAGCAGTTTCCGTCCCCGTATCGGCCTGCACAACTTCGATGATATCCTGTTTTGCCTCGGAAAGCTCCTGCTCCCGTGCGGCCGCAGGGACTTCCGTTTCCGCCGGTATCCCTGATTTTCCGCAGCCGGTCAGCATAGCCGCTGTCAGTCCTGCCAGCAATAAGGTCTTACATAACATGTTGTTTTTCATTTGTATTATCCTCCTGACGATAATGAATTATTGAATACAGTTATCATCATAAAGCTGTTTTGTATCCTGTTTGTATCCCGGAAAAATAATTTGTACCAGAGTTCCTTTTCCTTCTTCGCTGTCCAGCTTGATACGGGCATTATGGATGGCGGCAATATCAGCGCAGATAGCAAGGCCCAGCCCGATGCCCGTATTTTTATTGTTCCGTACCTTATCTGCCATATAAAAGCTTTCAAATATCCGATCCCGATCCTTTGCCGGGATGCCATTTCCCTGATCCTCCACTTCAACAATAACCTGATCCTTTTCCCTGCGGCCCCTCAGCCAGATGGTTTTTCCCTCATCGGACGCTTTCTTTGCATTATCCAGCAGGTTGCCGATAAGATTCAGCAATAGCTGCCGATCCCCGGATATCATTACTGAGGAATCAGGCGGAATACAGCAAAGCCGCAGCCCGGCCCCTGCTGCGGCCGGTTCAAAGCTTTCGGCGGCTTCCTGAAGGAGGAATCCGATTCTGCATGGAACCAGTTCAAAGGAATGCCGTTCCAAAAAAATCAGATCCATCATGGAACGGGAAAGCTTTTCAATCCGGTTCCCTTCTTTAAATATACGCTCCCCAAGCCTCTGATACATATCCTCATCACAGGAAGTGGAACGCAGCAAATCCGCATAACCGACAATGGCGGTCAGAGGCGTCCGCAGTTCATGTGTGAAATTATCGATAAATCTCTGCTGCTCTTTTGTTTTGTCCTCCAGCTTCTGTATGGTCTCTTCAATGGCCTGAGC
Source organism: Eisenbergiella tayi (assembly GCF_001881565.1). Classification (GTDB taxonomy): domain Bacteria; phylum Bacillota; class Clostridia; order Lachnospirales; family Lachnospiraceae; genus Eisenbergiella; species Eisenbergiella tayi. The sequence continues at coordinate 189,142 of NZ_MPDJ01000009.1, forward strand.
CATTTCGTTATAACTGTCCGCCAGAGTCCGCGTTTCATCCTTTGCTTTGATATGGATCCGCTCCTTATAGTTGCCCTTGCCCGCCTTTTGAACTGCTTCTGTAAGCAGACGCAGTGATCGTGTCAGATGCCCGGTGATAAAAATAAGCCCAACCGACAGTATTACGGTAACAACAAGGCCCAGCTGGATAAAAAGGGTGTACTGACCCTTTCGGTCAGCATATATATCGCTGATATTCCTCACGTAAATGTTCCATAAATTCTCGTCGGATAAGGGGATGCGGCTCAATATCACCAGATATGGCTGGTCCTCAATTTCCTGTACTCTCCAGGTTGCCTTACCGGCATAGTCAATACTGCCTATATCCGACAGTTCAAAGGAAAGATTGTTGTAAAGGACCTCTTCCCCTTTTAAAAGAATAAGATAAATCCCCCAGGAATTGATCCGGCTGTCCAGGTATTCCGTAATGTAAACGGAATCATCAATATTCATCCCCGTATTGTTTTTTGCACGGTTCACCAGAACATATTTTATTATCCCGGAAGAAATGCTGTTCTGCTCGTCTGCCGATAACTGCAGTATCCTGTTCATTGCAGTCTTTTTGTTATTTTCTATAATACCGATACCGGCTGTCAAATAGACAAGCAGGAAAAACAGCAGCGAACTGATACCGATTTTTTGTGATAATCTCATTTATCTGCCTCCTTCAATCCTCCAGCCGATAACCTATTTTTCTGACGGAAATGATGGATGTATGAAGGCCGAGTTTCTTTTTGAGCCGCTGCACATGCAGATCCACCGTACGGCTCTCCCCGTCATATTCCCCTTCCCATACCTCTTCATAGATTCTGTCCCGAAAGAGGGTAATATTGCGGTTACGCAGGAATAAGAGAAGAAGATCCAGCTCCTTCATGGTAAGCTCTATGTTTTCACCATTTCTTCTGACCACCCGGGATACCGCATCGATTTCCAGATCCCGAAACAAAAGCTTCTCCTGTCCCTTGTGATAGCGTCTCAGCACACATTCCACTCTCGCAATCAGTTCGGCCAGTGCAAAAGGCTTGGTGATATAATCATCTGCGCCCAGGCCGAGCCCCTTTACCTTATCCTCCAGACGGGAACGGGCGGTGATAAAAATGACAGGAGTATGGTATTCCCTGATATACTCCATCAGTTCAAAACCGTTCACTTCAGGAAGCATGATATCCAGCAGGATTAAATCGTATCTTTTCTCTTCCAGCACGTCAGCCGCTGCCTTCCCGTCATATGCAATTTCACATTCATAGCCGGCCTTTTCAAGGCCTATCATCATAAAATCTGCAATGTATTCTTCATCTTCCACGATTAACAGCTTCATCAGGATTCTCCTTTGAAAATTTGTAGTTCATTATACGGCGGAATTGTATCCTGATTGTATCATAGAACCGGCTGAAAAAGATATGACAGCTTCCTATCGGATCACCAATACACTGTCACTTCCGTCCTCCCGTTCGGGAGGCAGGAATACTGCTTCTTCCTTTCCGGTCACTTCGCAGATAAAAGTCTGCATTCCGGTCACAGGATCCATCCAATAGGCGCTCTTTATTTTTCCTTTAAAGTTCGTTAAGGACAGGCGGATGACTCTCCCTGTACAGGTATAGGCAAAAAGGAAGTTCTCTCCTGCAAATACACTCACATAATCATATTTCAATCCCTCTTCCATGAGAAGCAATTCCTGAGCGGGCCTTCCGTTTCCATAATCCACCGACTCCATCAGTCTCTTCAGATGGATCATCTGGGCTCCGCCCGGATGGTGAATGGCATCCGACCACAGATATTTGGCGCCGAATGCGCCTTTCTGCGACAGATCCCGGTAAAACTGCATGATGGAATTATGTCCGTAGGTATGCCCCGCGGCTCCCGCGAACACATCCCAGTAAGCATACCGGCGCACATCCGCTGCCTTCCAGTAAGGCTGGGTAAGGTCATGAAGCCCCTGAACCACCCATTCATATGAGGGCTCCCCATCCAGGACAGGTTTCACAGGCAGTTTTTCATAATCCCTTTTCACATACCTCCAGCAGTCCTCTCCGAAACAGCCTTCCTTTTCGCTGTTATCATCCCACGCGCCAAGCTCCGTCTGGTCATATCTGCGGTGACCGGACTGAAAAAGATTGAAATCCAGCCAGTCCTCCTCATGGAACCACAGGGAAGAGCTGGTTCTTCCAAAAGGATGGTAGCCCACCAGGCGATCGGGCCGATCTTCCTTCATCCGCCTTCCCATCCGGCAGAAAAGTCCGGGGTTCACATCCCCTCTCACATCTCCGCCCACGATCCAGATCAGGTTGGGCGCGTCATGATAACGATCCAGGATAAAATCCAGATAGCCGTCCAGATTTCCGTCATTCAGGCTCCCGCCGGCCACAATACTGCTGCCCCATACAGGAAGCAGCCCCATATAAAGCCCCAGCTCCTCAGCCATCTTTATCACCTGATCCACGTGTTTCCAGAAGCCGCCGTCTTTCTTTATCCGTGAGAAATCCCCTTCCTCCAAAGCTCTTTCCCCCGCCAGGTTTACCTGTTCCGGAGTATGTAGGAAGTCCGCCAGAATCACATTATAGCCCAGCTCTTTGCGGCCTCGCAGATAGCAATAAGCCTCCCGGGAAGTAAGCTGGTGGAATAAAAGCCATGCAGTATCCCCCATCCAGAAAAAAGGAGTATCTCCGCAGCAGAAATAACGGCCGTTTTTTGTCACTCGCAGGCTGCCGTTTTCCCACGGCTTTTCATATTTATTTTCCTTGTCCGCTTCCTCGGACATCCATTCCAAATGGGAAACGTCATTTGTTTCGAGCTTCATCTTTTTTCTCTCCTGTCCTGTTTTCCTCTATTATCCATGCAGAAGCTGCTTATGTCAAAAGGCTTTTTGACTGTTGATTCCGATTATAAAAGGAAATGCACACAAATACGATCCCGCATTTGTGTGCATCCTTATAATCCTTGCTGATTATTTGCTGTTTTCAAGAAAAGCGGCAACCTGCGCTTTCGCTTCATCCAGGATTTTCTGGAGTCCGGCAGCTTCGGCCTGCTTGTTGAAATCAGCCAGCGTCTTTTCCACATCATCCACTAATCCGAGATCCAGCAGCGGTGCATATTGGGTGTAAACACTCTGAAGATTGGCAAGCTCATTTTTTACGTTGCTGTCATCAAAAGAGAATGCGGTAGTAGGGCCTTCAATCGCTTTCGCCTTCCATACTTCACCTATTTCGTACTGGTCCTTAAAGGTACCTTCTCTCGTCATATCGTACATGGAATTCTTAAAGCCCCAGGAAAATCCGTTTCCATAGTTGTTTTTGCTCATATCCGGGCCGGGCTTCCACATTCCGTCATCCGTTACATCATAGTGGACACCTTTAATCCCATGACGGATGAGATAATATAAATCCGGATCAAATTTCATGAGATCCAGCGCCATGAAAGCACGCGCCTGATTCTGGGAATTGGCAAGCACAGCCACACCGTCTCCGGTATATGCAGCATAAAAACGGTGGGCATCGGGGAACAGGTCATATACTTCCGGTTTCCATTCCGGATGGCTCTCCTCAATTTCTGAGGCAACTGCGCCTACAGAGCCAAGGTTCTGTGTATAGGAAGCACTCGTTCCATTCAGGAAGGCCTCCTTAACATCTGTGGAATTGGCAATGGCGCTCTTTGACCAGAAACCGCTGTCCGCCCATTTCTTCATGAGCTTCGCATATTCCAGATACTCCTCTGTCCCGTACATCCAGAATAAATCATCCGCCGAAAAATCATCGGTATATTGATAGGACACATAATTGACCAGGGCGCCTTCCATCCTTCCCCAATCATTTTGGGCCTGAAGCAGGATTGCCTTGGAAGTATCATTGTTCTGTGAAGCATCATAGGCATAAGTAACCTGAGAATCCGGGTCATTTGACACCGCCGTATAATATTCTTCCAGATCCTCTTCTGTCTCCAGTCTGTCCAGACCGTATTTTTCCCGTAAATCACCGCGTATCAGAATCGCATTGGCGCTAACATTGGCCATGTTGCAAGGGACAAAATAAACCTTTCCTCCAATCTTCGCCTGCCCCCAAGAGGCTTCCGCCTGGTTCTCCTTATGCAGAGGCATATAATCATTCAGCACCTGTTCCGTCACTTCCGCAAAGGCCCCTTTATTGGCTTCCGACTGGTAATAGGCCCAGGTGGAGGTATAAATCAGATCAAAATTCTCTCCTCCAGCAATGGTCAGCGCATACTTTGTGGAATAATCGCTGAAAGACATGTTCTTCAGCACCAGGGTAGCGTTGATTTTTTCTTTCAGTATTTTATTGATTTCAGCAAGGACCAAATCCTCATCTTCTGTTTTATCACCGATATAGTACATAACCAGCTCCACCGGCTCGGAAACATCCTGACCATTATAGGTGAGCCCCGCTTCCGCAGACGCAGCCCCTTCTGTTCCTGCCGCAATGCTTCCGGCCTGGGTTTTCTCCTTCTCCCCGCCGCAGCCGGCCAGCATGGATACGGACATAATTCCGGCGAGAAGCAGCGCCGTCAGTTTTTTTACGTTTTTCATTCTTTACTTCCTCCCATTTTAATCATAAACTATTTTGTCAGCCCTTAACAGCCCCCAGCGTCAAACCCTTAATGAAATACCTTTGTACGAAGGGATACAGCAGGACAATAGGTCCTGTTACCACTACGGTCAAGGCCATTTTCATGGATTCAATGGGTACCGTATCCACCACAATACCTGCCTCGGACGCCAGCTGCCGCAGCACCCTGGCATCGTTGAGAAGCTTATAAAGCTGGTATTGCAGGCTGTAAAGATGGTCATTATTGATAAACAGCATGGAATTGTACCAGTCATTCCAGTAGGTCAGCGCAGTAAACAGCCCGATAGTGGCTATAACCGGCTTGGACAGCGGCCAGATGAGCCTTAGGAAAATCGAAAAGTCACCGGCGCCGTCAATTTTAGCGGACTCTGTCATTTCAAAGGGGATTCCCGCCATAAAGCCCTTAACCAGAAGAATATTCCATACAGAAACAATTCCCGGCAGTATCATGGCCCAGATGCTGTCCTTCAGGTGAAGGTATTTTACGCACATGATGTACCAGGGCATGAGGCCGCCGCTGAACAGAGTCGTAAAAAAGTAAAAGAAGGACAGCTTGTTTCTCCATTCGAAATCCTTTCTCTGCAGCACATATCCTGCCATAGTATTCAGGAACACGCTGAGCACAGTACCCGCTGTGGTCACAAAAATGGTCACTCCGTATGCCCGGATAATCGCCATAGGACTTCGGAAAATAGTTGCATAGCTTTCTATGGACCATTCTTTGGGAAGAATACTGTATCCGTTCCGTATGATATAGCTCTCCGCAGTGAAGGAAGAACCTATGACAATCAGAAAGGGAATCAGGCAGACCGCGGCAAAAAGGAAAATGAGGGGATAACCCACTGCCTTAAATACCAGTACATCTCTGGAAATTATTTTTTTGCGCATCGTTTTTCCACCTTTCTCAGAACAGCGAATAATTTTCATCTTTTTTCTTTACCACCCAATTAGCTATCAATATGGTGATAAAGCACAGGACTGACTGGTAAAAACCTATCGCCACGGTCTGTCCCACATCCGTCGCCGCTATGGTCATACGGAATACATAAGTATCTATAACATCCGTTTTATCAAAAAGAGCTCCGTTCTGCCCTACCAGCTGATAGAACAAATCCAGGTTTCCCCGGAAAATCTTTCCCAGCGCCAGCAGCGTCAGGGTGATAACCGTAGGGGTGATACTGGGAATGGTTATGTACCGGATTCTCTGAAAAATATTGGCCCCGTCAATGGCCGCCGCCTCATGCTGGGAGGCATCCACACCCAGTATGGCCGCCAGATATACCACTACGCCGTAGCCCACGCCCTTCCAGGCGGAGAAGGCCACGATAATCAGAGGCCACCAGCCGGATTCTCCGTAAAAATTCACCGGATTGATTCCCATAGATTTCAGTACGCCGTTCAGAGTACCTGTTTCATAGGAAAGCAGGCTGTACGCGATGGAACCGACGATTACCCAGGAAATAAAGTACGGAAGAAAAATGATGGACTGTGTCAGCTTTTTCATCCATTTTCCCGCCATTTCACTGAGAATAACGGCAAAGGCAATTTCCAGCACCGTATTAATCAGTATAAATGCAAGATTGTATAGGGCCGTATTTCTTGTTACCAGCAAAGCCTTTCCGGATTCAAAAAAGAACCGGAAATTATCAAGGCCTACCCATGGGCTTCCAAATATCCCATCCGCATAATTAAACCGCTTAAATGCCATAACCAGTCCCCCAATGGGCAGATAGGAAAAAATAAGCACAAGGGCTGCGGAGGGAAGCAACATAAGAAGCAGTGTTTTATATCGGACAAGCTTTTGTAAAAATCCCTGCTTTTTATCTGTTTTCGCTTTCACTTCATTCCTCCTCTTTGGATACTTTGTCTTTTTTGAATACCGGTATCTTCTTCATATATTTATTGTAGCAACCGCTTTACGGAAAGCATATCCGAATGTATTCATATCAAACAGGAAAATATGAAGGTGTCGTATATTTTTAAGCACTTTGACACACTGTTTCAAAGGGAGGAGGCATTTTGAAGATAACATCCCATTATAAAAGGGTATACTTTTCCATAAAAAATGCCCTTCCCCGGTATTATTCCCTTGCCGGGAAATGGAGTATTCCCATTCCTCAGCAAAGTCTGCAATACCGGCAGAAGGACATTTTAGTCTGCCTTTTTCTTATTCTTCCCGTTGCGCTGCCGTTCCCGGCCGCCCGGATTTATCCGTTTTGGGAAAACGGACCGTCACACAGGTTCCTTCACCTTCCCGGCTCTCATAGGAAAGTCCATAGGCTTCCCCGAACATCAGCTGCAGCCTTGCATGGACATTTTTTACACCGTAGCTGCTGCCGGAGCTGGCGATTTTCCCGTCCATCACATGGGACAGGGTATTGGCATCCATTCCGATTCCGTCATCGATCACTTTGATACAGGCTATTCCGCTCTCTTCATAGCCCCATATCCGTATGGTTCCCCTTTTTTCCGGCTTCTCCCAGATTCCATGCTGAATCGCATTTTCCACCAGCGGCTGCAGAATGATTTTGGGTACGATACTGGGAAGCAGCTCCCTGTCCACCTCTTCCACAAAGGTGAGCTTTCCCGGAAAACGGATATCCTGTATTTTAATATAATATCCCACATGCTGCAGCTCCTCGGAAAGAGTCAGGGTATCCTGGCCTTTATTCAGAATCAGCCTGTAATACTTGGAAAGGGAAATCACCGCCGTATGGATATCCTCCATACGTCCTCCAAAAGCCAGCCAATTCACCATTTCCAGCGTATTATAGAGGAAATGAGGATTGATCTGGGACTGAAGCGCCTTCAGCTCCGCACTTTTCAGATGAATGCCCATACGGTATTTTTCATCCAAAAGCTGGTTGGTATGCGCCATCATATCGTTATAGTTATCATATAACACCCCTATTTCATCCCTGGTATCATTGGGCAGATAAACCTTGGTATCCCCGGCTTTCACCTGATTAAAGCTGTCATTGAGTCTGGATATACGGCGGACGATCCAGGAGATAATAAAGGTACCTCCTGCAATAGTAAGCAGGCCGAACAGGAGCATCAGCCCCGCCACCATATACTGCAGCCTTGCGATTCCTTTTATCATATCCGTTTTGGGGATGACGGTTATCATTTCCCAGTCTGTATTGCGTATTTTATTGCGCATACAGTATATCACCCGCTGATCCAGCTTTGTTTCCTCCAGTTCGCTTTCCGCCGCATACCTGGAATACCGGAATTCCTCCGGCAATTCTCCGGACAGTCCCAATGCCTCCAGCGTGGAGCTGTCGGAAACCGCAATGATAATATTCTCCCTGTTTACCAGATAGGTAGCCGCATTTTCCGTAGGTGTGGCATTCTTAAGGATCTCCACAAGCTCCTCAATCCCGATGTCCATCCGTAAAACGGAATTTCTCCTGCGGTAATTATCCTCCTCCGGAATATCCCTCACAAGGGCAACATATCCCTCCTGATGCCCTTCCTCAAGATAAATACCCGGTGCAAAATAAACCTTCTGTGTTCCTTTTTTCTGATACCACAGGGCATTATCCGCCGACGATAACGGCAGGATATGCTCCCCGTCCATCATCAGCCCATACCTGTCCGTAATAAAAAGCCGGATCCTTATACTTTGTGTACTGCTTTCTACGCTTTGCAGGTAGCCGCGTATGAATTCCTTCCGGACAAGCTGTTCATGGGAATCCGGCAGAGATGCCTTTTCTTCCCTGATTTTTTCCTTCAGGCTGCTGTTGGTGACAACTACATCGGTTCTCTGTATCAGCTCCAGGATCTTATATTCCAGATAGGATTTTGACTGCTCATACCCTTGCGTGGCGGAGAACTGGATCTTCTCCAGCATACTTTGGGAAACCTCCGTATAAATAATAATACTGATCAGCAAAAGGGGCAGAAGGAACAGCACGCTATAAAACAGCAGCAGCTTTTTCTTCAGGCTGAGATTTTTAAATTTTTGCTTCAGGTCTGTTTTCATTGCACTCCCTCAGATAATCGGCAGGCGTCACCTGTTCATACTTTTTATATATTTTTATAAAATAGCTGCTGTCGGCAAATCCGGCTTTGGCGGCTACATTTTTGATTTTCACAAAGGGATTGCGGCGCATGTATTCCTTGGCCCATTTCAGCCTGGTCCTAATAATACACTGGTTGATCGTCTCATTCTTCTCTTTCTTAAAAAGCCAGCACATATACTGCTTTGTCAGTTCAAACGCGTCCGCCAGCTGGGTGAGGGAGAGATTGATATCGGCAAAGTTTTCCTGGATATAATGCTCGATCTTGTCCGCCATGTGCATGGAGGACTGCCAGGATACCGGCACCAGATCCTCTTCGGGGATTTCCTCCAGCACTCCTTTGAAGTGTGTCCGGTATTCTTCCTCTATTGCCAGCCTTCTTTTCTCTTCCTCAAGCTGCAGGATGGATTTCTTCAGTGCGTCCACAATTTCCGAAGGCTCCACCGGCTTTTCGATATAATTTACCGCAGCTAATTGGATGGCGGATTTCAGGTACTCCTTATCACAATATCCGCTTACAAAAATAAAACGGCACTGCTTCCAGGACTTCCTGATTTCAAACGCCATGGTGATTCCATCCATTCTGGGCATCCGTACATCCGCAAGAATGATATCCGGCAAAAGCTCCAGAGCCTTTTTCAGCCCCTCCTCTCCATCCTCAGCCATATAAACTTCGGTAATCCCCAGATTTTCCCACGGGATACTCATACGGATCCCTTCTCTTGTCAGTTCCTCGTCATCTACTATTAATACCTTCACAAAAAAACCTCCCCGTGCATTATTCGCTCCACCAATTGCACAATTCTTTGGTGAAAATTCTTTTTCCTATATACATCTTAACAAATAGCCTTTTTGATAAGTATAGCATTTTCTTCATATGCTGTGGTAATTTATTAAGATGGCAGAAAAATATGCTTAAAAGAAGGTTTTTCCGGACATAAGAGATTTATACGTCCCACTATCCGTTAATTTTAAGGACATATGCCGATTTGCAAGGTCTCCTGTCAGGCGCTGTTACGTGCAGGCCTTCCGCATCTCTTGTAAAGGCTAAGCTGCCGGGACAGCCCGGCATGGTTACTGCTTCCACAGGCCTTTCGTAAACACCGCTATTTCCCAGTGCACGGATATGGAACGTTCCGTCTTCCGGCCAGCCCATGGCAATCACATACAGCGCGTCATTTTTCACAGTGAAACGGAATTCTCCCTCCGACGGATCCGAACCGCTTCTGTCAATTGCCCTTCCCAGATCCACCTGCTGTCCCAGCTTCCCTGCGTCATAATTCCCTTCGCCGGCCGCAGTCCGGCCTTCTGCCGCGATGGTAAAAGGAGTGGTTCCATAAATTGCCTCCCCGTTAAGCGCCAGCCATTCTCCTACTTCATTAAGTATCCTTACCGCATCCGGGTGGAAAGAGCCGTCCGCATAGGGTCCCACATTCAGCAGCAGATTTCCGTTTTTGGATACGATATCGCACAGCTGACGGATGATACGTCCCGAGGAACGGTATTTGGGGTTCTCCACCATACTCCATGTCGTGGGATGATCCTCCAGACGATCATCCACCTGCCAGGGGAAGGGCTGGGGCTCGGTAAATCTTCCGCATTCAATATCGAACACCCCTGTTCCTTCCGGGTAATCCTCCCTTTTATAGGTGATAACCCCATCTTTTTTCCCCTTGGTATTATAGAAATAATCCGGTATGGAGAAACGGATATCTTCATCAATTATGACTGCACGGCTGTCAAAATAAACCACATCCGGATCATACTTATCAATGACCTCATACACCTTTTCCTTCCAGTTTTCGCAGAATTTCCTGTCCGGACCGCAGTGCGGATTGGCCCGATTCGCTTCCAGCGGCACAATCGGCCCGTAATATTTCTCATTGCCCGGCAGATACACATCCGCTTCCACATCCGAGGACATAAACCAGCCCCACAGCCACTGATGGTGGAAGGTAGCCAATGTGCGCAGGCCTTCTTTACGGAAGGCCTCAAAGCATTCTCCCAATACATCCCTTCCGGGGCCGAAATTCACACTGTTTACCGGATTCACCCGGCTGTCCCACATAGAGAAATTATCCGCGTGCTCTGAAACAGGCCCCGCATATTTTGCGCCGCTTCTTACGGCAAGTGCCGCCCATTCTCCGGGATCAAATTTCTCCCCCTTCATCATGGGATAAAAATCCTTATAGCCGAAATCGTGCACGCTTCCGAATGTTTCCTCATGGTGTCTGTAACAGGGATTTCCCTTTTCATACATACGCCGTGAATACCATTCATCCTGATAAGCCGGTACACTATAGGGGCCCCAATGAAAAAACAGGCCGAATTTAGCATCCCTGAACCATTCCGGCACTTCTTTTTTTACGGAATTCCAGTCTACTTTGCTCATAGCGATTGCCTCCTGATTGTTGTTATAAGGAAATTGTAGCAATCGCCGGGGAGAAATGAAATCGGATTATATTACTAATGCATAGCAATATAGTAAACTGACTGATATCTATGGCAGGAAAATTTCATAGAAAATACGGGGTAAGGAATAAGAATTTTACAACAGGCCGTATTCTTTGTAGAGCTTTTTCCTGTATTCCCTGTCTTTTGTCGCTCTCAATAAATCCTCTGTCCGGGAAGAGGTCAGCAGTTTTTCGGTTAATGCAGCGAATTGATTTTCTCCTCTTATCTTTCCTCTTTTTTCTCCTCTTCTCTCGCCTCGGAGTTCTCCCTGTTTTTCTCCGATTACCCTGCCGCGTTCTTCCGCCATTTTTTCAATCTGTTCAAATGCAAGACACATATCAGATCTTTCCCCCTTTGTTTTATATTTCCAAAGACAATCATTCTTTTTTGCTGCTGTTTTGCACACTAATAGTTTTCACAGCAGGCTTCCTATCATCTTACGTAAAAAGTAGCATCACAATAGACCATATTCTTTGTAGAGCTTTTTCCTGTATTCTCTGTCTTTTGTCGCCTTCAATAAATCCTCTGTCCGGGAAGATGTCAGCAATTTTTCGGTTAAGGCTGCGAATTGATTTTCACCTTTTACCATTCCTCTCCTTTCCCCTCTCTTTTCCCCTATTCTTTCGCCTCGGACCTCTCCCTGCTTTTCTCCGATTACCCTGCCGCGTTCCTCCGCCATTTTTTCAATCTGTTCAAATGCAAGACACATATCCACTACTCCTTCCTTCGTCTTCTGTTTCCGGCGCCACCATTTTCCGACCTTTAAAATCTCACAAAGGAAATCAAAGGTTTCTTCTGCCACCTGGCTGCATTCCTCTTTGTGCTCTTCTATATAACGCTTCATTCCCTCTCCGTCTCCCGCCAATGAAAGCAGGGAAAAAATCAAGCGCCAGTCTGTCCTGAAATTTTGAGGGTCCATCTCGGATGCCTGTATCAGGTTTATTTTATAATTTGCCAGAAAAGGCCGCATAGCCCTGAATTCATCCGGAATGGCAAGCATATCCCAGAGTTCCTGCGGTCCTTCCCATTGTTCCAGTCCATAATAAACACATAGGGACAGCACCGGGGCAAGACTGTCATCCGGAAGTATTCCGGACAGAAACTGCGCGCTGTCTTTCAAATCCTTCTGTTCCCTGTGCTTTATTTCCAGTTGTTTTACCTGCTCTGCATAGTTCATGGCATCGTAGAGCATCTCTCTTACAGGCATGGCGTAATGGCTCTTCGCCTGCCCTTCCACACCGTAAACAGCATACTGCAGCTGCCCGGATGCTTTTCTGACCGCATCCCGGTATCTTCTAATCGTCCGTTTCTTTCCTTGCCTGTCCGGAACCTGAAGCCGGTTTTCTTCCGCTGCAGGTTCCAGCATATAAGGTTCCAGGACCTGTTCTCCCTGAAACAGAGCTCCGTTAAACAGGTCACAAAAACAATCCGGATTCTCCAGAAAACGTCTGAATGCAGAATCCTTTTCCTGCGGCATAGCATGTACCTCCTTTGAATTTATCGGGAAATTCAAAGGATATGTACTTTATACAGACCATTATATATAAACAGCCTCCGAAAAGCAATACTTTGAATTTCATTGAATGGATTTTCGGCCGAACTGGCCTGAATCATAGAATGTAACGGGAATGTTACATAAAAAGATGTAAAATTGGTATATCATATTTTTCGGGATTGTGCAAGGGGTTGTGGAAAAAACGACAAATACATCCATCACCGGGGGCCTCCCTCCGCGTCTTTTCCTTCCTCTGTGGGGCGGCTGTGGGTGTGTTTTCGGAGCCAGCCTCAAAAATGGGGTGTTTCTAAATGTTCCGTTCTGTCGGGAGGCTGCCAACGCGGCAAAACTCCTCGCCAGAAGTTTTTAGCGAAGGGCTTTAAGCAGTCGGGCTCGTCAGACAAGCCGCTAAGGGCGGCAGCCTCCCGGCAGAACGGAGCATTAAGAAACATCACCATTTTTTCCCATGGCTCCGAAAACACACCCACAGCCGCCCGCAGAGGAAGGAAAAGCGCGGAGGGAGGCCCCCGGTGATGGATGTATTTGTCTATACGTAGTTGGCTGTATGAAAAATAGGGAAGGGGAAAAGGAACCCGGCAGGGAGGGAGAATGGGGGACGGGTTCCTTATTTTGAATATAAAGATAACTTGAAGGGGGCGGATTTGGGATTGGTTTATTGTTGGGGGAGGCGGATTACGGCTGCTGCGTGGGCTTGCAGTGTGAGGGAGCCGTTTAGGGGGGTGTCTGTGAGGAGGTCTGTGCCGTATATGTTTTCTATTTGAGCGGGGGTGGGGGCGTAGTTCAGGTAAAAGGAGTAGTTTCCTTCTTCGCCGGTTCTTGTGTGGTATTCTACGCCCTCGGGGAGGTTTTTGAGGGTGATTCCTGCGTCGGTGAGCATTTGGGTGAAGAGGGGGCGCATTTGGACGGGGGCGGTTCTGGCGGCTATGTAGTAGGCTTTGCCTTTTCCGTATTGTTTGCGGGTTACGGCGGGGGTTCCCTGGTAGAAGTCGGAGGTATAGGCGGCGAGGATTTCGGCATCGCGGACGCGGAGGATTTCGGCGTAATCTTTTACCTGCCATTCCATGGAGGCGTACTCCGGGGTGAAGCGGATTTTGTTGCTGTCAGAGGGGTATAGGGTGTCTATTTCTTCGCTGATAATTCCGAAGAGGTCGGAAAGGCCGTCTCCGGGGAAGCCTCCCAGGTAGCAGAGTTGGTCTTTGTCCACGTAGCCGGTGAAGTATGTGGCGACAAGCTGGCCGCCTCGTTGTACAAAGGCTTTGAGGCAGGAAGCGGTTTGGGGCTGCAGGAGGTAGAGCATGGGGGCAATGAGGAGATCGTAGTCGGTAAAGTCGGCATCGGAGGGGAGGATGTCCATTTCCACTCCCAGCTTCAGGAATTCTTTCCAGATTGCCATGCAGGTTTCTTCATAGGCTTTGGTTTGCTGGCTCAGGGCTTTTGCATCCTGGATGGCCCAGCGGTTGTCCCAGTCAAAGAGTAGGGCTGTCCTGGCTTTTACGCGGGTGCCTGCTGCAGGGGCTATTTTTTTCAGGAGTTCTCCGACCTGGGCGGTCTCACGGAATATGCGGGTGTCGTCCGTACCGAGGTGGTCCACCACCGCTCCGTGGTATTGTTCAAAGGAGCCGCGGCCTTTGCGCCATTGGAAGTATTGGACGGTGTCGGAGCCGCAGGCTGCGGCCTGCAGGCAGGCCAGTTTGTGGATTCCGGGGCGTTTGACTTTGTTGCAGGGATGCCAGTTCACCAGGCCGGGGGCGCTTTCCATCAGCATGAAGGGTTTATCTTTTTTCATGGAGCGCATGATTGTATGGTGGAAGGCGTTGTCTGCCATGGTGTCAAACAGGGTTTCTTCGTCGTTGTGGAATTTAGGGTAGCTGTCCCAGGAGATGATATCCAGTTCTTTTGCCATTTTGCGGTAATCAAGGCCGTTATATAGTGTCATGAAGTTGGTGGTTACGGGGATGTCGGGGGTAATTTCCTTCAGTACGCGGATTTCTGACTTCAGGAAATCGGTCATGTTCCAGGTGGTGAAACGTTTCCATTCCAGGTTCAGGCCCATGATGCTGCCCTCTCCGTCCGCAAAGGGAGGTTCTATCTGGTCAAAGCTGTCGTAGCGGTGGCTCCAGAAGGCAGTCCACCAGGCGTGGTTCAGTTTTTCAATATCGTGGTCAAAGGTGTCGTCCAGGTATTGACGGAATCTCTGTACGCACAGGGGGCAGTAGCATTCTCCGCCGAGTTCGTTGGATATGTGGTATAAAAGGAGGCCGGGATGGGATCCAAAGCGTTCTGCGAGTCTGCGGTCAATTTCCGCTGTTTTGCGGCGGAAGGCCGGTGAGCTCATGCAGTGGTTGTGCCTTAGGCCGTGGTGGTTGCGCACGCCCTGGCGGTTCACCCGCATGACCTCGGGATATGCGGCGTCAAGCCAGGCGGGGCGGGCTCCGGATGGGGTGGCGAGAATGGTGTAGATTCCGTTCTCGTACAGGTCATCCATGATATGCTGCAGCCAGTCGAAGTGGTATTCTCCCTCTTTCGGTTCGTAGAAGGACCAGGAGAAGACGCCCAGGGTAGCGCAGTTAATACCGGCTTTTTTCATCATTCTTATGTCTTCCTTCAGAATGTCCGGCCGATCCAGCCATTGTTCCGGGTTGTAGTCTCCTCCGTGGATAAATCCTCCGGCCTTGGGGAAAAGAATTGTTTTTTCCATATGTTCTGCCTTTCTTTATGCGTTGTTTTCTGTTTCGATCTTAGCCGTCAGCACGTCGCCGGGGGCTATGATGATGCGGCCCGTAAGCGGCTTTTTGTCGGTAAGGCCGGTCAGCTTTTGGGGGCCGAAATCAACCCAGGCTTCTGTTTTATTATGGTTTATGGCAAAGATTGTCTTTGCCTTATCGGATACGCGCAGGCACAGCTCCACACCTTCGGATGAGGGGTATAAGGGCTGAAGGCCGCATTCGTTGCAGATATGGCTGACCAGTTCCTCCAGGAACCGCTGTTCGGGCTGGGTACCGATATAATAGGCGCGGCCTTTTCCGAAAAAGTTTCTGGTGACGCAGGGAGTGTCCGCATAAAAGTCATCCTTATAGGACGCGAGAATCTCAGCGCCGCCCTCGGGATGTATGATGTCGCACAGGAAGCCGCAGTCATATTCATTTTCGGACAGCTGGAGGTTATCGGTTAAGCGCATCCGGTTCTTTTCATAGGGGCGCAGGGCATCGGTTTCTTCCACCCAGATGCCGAGCATTTCCTTTAATTTTCCGGGATAGGCTCCGAATACACAGCGGTCGTTATCATCCGCCAGGCCGGACATCACTGTCGTGATCAGGGTGCCGCCTTTTTTTACAAATTCCTGGAGGCGTTCCGCAACGTTTTCTTTTTCCATGTAAAGCATGGGGGCCAATATGAGATCATAGGAGGACAGGTCCGCGCCGTAGGGAAGGATATCCACAGGTATGTTCTGCCGGTAGAGGGTTTCATAATACAGGGAAACCGTCTTTAAATAGTCCATGTCCTTACTGGGACCGCTTGCCAGTTCGAGGGCCCACCAATTATTCCAGTCAAACAAGAGGCCTGCTCTGGCGGGGGTGCGTCCTTCGAGGAAGGTGTCTCCTATGGACTGCAGTTCTTTTCCCAGCAGGGAGCATTCCCGGAATACCCTGGTGTCTTCTCTGCCGGAATGGCTGATAATGGCTCCGTGGAATTTTTCCTGTCCCGCAATGGACTGTCTCATCTGGAAAAACAGGCAGGTGTCCGCGCCGTGAGCCATGGCCTGGTAAGAAAGCCTGCGCACCTCGCCGGGTCGTTTGAGCAGGTTGTAAGGCTGCCAGTTCTGCTGGTTAGGTGACTGTTCCGTGAGAACAAAGGAACGGCCGCCTTTCAGGCCTCTCATGATGTCATGCTTCATCGCCACAAAATACGGCGGATCATCCGGCCAGGGATAGTTATCCCAGCCGACTATATCCAGATCCTTTGTCATGGTAAACTGATCCAGCTTCTTTATGTAGCCGGACATATTGGTCTGGATGGGGATTTCCGGATTGTACCGTTTGAGCACTTCATATTCGTTCCGGAAGCATTCCGCTGTGGAGTCGGTGACAAAACGCATGTAGTCCAGCTGGATGGCCGGATTGAAGCGGTAGTCGTCGTTCAGCTCCGTGGGCGGGGTCACTTCTTCAAAGCTGGTGAGAATTCTTCCCCAGAAGGTGGTATGCCATCTTTTATTCAATTCCTCCACCGTGCCATAGCGTCTTCGCAGCCATACCCGGAATTTGGCCTGGCATGTGGGGCAATAGCAGTAGGTCCCGTATTCATTGGATACATGCCACATCGCCAGGGCCGGATGGTGAGCATAGCGCTTTGCCATTTCATCCGCAATCGCCGCGGCCCGCTCCCGGTATTTCAGGCTGTTGACGCAGAAAAACACTCTCATGCCGTGGGTGCGTTTCCTGCCTGCGATGTCCACAGGCAGCACCTCCGGATATCTGGTTGACAGCCATGCCGGCTGGGCTGTGGTAGGAGTCGCCAGGCATACGTGAATGCCTGCCTCCCAGATTTTATCGATGATGCGATCCAGCCATTCAAAATCATATACTCCTTCGTCCGGTTCCAGCTTCGCCCATGAAAAAACAGGAAGGGTCAGCAGGTTTATGCCCGCCTTTTTAAAAAGCCGCATATCCTCTTCGATTGTCCTGTCATCCCATTGGTCGGGATTATAATCTCCGCCGTAATAGATTCGATCCGCTTTTTTCATCTTTATTTATTCCTCTCTTCTTTGTCTGCTTCCTGTCCTGTTTCATAGCACTCCACCACGGGAATTTCCGTGATGCCGGTGGCAGGGATCTGCAGATGGGTGGAGGCGCCGTCTTTCCGGCTCCATACCAGTGTGGTAAATACCTGCAGCTCCAGCCGGTTCTCTCCGTCCTTCAGAGCTGCGGTTATATCCGCCCGGGCGGGGAACCCGGCAAGGAGGCCCAAATCCGTATCATTAAGCTTTACCCTGACACAGTCTGACGCTTCCGGGATAAGAAGCTTATAGCACTTTCTGTCTTCTTTTTCCCCCTGGAACAGGCACTCATACCGGTATACACCGGTAAAGGATGGCCAATAGCCCGGCCCGTTAAGATTAGGAAGTTCTTCTCCTGCCCGCAGCAATCGTTCCCCGGTAAAATCCGTTTCCGGCCACTGCGCCCTGGAAAGCTTCCAGTCCACACACAAAGGCTGTGTTCCTGTGCATACAGGGAAGGGCTGTGTTGATTGTATATTCTTATCCAGCACCACGAAAACGGCTTCTCCCGGATCCAGGGACAGCGGGAATTCCTGCCCTTTGAGATAATAGCTTTCCGCCCTGTTTCTCCAGGGGTCATACACCGTCACACTGCCATAAGCCTTATCCCGTATGCTGACACGGGCTTTCACAGGCCTGGAAACACTTTCATTAAAATACATGGCTGTCAGGCCGTCAGGCCTGCGCAGAAGGAAGCTGCGCAGTGTCCGTTCTCCGTCTTTTACCGTAAGCTCCCTGTTTCCCAGCTTTTCTTCCCATTTTTCCACGGCTTCCCCGATTTCCGAAAGGCTGACTGTCTGCGCACTCTGATCCCAGCCCGGGGGAAGCGGCCTGCCTAGAGTGTCCGCTTCCGGCAGGGCGTCTATGACAAACACCTTCAGCCCTTTCCGGGCAGCGGATACCAGAAAACGGGCGGTTTCTCCATCCAGGTATCGGGAAAAGGGAAGGATCAGGCAGGGATACTTCTCTTTTCCCAGTACCAGCTGTCCCTCCTCTATGGATGCCGTATTTTCCCGCAGCATATCTGCAGGCACCACATCATAATCCAGCTGCCGCTCCATCAGCATCCGCCCCGGTTTGTGGAAAAACATGGCGTTCCCCGCGCTCCATTCCGACTCCGCATGGTAAAGGATGGCGGCGTCCGCCATATGGATGCCTTCGCTTAACAGATGGGCGCTCCGGTTCATATATTTCATAAGCGCAGCAAAACAGGCGAATCCGGGATTTCTTCCCCTGGCGTAAAAATGGGGAGGGCAGTCCCTGTCGTTCTCCTGCATGGAAAAGGCATGAGGCGTAAAGGTATTGATTCCTCTCACCAGCATGTGGTTTGTCAGCCATTTCATCAGGGAATTCCCTTCCGCCCAGCCATAGTTCCCGAAAATCTCACAAAGCGCCCTGCCTTTTTTATTCGCCTGGATATGGGCTGCGGAGCTTCCCAGCTTTGCCAGTCCGAAATGGAAAAATTCGCCGTCCCGATCTCCGGCAATCCATTGATGCACCGGTTCGGTAAATCCGGGAACAATCTGGTGATGCACCACATCGATGCCCGCCATATGCTGTCCTTCCATTTCCCGGAAATAATGGCCGATGCTGCAGGCCATCCGGGTGTGGGCATTATCATCCTCGATGATATGGCCGATATATTCCACGCCGTGCGCTTCACACCAGCTTCCCAGCTGTCCGGAAAAGCAGGTTCTCACCAGTCCGGTCATCTCATCCATATAGGTAACCCGTATTCCGGGCGTCTTTTCTCCCGATTCATACCATAAAGCCGGCAGGTCAGCCAGGAAATCATCGCCCCATTTTTCCCGCAGAGCCGCTTCCAGCTGTCCGCTCCAGGGAAGCTTTCTGTCCTTCTGCCCCATCGTATTATCGAAGGGATAGCCGTTCACATTTCCCAGCTCCGGTTCGTCAGAGAAGAAACCGGCTATGGTATTTCCGAAATATTCCGGGTACCGGGCATAATGCTTTTCATGGACCTCGTCAATCAGGACTCTGACCGAATCGGAATCCAGCAGATTCATATAATCCTCTCTGCCGCCTCCCGTCTGCGTGGTATAAAGGACAAACAGGCGGTACGGTCCCGGAGGCAGATCGAAATAGACAAAACCGTTCTCATACCGGTCCGTCAGATCCATGATTCCATCCCCGCTGACGGCGAGTGTCTGCCCGTCCGGCTTCGGGACTGCCAGTATTCCCAGCAGTTTCCCGTCAGGCTGCAGAAAGTTTTCCACCAGCACCGCTCCGCTGCGGCAGGGACCGCAGATATCCATATGGCGTTCCGCCAGATATACCTTTTTCTTCTCTGGGTTCCTGATAAATCCTCCGTTGGCATGGCCTGTAGGGAATTTATCATCATCCAGGATCCAGACCCGCATTCCTCTTTTTCTGGCTTCCGGAAGGATGAAATCCAGGTTCTCCCACCATCCCGGGCCGCAGAAATCCGGATGGGGACGGGATTCCAGACAGATTTCCCGGATGCCGCATTCTTCGATTTTTACAAGCTCCTCCCGGATGGTTTCGTTATCCTCTCCCTTCATCCAGAGAAAAGGGAGTATATGGCTGGGGGCTTCTCCCCGCAGCAATGCATCCAATCGTTCCATATGCTGTCATCCCTCCTTTTTCTCCCAGACCGGTTCGCTCGCAGCCACGCAGATGGTGCGGTATTCGCCGTAAGCCTGCGTGGGATCGCCTTCCGTCCAGGGACGTGTGGCACAATAAAAATGATACAGAACGCCCTCATAATACACCACCGAAGCCTTATGGGCATGGCCGCTGTCGATGCTGCCGGGTGCGCCATAGGGCAATATGGGCTCTCTCACCTTTTCCCAGCGGATCAGATCCGTTGAAAGAGCCAGCCCTTCCTGTGCATGGGTATGGCCGTCCTCATATATCTTCCCATAGCCAAAATAGTAATTTATCCAAAGGCTGCCGTCCTTTACAATACAGGGATCGGATACAAACCTTTCATCCCAGGCCGTCCTGTCCACACGCAGTACCGGATTGTCTGTGCAGCGGGTCCAGTGAACCAAATCCTCGGAAAAGGCCATCCCTGTCTGCTCCGTCCACCGTTCTTCCTTATCTTTTGCATTATAAAACATATGCCAGGTTCCCTGATTTTCTATGATGCAGGCCTTATAAAGCCCCCCGGCTTCCCACTCTTCCCCGTCCTTCCAGGAGAAAACCGGTTTTTCGGGAAAATGCCAGTCCAGCAGTTCCTCATCCTCACACCAGGCCAGCCCGATTTCTGCCGGGCCGCTTTCATATCCGGTGCCGGGGTAGGAATGGTACACCAGCCAGTACCTGCCGTCCACCTTTCTCAGGCGGGGAACGCCCCACAGACTGTCACTTTCCTTAATCATCCATGTGGCGGCGCCGCCGATACGATCCCATCGGCCGCTGTCCATATGCCGTTTCAGGATCACGCCTTTATGGGTCCAGTGAAGCAGATCCCGGCTCACCGCCAGCGCGGACTGGTATCCTTTTCCGTCAAAGCCCGTATAAAGCATGTGAAACAGGCCATTATGCATGAACACAAAGGGAATATCCACCGCCATTTGGTCAAATGCCCCGTCCTCCCCTGAGCCATGCAGCACCGGCCGGGGGCAGCGGAAGAGTGTCAGATATTTCCGTATTCTCTCATCCGTTAACTCAATCATTTATTTTCTCCTTAAAGTCCGGGAAAAGCTCTCCCTTTTTTATTACACGATCTACGGCTTCCTCCACGGAATTCCCTTTCCGATCCACGATTTTCATCCTCACCGTTCCCCCGGTTCCTGCTTCCGGCAGAATCGGCGGTTTCCGGTAATTCCCCCAGGACAGGTGAGGGAAGGAAAATGCCTGGTTTATCATGAATTTCACCGGTTCGGTCCGTTCGCCGGTGAGAACACGCAGGTAATCCAGGACAATATAACAGTCCGATGCATCCTCCGCTTTCTCACCGCATACCTCGATTCGGATGGTATGCTCCTGATCCGGCAGGTCCGTTATGGAAAAAATCGGAATATGGTACTTTTTATCATAGCCCGCACAAGAACAGGAAAAGTCCACGCCTCCCGCACGCTGGCTGCATTTATGTGCAATCCTCTTTCCGTCAATATAAACATCAGCCATTCCATAAGTGGTATCCTGCGGGCCGTACCAGACGATACCGGTTCCCGTAAAGGTGCACTCCGCCGCCGCTCCTTTTTCCCTGCTCCACATTTCCGTGCCGTTATAGCTCTCTTTTTTATCCTCCGCCGGATACCATGTGCCTGTATAACGGATCCGCTCATCCCGATTCGTGATGATCCATTCCGGGGGATCCAATGGTTCCAGACGGATATGGATGCTGCCGTTTCCGTTTTTCCTGTTCCTGACGCAGCCCGTAATTCCTCTGCTTTCACCGGTTCTGCAGCCGCTCTGCGTTTCCTCACTCACCACGCCGATCGCCGCACTGTCCCCGCTGCCGTACAGCCAGGCCTCCGCCACATTTACCTTGGTACTCCTGAAATCATTGGTACCTTTATATTCTACATCATAGAAACCGTTGAGAATATCGTTTTTCATATCCTGGCTCCAGGGAATGTCAGGCTTTATCCCCCACACCGATCCTTTTGAAAACCGATGGGCCGTTCCCGTGTGTCTGGAAATATGTTCCTCCGGATACCACGCATAATCATCATCCTGCCGTACCCCGGGACTCGTCCTCCAGGACAGGGTATCCATGGACGGATCCGCCAGGTAGGCGATTCCCAGTTCGTCCAGCCCGCCGCAGTCCACACCTACCCTCAGTTTCAGCTGTTTGGGCAGCTTCTTAAATAACTGCAGGAGGGTATAAGACGTGATAAAGCTGCCGTCCGGTCTGACCTCTATACGCCAGGTCATTTCCAGGGTTTCCCGATAGCCTCCGTGAAGGAGGATAACGGCTCCCTCCGGTGTTTCCTCCACGGAACGGGAAAGCAGATACCATTCCCCCAGCTTCAGATAGGGCGCGTTCAGAATCGGGCCTCCTGTAAGAAGACGTTTTTTTCCTTCCTTTTCCGTATCCGCCCACAGTCCTGCAAGAAGTCCGGTGTCGTTACGAAAGGCCATGGTAAATCCTTTTCCCTTCAAAATGGTTTCCTGCTCCCGGCATTGGATTTCTATGCCGGTATTCACTCTGTTTGTACGATCCGCTGCCGGTTCCGAAAAAAGCTCTTCCTGTTCTTCTGCCGAATCCGGAAGAAGCCCTTCCTGCCGTTCTGCCGGAAGCATCCTTTCGTCCACCTGTATGCCGTCCGCATCCAGAAAAGCCATCCAGATCGGTTCATCCTCTGCCAGCCGTCCGTTATCCGGGCAGATAACCGCCTTCACCGCTTTTGCGGGGCCTGCGGGAGGAAGGAAACAGCCGCCCCGGCAATCCCCGCATTTCCATTCCAGCCGCACCGAGGATAGATTGGTATGGCAGAAACGGTTCTCCACTACCAGGACAAACCTGTTTTCTCTGGTATTTCTTACACAATGAAGAATTTTAACAGGAGAATACGCTTTGCGGGTCATGAAAAATTCAGGCTTTTTCCGCCTCCACACATCGATAATTCCCCATTCCAGCTGGGTATTTCCGCCGTCATAAATATCCGTTTCATCAATTCCGGCCCAGATGGCGCCTCCCAAAGCCCCTTCCGTATTCCAGATGTTATCCCAGAACAGACGCAGCCCTTCGCCCCAGAAGCTCCGTACAAAAGGATCTCTTCTGAGTTCTTCTCTGTTATAGCAGGGAACATGGGCGTATTCATCATGAAGGACAGGCAGATCCCTGCCCGGGGCATGCCCCACACTCACGTTATCTCTTTTTTTCGCCAGATCCGTATCATACTCGGAATAATGGATGCTCCAGATATCCGGCATCTCATGTTCTTCCCGGATCGTCATGGGATAGCTGAACTTTGTCAGCCGGGTGGGATCCTTCCTGTGCACATAACGGTTCAGCAGATCAAAATTGGAACCGCCGAAGGATTCGTTGCAAAGAGACCAGATGATCACACTGGGATGGTTATAATCCCTGGCAAGCACTTCCGTAAAGTGGCTCAGATACCGTCCTGTCTGTTCCGGATCCCGCTGTGTATAAGGCAAGGTTCTCGCAATAAAGGCCAGGGCCAGCTCATCCTCCACATAGATCCCGTTTTCATCGCACAGCTCCAGGAAATACTCACTGGGCGGGTAATGGGAGGTGCGGATATAATTACAATTGGCTTCCTTAAACAGAGCCACATCCTGTTCGATCAGTTCTCTGGTGAGCGCTCTTCCTGCCCTGGGCGAGATCTCATGGCGGCAGGCCCCTCTTAGTTTCACTTCCCTGTGATTTACAAAAAGTCGGTTTCCTTTTTGGGTAAGCTTCCTGAGACCGGTTTTCCGTCTGATACATTCTATCTCTCTGCCCTCTTCCAAAAGGGTCATTTCCAGAGTATACATACGGGGATGCTCCGCGTCCCACAGCTGCGGTTCCGGTATGTCCAGATTTATCGTGTCATATCCGTCCCCGCGGGCCCGGAAAGATTCCGTCCGTGAAACGGCTTCATAGCCATCCGGGCTTTTCAGCAGAAGCTTTATTTTATACAGGCTTTCCGCGCTTTTCATTTCCGTTATTATTTCCGGGCTTTGTACCTCTTCTTTTCCGCTGATATCCAAATCCACCCGAAGAGTGCAGGTTTCCATATCCTCATCAAACAGCGGTGTGAGATAAGCCGCATTCACATAGGCTTCCGGAAGGATGTACATCCATACGCTGCGCAGGATTCCTCCATGGCTGTATGCGCTGACCTGATCCGATTCCTCGTCCATTATCAGCCTCAGCTCCGCCTTTTCCTTTCCGGCCGCCTGTTCCGTAATTTCCGCATTCCATGTGAGGAAACCATTCTGATGGGAGGCTATATATACATCATCCACATAGAGGTCCGCAAAACCATTCACTCCCTCGAATTTCAGAACAATCCGGCTGCCCCGGGGCATCGGGGGAAGCTCTATTTCCTTCCGGTATTCATAATGCCTGGAAAAACCGCTTTTTCTAAGAACCGCCATATCGAAAGGCACGGGAACGGAACGGATACTTCCGTCCTGATAGTCCTTCACTTCCCATTCACCGTCCAGGCAGATCACCGGCTTCTCTATTCCTTCACACCACACGGGTTCCGGCGCCAGGCGGGGAATCACCGGTTCCTCCCGGTTACTCTCCGTTTTTATCGTTCTGTCCTTTATCTGTTCGGCGTTCATTTCCATTCCCCCTTTTCCCCTCCGGAAAGGAGCCTTATCCGGAAGGTCTCTTTCCTTCCCGGCACCAGTTCCGCCGCAGGCCGCATATAACAGCCCCGGACAAGACGGGGATAATTATAATCCTGATTCACATGCAGCCGGATCCCTTCCGGATATCTGATGCCTTCCACCACCGCATAGTCAATGGATGTATAGGTATTCTGGGCGCCTTCCTGCGCCTCTCCAAGAACTGTTACCGTAAGGCTGTGCTCCCCTTCCGGAAGTCCGTGAGCTTCAAACAAAAGCACGCCATACCTTTTTTCATAGCCTCTGCTCATGCCCGGGAAATCCACCTTATCCGGGTACTGGCCGGCAATTTCCGCCTCCTGTCCGTCCAGGCAGATCCGGCACATTCCATAATTGATATCCAGCGGGCCGTATAAACGGATTCCCGTCCCCATAAAGGAAAGATGCATGCAGTCTCCTTTTTTTCTGCTCAGGGTTTCCGTTCCCCTGTAATTGCCGCAGGCATCCTCCATCCGGTGCCAGTCTCCCGTAAAATGCATACGCCCATCCCTGTCGTTCACCACGGCTTCGGGACTGAGCATGGGATCCTTCTGCAGCCTGACGCTGTCGGATCCGTCAGAATATACCGCAACACCAAACCCTTTCTGATCGGTAATTACAGCTTCACAAATATGGTGCCATGACTGCCATGGAGCATCTGCCGCCAGAGACATCCTCTCTTTGGCGCCCTCCGCATCGGTGCAGCAGAAAGTTTCCAGCCCTTCCGCCAGCAGCCAGGAGCCCCCTTTTTCCAACAGGCCTCCCGGAGAAATCCCGATCTGTGCCTTGACTTTATGGGGCATATGCCGGTAAAGACGCAGCACCTCGTAAGAGGTATCAATGGTTCCGTCCGGAGACAGTGTCAGAAGAAAACGGACATCTATCGTTCCCTCATAGCTGCCGGTTATCGTCACCAGCACCTTTTCCCCGTCCTGCTTCGCATCGATCGTTTTTCCTTTCCAGTCTCCCGGCAAAAATCCGGTACAATTCAGCATGGGGCCGCCTGCAAGGACACGCCTGCCTTTTATGGAAGCCTCCCGGAGCAGGCAGTCTTTGCGGGAAAAGAGGAATGCAAATATATGGTTGCCAATAAGCAGCGTATCCTCTTCCTGCTGCCTGATCGAAAAAGCTTCCGATTTTCCTTTGTTCTCCGGGCCGGAGCCTTCCTCTGCTTTTCTTTCGCCCCTGCGTATCAGGGAATATTCCCCGTAACACCGGCCATTGTCCCTGCTTTCAAACCGGATTTCCATGCGCTCCCCGGCTGCCGTCTGTTTACCGGCCCCAGGCAGACGGACTGTTACTTTCTGTCTGCTTCCCGGTTCCCCTGTGAGGCCGTCGGTTCTTCTTTCGGAGCCGTTTTTTCCCTGTACCAGCATGTCTCTGACTTCCCTGTTATTCACAAACAGGCGGCAGACAGATAAATCCGTAAAAAGGAAACGGTTCTCCACCTCCAGCGTCAGTTCCTCCCCTTCAAGCCGGGAATACAAAACGGCCGCCGGCGCATATGCTTTCCGGAGTTCCCGATATTCCGGTTTTGGTTTATGTTCCCGATCCAGAATTCCCCACTCATATTTTCCCATGCCTTCAAAGCTGCCGTCCTCATCCGTTCCCGCCAGCACCGCGCCGCCGAGACATCCGGACGTCCTGTAAGCTTTTTCCCAAAAACGGCTTATGCTTTCTCCCCAGAACCGCCTGACGGCCGGATCATGGAGGATCTCATCCCTGTTATGGCAGGCAACAGGGGACCAGACCTCATGCAGTACCGGCACTTCATAATCCGCCTGTGCGGTCATGTAGCCAATTTCATTTTCTGCCCCCGGCGTATGGAAAATCACCATCTGGTCAAAGCACACATCAAAGGGCTGCCGCCAGTCAATATAATGCACCGGCCAGATATCCATCTGTTCTTCCTCCTCCGGGATGGACATGGGAAGATGAAAAGTGAGAGGACGCAGCGGATCCTGCATGCGGATCCATTCTGCCGCCGCCCGGAAATTCGCTCCCCAGGCGCAGTCATGCCCCAGCGACCAGATGAGGACACTCACATGGCAGCCATCCTCCAGCAACCTTTTCACAGGCTTGAGAAACTCTTCCCGGCAATGAGGAAGATCCTGCAGAGCCGGCTTTTCCTGTCCCACCTCATAAAAAGGAGCCGTATCCTCTGCCAGAAAACCCATTTCATCACAAAGCTGCAGCAGATAGCCGGAAAAAGGGCCATAAATGCTGCGCAGGAAATTGATATGGGCTGCGGCAAACAGCTCCAAATCCTTCTTGGTTCCTTCCCGGTCTTCCTTACGTTCCCTGTAGCATATCCCTCTGAGCTTCAGGGGCGTATGGTTCCAGAGAAGCTCCTTTCCCGCTTTTTCCAGTGTCCGGAATCCTATGTTTTCTTCTCTTACGGCAAGGATCTTCTCTCCGCACTCCAGCGTCACCGCAGCGTGATAGAGAAAGGGATGCTCCGGATCCCACAGGTTTACCCCCGGGCAGAAAAAAACAGCTTCTTTTTCTTCTGTAAGAAACAGCTTTTGTTCCTGCCGGTATCCGTCCGGCCCTGTGAGCAGCAGCCCCATCCCGGCAGACTCTCCGATTCGGCCTGTGAAGCGGACTGTCAGCGCCATTCCATCTTCTCCCTTTTCTCCGGTTTCCAGCCAAAGAAGGTTTTTATTTATCTCCATGCTCCCTGTCTCCTTCCCAAATTTCCACTCCGGACAAAATGCCGAAGGGCCTCAGACACCAGGCCTCACTCCACTCGTCCCCGACAGTCCGGTAGGAATCCGGCCCGTACCATTTGAATTCCTCATTGCAGTTGTGCAGGGTACCGAAAGAATTAAAACGGTTTCCATAAGCACAGATTTCCAGAGAATGCCTCCCTGCCGCCACTCGGCCCAAAGACAGGGTATGAGGGGCAAAGGCTATCAGTCCTGCGCTTTTCCCGTCAATCCATACCTCCAGCACCGGCGCCGTAAAATGAGGGACCTTCACCAGGATATCCTTTTCCCGATCCATTTCAAAATGCATGGAATAGGTTATGCTGCCGCCATAAAAAGGCAGTCCCTGCCGGGTGATATCCCCGAAAGCAAGCTCTGTGGGCGCTGCGGTCACCAGGCTTTTTGTCCCCAGTACACAGACTCCGAACTCTCCCAGGAGGAACAGATTCTCCAGATTGGTCTTTTGTCCGAAGGGGACTTCCAGAAGCAGTTCATTCTCACCCTTCTTAAGTCCGGGAACAGGCACCGTCCGTATAAAAGAATCCGTAAACCAGCCTGTTTCCTCCCGTTTTGGTATCGGACAGGGAATGCCGTTCCAACAGATTCCGATTTTTTCCGGTCTTTCCAATGCCAGCATTAAGCTTCCGGTTTCCACTCGGGATTCCATCTTTAAACGCAGTGTCACCACATCCTTTTCCGGCGCTTCCCGCACTCTCCATGGCTGGATAAAGGCATCCTGCCTGCGGGGATACCCTAAAAGGGCCCGGATGTGATTGTCGATGCGAAGGATATCTTCCTCCGCCTGCCACTCCCCGCCGTTCAGCTTCCACTGTGCCCGGTCCAGCAGCAGTACATTGGGTTCCGCCATGGTAAAGCCATCAGGTTCTGCAATCCAATGTACCATTGTTCCCTTTTTTCCGGTGCTTCCGGAAGGTCCTGCCACAAGTCCGTAAACGGCGGCAGGCATGCCTTCCCGCAGCGGCCGTGCAGCTTCCGGTATTATCGTTTTTTCCGACTTCCCGGATACTCCCGGTATTTGGGCTTCCTCATCTGCCGCCTGCTGTGCATTTTGTTCATCCAGCCTCCATAAAAAGCTGTCCTCTGCATATAAATCTACCGTAAGGCAGGTCCAGCCGTCCTTCTTTACGCTTTCTGCCGCCGTACAGTTTCCGGACAGCGCATCGTATACCGTTACCTGATACGCTCCCCGGATCCGGACCGACAGCCTCTCCGGCTGGCTCACGTTATTGCGTTTACGGTTTACATGGCAGACAAACAGCCATTTCCCGTTTCCGTCCTGACGAAGCTGGTAAAAAAGATGATCACTCCGCTCTCCTGTTTCCCTGCGGATATCCACATCCCTTTCTTCTTCCAGTTCCTGAAGGAGCGCATGCCTCTGAAACGGAATCCGTTTTACCCGGCCGGCCAGCCGTCTTGCCCTGTCATCCCGAATTCCATCCACCAGGGCAGGCGCTTCTCCCAGAAAAATTACATTTCCTCCGGCATCGGCCAATGCTTCCAGCCGGCTGAGCGTGGTGGAACGGATCGTGCGCAGATCCGGCACCAGTACCGTATGGTAGGACATATTTCCCACCGCAAGAGCTGCGCCGTCCGGTGTTTCCCTGATCACACCCGTCCCATTGGGGTATTCTTTTGTTCTGTCCGGGCATTGACCGGGCAGCAGAGATTCCGATATAAAGTCAAAATCCACCAGTCCGAACAGCAGCCATTGGATCAAATCCCGGAAATTATCATCCATCTGATCCCGCAGTTCTTTCGTCTGCGCCGCAGGGCCATAGCTTATCCAATAGGATTCAATGGGATGCACCACCGCTGTACTGACTCTTGCGCAGCCGCGGGTAAGAGCCGTATTCACCCTGGCAAAATAATTTTCTATGCAGGCGTATTTCTCCCACCAGGGAGACTGATAACTGATAGAGGCCGGCCAATCCCGCTTGGCCTCCCCTTCCATGGACATAAAGGCCAGATGGGGACAGCGGATGGTAACGCCCAGAGCTGCCTGCCAGTCGCCCTGCAGCTTATGCCCTTTAAAGTCGAAATCCCAGTGGGTCACTCCATAAAGCTCACTGAGCACCCCTTCTCTTCCGTTCTGGCGTGCCACGCTGACCGCCTGCTTGATGGTGGAATACTCCGGATCTCCGCAGAGGATATCCACTCCCGGAAGCTGCTGGTTCCTGTAACAGCGCATGGCCTCACCCAGGCGCAGTGTCTGGGAATACAAAGTGGGTTCCGACATGTAATGCCCTGTCATAGCGATATGATGGGCTTCACACCAGGCGGCAATCGTATCGGAATAGGCGGATACGAAGCGCTCCGCCAGATGGTCATGATACTGATAACGATGGAGGGAGGCCTTCCCGTCCGGAAGCTCCCACAAAAGCTCCGGCAGCACCCCCAGAAGGTTTACCCCATAGGCCTTTTCATAGGTAGCCGGCAGATCATCCGTAAAGGAAAGGGTTACATCATACTCGCTTTCCCCATCCGGTAGTACCATACTTCCCTTAATCTGGGGTTCGTCCGTAAAAATGGCAGGGATGGATCTGCCGAATTCCTCTCCCAGCACTTCATAATAACGTTCATGGGTGATTTCCAGAAACCGCAGCACGGCTTCCCTGTTCATCACATCCACATAGGTCTGGTCATTGTACCAGGGGCTTTCCTGCATCAGTTCCACATAGGCAAGCCACAGCTTTCCTTCCCTGTATTCTTCTTCCCTGCTGTCATATTCCGGCAGGGAACCTTCTATTTGCCGATAAGACTTAAGGAAACCGTTCTCCGTCTGTATCCGGTAAGCGGTCAGATAATAACCCGCAGGCTTTTCCCCCCGGGCCGCCGCTTTCAGGAATTCCTCCCTGCTGCCGCACATACCTGTCTTTTTCTCCCTGGTGAGCAGCAGATGCCTGGCCCGGTAATTCCAGTTTTCCGTCACCATTCCCCCCGCAGCCCCGGACGGATAACGGTCCTCATCATAAAGCCAGCAGAGCATCCCTCTTTCTTTGGCCTGTTCGTCCGCATAGGAAATAAGCTCCATGAATTCCTCTCCCAGATATTCCGTATCCAGGCCCGTCCGGGGATGCAGATGGGCTCCCCCGAAGCCCATCTTTTGAAAGACTTCCATCTGGCTGCGGATCAGTTCCCTGGTAACCTTACAGTTCCAGGACCAGAAGGGGGTTCCCCGGTATTCACTTGTAGGATTCCTGAATAATTCCATGCTCAGCTGTGGTTCCGAATTTTTTGTATACAGCATAAATTCCTCCCTGTCTGTTGGCTCGCACCCTCTTTATTTATTTGAATTGCCGCCTGTGTCATACTTTCAGTTTAGTAAAACAACAGGACATGGGAAATCGTAAAATCTTCCGATACGATAAGAATTTCTGAACACCGGAGGTTTCATTCCCGCGTGCAGGGAACAGACTTTCGTATTCCTGTCCCCTGCCCCTTTTTTATACGGCAAAACAATATTGGTGCCGTCCGCTTCCTGCCACTTTGATGCAGCCCTCCGGCCCTTCCAGCCGTGCGGTTACATTCGGAGGGATTTCCACATTTACCGTTACCGCTCCGTCTTCTTTTACCCATTCCACAAAAATCGGGCCATAAGGATGCATGACCCATGCCTTTACCCAGTCTATCCCCTTTACGGCCTGCGGCGCGATGCGGACTTCCCCGAAGGGCAAATCCTGCCGTATGATATCAATGCCGCCCAATCCGCCATAAAACCATTCCTCAATGCTCCCCAGCATGAGATGATTCTGGGAACCATGAGGATGCCCGGGTTCCGGTCCGTCCCATTCCTCCGTCAGGGTTGTGGCTCCGTTCACCACCTGATATCCGTATCCGGGAGTTTCCGTAATATGAGTCATTTCATTGAGCAGCTCTCCCAATCCATATTTCATCAATGCTGCAATCAGGAAAGGATGGCCGATATCACCTGCGGTAATGGCATAATTTCTTTTGATAATGTCTTCTTTTAACTGCTGTACCGCTTTCTTTTCCATTTCCCCGGGTACAAGGCCCGCCACCAGACTCATGGCCTGGGCGGTCTGGCTTCCGTTTCCGTATCTTCCCGTCTGATCATCCAGAAACTGCAGGTTATATTCCCGGAATACCCGCTCCATACGCGCTTCGTATTCCGCAGCATCTTCTTTTTTCCCAAGCAGTTCCGCTGTTTCCTTCATTACCTTCAGATCGTAATAATAAATACAGGTGGCGACTATGGGTACCGGCGTGTTCTGGGAATGAGGCGTACACGGCCCGATATCCAGCCAGTCTCCCAGACCGTGGTGAAGCACTTCGTGATGCGTCCTGCTTCCCAGATAATCCAGATACCGTTTCATATTTCCGTAATAGCGGCCCAAAAGGGCGCTGTCGCCATATCTTTTGTATACATACCAGGGGTTCAGGATACAGGCGCTTCCCCATTCCGGCGAATCCACAAAGCCCTGGTGCCATTTGCCGAAGCCGGTCACATATTCCGGACAGATATCCGGCACCAGACCGTTTTCCCATTGGGTATCCGCCATATCCCCTTCCACTTTGTCATAGAGATTATGGACATCCAGATTATACATGATGGAAGGGCCTATCAAATGGGTCTGTTCCAGCCAGCCCAGCTTTTCCCTGTGAGGACAGTCGGTGAAATAGCTTTTTGTATTGCTTAGGATGGCCTGTCTTACGATCTGGTGAATGTCATTGAACAGCTCATTGGAGCACTGGAAATCACCCGCCTGTTCCGCATCAGGATAGATAAACTCTCCTGTCAGGCCCGTTATTACAGGCAGATCCGTATCTTCTGTCTTTGTGCCTTCCGTCCCTTTCGGATTATGCTGTCCTTCCGGCAGGGCCCCGGTCATTTCCACATACCGGAAGCCGGTATAGGTAAAGTCCGGGGCAAATTCCTGCTCCTTCTCCCCGTTCAGAATATACGTCCAGGCATAGCTCTCCCCTGTCACTTTCTGGCTCACTCTGCCGGTTTCATCCAGGATTTCTCCCGGTTTCAGGACAATCTCCGCTCCGGCACGGTTTCCGTCTGTGTGAATATGTATCCTGGCCCAGCCGGAAAAATTGGTTCCCAGATCATAGAGCCATACTCCTGGTACGATCTGTTCCACACGGATCGGGAAATAGGTCTTTTTCACCTTCAGCGGTTCCGTCGGCATGGCCGTCAGTTTCCCCTTCGGGGGATCCACACATACCACAGGCTCCCAGCGGTCATCCTCTTCGAAGTCTCCGGAGAGATATTCCTCCTTCCACAGCCTGCCGTCATAATCTTCCCCTCCATAGATACAGCAGAAACGGATGGGGCTCGGCGTCATTTTCCAGGAAGAATCAGTTACCACTCGTTCTGTCGTCCCGTCCTCAAAAAGAAGCTCCAGCTGAAGCAGCAGCTTGCATTTCCCGTAGGTTCTTGGGAAATACACATACCGGCCTCCGGGCACGTTAAACATCCCATCCCCCAGTTTTACCAGAAGGGCATTCTTTCCGTTCTCCAACTGTCCCTTGACATCATACGCGGTATAAAAACAGGTTTTGTCGTAATCAGCCCATCCCGGTTCCAGGACGTGATCGGATACCCGTTTCCCATTAAGCCAGCATTCAAAATGCCCCAGCCCGCAGACATACAGTCTGGCCTTTTTTACCTTTCTTTCACATGTAAAAGCCTTCCGGTACAGATGGTAGACATGATCCTCTGTTTCTCCGATAAAGCAGCCTTTCCAGTCATCCATGGAAAACAATCCGGTTTCAAACCAGGCTTCTTCAGAGGCATTTTTTTCTCCATCCTCATAATCCAGAGTGCATTCCACCCGCCACCTATAACGGCTGCCGGAATCCAGTGTTTTTCCTTCATAGGGGATATTGGCCATGGAAGACGAACAAACCGTGCCGCTGTCCCAGACCGGAAACGGTTCTGTCAAAATTTCCTCAGGACTTTCCGTTTTCCATACCTGAAGCCGGTAGCTTTTCTGACGGATATTTCTTTCCGTCCCTTCCGCACGCCAGCCAAACACCGGAATGGCGCGTCCCACATTATTATTATCCTTTCGGTTATCTGTCTTCAAATCAACGATTTTCATACTCTTTTTCCTTCTTTTCATTCTTGTCCGGGTGCAGATAAAAAAGAATCCGCTGTCTCAGGCGGCCCTCACTTTTTATCTGTACTCTTCCTGTCTTCCCCTCTACCAGCAATTATAAAGATATGCATTTTCCTTTTGAATGGAAAAAACACATATGCATTATGTACATTTCACATATCCGGGGACAAGAAAACAAAAAAAGAAAACCTCCGGCAGCCAATTCTCTGATTGGTTCCGAAGGTTCTTTCATTTGTTTTCAGATAATCTTATTCCTTTACCGATCCCAGCGTAATCCCCGTCACAAAATATTTCTGCATAAACGGATAAATAATTAATATCGGAACCGTTGCTATCACTATTTTAGCTGAATTAAAGGTTCTCTGCGACATCATGTTAATGAGCTGTTCTGTCGACAGCTTGGAGGTATCGGACATGTTTATTACAAGTGACTGTATGTATGTCTGCAGCGGCACTCTGGAAGGCGTATTGATAAGCAGCATGCCGTCGAAAAAGTTATTCCAGTGCCCTACGATACTGAAAAGCGTAACTGTTGCGATGGCAGGCTTGGCTAACGGGACACAGATTAAGGACATCATCTGTATCTGATTAATCCCGTCGATTTTTGCGGATTCCTTTATGGCCTTCGGCTGGTTTCTGAAAAAGTTCATCAGAAGAATTACATTATATACCGGCACAGCCGAAGGAATAACCAGCGCCCAGATGCTGTTCAGCAGCCCGGTGGCCTTAATCACAAAATACCATGGCACCAGACTCGCGCCAAAAAGCATGCAGAAAATAGTGAACCACATATAGCGGTCTCTGGAAGGGAATTCATCCTTCTCCAGAGACAAAGGATAAGCCATGAGAACGGTACAGATAAGATTCAGTCCGCCTCCTAAAATAACCCTTTGTACAGAAACTAAAAAAGCCTGAAAAAATCTGGAATCCTTCAGCAGATACTCATAGGATGCCAGTGTGAATTCCACGGGCCAGAAACCCACCCTTCCGGCTACAGCCGCATTTTTGCTGCTGAAGGACAGCGCCAGCACATGGAGCAGCGGCAGGAAACACAGCAGCCCGAGGATAACGAGAAGAAGGGTCACTACAAAATCAAATATTCTGTTTTCCAGTGTTTTATATCTCAGCATACCCTATCCTCCTAAAAAATACGATAATTCGCAAATTTGCGCGCCAGAAAGTTCGATGTTACAATCAGAAGAAAACTGACTACTGATTTCATAAGCCCGATTGCCGTTGCCAGTGAGTACTGCGCGCTTTCAAAGCTCATACGGTAAACATAGGTATCTATGATGTCCCCTGTATCGTATACAATAGGAGAATACAGGTTATAAATCTGGTCAAAGCCCGCATTCAGCACATTAGCTATGTTAAGAGTTGCGACAAGGACTACGGTTACCTTAATGCCCGGCAGCGTGATATTCCATATTTTCTGCAGACGGCTGGCTCCGTCAATGGAAGCCGCCTCATACAGTTCCTGATTGATTCCCGCCAGCGCCGCGATAAAAATAATCGCACCGTAACCGAATTCCTTCCACACATCTGTTCCGATGATAATTCCCTGGAACAGCTTGTTGCTTCCCAGGAATACAATTGCTTCATCAATGATTCCCAGCTTCATCAGCGCCATATTGATGATCCCGCTCCCATCGAGGATATCCCTGAAAATCATGGCGAGAATAACCCAGGAGAGGAAATGCGGCAGAAAGCAGATGGTCTGAACCGTCTTTTTAAACCTTTTTCCCGCCATCTCATACAGCAGCACCGCAAAAAAAACCGACATTACCAGATTGAAAATGATTTTTCCAACGGCAATGACGAGGGTATTCCTGAAAATTTTAAAAGTATCCGGAAGCATAAACATATATTTAAAATTATCCAGACCGACCCACTTGGATTTGAAAAACCCGAGAACCGGCTGAAAGTTTTCAAAAGCCATGATATTACCGAAAAAAGGCAGTATTGTATAGGTAAACAACACAATTACTCCGGGAAGAAGCATCAGATGCATCGGCCATGTATTTTTTAAGGTTATTTTCCTTTTCTTTTTAACTTTAATCATTAAAATCTACACTCCTGTCCTGTTTGTCACAGAGCGATTCCATTTATGCAGCAATTAAAGTATCTGCAGGAAGGGGGAATCCCGAAGGATTCTCCCTTATATCAGATACTCTTACAGCTGTTTTACTGTTTCAGGGCTTCCAGCTCCGCGAGTATATCACTGCCGCCCAGAGCATTCCATTGCTCTACATATTCGTCGAAGGCATCAATGGACGCTTCCCCGTTTAATATCTTTAAAAAGGTCTCATCCTCCAACTTCTCCAGAGTCGCCCATTTACTGTCCATTGTTTCGGTCCGGGAATAAGATGCGTCAAAGATCTGGTTCATGTTATCCGCTTCCTGTCCCAGAAGGCCTGCGCTGCGGACATAAGCCCATCCGGCCAGATTATTTGCTTCCTCTGCCGCTTTTACATCTTCCGTTGCCATCTGATAGGACTCATACCACTGCAGTGCTTCCCCTGCCAAATCGGATTCTTCTTTTTCTCCGTTCACTACTGCCAGCGCCGCTAAGGCTTTGCCTTCCTTGTCATCATATCTGGAAAGAAGAATGGAAAAAGGCATGGTTGTCCAGCTGTAAGGATCGGTAGGATCTGCTTTCAGGCTTACACCCTGATCCTGGTCGATAT
Organism: Eisenbergiella tayi; assembly: GCF_001881565.1. GTDB lineage: Bacteria > Bacillota > Clostridia > Lachnospirales > Lachnospiraceae > Eisenbergiella > Eisenbergiella tayi. The sequence continues at coordinate 225,307 of NZ_MPDJ01000009.1, forward strand.
CAAACTGATAGTTCATTGTTTTGATCGCTGCTTCCTTAACCGCTTCGGAAGAACCGGCCTTCACTACCAGATAGCTTCCGGAAGGAGAAATCATGGCCGTATTATATTTTCCGTCATCGGCAAGAGGTGCAAGATAGCAGTTCCAGAATACAGAAGGATCATCGGCAATCATGTTGTTCAGCGGCCAGCTCATATTCCACCATGCACCGAAGAAGATCCCGGCCTGTCCGCTTGTAATCAATTCTTCACAGGTACTGCTGTCCCTTACTACAAAGGAGGTATCAATTACACCGGATTCCACCAGCTTACGGATTTCCTGCAGCGCATTTTTTGTTTCGGCTGTGTTGGAGCCATAAACAATATTGCCGTCCGCATCCGTAATAAAATGCTTCGGATAAGAATTATAGCGGGCAAACAGTGCATCTATACCATAGGTATTGTTGCCGCCCCTGTTCACTATTTTTGAGGATACAACCAGGCCGTTGGTGGTTCCTTTTTCCGCTTTGAACTTCTCCACAATATTGACAATATCTTCCACTGATTTGGGAGCTTCCAGATTCAGATCTTCCATCCAGTCCCCGCGCACGAAAAGCATCGGTATTCCGTCAGCACCGGGGCTGATGCTGGGCATGCCCATCAATTTCCCATCAAAGGTTGCACTGGAAAAGCTGATTCCCTTTGTAGTGTCATAGGCCGCCTTCAGATTATCGGAAGCATATTTATTATAAGCATCCGACATATCTTCCACGGCTCCTGCTGCAACGAGCTGACGCAGCTGCGATTCATTTACGACCATAATGTCAGGAAATTCACCGGAGGTAATCGCCATACTGACTTTGGTTTCATAGGTATCACTGGGAACGGAAAAATCATATTCATATTTTACACCCAGCTTTTCGCTGATATAATTCACAAGATAATTATTAGAGGAATCCTGTCCATCCAGATAGGTTGCCCCGGTATCCTCACTCCGTCCCACATGCAGCGTGATTTCTTCCGCCACAGGACCGTAAGGATCCGCTTCTGATGCGGCAGCCGCTTCTGTTCCTGCATCTTCAGACGCCGTCTGCCGGGTTTCCGCCGGAGACGATGCTGTGTCCTTATCAGCGCCTGCACAGGCCGTAAGGGAACCCGCAACAGCCATCGCAAGTACGATGGATAATCCCTTTGAAATCTTTCTTCTCATAACCTTTATACTCCTTTTATTGGTTTTTTATTAACTTGTGTACACTCATTAATTTATACAACCATTATATTTACTATCTTTTTGTGCGTATATAATAAAAATCCGACATTCACTTTGATTTCTTGTGCAATTTATATATATCCCTTTATTTCAGGGAGGCACAGGTGTTAAATTGTGTATTAGATTCTTTTATGCTACACTTATTTGTGGTATATTTTTAATTTACAGCAGGAGGAAAATAATGATACCCACACTAATCGCTGATGATTCCGCAGCGGAACTCGATGTTATTTTATATCTGATAAAAAAATATAATCTTCCTTTGACCCCCGCTGTTGCCTCAGATGGCGAGGAAGCGCTCAATTATATACAAAAAACACCCGTAGATCTTCTGATTACAGATATACGGATGCCATTTATGGACGGATTGGTTCTGGCGGAGAAAGCACTTGCCGTAAATCCCCGCCTGAAAATTATCATAAGCAGCGGATACCAGGATTTCTCCTATGCGAAAACAGCCATTTCTCTTGGGGTAGAGGAATATCTTCTCAAACCGATCCAGCCCCGGGAATTTACGGAACTTATTCTCAGAATTGCCGCTAATCTGGAAAAAGAAAAACAAAAAAGACAGGCGGACAGACTGCAGCTTGCCTACAGCCGGGATCAAATTACCCAACAGCTGCTGCGCGGTTCCCTGCGGGCCGGAAAAGACGGACTGCTGCCGAAAGAAATCCGAAGCCTTATGCCTGAAAAAGGAAATCTGCTTCTGCTGACAGCGAATCCTGACTGTCTCAGCTTACTTTTTAACCTAAGAGCAGAAATCACCCAGCTTGCAGGCCAGTTTTTTCGTTATCCTGCCCGCAGTATCCCTGCAGACTCTCAATATCTTCTGATCGCTGTCGATTCCCTCGATACAGACGATGAAAAATGCAGCAATCTTCAGGGAAAAGCGGATGATTTTGTGGAACGCCTCATCAATATGTATCATCTTCCGTTCCGGGGTGTCTGCGTATCCATGCCTGCGCCCGAACTGCTGTCCCGCACGGTACAGAATATGAAAGAGTCCTTGTCTGCCATAAATCCAGAAAATTCCGCAAACAGGCAGGAAACAAAAAACCTGGAATCTGCAAATGGAAAAGTGCGGTTTGTGTGTGAATATATCTCAGCACACTATCAGGAGGATTTGAGCCTGGAAACACTTGCAGAGATCTCTTATCTTCATCCGGATTATCTGTCCCGTATCTTCAAGAAAGAAACAGGCATGAACCTGAACCGTTACATAAAGACCTTCCGGCTTAATCAGGCCTGCCGCCAGCTTGAAACCACCCAGCAGAAAATCACAGCAATCAGCGCTTCCGTCGGTTATCAGAACTGTGCCTATTTTATCCGTTCCTTTACGGAGCATTTTGGAATCAGTCCGGAAAAATACCGGCAGAAGCATAATCATACGTCCGGAGGAAAATCATTATGAGAACATTGGATTTGCTTTTCCGATATATACGCGATATGAAGCTGAAGACTAAACTTATCTGTATCTATATCATCGCCTCCCTTTCGGCACTTTTCCTTGTCTTTATCGTCCTGAAGGCGGCCTTGGGAAAACAGCTGTTCGCCCACGAGCAGTCCATGCTCAGCAACGCCCTTAATCAGAGTATTTCACAATTGGAAACACAGATTAACGATACCATTAATCTGTCCAATGTCATCTATAATAATGATGATATAATAAGCGCAATCAATGTAGATTACGGAAATGATTATTTTAAAATGTATACGGCATACAGTAATATCATAAAGCCGGAGCTGTATATCTATAAATGTCTGATCCCGGAGGTAACCGATATCCTGCTTTATTCTTCCTGCGGAATAGTTCCTCACAAAAACCTGGTAAATGATCTGTCTGTCCTGGAAACAGAAGCCTGGTTTCCTGAAATAAAGGACATCCATACTCCCAGCTGGATAGTGACAGGAACTGAGGGAAACCCCAGCCTTGCCTCTATACGGATGCTTCCGAAAATACCTTCTTATCCCTTTGATAATTACCTGTACCTGGAAACAGATTATAACAATTTTTTTGCCTGTACCAATTCCATCAGTCAGGATGCTTATGCTCTTATAATCGCCGGAAAAAACAATTCCCTGATCTATCAGTACCATTCCTTTCCAGGCGGCGACATGCCTGTAAATGCGCAGAAACTGCTGGAAGATTATGATGCCGCCGTAAAAGAATACGGCAGCCGCTATATTTTTCTCACCGCGCCGGTGGAATCCACCGGTTGGAATATTTATTATTACAGTCCTGTCAGCAATGTGAAAGGGACAGTAGAACAGACAATTTTTACCGCTTTCTTTATGGTTGCCCTCTGCTTCACCATCCTTTTTCTCCTCACCTTTTTTACGGTGAATTCCATCCTGTCACCCCTGCGGCAGCTGACCGGGGTGATAAGCAGAATATCATTGGAGGATATTGAAAAGCATGAACTGCTGATTATCCCCAACCGGAATGACGAAATCGGAAAGCTGATTCATACCTTTAATTCCATGCTGAAAAGAATACGTTCTCTCATTGATGAAGCTTATGTACAGAAGCTGAAGACGAAGGAATATCAGCTGAATGCGCTGCGCGCCCAGATCAACCCGCATTTTCTTTACAACACGCTTTCCCTGATAAGCGCACGGGCCATAATAGCTGAGCAGACCGAAATCAGTGAAACCGTACAGCTCCTGACTCTCTTTTACCGGACCTCCCTGAATAACGGACAGGATATCACTACCATACGGAATGAACTGGAAAACATAAAGGCTTACATTTCCATTCAGCTTATTCTTACAAACCATTCCTTCCTGGCAGAGTATCATCTGGAGGAAGAATTCCTGGAGCTGTCCATCCCCTGCCTGATACTTCAGCCCATTGTAGAGAACGCCATTGAACACGGGCTGCGCAGCAGCCGCAGACAGCCCAGAAGGCTTACAATCGATCTTTCCTCCGAAAAAGATTTCTGCTGTATCAGGGTGTGTGATAACGGCTGCGGCATCCCGACTGATAAAATCCAGGGGCTTTTTTCCTGTGAAACAACACATATCGGAATAAAAAATGTAAATGAAAGGCTGAAGCTGTCCTACGGTAATAATCTGGGACTCCTAATAAACAGTGAAGAAGGCTGCGGAACGGAAGTCATCATAAGGATACCCATTCCCCCAGACACAAAATAACGGATGCCTTTCTCTGCCTGCCAACTTATGTATAATAAAAAAATCCCCGCAGGGTGCAAAGAGTTTTATACTCTGTCACCCTGCGGGGATTTTCTTTGTTGTCGAAGGCCCCGAAAGCAGCTGTTAACCGCCGGCCTCTGCTTCCTATTTATTTAACAGTTTTTTCGTTCAGCATCTCCAGGATACCGTCGAAATCATCATCGGTCTGGCTCTTCACATCTTTAATATAGCTTTCCCATACACTATCGTCATTAATATCTTTTTCCCCTGTGATAAACTGCAGTGCCAGCTCTTTCACTCTGGTCTCACAGGTTCCGCTGTAGCCCAGCTGGGCTTTGGAGGACTGTTCCTCTGCGGAAAGATATACTACAGGAGGTCTGTCATAAGGCGCAACGGAATCTTCTCCGCCGTTCACACTGGATTCCACCCAATATTTTCCTTCATAATAGCCCTTGTCTGCACTCCACCAGGGTTCAGGCAGGGATGCCAGATCCAGCATGGCATTGAAATCAATAGGATTAAAAGGAATACCGGTTCTGCAGACAGAGGATGCCATCAGGCCATATTCCGCAGATTTGGTCGCCGGAGTCTTATCATTTAAGATTTCATCGATATAAACCTTATCATTTCCCTGTGTCGTATAGGTCACCCCGTCAACTCCCCAGTTCATCAGTTCCACCATCTGATCCGAATACTGGTAATCGATCATGGACACCACATATTCCGGATATTCGGTATCTGCGCTGATATAAATACCCATATTGGCATTCAGGGATTTGGCAGGCTGTCTGGAGCCCCATTTCCAGGGTGTTCCGTAGGTATCGTTTTTCGGAAGGAAAGCGAGTCCCCATTCCATATTTTCATCCACCTTTGCACTGTTCCAGCTGGCAACGGAACCGGCCCAGAGTGTCGGGCAGACAGCGCCCACATTGGTGGTTGCCTTCGTCTGTCCCTGGTTGAAGTCTGCGGTTGCGAATTCAGGATCAATATAGCCCGCTTCATATAAACCGTTGAGATATTTCAGCATTTCACGGAAATTATCTTCCAGCGGCCCGAAAACCCATTCCTCACCATTATAATACAGGCAGTCCCATGTATGGAAAATTCCCACGAAACCACGGTACAAAGAATAGTCCTTCGTGTTATTGATAATTACATAATCCAGATCCAGGGATCCATCATCGATCTTCGCCTGCATATCGGCACATAACTGCGTAAACTCATCCAGAGTTGTGGGCGGCTCCCATCCGTTATCCCTTAAAAGGTCAAAACGGTAGGCAAATGCAGTAAAGGACTGCGCCCCCTGGATATCATCCGGATTGTAGAAGCCGTCCATGAAGTAATACATGGAACCGTCCTCATTTTTGGCATAGTCTTCTCCGCCTGCGGTCTCTGCCATATAGTCCGGATAATATCTCATATAATCCATATAGTCAGCCAGATTCAGCAGTGTGCCGTCCTCTCCGTACTCATTGACGGCTGCGCCCTTGGTAACGCTGGCCGCATCCTGTACCTGTCCGGACTGCAGGACTACCAGCTCATTGTCCGCATAATCCACAGCCGGGGTCCTTGTCCAGGTAATATCCAGCTTGCATCCCAGATAAGCCTCCATTCTCTTCTGCCATTCCTCCTGGATCATGGTGCCTTCGGAGGACTGCTGGTAATCGGCAATGCTCACCTCCAGCTTCAGGACTCCGTCGGGAAGCTCCGGCAGGGTAATCCCATTGCTTGCCGCTGTGGCCGCCGGATCATTTTTGTCCGTCCCCGAAGCGGCCTCTGTACCGGATGCCGGCTGGCTCTGCTCCTCCTGCGTCTGTTCCTCCTGTACGGGCGTATCCTGTCCGCCGGATGTTTCCTTGCTGCCGCAGCCGGCAAGAAGCCCTGCTGTCATGATGGCCGCCAGTCCTAAGGACATTCCTTTCATAATACTCTTTCTTTTCATTCTTTCCTCCATTTCTGCCGCAAACGGCATGCTTATATTCTCATAAAGACTGCGTGATACGCCGTCTTTTCCTGACGCGCTCAGCCCTTAACAGCCCCGACCTGCATACCCTGTGCAAAATACTTCTGTATAAACGGGTATACCAGAAGAATCGGGCCTATTGTCGCAATGACACAGGCATACTGTACATTCAGCTGATTCATGGCGCCGTTGCTGATCATCTGCTGGGAATCCGCCATATTGGCGGTTCCGGAAGTAAATACAATCTTTCGGAGCAGCATCTGAATGGGCTGCTTACCCGGATCCTTAATATAAAGCAGTGCTTCGTAATAACTGTTCCATACACCCACCACGCTGAACAGGCCGAAGGTGGCATAGAGGGCTTTGGAAAGGGGTACATATATCTTCGTCAGTATTTTCAAGTCCCCTGCGCCGTCTATTCTGGCAGCCTCCCTTATTTCCGGGGAAATCCCTTTATAAAAGGAGCGGTATACGAAAACATTGTAGGCCGTCACCGCGTTGGGCAAGATCAGCGACCACCAGCTGTTATAAAGGCCCAGATTCTGTATCAGCAGGTAGGTAGGGACCGTGCCGCCGCTGAAAAACATGGTAATCAGCAAAAATACGGACAGCTGCTTGCGCAGTACAAAATCCGGCACCATCATTACATACGCCATAAGGGATGTGAGGGAAAGGCTGATGACCATCGTCCCCACCGCTATCACAATGGTGTTCCAGTAGGCTCCCAGGATATTCTGCTCCTTAAAAAGCATTTTGTAGCCGTCCACCATAAGCTCCCGCGGGAAAAAGGTAACCTGTCCCGTAGTGATCATCCGGTTGCTGGAAAGGGATGTCGCCACCACATTCAGGAAGGGATACAGGAAAATGACGGACAATATCAGCATGAAAAGAATCAGAAACACATCAAAAACCTTGCTCCCGATATATATTTTGCTTTCAGGCTGCGCCTGTTTCTTTGTTTTTCTCAATGACATCTCACTCTCCTCCCTACCAAAGACTGTTTTCCGGATTGACTTTACGGGTTATCATATTGGCGCCGAATACCAGGATAAAACAGATGATGGAGACAAAGAGGTTTACGGCCGTGGAGTAGGAAAATTTCCCTTCCACAATACCTTTCTGGTATACAAAGGTTCCAATAACCTCCAGTTCACTCCGGTTTGTATCATTCTGCATCAGCAGCACCTTTGTATAATCGCTGTTCAGTACATTGCCCACATTCATAATCAGCAGAACCGTTGTGGTGGGCATAATCGTCGGCCAGATAATATTTTTTATTTTCTGCCAGCGGTTGGCACCGTCTATATTCGCCACATCATATAAAGAGGTATCCACATTGGATAAAGCGGACAGATACATGATGGAACCCCATCCGATTCCCTGCCATACGGCCGATCCCACATACATCAACAGGAAATATTTGCTTCCGTTGTTCATATCCACCCTTGCCATTCCCAGAAGCTCCCGTATATCATTGAACAGCCCCGAGGTGGAACCGAACCCGTTCAGCATGGAACAGATAACCACCACCGATATGAAATGGGGGATGTAGGAAACGGTCTGAACCACTTTCTTATAGGTTTTTCCTCTCAGTTCATTCAGGAGGACGGCAAAAATAATCGGTGCGGGAAAAGTGAACAGCAGAGTGAGCGCTCCCACCCGGAAAGTATTCCATATTATCTGCCAGCAGTTTACGTTTTTGAAAAATGTGATAAAATTCTTGAAAAGGGGATCCAGCCATTTACTTCCCCAGACCCCTTTGGCTGATTTGTAATTTTTGAACGCAATCAGTATTCCGTACATGGGTATGTATTTGAAAATAATCACCATAATCACCGGAAGCAGCGCCATCAGCACGAGGGTTTTCTGCTTGCGCAGCTGTTTCCAGAAGCTTCTGCCGCCTGCCGCAGTATTCACCTGGACGGCGGCCCCTGTCTTCTTTGCCATATCTTTTTCTCCTTTTCCATGTTCTCTGTCTGAAATGGAATCCTGTTCTGTCTGTTTTCGATGTATTAATTATAGTTTTGGGAAAAATGGTTTTGAATGGAGGAAACACAAAAGGTTTATGTATATTTCACACATTTTTTATGCCTCCGGGGCAATTTATGCAAATTTCTTATATTCTTCATAGAATTTTACATATTCTCCGGCAGAGGATTTATTATAAAATGGACTTGGAGGAATTCACCTATGAAAAAGCGAAAAACACTGCTTCTGCCGCTGGCAAGACAGTTTACGGTCATATTGATCCTTTTCACCCTGTGTACGGTATGTATTACCATATACAGCACGTTCGGTTATTCACGGCTGCAGACAAGCTTTCTGAATAACAGCCTGGAATCCTACTCCGCCCAGCTTGCAAAGAGTACAAGAGAAGCTTATGAAAGCTACGAAAACATCTGTTACAGCATTGCCTACAGTCAGGTCGTCCAGAATTACCTGATGAGTGAAAACCGCGGAAAATCCTATGAAAACTACCGGCAGCTGGAAAACCAGCTGAGCAATACGGCCCTTTTGAATCCTTATATTATAGACATTGCCGTTTACGGACAGGACAGCACCTTTGCCTCCCTGTGCGGCTCCGCTTCCAATTATGAAGAGTTTTCCCGATCGCTTTCAGATTCCCGGTTTCCTTACCGTTCAGCCGGCGTCGCCACGGTCAACCGTACACTCTGTCACGTCCTTGCCATGCCTATCTACTCTCTCGGCACCGGGGAAAGCCGTTATCTTGGCATTCTCTTTCTGGCCATTGATGTGAATAACCTGCTTGGCAACAGCCTGAAAAGTGATGAAAATGATTACGACCCCAGGATTCTCTTCACTGACGCCTCCGGCCAGCTGATATACGGAGAGCCGCAGCTGTATGACGCTCTGTGCCGGGAAGAGGATCGCAGTGATGTTTTTCAGATTCAGGAAACTTCCGACAATCCTGTCACCTACGCGGTGACGGGGTATTCCATACCGGGCATTGAGCATACCCTGTATGTGCTTATCGATAAAAGCCAGATCACCCGGCAGGTTGCCCGGATTTCCGGACGGCAGCTGTTGGTCATGTGCGCGATAACCTTTCTGGCCCTGTTATTTCTTTTCCTGCTCTACCGCCCTTTGATCCGCTCCCTGAAACAGCTTACGGATTTTATGAATACCATTTCTTCCGGCGACCGGCGGGCCATGAAAGAAGGGGCCGTCATCCATCAGGGCCTGATCGGCTCCAAAGAAATCAGTGAAATTTCCACTGCCTTCAATGACATGCTCATTGAGACGGAAAAGCTGAACCATACGATATTCGACACTTATACGCGGATGTATGAGTTGGAAAACAACAACAGGAAAACGGAGATTGCCTTTCTCCGCAGCCAGATCAATCCGCATTTTCTTTATAATACACTGACCATGATCTGCGGCCTGGCAGCGGAGGGGATGGACGATAAAATCATTTCCGTTACCGGCGCACTGTCCCGAATCTTCCGCTACAGTATTAAAGGAAGCGATATGGTGACTCTGGAAGAGGAAATGAGTATCGTCAGATCATATCTGATGATACAGAAAGAACGTTTTGAGGATCGTTTTACCGTACGTTACGAATTTTCCGAGGATTCCCACGACTGTCTCATTCCCAAAATGGTCATACAGCCCCTTGTGGAAAATGCCATCGTCCATGGCCTGGAAAAAAGCCTGGAGCCCGGCGAGCTTCTTATCGGGGCAGGCCGCAATCCCGAACACGGATATCTGGCCATATGGATCTTTGATACCGGTGTGGGAATGCCGGAAAGCAAGCTGGCGGAGCTTCGGGAATCCATCCACCGGTCCGTATACAACAAAACCGGGGATGCCTCCGCTGATCTGGAGGATCTGGATTCCCAGAATCATGAAAGCATCGGCATTCTGAATGTAAACAGCCGGATGGTCTTGTATTACGGCACCGACTATACCCTTCTGATCGATTCCGAAGAAGGGGTCGGCACCAATATCCAGATTCGTGTTCCTTATCGGCTCAAGTCAGATACAAATGCCCGGGCCGCACAGAATACTAACAGCAAAGGAGAAAACCATGTACCAGGCAATTGTGATTGATGACGAAAAATGGGTGGTAAAAAGCCTGATAGCAACCATACGGGATCAGGAATACTTTGAAATCACGGCTGAATTTTACGACGGCCTTTCCGGGCTGGAGTACATCCGTGCCCATGAGCCCTGTCTGGCGTTTGTGGATGTGCGTCTGCCGGGCATGGGAGGGCTGGATATCCTGCAGGCCGCCCACGCGGAAAACCTGAGCACCCTGTTCATTATGATCAGCGGGCATGCAGAATTCGCCTATGCGCAGAAAGCCATGTTCCATAATGCCATAGGTTATTGCCTGAAGCCGTTTTCCAGGAGTGAGCTGCTTGATTCCATGCAGAAAGCATACCAGCTTCTGGAAGACCAGAAGGAAAAGACGCCTGAAGGAGAAAATTCATCTTCTTCCCCGGACCATACAAAGGTATTCGTCCCCAGACACCTGACCGCCTTCCATAAATCCGTGCAGATGATGATCGATTATACGGAGCAGCATTATCAGAAGGATATTTCCATACAGGATCTGGCGGAGCACTGTTCCATCAATGCCAATTATGCAAGCCAGATATTCAAACAGGAAATGGGATTCACCTTTATCAGCTACCTCACCGGCCTCCGGATCGATCATGCCACCTGGCTGCTCACTCATACGGAGCAGACGGTCTTTCTCATCGCCACCCAGGTTGGCTACAGCGATTACTTTTATTTTGCCAAGGTCTTCAAAAAAGTGACCGGACGGACGCCGACCGCTTATCGTAAGGATATTGAAAAAACAGAGGATGAGCTTCCTCCGTCCAGATAAAAATGTACATGCCTGGCCATATAAGGAGAACTCACATGCGAAAAAAAATTTTGTCCGCCCTGCTGCCCCTTATCCTCTGTTTTACCCTTATCCTTCCCGGCTGTTCCGCCGACGGGCAGACTGCTGCGCCGGACCGTTCCGTCCTTCCGGAATCCCTGCAGTCCCTTTCCTTTGAGGAACATCTGGATATCAGCGTCGGCTACTGGAATATCGAGGAAATGGTAAAAGCCTCCCAGCCGGACGGCATGACAAGTTATATAGAGGAATTATTCAATATCACGCTTCATCCGGTGTCCGTAACCTGGTCCAACTATAAAGAGCGCTACCAGATACTCAGCGCCACGGGCAGCCTTCCGGATGTATTTGCCACGATCACACTGTCATCCAATGACAATAACGATTCCGCGACCTTTGCCGATATGATAGAAACAGGTTCCATCCGGGCACTGCCTGAAGATCTTTCCTCCTTTCCCCTGCTGCATTCGCTGCTGGAATCCGTTTCCTATACACAGTATATGGACGGCCGCTATTATGCCATTCCCAGAGCCTCCTTCATGGATTCCATACTGGGCGCTACCGACGCGGCCATGCTTGTACGCAGAGACTGGATGGATAACCTCGGCCTGAAGGATCCGGAAAATCTGGAGGAGTTCGCCGCCATGTGTTCCGCCTTCGCCCATGAGGATCCGGACGGAAACGGCCTGGATGATACCATCGGCTACAATGTAAACAATCTTTCCGCTCTGGGCAAATGGGTGATCCTGGGCATCTCCCCGGAATGCAACGTTTATTCCTGGATTGCAGAAGACGGCCGTTTTGTCCCCTCCTGGGCAACGGAAAGCTTCAAGGATGTGGTCGCCGCATACCGCAGGCTCTATGAGACCGGCGGGCTGGATCCTGAATTTTATTCCAAAGCTCCCAATACAGTTATGGAGAATTTTGCTTCCGGAAGGCTGGGCGCCCTGGAATATAAGTCCTCTCCATCCTCCTTAATGGAATTGAAGGACAAATGGGACGTCATGAACGATAAGCCCTTCGAGGAATGTGTGGATGTCCTCCCTGTTTTTGCCGCTCCCGACGGTGTCCGTTACAGCAATTCCAGCTGTATTTTCTGGTCTGAGTCCTATATTTCCTCAAAAGCTGATGACCGGAAGCTGGAACGAATCCTGGCTTTGTTCGAATTTCTCCTTTCCTCCCGTGGACAGGAATTCTGCCATTATGGTATAGAAGGGGTTGATTACAGGAACACGGAAGACGGCTATCAATGCCTGCTGGACACCGGTTCCGAAAGCCTGACCACCACTCTCAGCCGCAAATACCCTTCCGATATCCTGTTTTCCGGCATTGCCACCTGGGGCGGTGGCTGGGAGGATTTTGAAGAAAACGGGATGAATGAACTGCGGTACGGAGGCGCCTGCGTAAGGCTGGCCCGTAAATCGGCGCTCTGGTACCGGGACAATACTACTCAGCTGGAAAGGCCCTATGCCTTTCTTATCTATCCAAAAGAATCCACCAAGCAGTTCAGTACCTCCCAGGCCTTTGATGCCTTTGTAAACTGCATCATCGGAAGCGGTGACGCCGTTTCTATGTGGGAGGATTATCTGGAAGAGATGCGATCCCTCGGACTGGAAGAATATATCGACAGGCAGAACGAAAACTACGGAAGGCAGGAGTATACAAGCTCCCGCCTTCCGTAGTTCCTTCTTTTTATTCTTCTATTTTCAGCACATAGGCATAGTCACAGGGTTTCCGTTCCGGAGCTTTGACATGCAGAGCTTCTCCGTCCCTGATAAAGGTCAGCGGCTCCTTCTGTCCTATGAGAGTAACCCTTCCCACCTTCTTTGCGCAGGGCCCGTTTTCCCTCAGGGTGCAGATGCGGAACCATCCCTCCTCCGGCCAGCCCATGGCAATGGCATACAGGGTTTCTCCGCGGGTAGTAAAGCGGTAATCCCTGCCGGTAAGGACATTGCTGCGTACATCTGCCGCCGCCCCCTTATCCAGCTGTTCCGCTATTCTTTGTGTATCATAATCGGCATCTTCCACCACCGTAGGCCCTTCCGCCGCGATGAAATACGGCCTTGTTTCATAAATGGCCTCTCCGTTCAGCGCCAGCCAGTCCCCGATTTCCTCCAGCGTCTTCACCGCATCCGGGTGAAAGGATCCGTCCGCATAGGGACCCACATTCAGAAGCAGGTTTCCGTTTTTGGATACGATATCACAAAGCTGGTGGATGATACACTCTGCGGATTTATATTTGGGATTCTGAACCATTGACCAGGTAACATTATCCTCCAGCCTGTCATCCGACTGCCAGGGAAAGGGCCTGGGCGCTTCGAACCGGCCGCATTCAATATCAAACACGCCGATTCCTTCCGGGAAATCCTCCTGCTTATAGGTGATGATCCCGTCCGTTTTCCCTTTGGTATGATAATAATAGTCCGCCGCCGCATAACGGTATTCTTCCCCGATAATAAAGGTACGGCTGTCAAAATACACCACATCCGGTTCATATTTGTCCACGACCTCACATACCTTTTCCTTCCAGATTCTGCAGAAGTCTTTATCCGGATAGCGGTAAGGCATGTAGCGGTTCGTCTCCAGAGGCAGGGCAGGGCCGTAATATTTCTCATTATCAGGCAGGTAGACGTCCGCTTCGTTGTCCGTGGACATAAACCATCCCCAAAGCCACTGATGATGGAACGTGGCAAGGGTACGGATACCCTTTTTGCGGAATGCCTCCGTGCATTCTCCCACCACATCTCTTCCGGGGCCGTAGTTCACACTGTTGACCGGATTTACCTTACTGTCCCACATGGAAAAATTATCCGCATGCTCGGAAACCGGCCCGGCATATCTGGCACCTGAACGTTTAACCAATTCTGCCCACTCATCCGCATCGAACTTTTCCCCTCTCATCATGGGATAAAAATCCTTATAGCCGAAATCATGCAGGCTGCCGTAGGTTTTTTCGTGATACAGGTTCTGTTCCAGGCCCTTGGCATACATGTTGCGGGAATACCACTCGTTCATACAGGCCGGAACGCTGTAGGGGCCCCAGTGGAAAAACAGCCCGAATTTTGCATCCCGGAACCACTTCGGAGCCTCTTTAGCCACACTGCTCCAATCTATCTCTTTCATCTTCTTTCTCCTCCTGTCTGTTCCAGACTGATCCGGTAAAAGGACAGCGGCGGCATATATGTCACCTCATCCACCATGGGAAGCTTTACCGGATCCGCCTCCCAGGCGAAGGACAGCACAGCTGTTTCCCCGGGTTCTCTGTCAAGCTCCAGGTATACCCGGTTTTTGTCCTCCCGGTTTGCCCGGATGCTTTTTATTTCCACAGGACCGGCGCTGTCCTCCAGGGTGAAGCCGCTGTCCCTGCCGTTGGCCGAATACAGCATAAAGCAGTTCTTTACATGGGCAAAGGTAATGCGCAGCCATGTTCCCTGTAGCTCCAGCCTTTCTTTTTCTTCCTGCTCTGCTATCACAGCCCCGCCAAAGTCCGGCGCTTCGAATTCCTCCGCCCCGTTAAGCACGCAGGCACACTGTCTCGCCAGCCGGATCCCTAACGCCACATTTGCCTGGGCGCTGTTATGTACGCTGTCCGACTGGCTCAGATTGGTGGTGGGAAGCACGGAAACCGCCGGAATGGACAGAGCCGCTCTCCTCTGGGCCTCTCTGACCATTCCCCATGCTTCGTCAAACGGACCGTTAATGAAGCGGTTCAGCTGCATAGTGAAGAAGGGGATCTCATAACCCAGGGCAGCGCGCAGGGCTTCCGCCAGTTCCCGAAAATGCTCTCCATATGCCTCAGCCTGCTCCGGCCGGGTATCCTCACAGCCCTGATACCACAGGACTCCCGCATAGCGCCCCTTTGTTTCCCGTATTTTATTCATCATATTTCCATAAAGATCCCCATCCTTCGGATTCCAGCGCTCTATAGAAGAACCTCCCTGAGCCGTCTGGATCAGGCCGACAGGCATTCCCGTCAGTTCATAATATTTTTTGCCAAAAGAAAGATAAGGCGATACTCCCGGTATCCCCATTTCTTCGTTGGGAAGAGATCCGGCTGCAGTACTTTCGTTCATGGGATGGCTTGCCAGATCCCATTGATTCCGGTTTCGGAACAAATGTACGCACAGATGGGGCGGATCCGTACAGTAATCCTTCCCGTATCCGGCGGAATTGGACTGTCCCGCTATCAGAAACAGATTTCCCACTCCCACATGAAGGACACAGTCCCCCCGGTACAGCCATGTCAGGTTCGGCAGCGTGCTCCTAGTCTCCAGGCTGGTCTCAATCCGGTACAGCCCTCCGGCCGGAATGACAAGCTCCGTCTGAAAGCTGCCTGTGAAGTTCTCTCCCTGCGTCACCTGTACTGCCGGTGTCCAGGGAATCACCGTCGTATTATCGTCTTCCCGCATAACGCGCACTACCGGCGTGGCGGAGGCAACGCCCACTTCAATGGCCGCTGGGTGTACCTTATAAGTTCCTGCCAGTTCCACCGTGGCCTTTCCCTTTTCCTGCTGTATGATTTCCCAGTCCGACGGACCGGATGTCAATGTGATTCCATGCATATGGCTGCCCTCATTTCTTTGCCGGTCAATCTGCCCGGCATGTCAAATTTGATGTCCCGCTGCCTGCGGGGGAGTATTCGGCTTCTTTTTCCCGGAAGGAATATTCATGATCCGTCTGGCTTCTTCCGGTGATGCGGTTTCCAAATCCATGGCCCGGATCAGGGCCGCCAGCTTCTCCACTTCCTCATAATTAGCGCAGGCTGTCCGGCCCGGTGCAAGGTAACGGCTGTCTTCGAATCCAATCCGCACCACCGCCGCCCCCATGGCAATGGCCGCGGCGAGGAATTCCCAGTTATCACGCCCATAATGGGTCACTCCCCACAGCGCGTCCGCCGGAACCGCGGCGCGGAAGGCTGTGAGGCATTCCATGTTGGGCTGCATACCTCCCTTATGCCCGAATACCAGGTTATAAAGCACAGGATTCCGGTACGGCACCTCCTGCTGTGTCATGCGGATATTATAAATCATGCCGATATCAAATACTTCTATTTCGGGAATGATCTCCCTCTCATATACGGCTTTTGCACAATACCGGATGTCCTCAAAGGTATTGATATAAACCGCTTCCCCCAGATTGGTGGTCCCTCCGTTCAGAGAAGCGCTTTCCACTCTCCAATAATCCAGCGGATAACAGCGCCGGCGGATATCCATATCCGATATCCCGCCGGTGGACGCCTGTATAATCAGATCCGTCCGTTCCGCAATGCGATCGAAGGTATCCGCCATTTCCGTAATATCCGGTGTCAGGGAGCCGTCCGGCCGGCGGCAGTGCAGATGGCACATGGCCGCGCCGGCAGCCGCGCTTCGCACCACATCCTCTGCCAGGGCTTCTTTATCCACCGGCAGTCCGGCTTCCACCGGGGCCAGTGAAATAATTACTTTTCTCATTCTTACATCCTCCTGTCTGAAGGGCATCCTGTGCAGGGCTTTATTCCTCCAAGGATGCCGGAGCCAGCAGCTCCACGATTTTCTTCAGTGTATCCCTTTCCCCCACATTTCCCGGGAATATAATATAGGCAAGCCCGGGGAACCGGCTTTCCGGTCCGGTTTTCCATACCGGGATGCCGGGCTGTACCTGGCCTGCCGCCAGCGCCTTACGGACCTTAAGCGCCTTAGTCCCCACATCGCTGGAGGTAATTCCCCCTTTGGCAATGAGAAAGGCCGGTTTGCGGTTCAGGCCCGCTATCACACCTGTTACCGCATCGGATATTTCCACGGAAAGCTTCAGCTTTTCTTCTCCGTTCATTCCTTCCGGGGCAAGCAGTGTGCGGCTGGTATATACCACCGCCGTTTTGCCCCGGTTCATCGCCTCTTCCGCTTCCCTGATAACCCTGCGGGTTTCCTCCGCCAGCCCGCCCTTCCGGAAGCAGGTGTTCACGTTAAATTCCAGGAATTCTGCGGGGACGCGGGTCTTTTTCAATTCTTCCAGCTGCAGGGTTGTTTTTTTCACATGAGAACCAATGAGGACGATTCCGCCGTAATTTTCCCCTGCCGCCTCATCCGCTTCTGCACCCAGCAGCTCCTGCCTGTCTAACAGCGGCCTGTCGCTTATGTTTCCGAGCACCTTGGGAAGCGCGGCCGCACTTCGGATCAAAAATTCTTTTCCCGCCTTTATCGCACGCAGCAGACAGATCGCAAAGGTTTCCACGTCACTTTGTGCCGCCGCATCCACCAGAACGGGACGGAAATTCTCCGCCTGCAGCAGAAGCTGCGTGATTTCCTCCAGCTTCTGCGCCCGCAGCATGGAAAGAGTGATGTAGATACTGTCCTCCTTCCGGTAACGCCCGCCGCTCTTTTCCTCCACGTATTCTCCCAGATGGGAGGAATGATAACCAAAGGTCTTATCCCGTGCGAATTCCGTCTGCCCGGCCGGTACCAGCATATCCCCTTCCTTTACGTAATGGACGCTGTTAATGGTATAACGCCCGCCTTCCCTGAAAAAGGGACAGAGTATCTGCCCGTGTACCGGCCGGCCCGTCTGCTGTTCCACTGCCTCTCTCAGCGCCTCCAGCTCCAGAGGGTAATGTCCCCGCAGAGTGGAATCCCCCCGTGAAACCAGCAGAAGCTTTTTCCCGCAGGCTGCTGCAGCCTTTACCGCTCTTTCAGCAAGTATTTTATGTTCTTTCTCCGTTTGGGAAGCTGAAAAGCTTCTGGAATTGGTCAGTACAAAGAACAGGCTGTTTTCCTCCTGCATGCCTTCTTCCAGGCTTTGCTCCGACCAGTCCGTATAAACAGACACATCATGGACCGTCTGGATGCCGGTGGGATCATCATCCAGCACCAGGACCTTACGCCCGAAATCTTTCCATTCCTCCTGATATATGCGGTGTATCTCTTCTCCGTCGGCCTCCTGCAGTGACTCCAGCACAGATATGGGAAGCCTGCTGTATTGTTCCATAATTCCTCCTCATTTACGCCGCTGTTTGGTTTTTTCTGTTTCCTTTTACCGGCTGCCTGTCAGTTCTCTCTGCCGGCCCGCCTTTCCCCTGCATCCATTATCGGAAGCCAGACGCGCATCTCATCCATACCGCGGTTATCCCATGCAAAATAAGGGATCATGCGTGCGGTTATTTTTTCATATTCCCGGTTCCCATAGTCCTGATAAAGGGCATTCCGGTCATAGCCGTCCTCCCTTTTTCTCAGCAAAAAGCTTCCTTTCAGAGAGGTGACTGTCCTGCCTTCTATCACAAAGTCTTCCGGTTCCAGCCTGATATCGGACGGTATCATCAGATCATCCAGTGTCTCCGCCGCCGCGTCCATTCCCTCGATGCAGTAAACCAGAGGGCCGCGTTCCACCGCCACCTGGCCGGAATCCTCCTCCACAAGCGGATGCGCACAGGTAAGCCTCGCCTCCATGGCAAAATCCACCAGAATTTCCCGGTTCTTTGGAGCCTCTATCTTCAGGCATATGTATGTGCCGCCGTCCTTACGGCTCAGGCTGTAGCTTTCTTCGTCCTCCCCTGTCCTGCGGTTCCGGCACCGGACAGTTCCGTTTCTGACCCAGGAAGGGATCCGCAGATGCAGGGAAAAGCTGCCGCAGGATTTTAAGGCTTGCGTTTCCTCTTCTTCAAAGGTAAACCTTATGTTTCCGTCATAGGGATAACCGGTTTCCTGTACCAGGATGAGTCCGGAGTCCTGTTCTTCCCCATCCTTGCCCGGGAACGCCACCCTGGCCCGGCTGGCTCCGTAGAGCACCATATAAATTCCGTCCTCATCCACGGCATAGGCATACTCGCTCATCTGGGCCATCAGCCTTGCCAGATTGGGAGGACAGCAGTAGCTCAGAATATATTCCGCCCGTTCCTGTCCCCAAATCAGCTCATAAGGAAGCTTTTTGGCCCTGCGCAGCATGTTTTCATAGAAAAACCGTCTGCCGTCCATGCTCACCGCCGCCAGATTCACATTCAGTATCATGCGTTCCAGTACATCCACATACTCCGCCCTTTTCTCCAGGCAGAACATTCTCCATGCCCAGTATACGCCGCCGACAGATGCACAGGTCTCGTTATATGCGGTCACATTGGGAAGCTGATATTCATAGCCGTAGGCCTGATGGACGAGCTGGTGGGTAAAAAAATTGCCGTAAGGGGAGGCACCGTTATACAGCGCTCCGCAGCCTCCGGTAATATACATTTTTTGTGTCACAAGGCTGTTCCAGACCTTATGAAGTACCTCCGCAAGCTCAGGTTCCTCCTCTTCCAGGCACAGATCCGCCACACCCGCATAAAGGTAATTGGCCCGTACCGCATGACCGATAATACGATCGTGTTCCTTAAGAGGAAGCCGATCCTGATTGTCATCCAGCCCCTCCTTTACGGAATCCCTGAGAGTGACCGCCTTTTTCAGAAGCTCCAGATAATCCCGATCACCTGTGGTACGGTACAGCTCCGCCAGCCCCATATAATGAGAAGGGCAGACTGCGGTCTGTACCTCCCCGCTTTCCTCCGCCCGGTCATACAGATTTTTCAGATAGCCCGCCGCCTTTCGGGCGATGGTAAGAAAGCTGTCTTTCCCTGTCAGCCTTTTATACAGACAGGCGGAAGTGAACAGATGCCCGAAATTATAAACCTCGAAGTCATTGATATCTCCCAGACGGGCTGCTTTTCCATTCCGTTCCCCTATAATTTGCTTGGTTGAAATATAGCCGTCCGGCTGCTGCGCCCTTCCGATCAGGGCCACATATTCCTCCAGACGCTCCAGGAGTTCCCGGTTATCCGATCGCACGGCTGTATAAACTGCGGCCTCCATCCATTTATAAAAGTCTCCGTCTCCGAAAACCGTACCGTCAAAGTCTCCGTCCGCATCCCCTGCGGCAATTTTAAAGTTTTCCAGCACATGGCTGATATCCCTGCTTTCAAACATTTTCTGCAGATGCGGCACCATGGACGCAGTGCAGGTATCAAAACGTTCCTTATAAAGTCCTCCCGTCCATTTCACATCGGAAAAGGGAAGCCCCTGTAATCCGGCATTCGGTGATTTTCTGGTATCTGTCAGCATATTCTCCTCCTGTAATCCTACATCAGACCTTTTCTTTGCAGCGCCTTTTTCAGTTCTGCCGCTCCAAACCTGGGGCTGGACAGAGTAACTATTCCCAGTTCCCGGTAAATATCCTCCTCCACATAAGCCATGGAGCCCTGGGCAAGGAGGATCACATCCGCATCGTCCTTCACCCGGGCCGCTTTGGCAAGAAGCAGACGGCGGAATTCCTCCTGATCCAGTCCGAAGGCTCCGTCAATCAGGCCGTCGGTCAGTTCCACATGCCTGCCCATTTCCCTTGCCACACGAAGAACTGTATTTTTAGTCGGCTCCAATGTGGTCGGCAGGGTTGCGAGGACAGCTATCCTGTTTCCTCTGCGCACCGCCTCCCTGCACATTTCCTCATCAATACGTACCACCGGCACTCCTATGTAGGCTGCCGCCGTCTGTACACAATCTGCTGTTTCTCCTACGGAAGAACAGATATTCAGAATGGCGTCCGCTCCCTGCTTCACCGCATCCATATACATGCTTATCAGTTCCGCTGCTGCCCGAGGTGTCACATACCCCGCTTCCCTGACCTCTGCCAGAATCCCCGGATTGCTCAGGCTGATCAGCTCCGCTTCCTCCCCGATATTTTTCCTTACCTCTCTTTCCACCAGTTCAATCAGTTCCGGTGTCGTGCTGGTATACACAAGTGCTGCTTTCATACTGTTTTGCTCCTATCCGTGCGCTTTGGCGCACATTTTATTCCAATCGCAAACAGGCGGTGTCAGAATTGGCCCTTCTGACACCGCCTGTTTCAAAATGCCTGCTTCTTTGTTCTATTATAGAAGCAATCATTCTTAAAAAATATATGAAATTCTTCAGACTGTTATGGAAATTTTACAGATTCGGGACCTCCTAAAAATAGTTCCCCAGGCTCCGGTAGCTGTCCTTCACCACCTCATAAGCCAGCTTCGGCCTTCTGTATTCATCCACGATTCCCTTATTATTCATGGTTCTGGGGCGCGAACCGAACCAGCTGTCACATACGCGGACATCACAGAATTGCCAGATATAAACACCGCTGCAGCCTTCCCGGGAAAAAACGGCCTGAAGCTGTTCTTTGAGCGCCTGTACCTGGTATTCCTCCGACCATTTCACATGAGCGGGGGTACGGTAGCCGTATATGGCTCCCGCGCCGATTTCCGTTATCAGGAAAGGCTTTCCCGTCCCTTCCGATTCGTTCTGTATCCACTGATAAAGTTCGTCCAGATAATCCTCCACAGGTACATCATGGTACCATTTGGGATAAATGTTATAGGATACCACCTCCGGATATCCCAGGCAGATATCCGTCTTGAAACGGCAGCTGGCCGAGGAACGGGGACGGTAAGGATCCAGGCTTTTAATCAGTTCGTACTGTTCACTGTAGCACTCCCTGCCGTATTCCGTATCACTGGCGCACTCGTTGAGAATCCCCCAGATATAAATAGAAGGATGGTTATAGTGCGCGGTGATCATTTCCCTGATACAATCCCCGCACTGCTGTTTAAAATGAGGATTGCGCATATTTTCTTCCGACAGGCCCCTGGCATGGTTTTCCTCCCAGACCAGGATTCCCTGTTCATCACAGAGATCCAGAAAAAGCTCATCATTGGGATAATGCACGGTCCGAATGGAGTTGGCTCCCAGATCCTTTATCAGCATCAGATCATGCTGCATGGCTGAAAAAGGAAGCGCACAGCCGAATTGGGGATGATCCTCATGGCGGCAAAAGCCTTTTATCCGCAGCTTCCTGCCGTTCAGAAGAATATCCTTCCCTTCCGTCCTGATTTCCCGAAAACCCACTCTGTCAATGATATCGTCCGCTGCTCCGTCCGCTGTCCTTAATACTGCCGTTATCAGATAAAGCACCGGTGACTCCGGCGACCAGCATTCCGCCCAGGGACAGGGCAGTTCCTCCGTGGAAAAGCTTTTTTCTTCTTCTCCCTCAAGTACTATCGGCAGGACTGCAAAGGAATTTTTACCGATTTCCACTTCAACAGAGCCGTCAAGCCTGCCGGAAGAAAGATTCCTCACACGGATTTCCGCCTTGCCGTACCATCCGTCTTTCCGCAGGAAAGGGGTGAAATGAATCCATGAAAGATACGCCTCTCCCAGCTCTTCCAGCACCACTCCCCGGGAAATCCCGCCATAGGACTGATAATCATTGGGCACATGAAGGGCGGAATCCGGACCGAAGGAATTATCGGCAATCACTTCCAGCTGATGGATGCCCGGCCTTATATCCTTCAGCACCACATCAAAAGGGGTATATGCATTGTAATGAGAACCGACAGGCTTTCCGTCCACCAGGACTGATGCCGTATGGCTCACTCCCTTAAATTCCAGACGGATATTCCCCTTCGCCTCAAACTCCCTGGAATAGGAAGCCTGTCCGCGGTAGGAAACCGTATCCGGATAATTCTCCCAGCAGCCGGGAACCGGCGCCTGAATAACCGCTTCTTCCCCCTGCGTGCCTATGGTATGAAAATTCCATAAGGCAGAGGATAATTCCGCTGTTTTTCTGATTTTGTGTGTTTCAAAGGTACGTATCATGTTTTTTCCTCTCCTTTATTCCCATTGGGATTATTTCCTTCTCATTCGATTTCCGCAATCCGGAACTGTCCGGGTTCCGTCAGTTCAGCCCTGCTTTCTTCTTTTCACCATAGGAAAGCGCAGCGTATTTCCTCTGCTGGAGCGGATATAATCCAAAGCTCCCTCCAGATCCTTCTCCCCATGAATATGGTAGGCCGGATACGCTGTGTCGACAAACAGGGGAATATCCATGGTTCCCGACTGGATACAGAAAAAAATTTCTTCCGTATTCTGTGAAGGATTCCTTGCCGGTACAAAACGGGTTCCCTTATCCATGGCCTCTTTATCTATATAAGTACAGCTTCCCAATCCGCCGGCCTCATAAATGCCCGATACCTTCAGCCGATCCGCAAACTGCTTCTTTCTGCGATCCGCTTCTTTTTTATATAAAGCTGCATTCCTTTTGTCTGAATTCGGCGCTCTCTCCTCCATAAGCCATGCATTCGGCCCGGACGAGCGCCCGGCGCAGCTTTTCGACCAGAACAGTTCTGAAATAACGCCCTTCTGGGTTGCACGCAGATATTCCACCAGTGCGGGATGCAGAATCAGATCGGAATCCACAAGAAAAACCGCATCGTATTCCTTCTGCATCGCATACCGGATAATCCGGTTCCGATATCCTGCCACTCGTACAAGACGCGCTTCTTTCCTGGCATCCGTATCTTCCGCAGCGCTTCCCTTTACCGCAGGCAGCACAGTAACCTCAGAACCTTCTCTCTTGAAATTCTTCAGGAGCTTTTCCGAAATCTCGCTGTCATTGTCATCAATAAAAATATAGTCGATAAGGAAACCTTCATGCTCCAGGCTTTTCAATGAAATCAGAAACGCCCTCAGTACACTGGCTCTTTCACATACCGGACTGCCAACCAAAACTCTCTGCAATGCCATCCAGTTACATCCTCTTACTCTTTCTTCTCCTGTTAAGGAAAATAAAAGGCCACTTTTATCAAAAAGTGACCTTCATTAGACTTCTTAATTTTGTACGGTCAGCACCCGTTCACCAGAGACTGCCGATGTGTTAAGTATAGCACTCATGGTAAGAGATGTCAAACTTTGGTTCGGGTGGGGGAGAAGAAAAAAAAGTGAGAGCCGCCGTCCGTGTTCCCGGTGTCCTCCCGCGCTGCCCGGTTTCGCCCTCCCGGCTCCCTTCCGGCCCCTTGTCCCCGGCACAGGCCGCCGAACTGCAAGGTTCCCTGCAGGGGACGCTTTCGCTCGGATAATCACGCAGCGGTACTAAGGCTGCAAAATACGCAGCCTAAGGACCGGCGAGATTATGACGCCCCTTTCGGGAATCCTTGCAGTTCGGCGGCCTGTGCCGG
>NZ_MPDJ01000009.1:249567-283849 GCF_001881565.1 Eisenbergiella tayi
CTCACTTTTTTATCTTCTCCCTTCGGCAGCGTCGGTTCGATAGCTATTTCATAACAGAGAGCGTGTTTTTATAAATGCGGCACATCATGTGGGAGGGGTCCTGCTGCAGGGCTTGCTCCAGAAAATGGTGTGCTTTTTCGAGGCTGCCCAGTCCTATGTTGCCAAGAGCCATCAGATAGCAGCAGTGCGCTTTGTTTTTTCTGGTATAGTCTTCGTCGAAAATCAGGAAATCCGGCAGAGATACGGCAAAGTATTCGATCTTTACCTGATCTTTAAGGTGCTGTTCTCCATAATCGATGAGACGGTAGAAGCGGGCTTTGGCTTCCCGGGTGCTGCCAAGCTTTTGATAGGCCAGTCCCTGGTACATGATCATGTCCGCGGGCTGATCGTTGTAATACATGGCTCCGGCGGGCTCGTCGGTTCCTGTGGTGGCGCGCAGGAAGCATTCCCGGGCCTCTTCCGGTTTTCCGAGGGATTCCAATGTCAGTCCCAGATGGTAATATATATGGTTGTCTTTTGTTCCCTCCAGCTTTCCTTCTCCCAAGTTTTCGGGATAAACAAGCGCTTTTTTCAGGAGGTTTTCGGCGTCTTCAAAGCTGCCGCGGGCCTGGGCCTTCTTTGCCATTTCCAGTAAGGCCAATGTATATTGGGTGGTGATTTTTCCTTCGCCGCCTTCCCATGGATGGAAGCTGTGGCCCATGATGCATTCATATGCCTTTTCATGTTCTCCGCACAGGTTTACCAGGGTAATGTACTCAATATACAGGTCATCTCTCTGTTCAATCAGTTCTCTGTGTGCTTCGTATCCGGCAAGGCGTTCCTCAAAGCTTTTGCCCAGTTTCTTGTACAGCTGGTCCAGCTCCAGGAATATACGGACATCCCCGGTATCCAGGGCAAAGGCTTTTTCCATTTCTTCCTTCGCTCTGACGGCATCCTTCTTCTTATTATAGTAAACCAGGGACAGGTTTCTGTGTACCGCCGCGAAATCGGGATCCGTCTTTGCAGAGGTTTCCCAGAGTGCACAGGCTTCCTCCCACTGCAGCTTATCATAAAATAAATTGCCGAGATAATAGGGAGCCTTCGCCGTACATCCGCGGGAGATGGCAAATCGCAGCACAGCGATATCCTCCGGCTTGTTGGGGAAGCAGTAATCGGGGGCGCAGTTCTCCGCTTTTTTCAGCAAAGAGTCCGCATCTTCTCCCATACAGCCTGCATAGTATGCCCTGTAGTAACAGAGCATCGGGTATTCCTCTATGCATTCGCCGAGCAGCGCAGCGGCTTCGCCGTAAGCCCCGGCCTCTCCGTAATCACGGGCTGTCATCAGGTAGTTTTCCCGGAAGAAACGCATCCTGGCATTCAGTTCTTCCCGCATTCTGCGGTCATTATTATGTAAAATCACCTTTTCATTGCCGGAGAGGAAATCAAAGGGATCCAGGGCGAGATTTTCTTCTGCCCAGGCTTTTGCCTCCTCCTTTCGGTCGAGCCTGCGCAGGATATATGCTTTCAGCCCTCTTGCCTTGATGTTATGGGCGTTTTTGACAAGGGACTTTTCCACATGCTCCAGAGCCTTTCCGAATCTTCCCGCTTTACAGTCTACAGCCGCCAGATAGTAGAAGGACATCTCCTGCTGCTCGCTGCTCCATGTCGCTTTAAAGAAAGAATCATAGGCCAAATCCTCTTTTCCCTGATATAGCTGTGAAAGTCCCAGCAGATAATAGGTTTCGCTGTTATAGGGATTGGGATTCCTCTCGATGAGACGTTCCAGGGCTTTCTTAAAATAGGTTTCTGATTCCGCAAACCTTCCCCTTCTCATCAGCAGGGAGCCATAGGCGTTATTGATGCGGATATCCCCGGGATCCCGTTTTAGCCCCTCCAGGTAATAGGGATCCGGCAGGTAGGTGGCATGGCGGTACTGTTCAATATGAAGGCCGGTAAGGTAAAGCTCCTCACAGGTCATGATCTCTTCCGGCGCTTTCGCCGCCTTTGCAGGTTCCGGCAGTTCCGGTATGGTAACCGGATCCGGCCGGTATTCCACCAGGCATCTTCCTTCCGCATATACAGCAAGACAGAGTTCCTCTTCCTTCAGCCCTTCCTTTTCCCATTCCTTTTCAAAGATATCCTCCGGTGAAATTACCGCATTTTCTTCAAAAAGTGTTTCTCCTGCGGCTGTCAGGCGGATTACCGCCTTCTCATAAACACCGGTGGCATAAACCGCCGTCCGGATCCTTTTCCCGTCATAAGATAAATGCACGGCCGCTTCCGTGGTGGCGTTTTTCACCTGCCCCACCTTCTTGTATGGCATAAAATACTGTTTAAAGGTCTTTTCCTCAAAGGGCTTCAGCCAGGTGAAATCAGGCTGGTTATCCGTATATACCCCGGTCATCAGCTCCACATAGGGGCCGTCCTCATCCGTCAGGTTCCTGTCCCAGGCACGGCCGAAATCCCCGCAGCCCCAGGTCCACTGCTTCTTGCCGGGAGAAATATGATGATCCGCCACATGCAGGATGCCCGCTTCTTTTCCGTAATCATAGCCTCCTACAAAATCATATTTGGATTTTTCCGCCATATATGAGGTAGGTACCGGAATATTTTTATAGCGGCTGATATCCACGCCCTCGCTGTAATCTTTTTTATAATACACTCCCGTGGCTATGGGGAACCGGGATACGTCCCTCTTTCCGTGATCCATGACCGCATGGACATCCGGAGGGAAAATGGACTGCGTATTCTCGTTTACCGGAACCGCCGGATTCGCCCACCACAAAAAGGTCTGGGGCATGGACGTCCGGTTATACAGCTGGCCGGTTATTTCAATATATGCCTTCCCCGGATACAGGGTTATTTTTGCAATCCCCTTGGTCCCGTACATCTGATCCACATCATGCACAAGGACGGATTTGCTGCCGTCCTCCCCCTCCGACAGCACATAGTCCACAGGAAGAAAAGTGGTAGGCCTGTGATGCTGGGGCCAGTTGAATTCAATCCCTCCGGAAATCCATGGCCCCGTCAGCCCCACCAGAGCAGGCTTTATCACATGGTTATAATAAACAAAATCATATCCGTTCGTCTTATCATACGCTCTCTGGATCCTTCCTCCCAGCTGAGGCAGCACCATAACCTTTACATATTCATTTTCCAGAAAAACAGCGGTATATTCCTTATCCGTCTTCGTATTGCTGATTTTTTCCACCGCAGGATAGGGATAGACCTTTCCGCTGCTTCCCTGATATACCCGTTTATCCAGAAACATCGGATTCTTTTCCGCTTCCCCTACTTCATAAGTAGGTATGATTACCTGTTCCACCCAAACCTTCGCTTCGCCCATCATGTCCTCCATTCCTCTATCTTGTCTTTTTTTGCCGCGGCCGTTTTCCGTTTTCACTTCCAATCACCGCCCTATATGAAGCAATATAAAGCATTTATGCTAAAAATACATTACTCTTAGTTGCGGTCTTATTTATATTTTTTGCTATTGCATTTCCTGCCGGCGAATCTTAGAATAGGTCTAGGGAAGTTATATGCCCTGTGGCGGCAGATAAATGGGACAGGCGCCCGTCCGGCCCGCCGCCCGCGGGAAAAAACAGATAAAAAAAGCAGGGGGATGCCCTGCAGGAGGAAAAAGCATGAAATCCTGTGAAAATTTTGTTTCGGATAAATCGCAGTACTTTATTTATTCTCCCAGCAAAACAGCGAGGGATATTTTCCTTTATCCCCTGCAGTGCGGCCGTTTCCTTTATGAGCCGGGTTATTATCTTCGCAGGGACTCCTACGATAATTTTCTTTTGATGTATGTACAGAAGGGGGCATTCATGCTGGAGCTGGACGGGACGGTTTCCCCTGTTGCGGAAGGGGACTTTGTCCTGATAGACTGCTATAAACAGCATATTTATTATACGGACACCGGCTGTGAATGCCTCTGGTGCCATTTTGACGGGATTACCGCCCGCGGATACTACACTAATATAGTATCTCATCTGGGCAATTCCTTTTCTCTGCCGAACCCTCAGCCCACGGTGAGCAGGCTGGCTTCCATTTATGATACCTTTTCCACGGGGAAGGCCGTTAGGGAGGCATTGGTATCCAAATATCTGACCGATATTCTCACCGCTTTCCTCCTTCATTCCCCGCAGAAGGAGAACTCTCCGGATTACACGGGTATGGCGGAGGAAATCATCGCCTATATCAATGAGCATTTCGCCGAAAAATTTTCCGTTGAGGAACTCGCCGCCCAGGCCGGGCTAAGCCAGTACCATTTCATCCGTGTCTTTAAGAAAGAAACCGGATTTACACCCCATGAATACCTTAACAATACACGTATGATGACAGCCCGCTACCTTTTGAAAAATTCCCGGCTACCTGTAAAGGATATCTGCTTTAATACGGGGTTTTCCTCGGAAAGCGTATTCTGCAGCGCCTTTAAGAAACACCAGGGGCTGACTCCTGCTGAATACCGTCTTCTGAAAGGTTCTGAAGAAGCGCGGTGATTTCCGGATCATACCAGCCGTCATTCTGTTTCAGCCGGAAGCCGTCCGAATTTTCGGATACAAAGGCATCCACTGCCGCAATCACCCGTGAAAGAAGGGGAATATCCCTGCCCGCAAGACCCGCAGGCCATCCGCTTCCATCCCAGTGCTCCGTGTAATGCAGCACATAGCCTGCCGCTCCCCGGTATTCCCCGGACGCGGACAGAATACGGTAGCTGTTATCCGTATGCCTCCGGTTAATCCCGGAAAGCATGATTTCCTCTTCATTTTTCATATTGGACTGGAACAGGCTGCACAGCCCTATTTTACGCAGTCTGTAAGCCTGCTTTAAAAGCGCCTCATCGCCCGGGCACAAAGCCGCGGACAGCTGTTCCAGCGCATGTTCTTCCTTCTCTGTCAGTTCCGTCACAAGCCCTTCTTTGGCAGACGCTTCAATAATATTGGCAACCGTCTGCTGTTTCATTTCTTCACTCTCCGTCAGCTTTCTCCGGTACATCATCTGATCCGCCGAACGAAGGATAACCGCTATGGAATCCTCCTTCTTTTTTTTGACTCCATAGCCGAAAGAAGCGGATATCTGCGCTCCCCGGATATTTTCAGCCGGAAATCCTTCCCTGATACGCGCTATAATTCCTTCGGCGTCCTCTTCCGATGTATGGGACAGCAGCAGTGCAAATTCATCCCCTCCCACGCGGGCCAGGATATCGTCGGCCCTGCATACCCCCGCAAGGCTTTCAGCAACTCTGCAGATCAGCTGATCTCCCACATCATGGCCGAATACATCATTCACCAGCTTCAGCCCGTTTACATCACAGCATATGATGCACAGAGGATAGTTGCGCTTCACGTCCAGCCTGCGCAGTTCTTCTGAGAAGAAGCGTCTGTTATACAGTCCCGTCATGGAATCGTGGAAACTGGTATACTCCGCCTCCTTACGCTGCTCCTCCTTTTTGGCTATATTCTTCACTATGATCGTAATGCTGTCCGCAATCCCGTTAAGCTCCGCATTGTAAAAGCCCGCCTCCCGATATTCCTCCGGACACCCGCGGACAACGTTCTCAATCCGTCTTTTTAATTCCAGGATAGGTCCGCCGAAACGGTAAAGCAGCACCCGGCTGAGAAGGAAGCCAAACAAAAGCGACAGCCCTGCGAGCATGAACAGCAGATGCACCATATTCCATACAATAGGCTGCGTAACCTCCCTTGCATCAATAGCGGTGCACACAATAAAATCCGTTCCCGGGAACTGTTCAAAATAAGCCATGGCTTTGATGCCGTTCTTTTGATATTCTCCGTAGCTGACTTTACCTGCAATAATTTTATCCCAGGAATCCTTTTCCATATAATTCAGAATGGTGTCGTTAATATACCTTTCATCCGGGTGAATGAGCACTTTGCCTGACAGATCCGTAATAAAGCTTCTCTGTGAAGCATACTGGTATCTGGTGCTCAGCTGTCTGGAAATCAATTCATTGGAGCAGTCCACCGACACGGCTCCCACCACATTTCCCTCGTCATCCACCAGCTTCTTGCTCTGGCTGAACAGCCATTCCCCGTTGGCGGCGTCCTCATAAACGAGCCTGGCAACCCCATCCGAAGCGACGGCCGCCTGATACCATGGCCTGTCTGTGGGATCATAATTATCAGGAATGTCATAGTTATTGATATAAAGCCTTCCGTCGGCATAGCCGGAATAGATATAGGTGATATTACTGTTATCCTTAAGAATAGCATCGTAAATTTTCAGGACAGCGGCCGGATTCCCGCTGCCGCCATTGACGATTGTATCCGCCCGGGACAGAATATTGACGATGGACTCATTTTCATGAAACATTCCTTCTGTATAAATAACAATTTGGGCATTGCATTCTCTCAGGGAATTACCGGCGTTTTCCATATTTTTCTTATAAAGGATATGTAGGAAAACTCCTGAGAAAACAAGAGATACCGTCGCCAGAAAAGCAAAGCTCATCAGGAATATCTCTTTTTTTATAGTTAACGCTTTATGTCTGAATTTCATTATACTCCCTCCCGGCCAGGTTATTTCTTCCGTAAATAAAAAAAATAATTCTTATTATAACACGTATGAAGGAAGAAACAAACAAAAAAAAAGATGATACCGTTAAGCATCATCCTTTCCCCTATATTTCTCACTGCATTCGCTTGAATTCCGAGATATCAAAGCAGGTAAGCAGCCATGCATCACGGTCTCCCCACTTCATTGAGGCAGACCGCGCCTTGGTCCACACCTGATACTGCGGATTGTAGATTTCCCCGTTACCTCCTGTGAGAGGACAGCACTCACAGGGAGTGTCCCGGCAGAAGAAGGCCTGGTAGCAGATCATCCCTTTTCTGGCGCTGGGATCAAGAACTCTTGTTTTATGATTCAGATACAGAAGCCTGTAGCTGCCATCCTCAATGACATAAATATAAGCGTCCTGTACATCAAGAATCGTGTTAAGCCGGATTGTCATCTGCCGTTCCCGGTCAATGCTCCTCTTTTTCTGAAGGAAGGTAGTGAGAAGCTGGGAAATCAGGGACAGCATGCCCACCTCTTCCTTTGTCCACATCCTCACGCCGGTACATTCATCAAATCCCACGAATCCCCGGAACACTTCTTCTTCCCGGATCGCGCACTGCAGGGTGGAACGGATACCCTGCCTCTCGAACAAGGCTACCTGCACCGGCTTCAATGAACGGATATCCCGGCAGTAAAATACGGAGCCGTCCCGGAACAGCTCCTCATAGCCCTCCAGCCCCTCATAAGAGACTCGCTGCAGTTCCTCTTTCTGAGGTTCAATCCCATCGTTGCACCACTCATAGGTATTATTGGCATATTTACCATCATCTGTATTCTCAAAAATATAAGCGCGGCTCACATCAAAGCGTTTGCCCACAATTTCCAGCACCAGCTGAATCGACCACTCCAGGTCACTGGTATCATAAAGTATCTGGAATACATAATTAACCAGATCACCGGGCGCCCCCGAAGTTCTCTGATCGGAATCAATGGCTGCCCCCAGGGAGGAATAGCTTTTCTGTTCCTTTTCTGTCCCTTTCTGTGAATGAAACAGCCTGTATTGATTCTTCCCGCCGCTCTTTGCCTCATATAAAGCAAGATCCGCACTGTGGTAAAGGGACTGGAAATCCCTCCCGTCCTCCGGATAAAAGGCCACGCCCACACTGCAGGTAACCTCAACCGTCTGCTTTTCATCCTTAAACAGGTTGCTGAACATGGAAAGCAGGTTCCTTGCCTTTTCTTCTCCTAATTCACGGGAAGGGATATTCTTTAAAAATACAGTGAATTCATCTCCTCCAATCCTGCCCACCACATCACTCTGCCGGGTCAGTCTCTTCATTCCGGCAGCCAGCTCCGAAAGCACCGCGTCTCCGAATAAATGCCCGTAGCAGTCATTAATCTGTTTGAAGTTATCGGTATCTATCATAAACAGCGCACAGATTTCCTCCGGCTCCTCCTTCAGATGCCGGCGGATCTGCTTCTCTGTTTCCTCTCTGTTGTAAAGTCCTGTCAGGGCGTCTCTCTCCGCACGGCGGCGGAGGGCATCAATCATATTCTTTTCCTTGTCAATATCCGTGATGACTCCTACCGCCTTCAGCGGCTTTCCGGAATCCCCATACTGGGCCGTAGCACGGATCCTGCACCATATGTAATTTCCGTCCGCATTCTCTATACGGATTTCTTCCGTGGTATAGGACGTTCCCTGTCTCACATCCTTCATCTGCTTTTTCAGCGTTTCCACATCCTCCGGATGAATGTGAGGGAACTTTTCTCCGTTTCCGATCCCCTGATACCTGGCTTCATAGCCGAATTTTTTTGCCCAGTTGGAGGAAAAAATCAGGGTATCGGCACAAATATCCCATTCAAAAATAATATCTGTGGTCTGATCCATTATAATCTTATGGCGTTCCAGGGACAGACGCAGTTCTTCTCCGGCATTGCCGGATTCCGTAACATCCAGCATAATACAAAAGAGCTGATTTCCGCCCGTCGCTTTCCTGACAAGACGGACGCTGTCCGCAGCCCATTTATAGCTGCCGTCCTTACATCGGATCCGGCAGTTGACAAAAGCTTTATCCTTATCCTCCGCAAGGGACAGCATTCTTTCCATAACATCCTTCTGATCCGCCGGATGAAGCATTGCCGTAAAGCTGCAGCCGAATTGTTCCTCCAGCTCCTCCCGCCCGAAACCGGTAAGCTCCAGAAATCCCTGGTTAACTTCCGTCATTATACAGTGCTCATCCTGTCCGCACAGAAAGGCGCCCCCGGGGATATTATTAAAAAGATCCTGATATTCATGGCTGTGTCTTTTTCTCTCATTATCCATGTCTATCCGTCTCCTTGCTCAAACTATATTTATTACTGTCGTAATGAATACAGTATAGCAAAAGCGATCGGAAAAGGCAACGGCGTATTCCACTGCCAATTTACGGAAACAGCAGTTTTTCAGCCTTATTTCCGTTTTTCCACCCTATACTCCGCTTCCTCCAGAAGCTTCACGGTCTCCCGGATTCCCTTCCCTCTGTTGTCCTCCGTTTTTTCACTGGTATCCCTGGGATTGATGCCGATTTCCGCATAAAGCTGGTTCACTCCGGCGAGAAGGGGCATTTTCTTGGGTTCATGTACATTCATGCTTTTGCCGGGAGCCGTTACCAGTCCTGCCACCGCGGCTATTTTGGTGAGCTCCAGCTCCGTAATTTCCCCGCTGTCCGCGAACCTGGTTCCCGGCACTCCCACACGCCCCATGACAGCCATCATATTTACCTTATATTCCCTGGCTCTAAGCATTTCATCCGCCAGCTCCTCATAGGTATGCTCCGGACCGATGGGCTCCACGCAATAGTACAGATCCAGTCCGGCTTTGGTTATGGCATCCAGGGTGGCTATCCTTTTTTCCCGGGGTATCTGTGTATCCGTCCCCTCTCTGAGCCGTACGATATGATACGCGCCGTCGAAGCCCGCCTCCTTCAGCTGCACTGCCATCTTCTCATCAAAATCTCCTATGTTCGCCACCAGGTGTACTTTTTTATCCAGCACCCCGCGTACCGCCCTGCCAATCTCCAGAAATTTCTGCTGGGAAAAATCCGCCGTTGTCATAAGGAAAAGAGCCTCAATCCTGTCCGTTTCCATTTCCCGCACCTGGGCCACAACCTCCTCACAGGACTTTTCATAATGCTCCCCTACCACAAAATGCTTCTCTGCCAGGGAACAAAAGCTGCAGTTGCCGCTGCAGGGATAAGCATTCAATCCGATCTGGGCGAAGATATAGCCCTTATTTCCGAACACTCTGCGGGACCGTTCGTTCGCCGCTGCAATAAGCTGGTAAAAAGAGGATGAGGTATTGTCCGTATGCAGAAGCGCCACCGCATCCTCCCGGCTCAGCTGTTCCCCTTTTTCCGCTTTTGCAAGTATTGATGTAAGCTCCATAGTGTCTCCAATCTTTCTGTTCTCTCAAAATTTTTATTGAAAAGATATTATTTTGTCTTCAAGGCCACTACAGGCCTTTTTGACGCTTCCGGCTGTGGGAAGCCCGCTTCCCCCCAGGATTACCACGCGGTTTATCCCTTCCGGTTCCTTTTCACCGGGAAGCATTTCCCAGGGAAGCAGCTGCCTCCTGTCTGAGGTGCAGTCCGCAAGATACAGCCTTCCTTCCAGCCTCACAAACCCTTTGACACGGTAGGTATCTCTGATAAACCGATCCAGGAAAGCCTCAAATTCCTGTTTGGCAAAGCCATCCTTTATTTCCAGAAGATAG
The DNA here is from genome assembly GCF_001881565.1 of Eisenbergiella tayi. GTDB lineage: Bacteria > Bacillota > Clostridia > Lachnospirales > Lachnospiraceae > Eisenbergiella > Eisenbergiella tayi. The sequence continues at coordinate 259,826 of NZ_MPDJ01000009.1, forward strand.
CTTTTATTCGTGATATCCATCTGATAGATCCCACGGCCGCCACGCTCGGCTTCCGGTATTTCCACCGGAAGGATCCACCGGGGCTGCACCTGCCCGAAGGAGGTTGAATAAACCGGGCACTCCGGCCTGGCTTCCTTAAGAATCCCCAGCGTTTTTTGCAGAACCGCCTCGGAGGCCAAATCCGTTTTATTCACAATAAAAACATCGCTTACCGCCAGCTGCTTTTTCACCGCCACCGCGGTCTGATATACCTTGGGGAAATTCAGGGCATCCACCAGACACCAGGCCCCTGCATAATGCAGCTTTCCGGATCCGTCCACGCTGTCCAGGACTCTCCGGATATTCATGGGATCCGACAGTCCCGAGGCTTCCACAAGGATAGCCTCAGGCTTCCGGGAAAGAGAAGAAGCAAGTGCCTCTTCAAACTGATCCAGGCGGCAGGTACAAAAAATGGAACCATTGACGATTTCTTTTACCTGCAGGCCTGTTTTATGAAGCAGGGCCCCGTCAATCCCCTCCCTGCCGAATTCATTCACAATAATATCCATGGTTTCATGGGGCAGCGCCTTCACCATGTTTTTTACAAAACAGGTCTTGCCCGCACCCAGAAACCCGGTAATCAGATAAACCTCTGTCATCTGGACATAGCCTCTTTCACCACCTGCTCCAGCTCCTGTCTGGAGGGAACCAGGGAACGGAATTTCAGTTCCCCGTTAATGTATAGGGAAGGGAGATTCGTGACACCCATCTTCTTGCAGCGGGCAATGCTTTCCTTTTCCGTAAATTTATATTCCACCATATCCAGGCTGTCCCCGAAGGTCTTTTTCGCCTCGATTGCCGCTCCCATCATATAAGTACAGGCAGCGCAGGTTGCGGAATCCAGAGTGAACACCTCCATCAGAGGTTTTTCCAGATGCTCATAGTCCGGCAGGACAATATCAATATCATCCTCCTGGGCCACGTAATTTTTAAGCATTTCCCGTACCTTATCCGGCTCCAGCACCGCCTGGGCAATGCCTATCACGTTCTCCACCGGCACATGATAAGGCATATCGCAGCCGGGGGCCAGGATGAAATTCCTGGTATCGCCCATATTATCCAGAAGATCCAGCACAAATTTCATATTGTCCTGCTGCGTTCCATGAAGCATAATCGTCGTAAGAGGGATATTCCCGCCCACAGTGATATTATAACGATCCGTTATTTTCTTCGCCTCCAGAAGATCCACATTTTCATCAATGGAAATGGAATCCGGCGCCGTACGGCACATCGCTTCGATATTCCTGGTCGCATCCCCGCACACAAAGAAGGAAGAAAACGCCCCCAGCTCCCTGATATGGGCAAACAAACCGCTGAAAGGCTCATGCATAAACTGTCCAAAATGGTCTTCGGAAATCTGGGAAATCAGCGGATCCACCACAGCGATTACATCCATCCCCGCTTCCACATAATACTCCGCCATCCTCGCCGCCACACGGCTGCAGTAACCGAGGAAATCCGCCACCGCATCCTCGTCATCATACATATCCATAAAAATATTATTTCCCCGCAGATGGGCCGCCAGCGTAAAAGGGCCGCAGATCAGCCCATACAGAGCCGTATTCTCCCCCACAGCCTCCTTCATCCGACGCATCACATCCAGAATCATCGGAATCCTTCCGGTTTCCTTCGAAGGAATCGTACAATCACAGGGGACATGGATTTCATCATCATCCTCCAGAGGATGGGACATCACAGAAGGCGGCGTATCCTCCGCCCAGGCCAGGCCGCAGCCCAGACATTCCGCTTCCACCTGAAGGTCAAAAACCACAGGCTGTCCAAAAGGCTTATACAGCTGATTCACTTCCATCAATGACTGGAACAGCTTTTCCCCATCCTGCAGAACCTCCTTCGCCGTATAATTTTTTAATAAGCCTGCATGCACACCGGCAAAGGGAACCCAGGGCACCTGATCCACCGCCTCATGCCGCAGCGTCTTTATTAATATTTCCTTTCTGTTCATCTGTTTACCCTCCATTTTTTCTGTTATTTTTACTATACCTTCCGCCGTGTCAAAAAACTGGTAAGTTTTAAAGAAAATTTGTATTTTTTATCTGGATTCTTTCCAAGTGTACTTCCAGGGGGAAAAGCGCCGTACGGTATTCCTCCTTCATACAAACGCAAAAGACACCGTCCCGTGAGATAATACTTCATAGAAACGGCGCCTTTCAAGATTCTTTTTTCTGTTCTACATCAATATCTGTGTCAGCAGTCCTCTTCTCTTCCCAGCCTCGTATAAATCCGGCGTGAATAGCCTGAGGAAACCCGGACGGGCGGTTTGGTATAGCAGCCCCAGGAAAGTTCAGGATAGTTGAATTCACTGTCAATAATCAGCTGCGTGTCCCCATAATCCCCTTCTCCGAAAACAAGGAAATGATCAACAAAGACATACGCGCCCATAGACCCCGGCGCTCGTTCTCCTTTCACGGTAATTGTCAGGGTATGCTCTCCTTCAGGCAGCCCCTCCGCCGCATATACCAGGCGGCCCGGATCCTTTTCGTAGCCCCTTGCAATTCCCGGCGTCAGCAGCCTGACCCCCAGGGACAGGGAATCCTCCATCAGTCTACCGTCCACCCTTACCTCCGCCATGCCTCCCAGAATATCATAGCTGGCGATCCAGGCGCAGCCGGTGCCTGAAAAATGGCAGGTGCAGGTATCCCCCTTCCGGTTGGACCAAAGCTCCGTCCCATCCATGCTGGAATAACCGGTCCTTTGCTTTTGCCAGCTTCCATGATATACAACACGGGGATCTTCCTTATTTATGATAAAATCCGGGTTATGGGTCAGCCGGGAGCGGACGGAATCCGTTCCGTCCGAGAGGACGGTAAAAGCCTGACCCTTTTCCCCATACCCCATGGAAGCCCGGAATATGCGGGACTTCAATGACGCAAAATCACGGGTACCCCTCCGTCCCGTATCAAAGGGGCCAAAAAGAACCGGATCCCTTTCTTCCAGCTGCCAGTCCCTGTCGGGAGCAGCGTCCGGGCCGGCACAGCCTTTGGGTCCATGCTTTGCCGCACTGCCCTGCAGCCGTCCGATGTGCCAGTCCGGGTAAGTATCCCACAGCCCCTTCTTTTTCCAGGAAAGGGTATCCATCTCTCCGGGCACCAGGAAATGGATTCCCACCTCTTCATAGCCGCCCGAATCCGTATCGTCTCCCACCCGCATGGCCAGCCGGCGCGGGCTGGCGTACGGCATTTCCGACACCTCATACAGGGTTTCCATGAAACCGGTTCTGTCAATGCGGATTTCAAACCGTACCCGGACCTTTCCGTAGCTGCCGGAAAGGAAGACTGCCGCACAATCCGGTTTTCCTTCCCAGCGGAAGGAATCCGCTTTCCACGGGGCAAGGGCCAGCCCTGTCAGATGCAGGTACGGCCCGCCTGTCAATACCAGCTCCTTCTGCACATATCCTGCGGTAATCAGTCCCGTTTCCGTTGAAAAATGAAGCCGGAACTGATCTCCTTCCACGATCAGGCCGCCCTTTTCCTCCCGCAGTGACGGCGCCCCTGCCATGCATACAGGCAGTCCGGGAACCGGAGCATCCAATTGACGGCAGGCATCCTCCACCTTATTTCCAAAAGGATCGGTGAACTCCAGCGTAAGCACATCTCCTTTTTGGTAAGGCACAGGGATGAGCAGGCTCCCTTTCTCCCGAGGGGCCAGATCCGGCCCCTTCATGCTGCCGCAGTTCTCCCCGCAGCGCCAGGTAACCTCCACCTCCCGCAGGTTCGTGTGGTTGAACCGGTTTTCAACGGTAAGGCAGACGGCCTCCCCACAAGGCCTTGCCTCTCCTTCCAGACGGATCGGGGAATAGGCCTTACGCACATGCCAGAACTCCGGCTTTTTCCGTCTCCATCCGTCGAGGATCCCCCATGGGGCTCCCCAGCGCCCCTTTCCCTGCCATACCTCATCCACACCGGCCCAAATGGCGCAGCCAAGGACTCCCGGCGCATACCACAGCTTATCCCAGAACCGGCTGATCGTCTCTCCCCAGAAATCGCGCACTCCGGGATCCCTTCTCTGATCCGTCCGGTCATAACAGGGAATGTGGGTGGATTCGTCATGAAGCACCGGCCAGGGGACAGGTTCATGGCAGCTTCTGTCGAAGCTGTCCACCAATGCGGCGGGATCCTGCTCCCAGGCCGCATAGTGCATGCTCCAGATATCCGCCCGGTCATCCTCCTCCCGTTGGGTGATGGGATAGCTGAAAATCGTCAGACGCCCCGGATCCTCCTGATGGGCATAAGCATTTTCCATGGCGAGATTCCTGCCCCAGAAGCTTTCATTTGCCAACGACCAGAGAATGACGCTGGGATGGGAGCGATCCCGTTCCAGCAGTTCGGCAAACTGATTCATAAACTTCCCGGTAAATTCCGGATCATTTTCCCTGCAGTCAATTTCCTGTCCCAAAAACGCGACAGCCGTTTCATCCTCCACATAAATACCGTATTCGTCGCACAGATCCAGGAAATCAGGACGCGGCGGATAGTGGCTGGTACGGATAAAATTAATATTTGCTTCCTTAAACAGACGCACATCCTTCTCCACCAGCTCGTGGGTGATAGCCCTGCCGGTAACCGGGTGGATATCATGCCGGTTAATCCCCCGCAGCTTCAGCAGATCCCCATTCAGATAAACCTGGCTGCCTTCCCTCCTTATCTGCCGGAAACCAATGCGGCGGCAGGCAATTTCCGTGCAGGCTCCATCCTTCATCACCCTGGCTGTAAGCGTATACAGATTCGGATGCTCACTGTCCCATTTCACAGGGGCCTTTATCGGATATGACGCCGAAAATTCCTCTCCCTCCTTCAGTTCCTCCTCACCCAGCAGAAATTCCTCTCCCTGCGGCGGACATAAAGAAAGGGAAAGAAGGCCGTTTCCTCCGCGCAGCGCGGCATGGACCGTCAGCTCCGCATCCATATAAGCTTCATCGAAGGAAACGTCCCCGTGCAGACGGCCCAGATATGTCATGGGAAGGACTGCCAGGGAAACATCACGGATAATGCCTCCGAAATGAAACGGGCAGATTCCTCCGGGATCATCCGTCACTCCCAATACAAGCCGGTGCCTTCCGCCGGACGCGGTAAACTGTGTGATCTCACAGTCCCAGCTCACAAAGCCACCATAATGCTCTCCCGCCGCATTTCCGTCCACAAATACGCGGGTCAGGCAGTTCACGCCGTCAAAACGCAGGAAGATCCGTCCTGCCGCCCATTCCTCCGGGATTTCCAAATCACAGGCATAGGCATATTCTTCCGAAGAAGCGCTCTGCTGCATGGGAATAACCGTATCTTCCCAAAGGACATCCTCCGCTTCCTCCCGCCAGAAATCCGCACCGGGATTCCGGCATATTTTCCAGGCGGCCTCATTCAGGCTGCGCACCGGCCTTTCGATTTCCATCGTCTGCCGGGGCAGCGGTATGATCTGCGGCCTGGGCCAAATACGTTCTTCTTTCATTTTCCACACTCCTGTTTTTAATAGCCTATCATGGGAATGGGCCGGGGACTTCTGTCATAAGGCTCCTTTTCCCCGTTTTTAACCTGATAAAGCACACGGGAGGTTTCCCGAACGGCCTCCATCAGCTCCGGATACGGCTGCATACACACATCCACCATACCGATCTGATAATTTTCCCCATCATATCTTCCCAGGCAGAACTGGTCATTATACTGGAACCAGTGTGCCGCCACACCGTAAGGGTGAGCCGCCACCTTTTCCACAAATTTACGCCACATCACGCCGCGTTCCTCCTGGTTCGCAACACCCTTTAACCCTGTGGCCGTCAGCCCCCGATCCAGGGCGCCGCAATGGTATTCCCCCAGGAGGATAGGCAGATCCACCCCTGCATTCTTCACAAAATCCATATCCCTGGTAGGATCAAAATCATAGCAGTTGATGGAAAAGACATCGAAATATTCCCAGCCCTTCATCATATCCGCATTATAAGCCTTTGACCAGCGCAGGCCCAGATTCAGATGATTGGGATCCACCGCCCGGCAGGCCTGTGCAGGGATTCGGATATATTCTGTGATCAGCCTTCCTGAAAATTCACGGATATCCTTTTCCGATCCCGGATAACGGGCGGAGCAGTCCGCAATGGGCTTTTCCAGCTCCTCAAAGCCGCCGAACCCGGTTCCCCACACCTGATTCAGGGCATCAATGGATGTATATTTTTCCTGAAGGAAAGCAATCAGCCCTCTCCGGCAGTATGTCTGCGCCGGATTCCTGAGCACTTCATCCGCGATAGCCAGATTCTCCACAAAGTTAAACTCCGGCTCATTCCTGAGGAAATACCCAATCAGCCACGGATCCTCCTTCCATTCCTCAAGCTGTCCGGCGTAAACCTCCGAACGCTCCCTGTATTCCGGCGACAGCACATCCGGGAAATCCCTGAAAATCAGCGTATCTGTCACCGGGAAGCCGGGAAGCTCACGGACATAGGCCATTTTGCTGTTCCCGTCATTAACGCCCAGCCCCGGGAAATTCCCCTGGGAATTGATTCCGTTATTCATCAGAATATGGCAGGATATTTCCTCCCATTTTTCCTTCCACTGCGCGCCATACACTTTTTTCAGGTTCATCCCTGAAAAATTAGCCATTTTAAAATGATCCAGCGGCATATATGCGGTTCTCCTTGTGGTACCCTCCTGAAAAAATTCGGCGTAGTCAGGATCCTCCTGGGGAAGCCAGTCGCAGCAGCCTTCAAAGCTGTCGATACGCCCCCATTCCCCCGCTCTCGTTCCGCAGGGCCCCAGGGAAAAATAATCACATCCGTCCGGATCCGTCAGATGCCATCTGCCATCCTCTGATTTAAAGGTGGAAAAATAGCCGGTTCCTTCCTTAAGCTTCCGGCTGCTGTCCCCGCCCCAGGAATTCCACTCCGGGAAAGGATATGCGGCAGCCCCTTCCAGCGAATGATACCTTTCCTTTAATTCCTCCAGGGAATGAATCTTCCCGGGCCATTCCTTCTCTTTCCACTGACCGAACTCATCCACCATTTTCTTCTGCGGTATCGGGAACTCCTCAGGCTCTGTATCTGTCATGAAAAAATTTTCAAAACGCACCTTTACATCATGGAACATTTCATCCATCCCCAGTTCAAAGCGAGCCGCCTCTTCCCGCCGGATACGGTGCCCGTGAACCACAAGCTTCAGCGTTCCCGGCGTCCGGTTGGTGAATATCGTCCGGTTGTCCAGCAGATCCAAGTCCAGGCAGATTCTCGTCCGGAACCGGGGCAGGATGCCGAAGCGCATAAACAGCCGCTCCTTCTCCTCCCCCGGAAGGAAACACCGGAACATCATGGCCACGGAATGATCCTCCAAAACCTCCACATCCCCGACTAAGTACCGTTCCTTCGTCCCCTTCACCTGAGGCAGGGTAATTCCTCCCCCTCCGGCTCCCAGCAGCACCGTGCAGCCCTCTTCCGCCGCTTCCAGAATCTCTGCATCCCTTGCCTGTACCTGTCCTAAATCAATTTTCATAGTTTTCTCCCATCCGCCCGTTTCCGGGGCTGTTTTATTCCTGCGGGCAATGAACCGGCCGGATGTACAGGCAGGGAACCAAGGGTTCTCCTGTACATCTGACGGCTGCCGCACCGATCAAATACTCCTGTTTCTATCATATAAAAACCCCCGGGAAATACAATGGCAGATTCCTTGTTTTTTTATACAAAACCGTTTTGCAGCCAGAGTATCGGACTCTATGGCAGTTCTTTTTTATATAAAACCGTTGTACATTCATCAGAACAGAGGTATACTCTTGACAGAAAGGCCGCAGGCCGGAAAGCTTTTTCAGGAGGTTCCGACAGCATGGAAGAAATTCTTTATTATAAAATGGGCAGTTCCTGTCTGCCCGTCATAAAATACACCAATAAGGTTCATGTGGAGCCGCCCCATGTCCATATCCGGCGTCAGCTGGAAGAATATGTCCTGTATTTCCTTCTTTCCGGTGATATGTATCTGAAGGAAGGGAAAAGGGACTATCATCTGGAAGCAGGCGACATGCTCATTCTGGATCCCCGCCTGGAACACCGGGGGACAAAAGCTGCTGCCTGTACCTATTTTTATATCCATTTCTATCAGGAACAGCTGGAGGAATGTCATACGACGGCCGATACCATAAAAAACGAAGCCCTCGCCCGCCGTTTTGCCTCGCTGCAGACCGACGAATGCACCATCCGGAATATGCCCTCCGACCCGCTGCTTCTGCCGAAGCACCTGCATATCAGCAAACCCGGCGTCCTCCTGCACATGACGGAACTGCTGGAACAGATAACCGCATCCCACTATAATAAGCTGGAATATTTCCGGCTTCAGACCGGCTGCCTTTTCATGAAATTCCTGCTCGCCGCCTCCCGTGAACTCACTGATTCCTTCCTGCTGGAAGGGGATTCCACGTTCACCGCCCGATCCACAAAGATCATTTACGACATCATGACTTTTTTCCAGAGCAGCTATGCGGGGGATATCACTGGCTGCCTGATCGAGCAGAAATACGGCTGCAATTATGACTATATCAACCGACTTTTTAAAAAAGCCACCGGAAAAACCATGCTGGCTTATCTGAACGAGCTGCGTATTTCCAAGGCCAGGCAGCTGCTTTCCGACGGCACCAGCCGTATTTCCGACGTGGCTGAGAAATGCGGTTTCCGGGATATTTATTACTTTTCCAGGGTATTTAAAAAATACACCGGGACAACGCCCGGTGCATTTACAAGAAACAGTTTTTAAAATTATAATCCAAGCCCGGCATGTGCCAAAGGCCCGGGGCGCAGGGTACAGCCGAAGTGGTACTTTATTTCCGGTAGTTCCGGCAGGCCTCCACATATGCCAGGATATTCTCTAAAGGCACCTCCGGCTCCAGGATATGGGTGGGGGCCACGAAAAGGCCTCCCTTTTCCCCCGCCGCGTCCAGGTTTTCCCAAACCGCTTTTTTCACCTCTTCCGGTGTGCCGTGGGGCATCACCGTCTGGGTCCCGATCGTTCCGTGGAAGGAAATCCTGTCCCCGTACTGTCTGCAGATTTCCTTAAAGTCCATGCATTCGCTCTGGATAGGATTGAGCACATCGATCCCGGCCTCGATGAGATGGGGGATAAAGGGTTCAATAAATCCGCAGGAATGATAGAAGACAAGGATATCCGGATTAATGGCCTTCACCATGTCCACAAGCCGGGTGAGCCTTGGCTTCAGCCACCTGCAGTACAGCTCTTCGCTCATCATGATCGTCTGCTGCATGCCGATATCGTCCCCGAAATAAATCACGTCAACCCCCGCTTCCGCATAGGAACGCGCCCGTATCATGGAGATTTCCAGAACCTTATCCAGAAGGAATTCCGCGGTATCCTCTTCCGCCATCATATCACAGAACAGGTTTTCCATCCCCCTTAAATACCATGCCGTTTCCCATATCGTGGTCTGCATGTTCCCGACCGCTATCAGATCCCGTTTTTTTAAAGCATCCGCCTGCTCCTTCTGATGGGCATTCTCCCCATGGGCAAAATCCGGGAAAGGGTATTTCTGCAAATCCTCCAGATCCTCCGCATCCTCCAGGGAGTGGCGCATGTAGGTCATATGCATGCTGTTGGGGGATTTTTCATGGCCTACGCCCCAGGTATCAATATCCGCGCCGTCGGCAAGAGGCCTCTGGTAGAATTTACGATACTGCTCCACATCATGTCCGGGAAGCCTTATGTCCTCCACCATGCGCCATGGGAAACTGAAATATTCCTGGTAATCCCCCGCCCCCAGCTCCTTTTGCACCCTTTCGATCAAATAGGGACATAAACTGAATTCCACAGGAACCCACTCATACCCGGTGCGTCTGAGCAATGATAAAAAATTTTCTCTGTTTGTCATTTTTTCTCCCATCCGCGCTTTCGCGCACGCTCAAATCAGGAAGGCAGAAGGGGCTTTCCTTCAGCCTTTCCTTATGTTTCCTCCGTCAGTTCCGGTCTTTCCTTTTTCATATTCCGGTACTGCGCCGGCGTCATTCCCGTATGCTTTTTAAAAATACGGCAGAAATACTGGGGACTGTTGAATCCGGTGAGAGAAGCCACCTGGGTAATATCTTTTTCCCAGTCCCATAAAAGCTCCTTTGCCCTGGCAATGCGCAGCATGGTTATATATTGAGAACAGCTGATGCCGATGCTGTCCTCAAACGCCTTGCGCAGATACCGGGAGCTCATTCCCAATTCGCGGGACAGCTCCTCAATATTGATGTCCTCCTCCAGCCTGCTGTGGATGCGATCCAGGGCTTCCCCCAGCTTTCCCTGGCGGCTGTCCGCCTGAAGCCGTTCCTTTTCCATGCTGCGGCTGAGCATGGCGTACAGCTGAAGCAGAGAAAAATCCAGCTGCGCTTCCTGATAATCGTCCTCCTGCTGTCTCTGATAATACCTGCCGATATTTTCAAGCAGACTGCACAATTCCCCGCAGTCCTGAAACACATAAAACGGCCGGTCATAATGGAAACAGGTGAGGGACTCCGGAATTTTCTCGGGAAGGACCGTCCGGTAAATCAGCTGTGTGATGGCACAGGATTTGCTCACATCCACCATAAACAAATGCTTTTGGCCGGGATTGACAACAATGCAGCTTCCCCTTTTCAGGGGTACAATCCGTTCCTCCACCTCCATCATACAGCAGCCCGAATTGATATAATTGATCTCCACCTGAGGGTGGGCATGGCTGTCAAACCTGTAATTTGCAGGGAAACGTATTTTACGGATTGTCTGGATAAACGTACCATACCTTTCATCTGCCAGAAGCCCTGTCAATTCTTTTTCTACCGGATTCACTCTCTGCTTTTCCTTTCTGTCCGGCCGGAACTGCCCGGGATGCATGGAAGCTTTATGATGAGATACAGGGTGAGTATACGCTTCATCACAGCTGCAATTGGACAATCCGGCTGATACTTTTTCTACTATAACACTTTATTTTTCCTTAATCTTTTAAGAAACGGAACATTATTTTATATTTATTGTACTTTTCGGAACTAACAAGAAACCCCGGCATGCATTTTCTGCACACCAGGGAATGAATTATTCTTCTAAAAGCTTAATGATACTGCGCACACACTCCAAAACCGCCCCATCGTTTTCTTTGAGCTTTCCGATGACCACCTGCAGCATATCTCCGTAATAGTGGGATTTCCAGTCATTCCAGTCAATACATTCATCCAGGCCGATGATCGACCATGCCAGGTCATGCGTATAGCCATAACGCCAGTTTATCGTATGAATACTCTCTCCGAAAGCAGGATCCGCCAGCCTTTTCACATCATTTATGCTGTCGTAAGCATCCCTGTTAAGGGAACCGGGAAGATATGTCCGGAACACTTCGGCAAAGTTATGGCTGTCAAACGTGTGCCACATAGTCTCCGCAAGCCGCTTCATCCGCGCTTTTCTTCCTTCAGGCTCATCCGCTCCGAGGCTGTCGGGGCCATATGTACCAATTTTTTTCATATAACCGTCCCACATCCCTTCACGCAGACAATAATCCATCACGCGCTCGATCCGTTTCAGGCCGTCCGCGAGCTTATATTTCGGCGCGATCCTGTCACCAATAAGATACAGCGAATCAATACAGGCAGGGGTGACCGCCGGTTCGGGTGATTTCTGAGCACACCTGAAATCCGGACAGATGATTTCATCCCCGTCGTATCCTGTGATCACCGCAAACGGAACGCTGTTTCCCTTCAGCTTCGCTATAACAGGCCTGTTCCTATCTATGGAAGCGGCGATCCGTTCCATAAACACAGCCGTATCGGCAACGGCCTGATAATCATAGCCCGCAAAGCCAAACAGAAATTCGATGTTGTCCGCCGCTCCCCCATCGTAAAAATCATCCGCGTTAATCAGCCTCTCCATCTCACCGGGCACTCCGTCATAAGCACAGCGCAGCGAACTGTGGCCGCATATGGTGTCAAAGAGGAAAAAACATCTTTCCTGCATTGCATGAGGCTTGGTTGCACAGTATCCGCAGCTGCTGCACTGCCCGTTCTCCCACTGGCTGCAGCGGGTCACTCCCTTATCCTCCTGCCTCATGTCCTCTAAATACATATAAACCGACGTGAAACAGTTAATAAAGGTAGTCGATGCAAAACCGGAAAAGGGAATCGTAAAGTCAAGCTTTGTCATGGTTCTCTTCCTCCTGACATAATATCATCTGCTCACAATTTTAATCCATTGTGCTGTTGTAAAATCATTCTACTATATTCCGGTACGGACAACAACTTATTGTTAAGGCATTCCCGGGAAAAACCTTTTTCTTCTTTATGCATATTGTATAACAGGATAAAAAACATCTGTATAAAGGAATTTACACTATGATAAAAATTATAATTTTATGTATAGCCGGCGCGCTCTTTATCGGGCTTGTTTTGTTTATGATCCTCCGGGTATTACGCGCCCGCCGTAATTCACCTTCAGAAAAGGAAAACGGCCTGCCGCCCCTGCTGAAGGAGGAACTTGAGGATGCCGGCTTTTCCTATGACCGGCATCAGGATATCTTCTGCTCCAATGTCAACTGCTGGCAGCGGAAAATGGGCTACTGCCGTCTTTATGATGAGGTTTCACCCGGCTTCCATATGGTCATGCATTGCGAACCGGTTGCTTTTTCTTATAATAACAAACGCTGGCTGATCGAGTTCTGGAAGGGCCAGTATGGCATAACCACCGGCGGTGAAATAGGTATTTATAACACGGAGAAAGAAGATATCACCGTGGAAGGTTTCACAGGCCCTTTTTATGAAAGCGTACAGGATAGTGAAATGCTTCCCATGAGTTTTACACTACGCAAATATGAAAAGCCGCTGTTTTCGTGCAGCGCCGTCCACTGGTGGCTGACCGGCTTCCGGCCCGGAGAATTTTCTTTTCCGGACTCTCTCTCCATGGACGCCCGCATTCAATTTCCGGATTATGAAATGCAGAGAGCCTTCACAGACGCGCTCATCGACCTGGGCTACCAGTCCCACGAATATGCTGTCCGCGGCAATACTGTTGTCCTCCATTATACCCTGCCCCACAGCACACAGCCCATAACCCGGAATTCCTTTCCCGAGGCACTGATCCAAAAGACCAACCGGAACTACTGTAAGCTTTATAACGAAATAACGGGCGGTTATGAAAATACGCCCGACAAACTGGAATATCTGAAAAATATGGCTCCAAAGCTGTTTGAATTCTGTCTGCACTCCTTATATACCCGTGATTTTTATGAAGCCTTTTCCTGGATGCTCAACCTCATCCGTGACAACCGAATATCCGCTCCGGACAAAAGGAGGCAGCGCCATGTCCCGTCTTGACACAAAGCTGGATCAGCTCTTCACATATGCTCCGGTACTTTCCTATAAAAAGGACTCCAAATTCATTCTCATGAGCGACTGTCATCGCGGCCAGGGAAACTGGGGCGATAACTTTCTGCCGAACCAGAACATTTTTTACGGAGCCCTGGAATATTACTATGATCATGGATTTACCTATATTGAGCTGGGAGACGGGGATGAACTTTGGGAGAATCGCTCCATGAACGCAATCCTGCGCACCCACAGCCGTGTTTTCCGGCTTATGAACGCCTTTTACCGGCAAAAGCGGCTGTATATGTTATATGGAAACCATGATATCATAAAACGCAGGCAAAACCTGCTGAAGCCCGACTGCCGGAATTATTACTGCGACACCATAGAAAAAGAGGATTCCTTCCTCGATAAAATTCTTTACCACGAGGGACTGATTCTTCAAAGCGAGGAAGATAACAGCCAGCTGTTTCTCATCCACGGTCACCAGGGAAGCCTGCTGAACGATGAGCTGTGGCATCTCGGAAGATTTCTGGTCCGCTATGTGTGGCGGCCGCTGGAGCTTGTGGGGTTTAAGGCCCCTACCGGGGCAGGACGTTCCAAGAAGCTGGTAGAAAAAATCGAAAAGGAGCTTTGCTCCTACGCACGAACAAACAGCAAGATCCTGATAGCCGGCCATACCCACCGCCCTGTTTTCCCTCATCCGGGTGACTGTCCCTATTTCAACGACGGAAGCTGTGTACATCCCCAGTGCATTACCGGGCTTGAAATAGAAAACAATGCTCTTACCCTGGTAAAATGGTCGATTTCCGCCACACCGGAACGTCTTTTGTATATCGACAGACAGATTCTGGATGGGCCGGAGCCTATTGCCGCCTATGGGAATTGTGGTATACGGGAAACGGAACCGAAATAAAACCGCCTGTTTTATGACATTCTAATCAGAATATCATAGAACAGGCGGCAGGTGCCGTTGAAGGAGATGGTCTTTTCTGTGGTTAACCTACAGCTCCATATCCTTGTAAACCAGCTTTCCCTTCCGATTCTGAGCGGCATTGCTCTCACCGATTTTATTCAGATTTTCCACATATTCCTCATAATTGTCTATCATCTGGAAGTCGGAGAAGGCCTCTCTCTCCACGTTCATTCTCATCTCATAAGCGCTTCCGTCCGCCTTGATGAAGTAAAAGAATATGTGGTTAAAATTATCCAGAAGCCCGTCCTTATCCCGGTAGGAATACACCACCCGCTTATAATCCTTCTCTTTTCCCAGCCTGCTGACCAGATAATCCTCCGCCATCCGGTAAAGAGCGTCCTTCTTATCCTCCAGAACAGACACAGCGAGAGGTTCCCGATCCAAATCATCGGCCATGCTGCTCATAGCATGTATCAATTCCCCATTCCGGCTGTCCAGCAGGAAGTAATAATATTCATGGCTCTGTATACTGAAATTCACATTATAGGAATGCCTGTCCCCGTCCGTATCCGGGTAATGATTCAATTCCATTCCCTCTCCGGTGATTCCATACAGCCTGTTAAGCCATTCCTTTCCCAGTTCGATGGCTTTTTCCTCCGTAATTCCGCCCTCTGCGGCAATTTCTTCCCTGGCCTCCCTACGCTGCTCCTCATACTCCTGAGAGGTTCTCTGGGAAAGCACATAATCCCGTTTGGTCTGGAAATCGATAATCTGCAGCAGTTCTTCATCCGTCAGTTCTCTTTCAGGCAGATGAAAGACCGAGTTATCCTGTGCATAATAAAGCACATCCGCCAGGGTTTCATCCGCTGTCTTTTCCTGACGCAGTTCGCTTTCAGGGAAAGTGCCCCCGGCATAGGCCTTCCTCAGTTCGGCGTCTCTTGCCTTCTCCTCCTGCGTATATTCCCGGGAGTAGGTATCCGCATTCACAGTCTGGCTGTCCATCACATTTTCCAGCTCCTTCTGCTCTTCCGCCGGCACCTGCTCCATCCTTTCCTGTACAAGGGAGCTGACCCAGGCCTTTACCGGTATGGCCGCCAGACATCCGGCTGCAATAATACCCGCTATAACGGCCGCTCTTCTTACCATAGATACTTTTTTCATTTTTGATTTTCTGCGCATATGTTCGTATCCCTTCTCCACACTATCCCCGATCAACCGGTCCAGATCATCGGGCAATTCTATGCTGTTTAAGATTTCCTTTGGATCGAAAGGCTGCTTTGTATTCATATCTATTCCTCACTTCCTTCATGCATCCGCCGTTTTATTCCGCCGTCAGATAGTTTTTCAGCTTCTCCTTTGCCCTGGAATGATATACCTTCACCGTTCCCAAAGGCATGTCCAGCAGCGCCGCTATTTCCTGAAGCTTGTAATCAAAGAAATACTTCTGGATAATGATAACCTTGTATGGGTAATCCAGCCGGTCTATGGCCTGGTATAAATCCATTTTTTCTTCCCGGGAAAGCGTTTCCTCCGCCGCCCGTTCCGCGGTGTCCCATTCCGGCTCCTGTACGTATTTCTTATTTTTCCGAAGCTCCCCAAGGGCGCAATTGATAAGTATCCTTGTGATCCAGCTTTTGAAAAACTCCGGCTTTTTCAGTTTATCTATGGACTCCATGCTTTTTATAATACATTCCTGGACGGCATCACAGGCCAGCTCCTGGTTCCTCGTATACAAATAGGCGGTGCGGTACAAATATTCCTTATGGCTCAGCATCAGTTCCAGAAATGCATCCTTATCTCCGCGCTTTGCCTTTCTCACCAAAATTTCCAGTTCCATCTGTCTTTTCCTTTCCCTGCCAGGCAACGAAAATCTCTTTCGTTTTGCAATTGCACCATTTAGATGTTTTGGGACGGCAGAAGGTTACATTTTCCGCAGATTTTTTTTCGAAGGCAGCCAAAAAAAGGGAAAACCGCCGTCTCCGGCTGATTTCCCCTTTTCCAGCTGCCTGCCCGGAAAGAACGCCGAGACTCCGCCTTCCGGCGGAGCATTCAGCAGTCTCCCGCATAGTAATTCACTATATGCAGATAATCCTTTCCATCGGCTATATCCAGCAATAAGGGCAGGCTGTTTCCGTTTTTCCTGTATGTTTCCCACAGTTTTTCCTGCAGTACATAATGCCTGACCAGGTTCTCTTCGTTTCCGGGAACCCTGCTTTTCCCTTCATCAGAAAGGAGACGGATCTTCCCCCTGCACTCATTCACAGCATGTAAAAATTCTTTCATGTTTAATATGGTAAGCTTCAGTTTCGCCATAAGAACTCCTTTCCGTGCATCCTCCATCTGCGCGCCCGGACAGTACTGCACTGCTATCCTTGTAATAACAGTATAGTGCAGTTTTTCTTATGACACTATTCCTTTACCGCCGTTTTATATCACTATCCCGCCATTGTTTCCGGTATTCCACAGGAGTCATCCCCATGGTTTCCCGGAATATCCTTCCGAAATAGCTGCTGCTGCCCAGCCCGCAGGCCTGCCCGATAGCAGTGACGGTTTCGCAGCCTTCCTCCAGCATAATACAGGCCTTCTGGATCCGGTAATTCATCAGATACTCCACCGGCGTGGTCTGCAGGCAGTCCCGGAAAACCCGGAAGCATTCCCTTTCGCTGATAAAGGCGGCCTCAGCCACCTGACGCACGGTTATTTTTTCCGGATAATGCTCGTAAATATACAAAAGCATCATCTTAATTTTACCGCTGATACGGCTGAGCTCTTTATTCCCCTGCTCCTGTTTTTCCGCTATTTTCAACAGCCCGCACCACATGTCCGAAAGCGCGGAACGCAGGCGGAGCTCATAGGCATAATCCGTCTCCTGGATTTCAAAGGATTTACGCAGCGCTTCCAGGATGGGCTCATGCTCCGGATTGCCGGGATACAGCCCGATGATTTCTATCCGGGACGCGGTGGTCAGGGGCGCCACGTATTTCTGTTCAATTGCGCTTCCCTTCTGTCCGCTGATTAAAACAGGATCAAACAGATGCAGAAATGAGGTCACCTTCCGGCTGCTTTCCCCCGCTCTTGTCATATGAAGGGTGTTGGAGTTCACAAAGCCTCCCATTCCGGCGGAAAAAAGCTTTGTCCCCTGCGGAGTATAGTACGTAACCTCCCCCTGCATCATATAAAATAATTCCACATCCTTGTGCCAGTGCCACGGTGCCTGCTTTCCTGCATATTTATCCAGTTCCACAAAGGAAGATATATGGGGAAATTCCGCCGAATACCCCGGCAGCTCCTCCTCCCGGCTTCCCGGCTTCAGCTTAATCCCATGTATTACCTTCAAGGTATCCCCCCTCTATTGCCTTCCGGTTTACATACTCCACGAACGCCTCCACCTTCTCCATATCCGGATTATCCGGAAGAAGGCTTTCCCGGGAAGCTTTTTCCATTCTCTTTTCATAGGCCTCCAGAATATCATAAAATTCCAGTGTAAAGGTTTTATCCTCCCGCTGGAAGCCACCGCCTCTTATCTTCCGAAGCAAATCCAGCTCCTGTCTCCTGCAGGTGTTGATTTCCCCCTTTTCCAGAATATCCACAGCCATCATGAACAGACGGATCAAATGCATGGCGTGCTTGTTTAAATGGTTATCATCCTTTTTCCGGTTGCGTTTCCCTATTTTATCATAGTCCCTGACCACATTATGCATCACGGCCCACATATTCTCATAATCCCGCAGGGGCATATGGCGGTAATCGGCATCCACAAATATTTCCGTTTCCAGCTCAGGGTTTTCCGCTTTGTCTATATACAAACGAATGCTTCCCCTGTCAAAATCACCATAGCGGCGTTCAAAATCCTCCAGGGCATTCCTGACAGAATTCAGGATATGCTTTTCCCTTTCCCTCTGGGGCACGGCGTCCCTGGCAATGGCATTCTGCAGGCGCCTGAGCTGCGCGCCCGCATAGCCGCCGAAAGACTTTGCCGCCCTTTTGGACAGAAATAATCCTTTCTGATCCAGAAGCTCCTGTCCCAGTTTGGTTTTTATCAGATACTGTTCTTCTTCCAGCCCCAATATTTCACAGGTATTGGGGTTGCACTCCAGCAGCAGCTTCACCATCTTATTAAAGGAATAAATCACCGTGTCCGTTTTATCATCCTCATACTGTTCAAACTCCGTCAGTCCCAGAAGATCCGAGGTCATATTCAGGGTTATCCCCCTGAAATCAATATCGCTGTTTTCCTGATATGTCCCGTAGGCATAACTCCCGCCCAGGCCAAGGAGGATAATTCTTTTCCCCAGCCTTTCTTCCTTCCGTAAAAAATCATACTGTCCGGTATTCATCAGGGCTTTAAAATCCTTCATACTCACACACCATCTCCATAGCCGTTTTTTCCCAGTCAAACAGACACCGGGGATTGCCGTTCACCGTACTGATATCCTTAAGCACCAGTTCAAAAGAGCACCGGTTCCTCCTGCATGCGGAAAGGATACGCGACAGCTCCCGGCGCACTTCCTCCTTATCCGTCTTTCCCAGAGAAAGCTGGGACGGATTAGGCTTGCTGGATAACACATATCTGGTGCCGATGCGTTCCGCCGCCGCGTCCACATCCGCCCAGGGGGTGATGGATATCTTCCGCAGATTGGGAATCTGTTCCAGGATATCTATTTTCTGATCCAGCGGTTCACAGCATCCGTAATAGACATAGCCGAAGGGTTCCATGGCCTCCTTCATATATTGGATATCAAATTCCTCATGCATCTGCGGGGAAACCGCCGCAAAAATCTGGGCAAGGCCCCGTCCCCATACCTTTTTCAGATTATTATGGACCAGATCCCCCGGCTCCTTCGGCATGCCGGAGGTCAGCGCGGAAGCACAGTGGCAGTACATGGCATCCATGTCTATCAGGTTCAGCCGTTCATATTGTTTTACCGTATTGAGAAAAATATCCGTCAGTTTTCGGGCCAGCCCATGCATGAAATCCGGATCATCCACCAGGCCGAACAACAGATCATCGGCACCCATCAGCGTGGCAATAGTATCCCAGGTCTTGCATCCCAGGCCATATCCCGTAGCTTCGCCCACGATCTTCACAGGAAGGATATCCCCGACGGCTTCCCCCACCTTTTCCCATTGTCTGGCTGTTTCCTCCCTGTCGTAGGTAATGACCGGATCATGGAGCATATCCAGGCCCGCTTCCTGAAAAACATTATGGTATTTATGGGAACTGATCTGCTCTCCTTCAATCAGTTCTTCTTCCACTTCCACGCCGATTCCGGTGGAATGGATTATTTTTTCCACAGCAATATAATTCGGAAGCGCCATATCTGCGGGCATATACTTCCATTGATAGAGACTTCTTCTGAGCCGTCCTTCCAGCCTTCTGAAATCTTCGTCTTCACACCTCAGGGTGAGTTCTTCCCCGATTGCCATTTCACCCCAGGGGATTTCATCTATCAAAACAATAGGACGTATCATCTGCAGATCGTTTACTGCCGTATGCAGCCTGATTTTTTCCCTGTTTTGGTCACTGTTTGCCGCCTGGGCGTATTCCGCCGCCAGCTCCCTGATAATATGGATGTCCTTCATTGCGTACCCTCCCTTGCATTCTTCGGTTACTTGTATTATAGTGGCATAAAAGGGCCGGATATAGGATATTTTTGCCGTATTTTTTGTATAATATTGCTCTCAGGAAAGGCGGTGGCTTCTATGCGTGATTATATCAGCCACGTGGCGCCCTTCCTCAGTGATTTCGCAGAGGAAACACTGATGGTAAGCGACGCCATGGGATATGAATCGAACCCGGATTTCTTAATCGACCGGAGTAATTTTAATAATAACCTGATTATGTATGTACTGTCAGGCTGCCTTATTGCGGAGCAGTACGGGGAAACCCACGAGATCCTGCCCGGCCACGGCATCCTGATGGATTTGAGGGATACCCACAAATATTATTTCATGGAAAAGGGCCATTCAGAAATCATATGGCTTCACTTCAGGGGAACCCCTGTTGACGCGGTTATCAACCACCTGCATACAGGGAATATGCTGCCCCTGCGATTTGAAGATGCGTCCTTTGAGGAGCATTTTGCCGCCCTATACAGACTGGCTGCCGCAAAACAGCTTCCTGATGAATTTGACTTTTCCTGCGCCATTTATTCCCTTCTCATGCATGTATGCAAAACGGCGCGCATCAATGAGCCGGACGGAATAGACAGCTTTGCGCTCGCCGCCTCCCGCTATATTTACGCCCATCTGGATGAACCGGCAGGCCTGGATGCCTTTGCCGGCCATATGAAGATGAGCAAATACCATTTCTGCCGCAGGTTCCGGCAGGAATTTCAGTGTACCCCGCTGGAATATATCCAGCGGCAGAAAATCAATAAGGCTAAGCGGCTGCTGATATATACCCGGCTGTCCATTGCGGAAATCGCCTGTCAGCTGTCTTTTTATGATCAAAGCCACTTCAGCCGGGTGTTTACACAGCTGACAGGGGTATCTCCGGGGAAATTCCGGAAGGGATAAAACCTAATCGGCAGACCCCTTTTCCTCTCCGTCTTCGCTGACCGCTCCGGTTTTCCCGGCCTTCATCCCGGCCCCCTGATCCAGATCGATAATCCGGGTCGCCACACGGCTTCCGAACCGCTCGTCATGCTCTACGAAAACAAGGGTGGGGCCGGATGCCAGGATAGCCTTTTCAAGCTGTTCCCGGAAATAGATATCCATGAAATTCAACGGTTCATCCAACAGCAGGATGTCACTTTCTTCCGACAGGGCTCTCGCCACATCTACCTTGCGTTTCTCACCGCTGCTGTAAGTCTGCAGAGGGCGTTTCTGCATTTCATCGGGAATATCCAGGCGGCTGCAAAAGGAAAGGAATCGTTCCCACTGCCCGTCATCCCGGATCCATTCCCTGGGGCTGCCCTCCTGCCACAGAGGCTCCTGATAAAAACAGGATATGGCAATCTCCTCCGCCGCCTTCCTTGCCTTTGTTTCCAACTCCCCTTTTATCAGCCGCAGCAGGGTACTCTTCCCGCAGCCATTGGAACCTCTAATCCATATCCGTTCCCCACGGAAAATCTCCATGGAAAAATGATGGAATAAGGGAACGCCGTCATATCCGAAGGTAAGCTTTTCAAGCTGCAGCACCGGCAGGTCCTTATCCGTACCGCTCCCATCCGTATCCTTATACAGATACAGCGGAGGAACCGTTTCATAATTTTTCAAAAGTTCCTTTTTTTCAGCGATCGCTTCCCTGGCCTCCTGCTCCGCATTTTTGGCCTGGTGCATGAATTTAGCCGCCCGGGAAGTGTTTCCCCTGTTATTCGTAGGGTACGGATTCTTCTCCTTTTCTGCCGCCGCAGCCCAATTCCGCCGGACAACAGCGCCTTTCTCAAGTACTTTTATTTCCTTTTCCAGACGTATTTTCGTACGCCGTTCAAACGCTTCTTTTTTCTCCGTATTTTCCTTCCAGCTGGAATAGTTTCCTTTTTCCAGGGTAATGTCGGTCTTATTGATCGCCAGAATATGATCCGATGTTTCATCCAGGAACTGCCTGTCGTGGGACACGGCGAGAAAGCCTTTTTTCTGCTTCAGATAATGTGCGATGGCCTGCTTTCCCCGGATATCCAGGTGGTTTGTCGGCTCATCCAGCAATACAAAGGCATTGGGGCGTAAAAACAGGGCCAGCATGAGCAGCTTGCTCTTCTCCCCGCCGGAAAGCACTCTGAAATCCCGGTCCAGCAGTTCCTCCGGCAGCCCCATACGATACAGTTCCCGGCAAATCCGCGCTTCCAGCTCATAGCCTCCCTCTTCCCTGTATTTTTCCTGAATGGCGGCGCAGCGCTCTATTTCTTCTTTGTCCGGATGTTCGGGAAACGCTTCCATAGCATCCTCCATCGTCTTAAAACCACCTATGATTTCTTTCAATACATCCCCCGTTTTCTCATAAGCTGTTTCGAAATGATAGGGATAGTACTCCATGGAAACGCTTTTTATAAGCTTTCCCTGTGTCGGTTCCAGCTCCCCTTCCAGGAGCTTTAAAAAAGTGGTCTTGCCCCGTCCGTTTCTTCCGGTCAGTCCAAGTCTCCAGTCTGTATCCAGTATCAGGTTAACCCGTTCGAATACGGGGTTGTAATAAGGTTCATAATAAAAACTCATCTCGTTTACTAATATTTTCGACATAAACAGCCTCCTTTTCTCTCCGGCGGCTGTTACGGCTCAGATTACAGCAGGCTGTTTTCCGCCGCAATGCTTACCGGAGTGCCATACTTAAGTACCATTTCCGTTTTCTCCCATCTCGTACAAATAATCATTCTAATCCCTCCGTTCTCCCGCCTGCGGCGGTATCCTTTTGGTGTAACCTCTGTGCTGAAGAATTTACACCGTAATCCTTTCGGGCAACAAAAAAAGAGCCTGAGACAACCTGTGTGCATCCGCCGCGGCATAAATACCGCAGCCTCATGTCATCTGCCGCAGCAGATACCATACACACAGAAAAGAAACCTGCGGGCAAACCGCAGCCAGGCGCAAAAAAAGACCGTCCGTACCGCACAAAAAGCCGCCTTCCCGGGAGATATGCTTCCTCACAAAGCACCCTCACCGGAAAAGCAAAACCATCTGTATCAGTTACCGAACAGTCTTATTTACGCAATCTCATTTCTGTCTCAACCTCTTATATACTTTTACTGCCTTACAGGGTGAGTATAGCCGTTCTTTCGCTGTCTGTCAAGCATCTGTTATCATCACGTGTGCCTGTTATCAACACTGGCAGCATAAGTGCACGGGATAATCCCTCTACTCAGCCTTACTTAATCCATCACCCAGGCCATATATATCTTTCTCTTCCCCACATACGCCTTCCCAACAGATCTTGTCTTCAAATTCCAATTCTATAATGGTATCCAGCATATCGCGGGAATCGATGGGAACCCTTATTTCCATGCTGTCTCCGTCCTCAGTAAGCTCCGCATTACAGACATTCAGAGGATGCCACGAAACCAGTTTATTGTCCGGTACGGAAATTTTTATGGTATCCTGCTGCCATTCGATGATATGAACATACACCCTGTTTCCGCAATAGGTCGTTCCTCCCCAGCTTCCCGGGATCACCGGGCCCCCTCTCGTACCATAGACAGTCTTGCCATATTTCTGAAGCCAGTCGCCAAGCTGTTTCAGACGTTCTACCTGCTCAGGTTCCATATCCCCATCTCCGGTTGGCCCGACATTAAGCAGATAGTTACCATCCCTGACAACAATAGCTATCAAATTATGGACCAGTTCCCGCAGGGATAATACCGGCCTGCCTGGAATATATCCCCAGGAATCTGCTATACAATCATTGGAATCCCATGGCTTATCCGTACGGATATCGTCAATGCGGCGTTCTCTTACATGGAAATCCCCCTCCCAGCCAAACCGGTTGTTAATCATAATATCCGGCTGAAGACTGCGTATCTCATTAATCACTTTTTCGGATTCCCAGAAATAATTATCTTTCATATATTCGCTGGTCTCCCATCCCTGCCTGCGGAACCATCCCTGTTCCGGGGACCAGCTCATTCCTCCTAATGCCAGCCATTCTCCGTCAAACCACAGCAAATCTATCTTTCCGTAATTGGTCATCAGTTCCATAAGCTGATCATGGCATTGTTTTTTCAGCTCCAGGGCATTTTCCCAGAAAAGGCTGGGCATAAAATAGCCCGGAAACCGCCAGTCAAGCGGCGAATAATAAAATCCCACCTTAAGCCCTTCCTCCCGGCAGGCTTCCACATACTCCTTT